>CBDCQW010000003.1:0-3448400 GCA_965220785.1 Dehalococcoidia bacterium
CCGGGCTGCTGGGCGTCTCGGTCCCGAGGGCCTCCCAGCTGGTCAACCCGCTGGAGGGCTTCCGCCTCGTGGCCCGGCCCCGCCACGCGGGCCGGCGCCTGGCCCTCACCGACCGGGGGCTGACGCTTCTGGCCCGCAGGGACCGCACCTCCGTCGGCGTGGCGAAGCGGCGGTGGAGCGTCGCTCCCGAAGACGCCGACGCCCCCTTCGAGTGGCGCAACCTCACCGGCCGGCGCAGCCGCCAGCTGTTCAGGAACATCGAGCACACCGCCGCCGTCCACGGTTTCCTGGCCGCGCTCACCGCGCAGGCCCCCCTGCTGGGCTGGGAGATCGCCCAGCTCGACCCGCCCCGCAGGGCCTCCCGCCACTTCAGGCACGACGGCGGGATGCGCGCCGTCAACCCCGACGCCTTCGGCGTCCTCACCAGGGACGACACACGCTGGCCCTTCTTCCTGGAGTGGGAGCGAAGGGCCGTGCGGCCCTCCACCATGTCTGAGCGGCTCGCCCCCTATCTGCGCTACTTCTCGTCGCACCGGCCCGTCGACGACCACGGCACGCGGCCCTCCGTCCTGGTCGTCTTCGACGACGAGATCGCCCACTCCCACTTCCTGCGCGTGGCGCGGGAGGAGATGCGGGCGGAGGGGGTCCCCGTGCCCCTGTGGGTCTCCCACAAGGAGGCCATAGACGCCCTGGGACCGCTGGGACGCGCCTGGCGCACCCCCGGCGAATGGGAGTCGCCCCAGGCCCTGCCGCCTCCATGAACCAGGGAAAAACGGCGGGAGCTTGAGCCCCGGCGCCGCTCCCGTTTCTACTGAATATCTCTACCGAATACAGGAGAACGAAAGCCATGCGTTCGCGAGACGCCAACGAAGCGAAGGGACGCCCGAGGCGCGCAGGACGGACCGTTGTCCGGCTCGACGCGGCGGCGCTCTGGAAGCGGTTGGCACTGCTCAACCGCTCCCAGAACTGGCTCGCCAGGGAGATCGGGATAAGCCCCGGATACCTCTCCTTGCTGGTCAACGAGGGGCGAGCGCCCTCGGGACGCATCCGATGTCGGATGCAAAAGGCCCTCGGAGTAGAGGACTTTCACGAACTTTACAGATTGGAGGATGGAAATGACCAACACTAACGTTTCGCCCCGTTTCGACGGGAGCGTGGAACTGACCGCGGCCGACGTGGAGCGCCTGCCCTACGTGAGCCTGCTGCCGGGCGACTTCACCAAGCGGCTCGAACGCCTCAAGGAGGCCAGCGGCCTCTCATGGAGCGGCTTCGCCAAGGCCATCGGCATCGACTACAAGCAGATGTACCGGTGGCACAACGATGGCGTCGAGCCGAGCGGGGGCGCCTACCACTCCCTCGTCCTGTTCGCAAGCAGGATACCCGGAGGACTGCACATCCTCTTCGGCGAGGGGTTCCAGATGACCTTCTTCAAGGACTGACCGGCTCACCCCGCCCGCGCAGGCGCAACGGCGGGGCCTGAGTCGGCATAGACGCCGCCGGGCGCGCGCCCCATCCGTCCGCTCCCGGCGGCGCATCCACCGACCTGTAATGAGAGGCCAGCGGCCCGACGATTCGCCGCTGCGACTACGCACTATGAAAGATGCCACCGGGCAGAACGAACACAGCAACCGACAAGGGTCCGCCGGGGATGTCCCGGACGAGACCCTGACCGACCTGCTGTCCTCCTACACCCCGAAGCAGCGGGAGACCTTCCTGAAGGGGTTCCGCATACTGGCAAAGGTCGCCGTCCGCGCCCACATGGAACGGCAGGCGCCGGAGTCGACGACGGCGCCGGACGAAGACGGCGGCGAGGAGGAGGGATGATGGATACCCCTCCAACACTCACCGACCCCACGCCGGCGGCCCTCTACGCCAGGGTCTCCAGCGACCGGCAGGACGTGGACCTGTCCATCTCCGCCCAACTCAGGGCGCTCAGAGACTACGCCGCAAAGAACGGCTACATCGTCGCCCGCGAGTACGTGGACGAGGCCGAGAGCGGTCGCATCGCCGACCGCCCGGAGTTCCGAAAGATGATCGACGAGGCTTCCAAGCCCAACGCTCCGTTTGGGGAGATTCTGGTCTGGAAGTTCTCCCGGTTCACCCGCAAGCGCGAGCACGCCGTCGCCTTCAAGTCCATGCTACGCAAGAAGGGCGTCCGCGTTGTCTCCATCACGGAGCACGCCGATGACACACCGACCGGCAAGCTCCTGGAAGCCATCATCGAGAGCGTGGACGAGTTCTACAGCGAGAATTTGGCCCAGGAGGTCACCAGGGGGATGCGCGAGGCCGCCTCTCGTGGATTCTGGATCGGCAGCAGGACGCCCTACGGCTACAGCAGGGTCATGGTGCAGGACGGGCCGAAGAAGCGGCCCACACTGGAACCCGACCCCGACGCCTCCCGCGTGGTCAAGCGCATCTTCGACATGGCCGAGGCCGGAACGGGGATGCTGCACATCGCCCGCGCCCTCAACGACGAGGGCATCGCCAGCCCAGCAGGAAAGCTCTGGTCCAAGAACGGCATCCACTTCATCCTCAGGAACGAGGTCTACACGGGCACGTTGATCTGGGGCGCCAACGCCAAGGACAAGGCTGAGCCGGTGCGCATCGAGAAGGCGTTCCCCGCCATCATCTCCAAAGCCAAGTCCCAGCGCGTCAACAGGCTGATGCGCTCCCGCGCACCCAAGATCATCAATCCCCGCAGGGTGGGAAGCTCCCACCTGCTCAGCGGCCTGCTCAAGTGCAAGGCGTGCAACAGGGCGCTCTCCGCACAGGTCGCCAAGAGCGGCCAGTTCTCCTACTACGTCTGCCAGTCGATCATGAAGCGCGGCAAGGATGCCTGCGACACTCCCAGGCTGAATGCCCGGCGCTTCGAGGAGCTCGTCGTCGACAAGATTCGCTCCAACGTCCTCACCGACTCCAACATCCGCGCCCTGGCGAAGGTCGTCTACGAGCAGATGGACGGCGTGGCCCGCGAGCAGCGCAAGAGGCTGGAGACCATCGAGGATGAGCTTGAAGACGTAAAGCGGAAGCTGGGCCGCATCTGGCATGTTATCGAGACATCGGACATCGAGATGGCCGACGCCTCAGACCGCATCGGGGAACACCGGGAGCGGAAGGGGCGCCTAGAAAACACAGCCGGCGAAGCCAGGGCTATCCTCTCGCAGCGGAGGACGGTCCTGCACGACGTGGAGACCATTGCGGCCTACGCCCAGGACATGAGCGGGTTCCTGAACGAGAGCGAGCTGACCGAGCGCAGGGCCTTCATCGAGACCTTCGTCAAGGAGATCGTCGTCATGCCCGGCAGCGCTCGGTTGCGCTACACCATCCCCATGCCCGACGATAGCCTCATACCCGGCAGGAGCGGGGAGGAGATGGCGCTGGACGGCTCAGTTCTGTCTACCCGTAAATGAGGGCGGGCTACCCACTACGACAGACCCCTGGAAACGCTCGGCCTGCGCCAAACGCCCCCTACCAGTCCCGTCTGCGATGGGTGGAGACGAAGCGGAGGTGGCTGGAGCTCTCCGCCGTGGCGGTGGTAGATTCAACGAGCCACTAGTTGGCTACCGCATGCCCAAGGCTCAGATACTGGAACAGGGTGAAGACGCGATGGGAGTGCTGTAGTATACTACAGCATTGTTGTCAGCAGACTAGGATAGAGCCATGAACATGCCCGAAGAATTCACCGTACCCCAAGCGGCGTCCTACCTTAACGTGAGTGAGGAGACGGTGAGACGAAACATCAGGTCGAAGCGCCTGACGGCCTTGCGCAGAGGGACTCAGTGGTTCATCCCCCGAGATGTCCTTTTCGTCTTTGCTAGCACCTACGATCCGAAGTCCGGCCAGATACGACAGTTGCTCTAAATGATTGGGAGTGCATGTGCATGAGGGAACTTGATGAAGACTGAATCTGAACGGATTCGGAATCAACCCGACCATGAGGGGCAATAGTGGGCTTTCGATTGGACCGATATAGTTACCAAGCTGAGGCTCTGCCGACTTTGCTGGTCATTGTCCCCGTAGCTCTCTTCGTAGCTGCGATCATGCCTGAGGGGATGTCGCTGAGAGGGCTAGCCTTGAAGTTCTCCCCCTTTGTTGCCCTTGCTGCACTAACTTTTGTCGCAAGTCAGATTGGTGCTGACTTCGGTAGGAGACTAGAAAAACGCCTATGGAGGAAATGGGGCGGGCCTCCTACTACACGCTTTCTCCGCCACGGAAACCGGGAATACAACCAAATGACCCGGCGGACGATTCACGAGCACTTGACCGGCCTAGGCCTTCATGTACCGACGACAGAGGAGGAAGCCCAGGACCCTGCATTTGCCGATGAATGCTACGCCGCATGTGTCGCGGAGCTTCGGAGGCTTACCCGAAATCAGGAGGGCCACAGTTTAGTCCACAAGAGGCTGATCGACTATGGATTTCGCAGAAACATGCTTGGGCTGAAATGGATTGGTCTGGTAACGGCGGTAGCGGTCTCACTCGTATGCGCATTTTACATGTGGTGGATATGGGATTCCGCTGGCCTACACGGTCCTCTCTTGGGGGTCGGCATTGTTAGTGCTGGCACTGGGGTAGGTTGGGTGACTTTGGTCAATGAGGGAGTAGTTGTCCTTGGAGCAGAGCGGTACGCCAACTCCCTTCTTGAAGCAGCGAATGGCATGGAGTAGATGATGTCCACAATTCATTTCCTGAACGTTAAAGAGGGCGATTGTTCAGTCATCAAACATAATTCGGGCCGTGTAACAGTGATTGATGTCTGCAATGCAACGGCTGCTGACACGCAAGAGTCGAGGTCCGCGATGCTGTTAGCTAAAGCTGCCACTCGTGTCCCCGGGAATTTCCAGCAGAAGAAATCACCAGTGAATCCTGTGGCCTACCTCAACAATCACAACGTAAGCGACATCTTCCGATACATTCAGACGCACCCTGACATGGATCACATGGGTGGCATACGAGTGTTGTGTTCCACGTTTAGTCCTACGAACTTCTGGGATACCGCGAACCAAAAGGAGATGTCTGATGAATCCTGGTCGTCTGCTCCATACGACAGGGCTGATTGGAACTTTTACAAGAAGTTGAGAGACACCGACCCAAGCACCGATCCGAAGCGGCTAACCCTGCTGGCTGGTGCTAGTGGTAAGTATTACAACAAAGAGGGTGGAGATGGCCTCCGTATTCTTGCCCCGACACAACAACTAGTTGATGCTGCAAACCACAGTGGTGACTACAACGATTGCTCATACGTGCTGCTTTATCGCACGAATGGGCACCGCATCATATTCGGGGGCGACTCTCACGACGACACCTGGGAACACATTCTGAGCAGATACGAGGATGACGTAAGGGACATCGACCTCCTTATCGCGCCACATCATGGACGGGACTCAGGTCGTTCATATGAATTCCTCGATGTCCTTAAGCCTAGTTTGACTTTCTTCGGAAACGCTCGCTCAGAGCACCTGGCATACGATGCTTGGCGTAACCGGGATCTGTTGTACGTAACTAACAACCAAGCGAATTGCATGGTTGTTGATGCAAGCCAAAGTCCGATGAACCTCTATGTCACGAACGAAGCGTTTGCCAGCAGAGTCAACCCGTCCACTTATTATGACGAAGTGTTCCAGGCGTGGTTCGCCTATGCCATCGAGGGGTAGGAGGGCTGGGGGTAATGAGGGGAAAGCGTCAAACGAGAGTATCAACTACGACATTGGTGAAAGGGTGAGACATTGAATCCCGTGCGCGAGCTGGTAGTCTGCCGAGGTGATGCTGGAAGGCTTGCTAGTGACCTGGAAGCAATGGTTCCGGGTCACCTCATGGAGCTGGGCCGTCGTGATGCTCAGCGCTCGATTCCAGCCATTGCCAGAGACGCGGATGCGACTGCAAGAATCCAATCCCTGCTGGGCGAAGTGCCGACCACTCACCGGCTCTTGTTGGGTGATTCCAGAGACATCGTAGCCGGACTGCCGAAGGAGTCTGTCCATCTGGCGATTACATCTCCCCCGTACTGGACGCTGAAGAAGTATGCGGACCATCCCGATCAGCTCGGTCATGTAAACGACTATGAGGAGTTTTTGAACGCGATTGACATTGTGTGGGAAGGCGTGCGGCGGGCTTTGGTGCCGGGAGGTCGCTTGGTAATCGTTGTTGGGGACGTTTGTCTATCTCGACGAAAGTTCGGGCGGCACGTCGTTGTACCTTTGCATGCCAGTATCCAAGAGCGCTGCCGCGCCATGGGGTACGACAATCTCGCTCCGATCATATGGCACAAAATTGCCAATGCCAGTTTGGAAGTAGCAAATGGTTCGAGCTTTCTCGGAAAACCATACGAGCCGAACGCGGTCATCAAGAATGACATTGAGTTCATCCTGTTCCAACGAAAGCCAGGTGGCTACCGGAGCCCCACTCTCGCTGCGAGAATATTGTCTGTCATCCCTGAAGAACTGCACCGACAGTATTTCCAGCAGATATGGACACTAGGCGGCGCATCCACAGGGAAACACCCGGCACCATTCCCACTGAAACTAGCCGAAAGGCTTATCCGCATGTTCTCATTCGTGGGAGACACGGTCCTAGACCCATTTATGGGTACCGGTACGAGCAGCGTCGCCGCAGCCAAGATAGGCCGACACAGCATCGGGGTCGAGGTCGAACCTTCCTACTTCGACATCGCCGCGTCGGCGCTCAATGAAGTGCAGCCATCCCAGAAGCACCTGGCTATGTAGCAGAGGGGCATATGTCATCAACACCAGAAGCCTTCAGAATTCCGGCGGGCATTTTCGCCGAAGCCATCCAATACTTCTGGACGCAGAGGAGCAGGCAGGCTGCAAACGCCCGTGGAGGAGAAGGGCAGGGACGGAATGTCCGAGGCGGAATGCATCTGGACGGAGTGCAGGCTTCCATAGTCACTCTAATGATGGATCACGGAGTGCCAGCCGGCGACATCTTTACAAATTGCGCGTTGCACAAGACAGGGAAACTGGAGTTGCCTGGCTTCTATCGCCCTACCAAACAGTGGGATCTTCTGGTTGTGCGCCACGGGCGTCTGCTCGCGGCTATGGAGCTCAAGGCCCAAGTCGGTCCCTCGTTTGGAAACAATTTCAACAATAGGACTGAGGAGGCTATGGGCAGCGCTCTTGACCTCTGGACTGCCTATAGGGAGAGCGCGTTCCTCAAGTCACCGCAGCCATGGCTCGGCTATCTGTTTCTCCTGGAGGATGCTCCCAAATCGACCGTGCCTGTCCGTAATCCGCAACCGCACTTCCAAGTATTCAGAGAATTCCACGGTGCTTCATATGCGAAGCGGTATGAGCTGTTTTGCAGGAAGCTTGTTCTTGAGAGAACGTACAGTTCAGCGTGTTTTCTGATGTCGAAACGTCCGCAATCAGAGACCACAACAGGTGAGCCGCTCCCTCATAGAAGACTCGACGACCATCCATCCTTGTTCCTGACAGATGTAGAGGAAGAGAATGCCGCAGGTTACAGTGAGCCATCTGAAGACTTGAGTGTGCACCAGTTCCTCAACAGCCTGTTGAGAGCGGTTGTTCTAGCGTAGGCTTGACTATGTTCGTACTGGGTATACTGCATCAGCCAGCCGGTAGCACGGTTGGGTTATGGGGCGGCCCCCGCTCCGTCGATGGTTGGTGTACTGCACCTATGTCGTGCAAGTCTTGTCGAGAGACCGCTAGGCTCGCATGGCCCTTAGCCACATCGGCGGGTCATCGCACTTCGACCAGTAACGGAGGTGCTTCTTGACTTTGAGATTCATAACCTGGAACGTTCAACACGGAAGCGCCGCTCTGATCCAAACACCTAACGGTCAGCAGATAGCTATAGACCTCGGAGCTGGTGAAGGGTTTAGCCCGCTTCGGCATATGAAGTTCCAAATGGGAGTAAACCGACTAGATAAAGTTGTTGTCACACATCCGCACATGGACCATATCGAAGATGTATTAAATTTCGACCTTTTAGACCCCCGAATACTGTTGCGGCCGAACCACCTGACTGCCGATGACATCAGTAGTGGTCACAGCACTGTGGCGCCAGAGGCAGTTGAGATATATCAGAAATATTTGGAGATTGACGGCAGGTACACGGAACCGCTAAAGGCCATAGATAACCCGTCGCTCGCGACCAATAACGGGGGAGTGTCCATTTTGCATTTCTTCCCCAGTCGATCCCCTAAGACTAACCTCAATAACCACAGCATCGTCACGGTGATAGAGTACCAAGGAGTGAAGATACTCTCACCTGGGGACAACGAATCGCCATCCTGGGAGGAATTGCTCGCCAATGGATCATTCACGGAATCCATACGAGGCACGCATGTACTTGTTGCCCCGCACCATGGCCGGGAGTCAGGGTTTCACACAGGGCTTTTCGATTACATCTCTCCTCTTGTAACTATCATTTCAGACGGAAGGACCGTGGACACAAGCGCGACCAGTCGATACTCAACGAATACCAGGGGATGGCGCGTCCAGAGAAGAAGCGGCAGTGACGAAGACAGAAAATGTGTCACAACCCGTAATGATGGGACTATAGAAGTTATCATCGCACCCAGCCAATCCGGAACTGGGTCACTCCAAGTAAGAATTGATTGAATGGGGCGGCCTTACGGAAAGATAGCCGGTGAACAGAGAGGTCGGCCCCCGTTCCGTAGCTGGGTCGGAGGAGAAACCCATTTGCTGTGGGGGCTACCAGCTCTTTGGCGACTCCTCTGCGGGCGCACTGTCCAAGGCTAACTGGGAATCCCTCCTGTACGAATGACGCCCTTGACAACGGCGGGCCGGTACGTTCATGATAAGAGTATGACTCAGTAATACCAATCGGTGGCCTCGCCTGAAAGGATGCCTGCATCATGAACAGAGATACTATGGGGGAACTGATTGCCGCAAGGTCAGTGCTGCAGAGTGCACTTAAGCTACTGTCTATCGAACAAATGAGAATCCTACAAGATAGTGAATCCGGCACTCTTGCCGACCTGAATCGGCTATGGTCGTCTCGTGGCGCGCCCAGTGATTTCCAAGAGAGCTTCTTGAATGAGCTTAAGCGAATCACGTTTAGACTCACACATAGATTGGATCTCATGGAAAATGGCGAGAGCGTAGACGCACCTGCGGACGCTAACGACCTGCAGTTCTTCTGCATCCAATGCAACATGCCAACCCTATACCTTGGCCTTGGCAACACGATATGCCCGACCTGCGGAAGTGACAAATTTCTTGAAGTCATTTGATCGTCGACGCATCACCCTTGCGCGGCTCCGTTATCAAGCCCTTAGCTAAGGTTCCTTGGAGTTCCTGAAAGACATGACTAGAACCACAGAAGTCATCACATTCTCCCTGCCCCCGGAGATGGCGGAGCAGGTCAGGCAACTGATGAAAGAGGAGGACCGCACCATGAGCGGGCTCATCCGCGAGGCACTCCGTCTCTACATGCACGAGGGGGAGTGGAGACGCCTTCAGCGGTACGGACAACGGCGCGGTCGTGAGCAGGGCATCGCCCCCGAAGACGTGGAGCGGCTGGTGGACGACTACCGTGCCGAAGGCTCGCAGGAATAGGCAAGGAGGACGCACCCATGAACCAGAACACCGACTACACGCCCGTAGCCCTCTACGCCAGAGTGTCCAGCGATCGGCAGGACGTGGACCTGTCCATCTCCGCACAGCTTAGGGCGCTCAGGGACTACGCACGGAAGAACGGCTACATCGTCGCCCGCGAGTACATCGACGAGGCCGAGAGCGGTCGCATCGCCGACCGGCCCGAGTTCCGCAAGATGATCGACGCGGCCGCCAGGCCCAACGCCGCGTTCCAGGAGATTTTGGTCTGGAAGTTCTCCCGCTTCACCCGCAAGCGCGAGCACGCCGTCGCCTTCAAGTCCATGCTCCGGCGCAAGGGCGTCAGGGTCGTCTCCATCACCGAGCACGCCGACGACACCCCCACCGGCAAGCTCATGGAGGCCATCATCGAGAGCTTGGACGAGTTCTACAGCGAGAATTTGGCCCAGGAGGTCACCAGGGGGATGCGAGAGGCGGCCTCTCGCGGCTTCTGGATCGGCAGCAGGACGCCCTATGGCTACAACAGGCTTATGGTGCCGGACGGGGCGAAGAAAAGGCCCACCCTGGAACCCGACCCCGACGCCTCCCGCGTGGTCAAGCGCATCTTCGACATGGCCGAGGCCGGAACGGGCATGCTGCACATCGCCCGCACCCTCAACGACGAGGGCATCGCCAGCCCAGCAGGAAAGCTCTGGTCCAAGAACGGCATCCACTTCATCCTCAGAAACGAGGTCTACACAGGGACGTTGATCTGGGGCGCCAACGCCAAGGACAAGGCCGACCCTATACGGATCGAGAAGGCGTTTCCCGCCATCATCTCCAAAGCCAAGTCCCAGCGCGTCAACAGGCTGATGCGCTCCCGCGCACCGAAGATCGCACACCCCCGCAGAGTCGGAAGCACCTACCTGCTCAGCGGACTGGTCAAGTGCCACAGGTGCAACAGGGCGCTCAGCGGTCAGGACGCCAAGAGCGGCCAGTTCTCCTACTACGTCTGCCAGTCGATCATGAAGCGCGGCAAGGACGCCTGCGACAGTCCCAGGCTCAACGCCCGCCGCTTCGAGGAGCTCGTCGTTGGCAAGATTCGCTCCAACGTCCTCACCGAGGGCAACATCCGCGCCCTGGTGAAGGTCGTGGACGAGCAGATGGACGGCGTGGCCCGCGAGCAGCGCAAGCGGCTGGAGACCATCGAGGACGAGCTTGAGGACGTGAAGCGGAAGCTGGGCCGCATCTGGCACTTCGTAGAGACGACCGACATCGACATGGCCGACGCCTCGGACCGCATCAAGGAGCACCGTGAGCGGCAGGAGCGCCTGGAGGACGCGGCGGCTGATGCCAGGGCCATCCTCTCGCAGCGCAGGGCCGTTCTGGACGACGTGAACACCATCGCGGCCTACGCCCAGGACATGAGCGAGTTTCTGAAGGAGAGTGAGTTGACCGAGCGCAGGGCATTCATCGAGACCTTCGTCAAGGAGATCGTCGTGATGCCCGGCGACGCCCTGCTGCGCTACACCATCCCCATGCCCGACGATAGCCCAATACCCGGAAGGAACGCTGAGGAGATGGCGCTGAACGGCTCAGTTCTGTCTACCGTCAAAAATGGTGGGGCTAAGCGTACCGAATTGCGAACTTTTCGCTGGGAGATCAGCCTATAGCCAGCCAGACGAATCAGGCAGGCCCGCGCGTTGTGTCAGGTTCAGCTGCGGCGAAGAGCGCCGTGGTAGCTGCCAGGGTCAATCGTGAAGGGAAGCGGAAGACGCTTGGCGTCAATGTGTGGACGAGCGTGGACCGAGCGGTCTGGCTGGTGTTCCTGCGTTCGCCGGCGCCCCGGGCCGGGCCGGGGTGAAACTGGCGACCTCCGTTGGCATCAAGGACTGAAGGACGGCATCGCTACGGTGTCCGCCGACGCGTCCAGGCAGCGATGTCGTACCTCCGTCATGACCATTCTGCTCTCCAAGGTTCATCGCCTTCACCGTGGTCCACCGGAGCCAAGTCTGGTCGAACACCCCGCAGGAGCAGCCTGATCATTCAGCGAGGGTGACTCGCTCACACCACTGGACAGGACGTGATCCGGCGTGCTCCCGTTTGGTAGACACGGCCAACCGGACCAGCAGCGATCATTCCGAGCACATCATCCTCGATGTCGTTTACCAGGCATGATTATGCAAGCTTACTCCCCCGCTCATACGGCTGAGGCCCCGGATAGGCTGATGTGTTGCTGTGCGTCAGCATAGCGCTGTCCCGTGGGAATGGAGAACGCGAATCGAGGCTCGCCAATCATTCCCGCAGCGACGGTGGCGTTGGTTCCTTCGTCGATGAGGATGAAACTGCCGGTGACGCGGTTGCTGGTGTAGTCGTCGACCGCCAAGGGTGTGCTAACTTTGACATTGACGCGGCCGATCTCGTTTAGCCGCAGCGAATCCGCATCCGGTTCGCTGGTGAGCGACGTGATGCTGAACAACGACAGGAGGTCGGTGACCACTGCCTTCGCCGATCGCGTGGTGTGTTTGATACGGTACACATTACCGGGGCGAAGCGCGGTGCTCTCGTCCATCCAGCAAATGACGGCGTCGAACTCCTGGGTCATCACCGGCCCGGCGTCCGTCCCACAGATCATCTCCCCTCGAGCAACATCGAGGTCGTCGGCAATCTGGACGGTGACGGCGTCGGAAGCGTACGCTTCCTCCACGGCGCCCCACGGCGCTTCGATGGTCGTGATGACGCTCTCCATGCCGGAGGGCACGAAGCGCACTCGCTGGCCCACGCGCAGGACGCCCGACGCTACGCTCCCTGCATATCCACGGTAGTCGTGGTAGTCCTTGCGGTGGGGGCGGACGACGTATTGAACGGGCATTCTCAACGGCAGCGCATCGAGTCCTTCATGCACCGGCAGGTCTTCAAGGTGGGCCCGCAGCGGGCCACCGTGATACCAAGGCATGTTCGCCGACGGCTCTACCACGTTATCGCCGTGAAGCGCCGACATGGGGATGAAGGTCGCATCGTCCACATCGAGCCGCTCCACAAATGGAGTGAACTCGGAACGGATTGCCTCGTATGCACGCTGTTCATAGCCAACGAGATCCATCTTGTTGACGCAAACGATGATGTGATCGATGCCCAACAGCGATGCAGTGACGGCGTGGCGGCGTGATTGCTCCACCACTCCGTGGCGCGCATCAATCATGATGAGCACCGCCTCGGCGGTGGACGCCCCGGTGACCATGTTGCGCGTGTACTGCACATGCCCCGGCGTGTCTGCCAGGATGAACTTGCGCGTTGGAGTGGAGAAGTAGCGATAGGCAACGTCGATGGTAATACCCTGCTCCCGTTCGACGCGCAGGCCATCGGTGACAAGAGCGAGGTTCACATAGTCGCCGCGGCGGCGCCAGCTGGCTTCTTCGATAGCGGCGAGTACGTCATCGTCCAGGGCTTTAGAGTCATACAGCAGACGACCGATGAGTGTGCTCTTGCCGTCGTCCACGGACCCGGCGGTGGCGATGCGGAGGAGGTCCATGCTAGAAATACCCCTCGCGCTTGCGGTCTTCCATCGCCGCCTCGGCGGTCCGATCATCAGCCCGGGTTGCGCCGCGCTCAGAGATGCGGGTTGTCAGCGTTTCGGCGATGACTGCTTCGGGTGAAGCAGCTTCCGATGGTACGGCTGCTGTGGAGGTCATGTCACCGACGGTGCGGAAACGCACGCTGCGGACGACCACCTGCTCGCCACACTGGGGCTGCATCACCGGCGATAGCGACATGAGCATCCCATCATTCTCAAATACCTCACGCTGGTGACTATAGTAGACTTCCGGCAGGTCGATGTTCTCTTCGGCTATGTAGCGCCAGATGTCCAACTCCGTCCAGTTGGAGAGCGGGAAGACGCGCATGTGCTGGCCCAAGCCAATGCTGCCGTTGTAGAGAGCCCAGACCTCGGGGCGCTGATTGCGTGGATCCCACTGGCCGAATTCGTCGCGTACGGAGTACACACGCTCCTTGGCGCGTGATCGCTCCTCATCGCGCCGGGCACCGCCCATAACCGCGGTGAACTTCCCATTTCGAAGGGTTTCCAGCAGCACTGGTGTCTGCATGCGGTTGCGAGGGAAATCAGGGCGCGGTGGAGTCGGAATGCGCCCGGAGGCAATTGCGCCGTCAACCGAGCCCACCACTAGATCCACGCCAAGCCGCTTGACTACGCGATCGCGGAAAGCGATGACCTCGGGAAAGTTGTGTCCGGTGTCGATGTGGAGCACAGGAAACGGCAGATGCGTAGGTCGGAGCGCCTTGACGGCGAGATGCAGAAGCACGGCCGAGTCTTTGCCACCGGAGAAGAGCAGGCCTGGCCGGTCGAACTCCGCGACCACTTCCCGAATGATGTGGATCGCATCCGACTCAAGGGCACGGAGATGCTTGGACTCGGAGTGCTGGCCATTGAGAAGAGCTTGGGTTGTCATTGTTGATTCGCCATTTGCGCTCATGAGCGTGCCGCGAGCGCCACCAGGTGCAGCCCGCATTCCTTGGCATTGGGGTCAGACTCCCACCACCAGCGTCCTGCGCGAGGGTCCTCTCCCGACTCGATGGCCCGTGTGCAAGGCGCACACCCGATTGATGGGTAGTTCTTGTCGTGCAGCTCGTTGTAGGGGACAGCGTGCTCTTCCACGTAGTTTCGCACCTCCTCAAAGGTCCAGTTAGCGAGCGGATTGATCTTATAGTTAGCGCGGGAATCCTCCCACTCGACGAAGCCAATGTTGCCGCGCTCCATACCTTGGTCCCGGCGCAGGCCCGTAATCCATGCGTCGATGCCAGCCAAGGCGCGCTCCATAGGCTCGACCTTCCGCACGTGGCAACAGGCCAAGCGATTCTCCCTGCCTCGGTAGAACAGATTGAATCCGTGCTCCCGCACCATGCTGGCCACGGCCTCGGGGTCAGGCTGGTGCACCTCTATGCGTGCGTTGTAGCGGAGCCGGGTCTGGTCCATGACCGTGTACGTTTCCGTCGGTAGGCGCCACGTGTCGAGTGTCACAAGGCGCGCCTGCTGGTTGACTCGCCAGAACATGTCGAACAGCGCGACATCCTCGAGGCCGAAGCTGGACATCTGGGCCGCGCCAGCACCGAACCGCTCATCGACCCATGCAAGCACGTCGCTTGGGGGGGTGGACTCGAAGCGCTCGTTTAGATCGGCAAGCTCTTGCACTCCCAATCTTTTTGATTCCGGTACAGGCATCGGTGCTCCTTCTCGGGCTTTTCGGGCAAAAAAAATCCCTCCGCAAACGGAGGGACCAGAGAACTTCTCTTCTGAATTGTCGGCGCTAGCCGGTCACCGGCACGCGTGTCGAAGCAGAAGACTCTCTGGCCTCCAGCAACAACACAAACAAACCTGGCATATAGCGGTGCTCACAAACGTGAATGCTACGAGTGCTCATCAGGAAATGTCAAGGTATGTACCGCTCATGGCGGCGGCAGTGTAGCGCAGGCGCACCTCCCGCATGGCGTCCGGGTCTTCGGGTGTGTCTTCCTTGACGCTGAAACGTACCGAAACGTTGGGGTGATCGCGAATAATTCGGCCCGGGCTGAAAACCAGAGGCAATTCCTTTAGGGTATGGTGGGCCTGCGTCGGAACGTGACCGCATAATCCGACGCCGCGGCAAACAAGCGATGAGGTGGCAGCATGGGCGACAAACAGGTTGAACGAAGGAAGACTACGATCCTTGACCTCCAGAGAATGAAGCGGCAGGGCCGCAAGATCACCATGCTGAGCATCGCGGACTACCCGATGGCCCTGCTCGCCGACCGGGCTGGCCTCGACACTATCCTCGTCGGCGATTCGCTGGCCATGACTGTCCTGGGCTACGAGACAACCGTCTCCGTGACCCTGGAAGAGATGCTCCACCACACCAAGGCCGTAACGCGCGCGACGAAATACGCCCTGGTAGTCGGCGACATGCCATTCATGTCGAACAACACGTCCGAGCGCGATGCCATCATCAACGCTGGGCGGTTCATGCAGGAGGGCGGCGCCGACTCGGTGAAGGTCGAGGGCGGAGTCGACGCGGCGCACGTCGTCAGGGCGATTGTGAGGGCGGGGATGCCGGTCATGGGCCACGTTGGCCTGACGCCTCAGCACATCTCCCTGCTCGGGGGGTATAAGGCCCAGGGTCGGGACGTGCGGACCGCGCGGCAAGTCATCGAAGACGCGCTGGCGGTCGAGGAAGCGGGAGCGTTCGCCGTCATCCTGGAGTGTGTGCCGGACCAGATCGCGAAGATCGTAACGGAGCGCCTCGAGGTCCCCACCATCAGCTACGGCGCCGGCATCTACTGTGACGGGCAGGGCCTCGTTTCCCACGACATCCTGGGCTTGTTCGACCGGTTCACTCCGAAATTTGTCAAGAAGTACGCCAACCTGAGCGAGCAGATACTGGGCGCCTTCGAGTCCTACGTCGGCGACGTCACGAGCGGCGAGTTCCCCACAGACGAGCACTCCTACCACGTCAATCAAGAGGTCCTGGAGGAGATCGGCGGGTAAAGGGTCAGGGACGCGATCCGGCTCATAGAGCGTGACGGGTGGCGGCTGGTCCGAACGCGCGGAAGGGGGCCGATCTTGAAATACGCTGTAGTCATCGAGCAGGGACCGACCAGCTACGGAGCCCACGTGCCTGATCTGCCGGGGTGCGTGGCTGCTGCGGAAACCAAAGAAGAGGTGTGTAGGCTCATCAAGGAGGCCATCGAGCTCTATGTCGAGGGACTGGAGGAAGACGGACTCCCGGTCCCGGAGCCGCATTCCTACGAGCTGGTCGAGGTCTAAGCCGATAGTGACGGTTACCGCGGCGAACAGCAGGCGGCAGGCTGTTGCGCGAGACATGCGGCATGTGGTATGATTTCATACACCTGCAATTCATACCGGTGACATCATGCGAATATCCGAAAGAGGCCAGATCACCATCCCCAAAGTCCTGCGGGAGCGCTTCGGGCTGTACCAGGACGTCGAGGTCGACATCAGCACGACCGAGCAGGGCCTGCTCATCAGGAAGCGGACGACAGCGGTCCATCCCGTGGACCGGGCTGCCGGGGTCCTCGACGGCGTCGACTTCGACGTCGACGAGTACATCGAGGAAATCCGGGGAAGGTGATCACCGCGGTCGATACGAACGTGCTGTTCGATCTGTTTCGGACCGATGCGCCGCACCACTCCCAATCACGCGGATGGCTTCGGGGGGCCTACGACAGGGGCGCCGTCATCGTGTGCGACGTGGTGTATGCCGAGCTCGTCCCCGCGTTCGCGAACCGGACGGCGCTGGACACCGCCCTGCGCGAGATAGGGGCGACGCTATCCCCGATCGACTCCTCGATCGCCTTTGAAGCGGGGCTTCGATGGAAGCGCTACCGCTCGGCCGGCGGGCCGCGACAGCGGATAATCACCGACTTCCTGATCGGTGCCCACGCCCTGTCCGCGGCCGACGCGTTCCTCACCCGCGACCGCGGGTTCTTCTCCAGCTACTTCCCCGAGCTGAAGGGCGCACAGGGCGACTGAGTCCCCAGCGGTCGGACAGGGAGGCCGGCTCCCCGATATTCGCCGATAACGGAGAACCCACATGGCCCTCTACCCCACGGAAGCTTGCTACCCCAAAGTATCCCACGAGCACGAGTCTTCCTCACATGGTTCCGCCAGCCCAGCGTACAGGCCGGTCGTCCGGGACCAGCACACAGGGCGGCCCCCATCGTCGCCAGCACCGATGCCCATCCGGTCGGAAGCCCCTTCGGCGGCACCGGCATGCCTCGGGTGGGGACAACCTCATCCTCTAGTACCGTTAGTACCGTGACCTTGAAGGATCGTGCCAACAGAGTGCCATGACAGCAGAGAGCCACGTTGAAGAACAAGTCTATGTCGTGCAGTTGAAGGCACCATCGCATTTCTCTGTTGAGAGCGAACTCAGGCAAACCCTACCGAACCCTGAGGGGTTTGAGGTCACCAAGGGGTATTGGGTAGCACGCCCACCCGATGAGCAATCCGCGCTCGCCGGGTACTCTGAACTGGTCTTGACTATCCGGATCGTGAGCAGGGCCCTTAGGGACGCCGAAGAACACGCGTTGAAGGTCGGCAGGACATTTGGCTCGCTGACGGCGGCCTTCGGGGGATATCCGCTCGATCCACCACGTCTCGATAGAATCGCTGCTGTAGACGCTGCTGAAAGGCTCGTGTCACAGCACAACTACCACTACGACGACCAACTGCACGAGTCTTTGCGCGGACCATTCGATCCGATAGTGCAGCACCGATACCAGAGGTATCTCGAATTCTTCTCCTCGACCGACGAAGGCACACGGTATCGGCTGCAGTCGGCAATTCATTGGTACGGGATTGCGATCGGTGCTGATGACCCAACGGTCAGCTATGTTGCAGCATGGACCGGCTTGGAATGCATCGGGCCAGTGATGGACGGCAGGTTCCATCCCCACGGCCCCAGAGCTCGCTGTTCAACTTGCGGCAATCGGAAAGAGAAGAGGGACCGCAAGATGGCTGGGATTGACCATGTATTCCATTCCGGCATACTCGAACCAGACGAGAGATTCTCCCCCGAAAAAGCTCACAGGCTACGCAGCGACGCTGTTCACGGTCTAAGGTCAAGGGAATCACTCGTGCAGGACTGTTCGAGATTTGGGCGGTTTCTGACCGACTTGCTGAACCTGTCGATTGTGACGGGACTTACTCAACCGGACTACGACGAAGCCAAGTCCGCCAGATCACTCATGGCGGGAGATTACGAGTTCCGGCCCTGTTCTCGTGCTTCGATTAGGTTCAGTGAGGGACGGATGGAGCCCTTTCTAGGAGAGTGGGTCGGAGGCAATGTAACCCGGAAGTCTCAGTGGGGCTCCCACGGCTTGGGGGATTCTGATCTGGTCATGGAAATCGGAACGGCTTGGGCTCTTGACGAGAGGCATAGCGAACTTCTCGATGCATTCGGCTACGAGGAGTTCACGAGGTTGGGGCAGGAGGGATATCCCTTAAGGGACGTGGCAACGCCACCGCTGGTTCCATGGGCCAGTAGACCCTCATCGCCAGTCTGGCAAGATTCGACGAATGCGGGCTGGGAGTTCGTTTCAGGCCGATGAGATCAGGCTAATGTCCGGAAGGCAGCAATCCCCCAATTCTACTCTGACCAACTGGCAGGCTGGCAGGGCCAAAGGTTTGCAACGCAGCCGCCACAGGGCGACTGAGTCCCCAGCGGGGCTAGCGGCCCGCCCCCCAGCAGGCATCCCACGAGCACATCCTCCCCATGTCGTTCCGGCAGTCTGGCGGACAGGGCGGATGTCCGGCACCGGTACAATCGCGCGGCCCCGAGTGCGTCGACGGCGCGGACGTCGTCAACGTCATCACCACGGCCGCCAGGCCCGTCCTGCTGGGCGAGTGGCTCAGCGCCGGCGCGCACGTCAACGCGGCCGGAAACAACCACTGGATGAAGCAGGAAGTCGACTCCGAGGTCGTTCGCCGCGCCAGCGTGCTTGTCGCCGAAGACGTCGGCGACGCGAGGATCGAGTGCGGCGACCTCGTCGAGCCCATCGACGGCGGCATTGTTACGTGGAACCACTTCCGCAACCTCTCCGACGTGGTGACGGGCCAGGTCGCGGGCCGCGCGTCGGACGACGACGTCACGCTCTTCGAGTCCCTGGGACTCGCCATCGAGGACATCGCCGTCGGTATCCGCGTATCCCACGCGGCGCGCGAGGTGGCGTCCGTGCTGGGGGTAGCTGCTGATGAGGCCGCCGCCATCCTAGCCGCAGGCGCATTGGCCGTGGCAGCGGCTTCCGGCAGGGAAGCGCTCGGGCTGTCTGGCGGGCGTTGCCTGGCGCGTTGGCGCAGGTCAAGGAAGGCGAACCCTCCGTCGATTGACTACTGGACAACCCGGCTTGGAAATTCCCAGACCATCGGTCAGCGAAAATGTCACCCGATTGCGCCGTCGACGTACTCTCGCACATATCCACTGTCAAGCCCTGTTCGGACCCATGGCCGCACTCGGTTCCGGGCTTTGCCATTTCGGTTGACATCGTCCGTTGGGCCTGTATTCGCAGCCTTTCCAAGAGATTATGACGGCAACCGTCTACCTGTCAACTATATCGGCTTCCTAGGTCTTGACAAGGTGCGGCTGCCGACTAGAATAACGTGACAGGTCTAGAAGTCTTCGATCACAATGGAGGGCACTCATGAAGGCGCTGTTGTTAATGGTATTGGCGATCTCGATTGCGCTGGTCGCGGCGGTCGCGTGCGGCACAGAGGAAGCAGAAGAGCCAGATGCGGCGCCTACGACGGCAGCGGCGGTGCAGCCAACGACGGCGCCGGCCGCGCCGACAACCGCACCGGCAGCGCCGACGAGGGCCGCTGCCGCGCCGACGACGGCACCGGCCGCGCCGGCGCCTACCAAGGCGCCCGTGGTGGCGATGCCCAAGGGGCCTCCGGTCTTCCAGGTAGACCCCAGGACGGTTGGGCAGGGGGCGTCACTGGCGGCCGAGCAGGAGCTGATCACCGCCCGAGGCCACCGCGGCACTCCCTGCTGGAAAGGCGGTTGCGGGGGGATAAACCTGTGGACCTACGGGAAGGTCTTCGACTTTGACGCCGAAGGGGACCTTCTCCACTACTTGGCGGCGAGCCACACGGTCAACGATGAACTCACGCTGTACACGATCAAGCTGCGTGAAGACCTGGTCTTCCAGGACGGCACCCCGATCACGGCGGCGGATATCAAGGCGTACTGGGAGCACGGCGCCAAGCCGGAGAACATCGTCGCCTGGGGCGGCGCCAGCATCGCGCTGGCGGACATCAAGGGCTGGAACGAGCTGAGAGCGGGTGAGGTCACCGAGTCGGAGGGTCTGGTCGCGTTGGACGACCACACCCTCGAGATCACTCTGGAGATCACTAACCCCGCCTTCCCGTGGTTGATGGCGTTCTCCCACTCTGGGATATCGAAGCTGGAACAGGTGACGTCGGGCGATGCCGAGTGGTCCTTCCACCCGATCGGAGCCGGGCCCTACAAGCTTACGATCGACCCGGACACGAACCAGTTCGAGGCGACGGTCGAGGGCGCCGAGTTCTGGGGCCCCGCGCCCAACATCACGAAGATGACCGGGCTGAACGTTACGGACACCCAGGTCAAGATCATCATGTTCGAGAACGGCGAGGTGTCCTTCGTGGGCATCGGCGCGGACGTCTACACGGAGGCATTGAAGCCGGACAACCCCCTGAACCCGTTCCTGCTCACCACGCCCATCGCCAGCCTGTGGTACGTCAAGATGAAGACCGACCTCGCGCCGGTTGAGGACGCCCACGTGCGCAGGGCCCTTGCCCACGCGGTAGACTTGAAGTCAATCAACACGGCGCTCTTCGGAACGGCTTCCACGGCGTGGGCCACCGGCCTGATATCGCCCAACATCGCGTGCCACAACGACTCCCCCGACGCCGGGCTTGGCTACGATCCCGACTACGCGCGCCAGTCGCTGGCCGCGTCGACCTACGGCAGCGCCGACAACCTGCCGACGCTCATCTTCGACATGCACTACCCGCCGATGATCAACATAGTCGTGGCGATGAAGGAGTACTGGAAGGACAATCTCGGGGTCGAGTTGGACCTGTTGAAGCGGGAGAGTGGCATGCCGCGCCGAGAGGGGGCGCAGTTCTACCGGATCAGCACGGCGTCGTACGCACCGGACCCGCTCCAGATCATTAGCGACCTGACGCGTACGGACTCCATCGAGGCGCTGACCCCCAGACCGGGCGGATATCCGGTGATCAACGCCCTGGTCAAGACCGCCAGATCGTTGCCGGCTGACGATCCTGACCGCTGCGCCGCCTTCCAGGCTGCGGAGCAAGAGTACCTGGACCAGGTGTACATGATTCCGCTCCGGTTCGACTTGGTCCAGACCTGGGCTGTCCAGCCCTGGGTCAAGGGGTTCTCGAGCAACATCAATCAGGACTGGCACACCGTACCCTGGATGTACGTCCTCGAGCATTAGGATTCGACAGGAAACGTAGAACCGCTGGGCAACAAGCCCCAGGAGGTCACCCTCCTGGGGCTTGTTTGCCTGCTACGGAACGGTCCAGCTTCTCAACCGGACATGTATGTCCCAAATCCACCACCAAACTGGCGGCGACGCCTTACGGCACAGCGAAGGAGGGTTACAAACCCTCCCCTACAGGGTGACGCCTGATAGACGTGGCGTCCACTAAGGAGGTGGTGGATTTGGGTATGTCGAGGCTGGGTGAGCGGTCGAGCTGAGCCGGGGTAGAGGAGAGCAACGGATGCGCAAGAGTCCGATATTGGCCGGAGAGCCGTTCAGTGCCGAGAAGACGCAGGAGATAGTAGACCGGTTCGCCCGTGACGGGTACTGTCACATACCCGGCGTGCTCACCGAGGGGGAGATCACGGCGCTTCGCGACAGGACCGACGAGCTGATGGACGATCCGGAGATACAGGCGCGCTTCGATCCGAATCTGGGGGACAGCAGGTACATCGAGATGCGAGCCCATGCGATCACGGGCGAAGAGCTGCCGTTCATCCTCAGGAACTGCATCGAGCTCGACCAGATGTACCGTGACATGCTGGTGCGCGAGCCGATCTTCAGCCTGGCGGAGGCCATAGTGGGCAAGGGCAGCAAGTTCTGCGGAGAGAACGTCATTCGAAACGTTCCGGGGCTGGCCATCGAATTCTGGCACTCCGACGGGGACGTCTGGTTCCCGCTCCCGGACAGCATAGCGCGTCACGATCCGAGAGCGCGTATGCCGGCGCTGTGGTTTACGGTGCAGGTGGCGCTGACCGACATCGAGACTGTAGAGCAGGGCCCGACCCAGTACGTTCCGGCCAGCCACTACTCCGGTCGACAGGTCGACCGGGTTCGCCCTTCGGACGATCCCAAGCGGAACAAGGACGCCCTGGTCTTCGACGTGGACGAGGAGCCGGAGTTCGAGGGGAGAGGACCCGTCTCAATGCTGTCCAAGGCGGGGGACATATACCTGCAACACCCGATGACGTGGCATCGGGGCGCGCCCAACACTTCGGACCGCACGCGCTATCTCTTCCAGGCGCAGTACGCGGCCAACTGGGCGTACGTACGCTTCAACCTCTACAACCGGGTCCCCGTGCCCGAAGATGCTCTACGCACGTCCAGCGACAAGCTGTTGAATCTGTTGGGCCGCCCGCGACCCGACTAGACTTTGCCAACAACCCTTACGCCAACGTAGCCTGTTACGGAACGGTCCGGCTTCACAACCGGACATGTACGTCGAGACTGGGTGAGCGGTCGATCTGAGCCGGGATAGAGGAGAACAACGATGTCCAAGAGTCCTATATTGACCGGAGAGCCGTTCAGTGCCGAGGAGACGCAGGAGATCGTAGACCGGTTCGCCCGCGACGGGTACTGCCAGATACCTGGTGTGCTCACCGAGGGGGAGGTCACGGCGCTTCGCGAGAGGGCGGACGAGCTGCTGGACGATCCGGAGATACTGGCGCGGTTCAATCCGAACCCGCCCGGCACCGCCCACTGGCGCGGTGGCAGATATCACGAGGACCAGGCCCACGCAACGTCGGGGGAAATCCTCCCATTCGCGCTCAGGAACTGCATCGACCTCGACCAGATGTACCGTGACGTACTGCTGCGTGAGCCGATCTTCAGCCTCGTCGAAACGATCTTGGGCAAGGACTGCAAGTATATCGGCCAGAATGTCTATCGCAACGTGCCCGGGCTGTCGATCGATTTCTGGCACACCGACGGGGACGCCTGGTTCCCACTCCCGGACAGCATCGCGCGGCATGATCCCAGGCTCCGCATGCCCATCCTGTGGTTCACGGTGCAGGTGCCGTTGACCGACATAGAGATGGTGGAGCAGGGTCCTACGCAGTACGTTCCGGGCAGCCACTACTCCGGTCGAACGGTCGATCGGCCTCGTCCGGCGGACCATTCCAGGAATCGCAGACCGGTGACGTTCGATGCGGACGAAGAGCCGGAGTTCGAGGGGAGAGGGCCCGTATCGATGTTGTGCAAGGCGGGCGACATATACCTTCAAGACCCGATGACCTGGCATCGCGGCGCCCCCAACACCTCGTACCGCACGCGCTACCTCCTTCAGTTGATCTACGCGAGCAACCGAACGTACAGGGTCGGCCATGGTTTCAACCAGTACACCGCCGAACCGGTGAATACGGAGATGCTGCGAAATGGGAGCGATAGGTTCTTGAATCTCCTCGGCCGACCTCGGCCTGACGGGTCCTAGGCCCAAAACCCTGCGCCAGGCGCTCGCACGGACGCCGGTTGGGGACCGACGCGCACGATAGGGCGCCGATGTTCTCCGGTCAGCGACTGCGAACGCGGTCAAGGGTACCGGCGCCGCCCGCGGCGCCCGACACGCCGCAGGGAGATCGTTTCGTGACCTCGATCCGGCGTTTGACACCATCCGCGACGGAAACTACGATGACTTTCGTTCCCCGGTTCAGGCCATCGCCAATGCCTGGTTTGGGTGACATACGACTCGATCCGGCAGCCCGATATGGGCAAGAGTCTTGGAATAAGAGGTAGACCGATGTTCAGATTCAGCACTCTCTGGCTGCCACTGGCTATGGCGCTCCTTCCTGCACTGATCATCGCCGGGTGCTCCAGCAGCGGCGAGGATAGTGACGCCTCCGGGGAAGGTTCCGCCACGGCCGCGTCCAGCGACAGTGGCGGCGAAGAAGCTGCGGGGACCTACAAGCTGAAACAGGAGCTGGATATGAGCATCGAGCTCACCAGCCCCGTGTTTAACCGGATCCGCCGCATTCCGATCCAATACACGTGCGAGAAAAACGAGAAATACGAAGACAGGACCGGCGAGACCCTATACGGCGAGGAAAAGTCGCCACCGCTGGCATGGACCGGGGTACCCGACGGCACCGTCAGCATCGCCCTGATCATGGACGACCCCGACGCCGTGCTCGAGTTCGCCGACCACCCGGAACCGTGGATCCACTGGGTGGTATGGGGCATTCCCGCCGATGTCGTAGAGCTGCCTGAGGACCTTCCGAAGACCACCGAGCTGCCGTCGATAGGCCCAAACGTCCGCCAGGGGACGAATGAGTCAGGCCTGACCGGCTACAGCGGTCCCTGTCCACCGGCCAACATAACCTCGATCTTCAAGCGGCGCGACTACTACCAGAGCTCTGTAGGAGTCTCGACCAGGGCGCCGTACCAACCCCACGGCTACATGTTCAGGATCTACGCGCTGGACGCCGATATCGACCTGCCCGTCGGCTCATCCAGGGACGACCTGCTGCGCGTGATCGACGGCCACGTCATAGCGGCCGGAGAGCTGAAGGGCGAGTTCGTCAACAAGCACGTCATCAAGTAGGGCTCGACACATGGGATCCGGAGTATCGGGCAACAGCCCTCGGCGTGGGCTGGCTGGCGCAGATTGGGGCCGGAGTCCGGACCTGGGTGACCCACGTAGACCGGCGTATCTGACATGAGGAGGCTGAGATGTCCTTCGTTAAACCGTTGCCACTCCTACTGACAGCGATTGTGCTAGCGGCGTTCATCGCCGGATGCTCCAGCACCGATGGGGATGGCGACGCGCCCGCGGACGCTCCCGCCGCGGCCACCGACAGCGGCGGTGGTGGCGAAGCTACGGGGCCGTACAAGCTCACGCAGACCTTCGATATGAGTATCGAGGTCACCAGCCCCGTCTTCAACCGAATCCGGCGCATTCCCAAGACCCACACCTGCCCGCCGACGGCGACGAGAGCGGGGCAGACCTACGAAACCAACTACGGTGAAACTGTGACCTTCGACAACACGTCGCCACCGCTGGAGTGGGCCGGCGTACCCGAAGGCACCGTGAGCATCGCGCTCGTGATGGGCAGCGATCAGATAACTGAGGCCCGCACCCTCGATACCGGCGCTGCCACGGATAGCGCCCCGGACAACGCCTGGTCCCACTGGGTGATCTGGAACATACCCGCGGACGCGGCCGGCCTGCCCGAGGCGGTGCCGACCACGACGCAGGTGCTGGCGATAGGCCCCAAGACGATGCAGGGCGTCAACGACGACAACGACGTGGGCTACTCCGGGCCGTGCCCGCTGCCCGTCACCGTGGAGCGCTCGGGCTATGACGGCACCCCTAAGGTCGTATTCAGCTACTTCTTCCATGTCTATGCGCTGGACATCGAGCTGGACCTCGGGCCTGAGACGACCAGGGCCGATCTGCTCAGAGCCATCGACGGCCACATACTCGCCGGCGGGGAGATTAAGGGCGAGTTCGTCGCCAAGAAGAACCTCGTAGAGGCGCGACGCCATGCGGCGGCGGACGCAAAGCGGGTCGGCGGTTGACCGGTCGAACGCGGTGAGAGGGAGAGCAGCACCTACCTGGCCCTTTTGTGATCCGCTATCGGGCACGGCCGCGGCGGCGCCGTTGTCGGTTGGCGTGCGGTCCGCGGCTCGGGGCTAGATGGCGATCGGCTCCTCCTCCAGGTCTACCTCCATGAGAACGAGGGAGGGATAGGCCTCCTTCAGGTAGACTTGGACCCTGAACCTTTGGTTGTCCGCCACAAGGACGTGACCCTCATCGGTCAGCTTGATCGATACGGGGCGCCTGAAGTACTTCTCCCGGTAGGCATCCTGGGACATGAACTTCTTCTTCAGCTGCCCCTGTTGCCCCGGAAAGGCCGCGCTGAGCTCGAGTATCCACTTGGACAGCGTGGAATCGCCGTAGAAGACGTCCACGAAGCGCCCGTCGTGCGCGAGCACCTGCACCCGGTCGTTCCGCCAGTCGGCCACATAGATGTCGCCGTCCATGTCTACGGCCACGCCGGTCGGCCGGTTGAACTGGCCGATCTCGGAGCCCGACGAGCCGAAGATGGCGAGGAGCTCGCCGTCGGCGGTGAACTTCTGGACCCGGTCGTTGCGCCAGTCGGCCACGTAGACGTTCCCATCGTGGTCCAGGGTGATTCCCCAGGGGAGGTCGAACTCCCCCTCGCCGTCGCCGTGTGTTCCCCACTTGGCCAGAAACCGGCCGTCCCTGGTGAACTTCTGCACCCGGCTGTTGCGGTGGTCGACCACGTAGAGGTTGTCGTCGGGGTCGAAGACCATGCTGCTGGGGCCGTTCAGCTCTCCGTCGCCTCTCCCGGTCGTTCCCCAGTGTGAGACGAACTTCCCCGACTGTTCCACCAGTTGGCCCCTGCGGAGGATGACCTGCGGACCGCCGTTGGCGGCGACCTCCCTGGGGTCGATCGTGAAGGCGTTGACGCGGTTGGTCTGCTCGTCCGCGATGTACAGCAGCCCGTCGCGGCCGAAGGCGAGGCAGGTGGGCCGGGCCAGCTGGCCCACGTCGGTGCCGACTTCCCCGAACTCACCCAGGTACTCTTCGTCGTCAAAGGTATTGAGGACGATCTTGGCGTGGTCCAGCTGCTGGCGGCACAGCACGGCCATGATCCCATCGGCGCGGAGAGTCAGGTCCCACGGATTGTGGTACTTGCCGTCGTCAGCCCCGCCGATGGTCTTTGTGTACCTCCACCCCGCGCGTAACAAGACCTTCTGCCTGGCCATGCGGCCACCTCCTGAGGTATTGGGTGAAGGCTGTCCTGGGCAGAGACTCCCGGCCGGTGCGTTCCCATAGCGCGCTCGGAGTGGCTCCTCCGGGATGGAAACAGGCCAGCCAGGCGCCCACGCCTACACCAGTTGGAAGTCGGGTGTCGAGACTATGAAAGTCAGCATGCTGGCCACGGTCTGCCCGAAGGCCTCGCGTCCTTCTTCGGTGTCGAGCTTGTGCCCGTCTATCTGAGACGCGTACTCGACCAGGCCCTCGCGGGTGATGTCGGCCACCTGATAGCACCCGATCAACTCCAGGCAGCCGTCGACCAGCTCGTCGGGTGTAAGGCCGGCCCGGCCCGCCGCCAGCCGCTCTCTGATAGACCGCACGCCGGGCTTGCCGGGGTCACCCAGCCGGGTCGACGCGTAGTTTATCCGTTCGATCAGCGTTCCGCTGTCGACCCACTCCTTGCCCGTGTGCCAGCCCTCCACGGTGGGCGGATTGAGGGCCTCCTGTCCCATGTTCGTCGACCGCACGACGGCCTCATCGATCAGGTCCAGGGGGATCACGTCGGCCAGGTACGTGTCGCCCGCCAGATCGAGTTCGCCGGCCAGCCGGCTGATGCCCACGATCATCTCCACCGGGCCCTTCACCTTGGCGAACCGCGCCTCCTTGAAGAAGTCGGACAGCAGCAGAGACCGCATGACCGACTTGATGTCGTAGCCGGACTCGGAGTAGACGCGGGCCAGGGTCTGAATAGCCTCCTCGTCGGGCTCGTCCGACACGAAGAAGTTGTGCAGCTTCGCGGCGACGAACCGGGCGGTGGCGGGCTGACGCACGATGATGTCGATGATATCCTCGCCGTTGAACCGGCCCCGCTCGCCCAGGAACTCCTTCTCCCCGTCGTCGTGGTCCTCGGCTATGTACTCGAACGTTGGAAATACGGACCGGTAGGGGCCGACCGCGATCTGGCGGAAAGTCCAGCCGGTAAACGCGCGGGCCGCGGCCTTCACGTCGTCCTCGGTGTAGTTGCCGACACCCATCGCGAAGAGCTCCAGCAGCTCGCGGCCGTAGTTCTCGTTGGGGGCGTCCCGGTGACTCTGGCAGTTGTCCAGCCAGAACGACATCGCCGGGTCCTTGGAGAGCTCGACCAGTATGGTCCGGAAGTTGCCCAGGCCGTGCCTGCGGAAGGTCTCGATCTGGGCGGTCAACAGCTCGTTCGCCTCGACCTTGACGGCCGCGGTGGCGAACAGCCCGTGCCAGAACAGGGCCATCTTCTCTTCCAGAGGCCGGCCCGTGCGTACCATGGTGTAGAACCACTGAGGGAGGCTGGCCTTCCGAAAGCCTACGCCGTCGGATGGGGCCTCGTAGCGATCGAACAGATCTTGTTCGGCGGGTGAGTCCCCCTCCGGGTGCAGCAGGTCCTCGACCGTCGCCTCGTAGCCCCGGGCGGCCCGCTCCTCGAGCTCCGAGTACGTCGCCCCGAAGCCCGCACGGCGCATCAGGTGCGCCATCAGCGCGATGTCGTTGTCGCTCATGGTCTCACTCCTGGACGAGACTCCTGGACTTCGCGGCGGACTGCTAGTTCTTGAACATCGGGAACTGCTCGAACCTGCCGTTCACCACGGGCTCGGGATCGACTCCCAGCCACTGATCCAGCACCGTCGAGTACGTCGACCTGAAGTCGTTCGTGTACCGAAGGTCGCCGTCGAACAGGTCATTCTCATTGCGCGACGGGTACTCGCCGTACACGCCTCCGTCCACCGACCCGCCTATGACCCACCCGGTGCCGCCCGCGCCATGGTCGGTGCCGAACGAACCGTTGTCCGCCACTCGCCGGCCGAACTCGCTGAACATGAAGACGATCACGTCGTCCTCGCGGCCGTGCTCACGCATGTCGTCGAAGAAGTCGCCGACTGCGCCGGAGACCTCCTCCCACAACTTAGTGTGCGTCGGCCCCTGCTGGGAGTGGGTGTCGAAGCTGCCGTGCTGGCAGTAGAAGATCTGGCTGCCCACGTCCGCCAGCAGCACCTGGGCGATGCCCTTCATGTCCTGGGCGATCGGGTTGGCCGCGTACTCGACGCTCGAGCTGTACCTCTCAGGCGTCGCCCGCAGTATGTCGGCCCCCTTCAGCGCGTTCGTACCGGTCTGGCCCAGGTAGCCGAGGACACCGCTGTCGACCATGTGGCGGCCGTACATCTTCGCGAACGCCGCCAGCGCGTACTCCTTCAGCCGCTCGTCCTCGAGGTCCGGGAACAGGCCGTACGTCTCCAGGTTGCCGACCGACGCCACGGGTACGCCCACGCTCGACATCGCCCTGGGGAGGCCCTTGCCGAAGTTGACCCCGAGAATCACGTTCTCGCCCCTGGGGTCCATCTGCTTCATCGTCCGGCCAAGCCAGCCCTCGGTGCCTATCGCGTCCGGCTCCGCCGTGTGCCAGATGTCCATCGACCTGAAGTGCGACCGCTCCGAGATGCCGTGGCCCAGACCGTGGACCATCGCCACATTGCCGGAGTCCCACAGCTCCTTGATCGCGCCCATGCTCGGATGGAAGCCGTACTGGCCGTCGATCGGCAGCACGTCCTCGGGCGCGACGTTCACCTTCGGCCGGTGGTCGTAGTAGTGGCCGTCGGTGTAGGGCACCACCGTGTTCAGAGGATCGTTTCCGCCCGAAAGCTGAAGCACCACCACGGACTTCTTTCGGCTATCGTTGGCCATTGGACCCCTCCCGTGTCTCCCCCAGCGCTTTACGGATTTCGTATCGGTATCCAGTTTGACGCGGCCATTATACCGCACCTCGTCATGTCCCGTCCCCGCAAAGCTGCGCCGCAAAGCGGAAGGCGTTCGTCAGGATGTTTCGCAGCGAAGAGCCGCATTTTATACTGGCCTCCGAGGCTTGCCGTCCAAGATCGAAGGGATGTGGAAGCCGACGATGGCGCCGCCGAAGATAGTCAAGCTCGAGGTCCAGCGGCGGGAAACGTGCTCATCCCCTCCACCATCGACCGGCTACTGAGCCCGGTGAGGGAGAGGGCTGGAAGCCGCAGGAGGCTACCGGGAGCGGCATCTCGTCGAGTGCTTCATAGGCAAGATCAAGCACTACCCCCGCATCTTCTCCCGATTCGACAAGCTCGCAAGTAGGCATCTCGGCTTCCTGCAGTTTGTCGGCGCTCTCATATGGCTGAGATGACATGTCAACACAACCTGGTTGCAACAAACGGATGCTGAAGGTGGAGCCAGAAAGGGCCACCATTGTCCGTGAGCGTGTCGGGATTGTCTTTTTGACCACCGGAGAAGAACACCCACCGACAGTGCACCTGATTCCGGGTTCTGCCGTCGTGCGGCCCCACCCGAGGTAATCGGGGGCGGTTTGGTGGGGCATCGGTCGCGCCTCTCGATACGCGCCGGTGAAGCACCGGCGCTACTATGGCTCTGATACAATCGCCCGCGGCGGCCGCTGGAGCGGCCGCGACGCTGGAGGAGCGGATGGCGATAGAGCGGAGCGATTTCGTGGGTGCCGTGTCCAGGCTGGGCGACAGCGTTTACTCCTTCCACGAGCGTTTCGGGATACCGACCCTGGACGACGCGGACAGGGACGCCGTGCTCGAAGCGCTGCGCCGCCGCCTCGCCCTCCTGTCCGAGGAGGTCGGCGAGCACGCCCGCGAGCTGAACAGGGGCAATGTACCAGACGCCGTCTCTGAGGCGGTCGACATCGCGTACGTGGCCCTAGGCACCGTCCTCGTGCTGGGCATCGAGGGGAGAGCAGCCTGCTACTCGATCTCGGACAAGAACGACGCCAAGACCCTCACGACTCACGGCAACCGGGGCGCCACCGGCAAGGTCGTCGCCCGGTAGGGGCAGGAGCACGATGGACGGCGAGGTCTGCATAGTCACGGGCGCGGGCAGCGGGATAGGCCGCGCGACGGCCCTCAAGCTGGCCGAGGCCGGGGCCTTCCCGGTGCTGGTCGGCCGCACCGCCACGAAGCTGTGCGGCGTCGCCGCGGAGATCGGCGCCGCCGGCGGGACGTGCGACATCGAGCAGGCCGACGTTACCGACTACGACGCCATGCGCTCGCTGGCCGCGTCGGTGCTGCGCAAGCACGGCCGGATCGACGTGATCGTGAACAACGCCGGCTTCACCAGCCGCAACCGCTACCTGCTCGACACGACGCACCAGGAGGCGGAGGACGTCGTCAGGGTCAACCTGCTCGGGCCCTTCTTCCTGGTACAGGCGGCCCTGCCGTCGATGCTGGAGCGTCGCTCCGGGACGATCGTGAACATCTCGTCGCGGGCGGGCGTCGACCCGGTGCTGCTCGGGGGCGCGATGTACAGCGCGTCGAAGGCTGCGATCATCAACCTGACCAAGTACATCAACGTCGAGCTCAAGAACACCGGCATCAGGGCCTGCAACATCATCCCCGGCGAGACCGACACACCGGTCCTCCAGACGCGGCTGGTCCCTCCCGGGCCCGACCAGCTCGCCGTGATGCTCCAGCCGGAGGACGTGGCCGACGCGATCCTGCTGGCCGTGTCCAGCCCGAGCCGGGTCCTGATCGACGAAGTGATCGTGAAGCCGCGGTTCCAGAGGGACGTGTCGGCGGAGATACCGGACCCGATTCCGCCCGACCTGATGCCGCCGCCCGTGTAGGCGGACACGCTTCGCCGCGAGCCAACGACCGCACCCGAGGTGATTCGATGAGACTGTCCCTGTCCGTCCGCGTGGCGGAGCAGTACTACGACAAGCGCCAGACGTCGATGACGCTGGACGAGTTGGCGCCGATCGCCGTCGAGGCGGGCTACCACGCGCTGTGCATGCGCGCGTCGCAGCTCGGCCTGGAGACGCCGCCGGACGTGGTGCGCCGGAAGCGGGGCGAGCTGGCGGACATGGGCCTTGGAATCTCGATGGCGACGGGCGACTTCCCGATCCCGGAGAACTCCTTCGAGTCGACGGCGGCGCTGCGGAACATCACGCCGTACCTGGACCTGGCCGACCTGCTCGAGTGCGACCTGATACGCGTGTCGCTGAAGAAGGACGAGGACGTAGAGTGGGCCCAGCGGGCCGCCGACGAGGCGCGGGAGCGCGGCATACGGCTGGCGCAGCAGTGCCACGTCGCCAGCCTGTTCGAGCGGGTGGACGACGCGCTGGACGTTCTTCGCCGGATCGGTAGGCCGAACTTCGGCGTCACCTACGAGCCGGCGAACCTGGAGGCGTGCGGGGAGGACTACGGCCCCGAGACGATCGAGCGCCTGTTCCCACACATGGTCAACGTGTACCTGCAGAACCAGCGGCTGGGTCCGGCCGGCAAGGACACGCTGAGCACGTGGGTGCGGGGGGACACGAGGGTCGACCACATCCCGATCTCGGCCCCGGGCGGCCTGGACTTCCCACCGATCATGGAGACGCTGGAGCGGATCGGCTACTCCGGCTACGTGACGATGCACCAGGCGTCGACGGGATCCGAGACGCCCGTGGAGACGATCAGGAACAGCGCCCGCTACCTGAAGTCGCTGGCCGACTTCGAGGGCTAGTCCGCGGGGACGACGTCGCTCCGGCGGACGTCGGCCGGGGTCGCGCGTCCGCTGAAGGCGAGCACCCTGTCCAGCTGGCCGCGGAGTATCTCCAACGCCCTGCGCACGCCGTCCTCGCCTGCGTAGGCGAGGCCCCAGTGGACCGGACGGCCGACGAAGACGGCCCGAGCGCCGAGCGCCATCGCCCTGAACACGTCCAGCCCGGACCGGACGCCCGAGTCCATGTAGACCTCCAGCCCGTCTCCGACCGCGTCGGCGACCTGCGGCAGAATCTCTATCGCCGACAGGCCCCCGTCGAACTGCCTGCCTCCGTGGTTGGAAACGACGATGCCGTCGACGCCGTGCTCGACGCACCGCGCCGCGTCCTCGACGTTCCGGATGCCCTTGACGACGAGCGGAAGGTCTCCGGACAGCGTCTTGAGCCAGTCGAGACGGTCCCACGTGATGTTCGGCGGCTCCCAGCGGACCGTGCCGTGGTCGTCCAGCAGGTCGGGCCTGTTCCGCAGGCTGCCGAACATCGGGGCCATGTCCCCGGGCTCCGGCGACGCGTGCGCTCTGACCGGGAACGGCCCGAGGACGTCCACGGTAAGGACGACGGCCGAGTACCCGGCCGGCTTGAGCCGGGGCAGCAGCTCCTCGCTGACGCCGTCGTTGTAGTGGATGTGCTGGAACCAGAGCGGCCCGGTTGCCGCGTTGGCGACCTCCTCGAGGCCGTACCCGGAGCTGATCGGCAGCGCCATCAGGGTTCCGACCGCGCCCGCCGCGCGGGCCGTCGCAAGCTCGCCGTCCGGGTGGCTGCCGCACTGGCCGCCGGCCGGCGCGCACATCACCGGGAAGCCGATCTCCTGGCCGAGCACGGTCGTCGACAGGTCGCGGTCCGCTATGGAGACCAGCATCCGGGGATTGACGGCTATCTCGTCGAGCTTCGCCCTGTTGCGGTCGCGCGTCCAGTTGCCGCCCGTGCCGCGCCGAACGAAATCGCGCTGCGTGGGCGCCATCTCGAGCTCGGCGAGACGCTGCAGGTCCGCTATGGTCGCGGGCTCTGCGCTCAACGTACGCCGGCCCGGCCGACTTCGTCCCGCAGGGCGTCGAGGAGCCGGCCGACCTCCTCTTCGTCGTTGAAGCAGGCGACGGATATGCGCATCCCGGTCCGCTCCGGGTTCAGCGGCGCGGTCAGCCACTGGAACTTGACCAGCGCGTTGTGCCTCTCGTAGACGCGCGAGACGAGGCCCTGGAGGTCCTCGGCCGAATAGCCGTCGAAAGTCAGCGTGGTGATGCCGGCCGAGCGGCCGGGCTGAGTGGGGGTCAGCACGTGGACGCCGCCGATACGCGACGCCTCCTCCCTGAGCGTGCGGGAGAGGCCGGCGACCCTGGCGGCGATGGCATCGGCGCCGAGCTCGTCGATGATCTCGACCGCCTTGCCCAGCCCGATCGCCATCGCCGTGTTGTGAGTCCCGCCCTCGGCGCGGTCGTACGCCGTCGGGTCCGGCACCGGGGACTCCGGCATGCTCCAGGGTTTCCGGTCGGGCAGCGGATCGGGCATGAAGTCGGCGAGGCCGTCGGGGGAGACCCACAGGATGCCGACGCCCATCGGCCCCAGCAGCCACTTGTGCCCGGAGCCCGCCATGAAGTCGCAGCTGAGCGCGGGCACGTCCACCGGGAGCTGTCCCAGCGACTGCGCCGTGTCCACGACGACGGGCACGCCGCGCTCGTGGGCCAGCTCGGCGGCTTCGGCGACCGGGAGGATCCGGCCGTCGGGCGACGCCACGTGGCTGACGCACAGGAGCCTGGTGCGGTCCGTGATGGCGGACTTCAGGGCCTCCAGGAAGAGTGCGTCTCCCTGGTCGGCCTCGACCACCCGCAGGCGCACACCGGCCGTCCGCCCCAGCCCCCAGCCGAGGGTGACGGTGCTCACGTGCTCGAGCGACGTGATCAGCAGCTCGTCGCCGTCGTTCCAGTCGATGCTCCGCGACACCAGCCGCATCGCCTGTGTCGTGTTGGGAGTCAGCGCGACCTCGTCGACGCCGGCGCCGATGAACGACGCGACGCGCGCCCGGGCCGCCGCCTCCCGCCCGGCCTGCTCCGCCTTGACCGACGGCACCGAGTGGTAGTGGGCCTCCAGCGCCATCTCGTCGCGGACCACGTCCAGCACCGAGTCCGGCGTGGGCCCGTGGCTCCCGACCTGGAAGTAGTCCACGTTCCTGGTGACGGGCAGGTCATCCCTGAGCTCTTGGAAAGTCATCTTCCGGTCCACGTCAAGGCTACTCTGCGGGCGAGTCCATCGCGGCAACGAGCTGTTCCAGAGCGTGGCACAGCCTGCGGAAGGAGCGCGAGTTCCGGTGCGCCAGGCACGGGTCGATCGCGCTGCTCAGCGACGGCTGATGGGTGGTCGGCTTGTAGACCTGGCCGGGCGGCATCTGCTCACTGAGCCAGCGTTTGGGATCGGGGATGTTCTCGGCGTCGGCCGGCAGCGTGGCAGTGTCCGGGATACCGCGCCTGCCCCTGATCGTCTCCAGGCTCGCGAGGAGCCACGCCTCGTATGACCGGCAGGCGCATACTATCTCCACGGGGCATCTCGTTCCTATGTCGCGGCAGCGTTTCCGTAGCCGCGCGGCGAGTTCCGCGGGGCAATCGTCGTCCGCGTCCACGACGATCAAGACCGCCGCGCAGCCCGGCCTGTTCTGCGCGTGTCCCAGGAACCTGTCGAGCTTCCTCTCAAGGTTCTGCCTGCCGTTGGCCTTCACGACTCCTCGCTTGCCCTGGGCCACGAGCACATCGCTCCGACCGTATCTTTCCGCGAGAATCCGTATGACCAGGCCGGGCAATGCGGCGGCATCTCCGTCACCCTCCACGATCGGGACGATCATAGGCACGGCGGCTTACTCGGCATCCGCCGGCTGCAGGCCTTCCATGCTGTGGATCTCGCCTGCCGAGAACAGGTTCTGCCGAACCGACTTGAGTTGATGCTCGGCGACCCTGTCGACCCTGGTGGAACCGCCTTCGGCGGTCACCGCGCGTATGCTTTCTATCGGCAGCCGGTCGATCAAGTCGGGACTGTGCGTTGCAACCAACACCTGCCCCCGCGTCGCGGCCTCCTTCATGGCGTCCGAGAGCACGGCCATGGCGCCGGGATGAATCGCCAGCTCCGGCTCTTCCAGTCCGACCACCGACCGGGCCGGATCCTGGCTCAGAGCCGTCAACATCGCGAGCAGCCTGATAGTGCCGTCGGACTCGTAGGATAGGTCGAACCACGATCCCTTGCCGTTCGCTCCATCCCGCTCGTGTTCGAGCTCCACCACGTAGTAGCTGCCAGCCTGGCTTACCCGGACGTCCCTGACACCGGGCACGGCAAATGCCAGCGCGTTCTTCAGGTCCGGCAAGAAACGGCTCTTCCTCCGAATCATGTCCCGCAGCGTGGACGCCAGGTTGTCCCCGTCGGTCGTCAGAGGATGGCTGTCCGCTACCTTCTGCGGGTCGCGCAACGAGTTCGGGAAGATGTGGTACAGGCCTGTTTTGGCCAGATATTCCCGTGTTTCGTCAAGGGATAGGTGCAAGAAGATATGACGCTCATCCTCTTTGTTTTCGGCCAACTCCTCTAGCATTAGAGATAGTAGTGCAGTTAGCTGTTTCGGTTCTGCCGCCATAAGGTGGATAGCCTGGCGACTCGACTGATCGATCAGTTGCTCCGCAATGTGGACGTAGTGCCCTGCGTGGAGGCCATGTTCATCGCGTTCGGGATGGAGTTGTTTCGAAATCGCATTGAGCTTGGGCTTGGTGAGCCGTCCGCGCGTTAGTGCGAACTCCAGTGGGCCGACGTCAGGGTGGCTTGGCAGTAGCTTGGCGGACTCTGCTCTGACGTTATATTCGGCCCGGGCGCCTCTGGTCAGCGCGACGGAGTAGACGAGCGTTCCCCAAGGACCCTCACAATGGAAGCCGACCTCCGGGCCCAACACTCTTCCGCTTGGCGACCTGCGGCCGATTGAGTCGATGCCGCCTCGCCGGGTTATGGCCGTCTCCAAGCCGAGGCGAACGGTGTCGCCAAGGAACCCCAGGACATCCATCAGGTTGCTCTTGCCCGATGCGTTGGGGCCGGCGAGCACCGTCAGCGGTCCCAACTCCAACTCGGCATACTCGATGCTGCGGAAGTTGCGGGCCCATACCCTGGTAATCGACGGACGGTCGTCCGGAGCTTCTACCAACGGTCACGCGCCCCCTCTCCTGGGCAGTCCATTATATGCATAGTTCCGCAATCCCGCTGGAAACGCTAACCGCTCGTCAATCTGTCCTTGCGAGGACAGCTGAAATCTGCGTGTCGGTCATGTGGCCGCGCATCGACACAGACTTGGGTGAGGACATCCCTGACGAGTTTCTGCTCTGGCGCCACTGATGATCCAAAACCGTGCCGGGGGACGTGTGCTACGAACCCACCGCCGGTCGTCGGTAGACCGTTCGCCGACATGGATGCCGGTGATCGCTGGATCCCCCAGCGGTCCTGGTCGTGACCGCGGATGAGAAGGTGTCGCGGCTAATCGGAGTCTCGGCCCGACGCGGTCGGTCAGCCGCTCTCTTTGATGATGATCGTCGCGATGGCGTCGCCCGGGGTTTTCGCCGTGCCCGGGTCCCTGATCGAGATGCCGTTGACGACGTCCATGCCCTCGATCACGCGGCCGAACACAGTGTGGCACGACCCTTGCGAGCAGTCCTTGGCCGTGCCGTCCAGGTTGTAGCCGTCGAGGGACGGTGTCGGGATGAACGTGATGAAGAACTGGCTGCCGTTGGTCCCGCGTCCGTTGCTGATGCCGCTGTTTGCCATCGACAGGATGCCGGGGCTGTCGTGGCGCCGGTCGGGGGTCAGCTCGTTGTCGAACCTGTAGCCCGGGCCTCCGGTGCCCGTGCCCGTCGGGTCCCCTCCCTGCGCCATGAACTCGGCGATCACCCTGTGGAACGTCACGCCGTTGTAGAATCCCTCGCGGGCCAGGAAGACGAAGCTGTTGATCGTGTTCGGCGCCTCTTTGGCGTAGAGCTCGGCGGTGAACTGGCCGCCCTTCTCCAGGCAGAAGGTTGCCGTGTAGCTCTTGTTGGGGTCGATGCTCATCGGCGGGGGCGCGCTGTAGCTCTTGCTGCCGCTTTTCAAGGTGTCATCCTCACAACTCTCTGGTTGGTCGACCTGGGCCGCCGGCGCTGCTCCGCCCGATTCAGGCTCTGTAGTGTCGCCATCGCCGCTCCCGCACGCCATCGCCAGCACCAGCAAGGCCAGTCCGACGAAGAGGAGCATCTTCCTGACATGGTCGAATAGCATCGGTCTGCCACCTCCAGCAAAATGTCCCCGCGCGGAAGCTCCGCCCGGCGCCGCCGCCACCGGCCGACAACGCGTCATTCTACACGCTGCGCCCCGTATTGTCTCGCAGAGGGGAGCCGTGGGCAGGGCAATCGCATCTAAATGAAGTCTTAGACTTGGTATAAACTTGGGTCAGTCTCAGGGGGAGGGTGACCCATGGCGAGTAGTGATACAGCGTCGCTGACCGAACACTTCGGCAGTCTCGTAGATCCGCGTATAGATCGGACCAAGCGCCACAAGCTGATCGACATTCTCACCATTGCGCTCTGCGGTGCCATAGCCGGCGCGGACAGTTGGGTGGACGTGGAAGCGTTCGGCGGACGCAAGGAGGGATGGCTGCGCAAGATGCTGGAGCTGCCCAATGGCATTCCCTCCCACGACACCTTCGGCAGGGTCTTTGCCAAGCTGGATGCTCAGCAGTTCGAGCACTGCTTCGTCGAGTGGGTGCAGACCGTCAGTGAAGTTCTGCAAGGAGACGTCGTAGCCATAGACGGCAAGACGGTGCGCCGCTCGCACGACCGGTATATAGGGAAGGATGCGATCCACATGGTCAGCGCCTGGGCATGTGCGAGTGGCGTGACGCTCGGACAGACCAGGGTGGACGGGCGCTCCAACGAGATCACGGCGATACCCCGGCTGCTGGAGATGCTCCGGGTCCAAGGATGCATCGTGACGATCGACGCCATGGGCTGCCAGAAGGAGATCGCATCGAAGATCTTGGAGGAGGGCGCCGACTACGTGCTGGCAGTCAAGAGGAACCAGGGGAGCCTGCACGAGGGGGTGCGCGATGTCTTCAACCTTGCCCGCAACTCTGGCTTCGATGGTCTCAGCCATGACTACCACGAGACGCTGGATGCGGGTCACGGACGAGTCGAGACGCGACGATGCTGGGCGGTGTCCGACCTCGACAGCGTCAGATACGTGGATGAGGGCGGGCAGTGGTCGGGACTGACGACGCTGGTGATGGTGGAAGGCGAGCGGCGCCTGAGTGGCAAGACGACGGTGGAGTCGCGCTACTACATATCGAGCCTGCCGAATGATGCGAGTAAATTGCTGGACGCGGTGCGCAGCCACTGGGGGATAGAGAACAGGCTGCACTGGTCGCTGGACGTGACGTTCAAGGAGGACGGAAGCCGGGTGCGCATCGGCAACGGGGCTGAGAACTTCTCCGTACTGCGGCGCATGGCATTGAGTCTGCTCAAGGCCGAAGAGTCTACCAAGCGAAGCCTCGCCGGCAAGCGAAAAGATGCCGCATGGGACAATGACTACCTACTCAAGGTCCTTGCTCAATAAGATGCGATTGCCCTGGAGCCGTGGGCAGGGCCTTTCGATCATTCGTATAGTCGCACGACAGCCAATCTCTCCCCTCGAATCTCCCTCGACGTAAGTGTTCAGACTTTCTCTGAAAATTACCCCTGGCCGGCCTGGCGTAGAGGCGGGTTTGAAACCCGCCTTCCCGGCACAGCCTCATTTTCATCGTTGGTGAAAGTCCCCCGCCGAGTCCATCTCCTCGAGGCTGAACAGTTACCCCTCGACGATCTTGTTGAAAGCAGCAGGACATCCGTGCTATTCTGTCCTCGTGACAACCACTCGCCCAGCACACAGTTCGAGCTCGCTCGCCGCGCACATTACGACCGATGCCGCGAGACCCTGGTGTCCTATTCTCTCCGATGGTGTCTCACCTCAGATAGGGCGATGAGACACCGGTGTCCTGTTTTCCGGGCTAGATGTCTCATCGCTCAGATAGGGATAGAACAGAATGGAACACAATGAGACACTTCTGGCGAAATCGCCCCTGGCCGGGCTTGGTGGAGGGGTCGAGACGAGGGCGGTCGCCGCCTGTCTGCCCCCAGGCAGGGCGCTCCCATCGCATCGCGTCCAACAACCGGAAGACCCTGGTGCCGTGGGACGTTCCGCCGGCCTTGCGCGCGCCCCTCGATACGCGCCGCTCAGAGCAGCGGCGCTACTCGGGGTGAACGGGTCGTGTGGAGGCTTGGGTATGAAGAATCGGTGCGGGACTGGGTGTCAGGGCAGTTGCCGCCGGGTCCGTCCGTGGGGAGGTAGGGGCAACGGGCCGGAGGTCGGAGTTACATTCCCAGCGCGCCGTAGCAGGCGGCCATGATGCTGTCGACGTCGATCTCGTACTCGCGGTAGAGGTCGGCCGGGCTGCCCGACTGGCCGAACTGGTGAACGCCGAGCGGGAAGGTCGCCGTCTTCATCGCGGCGCCGATCCACGCCAGCGAGTGCGAGTGAGCGTCGACGACTGTGACGATCGGGGCGGTCCGCTCGCGGATGGTGATCACGTCCTCGAGGAAGGGCTGCACGTCGCCCTCGCCGCGCATGCTCGCCCTGACCGACTCCTGGAAGCGCCTGTAGAGCGGCCCGGGGCCGGTCACGTTGATGACGTTGGCGAAGACGCCCTCCGCCAGCAGCCGGTTGCTGGCCTCGACGGCCTCCGGCACCATCGCGCCGCACGCCATGACGTTGACGATGTTGTAGTCGCGCCCGTACTCGGGCTCCCCGCCTCGGTCGACCAGCTTGTACGCACCGTCGAGCACCTGACGCCGCAGCCGCTCGCGCTCCTCGGGCGTCGAGGGGCTGGTGAACAGGCCCTGGTCGACGCGCCTGGTCGTCAGCCTCAGGTAGGTCGACTCCTCCCGGCGCAGTATCCGTCGCAGTGCGTCCAGCAGTATCCACTCCAGCTCCTGGCCGAACGCGGGCTCGTAGAACGCCGTTTCCGGCAGCTCGGCGCCGATGGAGGATGTGACCAGCGACTGGTGGCTGCCCCCCTCTGGGCCCAGCGTCAGGCCGGACGGCGTGCCGACGATGATGAAGCGGCCGCCGGAGTAGGCGCTGTAGACGAGTGCGTCCAGCCCGCGGCGCAGGAACGGGTCGTACAGCGTGCCGATCGGGAAGAGGAGCTCCCCGTTCATCTCGTACGAGACCCCGAGCTGGCCCAGCATCATGAACAGGTTGTTCTCGGAGATGCCCAGCTCGATGTGCTGCCCCTTGTCCGACTCGACCCACTGCAGCGCCCGCGCGCCGTCGTGCTCGGGCAGCTCCTCCCGCTCGTCGCGCGACCAGACCCCGACCTTGTTGATCCAGCCACCCAGGTTGGTGGAGCTGGCGACGTCGGGGCTGACGGTCACGACGCGCTCGGATACGTCAGGGATGTTCCGGGCGATGTCGGTGAGTACGAGGCCGAATATCTGCTGCGACGACATCGCGCCGCGGTAGCCGCGGTCGAAGCCGTCGGGTATGTCGAGAGCCGGGACGCTCCGGGGCGGTTCGACGCCGACCCGCAGGCGCTCCGCGGCCTCGCTGGCGGCCCGGCCCGCCGTGCTCCACGGGTCGAGGCGTGCCGTGACGTCGTTCCGGTCTATTCCAAGCTCGACTCGAAGCGTCTCCATCTGCGCCTTGTTCATCGTGACGGCGTGGTTCCTGGGGTCGCCGATGAACGGCAGCTTCCAGCCCTTCAGCGTGTAGGCGAACAGTACGTTGGGCCCGGCCGCGAGGTCGACGCGGTCGAAGGCGTCGCGCAGTTCGGCGAAGTCGTGGCCGCCCAGGTTGGTGAGCAGGTCCTCGAGCTGCGCGTCGTCCCAGCGCGACAGCAGCCGGCTCAGGTCGTCCGGGTAGCGGCTGACGCGCGGCATCCACTCGCGGACGACCGGGGCGTCGACCCTGAGAAGGCGCTGGTACATGTCGTTGGACATGTCGTCGATGGCGGCGCGCAGCAGCTCGCCGTTGGGCTCGCGGAAGGCGGCCTGCAGCTTCTTGCCGTACTTGGCGTCGATCACCGTCCAGCCGTTGGCGGCGAACATCTCGCGCCACACCCGGACGCGGATGCCGGGGATGACGCGGTCGAGGCTCTGGCGGTTGAGGTCGATGACCCAGAGGATGTTCTCCGCCTCGGCGACGGCGTGGTCAGCGATCGCCTCCCAGACGACGCCCTCGTCGAGCTCGGCGTCGCCGAGCAGGCTGATGTACCGCCGCTCGACGCTGGTCTCCGGCTCGAGCCTGGACCGCGCGTACGTCTCGGTCAGGGACGCGAAGTTCGGGGCCACGGCGCCCAGACCAACCGGGCCGGCCGAGAAGTCGACGCCGTCCGGGTCCTTCGTGCGGCTGGGGTACGCCTGCAACCCGTGGAGCCACCGCAGCGACTGAAGGTACTCGGGCGCCAGGTTGCCCAGCAGGTACTGGACCGCGTGGTAGACGGGCGACGCGTGCGGCTTGATGGCGATCCGGTCGCCGGCGCGCATGTACTCGAAGAAGAGGTAGGTGAGGACGGTAACGACCGACGAGCTCGACGCCTGGTGGCCGCCGATCTTCAGGTCTCCGGTGCTCGGGCGCTCGTTGTTGGCGTAGTCGACCATGTAGACCGCCAGCCAGAGGACCCGGTCCTGTATCTCCCTGAGGACGCTGTCGCGGTCGACCGAGCTGGCGGGGGCCGTCTCCGCCCTGGTGGCCATCTATCTCTCCCGGATGGCGCGGGCCGCGTTTCCAGCCCGCGCGTGGTGAGGTGAGTATATCACCACCGACCCGGAGGGACCGCGTCCGGCGGGACTCTGAGCGCGCCCCTCGATGCGCGCCGGTCGCCGTTTGCCCTGAGTGCCCCGACGCCCCGTCGGGGTGTATCGAAGGGCGCTACGCGGGGTGAACGGGTTGCGTGGGTGGCGCCTGGAGCGTCAGGGTGCAGGGTCTCTTGAGCCCCCTCATCCCCTGCGCGGGCGAGGGCTGGGGTGAGGGGGATGCCATGGCTCGGCCGGGAGCCCCACCCCTGGATTCTCGCCTTCGGAGACCTTTGCGTAACGCCGCTTGGGGGAAAGACGGTGTGCCTGCGCCGCCTCCCCCCGTCGTTCCCGTGGAGACGGGAACCCATCCCCACCCCTCGCCGTGGATTCCCGCTCTCGCGGGAATGACGGCTGTGCAAGCCAGATTCCCCTCGTACTCCTTTATCACCTCGTTCGTCGGCCTCTTCTCTATCGCGGCAACTTACCGGGCGCTCAACGACAGGGCACGCTCGTACGTGTCGCGGTCGTAGTCGTTCTCCGCGTAGCGCAGCCCCGTTTCTGCGATGCTGCGCAGCTCGTCCGCTATGAGGTACATCTCGCCCATTGCATCCATGCCGTTCAGTGTACCGGGGTCACGAGTTTGTCGGAGATTACGGCCTCACGTGTAGTCAACTTAGAGACCCCACAATGTGGTGAGCCACCCGATGTATATCCCCACGTGGCTCATGAACTACTTCTCCATCAAGTTCGAGTGGAATCGTCTGTCCGACCCAGTACCGATGTCCGACCGACAAGAGCATTGGTATGTCGCCACGCGAATCTCCCACGGCGGCCACGTCTCTCATCTCGACACCTATCCCGTGAGCCAGTCTTGTCAGCCACAGCGCCTTGTCTTGCGGCCAGAAGTGAGTTATCAGTCCGTCCGAAGAAAGCCCGGTGCCAACTGAATAGTCCGCTCCCAAAACGTCGGCGAACCACTCCACTGCAAACTTCCAGGTGAGCGACACGATGGCTATCTTGAATCCGCGGGCGCGGAGCAACGAGAATCCCCCATCTACGCCGGGCGCGACTCGTATTTTGTTGAGATGCTCGCGCAGATCACCGAGCGCGTACGCGGAATACCATCCCGCCATCTCTTCCCTGGCTGCAGTCACATCTTCAATGCAGGTGGACTCCAAGCGTTCGAACTCACGCATCCGCTGGATATGGCCGATGCCCTGTGCGATGGATTCGCACACCGTCTGTCCTCTTAACAGAGTCCCATCAAGGTCAAATGCGGCCAGTCTCATAAGATGAACCTCTTCCCTTCGTGCATCAGCCTGGGGTTCATACTTTTTGGCTGAGGTGCTAGATGATTCGCAGGCTAGCTCGACGTGGCAGGAGAATCCGCGTTGAGCACCAAATCGTAGCTCAAGGTCCCATCCTCCTCCTGTATCACAGCGTGACGGGTGAATCCACATTTCTGGAAGGCACGTAGACTGCGGACGTTGTCAGCGGAGACGATGCCGAATATCGCGTCGACCGATTCGTGCGAGAAGCCAAAGTCCGCCAGTAGGGCGATCGTCTCTGTGCCGTAACCTCGGCCCCAAAGCTCTTTCTTGCCAACCATCAGATCGATGCGCCGGAGGTCCTTCCCAAGGAACTGGTCGACGATGCGCCGCAGGTTCATGCGCTGGAGCCAACACTCTCCGACAGGATATCCCCCGATCTCTATGATGAAGCAGTGGGCATGAGTGGAGATCCAGCGATAAATTGCCTGCAACACACCCAGCGTACTCGGCTTAGAGTCTTCGTGGTCGGCATATTCCATCACCTCTGGGTCATTGTTCCACTCGAGCAGTAAGCCCCAGTCGTCTTCAGTCATGGGTCGCAGCCTCACGTGGTCGCCGCACAGATACACGTCGTGGGTCTGCAATCGAGCGACATGGCGGTCGCTCCTAAACCGAAGCTCGGGGACCACTTCGTTCATAGGATGTCGTGGCCTTAGGTTCTGGTCCGATGTCAGTCTACTCGCCTTTCTCTCCGTGCAGCCATCGCAGCCCGCCGGGCCAGTGCAAAGGTCTCCCTTCGCGGGAATGACGGTTGTGCCGAGGCCTCGTGCGCGGCCGGGCGTTTACGCTACCCAGTGGCGGAACAGGGGCTTGGCGCGGTCGGGGAGCGCCTCGTAGGTCTCCGGCGGGACGTTGGGGTTGACGTGGTCCTTGCCGTTCGTCTCGACGACGATGCCCTCCCGGTCAGGATGGCCCTCCCGCTGCACGTTGAGGTTGAGCCACCACGGCGCGTAGCGGACGCTGATGGCGACGCGGGCGGTATCGCTGGGGTTCTCGGCGACGGAGTGCCAGAGGCGGCTGTCGTAGAAGACGGTGTCGCCGGGGCCGCCCTCGACGGTCATCTCCGTCGGGTACGGCGCGTCCTTGTCGACGCCGTTGTCGCCGGACGGGTTGTTGGGCGACCGGTGGCTGCCGGGCACGATCAGCGTGCCGCCCTTCTCCTTCGAGAACTCGGTCAGCATGAAGATGGACGACAGGTGCATCACGGCGTCCGGGTACGGCGCCGGCACGTGCGACGCCACGGTCTGGTTGAACGGCCAGTCGGAGTGCCAGTAGCCCCTCTGGACGCCCGGATTGTTGACCAGGGCGGTGACCGTCGAGATGCGGACGTGCTGGCCGAGCATCTTCTCGGCCGCCCCGAGGATCGAATCGTGGGCGAGGTATCCAGCGATGTCGGGCAGGACTCCGACCAGCCCCGTCACGAAGCCGATGCCCTGCCCGCTGATGCGGTGGCCCTTGGCCCTGATCTCCTTGACGAAGGCCTCGCGCTCCGCGCGGACCTTGGACTCCTCCTCGATCACCAGCTCGCGCACGCCGGCCACCTCGTTCTCCGGTATCACTCCCGGAATGACGCACCAGCCGTCCATCGTCACGCGCCGCACTATCTCGTCGATGTTCAAGTTTTCCTCCCGCTGTGTTACTGCCTGTCAGGGCGGCCCGGTCAGCCGGCCGGGCCTTCGTTCCGCCACCAGCGGACCTCGTTGGCGCCGCGCTCGGACGTGGCTACGATGTCCAGCCGGCCATCGCCGTCGATGTCGGCGAAGATGGCCTGCGTGGCGTTCGACCAGTGGTCCTTGATCACCTGCTTGCGCCACGGGCCGCGCGGGTCGCCGTCGTGCTTGAATATCGCCAGGCCGCCGTCTTCTCCCCAGCGGGTGGCGACGACCTCCATCTGTCCGTCGCCGTCGATATCGGCGGCGACCGCTTCGAAGGCGAGTGGGAACGGCTCGGCGATGACGTGCTTGCGCCACGGCCCGGCGGCCGGGTCGCCGTCGTTCTCGTACCAGGCGATCTGCCCCGCATCCCTGCCGTGGGTATCCGAGCCGCGTAGCGCGATTATGACGTCCATGTCGCCGTCGCCGTCCATGTCGGCCGGGTGGCCGTGGAACGGCCCGCCCGGCGTGTCGATGACGTGCCGCTCCCACGGGTCGACGCGTGGGTCTCCCGGGTTGCGGTACCAGAGGAGCTCGTCGCCCTCGGCCACGCTGCCCAGCAGGTCCAGCCGGCCGTCGCCGTCGAAGTCGACCGCGCGAATCGTCCTGGTCTCCGGCAGGTCCGCCTCGATCAGGTGCCGCACCCATACGCCGTCGCGGTTCTCGAACCACGCGAAGTGGTTGCCTATCCGCCAGCTCGATGCCGCTACGTCCAGGTCGCCATCGCCGTCCAGGTCGGCGACGGTCAGGTCGTAGGCCCCTGGAAGACCGCCCTCGGTGACGTACCGGTGGCTCCAGGACGACTCGTCGCGCGGGTCGCCGTCGCACTTGAAGTAGACGATGCAGCCGTTGATGTTGTCGACGCACACGACCTCCGGCTTGCCGTCGCCGTCGATGTCGACGATGGAGTGGCGCTCGATCCACTCTCCCACGCGCTCGCGGATAACGCGGCGGGTGAAGTTGCCGGCGCCGTCGTTCTCGAACCAGAACAGGCCGACGTTCGTGTCGCAGACGACCAGGTCCATGCTGCCGCTGCCCGTCAGGTCGGCGGCGGACACCGCGTAGGCGTACGAGAAGTCGCCATCGACCAGATGCTCGCTGAGCCGTATGAAGTCGGACATGTCAATTGACCTCCGCAGTCTGCGACGGTACGCTACGCCAAACTGGGCCCGCCGGTCAACCGCGATGTCCGTGAGACCGGGCAGGCGGGGGACGCCCACCACAGGAAAGCGAGGTCCCATTGACGAAGATCAGATTAGGCGCGGTCGGGGCGAACGTCGGAGGATGGGCCAACCCCCACCTGCAGGCCATCGCGGCGCTGCCGCAGTTCGAGATCACGGCAACCTGCACGACCAGGATGGAGTCCGCCCGCGAGTCGGCCGAGGCGTTCGGCGCGTCGTTGGCCTTCGACGACTACCGCGAGATGGTCAAGAGCGACCAGGTCGACGCGGTGCTCGTCTGTCTGCAGGCGCCGCGCCACATCGGCCCCACGACCGCCGCGCTGGAGGCGGGCAAGCACGTCTACACCGAGTGGCCCTTCGGCCAGGACCTGGCCGAGGCGGAGCAGATGGCCGCACTGGCGCGGGAGAAGGGCGTTCGCACGATGGTCGGAATCCAGGCGCGCTCGTCCCCCATATACGCCCGTCTCAAGGAGCTGGTCGACGAGGGGTACGTCGGCGACCTGCTCGCCGCCAGGGTGAGCTGGCTGGCGAACGAGACCACGTCTCCCGCGTTCAACATCGAGTCGGACAAGGCGTGGAGGGCCAGGCGCGAGGGCGGCGCCAACACGCTCACCATCGCGTTCGGGCACGTCGTCGACCCATTCTGCGCGGCGGTCGGCGAGTTCACGGAGCTGTCGGCGATTGCCGCTGCCCAGGTCAAGACGTGGAACCTGACCGACACGGGAGGGACGGTCGAGGCCACCGCGCCGGACAACATCCTGGTCACCGGCCGCGTGGAGAAGGGAGCGGTCGTCACGGCGCAGGTCGCGTGGCTGCCGGGGTACAACTACAGCAGCGACTACCGCGCCGAGATCTACGGCACGAAGGGCAGCCTGCTTGTCACGTCCTCCCAGAAGAGCCTGATAGGCGCCATGGAGATATTTGGCTCCAGGGACGGCTCGACACTGACGAAGATCGACATACCCGAGCGGCTCGACCGCGTGGGCGACCTGGTCGAGGACAAGGGCGGGGTCGTCTTTTACCTGGCGCAGGCGTGGGCGCGGTTCGCCGAGGCGATCTCGACCGGCCAGCGCACGGAGCCGGACTTCGACTCCGGTGTGACCCGCCGGCGTCTCATCGACGCGATCTACGCGGCGTCGGACACGGGGCAGGTGCAGAAGCTGTAGGTTCGCCAAACTGGTCAAGTCTCAAGAACCTCCACGCGCTGGCTGGCCCCGGTACTCGTCGGCGATGGATATTGGAGTGAGTGATAGCCAGAAGTGACCAACGCCGGGATGCAATGTGGTCCGTTGTGACGGTCGACTACGGGATGCCTGCCCATTGAGGGGAGTGTCGGATGTCAGTAGAAGTGGCGATTTGGCGAGTTGACGAGGACATCAGTCCGCTATCCCTTGGCGGGATGGAGTACGAACGACGACTCCAGGACATCATCGCCGCCGATATTTCCATAGTTGATTCAGGGCTCATGACGATTGGTCGGGAGGTAGCCACACCGCTTGGCGGCCGCATTGACGTCCTAGCAATTGATGCAGACGGTAACCTGATAGTGGTTGAGCTGAAGCGTGCCCGTACACCTCGGGAAGTGGTGGCACAAACCCTCGACTACGGCTCCTGGATACGCCGCATGACCTCAGAGGAGATTGCCGACACGTTTATCGACTATCAACGGCGCTTTCTCGGCGAGACGACTCCAAAGGGAATCGATGATGCCCTCCAGGAGAGATTCAATGGTATTCCCGATGAGCTCAACGCCTCCCATCGACTGGTCATCGTTGCTGGAGAACTTGACCCGTCCACCGAGCGCATAGTTCTGTATCTGTGGGAAGAGTACGGCGTTGATATCAGAGTCGTCCTATTCCATGCCTTTCAGGATGAAGGGCGTCTATATCTGACGCGAGCTTGGCTGAACGAGCCAGCTATTCTTTCTACTGAGGGGTCTTCCAGCCCAGTCTCAAAAGGAGAATGGAACGGCGAGTTTTACGTTTCCTTTGGAGAGGGAGACCACCGAAGATGGAATGATGCGAAGCAGTATGGGTTCGTCAGCGCCGGAGGGGGAGAGTGGTACGTGAGAACGCTGAGGATGCTTCAACCCCGCAACCGCATATGGGTATCTGTCCCCGGGAAGGGCTATGTCGGTGTTGGGGTGGTGAACGGACCGGCCCGGCGCTACGGCGAATTCCGCATCAAGCAAAACGGCTCTCACGTTCCTATCGCCGAGGTCAAACTCGAGGCGCCAGATGCATCCGATGAAGGACACGGTGAACATTACGTGGGCGTTGAGTGGATCAAGGCGGTCAACCTTCAGCAGGCCGTCAAGGAACGGGGCTTTTTCGGAAACCAGAACACCGTGGCTCAGCCACGTAGCCCCAAGTGGGACTTCACCGTTGACCGTCTGAAATCTCTCTGGGGAGTTGACTGAGAACCCCGCTGCAGATAGTTAACGACGAGGCAGACAGAAGCTTCAGACGCCCGAAACTCTGTAGCTTGGCGAACGCAACGAACCAATCGCACGCGGCCGCTACATCTGCAGAGACAGGCCGCCGTCGACTTTGAGGACGGAGCCGGTTACGTAGTCGGCGGCGTCGGAGCATAGGAACGCGGCGGCGCGGCCGATGTCCTGGATGGTGCCGAGCCTGCCCCACGGCATCCGGGACGCGCCGTCCCGGATCTCCTCGTCGGTCGCGTACTGACGCTCGCCGGGGGTGTCGGTCCAGCCGGGCTCGATCACGTTGGCCCGGATTCGGTGCTCGGCCAGCTCTCTGGCCATCGTCGCGGACATGTGGTCCATGCCGGCCTTGGCCGCGTTGTATGCGAGCGAGGTCGGGACCGGGATGATGGCGTGGATCGAGCTGATGAACAGGATGCTGCCGCCGTCCCCCTGGGCCACCATCTGCCGGGCGCCGGCCTGCGCGGCGTGAAACGCGCCGAACAGGCTGACGTCCACCGTGCGACGCATGCCCTCGACGGACATCTCCAGGAACGGCTCGCGGCGGCTGTAGTAGGCGTTGGCGACGACGACGTCGAGCCGCCCGAAGTGGTCGACCGTCTCCGCGACCATCGCGTCCACGGCGGCCCGGTCGGACACGTCGGCCTGCACGACGATGGCGTCGCCGCCGAGCGAGCGGACCGACTCGGCGACCTCCTCGCCGTCCTCGCGGTGGCTGTTGTAGTTGACGGTGACGGCGGCGCCGGCGCGGGCCATCTCCTCGGCGCAGCCTCGGCCGATGCCTCGGGACGAGCCTGTTATCAGCGCGACCTTGCCCGTGAGGTCGATCATTCGCCTACCTCCTGTAGCTGACATCCAACGAGACGGCTTCTACCAGCGGAGTGCCGATGGTCTGCCCGGCGACCCGGACCTGGAGCTCGTTGTCGCCGGGGTGGACTGCCGAGCTGGGGACGTCGAACGCGATGTTGGGGCTCTCGGGGTCCGCCGGGGCGAGGGCGAGGCCGTTCATCTCCACGTTTACCTGGGCGCCCGCGGAGAGTCCGTAGGGGTCCAGCCTGAGCGTCGCGTGCTCCAGTCGTCCCACGTCGTCGGCAGCCCCCACGTCGTCGCCGACCCGGAGCCTGAGCGCGGCGCCGCTGAAGCCCTCGACCCGCGCCGGAAGCTGGGCGGGGTGGCAGGCGCGGGCGTAGGACTCGACGCCGACCCTGCGCTCCAGGCTGAAGCTCTTGTCCGTGTACCTGAGCGCCGAGGCCGAGCCGATCTCGTCGAGCAGCCCGTATGCCTCGTCCACCGGCCTGCCGTAGCCGAGCTTCGGCACGTCGCGGTACTGGTAGTTCCACAGGTAGATGCCGTCCGCGCCCGTCCACAGGATGTTGGACGCGGCGGCCCTCAGCTCGGAGTCGGCGCCCTGGACCGGGGCGCCGCAGTTGACGCACGGGTACACGGGGACGTCGTGCTCGTGGCCGAGGCGCACCAGCTCCTCGGCGGGGCTGGTCAGCGGCACGTATCCGCCGCCGATCAGCAGCCGGTCCACCAGGCCCTCAGCCAGCCAGGTCTCTACGTCGAGGCCGACGGCCAGGCATGTCTCGACCGTGCCCGGCGTCCTGACCCCGAGCAGCAGCGGGCGCTCCCGGCGCTCGGACGCCTCGTCGACGATGCGGCGGGCCGTCCTGACCAGCTCGGTCATGATCGGGATGCCGTCCCGCTCGGCGCCGGGCTTGAAGTAGTACGGCATGCGGAAGAAGTTGAGGTCGATGCCGTCGAGGTCGTAGCTCTCGGCGGTGTTGCGTATCCACCAGAGCCGGTCGTCACGCACCTGCGGCACGGCGTAGTCGAGCCCGGACCAGTAGAGGGCGGCGGCCGACGTGGATATGTCGTCCTGCATGCTCTCGTCGCCGAGAAGCCACTCGGGATGGTCGAGCTTCAGGTGGTAGTCGAGGCGCTCGTGCGGCTTGCCGAAGGCGTCGTGGGTGTCGTTCATGCGGATGGAGCCGAAGACCTCGATGCCCTTGTTCCGCGCCGCCTCTTCCATGACCGGCGTCGGGTCGGCGATGGCGTCGTTGAGCGGCTCGCCGCGCTGCTGGGTGCGCCAGTACGGCGTCTCGCCCCTGCCGACGGCGATGCCCCACATGATGCACCAGGCGATCGAGTCGACGGGCCTCCCCAGCACCGGGTTGAAGCGCTGGCCGAGAAAGGGCTCCGGCCCGCGCTTCGCGTCGTCCGAGAAGCAGAGGTCGCCGTCGTCGTCGAGGATGATGCGTCGCCGCCGCCACGCGGCCTCGCGCCTCGCGTTCCGCAGATCGCGTCCGGTCATTCTCGCTGCTCCTTACCGCTCACCGCGGCTGTTTGGGGCCCAGGGGCCATGCCGGCCGTTCACCCTTCGATACACCCCGACGAAGCGTCGGGGCACTCAGGGCGAACGGTCTCAGTCGCCGCTCACCCGCGCCGTCTTGCGGCATGATACACGGCGGGGGGTCAGTCCGCCGCCCACTCGTGCGGCGCGTCCAGGAGACGCTCGAGACCGTACTCGACGCAGAGCGCCTCGTACTCGGCCCGCCGCGCCCCGCGCCACTCCAGGTCCGCGAGTGACTCGGGCAGCGGGACGTCGAGGCGAAGGGTGGCGAGATGGCGGTACAGCGGCACCGCGTCGGCGTGCTCCCGCAGGCTGTCGGCCATAGCGCGGGCGCCCCTGGGCTTCACGTCCCAGTCGTTGATATCCTGCGGTATGTTCTCAATATGGCGGTAGCGGGCGAGCATCAGGGCAGTAGACTTGGCGCCCCAGCGCGGCACGCCGGGGATGCCGTCGGCCGAGTCGCCGACCAGCGCCAGGTAGTCCGGGATCGACTCCGGGTCGACGCCGAACTTGTCGCGCACGCCGGCCTCGTCCAGGGTGATGTTTCTCCGGCGGTCGAGGCAGACGACGCGGTCGCCGGTCACGAGCTGCGTCATGTCCTTGTCCGGCGAGCAGATGACGATCCGGTCGACTTCCGGCTCGCCGCGCCAGCGGGCGGCGGCGGTGGCGATGGCGTCGTCTGCCTCGAACTCGACCATCGGCCAGACGACGACGCCCATCGCGGCGGCCGCGCGCTCCGCCGGGCCGAACTGCGCCTCCAGCTCCTCGGGGACGCCCTCGCCCGTCTTGTAGCCGTCGAAGAGCTCGTTGCGGAACGACTCGATCACCGTGTCGAAGGCGATTGCGACGTGTGTCACGTCGTCCTGCCGCAGCAGCGCGAGCAGCGTCTGCACCAGCCCGCGCACCGCGCCGACCGGCCGGCCGTCGGGCGCGGTCGCCGGCGGCGCGCCGTAGTGCGCCCGGAATAGCTCGTAGGTGCCGTCGACCAGGTGTAGCCTCATGGGTGCGTCGGCCCTCTCACCGCATGGCGGACGTGCAGTCGCCATAGCGGCGGCGTTCGCCCGGAGTGGCAGTGGCGCAACGCTTCGAGCCGGCCGCCGCCCCGACGACGAATGCGGTGTCGATGCTCCGCCACGGGCCTCTGCCGGGAATCAGGCGGCGCGACCGTACCATATCGGGGAATGCGTGTCCACGGCGGGGTAAGCGCTTCCTGCGTATCCAAGATGGAACGATTCGGGTCGAGAGAGCGTATTGTCCAGTGAGAGTGCCCGCCCGAGGTGAACGGGATTGTGGGGGTCCAGTGGCCGAATCGGTACGTGTGCCGTCTGGACTCGTCGTTTTCGAGCCATGCCTCGGCTTCCGAGGCGCATTTGTACGTAGCCGAAGGGCGCGACGCCGACGGATGTGTGATAGCGTAGGAAGCAGCGAGGAGGTAGTCGATGCAATTGCGCGCACTGCCTACGATACTTGTGGTCGGGGCGGCTCTCGCGGTCGTCCTGGCGGCGGGATGCGGAGCGGATGAAGAGGCGTCCGAGCCGATGGCGGCCCCCGCTCCGACAGCGGCGATGGCGGCTCCCACTGCGGCCGCCTTCTACCCGACAGCGGCGATGGCGGCTCCTACCGCGGCGATGATGGCCCCGACTCCGGCGTCGGCTGCCGCGGCGCCCTCTACGAGTGCGGGTGGCGCCGCTGAGTCCGACAGGGACGGCAACGGCTCCGCCGACGCTGCCGGCGGCGAGCTGGCAAAGCTCGCCAGTAACCAGCGCATCGTCGTGCGGACGATGGACATGGGCCTCGTTGTGGCCAACATCCAGGGCGCGATGGACAGGATCGCCTCCATCGCGGCCAACATGGGCGGGTGGACGGTGTCGTCGGAGAGGTCGGACGATTTCAGCGGCAAGGTCGCCGTGCGCGTGCCCGCCGACCGGCTCGACGAGGCCGTGGCCCAGGTGCGGGGCGCCGCGACGGAGGTCGAGTGGGAGATATCGACGAGCGAGGACGTAACCGCCGAGTACTACGACTCGCAATCGCGGATAAGGAACCTCCGGGCGACCGAGACGGCGATGCTGAACCTGCTGGAACGGGCTCCGGACGCCGAGGACGCCCTCGCGATCCGCAACTCGCTGACCGAAGTCCAAGAGGACCTGGAGGTCCTGCTGGGCAGGGTGAAGCTGCTCGAGGAGACCTCCGCTTTCTCACTGATAAACGTGACGATGCGGGTGCAGCGGGTCGACCTCAACGTCGACGCCGGGGCTGACAGGACCGTCAGCATCGGACAGACGGTCCGCTTCAAGGCAACGTTCCGGGCGCCGGACGACTCGTCGACCTACCGGGTCGAGTGGGACTTCGGCGACCGCTCCCGGCCCACCGTAGACAGCTTCACCGCGCCGACTACCGAGCCGGGCACCCGCGTCACCGCCTCCGTAAAGCACGTATACGACGATTACCGGGACTCGCCGTACTTCGTCGACGTGAGAGTCTGGGGCGGCTCTGAGACGAGCCCGCTGTTCGGCCAGGACACGATCAAGGTCACCGTGATCGACACCGACCAGATGCCGGTGGACGCGGGCGAGGACCAGACGGCTGCGGTGGGCCGCAATGTGCGGTTCCGCGCATTCTTCGAGCCGCCGGAGGGCATCGACCAGTTCACCTACACGTGGGACTTCGGCGACGGATCGCCACAGGCACACAACAACCGCGTCATCCTGACCGAGGACTCCAGCCGCATGGTTACCGGGGTCACCAATCACGTCTACGGCAGCGCCGCGGAGTCCCCGTACATCGTCCAGATCAAGATGGTCGGCACCGGAGAGGCGGGCGTCGTCGAGGGGTCGGACAAGATCGTCGTGACCGTGACGGAGGTGCCGGTGCTGCTCGTGTCCGCCGGCGAAAACGTCACCGTGGAGGCGGGGGCGACCGCCCAGTTCCGGGGGACGTTCACCCGTCCGGTCGGGGTCGCGGACCTCAGGTACCGGTGGGACTTCGGCGACGGCTCGGCCGTCGAGGAGGGCGACCTCGACGAAGAGAGCAGGGTCGAGACGGAGCACAAGTACATCCACGTGCGGCGGGAGCCGTACGCCGCGACGCTGACGGTCGTCGGCGACAGCGAGGCCGGCGCCGTGGAGGCGTCGAGCTCGGTGCAGGTCACCGTCATCGAGGGCAGGGGATGGGTCGTCGGCGGCTACAACATCGAGGGCAACACCAAGGACGCCGTCAGGGTCCTTACGACGATATTCAAGGGCTTCGTCACGGTGGCGATATGGGTCATCGTCCTCAGCCCGATCTGGGGCGGCGTGATCGCCGTGGTGTTCGGGTTGAACCGCCTGTCCAAATACTGGCGTTCGAGGACGCTGTCCCGTATGCCGCTCAGAGGCCGAGGGTTACCCGAGCCGGTCGGCCGCGAGGACGAGCCCGCCGACGAGGGCTACCCCGCCTGTTCGAGCTGCGGGACGAGGAACCGGGAAGGCGTCAAGTTCTGCACGGGTTGCGGCAACGCCGTGGACGGCGAGGTCTCCGAGTAGCCCGGACGCCGCCGACGGTCGGGACCGGGGCGGCCGAGCGTCGCGGCGGGGCCACGCTGACGGCCGTCTAGCCGGTGGCGCCCTTGCCGCTGGAGACTACGTGGAACGGGAACCGGCGCTCCGCGTCCGCGACGCGGGCCACGACCTCGTACGAGCCCAGGCTCTTGACGTTCCACCCGAGGTTCATCGCCATCTGGGCCCGCTGGTCCTGCCCGGGAGGGATCCCTAGGGGGCGGCCGACCTCGAACTGGCCGCTGCCACGGACGATCTGGTGTCCGTCCCCGTCGAGGATCTCAAGCTCGAAGTCGTGCTTGACGTTCGTCTCGATCCAGGACACCCTGAACGCCACCGCCACGGCCATGTTGTGTGGAGCGGGCGGCTCCTTCGGCAGCGTCACGCGGTCGTAGCCGCCGCCCAGCAGGTACAGCTTGCCCCCCACCACCTGCGCCGCGTCCGCGATAATCAGCCATTCGACGTCCATGTGGCTGTTCTCCTACGAGTGTAGTATACTGCACTACAATGGTAGGAGCGCCGCGATTTCGTGTCAAGCTCGCCGATCCGCGCCTTCGCGATGGACGAAGAGAACGCAGAGAAGTTCGCCCGTCATGGTCTGACGGAGCTACAGGTGGACCAGGTGCTCGACAGCCCGTTCCTCCACTACCGGAATCGGCGCGGTAGACGGGCGGCTCGCCTCGTTGTAGGCCGCGACCATGGCGGACAGTGCATAGTCATTCCGGTCGAACCCACCGGCACGCTGGGCGTGTGGAGGCCCGTTACCGCATGGCGATGCGACGAGACCTACGAGACCCGGCTCAAGAGGGAGCGAACCTAGATGACTGAACGAGAAACGACGGACCTGGAGGACGCCCGGAGCTGGGACCTGGACAACCCGGAGAGGTCGGGGCCGGTGAAGAACCGGAGGACCGTGGTCTCCGTGTCCCTGCCGAGCGACGTATTCCAGGCGGTCGCCGCGGCCGCGCGGGAAGCCGGGCTCAGCACGTCGCAGTTCATCAGGGAAGCGGCCGTGGCCAGAGCGTCGCCGGCCCACGTCGAAGCCGACGTGTGGTGGGCGGGCGGCACCGGGTCGGTCGTGAGCTACCTCAGCCCGCGCCCCACCACCTGCGTCGAGAACGCCGACGAACCGCTAAAACAGTTCATCGCCGAGAACGCCCACGTCTACACCTGGGGATGAACGCGATCGAAACTCCAGTGTGGCCGGGCACCGGTTTCTTTTGAAGGGCGGGCTCGACTTCATGTATTGGAGCCGGTTGAACAAGTCGCTGAGACGCAATTGGACGAGGCGCAAGCGGCCCAGATCCATCCGTAACGTAGGTCGGGCAACGAACCCCGAAACAGAAACCCCCCGCCGTCTCATAGGCGGGGGTCTTGGTTCACCCAGGAGCTTTTCTAGTCCGGTCGTTCAGGCAAAGGCTCCCCATCCGGGTCTCGATCAGGGCCAGTAGGCGCAGGGGAATCTGTGACCGGTGCTTCCATCGGTACGCTAATGGTACCTTCGGAGTAGTCGTGACTCCCGTCAATCTTTTCCAGTGGTTCCGGTTGTGGCTCTCTCGGTTCTCGCTCTGCCATTTGTTGTTTTGTTCCACCTTTCCGCTAAGATTCTGTAACCTGCCCGTTGGGCCTCTCTGTTCAGCTTGCTATCGCTACCCGGAAGCTGTGTCGTGACTACCGCCAACCTCGTCAGCAGTTCCCGACTCTTGGTGTCCGCCTCATGCTCACTCACCTGCTCCGACCGAATAGCTGTCCATAGTGCGATGTACTCAATATTGACTAGATGGCACTCACCGTGAATAGCGGAGGCGAAAGCACCCCGTACACCCCAATCGAAGACGAAGCTGACGGCGGTGGCGACAAGCAGGGCGAAAGCGGAACCTAGACCGAACCACTGAGCGAAGGGCAAGGTACCGGACAAGGCTCCAACACCGACTCCCGCACCGACAAAAAGGACAAAGCGCAGCGCTCTGTCCCTTCTCAAACACTGATTCGCCAGCCGTTCGTAATATTGAAGATAGCGACCCACATCGGCCATCTCTCCCCAAATCCGATCTCTTAACGCTTCTGTTACGACCTCGGTAGACATGAGGATTCTCCCTAGTCGTGTGCGTGAACCTCCGCAGGGGTAACGCCCTTCGGGCAACCATCATACATGAGAAGAACGAATTCGCAAAAAGGGAACTGTTCGGTCCGCCCACCTTGATACCCATTTCCACGTACTACGCCGTAGAACGACGGAAGGACGGATACTCCACGCTGCTCCCCCCAACATGATATGACATTTTAGATCCATCGGCAGGCGTGTCACCGGGCCTAGTGCGGCGTTTGCGTATGCCCCCCGCTGAGATTCGCCATGGCGCTACGCCGACACGACCGTTTCGGTGTCCCCCGCGGCGAGGGCGTTCATGTAGGCGAGGATGAGGTCGCGGGTGCGGTACGTGCCGAACTCCTTCTCGTCTTCGCGGCGGACTATGGGGAAGGTGCCCAGGATGTAGTCGGCGTCGTCGCGTGAGAGGCCGTAGAGGTGGAAGTAGAGCGCGTCGAGCCGCGCTCTCAGGTGGCGCCGCTCCTCCTCGTCCCACGTGAACGGCGGGCCGTCGTACCCCAGGTCGCGGGCGAACGGCGCCATGTCGTGCGCGGTGTACGTCAGCCGCAGCACGTGGTCGCGGACGAGCTCGCGGGCGGTCACGCCGCCGAACAGCCGGCCGTAGTCCTCGGCCGAGATGACGGGGAGCTGCTCGACGATGAACAGGTTCAATGTCTGGCCCTGTACTTTCTGCCGCGTAGTGAAGTCGAAGACCATAGCGTTGAGATTGGCTCCCAACAGGTATTCGGAGCGTTCTGCCGTTTCTGGTTTGAGAATCGGCACCTTGTTCCCGAAGCCTACGGCAGGGAAGAGCGCTGCGATAAAGGTCCTCACATTTGTGGATGCCGTGATCTCCTTGAATCCCAAGACCCAACTCAATCCCGAAGCCCAACCGCATTCCGATTCCGGTACCCAGAACTGGGGGCTGGGGAGCCAATCTTGGTTTGCGTGTTCTTCCGGTGTCGCTTCACGGGGCTGGGCTGGACGATTCAGGTTATCCGGGTTGACCACGACGCTGGCCGCCCGATGGTCGAATGCCTGCACCATCTTGCCCTCGTACAGCGGCAGGTACAGCTCGTCGCCCTTCTTCCAGCGGTTGCCCTGGACCGGGTAGAAGCCCATGGAGTCGAGCTGTTCCGCCGTCCTGAACAGGTGGGAGTCGTTGGTCATGTCGAACATCCGCACATAGCGGACGGGCCACGCGCGGCGAAGCTTGCTGCCCGAGCGGTCTACCAGGACGGGGTGTTGCTCGTAGATGCGGCGGGTGATGTCAGCGTCGCGGCGCGTGCGGAAGACGGGCGCGGTGCCGGTGTTCGGATTCACGCGGGCGAAGTCGTCAGGGGCCAGCGGGAAGCAGCGGTCCGGGTCGACGATGTCCCGGATGTCGTGCAGGAAGAAGGCGCAATCGGTCTGGTCGAAACGCCGCTCCTCGCCGCCGAAGACGATGGCGCAGAACTTGAACCGCGAGTCGACGTCGGGAAAGAACGGCGGCAGGCCCGTTCCAAGCCGCCGGTTCTCGAAATCGAACAGGCCGGACACCCGCCCGACGGTGGAGACCGACTTGAAGAACTTCGCCGCCGTCTTGTCGGCGTAGATGCCGGACGGCGTGAGGAGGCCTATGAAGCCGTCGGGCTTGACCAGGCCCATCGCGCGCTCGACGAAGAGCGAGTAGAGGTTGATGTCGCCGCCGCCCAGCAGCGGGTAGTGGCCCGAGCCGCGTACGAGCTGCCCCAGTCGGTCGGCCCGCCGCTTCGCCGCGTCGAACTCGTCCGCCAGCGGCGACCTGGCGGCGCGCAGCCGCTGGATGCCTGTCCTCCGGGTCGCCGCGGTCGGGGCCAGCGCCAAGTCCCGGTTCCGGGTCGCGAACCACTCGACCTCCTGGAGCTTGATCCGGTCCCAGGGCGGGTTGCCGATGACGGCGTCGAAGCCGCCGGCCGGGTGCGCGTCCTGCCAGCCCTGCCAGACGCCGGGGAAGGCGACCTCCCAGTGGAGGAAGCCTCCGTCGGCGGCGGCTGATCTGGCGGCGCTCCACAGGGCCTCGAATGTCGCGCCGGGGCCCGGGCCGCCTGCGAGCAGCCTGTAGACTTCGTCCGGCCGGCGTGCCAGCACATCGATTGGGGACTCGAAGGCGTCGCGTTCCTTTCTCTTCATCCCGGCAGTCAGCCAGCGCATGCCGCACAGGAAGTCGAGCACGCCGCGCAGGTCGGCCGTAGTCGCCTCGACCTGCCGGAACAGTGCGGCGGACTCCTGGACCTCGGACACGTCGGCGTCGGACATCTCCTCGATGCGCTGCATGCCGGCGGTGGCCTTCTCGGCGCCGGCGATGGCCGACTGTGCGAACAGCCCGCCCAGGCGGCGCAGCTCTTGCGTCGCCTCCAGCACGCGCATGCCGACGAGCGAGTCGCCGGCGCGCAGGTGGTGGTCGAGGAACGACAGCGGCGCGCCGACGGTGAAGCTGTGGAGCCAGACCGAGACCTTGGCGAGCTCGACGGTGAGCGGGTTCTTGTCCACGCCGTAGATGCACCGCTTCAGCACCATCCGGCGAAGGATCGCCTGGTCGGTGAGCTGCGCCTCGTCCATCACCCAGTCGGACTCCCGTGCGCGGTCGAGGATGTCGCGCCTGATCGCCGCGACGCGGTCCACGAGCGGCGACGCGTACTCGCCGTCGAGCCACTCCGGTACCGCGGGCACGTACTCGACCAGCTCGGCGACGTAGTCGGACAGGAAGTCGACGGCGGTGACGAGGAAGTGGCCGCTGCCCATCGCCGGGTCGAGCACCTTCAGATCGAGCACGGCCTCGGCCGGGTCCAGCGCGCGCAGATCGGCCTCGCGTTCCGCCTTCGGCCTGCGGTCGCGCTTCAGCTCGGCCGCCTTCTCCTCGAACGCCGTTAGCCGCTCCTCGGCCAGCGGCTTCAGCGTGCGGTCGACGATGAGGTCGACGAGCTCCTGCGGCGTGTAGAAGCTGCCGCTGTCCTTGCGGGCGTAGCTGTTGGGGCGCACGACTATCTTCCCGTCGTCGTCCCGGACGGGCTCGTGCTCCAGCAGGCGCTCGTAGATCGACCCGAGCTGCTGCACGGACATGTCGCGATAGTTGATGAAGCGCCTGCCGCCTGCGGTGTCGGCGTGGCTCAGGTCGTAGACGATGGGCGCGACGGCCGCGTCCGGCAGCGGGACTTCCTCCAGCAGCGGCGCCGCCTCCGGGGCGAAGAGGCCGCCGTTGTAGGGCGGCAGCCCGATCGATGCGTCTCCTCTGTCGATCAGCCGGCAGAGCGTCGCCAGATGGTCGTAGTAGCTCGACGCGGTGTCCGAGAAGACTGCGCCGCGCGCCATCCTGTCCGCGACGTGCTCGCGCACCGGCTTGCGCAGGCCGTAGTCCTCGTACCGGGGGTCGTTGACAGGCAGCAGCCCCCGGTCCTCGGCGTAGAGCACGAAGAGCAGCCGGTACAGGAAGATCAGCGCGGCCTCGCGCACCGCCGGCAGATCGTCGTCAGCGGCGTCCGCCAGCGCCCCGACGAGGGCGGGGAAGACGCGCTCGAAGACCGTGCCGGAGATGTCCTGGGCGACCTGCTGCTCGTGGCGGCGGCCCTCCGCCAGCGCCGTCTCCAGGAAGCTGGCCGTGGCGCCCCGCTGAGGCGTGAAGGAGCTCCGGCGCAGCAGCAGGTGGAAGAGGCGCAGGTCGTCCTCGTTGCCGGGCTTCAGCGCCTCGCCGAGGTCGGTCTCGAAGTAACCGGAGGCGCGCGGGCGGGCGCGGTAGTCGTACAGGCGCCACACGCCGCCGTTCGTCAGGATGCCCCACCGTATCCGGCTCTCCGATTCGACTTCGGCCGTCGACAGGTAGCGGAGTATCTGGCCGTGCGGCGTCCTGGAGCGGCCCCGTCCGTCCGCGTCGCGGGCGTCGAGCGGCAGGCCGAAGCGCTTGCTCTCCTCGACGACGATGGCGTCCCGGAACCGCTCCTCGTGAAGAGCAGGTGGTCGGGGATGTCCTCGTTGCGGGCCGCGCCCTGCTGCGGCAGGTAGTCGTCCCAGTCCAGCAGCTCCAGCACCGGGCGGACCAGCTCCTGCTCGGTGGCGGCCTCGTTGGGGTTCGCGGAGGTGCCGAGGGCGTCGTAGCGCTGGCGGACGCCGTCCCTGAACGCGGCGAACCTGTCTGGGTCGGCGAGCGAGGCCTTCCACTCCGGCGTGTCCCGGATGCCCTCGGTCAGGAAGTAGCTGGCGAATAGATGGCCGGGCATGGCAGGGGGCTATGGTAGCCGTTTACGGCTGGCGTGTCAGGCAGGCGGGGTGTGCGCTCGGGCTCACCATGCCACGCGTCGTTCCCGTGGCGACGGGAACCCATCCCACCCCCCACCCCTGGATTCCGGCCTTCGCCGGAATGACGGTTTTGTACATCGGGAGGTCCGGCGCCGGTCAACCCTGGGCGGTGGCCTGCTTCGTTACGGCTTCGATCATGGCCTGGATGTAGCCGTTGGCGAAGGCGCGGCCGCGGTGGCCCCACGGGGTGTCCTGGAAGGTCTGCGGCACGTGGTCGTCTATGAAGAAGCCGTCGAAGCCGACGTCGCGGTAGATGGTCATGGCCCGGTACATGTCGACGTAGCCGGTGTTGACGAACTCCTCGTGGAATTTCGGCACCTGGCCGGAGACGTTGCGGAAGTGGACGTAGAGTATCTTCCGGCGCTCGCCGAAGTAGCGGACCATCTCGTAGATGTCCTCGCCCTCCATCTCGGAGAACGTGCCCTGGCAGAACTCGATGGCGTTGGCGTCGGACGGGTATATCTCGATCAGCCGCTTGTAGGAGTCGAAGCTGCGCAGTAGCTGGGGTATCCCGCCGAGGACCGGCACCGGCGGGTCGCAGGGGTGGATGCCCAGGCGGATGCCCTCCTCCTCGGCGATGGGCGTGATGATGCGGATCCAGTGCTCCAGGTTGCGCCACATCTCCTCTTCGGTGTACTCGCGGCCGTGGGTCAGCGGCATCATCCCGGCCTGCTCGTAGTCGAACGCGGTCGCCACCGCGCCGCATCGGATGTGCCGCGGGGTCGTGCGCCAGACTTGGGACGGCATCCAGTTGTAGCCGAAGATGGGGATGCCCGCCCGGGCGATGTTGCGGACGGTCTGGACCATGTTCTCGATCTGCTCGTCGCGCCTCGGTCCGCCGAGCATGATCTGGTCGTAGAAGCCGGTCGGCACGTTCTCCAGGGCCGACAGCTTCAGGCCGTACTGCTCGACGGTCAGCCTCAGCTTGACCAGGTCGCTCAGCTCCCAGCGTCCGCCCGCTCCCGGCAGGTCGGGCGTGTTGAACAGCACGTCGGTTGCGCCGTACTGGGCGCAGAAGCGGAGGTATTCGGGCGTGGCCTCGCGGAACTGTCCGAATCCGGCTCTCATAGTCGCTGCTCCTTTGTGGCCCCGGCGGCGTGCGTCAGCCGGGCGGCCAGAGATCGAAGTATTCCGGGGCCCATCGGCGGGCGAGATAGACCGAGGACGCGACGGCGCCCTGCCTGTCCGGCCCCATCTCGGCCTCGATCCACGCCTCGGCGCCCCCGAAGGCGGGAAACTCGGCCACGTACGCCCAGTGCCACTCCGGCTGCGGGGTGAGCAGCCGGAAGCCCTCGAGCCGCGACAGCCCGTGTTCCCCGGCCAGGCTCTCCAGGGCGCGCGCGTGCGCCTCGTCCGACGACGCGGACTCCGGCGCGCCACCCTGCGCCACGTGACGCCCGAAGCTGAGCACGACCAGGCTGTCGCGGTCGACGTTCAGGTCGGGTATGTGGTGCGGGTCGACGCCCGGGCGCCGGCTCAAGGCGGGAGGGCCGGTGACGAGCGGTCCAATGTGGCCCGGGGCCCACCGTCTCGCCAGGTGGTACTCGAAGTTGCCGTGCGCCCCGTACGGAGGCTCGATCTCCGCGGCTATCCAGGCCTCCGCGCCCTCGACCGTCGGGAACTCGATCACCCAGAACAAGCGCCAGAGCTGCTGCGTCCCGACGAGCCGGTAGCCCTCCAGCCGGGTCATCCCGTGCTCTCGCGCCACGGACAGCATCAGGTCGACGTGGAGGCGCTGGTACTCGTCGTGCTGCTCGGCGGTCAGGCCGTACCAGCCAGGCACCCTGCCGCCCTTGAAGAGCACGACTGCGCTTTCGTGGCCCATGAAGTCACCTCGCGGCCCCAAGGCGGCGCCATTCTACCAGAGCGTGGGGGATGGGCCGACGCCAACATTGGCGGGAAGGTCGCGCGCGCCCCTCGATACGAGCCGCTGAAGCAGCGTCTCTACTCGGGGTGAACGGGTAGTGTGGGCGTCGAGAGGGGATGGACAGCCGCGCTCGGAGGCCGGTGCACAGCGTCATTCTCGCGACGGGGGGAATCCCCCCTGCCGTCATTCTCGCGCAGGCGGGAATCCAGGGCGGGGAAGGGGGATGGGTTCCCGTCTCCACGGGAACGACGGAGATGTGGGGCCACGGGAACGACGGTCGGGCGGTGTATTCCGGCCTTCGATCCTGTTGACAAGAACCGGTTGCCGGAATACTGTTGTGCAATGGCTGTCCGTGTACCGGATACACAGGAGTCTGCTATGAAGAACGCCGAAGACATCGCGCTCATGGCGCACCTGATGAGGCGGGCCGGATTCGGAGCGTCGCGCTCCGAGATCGAGGCGCTGGCCGAGAAGGGCTACGAGGAGACGGTCGAGTGGCTGCTGACGCCCGAGGAGCAGCCGGACGTTGACCAGTACGAGCTCCACCGCTACCTGCCAATGGTCGAGGCGCCCCAGCAGATACACCACGGCCAGCTTCACTGGCTCTACCGGATAGTCAACGGCAGCCGCCCGCTGCAGGAGAAGATGGCGCTCTTCTGGCACCACGTCTTCGCCACCGGCAACTCCAAGGTCGGCGGCGCCAACGCGATGACCGCCCAGATCGACATGTTCCGCGAGCACGGCATGGGCAACTACCAGGAGCTGCTGGTGGAGCTGGCGAAGAGCCCGGCGATGATCAAGTGGCTCGACAACGACGAAAACCACAAGCGCGCCCCCAACGAGAACTGGGGCCGCGAGCTGCTCGAGCTGTTCTCCATGGGGGTCGGCCACTACACGGAGAAGGACGTGTACGAGTGCGCCCGCGCCTTCACCGGCTGGACGTACGATGGGAAGATCAGCTTCGTCTTCGGCGCGTTCCCCTGGCAGTTCACGTACAAGGCCGAGGACCACGACGCCGGTGAGAAGTCCTTTCTCGGCCACACGGGCCGGTTCAACGGCGAGGACATCATAGACATCGTCGTTCAGCAGCCCGCGACGCACCGGTTCATCGCGCGCCACCTGTACAACTTCTTCGTGGCCGACGAGCCTCAGGTGCCCGCGTGGCTCGTCGAGCCCGCGAAGGACGAGGCGGCCATAGACACGCTCTCGGCCCTGTTCGTCGACTCCGGCTTCGAGATGCGCCCCGTGCTCAGGACGCTGTTCAACTCCGACTTCTTCAAGCAGTCGACCTACCGCAAGGTCAAGAACCCGGCCGAGGTCGTCGGCGGGACGCTGAAGATGACGGGCGACCTGGACGGGCCGGACCCGCGTTGGCTGGAGGTCGCGTCGGCGACCACGATGATGGGCCAGTCGCTGCTCGACCCGCCAAGCGTTGAGGGCTGGCACACCGGCCGCGAGTGGATCAACAGCGGCGCGTTCATGGGCCGCGTCAACTTCGTCGCCGACCAGGTCGCCAACACCGACCTGCCGGGCGTGCGGGACATCGTGAGGCGCGTCGCCGCCAACGGCAACGGCTCCGAGATGACCGCCGAGACGCTCGTCGACCGCTGCCTCGACCTGATGGGGCCGCTTCAGGTCGCGGACGAGACGAAGCGGGAGCTCGTCGAGCACGCCGAAGCCGCCGGCCCGATCCCTCCCGCGAATGGCGACGACTACGAGAAAATCTCCGCACGCGTCGGCGGAGTGCTCGCGCTGATCGCCGGGACCACGGAGTACCAGTTCGGATAAGGACCATATCGCCGAATAGGCTGTCCCCTCTCCCTTGACGGGAGAGGGCTAGGGTGAGGGTGACGGCCGTACGTCGAGCGGTCCAGGATAGGAGACGACGAGATGACTACGACCACTTCGCAGAAGCAGCCGGTACTGGTGGTGCTCCAGCTCAACGGCGGCAACGACTATCTCAACACGGTCGTGCCGCACGCGGACCCGACGTACGTCGACAACCGGCAGACGCTCGGCGTCCCCGAGGACCGCGTCCTGAGGATCGACGACGAGATCGGGCTGAACCCGGCGATGGCGCCGCTGAAGGCGATCTACGACCGGGGCGACATGGCCATACTCCACGGCGTCGGCTGGGACGAGTCGAACCGCTCCCACTTCCGGTGCATGGACATCTGGCACACGATCGACATCGACGTCATCGGCGACAGGGGCTGGCTCGGCATGGCCGTGTCGGAGATCGACCCGAGCGGTGAAAACCCCGTCAAGGCGGTCAACGTGGGCCAGGGGCTGCCACGCGCGCTCGTGGCCCCGGGCGTGTCGGCGGCGTCGGTCTCCGACCTGAACGCCTACGGCCTGCTCACCTCGGTGGAGCAGGCCCAGGAGCGCGACCTGATGCTGCAGCGCTTCGCCGCCATGTACGCGCCCGCCATCGGCACCGGCCCGGTGGTCGACTACCTGAAGCAGACGGGGCGCGACGCCCTTCAGGGCGCGGACATGCTGAGCAGCGCGCCCAACGGCTACGCCTCCTCCGTCGAGTACGGCTCGTCGTCGCTCGCGGGCAAGCTGCGGGACGTGGCGATGGTCCACACCTCGGACCTCGGCACCCAGGTGTTCTACATGGAGCACACCGGCTACGACACCCACGCGGCCCAGGCCAAGACCCATCCGAGGCTGTGGACCGAGGTGTCGACGTCGGTCGCCGACTTCTTCGACGACTTGGCGGAGCATGGGGCGGACGAGAACGTCGTCATGTTCATCTTCTCCGAGTTCGGGCGACGCGTGCGCGAGAACGGCACGGGCACCGACCACGGCAAGGCGGGCGTGGCGTTCGCCATCGGCAAGCGGGTCGAGGGCGGCGTCTACGGAACCTACCCGGATCGCCGGCCGGAGGCGCTCGACGACGGCGATCTGGCGCCGACGCAGGACTTCCGCGGCGTCTACACGACGATCCTGGAGGACTGGCTGCAGGTGGACGCGATGCCGATCGTCAAGGGCGCCTACGACGCGCCGGCCTTCATCGAAAAGAACGGCGGATAGGGGCGGAAAACGATGCAGACCACGTTAGCGGCGGGACGGACCTGGCACTTCAGCCACGCCATCGGCAGGCCGACGGCGGAGCATAACGGCAAGACGGGCGGGTTCATGCACCCGATCGGCGTGGCGGCCGCCCCGGGCGACCTCCTGTTCGTGCTCAGCCGCGGGTTCGGGATACCTACGTTCAGCGACGGCGTCGCCGATATCTACAAGCGCATTGGCAAGGTCAGGATAGACCAGGAGCACATCGGCGACTTCGCCCGGTGCGAGTTCACGTGGCCGTCCGGGATCGCCGTGTCGCGCGACGGCCGCGTCTTCTGCGCGGACGAGTACGACAACGAGATATCGTTCTACGACCCGGACAAGACGGTCGAGTTCCCGGAGTACGACCCCGACGGTGAGCGGCTCGGCGACTGGGGCCGGCGCGGCTCCGCCCCCGGCGAGCTCCACGGGCCGGCCGGGCTGGCGTTCGACCCCGACGACAACCTGTTCGTCGTCGACAGCAAAAACGACCGGGTCCAGCTCTTCACCAAGGATGGCGACTACCTGTCCGGCTGGGGCGAGAGCGGCTCCGGGCCGGGGCAGCTCGACAGGCCGTGGGGCATCACGGTCGACCGCGAGGGGTTCGTCTACGTGGCCGACTGGGGCAACGACCGGGTGCAGAAGTTCACGCCGGACGGCGAGCACGTGACCACCTTCGGCTCGGACCTCGGCGACGGCGGCGACCTGGACCACCCGTCGGACGTGGGCGTGGACAGCGACGGGGACGTGTACGTGGCCGACTGGGGCAATCGGCGTGTGCAGATCTACGAGCCGGACGGCGAGGTGATAACCGCGCTCTACGGCGACGCGAAGGCGAACTCCAAGGCGCAGGACTACGTCTTCGGCCGCGACGCCTCCACCGCGCAGCTCTTCGACCAGCATAGCGATTCCCCCGGCTTCGCCGTCGTAGGCAAGTTCGGCCGCACCGTCGCGCTGACGGTCGATGACGAGGACCGGATCGTCGTCACCGACAGCCGCGGTCGGCTGCAGGTCTACCGGAAGGACCACAACTACGTCAATCTGACGGCCTGACGGTCTTTCCGTCGTTCCCGTGAAGACGGGAACCCATCCCCAACAGGGTGCGCCACTATGACACCGGAAGCAGTCCGTCACGCCCTCCGGCCCAATCAGGTGGGGAATCCAAGCTGACGGGCAACTGTTCAGAGTTGCTGAGAGTAACGCGGCCACCCTCCTGATATCAACACGATTCCCTCTTTCGTAGGCACGACGGCGCTGCGGTGGTCAAAGTCCTGGTAGGGGTGGAGCCGTCGCCAACGGGTTGCGTGATCCCCTCGAGTCTGAACAGTGACGGCCGTCGCTATTCGGGCCGCATAATTCATTACCGAATTTTCATGAATCAAAGCGTAGAAAGCCTTGACAAAGGCTGAACGCCGCTTCTAAACTTTTATTTCATGAAACTTGATTCAGGATTTGTGGGCGCAGCCAGCCCGATGCGTCAGGTCGTGTCCGCGTTCGCAGACGTTTCCATCGGCGGGCGCCGCATCTTCGCGGCGCCCCCTCTGCGCCCGGCCGCCCCGCGCCCGGCCGAGGGCGCCCCGACACGGCGTGTCGGGCCCGCGAGGCCGACGCTGCCGAGAGGCTGGCGCCGGACCTTCATCTCGCTGCGAAACCCCGCCTACCGCCACCTGTGGCTCGGCTTCATGCTCGCCTGGGCCGGGCTGTCGATGCAGATGCTCGCCCGGGGATACCTCGCGTACGACCTGACCAGCTCGGCCAGCCTCCTGGGGCTGATCACCGCCGCCGGCGCCCTGTCGATGGCCGCGCTGTCGCTGATCGGCGGCGCCGTGGCCGACAGGGCCAACAAGAAGCACCTGATCCAGGCCTTCCAGGCGGCGTCGGCGGTGCTGGCGCTCGTGATCGCGCTGCTGATCGCGCTGAACATGGTCGCGTGGTGGCACCTGCTGATCGCCGCGGTGGTGCAGGGCTCCCTGTTCGCCTTCATGGCGCCCGCGCGCCAGGCGATCATCCCGGACCTGGTGTCCAAGGAGCAGGTGAACAACGCCATCGCGCTGAACGCCGCGGGCATGAGCGTCGTATCGCTGCTGGCGCCCGCGATCGGCGGCCTCGTGTACGCCGTCGCCGGCCCGGAGGCCGTCTACTTCCTCGTGTCGTCGTTGGCGGTGGGCGCGCTGCTGCTGACCAGCAAGCTGCCCGACTGCGGCCGGCGCGACGACTCCGAGCCGCGCCCCGCATCGGAGATCACGGGCGAGATCAAGGCCGGTCTGCTCTACGCGCGCCGGAACCAGATCGTGCTGGTGCTGCTGGCCGCCTCGGTCGGCATGGCCATCCTCGCCGCGCCGTTCCAGTTCATGATGCCGGCGCTGATCGTCGACGTCTACGGCCGCGGGCCCGACGCCATGGGCCTGCTGGCGGCCGCCACGGGCATCGGCGCCCTGGCCGGCTCGCTGGCGGTCGCCTCGATGCGGAGCCGCCGCAGGGGACGCCTGCTGATCTTCGCGAGCCTGGCCACCGGGGTGTCGCTGCTGCTGGTGTCGGCCGTGCCGCTCTTCATCGGCGCGCTGCTGCTGATGGTCCCGCTCGGCCTCGCGCAGACTGCGCGGATGACGCTGAACCAGGCGCTGCTGATCGAGCACGTCGAGGAGCGCTACCGGGGCCGTGTGATGAGCGTGTTCATGCTCACTTGGGGGCTGATGCCCCTGGGAGTGCTGCCCGCGGGCCTGCTGGCCGACTGGGCCGGCGTGCAGGTGTCCCTGGCCGTGATGGCCGCGCTGCTGATCGCCGTCACCCTGCTGATCTACGCGACGCAGCCGCGCCTCCGCCGGCTTTCCTGACCCCGACTCGGGGTCAGCCGTTCTCGGTCTCGGTCCTCCCGCTGTAGCTCAGCGCCTCTCGTGCGCCCTCCTAGCACGGTCAGGTCATCCACTCTCCGCGAGACGCTTTGGCCGGCGGTCGTGCGTGTATAATCCGCCTCGACCGTCGGCTGTCTCGGAACGAGTTTCCGGCGCTAGATCGGGCCAGGCTCCCAGAGCATACGTCTACACCTGAGACAGAAAAAAGGAGCGCGTCATGGACATCGAGGTCATAGCGGACTACGGCAACGTCGTTGGCGAGGGCCCCACTTGGGACCCCAGGGAGAGGCGGCTCTACTGGATAGACATCCCGAACGGCCGCATCTTCCGGTACGACCCGGCCAGCGGCGAGCACGCCGAGATATACGACGGCCCGATGATGGGCGGGTTCACGATGCAGCAGGACGGCTCCCTGCTGCTGTTCTTGGAGCGCGGGGCGATAGGCGTGCTGCGCGACGGGAAGCTGGAGTACGTCGTCGACGAGCTCCCCGGTGAGGACGGCAACCGCTTCAACGACGTCATCGCTGACCCGGCGGGCCGCGTCTTCGGCGGCACGATGCCGGTCGACACGGAGCGCGCGATGGCAGGCGAAAACGTCGGCACCCTGTACCGCGTCGACACGGACGGCTCGACTACGACGATCATGACGGACGTCGGCATACCCAACGGCCTCGGCTTCACGCCCGACGACAAGGGAATGTATTTCACCGACTCGACGGCCTACAAGATTTTTCTCTTCGACTACGACGAGGAGAGCGGCGAGGTCTCCAACCAGCGAGTCTTCGTCGAGACCGACCCCGAGCAAGGCCTCCCGGACGGCATGACCGTCGACGCCGAGGGCTGCGTCTGGTCGGCGAGGGCGATGGGAGGGGCCGTCTACAGGTACGCGCCCGACGGCCGGGAGATCGCGGTCGTGCCGTTCCCGACGGCCAGCATTCCGTCAAGCGTCGCCTTCGGCGGGGACGACCTGGCCGACATGTACGTCACCTCGATCGGCGGCGACGTTCGCGACGAGGCCGGCCCCGACTCCGGCGCGCTCTTCAGGCTCCGGCCGGGCGTCAAGGGACGGCTCGAGCACTTCACCCGCGTTGGACTCTGACTTGTCGCCCGCGGCGGACTTCCTCCTCGGCTGCACCGCTTGCGGGAAACGTCACGCGGCCGACATGACGACGCTCGGCTGCCGGGAGTGCGCTTCCCCGCTGGAGGTCGTCTATGACGGGTGTGCTACGGCCGCGGGCGAGCCGCCTCTGCCCCTTCGCCGCGACGAGTCGCGGTCGCTGCTGCCGCCGCGGGAGACTCCGCTGATCGGACTCCCCGTGCTCAGCGCCGAGCTGGGCCTCGCGCGCCTCGACGCCAAGCTGGAATTCGAGAGCCTGACGGGGTCGTTCAAGGACCGTGGCTCGTCGGTGATGCTGGCCGTCGCGGTCGAGTCGGGCGTGACCGAGCTGGTGGAGGACTCCTCGGGCAACGCCGGCGCGTCGGTCGCGGCGTTCTCCGCCCGCTGCGGCGTACGGGCGCATATCTTCGCGCCGTCGACCGCTCCCGCCGCCAAGCTCAAGCAGATCGCGGTCTACGGCGCCGTCGTGCACGCCGTAGACGGCACGCGGGACGAGACGGCCCAGGCCGCGGTCGACTTCCACCGCGAGCGGGGGATAGTCTACGCGTCGCACGCGCTGAGCCCGTACTTCCTGGAGGGCACAAAGACCTTCGCCTGGGAGGTCCTTGGGCAGGCGGGAGGCGAACTTCCGGCGCACGTCGTCTTTCCGGTCGGCAACGGCTCGCTGCTGCTGGGCGCCTACAAGGGGTTCTTGGAACTCCACGGCGCCGGCCTCATTCCGTCGATCCCAAGACTCCACGGCGTGCAGACCGACGCCGTACGGCCCATCGCCGCAGCGTTCGCGGGCGAGGCGTGGTCGGCTGCGGACGCCGGGAAGACCGTCGCGGGCGGCATCGCCGTGGCGTCTCCCGCGCGCCTGCGCCAGATCGTAGACGCGGTCGCCGCGACCCGCGGATCGGCCGTGACGGTCGACGAGCCGTCCATAGCGGTGTGGCAGCGGAAGCTCGCGGCCCGCGAGGGCGTCTTCGCCGAGCCGACGTCGGCCGCGGCGTTCGCCGGACTGGCCCGGCTGGTCGCCCAGGGCGTCATCGGCCCCGAGGACTCGGCGCTCGTGCCGGTCACCGGCGCCGGTGCCAAGGACCGCCCGGCGCAGGGCCTGCGCGCCCCTCGATACGAGCCGCTGAAGCAGCGTCTCTACTCGGGGTGAACGGGTCGTGTGTGGTCGGTGAAGGCCCTAGCCCGTTCGCCCTTGTATCTTGATCGGGTAGGGTTAAATGACAGTACAGGGGCGTGACAGATCGATTTCGCCCGGGTCATTGAAGACCGCCACTCAGCAGGATCGTCACGCCCCGGTCTCCCCAGAGCCCGAACAGTTGCCCGGACATGGAGTCCGTATCTGCAAGGATGGGACTGAGCGGGAGACCATACTGAGTATAGACAGGAGGAGAGCGATGAGCAATGAGGAGGTGTACGTAGGGATCGACGTGTCCAAGGACCACCTGGACGTGCGTGTATCGTCGGAGGCCCGTGCCTGGAGGAAGGCGAACAACCCGGAGGGTATCGCGTCGCTGCTCGAAAGTCTGGGCGCTACGCGGCCCAGACTTGTGGTCATGGAGTCCAGTGGTGGGTACGAGTACGATGTGGCAGCAGAGTTGGCTGCTGCGGCCCATGCCGTAGCGGTGGTCAACGCACGTCAGGTACGCGATTTTGGCCGTTCCATCGGCAGGAACGCCAAGACCGATACGCTCGATGCCGAGGTACTGGCCCGTTTTGCCGAGGCGGTCAAGCCACAGGTCCGGCCTCTGCTGGACGAGGAAGAGCGGGAGTTGCGGGCGCTGATTCGCAGAAGGCGCCAGGTTGTGGAGATGATCACGTCAGAACGCAACCGGCTTCGGCATGCCACCGCAGTACTTCGACCTCGCATCGAGCAGCACATCGCCTGGCTGATCAAAGATCGAGGAGAGATAGACCGTCAGATCAAGGAGTTCATCCAGTCCAGCCCTGTGTGGAGAGCCAAAGACGAGCTGCTCACCAGTGTTCCCGGCGTCGGGGAGGTGGTGTCGAGCGTGATCATGGCGGAGTTGCCGGAGCTGGGGCGTCTGAACCGTAGGGAGATCGCCGCCCTGGTCGGGGTGGCGCCGTTCAACAGGGACAGCGGACAGTTCAGGGGCAGGCGCACGACGTGGGGTGGCAGAAAGTCGGTGCGCAGTGCCCTGTATATGGCCACGCTAGTGGCCATACGTCGCAATCCGGTCATCAAGGAGTTCTACGACAGGCTGTGTGCGGCGGGCAAGGCTAAGAAGGTAGCGCTGACCGCGGCGATGAGGAAGCTGCTGACGCTCATCAACGTAATGATGCGCGACCAGACTCGGTGGGACCCGAGACGGCACTACGCCTCCCAAATCGCTTGACTTCCAAGACAGTTGCTGAGTGCCCCGACGCTTCGTCGGGGTGTATCGAAGGGACCGCACAACCTCAGTCTTTGGGCGGGGCCTGACGCGGGCGCCGAGGCCGCCTGACGGGCTCAGGACCCTATGTAGAGGCTGACTATGTTGGTCGGCTCGATCGTGATCGTGACGAAGTCGAAGTCCCTGACCGCCTGCTCGGCGTATACGCGGCCCTCTTCCTCGCCCTTGTAGGCCAACGACATCGCCCAGACGAGCTCGGAGATCTTGTCCCGCGACAGTCCCGCCGTTCCCTGGACCATCACGTACTGGTGCGGCGGGCTGACGGTCGCGACCAGCAGAGTCACCTTCGAGTTGCCGCGCAGGTTACGGGCCTTGGCGGAGGTCGCGTCGGAGCAGACGTAGAGCCTCTCGCCGTCGTAGTGGTGCCACACCGGCGTGACGTGAGGCACGCCGTCCGGCTGGACGGTCGCCAGCATCGAGATGTGCGGCTCCCTGAGGAAGGCGTCTATCTGCTCGTCTGTCATTTTGGGCAAGGTGTTTACTCCTTTGCAGTCGCGGTCTGGTTCAGGCCCGCGCCGGCTGCTGCAGCGCGTCGGCCGTCGGAGCCCCGGCGCCGGGCTCGGGCAGGCGCTCCGAAACGTGCCGCCAGACCTCGTCGGCGACCTCGTCGATGGAGCGGGTCGCGTCGACGACGCGCCATCGGTCGGGCTCTCTGGCGGCCATCTTCAGGTATCCATCTCGCACGCGCCGGTGGAAGGCCACGGGCTCCAGCTCGTAGCGCCGGTCGCCCTCCGGGTCCATCCGCCCCTCAGGCGGCGCGTCGGCGTCGAAGGGCAGCACCATCTGGCTCGAACGGACTCTCCCCAGGCCATGCCCTGGAGGACAGTCGAGCAGGATGGTCAGGTCCGGCATGACGCCGCCGGTCGCTACCCGGTTGATGACCGCTACCTGCTCCAGGTCTCGCTGCCTGCCGTATCCCTGGTAGGCGGTGGTCGAGTCGGCGTACCTGTCGCAGACCACGACGACGTGGTTTTCCAAAGCGGGCCTGAGAACCTTGGCGACCATCTCCGCCCTTGCCGCCGCGAAGAGAAACAGCTCCGCCCCTTCGGTGAGCGTCCGTTTCTTCGGGCGACTGCGCTTGAGCCAGTCCCTCGCGGCGTTGCCGAGCGGCGTCATCCCGGGCTCGCGGAGCTGGACCGTGGGACGGCCGCTCTCCTCGAGCCGGCGCAGCAGTATGGCGGTCTGGGTCGTCTTACCGCTGCCCTCGCCCCCCTCGAAGGAGACGAACAGGGACATATGCCTCTCCTGAAGTGTGCTTCGCGCCCCCGGTGCGAGCGTCCTACCGTCGGTAGAAGACCACGTGCCGCCGCGGCTCGCGACCGGAGCTGCTGGACGAGAGGCCGCGCTCCTCCGCTATCTGGTGCTGCAGACGCCGGATATACGAGCCCTGCGGGCTCAGCTCCACGGAGTGGCCGCCGTCGTCCACACGCGCCGCGGCCTCTTCCGCCTCCTTGATCGCCATCGACACCCGCTCCCTGGACTGCGCGCCGGGCTGGCTGCGGTTGATGGCGCGGAAGAACTGCTGTATCTGCGTCGTCGTGTTCTTCCTGAGCACGTAGACCGGCCGGCCCTGCTCTTCCGCCTTCCTCAGCGCCTGCGTCTTGCGCCTGTAGAAGTTCTTCGTCGTGAGCACGAGGTCGGCGTCGTCGACCTCGGCCACAAGCTCGACTGCTATGGGCGACGACTGCGTGGCCTGCTGCAGCTTGCCCTTGTTCACGCCGTAGGGGAGTATCTTCGTGGGCGGCAGCTCCGGCGCGGAGTCCTCGGACTCCCTGGTCCGCTCGTGTACCGGGCCGGACGCCGTGCGGTGGCCGTTGCGGTCGCCCGAAGCCGCGAACGCGACGCTCCGCGGCGACGGCACGACCCGCACGCTGCCGTCGTCCACGGTCCGAATCTCAGGGGTGACCGGGAAGCCGCGGAGGCCCCGGTCGACGACCTCCGCGACGTCGTCGTGGACGGCCACCTGGCTCCAGCCCTGTATCTCCACGATGATGTCGAACGTCGGCGGCGCTTGGCGCTCCAGGACGGTCTTCTGCGTGCGTCGCCTGCGGGCCTCGACGTCTCCGAGGGTCACCGACTGTATGCCGCCGATCAGGTCCGACAGCGTCGGATTGAGCACCAGGTTCTCGAGGGAGTTGCCGTGGGCCGTGGCGACGAGCTGCACGCCCCGCTCCGCGATGGTCCGGGCGGCGTTCGCGTCGAGCTCGGTGCCGATCTCGTCGATGACGATCACCTCGGGCATGTGGTTCTCGACGGCCTCGATCATCACCGCGTGCTGCTGGGCGGGCGACTGCACGTGCATTCGCCTCGCCTTGCCGATGCCCGGGTGCGGTATGTCGCCGTCGCCGGCGATCTCGTTCGACGTGTCCACGACGACGACCCGCTTGTGCGCGTCGTCCGCGAGCACGCGGGCGACTTCGCGGAGCATGGTCGTCTTCCCCACGCCCGGCTTGCCGAGCAGCAGAACGCTCTTGCCGGTCAGTATCAGGTCCTCGATTATCCTGATCGTGCCGTACACCGCCCGGCCGACCCTCAGCGTCAGGCCTACGACCTTGTCGCTGCGGTTGCGGATGGCCGATATCCGGTGCAACGTGCGCTCGATCCCGGCGCGGTTGTCGCCGCCGAACGGGCCGATCCGGTCCAGGACGTACTGGATGTCTTCCTCGGAGACCTCGTCGTCGCTCAGGATGTAGCTCTCGTCCAGGAACCTGGCTTCCGGCTCCCGCCCCAGGTCCATCACTATCTCGAGAAGCTCCGAGAGGTCGTCCCGTTCCTCGAGTGGCTCCGCGGTGTGCGGAGGGACCTTCTCGATGAGCGCCTGGAGGTCCGCGTCTATCGACTGCCTCATGTAACCGGCCATCTCCTACTGCCTATGCGGACGGCACGCTTACCGCGCTGGCGGCCAGCTCTTCCGCGACCGGCACGACCATCGACCTCGCCAGCGCGGCGAGCTCCCGCACCTGTCGGTAGCCGTTCTGCTCCAGCAGGCGCCTGAGCAGCACCTGGTGCTCGGGCACAAGCGCGTAGACCGTTCTGCCCGGCCTCACCCGCGCCAGACCGGCCTCCAGCAGTCCGCCGGTGTACTCTTCCTGGCTCGGATGGACCATCATCTCGACCAGGACGGCTCCGGCGCCCCTGGAGACGCACACCCACGCCGTGATTGTACCGTCCGTTTCGGAGACCATCTCGCGGGTCCGCCTTCCGTGCCGCTCGCGGGCGCCCGCCCAGAGGCCGAGTGTCAGACCGACCATCGACCGCACCCGTGTGGGAGTGGACGCGGAGTACAGCCGGAAGACGCCATGCTCGTCCGAGGGGCGTCGCCTGCGCAGTCTCACCCGCTCTGCGTGGCCCCGCACGCGGTGAGTGCCCACGTAGAGCAGCTCGTATTGGTAGCGGACGAAGCCGCAATGCCCGGCGACGTCCGCGAGCTCGTCGTCCGCGTCGAGACGGAGAAATAACTTCTGACCCCCGCCCGCGGCGACCTCCCCGCACAGCTCCCGGAGCAGGTCGACGTGGCCCGACTCGACCTCGCCGGACAGCATGTGCGCGACCTCGTGCGACTCGGGGCCCGACCTGGGCCTGGCCGCCGCGACGGCGGAGACTCGACCGCCGTCCGTCAAGGTGAGCGAGCGGTATCCGCCGGACTGCAGCGCGACCGTCGTCCTGAGTATGTCGGACATCGACAGGTGAGGCCGGGCCTCGGCCCTCAGGCCCGTAAGCGTGTGGGCGCGGTCCACCGCCGGCATCGCGCCGCCCCGGGCCAGGCGGGCTACGTCGAGGAGGTTGAACGGTCGTATCGCCATCGGGCTCCGCGTCACCCGCCGGTCTCGATCATCCTTACGAACAATTGGTGGACCCGGGAGTCGTCGGTCAGCTCCGGGTGAAACGAGGTTGCCAGCATGCCGCCCTGCCGGACGGCGACGGGTCGGCCATCGTCCAGTCGGGCCAGTATCCGGGTGCCCGGGCCGGCGCTGTTGACGACCGGGGCCCGGATGAAGACGGCGCGGAACGGCGGGCCGTCGACGCCGTCGATCGCCAGGTCCTGCTCGAAGCTGTCGACCTGGCGCCCGAAGGCGTTGCGGCTGACGTCGATGTTCATCAGCCGCAGCGGGTCGGGCCGCCTGTCGGTGAGCCGGTCGGCGAGGACGATCATTCCCGCGCAGGTGCCCCACGTGGGCAGGCCCGACTTCACCTTGTTCCGGATCACGTCCCGGAGGTTGTAGATGTCGATGAGCTGGACGATCGTCGTGCTCTCGCCGCCCGGGATGATCAGGCCGTCGACGCCGTCGAGCTGTTCCGGCAGCCTGATCTCGGTCGTCTCGGCGCCTATGCGCTCCAGCGCGTGCCTGTGCTCTATGACGTCGCCCTGTATGGCGAGAATGCCGACGTTGGGCAAGCTACCATCCCCGGACCGCGAGCTGCTCCTCCTCCGGCATGGTCCTGACGTCGAGACCCGGCATCGCGTCGCCGAGACCCCTGGAGACATCGGCGATGATCCCGGGGTCGTTGAAGTGCGTCGTCGCCTTGACGATGGCCTCGGCCATGAGCTGCGGCTGCTCAGACTTGAAGATGCCCGAGCCCACGAAGACGCCCTCGACGCCGAGCTGCATCATCAGCGCGGCGTCCGCCGGGGACGCTATGCCGCCGGCGGCGAAGTTCACCACCGGGAGCTTGCCGGTGTCGTGGATTTCTTTGACGAGATCGTACGGCGCCCGCATGTCCCTCGCCGTGGCCATGAGCTCGTCGGTGCTCATGCCCTGGATGCGGCGGATCTCGCCCATCACGGCGCGGGCGTGCCTGACGGCCTCTACGACGTTGCCGGTGCCGGCCTCGCCCTTGGTGCGGATCATGGCCGCGCCCTCGCCGATGCGCCTGAGCGCCTCGCCCAGGTTGCGGCAGCCGCAGACGAAGGGCACCCTGAACTGGTGCTTGTCGACGTGGTTGTCCTCGTCGGCGGGCGTGAGCACCTCGGACTCGTCGACATAGTCGACGCCCAGAGCCTCGAGCACCTGGGCCTCGACGAAGTGGCCGATGCGGCACTTCGCCATCACGGGTATGGTGACGGCGTCTATGATCTCGGCGATCTTGGTCGGGTCGGACATTCGCGCGACGCCGCCATCCTTGCGGATATCGGAAGGCACGCGCTCCAGCGCCATTACAGACACGGCGCCGGCGTCCTCAGCGATCTTGGCCTCCTCGGCCGTGACGACATCCATGATGACGCCGCCCTTGAGCATCTGGGCAAGGCCAGACTTTACCCGCCATGTCCCCGTCTCGGTTATCGTCTCGATGGCCATCGGTGAGCCTCCCTCGGATACGTGACGCCTACGCCGTCTGCATTATACGCGGCGCTTGGGGTCATTATACTGCTATCGCGCGATTCTCAACAATTCCCTGCACGCCGGAATCCCCAGCCTGCGTCATGAGACCGTTGCAGAACCGTCGTTCCCGCGCAGAGCCTGCCCTCGTGAAGACGGGGCGGGAACCCAGAGGCCAGAAGTCATGTGACTGTTCAGAGTTGATGCCCACACAACCCGTTCATCCCAAGTGGGCTCCCCGCTTTGGGCTGCCCACACAACCCGTTCACCCTGAGTAGGCCCGCCGCTTTGGGCGGGCCGTATCGAAGGGCGCACGCGCGATCCCCTCGACCGTGAACAGTAACGAAGTCATGTGACCTCTGGACGCAGCAGTACATCTGTGCTATTCTGCTCTCCGTCGGATTCGATACGAGACGCCGCGTGCGCGCGTCTCACACCATTTCGTTTTGAGTATGCCGTGAATTGCCAACCGTAGCGGCGGGTTTGAAACCCGCCTTTCCCTGTGGGCCGTAGGAAGCATACGCAATTACTCGTATATGGCCGCATCGCGGTAAATTGGTATCACCTCCTTCACTCGGCGGGAGAGGACTGAGGAGTGGGCGAGCGCACAACGGAAGAGGGTCAGCCACTAATCATCTCCATCACCAAATCACACGAATCACAGTTCAGACGTTCCCCGTCAACGTCGAATGGGACACCGGTGTCCTATTTTGTCCCGTGGTGTCCCACGCCAGATACGAACCGTGGGACACCCCCTGTCCCATTTTTCGGAAAAGTGTCCCATCGCCCAGATAGGAATGGAACACTTTGGGACACAATGGGACAGCTCACACGGAAAACCCATCGCTCCACCCCGCCCCAGGGCGCTCCCGCACGAGGAGTTACGCGAATGCCTCGTCCCCCGGCAGCAGCTCGGCGATAGAGCCGATGACGCGGTCGGGCAGCACGGGGGCGTCGTCCGGCACGCCGGTGCGCTTGACGTCGATCCATACGGCGTGCATGCCGAGCAGCTTGGGAGTCTGGATGTCGAAGTCGAGCTTGTCTCCGACCATCCACGCGTCTTCGGGCGCGACGTTCAGCCGCTCCAGCACGTGCAGGAAGACGCTCCGGTCGGGCTTGCCGGCGCCGAACTCGCCCTCGATCAGGATGCAGTCGAAGAGCGGCTCGAGGCCGAAGCGCTCGATCTTGGCGCGCTGCCCGGCCGCGCCGCCGTTGGTCACCAAGGCGGTCGCCACCCCGGCGTCCCGCAGCCGCGTCAGGACGTCGAGCGCGCCCGGAAGGGGGCGAATCGCCGCGATTCGCTCCTCCGAGTACGCCTCGCCCATGTCGCGCACCAGGTCCTCGTCGTCGATCCCGACGCGCCGAAGCGCGCCGCGCGTAACCTGTCTCCAGGAGCGCTGGATGTCGAGTCGGCCCGCGACGTGCCGCGCCGGGTCGCCCCAGTACCACAGGCCCTCTCGCTCGAACGCGTCGAGCAGCGTCTCCGGCGTCACGCCGTCGAGCCGGTCCGAGAGCCGGCGGCACGCCGCGCTCCACGCCGCCGGCGACGCGGAGTCGAACACCAGGATCGTATCGTCCAGATCGAGCAGGACGGCCCGGGGAGGCGCGGAAGGCATTGCGGCGGCCCGCGTTCGGGCTACAGGCCCTTGTCGGACAGGAACGCCGCGAGGTCGGCGGTCCTGCAGCTGTAGCCCCACTCGTTGTCGTACCAGCCGACGATCTTGACCATGTTGCCGCCCATCGACATCGTGGACAGGCCGTCGATGATCGAGCTGTGCGGGTTGCGGATGAAGTCGCTGCTCACCAGCGGCTCGTCGGTGTAGTCCATGATGCCGGCGAGGCTGCCGCTGGCGGCGGCCCTGTAGGCGTCGTTGACCTCGTCCGCGGTGACGTCCCGTTTCAGGTTGGCGACGAGGTCCGTGACCGATCCCGTCGAGGTCGGCACCCTGAACGACATGCCGTGTATCTTGCCGTTCAGCTCCGGGAGCACGACCCCGCACGCCTTGGCCGCTCCGGTGGTCGTCGGCACGATGTTCTGGGCCGCCGACCGGGCGCGGCGCAGATCGTTGTCGCTGTGCACCTTGTCCAGGATCATCTGGTCGCCGGTAAACGAGTGTATGGTCGTCATCAGCGCGCTCTCGACTCCGAACGCGTCGTTCGCGACCTTGGCCATGGTGGCGACGCAGTTCGTCGTACACGAAGCGTTGGACAGGATGTGGTGCGCCTCGGGATCGTACACGTCCTCGTTGACGCCGAGGACCAGCGTCAGGTCCTCGCCCGTAGCCGGCGCCGATATGATCACCTTCTTCGCCCCGCCCCGGAGATGGCCCGACGCCTGGGAGGCGTCCGTGAAGAAGCCCGTCGACTCGACCACGACGTCGACGCCCAAGTCACCCCAGGGGAGCCTCGCAGGATCGCGCTCCGCCAGGACGCTGACCGTGTCGCCGTCCACGACGATGCTGTCCTCAGTGGCCTCGACTGTGCCGGGGTATATCCCGTAGTTCGAGTCGTACTTGAACAGATGGGCGTTGGTGGCGGTGTCGGTCAGATCGTTGACCGCGACCACGTCCAGCTTGTCCGGGTGCCGCTCGATGGCGGCCCTGAGGACCTGCCTGCCGATGCGCCCAAATCCGTTGATGCCGATACGGGTGCCCATTCGCATCCTCCAGGGTGTCGGAGTTCCAGCCGAGCCACGTGTCACATCGTACTACAGCGCCGCCGGGCCGTGGCAGGCGAGACGGCCCCGATTCCGGGAGCTCCCGCGTCGTCGCGTCGCTGCGCCCAGTAGAGGGAGATGAGCAGCGATGCCTTCAGCAAACGTTCCGGCGGCACCGACGCTCGACCCACCTTCGCGCACATCCGGTCGAACTCTGGCGACAGGCGCCCCAACGCCTCGTCGGCCACGGCTTTGATGGTTCGGATGGGATGGTCCTTAGAGACTCGCTCCTCCAAGTCCACGAACGCCAGCATCGTGGCCTGTGGGTCACGTCTCCCGTGCATGAGTCGGACACCTCATCCCTTTGTGGTAGTATCCTATCTCATAAAATCGTTTTTTCCGCAGCCTGATAGGTGAGACCAGAACTCCCGGTTCCTCTGACACCGAAAGTGAAGGACCGCCAAGAGGACAAAAACATTGCCGGCCTCAATGATTGAGTCAGTACGAATCGAGGGCTTCCGATCACTCGCGGATGTGGACATTTCCGGGCTGCCGCAGGCAGCCGTGTTCATCGGGGCCAATGGTTCCGGCAAGTCCAACTACATACGGTTCTTCGAAATGTTGAGCTGGATGCTGAGGTCGCGCCAGCTGGGGGAGTTCATAACCAGGCAAGGGGGAGCCGATGACCAGCTGTTCGGAGGCAATGCCCAAACCCCGCTGATGAACGGCGAAATCACCATGCGCACCTCGAGCGGAAGCAACGACTACCGGTTCGCTTTGGCCTATGCCCACCCGGACCGTTTCCTCTTCACCCAGGAGGACATTCGATTTAACAGCGGAGCATATGCGACCGAGGCACCTTGGCAATCACTGGGCAGCGGGCACTTGGAGGCCAGGATTGTGGAGGCGGAGCAGGCAACGGACTACCCCGGGGTCAACCAGAAGACTGCTTCCGTGATTGCGAAACTGCTCCGCAATTGCGCTGTCTACCAATTTCACGACACATCGGACAGTTCAAGGTTCAAGAATAGATGGGACGTGTCTGAACGCGCCCAACTGCGCAGTCACGGAGGCAATCTAGCGGCGGTCCTGTACCACTTGGAGCGACACGATCTCAGGCGCTACGAGCTGATCTGCCGGCATATAGCCCGGATTCTGCCGGGGTTTGAACGATTCGACATCGAGGAGGACTACGGGAAAGTATTCCTGAGGTGGAAGGCCAGATGGAGCGACAAGACGATTGGGGCCCACCTCACATCCGACGGATCGCTCCGCTTCTTCGCATTGGTCACCCTTCTCAACCTGCCGACAGAGATGCTCCCCGACGTAATCCTGCTGGACGAGCCGGAACTCGGTTTGCACCCGGCGGCCGTTGCCCTTATAGGCGGGATGATAAAGTCGCTGTCTACAGAAAGACAGGTGATAATAGCGACTCAATCCCCCTTGTTGGTGGACGTCTTTGACCTGGATGAGATCATCGCCTTGGAATTGGTCAACGGCCGGACGGAGTTTCGGAAGCTGAGTTCAGAGGACTACCGGGTCTGGGTTGACGATTGCTTCTCACCAGGGGAAATGTGGCGAAAGAATCTGCTCGGAGCTCAACCGTGATTCGCTTGGCAATATCCGTAGAGGGACCAACTGAGCTGGAATGCATCAAGAATGTCCTGGCCGTCCACCTTCGTGAAAAGGGAGTCGAGGCTCAACCTTTTTCTATGAATGGCAATATCACAGTGGGTCGATTGGCCGGTGACATGGCCAATCACTTCTGGGAATTTGACCGGGTTACTTCGCTGGTGGATTTCTATGGCTTTCGCGACAAGAACACAGCCAGTCCTGATGAACTCGAGGGCCGCATCCACCAGGCGATCAACGAAAGAACCATGCGTTCCTGGGATGAATCTAGGGTATTTCCATACGTCCAGCGGCACGAGTTCGAAGGGCTGCTTTTCTCGGAGGTGAGCGCCTTCGGCGAGGTGATGCTGTTGCCGGACAGGTGCATCGAGGAGTTAGAAGGAATCCGAGCACGCTTCTCGACTCCTGAGGACATCAACGACTCGAAGGAAAGCGCCCCCAGCAAACGGATCTTGAAGGTAATTCCTCGGTACAATAAACACGTCAACGGCTACATGATAGCCGAGGCCGCCGGCTTGGACAGAATACGAGCTGAATGCCCGAGGTTCAACTGCTGGTTGACTAGTCTAGAGTCTTTGGCGTGCAGCTAAGGCCTGCCCTTCCCGGTATGCCCCAAGCATCCGACCCGGGATCTACTACCTGATATCTTGCTCCGGCAGACACTTGATCGCCGCCGTACGGCACCGCAGCTGGCGCCAACCATCCCCATCTCAACGAGTTGTTGCGGGAGCGCGAGGGCATTGATCTTAGCCGTCCGACGTTGCGTTGCATCTTGAGGCGACTCATGCTCCGGCGTCTTCTGCTCGCCGCATTCGTCGCGCTGTTGGTCGTTGTCATTGCGTGCGGCGGCCTGTCGTTGCCTCGCCAGACCCCGGCGCCGCCCCGGCCGGTCTCGCCGCCGGCCACGTCCCCACCCGCGCCGGAAGCCGCGCGGCCCGTTGCTCTGGTCAAGAGCATCACCGTCGCCGAACGCCCCTCTGAAATCCCGGACTACGACCGGGACGACTGGGACCACTGGAGCGACGCGGACCGCGACTGCCAGAACACGAGGCAAGAGGTGCTGATCGCCGAGTCGTCCGTGGCCGTCCGTTTCAAGGACGACCGGGAGTGCAGGGTGGCGTCCGGAAAGTGGACCGACCCGTACACGGGCGACACGGTGGAAGACCCCGGTAAGCTGGACGTCGACCACATGGTGCCGCTCGCGAACGCCCACGCGTCGGGCGGCCACTCGTGGAGCGAAGAGCGCAAGGAGCTGTACGCGAACAGCCTGAGATATTCCGAGCACCTGGTAGCGGTCACGGCGTCGGCCAACCGGTCTAAGGGCGCCGACGGGCCGGACGGCTGGCGTCCGCCCGACCGGACGTACTGGTGCCGGTACGCCAGCGACTGGATTGTCATCAAGAACGAATGGGGCCTGACGGCGACCGAAGCGGAGGCTGCCGCGCTGCGCGAGATGCTCGAGACCTGCGGTCACAGCGTCTTCCTGCAGGCCTCGGACCCGGAGGACGTCCCGCCGACCCCGACGGCCGTCGTGACCGCCGCGACGCCGTATATCGTCACGCTGGCGATGCTCACCACCGCGACGCCGCTGAACACGCCTCGCGCCAGATACGATCCTGCCGGCCCGGATCGTATCTGCTCAGACTTTGATGGTTGGGAAGAGGCGCAGGAGTTCTACCTGGCGGCTGGCGGGCCCGACTCGGACCCGCACGGGCTGGATAAGGATGGCAACGGCGTAGTCTGCGAGTCGCTGCCTGGCGGCCCGCGCGTCACAATGACTCTCCCAAGGTCGTCCGACGCGGATAACAAACCATCGACTCCGACGCCGGAGTCGAATGTGCCCGGCATCAAGTACGATCCGGCCGGACCGGACCGCAACTGCTCCGACTTCGCTACGTGGTCACAGGCGCAGGCGTTCTACGCAGCAGCGGGCGGCCCTGCGTCGGATCGTCATAGGCTGGACAGGGACGGCAACGGCATAGCCTGCGAGTCGCTGCCCGGGGCGCCGATCCGGCGTGCGAGCCCCACGCCGACGCCCACGCCGCAGTCGCCCACGCCCACGCCAACGCCGCAGTCGCCGACGCCCGCGCCGCAGGCGCCGGAGTCAAGTACGCCCGGCACCGATCCCGGCGGTCTGGACCGCAACTGCTCCGACTTCGCTACGTGGGCAGAGGCACAGGCGTTCTACGAGGCGGCGGGTGGACCGGGCTCGGACCGTCACGGGCTGGACAGGGACGACAACGGCATAGCCTGCGAGTCGCTGCCCGGGGCGCCGGTCCGGCGTGCGAGCCCCACGCCGACGCCAACGCCGCAGTCGCCGACGCCGACGCCAACGCCGCAGTCGCCAACGCCAACGCCAACGCCGCTGTCGCCGACTCTCGCGCCAGAGGAGCCGACGCCCACGCCGGAGTCGAGCACGCCCGGCACCGATCCCTCTGGGCCGGACCGCAACTGCTCCGACTTCGCTACGTGGGCAGAGGCGCAGGCGTTCTACGAGGCGGCGGGTGGACCGGGCTCAGACCGTCACAGGCTGGACAGGGACCGCAACGGCATAGCCTGCGAGTCGTTGCCCGGGGCGCCGGTCCGGCGTGCGAGCCCCACGCCGACGCCGACGCCGCAGTCGCCGACGCCCACGCCGGAGTCGAGCACGCCCGGCACCGATCCCTCTGGGCCGGACCGCAACTGCTCCGACTTCGATACGTGGGCAGAGGCGCAGGCGTTCTACGAGGCGGCGGGGGGACCGGAATCGGACCGTCACAGGCTGGACGGGGATGGCAACGGCATAGCCTGCGAGTCGCTGCCCGGGGCGCCAACCCGGCGTGCGAGCCCCACGCCGACGCCCACGCCCACGCCGCAGTCGCCCACGCCGACGCCCACGCCGGAGTCAAGTACGCCAACGCCAACGCCGCAGTCGCCGACGCCCACGCCCACGTCCACGCCGCAGTCGCCGACGCCCGCGCCACAGGAGCCGACGCCCACGCCGGAGTCGAGCACGCCCGGCACCGATCCCTCTGGGCCGGACCGCAACTGCTCCGACTTCAACACGTGGACGGAGGCGCAGGCGTTCTACGAGGCGGCGGGGGGACCGGAATCGGACCGTCACAGGCTGGACGGGGATGGCAACGGCATAGCCTGCGAGTCGCTGCCCGGGGCGCCAACCCGGCGTCCGAGTCCCACGCCGACGCCCACGCCGCAGTCGCCGACGCCCGCGCCACAGGAGCCGACGCCCACGCCGGAGTCGAGCACGCCCGGCACCGATCCCTCTGGGCCGGACCGCAACTGCTCAGACTTCGATACGTGGGCGGAGGCGCAGGCGTTCTACGAGGCGGCGGGCGGCCCTGAGACGGACCGTCACAGGCTGGACGGGGATGGCAACGGCATAGCCTGCGAGTCGCTGCCCGGGGCGCCAACCCGGCGTCCGAGCCCCACGCCGACGCCGACGCCCACGCCGCAGTCGCCAACGCCCACGCCGCAGTCGCCAACGCCCACGCCGCAGTCGCCAACGCCCACGCCAACGCCGCCCACGCCCACGTCCACGCCGCAGTCGCCGACGCCCGCGCCACAGGAGCCGACGCCCACGCCGGAGTCGAGCACGCCCGGCACCGATCCCTCTGGGCCGGACCGCAACTGCTCCGACTTCGACACGTGGGCAGAGGCGCAGGCGTTCTACGAGGCGGCGGGCGGCCCTGAGACGGACCGTCACAGGCTGGACGGGGATGGCAACGGCATAGCCTGCGAGTCGCTACCAGGCGCGCCACAGTAGATAGCCCCCGGTTGGGGGGAGCCGTCCTACGCGGATCAGAGGTATCGCCGGTAGACGTCTATGCCGGCGAAGACGGCGTCGGCGCCGAGCTCCTCCTCGATGCGGAGCAGGCGGTTGTAGATGCTATGCTGCTCCCATGCTCCGGCGTCTCCTGCCCGCCGCTCTCGTCGCTCAGATTGTCATTGTCGTTGCGTGCGGGGGCGCGGCACCGGACCGGACGACCTCAGCCACACCCCCACCAGCCTCGCCGCCGCCCGCGTCCGCAACTACGTCAACCACGCCGGTGCCTGTGTCCGCGACGGCGCCTGTGTCCGCATCTACCCCGGCAGCCGCGCGGCCCGTCGCCCTGGTCATGAGCATCACGGTCGCCGAGCGCCCGTCTGAAATCCCGGACTACGACCGGGACGACTGGGACCACTGGAACGACGCCGACCGCGACTGCCAGGACACGAGACAGGAGGTGCTGATCGCCGAGTCGTCCGTTGCCGTCGTCTACAAGGACGACCGGGAGTGCAGGGTGGCGTCCGGAAGATGGACCGACCCGTACACGGGCGACGTGGTGGAAGACCCCGGGAAGCTGGACGTCGACCACATGGTGCCGCTCGCGAACGCCCACGCGTCGGGAGGCCACGCGTGGAGCGAAGAGCGCAAGGAGCTGTACGCGAACAGCCTGCGATATCCGGAGCACCTGATAGCGGTCACGGCGTCGGCAAACCGGTCCAAGGGCGCCGACGGGCCCGACGGCTGGCGGCCGCCGGACCGGGCGTACTGGTGCCAGTACGCCAGCGACTGGATCGCGATCAAGAAAGAGTGGGGGCTGACGGGGACCGAACCGGAGGCCGCCGCTCTGCGCGAGATGCTCGAGACCTGCGGGCACAGCGTCTTCCTGCAGGCCTCGGACGAGGAGAATCCCCCGTCGGGCCCAACGTCCGCTGCGCCTGCCGCTACGCCGACTGTAGCACCGGCCCGAACGCCGACGCCGGAGTCGCAGGTGCCGACTGTCACTCCGTCAGACACGCCCGACACCAAGTACGACCCCGACGGGCCTGACCGCAACTGCTCCGACTTCGATACATGGGCGGAGGCGCAGGCGTTCTACGAGGCGGCGGGCGGCCCTGAGTCGGACCGCCACAGATTGGACAGAGACGGCGACGGCGTGGCCTGTGCGTCGCTGCCGGGCGCACCCGGTCCGACCGCTGTAACGCCGGCCGCAACTCCCTCCCAGAAGGGTACCCCGCCGCCGGTCGGGCCTACCGCGGCCCCGTCCACCCCAACTCCGGTACCAGGCACGCCCGACACCAAGTACGACCCCGACGGGCCGGACCGCAACTGCTCAGACTTCGATACGTGGGCAGAGGCGCAGGCCTTCTACGAGGCGGCCGGCGGCCCGGAAACAGACCGCCACAGGCTGGACAGGGACGGCAACGGCATAGCCTGCGAGTCGCTACCAGGCGCGCCACAGTAGATAGCCCCCGGTTGGGGGGAGCCGTCCGACGCGGATCAGAGGTATCGCCGGTAGACGTCGATGCCGGCGAAGATGGCGTCGGCGCCGAGCTCCTCCTCGATGCGGAGCAGGCGGTTGTACTTGGCGGTGCGCTCGCCGCGGCTGGGCGCGCCCGCCTTGATCTGGCCGGCGGCGGCGCCGACGGCGAGGTCCGCGATCGTCGTGTCCTCGGTCTCTCCCGACCGGTGGCTGACGACCGTTCCCCAGCCCGCGCTTCTCGCGGTCTCCAGTGCGGTCACGGTCTCGGTCACCGTGCCCACCTGGTTCAGCTTCAACAGCGCCGCGTTGGCAGTGTTCTCCGCGACCCCCCTGGCGACCATCGTCGGCCTGGTGGTGAAGATGTCGTCGCCGACGAGCTGCACCGAGCTGCCCAGGCGGCGCGTGAGGTCGGCCCAGCCGGCCCAGTCGTCCTCGCCCATGCCGTCCTCTATGCTGACGATGGGGTAGGCGAGCCGCCACTCGTCGTATATTGACACCAGCTCCGAGGCCGACGCGCTCCAGCCCTGCCGGGCGAACGAGTACCGGCCGCCGGGCGCGACCAGCTCGCTGGCCGCGACGTCCATGGCGATGAAACACTGCGTCCCAGGCTCATAGCCGGCCGCCGAGATCGCCTCCAGGATCAGGTCGACCGCCTCGCGGTCGGAGTCGAGGCTTGGCGCGAAGCCGCCCTCGTCGCCCACCGCCGTGGCCATCCCCCTCTCGCTCAGGCGGCGCTTCAACGTGTGGAAGACCTCGACACCGGCCCGCAGCGCCTCGCGAAAGGAGTGGAAGCCGGCCGGGACGACCATGAACTCCTGGATGTCGGTCGAGCCCTCGGCGTGCCTGCCGCCGTTGACGATGTTGAGCATCGGCGTGGGGAGCGAGACCGGGGCGCCCCGGGCGAAGTAGCGGTACAGGGGCAGACCGGCGCTGGCGGCGCTGGCGTGGGCGAACGCCATCGACGCTCCCACAATCGCGTTCGCGCCCAGGCGGGACTTGCCCGGCGTGCCGTCGAGCTCGACCAGGGCGCCGTCAGCGGCCGCCTGTTCGCCTGCCTCGCGGCCCACCAGGACGTCGGCGATCTCTCCCCGCACGTTCTCGACGGCCCGCCGCACGCCCAGCCCGCCGTAGCGCGACTGGTCGCCGTCGCGCAGCTCCAGCGCCTCGGCGGCCCCGCTGCTCGCGCCCGAGGGGACGAGTGCCCGTCCGACGGCGCCGTCGGAGACCCTGATCTCGACCTCGACCGTCGGGTTGCCCCGCGAGTCGAGGACTTCCCTGGCCTTCACTTCTGAGACTACTGGCAATAGCTCATCCAGCGTTCTTTGCTATTGGATTGTCGCATGCGGCCCGGGGCGGTGCTTACGTGGACGCGTCCCGCGCCCGCGCCGCCCGGACCGCCTTGTCCACAGCGTCGGCCGGGCCGGCGGCCGGGATCATGGATCCGTCCGTCACCCCGTCGCGGGCCAGCTCCCACGTCTCCAGCGCGACGACCGGTATGCCCTCGCCCAGGGCGTGCCCGATCTCCGACAGGGTGCCGTAGGCGCCGCCGACCGCGATGACGGCCCTGCCGCTCTTCACCACGATCACGTTCCGGGCGTACGAGAGGCCGGTGCAGACCGGTATGTCGACCCACGGGTTGGCGTCGGCGGGGCTGTCGCCGGGCAGGATGCCGACCGTCGTGCCTCCCGCGGACTTGGCGCCGCGGCAGGCCGCGGCCATCACGCCGCCCAGGCCGCCGCACACCACGGTCATGCCGCGTCTCGCCAGCTCCGCCCCGACCTGCTCCGCCAGGGCTTCGACACGGGGACTCGGCTCGCTCGCCCCGATGACAGATATCAGCAAGGTATCCTCGGTTTCCGTGGGGCGGACCGGCAGTCGAGAGGCTGGCTCCGCGCCGGGGGTCAGGCGCCGTGGACCGCCTCGAGATGCTCGCTCATGACGGACGACAGCAGCCGGACGCTGGAGATCGTGCCCAGGTACTCCATGCGGGTCGGACCGATGGCTCCAACGATTCCCTGCGCCTTGCCGGGGGTGCCGTAGTGCGCCAGCACCACGCTCATGGGCCACAGAAGGTCGCCGTCGTGCTCACGCCCGATGACCACCCGAACGGTGTTGCCGGCGGGCGTCTCGTCGAGGACAGCCTCCACGAGGCTGCCGTCCTCGACGCCGTTGACGACGGCGCGCGACCTGTCGGCGGCCTCGAACTCCGGTTGCGCCAGCAGGTTCCGCAGCCCGTCCAGGTAGTGGTCGCTGTACCGCCTGTCGTCCTCTTCGTCCAGTATCAGCGCGGTCGCCTCCACCATCTCCTCTTCGAGCGGGGAGAGGTCGGCGCCGTCGAGCTGACCGACTTCCCGACCGGTCATGCCGACGAGCTGGTTCCTGACCCTGTTGCCGGCCATCTCGGCCTGGGTCGGGCTGATCGGCTCTGCCAGACGTATGAGGTGCTTTCTGAGCCGGGCCTGCTCCATCACGACGATGAGCATGGTCAGGAAGTCCTGCAGGTACACCAGCTCGAGATACCTGACCTTCGACTCCGGCGCCTTCGGGAAGGTCGCCAGCCCCAGGTTGCCGACCATCTGGGCCAGCACCTGCGCCGCGACGGTCGCCCAGTTGTCGAGGTCCTGCTCGGCTTCCATCAAGCGGCTGCGGACGTGCGTCCGCGCAGCCGACGCCGACGCCGCGGACGACGCGGCGTCTATCGACTCGACGTAGATCCTGTAGCCCTTGTCCAGGGGCACGCTGCCCGCGGAGGTGTGCGGGCGCGAGATGTAGCCCTGCTCCTCGAGCTGCGCCACCTCGTTCCGGATGGTCGCCGAGCTTACGCCGACATCGTTCCGATGGGATATCGCGTCCGAGGCGATGGGCAGCGCCGTGCGGATGTAGTCTCCGACGATGATGTTCAGTATCCGCTGCTGTCGGACCGTCAGCATATCCACATCCTTGCGGCGGCGGGAGCGACTCCCACCCTTACTGGAATCTAGCAGCAACCCGAAGGCAGGTCAAGACCGGCGCCATCCGGGCCGATGGCCTGGTCGAGGGAATGGACTCCGGCTCGGCTATGCCCTGGCCTGTATGGCGACCCGGCCCCCGATCTCGACTTCCATGTTCAAGCTGTGCCCATCGAGCATCAGCATGCCCACGAGCGGGGTGCTGCCCGTCGTGTCGACCCTCACGCGTCGCGATAGGCCGTCCCACAGGACCGTAGCGTCGTGAACGTCAAAGCTGACCTCATCATCGTTGGCCAAGAAGGCCCGGCCTACGTGAGCAAACGGCAGCCCCATTTCAGCCACCAACGTTGTCGGCAGGGTCAAGAAGCCGCTGTAGCCCGTGTCCACTACGGCCTCGATGTCCCGGGTCTGCCCCGTCGGACCTTGCAGGGAGAGGGCCACAACTGCCTCATAAGCTGCGTTCACGACGCCTTGGATCACACGTTTCTCCGCAGGGACCCGGCGCCGAAGCTGCGGAGGGCCCGGTACCCGGCGCGCTCGCACAGGATGTTCACGGCAGTAGGGCGCATCGCCCGCAGGCGGTCGACGGCGGCGATCTCGCCGTCGGCGACTGCCCATGTGCCGCTGTCCACATCGATGGCGACGATTTCCCCGTGGTGGTTGGCTTCCACCTTGCGGCGGATGTCCCGCTCGTATATCCGCTTCCCGAGGCGGGCCGTCTCTTCCCGTGGGCGGCGGGGCGGCGTCCCGGCTCTCTCTTCGGTCGCGCGCGCCGAGGTGTCCGTATCTCGCATCCGTTTCCCTCCCGAGGGCATTTCCCAGTACATCTTACCGCTTCGCGGCGTGACGTGAACAGAAAGGGGCCTCGTCCGCGGACGAGGCCCCTTTGGCTTGCCGGTTCGGTTGGGCCTAGTAGTCCATCGGCGGGGCCGCGGGCATCGGGGGAGTCTCCTCCTTGATGTCCGCGATCAGCGACTCCGTCGTGATGACCATCGACGCGACGCTGGCCGCGTTCTCGATGGCCGCGCGAGTCACCTTGGCCGGGTCCATGATGCCCCGCTCCAGCAGGTGGGTGAAGTCCCCGGTCTCGGCGTCGTAGCCCCAGTCGCCTTCCGTCTTCCTGGTCTCGGACAGGATCACGTCGCCCGAAATGCCGGTGTTCTCCGCGATCAGCTTGAGCGGTGCGTCGAGGGCGCGCCGCATGATCTCGACGCCCGTCTTCTCGTCGTCTGCCACGTCGAGAGTGTCGAGGGCGGACTGCGACCGCACCAGGGTCACTCCGCCTCCGGGAACGATGCCCTCCTCGACTGCGGCCCGGGTCGCCGACAGGGCGTCCTCCAGCCGCTGCTTCTTCTCCTTGAGCTCGATCTCGGTCGCCGCGCCCACCTTCATGATGGCGACGCCGCCGGACAGCTTGGCCATGCGCTCCTGGAGCTTCTCACGGTCGTAGTCCGACGTGGTCTCCTCGATCTGGGCCTTGATCTGGTTGATCCGACCCTGGATGGCGTCCTCGGAGCCGGCGCCGTCGACGAAGGTCGTGTCTTCCTTGCTGGCGATCACTCGCCGGGCGCTGCCCAGGTCCTCGACGTTCACGGAGTCGAGCTTGCGCCCGATCTCCTCGCTGATGACGTTGCCACCCGTCAGGATGGCCATGTCCTGGAGCATCTCCTTGCGGCGGTCGCCGAATCCCGGCGCCTTGACCGCGAGCACGTTGAGCGTGCCGCGGAGCTTGTTGACCACCAGGGTCGCGAGGGCCTCGCCCTCGATGTCCTCAGCCACGACGACCACGTTCTTGCCGACCTGGAGAATCTTCTCCAGCGCGGGCAGCAGGTCCGAGACGGCGGACAGCTTCTTGTCGGTGATCAGGATGTACGGGCTCTCGATGTCCGTTTCCATACGCTCCTGGTTGGTGACGAAGTACGGCGAGATGTAGCCGCGGTCGATCTGCATCCCCTCGACGAACTCCTGCTCGAAGCTGATGCCCTTCGACTCCTCGACGGTGATCACGCCGTCCTTGCCGACCTTCTCCATCACGTCGGCGATCAGGGTACCCATCTCATCGTCGTGGGCCGACAGCGACGCGACCTGCGCGACCTTGTCCTTGCCCTCGACGGTCGTCGCCGTCTGCTCGACGGCGTCGCGGAGCGCCACCACCGCCTTGTCGATGCCTCGCTTGAGGGCCATCGGGTTCGCGCCCGCCGCGATGTTCTTGAAGCCCTCGTGGATTATCGCCTGCGACAGGACTGTCGCGGTCGTCGTGCCGTCGCCGGCAACGTCGTTCGTCTTACTGGCCGCCTCTTTGAGGAGCTGGGCGCCCATGTTCTCGTAGGCGTCTTCCAACTCGATCTCCTTGGCGATCGTCACGCCGTCGCTGCATACCTGCGGCGGCCCGAACTTCTTGTCGAGCACGACGTTGCGGCCCCGCGGCCCCAGCGTCACGCCTACCGTGTCGGCCATCGTGTCGATCCCCCGCTTCATCGCGGACCGAGCTTCTTCTCCGAAACTCAACTGCTTTGGCACTTAAGTCCTCCTGAATGTTCCGTGTGTTGTTGTGTGTACGTCTGCCGCCGGGACCCTATATGGTGAACAGGACGTCGTCGTCTCGGAGCACCAGGTACTCGGTGTCGCCTTCCTTGTACTCCGTGCCGCCGTACTTGGAATATACGACGATGTCGCCGACGCTGACCTCCATGGGCAGCCTCTTGCCGTCGTCCGTGAGCTTGCCGGGTCCTACCGCCACGACCCTACCGGACTGCGGGCGCTCCTTGGCCGTGTCGGGAATGTAGATCCCGCCGGAGCTCATCTCCGCCTCGTCCTCAAGGGGCTCGACAACGATCCGGTTCCCAACCGGCTTGAAAGTGACCTGCGCCTCTGTCGTCAAATCGCACCTCCTACTGTAGCTTCGACCTTATCTGACTGTTTTCGTTAGCAGTCGATTGGCTCAACTGCCAGAGCCAGTCTAGGGCATCGGCCGCGGCGATGTCAACCGACGGAAACGGTGGCGGATTCCTCAGCCAACGTCAGCCAACGTCGCCCTGAACGCAGTGAAGGGCCTGGGGTGGCGGCCGCGTCGTGAGGGCCAGGTCGAGGGGACCCCTCCCCAGGTTCCTCTCTGCGCTCGGGACGACAAGTCAGGCAGCACCGTACTGGGCGCCTCGCGCGACCATCCGGTAGACTCTTACGACTCCGGCCGCGCCCGGAGAACGTCGTGGGAGGCCGATTCGATGCGAATGGCGGTGCTGGTCTGCGTGGCGCTATCCCTCATTGTCGTGACGGCCGCGGTCGCGTGCGTCAGTGTCGATACGGACGCGTCCATCTGCCCCGGCGGGACGGACCCGTGGGTGAGGTACGAGCTCTACATGGGCCGGGGCAACAGCCAGTCCGGGCTGATCGTGGCCGATGGGTTGTGGGAGGACTTCCTCGCGGACACGGTCACGCCGCGGTTCCCCGACGGCCTGACCGTGCTCGACGCCCGGGGCCAGTGGCGCGGCGCCGAGGGGCTGGTCCAGAAGGAGCGCTCCAAGGTGCTCGTGATCCTGGCGCCGCCGGGCGGCGACGAGATGCGCCTGATCGACGAGGTGTCGGACGAGTACAAGGCCCGGTTCGCCCAGGAGTCCGTGCTCCGGGTGGTGTCCGACGCCTGCGTATCGTTCTCCTGAAATCGGCGCGGAGACGCGCGGGCGCAAAACCGAGTATCATGTTTACGGGACGGCGTTACGAGAGCGCCGTCCGGCATCGGCCTTTACCGCGAAAGGAAGGGACCTCAGGATGCCACACCCTCTCGCCGGCAGACACGTAGCCCTCGGCGTCACGGGCAGTATCGCCTGCCACAAGGCCGTCGACCTTGCCAGCAAGCTTGTCCAGGCGGGCGCGCTCGTCGACGTGCTGATGACCGAGAGCGCCACCAGGTTCGCGACCCCGCTGGCGTTCCGCAGCATCACCCACCGGCCGGTCGTGGCCGACATGTTCGACCCCTCGTCTGACGACTCGATCGAGCACGTCGCCGTCGCCGAGCGCGCGGACGTGGTCGTGGTCGCGCCCGCCACGGCGAACACCATCGCGAAGATGGCGCTCGGACTCGCCGACGACCCGGTGACGACGACCGTGCTGGCGACGGCGGCGCCGGTGATCGTCTGCCCGGCGATGGACGGGCACATGTACGAGCATCCCGCCACGGCGCAGAACGTGGAGACGCTGCGGTCGCGCGGCGTCATAATCGCGGGTCCGGCCCAGGGGCGTCTCGCGTCCGGGCTCAGGGGCGTGGGCCGCATGCTCGAGGTCCCGGAGATCGTCGGCCACGTGCGGTGGCTCCTTGGCCGTGGCGGCGACCTCGCCGGCAGGAAGATCGTCGTCAGCGCCGGGGGCACGCGGGAGGCGCTGGACCCCGTCAGGTTCATCTCGAACCGCTCGTCGGGCAAGATGGGCTACGCTGTCGCCGAGGCCGCCCGCGACCGCGGAGCGGACACCGTCGTCGTCGCGGCGCCCAACGACCTGCCCGACCCGGTCGGCGCCCGCGTCGTCAGCGTCGTCTCCGCTGTGGAGATGCTCGAGGCGCTGGGGGAGGAGTGCGGCGAAGCCGACGCGCTCGTCATGGCCGCGGCCGTTTCCGACTGGCGGCCCGCCGTGGCCGCGGACGCCAAGATCAAGAAGGGCGACGCCGGCCGCATGTCAGTCGATCTCGTCAGGACGCCGGACGTGATCGCGTCGCTCCCCGGCGACGGCCTGGTCAAGGTCGGCTTCGCGGCGGAGACGGACGACATCGTGGTCAACGCGCGGGCCAAGCTCGCGCCCAAGGGCCTCGACCTGATAGCCGCCAACGACGTCACGGCCGAGGGCAGCGGCTTCGAGACCGACACGAACGAGGTCGTGCTCATCGACCGCGAGGGCCGCATGGAAGAGCTCGGCCTCATGTCCAAGTACGACGTCGGCAACCGCATCCTCGACCGGGTCGTCAAGCTGCTTGGCTAGGGGTCCGGGCGGCCCGCCCGGACGGGCGGCATCCATCGACCGGGGTGTCCGGCACGGCTCCGGGGCGCTCCGCCGCACCGTATCAATGTCCAGACTTACGGGGAGACACAACCCGTTCACCCTGGGTAGCGCCGGTGCTTTGACCGGCGCGTATCGAAGGGCGCACGCAACCTTACCGGCAATGCTGATGTCGACCCCACCCCATAGACTGAGCTGTGCGGGCCCTTCGATACACCCCGACGAAGCGTCGGAGCACTCAGGGCAAACGGTTGCGTGGCGACGGCCCCACCCCTGCCCAGATTTCGATCACCACGGCACCGTCATGCTCGTAAAGGGGGGAATCCACAGGAGTGGGGCCGTGTTCCTCTCAGCAACTCTGAGCAGTCGCCGCGCCGCAGTCTTCGTTGACGAATTTCGTAGCTGCCAATAGAATGCCATGACCGACGCGGCCCAAAGCCGCGCAACGAAGGACGGCCAATGGTACAGACGGCGACGACCTCGGACATGACGAAGGCGTACGATGCCAAGTCGGTGGAGCAGCGCGTCTACGACTCCTGGGTGCGCGGCGGGTACTTCACGCCCGTCGTCGACCGCTCCAAGAAGCCCTACGTCGTCATCATGCCGCCCCCGAACGTCACCGGCGAGCTCCACATGGGGCACGCGCTGGTGACCGCGCTGGAGGACCTGATGGTCCGCTGGCACCGGATGATCGGCGATCCGACCCTCTACCTTCCCGGCACCGACCACGCCGGCATCGCCACACAGGTGGTGGTCGAGCGGCAGCTCGCCTCGGACGACAAGACGAGGCACGACCTGGGCCGCCAGGCGTTCGTCGAGCTGGTCTGGGAGTGGGTCGACCAGTACGGCGATCGTATCTACGAGCAGGTCAAGCGCCTGGGGGCGTCGTGCGACTGGACGCGGCGGAGCTTCACCCTGGACGAGGGCCCCAGCAAGGCGGTGCGCACCACGTTCGTCAACCTGTACCGCGAAGGGCTGATCTACCGCGGCGAGCGGATCGTCAACTGGTGCCCGCGATGCTCGACGGCGCTTTCCGACCTGGAGGTCAGGCACCGCGAGGAGGGCTCCGGGCTCTACCACATCCGGTACGCGCTCCAGGACTCCGACGACCATCTGACGATAGCGACGACGAGGCCGGAGACGCTGCTGGGCGACACGGCCGTCGCCGTGAACCCGGACGACGACCGGTACTCCCACCTGGTCGGCCGGACCGCCGTGCTTCCGGTTCTGGGCCGCCTTCTGCCGGTGATCGCCGACGACACCGTGGACCCGGAGTTCGGCACGGGCGCCCTCAAGGTGACGCCCGGCCACGACCACAACGACTTCGACATCGGCCAACGCCACGGCCTCGACGCCGTCAACGTGATGGACCTCGACGGCACGATGAACGAGAACGCCGGGCCGTACGAGGGCAAGGACCGGCTCGCCGTCAGGACCGAGATCGTCGGGCAACTGGAGCGGGACGGCCTGCTGGAGAAGGTCGACCCCTACAGCCACGCCGTGGGGCACTGCGACCGTTGCGACGAGGTCGTCGAGCCCATCGTGTCGAAGCAGTGGTACATGAGGATGCAGCCGATCGCCGAGCCGGCCATCGAGGCCGTCCGCTCAGGCGAGATCAGGATCGTCCCGGAGCGCTTCTCCAAGGTCTACTACAACTGGATGGAGAACATCCGCGACTGGTGCATCAGCCGCCAGCTCTGGTGGGGGCACCGGATTCCCGTCTGGTACTGCGGCGACTGCGACGGCATCACTGTCGACCACACCGACCCGGACGCGTGCTCCGAATGCGGCTCGCCGTCGCTGACGAGAGACCCGGACGTGCTCGACACCTGGTTCAGCTCCGCGCTGTGGCCGCACTCGACCCTCGGCTGGCCCGACGACACCGAGGACCTCGACTACTTCTACCCCGGCAGCGACATGGAGACGGGCCACGACATCCTGTTCTTCTGGGTCGCCCGCATGATAATGATGGGCCTCAAGAACACCTCGGAGATACCCTTCGACACGGTGTACCTGCACGGGCTGATCCGGGACCCCGAGGGCGTCAAGATGAGCAAGTCCAAGGGCAACGTGATGGACCCGCTGGAGCTGATCGACATGTACGGCGCCGACGCGCTTCGGTTCGCGCTGACGAGCGGCAACTCGCCCGGGAACGACATGCGCCTCAACGAGCAGAAGATGGAGGCGAGCCGCAACTTCGCCAACAAGCTCTGGAACGCGGCCCGATTCGTGATCGGCAACGTCGACCGCGCGGACGGCGCGTCGGGCTGGCAGTGGCCGCCCGCGCCTGAGCACGTCGAGGACCGGTGGATTCTCAGCCGGCTCAACCGCGTCGCGGGCCAGGTGCAGACCCACATGGAGGAGTACCAGTTCGGCGAGGCGCAGCGGGTCGTCCACGACTTCCTCTGGGGCGAGTACTGCGACTGGTACCTGGAGACGGCCAAGATACGCATCCGGGAGGGCGACGAGACGCCCCTGCCGGTGCTGGCCTACGTCCTGGAGCGGCTGCTGAGGCTGCTGCACCCGTTCATGCCCTTCATCACCGAGGAGGTCTGGCAGAACCTGGTCCAGCGTCTCCCGGACGAGGCCGGCAGGCCGGACTCTCTGATCGCCGCGTCATACCCGGTGCGGGACGACGCCATGCTAGACGAGGACGCCGAGTCGGCGATGGCCGCGGTGATCGAGATAGTCCGGGCGGTGCGAAACCTCCGCGCCGAGTTCAGGATCCGGGCCAACGATAGCGTCACGGCGGTCGTGGACGCGCCGGACGTACGGCACGTGATCGAGTCCGAGGCCACGGCGATCAGGGCGCTGGCCCGGATCGACCCGCTCGTCATGGGCTCCGACAACGGCGCCCGGACCGACGCCGGTCAGCGCGTGTCCCTCGTCCTGGGGAGCGGCACGGTCACGGTGCCGCTGGAGGGCCTGGTAGACGTCGAGCAGGAGCGGGCGCGGCTGGCGGGCGAGCTCGAGCAGATCGAAGCTAACCTTGGCCGACTCGCCTCGCGGCTGCGGGACGAAAAATTCCTGTCGCGGGCGCCCGAGGAGGTCGTGGAGCGGGAACGAGGCCGCCTGGAGGGCATGGAAGACCGCCGCGCCCGCGTCCTGGAGACGCTGGCGCACCTGGGCTAGCCCAAGGCCGGCCGCGCGGCGGGGTATTGAATCGACTCAACGTAATCATCGTAACGATCAGGAGGCACGCATGAAGGTGGAGTGGTTCAACCACACGGGCATCGTCGTTCAGGACATGGAGAAGATGCTGGAGTTCTACAAGGGTGTGCTCGGGCTCGAGGAGGAGCGGAACCGGGTCCTCGAGGGCCCGCTGGCGGACCAGCTCGTCGGCTACGAGGATGCGAAACTCCACGTGATCTACCTGGGCAACGCCGACATGAGGCACTCGGTCGAGCTGGTGACCTACCTCAACCCGCCGGGCGAGACGATGCACACGAACGAGCGCAACACGATAGGCGCCGTCCACATCGGCGTCATCGTCGACGACCTGGACGCCTGGTACGAGGACCTGACCGCCAGGGGGATCAGGTTCGTCAACAAGCCGTTCCTGCGTGAAGACGCCGAGTACCCGTGGGCGTTCAAGGCGTGCTACCTGCAGGACCCGGAGGGCAACTGGCTGGAGTTCATCGAGCGGCCGCCCGCGCCTCCGGGGGCAACGGCAGTCTAGCTCCGGTCGGGTAGGCCGCCGGCGAGTTACTCCGTGTTAGCGGAGCACTTTTCGTCGGCCCCCCTCCGAACCGGACGTGACACTTTCGCGTCATCCGGCTCTCTGGTGTCGTGGTCAGTGGTGTCGAAGTCCCCAGGCAACGGCCTTAAGCGTCAGCCCGACCACGACGGCGGCGATGCCCCCGACAATCGTGATAAGGCTGCCAATAGAGGTGAGGAACGCCATGAGGTCGAACACTCCGGCTACGGCGAACCACCACATCAGCCCAATTGACAAGCCAAACAGCAGTGCCAGCACCCCACTCGCAATTGTGAGGAGAATGCCAATCCTGATGAGGTGCCGACTGAGCTTTTGTACGGTAGCCTCGCACGCATGGAGTTGCGGAAGGGGTATAGACGGCGCACGTACACTCGGGCGTACCCGCCGCCTCCCCGTCCGCCCTGATCGAGTCGTCGAAAAAGAGTGCGCGGCTCCCGCCTGAGAGCGGTTTTGCCGTGCGTTAGCTGGGAGGGGACAGCCGGTCGAGCGGGTATTGGGGCATCGTGCGTCTCCAGGACTTGACGTTGAAAACGACGCAATGGTCGACAATCCGTCGAGTCCACGATCCCGATCGCGGACCTCTCAATGGCAGGTTTCTTGCCAGCGCATCCGTCCGAAATGTCAATCCAGATCGGTCAATGCGTCATCGGCAACCAGAACAAAGTAGTGGACCGGCTTGTCCGCTCTTCCGGACGCCCATTCGTAGAGAAAAGAATCCCTGCAATACTGCCTCAGTCGCGGAAACGGACTGTGGGCGTTCTGCGCTCGACGACCCGGCCGTCGCGCATCTCCAGCACCTCGTCGGCGAGGTTCAGCAGCGTCGAGTCGTGTGTCGCGGCGACGACGGTGATGCCCTCTTCTCTGACCATCTCGGCGAACAGGCCGAAGATCGCTCGCGCGTTGGATGAGTCGAGCTCGCCCGTGGGTTCGTCCGCCAGCATGAGCGACGGCCGTATCACCATGGCGCGGGCGATGGCGACCCTCTGCTGCTCGCCGCCGGAGAGCTCGTAGGGCCTGTGGCGCGACCTCGGGGCCAGTCCGACCATTTCGAGCGCCTCGTTCGCGCGTTTCTCGCGCTCCCGGCTTCCCGCGCCCGATATTCGCAGCGGCAGCTCGACGTTCTCGAACGCCGAGAGCAGGGGCAGCAGCCCGAACGACTGGAAGACGAAGCCGATCCTGTGGCGGCGCAGATTGATCAGCTCGGTCTCGCTCATGTCGGCCATGTCCCGCTCTTCGAAGAGGATGCTGCCCGACGTCGCCTGGTCGAGGCCGGCCATCAGGTTCAGCAGCGTCGTCTTGCCCGACCCGGACCTGCCGACCAGGGCGATGAACCTGCCCGTGTGGACGTCGAGGCTGACGTCGTCGACGGCCACGATCTCCTCGGAACCGAGCCGGTAGACGCGGCCGACGTTGACCGCCGCCAGGACCCTGTTGAGCGAGCTCATCCCTGGTAGTCCTCCGGCACGATGTTCAGTCTGTCCTCCTCCAGGATCACCCTCGCGCGGTCGCGGATCCTGGCCCGGTCGAGATAGTCCTTGGGAAGCTGCACCCTGCCCGCGGGGTCGACGACCGTCAGCTCGTCCAGGTCGTCGTCGTCCTCCCCCTGCTCCCGCTGGTAGCTGACCTTCCGCTTGATCTCCGTGGCAATCTTGCCGTCGCGGATCATCACCACCCGCCCGACCTTGTACGCGACGTCCGGGTCGTGGGTGACGATGAGGACCGTCGTGCCGAGCTCCGTGTTGACGCCGCGGAACACCTCGAGAATCTCGCTGGCCGTGGCGTCGTCCAGCTCGCCCATCGGCTCGTCGGCGAGCAGCAGCGGCGGGCTGTTGGCCAGCGCGACCGCGATGGCGACCCGCTGCTGTTCGCCGCCCGACAGCGTCTCCGGGTTGTGACCCATGCGGTCGCCGAGCCCGACCAGCTCCAGCAGCTCGGCGGCCTGTTTCTGGCGCTGGCCGCCCGATGTCCGCGTGAGCATCATCGGCAGCGAGACGTTCTCGATCGCCGTCAGGTACGGGAACAGGTTTCGGCTGGTCTGCTGCCAGACGAAGCCGACCTCGCTGCGCCGGTACTCCTCGATGTCGCGGCCCGACATGTCGAGCAGGTCCCTGTCTCCGACGCGGACGCGCCCTGCGGACGGGCTGTCGTAGCCGGCCAGAATGTTGAGGAGCGTCGTCTTTCCGCTGCCGCTGGCCCCGACGATAGCCAGCGTCTCGCCCGGCTGAACGGCGAGGTCGAGGCCGCGGAGCGCCACGACCTCCAGATCGGCGACCTTGTAGATCTTGAAGAGGTCCTCGCACTCTATGTAGGGCCTTCTGTCCAAACTCACGCTCTCCCGGTCCAGGGCCCGCTACAGCTCGCCGAGCCTGAGAGTCCTCTGCAACGATATCCTGTTCACCAGCCACACGATGGTCATGATTATGATAGCGAAGACGGCCACCATCCCGACGTAGGATACCAGCAGCGCCTCCCAGCTCACCTCCATTCTATACGGCGGCATCACCCGCCCGCCGAAGTCGTCGTGCGCGAGGAAGGGCAGGATGATGTCGCCGAGCCTGCTGCCCAGCCACGTCCCCAGCGCGAGACCGACGACGACGACGAGCGTCTGCTCCAGCCAGACCATAGTCATGAGCTGCCGCATTGACGCGCCCACCGTCCTGAGCAGAGCGTACTGCAGGCGACGGCTCCGGAACGAGACGTAGGCGTGGATCAGGAAGCCCATCGAGCTGATCAGAAGCACCGCCGAGAACGCGATGAACAGGAGCGCCTTCCAGCCGGCCTCCACGAGCGGGTCTATCCTGGAGCCGGCGAGCAGCGCCGACCGGTCCTGCATCTCCCCGTAGGAGTACCCGCTGGCGCCGCTCAGCCTGCGGGGCATCCCTGCGCCGGCGTCGGCGGAAGTGGACAGCCAGACCTCGTTGGCCATCAGCTCGGTGATCACCGGGCTCAGGTTGGCGTACCGGCTGATCGCGGGCCAATCGCCGACGAGCAGCGGCTCGTCGCGGTCGGTGATCGTAGGGAACATGCTGATCGCGTCGGAGATGATCACGGGCAGCCTGTACCCGGAGACGGTGATCTCGAACGCGTCGCCTCTCGAGTGCCCGGTGGCGTCGGTGAACGCCTCGTTGGCGAGTACCGGGAACACCAGGTGTCCGGACCCGTGGAAGATGCCTCGCGGCGAGCGGGCCCTGCCCGAGGTCCACGAGAAGAGCGCCGATCGGGAGGACTCCGGCCCCTCCGCGAGTCCCAGGAGGCCGTCGGCCTTGGACTCGGGAGCGGCCCTGATGATGCTCCAGCCGTCTGCCTGGTCGAACGTCTCGATCACAATGGGGTCTCCCGATCGCCTGCGGACCGAGATCTCGTCGATCGTCAGGGCGCCAGCTTCCAGGGTGCGCTCGAAGACGGTCTCGTGTACTCGCAGGGCGGTCAGGACGAGCGGCCCCGCGGGGGCGGGGGTGCCGAGGTCTGCCTGCTTGATCGACCAGTCCTCGTCGGTGAGGTTGCCAAGCTCGTACGTGAAGTGCTCGCCACGGGCGTTCATCACCCGCGCGGTGAGTTTCACGCTCGCGTGCCGGCGGTCCGGTCTTACCCTGACCCGCAGCGTGACCGCGTCGTCCGGCAGGACGATGCCCCGCGGCGGGTTCCGCATCTCTATCGAGCGCACGAGCTCGTCCATGGACTCGCCGGCGAAGTCGTCCCTGAACCAGGCGACCTCCGCGAAGGTCTCCGGGTCCACGGCCATCACCACGAACGTCTCGCCGAACGCCGTCGTGAGGTCGCGCCCCCGGGCGCGCAGGACCGGACTCGCGCGCTCTACGCCGGCGATCCTTTCGTAGCTTTCGACCATATCGGGCCGCGGCCGGCGGATCCGCGTGGAGCTCGGGATGGCCCGTCTTGCCCGGACCGTAGGCCGGGACTGCTCCAATCTGAAGTCCGACCCGGTGGAGAACATGACACGCTCCCGGAAGCTCCGGTCCAGCGTGCCGCCGAAGCTCGCGGCGAAGATGCCGAGGCCGGCCGTCAGCACGAGCAGCAGCGACAGGCGAGAGTAGTGCGACGCGTCGCGGGCCATCTGCCACACGCCCAGGGCCGGGCCGACGGGCAGCCACCGTCCCAGCAGACCGCTGCCCACCTTCATCGCAAGGGGGAAGAGCCGGAGAATGACGATCGCGGCGGCGATCATGATGAAGCCGGGCAGGATGATGAAGAGCTGGTTCGCCTCGACCTCGCCCACCAGGTTCCGCGCCACCACCGAGCCCTGGTGGTTGAGCTGGTACAGCAGCAGGATCCCGATCAGCAGCAGCGCCACGTCGGCGTAGTAGCGCTGGAAGCGCGGTTGCGTGTCCGGCCGGGCCTCCTGCTGTCTGCGGCGAGTCACCCCCAATCGCGTCGCCTGTATCGCGGGCGCCATGAGGGCCAGGAACGCCAGCAGCCCGCCAAGCAAGCTGAGCAGGAAGGCGTTGGTCGACAGGACGCCGGGCAGACGGCCCGCGTCCGTCAGATCGGAGAACGCGGGAGCGAACCCGAGCAGGCTTACGACGACCACTGCCAACAGCGGCCCCAGGACGAAGGCCGCGATGGCGATGGTCGCGCCCTCGATGCCGAACACGGCCACAATCTGGCCGGATGTCGCGCCCCTGCTTCGGAGCAGGGCGATCTCGGTCTTGCGGTCCTCCACGGCGAGGTTCGACAGAATGGCCACGTAGTAGAGAATGACGACCGCTATCAGCGAGAAGACGACGAACATGGGGAGCTTGCTGAAGAAGAGCCGTCGGTGGTACTCGCGCAGCGCGTCGTCCAGCTCCGTCATCTGCCGGTATGCCAACAGCGTCGAGCCGAGCACTCTGTCCATGTTGACGAGGTTCCCGAGGGCGAGCTCGGCGTTGTTCGCGGTCAGCCGATCCCGGTCGACGACGAGCAGCCAGGCGTACACGCCGGACATCCTACGAGTCGCCGGCCCCAGGACCTCCATGAAGGTCCGCTCCGAGATGTGAAAGGGCACGGTGCGGAAGTTATGGCGCGTCGCGGAGTTCAGGAAGTCCCTTTCCATACGCCACAACCTGTGGTCGGGATCGTCGCGTTCGAACACCCCGCTGATCAGGACGCTGATGTTCTTGAATTCCTCGGTCCGCGGCGGCACGGCGACCAGCCGGTCGCCGGGGCCGATGCCGAACAGCTCGGCGGCGTCCGCCGGGATGACGGCTTCCAGCTCGAGGATATCGTCCAGTACTCTCGTCCCGGACTCCCGTGGAGGCTCGCCGGCGACGATGGTCGCATGGTCGTAGAGACGGGGAGCGAACGCGAAATAGGCCCGCGCGTTGTCGTCGCCGGCGTTCGCCTCGTTGCCGGGACGCACCAGGAAGAAGGTCTGGGACTTGCCGACGCGAAAGCGGTCCGTAACCGCCCAGCCGATGCGGTCATCGGATTCCCGTCGAGCGATGGTGTCGACCCTCTCGTACTCCTCGTACGAAACGGGGCCGCGTTCGGTCCGCTGGAGGATGTCCAGCTCGTGGTCGCTGCGTTTGGCCAGGATGTTGTCCAGGGCCAGGTCGCGCAGGGCGTCGAAGTAGACCACCGTGCCGGACATGATGGTCGTCGCGAGCACCACGCCCACGACCACGGCCGACAGCAGCCGCCAGTGTGCGAAGCTCTGCTTGGCGACGAGCGTCCAAGCTGTGAGGAATCGGTCCATCGTCGGCCTGGCCTGCTCCTTGTCCGGCGTCGGCTGTTCCGGCCCGGCGAGTACCCGTGAACCCTAATCTTACTCCAAAGACCGTCCAGTCTGCGGGAGCCGGCGTTCGAACGGCGCCGGACCGTCCGCGTCGCGGTCCCGAAGGCCGCGAGCGGCATTGGGCCCGCGGGCACGCGGATGGGGTCCCGTGCCCGGTTATACGAGCGACGCGCCAAAACGGATTCGACGCCGCCGGCGTTTACGAGCCGGCCGGCGCCTCGTAGAGCTCGGTCCCCGGGTGGTAGTCCGTCCAGGCGAACCAGAAGGAGACGAAGCTGGGCAGCCTCTCCAGAGTGGCGCCTTCCAGGTCGCCGCTGACCGCCACGCCCGCCCCCATGTCCCACACCGAGCCGGTCTCCCGGTCGGTCATCTGGAACGGCGAATCGGCCCGCTCGAAGGTCAGGGCTCGGCCGCCCACGGACCTGGAGTAGACCGCCGTGGTCGCGCCGCCGTTGGTGATGAGGACGACGATGTCGCCGTCTTCGAACGTGTCGTTGACGACCCAGACCTTGCGCAGGTCTCGAATGGAGTACGCCCTCTGGATGCGCTCGCCGACTATCCCCAGGACGAACTCCTTTGTCCGCAGGCGGCCGTCCTCGTTGGTCTCGCCGATCTCGCCGGCCGACCCGCTGAGATAGTAGCCGAAATAGGAGTCGCGGCTGGTCGGGAAGCCCTCTTTCTCCAGCACGAGCGTGTCGGGGTTCTGCCGTATCCAGTCGCTCCACGGGGTGAGCTGGGAGGCGACTATCTCGAGCTTTGCGCCGTCCATCGGTCCGTGGACGGCCTCGCCGGCGAACTGGCTCCAGAGGCTGTCGGTCTCGCGGTCGTACATCACCAGCGAGTTCATGAGCAGCATCCCCGACACGCCGAAGGTGAGCTCGCGGCCGTCGACCTCACGGTCGAAGACGATCGCCGAGTAGCACAGCGGACACCAGGTGACCGCGATCTTCCTGCCTCCGACGACGTCGTTGACGATCTCTCGTTGGCCCAGGTACGACACCGAGTAGGCCCGATGGTCGCCGTCGATGGAGACGCCAATCACCTGCTCGGACTCCGCCATGCGGGGCTCGGGGGCCCGGTCCGTCGGGACCAGCTCGTCGCCCCACTCCGCGGGCCGCATTATGGGCTCGAACACCGCCGGGATGCTGTCCCTGGGGACCCACTGGACCAGCTCGCCGTCGAAGCCTTCGACCTCGATGGCGCTCTCCCACGGATCGGGCGGAAAGATCGGGTCCGGCGCGGCCGTCGGAATGGGGGTCGGGGTAGACCGGAGCGGCACAGGCGTCGGCGTCGGCGCGGGAGGCTTGGAGCAGGCCGCAGTCAGCGCGGCGAGTACGGCGAGCGCGCCGATCAGGGCTGCTCCCGGCTTCGTGCGATTGGGCATGCTCGGCTCCTTATACCAATTCGTTTTGAGTACGCCGTGAATTGCCAAATCGTAGTGGCGGGTTTGAAACCCGCCTTCCCCCTGCCGTGAATTGCCAAATCGTAGTGGCGGGTTTGAAACCCGCCTTCCCCCTACCGTGAATTGCCAAATCGTAGTGGCGGGTTTGAAACCCGCCTTCCCCCTATCGACCATAGGAAGCACTACCCCAATACGGCCTCATCACAGTAAATTGGTATTACGTAGTCGCCGCCGCGTCACGGCGAGTACAGGTCGGTGTCGGGATAGTAGTCGGTCCAGCCGAACCAGAACGACGCGAGGTGGTCGACCCGGGCCAGCCGCTCCCCTTGCAGCTCGCCCGCGACGGCCTCGCCGGTGGTCTTCAGCCACGTGCTGCCGGTCGCGTCGTCGCGTACGTGCAGGTCGCTCTCGGCCGGGCCGAACGTCAGCTCCTCGCCCCGCAGCGTCCTGTCGTACACGGCCGCGGAGCCGCTGTCGGGGTCCACGACCACCAGGATGGTCCGGCCCTCGAACGTGTCGTTGACGAGGCCGCTTTCGGCCAGGTGCCTGAACCCGTAGGCCTTCTGGCCCGCGTCGCCGACCACGCCGACCACGAGCTCCTTGACGTGGAGCCGGTCGTCCCGATTCGACTCGCCCAGGATACCGGCGTCGGAGTTCGAGTAGTAGCTGACGTAGGGGTCGTACTTCCGGCTCAGGTCGTCGGTATTCAGCACCAGCGTGTCGGGATGCTGTGCCTTCCAGGCCGCCCATGTCGTCAGCTCCGAGGCTACGAGCGTGAGCCTGCCGCCCTCCAGCGGACCTTCGAGCGCCTCGCCGGTGAACTGGCTCCAGAGCGTGTCGGTCTGCCTGTCGTACACGATGAGCGCGTTCATCAGCAGCTTACCCGACACGCCGAAGGAGAGCTCCCGGCCCTCGAACTCTCGGGCATACACTATGCCCGTAAAGCAGAGCGGTCACCAGGTGACGGCGATCGGCCTGCCTCCGACCACGTCGTTGACGATCTCGTGGCGGCTCAGGTGCGGGACCGAATAGGCGCGGTGGTCGCCGTCTATGGAGACGCCTATGACCAGCTCCTCGTCCGCCATGATGTTGCCCGCCTCGTCCGCCGCTATGAAGAAGGGGGAGTCGATGGACGGAATGCGGTCCTTCGGCAGGACGGTGATGATCTTGTCGGCGAGGGCGCGCCTTGCCTCCGCTCTGGCCTCCGCGGTCTCGACGCCGGAAGCGGCCGCGGGGTCCGCGCCCCGCGTCGCCGGAGCCGTCGAGGCGGTACCCGCGGTCGATGTCTCCGACGTGGAGGAGGGAGGGGGCTGGTCGCCGCCGCACGAAGCGAGCCAGACGGCGGCCAGCAGGAGCGTAGCTGCGGCTGCCGGGAACCGCAGACCGTTGAGCCGTCGGACCGCCATCTACGATTGACTCCTCAGGGCCGCACCGAACGAGGTACCGCCCATCACTCGATTCGATGCCGCCTGCGGAGTTTCGGTGCGCCTTATCGGACTCGCGGTGAACGGGCTGTGGGAGCATCAACGCCGGCGGTGGTTTCTTGACCGGCTTCCTGGGCGATACCTATAATTGCATATCCGTGCTCGACCCGGAGCATCTCGCGCGGACAACAGGAGGCGCATTGGCCGAGGACGCGACTACCGAACTAGTAGACGAGGTGCGGGCCAAGGCCCAACGAGAGCTCAGGTCGGCTGCCACGTCCGACGCGCTGGAGCAGTGGCGGATCTCCTACCTTGGCCGCAGCGGCGAGCTGACCGGGGTGCTGCGCACTCTGGGATCGCTCGCACCGGAGGCGCGGCGCGACGTCGGGGCCGCGGCCAACAAGGCCAAGGCGGCCCTGGAGCAGGGGCTGGCGGCCCGGCGCGGCGAGCTTGAGGCTGTCGCTGCCACCGCGAGCGTCGCCGAAGAGGGCATCGACGTGACCCTGCCCGGCCGGCCCGCGCCCCGCGGAGGGCTGCATCCGACCACCAGGATGGTGCGGGAGATCTGCGACGCCTTCGCGTCGATGGGATTCGATGTCGTCGAGGGCCCCGAGGTCGAGTGGGACAAATACAACTTCGAGGCGCTCAACATCCCACGCGACCATCCGGCCAGGGACATGTGGAACAGCCTGTGGATCGACTACGCCGACGACTCCGGCCATCGGCCGATGCTGCTCCGCACCCACACGTCTCCCATGCAGGCGCGAGTCATGGAGCAGACGCGGCCGCCGGTCAGGGTGGTCGTGCCCGGCAAGTGCTACCGCTACGAGGCCACGGACGCGACGCACGAGTGGCACTTCTACCAGGTCGAGGGGCTCGCGGTCGACGAGGGGATCACCTTCGCCGACCTGAAGGGCACGCTCTACGAGCTCGCCCGGCGCATATTCGGCCAGGAACGCCGGATACGCTTCAGGTGCGACTACTTCCCATTCGTCGAACCGGGCGTCGACATGTCCATCGACTGCTTCAAGTGCGACGGCGAGGGGTGCCGGATCTGCGGCGGCACGGGCTGGATCGAGATCATGGGCGCGGGGATGGTCCATCCCAACGTCCTCGCTGGCGTGGGCTACGATCCCGCCGTGTACACCGGGTTCGCGTTCGGCATGGGCCCCGAGCGCATCGCGATGCTCAAGCACGGCATCGACGACATACGGCTCTTCTACTCCAACGACCTGCGCTTCCTCCGGCAGTTCTAGCGCGACTCCACACCAGAGGTCCACATGCTGGTCCCGCTGTCTTTGCTGAAAAAATACGTGCCGGTGTCACTGTCTCCGGCCGAGCTCGCGCACGCGCTGACGATGGCCGGCACCGAGATCGGCGAGGTCAGTGAGGTCGGGGCCGGCTGGGAACGGGACAAGGTCCTCGTCGGCCACGTTCTCAGCGTCGACCCGCATCCGAACGCCGACCGGCTCACGCTGCCTACCGTGGACCTCGGCGGCCAGACCAAAACGGTCGTGTGCGGCGCTCCCAACGTGGCCGCGGGGCAGAAGATCGCCTTCGCGCACGAGGGCGCCCGGCTGTACAGCTACAGGTCGAAGCGCGTCGAGCCCCTGAAAGCGGCGAAGATTCGGGGCGTGCTCTCGGCCGGCATGGTCTGCTCCGTGCTGGAGCTCGGACTCGGCGAGGACCACGACGGCATCCTCGTCCTGGACGACGACGCACCTACCGGGACGCCGCTGGCCGACGTTCTCGGCGACGCCGTCCTCGACGCGGAGGTCACGCCCAACCGGCCGGACTGCCTGTCCATCCTGGGCGTCGCCCACGAGGCCGCGGCCATCACTGGCGAGAAGGTCACCGAGCCCGACCTGTCGTACCCGGAGGACGGCGGCCCCATCGGGGACCGGGTCAAGATCGAGATCGCCGACCCCGACCTGTGCGGCCGCTACACGGCCAGCCTGATCGCGGGGGTGAATGTCGGAGAGTCCCCGAAGTGGCTCCAGGACGCCCTGGCGCGCCTGGGCCAGCGGCCGATCAACAACATCGTCGACGTGACGAACTTCGTCATGATGGAGTACGGCCAGCCGCTGCACGCCTTCGACCTCGACACGATCGCGGAGCGCACGGTCGTCGTCAGAGCCGCGCGGCCGGGCGAGTCGCTCGCGACCCTGGACGACGAGACGAGGACGCTGCGGCCGCCGATGCTGGTCATAGCCGATCCGCGCCGCGCCATCGCGCTGGCGGGCGTCATCGGCGGCGCCGGGACCGCCGTGACCGAGGGCACGGCGAACATCCTGCTGGAGTCGGCCAGCTTCGACGCGATCAACACGCGCAAGACGGCGTCCGGCCTGCGGATAAGCTCGGAGGCGGCGTACCGCTTCGAGCGCGGGATCAGGGCCGAGCTCGCGCCCCTCGCGCTGCGGCGCGCCACGAAGCTGATCCTGCAGGTCGCGGGCGGCACGGCCGCTCGCGGCATCATGGACGTCCATCCCGGACGGCAGCCCACGCCGGTCGTCTCCATCTCACGGCGCCGGCTCAAGCAGTCGCTCGGCGTCGACTTCGGCATGGACGAGGTCGAGAGAGTGCTCGGCTCACTCGGGTTCGAGCGAGACGAGACGTCCGGGGACTCGCCGGACGAGGAGCTCGCGATGAGGGTGCCCTACTGGCGCTCCGACGTCGCGATCGAGGACGACCTGGTAGAGGAGGTCGCACGGATCGTCGGCTACGACAACATCCCGACTACGATGCTATCGACTCCGATCCCCCACCACGAGCCCAATCCCCTGAGGACGACCCGGGAGACGCTGAGGGACCTCGTCGCGGCGGCGGGCATGCAGGAGGTGATCTCCTACTCGCTCACGGACAGCGCCACGCTCGACGCCGTCGACGCTGGCGACAGCGGCCCGGAGCCGATCCGCATCGCCAATCCGATGAGCAGCGAGATGCGGGTGCTCAGGACCAGCCTTCGGGGCAGCATACTGCGCACTTTGGCGTCCAACCTGCGCGTCTCCAGGGGCGAGGGCCTGCGGCTGTTCGAGATCGGGAGCGTCTATCTCGCCAGGGACGAGGCGAAGGAGCGAGACCTCCCCGAGGAGAGACAGATGGCCGTGGGCGTCCTCGCCGGTCCGCGCGACGCCGTCTCATGGCTGGTCGAGCGGGGCGACATGGACTTTTTCGACGCAAAAGGCGTCGTAGAATCGGTGCTGGACGGCCTGAGCGTCGAGGTCGAGTACGAGCCGTCGAGCGACTCGATCATGCGCCAGGGCAGGACGGCCCGGCTGACCCGCGGCGGAGACGCGATCGGCGTCGTCGGCGAGGTCGATCCCCAGGTGCTCGGCCGCTTTGACGTCGACGTGGGCGTCGCGATGTTCGAGCTGGACGTCGAGGCGCTCTGCGCCGAAGTCGGGAAAGAGGCCGGGGGCTTCGCCGGCGTGTCGAGGTTCCCGGAGTCCGAGCGGGACTGCGCCCTGGTGGTCGACGAGTCCGTCCCGTCGGCCCGGATACAGAAGATCATCCGGCAGCACAAGCTCGTCGTGCGCGCCGACCCATTCGACGTCTACTCCGGCCAGGCCGTGGCGGCCGGCAAGAAGTCGATCGCGTACCGGATCGCCTTCCAGTCGCCGGCAGGCACTCTGACGACCGCCGAAGTGGACCGTGCGCAGGGCGACATACTCCGGCGGCTCGGACGGGAGGTCGGCGCCGAGCTGCGCGCCTAGCCATGGGAGAGCACATTCACAGACATCGCCACGAGGCGATGCTGAGCGTCGAGGAGGCCCGGGAGCGCATTCTCCGGTTCTTCGACGTCCTGCCGTCGGAGGACGCGCCTATCCTGGAGGCCCAGGGCCAGGTGTTGGCCGAGGACGTAGTGGGGCCGTTCGACATTCCCGCGCTGGACAACTCGGCCATGGACGGCTTCGCCGTTCAGGCCGACAGCCTCGGGGGCGCGACGGACTCTGCGCCGTTGGTGCTGCGGGTCGTCGGGTCGGTGGCCGCGGGCGAGCTGCCGAGGGACGCGGTCGGCGCGGGCACGGCGGTCCGGATCATGACCGGTGCGCCGATCCCCGCGGGCGCCGACGCTGTGGTGCCGTTCGAGGACACCGACGAGTCGGAGCGCAAGGCGTCCGGCGCCGGCGCTGACCGGGTCGGGATACGCGTCGAGCCGGGACCGGGCGAGAACGTCAGGCGCGCGGGCAAGGACGTCAAGCGCGGCGAGCTCGTGCTGCACAGGGGCGCGACGATGCGCCCGGCCGAGATCGGCGTGCTGGCGTCCCTCGGCCGCCGGACGGTCCGGGTGGTGCGGCGGCCCACGGTGGCGATCCTGGCCACCGGCGACGAGCTCGTGGAGCTTGGCACGGAGGCGACGCCCGGCAAGGTATACGACAGCAACAGCTACACCATCGTGTCCGCGGTCGGAAGGGCCGGAGGGATACCGCGCAGGCTCGGCATCGCCGCCGACGACCTGGAGGCCCTGGACCAGAAGCTGGACCGGGCGGCCGGCGCCGACATGCTCATTACGACGGCCGGCGTGTCCAAGGGCGACTACGACGTCGTCAAGGACGTGCTGGCGCGCCGGGGCAAGGTCGAGCTCTGGTCGGTGAGAATGCGGCCGGCCAAGCCGCTCGCATTCGGCATCATCCGCATCGGAAGGGACGACGCGGTGCCGCACCTGGGGCTTCCCGGGAACCCGGTGAGCGCCCTCGTCGCGTTCGAGCAGTTCGGGCGGGCCGCCATACACAAGATGATGGGCCGCGGCACAGGGGCGAGGCCGACGATCGAGGCCGTCCTGGAGGAGCCGATCCACAACACGGACGGCCGCAGGGTGTACGCGCGGGCGGTCGTGTCGCGGCGCGACGGCGGCTACGTCGCGCGGCTCACCGGCGACCAGAGCTCCAACCTGCTAACCTCTATGGCCCGAGCCAACGGTCTGGCCATCTGTCCCGAGGACGAGCCCGTCAAGGAAGCCGGCGAGACCGTGAAGGTCGAGATGATCGACTGGCCCGAGGAGGTCTTCTAGCGTCGTCGCGCGGGCGCCCTATGCCCGACGCGGCGGCATCTAAGAATGGTCTGAACAAGTCCACTGACGCCGAGGCGGTTGTACTTGAAGCGGCTTGTCTTGGCAAACTTATTCAGAGGTTTCCTAATACAGTCCTGAAGGGGGGAGCGCGGCCCAAATGGCATACTACGGCAACAATCGTCGGTACTACGTTGACATCGATGGTGAACAAGCTTCAGGCGGGTCGGCGGCGGCGCTGGTCGCCACTAGACGGTGCAGGTCCTGCATCGAGGCGGACGGCGAAGACCTGACCGGCGACCCGGCCGAGGCCATCGCCACAATAGCCGACCACTGCTCGACCACGGAGGACTACCTGCTGCCCGACTCGCCGCTCCGCGAGGCCGTCTTCAGGTTGATCCTGGCGGACGGAAACGAGCCGAAGTCGGCGGAGGAGATCAGCGAGGCGCTGGTCAGCCTGTGGTCGTCCAACCCAAGCCGCGATATCTCGCCGTGGGTCGTGGGCAGGCTTCTCGACCACGGCCAGAGCTATCGCGTCGTACAGCTCGAGGAGTCCGACCCCGACGCGGAATAGCCGCGCCGCAGACTTCCGGGCGACCGGGGCACAAGCGCCGCCCTATGGGCGAACGTTCCGCGAATCGGTGGTGGCGTCCCAAACGGTCTGTCGCGGGGTACGGCAGCGGAAACCGTCGACGGGGGCGCCGTGTCTGCGCCGCGAAGGCTCGATGCGGCGCTGAGGGCGATAGCCGGTCCTAGAGGTCTTCGTCCGGCGGCTTGCGCTTCTTCCTGATCACCTCTACTTCGCTGGGGACGACGAGCGGAGGCGATATCGCGACCGGTTTGGCGGCCTTCTTCTTCGGCTTCTTGGTCTCTCGTTTCGACGCGTGGCCTCTCGGCATGGTCCACCTCCAGATCGCTCGTGCATGCCTGCGGCGCCTTAGAGTGTAGAACACCCGCCTCACGGGTGTAAAGAACGGGCAGCGCCCGGTAACTGCTCAGACCTGATGGGCACGCGACCCGTTCGCCCTGAGTAGGTCCGCCGCTCTGGGCGGGCCGCATCGAAGGGCGCACGCGCGGTCCCCTCGAACGTGAACAGTTACCCGGCGTGGTAGCTGTTCAGAGTTAATGCGCACAGACCCCGTTCACCCCGAGTAGCGCCGCTGCTTTGAGCGGCGCGTATCGAGGGGCGCACACGACCACCGGCGCCGCCCTTCGATACAGCCCGCCCGGAGCCGCGGGCCACCAGGGCTAACGGAAAGAGAGGGGAGGCCCTTCGAGTCTGAACACTTACCCCTCGACCCAAATCCCCCACCTCCAGGTTCAGCGCCATATCTGTCGGCCATCACCCCGTAGGGGCTGGTTTCAAACCAGCCCTTCCCCTTGCCCTTGCCCTGGAGCGCCACCGCCATTTAGGTGGGTGATTTTGGCTCGACGACGCCTCTTGTGCGTAACAGCACACCCGTGCTACTCTATGCTCGTGATCAAGCACTCGCCAGCAGATAGTTCGAGCCCGCTCACGCGCCCATGGCCCGGACGCGTCGGGTACACCGGTGTGCCGTTCAGTCGCGCGGTGTGCCGCCTCAGATAGGACGAGCGGCACACCCGGTGTGCCATTTCTCGGTCAAGTGTGCCACTGCCCAGATAGGAACGGCACAGAATGGCACACAATGGCACACTTTTCGCGAAATCGACCGCGGCCGCACTCGGCGAGACGGCCGGATGAGGCTGATCGACACCGCTCCGCTCGCACCGTGTCCAACAACCGAAAGCCCTGCACGCGCTTGGCGCGCTGTTGTGCCGGCGAGCGGGCGGTGACTATAATGTCCCGCGCCCCGACGATGGGCGCCAGGAGGGACCGATGCCCCGAGCCCTAGCCTTCTTCCAGGGCGAGATCGTGCCGGTAGAGAACGCCAAAGTCGGCGTGATGACGCACGCCCTCCACTACGGCACGACGGTCTTCGAGGGCGTCCGCGGCAACTGGAACGAGGCGCAGGGCAAGCTGTTCATCTTCCGGCTCAGGGAGCACTACGAACGACTGCTCCGGGGCTGCAAGGTCATGATGATCGACCTCCCCTACACGGTCGACGACCTCGTTGGGATCACCGTCGAGCTGATCCAGAGCTGCGGCTACACAGAGGACCTGTACATCCGGCCCGTCGCCTACAAGAGCGAGGAGGCCGTCGCCAACCTGATGCTGAACACGCTGGAGAGCGACTTCTCCCTGATGGCGCTGCCGTTCGGCTCGTACATCAAGGCCGACGGCGCCATAAGCTGCAAGACGTCGTCGTGGCGCCGGCCCGACGACACCATGATGCCCACCGGCGTCAAGCTGACCGGCCTGTACACCACGAGCATCCTCGCCAAGACCGAGGCGGTCGTCGCCGGCTACGACGAGGCGATCCTGCTGAACCATGACGGCACCGTCTCCGAGGGCAGCGGCGAGAACCTCTTCCTCGTCCAGAACGGCCGCATATCCACGCCCAGCGAGACGGACAACTGCCTGCTCGGCATCACCCGCGACTCGGTCATCACCCTGGCCCGCGAGGAGCTGGGGGTAAACGTGGTCGAGCGGCGCATCCACCGCAGCGAGCTCTATCTCGCCGACGAGATTTTTCTGACGGGTACCGCTGCGCACGTCATGCCGGTCGGACGTCTGGACGACCGGGCCGTCGGCGACGGCGAGACCGGGCCGACCACGCAGCGCATCCAGCAGATATACCAGGGCGTGATCCGGGGGAACAACCCGAAGTACCTCGACTGGTGCACCGCCGTAGCGGTCGAGGCGTAGCGCCCCCGGCGGCCGGCCTGCCGGCCGCCGCCTGAAGGATGTTTTCCTTCGTAGTCGACTACTACCTGTTCGTCACCGTCTCCGCCTTCGGCGCCATCCAGATCGCGTCGTCCGCCGGCCGTCTCCACGGCTTGGTGCTGCTCCGGTCCGTACTCGCGACGCGGGCCGTGGGCCTCGGCCTGGCCGTCGCGGCCGCGGTCTGGTTCTTCGCGGTCGAGGACCGGAACATCAACGACTACGAGGGCGGCCTGGACTCCAACATACAGGCGCTCCTGTTCTTTCTCGGCGCGTCGACGGCATACGCGACGACACTGGTCCTGTCCTCCGTGGTGAACAGGCGCGCGGATGCGGTCGACTCGGAGCCCGGCGAGGGGCTCGGCGCGCTGCGGAGGACCACCTTCGCCCTCGCCCTGGCGCACAGTCTCGAGTATTGGCGGCGTGAATGGCGGACGCAGATACGACCCTATTTGTTTGGCTGAACGGCCTGACCGGCGCCGTAGGCCCGATCGACTCGGCCGCCCGGATAGTCGGCAGCGACTACGCCGTTCCAGCGGCAATGGGGCTGACGATCCTGGCGACGTGGTTCGCCGGCGGCGACGCCGAGGACCGGATGCGGCGGCAGGTCGGCGTGTTCGTCGCGCTGACGGCGATTGCGTTTGCGGCCTGGATCGTGTTCGCCGGCAACGAGCTCTACTTCAGGCCCCGGCCCTTCGACGCGGCCCTGGACCACGACGTCACGGTGGTGCTCTACCGGCCGACCGACTCCTCGTTTCCGTCGAACTCGGCCGCGGTCGCCTTCGCCGCGGCGGGCGGCGTCTGGCTGATAAGCCGCAGGGCAGGCCTCGCCCTGTTCGGAGTCGCCGTCGCATACGGCCTGGCCCGCGTCTACGGAGGCGTCCACTACCCGCTGGACATCCTCGGCGGCGCGGTCCTCGGCCTGGTCGCGGTCGCCATGGCGCGTGGATTCTGGCGCCTGATCGACCCCGTGGGCGCGGTCGTTATACGCGCCGCCCGCATCCTGTGCATTGCGTGAGGCCGGGACGCCGAGCGGCTAGGTCGCCTGCTGCTCCGCGTGGCTGAACATCCAGTTGACGCCGAACTTGTCGGTGCATGAGCCGAAGTAGTCGCCCCAGAACATGTCGCCGAGGGGCATCGTGACGACACCGCCCTCCGAGATCTTGGCGAACAGGTCGTCGGTCTCCTTCCTGCTTTGGGCCGAGTAGCTGATGGCGAAATTGCTGCCCACCGCCGGCGGAGGCCCGAACTGCGACGGTACGTCGCTGCCCATCAGCACGCTCTCTCCGATGGTGTACGACACGTGCAGGACATTGTCACGCTCGTCCTCCGGGACACCCATGTCCGGAGGCCCTTCCGCGAAAGTCGTCATCACGTCGAAGTCCCCGCCGAAGACCGACCTGTAGAACTCGAACGCCTCCCGGCAGTTGCCGCCGTAGTGCAGATATATGCTCAGCGTCATCCGTGCCTCCCTGGGATTGCTTCGGGGCTGCGACCCGGGTCTTCACCCCATCTCAATCTTCCCCCGTCGAGCGGGAAGAGGCCTGTTACAGTGCGCCGCGCAGCATAGCAGACGTGGACGCTCGCGAGTAGAGGGGAGTAGAAGGCCGGACTTCGTGACAAAATAGACACATTTGTGTCTACTGCGGGGCCGATCCCCACGTTATGCTTGTAATATGCTGCATGGGAGGTGAACCGACGGCGGGATTGAGGGCAGCGCCGCTGGTCAGTGCGGTGGATGGGTTCCAAAATAAGGGAGCTATATACTTGACGATCCTACTATATCGTGATAGCAACGCGAGGTGTCAGCATGGCGCAATCACCAGCCCGTACGCCTCGACTGGCCGGGCCAATGGCTGAGGGAGCTATGACTAGGCTATTCGCAGTCCAGATGGCGCGGCGCACAGTCCTCTGTTGCGCCGCGCTGTTGCTTGCGTGGATGGTCGCCTACCAGTTGAACGTGGGGCTGGGGTTCGAGTCCGACTTCATGCGTTGGGGCGCGTTCGTCTTCCTCATGTTGCCCTGTTTGGCAATCGGCCTGCTCGGCGGGTGGCTCTTGATATTCGCCGAGCGGCCCCTGATCCGGATAACAGGCGGGACGGTGGTCGGAGCGGCCATGGCGGTCAGCATCTTCGTCATGCTGACCTATGCGGGCGGATATCGGTTCTGCCACATAGAAAGGGGGGGAGTGTGGGATATGGTGGGAGGCCGCGGACGATCTTACGTCCGCGCAAGGTGGTACGTTCCCTACGAAGGGTTGCCTTTTCATTGTCACCGGCCCGGTGAAGCCGTAGAGGATGAATTCTGGGACCGGCTATTTCAGGGTCAGAGCATGCCGGCGGGCCCGTCGGCACCGAACTATTCGCACTGGCTCACCTACACGGAAGAAGGAGAATAGATGCCTGTTACATCCAAATCACACAGACCTTTGTCCAGCGGCCTTCGGATAACGAGCCGCAACCCTAGCGGCGTTCCAAGTCTGGCCCCGGGCGAAGAGCGCGACGTGAGCCACGATTGGTCGGCTCCGGATGCGAACGCCGAGATGTATCAAGGCTTCCTGGTGACTCGCAACAGGGTGGGCGTCAATATGGCATGGATCCCATTGGTGGAGGGCAGCGATATCCAGCAACTACGGCACAACACCCAGCGCCGTTGGGTCGCCACGCCGGAAGCGGAGACGTGGAGCGTCTGGACGGCCACGGGCAACACGCGCACCGTTGGACTGGAAACCGAGATCGAAGAGCAGCGCACGAGCAGCTGCGGTAGAACCCAAACTAGATGGCTGCCGGAATAACAAACAGAGGTGGAAATGTGCCTTCCGTAGGGCGCTCGCCGCGCGGGTGCTGGCCCAACGCGGAGAAATGTCGCATACTTACGGCGACGAGACCGTCGCGGGACCGCGGGCAGGAGGCGAATCGATGGCAACCAACGCGAAGATCAGCACGAACGGCTTGGAGCCGGTTGTAACGGGCCCGGTGATGGAGGCCCGGCGGAGCGGCCGCGGACCGGCCATCTGGCTGGCCGGCGACCCGGAAGACCTCAAGCCCTGGATGGACCGGGGCGCCGCAGGCATCGTCACCAACACCGTGGTGCTCAACGACATGGTGAAGAAGTACGGGCAGATTCGCGGCGTCGTCCAGCGATACCTCGACATCACCGACAAGCCCGTGATAGTCGAGGTCGACGGCCACTCGACCGAGGAGCTGCTCGACGTGAGCCACTCCTTCACCAGGATGTCCGACCAGGTCATCATCAAGATACCGTGCACCGCGAACGGCCTGGGCGCGTTCCGTGCGCTGGCGCAAGAGGGCGTCGAGACGTTCTGCACGACCGTGTTCTCCCTGCCGCAGGCGGCTGCGGTCGCCCAGGCGGGGGCCACGCACATCCTCCCGTTCTGCGAGCCTGTCAAGCAGATGGGCGGCGACCCGACGAAGCTGGTGCGCGAGTGCGTGAGCATGTTCGCCGGGTGGGAGAACCGCCCCTACATCACCGCCGCGCTCGTTCGGAGCGTCGAGACCGCCTACGCGGCCCTCCGGGACGGCGCCGACGGCATCATCGTCTTCTGGCCGGTCTTCCAGGAGATGCTCGAGCACCCGCTCACCGACACCTGGAACGAGACGTTCATGGGCGAGTGGGTAGCCATGAACGACGCGGGCCTGCTGGAGGGAGTCCCGGTCCGGCTGGACTAGGAGGTGGCGCTTGGGGAGTGCATTCCTCCGCCGAGAAGGCGCGTGGAGCGAGGGAGCTCTGGCGGCGGTCGAACGTACGGTTAGCGGAACAGGTCGACATGGCGGCCCGTTCGGAGCAAGACCAGGATGTGGCCATCTCGTATTTCCCAGACGAGCAACCAGTCTGATTCAACGTGACACTCCCAGTAGCCGGACCACCGACCGGACAGACGATGTGGCCTATGGCGGGGATCAAGGGCTTGGGCCGACAGCAGCCGATTGACTACTGCCCTGAGCTTGCTGATGTCTTTCCCACGTCTCTTGGCGCGCTTCAGGTCCGCCTTGAACTGTGTCGTCGTGGAAAGGCGCATGGATCAATCAAGCGAGGCCTCGAGTTCCTCCATACTGGCGTATTCGGTTAGTCCTATTCCATCACGGGCCTGCTTCATCGCCTCTATCGTTGTGGCATTGGGTATCCGTACGTCGAACGGCAGGCCCTGATGCATAGTCACCTGCTTGTAGAACAGAGTGATTGCGTCAGTTGTTGACAACCCCAGTTCCGAGAAGAGTTCCTCGGCCTCGCGCTTCAGGTCCGGTTCTACTCGTGCGCGTATCATCTCGGTCTTGGCCATAGAGCACCTCCATAGTCATATGACAAGGGTGTTTCGCAATTGGCAAAGCGCCTGGCACCACGTGAACTGATCGGCCAATCGTACCACGTACGGGGTACAATTATCTGGAGCGGACTTCGTGTCCCGCTACGCCATGCGCCCCTACTGGCCGTAGATGGTCGTGTCGGTGTTGAAGGCGAACCAGCCGAACCAGAATGACATGTGCGACGGCACGCGCTCGAGCCGTCGGCCGCCCGGCGCCTCCAAGTAGTCCTCGGTCACGGTCCAGGTCGCTCCATCGCCGGTCAGCGTCGTGGCCAGCCCTCCGGGCGTCGGATCGTCGCCTGCGAACGCGAAGTCGATTCCGTCCCTGAGGTAGACCCGCGCGCCCTGCGAGATGGACGAGCCCAGGATGACGATGTCCCTGCCGCCGAGGGTGTCGTTGACGACGCGCTCTCGCTGCAGCGTCTCCACCGGGTAGGCCCTGCTCTCGCCGCCGTGGTTCAGGCCGAGCACGACGGCCTTGGTGGCCAGGGCGTCGCTCCGCTCCCATACCGGGAACCGCGTGTCGGGGCTGGTGAAGTAGTCGTTGTAGACCGCGCGCGGGTCGTCCTCGTGCTCGTATGAGTCGGGTGCGTAGAGGCCGGTGGCTATGGACAGGACGGTCGTGTCCGGGTGCTGCGCGACCCACTCACCCCAGGTCGTCAGCTCGACCGGGAAAAAGGATAGCTTGATGCCCGAGTCTGCGAGCGGCCCGACGACCGGCTCGCCGGTGAACATCCGCCAGAGGGACTCGGTGAGCCGGTCGTACATCACCTTGTTGCTGCGGTACAGGAGGCCGGAGGTGCCGAAGGTGGTTGGCTCGCCGTTGATCTTTGCGGAATACACGATTCCGGTGCCGCAAAGCGTTCAGTAGGCAAGGGCGATGGGTTCGCCTCCCACTATGTCGTTGGCCATCTCGTGAGGGTTCATGATCCTCAGCGGGTAGGCACGGTGCTCGCCGTTGATCGACACACCGAACACGCGCTCGTCGGATCCCAGGTAGTCAGCCTCGTCGGCCGTCAGCGTCGGCGCGAACTGAAGATCGGGGATGCCGTCTGGCCGCACGCCGCCCCAGACCAGCTCGGTGATGTCTATGCGCGCCGTCGTGGCGGCGTCGCCGAGGAATATCTTGTACCGGTCGCTGATCGCCGAGAGAAGGTTGATCTTCCACCTCAGGTAGTCGGACGGCGGCGGATACTCGTCGCGCCGCTTCCCCAGCCACTCCGTGGCCTCGAACCAGCCCTCTCCTCCGAGACCGAACTCCTGCCCGGTGAGCTGCCGGAGCACCTCTTGAGCTATCGCCGCCAGGACGGGGTCGTTTATGAACCGCGTGAACTCCACGATCACCGCCACCTGCGACGTGTCGCCCGCGTCGAGGATGGAGCGCAAGGCGTTGAGGGTCATGTCCGCCGACTGCCGCGGGCCGCCGTAGATTCCGAACATCGCCTCGTTCGGGTCGTAGCCCTCCGGCAGCGGCTTCCGGGTCGGCGTGGAGTCCGCCGGGGCGGGCGTATCCACCGCCGCCGTCTGCGGCGCGGGAGTCTCGGCCGGCGACTCGTCGCCGCAGGCCGCCGCGGCCGCGACGGACAGCATCGCCAAGCCCGCAGATATGTAGAGCAGTATCGATCTCACAGGGTTGTCCTACCTAATCTACGCTCCAGGACGGGTGGATGAATTGGCCCGAGGGCACCAGGCCGGTCAACTGCGAACGACGTGAGAAGCGTAAAGCTATTGTACACCGTGGTCGCGGCTGGACTAGAATGCCCCCATCGCACAGATTGGGTAAAGGAGCGGATATGGCCGAGAAACGTCACCCGCGGGGTCTGCTGGCCGCCTGCGACACGCCGTGGACGGAGAGCTTCGAGCTCGACGAGGATGTGTTCCGTCGCCACACAGGGCGGCTGCTCGCCTCGGGCGCGGAGAACATCTACGTCCTGGGCACCGCCGGCGAGGGCTACGCCGTCACCGACACGCAGTTCCGGCAGATAGTCGACGTGTTCGTCGACGCCACGGCCGGGGCCGACGTGACCCGCATGGTCTGCGTCATCAGCATCTCGATGGGCCACATGATCGAGCGCATCGGCTACGCACACGACAGGGGCGTGCGCATGTTCCAGATACCGCTACCGTCCTGGGGTACTCTCACGGACGCCGAGGTGCGCACGTTCTTCAACACGGTGTGCGGCGCCTTCCCAGACTCGAAGTTCCTCCACTACAACCTGAGGCGGTCCGGCCGCATACTCGGCGCCGACGACTACCGCCGCGTCCTCGACGAGGTCCCGAACCTGGTCGCCACCAAGATCAACAGCCCCGACATGGGCTTCATGCGCAAGCTGATCGTCGAGACGCCCGAGCTTCAGCACTTTGTGCTGGAGACCTGCTACGCGAACGCGAGCTGGTACGGCGAGTGCTCGCTGCTGTGCAGCTTTGGCGCCCCGGCGCCGAATCTGACGCGCATGCTGTTCGAAGCCGGCCGCGACGGAGACACGGCCACCGCGTTCGCCATCCAGGCGCGCATGCAGCAGATGCACGAGGGGTTCGCCCGCAACGTGAACGGCGCGCACATGGACGGCGCCTTCGACAAGCTGTTCACGTCGCTGACGCAGCCCGAGTTCCCGATCCGCATCCTGCCGCCGTACCAGTCGCTAACCGACACGGAGGCCGCCGCGATGCGCGAGTACTTCCGTACACACTGCTCCGACGTGTCTTAGCACCGGATGAGCGACGCAACAAACAGATTCCCGCCTGGCTGGGATGAGGAGCGCGTGCGCGGCATTGTCCAGCACTACGATTCGCTGACGGATGATGAGTGGGTGGCGGACGATGAGGCCGCCTTCGAAGACACGTCGCACTCCGTGATGGTGGTTCCGAACGGACTGGTTCCCGCGGTCAGAGCGCTTCTCTCCGAGCACAACGAAACTCCTTCAACACCGACAGCGTCCGTGTCCTCTCGCACGGTTGGGACAGACTGACAAAGTCGTATCTCGTCCTCAACCGGCACGGCGACATGGCCGCTCAGGCCAGGAACGGCAGCACCCAGCCGAAGATGGCGCCGAAGGCGATGGTCAACGCCGCCGGGCCGGGCGCGACACGGCGGGTCACGACGAAGTAGGTCGCCGCGAGGGTGGCGGCCCCAATGGTGATCGCCGCGGTAAAGAAAAGATTCCCGGAGCCGAGGCCGCCCTTTGGAACAACCTCCTCGGCGACGAGCAGCACGAGGCCGAGCACGATTCCCAGGAACGCCCAGGTCGGATAGGCGAATACCACCAGGCCCAGCATCAGCTTCATCGGGGCGACCCGGCCGGTGAGTGCGACGAACCAGGGCGGGCGGCTCTTGAACAGGAAGAACAGCATGAGCGGCACGACGACCAGGAAGACGGCCGCCATCAGCAGTCCGCTCACGGCCCCGGCGACCAGGTAGCTCACGCGTCGTCCGCGGGCGGGCGCCAGGCGGGAGTCAGGTGGACGCGCCAGCCGTGGGTATGCCGCAGCAGAAGCTCGATCGCGGTGCCGAGCTCTCGCCGCGATACGGGGGCGTACAAGGATGGCCCGCTGCCCGCGACGTGGACCTCTCTCGCGCCGACTTGCAGGAAGGCGTCGCGATAGCGCCCCAGCTCCGGGAACACCGCCGGGGCGACGTCGTCGAACACGTTGAAGAGAAACTGGGGCGGCACGTCTCCTTTGCCACGGATGCGCGCCTCGAGCTTCCGGGTGAGCTGGCCGGTCGTAAAGCTCGTCTTCGTCAGGTGCGAGTAGACGCGGCGGGTCTTGTCGGGCATGTCGATCTCGGGTGAGAGCACCACGAACCACCGCAGGCCGGCCGGCGGCAGCGCGCGCACGCGTTCGCCCCGGCCGGAGACCATCGCGGTGCCGCCCTCCAGGAAGAACGGCACGTCGGACCCCAAACTGGCGGCCAGGGGCACCATCTCCTGGGGCGAGAGTCGGAGGTCCCAGAGACGGTTGAGCCCGACGAGGACAGCCGCCGCGTCGCTGCTGCCCCCGCCGAGGCCCGCGGCCACCGGAATCCGCTTCGCGAGCGAGACCGCGGCGCCCGCGGTGTGACCTGTGTGCTCCTGGAGCAGCCGCGCGGCCCTCAGGGCGAGATTGTCCGGCGTCTCGAGCTCAGGCGGGTCGCACGTCAGAGTGAGCCGCTCTGCCGGCTCCAGGGTTATGACGTCGTGCAGCCCGACGGTCTGCATGATGCTGACGATGTCGTGGTAGCCGTCGCCGCGCCTGCCGACCACCTCCAGCGTGAGGTTGATCTTCGCGTGCGCCTCGATCTCGATGCGGGTAGCCGGTACCACGTCGACCTCCGGGCGGCTACGGTGCCGAGGCGGCGTAGGCCGCGCTGTACTTTTCGTAGAGCGCGGCCCACTCGTCGAGGCTCAGGGTCTGCGCCCGCCGTGTCGGGTCGATGCCGGCGTCGGCCAGAAGCGCCCTGGCGCTCTCAGGCTCCAGCGCCAGGCCTCTTCCGATGGAGTTGTGGAGCTGCTTTCTGCGTGCGCTGAACCCCGCCTTGACGACGCGGAAGAATTCGTCCGCGGAATCGAAGGCGACCGCGGGCTTCGGGCGCACGTCGATCCGGACGACGGCCGAGGTCACCTTCGGCGGCGGTCTGAATGCGCGCGGCGGGACCGTGGCGACGATGCGCGGCGTGCCGTAGAGCTGGACGGCCACCGAGAGCAGCCCCATCTGTCCCGGCTTCGCGACCATCTCCTGCGCCACCTCGCGCTGTACGGTCACGACCAGCAGCCGCGGCTTGCCGTCCGCCTCGAGGAACCGCCGCACGATGGGCGACGCCGCGTAGTACGGCAGGTTCGCCACGACCTTGTAGGGAGCGCCGTTGGGCGCCAGACCGTCGATGTCCACCTCCCGCGCGTCTTCGACGATGACCGAGAATCCAGGGCGGCCCGCGTACTTCTCACGAAGTCTCGCTGCAAGGACGGCGTCGACTTCTACGACGACGAGCCGGCCCGCGCGCTCGATCAAAGGCCGGGTCAGCGCGCCCCGTCCCGGACCGATCTCCACGACGAGGTCGTCCTCCGACAGGTCGGCGGCCGATATGATCGAGGATATCGCGCCGCGGTCGACGAGGAAGTGCTGCCCCAGCGACTTCTTCGCGGCTGGCGGACGGCCTTGCGGTCCGGTCATAGCGCCGAGGGCGCCCGGGCGGGCTTTCGCTCCCGCGATCCGCGACAACCGGCCCGGTCAAATCCGGACGCGGCGCCGCGGATAGCGCGCTGAGGCACGGAAGGGCGAGGTCGGCCGTGCACCTCCGCTTCGACCGGCCACCGGAAACGTGACGCGAGGCTGCGGCTCAAGCCAGGCTTACCCACGGCACCCGGACACCACTGCTTACCGCTGCTTCCTTCCGGACCTGACGGAGTTCACAGGTCGCCGCCGCGTGGGACCCAACTCTCATAACCACAGACCCCGGCCAGAGGCCCCCGAGGACCAACCTCCGGGAGGAGTTCAGCCCCGCTGGAGCGGATTGCGAGTACAGGGCACCGCTAACTCCCCGCTTAGCACGGCCTGATTCCAGAATACGCCGAACCCCGCTACCCGGTCAAGGAGCGGTACTCGCTCAGACATTACATACGCGCTTCGGTGATCACCTCTATCAGCTTGCCTCTCAGCGGGCGGCCGGCTGAGATCAGAACGTACAGTCTCTCCACTATGGCTTCTTTGTCGGGTATCTTCCAGTCTGGATAGTCGAACACTCTCCGCCGGACGTACTCTTCCAGTCCGTCCTCGTCATAGACCTGCTTGGCCGCCAACAGCTCCTCAAGCAGCGCCCGGCGGTGCGCGTACGCGTGTGACCTGCCGGCCAGCTTGCGGCGGATCTCGGTGTGCTCGTGGAAGGCGAACAGGTCCGCGCGCGCCGGGTTGGACCGGACGCTGGTCTCCGGAAGGTAGATGTTGCCGTCATGGTCGTACATTGCCATGTCGGCCTCCGGTGGCCATGGGTCGCAGACCGAATAGGTGACCTCTACGCCGGTGACCACGACAGTGCGCGTCCCCAGGACGGCTTCCTTGAGTTGTCGAATGACACGGTCGACATCCTCGCCTTCGTGTGGCAGTCGAATTCTGTTGGCCATTATTCTCCTCGTTCTGCAAGGATCTTCGCATCATTGGGCCACTCCATCACTTTCTATCACCTGCGGCGTGAGTTCGCCAAGCATCGGGAATAGCGCCCGCGAGGGCTGTGATAAGATTCGGTGCCAGACCGTTACCCCGAACCGCGCCGCCGGCGACGGCCGGGGAACCCAGGGAGGATACTCATGGCATCAGCCGAGCGCAGGGCCGAAGCGGTATGGGAAGGCGACCTCATGACGGGCGCGGGCAGCGTCAGCGCCGCGACGAGCGGCGCGTTCACGTCGCTGGGCGTGAGCTGGGCCTCACGCACCGAGGTGCCTGAGGTCACCAGCCCGGAGGAGCTGGTGGCCGCGGCGCACGCGTCGTGCTACTGCATGGCGCTGTCGGCCGGACTCGGCCGCGCCGGAACGCCGCCCACCCGGCTCGAGGTGAGCGCGACGGTGACGTTCCAGCAGATCGAGGGTGGCTGGAAGGTCGCCTCCAGCGCCCTGACGGTGAAGGGGACCGTGGCCGGGGTCACTGCGGACGAGTTCGGCGCGGCCGCCGAGGCGGCCAAGGACGGCTGCCCGATCTCCGGCGCCCTGAAGGGCAACGTAGACCTCAGCGTCGAGGCGACGCTGGCATAGCTCGGCTCGGTCAGCGGGCGGAGCCGAGGCCGCTGCGCTCGCCCCTCGATACGCGCCGGTGAAGCAGCGACGCTACTCGGGGTGAACGGGTTAAGTGGGCGCCGCCGAGACGGGAACCGGGGCGAGCGGCTCTGGAAGACCGTTGGCCCTGAGCGCCCCCACGCCTCGTCGGGGTGTATCGAAGGGCACTACTCGCGGTGACGGGTTGTGCTCTGAGGTGGGGCGAAGCCAAAGACCCGTTAGCCCTGAGTGCCCCGACGCTTCGTCGGGGTGTATCGAAGGGCGATACTCGGGGTGAACGGGCGGTGCTCTGGGATGAGGAAAACAAAGACCCGTTAGCCCTGAGCGCCCCCACGCCTCGTCGGGGTGTATCGAAGGGCACTACTCGCGGTGACGGGTTGTGCTCTGAGGTGGGGCGAAGCCAAAGACCCGTTAGCCCTGAGTGCCCCGACGCTTCGTCGGGGTATCGAAGGGCGATACTCGGGGTGAACCGGCGGTTGCGGTACCAGCTCCGATAGCTACGCGGCGGGTGTGTCCACGACCAGCACGCGCGGGTTGCCGGACAGGTCGCGTTCGAAGTGGACTTCGGCCCCGGGGAAGGCCGCAGTCGCATCGTCGATCACCGTGCTCAACTGCTCCGGCGCTATCTCCACCACCAGCCGTCCACCGGGCCGCAGACAGGCAGGCGCGCCGCGTATCAGGCGACGGGTCACGTACAAGCCGTCCGGGCCGCCGTCCAGGGCCTCGACGGGCTCCCGCCGGATGTCGGGCGGCAGGGATGGGAGGTCCGCGGTGGGGATGTACGGCGGGTTCGACACAATCACGTCGACCGGGCCCGGCAGCGCCCCGAGCAGGTCCCCTTCGCGCAGATGGATCCTGCCGGCGATTCCGTGCCGGCGGCAATTGGCGTCCGCCACCTCCAGCGCGCGTGCGCTGACGTCGGTCGCGTACACGGTCGCAGCCGGCAGATGGTGCGCCACGGCTACGGCGATGGCGCCGCTGCCTGTGCCGACGTCGGCGACGTCGAGCGGCGGGTCGCCGCGGTACCGGGAAAAATCCACGACCGCGTCGACGAGGTGCTCGGTCTCCTGCCGCGGTATGAGCACCGACGGGTCGACCGCGAATTCCAGCCCGTAGAACTCCCGGACGCCGACGACGTAGGCCAGCGGCTCGCCGGCCAGCCTCCGGCCCAGGAGCTCTTCTGCAACCCGCAGACGACCGTCCGGGACAGCCTGCCGCAGCGAGGCGAGGAAGCCGGTGCGGTCCACGCCGAGCGCCGTGCGCAGCAGCACCTCGGCTTCGAGGCTTGCGTCGGCTATGCCCGCGTCGGCCAGACGGTCCCGGGCGCAGGCCCAGGCCTCGCGGAGCATCAGAAGCCGACCTCCTCCAGCTTCATCTCCTGCTCTCGGGTGATCATCAACTCGATCAGGTCGTCGATCTCGCCGTCGAGTACCGCGTCGAGGTTGTGCCGGGTGTACGACGTGCGGTGATCGGTCACCCGGTCCTGCGGGAAGTTGTACGTGCGGATGCGCTCGGACCTGTCGCCGGACCCGACCTGGGCGCGCCGGGCCTGGGAGACCTCCTCATGCTGCCGTTCCAGCTCCAGGGCCAGCACTCTCGCCCTGAGCACCTTCATCGCCTTTTCCCGGTTCTTGTTCTGGGAGCGCTCGTCCTGACAGACCGCGACTATTCCCGTTGGCTTGTGGGTTATTCGGATTGCGGTCGCGACCTTCTGGACGTTCTGCCCGCCGTGGCCGCTGGAGTGGAAGATGTCTATCTGCAGGTCATCGGCCTGGATGTTGACGTCGACCTCGTCGGCCTCCGGCAGAACGGCCACCGTGGCTGCTGACGTGTGGAGCCGGCCGCTCGACTCGGTGGTTGGTATCCGCTGCACCCTGTGGACCCCGATCTCGTGCTTCATCCTGCTGTAGGCGTCCTGACCCTGAACCTGGAACACGGTCTCCTTCAGGCTGCCGAGTCCGGTCTCGTTCGCGCTGACCACGTCCATCCTCCAGCCGTGACGCTGGGCGTACCTGGTGTACATGCGGAACAGGTCGGCGGCGAAGAGGCCGGCCTCCTCCCCACCGGTCCCGGCCCGGATCTCCATGATGACGTTTCGTTCGTCGTTCGGGTCCTTGGGCAGCAGCTCGACGCGCAGGTCTTCCTCGATCTGAGAGCGCTCCCGTTCGAGCTCGCCCAGCTCCTCGCGCGCCAGCTCGGCCAGCTCCCGGTCGGAACCCTCCCGGGAGATCGCCGTAGCCTCCTGCTGCTCGCGGATCACGTCCCGGTAACGCCGGGCAAGCGCCGCCAGCCCCCTGAGGGCTGCGTGCTCCTGGGCCAGCTTTCGGACGCGGGCGTAGTCGGTCGAGATCTCCGGGTCCGCCAGCAGCGTCTCCAGCTCCCGGTACCGGTCTTCAATTGCGGCGAGCTTGTCCAGCATGGTGCAACCTGACGCCCCTTAGGCGAATCGCGCGGTCGTCCGAACGGCGAATGACTGCGCGGATGGGACTACGGAGAGTATAACAAGCGGTCTAAACGCCAGAAAGCGCGGCGGCCAGGCTGTCTCGCGGGACTTCCCGCTGCTCGCTCCGGGCGAGGTCGCGCAGGACCACGGCGCCCCGGGCCAGCTCGTCTTCGCCGACGATCGCGGCGTGCGTGGCGCCGACCGCCGAGGCGTAGCGGAGCTGGCCGCGCAGGCTTCGGCCGGACGGCGCGAGCACGGCCGCCACGCCGTCTCGCCGCAGCTCTGAGGCGACGACGACCCCGGCGGGCCTGGTACCGTCGCCGACCGGGGCGACGACGACCTTCGTACGCTCGCTCCGCTCGGCAGGCTGCCGGTCCCGGATGTACGCCAGCACGCGCTCTATGCCCATGGCGAAGCCGATCCCCGGTGTCGGGCGCCCGCCCAGCGCCTCGATCATCCCGTCGTAGCGGCCCCCGCCCGCCAGCGCGCTCTGCTGGCCGCCCGAGGGCGGGGCGAACTCGAAGACGGTGCGCGTGTAGTAGTCCAGACCTCTGACCAGCCGGTTCTCGGGCTCGTAGGGAATGTCGAGCGCGCGCAGGTGTCCCAGGACGGCGCGCCAGTGGTCCTCGCAGGCGCCGCACAGGCTCTCGACGGAGCCGGGCGCCTCCGCGATGAGCGGTTGGCACGCGTCGTTCTTGCAGTCGAGCAGCCGCAGCGGATTGGCGTCGAGGCGCCGCCGGCAGTCTTCGTGGGTAAGCTCGTCCGCGCGGGACCTGTAGTGCTCCAGGAGGCGGTCGACGTACCGCGGACGACACTCCTGGTCGCCGATCGAGTTGATCGCCAGGGTGACGTCGGCGATCCCCACCGACTCCAGCAGGCGCCAGGCCAGCTCGATGACCTCGGCGTCGATCGACGCGTCCGCCTCGCCTATAACCTCGACCCCGAACTGGTGGAGCTGCCGGTAGCGGCCTGCCTGGGGGCGGTCGTACCGGAAGAAGGGGCCGGCGTAGTAGAGCCGCACAGGCTGGGGCAGGTTGTGCATGCCGTGCTGCAGATAGGCCCGGCACACGGGCGGCGTGCCCTCGGGCCGCAGAGTCAGCAGGTCGCCGCCGCGGTCCTCGAAGGTGTAGGTCTCGTTCTCGACGATGTCGGTGATCTCGCCGGTGCCGCGGACGAACAGCTCGGCGTCCTCGAAGGTGGGCGTGTCTATCCGCTCGTACCCGAACCTGGAAGCGACCTCGTCGCCCCACGTCTCGAAGTAGCGCCATAGCCCCTGATCGTCGGGCAGTATGTCAACCGTCCCCCTCGGGGACCGGAACGTCCTGAGTCTGCTCATGGCCGGCGCCTGCCTCAGTCGAATGCGGGAGATAGTAACACACGGTGCTCATCGCTCCCCGCATGGCTCCGCTTCGGCGCGGCCGCCCTTTGAGATTGAGGCTCCGCCGAGTTCCGGAGCGGCGGAGCCCAACGGAGCGCGTGCTATAATCGAAGGCGCGATTCTGCGCGACCCGGGAGCCCCATTTGAAGATCACTCAAGAAGAGGTTGTGGACTTGCAGACCGTCCTCAACATCGAACTTGAGGAAGACGATCTGCCTCCATACCTCGACCGGGGCTACCAGCGCGTTGTAAACCGCGTGTCGATACCCGGGTTTCGCAAGGGCAAGGCGCCTCGCACGATCGTGGAGAACTTCCTCGGCAAGGAGAACCTGATCCGAGAGGCCCTGGACTTCATGGTCTCCGACGTGACGGAGAAGGCGTTCTCCGAGCGGAACATCGAGACGGCCGGGCCGCCCGACGTCGAGCTGTTGGACCTCGATCCGGTCATCTTCAAGGCCACGGTGGCGCTGAAGCCAATAGTCGATCTCGGCAACTACCGCGGCATACGGGTGCCTGAGACGCCCCCGGAGGTCAAGGACGAAGACGTCGAAAACCGGCTCGAGGACCTTCGCCACGAATCGGCTTCGTGGGATCCCGTGGACCGCGCTGTGGCGCTGGGCGATATGGTCACCATGGACGTGACCGCGACGGTCGAGGACTCGGAGATCCTGAACGAGAGCGACGCCGTCTACGTCGCGGACGCCGACAACGAATCGCCATTTCCGGGGATGCCTCAGGAGCTCGAAGGCGCGGAGGTCGGCGTCGGCCGGGAGTTCGACCTCGAGGTGCCCTCCGACTTCGGGAGCGAGCAGATCGCCGGGAAGACGGCGCGCTTCGTCGTAACCGTCAACGACGTCAAGGAGCGCAAGCTGCCCGAGCTCGACGACGAGTTCGCCAAAGGTGTCGGGGATGACTTCGATACACTAGACGCGCTCCGAGAGTCGGTCCGAGACCAGCTTCAGTTGGCCGCCGAAGGCTCGGCCGAGAACATGTACCAGGAAGCGGCCGTCGACGAGCTGCTTGCGAACGCAACCGTGGAGCTGGCGCCGCTGTCGGTGGACCGCGAGATACACCGCACCATGGACCGTCGCGCTCGGCTTGCCGAGATGCTTGGGATTCCCGTCGAGGACTTCCAGAGGGAGTCCGGTACGACCGAGGAGGAGATGCGGGAATCGACGCGGGAGACCGCCGTCAAGGACCTGACGCGCTCGTACGCTTTGGCGACGCTCGCGGAGGCCGAGGGTCTGGAGGTCGCCGAAGACGAGGTCGAAGAACGGGTACGAGAGATGCTCGCCGCCGATGGCGGACGGCGCCAGGGCAGCCGGCAGGACCGGCGCCGTGAACGTGACCGCCTCAGGGCCGGCGTCGAGGCGCAGATGATGGAGACCAAATCCCTCGGCAGGCTGGTGAACATCGCCAAAGGGGGCGCTGACACGGACGCTGCCGACCACGAGGAACAAGACACGGAAGGAGAACGCGTTGACACCTAAGCTCGAAAATGTGATTCCGATGGTCGTGGAGAGCGGCCCCCGCGGAGAGCGGGCGTTCGACATCTACTCGCTGCTTCTGCGGGAGAGGGTCATCCTCCTGGGCACGCCCGTCTACGACCAGATGGCCAACGCCATAATCGCCCAGCTCCTGTATCTCGACCGTGAGGACAGCGAGCGGCCGATCCACCTGTACATAAACTCGCCGGGCGGCATCGTGACGGCGGGCCTGGCGATCTACGACACGATGAGGCAGGTGACCGCTCCGGTCTCCACCATCTGCGTCGGGATGGCCGCCAGCTTCGCCGCCGTGCTGCTGTGCGCGGGCACTCCGGGGAGACGCTACGCCCTGCCGAACTCGACCATCCTCCTGCACCAGGTCGCCGGCGGCATGCAGGGACAGGCCTCCGACATCGAGATACAGGCGCGGCACACGATCCGCATCGAAGACAAGATGCGGCAGATCATCTCGATGCACACCGGCCAGCCCTACGACAAGGTCGCGCGGGATACTGACCGCGACTACTACTTGACCGCTGAGGAGGCGGTCGATTACGGTCTGATAGACAGCATCATGGAGCCGCCGTCACAGAACGCCGAGTCGGCTTCCGCATAGGACATGCCCGCAACTACGACGGAACAGTCCAGCTATCGCTGCTCGTTCTGCAGCAAGGCCCAGAGCCAGGTCAAGCGTCTCATCGCCGGGCCTGACCGCGTATTCATCTGCGACGAGTGCGTGGCCCTGTGCGGGCAGATCATCAGCGACGAGACCCCGGCCGCGCCGCGAGATTCGGCGGGCCTCATCTCCAAGGGCGTAAATCCGAAGTGGCTCTACCAGAAGCTGGACGAGTACGTGGTCGGCCAGGAGAGGGCCAAGAAGGTCCTCAGCGTCGCCGTATATAACCACTACAAGCGCATCTGGTCGAACCAGGAGCACTCGGACGTCGAGCTGCAGAAGGCCAACATCCTCATGCTCGGCCCGGCGGGGTCCGGCAAAACGCTGCTGGCTGAGACGCTCGCCAAGATCCTCGACGTTCCCTTCGCCATTGCCGACGCCACGTCCCTGACGGAGGCCGGGTACGTGGGCGAAGACGTGGAGAACATCCTGCTGCGGCTCATACACGCGGCCGATTTCGACGTTAAGCGCGCCGAGCAGGGGATCATTTACATCGACGAAATAGACAAGATCGCCCGCAAGAGCCCAAACCCGTCGATCACGCGGGACGTGTCCGGCGAGGGAGTCCAGCAGGCGCTGCTGAAGATCGTCGAGGGCTGCGTCGCCAACGTGCCGCCGCAGGGCGGACGCAAGCACCCGCACCAGGACTTCCTCCAGATCAAAACGCACGACATCCTGTTCATGTGCGGAGGCGCCTTCGAGGGCCTCGGAGAGCAGGTCGAATGGCGAATCTCCAAGGACAGGGCCACCCTCGGCTTCGGTGTGGGACGCCCGGACGCCGACAGAGCCGCGACGGAAGAGGACATGCTGCAGCGGGTCAACGCCGAGGACCTGCTGGCCTACGGCTTCATTCCCGAGCTGGTTGGTCGCCTGCCCGTATCGGTTGGCCTCAGAAGCCTCGACCGCGACGGCCTGATCAGCGTCCTGACCGAGCCGCGTAACGCGCTCGTCAAGCAGTACCAGGCGCTGTTCAAGATGGACGACGTGGAGCTCGTGTTCACCGACGACGCCCTGACCGCCGCCGCCAACGGCGCGTTGGAGCATGGGACCGGCGCCCGGGCGCTGAGGTCGATCCTGGAGCAAACTCTGCTGGACGTAATGTATGAGTTGCCGTCGCTGAGCCACGTGACGAAGTGCGTCGTCGGCGCCGGCGCCATCCTGGGCGAGGTCGAAGTCGAGTTGATCGCTTCCGGGGACGAGAGAGTGTCGTTCGCGGCCCAGGAGCGCAAGTCGGCCTGACACCCCGTCCGCTCGATCCGACCCCACGCTTCACTGTCGCGACTGCCTGTCAAGCAAGTCTTAATAGTGGAGCCGCTTATTCAACTTTAGGCCCCAAAGTGATAATAAGGGGCCCCAGCTAGCTTTGGCAGCCCCTTCATGGCCCCCGCAGCAGGTCCAGCAGTACCAGCGCTTCGCCCAGCGTCTCTTGGCGCCCGGAATCGCTCCGGTCCAACAGCCCCGCCGCCCTGAATAGCCGACGCAGCTCCGCCAGGGCGTTCGTCCTGTCTCCCAGGGCTTCGTACGTCCTGGCCTTGACGTAATAGGCCTCGATCAGGAGCGGGTTCAACGTCGTTGCTCTGTCCGCCTCGGTCAGCGCGAGGTCGTAGGCCCCGGTTTCGAGATGGTCGGCCGCCCGGTAGTAGTGCGTGTACCCGTTCTCCGGCAGCGTGACCGTCGCGAACCATGCGCCCGCCGCCAGGACCGCCATCGCCACGGGGACGACCCACAGCCGACCGCCCAACCGCCTCGAGTCGGTCTGGACGACGCTGGTCCCGAAGACCGACATGACGACCGTGTAGCTCGGCGCCAGGACGAACCCCAGCGCGAGTCCCGCGGCGAATCCGCCGAGGTGTGCCATGTTGTCGATGCCCGGAATCGCGAAGCCGACGGCGAGACTCAGGGCGGCCAGGATGAGGAGACCTGTCATGCTGCGCTTCGCCGTCTCGCCGAAGACCCGCCGCTGGGCCGCGAAGTACGCGACCAGCGCGCCCAGCACGCCGAATATGGCCCCGCTGGCCCCCGCGCCGACCGCTATGGAGTTCACCAGGTAGCTGGCCACGCTGCCGGCCAGCCCCGAGATCACGTAGATCAACACGAACCGCGCGTGCCCGAATGCACCCTCGACGAGCGAGCCGAATATGGCGAGCGCGAAGCCGTTAAATGCCAGGTGCACGATGCCGACGTGCAGGAATATCGCCGTGAACAGGCGCCAGTAATGGCCGTCGGCGATCAGCGGCCCGAACATGGCGCCGAAGTCGAGCAGCACCTGCCGGTCCTCGCTGCCGCCCGCCACGGTCGCGGCCAGCCAGACGAGGATGTACACCGCCAGCAACGTCCAGGTCACCAGCGGCCGCCGCGTCAGCCCGGATGTCGACGGCCCGAATCCCCGGTCTTCGTCGGGAAAGATGTAATCGTGCGCCATGTGTTGGGTGCGCGGAAGAAGGCCGATGGGGCGAGGCGGGCTTCCCGACCGGCTAGGCTCGCCCTGCCCTCCGACGGCCTCGCCGCAATCGCCTTCTTATCTTGGTCAGGCTCGTCGCGACGTGCACGAGCGGAGTTACCGGCCTGCTGACGATTCTCGCCTCGGCCACGGAGAGCTTGAAGTCCTCGGGGCTGCCGTCGAACTCCCGGATCTCCATATACGTCCGGCCGAGCTCGTAGGTCGTGTGCGCGTCGCTCACCGCCGACACGACCAGCCCGTTTTCCCGGGCGAACTGCTCGGCCTTCCGGTTGTCGCCCGGCAGGCTGTTGCGCGAGTTGAACGCCTCGACGATGTCGACGTACGGGAGTATCTCGTCCAGCGCGGCCCGGCTGATGACGTGGCTGCGGAACCGGTCGAAGGGATGCGGGACCGACACAAGGCCGCCCTGGTCCTTGATGCATCGAACGGTCTCGAGCGGGGACAATCCCGCCGGGATCGTTTCGTGGAGGAAGAGGCCGGTTATCTCCCCTTCGGACGAGCCGACCTCCTCGGCCACGATGACCGTGAACGGCGCGATCTCCCTGACGGCCAACGCGCCGTCGACGGTGTTGTGGTCGGTGACGGCTATGCAGTTCAGTCCCACCTTCTCGCACCTGGCGACGAGGCGCTCCGGCGGCACGTCGGAGTCCGGCGAGAAGTGCGTGTGCATGTGAAGGTCGGCCTTCAGCAAGGCGGGCCGTCCGGGCCGCCGGGAAGCCGCATCTGCTCCCCGTAGGCCGTCTGTATCTGGCTGATCTTGAGCTGGGCCGCCTCCAGCTTCTCGCTGCAGATGCGGGCGAGCCTCATGCCCCTCTCGTACAGGGTGGTCGCTTCGGACAGCGGCAGATCGCCGGTCTCGAGCGCGCGCACCGTCTCGTCGAGCTGCGACAGTGCCTGCTCGAAGGTCATCGAGAGCGCGGACGCGTCGGACGCGGCCGGGCCGTCGCCGCCGGTTGGTGTATCGTGTGTCACCGTGGACGCTCCTGCACTGGTGGTAAGTCGTCCGGGGTTTCCATGGAGCGGGCACTTGCGTCAGCGGGCGGGTTGCGGGGGTCGGGCTCTTCCCGCGTGTCCGGCGACGCGGGGCCGTGGATGGAGGTGACGTCTGCGCCGAAGCTTCCCCTGGCCAGAGTCACCTCGACCCGGTCACCCGGACGCAGCTTGGAAACGTCGCTCACCACCTCTGAATCGGTCGGGGATTGTACTATAGCATAGCCGCGGCGGAGGGTATCCTGAGGGCCCAGCAGGGCGAGGCGGGCGCCGAGGCTCTCGATGCGTTCGGACCTCGTCTCGACGGCGCGGGCCACATGGCGGCCGGCAAGGCCCAGCAGGTCGTCGATCCGCAGTCTCAGGCCGTCGAGGTCGGGCCGGCTGCGGCCGAGGCGGTCGCCGAGCTGCGCGGCCAGCCGGCTTCCGGCCTGCAGTCTGGCGTCGGCCGCGCGGTCCAGGCGCTGCCTGTGGCGGGCGATGCGGGCGAGCAGCTCGAGCCGGTCGGGCACCGCGAGCTCGGCCGCCGCGGACGGCGTCGCCGCCCGCTGGTCGGCCACCATGTCAGCGATCGTGACGTCGGTCTCGTGGCCCACCCCGGTGACGATGGGCACGCGGCTCGCGAATATCGCCCTGGCCACGGCCTCCTCGTTGAACGGCCACAGGTCCTCCAGCGAGCCGCCTCCGCGCGCCACAATCGCGACATCCACGCCGAGGCCCTGCTGCAACGCCGAGATCGCCTCCGCTATTCTCCCGGCCGCCTCGGGGCCCTGTACCGGCGTGGGCGCCAGCAGCAGCTCGGCGAGCGGGTAGCGTCTACCGACGACGGTACGGATGTCGTGCCAGACCGCCCCGGACTCCGAGGTGACGACGCCGATTCTCCGCGGGAACTCGGGCAGCGGGCGCTTCCGCGAGGGGTCGAACAGCCCCTCGCGCTCGAGCTCTCGCTTGAGCCGCTCGAACTCAAGCTGGAGCTCGCCGATACCCTCCGGCCGCACCACGTCCACGATGAGCTGCAGGTCGCCGCGCACCTCGTAGACTGTAGTCGAGCCGTGCGCCATCACCTGGGCGCCTTCGGACAGCAGCTCGGAGCCGAACGCGGTGCGGAACATGACGCAGCGCAGCGTCGTGCCGCCGTCCCTGAGGTTGAAGTAGCTGTGGCCGGAGGCCGGGCGGCGGAGGTCGGCGACCTCGCCGGTCACCCACAGGTCACGGAGCACCGGGTCGTAGGACAGCACCTGCTTGAGGTAGCCGACGATCTGGGCGACGGAGTATACCGCCAACTACACCCTCGACAGATACTCGCCGCTGCGGGTATCCACTCTGATCTTCTCGCCCTCGTCGACGAACAGCGGCACCTGCACCACCAACCCGGTCTCCATCGTCGCCGGCTTCGTCCCGCCCTGCGCGGTGTCGCCGCGAATCCCGGGGTCCGTCTGGGCGACGGTGAGGTCCACGGTGATGGGCATGTCGAGCGAGATCGTCTTGCCTTCGTAGAGGATCAGGTCTACGGTGGTCTGCTCGACCAGGTAGTTGAGCGAGTCGCCTAGCTGGTCTGCCGACATCGGCATCTGGTCGTACGTCTCGTTGTCCATGAAGTAGTACAGACCGCCGTCTTCGTAGATGTACTGCGCGGTGCGACGCTCCACGGTCGCCGGCGTCAGTTTCACGTCGAAGCCGGAGAAGGTCCGGTCCGTGACCCGGCCGGTGCGCAGCGACCGGAACCGGATGCGTATCACCGGCGCGCGCTGCTGCATCTTGGTCCGCTCGTACTCCACGACCTGGTAGGGCTCGCCGTCCAGCTCTATGGGCATGCCTCGCCTGAGGCTGCCGTAGCCTATCGTCATCGAATGTCTCCCAGTACCATAGTGGCGCCGCGGATCGGCTCTCCCGCGTCGGCCGTTGTCTTCTAGATGTACCGATATTCAGCGGGTAACGGCGCTAACCGCTCGTTCGTCGTGTCGGCAATCAGTCCGAATATCTGGAGCGTGGTCGCGCCCAGCAGATATTGATTCTCACTTTCCCCGAACACGACAGGACTCGTTGCCTCTTTTCCATTCACACACAATCGCGCCTCGCCAACGGGATATTCCTTCCTGCTCTCGTCCGCAAGAACAAACTCCATTGTGCGCGTTGGCTCGATTCCAACGAGATTTCTCAGTAGAGAAGCGGGCAGAACGGTGTAGAGCGCGCCGGTGTCCACGAACGCCTGAACCCACTCAGTTCCTCTGTCGCGTTCGTTCTTCACACCCAGCTTCACTGAGAACATTCCCATGAGACTTCTCCCTAATGTCCGCCGGTGGACACGTCGAGTTTCCGCGCCCTGCTGATTACGCGCGCGGCGCCGCCCTCCAGCACGACTATGTCCTCGATGCGGACGCCGCCCCAGTCCGATATGTAGATGCCGGGCTCGATCGTGAAGATCATGCCGTCCTCCAGGGGGTCGTCCGCACGCGGACTCACCCACGGCAGCTCGTGGACGGCCAGCCCGACCCCGTGGCCGAGACTGTGGCCGAAGTTGTCGCCGTAGCCCGCCTCCGCGATGATGTCGCGGGCGATGGCGTCGCACTCGGTCCCGGTCATGCCGGAGCGCACTCGCTCCTCGGCCTCCAGCTGCGCCCGCAGCACTATGCCGTAGACCGTGCGGAACGTCTCGTCCGGCTCGCCGACCAGCACCGTCCGGGTCAGGTCGGCGCAGTAGCCCTCGTACTTCGCGCCCATGTCGATGACGACGGGCTCGCCCTCGGCTATGACGCGGTCGGACGGCCGGTGGTGGGGCAGCGCGCCGTTGGGTCCGGCCGCGACGATCGTGTCGAACGCCAGCCCCTCGGCCCCGCGCCCACGCATCGCCTTCTCCAGCTCCCAGGCGACCTCCCGCTCCGTCACGCCCGGCTCGAGTGAGCCGCCGACCTCGTCCATCGCCTCGTCCGTGATCTCGATGGCGCGCGCCAGCATGTCCATCTCGTCGCCGTACTTCGTGGCGCGAAGCCCGTCCACGAGGTCCGCGGTCTCCACGAGCGTCATGCCGTCGTTGTCCGACTCCTCTATCGCCTTCCGGAACGCCGCGTGGGCGTGCACGGTCATGTCCTGGCTCTCGAAGCCGATCCTGCGCACGCCCATCTCCGCCGCGAGCTCAGGCAGCCAGGCGGAGCCGCCGGCCAGCCGCTCGACGCGGAACTCGGGCGACTGGGCTCCGGCCTGCTCGACGTACCGGAAATCGGTGCCCAGCACCGAGTCGTCGCCTGATATGAGCAGGTAGCCGGCCGAGCCGGTGAACCCGGACAGGTAGCGCCGGTTCTCGCCGTTGGAGATGAGCACGCCGTCCAGCTCGCGCTCGGCGAGCAGGGCCCTCAGGCGCTGGAGCTTCGCGCTGGCGCTCATGCCCGCGACTCTTCCTGGAGGCGCGCTACTACGTACTCGACGGCGTAGACGTACCCCCGCCAGCCCAGCCCGCACACCTGCCCCACCGCGATCGGCGCGACGACGGAGCTGTGCCGGAACTCCTCCCGCGCGTGGATGTTCGAAAGGTGGACCTCCACGATCGGCAGCCCAGCGTCGGCCAGGGCGTCCCGCAGCGACAGGCCGTAGTGGGTCAGCGCGCCGGGGTTGATGACGACCGCGTCGGCCGATCCCGCCGCCCGCTGCAGGTGGTCGACGATCTCCCCCTCATGGTTGGACTGGAAGAAGTCGACCTCCGCGCCGAGCTCTTCGGCGCGCCGTACGACGCGGAGCTCGATCTCGGTCAGCGTCACGCTGCCGTACTGGCCCGCGTCCCGCTTGCCCAGCATATTCAGGTTCGGCCCGTTGATGACGAGTATCTTCACCGCTCAGTCCTTCTCACAGTCTCGAGACGATATTGTAATACAGACGACGGGGCAGGCGCGTTCGGCCGAGGACTCCCCAAGAACGACGCAGCTACGTCGCGAAGTTGACGCGGCGGTACCTGCCGGGGGCCGGCGCCTACTTCTCGAGCCAGAAGGCGTAGAGGCGGGCGTTCTCGAGCGTGAAGCGGACGCGGACCGGCCCGTCGTGGCTCAGCTCCGAGGCGCCGCTCCAGCTCAGCCGCCCTTGCAGCGTGTCGCCGTGGACCGGCTCGCAGTCGGCCTCCGCCAGGCCGGGCAGGGCGTCCCCGGTCCGGGCGTCCACGATCTCGGCGCCGATCCGGCCGTCCGAGGCGTCGGCGTTGACTATCAGGCTCCCGCCTTCGAGATCGAACGGAGAGGTCTCCAGGGTGCCCGCCCCGTCCGCGTCGAGGGACACGAAGCCGTCGAGCCGCACCTTGGCCAGACAGAGCGCGCCGGTATCGTCGAAGTACTCGTGGTACGGCTGCGCCCACAGCTCCTTCGGGCCGCGGAACCTCAGCGCGCTGTAGTAGACCCAGATCTCCCGGTCTTCGTGGACGTGCGGGCGTCCGCAGGTCAGGAGCTGCATCGTCTCGTAGCTGACGCCGTCCCAGGGCTGGACACCGATGAAGACATCGCGGTTGGCGACGCGCTGCCAGTCGTACAGGTCGCGCGAGACGGCCAGCTCGACCTGGTTGATCGCGGTGAAGTTGCCCCACGGCTCCGGGATGGCGCCCGCGGGGTTGAACACGACGGGAAAGCCGACGTAGAGGCCCTCGTAGGGCATGATCGGCATCTTGTATATCTGCGCGATGTGGTTCGTCTCGTCGACGATCGGCGGCGTCAGCAGGCCGGGATCGGCCACCAGCTCGCGGATGCGTCGCCGGCGGTTGTTGCGGTCGATCTCGTCGGAGTGCAGTATGAGCTTCGGGTCGGTCCACCTGACGAAGTCCGGGCTGGTCGCCAGCCACACCGACCTGCCCCAGTCGGTGCTGATCTTGACGGTGGCGAGGAACTGCTCGGTGTACTCGTCGTAGGTCAGATACGACGTGTCCTCGCTTGGGATCGGCGGGACGTCGATCATCGTCCACTCGAAGCCGTCGGGCGAGACGGCCGGGTACCGGGCGGTGCCTCCGACCGTGAACAGGGCCTTGTAGCGGCGAGCGGGGTCGTCGTCGCGCTCGTCCCGGACGATCTGGGTGAGCGTCTTGCCGCCCGGGTCTATCGCGATGTTGTTGTCCTTAGAACCCCTCCACTCGTGCAGGCCCAGGGGCGAGGTGTCCCAGTGGACGCCATCCTCGGACGTGGCATAGTGCGTGGCGTGCTGCTCCGCGTGGAGACGCCTGCCCTGCGGCGGCGCCGCGTAGCCGCCGCCGTAGAACCACTCCCAGACGCCCTCGTCGGAGTTCCACTGCGGCGGATCGGCCGTCTGCAGCGATGTCTGACCGCGCGACCGGTCGGGACGCAGCACGGGCCCGGTCCTGGTCGGCTTGTTGAGCACCCGCCGCAGCCCGTAGCTGTGGTGGATGGCCTGGTCGTCCAGGAATAGCTGCCTGTTCCGGTACGGATCGATCATGCGGGATGTGGTCAAGGATTCCCTCCTACGCGCCGGGCGGTTATCCTGGGACCCCCCACCTCCGTCATTCCCGCGAACGCGGGAATCTATCCCCGGCATGGTGCGCCATCACAGACCGGAAGCGGTCCGTCACGCCGGCCTTGCCGACCAGATGGTGAAGCTGGGTTATCCTGGGACGTTGGGGCGACTATAATTCGGGGCCAAGGCAGGGTCAAGCGCAACATGCCCGGACTGCCTGAGTGACTCGGAAAAGATGAAAGCGAGACTTACGCATGACGCGACGTAAACGGTACGCGGTCGTAGGGACGGGCGGACGAGGCCTGTCGTTCGTAAACTCCGTGGCGGGACGGTTCAAGGACGACTGCGAGCTGGTCGGCATCTGCGACCCCAACCCAGCCCGGATGGAGTACTACAACCGCCACGTCGTCGACGAGCTCGGCGGCCAACCGGTCGAAGCCTTCGCCGCGGAGGACTTCGACGACATGGTCCGGCGGACGCGCCCCGACACCGTCATCGTGACGACGGTCGACGCCTTCCACCACCGGTACATCGTGAGGGCGATGGAGCTGGGCTGCGACGCCATCACCGAGAAGCCCATGACCATCGACGCTCCGAAGTGCCGCGCGATCATGGACGCGGTCAGCCGCACCGGACGCAAGCTCACGGTGGCCTTCAACTACCGCTGGCGGCCCGGCTGCACGCTCGTCCGAAAGCTGCTCCGGGAGGGCGCGATCGGCGAGATCGTCCACGTCGACCTGTCCTACCTGCTCGACACGAGCCACGGCGCCGACTACTTCCGCCGCTGGCACCGCGAGAAGGACAAGTCCGGCGGCCTGCTGGTGCACAAGGGCACCCACCACTTCGACCTGGTCAATTGGTGGCTGGACGCGGTGCCGGAGACGGTGTTCGGGATGGGCCGCCTCGCGTTCTACGGCCGCGAGAACGCCGAGCGCCGCGGCGTGGACGTCCCGTACGACCGCTACACCGGCCACGACACCGGCGACGACCCGTTCGCCATCGACCTCGCCGCCGCGGACCGCACCCGGGCGCTGTACCTGGACGCTGAGAAGCACGACGGCTACCGTCGAGACCAGAACGTGTTCGGCGACGGCGTCAGCATCGAGGACACGATGAGCCTGCTGGTCCGGTACCGCACCGGCGTCGTGCTCAACTACTCGCTCAACGCCTACATGCCGCGCGAGGGCTTCTCGGTCGCCTTCAACGGCACGCGAGGCCGCCTGGAGTACCAGGAGGCGCACGGAGCGGACGACGAGGACGGCCTCGGCGGCCTGTGGGCGGACCGCATCGTGGTGCTGCCGCAATTCGCCGAGCCGTACGAGGTGCCGGTTCCGAGTGCGGAGGGAGGCCACGGCGGCGCCGACCCGTCGATCCAGGAGCGGATGTTCTCCGCCAGCCCAGCGCCCGATCCTTGGGGCCGAAGCGCCGGCCACGGCCAGGGCGCGGCGTCGATCATGGTCGGCATAGCCGCCAACCGCTCATTCCAGACCGGCCGCCCCGAGTCGGTCGCGGCGCTGTGCCCCGGGCTGGGAGACGCCAACCGCCTCAGCGAGCTGCCCTGAGCCCCGGAGGTCTGTGGGCCTCAGGCTACTCGTAACGCAGCGCCTCGGCCGGGTACGTCCTCGACGCCTGCCTCGCCGGCAGGTACGTCGCCAGTACCGAGAAGCCGTAGGTGACCGCCAGGATGAAGCCGATCTCGATCCACGGGACCGTGAACGACAGCGTCTCGACGCCCTCTTCCGACGCGATGCCCGTGAACGCCTGCCAGGCCAGGATGATCCCGAGGACCGCTCCGAGCAGCGTGCCCAGCAGCGACACGAACGACGACTCCACGAGGAAGCTGAGCATCACCATCCTGCGGCGGTACCCGATGGCCCGAAGCACGCCGATCTGCTGACGGCGCTCCACCACGGCGCGGGTGCTGACGATTCCCAAGGCGGCGATGCCTACGAGCAGCCCCAGCGCCATGAAGCCGGTGAACAGGCGGCCGAACGCCCTGCCGGCGCCGGCCTCCCTCTCCAGCTCCTCCGCGCCGACGACGCTGGACATGCCGTGCTCCAGGAACGCCGACTCGATGGCCTTGCTCGTCGTCGGAGCGTCGACGCCGTCCGCCAGCCTGAAGCGGTAGCTGGTGATCGGCACCGGGAATGGCGCTGCGTCGTCCAGGACCCTCTTCGAGGTCATGATCGAGCCGGAGCTCCGGTGCAGCCGGTCCATGACGCCGATCACCGTCAGGGTGACGACCTCCCGGGTTCTGGGCTCGCGCACCTCCAGTTGCACCGGCTTCATGTCGTCGTCGTTGTAATAGACGCCCTGCAAGACCGGCTCGAACTCCTGGTTGACCTGCGCGTTCTCGTCCGACTTGAGCAGATAGCCGCCGACGACCGCCAGACTCGGATCGTCGATCAGCGCCTGCCAGACGTCCCGGTCGGTGTCCCCGTATCCCTCGGCGATCAGCTTGAAGGTGAACCCGGTCGCGCCGAGATAGGCGTCGTCCGCTCCGACCAACCGGCTGCCCTCCCAGACCTGGCTCTCACCGCCGACCTGACGCGCCTGGGCTCCGAGGGACGTGAAGCCGCCGATCGCCTCGAAGTCCTCGATGCTGAGGTCGGGGTGGTCGACGATCCGCTGGCGTATGTCTTCTATCGGCGTGTTGGCGTTGACCCGGCCGTCGACCTCCCAGCCCCCGAGAACGTCGTCGGGGTCGCTGAACTGGCCGCTGAAGATGTTCGTCAGTATGGACATCACCATCAGGGTGAAGATGACGAGCGCGAACATGGCGAGCGTAAGGCCGGTGCGGACCTTGTTGCTGAGCGGATAGGCCACGGCGGTCACCAGCACGGGGCGCAGTACCCCGGCGCGTCCTGTTGCCGCCGTGAGCGCGCCCAGGAGCAGGTCGGCGTTGTACATGATGGTCCAGACTGCGGCGGCGACCATGAACACCCCGGACACGAACATCATCTCGAAGTCCGCCTCGAGGTCCTGGATAAGGTCCGGCCACGGCTCGGCGGGCATGATCCAGAAGGCCAGCATCAGGAGGCCCAGGAACGTGAAGGCCAGCCTGTCTACGATGTCTTCCCGGGCCTCGACGCGGCCGCGGAAGAATGGGACCAGCATCGCGGCGCCCGCCGCGGCCAGCCCGACCGCGACGGCGATCGCCAGAGCGTCGCCCAGGGTCACGAAGTAGGCCAGCAGGCCTGTGCCGGCTACGAGGAGGATGGCGCCAAAGACCTCCAGCCTCATGCCACGCCCTGCCAGGACGCGCAGGAACAGGCCCAGGCCGATGATCATCAGCGACGCGCCGGCCGTGAACACGGCCGCCCGCTCGATGCCCCAGATCCCGTACGCGGCGAGCCCCGCGCCGCCGAGCAGTGTCAGCCATCCCGCCAGCAGGTAGGGCCAGACGAACCGGAGGACCGCGAAAAAGACGTCCGCGATCCAGAAGACGGGGAACACCCAGACCAGACCCAGCAGCGTGTAGCCCGCGAACCGGCCGAAGCGCAATAGGCGTAGGGCGGAGATGCCGCGCCAGATAAATATCCCGGGGCGTACGAGCGCCCGCAGCAGCACCACGCTCCGCTGACGCAACGTCGCGCGGCTGGCGACCTCGACGGCCTCGGGGATGTTTCTCACCGCCGCGACGATGTTGAGGCGGCTCACCCTGTACGCCGAGCCTGCCACCGTGGCAACCGTGATGACCATGCCGAGGCAGTACGCGACCACGATGGTCCTGGGCTCGAAGTGGATCGTGAGGCTGAAGCTGTCGTCGAAGGAGGCGAACACGCGGTTGATGACGAAGATCATCACCGCGCTCACGGCCAGCCCCAGGGCGACTCCCACCGCGGCGGAGACCAGGGCGTAGGCGGTGCCCTCGAAGGTGAACATCTTGACCAGGTGGTCCCGCTTCGCGCCGATCGCCCTGGCCATGCCCATCTCGGGCCGCCGCGCCGCCGCGAGCATGATGAAGATCAGGAAGATCAGCAGCGCCCCGACCGCGATGGAGAAGAGCGACATCACCAGGAAGAAGGTCGTCACGAAGCTTCCCGCCTGGTCGGCTAATTCGAGCAGGTTGCGCTTGAACTCGATGACGCGAAACTCGGACAGCTCCTCGAACAGGGTCAGGGCCTCGCCACGCACATCCCCGAGATCTTCGTCGTCCAGGGCGGCGGTGAGCTCGTTCACGACATCTTCGTCGGACAGCAGGCTGTTCAGCTCGGCGGTGAAGTCGTCCTTCGCGAGCTCGGCTCGCAGCTCCGCCACGTCGGCCCTGAGCTCGTCGGACATATCCTCTTCTCTGGTCTGGATCGCGGAGACCACCGACTCCTGCCGCAGGAGCTCCTTCAGCCGCGAGGCGACGGCGCGATCGTTGAACAGGACCCGCAACTCCTTGGTCACCTCCTTGCTGTGCTCGACGCCCCCAAGCGTGTCGCCCTCGTTGGAGACGATGATGGTGTTGATCTCGCCCTCTCGGCCGAATATCTTCTGGACTTGGGAGAGCGGCATCATCATGGTCGGGCCGCGTCCCGCCAGGCCGCCCTTCTCGACGACCCCCTTGACGGTGACCGCCAGCGGCTGGCCTTCGACGTAGACATCCAGCGTGTCGCCGGCCTCGGCTTCGAGCTCTTCGGCGGCGCTCTCGTTGATGTACGCCTCGCGGCTTCCAAGCGACGCCAGCGAGGCCTCACCGCCGGATACCGTCTCGAGAGGCCCGAAGCCCTGTAGTAGAGACGGCTCTAGCCCGACGACGTTCAGAAAACCCTCGTTGAGCTTCGTCCTGGGGTTGACCGACGGGGCCACGACCGCGAGCTGCGGCATCAGCCCGTCTATCGTGTCGAGATGGGCTACGTCCCGCTGGAGCTGTTCGAAGCGCCCGTAGTCGACGAACGGGCTCGTGCCGAAGGTGTCTTCCGCGTCGGCGAAGGTCGGAACGATCACCTCGTCTATCGTCTTCAGCGAGTCGAGCGTCTCCTGGCGGATGGAGACGCTGAGCGTGTCGCCGGTGCCGAGGGCGGCGGAGATGATCACCGTGCTCAGCATGACGCCGATCACGATGAGCGCCGTCTGGCCCCATCGCCGCGTTATCGGCCTGACCCCCATCCTGAACATGACGCGGTTGCGCAGCGCGAGCAGCGCGACGATGGCGATGGAGACCACGAAGACGGCGAGCAGCGTCGCCATGATCACGTTCATCGAGACGCCGAACATCTCTTTCATTCCGCGGCCTGCTCTGGGGACGCGCCGTCGCGCTCGATCAGGCCGTCACGCATCCGGACGATTCGGTGGGCGCGCTGGCCGACCTCCTCGGAGTGGGTGACCACTACGAAGGTCTGGTTGTTGGCCCGGTTCAGCTCCTCGATCAAGTTGACGATGCCCTCGGCGGTCTCGCTGTCCAGATCGCCGGTCGGCTCGTCCGCCCAGACGATGGCGGGCTCGTTGACCAGGGCCCGCGCGACGGTGACCCGCTGGCGCTGGCCGCCCGACAGCTCGGCCGGCAGGTGGAAGCCCCTGTCCTCCAGGCCCACGGTGGCGAGCATGTCCATCGCCTTGGAGCGCGCCTCACCGGCGGCGATGCCGGAGAGGAGGAGCGGCATCTCGACGTTCTCGACGGCGCTCAGCACCGGCAACAGGTTGTATAGCTGGAACACGAAGCCCATGTGCCGCGCCCGGTAGTCGCTGCGGTCGTCGTCGGGCAGCCCGTGGAGCTCGACGCCGTCGATCAGTATCCGCCCGGAGTCGACCTCGTCCAGCCCGGAGAAGCAGTTGAGCAGCGTCGTCTTGCCGCATCCGCTGGGGCCCATTATGGCGACGATCTCGCCCCGCTCCACGCGCAGGTCTATGCCCCTGAGCGCGTGCACCTGGACGGCGCCAGTGTCGTAGGTCTTGTGTATATTCGTTGCTTCGACGATCGCGTCTGTCAATTTCTCACCATCCCGCCGGCATACTCGCATAGCAAAGTCACGGATTGCAACGGCGCCGGAGCCTGGCCGCTCGGCTCATGTATCGTGCACCTCCTGTGCTCTTCTGCCCCGATCGGGTTCTGTAGTTTGTGCTACAACCTAGTTTACATCGCTAACCATAGAAATGGAACCCCTGGCCGCACGCGCGCGGGGCTTGAGTATCATCAGGTAGCCTTGAGCGTCTTCCTGATGTCTGAACAGGGCGGCTGGCACCGTCCCAGTGGCCTCGTCCACAGCTCCAACCAGCGTCAGGTACGGTCCTCGCCCCTCGAGCCAGTCGTGACGACTGCCATCGACCTGCAGCAGCATCCTTCCTGGGGTAGCGCTCTCGACGACTGTACCGCCTGGAGGCTCTGCGAGGCCGCGGACTGCGCAAGCCTCCGGCCAGAAGTATCCTCCTGACCGTGGAGCGTGACAGATCGATCCCTTCTCGCTCCGATAGCATCTCGGTCAGATGGCTGTGGTTGAAACCTGCGTACGGTCCTTCGGCCAACTCCCTGACCCTCTGTTGTGTATCGGTGTCCGTGGTCGTCGACGGCTTCCCACCCCTGTTCCCGTGAGCTATGGCAGATTGCTCCCTCCTTCCTGTACGCTGCCAGCAGTCGCCTCCCCTGGCGCTCGCTCACTTCCATCAGCACCGCTGCCTGGGCCGCAGTCACCTCTCCTGCGTTCACTCCGTTCAACACATGTATCCGATTCTGTTCTTTGATCGTCAACGTCAGTCCTTCCATGGACTGACATTTTCATTGAACAGTTAACCCCTGACATAATCATTGAACATCTACAGTTCCTCCTGTCCTGCTTGACTGAGAATTGTTGGCGCGCATACCCTAGTCGCCCAGACGCGGCGGCATCACCACGTCACCAAGCACCGTCACGATCTCAGGAGGTCGATTAGTGCCCGAGCCGTTCGAGTTGTCAGCCGCGCAGGCCGCGGCCGCGATCCGCGATGGACGGCTGACCGCGTCCGAGTTGATGGAGTCGCTGCTGGCGCGGTCAGCGGCCCTGGAGCCGTCGCTCCGGGTGTGGGTGACCCTCGACGAGGCCGCGGCCATGGCCGCGGCGCGGCGCGCGGACGACGAGATGCGGCGCGGCGGGCCCGCCGGCCCTCTGCACGGCGTGCCCGTCGGCGTCAAGGACATCTACAACACCAGCGACATGAAGACCACCAGCGGGTCTCCCATGTACGCCGACTTCCAGCCCGACTTCGACTCCACCGCGGTGGCCCTGCTCAGGCGCGGCGGCGCGATCGTGATGGGCAAGACGGTCACGACCGAGTTCGCCTGCGCCGACCCGTCGCCCACGCGCAACCCCTGGAACGCGGCACACACGCCCGGCGGCTCCAGCAGCGGCTCGGCGGCCGGCGTCGCGGCGAGGATGTTCCCAGCCGCACTCGGGTCGCAGACGGCCGGCTCGGTCGTCAGGCCCGCGTCCTACAACGGCGTCGTGGGCATGAAGCCGACCTTCGGACTCGTCAGCCGCTACGGCGTGACCCCGGTATCCTGGTCGCTCGACACGATGGGCTTCTTCTGCCGCACCGTCGAGGACGCCGCGCTGCTGCTGTCTTGCCTGGCGGAGCACGACCCGAACGACTCCGCCTCAGTGCCGACCTCGGCGCGCGGCCCGTCCGAGCCTGCGGAGGGCGAGCCAGCCCCGCCGCGCATAGGGACGATGCGCCGGTTCTTCTACGACAAGGCCGAGCCCGAGGTTCGGAGCGCCACCGACGAGGCGATCGGGAAACTGTCGGCCGCGGGCGCCGCGGTCGAGGACATCTCAGTGGAGACCGGCTACGACGACCTGCTCGCCGCCCATCGTATGGTCATGGCCGTAGAGGCGGCCGCGGTACACGAACGGCGCTTCGCGGCGCGCGCGGACGAGTACGGCCCGAGGGTCCGCGGGCTGATCGAATCGGGCATGCTGGCCCCGGCGGTCACCTACGTCCAGGCCCAACGGGTACGAGAAAAATTCCGCCGCGAAATGGCCCGCGCGGTCGAGGGCTTCGACGCCGTGTTGGGCCCGACCACGCCCGCGGCCGCGCCGAGGGACCTGACGACGACCGGCAACCCGGTGTTCCAGGTCCCCTGGACGAGCTGCGGCTTTCCGGCGATCACCCTGCCCTGCGGGCTGTCCGAGTCCGGCCTGCCGCTCGGCGTTCAGCTAGCGGCGGGCCCACTCCGCGAGTCGCGCCTGCTGTCGGCCGCCGGGTGGTGCGAGCGAGTGCTCGGCTTCGAGGCCACGCCGCCGCTGCCCTGAGGCGAACACCACCCTCACCTCAGTTCCTCTCCCGTCAAGTCAGACGAAGAACCCCACGGGCTCTCGCATCCAGAAACCGACACCCGGTAGTGGCTCAGTTTCAGACCCTCCTATTGATCCAGTCCCCGTCGCGGAAACGCCTCCAGTATCTGCCGAACAATCGACTCAGGCGCGTGTGGGTACAGCTCCTTGACGACTGCGGGCCCCACCTTCCTTAAGTTGCCAACGTGTCCGCGCAGCCGTCGACCGAGCCTCACGATGTCGTCGTCTATGGCGGCTGCCAATCGCACGGCTCGCTCGTAGTTCTCGGTGAGGTTGCAGCGATCCAGCCCAGTACGCCCGAACCGGTTCTCTGTCACCCTCAAACTGAACGCGACCGCAACAGCCTCCTCAAGAAAGGTCTCTCCATAGTTGCAGGGGTTGAGGCAGTGCACCGCTTCGTGTCCCGCCTCGAATACGTAGCCGACCCGTGAACGCCCTACGTTGAGATAGATGCGGACCTTGCCGGGGCCGACCACAACGGTTTCAGGGTTGTCCGGCTTTGCTCGCAACTCTACCTCGTAATCCCAACCCGCCTCCAGCCCGCCGAAGGCCTCTCCGGCTGCCGCGAGACAGTAATCAACCGTCGCTCGAGTTTCGTCTTCGGGAGGGACCGCCCCGATGTACTTGAGGTAGCTGAGGTGCCTGAGGTACCTGCTGAATGACGCGACCAAAGGCCGATCCTCCTCGGACGGATTCTACCCAATCTTGCCTGCGGCCAATTGGTCCCTTGAAAGTGAGCTACTACCCGACATCCCGACCGCTGGACATAACAGCACGCCCGTGCTACTCTATCCGCGTCACAACCACACCCCACGCCCAACTATCGACTACCAATTATCCACCATCCACTATGGAAGACCCGTGTCCCAAAATGTCCCATTTTGTTCCGCGGTGTTCCACGCTAGATACGAACCGTGGAACACCCACCGTTCCATTTTTCGGAAAAGTGTCCCATCGCCCAGATAGGAATGGAACACTTTGGAACACAATGGAACAGCTCACACGAAATTCGACCCCTTCACACCACCCCACGGCGCTCCCGCACGCCTCCCGACTATCCACTACCCACTACCACTATCCTCACACCGGCCAGGTGTCGAAGCCCCACTCGACGAGCCGGGACACCATCCGCCGGATGCGCGGCCTGTCGCTGTCGACGTAGGACTGCGCGGGCCGCAGGCCGTACGTCCAGCTCTCGTAGAGCTCCTTGACGTGGGCGACCTGCGCGTCGGTCTTGGGGTTCTCCATGAAGTTGATCGCGTTCTGATGACGCCCCGGACTGCCCCCGAACGACGCGTGCAGCAGGCTCTCGGTGAAGACGACCAGGTCGCCGGGCCGCGTCTCCGCGGCGTAGCAGGGAATCTCGGACGGCGCGAGGCCGAACGGGCGGAACGCCGGATTGGTGTTGTTCTCCCTGAGCAGAGCGAAGCGGTCGGGGTCTGCGGGAATATGGGAGCCCGGGACGAACCGAAGCGCGCCGGTGTCCTTCGTCAGCTCGTCCAGGTAGAAGTTGATCTTGACCGCCAAAGGCTCGTCGCCGTCGCCCGGCGACCCGTGCCAGGGCGTGGCGCCGGTCCTCGCGCGGCCCTCCGTCTGGAGCAGGATGAAGTCGGGCCCCAGCAGGTCCACGCCGATCTCGTAGACCCGGTCGTCGTCGGCCAGCGTGCTCAGGTAGGGCTTGCGCTCGAAGAACGGCTGGACGTACTGCGTCGCGCCGGTCGGCGGCCCCCCGTTGCGGTCCTCGGCGAAGATCTCGTCCGCCTCCCGCCGGATGACCGCGACCTCCTCGGCGTCGAACACCTGCCGAAGCACCACGAAGCCAAAGGTGTGGAAATGCGAAACCTGCGCCTGCGTCAGCATGATATCCCTCCCTCTACTGTAGGCACCGCTGGGGTGCGCCGTCGGACTACGTCTGCCCGCCCCTCACGCCCCGCATGGGCGCCGTGTTGATCAGCCCGCCGTCCACGTCGATCGTGCCCCCGGTGATGAAGTCCGACGCGTCCGACAGCAGGAACATCACCGCGTTGACCACGTCGGCCGTGGTGCTGTTGCGCCCGATGGGGACGTTGGCGGCGGTGGCGGCCATGATCTGCTCGGCGGTCGCTCCCGTCGTGGCGATCTTCGCCGCCAGCACGTCCTGTCCCATAGTCGTGTCCGGCGTGCCGACCGGGCAGACGCAGTTCACCGTCACGCGGTCGGGCGCCAGCTCCGCGGCCAGCGTCTTCGTCAGGCCGATCACGCCGTGCTTCGCCGTGACGTAGGTCGATATCATCGGAAAGCCGACCTTGCCCGCGTCGGAGCTCAGGTTGACGATTCGCCCCCGGCCGCTCCTTCGCAGCAGCGGAGCGGCGGCCTGGCAGCAGAGGAAGACGCCCTTCAGGTCGACGCCGACCACCAGATCCCACTCCGCCTCGGTGATCTCGTCCAGGGGCGTGAACCTGATCACCCCGGCGCTGTTGACGAGGGCATCCAGGCCGCCGAACGCCTCCTCGCAGGCCGCCACTGCCGCGCGCACCGAGTCGCCGGACGTCACGTCGAACTCGATCGGCAGAAGCCGCTCCCCGCGGCCCAGAGAGTCCGCGGCCTCGTCAAGCCGCCCCCTGTGTACATCGCCTATCGCGACGCTGGCGCCCTCTTCGAGCAGCGCGCGGGCGACCCCCAGGCCGAACCCGCTCGCTCCGCCGGTGACCAGCGCCCGTCTCGGCCCGCTCATGCCTGCCATCGCCATTCATCCGCCCGAAGGGCTCCGCGCCCGCGGTGGGAGACCTTGCACAACCGTCATTCCCGCACGGGGAGACCCTGTACACAACCGTCATTCCCGCGAAGGCGGGAATCCAGGGGATGGGCTCCCAGCTAAGAAACCTACCCGTTCGTTTCCCGCCGGGGAAGTTACGAAACGGCCTCCGGTGGCCGGATTATATCCCAGGCTTCATCGAGTGTCACAAGGCCCTCCGGCCGCGACGCGAACGGTTACCGGCCCGGCGCGGGCGTTGTATGATGGGCCGCGGAAACGGCAAAGTCCATGGACTTCACGCTTACACCACAGCAGGAACGCACCGTAGGCGAGGCGCGGAGGGTCGCCCGGGAGTGCCTCGAGCCGCGCGCGGCCGGGTACGACGCGTCGGCCACCCATCCGTGGGAGAGCTGGCACGACCTGTGGGACGCCGGCTTTCTGGCCGCGGCTGTCCCGCAAGCGTACGGCGGCGGCTGGGTCGACATGACCACCTACGTCATGGTCGTCGAGGCGCTGTCGCAGGGATGCACGAGCTCCGCGATGACGCTGCACATGCACTCGGTCGTGCAGATGTACATCGACGCGCTGGCCACCGACGACCAGAAGCGACGGTACTTCGCCGAGGTGGTCGACGGCGGGAAGCTGTTCGGGAGCTGGGGAAGCGAGCCCGAGGCCCGCGGCGGCACCACCGTCGCGCGGGGAACGTCGGTCGCGCCCATCGACGGCGGCTACGCCGTCAACGGCCGCAAGCACTTCTGCACGATGGCCGGGGCCGCCCACAGGTACATGGTCCACTGCACGATGGAGGGCTACGACGGGCTGGACGGCTACCAGATGGTCCTGGTGCCCCACGACGCGGACGGCATGGAGACCGGCGGCGGCTGGGACACCCTGGGCATGAGGGCCACCGTCAGCCCGAGCGTGACGTTCAGAGATTGCAGGGTGAGCGCCGACTGCCTGCTCGGCAAGCCAGGCCAGCCGCTGAAGGCCGGCGTCGGCTACGGCTTCGGTCTGGGCTACGCAGCCGTCTACGTCGGCGCAGCGCAGCGCGCCCTCGACTTCACCGTGGAGTACTGCAGGACGCACAGCTTCGCACCGGACCCGGAGCCGCTCTCCCACAGCCTCCTCGTCCAGCGCGCGGTCGCCGAGATGACGACGGCCCTCCAGGGCGCCCGGCTGGTGCTCCGCGAGTCCGCCACCCGCTGGGGCGACGCGGACGCGGAGACCCGGCTCGTGATGGCGTCGCGCGCCAAGTACCTGGCTACGCAGGCGGCGCTCATGGTCACGTCCAGGTGCGTGCAGACCGTCGGCGGACGCAGCGCGCACAGGACGGCGCCGCTGGAGCGCCTCTTCCGCGACGTACGCACCGCGACGCTCATGCCGCCCAACGTAGACCGCGCCCAGGAGGTCATCGGCCGCGCCGAGCTGGGCGTCGACAGCGAGACCGCCTAGCGGCCCGTCCACTCCAGGTCGCGGCGGTCGTGAAGCGTCGAAACCCCCTCTCGCCCGGCGGGAGAGGGCTGGGGTGAGGGGGACCCAGCAGCGGAGTCGGGTCCATCAGCACCACATGCGCCAACCCCGAACGCAGCCCGTTCACCCCGAGTAGCGCCGCTGCTCCAGGGGCGCGTATCGAGGGGCGCACGCAACCGTCCCGTCAATACGGCCGTGGCTCTCCAGAGGGCTGATTCGTACGTGCCCTTCGATACACCCCGACGAAGCGTCGGGCCACTCAAGGCGAGCGGGCTGCGCGACGGCCTCACGCCCCGGCCTGCTATCATACCCATACCCCTTGGGGGACGGTTTTGCGACCAGGGGCGTCCACCATGACGACCGGAACGAAGCACGGGAGCCACGACCACGAGGTACTGTCCGAGGCCAAGCGGGAGGCGCTGAAGCGGCTCAGTTACGTCGAGGGCCACCTGTCGGGCATACGACGCATGGTCGAGCGGCACACCTACTGCGTCGACGTGCTCAAGCAGACCTTCGCGGTGCGCAGGGCCATCCAGAAGCTCGAGTCGGTGCCAGTGCAGGGCCACCTCCATTCCTGCGTCATCGACGGCGTCAGGGGCGGCGGGGAGGAAGAGGTGCTGGAGCTGTACGCGCTGGCCGACAAACGGTAGCGCAGATGACCACTGAGACCGCGGAACGCGTCACCCTGCCCGTCACAGGCATGACCTGCGCCGCCTGCGTCATGCACGTGACCAACGCGCTCGAGGACCTCCCGGGCGTTGACGACGCCGTCGTCAACCTCGCGGCCGAGAAGGCCACCGTGCGGCTGTCGCCCGACCGACGGCCGGACGTTGGGGAGCTGGTCCACGCGCTCCAGGACGCCGGCTACGGCGTCGGCACGTCGCACGTGACGCTGAGGCTCGGCGGCATGGCTACGCCGGAGGACGCCGCGAGCGTCGAGCGGGCGCTCACCGGCGTCGACGGCGTGCTCTCAGCGACGACCGACATCGAGAGCGGTACGGTCGCCGTCGAGCTCGTGCCCGGCGTCGCCTCCACGGCCGGCCTGCGCGCTGTCCTGGAGAACGCCGGCTTCCCGGTCACCGGCGTCGTGGCCGACGACTCGCGGGAAGACCGGCCGGCCGACCTGGGGCGGCTCAGGCTGAAGGTCGGCTTGAGCTTGGGCGTAGCCGTGGTGATGATGGCCGCGATGCCGCTGGCGAGGGTCGAGGACGCGCTGCCCTTCAGGATCGACTACCTCCTCCTGGCGATGGCGACGCCGGTGCAGTTCTGGGCCGGCGCACAGTTCTACGCCGGCGCCTGGGGCGCCCTGAAGCACGGCGTCTCCACCATGAACACGCTGATAGCGGTCGGCACCTCGGTCGCCTACTTCTACAGCGCGGCCGTCACGCTCTTCCACGACGCGGCCCTGTTCGCGGAGTACGAGGCCGTCACCTTCTTCGAGACGTCCACCGCCATCGTCGGACTCGTGCTCGTGGGCCGATACGTGGAGGCCAGGGCACGGCACAGGGCGTCCGAGGCGATCCGCGCGCTGATGGCGCTCCGGCCCGCGACGGCCCGAGTCGTGCGCGGCGGTGAGACGATGGAGGTACACGTCGACGACGTGGTGGAGGGCGACGTGGTCGAGGTCCGTCCCGGCGAGAGGCTGCCGGTCGACGGCGAGGTGCTGGACGGCCGCTCGTGGGTCGACGAGTCGATGCTGACGGGCGAGAGCATGCCGGTCGAGAAGCTGCCGTCCGCGCCGGTATACGGGGCGACGGTGAACACGACCGGCAGCTTCCGCTTCACGGCCACGAGGGTCGGGGCCGAGACGGAGCTGGCGCGCATCGTCCGCCTGGTCGAGCAGGCCCAGGGCTCCCGGGCGCCGGTGCAGCGGCTCGTCGACGTCGTATCGAGCTACTTCGTGCCGACGGTGATCGCCGTCGCGGCGGCGGTCTTTGTCCTCTGGTACGTGGCGGGGCCGGAGCCGACGTACGCCTACGCCGTGCTGACCGCGGTCGCGGTACTGATAATCGCCTGCCCGTGCGCTCTCGGGCTCGCCACGCCCACGGCGGTCACGGTGGGCGCGGGCAGGGGGGCCGAGCGGGGGATCTTCTTCCGGAGCGCCGAGGCCCTGGAGCGCATGCACAAGGTCGACACCGTCGTCATGGACAAGACCGGCACACTGACCGCCGGAAAGCCCGCCGTGACCGAGGTGTTCGCCGCGGACGCGCACGAACGGGAGGCGCTGCGGCTGGCCGCCTCCGCGGAGCGCCGGTCAGAGCACCCGCTGGGCCGGGCTGTCGTAGCCGCCGCCGAGGAGAGAAGGCTGCAGCTATCCGAGGCCCGGGAGTTCAGGGCGACGCCCGGTCTCGGCGTCGAAGCGGAGGTCGATGGCAGAGCTGTCCTCGTCGGCGCCGCTGCACTGCTGGACGACCGCGGCATCGGTCAGAAGGGCCTCAGGCAGGCCGCCGACGAGATCGCGCAACGTGGCAAGACGGCCGTCTGGGTGGCGGTCGACGGCCGCGCCGCCGCGGTCCTGGCAGTGTCGGACAGCCCGAAGCCGGGCGCCGCCGAGGCCGTCGCCGCCCTGCGGCGGCAGGGGCTGGACGTCGTCATGCTGACCGGGGACAGCCGGGCGGCGGCGCGGTCGACGGCGGCCGAGCTCGGCGTCGATACGGTCGTCGCCGAGGTGCTGCCGGAGGACAAGGCGGCCCACGTGAAGGCGCTCCAGGACGAGGGTAGGGTCGTCGCGATGGTCGGCGACGGCGTCAACGACGCGCCCGCGCTGGCCCAGGCGGACGTCGGGGTCGCCATCGGCGCCGGTACCGACGTCGCCATCGAGTCGTCGGACGTCACGCTGATGGGCGACGACCTGGGAGCCGTGCCCGCGGCCGTCGCGCTCGGCAGGGCCACGATGAGGACGATCAGGCAGAACCTGTTCTGGGCGTTCGCCTATAACGTCGCGCTGATACCCGTCGCCGCCGGCGTGCTCTACCCCCTCTTCTCCGGTGGCGCGCCCGACGTACTGCGGCCCGTCCTGGGGGAGTTCGGCTTCCTCAACCCGGTCGTCGCGGCCGTGGCAATGGTCGTCAGCTCCATCACCGTCGTGAGCAACTCGTTGAGACTGCGCAGGTTCGAGCCTGCTCCGTAGGGAGGAATCGAATGCGAATCCCGCTGCTATCACGTCGGGAACGGGGCGAGACCGCCCGCGACCCCGTATGCGGAATGGACGTCGACGTCAAGAAGCCACGGGGCGGCGACTGGGAGCACGACGGCGTCCGCTACTACTTCTGCGCTCCGGGCTGCAACCGCGCCTTCCAGAAGGAGCCCAAGGAGTACCTGTCGGGCCGCAAGCACCTGGACCACGGCTAGGCCGACGCTCGGCGTCGTTCCCACGACCAGACCTTCGAGCAACCCGCATTCTCCCGCTGGGCACCCGTAATTCCCGCACAGGCAGACCCCCGCATAACCGTCATTCCCGCGAAGGAGGGAACCCATCCCCGCCCTTGGACTCTGGACCAAACGCCGGTGGCAGCAGCACCCACTTCCATATCCCTTATGTGGCCTTCGCAAGGCCATGGTGTTTCCCGCGAAGGGAGACCCTTGCACTACCGTCATTCCCGCGGAGGCGGGAATCCAGGGGTGGGGCGCATCGTGGTCGGCGACGCGCCGGCCCTCGTCCCCGCAGTGACACTGCCCACGGTCAATTGGTACGATAGGAGCGTTGACGCTCGGAACGCGGTTGGCGGCGCCAAGACGTGCGGATTGCCTGCCGAAGTGGCGGAACGGTAGACGCGGCGGTCTCAAAAACCGTTGGGGGTTAAACCCCGTGCCGGTTCGAATCCGGCCTTCGGCACCAGGTCCCATTCTTTCTCGTCCAATCTCGCATGGAATAGCGCGGGACGAGTGTTGCTCGAGGAGCGGGCTGACGGGAGCATGGAAGTGGACTCCAGAGAGCTGGATGCCCGGATCGTTGCGCTGGAGCGGGACCTGGAGCACGGGGCGGGACTTCTGACCGCGCGCGGCGTGGAGATTCTCCGCGACGCCTGCGCGGCCATGCCACGGGAGCGCTGGGACGAGGAGCTGCCTCGGGTCGCCGAGCGCATTTGGGCGGCGAAGCCCGCGATGGCCGGGCTGAAGAACGCCGTTGCGCTGCTGCTGAGCGATCTGCTGGAGCTCGGCCCGGACGATGATGACGCTGCCGTTCGGGAGCTTGCCTGGCGGCTGACGGACGGACTCAGGAGGGTCGGCGACATGGCCGCGGATAATGCCGCGGCGGTGGTCGGCCCGCAAGCGAGGGTCGTGACGTGCAGCTACAGCTCCGCGGTGACTCGCACCCTCGTCGCCGCGGCCCGCTTCGGACCGCCGGGATCGGTCGTCGTCTACGAGCCGCGTACGGGAGACTATGCGCCGGGACGACGCCTGGTCGACGCAATCGCGGCCGCGGGCTGGCCGGCGTCCGCTCATGCCGGGCCGGCCTCCGAGGCCGTAGAGAACGCCGACCTGGTGCTGGTCGGCGCGGACGCGGTGACTACGGGCGCGTTGGTAAACGGCGCGCCGACCGCCGAGCTCGCCGCGGCGGCGCTCGACCGCGTTCCCTTCTACGTAGTGTGCGAGACGATCAAGTTCACCGACGACGCAGCGCCCGCGCCGGGCTACGACCGTGTCCCGCTGGAACAGGTCACGGACGTCATCACCGAAAACGGCCGCCTGTCGCGGCCGGCGATCGCCGACTATCTGACGCGGCGCGGTAGGGCCGTTCCGCGATGGTAGGATGGAGCGCGCGGCGACAGGAGGGGCCGGCACCATGAACGAAGGTGAGAGCGGTCTTCCGCTCAACGATGAGACGGACTACGGTCTCTGCTTTGTCTGCGGACCGCGCAACCGGTCGGGCCTGCGGCTGCGCTTCGAGCGCGAGGGCGGTGTAGTGACGGCGACGTTCCGCGGACGCGAGGAGCACCAGGGCTTTCCCGGCTACGTCCACGGCGGCGTGATCACGGCCCTGCTGGACGAGACGATGAGCCGCGTGTCGCTGCTGGAGGACCGGTGGACGATGACCGCCCGCATGGAGGTCCGGTTCCGGCGGCCCGTCCCGGTCGACCAGCCGGTCACGGCGGTCGCCAAGAAGGTAGAGGAGCGGCGCGGCTTCGTCGAGGCGGAGGGGCGCGTGCTGCTGCCCGACGGCACGGTCGCGGCGTCCGCCACTGGAACGTTCGCGTACCTGGGCGAGGAGTCCCTGGCCCGGATGAGCGAGGGGTACCCGCTGCTGGCCAGCCGGTGGATGAGGTAGGCGCGGACCGGCGGGCCTAGCCCGACCTGAGCTGATATACCTGGAAGCGGTGGCGGTTCGTCTCCGGTATGTAGACCCTGCCCTCGGAGTCGAGCGACACCGACGCCGGGCCCCAGAAGTAGGGCTCCGTCTGCGACGACTCGTGGTACGGCTCCCGCAGGTGCTCGGGCAGCTCCGATACCAGGTTCGACCGCTCGCGGGTCGACATCTCGTCCGGGTTGGAGGCGAAGAACTCCTTCGCCCACTTCGACAGCGTGGCGCGGCCGCGCTCGTTCCACAGGAGGGCGCCGTCGGGGCCGAAGACCTGCAGGCGCTCGTTGCCCCAGTCGGACACGTACAGGTTCCCGCCGGCGTCGACGGCGACCCCGGAGGGACGGTGGAGCTGTCCGTCGCCCCGTCCCGGCTCCCCGAACGACGCCAGGACGCGGCCCTCTGAGCTGAACTTCTGAACCCGGTCGTTGCGCCAGTCGGCGACGTAGACGTTGTCGTCGCCGTCGACCGCCAGACCCCACGGCATGTCGAGCTGTCCCGCGGCGCTGCCGTGGCTTCCCCACTGCGACAGATAGGCGCCGTCGCGGTCGAACTTCTGGATGCGGTGGTTGTGCTGGTCGGCCACGTACACGTCGTCGTTGGAGTCGATGGCAATCCCGGCGGCGCCGTCGAGCTCGCCGTCCCCGGACCCGCGGGAGCCCCACCTGTCTACAAACTTGCCCGACAGGTCGAAGACCGACACGCGGTGGTTGTTCTCGTCCGTGACGTAGAGACGTTCGCGGCTGTCGAAGGCCAGGCAGACGGGCAGCGTGACCTGGCCGTCGCCTTCCCCGTAGCTCAGGCCGAACTCGCCCAGGTACTTCTCGTCGAGGTTGCAGATGCCGATGCGGATGGACGCGGCGCGCGGGGGATCGCAGCGATTGAGTACGCAGATGCGGCCGTCGCCCGTGACCGCGATGTCGTACGGGTTGGCGAAGCCGCGGCCGTTGTCGCCGTTGTTGACGATGCCGATGGTCTTGACGTAGTCCAGCGTAGCCGCCGGCGCCGCTTTCGTGCTCATGCTCGTGACGCTCCGGCGCCCGCTAGGCCAGCTGGAACTCGCGGGTCGAGGCTATCAGGCCGAGGACCTCGCCGACGCGCTCCTCCGAGTTGTCGTCGGCCTTGGCGCCGCGCAGGTGGACCGGCCCCTCCTTGGCGACGTACTCGGTCAGGCCCCGGCGGGTCGCCTCGTCGGCCTCCACGGGCCCAAGCAGGTCGAGGCAGCCGTCCACGAGCTCCTCGGGCGAGAGGGTCCCGCCGTCGAGGCTGGACAGCCGGTCGATGATCGCCCGGACGCCACCCTGGTTAACGTCGCGGAGCTGCTGGGAGACGAAGTTGACTCGCTCTACCAGCGCGCCGCTGTCGATCCACTCCTCCGCCTCGTGCCAACCCTCGACGGTCGGCGGCATGAGCAGGCCCTGCCCCATGAAGAACGCCTGCTCCGCTATCTCGTACACTCCCAGGGTCGGGGCGCGGTAGCTTCCGGCAAGCCTTAGGCCTCCTACGATCAACTCGACGGGCCCTTTGACGTGCGTGAACCGGGCCTTGTCCGACTTGAAGTAGTCGGAGTTGAACAGCGTCCTCAGCACGGCGCGTATCTCGTAGCCCGACTCGAAGTAGCTGTCCATCATGTCGCGGACAACCTGCTCGCCCTCTTCGTCGACCTCGTCGGCCGCGAAGAAGAGGAACATCCGCCAGCAGACGAAGCGCGCCGTCGCCTCGTGCCGGACGAGGATGTCGATGATGTCCTCGCCGTTGAAGTTGCCGGTCTCGCCGAGGAAGGTCTTCTCGCCGTCGTCGTGGTCCTCGGGGCGGTACTCGAAGTGCCAGGCTATGCGCCCGTAGGGCCATATCGAGTCCTTGGTAGCCCTCGTGTGCATGTAGTCGATGTTGGCGAGCGTCCAGCCGGTGAAGGCCCGCGCGCACTCCTTGATGTCCTCCTCGGTGTAGCTGCCGATGCCCATCGAGAACAGCTCGAGCAGCTCCCGGCCGTAGTTCTCGTTGATGGCGCCCTTGTGGTTGTCGTTGTTGTCCAGCCATATGATCATGGCCGGGTCCTTGGAAAGCTCGACCAGCAGTTCCGGGAAGCTTCCGAGACCGTGACGGCGGAGCATGTCGATCTGGTTCAGCAGCGATCTGCCCTGGTTCAGCTTCGTGTAGCCGGTGGCAAAGAGGCCGTGCCAGAAGAGCGCGATCTTCTCCTCCAGCGGGTTCTTCGTCGTGACCATGCGGTACAGCCAGTTGCCGCCCGCGGAGTACGGCTGCCGCAGCTCCGACTGGTCGACGTGGAACCGCCGTATGATGTCCTGCGGCAAGGTCTGCGAGTCGCCAGGATTGAGCAGGTCCTCGACCGCGGCCTCGTAGCCCTTCGCCGCGTAGGCCTCCAGCTCGTCTCGCGTGGCGCCGAAGCCGGCGCGACGCAGCAGGTGCGCCGTCAGGGCCGTGTTGTCGTTGCCCATTTCAACCTCTCCCGATTGCGGATTGAGCCAGCGCGAACGGGGCGGGTAAGGCCCGCCCCGTTCGGAAGATCTTCAGAAGCCCCGTGTTCCTCGTTCGCTCCGTTGACTCAGGCCGCGATCATGTCGAAGGCCTCGAAGCGGCCGTTGACGATGGGCGCGGCGTCGAGATGGAGCCACTGCTCCAGGATGGTCGTGTAGCTGCTGCGGAAGTCGTTGTTGTAGTGGAGGTCGCCTTCGAGCTGTTGCTCGAACTCGAGCGACGGGTACTCGCCGTACATGCCGCCCTTGACGTTGTTGCCGATGATGAAGGCCACGCCGCCGGAACCGTGGTCGCTGCCGCTGCCGTTGTCCTTGATGCGGCGGCCGAACTCGGAGAACAGGAAGAGCACCATGTCGTCCTCGCGGTCGTGCTCCTTCACGTCGTCCATGAAGTCTCCGACCGCGCCCGCGACGTCATCCCAAAGGGTCGCGTGGGTGGCGAGCTCGCCGGAGTGGGTGTCGAAGCTGCCGTGCTGGGTGTAGTAGACGCGGGTCCCCAGGTCGGCGAACATCACCTGGGCCACGCTCTTCATGCTCTGGGCGATGGGGTTGTCGGCGTACTCGATGCTGGACGAGTACTTTGCCGGCGCGGTCCGGAGGATGTCGGCGCCCTTGAGGGCGTCGAGACCGGTCTGGCCGAGGAAGTCCATGACGGCGTCCTTCCCGCGGGCGCCGCCGTACATCATCGCGAAGGCGTCCAGGGCGTACTTCCTGAGCGCGTCGTCCTGGATGTCGGGGAAGAGGCCGTACGTCTCGAGGTTGCCGACCGAGGCGACCGGCACGCCCCTCAGGCCGAGTGCGCGCGGCAGGCCGCGGCCGAAGTTGACGCCCGTCAGCACGTTGTCGCCCTTGGGGTCGAGCTCCCGGATTACCCGTCCGAGCCAACCCTCCTGTCCGATGTCGTCCGGCAGCGCCGTGTGCCAGATGTCCATCGACCTGAAGTGAGAGCGGTTCGGGTTGGGATAGCCGATGCCGTTGATGACGGCCACCTTGCCCTCGTCCCAGAGGCTCTTGATCGGCGCCATCTCGGGCCGGAACCCGAGGCCGCCGCCGATGTCGAGCACCTGGTCGGCGGCGACGTGGACTGTCGGGCGGTTGTCGTAGTAGAGTCCGTTCTCGAAGGGGACGACGGTGTTCAGATAGTCGTTGCCGCCGGAGAGCTGCAGGACGACAACCGAGCGGTTTGAGCGGTTTCCGTTGTTCGCGGCCATTGGTAACTCCTTGATCGACACTGCGAGACGGTCATGTGGCCCACACTGTACAACAATCTACTACCTGAATCCATCGAATTCAACCCTCTGGCGGCAAAAGGAACGCCCGCGGGGCAATCGCATCTAAGTCTTATGCGCCGGGTCCAAAGCTGAATTCCAACGCGAAGGCACTCCAAACCGATCAGAGTCCGGTATGCAGAGCGCCTGTCCATAGCCAATGCCAAATGAGATGCGATTGCCCTGCCCACCTCCGTCATTCTCGCGAAGAGCCTGCCCTCGTGAAAACGGGGCGGGAATCTATCCCCAGCATAGTGGGCCATCATCACCCCGCAAGCAGTCCACAACGCCGGCCCTTCCGTATCAGGTGGTAAGTCCGGGGCGAGCCCTTGTCCTTGGCAGCACATCCGTGCTAGTCTGTGCTTGTGATAAGCACTCTCCCGCAGATGGTTCGACTCCCCTCTCGCGCCCATGTCCCGGACGAGGCCAGACACCGGCGTTCCATCCCGTCACGCGGTGTCCCGCCTCAGATAGGACGAGTGGCACACCCGGTGTGCCACTTCTCGGCTAGGTGTGCCACCGCACAGATAGGGATGGCACAGAATGGCACAAAATGGCACACTTTCGTCGAACCGAGGCCGCACTCGGTGAGAGGGTCAGGGCAATCGCATCCAAATCTTATGCGCCCGGTCCAAAGCTGAATTCCAACGCGAAGGCACTCCAAACCGATCAGAGTCCGGTATGCAGAGCGCCTGTCCATAGCTAATGCCAAATGAGATGCGATTGCCCTGGGAGCGGCCGGTTTGCGCGGTCTCGGCCCGGCGGCATATAGTACGGTCCGCCGCAGCGCACGACACAGGAGCCAGGCCAGCCGATGAACATCCCATCCAACGCGGGCAGGGTGCAGACGGTGCTCGGGACCATCGATCCCGGCGACCTCGGCGTCACGATGAGCCACGAGCACCTGCTCGTCGACCTGTCGCAGTTCCCGGGCGACCCGGCCGAGTCGCTGGCCCCCGAGGTGTATGACCAGCCGCTGACGCTGGAGAACCTGGGCCTGGTCAGCTACTTCCACGTGCCCAACGTGGACAACGCGCGCCTGGACGACGTTCAGACGGCGATCGACGAGGCGCGGATGTACGTCGAGCACGGCGGAGGGTCGATGATCGACGCCACGTGCATCGGAATCGGCCGCGACCCGGAGGCGCTGGCGCACATCTCCAGCGAGTCGGGCGTCACGGTGATCATGGGAGCGTCCTACTACACCGACCAGGCGCACCCCGACGACATGGACGAGCGCACCGAGGACGAGCTGGTCGCCCAGATCGTCGGCGACGTGACGGAGGGCGCCGACGGCACCGGCGTCAAGTCCGGCATCATCGGCGAGGTGGGGTGCTCGTGGCCGCTGACGGACAACGAGCGCAAGGTGCTGCGGGCCTCAGGGCGGGCGCAGCGCATCACCGGCTCGCCGCTGCTGATCCATCCCGGCCGGGACGAGATGTCGCCGTTCGAGATCGTCGACGTGCTGCGGGACGTCGGCGCCGACCTGGGCCACACCATCATCTCCCACTGCGAGCGCACCATCTTCCAGAAGGAGCTGGTGAGGAAGCTGGCCGAGACGGGCGTGTACCTGAACTGGGACCAGTTCGGCCGGGAGATCTCGTACTACTGGCCGAACCCGAAGATAGACATGCCGAACGACGGCACGAAGATCGAGTACGTGGCGTGGGCGGTCGCCGAGGGCTTCGGCGACCAGGTCATGATCGCCCACGACGTCTGCTACAAGGCGAGGCTGCTGAAGTACGGGGGCCACGGGTACGCCTACGTGCTCGCCCACATCGTCCCCAGGATGCGTGACAGGGGCATCTCCCAGGAGGCCATCGACCGCATCCTGATCGACAACCCCGCGAGGGCGCTGGTCTTCACCGAGCCTAAGCCGAAGTAGCCGGGCCAGCACTACTGGCTGCGGACGTGGGCCTGCCTTGAATCCTGATGCCGAACGCTGCTCGCTTTGGAGGCTATAGTTGCTTCCTCATGCTGACGTCCTGCTGTTCGGGTTGGCGAGCTTCGCGCACCTTGTCCCTCTCTAGCCGCCTCAACCTCCGCTCTTCCATCAGCGCGATGGCGTTACCGTAGGAATCGGTGATCGCTTTCGCGGAGGAGTCAAGGCCCGGAAAGAGATTTTCTCTCGTGACGTTCAGCAGCCGCAAGTGTTCGATGATGGACCCCTTGTGCTCTCCAGATACTGTCAGCCGGTAGTGGGCATAGACCGGGATCTCCCTATTCCACTTCCGGATCTCGTCGCGCTCGAACCGCTCGTGGAACGCTGACACCAGAAAGGCACCGGCTTGTGCCCTAAGGCGCTCAGAGGATTGTTGTGGCTCGACGACGAAGACTTGGTAGAAATCCCGTGGGTCAATTCGCTCTTCGAAATAGGGCTTTTCTTGCCGGATCAGTTGGTATAGGAGGCTCATAGCTTTCAGGTGGTCGTTTTCGTATTGGATCCTGTTGTTGCCCAGAGAGAAATGCTTGCCCAGAAGTGCGTCCTTTTCGTAGCGAGGCAGCCGCGCAACACTTGAGGTGATGCTGATAGCGTTGCTGTTGAAGGGTTTGACCAAGGCTCTCGGTACTGCGAAGACATGAAGACGCCCGTTTTCTTGCTGCTGGTTCTTCTGGCCAGTCTTGTCACAGGCGTGGAACAAGCCAACCAATGGATTTCTCGTGATATCCAAGAAACGAGTCACTAGGCCATGATGCTGCGCCAGCACCCACTGAGCGAGCGACGAGAACATCTCGTTGAACTCTTCTGGGCGCCGTGACACAAGGTCAATCAGCAGGTCCTGCTCATAAGCGGCTAGGTCGCTTCGCATGACGGATGGGCGCAAATCCCAACCGCATTCGAATTCGCCGCGGAAGTAAAGTGCCGTCGCTTCATCGTAGTAGCTCCCGATCTTGCGAACCCTAGCCAGCAAGTCTTCGATGGTCTTGACCGTATCTGATTCATCTGGACATTGACGCGGCGACGTTCTAACCGGTGGATATAGATCTGCTTTCCAGGGCTTTGAAGCGGTCAGATTCGCGCCGACAAGGTCAGCAAAATGAAAGCTTGCGTTTGTAAGATCGGCACGCCAGAGGTTAGCGTCGGTAAGATCGGCGAGGCTTAGATTCGCGTCCGAGAGATCGGCCGCCTGCAGATCTGCCTTGCTGAGGTTGGCGGACACTAGATCGGCCCCAGCCAACGGAATTCTTCCGCAAGGGTCGAGCTTGTCGGCTTCCCAAAATGCTCGATACAATGGGGCGCCCTCGAAGTCCGGCGTAAAGAGGTATCCTTTGCCCGGGACGTTTTGGTGCCGTTCGTTCCAAGTCTCCACTCCTTCAAGGAGCCATGCTATGTGTTCGGGATTAGCCACGGTCCTTTCACACTCTTCACACTCGTATGAGGGGCCCTTGGAGGGCTCTTAGGGAATCTGTTCGTCCCTTCCCATATCGGAGAAGTTGGTGATGGCGACCTCACCCTCGGGGAACTCCGCGACGATCTTCAGCTTGCCTCCCACAGCCTCGATATAGGACCGCAGGCTGGACACGTACACATCGGTGCGTTGCTCCAGCTTGGAGACGGCAGGCTGGTTGACCTCCAGCATCTTCGCCATGTCCCGCTGTGTCAGCGCCCGCGCCCGGCGAAGCTCGTTCAACGGCATCTCGGCGATCAACTCCCTTTTGATGTCGTCGATGCGCCGGCGGCGCTCCGGCGTGAAGTCCTTGGTCAACTCGCTGAACGGACGGTGTCCACTCATTCGATAAATCCCTCCTTCCTCAGTTCCTCCAGATACTCGTCGTAGAGGGCGTCGGCCAGCGGTATGTACTCGTCGTAGAACCGGTCGTCGCCCGTCTTGTCTCCGCCGATAAGCAGGATCGACGTTCGCCTGGGGTCGAAGGCGTAGAAGACCCGGATGGGTCTGCCGCCTCTCTGTATCCGAAGCTCACGCATCCCCCCGTGCCGCGAACCCCTGATGTCCGAGGAGTATGGATACGACAGGTTGGGGCCGTGTTCCATCAGGAGTTCGACTCTCGCGGCCACGGCGTCCTGCTGTCCCTCTGAGAGTAGCTGCCACCACTGTCCGAAGTCGTCCGTGTACTCTACCTCCCAAGGCATGAGCGCATTATATTCCCATTAGGGAATCAAGCGCAACACGAGCCGGGGAGTTTCGGCTGGTCCTGGCGAAGCGGCTCACCGAATGTGGGTGATCGTGTATGGGAGGTCGTTCAGGACTTCGCACCCGTCTTCGGTCACGAGGCAGGTGATCTCCGCGCAGAGATGGCCCAGGTCGGACCTGCGGGTCGACACCTCCAGCACGACCACCATGTTCGGCTCCAGGGGGGTGTGGTCGGTCGCGACCAGGTAGGGCCTTTCGTGTACGTCGATGCCCAGTCCATGACCCACGAAGTCGAGCGCCAGCGCCAGCCCGCGCCGCTCCATCTCGCCGCGTCCCAGCCGGTATAGCTCGGACGCCGGCACGCCGGGTTTGACGGCATCGATGAGCGCGGCGTTCACCTCGTCCAGCCTGTCGTGGATGTCGAGCGCGTCCCTGGGCGCGTTCCCGAAGGCGTAGACGCGGAACATGTCGCCGCAGTAGTCCTCGTGGAGCGCCCCGACGTCCACGGAGACTATCGAGTCGAGGGGCAGGGGATCGGCGGTGGCCGCCAGGACGACAGAGCCCAGCGCACCCGCGCTGACGTGGGTGATGTACCGGTCGGTGCGCTCGTCCGTGACCGCCCGCTTCACCTCGGCGGCAAGCTCCATGCCCGTCATGCCCTCGCGAAGGCACTCCCGCACGGCCAAATGGCCCCTCTCGGCGCCCGCTACAGCGCCCCGGAGCCGCCTGATCTCCTCGGGAGTCTTCACCATGCGGATGGCGTCGAAGTCGCCTGACGCGTCGACCAGCGACGCTCGCGGCAGGGCCGATTTCAGGCGCTCGAGCATCGGGACCGACACCTCGGACATGCCGATTCCGACGGCGCCGGCCGCGAGGCCGCGCTCGTCGAGGGCATCCGCGAGGGTCCGATACGGGTCTTCGTTGACCCTCAGGGCCGACGCTCTCCCGGGCACGTTGTACTTGGGGCCCCAGAAGCGCCTGTCCTCTATCCACGTGCCCTGGACGTGTATGTCCCCCTCCTCGCCGGGATAGGTGACCAGGAAGGGCGGGAGCGCGGCGTCACGCGGGAGGCCGGCGAACCGCACCATCGGGAGGCCGTTGTAGAGCGGGCCGGGGTAGTCCCGGCCGAAGTGCGAAAAATACCCGGCGATATACCCGTAGTTGACGTACCCCGCGGCCACCAGCACGTCGATCCCGCGGGCCTCCATGTGCCGCCTCGCCCGGTCGGGGTCGATCAGCGTGGTGGCGTGATACTGGGACACGGCCGGACGCTCCTCAGTCACTGGTCGATTGGTCGGCTGATTGCGATTTCGTCAATAGGGCTGTTATCGGCACGGCAACCGTGACTAGTGCGCCAACGAGAAAGACCAGCGATAGTGTGCCTAGCAATGTAGGGTCGCGCGGATGAATTCCGCTTTCTGCTGCCATCCATAGGTATGCGCTGGCCATGCTACCAATAGCAATGAAGACCCCAGGTAATCTACGTAGTTGCAGCCCTCTGGCATTCAAGGCTTCAGCGAGAAGCATAGCTGCTACGCAAATTGCAATCACTGGGGCGAACATACCAGCTTCTCTCCCAGGGTGTTGGGGGTCCGTGGGTGCGACAACCAGAGGGATGAAGAACGAGACCCCGGCTGTGCCTGCAGCGATCAAGAACCACCAACGCATGATCCATTCGCGAGTGGTACGCCAATTCATGATTCCCCCCTTGAGTTAGACTTCGCGGCAACGACAGCAAAAGGAGTAGGCGCGAGTCCGAGGCTCCGTCCAGTGGCGCCACTGCTCGCCCCGGCCGCAGGCCCTACGGCTTGGGGGCCGGGCCGAGGACATTGTACTTGCGGTCGGCGGTGCGCTCGGCGACCGGGAGCACCTCGACGACGACCCTGGAGAGGCCCACGACCTCGCCGTCGGAGTCGAAGCTGTAGTTGTCGCCGATCGCGCCGCTCCAGGTGATGCCGTACAGGCAGTCGCGGAAGCCGTCGGCGTCTTGGTCGTCGCCGGTCTGCTCGAGGCATTGGGCGGCTATGTAGACGTTGTCGTACGCCGACCCCAGGTGCCACGGCAGCGTTATGTAGTCGTAGCGCTCCCGGAACTTGGCCAGCACCTCCTGGCCCTTCGCGTTGGCGGGGTCCAGGTCGGCCGTGATGGCTTTCATGCCGTCCGCGGCCGCGCCCGCGACTTCCAGCGCGGTCGTGCCCACCGATATGGTCTCCGCGTAGATCGGGCCCTCGTATCCCAGCTCACGCGCCTGCTTGACGATCGTCCCCGCCGCGAACTCGGACTGCGGCGCTATGTGGAGCGCGTCCGGGTTGGCGGAGAACAGCTTCGTGAGCTGGCTCCTGAAGTCGGTGACGTCGGAGCCGAACCGCTCCACGGCCACGACCTCGCCGCCGCGTTCCTCGAACTGGGCGACCGAGGTGCGCCTGACGCCCTCGGCGTAGTCGGTCGTCTCGGTGATGGTGGCCAGCTTGCGGACGCCGTCGGCCCAGAGGGTGTTCCCGGTGGCGATGCCCACGTGCACGTCGCTGATCTGGGTGCGGAAGATGTAGTCGCCGGCCTTGGCGATGTCGGGGCTGCTCGCGAGACCGGAGAACAGGATGATGCCGTCGGCCTCGGCGAGCGGTGCGGCGCCGAGCATGGCGCCGCTGCACGACGTCCCGAGGATGATCTTGACGCCCTCCACGTCGGTCAGCTTGTTATAGGCCGTGATCGCGCCCTGGGCGTTGCACTGGGAGTCCTCGACGACGAGATCCAGCCTGCGCCCGTTGACGCCGCCCGCGGCGTTGATCTCGTCCACGGCCATCTGCTTGGCCTGGTTGGCGACCGTGCCGTAGGTCTCGCCGGTACCCGTCAGCGATTCCATGACCCCGATCCTGAAGACGTCGTCGCCGTCGCCGCCGCCGCAGGCCAGCACGGCCAGCGTCAGGACCGCCATCGAGCCGAATGCGAGGGTCCTCTTGAACACCGACCGCATGATATGCCTCTCCCGGTCCGCCGTCGCGTTAGTCCGCCGCCGTGTCCTGGCAGTTGTCCGGCGCGATGAAGGAGACGTCCGGTCCGCCAGTGCCCGGACGAGAGGCGGCCAAGTCACCGTACCACGCCGTCCGGCCCCTGTGAAGCAGGGTGGCGCATCCGGGCGCCGACGTGGACACGGGCGCCGGGGCTGTCTCAGCGGGCCAGCGACACCGGGAAGCGCCGGACGGCTACGCGCCTTTGACAGCGGTGGGGGCTGGCCATAGACTGGGCAACATCCAGCCAGGGGGCCAAGACGACATGAGGCTGACGCCGGCGCAGGAAAGGCAGTTCAAGGCGTTCGGGTTCGTGGTGCTCGAGAACTTCTTCGACGCCGATGACCTGGAGCTCATCCGGAGGGACTTCGACGTCGCCGCCGCGAAGGCGTCCAAGTTCGAGTCATTCGATGGCACCAAGATGCAGTACTTCAACATGCTGGGGGAGGAGACGCCCTACTACGCATCGCTGCCCGAGATGCCCCGGTTCTACGAGGTCGCCGAGCAGCTATTCGGGGAGAGGACGATAGCCTTCGAGAGCAACGCGTACCGGTACGTGGGCAACACGCGTTGGCACTACAACGACGGCTCCAGCAACTTCAACGGCTACGGGGTAAAGTTCCAGTTCGCCCTACAGCCGGTGGACGGCAGCAGCGGGGCATTGAGGTTCATCCCCGGCTCGCACCTCCCGCTGTACCAGGAGGTCCTGACCTCGGTGCCGCCGCTGGGCCGGCAGTGGCACGACACGGAGGAGGCGTGGGAGGCCATCGACAAGATACCCTCGCACATCTGCGAGTATGGGCCCGGCGACGCGGTGGCCTTCGACCTCAGGATGCTTCACGCCACGTGGGGCGGTGGGAACGACAGGCAGATGAGCTGCGTCAGCTTCTTCCACTATCCGGAGACGCCGGAAGAGGTGGAGACGATGCGGGCGGTCGCGCCGAAGTACTGGAAGCCGGCGCCGAGCCCGTCGATGCCGTGGAACGACGGGGTGAGGGCGCAGTGGCTGTCCAACCCGCACGGCAGCGCCAAGCGCCAGAGGTGGATCGACGCGCTGGAGGAGCTGAGCAACATCCCGGCGGACCAGACCGGGCTGCGGCTGGAGTTCGACCCGTACGGAACGAGCCGAGTAGTGCCTGCCTAGCGGCGCGGCGTTACGGTCGCTGGGCGACCACCGTCCGGGGCCATCTCCCACGTCGAGGGTGAGGTACGCCAGGGGCGAGATCGCGCTTCGCGGGCGGGCCGGCGCCATAGTGTGCCCGACGTGCTGCCGAGTACGTCAGGTTGTGAGAGGAACCTCGAGATGCTATACTGAGCGCGGTCGGACCGGTTCGCCGATTTGGCTGTGCTTAAAAGTGGGGTGGCCCACTTTTTTTGCTATGGAGGGTTTTGTTTTCGTAGCCTCCGGGAGGGGCTGAGCGAATGAAAAGCGACTTCATAATCGCTTTGACGCAGCTTGCGGCCGAGCGGAATCTGCCGCGGGAAGTCGTGCTGTCCGCCATAGAGGCGGCGCTGGTATCGGCGTACAAGCGAGACAGCATCGCCGCCGGCCAGGACATCTCGGTCACGCTCGACCCGGCGACCGGCGACGTCAACGTGTATACCATCAAGACGGTTGTCGAGGAGGTCGAGAGCCCGGACCAGGAGCTGACTCTCGAGCAGGCGCGGGAGATCCGGCCCAACGCCGAGGTCGGCGAAACCGTACCCACCGGCAGTCTTCCCCACAGCGCGGGGCGGATCGCGGCCCAGACCGCGAAGCAGGTCGTGCTCCAGAGGCTTCGCGACGCGGAGCGCGACCTCATCTACGACGAGTTCGCCGACAAGGAGGGCGAGGTCTACACGGCGACGATCCAGCGGGTGGAGTCGAAGCACATCACGGTGGAGCTTGGGCGGGCGGAGGCGATCCTGCCGCCCTCCGAGCAGGCGCCCTTCGACCGCTACAGGGTCGGTCAGAAGCTGAAGGTGCTCCTTCAGTCGGTCAGGCAGTCGAACAGGGGCCCTGAGCTGGTCGTCTCGCGCACCGACAAGGAGCTGGTGCGGCGTCTGTTCGAGATGGAGGTGCCCGAGATATACAACGGGGCGGTGGAGATCGTATCCATCGCGCGCGAGGCGGGCTCTCGGAGCAAGGTCGCCGTGTGGGCGAAGCAGGAAGGCGTCGACGCGGTCGGGTCCTGCGTGGGCCTGCGCGGCATCCGCATACAGAACATCGTAAACGAGCTGCACGGCGAGAAGATCGACGTCGTGCAGTGGAACAAGGACCCAGTCCGCCTGATCGCGAGCGCGTTGAGCCCGTCGCAGGTCCTGCGCGTCGACGTCGACGAGGAGAACCAGGCGACGGTGGCCATCGTTCCCGAGCGGCAGCTCTCGCTGGCCATCGGCAAAGAGGGCCAGAACGCCCGGCTGGCCGCCAAGCTCACGGGCTGGCGGGTGGACATACGCAGCGACATCGAGGACAAGTCGAGGCCGAAGCCCGAGCCCAAGGCGCCGGTCGTACCGCTCTCAGCGCAACTCGGCATCGCCGCCCTGATGGACGCGGTCGGCGAGTTGTCGATCGACGCTCTGGAGATACCGTCGCGTCTTCGCAACCTCCTGGTCGAGGCGAAGCTCGACACGATCGGCAAGCTCGCGGCGAAGGGCGCGACGGAGCTGCTCGAGATCAAGAGCGTGGGGCAGAAGTCGGTCGACCAGCTTCTCGAACAGCTGGGCCGCGTCGAGCAGCTCGTTCCGCAGCCGGAGGTCGAAACGGCCCCGGAGGTTGTCGCGGAAGCGGTCGAGGTCGTCGAAGAGGCGGAGCGGGCGATCGAGGAGCCGGCGGCGGAGGCGGTGCCGGCCGAGGTGGCGGAGATCGTCGAGATCCAGAAAGCGCAAGCCGCCGAGGCCGTCGAGGCGCCCGCGGAGGAAATACCGGCCGAGGCCGTACCGGAGCTCGAGCCGGAGCCCGAAGTCGTGGAGCCGGAGCCTGTCCCGGTCGCCGAAATACCGGAAGAGCTGCTCCGGCCCGAACCGGAGCCGGTGCCCGTTGCCGCCGACTCGACGTCTATCCAGGACCTGCCGGACACGATCTGGTCGATTTCCGGTCGGGACCCGTCGGACGCGGGCGCGATCAGATTCGCGGAGGATATCGCCGAGCTGAACCGGGGCGGGACGGGCCGCCGCAGAGGCTCGCGCCGCGGCGGGCAGTCCGGGCGGGGCCGCAGAGCGAGGCCGAACAGGAGAAGATAGCGAGCGAACCGGCATGAGTGCACGGACGCGACACACGCCGCTCCGGAGTTGCGTCGTCTGCGGCCGCAAGACGGGCAAATCGGACCTTCTGCGCATTGTGGCGGCGCCCGACGGGCCAGTCACGGTCGACCCGACGGGCAAGCTGGCCGGCCGGGGCGCCTACGTCTGCGGCGACGGTCGGTGTTCCGACGAGCCCCTGAGGAAGAGCCGTCTCGACCACGCTCTGCGGAGACGAAGTGAGGAGGATGACTGGGCCAGGATCGACTCGTCGCTTGGCGAGCTACGCAGAACCGTTTAATCGATCGGCTCAAACGAAACCATGACAACGCGACAAAGAGAAACACAGGCGGCAACTCCCGCCCCGATCAGCCTGCCGGAAGCCATTACCGTCGGCGATCTGGCCGCGTTGATGCGCATGGGGCCGATCGACGTCATCAAGCAGCTGATGCGCGCCGGCTACATGCTCGCGATCAACGACGTGATCGAGTTCGAGACGGCGTCGCTGATCGCTCGGTCGTTCGGATTCCCGGTCGAGGAGTTGGAGACGGAGGAGGAGGCCCCGGGGTCGATCGTCATCACGCCGGGCGATGAGGAGGCGGAGCATCTCGAGATTCGGCCGCCGGTCGTCACGATCCTCGGTCACGTGGACCACGGCAAGACGACGCTGCTGGACGCGATCAGGAAGACCAACGTCGTGGACGGCGAATCGGGCGGGATCACGCAGCACATAGGCGCCTACCAGGTGTCGCACGAAGACAACGTCGTGACGTTCCTGGACACGCCGGGCCACGAGGCGTTCACGGAGATGCGCGCGAGGGGCGCCAGGGTCACGGACGTGGCGGTCCTGGTCGTCGCGGCCGACGACGGGGTGATGCCGCAGACAGTCGAGGCGATCGACCACGTCAAGGCGGCCGACGTGCCGATCATCGTGGCCATCAACAAGGTGGACCGGCCCAATTCCGATCCCGAACGCATCAAGCGCCAGCTCTCGGAACACGACCTGATCGTCGAGGACTGGGGCGGGGACGTGATCTCGGTCCCGGTCTCCGCCCTCAGGAAAGAGGGCATCGACGACCTGCTCGCCAACATCCTCGTCGTATCCGAGGTTGCGGAGCTGAAGGCCAACCCGAACAGGGAGGCCAAGGGCGTCGTGGTCGAGGCGAGGTTGGACAAGAGCCGGGGGCCGGTCGCGACGGTCCTGGTACAGACCGGCACGCTCGAGGTCGGCAACATAGTCGTCGCCGGGGGCGCCCGCGGGCGCGTCAAGGCCATGCTGGACGACAGCGGCGGCAGGATCAGGGAGTCCGGACCCTCCACTCCGGTCGAGATACTCGGCCTGGACGGACTGCCGCCGGCGGGCCAGTCCTTCGAGGTGGCGCCGGATGAGAAGAGAGCGCGCGCGATGGTCGCGGACTGGGAGGACGACAGGGCCAGGTCGAGCCGTGTCAGCGGAGTGACCCTGGAGGACGTGCACGCCAAGATCGAGTCCGGGGAGGTGATGGCGCTGGACCTGATCGTCAAGACGGACGTACAGGGCAGCATCGACGCCATCAGGAGCGCCCTGGAGGCACTCAGGACGGACGATACGCGCGTCAACCTGATCCACATAGCGACGGGCAGCATCACGGATAGCGACGTCATGCTGGCGGCGGCCTCGAACGCCGTGATCGTCGGCTTCCGCAGCGAGCCTCAGCCGGGGGCGCGGGCGTTCGCCAATCAGGAGGGCGTCGACGTCAGGTACTACGACGTCATCTACAACCTGATAGACGAGATAGAGATGGCGCTCGCCGGCCTTCTCGCGCCGGTGGTCGAGGACATCGTTGAGGGGTACGCCACGGTCCGGGCCCTCTTCCAGCTTGGGCGCGGCGTGAGGGCCGCGGGCATCTTCGTGAACGAGGGGCAGATCACCCGCAGGGCCGAGATCCACGTCGCCCGGAGCGGCCGGAAGGTCTTCACGGGTCAGATCGGCAGTCTCAAGCATTTCCGCGACGACGTACGCGAGCTGACCGCCGGCAACGAGGGCGGCATCGTCCTCGAAGGCTTCCGCGACTTCCAGGAGGGCGACGTCCTGGAGTCCCACGTCACTCGACAGGCCGAATAGCCGGTAGCTCGCTCTACCGGTATCGGCGGCTATGGGGGCCGGATGCCGCGCCGCATCGATCGTATCAACGTCGTTCTGCACCAAGCGATCAGCAGTATCCTGGCGGAGGACCTTCGCGACCCGAGGCTCGGCGGGATGGTCAGCGTGGTGCGCGTGGACGCCTCCCCCGACCTCGGCAGCGCGCGGGTGTACGTCAGCGTCCTGGGGGACGAGGACGCGAAGGTCGGCTCCATGAAGGCGCTGAGGTCCGCCGCGGGCTTCGTGCATCGGCGATTGCGCCACAGGGTCGCGCTGAAGAGCATACCGGCCGTGGAGTTCCGACTCGACGAGTCGATAGAGACCGGGTCCGACGTGCTCAGCCTCATATCCCGCGTGACGCCCGCCGACGGGTCTGGGAAAGAGTCGTGACCCGGATGAAAGGGGCGGCCAGGGCGCGGTCCTTCGGCGAAGCGGTGTCCGGAATACTGAACATCGACAAGCCCGAAGGCGCCACTAGCATGGACGTCGTCCGCCGGATAAAGCGCGCCAGCAACGTCAAGCGCGTCGGCCACGGCGGGACGCTGGACCCGGTCGCGACCGGCGTGATCCCGATCTGCCTGGGCCAGGCCACGCGGATGATGGAGTACCTGGTCGACGGCACGAAGGAGTACCGCTGCACGATCGAGCTCGGCGTCGAGACGGACACGTACGACTCGTTGGGTACGGTCACGGCGCGCGGGGACGCGTCGACGGTCTCGGCGCAGGATGTCGAAGACTCCCTGGCGTCCTTCCACGGCGTGATCGACCAGGTCCCGCCGATGTTCTCGGCGCTGAAGAAGGGCGGCAAGCGGCTGTACGATCTCGCCCGGTCCGGGATAGAGGTCGACCGCGAGCCCCGGCGGGTCGAGGTGATCGAAATCAGTCTCGTCGATTGGGCGCCCGCGGCGGCGACGGTGGAGGTCACCTGCGGGCGCGGCTTCTACATGAGGTCGCTCGCTTACGACCTCGGCCGACGTCTGGGCTGCGGCGGGCATCTGAGCTCGTTGACCCGTCTCAGGAGCGGCCCCCTCAGGCTGGAGGACGCTATGAGCGTCGACGAGGCCGAGAGCCGGTTCGAAGACGGTACGTGGCGCGAGTTAGTACAGCCGCCGGACGTCGTCGTGGGGAAGATGCGCGCGGCCATCGTGGGACGACAGGCGGAGGACCGTCTCAGGCACGGCCGGCCGCTCTCCGATTCGCTGCGCATGCCGTTCCTGGGCCCGGACGAGCAGTGCCGCGTCTATTCGACCGACGGGCGCTTCCTGGCGATCATCTCGTTCGACGCCTCCGCCGGCGACTGGCGCCCCCAGCGCGTCTTCAACCTCGCCTACGGAACCGAGTCCGACGCCTAGGACCGCGCCCCTCGCTAGCGGGGCACCACGGCGAGCCCTTCGTTGGCAAAGCCGCCGTCGAACGTGAACACTGGAGGAAACCCCATATCGTACGAGGCGACTACGGTGGTCCAGTCGACGAAGCTCAGGGTTCGCCCCCGATCCGCCACAAATCGCTGCCACGCTTCGGCGTGCAACCGCCCGTCGACCCACAGCACTTGGAGGTTGGCCCTGTACCACTCGGAAAACTCAAAGACGACCTCGAAGCCCAGTCGCCGGTGCAGCAGAGCGATCGTCTCGACCAGCGTATAGGACGTCACCCAAAGCTCCTCCTCTCGAGCCATCAACGATCGGTAGGCCGTGCTGGCCCTGTCGTGGAACAGGTCTGAATCGGAGAATAGTGCGTAGGAGGCGGAAGTGTCCACCAGAACACGCTCAGCCATTTCCGTGGGGGTCCTGCATCGCCAGGTAGTCGTCGTGACGCAAAGCCACGTCCCGCTCGGGATCCCTACCTATCCCGACAACGGCCATCAGCTTCTTCCACTCTCTGACCTTCGCCGGGTTGATGCTGATGGACACCAGCCGCCTCTCTCTATCCAGGTCGAGGTAGACGCCCCTGAGCACGGTGACCCGTTCCAGCGCTTCTCCGCCCCCCATGCCCATGGGCACGGTGGTCTTCACCTTGTAAGAACCCGGAGACTTGCCCAAGGCGGCCTTCACGAGCCCTCTTGACGTCTCGTAGTCCACTTCGTCCGTGAAGGCATCGTCCCTGATCAAGTTCGCGCAGTGTTGCAGGCCCTTCGCGGCCCCCTCGGCGGTTATCGCGCCGCCTTCCAGCTTGTCCAGCGCCTCCGCCACCCCCGTCCTGTGGAAAGAGCGCTCGCGTTCGGTTAGGCCGAATGCAGACCGCAGCCTGCTTCGTCTCGGGGGCAGCTCCGGCAGCAGCTCGGCCACCCCCGGCAGGAACCGGCGGAAGCCCTCCGGGTCCTCGTGGCACTTGGCCTGGAGCAGATCCACAAGGCGTTTTTCTCTACCGTTCATATCTGATCACCGATGTCTCTTAGTTCGGAGACGGACATCGCTCCATGAACTCTTGAACCAAGCTGGATATCCGATCCTGTAGACGATATTCCTTTCCCTCTGTCGGTTGTCTGCTGAGTGCTCCAGCAGCTGGGTTGCGCAACCGATGGGCGACACCGTACTTATCGTACACATCGGAGAACTTGTGCTCCGTTCCCATAGCCCATGCACCCTGCACATCTGGGTTATACTCGCCAAGCGTGCGCAGTCTCTCATTGTCCGGAAGCCAGTATTCAAACGGCTCGTACTTGCGTTTGTCGCTGGAGTAGACTTGCTCGGACACTCTGCGGTGCGTGTTTCGATAGTGCTTGACGACGTTCGGTACCACACCTCTGAACTCTGCTCTGCCTCCATGCACCTGACTCAGCTGTGCTTGTCGATCCTGTACCAACTCAACACCCTGTAGTGAAAGAGGCTCCGGGATGATCGGCGAGATGTAGTAATCGCTAGCGATCAGGGCGGCAGACGAGAACAAGGACAGGCCGGGTGGGCAGTCAATTAGTATGTAGTCATATTGATCTTGCGCTGGCTCAATCGCTCTTCGGAGTATATGCCTGACATGTTCAGGCATCCGCTTGCCCTCCTCCCACAAGCGCAATAGGTCTTCGTCAAGCTCGGCAACGGTGGGCGTCGAGATCACCATGTGAATATCGGTGCCGTGCGTGCTCATTCCACTTCGGGCGATATTCGAAACGACTAGAGGTGGCTGGGTGATATAGTCTGCTATGTCTAGATGCTCGCTATGAAAGCCGGCCCGAAGAAGATGGTACGCTGTTCTGCCTATTCGAGTCTGTGCCTGTATTCGATGATCAGGAACCATGCAGTAGCTGAGATTCGCCTGTGCGTCCATGTCGATGAGAAGAACGTTCTTTGAGTGCCGGAACGCCAGAAATTCTCCTAAGAGCATCGTCAATGTGCTCTTACCGACGCCACCCTTCAGGTTGATGACACTTACTGTGACCGCTGCCATTGCATCACCCACTTGCGTGACCCGATGTGATGGGACGCACTATACTGCGTGCCGGTAGCGTCGAGAATCGACCCCACGCATTCTAACACGCGCCGGTCGGCGCGCTATCCTGGCACTGGACGGCCTTCGTCTGCGGTCCCCTGCACTTCGCCCGCCCACAGCCTGCGCATCTCTTCCGACTCCCTGAGCAGGTCGTCGAGCTTGCCTTCGGCCTCGACGCGGCCGTCCTTCAGCACGACTATCCTGTCGGCGCGGCGGTAGGCAGCGCGGCGGTGCGACACGACCAGCGCGGTGGTCTCGGGCAGCTCGAACAGCCTGTCCCACAGCCGTTGCTCGGTCTCGACGTCGAGAGCGCTGGAGAGGTCGTCGAACACGAGGAGCTCGGGCTCTCTGGCGAACATCCTCGCCGCGGCCGTCCGCTGCACCTGTCCGCCGGAAAGGCGAACGCCCCGCGGGCCGACGACCGTCTCCATACCGGCCTCCAGGGAGTCTACGTCCTCCTCCATGACGCCCAGCCGGACCGCCGCGGCCAGCTCCCGCTCGCTCGCGCCCAGGCCCATGAGGATGTTGACGCGCAGGGTGTCGCTGAAGAGCCAAGGAGCCTGCGGCGTGTAGGCGCACAGGGGCGGCGCGAATACGTCCCACGGGTCGTCGACGGGCCGCCCGTTCAGCCTGATCTCGCCGTCGTCGGGAGGCCGCAGGCCGAGCATCACTTCGAGCAGCGTCGTCTTGCCGGAGCCGATCCTTCCCGTGACGACGACGAACGACCCTCGGGGCACGGTCAGGCTGACGCCCTCGATGCCGCGCCCGGACTCCGGATGCCGGTAGGTCAGGCCGTCCAGCTCGACCGACTCGAGCCTGTGCTCGGCGGTCTTGACCGGGTAGGGCTCCTCCGGTATTGGGCCGCGCACGTGCAGCGAGCCTCCGCGCACCAGCGTCCGCGGAGGCGACTCCGGGACCAGCTCGACCAGCCGCTCCAGCGACACCCGGGACCGCCTCAGCTCGGCCAGGGCCTCGCCCAGCGTTTGCATCAGGAACGCCATGAAGTTGCCGCCGATCATGGTGACGAACAGCGCGAAGTCGCCGACGGTGAACGAGCCGTCTCGCATGAGCGGCGCCGCCAGCGCCAGGAGCAGGGCCGTCGTGACCACGACCGTGCTGCCGTTCACGGAGCGCATGAGGGCGTCGAGGATGCCCTCCTTCAGGTCGGCGCTGCGCCGACCGGCGCTCAGCGCCTGGAAGTGGCTCACGGCGCGCTCCTCGGCGTTCGCCACCTGGATGGCCTGAACGGCGCCCAGGAACTCGCCCAGGGAGGATGAGACCTGGCCGGTCGTCTCGCGGGTCCGCCGGCGGACGGCGTCGATCCTGCCGCCTAGCGCCTTCGTGAAGCCGAAGACCAGCACCCCGGGGAGCAGCCCGACCACGGTTATCAGCGGGTCGATCGTCGCCATGATGTAGATCGACGCGGCGCCCGCTACGGTCACCCCGAAAATGGTCGCGAGCTTCAGCACCGGCGCCGCCAGCGCCTCCACGTCGTCCCTGAACCGGTTGAGCATGCCGCCGGCGCTGATGCCGGTCCCCGCGGGCCGGTTCTCCAGGATGGTCTCGATCAGGTTCCTCTGGAGACGGCCCTCCAGCAGGCCCTGGAGGAACTGTGTCGCCACGCCGCCGACCGGCCGCACCACGATCAGGTCGACCCAGTTCGCGACGGTCATGATCGCGATCAGCGTCCAGACGTTGAGCCCCACCGCCGCATCCCCGGTGATCGCGTCGAAGATCGCACGCATGAGAAGCCCGAAGGGAACTACGAACCCCCAGTCGAGCAGTGCAAAGAGGCCAGCGAGCGCCATCACGGGCCCGCAGCGCCAGGCCAGCCTCAGCAGGTACGGAGTCGTGCTCAAGACAGCGCCTCCTCGAGCCCGGTCCTGAGGAGCCCTGCGAAGCGTGAGGACGGGTCGGCGGCCAACGCCTCGCGAGGGCCCTGCTCCTGGACGCGTCCGTCCTGGATGATCATGATCCGGTCGAGCTGCTGAACGGTCGACAGGCGATGGGCGATTATCACCGCGGTCCGGCCGCGGAGCAGACGCCGCACCGCCCGCTCGATCAGCCGCTCGGTCGCGGGATCGAGTCGCGACGACGCCTCGTCGAGCACGACGCAGTCGGGGTCCTTGAGGAAGACGCGGGTGAAGGCCAGGAGCTGCGCCTCGCCCGCCGAGAGCTGGCCGCCACCCGCCGCCAGCTCCGTGTCGAGCCCGCTCGGCAGCGCCCCGTACCATTGGCCCAAGCCCAGCTCGTCGAGCGTGGCCTCTATCCTCCTGTCCGGGACGCCGCGGTCGAAGAACGTGAGGTTGTCCCGCACCGACGCCTGGAAGAGCTGCACTTCCTGCGTCACCAGCCCCACCCGGCCGCGCAGGGCCTTCAGCGGCATCCGCCTGAGGTCCGCGTCGCCCAGTCGCACCTCGCCCCGGTCCGGGTCGTAGAAGCGGAACAGCAGGCGCGACATGGTCGTCTTGCCGCTGCCGGTACGGCCGAGCAGTCCCAGCGACCTGCCGGGCTCCAGCCTGAACGACACGTCGTCCAGCACCGTGACCCCCGGCCGGTAGGCGAACGAGACGCCGCTGAACTCCACGCCCAGGGGGCCCTCCGGCAGGTCCGCGCCGCGGCCGTCCTGGACAGTCGCTTTCGTGTCCAGCAGCTCCTTGACCCGCCGTATGCTCGCGCCCGCCATCTGAAGGTCTTCGAACTCCCTGGAGATCGAGTTGATCGGCACCCAGAGCAGCTCCAGGTACTGGTAGATCAGGTAGACCGTCCCGATCGTTATCTCTCCCCGCATGAACAGGTAGGCGCCGACAGCCAGCCCGATCGAGAACCTCGTGCTGTTGAACGCGGAGACGAACCCCCACGCCAGCCTGCTGACTATCGAGGCCTTCAGCCACGAGAAGAGCCGCGTTCGCAGCACCTCGTAGAACCGGGCCATCGTGAACGCGACAGCCCCGCTCTTGCGGATGTCACGGACGCCCGCGAGCCGCTCGCCGAGGAACCCGTACAGCTCGGCCCTCGCCTGGCTCTCCACCTGCCAGAGCGGCACGATGAAGGCGAGCAGCTTCATCCGGGATAGCAGGAAGAAGGCGGTGAACACAGCCACCGACAGCCCGAAGCGCCAGTCCTCCAGCCAGGTCACGACGACCAGCCCGATGAGAAGCAAGAGTGCGCCCACGAGCCGGACGAAGAACTGGGAGAAGAAGTTGGTCAGCCTCTCGATGTCGCCGTCGATCCGCTCCAGCAGGTCTCCCGGGGTGCGGGCGTTGTGGAAGCCCATGTCGAGCCGCAGCACGTGCAGCGTCAGGTCCGCCCTGAGCCGGTTCGTGGCCCTCCAGGCGACGTCGCGTCCCAGGTAGTCGGTCACTGCCTGCAGCACCCGGACCGACAGCCCCGCGGCGAGGAAGAGGCCGACCGCCGCGTACAGGGACCTGAGCGCCTCCCGCTCGACGGCGCGGTCGATGAAGTGGCGCACGATCTGCGGCGCCACGAGCTGCAGGCCGATCATGCCGAGGAGCAGCACGCCCAGCAGCAGCACCAGCGGCCAATACGGCCTCAGGTACCGCCCCTGCAGCGCTGCATAGAGCCGCATGGCGCTCAACATTGGTCGAATCGCCCCCGCGCCAGCCGCCTGACGTCACGCGACGTGAACTGCGACACCTCAGTAACCGTGGATATGCTCGTCACTGGGTCCCCTCTTCTGACCCCACGTCGCCCGCCCAGAGGCGTTGCATCTCCTCTGACGTGCGCAGCAGGTCGTCCAGCCTGCCCTGGGCGTCGACCCTGCCTTCCTTCAGAACGACGATGTGGTCTGCGCGGCGGTATGCGGCGCGGCGGTGGGACACGACCAGGGCGGTCGCGTCGGGCAGCTCGAACATCCGCTCCCAGAGCTGCCGCTCGGTCTCGACGTCGAGCGCGCTCGACAGGTCGTCGAAGACGAGCAGCTCGGGCTGCCTGACGAACATGCGGGCGGCTGCGGTGCGCTGCACCTGGCCGCCAGAGAGCCGGACGCCCCTCGGCCCGACGAGCGTGTCAAGCCCGTTCTCGAGCTGCTCGACGTCTTGCTCCATGACTCCGAGCCGGACCGCGGCGTCCAGGTCGACCTCGCTCTCCGGCAGGCCCATGAGGATATTGTCTCTCAGCGTGTCGCTGAAGAGCCTGGGGACCTGAGGCGTGTAGGCGCAGCGCGGCGGCACGAGGAACGTCCGGGGATCTTCGATCCGGTCGCCGTTCCAGAGCACCTCTCCCGCATCAGTCGGGAGGAGGCCAAGCATTGCCCTGAGCAGGGTGGTCTTGCCGGAGCCGATGCGGCCCGTGATCAAGGTGAACGATCCGCGCCGGAGGTGCAGGCTGATCTCGGCAATGCCGCGGCCGGTGTCAGGATGCGTGCAGGTCAACCTCTCGACGCTGAGGCTGTCCAGATGGGCGTCCGTCTTCACGACTCGGGGCACGTTGTCCAGCGGTCCCCTGAGACGGAGAGGCTCGTTTCGCGCCAACTCTCGCAGGGAGTCCTCGTCGATGAGCTCCGCTATCCGCTCGAAGGACACCCTGGACCTCTGGAGGTTGGCGATCTGTTCACCCAACAGGGTCGGGAAGTAGGCGATGTATCCGGCCTGCACGACGCCGACAAACAAGGCGAAGTCTCCGAGAGTGAACGACCCCTCAATCATCAGATGGGCAGCGGTGAGCAGAACGACGCCGATGGTCAGGGTCAGTGTGCTCTGGCCCACGGAATGGATGCCCTCGTCGAGCACGGTTTCCTTCAGCGACGCCCTGCGCCGCTGCTCGCCGAGCCGGTCGAAGTGGTCCACGGCGGCCGACTCGGTGCCGGCGACCTGGAGTACCTGAACGGCGCCGAGAATCTCGCCGAGAGAGCCGGACATCCTGCCGGTCGCCCGGCGGGCGGCCTCGCGGTACGACCGGATCCACGCCCCCAGTATTCTCGTGACGGCCACGCCGACGACGCTTGGCAGAAAGATCACCGACGCAACCAGCGGGCTGACCTGGAACATCAAGAAGAAGGTGATGCCTATCACGATGACGTAGCCAACGAGAATCGGCGGCACGGCCAGCGGCAACACGACAGCCCTGACATCGTCCCGAAAGCGGTTGATCACGTCGCCGGCGCCGGGCGCGCCTCTACGCGGACGGCCCTCTGTGACGGTCTTGAACAGGTTCGACTGAAGCCTCGTCTCCAGCAGCGCGAGCAGCATGTCTTCCGCTATCTGAGAGGCCGTCTGCATGACCCCGAGATGGAACAGGTCGACGCCGATTTTCAGCGCGAGAATGGTCCAGACGCTGAGCTCCAGGGTCGCTTCTCCGGCGAGCGAGTCGAACAGCTCCCTCAACAGCAGGGCGGCCACAATTGGCAGCCCCAACGCGGCGGTGAAGGCGAGCGCGCCCAGTACGTACAGCCACCAGTTGGCCTTCATGAGCCTCCAGTAGTACGGCCAGACGCTCACGCCAGCACCTCGTCCATGCCCGTCCGCAGCAGCCGCGAGAAGCGTGAGGACGGGTCGGCCGCCAGCGCCTCCCGAGCGCCATGCTCCTGTATCCGCCCCTCGGCCAGGATCATGATCTCGTCCACCCGTTCAACAGTGGAGAGCCGGTGGGCGATCACGACCGCGGTTCGATCCTTAAGCAGCGCCTGCATCGCGCTGTCTATCATCCGCTCCGTCGCTGGGTCGAGGCGCGAAGAAGCCTCGTCGAGTACCACGACGTCCGGGTCCTTCAGGAAGACTCTGGCGAACGCGAGCATCTGCGCCTCGCCGGCCGATAGCTGTCCGCCGGCCGAGGCTAGCTCCGTGTCCAGGCCGCTGGGCAGCGAGCGGTACCAGGCGTCGAGTTGCAGCTGTTGGAGGATGTCGACGATGCGGTCGTCGCTCGCGCCGGCGCCGAACAGGTTCAGGTTGTCCCGGACGGAAGCCTGGAACAGCTGCACCTCCTGGGTGACCAGTCCGACGCGGCCGCGGAGCTCGGCTATGGGAGCCTGCCGTATGTCGAAGTCGTCCAGGCGCACAGCCCCCTGGGTCGGGTCGTAGAACCGCAGCAGGAGCCGCGCCATCGTCGTCTTGCCGCTGCCCGTACGGCCGAGAAGGCCAAGGGTCGTACCGGGTTCGAGCCTGAACGATACGTCGTCGAGCGCGTTGGCTTCCGAGTGGTAGGCGAATGAGACGCGGTCGAAAGCGACCGCGGGCGTGCTCGACGCCGCGAGGGGGCGCTCGCCGTCCTCGACGGCAGACTCCGTTTGCAGCAGCTCGGTTACGCGCTCGATGCTGACGCGCGCTCTCTGCAGGTCTTGGATCTCCCGCATGATCCGTCCCACCGGGGCACTCATCATCGCCCAGTAGTGGTACATCAGATAGGCGGTGCCCAACGTGATGACGTCGGACTGCACCAAGTATATGCACAAGGCGAGAGTAGCGGCATAGGAGATCAGGGTCGACGAGAATCCCGCGCCGGCTACCAGGTTGATCACGAGATTGGCCTGCACGTTCGTCCAGAACCTGCGCCGCATCACCTCGCGAAACCGGTGCATCGTGTATCCGGCCGCTCCGCTGGACTGGATGTCCTCGATGCCCGAGACCCTCTCCTCCAGGAAGCCGTACAACGCGGCCCTAGCCTGGCTTTCTTTGCGCCACCAGGGGACGCTGATCGCGAGGAGCCTCGTGCGCAATGTCGCTCCGAGAATCGCCCCGCCCGACAGAACGAGGCCGAAGCGCCAGTCCTCCAGCCAAGCGACCGTCAGGACGCCGACGACCATCAGCGCGCCCCCGATGATGACGATCGCCATCTGGGAGAAGAAGTTGGCGAGTCTCTCTACGTCGCCGTCGATACGCTCGATAAGCTCGCCCGGCGGATGGTCGTTGTGGAACGACATGTCGAGTTTCAGGACGTGGCGGGTCGCGTCGGAGCGCAGCCGGTTCGTCGTCCGCCATCCTATGTCCGCGCCCAGGTAGTAGCTCACGGCGGTCATGCCGCGCCCAAAGAGGCCTATTCCCAGGTACAACGCCGCCGCCACGTACAACGGGGACAGCTCACCGCGTTCCTGCGCCAGGTCGAAGAACTGGCGAATGAACTGAGGCGCCGCGAGCTGCAACCCGGTCGCGCTCACGATCACGAAAGCGAGCAGGGCCACCCTGAGCCGGTGCGGCCTCAGGTATTCGCTCAGCAGTTCGGTGTAGGGTCGCAGCGATGTCAGCATCGTCAACCGCGGTCGGCGGCTACTCCCGTGAAATCAAGAAGGGCCTCCCGCGATGGGAGGCCCTTCCAAAAAGCGAGAAAAAAGAGTTGAGCGCTACGTCCTCCCGTACGCCATCGGGTCGTGGCAGTACGCCACAAAGTAGGTGACATGCGTAAGCATTCGGAGGAGGACCATCGGTTCGGCTGCCTGCTTTGGGATGCGCGGTACCCTAGCACACGACTCCGCGCGACTGCAACCCGACTGCCACACGCGCTCCGGGAGCAGCGTGTAGCCGGCCCCGCTGTCCACCAGGAACCTGACCTGCTCTTCAGACCCGACGTTGCGGACAGTCCCGTCAACGTACGTGATGCCCATTGGCTCGTCGCTCCTATGCCATGATAGCGTGGAAGCGGGAGTACCGCTTGGCTGCCGGCTCGGGCGGACCTTGTCCGATGTTTCTAGATCAGGTCAGCCTTCTCAAGGGTCCGGTATGCGTTGTCGATCCTCTGCTTGGAGAATTTGGGCTTCAGCTTGCCTACGGTCCCCAGCGTATCGTCCTTGGATAGCCCCCCTCCCGTTCGGCCTATCATGTGGATGGTGGCATAGAGTTCCAGTTCGACGGTCTCGAGGCCTCCTAGAATCTTCGTAGCCCTGTCGATCGCCGCGACCTCCTCCGCGGTCAGGTCGTTCTCGTCGGCCCACCTGGATTCGCTCTCCGGACCAGGGGTCACGTGATAGCCGAAGCCGTCCAGGTCGGGCTTGATTTCGACGTATCCCACCATCTGGGCAAGGATCAGCACGTTGTCCAGATCGTCGGAGTAGGGTCCGTAATAGTGCATCCTGAAGAGGTACTTCAGCGGGACGCCCACCGCCTCTTGCAAAAAGTAGGTTATTTTCTGCACCTTTGTCTTGCCGATGTCCTTGCCGAGCTCGACTATCTTCTGGACGACGTACAGTCTGATCCCCAGCAAATGTTCGTCCCTCATGCCGACGCCTCCCTCAAGCCATCTCGCGGCAGTATTTCCTGATTTCATTTTCCAACTGGCGATTGTCGCCAACTTCTGCATATATCCGGAATCGTCGGATAGGCTCCAGCCCAGCCAGTGCCCTGGACAGACTGGTCAACGAAGTCCATCTGCCGCTGTCCCGCCTGACGGGCCAAACCTCATCGCCCGTCCTGAACCGTTCCGGGTGGTCCAAGGCCAGGTCCGGCCATACCTGGACGTTGGGATACCGCCCGGACAATTCCTGCCCCAGCCTACGCCTCAAACTGTCGGTCACTACTCGGTCCTCATGATCGCTTGTCTCATACACGGGCTTCGGGTGCTGCCTGGCCGAAAGCCTCCAAGCCAGGTTCCTGCCTTGCTCGTCCCTGAGCCGATACATCTCTGCAAAGATCCTCGGGTCATGCCACTCGACGTAGTCCGTTACCTGATCAGGATATGTTTCCGACCCCGACTTCGCCTGGAGAAGCTCGGCAATAAAGTCGGCCAGGATCAAGTCGTAGGCTCGTCGCACCTTATGGTAATAGACCTGAGTAAACATGAAGTATCTGGCCAAGATGAAACCCTCTATCGCATGGATGCCTCCCTCCTCAATTCCCAGCCTGAGCAGTCCTCCCGGGTTCTCGTCGTAGAGGGTGATCGTGTCTATGATTCTTTCCAGATCATAAGAGCCGTATCGAACGCCGCAGTACAACGAGTCTCGGAGCAGATAGTCCATCTTGTCGACATCCCACACGCTCGAAATCAAATCTCGCACGAAACCGACCTCGTATCCTCCTTCCGCAAAGCCAATGAGTTGAGCCACCCTTTCCTTTGTCACACCTCGCCCTGACTGTTGGTCGATGATGTCTCCAATTCCGAACTCGGGCGACCGCAGGATTTCCTCGCCATAGTGCTCGTGCCGCTTGCCTTCTGGAAACAATCTGTTCTCCCCGGTATGCGAAAAGGGCGAATGGCCAATGTCGTGGAGCAGCCCGGCCAGTCGCGCCTCGAGGACGGTCTGATCGACCTTCGCCTTGAAGTCGCGTTCGGACCAGCCCTGGCGCTCCATGAGCAGTTCCTCGTGATACGGGTGCTTCAACAGCCTTTCGACGAACCGTCCCGCCAGATGCATGACCCCAATGGAGTGGCCGAATCGAGAGTGTTCAGCGCCGTGATACACGTATGACGTGAGGCCCAACTGGCGGATGTGCCGCAGACGCTGAAACACCGGCTGGTCTATGATCTCCTTCTCCCAATCGAAGACCCCGACGTAGCCGTGGATAGGGTCTCTGAATGTCGTCGTAGGTTCTGGCAGGGTCATGGCTCATGTATTCTATAGAACGCCTGTGCGCCGAGCAACGCCTACGATTCTAGTTTAGCCCCAGCCTGAGGGGCGGTACTGCAGGGCCTCGGCCAGGTGGGCGACGCCGATGTCGTCGGACTCCGCCAGGTCGGCTATGGTGCGGGCGACCTTCAGCACGCGGTGGTAGCCTCGGGCGGACAGGTTCATCTGCTTCATGGCGGCCTGGAGCAGCCCCTGGCCCGTCTCGTCCGTCTTGCAGTAGTCCCACACCTCGACCGGTCCCATCTCCGAGTTGGTGATGAGCCCCGTGTCGGCGAACCTCTCCTGCTGCAGGGTCCTGGCCTGCTGCGACCTGCCCCTGATGCGCTCCGAGCTCTCGGCCCCTTCGGGCGCGACCAGTTTCTCGTACTCGACCCTCGGCACTTCGACGAACAGGTCGATGCGGTCCAGCAACGGCCCGCTGATCCGCTTCTTGTAGCGCGAGACGGTGCTCATGGAGCATGAGCACTCCTTCAGAGGGTCGCCGTAGAAGCCGCACGGGCACGGGTTCATCGCGCCGACCATCATGAAGTTGGCCGGGAAGGTGATCGTCCCCTGGGCGCGGCTGATGGTGACGACCTTGTCCTCCAGCGGCTGCCGCAGGACCTCGAGCAGGGAGTGTCCGAACTCCGGCAGCTCGTCGAGAAACAGCACGCCGCGGTGGCTCAGCGTGATCTCCCCGGGCCGCGGCTGCCGTCCCCCTCCGACCATCCCGGCATTGGAGATCGTGTAGTGCGGCGACCGGAACGGCCGCTCGCTGATGAGCGGCGTGGACGATGGCAGCAGCCCTCCGACGCTGTATATCTTCGTGACCTCCAGCGCCTCCTGGTTGGTCAGCACAGGCAGCACGGAGGGCAGCGACCTCGCCAAGAGCGTCTTGCCGCTGCCCGGCGGACCGGACATCAGCAGGTTGTGGCCGCCCGCGGCCGCCACCTCGAGCGCCCGCTTGGCGTGCTCCTGGCCCCGGATATCCGCGAGATCCACCCCGCCGGAGGACGCCGCGCTGACCGGCTCCGACGCGGCCGCGCGGCCGGTCGGATCGCCGGCGCGCGGCTCGATCGGCTCTTCGCCCCGCAGGTGCGCGACGAGCTGCGCCAGGCGGTCCACGGCGATCACCGTGACCCCGTCGACGAGCGCGGCCTCGTCGGCGTCCGCGGCGGGAACGAAGACGGTGTCGTAGCCCGCCTGTTTCGCCACCGCGACCATCGGCAGGATGCCGTTCGTGTGCCTGAGGCCGCCGTCCATCGCCAACTCGCCCAGGAACAGGGACGCGTCGGGGATCGCCGGCACCTGGCCGGAGCTCAGCAGCACGGCCAGGGCGATCGGGAGGTCGTAGGCCGGCCCCGCCTTGCGGAGGTCGGCCGGCGCCAGGTTCGCGGCGATGCGGCGCATGGGAAACTCGCAGCCCGAGTTCCTGATGGCGGCGCGCACGCGCTCCCGAGACTCCTGGACCGCGGCGTCGGGCAGGCCGACCACGTGGAATGCCGGAAGGCCGGGCGAGATGTCGACCTCGACCTCCACGATCACACCGTCGAGGCCGACAACCGCGCACGTTAGGGACTTGGCTAGCATGGAATCCTCTGAGAGAGCGGAGCCGCCGCGGGGCGGAGCCGCAGTGTGGTATGCGGGCGGCGAGCTACCCGCCGCGCTCGATCGCGCGCTTCAGGTCCTTGAGCTCCTTCGATAGCTGCCGGCGCATCCCCCAACGCAGGACCGGCGCCAGCAGACCGGCCGCGCCGCCCGAGCCGGCACGCAGGACGTTCGTCACCCTTGTCGCCCCTTCGGAGTCCTCCAGAAGCAGGACGCTCGAGTACTGGAACGGCCCCTCCGTCGACTCGGTCCCGAGCCGGGACGGCGGATCGCACTCGGTCACACGGTGCGTGACGTCGAAGGTGCGGGCGCCGTGGATGAACTTGCTCGTGAACGTCGAGCCGACTTCGAGCTCGCCGGCCGGGCGTTTGGTCTCCGAGATGCCCTTGACCCACCGGTCCATCGTCTCCACGTTGGCGACGAACTTCCATACTTCGCCGATGGGCCTGTTGACCAGCACGCTGGCGGATGCGCGTATCTCAGATGGCAAATCGCTTACCTCCCGTACACCGGGGTGAGCCACTCCGCGCGGCTCTTGTCGCGGCCGGACGCCGCGTTGACGTACGTCTTGTTCAGGGCCGCGGTGACGGGGCCGGGCGCTGCGCCGCCGATCGCGAACCGGTCGACGGAGCCGACCGGCGTGACGCCCAGCGCCGTGCCGCAGAGGAAGACCTCGTCCGCGACGTACAGCTCGGTGCGGTCGATCTCGCGCTCGACGACCTCGACGCCGTGGTCTTCCCGCAGCAGCCGGGCCACCGTGTCCCTGGTGATGCTCTCAAGGATGTCGTTGGTCACGGGCGGCGTCAGCGCGGCGCCGTCGCGGACCGCGAAGACGCAGCCGCGGGCCTCCTCCGTCACGTGGCCGGCCGCGTCGAGCATGAGCGCGCCGTCGTACCCGTCGTCCTCGGCCTGGATCAGGGCCATTCGGGCGTTCTGGTAGTTGGCCGCGCACTTGATACGCGGCGGCATGCTGTTGTCGTCGATCCGCCTCCACGAGGACACGGCAAGCCGGAACGGCCGGCTGTCCCATCCACCGGTGTCGATGATCGCGCCCGAGGGTACGGCCACGATCCCGAGCGACACCGGGCCGCGCGCCTGTATCGACCCCTCGCCAGCGACGAAGAGGCTCGGACGAAGGTGTACGCCCTGCCGGAGGCCGTTGGCGTGGAGCAACTCGACGATCAGATGGAGAACGTCGTCGGCCGAGTAGTCGACCGGAGCCATGCCCATGAGCCGGGCCGATTGCAGCAGCCGGTCTACGTGCTCCGGGGCGCGGAAGAGGTACAGCTCCCGCTCGTCCTCGCTCCAGTACGCGCGGACGCCCTCGAACGCGGTCGCGCCGTAGCGCACGGCGGGCGTGGCTATGTGGATCCTGGCGTCGTCGTACCGCACGACGGCGCCGTCCATGACCAGGTATTCGGGGTGGTCGGCCATCGCTAAGCCCTGTTGCCGCCGTACGTCGACCGGAGCATGGCGCCCTCGTCGAAGCGGTCGGCCCCCAGCGGAGAGATGTCGACTGTTTGGGACGTGCCGTGCACTATCATCTCGGCCAGGCAGAGCCCCATCGCCGGCGCGATCTTGAAGGAGTGGCCGCTGCCACCCACGGCCAGGTAGTGGTCGTCGTTGGCGGGCGAACGGTCGAGGATCATGTTCCAGTCCGGGGTTATCGTGTAGAGGCCTGCCCAGCCGTGCTCCACCTCGGCGCCCGCCAGCGCGGGGAAGCGGTGGGTGAGCAGCGCGCGCGTCTCGTCGATGAAGTCCGCGTCGGCGGACCTGTCGTACGAGTCGGGGTTCACCGGCTCGTTCTCCTTCGGATGTCCGGCGCCGGCCAGCACCGCCCCGTCGGGCGTCGGACGCATGTAAATCCGGTCGACCATGTTGGAGACGCAGCGACGCAGCTTCGGCGCACCGTCGGGCGGGCGGACGACGACGTCCTGCTCCCGCGATATCTCCAAGGGCAGGTCGAGGCCCATCCACCGGCCAACGCGGCCGGCCCACGGACCCGCGGCGTTGACCACCACCCGCGTCTCGACGGCACCGTCGGCGGTCTTCACCGTGGTCCTGCCGCCGTTGCTCTCGATGCCGGTCGCCGGGCAGTCCGCGCGGGCCTCGTTTCCTGCGGCCTCGCCCGCGGCCACCAGCGCCCGTACCGTGGCGCCGGGGTCGGCGTAGCCGGACTCGGGCTCGAACGCGACCCTGGCGATTCCGTCGGTGTTGAGCCCGGGCAGCTCTTCGGCGGCCTCCTCCACGGAGACCACCCATGTGTCGACGCCCTCCGCCGCGAGCCGGACCATGTTCGTGTCGAACGCGTCGGCGGCCTCGGGCGGTACCAGGAAGAACCAGCCCGTCGCCGTGAACACTTCGACGCCGAGCTCTTCGTGGAACCCTTGGAAGAACTCGAGGCTCTTCTGCACGAGGCGTATCGACACCTCGTTCGAGTAGTGCTGCCGGACGAAGGCGGCCGAGTCGCCGGTCGACCCGGAGGCGAGGCCGCCCTTCTCGAGCAGGACGACGTCCCGCATCCCGAGCCTGGTCAGGAAGTAGAAGACGCTGGCGCCCAGCGCGCCGCCGCCGATGATGACGGCCTCAGCAGTGCTGCGCATGGTGCTGGAGGCGTCCGTGATCGCTCGTCATCTTCTTGTTTGCAGATTTATTCATATGCCCCAGAGTGGCATGATGATAGCATGAAGACGGGAGTGTGGATGGTGGATAGTGGGATAGTGAATAGTTGGGGCAGGCCCGCGAACTGCTCGGGGGCAGGTTCTTCGCGGGAATGGCGGTTAAGCAGGGGGCTCAGATGGGCGGGAGCGCCCTGGGGCGGGGTGGAGTGGTCGATTTTTCTGTGAGCTGTTCCATTGTGTTCCAAAGTGTTCCATTCCTATCTGGGCGGTGGAACACTTTGCCGAAAAATGGAACAGGTGGTGTTCCGCGGTTTGTATCTGGGGTGGAACAGGGCGGGACAAAATGGAACAGGGGTGTTCCATAGTGGATGGCGGATAGTGGGTAGTGGATAGCCAAGAGTGAAGCGTTCGGGGATGTCACGCGGGCATGTTAGCACAGATGTGCGGCTGCGTCCAGCAGTCTTGGCCGCGTGTTTGGCGCGTGTAACTATTCAGACTTGAAGGGCCTCCCCTCTCTTTCCGTTAGCGCTGAGTGGCCCGCCGCTCTGGGCGGGGTGTATCGAAGGGCGGCGCCGGTGGTCGTGTGCGCCCCTCGATACGCGCCGCTCAAAGCAGCGGCGCTACTCGGGGTGAACGGGCTTGTGTGGGTGACGCGGTCAGGGAGCGGCGATGCTCGGGGTGAACGGGTTGCCTTGGGAGTGAGGTGAGGAAGTCAGGCGGTCTCCCGACGCGGGTACCCGGCATCGCCGGGTCCTCCAGCTAGCGGTCGAGGTGCCGTTCCCGGAGTCCGGGCGCGGCGCCGTGGCCCCAACGGGGGTGGCGGAACGTGGGGTTGGCGTCGATCGGGCGCCTCGGGCCGCTTGTGTGCGCCTCCGGTCCCTCCGCCTCGGCTTCGATCTGCACAGGGCCGACCTGCTGGCGCCGGGCCGGGCGATGCGGCGGGAGGGCGTTCAGGTGTTGGGCCAGGTCCTGCAGGCTCGCGAGATTGTGCACCGGCAGATGGTCGTCGACGAACGGCAGCGCCGCCTGCATCCCGCGGGTCAGCGGCTCGTACGTCTCCGAGCCGAGCAGCGGGTTCAGCCAGATCAGCCGGTAGCTGCTCCTCTGCAGCCTGGCCGTCTCGCGGCCCAGGACCTCCGGGTCGCCTCGGTCCCAGCCGTCGGAGATGACGAGCACGACCGAGCCCCAACCCAGCGTTCGCCGGCTCCAACGGTAGTTGAACGTCTTCAGCGATTCGCCGATCCGCGTCCCGCCGGCCCAGTCCGGGACGGCGCGCGCCACGCCGGTTACGGCGTCATCGATCCCGCGGCGGCTGAGCCGGTCCGTGACCCTGGTCAATCTCGTCGCGAACAGGAAGGCCTCCACCCTGTCCCAGTTGTCCGCGACGGAGTGGATGAAATGGAGCAGCATCCGCGTGTAGCGCTCCATCGATCCGCTCACGTCGCATAACAGCACCAGGCTACGTGCCTTCTGCTTGCGTTTCAGCAGCGGCAGATCGAGAATCTCGCCGCCGTACCGCAGGTTTCGCCGCGCCGCCCGCCGGAGATCGATGGCGGCGCCGCGGCCTGACACCCACCGCCTGGACCGTCTCTCGCCGAGCTGCCATTGAAGCTCGTCCATCATCCGCCTGGCGGTGTCGATCTCGGCGGCGGTGAACTCGGCGAAGTCCTTCTGGCGCAGCACCTCGCGCGCGCTGTAGGTCCGGGTCAGGTCGACGCGCTCGCCCTGGCCGCCCTCCCCCTCGCCGTCGTCGCCTGCCGCGTCGCCCGCGGACGGGGGCGCCGCCTGCGGCTGACGGAAGCGGCGCTGCTCCCCGATGGAGCGGAGGTCGAGGGTGGTCAGGTCGTCCTTGGGGGGCCGCCAGAAGACGTCGAACGCCTCGTCGAACAGCGCCAAGTCCCTCTGGCGGTGCACCAGCATCGTGCGCAGCGTCTGGCGGAAGTCGCGCTTCCGGCGGACGCCGACGACGTCGAGCGCGTGCACGACGTCGACCATGCGGCCGGAGTGGACGTCCAGCCCAAGACCCCTGAGCACCCGTCCGAACAGGAGGAGATTGTGCAGCAGGTGGCCGCCGTCGTTGGCCGCCGCCGCTGACTCGGGGATGGTTGTCGTCATGACGCGCCTAACCCCGGCGTCCTCCCCGGCGGGTGCCGCGGTTGGCGGCGCGGTTGAAGAGCGTCTGCACCTGCTCGCCGCGCACCGCCTGGACGTCTTCGTGGTACTTGAGCAGTATGCCGAGCGTGTCGTCGATGATCGACGGCTCGAGCCGCTTCTGTTCCAGCGCGACCAGCGCTGCAGTCCAGTCGAGGGTCTCCGAGACCCCGGGGACCTTGTACAGCTCCCCGTCGCGCAGCTCCTGGACGAACGCCGTGACCTCTCCGGCGAGCTTGCGGGAGGCCTCCGGGACCTTGGAGGAGACGATCCGGCTCTCCTTCTGGAAGTCGGGGTACTCGATCCAGAAATAGAGGCAGCGGCGCTTCAGGGCATCGTGGACCTCGCGCGTCCTGTTAGACGTGATGACCACGATCGGCGCGGCGTCGCTTCGGAAGGTGCCGAGCTCCGGTATCGTGATCTGGAAGTCGGACAGCAGCTCCAGCAGGAACCCCTCGAACTCCTCGTCCGCCCTGTCGATCTCGTCGATCAGCAGCACCGGCGGCTGGTCCCCGCCGCCCTCGATGGCCTGCAGCAGCGGCCGCTTTATCAGGAAGTCCTCCGAGAAGATCTCCCGCGACACCGACTCCCGGTCAACCTCTCCCGCCGCCTCGAGCACTCGGATCTCGAGGAGCTGGCGCGCGTAGTTCCACTCGTACACGGCCTGGCTGACGTCCAGCCCCTCGTAGCATTGAAGGCGGATCAGGTCGCGGCCGAGACCGGAGGCGAGCACCTTGGCCACCTCAGTCTTGCCCACGCCCGACTCCCCCTCCAGGAAGAGAGGCCGCCCGAGCCGGAGAGCCAGGAAGATGGAGATAGCCAGCCCGCGGTCGGTTATGTAGAGCTGGTCCGCGAGTAGCCGCTCCAGCTCGTCGATCGTGGCGGGTGCGGGGCGTGTCTGTTCTGCGTTGGCTTCCAATGTGCTCACCTGAGGCTGCTATCGTAGTGCCCGGCCCGCCCGAAAAGCAACCGCGATGGGCGCCAGCGGGGAGTCGCCGGTCCCGTCCATCGCGAGAAGTCTCAGTCTCCCTGCCCTCTTGTATTCGCCTCCTGCCTCAGCAGGTCCCGCATTAGCGACGTTTCGTCCCGGTCGAGGTTTCTTCCTATTGTCGATCTGCACGTTGCCAGCAGCCTACTATCGTACTGACGTGGTATCGCGCCACCTTCTTCGAGGCTATCGATAGCGCGGATGTCGTCCCCGGTCAGCCCGGACACGAACTCCCCAACCACGTTCTTCAGGGTATCGGCCACGTCGCCTGAGGGGTCGGGTGAGGCTCCACCCCCATACGCCCGAGCGGGTTCTTTGAAGTCGGGTTTCGGGGTGAGGAGCGCATCTACTTCGGTTTTGCTCCACTCGGTAGTGGTGTCAGCCTCCTGTAGCAGGGAGTCGGACTGAGAGGCTCTGCGGGGCGCGATGCCAATGAGGTGAACGCGGACGCCAAAGCTCTGCGCTATCTGAACCCCGATCCTCAGATCTTCATCCCCGGATAGGAGGATCGCGTCCGCAATGGCATGATTTCGCGCCAGTTCCACGAGGTCGGTGACGATCAGCGAGTCGACGCCCTTTTGCTGACCGGCTTCGTTGACGATGCCAAGCCTCAGCTTCACGTCGTCCGAATAGGCCAGTTCGCGCTGGTCCGACGACTGCTTTCCACGCAGCAGACCGTCGTACCAGTAGATGCGGAGTAGGGAGGCCCCTGCACTTCTTTCGGCAGAAGTTTCTCGTAGCTTTGTGATCGTCTTGGGCAGGTCCAGTTGGACGGCACCCCGCCGTAGCTTGTGACCAGCAAGTGCCTTCGAGCCCTCCGCGTACAAGTAGCCGGCGTCAACGAATACTGCGGAGCGCTTCATGTAGTCCCCGTGCGGCAAAAAAATAGAGGATTCCCGCAGGAATCCTCAGTGTAGCCCACGCTCCAACCTGGTTATTATCGGGAGTCGCTGGGCAATTTCATACTATCTGAGACTGGCTCAACTGTCAACTTCGTGTCCATGCACTGGCCTCTAGGGTGTCGTGCCCCAGGGAGGCCAACAGCCCATGCATCGCACGGGAGGAGGCACAGACGTCGAGCAGAAACCTCACGATGCTCTGCGTACGGCGACGCGGTCGTACACGTTGTCGCCGGACAGCGACTGGTAGGCGAACAGGAGGCATGCCTGGATGTCCTCCGGCTCCAGGAACGAGTACTCGTCGAGGATCGTTTCCGCCGTGTCACCCGCGGCCAGCATTCCCAGGACCTGTTGAACTGAGAACCGCATGCCGCGGATTATGGGCTTGCCGCCATAGATGTCGGGGCAAACCGTAATGCGATCCAACAACTGTGAGTCCGTCATGCTTTCCCCTGATTTGGCCAAGGATAGGCGTCCAACGCATCGATGGTCATGTCGGCCGCTCTCGTATGTACGGGTATCGTATAGGCGAAACAGTCACACAATCAACCACGACGGCGCGCCATACGGGTTTGGTTGCCGATTATCGTGGTGTGGCGCGAGAGCCGCTGAGCAGCTTCATATTGGGCGTGGGCCAGCCATCTTCCACGATATCAGACGTGCTGGTCCACCAGGATCGGATTGCCGTCGGGGTCGATGGCGATGAAGCTTGCCGGGCCTTCGGTGGCCTCGTCTGCCTCGCTGGACAGACCAACCCCATTTGCCTTCACCTGTCTCTGTATCTCTCGGACGTCCGTGAAGGACTCAACCGGGTTGCCGTGGGCATCCCACCCCGGATTGAACGTGAGGATGTTCTTGTCGAACATGCCGCAAAACAGTCCTATGGTGTGGTTCCCGTTCCGTAGTATCTGCCAACCCTGCGATGGGTCACCTCCGACGATCTCGAATCCGAACTTCTCGTAGAAGGCCCTTGATGCCCCCAAATCCTCTACGGCCAGGCTGATTGAGAATGCTCCGAGTTCCACCTTGCCCCCTTTCGTTCGCGAGTATTGTGTCCATCTCGCTCGGCTGCGGCCGCGGAGTCCCGTTCAGGCCAACGTCGCAGCGTCGACTGAGTTAAGGGGGGAAGGCTGTCGATCCTTCCGCGTATAGGTAGCCGGCGTCGACGAATGCTGCGGAGCGCTTCACATGACCCCGACGAAAAATAAATAGAGGACCCCCGCAGGGATCCTCACTGTAGCCCACGCTCCAACCTAGTTATTATCGGGAGTCGCTGAGCAATTCCATAGTATCGGAGAGCAGAGAGCCTGTCAATTCTACCGATTGGCGCGGGCGGACGTTGGTCGGTGCCGTCGGCGCCATCCTCAATCCCGACAGGTCGAGCAGAAACCTCACGATGCTCTGCGTACGGCGACGCGGTCGTACACATTGTCGCCGGACAGCGTTTGGTATGCGAAGAGCAGACATGCCTGGATATCCTCCGGTTCCAGGAACGTATACTCGTCGAGGATCGTTTCCGCGGTGTCACCCGCGGCCAGCATTCCCAGGACCTGTTGAACTGAGAACCGCATGCCGCGGATTGTCGGCTTGCCGCCGAGGATGTTCGGGCATACGGTGATGCGGTCAAGCAATTGCGAGTCTGTCATTCTTACTCGTTTATTCCCAGGGACCAGCGCACCTTTCAGTCATTGCCGGATGTGCGCCGCGGGCATCACTCTCCGTAGCCGCCGGCGGTCTCGGCCACGGCACGTTGCCCGCCCGCATTATACGCGGCACGCTCGGAGAGCAGGCTTACGACGTACATGTTGAGGCTGGTACCCTCGCGCCGAGATTGGGCGGCCAGCTTTCGGTGCAGCGACTTGGGCATGCGGAGGAGAAGCCTGCCGCTGTAGTCCCGGCCACCCCGCCTGTTGGTAGGTTCCGGAACGCGGTGCCCGTGCTCCAGGCGCGCCTGTATCCACAGCCGCTTGGCCTCGCTCAACGACTCGATGGCCTCAGCCGGCGTCTCGCCGTCCGCGACACAGCCGGGCAGGTCGGGGATTTCGCATACCCAGTAGGACTCTTCGTCCTCGTCTCGCCTAGCCAGCTCGACCGGATAGTCCAGGGCCACGTAGTAGTTTGCATCGTGGATTACATTGAATGTCGTCAATGGTTCGTCCTTGCCTGGTTCACATCATCGTAACGTGATCTCATCGATCGCTGCCAGCGCGTTCTCGACATATACCTGCCTTACGGGGTTCCGCCTGACGAGCGTCAGTGTGATTCCGGTTGACGGGTGTGTGGCCACGTAGTGACTACCCCTGCCCCCGCTCCTCATGACGAACCCGTGGCCTTCGAGCACATGGCATAAATTGGAAAACGAAACGTCCTTGGGACTGTTCCTGATGCGTTCCAGCCTCTTGCTTCTTCGTGGCACGTTGTTCTCCAACGGTGCATTATTTTCTCCTTTGTCTCGATACTATATATGATATCACTGACGTGGGGAGGGCACAAGGGCAAGGGGTCGACCGTAATTGCTCAGACTTGCTGAGAGGAACGCGGCGCACCCCTCGTCGACCCTGGATTCCCGCCTTCGCGGGAATGACGGATGTTGTACCGGCTTGCCTGGCAAGCCGCGTCAGAGGCTACGGTCGCACCAGACCGATTACGTACTCGCCGTGCATGCGCTCTTCGATCTGCGAGTGGCGTTGGGCGCCCCAGCGGGCCGGCATCATGCGCCTGTCTCGGTCGAGGCGGCGCTCCCCGATGCCTGCGAGCTCGAGTCCCGTGCTCTCGCCGATGGCGGCGAGGCCCCTGTGGGTCTCCACGTCGATGCCCCGCAGGTTCGACGTGGAGACGACGACTACCGCCACGCCGCCCGGCTTCAGCACCCGGCGCATCTCGGCTATCACCGCGGCCATCTCCCCGAAGTAGCGGCGCAGGGTCGCCGCCTTCCTTGCGTCGCGCTCGGCCAGTCTCGCGAGCGTTGTTTCGCACTGGTCCGGCAGGTCGTCGTACTGGGCGCGTGAGGCGGCGTCGTGCCCAAGGTACCGCGCACGGATGTTCGTGAGATCGGATATCTTCCAGCCGAGCCACACGAGCGAGAACTTGTGCGCCCGCATGTAGTCGATGGCGTTGTTCGCGTACGGCGGCGACGTGACGACCAGGTCGACGCTCGCGGACGGCAGGCCGGTGTCCTCCGCTGTGGCCTCGCGGATCTCCGCCTCGCCGGCGCCGTGCGGTCCGCTCTTGCTCATAGAGGCCGCAGCGCGCTCCAGCCGCTTGGCGAACTCGACGAACGTCGAGGCCGGCGTCTTGTCGAGGTCTCGGTGGGGGCGCGTGTGGGCCAGGTCGCGCGCCAGCGACACCCCCCCAGACTTGGCAATGATCGTCGAGGAGAACATAACCTTCAGGAACTCCCGCGTACCGTCCTGGGGCAACGCCTCGATGCGCTGCACCAGGGCGAGCAGCTCGAGCTGGTGCCTGGGCAGGAACCAGTAGTCGACGAAGTCCCTTGTCTTCGCGTCGAACCGCAGCGCGAGTTCTCGCCGCAGCTCTTCGCCGTTCTCGCGGCAGTCGCTCTCGGCGGCGCTCAGTACGGCCCGGCCCGCTTGCAGAGCCGCCGACGGGTCGACCGGAGTCAGCTTGGCCGCGGCGACCATTCGGGCGAGCGGGTCGATGTCGCAGCCGATGGCGCGGCGGCCGAGACGTGCGGCTTCCACGAGCGTGGTCCCGGAGCCAGCCATCGGGTCGAGGACGAGGTCGCCCTGGTCCGACAACCGCTCTATCAGGAACGCGGGCAGTTGGGGCGGGAACTTCGCGGGGAAGGGGTGCCAGGCGTGAGGGCCGTAGCTGCCGTCGGCACCGTGGAAGTCGAGGTCGGCGCGCAACGCCGACTGCAGCGCCTCGAACCGGCCGGCGACGCTGGAGCGCCGCCGACCGCGTTCGGATGACTGTACTCTAAGGGACGTGGGTACGCCTCTAGCCGGCCCGCTCTGTCGCGGCCGTGAGCGCGCGTGCGACGTATACCGCCGCCATCGCCTGACGGTACTCGCCCGTCGCGAAGACGTCGCCGATCGCATCGCCTGTCAGGTCGGACGCGACGGCCTTCGCCGCGCAGGCGATCGTCCCGGCGTCGGCCGAGGCGCCGACCAGCGCCGCCTCCACCGCGGACGCCTTGACCGGGGTCGCCTCGACGCCGCCGATCGCGACGCTCGCCGCGGTGTAGCGCCCGTCGCTGACCGTCACGATTGCCGCCGCGCCGACCACCGCGTACCGGGACGCCGGGTGCGGCATCTTGGCGTACGCGCTGCCCTGGCCGGCCCCTGTCGCGGGCACGTCGACGGACGTCAGCACCTCGTCGTCGCCGAGAGCGGTCGTCATCAGGTCCTGGAAGAAGTCCGCGGCGGCTATGCTCCGGTCGCCGCCGGGGCCCGTCGCGTTGATCGACGCGCCGAGCGCCGTGGCCACCGTCGGCAGGTCCGACGCCGGGTCGGCGTGGACCAGGTTGCCGCCGATGGTCGCCCTGTTGCGGACCGCCGGGTCGCCGATCTGCTCGGCGGCCTCCGACACGAGCGGACACGCCGCCTCCAGATCGGACGAGGACGCCAGCTCCGCGTGGGTCGTGAGCGCGCCGATGCGCACCGTGCCGTTCTCGCGGGAGACGCCCTTGAGCTCGGCGATCCGTCCTATGTCGACCAGCGCCGCCGGGCCCGCGAGCCTGAGCTTCATCAGCGGTATCAGGCTGTGGCCGCCGGCTATGATCTTCGAGTCTTCGTTGTCAGCCAGGAGCTGGACGGCCTCCGCGACCGATCCCGCCCGGTGGTACGATACTTTTGCCGGATACATGGCCTAGCCCTCCTTTCCGTTCTCGTGGATCGCCCGCCAGACCTTCTCGGGTGTTATCGGCATGTCGATCTTGTCGACCCCGAAAGGCTTGAGCGCGTCCATCACCGCGTTGTAGACGGTGATCGTCGACGCGATCGTGCCGGTCTCCCCGATGCCCTTGACCCCCAGCGGGTGGTCCGGCGCCGGGGTGACGCTGTGCTTGGTCTCGATCTGGGGCAGCATGTCGGCCCTGGGCAGCGCGTAGTCGAGCATCGAGCCCGTCAGGAGCTGCCCGTCGTCGTCGTATACCGCCCCCTCGCAGAGCACGGGCCCAACGCCCTGGACCACGCCGCCGTGGATCTGGCCCTCTACGATCATCGGGTTGATCTGCGGCCCGCAGTCGTCGCAGGCCAGGTACCGCTTCAGGTCGATGCGCCCCGTCTCCGCCTCCACTTCGACCACCGCTATGTGCGTGCCGAACGGGTACGAGAAGTTGGGCGGGTCGTAGAAGGTCGACGCCTCCAGCCCCGGCTCTACGCCCTCGGGCATGTTCCAGGCGACGTTCGCCATCAGCGCGATGTCCTGTATCGTCTGCGCCTGGTCCGGCGACCCTCTGACGAAGAACTTGCCGTCGTCGTAGTCGATGTCCTCGACGGCCGCCTCGAGAAGGTGGGCCGCAATCTGCGTCGCCTTGTCCTTGATCTTCCGGACGCCGAGCGCGACGGCGGCGCCGGACACGACCGTCGTACGGCTGCCGTAGGTGCCCCAGCCCATGGGAGTCCGGTCGGTGTCCCCGTGGACGATCTCCACGTCGTCCACTTCGACCCCGATCTCGGACGCCACGATCTGCGCGAAGGTCGTCTCCTCGCCCTGTCCGTGCGGCGACGATCCGATCGCTACGCTGACCTTGCCGGTCGGGTGGAACCTGACTATGGCGCCCTCCCAGAGGCCGCCCTGGAATCCGACCGCGCCCGCGACCTGCGAGGGGCCGAGCCCGCATATCTCCACGTAGGTCGACACGCCGATGCCGAGGTACCGGCCCTCGCCGCGCAGACGCGCCTGCTTCTCCCGCAGGCCCTGGTAGTCGACCTCCTCCAGCGCCATGTCGAGCGACGCGCCGTAGTCGCCGCTGTCGTAGGTCAGTCCGGTGGCCGTGTCGTGCCCGTCGTCGAACGCCGGGATGAGGTTGGCGCGCCGCACGTCGACCGGGTCCATGTCCAGCTCGCCGGCGAGCTTGTCGACCATCCGCTCGACGAGGAAGGTCGCCTCCGGCCGTCCGGCTCCGCGGTAGGCCTCGACGGGCGCGCCGTTGTTGAAGACGCCGTAGACGTCGGCCTTCACGTTGGGGATGGTGTAGGTCCCGGCGTACATGAGGCCGTGAAGGATCGTCGGGATGCCGGGCGCGGCCGTCGACAGGTAGCCGCCCATTCCGGCGTAGACCGTCGTCCTGAGCCCGGTGATCTTGCCCGACTTGTCGGCTGCCAGCTCCACGTCCTCGACGTGGTCGCGGCCGTGAATCGTGACCTGGTAGCCCTCGCTGCGCGTGGCCGTCCATTTCACCGGCCGGCCCGTCTTCATCGCGCAGAACACGGCGATGGCCTCGTCGGGGTAGAACGGGATCTTGCTGCCGAACCCGCCGCCGACCTCGGGCGCGATCACCCTGATCTTGTGCTCCGCGACCCCGGTGACTACCGAGGTGAGGAACCTGGCGATGTGCGGGTTCTGCGTCGTGCTCCAGAGCGTCAGCTCGCCGGAGGCCGCGGTCCACTGCGCGACGGCCGAGCGCGGCTCCATCGCGTTCGGGATCAGCCTCTGGTGGAGGATGCGCTCCTTGACGACGACCTCCGCGGCGTCGAACGCCGCGTCTGTGTCGCCGCCGGCCATGACCCAGTGGAAGGCCTGGTTGTTCGGCGCGTCCTCATGGAGCTGGGGGGCGCCGTCTTCCAGCGCCTTGTCCGGCTCCATGACCACCGGAAGCGGCTCGTAGTCAACCTCGATCAGCTCCAGCGCGTCCTCGGCGGCGTACCGGCAGTCCGCCACCACGACGGCGACGCCGTCTCCCTGGTACCGGACGACCTCGCTCGCTATGGCGGGGTGGTCCACCAGCTTGATGTCGGAGTCCGGGACGTGCCATGCGCATGGGATCGGGGCGAGATCGATGTCCGCGCCGGTGAAAACTGCGACGACGCCGTCAGCCGCTGCCGCGGCGGACGTGTCTATCGACTTGATCCTGGCGTGGGCGTACGGGCTGCGAAGGATCGCCGCGTGCGCCATGCCGGGAAGCTGTATGTCGTCGGTGTAGCTTGCGGTGCCCGTGATAAGCCGCGGGTCCTCGCGGCGGCGTATCCCCGAGCTGAATATCCTGGTCGTCATTGGCTACCCTCCTATCGTGCTCGAGGCCTCTGCGACGGCGCGCACGATGTTCTGATACCCGGTGCACCTGCAGTAGTTGCCTTCGAGTCCCGCCCGTATCTCCTCTTCGGAGGGGCTGGGATTGTTCTTCAAGAGCTCCGTCGACGCCATTATCATCCCAGGCGTGCAGAAGCCGCACTGGAGACCGTGCTTGGCCCAGAAGGCCTCCTGCAGCGGATGAAGGTCATCGGCGCTCCCCAGACCTTCGATCGTCGTGACGGAACAGCCGTCGGCCTGCGCGGCCAGAACCGTGCAGGACTTCACGGTGGTCCCGTCGATCTGCACCGTGCAACTCCCGCACTGGCTCGTGTCGCACCCGACCTTGGTGCCCGTCAGCCCCGCGACTTCTCTGATAAAGTGCACCAGCAGCATGCGGGCGCCGACGCTGCCCTGGTACACGCGACCGTTAATCGTGATATTCGTCTCGACTTGCACGAGATTACCTCCCTTCACACGGATACAATAGAGACACGGAATCCGAACTCTGTAGTTGGGGGTCGCCCAAAATACTCACCGACCTGCACCGTCTGGGCAAGTTCGCGCCCTCACTATAAATACAACGCCAATGCCGGTCAAGTGGCGTCGTCTCGTGCGGATGTACCCGGCGGTCGAGGGCCGGGGACATTCATCCCCACGCGGCGCCAAGGAGGACTGAATGGAAATCGAAGGTACGTACCACGTGGACGCCAGCCCGGACACGGTCTGGGCCGGACTCATGAGCCCTGAGGTGCTCCAGCAGTGCATCCCGGGTTGCCGGCAGCTCGACGCAACCGGCGAGGGCGAGTACGCGATGAAGCTCACCGTCGGGATCGGGGCGGTGAGGGGCAACTTCACCGGCACAGTCGCCATCACGGACATCGACGAGCCGCACTCCTTCAGGCTCCAGGCCGAGGGGAAGCGCCCGGGGGCGTCGGTCACGGGCGGCGGCACGATCACGATCACCCCCGATGGCGACGGCACCCGCCTCGACGTGGCGGGAGAGGCCAAGGTCACCGGAATACTCGCCCGCGTCGGACAGCGGCTCATCGGCAGCGCTTCGCGCGTCATGATGGACCAGTTCTTCAACTGCGCGCGGGCCAAACTCGAGGCCGCCGAATAGCGGCCACGCGCGCCGCCCGCCCGCGAGCTTCACCTTCTCCTGCGCACGCGACCCACGCAACCTATGACAGGCCATGCCTCTCCTCACCGCCTCTAAGCTCGCCGTCTACTACGGCGACTTCGACCTGTTCTCCGACGTCGCCCTGGAGGTCGGAGAACGCGCCCGAATAGGTCTCGTCGGCCCGAACGGAGGCGGCAAGACCTCGCTCCTGAAGGTGCTCGTCGGCGAACAGCAGCCAAACGGGGGCCAGGTGTACCTGAGCAGCGGCGTGCGGGTGGGGTACGTCCCGCAGGTGAACCGGGCGGCCACCTCGGGCACCCTCCGGGACGAGGTGATGGCCGCCTTCGAGGAGCTCATGGAGCTCGAGAGGGCCATCGCCGACGCCGCGGTCGAGGTTAGCAGGTCGGGCCCCGACGCGGAGCGGCGCTACGCCACGCTGCTGGCCCGCTACGAGGCCATAGGCGGCTACGACTACGAGAGCAGCATGCAGCGCGTCGCGGCCGGCGTCGGGCTGGACGACAGGACGCTCGACAACTCGGCCGCGACCGCGAGCGGCGGCGAGCTCACGAGGGCCGCGCTCGCCCGCGCGCTGCTCAGCGACCCGGACCTGCTCGTGCTCGACGAGCCGACGAACTATCTCGACTTCAAGGGCCTCGCCTGGCTGGAGGACTTCCTCCGCAAGACCCGCCACGCCTTCGTTGTCGTCTCGCACGACCGGTACTTCCTCGATGCCGTCGCGTCGCAGATCTGGGACCTGGAGCGCGGCCGCCTCAGGTCCTATCGCGGCAACTACACCCGGTACCGGGCGCTGAAGGCCGAGGACCTGGTCCGGCAGGCCAGGGAGTACGAGCGGCAGCAGGAGTACATCGCCAGGGAGCAGTCGTTCATAGCCCGGTACCGGGCGGGCCAGCGCTCGAAGGAGGCGCGCGGCCGGGAGACGAGGCTCAGGCGGCTGGAGCTGGTGGAGGCGCCGCCGCCCGACCCGCAGAGCATTCGCGTCGCGAAGAGCGCCACCGCCAGGACGCCGCGGGTGGTCGCCAGCGCACGGGACCTGACCGTCGGCGTGACCGACGACGGCGCTCCGGTCGAGCTCGTCTCGACGCCCGAGCTGACGCTGGAGCGCGGGTCGCGCACCGCGATCATCGGCGAGAACGGCGCCGGCAAGACGACGCTACTGCGGACGCTGCTCGGCGAGCGCCCGCCGCTGCGCGGGTCGGTGAAGCTCGGCGAACGCGTCCGGGTCGGCTACCACCGCCAGGGCAGCGACGACCTGCCCGACCGGGGCAGCGTCCTGGAGGCGATGCAGGCGATCAGGAACATCCCGCCCGAAGAGGAGCGGACCTACCTCGCACGGTTCCTCTTTCACGGCGACGACGTCTTCAAGGACATGCGGGCGCTCAGCGGCGGGGAGCGCACCCGGCTCGCCATCGCCCGGCTGATGGCCACCGCGCCCAGCTTCCTCGTGCTCGACGAGCCCACGACTCACCTCGACATCCCCAGCCGGGAGGCGCTGGAGAGCGCGCTGGCCGAGTACGACGGCACGCTGCTGTTCGTGTCGCACGACCGGCACCTGATCTCGCTGCTGGCGCGTCAGCTCATGATCGTCGAAGACGGCGCCGCGACGCTCTTCCCCGGCGTGTTCGACGAGTGGGCGAGACAGTCCGGTCTCACGCCGCAGCGGGCCGTCCCCCGGCGGGACAAGCACGAGCCGAGGAGGCGCCGCGGCGTCGGCACGCCCCGCAAGAGGCCGCGCGGAGCGCCCAAGCGCGCCGCCAAACAGGAACCCGAGCCCGACCACGAGCAGAAGATCGCCAGCCTCGAGGAGCGTCTGAAGCGGGTCGAGGCCGAGCTCCAGGCCGCAACCGAACGCCGCGCCGTCGGCGACATCGCCCGCCTGGGCAAAGAGTACGACAACGCCCGCACCGCCCTGGAGCGCGCCTGGGAAGCGTGGAAGACGTAGACGGAGCCTGCCCGAGCCGTTCGCCCGCCATCCGCGATTGTCGATCGCGAGGAGCGCAAGAGGGCACGTTCCCGCCATCATCGTTGGCGATCTGCCCCAGGCTTCAGCCGACGCTGCCGCCCTCCAGGCGGGCCACCAGGTCGGAGGTGTGGACGACGTCCCGGATGTCGTTGATGGGGACCCGGCCCGCCGCGATCGACTCGGCGACGTGCCGGTGCATCTCCAGCGTACCGTCGTAGGCGCGGGAGTCCTCGGCATCCACGCCCTGTATGGCGGAGCCGTGGATGTCGACGGGGTCCTGACCGCTTTGGAGTACCTCGAACCGGTCGGCGATGCGCATGTAGCAGCCGACGCCGATGCCGTGCAGCTCCGCCCTGAGAGTGCGTCCTCCCGACGATCTGTTGGCGAGCAGTACCCCGGACGCGCCGTTCTCGAAACGCATGAGGGCGGTGAAGTCGTTGCGCCAGTCGGAGCCGCGCGCGTCCTGGAAGGCCGTCGCGTCGGTGACCTCGCTCCCGGCCATGAACCTGATGAGGTCAACGGCGTGGCAGACGTCGTTCCAGATGGTCGTGCGCGGCGGCTTCGGCCTGCCGAGCAGGTCCTTGTGGAACTCGCCCACCGCCAGGGTCGGGCCGCCCGCGTCCGCGACGAGGCGCATGGCCTCCCTGGTCACGTCCGCAAAGCGTCGCTGGAACCCGACGGCGCACGTGACGCCGTTAGCCTCCGCGGCTTCGAGGAGCGCGTGCGACTCCTCCGGGCTCGCCCCCGCCGGCTTCTCGATGAAGACGTGCCTGCCGGAGTTCATGCAGTCTATCGCGACGGACGCCATGAGCTGCTCGCCCATGATGACGTATACGAGGTCCGGCTCGATGGCATCGACCATCTCGCGGTAGTCCCCGAACGCCCTGGGGACGCCGTACCTGTCGACGACCTCGCCCATCCGGGACTCGTCCAGCTCGGCTACCGCCTCGATCCGAGCGTCCTCCAGCCGGCTGACGGTTGGATAGTGGGCCTGCTGGGCTCTCCTGCCCGCGCCTACGAACGCCGTCTTCAGCATGTCCGCCTCCTCCGGGGTTTCCTGTGCGATGGATGGCCAGGCGACCGTCCCCGAGAGCCAAGGTTATCGCAGGGCCGCGCCGGCTACAATGCGGAGAGGCCCTACAGCGTCTGATAACTCCCATCCATGGCCGTGTACAGGGCATGCTTGACCCACTCCTCGTGCCCGTCTGCTGCTCGGGGGGATGTGTGAGGTGGATGCTATACTGTGCTTCCCGCGACACCATGGCAGCGCGCTGGCGCTGGGAGGCAGTCATGGCGGAGCAAAGACTGACGTTCGCTCTATCGGACCCTGATGATCGGCGGCCCGGCGGTCTGGTACCTGAGATACTCACTGCGCTCGCCGGCATCCAGGACGCTGTCCGGCCCATGGTGCAGCACCTGGGAGACCGCGAGAAGGGCCCTGGACAGCCTCCCAAGTTGATACGGGATCAGAGCACGTTGCGCCTCGCAGAGACGCGGCCCGGCTCATTCATCGCTGACCTGGAGTTAGAAGCTCCACACTGCCAATGGATGTTGAAGACACGCTCCATTCGACAGCGGAGAAGCTATCGGACGGTGTGCAGCTTTGGTTTGGGGAGAGAGACAACCCCCGCAGAGTGGAAATCCAGGGCAGGCCCGCTGCTGCCCGCACTACGACCGGCCAATCCCAAGGTCATCATACGGGACAGGAAACTTCCGTCAGGCCAGTAATTTATTGGTGCAATAGGGCCATCTGGTATAGGCTCTTAACCTTGTGGAGGCAATAGTAATGGAGAACGCTATTTACACCCCAGAGGGCTACACGGATCGAATACGACAAGAGCTCGGAAACTGCCTCATTGAGACGAATCTTTCTCAGGGTGAGAAGTCCATAGCCAAAGTACGGGATCGATACGATCTTGGGGATCGTATGATGCTCATCACCACCGACCGGCAGAGTGCCTTCGACCGGGTGCTGGCCGCTGTCCCCTTCAAGGGGCAGGTCCTCAACTTGACGAGCGCATGGTGGTTCGAGCAGACCCGCCATATTGTGCCGAATCAGGTCCTGTCCATCCCCCATCCAAACGTCACAATTGCCAAGAAATGTGCCGTCTTCCCGATTGAGTTCGTGGTGCGTGGATACATCACCGGAACCACGGGCACCTCCCTCTGGACGGTCTACCAGGGTGGTGACCGTCACTACTGTGGCATCGATTTGCCGGACGACCTGGTGAAGAACCAGGAGCTCCCGACGAATTACCTCACACCGGCCGTCAAGGCGGAGGACCACGACCGGCCGATCAGCCCTGACGAGATCGTGTCCGAGAACTGGATGACGGCCGATGATTGGGAACACTGTAGCCGCATCGCGCAGGAACTCTTCGCTTTCGGTCAAGCCAAGGCAGCGGAGCGTGGCCTGGTTCTCGTCGATACCAAATATGAGATGGGCCGTGACGAGAACGGTGAGATTCTTCTGATCGACGAGATCCACACCCCCGACTCCAGTCGCTACTGGATCGCCGACTCTTATCAACAGCGCATGCGGGAGGGACAGGAACCCGACAACGTCGACAAGGAATTCCTCCGGCTCTGGTTCAGGGAGAACTGCAACCCCTACGAGGATGAGGTCCTACCACCAGCACCGGACGACCTTGTAATCGAGCTCTCAAGACGCTACATCTACCTTTACGAGACGATCACCGGTCGCTCTTTCGAGTTTCCAGAGGCGGACCAACCGATCGAGACACGTTTGGAAAGCAACCTTGAAGGAATCACATGAAGGTATACGGAGGGCAATAGGGCCAAGGTGATGCTGCTTCCACTTCAATAGATCGAGCACAGAAGTGAAAAAATACATTCTCTTTGACCATGATGGGGTTTTAGTCGAAACAGAACAGTGGTATTACCTTGCAAACAAACGAGCGCTGGCATCTCTCGGAATTGATCTCCCACGAGACGCATATTTGGTGAATATGGCCAATGGGGTTTCCGCGTGGGAGGCGGCACGAGTTTCAGGAATATCCGAATCTGAAATTAATCGTGGCCGAGAACTGAGAAACCGGTACTACCAAGAATACCTGATCACCGAAGACATCGAAATCGAGGGTGTCTTGGAAACGCTAGACTTACTCGCAGGTGAGTACAGGATGGGCATAATTACTACCTCAAAACCACCTGACTTCGCCTTGATACACGAAAGGCGATCCATCCTGGATCATATGGAATTCTATTTGACGCGGGAGGATTACGAGCGAGCTAAGCCACATCCCGAGCCCTATTTGAGAGGACTCCAACGCTTTGGTGCTGCTGCCGCTGAAACGGTGGTTATTGAAGACTCGGCGAGAGGGTTGAAGTCGGCAATAGCGGCGGGTATTGACTGCATCGTGGTTGCAAACGAGTTCACTGCAGCTCACGATTTGTCCAAGGCAACTGCCAAGGTCGCTACGTTCAGGGAATTGCCATCTGCCATAAAGGGCTTAACAAGTTTAGCCAGGCGGCGCTGTAAAACACGCTCCTGATAGGAGCGTTAGGTCGTAGAAAACGAGAGTCATGGATCGCCGCCACCGCATTTACGCCTCTCCTGTCCCCTCGCATCGGACGACGGCGACTTCAACAGCATCCCCCGTTTGCGCCTGATTCGAGCGCCACGGTCATAGCGACGGACTGGCGGCGGTAGAGTCGACTGGCCGACAGGCCTAGTCGGCGGAACTGCTTTCCTGCTCCATCTGGGCGCAGTGCAGGGCTATGGCATCCTCGAGCAGCCCCGAGTTCGATTTCGCCAGCACCTGGATGTCCGTCGTCAGGATGACCTCGGACGTCCTGACCTTGTCCTCGACCCGCCGTTTCATCCTTATCCCCAGGTAGATTACGAACGCGCCGACCGCGACCGCCGCCACCATAACGCCATACGCGAGCTGGACTATGGACGCGTCATCGGAGAGCGAGACCTCCCTGAGCGCGGCCACGAAGAACACAACACACAACCAGCTCAGCGTGACCGTCCCGTCGTAAGATCGCCATGTCTTCACTTCGGCACCTCCCATTGTGGAAACGCCGTGGAGGCTATACGGGCTCGACCTCGCCGTCAAACGGAACGCGGCATGCCCTGTGGAGCGAGAGCCCAACGGCCCCGGAGCCCTCGTAGCAGATGACCGTGAATTCGCGAAGGCCGGAAGGCGCCACTACGCCCTGTCGAAAGGGTCCTGAAGCTCAACCCCGAGCTGTTCGAAGTCTCTCACGTTCCGTTTGACCACCGTCAGCCGGTGTACCGTGGCTGTCGCCGCGATCATGGCGTCTTCGGTCATGGTGTCCGACCTCCTGTGCATGAGCCATGCCCACTCCCGAAAGGTGGGCGCGTCCATTGGCAATACGCCGTAGGAAGCCAGTACCCTGTCCAGCCACGCTTCCAACTCCTCCGCCTCCGCCTCATCCTGCTCACGGGTGCTCTCGATCCCCGCCTGTATTTCCCCAACCGTAACGGCAGACACGAAGAGCTGTTCCGCTTGCACGCCGGCGATCCAGTCCAGGACGGCGCCATGTGGACGGGGGCGACGCAGCTCCGAGACCACGGTGGTATCGAGGAGGTACATGCAAGGAGAATCCCCTGATCTACTCGGCAAGGGCCACCGCCGGTACCCGACACTATCGTCCTCGGCCAGCAGACCCCTCACAGGTGCCGCTGCCGATGGCGTTAAGCCCACTTGTCTGTCTCGTGACCTGTGGTACAGTCCGGGTTCAGGTCAGGTCAGAGGAGCGACCGGGATGAACGTTATCTGGATAGTCGCCGACACCTTTCGCAGGGACCACATAGGGGCATACGGAAATCCGACGATTCGAACGCCGTCTCTCGACGTCCTGGCAGCGAGGTCGGTCAGGTTCGACGGCCACTACTCTGCCGGGTTTCCGACCATGCCCACCCGAGCGGACCATCAGACGGGGCGCTGGACGATGTCCTTCATGGGGTGGGAAGCCCTGCCCGCGGGGGTGACCACCCTGGCAGAGATACTGGCCGAACATGGCCTTCACACGGCGGCTTCTGTGGACACGCCATACTACCTCAGGGATGGAATGAACTACGACCGCGGCTTCCAGTCCTTCTTCATGAACACCGGACAAGACACCCTGTGGTCGTTGATTCCGGAGCCCGGCTATCACAATGAGGCGTTGGATATCAGGGATAGATGGCACCATGAATCGGACAGGAATGCCCCGAAGACGTTCATGACTGCCATCCAATGGCTGGAACGCCACTACAAGGAGGATTTCTTTCTGTATGTGGACACATGGGATCCCCACGAACCGTGGGATGCCCCGTCCTACTACACTGAGCGCTACCTGCCTGGGTACGACGGCGAACTGGTGCTTCCGCTCTACGGCAACTGGCATGATGTGCCAGGCTACACAGAGGCGCAGGTACGCAAGGGGCACGCCGCCTACTGCGGTGAGATCACCATGGTGGACACCTGGCTGGGCTATCTCCTTAAGTCTGTTGAGAACATGGGCCTTACGGACAAGACTGTTGTCATTTTCACCACAGACCATGGCTTCTACTTCGGAGAGCATGGGGGTCTCTTCGGCAAGATGAGCTCGGACAAGTACCCGGATGGAACGCTTCGGCCATATGACGAACCGGGTTCGCAGTGGAGCTACTCTCCGCTTTTCGAGGAGATCGTTCATCTGCCTCTTCTGATCCGTGCCCCTGGGGTATCTCCCGGCGTGTACGGCGGATTGAGCTCCGCAATTGATGTGATGCCAACAGTGCTCGATCTGCTGAGTCTGGCCATCCCGGACTTCGTTCAGGGCCGTTCACTTGCGCCCGCCATCGGCGACGCCACACGATCAGGACGCGACTATGTGGTCAGCAGCATCCCATTTGCCAATCCAGGCGACGCGGTCCAATCAGTAGACAACTTCCTGCGTGATCTCAAGGACCCTCCGGTCACAACCGTCACCGCGGGACATTGGAGCCTGCTATACAGCCCTGCCCCAGGAGTGTCTCAGCTATACAATCTGGCATCAGATCCGAAACAGCTGGAAAATGTGATAGGAACGCACACAGACGAAGCCAGGGAGATGCATCGGCTCTTGGTCGAGTTTATGCGTGAGACCAAGGTGCCGGACCGTCTGCTGAAGCCTAGACTGGAGCTTCGAATTTAGGTACACGCCTGGTTCGACGAAGAGGACGGCAAGGCACAGCTCCGCCGCTGTGGAGTAGAGCCTGTTCCGTACTGGATTCGGGGCCGTGAGGCCACGTGGCCGATACTCCGATCTCGTCCGGAACCGTCCCGCCAAAGGAATCCGGCCTTCGCCGGAAACACGGTGAGGCAGAGGCACCGAAGTCGTTGGATTGCATCGTTTGCCATCCGGCCGGGCTGGAAACGTCGAGCACGACGGTGAAGCAGCATGAATGAAAGATACGATCACATTGTCGTCGGGGCGGGTTCGGCGGGTGCGGTCCTGGCGGCTCGTTTGTCGGAAGACCGCCGCCGGTCCGTCCTGCTTCTGGAGGCCGGAGCAGACTATCCCTCGCCGGAGCGAATGCCCGATCCGGTGAGGTACGCCTACGGGACCGGGTCGGCTGCCTGGGACAGCGAACACATGTGGAGTTTTCGCGCCAGGGCCACGGACGAGGCCGAGATAGATATCCCTCGAGGCAGGGTCACGGGCGGCTCCAGCGCCGTCAACGACGCCCAGTTTCTCCGGGGAATGCCGGAGGACTTCGATCGGTGGGCGGAGTGGGGCAACACCGAGTGGCGGTTCGAAAAGGTCTTGCCGTACCTGCGAAAGCTGGAAGCGGACCAGGACTTCGCAGACGAGTTCCATGGTTCGGACGGCCCCATCAGCTGCCGCAGGTATCGGCCCGACGAATGGGGGCCACAGCAGCGCGCCTTCTATCGTGCATGTCGAGACGCCGGATTCCCCGACTGCCCGGACCACAATCGCCCCAACTCCACGGGCGTCGGGCCCCTGGCCTTCAACATCGCCGACCGCGTGCGGGTGAGTACGGCAATAGGCTACCTCGACCCGGCGCGCAATAGAGCGGGACTGACCATCAGACCCAACTGCCTTGTCCACGGGATCATCTTCGAGGGCCATCAAGCGGTAGGACTGCGCGGGACCAGTGGTCAGGAGGAGTTTTCCATCTATGGCGGGGAGGTAGTCCTCTGCGCCGGCGCTATAGGAACGCCACACATACTCGCTCTATCGGGTATCGGGCCCGGGGACCAGCTGCGTAAACTGGACATACCCGTCGTGCAGGACCTCCCTGGAGTCGGGCGCAATCTTCGGGACCACCCGGACGTGCCGATGGCCTGGCGCACGCGTGAAGGCTTCCCATTGAACGTCGACCAGGTGACGACGGGGACTGTCACCCTGCGGTTCACGGCCTCTGGTTCACCCTTCGAGAACGATCTGGTCATCTACATGGGCAACTACTCGTCGGCAAGGCCCATGAGGGGATTGGACCACAGGGACCCGGTGGGCGTAGGCGTGAGCCTGTGCCTCTACCTGGCCTTGAGCCAGGGCGAGCTGCGCATCCAGTCCGCCGACCCGATGCAACCGCCGTATCTCGACTTCAACCTCCTGGACGAGCCCTTCGATCGGTCGCGGCTCCGCGAGGGCCTCAGGACGTGCGCCGAGCTGTTCAGGCATGAGGCCTTCGGCCGGATAATCGAGGAGCGGTTCGCGCCGTCAGACGACGTGCTGTGCAACGACGATGCGCTGGATTCCTGGATGAAGCGGGAGGTGATCACCGCACACCACGTATCGAGCACCTGCAAGATGGGGCCCTCGGACGACCCGTTGGCGGTGGTGGACCAGTACGGGAAGGTCTACGGCGTCGACGGACTGCGGATCGTCGACGCGTCGATAATGCCCGACACGGTCCGGGCGAACCTGAACCTTACGGTGCTCGCCATGGCGGAGCGGGCGGCCGATTTCATCAGGGGGAACTGACCGAGGGCAGGGGCGCCCGGCGTGCCGGCGAGCGCCGGTGTCCCAGCGTGGTCGTAACCTAAGGTTCTCGATTTTGTCCAGTCAACTGGACTTCGGACTTCCCCCACCGCTCGCGGTGTACTTTCGCCCAACTGAGTGGGATCAGTGTCCACGTGTGACGCAACCCTGCGTGCGCCCCTCGATACGCGCCGATGAAGCATCGGCGCTACTCGGGGTGAACGGGTTTCATGGAGATCAACCCTAACGGTTACGGACGAAGTGCCCGGGGCTAAACGCCGCCCATGTGCCTCGCGAGCGGCTGTCCGCCGCACCGTCCTACACGTCTACCGCCATCAGCTCCTCGGAGAAGACGACCTCGCCGTCGTAGATGCGCTTGACGTCGCCGATGCCCTTCTCCATCACGGAGTGCTGCGACAGGTTGGCGCCGACGTGGACCAGCACGAGCTTCTTCACGCCGGCCTCCTGCGCCATGCGGGCCGCGTCCTTGGTGCCACACTGGCGCGAGGCCTCGCCGTTCTGGTCCATCACGTCCTGGTCGTCCCAGCACATGCAGAGCATCATGTCGGCGTCGCGGGCCAGGTCGACCACCGAGTCGCACGGCTCGGTGTCGCCGGTGAAGACGATGCTGCCCTCGGGGCTGTCCAGCCTGTAGGCGAGCGAGTCGAGGAACGGCTGGACGTGCTCGGCGCGGGCGGCGGACATCTCCCAGTCGGCCCCGGAGTAGACGCGGCCCGGCCCTATGTCCTGGGCGAAGACGTCCGGCGGCTTCCGCGGCAGCGTGCCGCCGCGGTTGACGTGCACGTTCTGGCTGGCCGGGTGGTTGACCCGCGCCTTCCAGTCGTGGGCGAACACTCCGTCCTCGCCGAGGATGCCTTCGGTGATCTTCTCGGTGAGGGTGGGGCCATAGACCTGGAGCTGGTTCTCCTTGCCGATGCTCTGGTCCCAACGGCAGAGGAGGAAGCACGGGTAGTCGACGTCGTGGTCGAAGTGGTGGTGGGTGAAGAAGAGATAGTCTATGTCAGTGGGCCAGAGACCGGCTTTGACCAGCTTGTGGGTGGCCGCGGGCCCGCAATCGATCATTACCTGGGTGCTTTCGAGCTGGGCCACGAAGGCTGAGCCGAACCTGGTGGGCGTCGGGGTCGGCGTACCGGCGCCGAGAACGTGTATGCGTGCCATGGTAGAGGCCGTCCTGTGTTGGATTGGCGCGAGTGTAGCAGGTCAGGCGGGAGGGGCCGCCCCGACAGGCAGCGGCTACTCATAGGAGAACAGGCGGACGGCGCCGTTGTCGGGAACGACCAGGACCCTGCTCCCGAGCAGGTTGCCGATGCGGCCGGCCAGCTCCTCGATCTCGTCTGACGACAGCGGCGGGGTGCGCGCGTCGCCGTCGGCCCATTCCAACGGCGTTACCGCGTAACCGAGGGCTCTCTCGAGCTCCGCGACGAACTCCCAGCCGTCCGGGCCCGCGAGGACCGTGACCGACTTTTTCTTCCGAGTGCGTTCGTCGTCGACGGGACTCGCGATCCTGCGGTCCTCCCTGTACACCAGCCAGTGATACGGCAGCAGGACTGCCACCGGGGCCAGGACGGCCAGGCCGGCGCGCCCATCGTCGAAGAAGTCGGTCAGGTCGACGGCCAGGACGCCCTTGATCAGGGCGTAGACCACGACGCTCAGGCCGGCAATCAGGGCTATCATGCCGACTCCCTGGGCCGCGGTGAGATAGAAGCGCCTGGGCCGGGCCACGCGCTCCTCCGGGCCGGCGGCCTGGACGCGCCGTTGCAGATGGCTCCAGTAGTACCCCCACAGCGACCCGCCGATCAGGCCGATGGCGAGGACGATGGCCAGCGACTCTCCCAGGAGATGCCTCGTCGAGACGGCCGTTTCGCGTTCGAGGGCGAACTCGAACACCGTGTCCACCAGCATCGTTATCGCGAATGCCAGTGCGAGCAGACCAACTCCCGCGAGCGCGTAGACGTAGGCGTCGCGCGCCTCGCTCGGTGTCTCACGCGCCTCCTCACGTGCCACGGTGTGGTGATAACCCAGCACGCCTCCGGCTACGAGGACGACCGCCAACGCGCCGGGAAGGGAGCGAAAGTGGTCGGCGGTACCGTTGTAGCCGACTCCGACCGCCCACACAAGGACCCGGTCGACGATGTAGATAGCCGTGACGAAGACAGTCACGAACGGCACGAACTGGGCAAGGATGTACAGGTACGCCTGTCTGAAGACGGAGTCCCCGTCGTCTCGGGCGAAGTGGACCCAGTGCCCCGCCCAGACGACGCCACCGACGAGAAGCAAGACGAGCGCCCGTATCACCTGCTCGTCCGCGACGCCGGCGAAGGACGCAGCGGCGGGCAGCACCAGCGCGTCATACGCCTCACGCAGCACCATGTGCGTCGCCCATCCGAGCCCGGCAGCCGCGGTGACGAGGGCGGACGCGGCAACTCCGTATATGAAGATGCGCCGTATCGCCAGCGTCTCCGCCGTCGGCTGACCCTCGGACGCCTCCCGCCGCCAGTGGAAGGCCCACACGCCTCCCCACACGATCATCGCCGCCCAGGGCCGGCCGTCGAACTCCTCGACGCGGACAACGAAGCTCAACGCGGAGACGGCGCCCTCGGCCACGAAGCCGACGCCGAGAGCCAGCACCACGTAGACGTACAGCTTGCGGACCACGGAGCGCGTCTCGACCGGCAGCCGCTTTACGTGTCCTTCTATCAGCCTCCAGTGGAGCCACCAGAGCGGCAACCCGACGACGGTCATCGAGAGTCCGACTGCCTGCCCGGCCGTAGAGGCGGCTACCTCTCCTCCGATGAATATGCTCTCGACGACGAACGTGGCGACGAAGACGAGGCCGAGCGCGCTCGTGACGAGGGCGGCCAGGGTGACGCCGTAGAAGTAGAGCCGCCGCGCCGTACCGATACCGGGGTCCGCCGCGGAAGGGCCGCGTCTGCGTTGGGACAGCTTTACCGCGCCGTAGGCAACCGCCGCGACCACGGCGGCCAGCAGCAGGAGCCCGACTACTGTCAGGAGCAGTAGATCCATCGCGGCTAGCCGGCCGCCGGTAGCGAGTGTCCTGTGCCGGGCGGCCTATCTGTTTCGCTCCGCGCGTTGGCGCGAGGGCATCCGCCGGAGGGCCATGGCACTTCCGTGAACCTCCACTCCCCCTGCTCCAACGCCAGGGTGTAGCGCTGACGTCTGGAAGACTCCGACGTGCTGAACGGCCCGTCGCCGGTGACGCGGGTCTCGCGCGCCAGGACAACGACCCGCTGACGGTCGTCGCCGACGTACTCCGTGTCGGTCAGCCGGACCCTGCTGTCGGACAGCCTGCGGCCGCTCCCCACGGACTGCTCGATGTACTCGTCTCGGCTACAGTCGCTCCTGAGCTCCTCGGCCCACAGGTCGTAGACCCGGCCAAAGTCCTCGGCGGTGTAGGCCTTGAGGAAGTCCTGCACCGCCTTCTCGGGCGTGCCGTGTTCGAAGGACTGCTCCCGCTGCAGCAGCGACAAGACGATGGCGACGACGATCAGCACGCCGACAAAGGCGGCGCCTGCGATCATCCATATCCTGGTCAAGGTTCAGGACCTCCCGGCTTGGGGGAGTATCGCATAGCCGGCGGGCGAGAATCGACCTGGAGGGCGGCGCAGGGTGGGGCCACGCGCGAGAGCGGACGCGGCGCCACGGGCATCCGGGAGAGAGGGTGAGGGTTATTCGTCCGTGGCGGCGGCTTCCGCCTCGCCGTCTTCCTCGCCCTCGACGCCTTCCTCTTCCAAGCCCTCCAACTCCTCGTCGACCGGGACCTCTTCCTCCTCGACGCGCGGCCGCACGACCGTGGCGATCATCTCTTCGCCGTCGTTGAGGATAGTCACATCCTCGTCGGTCTGGAGGGTCGCCACACGGATCGTCTTGTCGAAGTCGTCCAGGATCGAGATGTCTACGGTGAAGGACGCCGGCATGCTCATCGGCAGCGCTTCCACGCTGATCGAGGACAGTGTCTGCAGAAGCGTGCCTTCCATCTCCTCCACGGCGAGGGACACTCCCTCCACCAGCAGGGGCACTTCGGCGCTGACTTTCCGAGAGATATCGACTCTCTGGAAGTCCACGTGCAGCAGCGCCTCCGAGACGGGGTGCCTCTGGACCTGGCGCACGAAGCAGACGTTGTCACCGTCCTGGCCGTCGACATCGATGGTGATCGGCACGTTCGTCCCGGCCTGCGGCAGCACCACGCTCAGCGTGCGGGAGTCGGCCTGCAAGGACTGCGACTCGATTCCCCGCCCGAACATGTGGATCGGCACCACGCCGCCGCGGCGCAGCACCTTTACCTTTTTGCCCGTGACGGTCCTGGGAGTGGCCGTGAGGGTTATTCCATCCATGACGCTCGTACCTGATTGCTATCTACGGAAACATACGGCCCCGACGGATCGGGGCCTACGGCGGCATATTGTAGCATACGCCCGGCCCGGCTTCGCGGCTATGGATCGAGGAAGCGGCCCCAGGCGTACATCCTCTCGGGGGGCGGCACCGAGACGGCTTTGCCGGTCGCCAGCGAGACCGCGACGGCCTCCGAGAACTCCATGTACCTGACGCCCTCGGGGAAGTCCGGGTCGACGGGTGTTCCTTCTAGAATGGCGCGCACGAACTCGGAGTCGGTGGTCTGGCGCCGCTCTTCCTCCTCGGAGATAGGAACGGGCCGCAGAGCGTCGTCTCCTGAGGTGGCGCCCCGTATCGTCTCTTCGAACAGGGTGTAGACGAGGGCGCCCTTCGAGCCGTAGATCTCGATGGACGACCCCGGCCCGAACGCGGCGGCCGTCGAGAAGTGGTACGTGGCCGTCGCTCCGCACTCGAGATCGGCGGCGATGCCCAGCGAGTCCGGCACCACCGAGTCGACCATTGCGCCGTCGACCGCCGTTCGCCCGCGGCGATGCGAGGCGCCTGTCGCCATGACGCGAGTCGCGGGGCCAACCCACCGGTTGAGTACCTCCGCCCACATACCCATCGTCATGGTGTTTACGCCTGTCACGTCCGGGTCGCTCTGCCAGGAGTAGGCGTCGCCGGGCTCGAGCAGGGACACACCCGTGACCCGCACCTCCCTGACGTCGCCGACATAGCCGTCGCGAAGCAGCCGCCTCATGACGCGGTCGCCCTTGAGTCCCGGCAACGGGGGATAGAGGCACGTGACCAGTTGCGGATCGACCTCCGAGGCGCGCAGCATCTCGCGCGCCTCCGTCAGATTGCGCGCCATGCGGGCCTGCGACAGGACGTGCTTCCCGGCCGACAACGCCCTCAGCGTGACGGGATGGTGGAGCACAGGAGGAGTCGCCACGATGACCGCGTCGATCTCGTCCGACTCGGCGATTTCTTCCCAGGACGGAGCGGCGCCCGCGAAGCCGAACTCGTCCGCCACCGCGGCGGCCCTGGCCGGGTCTCGGGACCACACCAGCCTGAGCTCAGCTTCGGGAATGTCGACGAGCGCGGGCAGGTGGCGGGTCCGGGCCACCCCACCGGCGCCGATGAGTCCTATGCGAACTCGGTCCATCCAACTCCTCCTGGCACAGGGTCGAACGGTCCTGGCCGCCACCCTCGCATCAGTCCTGGACCAGCCGTTGCTCTCGCATCCACGCCACGACGCTGTCCGGCGCCGAGGCGGGTATCGGGGTGTCGTCGTGGCCCGGGATGTCCATCAGGTCGTGCGTGAATCTGTGGCCGCAGCCGGCAGCCCGGTAGACATCTGAGATGCGGCGGACGGCCCTCTCTGTCCAGTCCTGCCCGAGCCGTTGGTCATTGTAGCCGGTCTGGACGATCGCGGGCCTGGGCGGGAACCGTTCGGCGAAATCGTACAGGCTGTGGGCCAACACGATGGCGTTGTCCTCCATGCCTTGAAACTCCTCCAGCCGCGGCCACCAGACGACGGGCTGATGTGCGACGCTTGCGGCGATACCGGGAATGTTGGCCATGGCGTGCAGGGCGGCGAAGCCGTACCGGGAGACGCCCATAGCGACGAAGCGGCCCGGGTCGCCGTAGCCGTGGGCCGCGGAATGGTCGACGGCCATCCCCATCCGCTCCAGCCAGCGCGCGAAGACGTCCATCCCGCTGCGCAAGTCCTCCGCCAGTCTCCACAGGTCGTCGAAGCATTCGCCGTGGACCAGCAGGACACTGGTCCCGGCGGCCGTCAGCCGCTCCACCCACTGCGACACGACGTCGGACTCCCGCTCGAGGTCGACCGGATCTTCGACGTTCCCGGCATCCGTGAGAATCAGGCAGAGCGTCTCGGACCCGGCGCCGGGGGTCGGGTTGAAATTGCATGCGACCGACTGTCCGCGCCGGCGTATCGTCACCGGATGCCATGCCTCCTGGACGTCCTGCCGCGGCCTCATGGCTTTCCGAATCCTCCTGGCGGAGCGTCGAACGGTCCTGGCCGCTCTACTCGCATCGGTCCTGGACCAGCCGCTGCTCTCGCATCCAGGTCACGACGCTGTCGAGCGCCGAGGTGGGTATCCGGGTGCCGTCGTGACCCGGGATGTCCATCAGCTCGTGTGTGAACCTGTGGCCGGAGCCGTCAGTCCGGTAGGCTTCGGAGATGCGGTGCACGGCCTGATCGATCCAGTCCTGTCCGACCCGCTGGTCATTGTAGCCGGTCTGGACCATCACGGGCCTGGGCGGGAAGTTCTCGACCAGCTCGTACAAGCTGTGGGCCAACACGATGGCGTTGTCGTCCATGCCCTGGAATTCCTCCATCCGAGGCCACCAGACGACGGGCTGGTGTGCGACGCTCGCCGCGATGCCGGGGATGTTGGCCATGGCGTGCAAGGCGGCGAAGCCGTGCCGGGAGCTTCCCATCGAGACAAAGCGGCCCGGATCGCCGTAGCCGTGGGCCACAGAGTGGTCGACGACCGTCTCCATCCGCTCCAGCCAGCGGGCGAAGCCGTCCCGCCCGACGCGCGCGTCCTCCGCCAGTCTCCGCAGGTGGTCGAACCATTCGCCGTGGACGAGCAGGACGCTGGTCCCGGCGGCTGTCAGCCGGTCCAGCCACTGCGACATGACGTTGGGCTTCTTCTCGAGGCCGACCGGGTCTTCGACGACCTTCCTTGCCTGCGTGGGAATTATGCAGAGCGTTGCGGACCCGGCGCCGGGGGCCGGGTTGAAATTGCATACGACCGACTGTCCGCCCCGGCATATCGTTACCGGATGCCATGCCTCCCGGACGTACTGCCGGGACTTCATGAGTCTCTTTCGGGCGCCGGGGCCGGCGTTGGCGCTCGGCCGCGGGCCCCCGGGGCCAGCAGGTTCATCGGAGTCGGGTCCTCGGTGGCCCGACGGAAGCGGAAGGAGTACAGCGCGGCGTTGGTCAGGTGGAACCGCAGGCGGACGGGCTGCCGCCCAAGGCTCCGCAGGCCGTCGCCTCCTCTCCAGGTCGCGACGTGGCGTACATCGTCGCCGGTGAACACGTCGAAGTCGTCCGCGGAGAAGCCGGTCAGCGGCTCTCCGGCCGCGTCCAGCAGCTCGACTCTCAGCCGTCCGAAGGGTGTCGCGGGCGTCGAGTCGGCGCCGAATGGCCTATCGGGCGCCCTGGCGTTGATCACGAGGGAGTCCCCGTCGAAGACCAGCGGCCTCGTGGTGAGTGTGCCGGTCGGCTCATAGCCTTCCATCGACGCGAAGCCGTCGCGGCGCATCCGCGCGACGCCGATGGCGAAACCCAGACGCTGGCCGTCGACCACCTTGTGGACCAGCTCGTGCTGGGGATGGTTCTCGTGCGCGACGCCGCCGGGCAGGTTGCTGCCCGTGTAGTAGATGAGAATCTCGTCGTCCAGCACGATGGGTTTGGCGAGCCCGACGAGGCTGCTGTCCCACGTGCCCCACAGGCCCGGGCGCATGAACTCCCAGTGCGGCGCGACCCGCGTCCAATCGTCGCCGTCGCGGCTGATCAGGAGCTCTGTCCTGTAGTCCGCGAACTCGCCGCGGTAGGCGTCCCAGGCCTCCGCGGGAACGTCCTCGACCCAGTGCGTCGAGCAGGAGTCTACAAAGCCGACGTACAGCTCCTCGGTGTACAGGACCGCCGCCAGGTCCACCCCGTGCGCGGGACTCCACCCGGGAGGGTCCGCCTCGCTCTTCCAGATCACGTCGCGCGTGTCTCCCCAGTCGGAGAAGTCCTCGCTGGTCGACCTGACGGTGGCGACGCGGCTGCGGGCGACGCGTCCGTCGACGTCGGCCCTGACCGACTGCGACTTTCGGTGGTAGTGCACGAACTTTCGCATCCTGGGGTCCCAGCCGAAGAGGATGCCGTTGGGCGCGACCGGCCGGGCGAAGAACGACGGCTCGCCCACGTTCATCGTCCAGTGGATGCCGTCGGGCGAGTAGCCCTGGCAAAGCCCCCATCGACCGTCGATCCTGTCCATGTAGGCGATCTTGTAACGACGCCGCGGATCGGGTTCGGCGTAGTCCTTCAAGAGGTTGGGGCGCCTGATGTGCGACATCGTGCCCTGAGCGGGCGGCAGCATGTTGTTGTCGGTCGAGCCTCCGTACTCCACCAATCCCAGCGGCTGCCGCTCCCATCGCAGGCCGTCCTCCGAAACGGCGTAGCATGCCTTATACGCTCCTTCGACTTCGGAGGACTTTCCGCCTGAGACGTCCCTGTCGACCGACGCGGTCCGGTACCACATCTTGAACACGCCATCTTCCTCGTCGAACATGACGGTGCCGCCGTAAAGATAGACGCCGTTGCCGCCCTGTTCCCACGGCATGTCCGCCCGCAGAATGGGATTGCCTTCGTGCCTGGTCGGGCGGTGGAGTTGCCGCTGGACGTCTGCGGTCGAGTCGACCAAGTGGTCGTCGAGGAAGAGCTGAGGTCGGGAGCCTATGTCGATCGGCTCGAATGTCATGCGGAATCTCCTGCGGCCGAACGGCCGCCGTCGATTTTACCACCGCATGCGGCCCGCTCACCTACGATGCCTCGGGGCCCAATCGCCGAACCCGGACTCGATGGTACACTCGACGCACCTTGGGCTCCGAGGGTCTCAGGCGGCCGAGGCGAGGTGAGGGAACCGTGTCACTATCCGATTTGCGCACAAGGAAAGCCACGATCGCGGACGTAGACGCCATCGTCGAGCTCAACGCCGAGATGGCCCGCGAGATGGAGGGCAAGGCGCTCGACCTTGCGCGGCTCGAGAATGGCGTGGCGGCGGTCGTCGGAGCGCCGGATGATCGGTTGGGCTTCTATGTCGTCGCCGAGGTCTCAGAGGAGGTCGTCGGCGTGATGCACGTAACCTACGAATGGAGCCCGTGGCGCGACGCGACCTTCTGGTGGCTCGCCAACGTGTTCGTCCGTCGCGGCTGGCGCCGCCGAGGCGTCTACACGGCGATGCACGGGTTCGTGGGAGCGAGGGCGGAGGACGACCCTGGAGTGTGCGGCATTCGACTCTTCACGACCGCCGAGAATCACGGGGCGCAGCGGGCTTACGACAGCGTCGGAATGACGTCGGAGGCGGCGTTCTTCTGCGAGGTGGACTACGTGCTCGGCGGCTAGAGCCGGACGGCCACGATCTTGAGCCAGTTGCGGGGCATGTGCGTGACCTTGAGCTCGTCAAAGGTCTGGGTTATGCCCGACCTCAGCGCCGCGCTGGCCTTGTCCAGCGGCACGCCCGGCATGACGCCGGTGATGAAGTCGGAGAACGAGCTGATGTCCAGCCAGCCCTCGATAGGCACCTGGACCGTGTCTATCTCCTGCTCCGCTATCCTGAAACCGTTGCTCTCCAGAAGCTCGCGGTACTCTTCCGGCGTGAGCTGCCGGCGGGACTCGACCTTGTCGGACCTGGACGGGGTCAGCCCGTACTCGCGTCGCAGGGTTCGGGAAGCCTTCATCATCCACTTGCGGGCGAACAGGTTCGTCTCCGGAGGATGGGCGCCGTCGAAGAAGGCCGTGTTGAAGGCGAGCTTGCCGCCGGGCTTCAGAGTCTTGGATATCTCGTCCAGCACCGTCTGCTTGTCGGACACGTAGTGTATGGCGTTGCAGAAGATGACTGTGTCGACCGACTCCTTGACCGAGTCGGACAGGTGCTCGACCTTGCTCTGGACGAATTGGACCGCGTTGCTGCGGACGTCGTTCAACTCCTCCATGGCCTGTTTGAGCATCTCGCTCGAGTGGTCGATGCCGATGACGACCGAGTTGCGGGCGCCACGGAGCCGGTCCACTATCAACCGCGTAACGCCGCCGTTGCCGCACGCGAGGTCGACGATCCTCTGGTCGGAGCCGATGTCGGCCATTTCGACAAGACGAGCGTTCTGAACGCGGTAGAACGAATTGTTGGAGAACTTGGCGAAGGTGAAATCGTCTTGGGCCACAACTCACTGCCTCGATGGATCGAGTCCTATGACGCTTCCACTATCCTACCACAGAAAACCGCCACGCCCAACGCCGCCGGTCGGCAGTAACTGTTCAGACTACAGGAGGTGGACTCGGCGCGGGACACCACCACCCACGAAAATGAGGCCGCACCGGTCCGGGGTTAAGAGATAGTCTGAACACTTACATCGACAAGAGACAGTAGACACCGTAGACAGCGCACTTGACAATGCGGACACACTGATACATAATGCGACATAGTGAAACATATAAAGGGAGGGCCCGTGGCTGAGTACGACCGCGGACACAAAGGCTTCCTCAGCATCAAAGAAGCCGCCGTTCAGTACGATGTGAGCCGGGCCAAAGTGCACCGGCTCATACGGGCCGGCCAACTGCGCGCCCGAAAGGACCCGCGCGACCGGCGCGTGACGCTGCTGCTTCAGGACGAGCTGGACAGGCTTTTCGACATACCCGAAGATACGACGCGTGACGACATGAACTACGAGACGACCGAGACTACAGGCAGGCTTACCTCCGAAACGCGCGCACGGGTGGACGCGCTGCGCGGCCGTATGGCCGCCTGCGGCAGCGCTCGCGTGGTCGACAGCGCGGCGATCATCCGGGCGGAGCGCGAGCGTCGCAGCGTAGAGCTGGGCGACGCCGTCATCGGTCCGTAGCCGACCGCCATGACGGTCGTAGTCGACGCCAGCGTCGCCCTGAAGTGGGTCCTGGAGGAAGACGGCACCGACGAAGCGCTGGCGCTCTGGGACCGCTGGCAGACGGCCGGCGAGCGTCTCATCGCTCCACCCATCTTCCGGGCCGAGGTAGCGAACACGCTGCGCCAGATCGTCCGCAGGGGTCTGGCGACGACCCACGAGGCCGCCGACCTGCTGGAAACCCTGCTGGAGACCGTGGCGGTGGCAGAGCTGCCGGCTTTGTACGGCAGGTCGCTGGAGATGGCCCATATCTTCGACCTCGGCTCCATCTACGACGCCCTGTACCTGGCGCTCGCCGAAAACGAGGGCTGCGAAGTCTGGACCGCCGACCGGCGACTGGCCCGCGCCGTCGCCGACGGATTTCCGCTTCTACGGTGTATCGGCCCCGAGTAATATACCGGCGTCGCGACATACGCCGCCCGAGGTGATATGACGATGGGTATGACATACCTCGAGACGTTCGACGATGGCGCCGGCGGCTGGGTAGGCTGGGGGTCCCAGGGGCTGTCCGCCCTGGAGACGCGTCCCGGGGCCGTGGTGTCACGCGGCCCGTGGTGGATCGACGCGAACCACGCCCCACCCGGCGGCGGTTACCTGCACCTGCTGTTCGCCCTGTATCCCACGCGGCCCCACATGCCTCCCCCCGTCGGCGAAGTCAACCGCTTCGTGGAGGGCGGTTTCCCGTCCGACTTCACGAACGCCCGCATGACTCTCCGACTGCGCGGTGAGCTCGACACGAAGGGCACCAACCTGGTGCTGCTGGCGCAGGCGCGCGTTGGGGACCGGGCGCTGAACCACGTGCTGACGGCGCAGCCGTTCGAGGTCACGCGCGACTGGACCGAGCAGACCATCACCCTTGCGCCGGACGCGGAGCAGTGGCTCTGCCTCGGGTCCCGCCACGACCGAATGGACAGCTACGGCTGGGGAGACATCGCGGACGTGCTGCGGGACATCAACGGGGACATCATCCTGGTGCTGCACCCGGTCGACGTGGCGCCGGCGGGGCCCATCGACCACGATCAGCACTACCTGTACGCGGGCCGCGACTACGAGGCGGACGTGTCACGTCTGCCGTCGGGCTATGTGGAGCTGGACGAGGTCCGCATCGAGTTCGCCGGCTGACGCGCCGTCACAGCAGATCGAGGTACTTCAGGCCCGAGCCGGTGTTGAGGAGCAGCACCGTCTCCTCAGGCGAGACGGCGCCGTCCGCGAGCAGCTTCGGGAGCGCCGCTGCTGTGGCGGCCCCCTCCGGGCTCATGAAGAGACCCTCCAGGGCGGCCACGTCCCGCACCCACGTCATTATCTCGTCGTCGCTCACGGTCACCGCGCCTCCGCCGCTCTCCCGCAGCGCGGCGAGTATCAGGTAGTCGCCGATCGCGGCCGGGACCCGGAGCCCCGCGGCGACGGTGTCGGCGCCGACCCACGGCTCCGCGTGGTCGGCGCCCTCGTGAAACGCTCTGACAATGGGAGCGCATCCCTCTGCCTGAACGCAGTACATCCTGGGCCGCCGGCCGTCCAGCCAGCCGAGAGCCTCCATCTCCTCGAACGCCTTCCAGATGCCGACTATCCCCGTGCCGCCCCCGGTCGGGTAGATGATCGCGTCGGGCACGTTCCAGCCGAGCTGCTCCGCGATCTCGTAGCCCATCGTCTTCTTGCCCTCGACCCTGTAGGGCTCCTGGAGGGTCGATACGTCGAACAGACCGAGCTCCTCGGCGGCGGCCCGCGACGCCTTGCCCGCGTCGGATATCAGGCCGTCGACGAGCACGACGCGGGCTCCTGAGACCTCCGCCTCCTCTCGGTTGGCCGTCGGCACGTCCTTCGGCATGAAGACGTGGGCCTCGGCGCTGGCGCGAGCGGCGTAGGCGGCGACCGCGCCACCGGCGTTGCCGGCCGACGGTATGGTGAACCCGGTCACGCCAAGCTCCACGGCCTTCGATACGGCGGCCGACAGTCCGCGCGCCTTGAACGAAGCGGTGGGATTGACGCCCTCGTCCTTGATCAGCAGGTTTGGGCAGCCCAGTCGAGCGCCCAACCGGTCGGCGCGGATGATGGGCGTGAAGCCCTCGCCCAAGCTCACCACGTTGTCAGGCTGGCGCACGGGCATGAGCTCGAAGTAGCGCCACATGTCGCCGTGGCGCGACGCCAGGTCGTCGGGGCTCAGCGCTCGACCCGCGGCGCCGAGATCGTAACGGGCGTAGAGCACCTTGCCGCACGAGTCGCACAGCCGGTGCAGCTCGTCCGCCGAGAACGTGTCTCCGCAGGCCGTGCATTCGAGATGAGAGAGGTAGCACTTCATTGGGGTAACCGATCGGGCGTGGTCGGCGGCTCGCGGGCGCGCCGGGGCCGCATTGCATATCGGAAGCGGCAGACTATAATACACGCATTCTCCGACCCGCACTACTTCCGAGAGTAGGAGGTAACTGTTCACGTTCGAGGGAACCGCGCGTGCGCCCTTCGATACGGCCCGCCCAAAGCGGCGGGCCTACTCAGGGTGAACGGGTTGTAGGCCCATCAACTCTGAACAGCTACAGTAGGAGCACCATGGTCAGCCCAATAGAGCAGCGCTATATCGACCTGCATCCGAAATGCGCCGAGCAGTTCGCGAAGTCACGCGATATCTTCCCCAACGGCGTCACCCACGACGCCCGAAACCTGACGCCCTTCCCCTACTACGTGACCCACGCCGAGGGCCCGCACAAGTTCGATCTCGACGGGCAGCGCCTGATCGACTACAGGACGGGCCACGGCGCTCTGCTCCTGGGCCACTCGCATCCCGCAATCGTCGAGGCCGTCTCGAAGCAGATGGCCCGGGGCACGCACTACAGCGCCTCCACGACCCAGGAGATCGAGTGGGCGCGCCTGGTACAGGAGCTGGTGCCGTGCTCTGAGAAGGTGCGGTTCCACAGCTCCGGAACGGAGGCCACGATGATGGCCTTCCGGATGGCGCGCGCCTACACGGGCAAGTCGAAGATCGTCAAGTTCAGAAAGCACTTCCACGGCTGGCACGACTACGCGGTCGTCGACGGCCCCGGCAACGGCGGCATCCCGGAGGAGACCGCCAGCACGATGATCGTCCTCGAGCCAGACGACATCTCGCTCGTCGAGGAGACCCTTCGCGCCAACGACGACGTGGCCGCGGTCATCCTGGAGCCGACCGGGGCCCACATGGGCCAGGACTCGATCGGGCCCGGCTTCCTGGCCGAGCTCAGAGAGCTGACCCGGCGGCACGGCGTGGTGCTGATCTTCGACGAGGTGGTCACCGGGTTCCGCGTGTCCAGGGGCGGCGCACAGGGCCTCTACGGCATCACCCCGGACATGTCCACCCACGCCAAGGTCCTCGGCGGGGGGCTGCCCGGGGGCGGCGTGACGGGCAAGGCCGAGATCATCGACATGATCCAGCTCAGCGACGATGCCGAGTTCAACAGCACCCGGCGCGTCGGACACAACGGGACCTTCAACGCCAACCCGCTCTCCGCGGCGGCAGGCATCAAGGCGCTGCAGCTCGTGGCGGAGACCGACGTCAACGAAAGGGCGGACGCGATGGGGGCCCGCCTGAAGGACGGGCTGAACGACCTGCTGTCGCGCATGGAGATACCGGGCTGCGCCTCGGGTGTCAACTCGCTCATCTTCCTCCGCCTCGGCGTCGACCACGAGTGCGACGGAGAGGTCTGCGTGCTGACTCCGGAACAGCGGAAGATCGAGCAGGACGCTGCCCGGAACCACCAGCTCGGACTGGCCCTCTACAACCGCGGCGTGGACTCCGGGACGGGACGGTTCATCCTGAGCGCCACGCACGCCGAGCAGGACATCGACGACACGGTCGAGGCGGCGGCGGGCGCCCTGGCCGAGATCAGGGACCTGGGCCTGGTCTGACCCGGCCGTGCGCATCGTGAGCAGACCGTGATGAACGAACAATACGACGTCGCGATCGTAGGCGGCGGGGCCGCGGGCATGACGGCCGGCCTCTACGCCAGCCGGGCTGGGATGAGGACCGTCGTGCTGGAGCGGCTGATGCCCGGCGGGCAGGTGATCAACGCCGAGAAGATCGAGAACCTCCCCGGCTTCCCCGAGGGCATCTCGGGGCCGGACTTCGCCATGTCGATCCAGGACCAGGCGACGCGCTACGGGGCCGAGGTCGAGCTGAGCGAGGTCAGCGAGCTACGCCGTGACGAGCCCTTCTGGCGCCTGGCCTGCTACGGCGAGGACGTCAGGGCCCGGTCCGTCATCGTGGCCGGAGGCTCGACGCTGAGACGGCTCGGAGTGCCCGGCGAGGAGCGGCTCCACGGCGCCGGGGTCTCATACTGCGCGACCTGCGACGGCGCCTTCTTCGCCGACCAGGTAGTCGCGGTCGTTGGCGGAGGAGACTCCGCGCTGGACGAGGCGGCCGTGCTGACCGAGTTCGCCTCCAGGGTCATCGTCTTCCACCGCCGCGACAGCTTCCGCGGGCAGCGGGTGCTACAGGAGCGCGCGCTGTCCCATCCCAAGGTCGAGGTGCGTTGGAATACGGTCGTCGACGAGATACTCGGCGAGACGCAGGTCGAGGGCGTCGCCACGACCGACGTGACGTCCGGCGAGACTACGCGGGTCGACCTCGCCGGCGTGTTCATCTACGTCGGGCTGGAGCCCAACACCGAGTACTTGCGGAACGTCGTCGATCTGGACAAGGCCGGGCACGTGCCCACCGACATATGGATGCGCACGGCCCAGCCTGGACTGTTCGCGGCGGGCGACATCCGGCAGGGCTCGGCGGCGCAGCTCGTCAGCGCCGCAGGGGACGGCGCGACGGCAGCCATAGCGGCGCAACGCTACGTCGAGAGCGGGTACTGGCCCGAATAGCCCGGCTGCCCCGGGCGCGGACGGCCGTCGATCAGAAGAGGGCGCGCCAGAGCAGCATTGCCCCTATCACCAGCAGCACCGCGCCCACGACCTTGATCAGCCTGTCGAGCGTCACCTTGCCGGTGAACCGCGCGCCGATATAGCTCCCCACGACCGCGGCAGACGCCATCAGCACCATGACCGGATAGTCGACGTGGCCGCCTGAGACGTGGCCGATCCATCCGACCGAGCCCATCGCGAAGCCGATGGTGAGGTTCGTGCCGACGGCCGCACGCGGGTCCATGCGCAGCACGCGGATCAGGGCGGGGAGGCGCAGGCTGCCCAGTATCAGGCCGACGGCGCCTCCAAGCGCGCCGATCGCCAGCCCGGACACCGCCGCGAAGGCGCGTCGGACGCCGCCGGCGGAGTCCACGTCACGGCCGTCCGAGGCGACGGCCGCGAGAAGCTGGGCGCGCGCAAGGAACTCGACGCCCTGCCAGAAGACCAACACGCCCGCCGCTCCCAGCAGCACCGGCTCGGGGACGGTCTCGCTCGCGAACCCCGCCGCGAAGGCGCCCACCATGCTCGGCACGCCGACCAGCAGCACGACCCTGCGGTCCACACGGCCCTCGCGGATGTGGCGCACGGAGCCGGACGCCGCCGTCGCGGTGCTTACGGCGATGTTCGTGCCCGCGGCGGTCGCGGCGTCGAAGCCGAGCAGCAGCAGGACCGGCAACCTCATCGTGCCCAGCGCGAGGCCGACGAAGCCGCCCAGGATGCCGACTCCGAAGGAGACGGCCGGCAGCAGGGCTGCCTGCCACAGGGGAACGTCCGTGTACGGCAGGCTCACGAAGCCAACCCCGTCCACATCTCTAGGCGGGCTCGGCGGCGAGACCGTCCACGGCCGCCCTCATTTCGGCGATCTGCTCCTCCGACGACGGATGGTGACCGTAGAAGGCGCGCCCAAAGGCCGCCGTCGCCCGGTGCACCAGGTCCGTCGGGAGTATCTCCGTCATCCTGACCGCCATCTCCCCTGTCGTCTCGTGCGGCTGTCTCAAGACGCCCCGCTCCTCGGCCAGCACCAGGAGGTCATAGTAGATCTCGAGCACCAGGACGATGCCGGGCGGTCCGTCCGGCAGCAGAACGCCATCGCCCCGGCGGCGCCTGAGCCACGACGGCCTGAGAGACCACAGCAGGTTCGCCAGGTCGACGAGCGGGTCGGCGTCCTCCATTACCGACTCTCTCTGTCCCTCGACCGGCGCGGCGCGGCGGTTCTGCGGCCGCCGGAACGCCTTGGCGCCGACGTACAGCAGCGCGGCGGCGCCGAGGCCGAGGGCGAGCCCCAGCAGTATCTGCCCGATCCATATATTGGCCCCGGTTCCCTCGATCTCCTCCAGGGCCGACGGCGTCGTCGTTGCCAGCTGCGATTCCTGTTGAGGCGTGGGCGGCGGAGTGGCGCCGCCGAACAAGAGGTTGTAGAGCCATATCAGGCCTTCGGCTACCGCGTCGATCACGAACGCCGCGGGAAGCAGTATCACCCAGGCGAAGACGAGAGCGACCAGCGTCAGGGCCTGCCTCACCGGCCACGTCACCACGTCGAGAACGCCCGCGGGCACGACGGTGAACGCCAGGCCGATCACCACCACGAACGCTACCATCGCGAAGACGATCCGGGGCCAGATGTTGCTCCTGACACTCTTTGAGCGGGGCAGCAAGTGGCCCATCGCCAGTCCGGCGAGACTGGCGCCGAAGAAGATGAACACCATCAGGAACGTGTTCAGGTCGACCTCGTTGATCAGGTCGACGAGAGTGGCGATGATGAGTGCGACGATGCCTATCCTGAAGCTGACGGCGAGCTCGTCAGTCGGGTAGGCGACGACCCCGAGCTTGCCTCCCCTCACCCATAGGCCGGCGCCGGCCAGGCCGCCGGCCAGGAACTTGAACCAGAACTGTTCAGGCTCAGAGGCCGTGAAGGCTTTGAAGACCCACAGCGGGTCGACAAGGGGCAGGTCCTCGGCAAGCTCCACCGCGATCGCCGCGTAGACGAACAGGAAGCCGACGAGCATGCGGCCCAGGGTTTCGGTGCCCGGCCCCATCTTCTCGGACGGGCCCAGCCGGCCCACGTAGAGCGACGCGAACATCAGCACGACGATCGTCGGCCACCTCAGCGGGCCGGAGTCCTGTCCCATCCACAGGCCCAGAATGCCCAGGACGGAGAAGACCCACGCGCTCTCGGCGATCACGAGAGCCCACAGCACCAGCCTCGCCTGGGCCGCGTTCACCGGCGGCCTCCGAACCCCACCGCCGACTCCATGGCGGTGAGGTGCGACCTGAGCGAATGGACCTTGACGCGCGGCGGCAGCGCGGGCGGGTCCTCGGCGCCCACGTACATGACGACGATCTTCGCGCCGGCGTGGGCCAGGCTGTCCAGCGTCGCGACCATCTCGTCGGTTATCAGCGCAGTGCAGAGCACGATGGTCGTCCCCAGGGGGAACCGGGGCGCGTGCTCGGCCAGGTGACGGGACATCGGGCCGGACGCCATGGGCGGCGTCGTGGCGAGCGCCGACATCACCTCCCCGAACTGCTCCCGGCCCTGGCTCGGAGGCACCTTCATCGACCGCCTGACCTGGACGGCCATGTCGTTGGCGAACACTCCGAACGTGTAGTCGAGCTCCGCGACGTGGTTCGCCACCGACGCCGCGACCACGATCACGCGCTCCAGCTCATCGGGCACGTCCAGGCGCCAGAACGGCTCGGTCGTATCGACCGCGACCGCGATGACCACGTTCACCGTGGAGCTGGGGTCGAATGTGCGGACCAGCAGCTTCTGGTTCCGGGCCGTCGCCTTCCAGTCGATCCGGGTGAGCGAGTCGCCCTTCTGGTAGTCGCGCAGGCCGGCGGGGCGGGTAACGTCTTCGTATATCCTGTCGCCGCCCCTGACCTCGCCAAGAGGCCTCACCGCCGGAAGCCCCAGATCAGCCAGCGGCACTATCCGCGGGAGCACCAATATGTGGCTGCGGTGGTGTTGTATCTTCTGGGTGCGCACGAATCCGAAGGGGTCGCCGCTCTCCAGCGTGGCCGGACCCATGCGGTAAAGGCCCCTCTTGGTGCACTTGACCTCGTAGTCCCACCGGATGCGCTCGTACCAGCCCATCGAGGTGAGGTGCCGAAGGCTCTGGATCTTCGTGTTGGAGTTCTGAACGACGTCGCCGCCCACGACCTTCACGGCGTTGGGGAACTCGTCCTCCACCTTCACCCAGACCAGGGGAACGGGCTTTCGGTTGACCAGCGAAACGGTGATGGGGACGGTCTCGCCGACCTCGACGCGCTGGTGGGAGACCTCCATGTCATAGAAGATGTCCTCGAGGGCGATGCGGTTCCAGCCCGTCGAGATAGCCGCGGCGACGAGGCCCATGACGCCGAAGGCCACCACGATCCCCTCCGCTATGAAGAGGCCCACGACCGCGGTAGCGGCGAACGCGGCGATGAGCAGGGCCATCCAGTTGAAGCCCGAAGACGGGACAAGCTGCGGATGGTCCGAGATCTGGACGTCCGGCACACGCCCGCGAAGCGCCATCGACCTATCCCTCTATCGGGACCGGCACGCTCGACAGCACGTCATCCACCACCTGCTCGGGAGAGTCTCCCCTGAGTCTCGCGGACGAGCTGAGCACGGTGCGGTGGGGCAGTACGGTGGGGGCCATCGTCTTCACGTCGTCCGGGGTAACGAAGTCGCGTCCGTCGATGGCGGCCCATGCCTGGGTCGCCTTGTACAGCGCCATCCCGGCCCTGGGGCTCGCGCCGAGCGAGATACCCACATGGTCCCTGGTGCCCCGCACGACCGCGATGATGTAGTCGCGCACCGGCTCTTCGATCCTGACGGTCGGCGTCATGTCCTGCATGCGCCGGATCTCGTCGCCGTCGGTGACGGCCTCGATGACGGGCGGTGTCGAGTCCCGCTCGAAACGAAGGTAAATGTCGGCCTCCTCTTCCAGCGACGGGTATCCCAGCGTGAGCCGCACCATGAAGCGGTCGAGCTGTGCCTCGGGGAGCGGGAACGTGCCCTCCATCTCGACCGGGTTCTGGGTCGCGAGCACGAGGAACGGCTCGGGCAGCGCCCGCGTCACGCCATCGACCGTCGCCTGCCGCTCTTGCATCGCCTCCAGCAGCGACGACTGCGTCCGCGGCGTCGCCCGGTTGATCTCGTCCGCCAGCAGGACCTGGCTGACGACCGGTCCGGGGAGGAACTCGAACTCCGAGGACTTCTGGTTGAAGAAGTTGACGCCGACGACGTCGCTGGGCATGAGGTCGGGGGTGAACTGGATGCGCCCGAAGGTGCAGCCGAGCGACTGCGCCAGCGCCTTCGACAGGGTCGTCTTGCCGATGCCGGGCACGTCCTCGACGAGGATGTGTCCCCGGCAGAGCAGGGCGACGAGGGCGAGGTCGATGGCCTCGCTCTTGCCGACGATGACTCGCTGTACGTTGTTTCTGATTCTCGCGGCCAGCTCCGCGATGCTGTCCACGCCTGCGGTCGCTTCCATCTCGCCCCCTCGCCGAGGCCAGGCTCGCGCGCCGCGCTCAGGCCCCACAGTTTGTTATCTACTTCACAATATACCAGTATCAGGGGATAGTGGATAGTGGGATAGTGAATAGTGGATAGTGGGATAGTGAGTAGTGGGATAGTGGATAGTGCGTAACGCCCTCGCGGGCAATGGATGTGGTGAAGATGCGTCGCTGTCGTATCTGGAAGCTCCACCCCTGGATTCCGGCCTTCGCCGGAATGACGGTCGTGCAAGGGTCGCTCTTCGCGGGGATGACGGGGGCGGCGGGTCAGAGGCGGACGGTCCAGGGGAGCAGGGCGTAGAGGAGGTGCGTGGGGTTCGGCTGGATGTTGCGTCGCTGGCAGTTTTCGAGGTAGACGCGGGCCTGGCCGTAGCCGGGGAGGGTTATGCCGGCGCGTCGTAATCGCATGGCGAGGGCGAGCGGGAACTCCTTGTCGTCCGGGTCCCAGTCTTCGAGGTATTGGCGGACGATTTGTGGCACCACGGCCTCGGCCCTTTCGAGGAGGAGTGCTCGTTCGAGGGCGCGTACCCGGCCCGCGGACACGGGTCAGCCACCTCCCATGCCAAGGAACGGGGAGCTGGCGCGTTTGTTGCGCATGAGGTCGACGGTGTCGTCGAGGTAGTCGAGGCGCTGGTGGAGATCCTTTAAGTCGACGACCTTGAGGCCAAGGGCCATGGCGGCGCTGGCGGCCCTGAGCCGGACCTCTGGTTTGGGGTGTTCGAGGGACTCGGCGAGGACGAGGACGGCCTTGAGCATGAGGCCCTGGAGCTCTGTGCGGGCGAGGTCGGCGGCCTCTGCGCGAGCGTTTTGGAGTGCATGTCGAAACTGGGCATCATCCATCCACCGGTGGAGAGTGGTGCGGCCGATGCTGGCGAGTCGTGCGCCCTCGGAGAGGGAGGTCGCTGCGGCGACGTATGGCAGCGCGACTATCTGTTTCTCGGTCAGGCCGGTGGCGAGATCCGTGTGAACTGTTCCATCCTGTTCCATTGTGTTCCGTTCCTATCTGGCGGGTGGAACAGTTTGCGGAAAAATGGAACACTGGGTGTTCCACTGTCCGTATCTGAGGTGGAACAGGGCGGAACAAAATGGAACAGGGGTGTACCGTTTGGTCGTCATCGGAGCCTGGCCGCCTGGGAGAGAAATCGGGACGATCCGAGGGGCAGTCCCGCAGGAAGAGAATAGCACGGACGTTCGGCTTGTGCAAGTGGTGCGGCTTCGGGGAGGCTGGGTCATAACTCTGCGACGGACGTCACAAAGCGGGCTTGGAAGCAGTCTACGATGCGGCGCGACCCCGCGCCCGAGGGAGGTGTAAGAGTCTTGGGCGGGCGTCTGATTCAGGTTGGAGGCAGGTAGGGCGCGCCGTTGGTTGACGCCTTCTGGGATCGCCAGCGTTGGGGTACAGGCGGCGCGGCGAAATTCTTGGCAGGGCACGGCACACACGTGCCGGTGAGGTAGCCGCTTGACGCCCGGGGAGCGCTAAGCTAGAGTGACCGCCGACACTGGGGAAACGGAAGCGGTCCACGATTTGGTGCTACAATATAGAGTCCCTCTGACGGCGCTTGCTGTCGGGGACTCTCAATAGGGCGCAAAGTTTCTTTCGTTATGCCAGAGGGTTGGGGGGCATTACGATCCATCGGCCCACGCGAGTTATGCGTGCGGGCACAGGGCTGCTTCGCCTCGTCACGGCGAACGCCCTCTCTTCAAGTTGCTGTCCCTATTCCCGTCTCAGAGACATGCGGCCCAAGCGTCCTGCGCGGTTTTCGCCCCTCGTTCCTTCGCTTCCCGACTCCCTCTCGGACTCGCTGTAACTCATGGCCTTCCGGCTACCCCCTATCTGTTTGAGCTGGACACCTCATGCGCTGGAAGACCCACAGAAGATGAGGCCATAACATGGATACCACTGTGCTCTCTCTAACCGTGGTTGTTTTCGGCAATCCTAGCGGCCCGCCATCTATGGACACACCAGAATCTCTTGCTGCGCACATGGATGCTGAGGTTACACCCAAGAGTTCAACGGAGTTGGCCATTGAGGAAGAACGTCTTACATTCGATGTCGCACCACCCCTAGAGGTTCGGCGGGACTACCCTCAGCATCAAGACGTCGACCGATTGGCCCAGGCGGCAAACGTCTGGACAGACTTAGTCGCCGACCCCGACTCGATCCGTAGCATCCTCTATCGTATAGAGCGTATCTGCTCGCCTGATTGGGGTGACGATAACCTGCGTGTCTTGGGACGACGGTTGCTTGCGCCGAACCTGCCTTTCCCATCATGGGAAGTCCACGGGGGCTCTGGTTCCATCTTCTACAAAGACGAGCAAGGCAGAATGTGGGATTTCATTATTCAGCCAAGAGTACCGGACACAACGAAGCTTTATCTTGCGGCTAGCCTGCACACTGGAGTTGATTCCAACTTGGCAATCGAAGAGATGGCTCGGCCCCTTCAAGACGTTTGGGAGACCAGCCTCCGCTTCCTTCAGGAGGTCAGCAGTGCCTGAATCATTGTTGGCCTTGTCTCCGGCTATCCGATCCCAACGTGACCTATTGACAGAGAAGTGGCGCGCCCGTCCCTTTGGTAGCGCTGGCGGCGATACGTCTCTGTTTGCTGTTGCTGTCGGTGTGCCTAGATGGCAGGTCGCCAAGCGGATGGAGAAGCCGCAGCTTCAGGGCCGACAAATCTATGCGGGGCGAAAGGGTGAGTTGAAGACCAGCAGCCGACACGACATTTCGGCCACCACGTACCTGAGCGAGCAGTTACATGTCCTCGTCGGGCAGGGCCAGCACATTGTTGAAGGCCATTGGGCTTCAGGCGATGAGCGATTGCGACGCTTGATGTGGGGCGCATCCGGTGCGGCCTATAGGTTTGAGGATCGAGAACCGAGCGAACCTGCCAAGCAGCTTGAGTTGCAACTAAGCCAGGCGAGGCCTCTTAGCACCTACTTCAAATTCAGCTCACCGCCGGACACAGACCCCGAGACCCAAGATGCGTTCGCCGTGGTCGATGAGTGGCCGTCCCGCGTGAAGCCGGAAACCGAAGAACCGGCCAACTTCACAACTGCGGTCGGTGTCTTGAACCAAGTACGGCAGATGGCTATGGACATGGGCTACGAGGTGCCTTCACCAAAGGTGATTGACAACGCCAGACAGGTACTTGTGAGAGTCTGCGACAAGGATAGCCGTGAGTTCTACGTGTACCCGATGCCGTATGGCGGGATATCCATCGACGCTGCCACGCCTCCACGGACCCGCGTGATCATCATTTGCGGCCCCGACGGTACTGCCCAAGGCTTGGTTGGGAGAGAGATGGAAGTCAAGAGCAGGGACTATGGCGATGTCGGCGAGGTTCCGGACTCTTTCATTCTTGATGCGTTGGCTGATTTGCCTGTATGACCGCGCTGCCCGATGAGTTCGAGCCGGATGAGAAACTCGGTCGTCAGGTGGCAGAAGATCGTTGGGCTGAATCGTGTGAGCGAGGTCATGCCCATGTGGATATCTTCTTCGATGCGCGAGGAAACGACCTGTCGGTAGACCGGCTGAAGCCTGAGTACGTGTCCGATGCAGGGCAACGGGCGACAGCTCATCATCTGACGAGAGTCCCGTCCAAGAAGTTCAGTGGCTGGGCTGCTATTGCTCAGGAAGTGGCGACAGCGGACGGGTGTACTGCCCATCCCTCAGAAACGTGTCAGAACCCTTACCACGCCAGTATTGTTCTACCGGAACGCGACTGGAGGAGGAATAATCCCCACGCGACTCGGATGGCACAACTCTCTTGCTGGTGGCCTTTCGCGTCTGCTCTCTGCTCTGCCGGCTGATTGACGCGTCAACGCGCCTTCAGGCGCCCACAGGAAAGCGGGGTTCGAATTCGAGGATGGATAGCGGCGGGCGGGCGGTAAACGTCGCCGCACTCCGGCATCGGGGGCAAACCGCCCTTAGATTCTCGTTTGTTCCGCCTGCTATCATCGGCAGATAGCGGTCTAGTTCGATACCGTACACGCAGATCGACCTACCGCTGAACCTCAGTAGAACGCCTGTAGCAGAGTTGTGTCCCACCCTCCTTCGGGGTGGGCGGTCATTTTGGGCCGGATCGGCCGCGGCCGCCGGCGGCCATGTTGCGTCGATACGCGCCGGTCAAAGCACCGGCGCTACTCGGGGTGAGCGTGTTGCGTGGCCGACGAACTCTGACTGGCGCTAGTCGTCGGCTGGCTTGTCTTTCATGAGCTCTTTGAGCTCTTCTTTGGCCTTCCTGATCTCGCGTATCTTGCCCGCGATGCGGTCGAACATCCCCTGGTTGGCCTCAATGCCGGCGCCGATGAGGTAGGCCGCGGCCTCGGACCGGCTGCCCGCGACTCCCGCCTCGACCAGGTCGTCCAGCCGTTCGACGCTGAGGTCGTTCAGCCTGACCATGACGACTCTCTTTCGGGCGTTCAGGGCGCCTTCCACGGTCCCGCGCACGGTCTCGCCGACGTCCTCCGCGCCTGCTTTGGCCTCGTCGACGATGGTCTTGACCCTCTGGGCGAGGGGTTTTCTGTTCCGGCGGTCTTGTTCGCTCATGTTCTGGCCTCGTTGTTGCTGCGTTACGCGTAATGTAGCATATGCAGTTACGGGAGGGCAAGCCCGTTCGCTCATGGGACTGTCCGGTGCGGCGCCCGGAGGTTGGGGAGGTCGATCGCGCCCCTCGATACGCGCCCCTCGATACGCTTCGCTACTCGGGGTGAACGGGGTGTGTGGGTGGTGAGGCTGGGGAAGAAGGTTCGGGGCTCGGGGCTGAGGGGCAGTGGCTGGTGGAGAACGGGTGGCTTCACGCGTGCTGCATGGTGTTACCCATGTCCCCGGTCTGTACACCCGTCGAGGGAGAGGGGGTTGTGCGAAGGGCTCCCAAGGGTGAACGGATGGTAACTGTTCAGACTCGAGGAGATGGACTCTGCGGGGGACTTTCACCAACGACGAAAATGAGGCTGCACCGGAAGGCGGGTTGCAAACCCGCCCCTACGCCAGGGCGGCCAGACCCCTACGCCGGGGCGGCCGAACTCCTACGCTGGGGCGGCCAAACTCCTACGCCGGGTCGGCCAAACCCCTACGCCAGGGCGGCCAAACTCCTACGCCAGGGCGGCCAAACTCCTACGCCGGGTCGGCCAAACCCCCTACGTCAGTCGGCCAAGGGTTATTCTCAGAGAAACTCTGAAACAGTTACCACGGGTGCGGCCGTCTTGCTACGGTCGGATGGCGCGTGTTAGGTTGGCTGTACGGTGAATTCCGTTTCGAAGCATCCCAAAGCGCGGTTCCGGTGAGGAGAATGGCAGAGGACGCGGCCGACGGGGCCGACCAGATGGCCGACGGCGCGGACACGGACGCGGGCGCGCCCGCGTCGGACCAGCGGCAGACGCCCGTCGCGCTGTTCCGGGACTGGCTACTCCTGGTGCCGCTGCTCGGGGTGATCGCGCTGGACCAGGCGACGAAGTATGTCGTCAAGTCGAACCTCGACCTGTACGAGGCGTGGCCCGCGGAGGGTTTTTTTCGTATCGCGTACCGGACGAACAGCGGCTCGGCGTTCGGGCTGTTCCCCGGCCAGACGGTGACGCTCATCTTCCTGTCGCTGTTCGCCATCGGCTTTCTCTTCTACTTCTACCGGACGCGCGCGCTGTCGTACCCGCTGCTCAGGCTCGCGATCGGCCTGCAGCTCGGGGGCGCGGTCGGGAACCTGATCGACCGTCTCCGCCACGGGGCCGTGGTCGACTTCATAGACGTCGGGCCCTGGCCCACCTTCAACGTCGCCGACTCGTCGATCGTCGTCGGGATATTTCTATTAGCGGTGATGCTCGCCTTCTCGGGCGCCGCGAAGGACGACGAGGGCAAGGCGGCGAAAGAAGCGGGCACTACCTGAGGACGGCGGCATGGCTCGACCGGCGGTAGCTGTTCCTGTTCGAGGGGCGCCGCGCGGGCCCTTCGATACGGCCCGCCCAAAGCGGCGGGCCTACTCAGGGTGAACGGGGTGTGTGGGCAACCCAAAGCGGCGGGCCTACTCAGGGTGAACGGGGTGTGTGGGCAGCCCAAAGCGGCGGGCCTACTCAGCAACTGTCTTGGAAGTCAAGCGATTTGGGCGGCGGTGTGGCTACGGGTCGGGTCCCACCGAGTCTGGTCGCGGACCATGATATTGATGATCGTCAGCAGCTTCCTCATCGCCGCGGTCAGCGCTACCTTCTTTGCCTTGCCCGCCGCGCACAGCCTGTCGTAGAACTCCTTGATCACCGGATTGCGACGTATGGCCACTAGCGTGGCCATATACAGGACACTGCGCACCGATTTCCTGCCGCCCCACGTCGTGCGCCTGCCTCTGAATAGTCCGCTGTCCCTGTTGAACGGCGCCACTCCGACCAGGGCGGCGATCTCCCTGCGGTTCAGACGCCCCAACTCGGGCAGCTCAGCCATGATCACGCTCGACACCACCTCCCCGATTCCGGGAACGCTGGTGAGCAGATCGTCTTTGGCTCTCCACACAGGGCTGGACCGGATGAACTCCTTGATCTGACGGTCGATCTCTCCTCTACCTTTGATCAGCCAGGCGATGTGCGCCTCGATGTGGGGTCGAAGCACGGGGGGTGCCTGCCGCAGCCGGTTGCGCTCTGAGGTGATCATCTCCACTATCTGGCGCCTTCTGCGAATCAGAGCTCGCAACTGCAGCTCCTGCTCGTCGGGCAGAGGTCGGACCTGTGGCTTGACCGCCTCGGCAAAGCGGGCCAGTACCACAGCGTCGAGCTCATCGGTCTTGGCGTTCCTTCCTATGGAACGGCCAAAGTCGCGTACCTGCCGTGGGTTGACCACCGCTACGGCATGTCCCGCCACAGTCAAATCTGCTGCCGCCTGGTACTCGTACCCACCGCTGGACTCCATGCTCACGAGTCTGGGCGCTACGCGGCCCAGACTCGTGAGCAGCGACGCGATACCTTCAGGGTCGTTGGTCGTTCTCCAGACCCGGGCCTCAGACGATACGCTCACGTCCAGGTGGGCCTTGGACACGTCGATCCCTACGTACACTTCCTCATTGCCCATCGCTCTCCTCCTGTCTATACTGAGGCTGGTCTCCCACTCTGTCCCATCCTTGCAGATACGGACTCGATGTCCGGGCAACTGTTCGGGCTCTGGGGAGACCGGGGCGTGACGATCCAGCTGAGTAGCGGTCTTCAATGACCCGGGTGGCATCGATCTGTCACGCCCCTGTACCCGCCTGCACTCTACCCGATTCAAGATACAAGGGTGAACGGGGTGTGTGGGCAACCCAAAGCGGCGGGCCTACTCAGGGTGAACGGGGTGCGTGGGCAACCCAAAGCGGCGGGCTACTCATACCAATTTACTGTGATGAGGCCGTATTGGGGTAATGCTTCATATGGTCGATAGGGGGAAGGCTACGGTTTGGCAATCCACGGCAGGGGGAAGGCGGGTTTCAAACCCGCCACTACGGGTTGGCAATTCACGGCGTCCTCAAAACGAATTGGTATCAGGGTGAACGGGGGTGCGTGGGCATCAACTCTGAACAGATCCAGCCGGCGGTGCTGAGGCCCGGAGACGACGGCCAGCGGCTGGACGCGTTCCTCGCGCAGAGCCTGCCCGATCTGTCGCGCGCCCGCATCCAGCGGCTGATAGCCGAGGGGCGCGTCACGGTCGACGCCGAGCGGGTCAGGCCGTCCCACAGGCTCGCGGCCGGGCAGACCGTCGTGGTGGCGCTGCCGGCGCCCACTTCGGACGCGCTGAGGCCCCAGCCTGCGCGGCTGGCGGTGGTACACGAGGACGCCGACCTGGTCGTCGTCGACAAGCCGCCTGGGCTGACGGTGCACCCGGCGGCGGGCCAGCCGGACGGCACGCTCGCGAACGCGTTGGTGGCGCTGTACCCGGAGGTCGAGGGCGTCGGAGGGCCGGGCCGGGCCGGGATCGTCCACAGGCTCGACAAGGGGACGTCGGGGCTGCTGGTCGCGGCGAAGACCGAGTCGGCCCACGCCGGCCTGGCCGCGCAGTTCAAGGACCGGCTGGTCTCGAAGCGGTATGTGGCGCTCGTGGTCGGGTCGCCGTCGGAGGAGCGCGCGGTGATCGACGCGCCCGTCGGGCGCCATCCGAGGCAGCGGCAGCGCATGGCGGTGGTGAGCGACGGCAGGCCTGCCGCGACGCCGTACCGAGTGCTGGAGCGCTACCGGGGCTACACCCTCGTGGAGGCCTCGCCGAAGACGGGGCGTACGCACCAGGTGCGGGTGCACTTCGCGTCGATCGGGCATCCGCTGGCGGGCGACGCGACCTACGGGCGGCGCCTGCCTGAGCTCGACCGCCAGTTCCTGCACGCCGCGTTCCTGGCGTTCCGGCATCCGCGTTCGGGCGAGACCGTCGAGGTGCGGTCGGAGCTGCCGGCGGACCTTCGGCGGTTCCTGGAGTCGTTGGAGGTGATGGCGGCGGGGTAATCGTGTAGCGCCGGGGCTCGACCGCCCTTCGATACACCCCGCCCAGAGCGGCGGGGCACTCAGGGCTAACGGGTGTGCGAGGCGGCGAAGCGGCGGGGCACTCAGGGCTAACGGGTTGTGTAGCGACGAAGCGTCGGGGGCAGGGCTAGCGGGTTGTGTAGCGACGAAGCGTCGGGGGCAGGGCTAGCAGGTCGTGTGGTCGCGGTCCACCCCGACGCAGTGCTCGATAGCCACAGCACCGCATTGCCCGCGACCAGAGGCCTTTGCGTAGCCTGCGCTGCGTCCGATTTGGTAGCTGGGAACCCCACCCCCTGGATTCCGGCCTCCGCCGGAATGACGGTTGTGCAAGGGTCTCCCTCCACGGGATCCGCTGGCGGCGGGGTAGACGCCGCGGCCAGGTGGACTGTGATAGTCTAGGCGCCCGCGTTGGGGGGTCTGGCCTGCCGACGCGTGCCACAGGAGGTCCGTGATGGTGGAGTCCGCGCCGCTGGTGTCGTACCCCGATGTCGAGAGCCGGGCGGAGGCTCTCAGGGGGGACGGATACGTCTACTTCCCGGGCGTCCTGAACGCCGACGAGGTGGCGGAGCTCCGGGCGGCTATGGACCGGCTCGAGGCGCGCAAGGAGAGCTTCGACCGCGACGGCACGGACGGCGGGTACCGCGAGAAGCACATCAAGTGCGTATTCAACCGTGACGCGCACTTCCTGCAGTTTCTCGACCGGCCGGGAGTATTCGAGGTGGCGCAGGATGCGCTGACGAGCCGCGCGGGCCGGCGGCCGATCGAGTGCCACATAATCGGCATGACGGGCTGGGTGACGGGCCCCGGGCGTCCCGACCAGGACCTGCACGTCGACTGGCTGCCCTTCCCGCTGCCGGAGGACGTGGCGTCGGACCCGCGGGTGCGGGTGCCGGTGATGGTCGCCACGGCCCACTACTATCTCGACGACCTGTACGAGGAGCTGGGGCCGACGAAGTTCATCCCCGGCAGCCACCGGGCGGGAAGGCCCCCGGACGGCGCCAAGGAGTGGAACGGGCAGGGCGAGCAGTCTCTGCTGTGCAAGGCGGGCGACGTGGTGATGTTCAGGAGCGAGGTGTGGCACAGGGGCACGGCCAACCGCAGCGGGCAGACCAGGTACCTGCTGCAGGTGCACTATGCCAACCGCATGATCGCGCAGAAGTTCCCGCCGTACCTGAACCGCTTCCAGTTCGACCCGGAGATACTGGCCGTCGCGACGCCGCGGCAGAGACGGCTGATGGGGGACCACGACCCGGCGGCGTATGACTAGTGGGATAGTGACTAGTGGATAGTGGATAGTTGGGAGGGGGAGGACGAGAGGTAACCGGAGGTGGAGATTGGCGACTATAGGGGAGAACGGGTACGTATACGAGATGAGCGGCGGCGACTTCGGGGCGCTGCCGGACGGCTGGGAGTACCACGAGACGGGCGGCGTTGCGGTGGACTCGAACGACAACGTCTACGTGTTCAACCGCAGCGACCATCCGGTGATCGTGCTGGACCGCGACGGCAACTTCCTGCGCTCGTGGGGCGAGGGCGTGTTCACCACGCCGCATGGCGCGGCGACGGGCGCGGACGACTCGATCTTCCTGATCGACGCGGGCGACCACACGGTGCGCAAGTTCAGCCTGGACGGCAAGCTGCTGATGACGCTGGGCGAGGCGGGCAAGCCTACCGGCCGGATGAGCGGCGACCCGTTCTTCGGGCCGACTCACGTCGCGGTGCATCCCGGCAACGGGCACGTCTACGTCTCGGATGGCTACAGCAACGCCCGGGTACACGAGTTCGACCCGGGCGGCGGGCTGATCAAGTCGTGGGGCCGATCGGGCACCGATCCGGGCGAGTTCAACACGGTGCACAACATCGCGGTCGACGGGGACGGCTGGGTGTACGTGGCCGACCGGGAGAACCACCGCGTCCAGGTGTTCGACTCGGACGGACGGTACGAGACGCAGTGGGGCAACCTGGCGATGGCGTCGTGCCTGTGCATGGACCAGTCGGAGCCGGTGTTGTACGTCGGCGAGTTCTTCGCGGGCATCGGCGAGAACCCGGGCGGGGTCGGCAACTGGACGGGGAAGCGGCTGGGGCCGCGGGTCACGGTGCTGAGCACGGACGGCGAGATCCTGGCGAGAGTGGGAGATGAGCCGGCGGGGCCCGAGGCGGGGCGCTTCTACGCTCCGCACGGCATCGCGGTGGACTCGCGGGGCGACCTGTACGTGGGCGACGTATCGGTGAGCGCGTTCGGTGGGGCGAAGGGCACCAGCGGGCTGCGGTCGTTCCAGAAGCTGGTTCGCCAGCCGACCTGAACCGTCTTTTCTATGTTCGCAGAGGGGTTCAGGTCGGCTGGCGTCCGGCCTGCCCCTATGCCGCGTGTGGGGGGTATAGGCGTGATACAATCGACATATTCGAACGACCGTTGCAATGCGAAGGCGTGACATGAAGACGACGGTGAGAGCTACATACTCCAACGGGACGTTTACCCCCGAATTCGCCCTGGACTTCGAGGAAGGGGAGGAAGTAACGCTGACCGTAGAACCGGAACCACACCTTTCCTTCAGGGAGCGCATCGAGATAACGAGGTCTTCGGCGGGCGGCTGGAAGGGGTTGCACGACCCGGCAGAGTTCAAGCGTATGATTTCCGAGGCGCGCCGGAAGGGTTCCCGTGCTGAGCCCACGCCCTGACCCGATACGGTATCTGGTCGATACGGACTGGATAATCGACTACGAACACGGAAAGCCCGGCACGGTCAGCAGGCTTGACGCCTTACTCCCACAAGGCGTCGGACTGAGCATCGTGTCGCTGGCCGAACTGTTCGAAGGTCAACTCGATTCGGCAGATCCCCGGGCCCAGGAGCACGCACTGCTAGGCTTCCTTGCCGGCGTAAGAGTCGTTCCGCTGGACATCGCCGTTTGCCGACTGTTCGCCCGGGAAAGGCGTCGTCTGAGGGCCGAAGGCAATCTCATCGCCGACCTGGATATTCTCATAGGCTGCACGGCGCTCCGGCACGGTCTAACCTTGCTGAGCAACAACCACCGGCACTTCCAGCGGCTGGAAGGGCTGAGCATCATATCCGCATGACCGGATGAAACATCGTCCCTTTCCCCTTGACTCCGCGACTCCGCGCAGACAGGGGATGGGTGGTGGACGGGGTCCTGTTCAGCCCTCGACGGGCAAGGGCCGGGGCGGGGGTGACGGCCTACATCCGCTGCAGCTTGACGACTTTGTCGCGGCCTAGCTCGGTTACGTAGATGCTGCCTTGGGAGTCTACGCAGACGCCGTGGGATGAGGTGAAGACGCCGTTGGCCGGGCCCGTGTCGCCGCGCCAGCGGGTGATGAGCTCGCCGTCGAGCGTCCAGATGCTGACTCCGGGGCGGCCTAGCTGCTCGACGACGTAGACGACGTCGTCTATCCAGAGGTCGCTCGGGCCGGCGAGGTCGGTCCACTGCTCGAGGAACTGACCGTCGCCGTCGAATATCTGGATGCGGTCGCCCTCGCGGTCGCAGACGAATATGCGGCCGCGGCCGTCGACGCCGATATTGTGCAGCAGCGCGAACTCGCCGGGGCCGCTGCCGGGCCCGCCCCACGACAGCACCAGGTTGCCGTCGGCGTCGAAGCGGTGGACGCGGTGTCCGCCGTAGCCGTCGGAGACGACCACTCCGCCGTCGGGCGTTGAGGCGACTCCGGTGGGCATGTTGAACGGCCTGGCGTCCCAGGCCGGGGACGGCATCATGCGCATGCCGAGCTCCAGCAGACGCTCGCCGCCGGGTGCGTGCCTGGTGACGACGTGCTCGTACATGTCGGTCAGCCAGACGTGGTCGTCCGGCGCGACGTGGATGCCGTGGGGGCCGCGGAACTCGCCCTCGCCCCACGACGAGACGAAGTTGCCGTCGGTGTCCCAGATCGTGACGGGATGGACGCCGCGGCTGAAGACGTAGACCTCATCCGCGGAGTTGACCGCGGCGTCGGACGGCCCGCCGAAGTTCCAGTACTTCGGCATCTTCGGCCACGAGTCGACGATCTCGTACCTGTAGTCGCCGGAGCCTACGATGGCGGTCATGTTGGTCTCCCTTCCGTTCCGGTGCGTTCGGCCTGCCTGCTCGGGCCGCGCCAGCTAGCCGCCGGGGATGTAGAGGGTGCGGTCGGCGACGGGGAGGGGGACGCGGGCGCCGCCCTGGAGGTGGGAGTGGGCGATGCCGAACTGGGCCTCTACGGCCTGCATGGTGATGTCGATGTTGCCGTCGGTGCGGACGCCGGTCTCGAGCTCCTGGATGATGTTGCGTATGGTCGTGACGGTGGGGCCCTCGCCCGTCGGGTGGATTACGGTCTCGCGGGACTCGGAGTCGTCCTCCCCGTCCCGGCGGACGCGGAAGTCGGCGCCGTTGCCCCAGGCGAAGGCACATCCTTCGGTACCGCGCACCTCGACCTCGAAGCCGCCCGGTCTCGGGACGAAGAGGCCCTCGGCGCCGTTGGCGTATCCGATGCGGAAGAAGCCGACGTACGGGTCGGCGATCTCCTGGCCCGGAGGCGGGACGAAGCGATGGCCGTCCGGGTCGTAGTCGGGCAGCGGGAGCGGCAGACGGGTGCTCAGCGTCTTGCCGTCCCTGGGGCCGCCACGCGTGTCGCCCGGGTCGAGGGGGTCGCCCTTCTCGACGAGGCGTCCCTCCACCCAGACGGGCGCGGGGTCTCCGAGCAGCATCTGGACGGCGTCGATGGTGTGGGGATGGTGCTTGATGAGGTCGGTGAGCTGGTACAACGTCGCGAACAGGGGCTGCCCGACGTCGCCGCGCGCGATGGCGTCTCGAAGACGCTTGTAGCCGTCGTGGTGACGGCGCATCGCGCCCCAGTTGAAGGCGACGTTGTTGCGCCGGCAGGCGTCGGCGATGCGGTCGGCCTCCTCGAGCGAGGCGCAGAGGCCCTTCTCGGAGTAGATGCCGCGGACGCCGTTCTCGGCGGCGAAGATGATGGGCTCGGCCCGCGCGAACGACGGCGTGGTCACGCTGACGACGTCGGGCCGCTCCTTCTGGATCATCTGCCGGTAGTCGAGGTAGGTGTTGTCGACGCCGAAGCGTCGGGCGAAGTGGGCCATGCGGTCGGCGCCGCGGTTGGCGACGGCGACGACTTCGGTCTGGTCGATCGCCTGGTATGCGCTGAAGTGCGCGTAGGGCTTGTCGAAGCGGTTCGTGAGTGGGGTCTCGTCCTCCATGAGGCCGCCCATGCGGCCCGTTCCTATGATCGCCACCCTGTAGCTCGGCTTGGGCATCGGTTGTCTCCATGCTTGGTGTTGGTCGTCGGGGCGGGTCCGCGCCTACTGTATCAGGAGCGGCCGGGGGGCGCATGAGTCGACGCGCGGCCTGCTTTGTCATATATACTGGGGCGGCCGATACCTGCGGATGGGTATGAGGATCGATTGAAGACCGCCGGAGTCGTCCTGTTGACCGCGCTGACCGTCGCCGCCGCGGCCTGCGCGGGCGGCGCGGCGGCCGCGCCAACTCCGTTGCCAACGATCCCTAGCGCCTTGCCCAAGCCCGGCATCGAGGTGCTCGCCGACAGGTACTACGAAGCGCTCAACGCAGGCAACATCAACGCCGTAGTGGTCCTCCTCGACCAGGACGTCGTACTCACGGACGGCGAGACGCAGGTTGTGGGGAAGGCCGACGTGATCGCCCGGTTCATCACCGGCTTTTCGTCCTTCGCCACGTACGCCTACTCGGACGGGCGCATCGAGGGCAACAGCTTCTTCGCGGACCACACCTACGAGGTGGACCCGGACCGCGACACAGGCATATTCCCTCTCGCCGCCGAGCCGATCGAGCTCGTGGCGCAGAACGGCAAGATAACCTTCATCAACGTCGGCGCGGCCGCGGAGCCGGCCGCGGCGGTACCGGCCGTCGAGCCTAGACCGACAGCCGCTTCGGAGGGAGACCCCGAGACGCTGGCCGCGCTCAAGCGCCTCGCGTTCGAGTACTGGATAGCGGTCAACGAGCACGACGTGGAGAAGGTGCTGTCGTACTTGGAGGAGTCGTACCGGGCCAGCAAGGCAGAGGAGGTCTCCGCCGAAATCGAGCAGATGAAGCTGTTCGGGGTGACCCTTGGCGTGAGCGAGCGGAGCGCGCCGACGCTACTGAGCGCGACCGAGGGCGAGATGATGCTCAACCTCAGGGAACCCCTGGGCACGCGCAAGGTGCGGATGGCGTTCCGGATGGTCGACGGCGAGTGGAAGATCAGCTTTGCCGAGGAGGTCGAGTAGGGCCGGCGCCGGTTGACGTTACAGGTACTTCGCGGCCCAGCCGAGGCCCTCTTCCGTGGTCGTGAGCGGCTTGTACTCGCAGCCCACCCAGCCGGTGTAGCCCAGCCTGTCGAGCTCAGCCAGCACGAAGTCGTAGTTGATCTCGCCCGTCCCGGGCTCGTTGCGCCCCGGATTGTCGGCGATCTGCACGTGCCGGATGGCCGAGAGGTTCGCCTCGATCGTCGGGACCAAGTCGCCTTCCATGATCTGCATGTGGTAGACGTCGTACTGTAGCGACAGGTTGTCCGAGCCGACCTCGTCGATCAGGGACAGGGCCTGCGCCGTGTTCGTCAGGTAGAAGCCCGGAATGTCGCGCGTGTTGATGGGCTCGACTACAAGCGCTATACCGGCGTCCTTCAGCTTCGACGCGGCGAACCCCAGGTTGGAGACCAGTGTCTCGCGCAGCACGTCGTCGTCGGCCCCGTCCGGCGGTACACCGGCGAGGCAGTTGACCTGGGCGCATCCGAGGGTCGAGGCGTACTCGATGGCGGCGGCGACACCGTCCTGGAACTCGCCGACGCGGTCGGGCAGGCACGCGATGCCGCGCTCGCCGGCGTCCCAGTCGCCTGCAGGCAGGTTGTGCAGCGCCTGCGTCAGCCCGTTGTCGCGCAGCTTCTCGGCGAGCAGGTCCTTGTCGTAGTCGTACGGGAACAGGTACTCGACGGCCTGGAAGCCGGCGCGGGACGCGGCCTCGAAGCGGTCCGGGAAGTCGACCTCGTTGAACAGCATCGTCAGGTTGGCGGCGAGTCGCGGCATTTTTCTCTCCGGCGGTGGTGCGGGGTGTCCAGGGCGGTCAGGCGACGGTACGTTCGACGAGCTCGATCCAGTTGCCCTCCGGGTCGCGGAAGTAGCATATCCCGGTCCGGTCGCCGTTGGGCAGCTCGTTGTAGATCGGCGGCGTCACGAACTCGATGCCCTCCGCCGTGAGCCGCTCGTGGAGCTCGGCCAGGCCGTCGACGTTGAAGCAGACGTGCGACGCCCCCAGCTGGTTGCGCGCGAGATGGCCGTCGGGGCTTTTCGGCTGGCGATAGTGGACGAGCTCGAGGACGTGCTCGCCCTCGGGCTTGCCGACGAAGACGAGCATGCGCTGCGAGCCGGGGATGCCGGTGTGGTTGCCCTCCGGGGGCGCGATGCTCTCGACCTCGCGGACGACGCTGAGCCCCAGCGTGTCGCGGTAGAACGAGACCATCCTGTCGATGTCCCTGACGACGATGCCCGAGTGGTTGAAGCCGGTGACCATGATGGCCCTCCATGTTCGGCGTTTCGCGGTACCGCAGTTTATCAGGCTGCGGCAGGACTGTCGTCCTGAGCAACGCGAAGGACCTGGGGCGGGGACGCATCGACTCGGAGTTGGTGCCGGCCGCAAGCTGCTTGACAGCCTGTATCATTCGGTATCAGACTGCACCAAGAGCTAAACACATGCGAAGGTTGCCGAATTGACTAGAAGGCGCCAAATGATTTCCTATCCGACCGGGGTCACTTCTGATCCTGAAGAGTTGCTGATCCAGCTCGGGGAGTGTAGGGACAGCCCCTATTGGAATCGAAGGAGCCGTTGAAGGCTCTTATCTCAAAGACTACCCCCCAGAGCCAGTGTTGGATGATTACGAGACTCAGGTCGCCATTTGGCAGCGGATCAAACTCTGACTCTTCGACTCACTCGGATTGCCTCGTGCATCACGAATTCCTCACGAGGCTCTGTTAGAGGACGCAAATGAAGTTTCGTACCGGCATGGACGCCATAGAGCATATGTTGATTTCGCATGACTGGAATCGCCATCGTCAATTCCTAGAGTTGCTAGAACCGCATTTAGACGAGGTCGTCGATAGTTGGAGGCAGGAGCTAGATCGACAAGCCCGCCAAATAGAAGACGAAGAGCAGCGAGATGAGTTCTATCATTTCTATTCGGATGATTACCATGATATGCAACGGCACAGTGTAATTCTGATGAATTCGTTCTTTTCGGCTTCCTACGCCTTGTTCGAATATCACCTAACTTGGCTCTGCGACCACGCAAGGCAACGCCACGATAACCCGTTCTCTGTCAACGACCTCAAATATTCTCTTACTAGACGTGTCAAAGAGTACTTGACGAAACTCGACATTCCGTTTCCCAGTGATGCACCAGAATGGCCAGAGATCAACAGATACCAAGAGATTAGGAACAAGATAATGCATGAGGGCGGCTATGTCTCTTGCAGATGGGATAACTATTCCTATGCTGAGATCAACGGGATTATTGACACGTATACTGAGCAGCTGGCACTGACGCGGCCCTTTTGTGAGAAGGCGCTCAACGACTTCGAGCGATTCTTGCTAAAGGTTAGTCGTGCTACGAGACAGAGGGTGAAAAAGCGGTCAGACTCGTGAACTGTCGGTTTCATGCACTCATTCGAGTACCTTGTGCCCAAGAGGAGAGAATGCCGCAGCCACAGTTCGAGGACATCATCGACAGGCTGCCCAATTACCTGAGGGAGTTTAGAGAGTCCGCCCGTATACCGATGGAGACACCAGCCAAGCGTCGGTCTCTCCGCAACGCTCTCCCGGCCTCTGAAGATGTCTATGTTTTCCATCAAGATTACGTGTCCATGTATGTTGGGCGTTCGGATCGTCTTGCGGACAGGCTACTAGAGCATGGGCGGCCAACGGATCCCCGGCCGGTCGTTGCAATCGGGGTGGTTGGCGGGATATGCTTTCTCGACCTTCACAGCGGGGCTGTTGCTTGATCTACCTGTACGTATTCACGACGTTGGACGATGTGCCGCCCGAGGCGCTGGAGCAGATCCAGGCCGCCCACCCTCAGCGGACCAGGTTGAAGCCGGCCGTGATCGGCACACAAACGGTCGCGGACGGCCTTCCCGACGCGGACGAGGACTTCGCCAGGGAGACCGCCGCGGCGGTGTGCGGGGAGGCTGGCATCGCGTTCGACACGGCCGGCGATGGCGCCGCGTACGGGGTCGAAGAGGTCGACGGCGAGAAGTACGGCGTGCTGGAGATCGACGCGCAGCGCTACGCGAGGGTCTCTCTCCTCGCCGCCGGCGGCGTCTTTCTCATAGTCGGGCTGGCGCTGGGTGTGACCGCGCTCTCGGTTTGGCTGCTGGCAGCCGGCTTCGGCGGCTTCGTCGCGTATCTCTGGCTCAGGGGCCCGGCTCGACAGGGCCGCGAGGGCTGGCTCTTCGCCTTCGGTCCCACGGTGCTGATGAGCTGGGTCGCGGGGTTCGTCGTCCGCGGCGTCGTCTTCTGAACGGGCCGCGAAGCGCCCGATTCTAGCCGCCCGGCCGCTCGCGCCGTCGGAGCGCCCGCCGCGACTGGTACCAGAGGAACACGACCCCCCCGACCAGCGCCGCGCCGATCAGCAGAAACACGGCAGTGCCGGCGACCCCGCGCGCCGGAATGAGCTGAGGCACGACCGTCATCGGGACCTCGAATGTCGCCGATCCCGTACCGGGCTGCTCCACGTCGACGACAAGCGTCCACTCGCCGGCCTCGTGGAAGGTGATGTTGGCGTCGTAGTACTGCCTCTCCCGCGGCGTGTTGACGGCCACGACGACGTAGCGGTCGGCGCCCTCCGCGTCTTTCGCCAGCACCTCGATCACCGCGTCCTCGACCGGCTCTCCCGTCTCCGCGGCTGTCGGCTCGAAGGTCACGTGGACGGCCCCAAGCGCCGGCTCCTCAGGCTGCACGCGCACGACAAGCTGAAACGGGCCTTCGGTGCCGCGGAATATCTCCGCGCCGGCGCCGTTGGCCAACGCGGCCGGTCCCGACGAGACGAGCAGCGCGGCGACGGCGGCGATCGCGATGGCTGCGGCAGCGCGGTGTCCGGTCATCGCCCGAGCACCGCGGTCAGGGCGGCTTCGAGCTCGCCCTCGGTAACGAAGCCCTCGAACTTGGAGGCCACCAGGCCTCCGCCGTCGACCACGAAGGTGAACGGCTCAGTCAGCAGGCCCCACTCCGCCATCGCCGGATCGAGCCGCAGCCTGGACGCGTCGCCCTCGATCTCGTGGGCGTTCTCGAAGACCTCCACGTGCAGGAAGTTGGCCCTCGGCGCGAACTGCTCCCGCAGCGCCGAGACGACCTCGACCTGCGGTCCGCACGTCGCCGTGCGGCAGAAGGCCGGCGTCGCGAAGGTGATGACGCTGGGTCTTCCGCTGGATACGGCGACGGCGACCGTCGTCAGATAGAGGTCCGGGTCGGGGTCCCGCGAGGTCGTCAGCTCGGCCAGGTCATCGACGTCGGCGGAGGTCCTGGTGACGCTGGCCGGCGCGGGGCTGCCGATGGCCGGCGACGATGTCTCCAGCTTGACCTGGAACACGCCGGACTGCGCGCTCCTGACGGCGCCGTCGGGCCCCACGATCTCGGCGACGATGCCCCACTGCCCCGGCGCGTCGAGCTCGACGTTCGCCACGTAGACCCCCTGACGGCCGCCGGACCACGGGACGAACGGGGCCAGCGCGGTCGTCCGCGGCCGGTCGGTCGTCGTGTCGACGTGGAAGAGCAGGACCTTCGCCTCGGACGCCCGGACCTGCCCGGCGGCGCCTTCGATGATCCCGAACGCGAGCCTGTTGCGGCCCACGCCCAGGTCGGTCGAGGCGAGCACGACCCGCAGGCCGGACGCCTCGCCCGTCGGCGGCGTGGGCAGCGCGGACTCCGGCTCAGGGACCGACGTCGGCGACGCCGGGGCCGCGGTCGGCGTGCGTTGACCGCCTGCCGAGCAGGCGGCGACCGCCACGAGCCAGACTATGGACGCAGCGGCCAGGGCGCCCTGGCCGAAATGTGTGATCACGTTACCCGTCGGATGCGCGGCGATTGATTTCCTGTCTTCCGATAGCGTGTTGGGAGTGACTCGGTGCGATGGGCGATAGTCCGGCATCCGTCCGCACAAGCCGGCCGCATTTGAATTATACAGGAGGGGTGTCCGGGGGCCGTGCGAATCAGAGGGGGTTGCGCCAGCGGAGGCCGGGGAAGCGGCCGAAGTCGGCGTCGTTGGAGTGGACCTCCGCCTGGTACTCCATCGCGACGGCGGCGACGTGCGCGTCGGTCACCAGGTTGGCGCCGACGCCCGCGGCGGCCAGATTCCGACGGAGGTGGGCCAGGTGGTCGGCGCCGGGGTTGATCGGCACGACCTGGGGAAAGCTGAACCACTCGCGGACGTAGTCGACCGCCCTCTCCGGTGTCGCAGGACGGCTGAGCACCCTGGGGTGGGTCATGAGCCGGACGAAGCCGGTCGACACGACCCAGGGCACGCCGATGCGCTCCGGGCCGTTGACCAAGTCTTCCCACCAGCGCCTGGCGGCGTGGTGATGCGGCGCCCCGCCGTCGTGGGCGTAGACGAGCAGGTTGAGGTCGGGGACTATCACCCCGCGTTCGGCCCGCCGAACTCCTCGGCTTCGAGCTGGTCGTTGAGCTGGTTCAGCTTCAGCGGGTCGACGCCGGGGGCGAACCCGCTGTGGATCGGGTCGACCCTGTAGGGCTCCGGCGTCTCCCTCACGGAAGGCGACATCCCGCGACGCAGGACGTCGTTCACGACCTGCTTGAACGGCCTGCCTTGAAGGCGTGCCTGCTCCTTGAGGGAGTCGGCTATGTCGTCGTCAACGGTCAGCGTGGTTCTCATGGATGCATCATAGTGCGCGAGGAGTTTGATGTCAAGATGTCTTGCGCCGCGATGCTGTCCGGTTCATCGAGTCGTCAAGCGCGTCTGAAGCACTCCATGACCTCCGGTATTCTGATGTGGCCCCAGCATGCCTGGGTCAACATCGAACCCTGAGGCGGGAACGCCCCGTGTACGGTCTTGATCCCCCGCGTGCCCAGGAACTCCACCACAGGAACAAAAACTCCCTCGCCCCATAGTTGACCGCTTCATAGAATCGCTGACCTACGCAGCCTGAATGTACAAAGTCCAGCTAAGGCCCTGATCCTTGTCGCTGGGCCCATACGATCCGTATACATTCATGCCCTGGTAGGCGATCACCGCTTCTGGATCAACGACACGCAAGGACGCCTGCGCGATCACGAGTCCCATCCGTCGCCAGTCGACCTTGAACTCGTTAACCACATTGTTGATCGATAGCTGGAAATTCCAGAAGTCGACAAAGACCATCACGCGAACCCGATGCTCGACGCTGGAGTCAGTCGACATCCTTGTGGTGTTCTCCCAAAAAAATACAGGGACGCTGAACGCGTCCCTGGCTTTGTGATGATCGGGACACCGGTTCCCCGTATTGCCGGGCGGCGTCCCGATGGGTTCTAATGAGTACAATCCTAGAGATCAGGAAATGGTCTTGTCAACCCCCTCCGGGGCGGCCCAAACCCGCCGACCAGTAGCGCGGCGTCGGCACCGCCAACATAGCCTACGGGCTGGTCTTCACCGCGGTGCCGTAGACCAGTATCTCCGACGCGCCGGAGGCTATACCGGCGGTGATGAACCGGGTGCCGACGACGGCGTTCGCGCCCATCGCCTCGGCTCTCTCGCACATTCTCTGCAGGGCGACCTCTCGCGACTCGGCCATCAGCTTCGTGTACTCGGTTATCTCGCCGCCGGCTATGTTGCGGAAGCCCGCCATGATGTCCTTGCCCAGGTGCTTGGCGCGGACCGAGTTGGCCATGACGATGCCCAGCACCTCGTCGATACGCATGCCCGAAATCTCGTCGGTCGTAACTACGATCAATAGTCCACTCCTTCGAGGTCCTCGTCCTTCCGGTCCCTGAGTCGCTGTAGCACCGCCACGAGCAGCAGGACGACGGAGCCTCCGACGACGGCCGGCACGGCGATCCTGATGAGGAGCGGGACGTCGTCCGCCTCGAACAGTACGTCCAGGACGGACACGAACCAGTAGGCGGCGAGCACCGCCACGCCGCCGGCAACCGCGATCGCCGCCGCCCAGGTCGCTACCTTCACGGCGTCATCCGCCCGGGGCGGCGCGACAGGTCGTCGGCGAGCGCCTGGGTGCCGTAGCCCTCTTGCCGGACCCGCAGGTCGAGGTAGACCAGCACGCTGCCGGCGTAGAAGAAGGGCGTCAGCAGGGCGGCGAGCGCTCCCGACCCGACATCGATCACAACGGCGCTGGCCAGGGAGGCTATGCCCAACACGAACCCAACCGGTATCGCCGCGGCAATGGCGACCAACGTGAACACGACCCCGATGCCGAACAGCCGCCACCAGCTTCCGAGGGTCAGCTCCCGGCTACGTTTCAGGGCTGATATTCCGTCTCTGCCCTCGATGACGACGGCGGGAAGCGCGAAGAACCAGATGACCAACAGGTAGAAGAACAGCGGGGGGACAGCAATGAGCAAGGCGAGCGACACTAGCGTAAGTGCGGCGCTATCTCGTACCCACGCCAATACCATTGCACCTATCGCGACAGCGGCGGGAGTACCGAGCGCCAGCAAGACGATCACTGTGACGACCGTAGTTGGGAGCAGGACGCCGAACGCGCGGGAGTAGCACGTCACAATGTCTACTTTACGTCCCGTGAGCACATCTCCGACGCAGAAGACGGCCGCGGCCGCGGAGGGGATGCCGAGCAGGAAGGCTATGAGCGTCAGGACTATGTCAGTCGAACCGAAGGTGGCTGTAGCCTCATCGAGGGAGTCGCCGGAGCCTAACGCGGCGCCCAGGATGGTCGGGATCTGGGGGATGAGCGCGATGGCGAAGAGCGGGAGAAAGGCCTTCGCGTACGTGCCGAGGCTCTCGCGGATCAGCTCGCCGAGATCGCGCGGAGGGATGTCCGACGGCTCCGGCGCGCCGTCAGGGCCTTCCGACTCCACGGCGTCCTCGAAGGGGCGGTAGGGCCCCAGCTCCTGCCCTTCCTCCTGCTGAGGCGCGCCGCACTCCCCGCAGAACCTGGTGTCGTCCGCGTTCTCGTGACCGCATCGTGAGCAGAACATCGCTCGCCTCGCTGGCCCCGGCCGGGCTTGTCGCTCATGATACACCAAGGCCACAGGCACGTAACAGATGCGCAACCCGCGCTCAGCGCGACCGACAACCCGGCTGGGAGAGCATATGGTTGTGGGTGGCGCTTTCCTCGACAACTCGGAACCCCAGCCGCTCGTACAGGCGCCGGGCGCCGGTGTTCGACTTCATAACCCTCAGCTTGACGGGGAGGCCGCTGGCAAGAATGGCACGCACAAGCGCCGACCCGACTCCCTGCCCCCGGTACTCGGGTATGACGAACACCTGCGCCAGGACGACGATCCCTTCTCTCTCCTCGGACCTCACGAAGCCGATCTCACGGCCGCTCGACACGACAACCTGCGTCGTCCCCGGGTCGAAGCCCCGACGGAAGCGCTCTCTTTGGAAGCCTTCGTCCCAGCCCCATACCTGTTCCACGTACGGCCTCATGGCTTCACGGTGAATGCCGTAGAGCAGTTCGCGGTCTTCGGCCGTCGCCGGCCGCAGGCTGAACCGCGTCATCTCGTGACGCTTTCCACGACACAGTGCACGTCCCGGTCGGGCAGCCCCAGCACCACGAACGATGGCGTCTCCAGCCTGCGCCAGAGGCACTTCGGCTCGACCCCGGCGACGGCCGCGGCGTAGAGTGTCATCACCGTCCCGTGAGTTACCACGATGCTGTCCGCCTGACCCGCTTCTATGACGCGGTCGATCGCGGCGCTGAACCGGGCGAGGGCCTGTTCGGCCGTCTCCGCGCCAAGCACGAGCCGGTCGGGCTTGTCGAAGAGCTGCTCGACCGCGGCCTCGAACTCGTCCTCCGAGTCGAAGTACGGCACTCCGTCCCTGTGGTGCTCCTCCAGTCCTTCCGCGGTCCGGACGGGGACCCCGAGCGCGGCGGCGACGGTCTCCGCCGTTTCGACCGCCTTGGGCTCCTTGCTGGACCAGACCACGGCTGGGCTGAAGTCACGAAGCCTGGCCGCCAGGAGCTCGGACCAGCGACGGCCGACCTCGCCGAGCCTCCAGGCCGACGCGGGCCTGTGGGGCTCTATCTCGGGCTTCGAGTGGCGTACCAGTACGAGGCGACTCAACGTGTGTCTGCCTCGCGCGCGCCGTCGGCGGCCTGCTCCCACTCCTCCCGCAGCAGGCTGTAGAAGACCATGTCGATCCGCGGGTAGCCGGGCCTCGGGTCCTTGCGATGGCTTCGGAACAGGCCCTCCCGTCGCATGCCCAGCTTCTCCATCACCCTCCAGGAGCGCCGGTTACGGACGTTCGCCTGGGACGATATCCTGGCCAGTCCGCGCTCCCGGAACGCCCAGTCGACCACGGTGGCGGCGGCCTCCGGTATGAGTCCTCGGCCCCAGTGCGACTTCGCCAGGGCGTAGTCGATCTCGCCCCTCTCGTGCTTCGGGTCGACTCTCAGGACTATCCCGCCTATGCCCGTGCCGCGCAGCACGATGGCCCAGGACAGCTCCGTGCGCGGCGCCGTCATCCGGCTGGCGATGAACTCCTCCGCGCTTCGCCGCGTGTACGGCTGAGGCACTGAGTCCAGGAGATACTCAGCCCACTCGGGGTCTTTGGCGTACTCGAAGACGTCGTCGACGTCGGCGGGGGCGAATGGCCGCAGGACGAGCCTGTGGGTGGCCAGCTCGGGGATGTCGTCCCGGTCGGTCGTGTTCCAATCCTCCGGCGTGAGGTCCACGGACGGCAGCGGTCCGCCGGGCCCGCTCCACTCGGACCTGAGCACGGAGTAGCAGGCCCCATCCACCCGCTCTCCGTTCTCGACTTCGTCGCTTCGATGTGTCGCCTCGCGCGTCATGCCCAGTTTTCCCATCACGCGCAGGGAGCGCCTGTTCCGCGCGTCCGCCAGCGCGTAGATGCTAGCGAGCTCGTACTCGCGGAACGCCCAATCGCAGACGGCCGCCGCAGCCTCATGAGCCATTCCCCGCCCCCACATGTCCCTGGCGATGTCGTAGCCGAGCTCCGCCTTCCTGTCTTCGTCCTCCGAATCGACCCTCAGGCTGATCAGCCCTATGACGCGTCCGTCGTACACGACCGCGAATGCGGCCCCTTTGTCCGAGAAGCTCAGCACCGCCTGCGCTACCACGTACTCGGCGCGTCCCCGGTCGTAGGGTCGCAGGTAGTACGTCGCCCATTCGGGATCGCTGGCGTACTCGAGCACCGCGTCGATGTCCGACAGCCTGAACGGCCTGAGCAGAAGCCGCTCCGTCTTCAGCTCGGTGGGCATGATCATGTCGGTGCCTCCTGTCGGGCCGTTCCTTCAACCGTGGGCGTCGGCATCGCCCGCCGGGTATCATGGTGGCTGCGCGATGACCCAGGCGGACGGCATCGACGCCGTCGCCGTATGGAGAATGGTAGCTTGTCCGAGCGCCGCATTGTTATTCCCGGCGCCTTCAACGTCCGCGATCTGGGTGGACTGCCGACGACGGACGGCCGAACGACGAGGTGGGGCCGTTTCGTGCGGGCCGACCTCCTGTCCGGCCTTTCCGACGACGCGCGATTGGCCCTGTTCGCCTACGGAGTACGGACCGTCGTCGACCTGAGGACCACCGAGGAGACTACGCAGCAGCGCTGCTCCCTCGCTGACGATGCGCGGTTCGACTATCGTCATCACAACCTCGAGGGCGACGAGCCGGTTCCCGGATTTGTCCTCGGTCCGAATAGCCGCAAGCTGGCCAATGCGTACGCCGCGCTTCTCGCCGCCCGCGGCCCGGTGGTCCGCGACGTATTCGCGGCGCTTGGCGACAGCGACGGGCCGGCGACCGTGTTCTTCTGCGCCGGCGGCACGGACCGCACCGGGATGATCGCGGCGCTGGTCCTGGGGCTATCCGGCGTTCCTGACGAAGCCATCGCCGAGGACTACTCGCTCAGCGCGCAGGGGCTCGTGGACCGTTTTCTCGCCGAAGGCGCACCGCCGTGGATGCCTCCCCAGGATCTCGCCTCAGGACGAGCTCTCGCGACCCTGGCACGTCGGGACACCATGTTCGAGTTGCTGCGTCTGGTCCGCAGGGACTATGGTAGCGTCACATCGTATCTTCGGAGTATCGGAGTCACGGTCGGAGAGATCGAGGAGATTCGAGACAGCTTGATCGAATAGCGCCAGGCCCGCGAGGGCCCGCTTGTCCATGACAGTCTGCCGCAACAATGCTGGGAGAGCTGCGGTCCCGTGAAGGAGCCCGCCGTGCCGACCTATCGACGCCTCATCTTCGCGTGGTTCTTCGTCCCGATGCACCGGCTGCTGTTTCGGCTTTCCGGCGGCCGGATTCTGGGCCGCCTGGAAGGCCAGGGAGCCCTGATCCTCGTGACCAGGGGACGCAAGAGCGGCAAGCGGCGGTCGTCGCCCTTGATGTACTTCCAGTTCGAAGAGTCCGGCGACCTCATCGTCGCCGCCTCGAACTACGGCCAGGACCACCATCCGGCGTGGTACCTGAACATCGCCGCCGCCCCGAACGTTTGCGTCGAGACTACCGGCGAGCGCTTCGCCGCCGAGGCCCGCATAACCCAAGGCGAAGAGCGCAGCGCGCTGTTCGACAAGGTGGTTGCGGCGAATTCACGCTTCGCCGGCTACCGCGCCGGTACCGACCGCCAGATCCCCGTCGTCGCCCTCCGCCGCGCCTGAGCGCACCAGGCATCAGAGGGCATCGCCCGGCCCAGGCCGCGCTCCTGTGCCACGCGGTAGACGCGATTACCGACGGTGACGGCCTCGATGGCGAGTCCCTGGCAAGGGTGATGTCGTCCGACCCGCGGCCCGCGATGTCGCCTGTCACTACGTCGGCGAGGTTGCGGAACATGCCGGCGACCGCCACGGGCCTCCCTGGAGCTGGGGCCTGAGACGACCAAGCGGACTGCTGCAGGCGACGGAAGGTCACATACTCGGCGGCGGGGAGGTAATACCAAGTTGCTGTGATGAGGCCGTATATGCGTGACCGGGTAGTCCCAGGGGATGGTCGGAGGATGCCGACAACCCTGCCAACCGGCGAGGCCGAAGGCGGGTTTGAAACCCGCCACTACGCTCCGAATTTGCGGTGTAGTCAGAACGAATTGGTATAACATCCGGTTCGCCGCCAGGACAAATGGGCCGGGGTGAAGTTGGCTAATTTCATGGCCAAGTCATATACTGACCGTCGCTGTACCGGCTGATCCGACAGGGCGATCAGGATATAGGGACCAACTCGGGAGGTGTATCGGACCATGATTACCGTCTACCCCATCGGGACCACGATCTACAACCCGGAGAAGGCCTTCGGCGGCTACACGCTGCTGAACTTCCTGCACGAGCCGGACATCACCCTGTTCGACATGAACGGCAACGTCGTCAATGCCTGGGCCGTCGAGCGGGGTCGCGACGAACCCGCCCCGGGGGTGCCGCCGGCGCCTCCGCCCGCGGGCCCGAGGGACGATCCGCCGGGCGCGGGAGCTCCGCGGTCGGGGATCTGGAACTATGCCCACCTGCTCGAGAACGGAAACCTCCTGGGCCCGAGGGAGTATGACTGGGACAACGAGATCGTCTGGGAGCCGCCCGTAGTCCCCGGATATACGGCCGGGCTGTCGAGACGCCTGTACAACGGCAACACGGTCTACAGCTCCCGGCGGGAGGTCCCCGAGGAGTACAAGGCAAAGGTCAAAGACCCGGCGCGCAGGCGTCTTGGGACGGGCGACCGGTGGCCGCCGGGCCTCCAGGGGCACTCCATCTTCGAGACGACGGCCGCGGGCGACGTGGTGTGGGAGTGGCACGCCTGGGAACACCTGGACCTTAACCACTACCTGGAGATCGACCCGTCGCCGAACTGGACTCACTTCAACCACCTCGACCCGCTGCCGGAGAACAGGTGGTTTGACGCCGGCGACGAGAGGTTCAGGCCCGGAAACATCCTCGTCAGCCCTCGGACCCTGGGCTTCATCTTCATCATCGACAAGCAGACCGGGAAGGTGGTCTGGGAGCACTCCGGCGCCCACCGGGGCGGCATCGCCGGACAGCACGACCCGAGGATGATCCCCAAGGGCCTGCCGGGCGCGGGCAACATCCTGCTTCTCGACAACGGCCAGCCTCCCGTCCAGGATATCTCTCGCGCGGGGCGGACCTCCATACTGGAGATAGACCCCGTCGCCGGGGGAGTGGTCTGGAGCTACGAAGACGATGGGTACCTCACCAGCGAAGACCCCGGATACAGCCACAACTACAACGAGTTCAAGTTCTTCACCGCCTACACCGGCAGCGTTCAAAGGCTGCCCAACGGCAACACGTTCATAGGTGAGGCGTTGGGTGGAAGGATCTTCGAGGTCACCGCGGAGAAGGAGCTGGTCTGGGAGTACGCAATCGAGCGGCACAGGTCCTACGAGACCGCCTACCGGTACCCGTACGACCACTGCCCCCAGCTCGCCCGCCTCGGCACTCCCGTGGAGACGCCAGTGGTACCTCCTCCCCACGTGAGAACGTTCTACAAAGGCGGGGTGCCGGTAGAGCACTTGACGCTCGGAGAACGGCAAGGGGACACGGAAGGTCGAACCTAATACCAAGTTACTGTGATGAGGCCGTATATGCGTGACCGGGTAGTCCCAGGGGATGGTCGGAGGATGCCGACAACCCTGCCAACCGGCGAGGCCGAAGGCGGGTTTGAAACCCGCCACTACGCTCCGCATTTGCGGTGTAGTCAGAACGAATTGGTATAAGGTCCAACGAAGGCCTCACATGAACACAGGTCCGAGACCTGCACAACGGCTCACGCGCGGCGACGTCGTACAGGCGCTGAAGCGTCTGGGACTCGAAGCGGGCCAAATCGTCATGGTCCACAGCTCCTTGAGCGCCATGGGCCACGTGGAGGGTGGAGCGGACGCGGTGGTCGATGCGTTCCTGGACGTTCTGGCGCCGGGCGGGACCCTCGTGGCGCCCACCTACACGCCCTCCCACAGGGGCCCCGACTCCATCTTCGATCCGGCCAACGACCCGTCCGAAGTCGGCCGGATCACAGAGGTGGCGCGGAGGCGTCCGGGCGCCGTGCGAAGCTGCCATCTCCGCGAATCGGTTGCGGCGCTGGGTCCGGCCGCCCAGGAGCTGGTGCGGGTCCACAGGGCGGCGGCCTGGTCCGTCGACGGGCCGTTCTGGAAGCTCTACGAGATGGACGCCCGCATCCTCATGCTGGGAGTGCCGTACTTCCGCACTTCGTTCTGGCACATGATCGAGCAGATGCTGCAGCCCGAATACGGCCGATGGACCGAGTACGTGGCTCGGACCAGGGACCCCGACGGCACCGAGCGCCCCCTGCGGTTTCGCAGCTTCGGCCTGGGCCCGAAACGCGAACCCCCGAGAGACTTCAACAAGCTGGGCGCGCGTCTGGAAGCCCGAGGTCTGGTCTCGGTGGGGCCCGTAGGCAACGCTATGGCCCGCCTCTTCCGGGCAAGGGACGCGTTCGACGTGGGCGTCGAAGAGTTCCGCGACGACACCATGCTTTTCGCGATGACGGACGGGCGCCTGACGGAGCTCCGCGACGGCGTGACGGTCGGGGAGCCGGGGGGCGGCATCGAGAAGTCGGTGGTCGACCCGGAACTGGTGTACTCGCGCCAGGGCCCGGGCCGCGTCCGGGACGTGATCTGATCAAGACTCCACAGGCAATCGAGGAGGCCATCTTGCCAAAGACATCGCAGAGCTACCGACCTCACGTCATGGGAACCTCGCACATGGTGTCCGCGGGGCATCCTCTCGCCGCCGCGGCGGGCTTCCGAATCCTCGCGGAGGGCGGCAACGCCGTCGACGCGGGCGTGGCCTCGGGCATCGCGCTGAACGTCGTGCGCCCGACCAGCACGAACTTCGGCGGCGTCGCGCCCATCATCATCTACCTCGCGGCCTCCGACTCGGTGGTGACGATCAGCGGACTGGGGCGCTGGCCGCGCGCGGCCTCGATCGAGTACTTCAACCGGAACGCCGACGGCGAGATCCCGATGGGCATACTCAGGACAGTCGTGCCGTCGGCCGCCGACGCCTGGCTCACCGCCCTGGAGAAGTACGGAGCCATGAGCTTGGAGCAGGTCGCCGCGCCGGCGCTGGAGCTGGCCGAGCAGGGCCACCCGGTCTCGGCGTCCGTCCTGCGCGCCCTGCTGAGGTCTTCCGACGAGGAATGGCCGTCGCAGCCGGGCGAGCTGCTGGTGCAGAAGGAACTGGGCCGCACCTTCAGGCGCCTCATCAGCGTCGAGAAGGCCAACGGCTCCAGGGGACGGCAGGCGGCCATCAGGGCCGCGCGGGACTACTTCTACAAGGGCGACATCGCCGAGGAGATGGCCCGTTTCAGCCGGGAACAGGGCGGGCTCCTGACCCTGGACGACCTGAAGGATTTTTCCGTCCAGGTCGAGGAGCCGGTGGTGGGCCGCTTCCGGGACTATTCCGTATACACCTGTGGGCCCTGGTGCCAGGGGCCGGTCGCGGCGCAGACGCTGCAGATGCTCGAGGATGACGACCTCGCCGGCCTCGGCCACAACAGCGCCGACTACATCCACCTGCTGTCGCAGGCGCTCAACCTCGCCTTCGCGGACAGGGAGCACTACTACGGCGACCCCGACCACGTCGACGTGCCGATCGACGGGCTTCTGTCGAAGCAGTACACCGCTGACCGGCGCGGCGCCATCGACATGGAGCGGGCGTTTCCCGAGATGCCGCCCCCGGGCGACCCCTGGCCGTACCAGGGCGACGCGCGGTCCGGCGCGGCGGCGCGGCGGCCCGAGGTCCGGGCGGCCGGAGCCCGGGAGCAGGACACGAGCTACACGTGCACGGTCGATCGGTGGGGCAACGCCTTCTCGGCGACGCCCAGCGACGGCGTGGGCGGGTGCAAGGTCATCCCCGGCCTGGGTTTCACGCTGTCGGCCAGGGGGTCGCAGAACTGGCTGGAACCGGACCACCCGTCCAGCCTGCAGCCGTGGAAGCGGCCGCGCCTCACGCCCAACCCCGCCATCGCCTTCAAGGAGGGCAGGCTGTTCATGCCGTTCGGGGCGCCGGGCGGAGACGCCCAGTGCCCGGCCATGGTGCAGATGTTCCTGAACATCGTCGAGCTCGGCATGGACCCCCAGCAGGCGGTCGAACAGCCCCGGTTCACCTCCTGGAACTTCCCCAACTCGTTCTGGCCTCACGCCTATCTGCCGGGGCGCCTGTCCGTGGAGGACACCCTACCCGAGAGCACGATCCGGGAGCTCGCCCGCCGGGGCCACGATCTCGAGGTGCTGACCGACGCGGGCGCGGTCACCGGCTCGCTCAAGGGAATCGTGGTCGACCAGGAGTCGGGCGTGTTGAAGGGCGCGGCCGACCCCCGCCGCGAAGCCTACTGCATCGGGTGGTAGGGATCGCGGTGGCCTCCGGCACGGGCCGCGTCGCGGCTGATCGGACCCCGACTGCCCCATAGAGATGGAAGATGTCAAAGATTGCGTCGACGACTTGCGTGCTTTCCCCGGAAATGGAGGCTTGGCCGAAAAGAAGGGGAATTAGATACGAAATTATCCCGGCGTGGGCACCGGGGCAGGGGCGCACGCGAAGTCTGGCTAACCCAGATTGAGAACGATCAGCAGGGCAATTGCGGGACACCGCAGATCGTCGCCAGGACCACGAATCTTTGTTAACAGCGACTCTTGACGCAACGTATGCCCCGCGGTAACAGGTTACTGTTGACGCAACACGGGGGGGTGTCGTTGTCCAGTGAAAATATCAGGGTAGTTGTTCAATGATTATGTCAGTACCATCATGAGGCAACGACCTGACTTCGGTAACATCTACGTGAGGCGATAGCTCCGCTTCGGTAACATTTTTCTTGAGGCAACACGACCGGAAGAAGTAATTGTCGCTGATCACGGGGGGCTCACGCTGCTCAGGGTGAGCGGGTTGTGTGGGCCCGTCAAGTCTGAACAGTTAGCGCCGCGCGGGGTCGTTGGACGCAGCAGCACAGCTGTGCGAAAGTGGCGTCTCCGAAAGGACCAGCAGAGGAGCGTCCCGTGTTCGTGCAAGCGGCCGGGCGCACATACGGCGGTCACCGGTGTTCCATTTCGTACCCGGTGCTCCGGCTCAGATAGAGCGAACGGTACGCCGGTGTTCCGTTGTCGGCCCCGGTTGATCTGGGGCAGTTGGGGCCGCCGCGATTTTGATGAGGTCCCGCGCGCGCATACATTTCCTGAAAGCGGATGCGTACCCCCTACTGGGATTGGCGAGAGTGTCGTAGCCTCGAAGACACACCGCCAGCAGGAGAGCGATATGGCCACCGCCGATCAGCCACTTGGCAGTCGAGAGTTCTCAGAGGCCATGGAAAATACGCTGAGTCGCCGCGAGTTCTACGACGTGATCCTGCCTCAACTGGCCACCAAGGCCGATCTAGCCGACCTGGAAATCAAGTTGATCGGCGAGATGGGCAAGCATCTCCGGTGGATGGTCGCCTCGCAGTTTCTCGGCATGACCGCGCTGGCTGCGTTCGTGACGGCCGCCGTCGCCGTCCTGAAGTTCCTCGGGTAGGAGGCTGCTATGACCAGATTCTACGCAATCGCGCTGGCCCGGCGGGGGAGCCTCTATCTGGGCATTCTGCTGCTGCTGTGGGCTGGCATCTTCTTTATGGTGCGCTATTCCCATCAACCGCAATGGCACTTTCATTTGGTACCTCTGATCGCTACGCTGCCGCTTGTCCTTCTGGGGGGATGGGTCGCCGTGGTGTCGGATGGCTGGCTGGGTCGGCTGGCAGGCGGTATTTTGGCCGGTGTAGCAGGTTCGGTTCTATTGGTCGTGTGGGTCTTGTACGCCACCGGCTATCTTTCTCATGTGTGCTACAGCTTCGCTAGATTGCAACGGGTTTGCTGATTCTGAGCAGGCTATCATGACCAGCTTCTACGCAATCAAAATGGCCCGGCGGACGGTCCTCTATCTCGGCATCCTGCTGATGATGATTTTCGGGCCGTACTACATGGTGTTCCATTCCTCTAGCATCACGGCGGAACGGTATGGTCTCATCTACCTCCCGGCTCTTCCAGTCGCGCTGTTCGGTGGGCTGCTGGTGGTTCTGGCTCGCAGGCCGCCGGTGCGTATCATAGGGGGTATTCTGGCAGCAGGAGTTCTCCTGTCCGCTACTGTGATCACGATCCTGTACACCATCGGCTACATCCCCCAGGAGTGCCATACTGGGGAGGCCTGGATGGGATGGTTTGTCCACTGCCATGATTCCGGCTACGAAAAACACTTCTGGCATTAGGAGGAAATGATGCCTAGTGTAACTACCAATTCGGTAACAAAGAAGGGGAGAGCAGAGCTGAAGTCCGACGTGGCAGAGCTGAAGTCCGACGTGAGAAGGATACTGAGCAAGCTGAATGCTTAGTATCCCTTCGCCCTTCGGCAGCGCGAAGATCGTGTAGGAGAGCAGAGATGAGATACGCACTGCGCAGGTCGGCTCACTGGCTATTCATGGCTGTCGCGCTGCCCATGGCCGCCTTTGCCTGGCTCAGCTACTTTCCCTATGCGTATCTTGCCATCCTGGACTTCTGGCCCGACGACGTTTCTCCTTTCCACCTTGTCCACTTCTATCTCATACAGGACGCGGAAGCACAGCGGGGGTTTGCTGTCGTGGTCATGGGCGCTTGCCTTCTTCTTGTGGCTTCGGGGCTGTCATGGACGTGGCTGATAAAGCAGCCGAGGGTTCGGTGGGCCGGCTACGTACTGGCGGGCCTAGCCGCGATAGGTGTGGTCGTGGGTGGCCTCATGTACCGCGACCTGATCTACACCGAGAGATGCAGTGCCGTGAACGTGCCCCCGTGTGAAGAGCTGATGAATTATCTGATCGACCATGGTGGAAACTTCAAGCTTCGGTAACAAAGAAGGGGAGAGCAGAGATGAAATACGTACTGGGCAGGTCGACTCTATTGAGGCATATCCTCCTAGCCCTGAGTGCTCTGGCCATTCTGACGGCGGGCTTGTATGCTCACGACCGTTGGTGGTCGGAACCGGAGCTGGATGCGAGTTTCGCACTTTACCTTGACCACCCATACGGGTACGGGAACTTACCATACCAGAGATGGCTCTGGGGCTATAGTTCTGGTCCACCGCCGCCTCCAGTCGGCAATGAACGCAACAGGCAATTCCAGCAATGGCTCGCGGAGTATCGAGAGAGCCGGGAGGAAGATAGAAAATGACTAGCCCCCGCGATTGGCAGCGCCCTTTGGTGAGCGGCTTGGGTATCGTCACGGGCGTGGTCGATGATTCAGAACAGCCCATCACGATTAGTGACCCGTCGGTTCCGCCAAGGCCCCACGGCGGCACACTGACCGGAGTGGCTATCCATAGTACCGGCAAGCAGGTGCTGGTCACCAATCTCCATGTGGCGACTGGGACGTTCTACAACAATGTCTCGGCCCGGAAGGAGCCCCACCCGTTGCAGTCCGGCGCGGGACTCTATCAGCCTACCCGGCTGACGGCCAACAAGGTTGGCGAAGCTCCCTATACCAGCGAGCCGTTCGATTTGGCCAACCCCATCACGGCGGATATGGTCACGTTTGACCTGCTCAAAGAGGTGGCAGCCAAGTCGAGGCTGTTCGGCTCGACCGACAGATACGTTGCTCGCGGCATCAAAGAGCCAACGAAGGGGATGCGCCTGACCATATTGGGTGCTACCTCGGGTGAGCAGGAGGTGGTGGTAGAAGCCGTGGGTGTGAGGGGAAGGATCGAGTATCAGGAATTCACAGGACTGATCCAGTTCAAAGCGCAGAGTGCAGACCCTGTACCGGGTGACTCCGGCGCCCCGCTATTCTGGTACGACGCCGCCCGTGATGCCTATCGGTTGGCCGCGATTCAGATCGGGGGCGGCCGGGGCTTGGGCGACAGGGTCGGGTATGCGTTCCGCGCTTCGATAGCCGAGAGCGGGTTGGGGATCAAGTTCGGCAAGCCCGCGCCCGTGGCCAAGATCGTTCAGTAGCCCCTCGATGTCAGGCATGGCGCTACCGTCGTCCTGAGCGGAGTGGAGAGCGCAGACCCCGAGGGCGACCCGCTGACCTACAAGTGGTTTCAGGAGCCACGGGTTGGAGTCGGAGTCCAGCTATCCAGCACGACCGCGCCCGTCGTCATGTTTGAAGCGCCCTCGCAGGACACGTCCCTAGTGTTCAACCTGACCGTGACGAACGTGATTGGGGATACGTCTACCACCACCGTCACCATTCCGGTCAAGGCGGCTGCGTCTTCACCGCCACCTACACCGGAACCGCCGCCGGATTCGACTACCGATCCGGTCTTTCCCCCGTTAGACTTGGCCAAGCTGTCCCCGGAGATTTGGAGCAAGTGGGTGTTCGCGGACGTTTGGGAAGGAACGTGTGAGAACCGGCAGCGAAAGCGTTTCCGTATCTCGTCCTACGGCAACACCGAGGTCCAATTCGCGTCCGACCCTGAGCCGGTGGTATGGGACGACACATGGACAGCTACGGGAAACACGCGGGGTTGCGGGCCTGCCAGGGACGCTGTTCTCCCCTCTCAGATAGGCCCCCCAGACCGCATTTCCTATCTAAACCACCGTCCACAGCCGTCTTGTAGTGTGTAATCAAGTGTGGTAACATCCAGCCATCATCGTGGGAACGGATGGCGATATGGCGAATTTGACGGCCCTACAGGTCAGGCATATTCGGGCGAAGGCGAAGGTGCAGCGCCTTGGCGACGGGGGGGGGCTGTATCTCATCGTCAAACCCAGCGGCTCGAAGTCGTGGGTACAGCGCATCATGATTGACGGCAAGAGAACGGACATAGGACTCGGCGGCTTCCCCGCCGTGTCCTCAGCCAAGGCCCGCGAAAAGAGCATGGAGATACGCGCCACAGTCGCCGACGGGCGCGATCCTCGGGCCGAACGGCGACGGCCCGCGCTGCCGACGTTCCAAGAGGCCGCCGAGATGTACATACAGGCCAACGCACCGACGTGGCGTCACGCGAAGACGGCGGGTGACACGCGAGCGCGGTTGTGCACGTACGCATACCCCGTCTTCGGCGACACCCGCGTCGACAGGATCACACGGCACGACGTGTTGGAGGCGCTCGAACCTATCTGGACGGCGAAGCCAGCCGCAAGCCGCAAGCTCCGGCAGCGGGTCCGCGCCGTCTTCAGCTACGCACTGGCCCACGAGTGGGTAGACAGCAACCCCGCCGGCGAAGCCATCGACGCTGCCCTGCCGAAGACTCCGGCGGTCAAGTCCCACTTCCGGGCGCTGCCCTACCAGGACGTGGCCGATGCGCTCCGCACGGTCGAGGCATCGACCGCTACCCTGGCCGCCCGCCTGTGCTTGCGGTTCGCCGTTCTGACGGCCGCACGCTCGGGAGAGGCTCGCGGGGCACGTTGGGACGAGATCGACCTTGACGGGCGCGTGTGGACGATCCCCCCCGACCGCATGAAGGCGAGACGCGAACACCGGGTTCCCCTGTCGGATGCGGCCCTGAACGTCCTCGACAGGGCGCGGGACCTGCCGGACAAGGCCAAGACCGGGCTCGTCTTCCCATCGGCCCGCGCGCGGGCCGGGGAATTGTCCGACATGACGCTGACGAAGGTACTCCGCGACAACGGCCTTGCGGGGCGGGCCACGGTGCACGGATTCCGAACGTCGTTTAAGACCTGGTGCATGGAGACGACGGACACCCCCTGGGCCGTGGGAGAGGCTGCGCTGGCGCACACGCTGGGCAACAGCACCGAACAGGCTTACGCGCGGTCCGACCTGTTCGAGCGGCGACGCGAGCTTATGCAGCAGTGGGCGGACTACGCCACGGGGGAGGCGCGATGATGGAGTACGGCGATTCCCTCATGCGGGCCGAGTGGGACGCGCTCATGGAGCGCGAGCGCGAAGCTGCGCAGGAAGGGACCGACGACCTGCGGCCCCCCTTTGTGTTGGACAGAATCGTGGAGGTCCACAAGATCGTAAAGGCGAAGGTTGGGCCCGTCGAGGCCGACCGCATCCTTGAGGCGGGGAGCGGGCATATACCGCACCTTGATTCCCTCATGCGGGCCAAGCGGTCCGCGCGCAGGGAGCGCGAGCGTGAAGCTGCGCAGGCAACCCTTCTGGACGCCATTTGGAGAGTGGTGGAGAGAACCGTGGACGGCGACGAGCGCGTAGCTGCGAATGTCGCCGGGGGGTCGCAACGCTTCATTGAGGCGGTGGCCCGCGCTGGGGGCGGGCCGAGCGGGAAGCCAGCGGCCCAGTTGACGATCAATCGGATCGTCTTGGCGCTCCGCACCAAACCGCAATACGCGCATGAGTTCGTCAAGAAAGGGATCAGCCAGCTAGAGCGCGACGGCTCTTACGCTTTGCTCTTTGCCGAGACTCAAAACCCATTGGTACACCTTTTCTGGGTGATCCACATGCACCGCATCGAGGACGCCTTCGATGCCGCCCTCGATGCCGCCGGCAAGATTGAAGACCCCAGCGCCCGCAAGAAAGCCCGCAAAGGGCTACGGTACCTGCTAAATATGCATTTGGCCCGAAGGCGCCGCGCCGGCGCCGCGAAAGCGGCCATGAGCGCTGACGAGGCAAGCATCCCAAATCCCCCACCTAACAAAGAGGAAGACCTCGTTGGAGCCCGAGTTGAAGGGGGCTAAGATGGTTGTTGGACAGACAAAGCCATCACCAACGAGGTGCAACTATTATGCCGCAGGGAGTTCTTCCATTCCAGTACGCTGCGGAGAGAAGCTCGACCGGTATGACGGCAATGGCGGGAGCCGGGGTCTACCTGGACATGATGGTCGCGGCGGGTCTGTGGGAATCGGTGGGTCGTCACGTGGGGATCAAGAGGATGAGCCAGGGCTGGACTGACATCCAGATGATCACGTCGTTGGTGCTGTTGAACGTGGCGGGCGGGGAATCGGTGTCCGATCTGGATGTACTGGAGGGTGACGAGGGTCTGGGACGTCTGCTGCGAAGGATGGAGACTCATGGGATGCACCGTCGCGAGCGTGAGGCGACGGAGCGGAGGTGGCGGGTCGAGCGTCAGCGCAGCGTGCCATCGGCATCGGCGATGTCCAGGTACCTGGAGAGCTTCCATGATCGTGCGGAGGAGGCCAAACGAGAGCCCGGCAGGGCGTTCATACCTGCGGCGAGTGCGTGTCTGCGCGGGCTGAGCAGGGTGAACGCAGATATGGTTGCCTTCGTACAGCGCCACATTCGGCAGAGCTGTGCAACGCTGGATATGGATGCGACGCTGGTCAAGACGCACAAGCAGCAGGCCCAGTACTGCTACGACAAGTACAAGGCGTACCAGCCTCTGACGACCCCGTATGGGGCTACGGGGCAGGCTCTACTGGCATGAGGCTGGCCTGATAGCGCATACGGAGTTTAGGGACGGCAACGTACCTGCGGGCTATCAGCAGAAGCGAGTGCTGACCGAAGCGCTGGCGCAATTGCCGAGCGGCGTGAACAAGGTGATGCTCAGGTCGGACACGGCGGGGTATCAGCAGGAGTTGTTGCGGTACTGTGCGAAAGGCCAAGACGCACGCTTCGGGGAGATTGAGTTCGCGGTGGGAGTGATGATCACACCGGAGTTCAGGAAGGCAGTTGCACAGACTCCAGAGGGGGAGTGGCGCGATCTGCGTTGTGAGGCTGCAGGGTCCATGGATGCTGCGGGGCAACAGTGGGCTGAGGTGGAGTTCGTACCCAACTGGACGGCCTACAGCAAGAAAGACCCGTACTACAGGTTCCTGGCCGTCAGGGAGCCTATGCACAGACCGCCACTGCCCGGCATGGAGATTGAGTCGGACAGAGCGTCCAGATTCGTCGATATACAGGGGGAAGGCTGGTACAAGGTGTCGGGGGTGGTGACCAACCGTACCATTGCTGGGGAGGAGCTGATCAGGTGGTACAGGGAGCGTTGTGGCAGGGGCGAACAGGTACATGGAGTTCTCAAGAGAGACCTTGCCGCTGGACGGTTGCCCTCCGGACTGTTCGGAGCCAATGCCGCCTGGTGGTCCATCGCAACCCTGGCATTCAATTTGAACTCGGCGGTCAAGCAGTTGGCAATGGGCGGCGAGTGGCTGAACAAGCGGCTCAAGGCAGTCCGATTCGGCGTCGTCAACCTGCCTGGGCGGATGGTGCGCCGCGGCAGACGGCTGATCATACGCCTGACCGGAGACCACCCGTCCTACGACCTGCTGATCGGGATGCGCCGGAGCATATTGGCGCTGGCCGCCGACCCCTGAGCCCGGCCCACGTACCTTAGCCGTCTGTCAAAGGCGACTCAGCACAGTCGCCCTGGCGTGCCATGCCCTTCTCGGACCCAGCGCGGTCTCCAATGGCGCCAAAACGCCGTCATGATCCATCAGGCCCGGCTACGACGGCTCATTCCCACAGAACCTGACACACTTTACCCGCCCATCCCACTCAGAGAACAGGCTACAAGCACCCCAGAACCCCTCGCCGCACGTTAGGTGGGGGATTTGGGCGTGTTCGGACTGCGCGGACCGAGAAGTGCTATCTGTAGGCCGTTCAGCTCGGAGCAAGGTGTGACATCTTTATCGCGGGGTAGTTATCGCTAGGATTGACCGACACGCCCGTCGCCCTGAGAATCATTGCTCTTGCAGCCTCCTGAAGAAAGTGAGTCTCCTCCTTCGTGAGGACATTTGCAATGCCAGCCGCCTTTCTAGCGGAAGCCCCACCACCTCGATTCGCGGCGAGGTTAGCTACTTCCTTTAAGACCATGAACTCAATTCCGTACTTCTGAGCGACCTTCTTACGGCGATTCTTCACGAACTCACCCTCAAGCATTGTCAGAAGAAAGCTCACCAAGCCCGGCAACGGTTCACTCTTCAAAAGATAGCCATTGAAGCGTTTGTACATCGTCAGGAGATCCTGCGGCGTGAGGTAAGTTATCGAGTTACCTTGGGAGAATTCTTCGGACAGCCGCTTCATCTGAGAAAAGACCTCGTTGACCTTTGACATTCCCTTTTGGTTCAAGCCCGGAGTTCCTTGATCTCTGAAAAACGACAAGTTGTCTTCAACTTCCCTCAAAGTGGGGAAGTACCAACCCCTGCCGAGAACCGTCGCTATCCGCTGGTCGAAGCAGGAATGAAGGCTTTGGAATTTTGTTATGGGCGTGCCGCAGACCACAGGTAGCATATCGACGATTAAGTTGGCATCCTCTCGGAAGTCTTCTCGGAATACAGGAAGGTGGCTATCAGTGTCATCGCTCAATGACATAATTGCCGGACCCCACTCAAAGCGCCCTACAATAGCCCCCATAGACGAGAAACTCTGGCGAACGAACCGGTCTCCCAAGAGAACCGCCTTTAGATAATCGAGATCAATAAAGTCTTGCACATTCTCAAAGGAGGTGACTTTCATCCCATTTGGCAGATTGAATTCCTCTTCCACTCGTAGTCCGTGAAACAGCGTTATGTGAAAGCCTTCAAGTCGTCGGTCTTCTCCCAAGCTGATTGTTTCTTCCAGCAGCGACGCAGCCGCGACAGCACCGTCTCGTATGGCGTGTTGCACAAGACCTTCGACGATCAGAATGATTCCTACATGACTCCAAGAAAAAGCGGTGTACACTCCCACGGCTTGCTCTTCGTTGCCCTCGCTCAAGGCACGCTCAATCACGGGATGCTTGCGCAACACAGAGACGACCTTAGCCAACTGCACAAGAAGGGGTTTTTCGTATTCCGAGAATGCTGAAGCCCTTGGAAACGAATAAATGTATCCATAGCGACGTACCCGTTCTCTGGTAGAGTCCTTGTACTCGCGAAGGGGCCAGTTCAGAGAACGTCGCTCAGCGTAGTAGAGGTCTAGCAGCTTCTCTTCCCATGCCTTTTCATAGTCGATGATGTACTGGATCGAACTAGCCAACTGCTCAGCCCAATGCGAGGCTACGAAATCACGTTGTGACATTTACTTCTCCAAAGAAGGAATTACGTTGGGAGTAAGGTCAGAATTACCAACGCTAGCTTCCAGTCGCATCAGCCCGCCCCGCGACGCCTACCGGACCGCGCCTGCCCGGAATCACCTCGACCGGCGTGGGAATCAGCCACTCCGATCCGGCCTTCGTCGCTCCCCGTACCCTTCCGTTGCGGGCAAGCTGACGCACCCTCCGTTCCGACACGCCCAACCGGGTGGCCGCCTCCTTCACCGTGACGTTGGCGACGTCATCGTCGGGGGACTCGGACTCCAGCTCGAACTCTACGGGACTGGGCTCCCTGAGCGTGCTCATGTCGTGGATGAGAAAACCAATCACCTCGCCGTCGTCGTCCAGCCGCTTGAGGACGCGCTCGTCTTCGGTGGGGGTGAAGTACCCCTCCCGGAACGCCCACAGAACCTCAAGCATGTCCCCTTCATGATCGTATGAGACAAACACCTTCTTGCTCGTCATGGGTCACTCTCCTTTGATGCTTCGGCTCAGGTAGGCGGTGAGGATGAACGAATAGCCCGTCTCCCTCTTCACCACAAGGCAGATGTATCGGTTCCTGTCCCGCAGGTCCGGGTAGAGCCGGTAGTAGAGTTGTACCGAGGAACTGGACCTAGAGGGAGTCACCGTGTCTGGGCTGGCAAGGGTCTGGGCGAACCGGTGCAACTGGAAGGCTATTTCAGGGTGCCTTCGCAGGATGTGCCGGAGTCGCTCGTCGGTGAGCCTGACCTCGTTTCCATGCTCATCGGTGAAACGCCGCACGCCGGACTCCATTACCAGATACCGTTCCGTAAAGTATACCGCGCCAAGCCATAGAACGGCAATGTGCCGTCTCTGTGCAGCGTTTGAGGGGCGCTCACTATTCTTCCTCTTCGCCGCCGTCCTCCACGGCTTCGGGCCGGGACGATGCCTCCGCCTTCTCCTCCATGTAGGAGCGGATGGCGACACGGGCCAGGATGCGCAGCCCCTTCAGGACCGCCCTGCGATGTTCCGGGGTGTATGACGGCATGGAGGTCTCCAGGGCGTCTTCGAGCTCCCGGCCTTTGGGCCTCCGCCGTCTGTTGTTCTCGTTTCTTCCGGTGGTATCTCTCATGTTGCGCAGTCGCAGCGGCAAATCGATTGGGCTGCTGGCCTCTCGTTTCAGGTCTGTGACGGGCCGCCGGCCTCCTTCAGGCAGCAGAGCCATCTCGAGCGCCCACCGAAGCAGCGTTCAGCGTTGCGCCTGGACCGGATCGCGGATTTCAACATCAACTCGTTCGCCTCTCTGAGGGTCTGCTGATGCTCGTCGGAGCGCGTTGGCGATTCCCGCCTCGCCGCCGCCCGGCGATTGGCCTGTGGATTCCTTCCGTTATCGCTTCTCATCCCGCTTATCCCGCCTCTGGGCGTCTCATGGGCCGGGCGTCTGCCGTCCAGTGTGAGCGGTCGAGACGTTGGGCATAACTACCCATGGGGGCGCTCACGTGAGCGCCCCTGTAAGACCTGGGGCGAATACCCCCGTTGTTGATTCCGTTGGGGTGTACAGAGAAATGAAGTTGGTTGCAAAAATGCAAGTCGGGCCGTTTCGTAGCTGAAATGGGGCGGAGTACCCCTCTACAGGACACAGACAGTGAACACTTTGACTTGCGGGTACGTTCCGGTGTGCGTATGCAGGCCCCGTAGCTGAAAGTTGCACTTATGCAGGCGACTGGGGTTGGGGCGGGGTTGCAGAGGCCATAGCTGACAGTTGCACTTTTGCGGGGTGGCGGGAAGGCTGAAAATGAGGACGCCTGACGCCGCAGGTGAGCGCGGGCGATCATCCGGGCCGGGACGGGCTGCTCACGCCGCACCTTCCCTCGATGCTCGGTGGAGTGGGACGGCGATCCCCACTTCGCCGACCGGCGATTGGTCGATGGTCTCCGCGCCAACTCGTTCACCTCCCTGCGGTGTGCCGCGGTTCACCGGACCGCGTCAGTCGCAGAAAAGTGTGAACAAATCAAACGGGAAATAAGACCCCCCATGGCTCTGCGCACGAATGCGGGGTGTTACGGGCCGTTCCCCCGTGACTCTGCGCAGGGATGCGGGGGGTTATAGGCCCTCTTTTCTTCGGCCCCTTTCGTGCAGTATTGGGGGTGTACAGGAGTTTCAGTTTTGTAACAGAGCGGCCAGAGTCGTGATGTCGTAGCTGGAACAGGGGTAAATCACCCCCCTACAGGAGGTAACCAGTGAACACTTTGTCGAAACATGGTGTTCCGGACGGCAATGACATCGCCAAACGTGGGGAATGACATCGGCGGGCCGGTCGAAGGGGCGTCCCAATGACATTAGGCCCAGGAAAATGCGATTGAAGTGGGGGTGCATGACGTGCCCCAAAGACGTGTCCAAAGACCGGAGAAAGGGCCGGACAGTGGTTGACCGGAGACTTGGGTGGGATTTCAGGAAGGAGAAAAGAGCTATGAAAACCACCGAACACGGCATCGAGGACAGCAAAGACATCGAGAACATGCACCACATGCGGCTCATGACGCTGCTGCAAGAGCTGGTGCGGGACAAGGGCTTCAAGGGCGCGGCGCGTGTGCTGGAGCTGGACCAGCGGACGGTGGCCGAGTGCGCCAGGACGGGGCAGCTGTTGAGGCGGGTGCGGCAGGCCCTGGAGCGTGCGTTGCAGGAGGGCGTCGGGTCGGCTGCGGCCCGTCAGCGGGAGCGCAACGACAGGCTGGAGGCGCGGGTCGAGGCGCATGAGAAGGGCTACGACTCGCTGGGCAAGGAGCTGCGGAGGCGAGTGGCGGCCGTCGAGGGCCTGGTTGAAGCCCAGGGGACCGGGGCCGGTCATGCCGGCGCCGGTCCCTCCCGGTCGGAGAGCGGTGCGTCGGACGCTGGAAGGAAGCCTCCGTCAAGGCCCAGGGAGCGGCGGGAGTACCCCGACCTCGTGACGCGGGAGCCCGCCGAGGACGATGAGGAGGTGTTCGGCGATGCGTGGCCGATGATCGTCGAGTGGCGGGGGCTGAAGGACGCGCACCCCAACGAGGGCAGGGGCCTTGCGTGGCTGGCGGAGGAGGAGCGTCTGCGGGCGGTGGAGCTGGCCCTGCTCGAAGACCACGGCATGACGCTGCCGCCCGAGAAGCGGCCGCTGCGGGGGTTCGACCGCGACGGGCAGACCAACTGGCGCAGGACGGCGCTCTTCGACACGCGGAGAGCGATCAGAAAGCGGGAGCTTCTGAACAGGCTGAGCCTCGGACTGTTGTGGCGGTAGGCGGGCCGGGCGTGCGGCGGGTTTGCAGGCAACTTTTGTGAACGATTTTACGGCAATCTTCGAAAGGGGCGTCGCAGGCCCTCTTTTGCGGGTCTCGGGCCGTTGATAATGAGCGTGCTGTTTGGCTTTTTCCAAGGTTTCCGACCATAGAAACCTGGGTGCGTGATCCCTGTTGCACGGGTCCGACCGGAGGATGATTCGCTCTCCCCCGGTCTCCCACGAGGGAATGCTGTCGAAGCGGAGTTGACGTTGGTCCTTCGCAGGCAGCGCGGGCCGAAACGACGGAGTTGACGCGGGTCCTTCGTCCTCGGTCCAGTCCGGCGGTTGGAGTGACAAGCCCTTCTCCCGCTGGACACCCGTCCGGTGGTTGGAAGTTGATCGCTTCCGTCACTGGACACCCGTCTGGCGGTTGGGAGTCGATCGCTCTCGCCGTTGGACACGAAGGACAGAGTGCACCCTGCGCCCCGTCCTCACTTGGTCGGTCGGAATGCGTCTGTCGTTTCGACCGGCTCCTCACGTCCGCGGCATGGCTGACTGACAGCTAGGCCGCAGCTTCGACATGCGCCGGTCTGCCGATGAAAGCAGGCTGGCCGCTTCACGTCTCGCAGCTCTCCCACTGACGTTACGTACCCTGGGCAAGCTGCGTCTTCTCTCATGCGTCGGCCTGCGATGAGGTCGTAGGACAGCCGCTCCCTTCGTAGCAGCTCCCCCGGAGTCGATTCCCCGACGAATCACCCCCGTATCAAGTACGGGGCAGGCTCTGGGGCGAGCTGCGTCTTCCTCACCCCGCTCCGTCTCCCGCGTCCGGCATCCGACCTGTCTGCAACAGGCAGGCCGTGGGCGGAGTGCGTCCAGCGTCAACCCATCACCAACGACACCCGCCGTGGATGCCGTGCGGGTCAACACCTGAAAGGAGGAGTCCATGCACGTCGACGAGGTCCAACGCCGCTGACGGCGGGGCCTCCGGCTCTCACAACACATCCCCATCCACAAGGGCCGTTCCCATCCGTGGACGGCCCTTCTTCTTTGCCCGCAAGCGGGCGCAGGACAAAGGCAACACAACACAAAAGGAGGACGGACCGATGACGACGGCAACGATGGCAACCGGAACGACGACGAGGACGGCGGAGAGTGAGCTCAGGGCTGCTGCGAGGCGGCGGGGGGTCACCATGAAGGAGCTCGCGGCCCTGATGGGCGTGAGTGCGGGCTACCTGTCGCAGTTTGCGAACGGGCGCAGGCAGTGGACGCCGAAGATGCGCCAGAAGGTCGCGGCGGTCCTGGAGAGATCCCCAGCCAGGGGATCGTCTACCGCCAGGGCGGCGCCGTGACCGGCGAGAGCAGCTTCATCAGGGAGCGCGCCCGCACCCTGGGAATGACCATGCGGGACCTGGCCGACCGCGCCGGGGTGTCCTACGGATACATGTCGGAGGTGGCCCGTGGCCGCAAGCACATGGGCGTCAAGGTCCAGACCCGGATCGAGTCGGCGCTCAAGGCCCCGGCCAAGATCGCCCCCGCGCAGTGCGCCAACCGCCCGGCGAGCGTGGTGAACGGGCAGAGCAGCTACGTCCGGGAGCGCGCCCGCGCCCTGGGCATGACCATGCGGGAGCTTGCCGAGCGGGTCGGCGTGTCCGCCAGCTACATGTCGGAGGTGTCCCGCGGCCGCAGGAGCATGGGCGTGAGGGTCCAGGCGCTGGTCGAGGCGGCGCTGGAGGCCGAGGCGACGGTCGCGTCAGCGCAGCTTGCCTGCGTCGACCCGAAGGCCGTGTGGGACCGCATGGACGCTCACGGGTTCAGCCAGAACGAGGTCGCACGGCGAGCGGGCATCAGCTCCTCGTACCTCTCCCAGATCATGAACGGCAAGTCCACCCCGTCGGCGGGCGTGCTGAAGAGGCTGCACGCCGTGCTGTTCCGGCGCGCGAAGTCGGAGGAGCGGGTCATGCCCGCCGAGCTGAAGGTGCTGGGCTGGCGCAAGGGAGAGCGGCACGGGATGGTGGTGCACGGCGCTGGCGGGCCTGGGCGCCGCGGCAGGTCCGGCGGCCCCGCCGTCCGGGTCGGCGGCCGGGTGCCCTGGGGCGCGAAGGCGGAGTACGCCTACCGCGCCGGGTACGACGGCATGGGCCGGTTGTCGATGACGCCCGTCCTGATGCCGGGCTACTCCGCCATGCTCAAGCAGCCGGAGATGGCCGCCGCCTAGCGAGGCGTGGGCGACGGCCCGGCGCAAGACACCGGGCCGTCGCTCAGGGGGAAGGCCGTCGTCATTGCGGCGATGGCCTCCCCCTGCTTCCCATGTATGCCGCCTTTTTTTGTTGCCCGAAATCACCGCCCGGCTTCGACATCCCCGAAGTGGGGGCAGCGGGCGCTCAAAGCGCCCTCGGCACTCACGTCCGCGCGGCGACGCTACCGCGCCGCCTGCCCCTCGCCTCCCTGCATCCCCAGCGCCTCGCGGGCCAACCCCCTCGCCCCCCGCGCCGCGGCGTGCCCCGCTCGATGCCGAGGATGGCCTCGAAGTCCTCGATGGCGCTCTCGAACCGGGCCGCGTACATCCGGACGATCCCCCGGCTGTAAAGGACGTCCCTGTTCCGGGGGTCGATGTCGAGGACCCTGCCGTAGTCCTCTATCGCCAGCTCGTGCCGCTCCAGGCTGCTGTGGGCCAGCCCCCGGGCCGCGAGGGCCTCGGCGTTGCCGGGGTCAAGCTCCAGGGACCGGTCGAAGTCCCCGACCGCCTCGTCGTAGCGGCCCAGGCTGCCCAGGGCGATGCCCCTGCCCCGGAGCGCAGAGGCGTTGTCGGGGTCGAGCCCCAGCACGGCGTCGAAGTCGCCCAGCGCGGCCTCGTGCGCTCCCAGGTTGACGTTGGTGATTCCCCTGGCGTAGTAGGCGAGGCCGTACCTCCCTTCGATCTCGACGGCGGCGCCGAAGTCCCTGAGCGCCCTGTCCATCCGGCCCATGTCGCGGTAGGCCATGCCCCGGTGGTAGTGGGCGTCGGCGAGGTTGGGGTTCAAGTCTATGGCCCTGCTCAGGTCCTTCACCGCCCGGTGGCGCTTGCCCATCGCCACGTGGGTCAATCCCCTGTTGTAGTGGGCGTCGGCGTCGCCGGGGGCCATGGTGACGGCCACGTCGAAGTCGCTCATCGCCCCGGCCAGGTCGCCCAGCTCCGCCTTGCACGCCCCCCGGCTGTAGTGCGCCACGGCGTCGCCGGGGGCCAGGCGGATGGCGGCGTCGTAGTCCTCCACCGCCAGGCGGTGCTCCTCCAGCCTGCCATAGGCGCGCGCCCTGCCGAGGTGGGCGCCCGCGTTGCCGGGATCCAGGGCGATGACCCCGCCGTAGTCCTCCGCCGCAAGGCGGTGCTCCCCCAGCTCCGCGTACGCCAGCCCCCTGGCGCCCAGGGCTTCGGTGTCGCGAGGGTTCGCCTTGACCCTCTCCGTGAGATGCTCGGCCATCCGGAGAATGCCCTCGCGGCCCATGCCGTCCATCATCCTGCGGAACCTCTGGTACTCTTCTTCCGATGGCTTCCCCTGGTCCATCCCGTCATGCTCCTCGTTCATGACGTTCCTCCTGTATGTCCTGGCGTTCTCCTATCGGGCTGGTCCCTCGTTGCGCGGACGGAGGCCCCTGGTGGCGCAGGCTGCGGCCTGCGGCCCGGACCCCGCATCGGTCTCCACCGGCGGGACGCCGCGCCGGGCCGTCCCCTCGCGGCTTGGCCTTTCCTCGGCCCCCTACGGGACTGCCGCCAACGACGCCTCTATGATGATGCGCCGCTCCCGTAAGGCAACGCCGGCGTGACGGGGTGCGGATGGGGAGAGGCACGGCCAGGTGTGACGCCCTTTTTGCGTTTCCGGCTCTGCGGTCGCAGGCGCTCGCAGAAGCGCCGACTCCCTAGTCGGTGAACAGGTGGGCGAGGCCCAGGGGTCTCGCCAGGGCCACCAGCGCCATCATGTTCCGCATACTGGGGCGAGCCCGTCCCTTCCTCCAGCGCCGCAGCGTCTCGTGGTGGACGTCGAGGCGACGGGCGATCTCCGCCCACGACAGGCCCGACTCCTCCTTGAACCGCTCCAGCCGCTCCGGGAAGTCGTGGGGGACCTGGTAGGTCACTCTGCTGTGGTGGATGCGCTGTCGAGGCATGGAATCGGCGGTCCTTCCGCAGGACGGCTGCGATCTCTCTCCAACTGCGATGTCCGGGCGGGACGGCGTGCGGAACGCAAGCTCCCGCAGTCGGTCCAACCCGGAGCCCTGGGAGAGGCCGCCGCCCTGCTTGCCTAAGGGCGGTAGCCTCCCCGTTTGATTCATGCGTGCGGGCTTTCTTCGTTGCCCTCTACCGGCACCAACTCATTGGACAGGTTTCTGCCGTCTCCCGTGTAGATGGCTCCCTCGCCATAGCAGTCCTCGCTACCGGCTACGGCGCCGCCGGCGTGTAGGCCCGGACCCAGCTGGAGATCTCGCTCATCTCACTGTGCTCGTTGATCGCCTTGATCCGGTACACGTATCTCTTGTCCGGCTCTGCCGTATCGTCGGTGTAGGTCGTCTCCGCAAAGCCGGTGTCGGACGTGACGGTGAAGAACGTTCCCTCCTCGGGTTGAAGGTCCTTGTCGCGCCTCAGGATCACGTAGCCGGTGATGCTGTCGTCGCCGGGGTCGTCCCAGGTGAGGGTCACAGAGTCGTGTGAGAACGTGGCGGAAAGGCCCGTTGGCTTGGAGGGCGCCTCCGGCGCGGGGTCGGGGACTGCGGGTGTGTAGGCCCGGACCCATGAGGACGTTTCGCTCACTCCGCTGGCGTAGATGGCCTTGATGCGGTAGACGTAGCGCCGCTCCGACTCGACGCTGGCGTCGACATAGGTCGTCTCCGACGAGCCGGTGTCAGGGGCGACTGTGAGGAACATTCCCTCCTCGTGGATGTCCTTGTCGCGCCTCAGGATCAGGTAGCCGGTTATGGAGTCGTCATTCGGGTCGTTCCAGGTGAGGACCACCATGTTGTGGGAAACCTCGGAGGAGAGGCCCGTTGGCTTGGCGAGCGGCTCCTCGGGTTCCGCCACCACCACCGCGTCTGTTGCCGCGCTGGTCAGCGTCTCCTCGTTATCGGCGTCATCGGTGAAGCTCACCTGCACCGTGATGACCTTGCTTTCATCGCTATCGGTCAGTGTGTAGGTCAAGCCGGTAGCGCCTGCGATGTCGGCGTCGTCGGCAAGCCACTGATAGCTGAGGGTGGCATTTGCAAGACCGTCAGCGTCGGCGATGCCCGAAGTGTCGGCGGTGAGTGTCCGGCCCACCTGGGCCGTGCCTGTAATCGTTGGTGCTCCGGTGGCAGGGCTGTTGGGCCGGGCATCCACCGCGCCCGTCTCCGCGCTGGTCAGCGTCTCCTCGTTGTCGGCGTCGTCGGTGAAGCTCACCTGCACCGTGATGGCCTTGCTTTCATCGCTATCGGTCAGGGTGTAGGTCAAGCCGGTGGCGCCTGCCATGTCGGTATCGTCGGCAAGCCACTGGTAGCTGAAGGTGGCATTTGCAAGCCCGTCAGCGTCGGCGATGCCCGACGTGTCGGCGGTGAGTGTCCGGCCCACCTGGGCCGTGCCTGTAATCGTTGGTGCTCCGGTGGCAGGGCTGTTGGGCCGGGCATCCACCGCGTCCGTGGCCGCACTGGTCAGCGTCTCATCATGTCCCGCGTCGTCGGTGAAGCTCACCTGCACCTTGACTGTCTTGCTTTCTTCGCTATCGGTCAGCGTGTAGGTCGAGCCGGTGGCGCCTACGATTTCAGCGTCGTCTGCAAGCCACTGGTACTCGTACTGGACGTTGCTAAGCCCGTCCGCGTCGGCGACCCCAGATGTGTTCGCCGTCAGCGTCTCCCCCACCTGCGCCGTGCCGCCGATGGTGGGCACACCCGTCGCGGGGCTGTTGGGTTCATTCGAGTCCGTATTGTCCGGCTTGTCTTCCTCGTCCGGTCCGGGGAGGGTGGTCGTCCCACCTTTGGACAGCATCTTCCCCTCCCCGGTGCAGATTCCGCCCCCGTCGCACGACTGACCCGCCACCAGGGTGAACACGACATCGTCGTTGCCTTCAGGGTCCAGGAAGAACACCCAGGCGTTCTCCAGTCCGTCCTCCTCGTGCCGGACCAAGCTGGACACCGTGGCCCCGGTCAACGACACTGAGGGTGTGGTCTTGTCGAAGGACTGCACCGGCAGGTTGAAGGCGACAATCACCTGGGGCCGGTCGTCGTCCCCCTTGTGACGAGACGACTGGAACGGGCTGGCCGGGAATGTCGCCGTCAACGGCGCGGGCCTCGCCGCCACGGCGCCGGTGGCCGCGCTGGTCAACGCCTCGTCGTTGCCCCGGTCGTCGCTGAAGCCGACCCTCAACCTGATGGTCTTGCCCTCGTCCTCGTCGGACACTTCATAAGTCGAGTCGGTAGCGCCCTCAATGTCCTCATCGGTGTCGCCGTCCCGCCGTGTCCACTGGTATCTGAGCACGGCGTTGGTCATACCGTCGGCATCGGATATGCCCGACGTATCCGCTGTCAGCGTTTCTCCCACCTGCGCCGTGCCGTTGATGGTTGGCAGGCCCGTGGCGGGTTCGTTGGACTGGGCCGGCTTCACAGGCGCCGTGGCCGCGCTGGTCAGCGTCTCCTCTTTGCCCGCGTTGTCTGTAAACGTGACCCGCACCTTGATGGTCTTGCCCTCGTCCTTGTCGGTTATCTCGTAGGTTGAGTCAGTCGCGCCCTCTATGTCCTTGTCGTCGCCCAGCCACTGGTAGCTGAAGTCGACCTTGTCCCTCCTGTCCTCGTCGGGGATGCCCGACGTCTCTGCCGTCAGAGTCCGGCCCACCTGCGCCGTACCACGGATGACGGCTCTCGCATCGGTCAGATTGGTAACCGTAACCGTAACGTCCAGCGGGGCGGTGTTGTTGTCGTCATCCGTGGCCTGCACCACCACCTCGTACACATTGTCGTCGTCCGTGTCCGCCGGGTCTTCGTAGTCCGGCGGGCTGTTGAAGGTGAGGACGCCCGTCTCGCTCATGGTGAAGGCGCTGCTGTCGGTCCCCGACAGGCCCCAGGTTACGTCACTGCCCTCCGGGTCGGTCGCCCGGTAGGTGTAGATTGCAGAGGTGCCGTTCTCCGGGTAGACGAAGGAATCCTGGGTATTGCGCTGGAACTCGGGAGCCTCGTCCACGGCCAGGACGGTTACGGTGACGTTCAGCGTCCCGTAGTACCGCCCATCGGAGGCCCGGACGGTGACCTCGTACACGTTGTCCCGGCCGGAGTCGGCGGGACGCTCGTGGTCCGGCGGGTTGCGGAAGGTCAGCTCCCCACCCTCGTTGATGGTGAAGTCTCCCCCGTCCCGGCCGGTGACGCTCCAGCGGGTAATGGCGGCGGTGGTGTCCTCCGGGTCGGTGGCGGTGTAGATAGCCAGGACTTGATCGTGGTTCTCCCGCACCGTGATGGCGGTGTTGGCGCCGGTGCCCGCTATGACCGGCCCCTCGTTCACGTCGGTTACCGTCACCGTCACCGGCAGGTTGGCGGCGCGGCCCGTCTGGTCGGTGGCCACCACCGTCACCTGGTACTCGTTGTCCCGACCTTCGTCCGCCGGGTTGTCATGGTCCGGCGGTTCCCTGAAGTTCAGCACTCCCGTATTCCGGTCGATGGTGAAGGCCCCGCCGTCGGCGCCGCTGACCGACCATGCGACCTCGGCCCCCTCCGGGTCGGTGGCCCGGTAGGTGTAGAGGGCGGCGGTGCCGTTCTCCCGGTAGGAGAAGGAGTCCCGGTTACCGCTGTGGAACTCGGGGGCTTCGTCCACCGCCTCCACCGTCACCGTCACGTCATGGGTGCCGTACACCCGGCCGTCGGAGGCCCGTACGGTGATCTCGTACATGTTGTCCCGGTTGGCGTCCGCGGGACGCTCGTGGTCCGGCAGGTTGCGGAAGGTCAGCTCCCCACCATCGTTGATGGTGAAGTCTCCCCCGTCCTGGCCGGTGACGCTCCAGCGGGTAATGGCGCCGGCGGGGTCCTCCGGGTCGGTGGCGGTGTAGGTGGCCAGGACCCGGTCCGAGGCCGTGTTCTCAGCAAAGCTCAGGGAATGGGTACCGGCTATCTCCGGCCCCTCGTTGACGTCGGTGACGGTCACCGTCACGGCCATGGTGCCCCGGTTTGTGCCGTCGGAAGCAACCACTGTGATCTCGTACACGTTGTCGGAGCCGGAGTCGGCGGCCCGCTCGTGGTCGGGGATGTCGCTGAAGAACAGCTCTCCTCCGGTGCTGATGGTGAAGTCTCCGCCGTCTGTGCCGCTAACGGACCACGTTATCGTCGCGTCTCGGTCCGTGTCCGTGGCCCGGTAGGTGTGGAGACGTGTGGTGGTGGCGGTGTTCTCCCGGAAGCTCAGCGTGTCCCGCCCCGTCACCACCGGCTCCGCCTCGTTCCGGTCGGTGACCGTCACCGTCACATCCAGGGACCCGTAGGTGCTCCCGTTGTAGGCCCGGATGGTCACCAGGTACTCATTGTCCCGGTTGGAGTCCGCCGGCCGGTCGTAGTCCGGGGTGTTGCGGAAGGTCAGTTGGGCGGAGTTTGGCCCGGTGTCGGTGATGGTGAAGTCCCCGGCGTCGGACCCCGCCAGCCTCCAACTGGATACGGCAGCGCTGGCATCCTCCGGGTCCCGGGCGGTGAAGGTGGCTCCGGCGAGCTCCTGGCCTTCGGGCACGGTGTAGGCCGTCGTGCCAGTGATCTCCGGCCCCTCGTCCACCGCCGTCACGGTGACGGTGACGTCCAGGCTGGCGCTTTGTCTGCCGCTGTCGGTGGCCACGACGGTCAAGTTGTACTGGTTGTCCCGGCCGGAATCTCCGGGGGCCTCGTAGTCGGGGGGTTCCAGGAAGGTCAACTCCCCGGTGTCACCGTCGATGGTGAAGTCGCCTCCGTCGGTGCCTCCCGTGCTCCAGGTGATCACGTCGTCCTTGTCGCCGTCGGTGGCCCGGTAGGTGTAGAGGGCCGAGGCGCCCTCTTCCCGGTAGGTGAAGGAGGTCCGGCTGCCGCTGCGGATGACGGGATCGTGCTCGTTCACGTTGCTCACCGTGATGGTGACGTCCAGGCTGCCGTAGGTGCGCCCGTCGTAGGCCCGGACGGTGACCAGGTACTCGTTGTCTCGGTTGGAGTCGGCGGGCCGGTCGTAGTCGGGGGTGTTGCGGAAGGTCAGATCCCCGTCCCCGCTGATCAGGAAGTCGCCGCCGTCGCTGCCGGACAGGCTCCAGCGGGTGATGAACTGGCCCTCCGGGTCCGACGCCAAGTAGGTGGCCAGGACGCGGTCCGTGGCCGTGTTCTCAGCAAAGCTCAGGGAGTGCGTACCGGCTATCTCCGGCCCCTCGTTGACGTCGGTGACGGTCACGGTCACGTCCAGCGTTCCCCGATTCACCCCATCCGACGCCACCACCGTCACCAGGTACTCGTTGCGGTGGGCGCCGGACCCGCCGGGGTTGTCGAAGTTGGGGGGACTGCTGAAGGTCAGGACGCCCCTCCCGCTGCTGTCGGTGGTGATGGTAAAGTCACTCGCGTCCAGGCCGCCCAGACGCCAGGTGAAGCCGTCCCCCTCCGGGTCCACGGCCCGGTAGGTGTGGAGGCTCGTGGTGATCGGGGTGTTCTCCCGGAAACTCAGGCTGTCCCTTCCGGTGATGGTCGGAGGTTCGTTCACCGCGGTCACCGTCACGGTCACGTCCATTGTGGCGTAGTAGCTGCCGTCCGAGACCTGCACCGTGAAGTTGTACACGTTATCCCGGTTGGAGTCGGCGGGCCGCTCGTGGTCGGGGATGGACCGGAAGGTCAGTTCCCCGCTCTCGCGGTCGATGGTGAAGTCGCCGCTGTCGGCGCCGGTAAGCCGCCAGGAGGGCTTCACGTCCAGGGCTCCCTGCCCGGCGGGAGAATAGGTCGCCAGTCCGCCCTCGAAGTTCTCTGTCCGGCTGATGGCGGCGGGACCGGTGATCTCGGCCACGTCCTCCACCGTCACCGTCACCTGGAAGTCGCCGTAGTTCCGGCCATCGTGGGCCCTCACGGTGACCTCGTACACGTTGTCCCTGTTGGCGTCGGCGGGACGCTCGTGGTCCGGCGGGGTGCGGAAGGCCAGCACTCCCGTATCCCGGTGAATGGTGAAGTCCCCGCCGTCCCGGCCCGAAACGCTCCAGCGGATGGTGGTGGTGACCTCGCCAACCGCCTCCGGGTCCTGGGCGGTGTAGACGGCATTGGGCAGGTCCTGGTTCTCAACGATGGTGAAGTCAGGAGCGCCTGACACCACCGGCCCTTCGTTCTGCTCGGTCACGGTGACGGTCACGCCCAGAGTTCCTCGTTTCGCCCCATCCGACGCCACCACCGTCACCTGGTAAACGTTGTTCCTGCCGCTGTCGGCAGGATCCTCGTAATCGGGCGGCGCGCTGAAGGTCAGAACTCCCCCCTCGTCTATCGCGAAGTCGTCCGCGTCGTCCCCTTCCAGCGACCAGGTGAAGCTGGTATCCCGGTCCCCGTCCGTGGCCCGGTAGGTGTGCAGCCGGGTTTCGACGGCAGTGTTCTCCCGGAAGCTCAGGGTCTCCCGGCCCGTGACCACCGGCTCGTGCTCGTTGACAGGTGTGACGGTCACCGTCACGTTCAGGTTGCCGTAGGCCCGGCTGTCGTGGCCCCGCACCGTCACCTCGTACACGTTGTCCCGGTCCGAGTCGGCGGGACTATCGTAGTCGGGGATGTTCCTGAAGATGAGCTCTCCGTCCTCGTTGATGGAGAAGTCGCCTCCGTCCCGTCCCGACAGGGACCACCGGGGGAAGACGGGGCGGTTGTCCTTGGCGTCGGTGGCGGTGTAGGACCCCAGGACCAGGGCGATGTCGTAGTTCTCCTCAACGGTGTAGGCCCTCGTGCCCGCGATCACCGGCCCCTCGGACTGGTCGGTGATGGTGATGACGGCATCGACCGTGTCCCGCAGCCCCGCGCGGTCCGCGGCCACCACGGTGATCTCGTACACGTTGTCCTCGTCCTCGTCCGCCGGGTTCTCAAGGTCCGGCAGCAGGCGGAAGTTGAGGATGCCGTTGTAGATGGCGAAGTCCCCGCCGTCGGCTCCCTCCACCGACCACGTGACCGCGTCGTCTTCGTCCTGGTCCGTAGCCCGGTAGGTGTACAGGACAGCGGTGAAGTTTTCCCTCAGGGTGAACTCGGTCCTGCTCTTCGTGGTGATGACCGGGGCCTCGTTCACCTGGGCCACCGTCACCGTCACGTCATGGGCGCCATAGACCCGGCCGTCGGAGGCCCGGACGGTGACCTCGTACACGTTGTCCCGGTCGGAGTCGGCGGGCTGCTCGTAGTCCGGCGCGGACCGGAACCGCAGCTCACCCAGGTCGCTGATGACGAAATCCCCGCCGTCCCGGCCCGCGGTGCTCCAGCGGAAGATGTTTGCCGTGGTGTCCTCGGGGTCCCTGGCCGTGTAATCGGCCAGCACCTTGGTGTCCGGAGTGTTCTCCGAAACGGTGGTGGTTTCTGTGCCCTCCAGCGTTATCACCGGGCCTTCGTTTGCGTCGGTGACGGCGATGGTGAAGTCCACCCGGTCGGAGTTACCGTCATCATCGGTGGCCACCACCGCCAGTTCATAGATGTTGTCCCGGTCCTCATCTTCGGGGCTCTCGAAGTCCGGTGGGCTGTCGAACGCCAGCACTCCCCGTCCGCTGCTGTCGGTGGTGATGGTGAAGTCTTCTCTATCCGTGCCCTCCAGCCTCCAGGTGATAGCCCCTCGCTGGGGGTCAGTGGCCCGGAACGTGTAGACCGTGCGGGTGTCGTTCTCCCGGTAGGTGGCGGGCGGACGCCGGGTGCTGATGGTAGGCTCCACCCCTTCGTTGTGGTCGGTGACGGCGATGGCGAAGTCCACCCGGTCGGAGTTGCCCTGGTCATCGGTTGCCACCACCGCCAGCTCGTAGACGTTGTCTCGGTCCGCATCGACGGGGCTCTCGAAGTTCGGCGAGTTCCGGAAGGCCAACACCGCCCGTCCGCTGCTGTCGGGGGTGATGGTGAAGTGACCGGCATCGGTCCCCACCAGCGTCCAGGTGATGGTGTCCCGCTGGGGGTCGGTGGCCCGGAAGGTGTAGACGGCGGACGTGCCGTTCTCCCGGTAGGTGGAGGGCGGACGCCGGGTGCTGATGGTCGGCTCCTGTCCTTCGTTGTGGTCGGTGACCGTGACGGTCACATCCAGGGTGCCCGTGTTCCGCCCGTCCGACGCCTGCACCGTCACGTTGTACACGTTGTCCCGGCCCGAGTCCGCCGGCTGCTCGTAGTCCGGCGGGTTGGTGAAGGAGAGGGCGCCCGTTTCGCTCATCGTGAAGGCGCTGCTGTCGGTCCCCGATAGGCCCCAGGAGACGTCGCCGCCCTCCGGGTCGGTGGCCCGGAAGGTGTACAGGGTGGAGGTCCGGTTCTCCGGCTGGCTAAAGGCGGTCCGGCTGGTGGTGGTGATGATGGGCGCCTCGTCGACGTCGGTCACCGTCACCCTCTGCACCACCTCGAGGGTGCCCGTGTTCCGCCCGTCCGACGCCCGGATCGTCACCTCGTAGACGTTGTCCCGGTCCGAGTCGGCGGGACGTTCGTGGTCCGGCGGGGTGCGGAACATGAGCTGGCCCAGGGCGTTGATGACGAAGTCGCCGCCGTCCCGGCCCGTGGTGCTCCACTGGGTGATCGTTACTCCCGGCCGCTCAGGGTCCGAGGCCGTGTAGGTGGCCAGCACCCGGGTGACGGGAGTGTTCTCCGGTACGCTGCCCGGGGGACTCCCGAAGAGGTTGCCGTCCCTGGTGATCACCGGCCCCTCGTTGACCTCGGTAACCGTCACCGTGATCGGCAGGCTCGCGGTTTTGCCGCCGTCGTCCGTGGCCTGCACCACCACGTTGTACACGTTGTCACTGCCCTCGTCCGCGGGGTTGTCATGGTCCGGCGGGTTCTTGAAGGTCAGGACGCCGGTCTCACTGCCGATGTCGAAGCGCCGGGCGTCGGCGCCGCCGACCGACCATGTGACCTCGGCCTCCTCCGGGTCGGTGGCCCGGTAGGTGTAGAGGTCGTCGGCGCCGTTCTCCCGGTAGGAGAAGGAGTCCTTGCTGCCCTTACGGAACTCAGGCGGCTCGTTGACGTCCTTGACGGTGACGATCACCGGGTAGGAGCCCGTGTTCCTGCCGTCGGAGGGCTGGATGGTCACCTCGTACACGTTGTCCCGGTCGGAGTCGGCGGGGCGCTCGTAGTCGGGCGGGGAGAGGAAGTACAGGGTGCCCCCCTGGGTGATGAAGAAGTCGCCGCCGTCCCGGCCCCCTACGCTCCAGCGGGCCACGTTGGAGCCCTCGGGGTCAGTGGCGGTATAGACTGCGCTGGATAGGCTTCCATTCTCGTTGATGCTAAAGGTGGGCGGCCCCGACACTTCCGGCCCCTCGTCCACCTCGGTGACGGTTATGGTGAACGAGAGCCTGTCGACGTGGCTGTCAACGTCGGTGGCGATGACGGTAAGCTCGTAGTCGTTCCCCCTATCCGAGTCCTCAGGGTCCTCATAGTCGGGCGGGCTGGAGAACGCCAGCACTCCCCGTCCGCTGCCGTCGGTAGTGATGGTGAAGTCTTCCCGATCCGTGCCCTCCAGCGACCATCCAATGGGACCGCGCTGGGGGTCGGACGCTCGGAATGTGTAGACTGCCGACGTGCCGTTCTCCCGATAGGTAGAAGGCGGCCGGCGGGTGGTGATGGTGGGCTCCACGTCCTCCGCGTCGTTTGCGACGGTGACCGTCACGGGCAGCGTGGCGGTGTTGACGCCGTCCTTGGCCTGCACCACCACGTCGTACACGTTGTCGCGGTCCGTGTCCGCCGGCCGCTCGTAGTCCGGCGGGCTGTCTGCCTTGAAGGAGAACTGGCCGCTCCTCTCGTCTATGGCGAAGAACCTCGCGTCCACTCCTCCCACCGACCAGGTAACCGTGTCGGCGCCCTCCGGGTCCGTGGCCCGGTAGGTGTACAGCCGGGAGGTCACGTTCTCGTTCTGCCGCAGCGCCGTCGCCGAGCTGCTTGTCGTCGTGATGGTGGGCCGCTCGTTGACGTCGTTGACCGTGACGGTCACGTCGAAAGAACCGTAATGGCGCCCGTCGTAGGGCCGGACGGTGACCTCGTACACGTTGTCCCCGCCGGAGTCGGCAGGCCGCTCAAAGTCAGGGATGTTACGGAATGTGAGCACGCCCTCCTGGCTGATGGTGAAGTCGCCGCCGTCCCTGCCCCCCACGGTCCACCGGGTCACCGTGCCCCCCTCGGGGTCGAACCCCCCATAGACGGCGTTGGGCAGGTCCTGGTTCTCGTTGATGGTGAAGCTGGGCGAACCACTGGTTACTTCAGGCCCCTCGTTCACCTCCCGCACCGTCACCGTCACGTCCAGCGTGTCGACGTTGACGCCGTCGTCCGTGGCCTGCACCACCACGTCGTACACGTTGTCCCTGCCCGAGTCCTCCGGCTCCTCGTAGTCCGGCGGGCTGTCTTCTTTGAAGGAGAACTGGCCCCTCTCATCGATGGTGAAGAAGTCCTTGTCATCTCCCCCCACCGACCAGGTAACCGTGTCGGCTCCCTCCGGGTCCGTGGCCCGGTAGGTGTACAGCCGCGAGGTCACGTTCTCGTTCTGCCGCAGCGCCGTCGCCGAGCTGCTTGTCGTCGTGATGGTGGGCGGCTCGTTGACGTCGGTGACCGTGACGGTCACGTCGAAAGAACCGTAATAGCGCCCGTCGTAGGGCCGGACGGTGACCTCGTACACGTTGTCCCCGCCGGAGTCGGCAGGCCGCTCAAAGTCAGGGATGTTACGGAATGTGAGCACGCCATCCGGGGTGATGGTGAAGTCGCCGCCGTCCCTGCCCCCCACGGTCCAGCGGGTCACGTCCAGGCCCTCGGGGTCCCTGGCGGTATAGACTGCGTTGGACAGCCTTTCATTCTCGGCGATGGTAAAGGCGGACGGCCCCGACACTTCCGGCCCCTCGTTCACGTCGGTGACCGTGATTACCACGTTCAACCTGTCGGAGTAACCTCCTGAGAGTTGGAGGCCACGACGGCAATTTCGTAGTCATTGTCGCCACCCAAGGCACCAGGCGCTTCATAATTGGGAGCGCTCTTGAAGGTCAGCGCTCCCAGTTCGTTGATATCGAAGGAGTCGAAGTCGGGCCCTCTCAGGGACCATCTGATAGAGCCAGACCCGTAGTTCCTGGCCCTGTAGGTATGGACCGTGGAGATGAGGTTCTCCTGGTAGTTCAATTTCTGGTAGGTCAGGCCGCTGCTGGGACTGGTGGTGATGGCCGGTTCCCGGTTCTCGTGGTGGTTGGTGACGGTGACGGTGAAGTCAAAGCTGTCGGCCAGGCCCTGGTCGTCGGTCACCACCACCGTCAGCTCATAGACGTTGTCCCCGTTGTAGTCGGCGGGGCTCTCAAAGTCCGGTGAACCGTTGAACGTTAACGCGCCGCTGATGATCGTGAAGTTGCTCCAGTCGTCGCCTGTAAGTGACCAGAAGACAGGCCTCCCCTGGGGGTCCCGTGCGCGGAAGGTATAGATCGTACCCGTCCCATTCTCCTGTAACGTCAGGGAGGGCCGGCTGGTGGTGGTTATGGAGGGTTCCTCGACTCCAGCGGAGTTGATCACGGTGACGGTTACGCCCAGGCTGGCAGGGTTGCCGCCCTCGTCCGTGGCTTGCACCGTTACCAGGTATTCGTTGTCCTGGTTGAAATCCGTCGGCTTCTCGAAGTCGGGAATGTTCTTGAAGGTGAGCGCGCCCTGGTCGATGTTGAAGGCGTCCCTGTCGGCTCCCGAAAGGCCCCAGGCAATTGTCCGCCCCTCCGGGTCGGTGGCCCGGTAGGTAGCCACGGAGCGGACGCTGTTTTCCGGGAAGTCCGGAGGGGTTGCGCTGCCGGTTATGGTGGGCGGCTCGTCGACGTTTACAACCCTAGCCGTCACCTCCAGCGAACCGTCGAGCCCGCCTTCATCGGTAGCCCGCACCGTGAAAACGTACACGTTGTCCCGGTTGGAATCGGTGGGACTCTCGTAGTTGGGGGTGTCGCGGAAGGTCAGATCCCCAGTGTTCCTGTCGATGTTGAAGTCGCCACGGTCGGTGCCGGCGACGCTCCAGGTGATGGTGGACGCGACTCCATCCGGGTCGCTGGCCAAATATGACGCGCTGAAGTCTTCATCATTCTCGAAGAGAGTCAGTTGGGCTTGGCCGCTGACTGTCGGCGGTTCGTTGACCGGGGTAACAGTCACGGTGACGTCGAACGACGACGACAAAGTGCCCAGTAGCGATGGAGTGCCGTCGCCCAGATTCCCGTCGTCGGTGGCGACCACCTGGATGTTGTACTCGTTGTCTCCGCCCGAGTCGGATGGAGCGTCGTAATCGGGCTGGTCAACAAAGTACAGGTTGCCGGAGCCATCGATACGGAAACTATCCTCATCTGTTCCGATTACCGACCAGGTTATCTGCCTTCCCTCGGGGTCGGTGGCGCTATACCGGTCAAGCACCCTGGTGGTTGCGGTATTCTCCGGGTAGGAAAGTGTGGCATCGCCGACGATGGCGGGCTCCTCGTTTACGTCACTTACGGTTACGGTTACGTTCCTGGTACCAGTGCGGCTGCCGTCATTGGCCCGTATCTGGATGCGGTACTCGTTGTTGCGCCCGGAGTCCGCCGGGCGCTCGTAGTCGGGCGCGCTTTTGAAGGTCAACACGCCGCCAGTGATGTCAAAGTCGCCCCGGTCCGTTCCGCCCAGGGTCCACGTTATGGTGCTTGCGCCCTCGGGATCGGCGGCGGTATAGGTGGCCACAATGCCGGTGCTGTTCTCATCGTAGTTGTCGATGGTGGTAGCCCCAGCGATCTCTGGCGGCTCGTCTACGTCCTCTACCGTGACTGTGACCTCGAGGGACGAGGTGAACTCAGCGTCCTTGGCGTCGACGCTGACCTCGTAGACGTTGTTCCCATCCGAGTCGGTGGGAGTTTCATAGTCAGGAGCCCCGTTGAAGGCCAGGTTGCCGGAGGAGTCGATGCGGAAGGAGTTGGCGTCGGTGCCCGATACGTCCCACATCACCGTATCGTCTTTATCGGGGTCTGTGGCGGTGTAGCGGGCCAGATTGCCGGCGGTGTTCTCCGCCACCGTGATCGCGTCCCTGCCGGTGGGTGTGGTGGGAGCCTCGTTCACGTTCGTGACGGTGACGGTCACGTCCAGCCTTCCGGTCTCGGTGGCGTCCTCGGCGCGCACCTGGACGTTGTAGACGTTGTCGCCATCGGAGTCCGCGGGGCTGTCGTAGTCAGGGACGTTCTTGAAGGTGAGCGCGCCCGCGTCGCTGATCTCGAAGTCGCCGCTGTCCGTCCCGGCCAGAGTCCAGGTGAACGTGGTGTTGACACCCTCAGGGTCGGTGGCGCTGTAAGTCTGCAGAATAGTGGTGGTATCCGTGTATTCGGCGAATGTAAGGGTGTCATCTCCTGTTATCACCGGACGCTCGTCCTCGACATTAAAGATGACTACGGTTACAGGAAAGGTAGCGGTGTTCTGTCCGTCGGACGCGACAACGTTCAAGTCATACGCGTTGTTCCCGCCGACATCCCGTGGGTCCTCAAAGTCACCAGCGGAATCGAAATTCAGCACCCCGTTCACGATGCTGAAGAAGCTTGCGTCGTCCCCCGAAAGCGACCAGGTGATGGTGTCGCTCTCGGGATCGGTAGCGGTATACGTGGTCACGTCTCTGGGATTGGTCTCAAAGAAATACGGTCTCGCCCGACCCGATACAGCCGGTCCCACGTTGAGGTCGGTGCCGCTGACTGTCACCTCAGTCGAAGGAGTGCCGAGGCCCGCTACATTTCTGGCGCGCACGCGCACAGTGTACGTGTTGCTGGAAACCAGTCCGGTGATGGTATAGGAGGTCTCCGAAATCTCTGCTTCCGAAACATCGGATGCCGTGCCCCAGTCCCCCGACGATAACTTCCATTGGACCGTGTAGCCCGTGATGTCCGAACCGCCGTCTCCAACATTGAACGTTCGATCCAGGCCGAGCCAGCAGTCGAATACTAGGGTGAAGTCGCATACCGCCGGGGTCGACCAGCTCAGGTCAAGCTCACCGGGATTACCTAGAGAGGCACTCAGGTTCCCCGGCTGATCCGGCGCCACGGCCGCAACGGTGCTTGGCGCTTGTAAATTTATGAATTCGTGGTTGCCCAGATCGTCATCAAAGTAGATCTGCACCTTGATCGTCATCCCAGCATCGTATGGTGCAATTTCGTAGGCGTTGACAAGACCCAGCCCCCGAAGGAAGGATCCCAGCTCCATGAGGTCGTTGTCGGCAAGCCAGGTGAAGCTGAAGTCGCGGTTCGTGAAGCCATCGGGATCGTCGATTGAGGAGGTATCCACGCGTAGGACCTCACCCACCCGCTGCGCCCCTATGAATGTAGGAGTGCCCGTCGGCGCGGTATTGACGGATTGGCGAGTGAAGGTCAGGGTAGCGATCCGCGCGTTCGAGAACTTGCCCGTGCCCCGGAGATTCGTGATGACTCCCTGCGGCGAGGTGGCGCTGTTCGACAGTGAGAACCCGCTCCCGTCCTCGGTCCCGGCATCCCACGGGAACAGGTCCACTTGGAGCGACTCCACCCAGTCTCCCCCGGCGTCCAGCAGCGTCAGCCCGGAGACGCCGACGAACCAGTCCGGGCTTGGGGCGACCATCGTGAGCAGGGTGACCCGGGGATGATCGGCGGTCAGCGTGACCGTAAGGGCTTCGGATGAGGTCGGGCCGATATTGTCGGTGTCGCCGGTCAGGACGCTGCGAGCATTCGCCCCGGCGTCCGTAACCTCATCCCTTAGACTGGTCCATCCCCCGTCCTCCGCCATGGACTCGACCCCGGCGCTGGCCGCGCCGCCGCTCCGCAAAAAGGTCACACTGGAGTTGTGGACGGCGCCGATCAGGCGCGAGAAATGCGCGTCCCTGGGAACGCCCCCCGGCGTGGCGGCGGCGGTCCACTGCCCCTGGAATGTCACGGTGTAGACGGCCGTCGACGGGACCGCGGACTGATCGCTCCCCGACGGGCTCAACGACGTGTTGGGCTGCTGTGGCGCGCCCACGGTCACCGCCACCGCCGCCGAGCAGTTGTTCGTCGTGTCGGACTCGTTCGTCACCGTGCCCACGCAGGCCCCGTAGTAGTACGTCCCCGTCGTAGCCGGCGCGGTCAGCCTGATCGACTGGGCGCTGCTCGCCCCCGCGCTCAGACTGGGCACCGAGTCCGTGCCGACTGAGGTGTCGCTCGTGGAGATGGAGGCGGCGGCGGAGCGGTAGTAGGTCAGGGTGCTGGCGGCCGCCTCGCTGCCGCCATTGTTGCGCACCGTGGCGCTGAGGGTGAAGGACGCCCCCGCCGCCGGATTGCTGTTGATGACGGAGGTGGATTCCACCACCAGGTCGGGCGCGGGGTTCACCGGCGTCCTGGCGTTGACTTCAATGTAATAGGCGTAGAGCTTGTCGCCTTCAGAGTCCGCCACCCAGATGGTCGTGTCGTCCGACCAAAGGCCCCGGGCATCGTCGTTCCCGGCCGCGGACAGGGTGTCGATGTCCCTGTCTGAGTCTCGCGCCCCGGTGGCCAGCGTGTACGCGTAGATCTTGGCGTCTGAAAGGCTGGTTCCATAGTTCGCCACCCACATGGTGGAGCTGTCCGACCAGAGACCGTAGGGGTTGATGTTACCGGCCGCGGCCAGGGTGTCGAAGTCCTTGTCTGAGTCCCGCGCCCCGGTGGCCAGCGTGTACGCGTAGATCTTGTTGCCAAGGCCTCGTCCGTTATTGACCACCCAGATGGTCGTGCCGTCCGACCAGACGCCGTGGGGGTGGGGGTTGGTGAAATGCAGGTCGAAGTCCTTGTCTGAGTCCCGCGCCCCGGTGGCCAGCGTGTAGGCGTAGAGCTTGTCGTCGTCAGAGTCCGACACCCAGATGGTGGTGCCGTCCGACCAGAGGCTGGTGGACTCATTGTTACCGGCTGCGGCCAGGGTGTCGAAGTCCTTGTCTGAGTTCCGCGCCCCGGTGGCCAGCGTGTAGGCGTAGAGCTTGTCGTCTTCAAAGTCCGCCACCCAGATGGTCGTGCCGTCCGACCAGAGGCCCACGGGGAAAGTGTTACCGGCCGCGGCCAGGGTGTCGATGTCCCTGTTCGCCGGCCGGTTGACGAAGCCGGCGGCGAAATCGCTACTTTCCCCGAAGGTGCTGTCAAGGGATGCCTCCAGGAGGTACTTTGCGTTGGGCGCAAGCCCGGTCAGGGCGAAATCCACCGACGTTCCCGTGGTGGTCTGCATCGCCGTAGTGGACCAGGTTGTCCCATCGTCGTCGCTGTAGCGCAGGTGGACCGTCAGGCTTTCCGAGTCCGGGTTGTGCAACTCCACAGTTGCCGTGGCCGTTGTCCGCCCGGTGCTGACCGCCCTTACCGGGTTGTCGTGCCCATAGACCTTGATGCTCCAGCTTGTGAGCGTGCCTTGGTCAGCAGCCAGCCCATCGGCGACCCGTAGCGTCCACCTACCGTTGGGGTCCTCACCCAGATGCTTTGCCGAGCCGAAGCGGAACGTGGCCGGCGAGACTGTGCTGTCTGAGGGCAGATAAGGTGTGCCTATAAAGACCACTGGAACGGCCAATGTGGAAACGCTCCCGGCCGGCGACACCAACTCTATCCGCAGATCGCGCCAGAATGGGTGGTCGATTGTGACGTTTACCTCCACGAACTCGGTGAACTCCATGTCGCTACTCACGGAGACCGAGTGGCTGATACCACTGGGTGTGTTATCGTGGATTGTGCGGTTGAGCGTGCCCGATGCCGATGATGCATCTTGAAACTCAGGGAGAGTGCTCCAATCCTGCGCCAGAGCCACGGCGGCAGCCGCGTCAACCATCCCGAACCCGTATCCGTGGTTGAAGTGATAGCGGTCCGAGTCGTCGGTCGAGCCGTACTTGCGCGCGCCCTGCTCCCAGCCGGGGTTGCCGGCGTCGTTCTGCCGCGCGGAGGCGGCCAGGATCAGCTTCAGATCACGCCACGTCAGGTCCGGGTTGGCCTGGCGCAACAGCGCGGCCACGCCGGCGACCTTGGGGGTCGCGGAGGAGGTGCCACTGAAGTCATTGATGTAGCGGTCGGAATTCTCCGTGGTGACGATGCCCCGGTCGCCACCGCTCGACGGGGCGCAGACCCACAGGTTGGCGCCCTGCTCCGAGTAGGCGGCTCTGGCCCCGTCGTCACCCACCGCGCACACGGCCGTGACGCCGTAGTAGTTGGCGTATTCGTCGAAGTTCGAATTGTCCCCCCTGATAAACCCTACCCCAGGCCTGCCTCCATTGCCGCCGGCCCAGGCATAGAAGACCCCTTTTCCCGCGTAGCCTTGCGTGACTCCGATGTCGATCGCTATTTCCCACAATGCGGGAGCATGGTCAAAACCGAAGCCGTCGACAGGCCCCCAACTGTTGTTGGACACGGCGGTTGCCACCCGGTTGCGGACCATGGCGTTCGCTGTGTTCGCATCAGTAAAGTAGGCCTCCCCATCAGCCAATAGGTTATACCCGTAAATGGTCGCCCTGGGGGCCACGCCGCGTACGCCGATGGTGTTGTCCCGGGCCGCAAGCACGCCCGCAACGTACGTGCCGTGGTGATCGGCGGGACGGTAGGCGTTGCTGCGGTCCCCGTAATCATGATTGAGCGCGCTGTTGATGTTGGCGCTGAGGTCGTCGTGGCTATGGTCGATCGTGTAGTCCACCACGGCGACGTTCACACCCGCGCCCGTGATGTCGCCAGCCCAGACCGACTCGACGTTGATGTCCATGCCGGCGCTGTCGCTACTGTTCAGGTGCCACTGGCAGGCATAGAGGGGGTCGTTGATCGTTGAGCTGCCCAGGTCATTCGTATCGTCTGCACAGTCGCCGGACCATTCCCCGTAACCGGTGTCCTCGTAGGCATAGAGCGCATAGTGAACGGGGTCGGAACTGCTCGCGTCAGGGGCGGTGATCTTGACGTAGTACGTGCCGGGTGCGAAGCCGTCAATGATCTTATGATCTCGAGGAGCTATCTCTTCATTTACTGGTATCTCTGTGCCGCCGGAGTTGAGCATGACTACATCGACACCATCATAGGCAAGGGCCATGATGGCAAGGTCTTTGGCATCGGTAAGCACGAGCTTGAAATACTCAGCGTCGCTTGTCGAGGTGATCTTGCCGGACGTTGGGGCATCGAGCCTCAGGTCTGTGGCCGTGGCCGTCGTGCTGCCGTGGTCCGGCACGGTCGCGGCGCGCAGGGTATAGTCCCCAGTTCGGTCGTCGGCGCTCCAAACGGCAATAAGGTGGCTTTCCGCCGGCAGGCGTCCATAGCTCAGATAGGTGATCCACCGTTCATCACCCAAAGCATCTTGGTTCCCCCCCGCAACCCGGGACTCAAAGAGTGTGGCTTCGATCCCAAGTGCCAAGTTGTCGCTGAGCGTGAATAGCGATACGTCGGTGTTCCCGATTTGGCCTGACAGATCCAGTTTGAAGTAGTCAACCTCGCTGGCGCCGCCGATGCTCGCGGCCACTGAGGAGCCCAGGGACACGCTGCTTGTCGCAGTGACGGTCTCGGAGTGGAGCGTGTAGCTCCCGGTGTCGGTGACCCCAGATCCCTCGACGGCCCCAAAGCCGTAAACCAGCACGTAGTACACACCTGATGGGAGGCTCGCCAGCAGCGAAAAATTGGGTGACCCAAAGCTGTCGTTGCCGAACATGAGACGGTTTAGCTCGCTGTCATACAGTGACCCAATGGTGTCGAATTCGCCGGTCGTGTAAATGCGCACGTCGGTGTCCCCGGTTTGGCCCGACAGGTCCAGCTTGTAGTAGTCAATGTCGTTGGCGGGAGAGATAGTTGTTGGTTGTGCTATGTATGAACCATCAAGCGGCAGGTCATACGCTACATCAATGCCGGCATTGCGAGGTTCTATGTGCCCGGCCTTCTTAGTGGCCCCGTGGTCGTCGCCTTTCGGCTCTCCCGGGTCCTGTCTCGTCCCAACCTCCCGCCACCAGTTCGGGCTGGATAACACGACGCCTTTCTGCGCCGCCAACGCATTGGCCAGCTCCAGTGACGGAAAACCCGGTTCGGTCCGCACGAAAAACCCGTTCGGTATGTAGTCCAGCTCTGATATTCGTCCTTTCCAGATGTTGTTCCGCGCGAAGAAGGCATTGACCCCGGCCTCGTCCCACTCCGGGTCCAGCGCGAGCAGCACGCCGCCGGGCAGGGTCATCAACGCGCCTCCCGATGCAGAGCGAAACACCGGCAGGTCGGCGGCGCCTTGTCCGAATTGTCTTCGGACGATGTTGCCTCCGGCCGTTCTGCGCGCTACACCGTCCGAGGGCGTGTCGGCGCCGGTCTCCTGGACGACGAGGTCTCCCTGTAGGATGACCCGGATAGTCCGGTCGCTGTCCTCATAGGTGTAGACCGTTCCCTGCCCCGGACCTGTCGGCGTGTCGGCTCTGACGTGGTCGGACCACGGGCTGGCCCCGTGCGCGTTCACCGCCTTGACCCGGTAGACGTACTCCTCGTCGGCCTCCACGGTCGCATCGGTGTACTCCGTGGCCGTCGATCCCGTGTCCTCCTCGATGATGACGAACTCGCCAGCGTCATGGACGGCGCGGTCCCGCCTGAATACCTGGTAGTGGGTGATGGAGGAGTCGCCGGAGTCGTCCCAGTCCAGCTCAACGGAGTCGTGGCTGACACTGGCGACGGTCAGGCCCGTGGGCGCGTCGGGGGCGGAGCCCTCCTGAGCCCGGGCCGGAGTGCCTGCGAGGAAGAGGGCGAGCGCGGCAATGAGGATGAGCAGGACGGCAGGGCGTTGTCCAGCGGCAAGGATCATCTGCGTTCCTCCATCGAGTGCCAGTGATCACCGGCCCGCCTCACGTTGCGGTCGCCGAGGCTCGGTCTATGGGGACCGCTGGGGTAAGCCATCGCCGCCTCGAGAGTCGCAGAGCGCACCAGCGTTCGGCCTGTGAAGTGGGCCTCACGGCAACCCGGGCCGCTGCGACAAGGCTTGCCGCCCAAAAAGCAGCCTTCGTCAACATAAATCGTACTGAGCTTCCAGGCCGGATATAAGGAGCAAATGTCTATTTTGCTCTAGGCATTTATCTAGACATTTGTCTACAGGAATTGCATAGGCAAACGCCCTCATGGGCCTATGCCCATGTCGCGGAAGGTCTCAGCCCAGCGTGTTCAGGAAGCGGCGTGGACGTTCAACGGGACTCCCGTCTGCTGACGGCCGGGGAATGGAGGAGAGCGCGCAGGGCGCAGCCGCGAGCGTCGGAATGGCTGCGGCGGTCTGAAACAAGCAAAAGGCCCCCGCCGTTACAGCAGGGGCCTCGTCGATGCCAGGTACGTTGCCTGGCGGTCTGCTTCCTCGGTTCCCGGCGGGCCGACGGCGGGGCAAGGCAGGCGGCTTGCGGCGCGAACGCTGCGGCGCGAACGCTGCGGGTCTGCCTTGCCGTGGGACGTTGGGCGGGCGGTGGAGGCGCTATATGGTCATGGGGAGTTGGTGCGGGAGAAACTCAGTCGAGCTCTCGGTCCACCAGTCCGTTTCGCACGGCCCAGACGACGATCTCCTGCTTGCTGCCGTACCCCAGCTTGTCCTGTATGTGGTAGATGGTGTTGCGAACCGTCGATGAGCGGTTGCCCCTGGACTCGGCGATGGCGGCGTACGACATCCCCTGCGCGAACTGTGCGAGTATCTCCTTCTCCCTCGATGTCAGCTCCCTCCGCCGTGGCGAATCGATCTCCTCCGGCAGGTGGCGCAGCCGCCTGAACACCCGTCTCATCACGTCCCGGGGCATCCGGTATTCGCCTCCGGCTACGTCCCTGACCATAGTCAAGAGCTGCTCCGTCCCGGTGAACTTCTGAAGGTATCCGTCCGCGCCGGCGGCCACCGCCTCTATGACGGCGTCCTTCTCGGTGGAAGCGGTCAGCATCAGCACCCTGACGTCCTCCAGCGCGTCTACGATCTCCCGGCACGCGTCTATCCCGTCCCTGCCCGGCATCAGCACGTCCATGATGACCAGGTCCGGGACAATCTCCTTCGCCGTCCGCTCCGCCTCCTCGCCGTCTCCGGCGTGTCCCACCACCTCGAACTCGCCGGTCCGCTCCAGCAGCTGCTGGAGACCGTCACGCATCACCGGGTGGTCATCCACCAGCAGTACCCTGGTCGGTGTCGAAGCCATTTCAGCTCCCTCCTCTCATGTGCCTGTAGGGAAGCTCGCAGGTCACCGCGGTCCTCCACTCGGTCCCGTTCGTCTCAACGACGAGCCTGCCGCCCATGCGCTCGGCGTCCTCCCTCATGTTCCTGAAGCCCTGACCGCGCGCCGCGTAGTCGTCGGGGAGACCGGTCCCATCGTCGGCAATCGACATCCGCAGGCCGTCGCGCTCGAAGTCGAGGCCGACGCGGACACGACTCGCATGGGAGTGTCTGAGAGCGTTGGTCAGGGCGTTGAAGGCGATGGAGAACAGCGCGCCCCGCGTTGCGATGGGCAGGGGCGGTTCGACGCCCGTCTGCACCAGGTCGGCGGGTATTGAGGAGATGGTCGAGAAGGTCGCCGCCAGCGACTCCAGCACTCCGCCAAGCTCCATACCCTCGAATATCTCCCCGATCTCCATCGGGTGCCTCATCTCCCACATCGCCGACCTCGACAGGGCCGAGGTCTCTTCGAGCGTGGACAGCAGCTCCTCGTTGGACCGGTCGGCAAGCCCCTTCGCCCGCTCGATGCCCACCCCTATCATGTACGCGGACTGGGCCATCGTATTGTGGATGGCGTGGGAGAGCTCGATGCGCTCCCGCTGAAGCGCCCGCTCCCTCTCCACCGCCTCCATCCTCCTGATCCGCTCCACCCTGGAGATCAGGTTGACGACAACCACCACCGTGTACATCCCGGCAACCCGTATGAGCAGTATCTCCTCGTCATTGGCCGAGAAGTCCAGCCCGGGCGCCACCGCGAGGCAGAGCGCCGCGTAGACGGCCGCCGTCATCGTGACCCAGACGAGGGTGAGCCTGACCGATCCGAAGACCACCGCGAACATGGCGAGGGACGGGTAGTACCCCACGAAGAAGGCGGACTCGAACCCCCGGTGCGCCGCAACGCCGCCGCTCAGCATCGCCAGGTCCAGGGCGCTCAGCGCAAGCATCCACCGCCAGGACACGGTCCGCTCCGTGACCAGCCGGTAGTGCAGGTATCCGTTGGTGGCAAACAGAAGCGCTGCAAGAGCTACGTTCGGCGCATACACCACCTCGTCGACGTTGAGCGGGTACAGCCAGGCGAACGCGGCAATAGACAGGACGAACCAGCGTCCCCAGACATAGACCCTGGCCACGCGGCGCAGCTCGCCCGGCTCCGGCAGGTCGAAGCTCCGCAGGAAGGCGGGAAGCGCGTTGGACGCTGTGCTCACTGGACTCAGGACTCGTCTCCTTCACATTGGATTCCGGCAGTTTGCGGCTGGAACGAGATATGTCCCTCCACCCGGAGCGGTGGGCTCAGTCTCCAAAGGAGAGGGCCAAAGTAGCCAACCCGGCTAGGTGGAAATACCCGTCCAGCACTCATTCTTATCTTAGAATTTAGTCCAATATGCTGGAAGGCATCAAGGGCATATGAACCACACTGCTTATAGGCATGTGTCTATGCCGTGCCCTGTCATGAGGGGCAGTCTGTGGCTCATACTGGAGGGGGGCCGAGGAGTTCGAGATGGGTCGGTTACGCTAGGGACGGTGAGGAGGTGATCTGGGCTGTGCCACACGGACTGCTTCGGCCACTCCCGGCGGGTGGGCATTGCGGCGAAGCAGCTCCGCCGCAAGCTGGGCGACGACGCATCAGACCCGGCCTTTATATTCGCCAAGCCCAGGGTCGGCTACCGGATAGAGAAGGCGGGACGGCAGAGCAAGAGGATGCGTGACAGAGCCAAAAGAGGGTACGGGGCCACTGTGACGCTCCTTGCGGCCCTCAGCCCCTAGGCGTCACACTACAGGAATCGCGAGTCCTTGGTGCGCCGACAGGCTGCCGAGCGACATCTCGAAGATGGCGGTATCTACCGTAAGCGGTGGTGGGCCTTGTCGATCCTGAAGTCACCGTGGGGGCGGGAGGACGCGGTGGACGCTGGTCGCCTGAGGTGAATCCTGAGTCGCGGGCGTCTCTGTGCGAACAGGTACACAATCGTGCCACGCTGGGCGCACAGCGACGTAAACGCCCCGCCCTTACCCATTTTTGTTGGGTGGGGGACCCCTGCTCTGCGCGCCTCGCTCAGGCTCACGGTCACGCGCGGCGGCGGGGCGGGGTCCAGCCCCGACTCTCCCCCGCCTGTGGGCCCAAGCCTAGACCGGAGCCCAGCCGCAGCGTTCTCCATGGCATTGACCGCGCGACGGATGGGGGTATAGAGTGTGGTACCGGAACGCAAATACGGCGATATGCATATTGGAGTCCGAAGTCTGCCAGGGAAATCGAACAGGAGCGCGGGAACGACTGCAACGATCAGAAGCAGACCCAGTGGATAGCTGCGGCCGAAGCCTTGGAGTGGACGGAGGCGAAAACGGGCAAGACACGGGGCTGCGGAGCCACCAAGGAGACCGAGTACCTGCGCACAAGTCAGTGCGGGGACACGGAGCAGGTGTGGAAGGCTACTCCCGAAGCTCCGCCGCCGCCGTCGGCTTGGGCGCGAACCGGAACAACCCGAGGCTGTGGGCCAAGCCATGAGTCCGAAGAGTCCCGCACGCTTGGCTGCGGCGGGACAGAGACTCAATGGGTGTCTACCCCACAGGCTGTGCCGCCGGGAGATTGGGTGGACACAGGCGACACGCGGGGCTGCGGGGCTGATCACGAGAAGAACCAGTCCCGAACGGACGGCTGCGACAACGTCTTTTACCGCTGGGTAGACGACCCCGAAGCGGAAACGTGGTCGGCTTGGTCTCGAACGGGTAATCAGCGGTTCACCGGGCTGGAGCTCGAGTTGGAGTATTCGCGTACGTCCAACTGCAACAACACGCAGACCGATTGGCGTCCAGAGCCGGAGGTGTGGGGGAGCTGGTCGAGGACCGGAACCACGCGGGGTTGCGGCCCGACCAAGCAGGCCGAAGAGTCGCGCACGTCCAACTACAACAACTCCCAAACGAAATGGGTCGACACGCCCGAAGCTGAGACGTGGGGCGCGTGGTCAAAGACGGGGAATCAGCGGCACACGGGCATCGAGATCGAGTACGAGTGGAGCCGCACGAGCAACTGCAACAACACGCAGACCCAGTGGCTGCCTGAGTAATGGGCTCAAAAAAGGCTGTCCAGCCAAGATGAAGGAGGGAAGACGTCGATCGGCGCTGCCATCGGTGCCGCTGCCGCAGTAGCCCGTATGTTCAACTGATAGCATGAACGAACGCAGGGTCTCGCTACAGCCGCTGGACTTCGAGGAGGCCACGGAGGGCGCAATCGCATGAACCACGGAGGGTCGACAGGGTGAATCAGTTCATCGCTGTTTTCAACGACGCTGCGACCGTCCCTGAGCTGCTCAAAGGCGGCGAGAGCGACATAATTGAAGACGTCTTGGAACTCAACGACAAGGTGTTCGTCCTTCGGAGCCCTGTCTCGACACCAGCCGCACTGGACGACGTGCAGGATGAACGGAGACGGTGATGTCGGGAATGGAGACTACCGGAGACGTCAGTACGATGTAGAAGCGGGCCTATCCAACGTCCGTGAGCGATTGGCAAAACTGGAAGCGAAGGACGAAGGTTACGCGAAAATCTTCTCCACCAAAGAAGACGTTGCGAATCATGCGAAGACCACGGATGTTGTAGAGGCCAAGTATGCGATGGCCATCCTTTTTCTCACCCTCGGCGCTACGGTCTTGGCCGCCTTCGTAGGCGGCATCCTGCGCTTCTGGCCCTCATCATGAACGAACGCAGGGTGTCGCTACAGCCGCTCAGCTTCGAGGAGGCCGTCAAGGCCCTCGTACAAGCCGAGCCTACGCGTGGGGATTCTCCGGCTGGGGAGCCTTGCAGAACCACAGCAGGCGCTTGCCGCTCACCTGAGCCATCAGGTGAGCGAACCGCTCCGCGTCAGAAATCTTCCGATTCGAGTACCGGAAGTCCATCTCACTGAGGTACATCGGCAGGAAGCCGTCGCCGACGTGGTGGAACGTCCCGTAGATGCTCCGCTTGACCAGACTCCAGTAGCCCTCGATGGTCTGCGTGTGGACGTCCCCGCGGACGTAAACGACTTCGTGATTGACCGTCTCGTGCGGCATCAGCGCGTCCATGTTGCGGTAGACCGGGTGGCGGTCCGTCATCAGCATGGCGTCGTCCACGTTGATCATCTTCGTCATGACCGGCTTGACGTGCTCGACCGTGGCCCTCGGGACGACCGCCGACACGACTGGCCCGCCGCGCTCCACCATGCCGAGCACGGTGGTCTTGTCCTGGTAGGGCGGCTTCCGTTCCGGCTTAGGTCGGATGCCCATGGCGGTCTCGTCTTTGGATGCGCTCGTGGTGGACCTTGTGGCCGCGCCGGGTGCGGGCTCCCAGGTACGTCTCGTCGGCCTCGACGACGCCGGTCAGCTGGGGGAAGGAGTCGCGCTTGGTGGCTTCGCGGATGCGGTGGCACATGAACCACGCCGACTTGTACGTGATGCCGAGCAGTCGATGGAGCTGGTGGGCGCTCATGCCCTTCTTCGACGAGCACATGAGGTAGATGGCGGCGAGCCACTTGTGCAGCGGTATCTTGCTGTCTTCGAAGATGGTGCCGACCGTGGCGGTGAACTGGCGCTTGCAGCTCCGGCACTTGTAGAAGCTGCGGACGGCGTTCTTGCTCGGCGTCCTGCGGGTGACCGTGTATGGCTCGGCAGCGCCGCACTTGGGGCACTGAGGGCCGTCGGGCCAGCGTAGCCGCTCCAGGAACGCCCTCGATTCTTCGTCAGTCCAGCGCATCACCTCGTGGAACGTCAGCCCTGCCATCGTGCACCCTCAGCCCTTATCAGATAGGCGTATTACACAACACGGCTCAGGGTGTGTCTAGTACATAACCCCCACTCCGGTTGATGCCCAACATGGGCGCATATATAATCGCGCCCGCCAGAGGCCGGCCGGACTGAGACAATCCGGCGCCCGGCCAGGAGGACGCCCTTGAAACCCGCATCGCAGGAAGTGCTGGACGGAATCGCCGACTTCGACTCGGCCACCATGTTCAACGCGGTCGTCAAGTGCATGGGAGGCTCGCAGGGCGGCACTGAGATTGACATCCCCGTGAACTACACGGGCCCCGAGCTGCGCTGCCACATGTCCGACATGGGAGTCGTGGTCGGGTACGCGGTCACCGCGGAGGTCACGTGCATAGATCCCGACTCCGAGCCGCTGGACTGGGACTCCTACTACGACATGCTCGACTCGGCTGAAGGCCCGACCGTCGCGGTGCTCGAGGACGTCGACTCGCGTCCGGGCCGCGGCGCGGCGTTCGGAGACGGCATGGCGGCGGTGCACAAGGCCCTCGGAGCGAAGGGCGCCGTCGTCGACGGGTCGATACGCGACGTGGCGGGCATCAGGGAGGTCGGCCTGCCGATGTGGAGCACCGGCGTCGTGCCGGGCCACGGCGTGTTCAACGTGACGCGCATCGGCGTCTCGGTCACCGTCGCCGGTCTCCGCATCCTGCCCGGCGAGCTGCTCGTCGCAGACGGGGACGGCTGCACCAAGGTGCCCGCGGGCATGGACGCCGAAGACGTCCTGCAGGCCGCGCGGGAGATCAGGGCCTTCGAGTCCACGGTCCGCACCCTCGCGGACTCGCCTGACTTCACGCTTCAGAAATACCGGGAGTGGCGGGCCGCGAATCTCTAGGTAGCGCGCCCGCGCCCGAATCGCCCGAGTAGAAAGGAGCCACAGCATGCAGGGAGTCGACGCCATTGCCGAGGTGCTCAGACGCGAGGGCGTCGAGTTCCTCTCGGTCTATCCGGCCCAGCCGCTGATCGACGCCTGCGCCAAGGTCGGCGTCAGGCCCGTGATATGCCGGCAGGAACGCGTCGGGATGGCCATCTCGGACGGGTTCAGCCGCACGACAAACGGCAACCGGCTCGGCGTGTTCGCGTCGCAGGTGGGGCCCGGGACCGAGAACTCGTTCCCCGGCGCCGCCCAGGCGTTCGCCGACAACGTCCCGATCCTCCACCTGGCCGGCGGCGACGTGAACGACAGGGTGCACGTCGAGCCGGTCTTCGACCCCGTCGAGAACTACCGGCACGTCACGAGGTGGGCGGCGCGCATGGGGTCCACGGCCCGGATACCGGAGCTGATGCGCCGCGCCTTCTACCAGCTCCGGACCGGCAAGACCGGACCGGTGCTGCTCGAGATAGCCGGGGACGTCTGGTTCTCCGAGCTCGACGGCGATCTGGACTACGAGCCGGTGAGACCCAGCAGGGCGGCGCCCGACCCGGCGGACGTAGCCGCGGCCGCGGAGGCGCTTCTCTCCGCCGAGCGGCCCGTGATACACGCCGGCCAGGGCTGCCTGTACGCGGAGGCATGGGACGAGCTCAAGGAGCTGGCGGAGCTGCTCCAGGCCCCGGTGATGACCACCATGCAGGGGAAGAGCGTCTTCCCCGAAGACCATCCCCTGGCTCTCGGCGCGGCCACCGTGTCGAAGACGAAGCAGACCGTGCACTTCATGGCCAACGCGGACGTGGTTTTCGGAGTCGGATGCAGCTTCACGGCCACGCACTACGGCATCGCGGTCCCGCCCGGCAAGACCGTCATTCACAACAGCGCCAATCCGGGCGACATCAACAAGGACGTCAGGGTCGACTTCCCGCTGCTGGGCGACGCCCGGCTGGCCCTGGCGGCGCTCGTAGCCGAAGTCAAGGCCCGGACCGGCGGCGCCGGCAGGCAGACGGACGCCGACGTAGCGGCCGAGGTGGCCGCGGTCAAGCAGGAATGGTTGGACGACTGGATGCCGCAGCTCACCTCGGACGAGACGCCCATCAACCAGTACAGGATCATCTGGGACCTGCTGCACCACGTCGACCGGGCGAACACGATCATCACGCACGACTCCGGCAGCCCCAGGGAACAGCTCGTGCCGTTCTGGGAGTGCGTCGCGCCGAGAACGTACATGGGCTGGGGGAAGTCCACGCAGCTCGGCTACGGTCTCGGCCTGATAATGGGCGCGAAGCTGGCCGAGCCTGACAAGCTGTGCATCAACATCATGGGCGACGCGGCCATAGGCATGGTGGGGATGGACATAGAGACGGCGGTGCGGAACAAGCTCGGCATCCTGTCCATCGTGTTCGACAACGACGTCATGGCCATCGAGCGCAACAACCAGCCGTACACGGCCGACACGATGGACTCGTTGGCGCTTGGCGGCGACTACAAGACCATCGCGGAGGCCCTCGGCGCCTGGGCCAAGGTCGTTGACAGGCCGGACGATTTCATCCCGGCTCTCGACGAGGCCATCGCGGTGACGGAGACGGGCCGGCCCGCACTGCTCGACTGCATCGTCAAAGAGGGCTACGACTTCTCGCGCTACTAGAAGACCGTTGCACAGCCGCCACCCCGGCGAAAGCGGACCTCTGCATAGCCGTCATTCTCGCCAGGTGAAAGCCTTGCATAACCGTCATTCCCGCGCAGAGCCTGCCCTCGCGTAGGCGGGGGCGGGAATCCAGGGGTGGGGCCTTCCAGATACGAAATCGACGCATCTTCACCATATCCGTGGCCCAGCGAGGGGAGTTGCGCAAAGGTCTCCGGAGGCGGGAACCCGGCGGGATGGGTCCCCGTCTTCACGGGAACGACGTGCGGCGGCGCATGACGCCATAGGAGGGACAACATGATCACCGGGATGAACCACGCCGGGGTCGTCGTCAAGGACCTCGAGAAGGCCCTGGAGTTCTACCACGGGCTGCTCGGGCTCCAGGTCGTCGCTCGCCGCGAGCGCGAGGGCGGCCCCATCGACCAGGTCGTCGGCTATCCGAACACCCACCTGCTGATCGCCAACGTGGGCTTCGACCAGCACACCAGCATCGAGCTGATCCAGTACGCGCACCCGACGCCCGACGACCGGCCGACGGAGGAGCGCGCCGTGCTCGGCGGCAGCCACATCTGCTTCGACGTGGACGACATCGACGAGACCCATCGCGCGATCGTCGAGGGCGGCGCCACCGAGCTGAACCCGCCCGTCGATATCGTTCCGGGCCGCAGGGCGTGCTACATGCAGGACCCCGACGGCAACTGGATCGAGCTCCTCCAGATAAGCTAGAGACAGACCGCGCCGCGGGCGACTGTTGACCACGCCTTAGTCTTCCCCCGCGGTGTCGATCCGATGAGTCGAGGACCTGTTCCCGTTACTCGGTCGGCTTTTTCGGCTAGCCTGCCCATCGTGATACTATGGAGACTGTCAAGGAGGGGCTGGAGTCTCGTGGCCATTCTAGGGACCGCCTATATATACGTGACAGGAGTCGCCGAGCGGGAAGGGGACCAGTGGGCATCCTTCTGCAAGGAGTTGGGAACGGCAAGTTGTGGTGACACACCAGAGGAGGCCCTCGCCAACTTGGACGAGGCTGTCCAGGTCTTCATCGAGACTCTGGCGGAATATGGTGAACTTGACCGCGTACTCGATGAACGCGGCATAATGCAGGGTCCGACAAGTAGCTGTTCAGACTCCGTGGGGAGTAGCCCCTAGATACCGGTCTCGCGCCGGACGCTCGCGGCGCCATCACCGACCCCGCGAACGAGGTACTTGTCAGGGCGGCGAATCGTTTGGCACGTTGCCATAAGCTCGAACCTAGGGACTTCGCCTCAATTCAGAGGTAAAGTGTTCGTAGATGGAAATCAAAGGCCTGTCGCCAACTGTCAGTTGGTGGAATGAAGCCCCCAAGCCATCATCTCCGATGGGTCTTCCACCGGCCCATTCGATGAACTGCCGATAGTCTCGACGGTTCGATTCTCCAATCGAGTGGTCGTAGTCGTCGGTTAAGAAGACCGCCACGTAGAACACCGATATCTCCTTTCCGACACAGGTAGTTCCTGCCGTACCGTACAGAAGCTGGTATCTGATGTTGGGGTCCGTAGGAATTCCTGGCCCGCCATAGAACTTGGCGCACAGACCCCTTATCCGCTGCGGTCTGAAGGTGGGTTTCCCATGCCGAACTAGCTCTTTAGCCTCTTGCCACTCGTCCGACACGTACCTGCCGAACGATTCATCAACCTTCGCCTCAACTCCGACGAAGAGGCTCTTGTCGGACTTTGTTCTACCGAAGATCCCAAGGTCGTGGAAGCGTCCTTTGCCATATCGATCGAACCTTACCTCATACTCGGGAATGAGCTGGAGGAATTCCACGGATTCCCCGAGAGCGGATGAGATACGCTCTCCTAGGTCGCGAGCGCCTTGCCGGTTCACTATGAAATCCGCGATGGAGTAGGCGCTGCGTCCCGGTTTCCAATGCTCGTTCTCGTGGAGACCCTTCCAGTCATCCAATGAGTTCAGTTGCTTGCCAGTGGAGTCTTGAATCTTCATGCCATCTCCTCTGGCAAATCATATACGATTGTGGATGTTCAATTCGGTGCGCGGTCGGCATGATTCACGCGACCGAGACGAGGGTCTGACAAAGGCTGCTTGACCCGCTCGCGTAGACAGCATATACTTAGGCTAGTTTAGCTAAGTCGAGGTAACTCGAATGCAGGTCAACATGCACGCGGCGAAGTCGCAGCTTTCCAAGCTTGGTGAGCTGGCATGGCGGGGCGAGCGCATCGTGATCGCCAAGGCTGGCAAGCCGTACTTGGACCTGGTGCCGCACCGGGGCACTGAGCGCAGGCTCGGCGCGTTGAAGGGGAAGATCTGGATCGCCCCGGACTTCGATGAGACGCCGCCCGAGCTCATCCAGGACTTCGAGGGCAGTTAGTGCAACGTCTCCTGCTGGATACGCACGTTCTGCTGAGGGCCCTGGCCGATGCTCCCGATCTCGCGCCTGCCATTCGCGACGCCATCACCGACTCCGCGAACGAGGTATTTGTCAGCGCCGCGAGCGTTTGGGAGATTGCCATCAAGCGGGCACTGGGAAAGCTCCGAGCCCCGGACGGCATGGCCGACTTGATTGAAGAGTCGGGGTTCACCGAGCTTGTCGTCACGTCCTTTCACGCAGAGCAGGCGGGCGGTCTTCCGATGCACCACCGGGACCCCTTCGACAGGATGCTGGTGGCGCAGGCGCAGGCCGAAGGGCTGAGCATCGTCACGGCCGACTCGCGCATTCCCCTGTACGGCGTGCGCACGATCGCGGCCTAGCCACACGGCCTGGTGGCGAATCTGGGCGCCGCCAAGCACTTGCGGCGACAGCACATGTGTGCTAGTCTGTCGCCATGATAACCCATCGCCAACAGTCCCAACTATCCACCATCAACTATCCCACTACCCACCACGGAACACCCCTGTTCCATTTTGTTCCGCCCTGTTCCACCCCAGATACGACACGCGGAACACCCGGTGTTCCATTTTTCGGCGAAGTGTTCCACTGCCCAGATAGGAATGGAACAGAATGGAACACATTGGAACAGGTCACACGGATCCTGACCACCAGCGCGGTCTCACCGAGGGACAGCTCGCCACGCTTGCATACGTCGCCGTAGCGCCAGCGCTCTGCGAGGGCGCCCGGCTCGCCAGCATCGGACGTACCACCCTCCACAGCCGGATGGACGACGCCCACTTTCGCCGCGCACTCGAAACCACCTCCCGCGTCTACCAGGGAGGACCAGTGGGGAATAGGATGGCAACCCACCGGATCAGGTCGTGAATCTGGGACGCGCCGTGGATGGGTACTCCGGGTTCGGTCTGATATAATCGCGGCCCGCCGAATCTGGCGTGAGCGAGGCCGCCTGTGGCAAAGCTGAACGACGTCAATACCCGGGATATTCGCGACGCCATCGAGCTCGGCTGCCGCACCATGTCGAGCGTCTTCGACCCCGAGGACCGCGACATCCCCTACTTCCGCGCTCGCGCCCGTCCCGACGCCTTCCTCGGGCTCCCGTCCGAGAACCACGTCCCCGGCCGCCACCTGAACGCGATGCTCAACGCCGAGGACGCCGCCGGCATACGCCTCGACGAGGACGCCGTCGACAAGCACGCCCGCGCCTGCTTCTTCTCCTACGGCGGACCGCTGCCGCTGCCGCTGCACCGCGTCGACCCACCCGCCGGACAGCCGTCGAAGCTGCTCGTGCACGACATCCGGGAGGGCTTCCACGCCCTCTACTCTCTCGTGAAGTACCGCCGCTCGGAGAGAGCGCGGGAGCTGGCCGAGGCCAGCATCGCGGCCATCTTCGACCTGTGGCGCCCGGACACCGGCTGGGACGTCGCCGGGCTGGGGGACCGCGGCGCCGAGTTCTGGGACCACCCGGCGAAGTCGCTGGTCTACAACCTGGGCCGCTCGCTCGGCCCGCTGGTGAAGTACTACCGGGCCACGGGGTACGGCCCCGCCCTCGAGCTGGCCGTCGCGCTCAAGGAGAAGCTGATTGCGGACATCTACCTCGAAGACGGCACCCACGACAACGACCGGTTCAGCCACCACAGCCACTCCACGACGTGCGTATTGTCGTCCCTGGCGCAGCTCGCGGACCTGACGAGCGACTCCAACCTGATGGACCGCGTCAGGGTGTTCTACGACAACGGCCTCCAGACGATCCGGGACGAGATCGGCTGGTCGATCGAGGCCACCGCCGAGCCCGACGAGGACTACCCGCAGGGACGCAACCCCGACCGTGGCGAGTCGAACAACACGGGAGACATCGTCGAGACGGCGCTGATACTGGGCCGTTGGGGTCGCCCCGAGTACTACCAGGACGCCGAACGCATCCTCAGGGGCCACCTGCTGCCGTCCCAGCTCCGCGACGTCTCCTGGATGGAGCAGTCGGACAACCCGGACGGCGTCGACGGCAGGCGCGACATCCCGGAGCGGATGCGAGGCGCCTTCGGCACCCCGGCGCCCTACGGCCACGAGGCGATTGGCATGCCGGCAGTCGGCTTCGCGATGGACATCGTCGGCGGCTCCGTCGGCTCGCTCTGCGAGGCGTACCGAGAGGTCTCCAGACGGGACGAGGCGGGCCACTGGGTCAATCTGCTGTTCGACCACGAGACCGCCGACGTCCAGGTGGAGTCGCCGTACACGCACCCGGCGCTCACGGTCCGCGTGAAACGGCCGGGGCCTCTCTTCGTTCGGATGCCGCTGTGGACCGACCCCGCCGAGGTGGTGATAGACGGCGCGGCGGCCCGGCCGCGTTTCGCCAACGGCTACTTCTTCGTGCCCGAGCCGCCGATCAACCGCCCCATCTCGTTCCGGTTCCCTCTGCCTGCCGAAGAAATCACGATGCGGCACAGGACACGCGACATCCGGGTGCGATTCCGCGGCGACGAGGTCGTGGCTATGGACAACCACGGCGCCGATCTCACATACTTCGACCCGTTCGACCTCACGTGAGCCAGGTGACGAGGGCGGGGGGCATGAACAACGACATCGTAGACGTGCTGGTGATCGGGGCGGGCCCCTCGGGCGCCGCGTTCACGTGGAGCCTGAGCGAGGCCGGCGTCGACGTCCTGTGCCTGGAGCAGGGCGACTGGCCGGACAAGGCCAACTATCCACAGCTCTTTGACGACCACGAGGTCCGCAGGCAGTCGGAATGGCACCCCGACCCGAACGTTCGCGGCCTGCCCCAGGACTACCCGATCAACGTCGCCGATTCGGACATCTACCCGCTGATGCACAACGCCGTCGGCGGCAGCAGCATCCACTGGGGCGCGCACTTCCCACGGTTCCACCCGTCCGACTTCAGGATGAAGACGCTGGACGGCGTCGGTGTCGACTGGCCCGTCTCCTACGGCGAGCTCGAGCCCTACTTCGACCTGAACGACAGGATGCTGGGCATCGCTGGCCTGGACGGAGACACCGCGTACCCGCCCAAGTCGCCGAGGCAGATGCCGCCGCTGCCGCTGGGCGTCCTCGGCGAGACGATGGTGAAGGGGTTCGACAGGCTGGGATGGCACTGGTGGCCGTCTGACAGCGCCATAAACACGGCCGAATACGACGGCCGCGAAGCGTGCAACTTCGCGGGGCCCTGCGAGCTCGGGTGCACCCGCGGCGCGAAAGCCACGGCCGAGGTGACCTACTGGCCCAAGGCGCTGGCCAACGGCGCCAGGCTCGTGACCGGGGCGCGGGTCCGCGAGATCACCGTGGACGGCGACGGCCTGGCTTCGGGCGTCGTCTACCACGACGCCGAGGGCGCCGTGCGCGAGCAGCGGGCCCGCAACGTCGTGATGGCCTGCAACGCCGTCGGGACCGCGCGGCTGCTCCTCAACTCGCGGTCGGCGCGCTTCCCGGACGGTCTGGCCAACGGCAGCGGCCTGCTCGGCAGGAACCTGATGATGCACCCGGTCGCGATGGTGACCGGGGTCTTCGATCACGAGGTCGACGGCTACAAGGGCCCGCTCGCTTGCGCCCTGTTCAGTCACCAGTTCTACGAGACCGACACGAGCCGCGGGTTCGTGCGCGGCTACGGCTTCCAGGTCGTCAGGACGTTCGGGCCGGTCGCGGCCGCGCTCGGCGGCGTCGGCGGGCACGAGCGGCTTCCGTGGGGCTCGGGACACCGGGCGGCCTACTCAGAGCTGTTCAACCGCTGCATCACCGTGGCGATCGTCGGCGACGACCTGCCGGAGCCGTCCAACCGTGTAGAGCTGGACCCGGAGCTGACCGACGACGACGGGATTCCGGCGCCGCGAATCGTCTACGAGACGAGCGGCAACAGCAGGAAGATGTTGGGCCACGGCATCGCGCGAGCGGAGGAGCTGATGGAGGCGGCCGGCGCCCGGCGCACGATGACCAACCCGCAGGTCAGGGCCGGAGGCTGGCACCTCCTGGGCACGACGCGGATGGGCGACGACCCCAACAGCTCGGTCGTGAACGCCCACGGGCGCTCCCACGACGTCTCGAACCTGTACGTCGTGGACGGCAGCGTCTTCGTGACGGGCGGCGCCGTGAACCCGACGTCGACGATCCAGGCGCTGGCGCTCCACGTCGCCGACGCCTTCGAGCGGAGCGCGGGGAAGTGAGCAGAGGAGACGCGCAGCCATGACCGCCGCGAAGAACGTCCTGACCGACGCGCAGCGCGAGCTGCTCACGCAGGTGCTCGACCGCATCGTGCCGGCGGACGGCGGCCTGCCCGGAGCGGGCGAGCTCGGCGTAGGCGAGTTCGTCGAGGGCGCCGCGGGCTCCAAGCCGGGACAGACCCGGCAGCTCGTGGACGGCCTGAAGCTGGTAGAGGTGACCCGCGGGAGACACGGCTCCGAGGCCTTCGGTGAGCTGGGCGACGACGCCAGGGACCAGGTGCTGAGGACCGTCGAGTCCGAGTCGCCGGCGTTCTTCGACGAGCTCGTGCGGCTCACGTACGTCGGGTACTACTCCCAGCCCCGCGTCGCCGCTGCCCTGGGCCTCGAGGCCCGGCCGCCGCAGCCGCTCGGGTTCGAGCTCGAACAGGCCGACCTGTCGTCGCTGGACAACGTCAGACAGCGCGGCCCTGTCTATCGCGAGGCCTGACACGGCGGATCGCGTCTCGGCGGCCTCATTGCTCGGCGCAGTTGCCTGCCATGGCTGGAGGCGAAGCCGGAGACGCCGTAACGCCGACTGCTCTACTCTGGGATGGGTCTGTGAAGATAGTCCGAAACAACCACGATGACATATACCCGGCGGGCCCTACCTACATCCGCTCTGTACGGGCGGGCGCAACCTTGTACATCTCCGGTTGCACCGCCCGCGGCTCCGAGGCGGAGGGTGGTCCCGTTCTCGACCAGCTTCGCGTCACGCTCGACCGCATCGTGCGCATCGTCGAGGCGGAGGGCGGGACCACCGCCAACATCGTGGCCATGACAACCTTTGTCACCGACATGACCACGATGTGGCCAATCGATGACGGACAGGTCGCTGTCTGGGACCATTTCTTCAAGGGCGTCTGGCCTGCCAACGCCTACGTCGAAGTCAGCGCTCTGGCCGAGCCGGGTCTTGACGTTGAGATCACAGCCACAGCCGTTCTCGGCGATGACTAGCTCGGCAACGCGTGGGGCCGAACAGGAGACGAGATGATCACAGACTTCCGACACACCGCGGAGAAGCTCGAGCGCCGCGTCGACGAGATCGCGGGCTATGTCTACCGCGAGCGGGTACCGATCTCCGGCTGGCGCGTCGGGCCCGGAGAGCTGCCGGGCCCCGAGGCCGCTGGGTTCGACGACAGCGGGTGGGCCGAGTTCCGGCCACGGGAGCACGTCGACGTGCCGGTATGGCTCAGAACACGGGTCAGGATTCCCGCCAGCTTCGACGGTCAGCCGGCTGCGCTGTACCTGAGGTTGGAGGGCGTCGAGCACTCGCTGTTCGGTACCGAGACGCTCGTCTACGTGGACGGCGAGCTCGTGCACGGCACCGACCCGTACCACCCCGAGATAGTGCTGAGCGAGCGAGCCGAGGCCGGCCGCGAGTACTCCGTCGCGCTCCACCTGTTCTGGCGGCCCGACCTGCAGTACGTCAAGTCGCACCCGCAGCGCAGGCTGGAACCGCCGGTCGAATCGATGGTCACGGAGCTCGTGCGGATCGACCGGGCGGCCGAACGCTTCTACTGGGACGCGGCCACGGCCCACGCCGCGGCCCTGACGATGGACGAGAACGACCTGCGCCGGCCGCGGACCCTGACGGCCCTGGACCGCGCCTTCGATCTGCTCGACCTGACGGAGCCAGTGGGAGACGCCTACTACGAGTCGCTGGCGACGGCCCAGGCGGCGCTGGACGACGGCCTTCCCCGCCGCGACGACGTCTCCGGCAGGCCGGAGCCGACCGCGGTGGCCGTGGGACAGACGCACATCGACGTCGCCTGGCTCTGGTCGATCCCCGTCACCCACAAGAAGATCGCCCGCACCTTCGCCACCATGCTGCGCATGATCGAGCAGTACCCAGGCTACCGCTTCTTCCAGAACCAGCCCCAGGTCTACGAGTACTGCAAGCTGCTCTATCCGGACGTCTACGAGCAGGTAAAGGCCAGAGTGGCGGACGGCAGCTGGGAGGCCAACGGCGGCATGTGGGTCGAGCCCGACTGCAACGTCCCGTCGGGCGAGTCGCTCGTGCGGCAGCTCGTCTACGGGCAGCGCTATTTCCAAAGCGAGTTCGGTGTCCGCTCCGACGTGCTCTGCCTGATGGACGTATTCGGCATGCCCGGCTCGCTGCCGCAGCTCATGCGGGCCAGCGGAATGAAGTACTTCGTCACGACCAAGATGTCGTGGAACCAGTACAACCGCATGCCCTACGACAGCTTCCGGTGGAAGGGCATCGACGGATCGAGCGTCCTGACGCACCTGCTGACCGCGCCTGGCAGGACGGGTACCCGGACGGCGTGCAACGCGATCCTCGACCCGGAGATCGTGAAGGCGTCCTGGGACAACTACCAGCAGAAGTTCATCAACGAGAGAGTCCTGTTCACCTACGGCTACGGCGACGGAGGAGGAGGGCCCTCCAAGGACATGCTGGAGCGGGCCGGGCGGCTGGCCGAGCTGGACGTGCCCGTGGGCCTGGAGATGGGCACGGTCGGCGGCTTCTTCCACGACCTGGAGCGGCGGATCGAGGGGGAGCGCGTCCCCGAGTGGAACGGCGAGCTGTACCTCGAGTTCCACCGCGGCACCTACACGACGCGCGGCAACTCCAAGCGGCTGAACCGCAAGAGCGAGGTGCTCTATCACGACGCCGAGCTGTTCGGCGCCGTGGCGGCGGCGCTGCTGGGACGCCCGTACCCGCGCGAGGCCCTGATGGAGGGCTGGAAGCTGATCCTGGTCAACCAGATGCACGACATCCTTCCCGGCACGACGACCCCGGACGTCGACGTCTACAGCCGGATTGACTACGAGCGGATCTTCGAGTTGGGCCAGGCCGCCTTGAGTGGCGCGCTCGACGCCATAGCCTCCAACGTCGGCTCGGGAGCGCCCGGCTTTGTGCTCTTCAACCCGCTCTCGTGGGAGCGCGACGACGTCGCCCGGGTGCGCCTGAACGGCGCGCCGACGGAGTTCCACGTCACCGATGGCTCCGGGTCGTCGGTCCCGCACCAGGTGCTGCGTCGGGACTCCGAGGGGGTCGACGTGCTGCTCGCCGTGCGGGGCGTGCCGTCCTGCGGCTACGCGGCGTTCGCGCTGCGAAGCGGGCCGGACCCGGAGCGCGAAACCTCCATGTCGGTGAGCGAGACGGCGCTGGAGAACCGGTTCTTCCGCGTCGAGCTGGACGAGCAGGGCGAAGTATCGTCGCTGTACGACAAGCGCGCGGGCCGCGAGGTGCTGCCGGCGGGTTCGAAGGCGAACCTGCTGCAGATGTTCGAGGACAAGCCGCTCGACTTCGACGCGTGGGAGATCGAGATCTACTACCAGGACCGCATGTGGGAGATCGACGGCCTGGAGTCGATCAGGGTCATCGAGGACGGCCCCGTCCGCGCGGGCGTGGAGCTCAGACGCAGGTTCGGGCGGTCGTCGGTCGTCCAGCGGATGTACATCTACGACGAGGTACCCAGGATCGACTTCGAGACGGAGATCGACTGGCGCGAGAAGCATCGCCTCCTCAAGGTGGCCTTCCCGGTCGACGTCCACAGCACCAGCGCAACCTACGAGATACAGTTCGGCAACGTCCAGCGTCCGACGCACTGGAACACGTCGTGGGACTGGGGGCGCTTCGAGGTCTGCGGCCAGCGCTGGGCCGATCTCTCCGAGGGCGACTACGGCGTCTCGCTGCTCAACGACTGCAAGTACGGCCACGACGTGAAGGACAACGTCCTGCGGCTGACGCTGCTCAAGTCGTCCACGGCGCCGGACCCGAAGGCGGACGAGGGCCATCACCGGTTCACGTACAGCCTGTACCCCCACGCCGGGAACTGGCGCAACGGCACGGTCAGACAGGGCTACGAGCTCAACTATCCGCTGCTGTCCGCCCCGACCGACGGCGCGGGAATGCTGCCCGGCAGCCTGTCCTTCGTGTCGACCGACCGGGACAACGTAGTCGTCGACACTGTCAAGCTGGCGGAAGACGGCGACGAGGTGGTCGTGCGCGCGTACGAGGCGTACGACCAGCGCGGCGACGTGTCCCTGCGGTTCGGGGCGCCGGTCGATCGGGCGTTCGACTGCAACCTGCTGGAGGAGGAGCGGAAGCCCATCGACGTTGCGGACGACCGCGCCTCCCTCTACGTCACTCCGTACCAGGTCCGCACCATAGCCGTGGAGACAGCGGCGTTCGACCATGATCGTCGCGCCGGAGGTAAGCCATGATCGCAGTGTTGACTCATCACTGGGCGAAGGAAGGCAAGGTCGCCGAGGCTCGGGCGCTGCTCGACGGCAACGGCAGGGCCCAGAGCAGGGCGCCCGGGTTCGTGAGCCGCGTCACCCTGCATTCGCTGACCGACCCCGCGCAGATCACCTCCCTCGTGACGTGGGACAGCGAGGAGATCTACGACCAGTGGAAGGCGAGCCCGGAGCGCGCCGCCGCCATGGCGGGCGCATACGAGCTGTGGTCGAGGCCGCCCGAGTCGGAACGCTTCCAGGTGGCAGCAGGGTAGCGCCTGTCTCAAACGAGGACATTGCGGACCCTCGTTTCAGATTGACCCCTATCTGGCCCTGTGCTATATTCTGAGTCCGCGTAACAACAGAATCTTGAAGTGCGTTGAAGGGGAGTAGTAGCGGGCAGGCGGCAGAGAGCCGGTGGTCTGTGAAAACCGGCGCCGTTCGCGAACTCGCCCCTGAGCACCCGGCCTGAAGGGAAGCAGAGGTGACATGGCGCAGCAGGATACATACGCAATGACCGCGTATCCTGCGCGCGCTATCGTCATCGTCCGCCTCAGCTAGGGTCGGGCGGTCGGCGCCGTTAACGCCTGAGAGTGGCCCCGATTTCATCGGGGCAAATTGGGTGGTACCACGAGATCCGGCATCCCGTCCCTTTGAGGCGGGATTTTTTTATGGGGCAAAAAGACCGGCACACGTGGCACAGGAGACGAGAGAGCAATGAAGTTCACAGGTTCACAACTGGTTTGCGAGAGCCTGCTGCGAGAGGGCGTCGACACGATCTTCGGCCTCCCCGGCGGGGCGATCCTGCCGCTGTATCAGACCCTGCCGGAGTACCCGCAGCTCCGGCATATCCTGGTGCGGCACGAGCAGGGGGCGGCGCACGCCGCCGACGGCTACGCCCGGGTTACCGGTCGCCCCGGTGTCGCGTGGGCGACTTCCGGACCCGGCGCCACCAACCTGGTGACCGGCATAGCGACGGCCCAGATGGACTCCGTCCCGATGGTCCTGGTGACCGGCCAGGTGTCCAGGGCGTCGATCGGCACGGACGCCTTCCAGGAGACCGACACGACCGGCATCACCCTGCCGATCACCAAGCACAACTACCTGGTGATGGACCCGCTCGAGATTCCGCGCGTGATGAAGGAAGCGTTCCACATCGCCAGCACGGGACGGCCGGGCCCCGTGCTCGTCGACGTTCCGAAGGACGTCCAGCAGGAGGAGGTCGAGCTTCCCAACGGCTTCGAGTACCCGGAGACGGTGGATCTGCCCGGCTACAAGCCTACGCTGGAGGGCCACGGCAGCCAGATCAAGAGGGCCGCTAAGCTCATCGACGAGTCTGAGCGCCCGGTGATCCTGGCCGGCCACGGCGTGATCTTCTCGGGGGCGTTCGACGAGCTGAGAGAGCTGGCGGAGAAGGCGCAGATCCCGGTCATCACGACGCTGCTCGGGATCAGCAGCTTTCCCGACGACCACCTGCTGTGCGTCGGCATGCCGGGGATGCACGGCATGGCGTACGCCAGCCTGGCCATCGAGGAGGCTGATCTGCTGATCGCCCTCGGCATGCGCTTCGACGACCGGATCACCGGCAAGCCGAGCGCGTTCGCGTTGAACTCGAAGAAGATACACGTCGACATCGACCCGTCGGAGATCGGCAAGAACGTCGCCGTTGACGTGCCGATCGTCGGCGACCTCGCCCGGGTGCTGCGCAAGCTCAACCCGAAAGTAGCCGAGAAGAGCCGCATCGAGTGGCTCAAGCGCATCGAGGACCTGAAGGCCGACCACCCGTCGATGCATATCCGGGAGACGGACAAGCTGCTGCCCCAGTACATCATCCGCGAGCTTTCGGAGGCGACGAACGGCCAGGCCATCGTCGTGACCGGCGTTGGCCAGCACCAGATGTGGGCGGCGCAGCACTACAAGTACACGATACCGCGCAGCCTCGTGACGTCCGGCGGCTCCGGCGCGATGGGCTACGAGGTGCCCGGCGCTATGGGAGCGCAGGTAGGGGCGCCGGACAGGGTTGTCTGGTCGGTCGCCGGCGACGGCGGCTTCCAGATGACGATGGCGGAGCTCGCGACGCTGACGGAGAACAAGATCCCGGTCAAGTTCGCCATCATCAACAACCGATATCTCGGCATGGTGCGGCAGTGGCAGGAGTTCTTCTACTCGAAGTCGTACGTAGCGACGGAGTACACCCACAACCCGGACTTCGTGAAGCTGGCCGACGCATTCGGCATGCTCGGAATCCGTGTGACGGACAAGAGCCAGGTGCGCGGCGCGCTGGAGCGGGCTATGCAGTACGACGGCCCGGCGCTGATCGACTTCGTGGTGGAGGAAGAGGAGAACGTCTTCCCGATGATCCCGGCGGGGCAGACGATCCAGGAGCTGATCGAGGAGCCCGTGCCCGAGGAGGTGCGGCGATGACGACCAACGGCACCGCCGACGGCGCGATGTCGCGCCACACCATCACGGCGCTGGTGCAGGACAAGCCGGGTGTCCTCAACCGCATATCGAGCATGTTCCGCCGGCGCGGCTTCAACATAGCGAGCCTGGCGGTCGGCCAGAGCGAGGAGCCCGATCTCTCGCGCATGACCTTCGTCATCGAGGGCGACGACAGGGTCGTCGAGCAGATGACGAAGCACCTGCACAAGCTGATAGACGTCATCAAGGTATCCGACATCTCGGACCAGAACATCGTTTCGCGGGAGCTGGCCCTCATCCGGGTAAGGGCCGACGTGCAGGCCCGCAGCGAGATCATGCAGATCGTCGGCATCTTCAGGGCCCACATCATCGACGTGGCAGCCGACTCGCTGATCGTCGAGGTCGCGGGCGACGAGGACAAGGTCGACTCGCTCCAGGAGCTGCTCAAGAGCTTCGGTGTCCTGGAGGTGATGAGGACGGGGACGATCGCGATGGACAGAGGCGCCGGCGCGGCGAGGGCCCAGAGGAGAGCGTTGGCCAGGGCGGACCGCTGGGGAGAGGCGTCCTCGGTGTAGGCGGCCGCGCGCCGAATCCAACGTCGTTAGCAGATAGGGAGCCGCAAAGGCGGAAAGCAAGAACACATGACGACAAAGATGTACTACGAGAACGACGCCGACATGTCCCTGCTTGAGGACAAGACCGTGGGGGTCGTCGGATACGGCAGCCAGGGCCACGCCCACTCGCTCAACCTGAAGGACAACGGGGTCAACGTCAGGGTGGGCCTGTACGAGGGCAGCAAGAGCAAGGAGAAGGCCGAGGGCGACGGCCTGATGGTCGACCTCGTCGCCGACGTGGCCCGGGACTCGGACATCATCATGATGCTGATACCCGACCACACGATGGCCGAGGTTTATCGGGAGTCCATCGAGCCGAACCTGTCGGCAGGCAAGACGCTGATGTTCGCCCACGGCTTCAACATCCACTACGAGACGATCGTTCCTCCCGACACGGTGGACGTCTCGATGGTCGCCCCGAAGGCGCCCGGCCACCGGATGCGCGAGGTGTTCACCCGCGGATCCGGCGTGCCCGGCCTGCTGGCCATCCACCAGGACGCGTCGGGCAGGGCGCACGACATCGGGCTCGCCTACGCCAGGGGCGTCGGCTGCACCCGCGCCGGCGTGCTCGACACGACCTTCAAGGAGGAGACGGAGACCGACCTGTTCGGCGAGCAGACGATCCTCTGCGGCGGCGTCACGGCGCTGATCAAGGCGGGATTCGAGACGCTCGTCGAGGCTGGCTACCAGCCCGAGTCGGCCTACTTCGAGTGCATGCACGAGCTCAAGCTGATAGTCGATCTGCTGTACCAGGGCGGCATGGAGTACATGCGCTACTCGGTGAGCGACACGGCGGAGTACGGCGACTACTCGCGCGGCCCCGTCGTGATCGACGAGCACGTCAAGGAGAACATGAAGAAGGTGCTGGAGGCGGTGCAGGACGGCAGCTTCGCGCGCGAGTGGATCGCGGAGAACGACGAGGGGCGACACCGCTTCCTGCAGATGCGCAAGGAGAACGCCGAGCACTCCATCGAGAGCGTGGGCAAGGACCTCCGGGGAATGATGTCGTTCCTCAAAGACGCGGACTGAAGGGTGCCATGCCCTGTAGTCCAATCAGCTTAAGGAATCTGATTGACGCTGGCCTTCTCAGGGCCGAGGAGGAGTTAGAGTGCAGGCCTCGTAAGGGCGAGAGCTACACAGGAAGGTTGAACGCTGATGGCACTATCGCCGTCGACGGATTGACCTTTGCTGATCCGTCCCCATGGTCCAATCATGTGACTGGTAGTGGGAGCCGTAACGGATGGATCGAGGTCTATGCGAGAGGACAGAAGATCGACGTGTTCCGCAGTAAGTACGAGTCTTGGGAAAGGGAGGCTGACGCGGCGCGTGCATTTCTGAGGGCGAAGGGCCTCTCGGACTCCGAGGTTACTCAGATACTGAAGATGGCGATAGGGAAGGAATCAGCTTAGCCGGGCAGCAAGCGACAAAGAGATGCGCAAGATGGAGGAAACAACCGTAGTTCGCCGACAATGGCGGGTCCTGGCAGGGCTCGTCGCGGCGGACTGCGTTGCCCTTAGGTAGTCCCATTCGAACCGTTCGTTCCAACGGGCGACTGGTCCCAAGACTACCTGGAGGAGAAAGATGACCACCACAGACGACAAGGTACTGATCTTCGACACGACGCTGCGCGACGGCGAGCAGTCGGCGGGCATCGGGCTGACGACAGCCGAGAAGCTCGACATCGCCCGGCAGCTCGACCGGCTGGGCGTCGACGTCATCGAGGCGGGGTTCGCCGCCAGCTCGCCCGGCGACTTCGAAGCCGTCCGCACCATCGCCGCCGAGGTCCGCAGGCCCATAGTCGCCTCCCTCGCCCGGTGCGTGCCGGGGGACATCGACGCCGCGTGGGACGCGATCAAGGACGCCGAGCGCCCGCGCATCCACACGTTCATCTCCAGCTCGGACGTCCACCTGATGGACCTGCTCCGCAAGAACCCCGAAGAGGTGCTGGACCAGGCGACGGCTTCGGTCGAGCGTGCCAGGAGCTACTGCGACGACGTCGAGTTCTCGCCCATGGACGCCACGCGGACCGACCTCGAGTACCTGTACCGGATGGTCGAGGCCTGCATCGACGCGGGCGCGACGACGGTCAACATACCCGACACGGTCGGCTACGCCCTGCCGGCGGAGTTCGCCGAGCGCATACGCCTGATCCGGCAGAACGTGCCGAACATCGACAAGGCAGTCATCAGCGTCCACTGCCACAACGACCTGGGCAACGCCGCCCCCAACAGCATCGCGGCCGTGATGGAGGGCGCGCGCCAGGTCGAGGGCTGCATCAACGGGCTCGGCGAGCGCGCCGGCAACGCCTCCCTCGAAGAGGTCATCATGACCATCGAGACGCGCGGCGCCGACATGGGCGTGAGCACGAATATCGACACGCGCCAGATATACAGGACGAGCCGGCTGGTCAGCGACATCACCGGCTTCGCCGTGCAGCCGAACAAGGCCATCGTCGGCGCGAACGCCTTCCGCCACGCCTCCGGCATCCACCAGGACGGCGTGCTGAAGGAGCGAACGACCTTCGAGATCATGGACCCCGAGGCGGTCGGGTGGCCCAGCACCTCCCTGGTGCTCGGAAAACTGAGCGGCCGGGCGGGCCTGAGGGCGAGACTGGATGAGCTGGGGTTCCACCTCACCCGCGACCAGCTCGACGAGGCGTTCGACGCCTTCAAGGAGCTGGCCGACCGCAAGCGCGAGGTCTCCGACGCCGACCTGGAGGTGTTGATGGCCGCCCAGCGGCGCGCGAGGTCCGAGCCCGACCTGTACAGCCTTGACCACGTCCAGGTCTCCTGCGGCAACCACGACGTACCGACCGCGACGGTCACGATCACGGGGCCCGACGGGAACGCCGTCACTGACGCGGCCACGGGCACCGGCCCGGTCGACGCCGTCTACCAGGCGATCAACCGGGTGATCGAGGTGCCGAACAGGCTGACTGAGTTCAGGGTGGACGCCGTGACCGAGGGCATCGACGCCATAGGCGACGTGACCATCAGGATCGCCCGCGACGGGCAGTCGTACCTGGGGCGCGGCTCGGACACGGACATAATCGTGGCGAGCGCCAAGGCGTACATGAACGCGCTGAACAGGCTGCTCATCATCGAGCGCAGCAGCGAAGCGGCCGCGGTCACGTAACCCGAACGACGGCCGGCTCCCACTCCCGCGTGATCGCGCGTCTCCGAGGACAGCTATGACGGCTCGAACGATGTTCGACAAGATATGGGACTCCCACGTCGTCCACGAGGCGGAGGGGGAGCCGGCCGTCCTCTACGTCGATCTTCACCTGGTCCACGAGGTCACGTCTCCCCAGGCGTTCGACGGCCTGCGCATGGCGGGGCGCGGCGTCCGGCGGACCGACCTCACCGTGGCGACCGCCGACCACAACACGCCGACCTGGGACCGCTCGCTGCCGATCACGGACGAGGTCGCCCGGAAGCAGCTCGACGCCCTCTCGGCGAACTGCGCGGAGTTCGGTATAGAGCTGTACGACATCAACAGCCCGCGCCAGGGGATCGTCCACGTCATCGCGCCCGAGCAGGGCTTCACGCAGCCGGGCATGACGATAGTGTGCGGCGACAGCCACACGTCGACGCACGGCGCCTTCGGGGCCTTCGCCCTGGGCATCGGCACCTCCGAGGTCGAGCACGTGCTGGCGACGCAGACCCTCCGGCAGGTCAAGCCGAAGACGATGGAGATCAACGTCGACGGCCCGCTGCCGTTCGGGGTGACCGCCAAGGACTTGGTCCTGTCCATCATCGGGCGCATCGGCGTCGACGGCGCCGCCGGCCACGTCGTCGAGTACACCGGCGAGGCGTTCCGCTCGCTCTCGATGGAGGGCCGGATGACGGTCTGCAACATGTCGATCGAGGGCGGAGGGCGCGCCGGCATGGTCGCCCCCGACGAGGCGACCTTCGAGTACGTCCGCGGCAGGCCGAGGGCCCCGCGGGGCGAGGACTTCGAGGCCGCCGTGGGGCGATGGAAGACGCTGCCCACCGACCCTGGCGCGCGGTTCGACCGGCGAGTGGAGATAACGGCCTCCGAGCTCACGCCGATGGTCTCGTGGGGCACCAACCCGGGCATGGTGGCGCCTGTCACGGGGCGGGTCCCCGATCCGGCGTCCTTCGAGGACGACGGCGACCGCGAGTCGGCCGAGCGCGCGCTCCAATACATGGACCTTGAGCCCGACACGCCGATAGAGGGCATCGATATCGACCGCGTCTTCCTCGGGTCGTGCACCAACGCCCGGATCGAAGACCTCAGGGCCGCCGCCGAGGTCGCACGGGGCCGCAAGGTCAGCGACGGCGTCTACGCGATGGTCGTCCCCGGCTCCAACGCCGTGAAGCGGCAGGCCGAAGCCGAGGGTCTGGACGCCGTATTCAAGGACGCCGGGTTCGACTGGCGGGAGGCTGGCTGCTCGATGTGCCTCGGCATGAACCCGGACATCCTGCAGCCCGGCGAGCGCTGCGCCTCGACGTCGAACCGCAACTTCGAGGGGCGCCAGGGCAAGGGCGGACGCACCCACCTCGTCAGTCCCCAGATGGCCGCCGCGGCCGCCATAGCCGGCCACTTCGTGGACATCCGAGAGCTGAAGTAGCCAAGACGATGGCTAGCCCAAGCATAGGCAAGACCGTCGCGGACCTGCCGCCGAAGGCGGCGGAGTACGCCCGCATCCTGCGCGAGCATATGCCCGAGCTGGAGCTGGACTATGGTGTTGCGTCACTAGCCCTGTTCGGGTCCTACGTCCGCGGCGAAGAGCAGCAGGGAAGCGACCTTGACGTGCTTGTGGACTTCAACCGGCCCATTGGCATGTTCGGGTTCGTCGAGCTGGGCGATCGACTCTCGTCACTCGTTGGCAAGACCGTGGACCTGACGACTGTGCGAAGCGCGTCCGAGCATCGAAGTGGCAGGAGACTGTTGCGGGAAGCCGTCCCGGTATGACCCGATCTACGGTTGAATTCCTACAGGACATCGTCGATTGGATGGAAAATGCCCGATCCTTTGTCGAGGGTGTCGACAGGCAGGACTTCGCTTCCGATCTGAAGACCAGGGCCGCCGCTGAGCGAGCCATTGAGATCATTGGAGAGGCCTCGAAGAATGTACCCGACGACGTGCGCAGCCGTTTTGCCGCAGCGCCGTGGCGCCAGATGGCCGGAATGCGTGACCGGGTGGCCCACGTCTATTTTGGGGTCGACCACGATATCCTATGGAAAACCATTACTGAGGACATCCCTCCATTGATTCCGGAGATCCAAGAGATTATTCGAGTGATGCAAGAGGATGAGGAGTCATCCTGACGCATGGACGAAACATTGCTAGAGTGTGTCATTTGCAGGCATGGCGAAACAGCACCGGGCGCCGCAACAGTCACCTTGGCCCGTGACGACACGACACTCGTGGTGAAAGATGTCCCGGCTCTCGTCTGCGACAACTGCGGCGAAGAATACGTGGACTCGGAAATCACGGAACGCCTTCGCAAGACGGCTGAAGAGGCTGTGAAGGAGGGCGTACAGGTCGATGTTCGAAACTATGTCCCCGCCTAGCGAGAAACGCAACATGGAGTCTTCGCTTCCGGACAGGGCGGCAGAGTACGCCCGCATCCTGCGCGAGCATATGCCCGAGCTGGAGCGGGACTACGGCGTCGCGTCACTCGCCCTGTTCGGATCCTACGTCCGCGGCGAAGAGCAGGACGGAAGCGACCTGGACGTGCTGGTGGACTTCAGGGTCACGCCCAGCCTGCTCGATCTGGCGAGTTTGCAACGTACATTGAGCGGCTATGTCGACAGGCAGATCGATCTCGTACCGAGAGCCTTTCTGAGGAGAGGCATCGGTGCGCAGGTCCTCCGGGAGGCGGTAGAAATTGAAGCGCTCGGACCTTGACTACGTTCGCGACATTTGCGCGGCAATGGAGAATGCGTGCGTATTTGTCGAGGGAATGACGTACTCGGACTTCGTCGTCGACCTCAAGACGGTCATGGCCGTCGAACGAACCATCACCGTCATCGGCGAGGCTTCCCGCAATGTTCCTGACGAGATCCGCCAGCGATTCCCGGCTATCCCGTGGGCCGATATGATTGGGATGAGGAATTTTGTTACTCACGTGTACTTTCGTGTCAACCAGGAGACAGTTTGGAAGACGGTGACCGCCGTGATCCCCGAACTCTTGCCTTCCATCTCCCTCTGTCTGGAACAGTTGGAAGCGGAGGCACAACACCGAGGTTAGGATTTGCAGCCCTTCACGCAGTTGACAGGTATCGTCGCGCCCCTGGATAGAGTGAACGTCGACACCGACCAGATCATCCCGAAGCAGTTCCTGAAGCGCGTCGAGCGGACCGGCTTCGGCCAGTTCCTGTTCTTCGACTGGCGTTTTCTCGAAGACGGCTCGCCCAACCCCGACTTTGTCCTCAACCTACCCCGGTACGCCGGGGCGTCCATCCTTGTGGCGGGCCGGAACTTCGGCTCCGGGTCGTCGAGGGAGCACGCCCCGTGGGCGCTGCTGGACTACGGCTTCCGATGCGTAATCGCGTCCAGCTTCGCCGACATCTTCTACAGCAACTGCTTCCAGAACGGCATCCTGCCGGTGACGCTACCGGAGGAGGCCGTCGCACGGCTGATCGCGATTGCCCAGGAGCGTCCGGGCTACGACGTGACGGTCGACCTCGACGCCAGGCGCGTCCAGGACAGCACGGGCGCGGTGGACGAGACCTTCCAGATCGACCCATTCCGCCGGTACTCCTTGATGAACGGCCTCGACGAGATCGGCCTCACCCTCCAGCACGAGGACGCGATCACGGCGTACGAGTCCCGCAGGCACCCGGCCCTGCCGCACACGTAGGTCCGTCGTCGTGTCGAAGCCGCCGCCTGGTGGGTGCCTCTGGAAGACAGGAGTCGGGCGCGTCCAGGATGCATGCCAGCAATTGGCTGCGCTCGTTTACTTGAGCGCCGCCGCGTAGATCGTCAGCGACCAGGAGGCCACACTGTTGGGTCTGTACGACGCCGACTACACGAGGACGTTCTACGATGCGTACGGGGACATCGAGTGGTCCAGGCTCGAAGCAACCGCATACGGTCGACTGCAGGGCATCATCCACACTGACTTCATCAGACGCTACGTACGCGCAGGCACGCGAGTCCTCGATGCCGGCTGCGGCCCGGGAAGATTCAGCATCGCCGTCGCTCAGTTGGGGGCGACGGTCATGGCACTGGACCTGTCCGAGCATCAACTGCAACTCGCCAGGGAGCGACTCGGCGAAGCGGGAGTGTTGGAGAGGGTCGATGGGTTCGTGTCCGCGGATATCGCGGACCTGTCGATGTTCACGGATGGCCATTTCGACATCGTGATCTGTTATGGCGGAGCACTGTCGTACGTATGCGACCAGAGGCATAAGGCGGCTGCCGAGCTCGTGCGGGTCGTTCGGCCCGAGGGCGTCATCCTGACGAGTGTGATGAGCCTGAACGGTGCGGCCGTCAACTTGGTTCGCCGTCCAAACATGTCCGTTCTCAAGAACCCGGAGGGTGAGCAGGTATGGCGTGTTCTCGAGGACGGCGACCTCGCCGGATTCCTATCACCACAGGTGAATATGCAACACCCGCCGATGCACATGTTTACGAGCGACGAGTTGCGGTGTCTTCTGCCCGGTTGCCGCGTGTTGGAGTTGGCGGGCAGCAATGTGACAACCTTCGAGGGCTCGACGACCATTGATGACGTGCTCGGCGATCCAGAGGCATGGCCTACGGCTGTAAGACTCGAACGCGAGCTGAACAGTCGGCCCGGGCTTGTGGACAGCGGCGGCCACATCATCATGGCCGCCCAACGGCTCTGATGGCGGCCTACTCCGTCTCGGCCAGGTGGCTTCCGTGGGCTTCGACCAGCGCTTCGGGCGCGTCCTGACTGCCGGGCCGGGGTCTGCCGCGGCGCGCGATGCGGCGGACGCCGGTGGCCACCAGTCCCTGCAGCGAGTTCACCTCGCGGGTGATCGCCGCCCTGAAGTGGGAGCTGTACTCTCCCATCTTGCGGAACTTCCTGTAGCGCTCGGACAGCAGCCGCCGCGTGGAGACCCTCTGTAGCTGCGCGAGCTCCTGCAGCAAGACCCGGCGTAGCTGTCGAGCGGCCTCGTCGGGGTTCCTGTGAGCCCCGCCCGGCGGCTCCTGGACGACCACGTCGACTATGCCCATCTCCCGGCAGTCCTGGGCGGTCAGCTTCAGAGACTCGGCCACCTCTTCGGCCCGGTCCTGGTCCTGGTAGATCAGGCCCGCCGCGTCCTCCGGAGAGATCACGCTGTAGATGGCGTTCTCCATGATCAGCACGCGGTTGGCGACGCCGAGCGCGAGGGCCCCCTCGCTTCCGCCTTCCCCGATGATGACCGCAATCGACGGGGCTTCCAGTGCGGCCATATCGGACATCGTCCGGGCTATCGAGTTGCCAAGACCTCGCTCCTCGGCGTCGAGGCTCTGGAACGGCCCCGGCGTGTCTATCAGCGTCAGCAGCGGCAGGCCGAACTTGGACGCCAGGCGGATTGCCCGCTGGGCCTTCCGGAAGCCCTCAGGAGACGTCCTGCCGTCGTTTCGATCCAGCGCCTCGTCGGCACGGCTCCGCTCCTGGCCCACCACCACGACGGTCTGGCCTCCGAGGTGGCCGAGCCCGACGACGACCGCCGGGTCGTCGCCGTGGGCGCGGTCTCCGTGCAGCTCGACGAAGTTGGTGACGACGCGCCCAATGTAGTCGACGGCCGTAGGCCTGGACTCGTGCCTGGCGAGCTGGACGGAGTCCCACGCCTCAGGCCGCGGAGGCTCCGCCTCGGTCACGGCGCGCTTCCTGCGGGTCGTAATCCGGTACTGGGCGCCGAGCAGGTCCAGCAGCACGGCCAGCAGGTCCCTCAAATTACCCCTGTCCACGACGCCGTCGACCATCCCGTGCGACAGGTGCGACTCGGCGGTGTGGGAGCCGCCGGGAAGCGGCTCCTCGCTGGACTCCCTGATCGTCCGCATCGGGGCGAGGCCCACGATCGCCCCCGGCTCGGCCAGGATGATGTCGGCAAGGTTGGCGAAGCTGGCGTACGCCTGTCCCGTCGCCGGATTGGATAGCACCGATATGAACGGGAGGCCCTTGTCGTAGAGGCGGTTTGTGGCGAAGCTGGTCTTCGCCATCTGCATCAGCGACAGGATGCCCTCCTGTATCCGGGCGCCGCCGCTGGTGACCACCGCCACGACCGGCAGTCGGCGTTTCGCCGCGTGCTCCATCGCGAGCGCGAGCTTCTCTCCCACGACGCAGCCCATGCTGCCGCCCATGAACCCGAAGTCCATCACGACCAGCACCGTTGGCGTGCCTCCGATGGAGCACGTGCCGGTCACGACCGCCTCGGTGAGGCCCGTGCGCTGCTGGTCGCGCAACACCTTCTGCCGGTATGGGACGCGCGACGAAAAGGAGAGGGGATCGATGGAAGTCACCGACCGGTTGGTCTCCCTGAAGGTGCCGGCGTCGACGAGGCTGTCGATCCGCTCGCGCGCCGTCATGCTGTAGTGGAAGCGGCACGTCGGGCAGACCCGGTAGCGCGTGTATAGGTCGGAGCCGACGAGGCCGGCGCCGCACACGAGGCAGGTATCGCGCCCGGTCGTCCTGGGCGGCTCTCCGTCGCCCCTGCGGACGACCGAGCCGATCAGGCCAGCTAGATTTCGAACCACCGGAGCGCTCCACCCGTTAGAGGCCGTGTCCCGTAACCGAGCGGCGCGGGACCGGGCGGCCGCACCCCGTCGTAGCGGGCTTGGGCGAGTCGGTCTGAAACGCCCGCTGAGTGAAGCGCAGAAGCTGGACGGGGCCCGGAGCCGGAGTCGCTACGCCTCGTTCATTATAACATCACGAGACTTGGAACCGTCTCCCGGCCCGACGACGCCTTCGTCCTCGAGCTGGTCCATCAGCCGGGCGGCGCGCGGGTATCCGATTCGCATGCGGCGCTGCAGGAGCGAGGTGGACAGCTTCTTATGGTGCTGCGCCAGGTCTATGGCCTTCTGCAGGAGCTCGTCGCGGTCGTCGTTGGCGTTCTTGTCCTTCTCGTCCGGCTCGTCACCGTCGCCGACGGCGTGCAACGACACCTCGGACATCGGGCCCCTGGGGGTCGTCTGCCAGAAGTCGACGATGCCTTCGCACTCCTCGTCGGAGATGAACACGCCCTGGACCCTCTTGGGCCTCGACGCGTCGACCGCGAGGTAGAGCATGTCGCCCCGTCCCAGCAGCTTCTCGGCCCCGACCGAGTCCAGGATCGTGCGCGAGTCGATCTGCGAGGAGACGCCGAAGGAGATGCGGGTCGGGAAGTTGGCCTTGATCAGCCCGGTCACCACATCCACGGACGGCCGCTGCGTCGCGATGATCAGGTGGATGCCGGTGGCCCTGCCGAGCTGCGCGAGACGGCAGAGCGCCTGCTCGACCTCAAAGGACGCCGTCATCATCAGGTCGGCGAGCTCGTCTACCGCAAGCACGATGTAGGACATCTTGTCGGGCTGCCGCCGGTTGTACGACTCGATGTTTCGCGCGCCGACCTCCTCCATCCGCCGGTAGCGGTTCAGCATCTCGCGTATCAGCCCCTTGAGCAGGCCCACCACCTGGTCGGACTCGACGACCACGGGAGTGATGAGATGCGGTATGCCGTTGTAGGGGGTGAGCTCGACCCGCTTCGGGTCGACCATCAGCAGGCGCATTTCCTGCGGGCTCTTCTCCATGAGCAGGCAGGAGACGATGGCGTTGAGGCACACGCTCTTTCCGGCGCCGGTCGCGCCGGCGACCAGCAGGTGGGGCATCGCCGCCAGGTCGACCACGACGGGCTCGCCGCCCGTACCCTTGCCCAGGACGATGGGCAGCTTGGCCTTGGCGCTCATCTTCTTGTACTCGGGGCTCTCCATCAGCCTGCCGAGGGTCACCACCGAAAGGCTGGGGTTGGGGACTTCGATTCCGACCAGGGACTCGCCCAGTACGGGGGTCTCGATGCGGATGCTCGGCGTCTTGAGCGCCAGCGACAGGTCTTTCTCGCGTGAGATTATGCTGTCGACCTTGACCCGCGTCTTGCTCTCGACCTTGTTGACGATGGGCTTCCCGGCTTCGTCCAGCTTGGAGCGCCCATTCTCGTCCGTCGCCCTTACCTGCTTGTAGCGCCGTATCCAGCCGGGAATCAGGCCGTACATGGTCACGGCGGGTCCGGGCTTCATCTGCCCGATCTCGACCTCGATGTTGTACTCCGCGAGCGTCTGCCGGATCGTCTCGCTCGTGCGGCTCATCTCTTCGTTCGAAATGCCGCCCTCGTCTTCGTTCCTGACCATGCTCCGGTCGGGCAGGTCCCACGTTCCCCGCAGGTCGGGCTTCACCGGTTCGGGATCGGGTTCGGGTTCGAAGGTCTCTACGACCGTAGGCTCAACCGGTCCGGCGCTGTGCCCGTTCTGCGGCGGTGGCGTGGGAGCGGACCGGTTCCAGAACCTGTTGTACCGCGCGGAAGAGGTGGGCGCGGACGAGGGCTCTCGAGTTTCGACGACGGGCTCCGGCCTGAGGCGGTCGAAGCTCGGAGAATCGGCCTCCTGGACGTTCGCCGGCTCGTCACCGGCCGAGTCGTGAGTCACCGATCCCGGGGGCTTGTCGACCGTCACCGTCTGCTGCGCCATGACGGCTTCGCGCGGCTGGTCGACCTCCTGCTGAAGCTCGGAGGAAACGCCTGCCGCGTGCTCCTCGTCGGCCCCGTTGCCGTGCGCCATGACGGTTTGCTGGGCGGCTGCCGCCGTGTGCTCGTCGTCGGCCCCGCTGACCGCGGCCATGGCGGGTTGCTCGACGGCTTCCGCCGCGTAGTCGCCTTCGGCCGAGTACATCGGCGTAAGCGCGGGCTCTTGGGAAACGGTGTCCGGCTCGGCGTGGAGTGGGTCGAAGGTAGCGGAGTCGAGCTGCGGACTGGCCGCGGCCGAGTCGCGGTCGACCGACCTGAATGGAGTCGCCGCCGCGGCCGCCTGCTGTTCCTCCAACGCCTTGCGCAGCGCCTCGCTCTCGCGATGGCGTTCGGAGGACGCGTCGGCCTCGGGCTTGTCATCGGACCTGTACATCCGCCTGAACAGGGAGTAGATGCCGCCGCCCGCCAACATGAGCGCCACGTAGACCGGGACAGCGGCCCTCCCCAGCAGCTTGAGCACGTCGGACGACAACCTGGGTCCGACTATCGCGGTGGCCACTGCTACGAGCCCGAGTGTCCTCAGGCCGCCCAGCCACGCCGTCTCGCCGGCGATCGCGTCGCCGACGGTCCCGCCTAGTGACGCGTTGAAGGTGGGGACGAACGCGGCGAGCGGGCCCTCCTCCGGGTGGAAGTAGCTCAGCACGCCGAACACGGCGGCCACATAGGCGATCGAGCCTATCCAGATGTTGACCGGCCGCAGCCAGTCTCTCTTCCAGACCGCCAGCCCCAGCACGGCCGCGACCCACAGGGACAACGGGACTATACCCAGACCGAGCGCGTCGACCACGCTGTAGCGCGTCGATTCGAACTTCGAGACGGCGTCGCCGCCGTACACGAACCACGCGGCGCCCAGTGCGACCGCCACGATGAGGGCGCAGGCCCAGAAGAGTTTCGAGGAGATAACCGTCCGTAGCATCATAATCGCCAACCCCAGCAGCATCGTTATTCGAGCCGTCGCTGCACCGCGCGGCGGGGAGGCGGTGGCAGGGCGGCGTCAAGCGTCCTCGATCAGCGCGAGGACGGTAGGTCTCATGCCGGTCTCTTCGTGGAGTACCCGCGAGACGGATTGGGCCACCTTGGTCTTCAACTCGTCCAACTCTAGGCGACTCGAAGAAAGGCGTTCTAGGGTTGTATGGGCCTCTTGTGACGCTATTTCGAGTACTTCTTCGTAGTCGATCGCCTCGACCACGCCGGAGCAGACGACGCGCGGCGCGCCCAGCGGCCGGCGAGTCTTCCTGCTCAGGGTGGCGGCGACGAACGCGACGCCGTCGCGAGACAGCCGCTGCCGCTGCTCGATCAGCCCGCTCTCCGCGCCATAGCGGTGGTTGCCGTCGACGAAGACGTGCCCGGCGGGCACGCGGTCCGCCACGGTTGGCTCGCCGCCGCCAAGCTCGAGAACGTCGCCGTCCTCGAGTACGATGGCGTTGGACTCGGCGACACCCGTGGAGCGGGCGAGGGCCGCGTGGGCCACCAGGTGGCGGAACTCGCCGTGCACCGGCACGAAGTAGGTGGGCTTGAGGATGCTCAGCATCATCTTGAGCTCTTCGCGGCTCCCGTGTCCATGGACGTGGACCATCGCGGTCCTGCTGTGAAGCACGGTAGCGCCCTGGCGAAAGAGATTGTCTATCGTCTTCGCGACGAGGGTCTCGTTGCCCGGAATCGGAGATGCCGAGATGATTACCGTGTCGCCGGGCACCACCTCGACGTCCTGGTGCTCGCCGTTGGCGATCCGGACCAGCGCGGAAGTCGGCTCGCCCTGCGCTCCGGTCGCCAGTATGAGGACCTCGTTCAGCGGGAGCTGCCTGGCCTGGTTGATGCTCACGATCGTGTCGTCGGGCACGTCGAGGTAGCCCATGTTGATGGCCATCTTGGCGTTGTTCGACATGCTCCGGCCGACGACGGTCACCTTGCGGCCGTGCCTGACGGCGGCCTCGATCACCTGCTGCACCCGGGAGATCAGGGACGCGAACGTAGCCACCATCACCCTGCCCGGCGCCTCTCCAATCACCCTGTCGAGAGCCTCTCCGACGACCTGCTCGGACGGCGTGTAGCCGTCCACCTCCGCGTAGGTCGAGTCGGACATGAGCAGGAACACGCCCTCCTCGGCCAGGCGCGCCAGCGCCGAGAAGTCGGTGCGCTTGCCGTCGACGGGCGAATGGTCGATCTTGAAGTCGCCAGTGTGGACGACCAGGCCCAGCGGAGTGCCGATGGCGACGCCCATCGCGTCCGGAATGGAGTGGCACACCCTGAAGAACTCGACGCTGAACCGCCCGACTTTGAACCGGATGTTTGGCTCGACCACGTTCAGCCGAGCGTCCTTCAGCCGGCCGTGCTCTCTCAGCTTGACGCTGATGAGCCCGTGCGTCAGCCGCGAAGCGTAGACCGGTACGTCGAGCTCGGCGAGAACGTAGGGCAGGGCGCCGATATGGTCCTCGTGGCCGTGGGTGATCAGGACCGCCCGCACCCGGTCGCTGTTCTGCCGCAGGTAGGTGATGTCCGGGATCACGAAATCGATCCCGGGCATGCCTTCCTCGGGAAACTGGACCCCGGCGTCGATGACGACGATGTCGCCACCGCACTCCAGGGCCATCATGTTCTTGCCTATTTCTCCGAGACCTCCCAGGGGGACGACTCGGAGAACGGAGTCATTCATGCGGGGTGTCAGAAGAAGCTGAGCTGCTCGGCCTGCGGCTCCGGGGCCGTCGCGGGCGCGGGCGGCTCCTCCAGCAGCGACCTGAGGTTCTGGAAGTCTTGTTCGAGCGTGGGCCGCAGGCGTGGGTTGTGAAGCGCCGCGGCCGGATGGTAGATCGGATAGATGACCAGGCCGTTCAAGTTCTGAGGCCTGCCGCGCGCCTTGCTGATCGTCTGGGCCGGGAAGAACTTGCCGAACGAGTACCTGCCGAGGGTCACGATGATCCGCGGCGCGATCATCTCGATCTGCTCGTCCAGGTACGGCCCGCAGGACTGTATCTCGCTCGGCAGCGGGTCCCTGTTATTGGGGGCCCGGCACTTGATCATGTTCGTGATGTAGACGCTCTCCCGATTCAGGTCGATGGACGACAGGAGCTCGTCAAGGAGGCGTCCGGCCTGGCCTACGAAGGGGCGGCCGTCGCGGTCCTCGTAGAACCCGGGACCCTCGCCGATGAACATGATGTCGGCGGTGCGGGAGCCTTCGCCCGGCACGGCCTGGGTGCGTTTCTCAGACAGGGTACAGAGGGTGCAGGTGCGGATTCGCCGGACCAGCTCGTCAAACTCGGTCATGAGCCCTCGCGGTACTGGATGACGAGTCCTATCGTATCAGCCCCCAAAACGGAGCGTCAACGTCGCTTGCGCCAAGGCCGTTTTGGGCAACAGGGAGCCGCAAGCGGAGCGCCGTGGCCTCCACAGGAGGCGAGGCATGCCGCGGAATCGGGGCTGACGCGAGCTATCGCCCTCGTAGGACGGCGCCGAACGACGCGACTGGACATCGGGCGCCGTCCGAGCGGCGCCGGCCCGACCGTTTCCCTGCGCCGCGTTGCGCCTGTTAGTCCTCGATGCCCTGGCCGCGCAGGTAGTCGATCGCCTTGCCGACGGTCGTGATCGCCTCCGCGTCCTCGTCTGAGATCTCCACCTGGTTGTCGTCGGTGCTGAACTCTTCCTCGAAGGCCATGATCAACTCGACCAGGTCCAGCGAGTCGGCGTTCAGGTCCTCGGCGAATGAGGCGTCGGCCACGACCTCGGAAGTGTCGACGCTAAGCTTGTCAGCAACGACCGTCTGGACTCGCTCTAGGACTGTTGCCATTTCGATTACTCCTCCATTTCAACGACGGGACCCTTGTGCGGACCCGTATGTTCTATCACAGATCCGAGCACTCCGTTGATGAAGCGGGGCGAGTTGTCGCCGCCGAACGTCTTGCCCATCTCGACGGCCTCGTTGATCGCCACCTTCGGCGGCGTGTTGTTCGCGACCGTCATTTCGTAGACCGCGACTCGCAGGATGTTTCTGTCCACGGGCGCGAGCTGCTCCACGGGCCAGGCGGGAGCGTGGGCGGCGATCGTCTCGTCGATCTCGGCCCGGCTGGCCAGTACGCCGTGCACGAGCTCGCTGGCGTAGGCCTCCGACGTGTCCGGCATCGTATCGTCGGCCAGGCGGTTGCCCAGCGCCCGCGCGGCGTCGTGTCTGGCCCCGTCGAGCTCGTACAGCACCTGAACGGCGGCGACGCGGGCCCTCCTCTGCGAGGTGTGGGCGTGGCGCGCTGCGACGGGAGGCGTGGTCAATTCGGTCGGCTGACGCTAGTTACGGCTCAGCCGAAGTATCGAGTCGATGTCGCCAACGCTGATCGTCTCTGCGGACCGGGATATCCGCTTGACCATGCTGGTCAGCGTGTTGCCGGGACCGATCTCGATGAACCGGGAGACTCCGGACCCTACCATGTAGTCGATCGACTGCTTCCACTGCACGCATCCGCAGACTTGCCGTATAAGCTCCTGCTTGACGTCATCGGCCTTTGTGAGCGGGGCTCCCGTGGTGTTGGCGATGATCGGCACCGTCGGGTCCCGGAAGGTCAGGCCGTCGATGGCCTCGATCAGGCCCTCCGTCGCCGGCTCCATCAGCGCCGAGTGGAAAGCTCCGCCGACCCTGAGGGGGATGGCCCGCTTCGCCCCGCGAGCGGACGCGAGGTCGAGCGCCGCGGCCACCGCCATGCGCTCTCCGCTGATGACGATCTGCTGCGCCGTGTTGACGTTGGAGACGTACGTCCCGGTCTCCCGGCTGATCTCCTCGATGGTCATCTGGTCGAGGCCGATGATCGCCGCCATGCTGCCGGGGCGCTGCTCGCACGCCTGCTGCATCAGGCGTCCTCGCTCCTGTACGAGGTGGGCCGTCTCCCCGACTTCGAGAACGCCCGCGACCGCCAGCGCCGTGTATTCGCCGAGGCTATGGCCGGCGACAAGCGCCGGGCGTGGCAGGGCCTGCTCCCCGAGCTGCTCCGCCATCGCGCCCACGCAGGCCAGGCTCATCGCCATGATCGCGGGCTGCGCGTTGTCCGTCTTTCGCAGCTCGCCTTCAGGGCCGCCGAAGACGAGCTTGGATAGCGGACGGCCCAAGGCCTCGTCCACCTCGTGGAATACCGACCTCGCCGCCTCCGACGAGTCGTATAGCTGCTCGCCCATGCCGACGGCCTGCGAGCCCTGGCCCGGGAACAGGTACGCCGTCCCGGAGCCGCGGGAAACGGGGGTAAAGTTGAAGCTCATAGGAATAGACTCCCTCGATATAAGCGGCGTGGCGGCGCCGTCTACGCCGGGCCGGCGTCGGTCTCCTGCGCTACCACCTCGCGCCCGTTGTAGTAGCCACAGCTCGGGCAGACACGATGGGGCTGTTTCACGCTGTGACACTGGGAGCACTCGGACAGAGACTGGGCACGCAGCCCGTAGTGCGCCGCGCGCTTGCCCTGTCTGCCCTTTGACATCTTTTTCTTGGGTACGGCTGGCATGATCTCTCCTAGCTCTTTCCGACCAACGAGCCAACGTCGGCCAGCGGCGCCCACCGGCTGTCGAACAACTCCCTGTCGCACCTGCACGCGGAGACGTTCAGGTCCGAGCCGCAGTTAACGCAGAGACCCTTGCACTCCGATCTGCACACGGGCTTCATCGGCAGGCTCAGATCGACGTACTGCGATATCACCCCGGTCATGTCCAAGAGCTGTCCCTCGTCTATCCTGGGCGCCTCGGCGTCCGGGTCGTCGGCGCTTGCGCCAGCGCCCGGCTCGGAGTACTGCAGGTATTCCTCCTCGATCTCCATCCGGATGGGCTGCCCGTACGGCTCCAGGCACCGCACGCATCGACACGGCGCCTCGGAGTCGAGACCGGCGCTGACCCATACGCCGCGGTCGGTCCTCATGAGTCTGACCGAGCCGCTCACACGCGGCGCGTCCGGCCTTTCGCCCAGCACGACCCGCTCGTCCACTTCGTAGGAACGCACGGCCCCGCTGGGCTCTTGCATCAGCGTAGAGACGTTAAAGTTCATAGGAGTACCGCGGAGCTCGCTTCCGAGCGCCAATGACGGTGTATCCTAATACGTAGGACAATCTGAGTCAAGTTTCGTACGCCGCCACGCGCCCAGGCGGACTGCGAGTGCGGTCATTCAAGGGCTTGGAGCCCGGCGGGCCGATTCAGCCTAACGGGCCTCCGGGTACTTCTCCGCCAGGGCGTCGGCCGCGAGGACGCCGCTGAGGACGGCGCCCTCCATCGTCGACGGCCAGCCGGTCCGGGTCCAGTCGCCGGCCAGGACGAGGTTCGGAATGGGCGTGGTCTGCGGGAGCCTGTGCTCGGCGGCTCCCGGGATGGAACGGAAGGTCGCCCGGCGCTCCTTGACGACGAGGAATCGCGTGATCTTCGCCTCGCGGGCTGCTGGGAACAGCCGGGCCATCTCCTGGGTGAACGCCTTCCGCAGCTCCTCTTTCGGCTTGTCGACGTGCTCCCACGCGCCGCTCAACGACACGCACACGTACTGGCCCTCGTCGGCGCCCGCGCCCTGTATCAGGCTCTTGTTGAAGACCCACTGCACGGGCGAGTCGAGGAACGCCGCGAATCTTTCGTCCATCACGGGCCGGTCGTACCAGATGTGAAGGCCCACGATGGGCGCCGTCTTCAGCCCCCGGGCACTCGCGAAGAAGTCGTCGTCGGCCACGGCGTCCGGCAGTACGTCGAGCATGACGTCGAACGGCAGCGCGCTCACGTACGCGTCCGCCTCGACGACGCTGCCGTCCTGCAGCTCGACGCCCTCCACGCGGCCGTCCCGCACGCGGATGGCCCTCGCGCCCCTGCCGAGCCGGAGCGCGCCTCCGCGCGCCTCGATGTACGCCTGGGACGGCTCTCCGGCAAGCGCCGTGAGGCCGACACGGGCTATTCCCATGATCGCGTCGGACGGTCTCCGGAGAAGCGCCTCGCGGAAGACCATGAGCATCGCCCCGGCGGTGACGTAGCGTACGTCGTCGTTCAACGCCGGGAGGACGATCAGGTTCCAGAGGTTCTCGATCGCCCTTTCGGACTGGCGGTGACGCCGCAGCCACTCGTAGCCGGTCTCGGAGTCGAAGCGGCCGGCGTTCTTCACGGGGTCGGCGAGCCTCATCGCGAGCAGCGCGTAGACGGCGCGCAGCTTGTCCATCGCGGTCAGGTGCGGGTATCTGACGAGTGACGGGAACAGGTGGAGCCTGCCGAGCCGTGGAGTGCTGGACAGCACGCCCCTGACGCCGTCGCGGACGACGTCGGCCCGCAGCCGGTCCTGGACGTACGCCTTGTCCACGGCGCCGATCTCGCGCAGGTAGTCGAGATAGTGCCTGTTGCAACCGAGGAAGACGTGCTGGCCGTTGTCGATCTCCACGCCGGACTCCGCGTCGCGGAAAGAGAAGGCCCTGCCGCCCAGGAACGGCCGCTTTTCGACCAGGGTGACGCGGAATCCCAGCCCCAGCAGCCGTCTGACGGCCGAAAGGCCGGCCAGACCGCCGCCGAGGACGGCTACCGTCCTTGCAGTCGAGCTGCCGGTAGTAGGCTCAGCGCCCATAGCTTGGCCATCAAGAAGAGCTTCTCAGTTCGGCTGAGTCCGATGCGCTCGGTGAAGACGTCGAAGTCGGCGCGCTCGATGCGGTCGAGGATGCGGCTGTAGAGTACGTGCAGCACAGAGGGACAGGCCCGCGACCGCGGCGTCAGCAGCGGCATCAGCTTCCGGCTGCTCGAGAAGTAGCTCCGAGCCCTGCTGGCCTGGAGCTTCATGAGGTTTCGGAAGGGCTCGTTGACGACCCCTCGTAAGAGCTCCTTTTCCGTATAGCCGAAGGAGGCCATCTCGTCGAGCGGCAAGTATATCCGGCCCCGCTCGGCGTCCTCGCGTACGTCGCGGAGGATATTCGTGAGCTGCATTGCCAGCCCCATGTCGACGGCGTACTCGCGCGCGTCCGGGTCTTCGTAGCCGACCACCTCGATGCAGATCAGGCCGACGACGGACGCGACCTTGTAGCAGTACTCGCGGAGGTCGTCGAAGGTGTCGAACCGGCTCTTGGCGAGGTCGATCTCCACGCCTTCGATGACCTCTTCGAAGTACCGTTTCGGGATGTTGAATTGGGCTGTGGCGTCGCCGAGGGCGCTGAACACCGGACTGTCCGCGCCGCCGCTGCCGCTCTCTTCCAGCATCCTGCGCGTTTCGGCGAATCGACGCCGCTTCTCTTCCAGGGCGAGGTCTTCGTCCGCGATGTCGTCGCAAATGCGGCAGAAGGCGTACACCGCGCAGATGGCGTTCCGCTCTCGTTTGGGCAGCGTGCGAAAGGCGTAGTAGAAGTTGGTCGCCTGCTCGCGTGCGATCCGCCGGCAGTGCTCGTAGGCCAGGTCTAGTTCTGTGGACATGGGCACTGGGTGTTCGGAGCTGGGCTGCGCCGTGGGGGTCAAACCCGGCCGGTCAGGCCGAGCTTCAAGGCCGTGGCGGCCATCAGCCTGAGTTTCGTCGCCCTGGTCACGACCGGACGGCCGCTCAGCACGTCGTAGTCCCTGCGCTCGATGGAGTCCAGCACGCTGAGGCCGCCCTTCGTGAAGAGCGCCACGTCCAGCTTGAACCGGCCGTCGAGGGTGTCCACGAGATCGAGCCCCCGCATGAACAGGCCGCGGGCGCGTTCGACCTCGAACCGCATCAGGGACCTGAACGATTCCGTGACTCGGCCCTCCGCCAGCTCTCCTTCCGTGTACCCGAATCGCTCCATGTCCTCCAGCGGGATGTAGATCCGGCCCATGCGGTAGTCGCGCGCAACGTCCTGCCAGAAGTTGGCGAGTTGGAGCGCGGTGCACGTGAAGTCGGCCAGCCGTTGCCGCTCCTCGTCCCGGTAGCCGAACACGTAGAGCACCAGGTGGCCGACCGGGTTCGCCGAATGGTCGCAGTAGTACTCGAGGTCTTCGAACGTGCTGTGGCGGCTGGTTGTCTGGTCCATCCGGTTCGCCTGGACGAGACGAAGGAACGGGTCGATCGGCACGTCGAACCGGCGAATCGTCTCCTGGAGCGCGATCATGTATGGGTGGAAGGGCTTCGAGTCGTAGCATCGCCTGAGGTCCGCCTCCCACTCGTCCAGCGCCGCGAGCCGGTCGCCAGCGTACTCGTCCCCCAGGTCGTCGACCGACCGGCAGAAGGCGTATATCGCGTTCATGTGGTCGCGCTTGTCGCCGGGAAGGAACCATGAGACTACGGTGAAGTTCTCGTAGTGGGTTCGTGCCAGGGCGGCGCACTCGGCATACCCTTCCTCGACCGTGTGCGGCCCGCGCCGTTGCGAGAGAAGGGACTCCACGGGATGCTGCACCCCCAGGGTCTTGATCGGGGCCGTAGTGCGGCTGGAACACGCCTGTGCTCTCTGAGGTTAGCACAGCGTCGGAATGGCTTCTAGTGCTCTCTCAACAGCAGGAAATGCGCGATCTCTTCGATGTCCCTGCGGCTCTCCGGGTCCGTCTCGACGGACGAAAGGCGCCGCATCGCCTGCTCGCAGTGCTCCACGGCCAGGTTCTGAGCGCATTCCCGGACGCCCGCATCGTCCATGATCTCGAGGACGACGGCGATATCGTCGTCGTCGAGCTCTTCCTTCGCGTACTTCTGGGTGAGTGTCTTCTTGGCCTCTCCGCGGACCTTGGACATAGCGTAGGCCGCGGGGAACGACTTCTTCTTGCGCCGGATGTCCGCTCCCACCGGTTTGCCGGTCGTCTCTTCGTCGCCCCAGACTCCGAGCAGGTCGTCGCGAATCTGGAAGACGTACCCGAGCGCCCGGCCGCACTCGCGGAAGGCCTCGACCGTGCGCCTGTCCGAAGTGCCTATGGCGGCCCCTATGTTCATCGCGCACCTGATGAGAGCCCCCGTCTTCAGGGATATCATCACCAGGTACTGTTGAAGGCCAACCTCCTGCTTGTCTTCGTACGCCACGTCGAGGTACTGGCCCTCGATCATCTCGAAGTGGGCCTCGGTGAACAGCGCCGCCACGTCCAGCGCCTGTCCCGGGTCCGCGCCGGCGGCGACCATGTCCCCGACCGCGGTGTCGGCCGTCGCGCGGAGCGAGTTGCCGGCGACGATCGCCTTGCCCTCACCCCAGACGCTCCACAGCGTGGGACGGTGGTGGCGGAGCTCGTCGCGGTCCTGGATGTCGTCGTGGATCAGGGAGAAGTTGTGCAGGAGCTCCAGCCCCGCGGCGGCGGGCAGCGCGGCATCGAAGTCGCCGCTCACGGCCTCGCAGGCGCTCAGGCACAGCACGGGACGCAGGGCCTTGCCGGTGGTGCCGCGTACCGGGTTCCCGTCGGCGTCGGCCCAGCCCATCGAGTAGCGCAGCATGTCGTACAACGGCGACGACCGGTTGTCCATGCGCGCCCGCAGGGCCGCGTCGACGTGCGGGCGGTAGCGTTCGAACGGGCGCGGGAGGGCAGGGGTCGAGACTGCCGTGGAGCTGGCGTGGGTGTTGGACAAGGCCGACCCCCGATGAGCCCTGGCTTGATTGGTTGCCGTCGGCGGGCTCTTCGACACGACGGCGAATCCTGGTACCGGGCCCATATAGTATCAAATCGCCTTACCGCCCGCTGACGGCTGCCACAGCCGCTGCGGTCAACGAGGTTCGTGTATGATGTGCCGGGCCTTCTGGCCGAGGGTACGTCCGCCACTTGTCCGACGTGACTGAGCCGCATCAGAGGCCGACCCCGAGGAGCGGGCCGGCCGGAGGAATGTCGGCGGTGTGGTCGAGGCTCGGCGAGCAGCGTTTCCGCGCGGCCGCGGCCATCGTGGTCGGGCACGCCGTCAAGCACCTGTACAACGGCGGCATGCGCGCCATCGTCATGCCGCAGATCAAGATCGGGCTGGACCTGAACCGCGCGCAGTTCGGCTCTCTCGCCACGGCGCAGTCGATAACGAACGCGACTTCGACCTTCACCGCCGGGTTCCTGGGCGACCGCTTCAGCCACAGGGCGTCGGTGATGCTGGGGTTCTCGCTGGGCGTCATGGGCCTGTCGATGCTGCTGGCGGGCGTCGCTCCCAACTACTGGGCGATGCTGGGAGTGATGCTGCTGATCGGTGCGGGGCCGGCCTTCTTCCATCCGCCCGCCATCAGCGAGCTGTCGCGGCGTTACCCGGAGCGGCGGGGCTTCGTCGTCTCGCTGCACGGACTTGGCGCCAACGTCGGCGAGGTTCTAGGACCCCTGGGGGCGGCGAGCCTGCTCGGGTTCCTGGCGTGGCGCGGCGTGCTGCAGGCGAGCTTCGCGCCGGCCATCGTCGCGGCGGTGCTCATCTGGAGCCTGACGCGGGCAGGGGCCTCGCCGCGAGGCTCCGGGGTCACGTCGGTCGGGGAATACACGAAGACGTTTGGCACCCTGCTTCGGAACCCGGTCGTCGTGGTGCTGGTGCTGGCGACGGCGGTCAAGGGGATCGGCGAGGGCGCCGTGACGACCTACGTTCCCCTGTACCTCGTGGACGACCTGGGCATCGACGAGATCAAGGTCGGGCTGATCCTGTCGGGGTCCCAGCTCGCCGGCATCTTCTCCCAGCCCGTGATGGGCTACCTGTCGGACCGGTACGGCCGGCGCGCCGTGCTGCTGCCGGGGACGGCGGCCGTGTGCGCGCTGTCGTTGTCGCTCAGCGTCGCCGAGCCGGGGCTGCAGCTCTGGGCGGTGATCGTCGCCAAGGGCGCGTTCACCTTCTCGCTGCACCACATCTTCATCGCCGCCGCCCTCGACTCCGCGCGCGGCCACCTGCAGTCGACCGTCGTTGCGCTGATCTACGGAGCCGGGTTCGTGGGGACGTTCTCGCCCTACGTCGCCGGGCTGATCGCCGACGAGTACGGCATCCACAGCGCGTTCGTCTACGGTGGGTCGGTCCTCGTGCTGCCGCCGCTGCTGCTGCTTCTGATCAAGATACCGCGGCCCGAGCCGGTCGTAGACGACGGGGCGCAGACTTAGAGACCAGGACGCGGGTGCCGGGGCCGTTGGCCTACCCGGGTATGAGCACCACTGATCGCTGGACGTCGGTCGTGACCCGCGGACCGTCCTCCGCGACGTAGACGTCGATCTCGGAACGCACGCCGAACTCCGGGAGGTAGATGCCCGGCTCCACCGATACGCAAATGCCGGGGACGAGCCTTCGCGTGTCGTACGTTTCCCAGCTGTCCAGGTTGACGGCGTTGCCGTGCACCTCGCGGCCGATGCTGTGTCCGAGCCGGTGGTTGAAGTAGCCGCCGAAGCCCGCCTTCGCTATGTGGTCCCTGGCGACGGCGTCGACCTCCCAGCCCCGCAGCTCGACCCCCGTCTCGAACGCGGACGCCATGGCGGCGACGGCTGCGTCCCGCGCTCCGATAACGGCGTCGAAGACGCGCTGGTGGGCCGAGGGCGCCCGGTCCCCGACGTAGGCCGTCCAGGTGATGTCCGCGAACATAGTGTCGACGCCTTGCGCCCTGGCCCACACGTCGATCAGCACCCAGTCGCCGCGGCGGATGCTGACTGCGTTGTCCGCCGTAGGCTCGAAGTGCGGGTCGGACGAGTGCTCGTTGACCGCGACGACTGGGCCGTCCGTCACCTCGAGCCCGCTGTCGACGAACCTGGAGCGTATGAATTCCGCAACGTCGTGCTCGGTGACCGAGCCGAGATTGTCTCCGACGTACCTGAATGCCTCCTGGACGATGGAGCCCAGCTTCTCAGCCGCCGCCAGGTGCGAGGCGAGCTGCTGTTCGGACCAGCGCTGCGTCGCGTGCTGCACCGTGTCGGCGGACGGCACGACCTCGACGCCCAGGCCGCGCACCAGCTCCAGGATGCCGCCGTCAACCCTGGACATGCGGGGCAGACCGCCCTCAGGCGAGTACTCCATCGCGACGCGACGCGCGCCTTCCAGCGTCTCGCGGAGCCGGTCGACCATCTCGCGTCGGCTCACGAACACGGCAGCGTCGATGCCCAGGTGGTCGAACCTGCCCCGGTCGACGTAGCTGAGCAGCAGCCGGGGCTCGCCGCTCGCCGGGACCCAGAGCCAGCAGGGGCGGGTCAGGTTGGCGATGTCCCCGACGGTGTCACGGAACACCGGGTTCATGCCCCGGTAGTCGTAGATGAGCCAGCCGTCGACGCCCTCCGCGCGGAGGTGCTCCTGTGCGCTGGCTACTACGGTGTCTATCGTCATCGTGTGCGGCTGCCTCGTTCGTTCGGGCTGAAGGACCGAATCTCGCGGCTACGCGGCCAGGGGATTGTCCAGCACCGATACCCAGGTCGACCGGCCCGGCGCATCAGCGTCTACGTTCTCGTAGACGTCGAATCCAAGGCGCTTCTGCAGGCGCACGGACCTGTCGTTCGTGCGTTTGGCGCCTCCGACAAGGCGAGGGATCCTGAGCTCATTGAAGGCGTAGTCGATCAGCGCCCGGCAGGCTTCAGACGCGTAGCCCTGTCCCCAGTAGGCCTTCCCGAAGGCGAACGCGAGCTCCACCTCGACGTTGCCGACGGGCGTGTCCGGGTCGCCGGCGACCCGGTACCATCTGTTCACGTACGGATCGAGGTGCACCTGGCCTATGGTCTGCCCCGACGTCTTCAGGACGACCGCCTGGCGCCCGAACTCCGCGTCGTCGTCCTGACTGACGTGGTTCGCGAACGCCTTTTGGAGCAGGGCCGGCTTGTCGCCGAATCCGCTGTACTGGCCCCAGACCTCGCGGTCCGAGTAGATCAGCTCTTTGAGCACCGGTACGTCGGCCGCCTCCATGTTGCGCAGGATCAGGCGGTCGGTCTCTAACGGTCCCATGCGTCACCTCCCCGGGCCTCGTCAGCTCTTCACAACGGCTCACCACCGTCAATCATAGGAGGCCGCGCGTGCCGGCTACAAGGGCAGGTTGCGCGGTAATCCTCACCTCCGTCATTCCCGCGCAGGCGGGAATCTATCCCCGGCATGGTGCGCCATCACGACCCCGGCACCAGTCCGTCGCGCCGGCCTTGCGTTTCAGGTGGTGAATCCGGGTGCGCGGAGTAACTGTTCAGTTGATGGGACGAATCGCCCCTCCCAGACCCCTGGATGCCCGCCTTCGCGGGCATGACGGTACAGTTGCTGCGGGGGCTCGGGCCCGGTCGTTGTTTGGTAGAATGACTGCCGGTTTTGGCAGCACGTGGTTCGAAGGAGTGTTGGGCGCTGAGCAGGAAAACTGACAGGAAGGTCATGACGGCCGCCGAGGCCGTCCGCGGGCTGGTACACGACGGCGCCACCCTGGGCATCGGCGGGCAGACGCTGGGCCGGGTGACGATGTCCCTCGCGCACGAGATCATCAGGCAGGGCGTCAAGGACCTGACGCTGGTCGGGTGCAGCATGTCGATGTCGATGGACATGCTGGTGGGCGCGGGCCTGGTCAGGCGCACCGAGTGCGGCACCGGCAACCTGGAGCGCATTGGTACGACGATGCGCTGGCGGCGCGCGATCGAGGAGGGACGCCTCGAGATCGAGGACTACAGCCACCTCGCGATGGCGTCGCGCTTCCTGGCGGGCTCGCTCGGCCTGCCGTTCATGCCCACGAAGAGCATGCTGGGCACGGACATCGTGAACAAGAAGGGCGCGAACGGCTCCAAGGCCCTGGAGGTCGTCGACAACCCCTGGGAGCCGGGCGATCCGGTCGTCCTGGTGCCGGCCGTGAACCCTGACGTGTCGATCATCCACGCGCAGAAGGCCGACGCGATGGGCAACGTCGTGATTGAAGGCTTCACTACGCACGAGGTCGAGATGGCGAAGGCCTCCAATGCCGTGATCGTGAGCTGCGAGGAGCTGGTCGACGCGGATGTCATCAGGGGCGATCCGGATCGGACGTCCATACCGTACATATACGTCGACGCCGTCGTGGTGCAGCCCTGGGGCGCGTACCCCACGTCCACGCACCGCCACTACGTGCAGGACGAGGACTACCTGGCGCGCTACCAGGTCGCGGCGAGGGCCGGGGGCCCGGCCTACGACGACTACCTGCGCGGCGCCGTCTACGACCACGACACTTTCGGCGACTTCCTCGAGGCCGAGGTGGGTGCGGCGCGTCTGGACGAGCTTCGGACGGCTATGAGGAGCCTGCTATGAGCCGGGAAGAGAGGTACGGCCTGGACGAGCTAATGGTCGTGGAGGCCTCCCGCCACGTCTCCGACTGGGACGTCGTGCTGGTCGGCACCGGCATGCCGGTGGTTGCCAGCCTGCTGGCGCTGAAGAATCACGCGCCCAACATGTGCTTCGTGGTGGAGACCGGGCCCATGGCGCCGGAGGTGATACCCACGCCGTCGTCGATCGCGGACTCGCGGGTCATGTACCGGTCGGTGAGGAACGGCTCGCTGATCGACTCTCTGGGCGGCGTGCTGCAGCGGGGGCTCGCGGACATCGGCTTCATCGGCGGCGCGCAGATCGACCAGTTCGCGAACGTCAACTCGACGGTGATAGGCGACTACGCCGCGCCGAAGGTGCGCTTTCCGGGCAGCGGCGGCGCCAACGACATAGCGTCGCACGCGAAGAAGGTGCTGATCATCGCGCGGCACGAGCTGCGGCGCTTCCCGGCCAACTGCGACTTCATCACGAGCCCCGGCTATATCGACGGCCCCGACGGCCGCAGGAACGCGGGACTGACTTCGCCTTACCCTGACATCGTCGTGTTCACCGATCTGGCGGTCATGGCCATCGACAAGACCGCGGGCCGGTTGAAGATCGACAAGCTGATGCCCGGCGTCACCATCGACCGGGTCCGTGAGCACACGGGCTTCGAGCCGATAGTCTCGGGCGCCCCGGCTGAGGTCGAGCCTCCCAGCGCCCGCGAGCTGCGCATACTGCGCGAGCAGGTCGACCCCACGGGCGTCTACGTCAAGGCGGCGGAGTAGGCGCGGCGTGCCCGGACCGATAACGCCGGACCTGGTCTACGAGCTCGTCTCCGTGTCGGGCCCGTCGCTTTCGCCCGACGGCAGCCGCGTCGCGTTTGCCCGGTCGGAGTACGACCGCGAGAAGAAGGCGCACCGGGCCCGGATCATGGTGGCCGAGCTGCCGGGCGGCGAGCCGAGGGCGTTCACACAGGGCGACAGGGACGGCTCGCCGTCTTTCTCGCCCGACGGAGCGTCCATCGCGTTCCAGCGCGCGGACGAGCGCGGCCGGAAGCAGGTCTGGCTGATCTCCGCGTCCGGCGGCGAAGCGTGGCAGCTCACGAGTGCCGAGGCGAGCGTCAACGAGTTTGCCTGGTCGCCGGACGGCTCGCGGATCGCCTTCGCGTCCGACGTAGACCCGGACCGTCCGCCCGACGCAGAGAAATCGTCCGAGCCGCGCGTGAGCGTCGTACGCCGCATCCGGTACCGGTTCGACACTCAGGGCTGGCGCGGCAATGCGCACACCCACCTGTTCGTCGTCGACGTCGAGTCGGGCGAGACGCGGCAGCTCACCGATGGCGATTGCGACGACCACATGCCCGCGTGGTCGCCGGACGGCGAGCGGATCGCCTTCGTCTCGGACCGCTCCGAAGATCGGGACGTCACCAACCGCAGGGAGGTCTACGTCGTTCCGGCGGGTGGCGGAGAGCCGGTGGAGTGGTCGCGGGGCCTGGTGTCGATGCTGGCGGCCACGTGGTCGCCGGACGGTCGGAGGCTCGCCGCTCTCGGCACGGACGACCCTCGGATCATCCTGCCCTGGCAGTCGCGCGTCTTCGTGCTGGAGCGCGGCAAGCCTCCGGCGCCGATCACCGACGGCTCCGTGTCGCCCGTCGGCGGCTTTCCGCCCGCGCCCACGCCGGACATTCGCTGGTCCGACGACGACGGCGTTCTCTTCCTGGGAGACGCGCACGGCGAAAGTTTCTTGTACAGGGCGTCGACGACTGGTGGGGAGACGCGGCGGGTGTGGGGCGGCGGCGCCCAGATCGGTGACCTGTCTCTCGACGCCGCGGCCGGCCGGGCGGTAGTCGTCTCGGTGCCGCCGGACTCGGCCGGCGACCTGCACGCGGTCGACCTCGATTCGGGATCTTCCGAGCGGCTGACATGCTACAACCGTGAGTACTTCGAAAATCACCCGCCTGGGAGGATGGAGAAGTTCAGCCTAGACCGCGGTGGGATGGAGATCGAGTCACGGCTCGTGTTTCCGCCGGACTTCGACGCGTCGCGCCCGTACCCGATGATATTGGACATCCACGGTGGGCCCCAGAGCGCGTTCTACGACGCCTTCAACCCGATCCAGCAGGTGCTGGCGACGGCGGGGTACGTCGTGCTGGCCGTGAACCCGCGGGGCTCCAGCGGCTACGGCATCGACTTCGTCAAGGCGGTGCTTGGAGATTGGGGCGGCGAGGACTACCGCGACATCATGGCGGCCGTCGACGAGATGTCGGGCCGGCCGTACGTCGACGAAGCGCAACTGGGAGTCACGGGCTACAGCTACGGCGGATACATGAGTTCGTGGATTGCCGGGCACGAGACGCGATTCAAGGCGGCTGTGGTCGGGGCGCCCGTCACCGACCTGACGAGCATGTATGGGACGTCCGACATCGGGGTCAGCTTCGGCGAGATCGAGTGGGGCGGGACCCGGATGGAGGCGCTGACCAAGTATCTGGAGATGTCGCCGATCACCTACGCCGCCGCCGTGACGGCGCCCGTGCTGCTGCTCCACGGCGAGGCGGACCTGCGCTGCCCGATAGCGCAGAGCGAGCAGTACTTCGTGGAGCTCAAGCGCCTGGGCAAAGAGGTCGAGATGGTGCGGTTCCCCGGCTCGTACCACACCTTCCTGCGGATGGGCCATCCGAAGCTGCGCGAGGAGTATCTCGCACGGACGCTGGCCTGGTTCGACCGCCACGTCAGGGGCTGACGGCGCGGCACGGGCGCTAGCCGTCGGCGGATGACGCGCCTCTGTCGGCTGGGGCGACGTTGGCCTGGCCGGCGCCGGCGGCCCAAGCCACTGCGGTAAGCAACCGCCCCGGGTCCAGTATCTGCCAGACAACCCCGTTGTCGACGAAGTACGCATTGGCGAAAACCAGGGCGCCCAGCGCCGCCGAAACCACCGCGCCCACTTTTCCCGCGGTGTGTCCGGAGCGCCATAGAGCCACCGCCGCCACGCTGGAGGAACCGATGAACAGCGGGTTGACGGTGCGCCACACGTCACCCCAATGGTCGCCGAAGAGGTCGCCGTATGCGTTGACGAGCACTACAAGGGCCAGTATGCCCAGCGCCAGGCTGCGCACCCAAGGGACTCGGCGGGTGCTCGACCAGACCCACCAGACGCCGCCGGACCCCATCAGCAGCGGGCCGATTTGCCACAGCTTCCAGGGCCAGTAGGGGACGGACATCCCCTCCGGGTCAACGAGGACGGTCCGCTCTGTCCACGCGAAGATGGCCAGGGCCACGAAGGCCGTGGCGGCGGCGGCGGGGATCGGACCCAGGTCTCGTGGGGCGATCAGTTTCAACATCGGCCAGTCTTGTTGCTACGTACCGTTGGCGCGTCGGAACCTGCTGCGTTCGCCCGGTGGGCGGCGACGTTTTCGTGGACACTCTACCACAGCCAGGCAAGGCGGCCTCCGCATGATGCGGCAGGACCGGGACTAGCTACAGGGTCCAGAGCGAACCTCAAGACGAAGCCTCTCGATTCGTGTCAAGTCTATTCGCATTGGCATACCCGGCGGTCGACGGGGCTCAAGAAGCGACGTGGGTCTGTGCGTCCGGGTGCGACGGATGTACGACTGCCGGCGATAGCTGCGTTAGAAGCCGCGAGTGACTAGCCGTAGCGTTCGCGATAGAGGGCAAGACCGTTTTCGAACGCCGCTCTCTTCTCTTTGCTCGTGGCGGCGAGCAAGGGGTTCGAAGCGTCGAGCCCCAGGTGCTCTGCCAGCCCATCGATCACGATGTAGAGCAGCGACGCCCGGGCGTAGAAACGTATGCGCTCGCCGAATCCTTCATCGGTGGCCTCGACGCCGAGATGGCGCCAGTGGAAGTCCACGTCACGGCGGGCGAAGCCTCGAAGGACGATGATGTAGTCCGCGACAGGGTCGCCGAGCCCGAGATCGTCCCAGTCCAGGAGGTACAAGGCGCCATCGTCTGTAAGCAGCGTGTTGCCCTCGTACAGGTCGCCGTGTGTTGGCCACCGAGCCTGCGCTTCGAACGCAGCCGAGCTCCTCGCTGTCCTACTTAGCTCGCGGGTCTCTTGCTCCATCCATGCGAGAAGTTCGTCGTCTACAATCGGCGTCCGCGCCGTGTCTCGAATAATACGGATGTCTTTGTTCAGATTGCGGATGTGGAGGTCCTCGAAGTACTGTCCGACCGTAGCCGGGCTCCTCGAGACGCCGATCTTTGCAGCAAGCTCTTCGTCGGCGTGTAGGCGGCGGGCCGCCTCCAGCAGCCGATCCGTACACCCCGGACCGTCCGGAGGCGCCCCTTCGATATGCTCGAATACAAGGCCCGTCGCGTCGACTTCGGGCAAGTCCACGGTGTCGATCACACGAGGCGCCTTGTGCCGACATTCCAGTATCTGGTGAACGGCGAGCCATCGGTCTCTGACCGCCTGCCATTCTGTGTGCCACAGCTTGACGTGGACCGCATGAGCCCCGTCGCGAGCCGTGAAGGAGCGCGTCGCCTCGACGGCGCTGTAGCCGAACGGTTCCAGCCGAACGGCTCCGGCATACAGTCCGTAGCGTCTCGCGCCGGCGGCCAGGTGAGCACTTAACGCCCGCGTGAGGTCGTCGTGGGATTTTGGACGCCGCTCCACGTATCGCCTCCCGGAGGAGCCCACGGCCTGAGCTAGCTCATACCAATTTACTGTGATGAGGCCGTATTGGGGTAATGCTTCCTATGGTCGATAGGGGGAAGGCGGGTTTCAAACCCGCCGCTACGGTTTGGCAATTCACGGCGTACTCAGAACGAATTGGTATCACTTTGCCCTGGTTTCGGCGCGACTCTCAGGTCTCGAGGAAGAGTCTCAGGCGTTGCAATAGGGCGCGGGCTTGCTCCGTCTACGCCGATCTTTGCACCCACGCCGACCGACGCGCAAGGGCGAGCGGGAGTCGATGCACCGCGCCTGCCCTCTCCCCGGGCTCAGCCAGACGATCGCCCTCTCCAGCGTGTCGCGGTTGCGGTACACGCAGGCCGCGGCTCGGGCCCGCTGAGCTTTCCGTTGCTATTGTGTCTGGCGGATGGAAGGTCTTGGATTTGTCCGGTTTGGCAGGCCCTTCGATTGGTTTCGTTCAAAGGGCCTCCATCAACCCACGCGCCTCATCCGCACAATCCAGGAGGAAGGGCCGGATGGCGGCCCGGCGTTCGGCAAGCTCCTCCCAGGTGCGGCCGTAGTTCTCCAGGGCCGCCGCGCGTCGCCAGTCGTCGGGCACGCTTGCGCCCACAGTGTTAAAGACGTTTCGGAGGGCCGCGTGAGCGACGTATGCGAACCGCGCCTGGGTTGGGTCGCCACGCCAACCTACTTCGCGCAGACCGGCCAGGTAGCTCGCGAAGAGTGCCTCGTCCAGAGCCGGGAGGTCGACCGGCTCGATGTCGTAGAACGCACTTGCAACCGACAGAGTTTGCCCGACCTCCTCGCCGACCGCGTAGTGGCCGGCGAATTCCCAGTCGATCGCCACCGTCTCTTCGGCCCCGGATAGGAGGTTCCGTCGGATGGCATCCCCGTGGCAGAACGTCTGAGTCAGGCTGTCCAGCGCGTCGCAGAAGGGGCCGCGCTCCTCCCAGAGGCGAAGGATGGCGGCCACCACTTGCGGCGGCCACCATCGACTTACCTCCGGGTTGTCAGGTGCAGTTGCAATCTGCGCCACGAGCGAGTCTTGGCGTTCCAACGACGTGCGCAGCCGCCGCCCACTGAGCCATGGAGCGCGCGGAAGCGACCGCCCGACAAGATAGGCGCCGTTGAATCGGCCCAAGTGCCGTGCCGCGAGCGCCCAGCGCGCGATTGGCCACGCCCGCTCCCCGTCCTCCCGGATGTGCTCAAGCCAGAGCCAGACTACGCTATCCGCCGGCTCGTCGCACCCGTAGAAGCGGGGCGCGCGCAGACCGGTGGGCAAATCGTCCAGCAGGCCGGAACTGTAGAGCAGCATCTCACGTTTCCAGTAGCGCATGACGGTCGGGTCACCTGGGACGGCAGAAGGCCCAAGTACTTTGAGGACCAAGCTCCATGGGCGCTCAGCCACGCCCACGCGTGCCATACCTCGGATATTGAACACCGACCTTGCCACGTCGAGCGCGCCAAAACGGCCCTTCAGGGGCACCGCCTCCCATTCCCCTACCACCGCTTGCGGCTCCCCGAGCGCCTCCGGGACCAACTCCCGCAACTGTCCTGATGCCACCTCGACGAGAGGGCCACCTGTGTCCAGCATGATCAATGATCTCCGCGCATGGGCTTCCCAGTCCCCAAGTCATTGGCCCCGGAGGCGAGCGCCGACCCGCATGGGGCCTTCGATGAACCTCTCGGAGCGCGGGATCTCAGGGCCCGACTCTTCGGCAGGCTTTTGTTGGACACGTGATTGTCTATCAACCCGACCTGGCTCGAATGGACCCAAATCGACCGACCACGAGCAATGAGTTTTTCTTGTCTATTGTGTCGGATGAAGGTTCTTGGTCTTGTCAATTCTGGTGGTACTGGCATGCCTGATGGTCGACAAGCTCATCGAGACTCGAAGATGGGCACGCGTCACGCGGCGCCCTCCACTGATACGGCGCCTGCTGTTTCCCGTCTCTCGCCAGGGGTGGACGGTCTATACCAATTTGCCGCGATGCGGCCATATACGAGTAATTGCGTATGCTTCCTACGGCCCACAGGGAAAGGCGGGTTTCAAACCCGCCGCTACGGTTGGCAATTCACGGCGTACTCACCGTCCTCTGCAAGCATAACGCCCATACGCCAAGGGGAGCGGGGTCGATGCACCCGGCTAGACGATCGCCCTCTCCAGCGTGTCGCGGTGGCGGTATACCCAAGCCGCGGCCCGGGCCCGCCAGGTCAGGCCCCAGATGATCGGGAAGCCGCCAGGCATCGGATCGACCGTCTCTCTTGTGACTCCAAACGCGTCAGCCTGCTCAGCGGTGTCGTGGATGGCGTACCCGATTATCAGGTCGACGAGACCGCGCCGTTGCGCGGCCGAAAGCCCGTAGGCGTCGACGATGGCGCGAAGCTGGCGGGCGCGGACCTCCAGGGACGGCAGACCCTCGCGCTCCGCGACGTCGTCGCCGAACAGCTTCGCGTTGAGCCAGCAGGCCTGGGCAAGCTCCACCATCGGATCGACGGGGCCGGCGGTCTCCCAGTCGATCAGCGCCACCGGGAGCCCGTCCCGCGCCACGATATTCCAGGACGCGACGTCGCAGTGGCCGATGGTCCTGTCGGGCCCGCCGAGGCGTCGGCCGAACCAGGGCGGCCACTCCGGGTCAGGGGGCGGCCGGAAGGATGCCGTGGCATCGTGCAGCTTCCGCAGCAGATGGCCTACCCCCGCGGTGCCCTCGATGGTCCACGGGCCCGGGTGCGTGAATTCGCCCTCGATGTAGCTGAGCGTCTCCCGGCCGTCCGGGGCGAACCCCGAGCCCACGACGCGTGGGGCGCCGGAGAATCCGACTTCTTCCAGGTGCCGCAGGAGCGAATGCACAGTCGGCGTCCAGGGACCGGCGGGCCGGAGGACGACGTCGCCCTGCCGCTGCACTCCGGTGCTTCCCGCACTCCGTGCCCTGAGTACCGTCTCTTTGTCCAATTCAGCCATGGCGTCCTTCGGTGTGATGTATCAGGCGTCGTACAGGGCGCGGGCCCGGTCGTAGTCTTGCAGAGTGTTTAGGTCGAGGTGGATGATGGGGTCGTCGATCTCGATTTCGTTCACCTCGCCGCGATGGGCGCGGAAGACCTGCCGGATGCCCTGTTCTTCCTCGGTGATGGCGTCCAGCTCGCCGCGCAGCGCCGTCGAGAAGACGATGGGGTGTCCGCCGCGCCCGTTGCGGCGCGGGGACGTGATGAGGGCGCCGCTGTCCAGGTGGGAGGCGAGCGTCTCCGCGACGATCTCGGGTGGGCGGGGCTGGTCGACTCCCAGCAGCAATATGGCCTCGGCGTCGGGTGCGGTCTCGGCTATCCCGGCCCTGATCGAGGTGGACCGGCCGTCGCGGTACCGCTGGTTTACGACGTACCTCACAGCGGGTCCCTCGACGTGGGGTGAGACCTCCTCGTGCCGGTGCCCCAGGACGACGACCACGTCGGATGCTCCGGCGGCGGTCAGGCTGGCGACCTGGTACTCGACGAGCGTGAGGCCGCGCCAGGTCAAGAGCGGCTTCGGGCTGCCCATGCGCGTGGACTCGCCGGCGGCGGTCAGGACCGCGGAGACCTTTGGCATCGATTCTAGCCCGTTAGCGGCGGAAGAGCGTCCCGTTCGGCCTAGCCGACGGCGACGGGCTGTCTGGCCTGGGCCCTCGACTGGGCCTTCTCCAGCAGCCGGTCTTCCAGCTTCATCGGCATGCCGGTGCCGCCGAGCCGGAACATGAGCACCTCGGCGAGGATGCTGACGGCGATCTCCTCGGGCGTTCTCGCCCGGATATCGAGGCCGATGGGCGACCTGATCTCCCTGACGCGCTCGGCGGGCATGCCGGCGCGGAACAGGTCCTCGTAGATCAGGATCGTCTTGCGCCTGCTGCCGAGCAGTCCGACGTACTTGGCGGGCGTTCGCGCCGCCGCCTCGAGGGCGACGTTGTCGAAGCGATGGCCTCGCGTGGCGATGATTACGAAGGTGTTGGGGTTGATCGGAAGCTGCGGAATCGCGTCCTCGGGCTTTGCCGCGACGACCCGGTCGACCTCGGGGAAGCGTTCGGAGTTGGCGAACTCCTCGCGGTCGTCGGTGACGAAGACGCGGAAGCCCACCGTCTTCGCCAGCGGCGCGATGGCCTTGGACACGTGGCCGCCGCCGCACAGGACCATCTGTGGCGGCGTGGTGTAGGCCTCGACGAAGTACTCCGCGCCGTTCTTGGCCACGACGTACTCGTTCCGGCCCAGCACCATCAGGCCGAGGGCCTTCTTCGCGGCGCCGCGGTCCAGGTCCTGAGAGCCCAGGGTGCCCGCCGTCGTGCCGTCCTCCCGGACGAGGAGCTTCGCGCCTACGGCGTCGGGTAGGCCGTCGGCGGGACTGATCATGCTGGCCACGGCCACGGCACCCTCGCCGCGGTACGCGCCGTCGATCTCCCTGGCGATGTCGAGGTAGTCGTCGGGGCGGTACACCGGGTCGATCAGGAAGAACATCGTACCGCCGCAAACGAGGCCGTCCTCGGCGGCGAGGTCTTCGTTGAGCTCGTAGTCGCGGTGCTCGGACGGGCCGCCGCGCTTCATGAGCTGGTTGGCGGCGAACCATATGTCGCCTTCGACGCAGCCGCCCCCGAGGGTGCCGACGCCGCTGGCGTCGCGGCGCACAAGCAGCTTGGCACCGGGCTTCTGGGGCGTGGAGCCCTTCGTCCTGACGACGGTCGCCACCACGACGGGCTCGCCCTTTTCCAGCTCGTCAACTGCCGCCCGGAAGACTTCTCGCAACGTCCGCCTCCACGAAGTACTCGCATCCTAGGGTATCAATTCCGGTGGGCTACTTCAACGAAGCTAATGCGCCGATGGCCTGGTCGCACGGCCGTGCGGCGCGTCAGGTGAACCACATGCCGGTCGGTCTGCCCTGGCCTCCGTCGACCGGGACCATGGCGCCGTTGACCCAGCGGGCCCGCTCCGAGCAGAGGAAGGCGATGACCTCGGCGACCTCGCGGTCGGTGCCGAGGCGCTTGTGGGGCAGCTCGTTCTCGAGGAACTTTTCAAAGAGGTCTGGATGCTGGGCCTCGAAGTTGGCCCAGCCGCCGCCGGGGAAGTAGATCGAGCCGGGCGACAGGGTGTTGACCCTGATGCGGTGCTCGGCGAGCTCCCAGGCCATCGCCGAGGCGAGAAATATCTCGGCCGCCTTGGCGGCGCCGTACTGGGCGTGAGGCCCTGGTTTCAGGCCTGAGATGGACGAGACGATGACTATGCTGCCCCCGCCCCGCTCCTTCATGTGGGGGACCGCCGCGCGGATGGCCCTGACGGAGTGCATCAGGTTGACGTCCATGGTGGCGCGCCACTCTTCGTCGGTGGCCTCCAGGGTCGCGCCGCCGCTGAGTCCGCCGACGTTGCAGACGAGCGCGTCGACGCCGCCGAGCCGGTCGGCGGCGCCGGAGACGAAGGCCTCGACCTCGGCCGCGACGGTGACGTCCGCGGTGGCGCCCCACGCTGCCGGCGCGACGGCGCGCAGCTCGTCCAGCGTGGTGCGCAGCTTGTCCTCGCCGCGGGCGCAGATGGCTACGCTGGCGCCCTCCTCTGCCATGACGAGTGCGGTGGCGCGACCGATGCCGCGGCTGCCGCCGGTAATCAGCGCGGTCTTGCCCGCCAGGCCCAGGTCCACGGTGTACCCCCTATGCGCGCTCTCCAAGGCTAGATTCCCGCCTGCGCGGGAATGACGGTTATTGGCCCCCCAAGGCTGGATTCCCGCCTGCGCGGGAATGACGGTTGCTCTAGTGGCTCAGAAGTCCCGGCCGGCTTTGCCGACCATGCGCTCGTGTCGCTCCTCGACCGGCTCGGTGGCCTTGCGGAGGGTGAGGTCGGACATCGGTATCGCCGGGACCACCTCCGGCCGCTCGCGGACGAATCCCTCGGCGTAGAGGGTGCCGTTGAACCAGCCCGGGTAGCCGAGCATGACGAGCATGCGTCTGCGCGACCACTCCGGGGTGTGGCCCTGACTTATGTAGTAGGCCTCGGCCTCGACGCGCTGCTCGAACCAGTCGCTGATGTCGACGACGAAGTCGTGGTCGGTGCGCTCGAAGTAGACGCCGGGGAAGAGGGTCGTGGCGATCGAGTGGGGCCTGGCGCCGGCACGAGGCCGGCTCGCCTCTCCCCTGGCCTCCAGCGTGGCGAGCGCGGTCTCGGTGTGGTCGTCGGCGGTGACGCCGGCCCGGCCCTGGTGGGCGCGGGTGTAGGGGCTCTGCATGATGAGGACGTGTGGCCGGACGTCGAGGATCACCTCGGCGATCCTGTCGACGGCCTCCGGGTAGCTGGCGAGCCTGAACGGCTGCGGGAAGCCGAGCACGCGAACGTCGCTGACTCCGAAGACGGCGCAGGCGTTCCGGAACTCCTTGTCCTTGATGGCGGCGATCTCGCCCTCGTCCTGGTTGACGATGGCGGGGTCCTGCTCCTCGACCGGCTTCATGAGCTCGTCGTGCAGCCGCTCGTTGTGCGTCTGGGTGCCGGCGGTGACGGAGACGACGGTGGCGGAGTCGCCCCTGGAGGTGTGTATGCCGAGGGTGGCGGCGGTGTGTGTGAAGTCGTGTGGGTGGGCGTTGACGCTGAGAATGCGAAGAGGCTCAGTCAAGGGGTTTCCTCCGTAGTCGCTGGAGAGCGGTTACGCCTCGGGTCGCGGCGATTCTATGCGGGGCGTGTCGGAGCGTCAAGGAAGTGTAGTGGATAGTGGGTAGTGAATAGTGGATAGTTGGGGCGGTCGATTTCGTGTGAAGTGTTCCATTGTGTTCCAAAGTGTTCCGTTCCTATCTGGGCGATGGGACACTTCTCCGAAAAATGGGACAGGTGGTGTCCCGCGGTCCGTATCTGACGTGGGACACGGCGGGACAAGACGAGTCGAAAATGGGACAGGGGTAGTGGGATAGTGGGTAGTGAATAGTGGATAGTTGGGGCGTGGAGTGTGGTTGCTCACACGGACATAGTAGCACGGATGTACTGGGGCCGCAACTCGGACTGCTCATCCGAACGTGAACGGTCCTGCGGGGTAACTGTTCAGACTCGAGGGCCGGCTGGGGTCGAGATGGAGGGCTGCTCAGGGCCGCGGAGGCTCACTGGAGGGTAAATCATACCAATTTACTGTGATGAGGCCGTATTGGGGTAATGCTTCCTATGGTCGATAGGGGGAAGGCGGGTTTCAAACCCGCCGCTACGGTTTGGCAATTCACGGCGTCCTCAAACCGAATTGGTATCATGCTCAGTCTCTACCGGCGAATGACCCGCAGGTACTCGTCGTGGTCGCCAATCCAGAACCAGATGAAGTCGTCCCCGTCCTGGACTGCCACGGCTCTGTAGGAGGCGCCCACTCGCGCCGACCAGTAGCGTCCGACATTTCTGAACCGCAACGAGGGGTGTCTGGGGTTCGCTTTCAAGAGATCGAAGTTCCGGTGGGCCGTTTGTTGCACCGCGGCGGGCAACTCCTGGAAGCGCCGCCAGAAACGAGGGTCTGTCCAGTGCATCTAAAGGGCCTTCAGGTTTCCTTTGGCCCTGGCATCCAAGGCGTCAGCAGCCAGGGCGTCCAGCTTGCCAGCCCTCACGTCCTCGTCGAATTCCCGCTCCCATCGTTCCCAGTCCTGGTCCCGCAGCCAGCGGCTCAGCTCGGCGTACTCGGCCTCCGACAGACCCAGGATGGCCTGTTGCAGCTCCGCTACGGTCGTCATATTTCCTCCCCTTTTTGTGCCTTGGACTACGCTTCCGTGGGTTGGAGCTACTCTACCAGCGCCCCGCTCGGCTCCTCAAGAAGCACGCCCAATCAACGCCTCAAGACCCCGGCAGTGGAGTGACGTGCTCCTCGAGCCAGGAGTGGAGCTCGGCGAAGCGGAACGAGTTGGTCTCGAAGAGCCGCATGAAGTGGGCATAGGCATCTTCGCTGTCGCAGTCGATGAACTTGCCGTTCAGACGGAGGAAGGCGTCGGTGACGGCGAGCGCGGTACGCTTGTTGCCGTCGACGAAGGGGTGGTTCATGGCGAGGCTCTCCAGCATTGCCGCAGCCTCCTCGATGATGTCCTCGTAGTACCCGAGCTGCGGGCGCATCATGGCGGAGGCCAGCGCTCCTGGATCGCGCAGGCCCGTCGAGCCGCCGGTCTCGCGGATCAAGTCATCGTGAATCGCGACGACCTCCTCAATGGAGGGGAAGTCGTGGTTCATTGTGCGAGCAACTCATAAAGGCGCCTGTTCCTCTCCAGGCTGGCGCGGTAGTGGGCCATTACCTCAGGGCGGACGTTCTGCTGGGTCCGACTCTCGATGTAGACGCTTATGGCGTCTTCCAGGACGGCCTGGAAGTGACGCCCATCGCTTCGGGCGATCTCGCGTATCTTCGACAGCAGCACTGGCGAAGCCTGGCTGGAGAATTTTTCTCGTGTGGCGACCATTGGACGTACTCCTTACGGGCGGTTAGTTCATTATCGAGGAACAGGGACCGCAGGTCAAGAAACGTCTTGAAGGGAGTGGATGCCCGGATTCGGCATTCCGGTTGGCAGTACAGGCGTGAAGCTGTCCCCAGCGCTTCAGGCCGCTGCCCAGCCTTCCGACAGCACTTCCGCCTGTTCCAGCACGGTCTGTGTCGCCTTCTCCTGCTTGTCGGGCGGGTAGCCATGTTTACGCAGGATGCGGCGGACCAACCTGCGGAGGTTTGCCCGGACGTTTTCGCGCAGGGTCCAGTCGATGGTTACGTTGGTGCGGACCGTTTCGACAAGCTCGTGGGCAATGGTACGGAGCGTTTCGTCGCCGAGGACCTGCACGGCGCTGTCGTTGGTCTCCAGCGCGTCGTAGAAGGCCAGCTCGTCCTCCGACAGACCCAGCCGCTCGCCCCGCGCGTTGGCCGCCCGCATGTCCTTCGCGAGCCCGATCAGTTCCTCGATGACCTGCGCCGCCTCGATCGCCCGGTTCTGGTAGCGGCGAAGGGTCTCCTCGAGCATCTCGGAGAACGACCGCGCCTGCACGACATTCTTCCGGCGCCTGGTGGACAGCTCGCCCTTGAGCAGCTTCTGCAGCAGCTCGACGGCGAGGTTCCGGTGCGGCATCCCCTGTACCTCGGCCAGGAAGTCGTCGGACAGCACCGAGATGTCCGGCTTGTCCAGCCCCGCCGCGGCGAAGATGTCAATGACGCCCTCCGACGCGACGGCCTTCGAGACGATCTGCCGCACAGCCAGGTCGAGGTCCTCCTCGGGGCGCGCCTCGCCCGCCGCCCGCTTCGACAGCCGCGCCCGCACGGTCTGGAAGAACCCGACATCGTCCCTGATCCGCATCGCCTCGTCGTGAGGCACGGCCAGCGCGAACGCCTGGGACAGTGCCAGCACGGCGTCCAGACAACGCTGCTTCCCGTCCTCCTGGGCCAGAACGTGCTCCTGGGCGGCCGGCAGGAGGTTCAAGCGATCCTGCGGCGTACCCGTCGTCCATTTCGTCCAGTCGAAGCCGTGGAACAGCGAGCAGCACACCTCGTACTTCTCCAGCATAACCGCGACCGCTTCGTCCTGGTTCAGCGCTGTCTGTCCCTTGCCTCCGCTCTCGGTGTAGGTGGCGAGGGCCTTCTTCAGGTCCTGGGCCAGTCCCAGGTAGTCGACCACCAGGCCGCCCGGCTTGTCCTCGAACACGCGGTTGACGCGGGCGATGGCCTGCATCAGGCCGTGGCCCCGCATCGGCTTGTCGACGTACATGGTGTGCAGGCTGGGCGCGTCGAAGCCGGTCAGCCACATGTCCCGCACCAGCACCACCCGGAGCGGGTCGCCGGGGTCGCGGAACCGTTGCGCCAGAGCCTCCCGACGCGCCTTGTTGCGGATGTGCGGCTGCCACTCCAGGGGGTCGGAGGCCGAGCCGGTCATCACCACCTTGACGGCTCCCCTGACGTCATCGTCGTCGTGCCAGTCGGGGCGCAGGCGCACGAGCTCGCGGTAGAGGTCGATGCAGATGCGCCGGCTCATGCACACCACCATCGCCTTGCCTTCGAGCGCCTCCAGCCGCTGCTCGAAGTGGGACACGATGTCTTCGGCGATCTGCTTCACCCGCTTCTCCGCGCCTACGACCGCCTCGAGCTGCGCCCACCGCGTCTTGAGCCTCTCCCTGCGCTCCACCTCCTCGCCCTCGGTGGCCTCCTCGAAGTCCGGGTCTATCTTCGGCCTCTGGTCCTCGTCCAGGGTGAGCTTGGCCAGGCGGCTCTCGTAGTAGATGGGCACGGTGGCCCCGTCATCGACGGAGCGTTGGATGTCGTAGATGCTGATGTAGTCGCCGAACACGGCGCGGGTGTTGGCGTCCTGGAGCTCGATGGGCGTGCCAGTGAAGCCGACGAAGGACGCCAGGGGCAGGGCGTCGCGCATGTGGCGGGCGTAGCCGTCGATGAAGTCGTACTGGCTGCGGTGGGCCTCGTCGGCTATGACGACGACGTTCCGGCGGTCCGACAGCGTCGGGTGGGTGTCGCCCTTCTCCTCCGGGAAGAACTTCTGGATGGTGGTGAAGACGACGCCCCCGGCGTTCACGGAGAGCCTGGAGCGCAGGTCCGCGCGGCTCTCCGCCTGGGTTGGCGGTTGGCGCAGCAGGTCCTGGCAGCGGGAGAAGGTGCCGAACAGCTGGTCGTCCAGGTCGTTGCGGTCGGTCAGCACGACGATGGTGGGGTTCTCCATCGCGGGCTCGCGCACGACGGCCCCGGCGTAGAAGGCCATCGTCAGGCTCTTGCCGGAGCCCTGCGTGTGCCAGACGACCCCGACGCGCCGGTCGCCCGGGTTTCCCCCCGGCTTGCGTCCGGCCTCGTAGTGTCCCTCGTCGACCTCGGCCGCGAGCCCTCGCCGAAGCTCCGCGGCGCGGAGGGTCTCGTCGACGGCGACGCGCACCGCGTGGAGCTGGTGGTAGCCGGCCATCTTCTTGACCAGTGCGCCGCTGCCGTCGTCCTCGAACACGATGAAGTCGCGCACCAGCGCCAGGAAGCGGCGCGGCCCGAAGACGCCCTCCAGCATCACCTGCAGCTCGGTCATGTGCGGGTCGGCCAGCGTCTCCCCGGTGACAGTGCGCCAGGGCTTGAACCACTCCCGCCCGGCGGTAAGCGTGCCGATGCGGGCCTCGGTCCCGTCCGAGACCATCAGAGCCTCGTTCATGGAGAACAGGGTGGGCAGCTCGGCCTTGTAGGTCTGGAGCTGCTGCCACGCCGTCCAGATAGTGGCGTCCTCGTCGGCGGGGTTCTTCAGCTCGACGACGCCCAGGGGCAGGCCGTTGACGAACAGCACGACGTCGGGCCTGCGGGTGTTCCGGTCCTCGGTGACGGTGAGCTGGTTGACGGCCAGCCAGTCGTTGTTGGCGGGATTGTCGAAGTCGATGACCCGGACCTGGTCGCCGCGCACCCGCCCATCGGAGTCCCGGTACTCGATCTCCACTCCGTTGACCAGCATCCGGTGGAAGGCGCGGTTGCGGGCCTCCAGGGTCGAGCCCTGGGGCCGGGTCAGCTTGCGGAGGGCGTCGTCCAGCGCCGACGCGGGCAGGCCGGGGTTCAGTGCGGCGAGGGCGTCTCGCAGCCGGCGCTCCAGCATGGCCTGCCCGTAGTCGTCGCGTTCGGCGTTGGGTGTCTCAGGGGCGATGTCGGGGCCGTGGGCTACAGCCCAGCCGAGGGCGGAGAGCCAGTCGAGGGCGGCGTGCTCGACGTCGGCTTCGGTGATGGTGGTCATTGTATGCAGACGAAGGCGAAATCGGTCACGGCCTCACCACACTAATTCAACTTCGAAAGAACTCGTTCCATGGTGGGTTTACAAGACTGTCCACAAAGTCTGCCGAACTGACATTCTGAATCTGAACCTTCACGGGTATCTTTCTTAGGACTGGCTTGGAGAGGTTCTCAGCATGGATTTCACATTCAAGTGCGCCAGTGGCCGTCGTGACCCCTTCTGGCAGGAAGATGTAGCCCTCAAAGAGTTCCCCTATAGTTTCATGACGCCACTGTTCGCATTCTAGACTAAATGTGTCTGATGGCTCCGTGATTCGTTTCGGCTTATAGTAGAATCCATTGGGATCACGGCGCGGCTTCTCAGGCAGAAGGGAGGCAACAGGCAAAGTGGGATAGTCAAGACCGTGAGGAACGCCAGATACTCTCAAACCTAGCATCCGACTCGATGATGTGGGGGTTGTTCTCCATCGCCCATGGGGTGGAGTAGGTGTAGAAGGAATACTTGGTTCTGTTTGCCCATCGACGTCAGCATCTTCGTCCTTATAAGGTGGTGGACAAATATTGAAATTGCCCTTCGCCCTAATCGTAACTAGGGCGTGATTGCCTGGACGAGTCCCTTCATTCGCCACTTCGAATCCGAAGTATGGATGGCCTTTCCTGAGGCGTAATGTTTCGTGGATGTCTGATAACGTTTCTCGACAGTCCCTGATCCATTTGGGGTACTCATGGTCTCTGTACTTCTCAATAGCTTCTTCCGATACGGGTTCAAAGTACGACTGTCCTCCGAATACTGCTGTTGATAGTCCAAGAGCAGGCTTGGGAGGTTGTCGATCGAATTCGGTGGTGATGGGAAATCGATCCTTTAGGATTTCGATGTACTTCGATATATCATCCTCATTCAATGGCCCATATGTGTTATGAGTGAGTTCGAGTTTCTCAACCTCTAGCCCTTCATCATCAATACACACTATGTTGAATTGCGGTTCCTTTTTCTTCAGTTGCACGATTTCGGTGTTCAACCGGGCAATCTCTCGTTCCTCCTCACTAGATTCAGGTGGCAGGCGCCATTCCTGCCTTATAGGTGCGATACACAAACCTAGACCCCTCGCCGTCATCATCGGCCCTGTGTCATCGGTGAGTAGTCGCGCATCGGCGTCGGGGTTGTCTTTCGCAAATTGATGCAAACACCCGACGATCTCATTGTCAGGCTTTCCATAGTCAAGCCTGTCTGATAATCCAGGGTCTGGTCGGCTAGGAGACTCTAGGAAAAGCTTCACTCTCGGGTCACCTGCTCTAATCAACGCGTATTCCTTCTCTCCCGTGGCTATAGGACGAAATAATGACGAGGACGTTTTTCTAGCACGTCGGCCAACTCGATCGTTTCTCCCACGTGTTTTCTGTTGATCAATCTCTTGTTGTACTGGCAGGCAGACAATCAAATGAACTTCCATGAAGTCTCGCCACTCTGACCAATCGAGTTGTTCTAGTGGGGAACATTGGATAAAGAGGTTAGTGTCAGGAAAGAGATAGAGTATGTTCTTAGCCACGGTGGTCATAGCTTAAATTCCCATCTCCCTCGACATTAGCTTTGGCAGGAGCGCATCCCGCTGTGCAGCGAGGACACGGGATTCGTCAAGGTTTCCATAGATCCGTTCGAACAACCCCTCAACCATGGTATCGAAATTCAACCTGAGTTTAATAGGTGGCAGGACGGCAGTAGTAGATTCAACCGCTTTCTTGCTTAAGTTCTGTTGCGCGGAGCCAACAGCTCTGTTCCCAAGCTCGCCTACCTGCGACCTAAGACCAACCAGACAGAAGTACCTGTTTCCATCACTCGGAACAATGGCCGAGACCGCTTGGTTGGTTGTAAGAGGACGGATGTTCATGGACACCTGCCCAGCGGTAGCACCGTAAAGTGCTACAAGAATAGAGCGTGGCGGAATCATCTTGGCTGAGCTGTGCTCAAGACCTCGTCTCGAGATGTGATTTTGGGTACCAAGGACAAAAGACTGTCTAACTTCGCTGGAGGTCAGCCAAGGTATATCGCTCGGCTCCCAATAGGTTGGGTCTGATCGCCTCGGGGTTCCTCCGTTCTGGATCCTTTCTGCAAGTTGGCTCACGGTCCCAAGGTACCAGCCCTCCGGTATCTCGCCGAGCTCCGAATCCACGAGCCGGTCGGGGAAGAGGTCGTAGTGCTCGGCGGGGAGGCCGGGGAGGGACTCGCCGCGCCGCCAGCGGCCCTCCATCTTGGCGCGGACCGGCTCGAAGTCAACGAACCACGACTTGAACAGCGCCCGCGCCATCGCCTCCAGCGTCTTGTTCATCCGCCGGTTCAGCTCGATCTTGTCGTCCAGCGTGCCGAGGATGTGGGCGATGGCCCGCTGCTCGCCCACATCCCGTGGGGCGCTCAACGGTGCTGAAGCCATTGTAGAGGCGCTGGCATTTGGCTGGGCCGACTTGTCTCCGAGGACGCCACGCATAAACGTCCAGAAGGTGTCGGACTTAAGATAGTAGGCAACAAAACGTGCGTCGAATTCAGGCTTGACCCGTAGACGCACCAGGTACGATGCGAATACAGCAAGTGGGGGATCTTTCACGTAAGAACTCGAACCAGTTGAAGCACCTGTCCGAGCTATGACGATGTCACCATCGTTCAAGCGGTACTTCTCGGCCGTAGCGTCGTCAGCATCGACGTAGGGGACAGTGTTCCAATCGAGCTGGCCCGAGACGATATCAGTTATCCGGAGAAACTTGGGGCCGACGGGAACGTCTGATGCGGATGCCGTTAGTCCGTAGTTGATTCCTCTGCAGGCATCAGCCAACGTACACTGAATCCAACCGTCCTTCTCGCCAGATACATCCTCAGTTTGGAAAACCACATAGTTCTGCTCGATCACCCTTCGGAAGCTCTCGGAGATGGCGTGCCAATCGAGCACGTCAACGCGCATGGGCAGGTCGGATGCCTCGAAGGCTTCCTTCAGCCGGCTGAGTGTTCGCCAGCCCAACGGTCCCTCGCCGACGACGGCCAGGTCTAGGTCGGAGTAGTCCCTGGCTGTCCACGTCGCACGGGAACCGAAGGCCCGAACCTCGCATTCCGGCACGTGGTCAGCAATGATGCGCCTTACGACCTCCAGGTACGCAGGGTTGAGGTCGACCGAGCTGGTCACTTCCACGGCTCCCCCGTCATGGCGGCGTAAACATCGATGGCGTCCCTGACGAACTCGGGTATCACGGCAAGGGCCCTGGCCGCCTTCTTTCTGTCGTAGTCGTGCGTGGTGTCTATGCGTGTCCTCACGTAGAACGCCCACCGCTCGCCGCCCGCCGCCAGCAGGTGGTTCTCACCCGCAGTCCGAAAGATGGGCATGGGACTGTTCGGCACATCGACGATGCCAAGCACTTCGATGAGGTGTCGCCTCAGGACCTTCCAGAGACTGTCGTAGCAGGTCTCGAACCGTTGGATCACGGATTCGGCCATTGCCTCCTGCACGAACGAAGGGTAATCGGAAGACAGGTGAAGCAGGTGTTCGTGCTGCCTCTCCAGGTTTCTCAGGGACATTTCGAAATTGCTATAGTCTATGGCCAAGTTGTCAGGACCTCCGCCCAAGTCACCTTATCAGACGCCCTCAGTTCGACACGCGTCGCAACACCAGCGCTTCGGCCACTTCGGCACCGTCGGCTAGACCGTTCGGGTCCCCGTGTTGCCCTTCCCAGCGGTGCTTCCCCGCGTTCAGGGCGATTCTGACGACGGAGAGCTGCTCCGGCGACAGGTCGTCGTAGCCGTCCTCGTAGCCGTCTACGACCACGCGCAGGTCGGGCGGATGTTCCCGGAGCAACTGCATCAGCTCATATACGGTCACTGTTTCCCTCCGGCGTGGGCAGCCGCGATTCTTACCCTGTTGCCGCGACGGTAGCTTCCACCACCGCGGCGGTGGTCTGCGGCTCCGGGATGGCTTCGCCGTCTTCGCGCATGCCTTCAATGTGGAACTCGACGGCCTCCCGGATTTCCTCGAGCAGCTCTTCGCGGGTGCTCGCCGTAGCCACACAGCCGGGCAGGTCAGGCACGTAGGCGGCGTAGTTGTTCGGGGTCCTTTCGATCACGACGGTATACTTCATGGCTCTGCTCACTCCTTTAGAGCCGACTGTTTCAATATGCTGTTCCAGGTGCCGGGGGGCAGGTCGTCCCCCAGGTTTCCCAGGGACGGTCACGCGGCCAGGTTTGACCGGGTGCTTGAACTGGCGGTGACTTCCCCTAGTACGAATCAATCGCCATCCGTCCTGCTCGATCAATTGTATGGCTTCCCTAACCTTCGGCACGGCCATCTTGCCCTGGACCGAACCCCAGCCTCGTCATGTTTGCCTCGATCTCCGCGTCCAGGCGTTGCGCTTCGGCCTGCTGCTCGCGCCACTGGGCGGCGAGGCGGGTCATCTTGTCGGCGAACGGCTCGCCGTCGTCCTCCTGTGGGGCCGCGCCGACGTAGCGGCCCGGGGTGAGGACGTGGCCGTGCTTGCGGATTTCCTCCAGCGTTGCGCTCTTGCAGAAGCCGGGGACGTCGACGTACTTGCCGGAGTCCTTGCCGCGCCAGGCGTGGTAGGTGTCGGCGACGTGCGCGATGTCCTCCGTGGACAGGTTGCGGCGGGTGCGGTCGAGCATGTGGCCCAGCTTGCGGGCGTCGATGAACAGGGTCTCGTCGGTCCGGTCTTCGCCGTCTCGCCCCCGGCGCAGGAACCAGAGGCAGGCGGGTATCTGGGTGGAGCGGAAGAGCTGGCCCGGCAGGGCGATGACGCAGTCCACGAGGCCGGCCTCGATGATGTTCTTGCGAATCTCGCCCTCCCCCGACTGGCTTGACGACATGGAGCCGTTGGCGAGCACGAAGCCTGCGATGCCGCGGGGGGCGAGGTGGTACAGGAAGTGCTGCACCCAGGCGAAGTTGGCGTTGCCCGCCGGAGGGACGCCGTACTCCCATCGCCTGTCGTCACGCAGTCGCTCGCCGCCCCAGTCGGAGACGTTGAAGGGCGGATTGGCGAGGATGTAGTCGGCCCGCAGGTCCGGGTGGCGGTCGTTTTGGAAGCTGTCTCCGTGCTCGATGCGGCCCTCGATGCCCCGGATCGCCAGGTTCATCCTGGCCATGCGCCAGGTGGTGTAGTTGGACTCCTGGCCGTAGATGGAGATGTCGCCCCTGGCTTTACCCCCGTTTGCGTTGCCGCTGGCGTGGGCGCGGATGAACTCCACCGACTGGACGAACATGCCGGAGGAGCCGCAGCAGGGGTCGTACACGCGGCCCTGGTATGGCTCGAGCATCTCGACGAGGAGGCGCACGACCGAGCGCGGGGTGTAGAACTCGCCGCCCTTCCTGCCCTCGGCCAGGGCGAACTGCTCCAGGAAGTACTCGTAGACGTTGCCCAGCACGTCGGTGGCGCGGGCCTCGGCGCCGCCGACCCTGATGTTGCTCACCATGTCGACGACCTGCCCCAAGCGCGCCTTGTCCAGGGCGGGCCGGGCGTAGTCCTTGGGCAGCACGTCCCTGAGCGCCGGGTTGTCCCGCTCGATGGCGATCATGGCGTCGTCCACGACACGCCCTATGGTGGGCTGGTGCGCCTGGCCTTGCAGCTTCGGCCACCGGGCCTCGGGCGGCACCCAGAAGATGTTCTCGGCGATGTACTCGTCCCGGTCTTCGGCGGCGTCCTTGCCCCACTCGGCGAGCACCTCAGCGTGTCGCTCCTCGAAGGCGTCGGAGATGTACTTGAGGAAGATGAGGCCGAGGACGACATGCTTGTACTCGGCGGCGTCCATGCTGCCCCGCAGGGCGTCGGCCATGCGCCAGTACTCGGCCTCGTGGCCTGCGTCGACCGCTCGGGGGCTCTGCTTTCCTCTCCGCGACGTGGTCACGCCATTACCTCACTTGATTTCCTCCAGCTCGCCACCCGGCGACTTCCTGGCTGGCATTCATTGCCGTCGGGTCCTCCGGCCTGGCCTCGACTACGCCCACGGCGTGCCCTCGTCCAAGCTTACACCTCCACCAGTTGGGCCGACGACCGGGGTTCTGGAATGGGGTCGTCGCTGTCTCGGAGCAACTCGAGGTGGTACGTGACAGCCTCCTGGATCAGGTCCTTTGTTTCGGACAGGGTGCCTCCTGCGGCTATGCAACCAGGAAGATCGGGCAGGTAGGCCGAGTAGCCGTTGCTGGTCTTCTCGAAGATCACGACGTATTTCATGGTGACTGCTCCTTGTCGAGTCCAGCCTGTTTCAGGATACTGTTCCACGTGCCGGGGGCCAAGTCTTTACTTGACCTACCGGCGATAGTGACCAAGCCCGGCTTCTCAGCGTGCTTGTAGTGGCGATGGCTGCCTCGGATTCGCGCCAGGCGCCAGCCATCCCGTTCCACCAAACGGATCGCCTCTCGGACTTTAGGCACGATCAGCTACGCTGCGCCAACAATCCGCGGGCCGTCCGTTCGTCTCGACTCGGGCCTGCTGCTCCGGGGTCATGTCGAGTCCAATGATACCGCGTCCGGCGCTTTCGATGCCGGTGGGCGCACCCGTTCCTGGGGGTTACTCGGCGTACATCTCGCTGATGATGCGCCGCAGCTTTGCCGCGTCGTCGGGGGAGAGACGGTCGATGCGGCGCCCGAGGCGCTGCTTGCTGATGGTGCGAATCCGGTCAACCGCGATCTCGGCTTCCTGTCCCGCGCACTGTACCTGGAGGCGGCCGCGCCAGCGCGGGTGCAGGCTGGAAGTGAACGGACAGATGACCACGGTTTCCAGGAAGCGGTTCATCTCATCACGGCTTACGACGACGACCGGTCTGGCCTTGCGCATCTCGCTGCCGACGGCTGGGTCGAGGTCCGCGACGTGGACGGCGTAGCGCCGGGGGTAAGCGGCCATCATTCCAGGCCGTCGGCTACGGCGACGTCGAGGTCACTCCAGTCCTCCGATTCGGCGGCCATGGCGCGGTAGGTCTCCTCCCAAGACAGATGGCGCGTCTTCTCACCCCGCAGGACGACGCTCTCTTCCATCTCTTCCAGCATCAGCCGGTCGCTCCACCCGTACTTGTCCAGCAGCGCCTTGGGCAGACGGATGCCCTTGGAGTTGCCGATGGGGATGAGCTTGACTTCTCTTGTGTAAGGCGATTGGTCCATGCTATTCGCCTCCGTTGCGCGGCAATGCTGTAATTATAGTAATTACCCGAGATCGAGCGTGTCATGCCGGTCGGCAGGGCCTTTTCAAAGTCGCCACAGATTGAGGGTGACAGACCTGCACCGGGTTCAACGCCCCCTCACCCTAACCCTCTCCCGCAAAGGGAGAGGGAACAATGGAAAGGCCCTGGCCGGTCGGCGCCGGATGGTGACGCCTGGCGGGTCAGGGGCCGTTGCGGTAGGTGGGGAGGGGCTTGACGTTGTAGGCGTCGGCGTCGTTGGTGAGGCTTTCGACGGCGGCGCGGGCCGTGTCCAGGGAGGTGAAGCAGGGGATGCGGCGCTCGACGGCCTCGCGGCGGATTTCGAAGCCGTCCTTGAGGGCCTCGCGGTCGCCGGTGAGGGTGTTCACGACCGCGTCGACGGTGCCGTCGGCGATTATGTCGACGACGTTGGGGCGGCCTCCCTGGTCGAGCTTGGGCACCTCGACCGCGTCGATACCCTGGCCGCGGATCATCGCGGCGGTCCCGGAGGTCGCGTAGAGCCGGTAGCCGGCGGCGGCCAGGTCCGTGACCATCTGCAGCGAGTCGGCTTTGTCCCTGTCCGCGATGCTGAGCAGGATGGCGCCGCGGTCCGGCAGCATGAGTCCAGCGGCCATGAGCGCCTTGGTGACGGCGGGGCCGAACTCGTAGTCGAGCCCGATGACCTCGCCGGTCGACTTCATCTCGGGGCCCAGGTACGTGTCGACGCCCGCCAGCTTGGACATCGAGAAGACCGGCGCCTTGACGCCGACGAGGTCCTGCTTCTTCCACAGGCCGCCCTGGTACCCCTGGTCGGCGAGGGAATTGCCCAGCATGGCGTTGATGGCGAGGCGGACCATCGGCACGCCGGTCACCTTGGAGATGAACGGTATCGTCCGGCTGGAGCGGGGGTTGACCTCGAGGACGTAGACCTCGGTGTCTTCCGCGCCCTTTCCGCCGTTGGCCTGACCCGGGCTTCGATAGGCGGAGCCGCCGAGGACGACGAACTGGATGTTCATCAGCCCGCGGACGTCGAGCGCGCGGCCGATGCGCGTCGTGTAGTCGACGACGGTGTCGATCTCCTCGGAGGTGAGGGTGAGGCCGGGGTAGATGGCCATGGAGTCGCCGCTGTGTACGCCGGCGCGCTCGACGTGCTCCATGATGCCGGGGATGAGCACCGACTCGCCGTCGCAGACAGCGTCGACCTCGACCTCGCGGCCCTCGAAGTACTTGTCGATGAGCACGCGGCGGCCCTCGCCCGCGGCCAGGGCGTCTGTCATGTAGCGGTGGAGCTCGCGGTCGTCCCGGACGATCTCCATGGCGCGGCCGCCGAGCACGTAGCTCGGCCGCACGAGCACGGGGTAGCCGATGGCGTCGGCGACGGTCACCGCCTGGTCGACGTTGGCCACGGCCGACCCCGGCGGGTTGGGGATGCCCACCTGGGAGAGAAAGTCCTCGAAGAGATGGCGGTCCGAGGCGACGTCGATCGAGTGGGCGGTCGAGCCGAGTATCGGCAGGCCCGCGCCGGCCAGCGACTGGGAGAGGTTGATGGCGGTCTGCCCGCCGAACTGCACCACGGACGGCGGCACGGACTCCTCGCCGCCGTCGTCGCGGGTCTCGTTCTCCAGGACGTCGAGAACGCTCTCTTCGTCGAGCGGCTCGAAGTAGAGGCGGTCGCTCGTGTCGAAGTCGGTGGACACGGTCTCCGGGTTGGAGTTTATGAGCACGCTCTTGACGCCCGCCTGCTGCAGCGCCCACGCGGCGTGCACGGAGCAGTAGTCGAACTCAATGCCCTGGCCGATTCGTATGGGGCCGCTGCCGATTACGACGGCCCTGCGGCCGGGTATCGGCGCGGCCTCGTTCTCCTGCTCGTAGGTGCTGTAGAAGTAGGGCGTCTCCGCCTCGAACTCGGCGGCGCACGTGTCGACCATCTTATAGACGGGCCTGATGCCCCACTTCAGGCGAAGGGTCCGGACCTGCGCGGGCGTGCGGTCCGAGAGCACGCCGATCTTGGCGTCCGAGAAGCCCAGCCGCTTCGCGTCCCACATCAGGTCCGCCGTCAGGGTGGCGGACAGCAGGCGGCGCTCCATGGCGGCGATCCTGGCGAAGGCCCGTGTGAACCACGGGTCGATCCCCGTCGTGCGGGACAGCTCGTCCGCGGTCGTCCCTCGCCTGAGCGAGGAGAGCAGGGCCCACAGCCGCTCGTCGTGGGGGTGCAGCGGCGTCCGCTCGGCGGTCCAGTCGGCGTGCTCCCAGAGGAGCGACCGGTTGGTGATCTCGAGTGACCTGACGGCCTTCTGGAAGGCGGCCTCGAAGGAGCGGTCGACGGCCATGACCTCGCCGGTGGCCTTCATCTGCGTGCCGATGGAGCGGTCGCCCGCGGGGAACTTGTCGAAGGGCCAGCGGGGTATCTTGACGACGCAGTAGTCGAGGGCCGGCTCGAAGGCAGCCTTGGTTCTCTTCGTGACGGCGTTGGGAATCTCGTCCAGACGCTTGCCGATGGCGACCTTTGCGGCGACGCGGGCTATCGGGTAGCCGGTGGCCTTGCTGGCCAGGGCCGAGCTGCGGCTGACGCGCGGGTTGACCTCGATGACGTAGTACGCGCCGTGGGGCGGGCGGGTCTCAGACCCGCCCCTACGGGCCGTGCCGACGGGCGGCAGCGTCTCGCCCACGACGTCGCCGGGCTCCAGCGCGAGCTGGACGTTGCATCCGCCCTCGATGCCGAGCGCGCGGATGATCTTGAGGCTGGCGGTGCGGAGCGCCTGGTACTCCTTGTCCGAGAGCGTCTGGCTGGGTGCGACGACGATGCTGTCGCCGGTGTGGACGCCCATCGGGTCGATGTTCTCCATGTTGCAGACGGTGATGCAGTTGTCGGCGCCGTCGCGCATCACCTCGTACTCGACCTCCTTCCAGCCGATGAGGGCCTTCTCGAGCAGCGTCTGGCCGATGGGGCTCGCCGCGACGCCTCCGGCCACGATCTCCCGGAGCTCCTGTTCGGAGTAGGCGATGCCGCCGCCGGTCCCGCCGAGCGTGTACGCCGGCCTGACGACCATGGGCAGGCCGATCTCCGGGATGGCGGCGACCGCTTCCTCGACCGAGCCGACCGTGACGTTGGGCGGCAGCGGCTCGCCGATGTCGGCCATCAGCTGGCGGAACAGCTCGCGGTCCTCGGCGCTGCGGATGGCCGAGAGCGGGGTGCCGAGCAGGCGGACGTTGTAGCGGTCGAGGACTCCGGCGTCGGCCAGGTCGACGGCGAGGTTGAGGCCAGTCTGGCCGCCCAGCGTCGGCAGTATCCCGTCCGGGCGTTCGGCCTCTATGACGCGCTCCAGGACGGGGACGGTGAGCGGCTCGACGTAGACGACGTCGGCGATGTCCTCGTCGGTCATGATGGTGGCCGGGTTCGAGTTGACGAGCACTGTGGTGATCCCCTCCTCGCGGAGAGCCTTGCACGCCTGCGTGCCGGCGTAGTCGAACTCTGCCGCCTGCCCGATGACGATCGGTCCGGAGCCGATGACCAGGACCTTGGAGGGGCTGTCGGGCATCAGACGATCTCCAGCAGGTCGGTCAGCGACGCGACCTCGAAGTCGGGTTGGTAGCGCTCGTCGGGCTCGGCGCCGTCGCGGTTGACCCAGACGGTCCACAGGCCGGCCTCGTTGCCGCCGCCTATGTCGCTCCGCACCGAGTCGCCGACGTGGAGTATCTCGGACGGCAGGCAGCCCGCCTCTTCGATGGCGATCCGGTAGATGCGCGGGTCGGGCTTCTGGATGCCTCCGCAGTCCTGCGCGTAGGCGCCGAACGAGAAGTAGGAGCCGAGGCCGAAGCGCTCGGGGTAGCTGTTGCCGTTGGAGATGACGCCGAGGCGGTATTTCGGCGCCAGGGCTTCGATGGCGGGGCGAACGTCGTCGAACAGCCTGGACGGCGCCCAGCGGCTTTCGAAGTAGACGTCGACGAGCCGCTTCGCGAGCGCGTCGTCGGGCCGGCCGACGTCGACGAGGGCCTGCCTGAACGATGCCTTCCTGATCTCGACCAGGTCGGGCGTGATTTCCCGCATGGCTTCGTGCACCTCGTTCCTGATCTCGACCATGCGGTCGACGTCCAGCAAGGCGGCCGCCTCCGGGTCGTGCCGCTCCAGCTCCCGCAGCGCCGTGGCGAGGGAGGAGCGCATCATGCCGACGAAGTCCCAGATCGTGCCGTCGATGTCGAACGAGATGGCCTTGATGCCGGAGAGCGCGGTCATTGGGCGTTCACTTCAGCGATTTCGATGGTGATTTCGATCCCCTTTAGGCAGTGAGATTACATCCGCAGGAGCATGTCAAGACAGCGACGACAACCTTGCTCGGTCAGCATCTAGGTTCGCTTTTCCGGGAATGGATCAAGACGGCAATATGGGCAGATGGGTGCCCTGTCATCGACCATCTCAAAGCAGTGTGAGCAACGCGTTCGCTGACCTTCCGCCTGTCGTCTTCGTTCGACGTAAAGCGTTGGAGCCATCCCGAACACGTGGATCAGCGCCGTAATTGGGACAAAGAATCCGTAGAAGAACCAGGGTCCGGCGTTACGTCCCTTAAGGTCAGCAACAATCGATACACCCGCTCCAATCATGGCTGCTGCGACTATGTACAGCACGTATTCCATCTGGGGTTACTCCATACCATTCCACGCACAATTCACTGCCGACGCGTCAGTGCGCCGTCGCCTCGTGGCGTCGGAGGCCGGACACGCGGTCGAAGTCGCCGTTGAGCGAGTAGACCGGAATGTCGTGGTACAGGGCCAGCGTGGAGATCATCAGATCGCCCAGCGACAGCATCGACCCCTCACGGCTGAGCCGGTAATTCAACTCCGCCGCCTTCACCCACGTCTCCTGGTCAGCCTCCAAGAACGACAGCGCAGTCAGGCGGCTGGCGAAGAAATCGAGATCGCTCTCCGATCGCGAACCCTGAAGTACCTCCGTAAGCACGGGTCCAACCATTACGACTTCGTCGTTGGCAAGAAGCCGATCAAGCTCCGCTCCCACTTCGGAGCCGGGGTTGTTCTGAAACTCGATCCAAATCGACGAGTCCGCGATGACCAACCTACCTGCTCCTCAGTTCGTCCAGAAAAGCTTGCCTGCGCCTGTCGGCCGCCCGCTGCTGCTCCCGCGTATCGTTGAGTGGGATCCTGCCGGCCATCGCCCGCAGTTCGTTGATCTTTACACGGCGAACGTACTCCTCCAGAGCCTTGCTGACGGCCCTGGTCTTGCTGCGCTCGCCGGTGGTCTCCACCACCCTGTCCAGCAGGTCGGGGTCTATGTCCAGTGTGGTTCGCATTCGTCCACCTCGTTCTCGCCCGTCGGCGTCGTTTCCTCGGAGCGCAACCCAGACCGCGCCAAGTACGCCCGCTTTTGCTCCTGGGCTTCCAAGGCCTGCTCGCTGTAGTCGTCGACTATGATCTTGCCCCACGAGTCGATCAGCTCCTGGACGTGCTTGCGGCGTATGTACTCCTTGAGCGCCGCGTTCACCGCCTTGCTCTTCGTCTTCTCTCCCGTGGCGGCGACTACCGAGTCCAGTAACTTGCCTTCTATGTCCAGCGTGGTTCTCATGTTCCCCCGCACCTCTTGGGGACATCGCGCGGCTGCGTCGTCGTGCCCATCAGCATCTAGTGAATCCAGATATTGGCATCGACTATTGCCAATGCATCTGCTCCATCTCTCTCAGCTCGAGTGCTTCGAGCTCCCTCAGGGTGTCCAGAAACCGGTCTCTTCGCAGGTCGGCTTCTCTCGCTTCGCGTCGGACGTCCTCGACCTGGCTCCCCAACCAGGCGGCCTTGAGGCGGCGCAGCTTTTCCCGCCGCAGGTATTCCTCCGCCGCCTTGTTCAGAGCGGCGCTCCGGGACCTCTCCCCGGTCACCGCGAGCAACTCTTCCAGCACGGTCTGGTCGATGGTGATCGTCGTTCTCATCGCAGTGCCTCATCACTTGATGTCATCATCATCATACATCACTACGCCGCACCATTTCGAGAAACTCGGTGAAGACGTACTCGTTGTCGCGGGGACCGGGCGACGCCTCGGAGTGGTATTGGATGCTCATGATGGGGAGCGACGTATGGCGCAGCCCCTCGACGGTGCCGTCGTTGAGGTTGACCTGGCTGACCTCGACCTCGGCAGGGAGGCTGTCCGGGTCGACGGCGTAGCCGTGGTTCTGAGCCGTGATGTGGACCAGCCCGGTGCGGTTGTCGAGCACGGGATGGTTGCCGCCGCGGTGTCCGAACTTGAGCTTGTAGTTGCGTCCGCCGAAGGCGCGCGCGATGATCTGGTTGCCCAGGCAGATGCCGAGCATGGGCGTCCTGCCGGCGAGGCCCCTGGCCGTCTCGACGGCGTAGTCGAGCAGCTCGGGGTCTCCGGGGCCCGGCGACATGACCACGCCGTCGGGCTGCAGGGCGAGGACGTCCTCCGCCGACGTACCCGCGGGCACGGCGACGACCTCGCAGCCCCGCGACCGGAGGATGCGCAGGATGTTGTACTTCAGCCCGCAGTCGTCGACGACTATGCGGCGGCCGGTCACGGGCGCCTTTGAGCCGGCGACGGGCTCGTCCCAGCCGTAGGGCGACTCGGTGGTGACGCGGGAGACGAAGTCTGTGTCGCCGTAGCGCCGCTGCCCGCGCAGCGCTGCGAGCCCCGTGTCGGACGGCTCACCCGGCAGGATGGCGCCCATCATGACGCCCGCGGTGCGCAGCCTGCGGGTGATCGCTCGGGTGTCCACGCCGCTGAGGCCGGGCACGCCCTGATCGGCGAGAAAGCGGTCCAGGGTCATCGTGCTCAGGGAGTGGCTGGGCGCCGTGTCGTGCTGCCGGACGACGAAGCCCGCGACCTGGACGCGGCGCGACTCGAAGTCGCGCTCGTTGATGCCGTAGTTGCCAATCAGCGGGTACGTCGGGACGACGATCTGCCCGGCGTACGACGGGTCGGTCAGCATCTCCTGGTAGCCGGTCATGGAGGTGTTGAAGACGACCTCTCCGAAGGCGTCGGCTTGGGCGCCGAAGGCGCGGCCGGGGTAGGCAGAGCCGTCTTCGAGGACGAGATGCGCGGGGGCGGTCATTCGGGTCTGGTCTCTGGCCGCGACTGCCTGACCCGATGGCGGGTTGTCACAGGGACAGCACCAGCCGCAGACCATCGTCGACCGCGCCCATCGCCGGTCTCGGCAGTCTCGCAACCCTTTCTGTCAGCAGCGACTTGTCGACGGTGAGCAGTTGGGAAACGTTCACGACGGAGTCCCGCGGGAGGCCGGATTCGCGCGTGCCAATCATGACGTTTCCAGGGCTCGCCGCGGTCCTCAGGTTGGAGGTTACGGCGGCCACGACTGTGGTGTCGATCCCGCTCTCGTTGAAGCCATCATCCTGAACGACGACGACGGGCCTAGAATAGCCTGGGCCGGAACCTGTCGGATCAGGAAGGGATGCCCACCACACCTCCCCGCGCAGCACTACCAGTCTTCTCTTGGCAGGGAGAGCCACTGCATTTGTGCCAGGACTTCGTCCAGCCGGGAAGACTCCTCGGCATAGAGCTCGTTCAGGGCCTCCGTCACCCTGTCGCGCTTGTGGTCCTCTATGTACGCCTCAAGCGCCCTGGAGTATAACTCGCTCCTGGACATCCCCAGTCTATCGGCGAGCGCCTGGGCTGAGCGAAACACAGGGTTGGGTATGGAAACCGCCGTCTTCATGGAGCTAGTATAACTCCGGTCATACTCGCGGGCAACTCCCGATTCCAATAGTCTCACACCGACACGCCCTCCAACGGAAGCACCGACTCCTCTGCCAACCATGCGGCATATCGCAGAGACTGGCCTATATCTTCAGGTTCGAGGTACGGGTATGTCTCTGTCATCTCTTCCGTAGACATGCCGCTGGCAAGCAGGTTGAGGACAAGGGAGACTGTGACCCGCATACCTCTGATGCAGGGTCTGCCGCCCATCACGTTCGGGTCGAAAGTTATCCGTTCGAGTCCCAGCATCAGGCACCTGCCTCGACCGGCTGCGCCGAATCGACCCCGTCGTCCTGGCCGCTACTCTCCCAGGCCGCGTACACCGCTTTCGTCAGTGCGGTCAGCGTCTCTTTGTGGGTCTCCCATTCGGTGGAGTCCAGCGGGAATATCAACTCAGCATATGGGTCCTCAGGATCGCTGGGGTTGTTCCAGGTCTCGAACTCAATCCCTTGCTTGACTTGGTCGAACGCATCCGGGCACAGACTAACCGCCCTCCCGTAGAACGTTATCCGTACCTTCCCTGGACCAGGAGCAATGCGCGCGTATCCGCGTTGCGCACGTCTTCCCGATCCGGTACGTTCATGTTCCAAGAGATAGAAACCCAGTGCGGCCGGGCTAAGATATTCTCCAGGGCCGTGCCACTGTTCCTTGAACATATCCCTGACGGCGGCGAATAGCTCAGATACACCAAAATCTTCTATTCGCCCCGTCAATCTCTCTAGCCGTTCCGCCGCGCTCAAGTATCTTCTCGACGGCCGCGGCTCTGAGTCGGCGACTCCTTCCACGTGCACCTGCTTGGCAAGGAGGGTCTTGTCCTGATGCGTGAAGCCGTGGAAGGTCAGCAGAGAGATGTCCATGCCGCTGTTGCTGGCGAGGAAGGTCACCATCCGCTCAGTCCTGTCGTCGGCGCCGAGGCCGACCAGGAACAGGCGCAGCGGCCTCATCGCCTCCAGGCCTTGATCGCCGAACTGCTGGTTGTACCATTCCTCGAAGTCTTCGATCTTCGCGATACCGTGCTCGCCCGATCTCTCCGATATATGTTCCGCCAGCGCTCCCAGCTCCATGCGGTCAAGATCGGAAGCGTAGTCGATGACCTGGGCTACCGCGTCGCGTGAGAGGGTGCCGCGCTTCAGCTCGAACACAGCGAGCCTGCCGTCGCTGTCCACACCGAGCAGGTCCAGCGGGCCTCCCTCCATCGGCGTCTGCCTGCCGACGAGCGTGAGGTCCGGGATCAGCAGGCCGGGGTTGCTGACGAGCGTGTCCTCGAACGACCACTCGGTGTCCATCTGCCCTTTGGCCTTCAACTCCTCGACCTTGGCCGTGTCTTCAATAGACCATATCTTGACTTCGTCCATGACAGTCCTCTCAGCAGCCTTGTTCCAGTGGAGGTGGTAGCGCCGCCCGCTTCTCGGTCGTTTTAGCTTCTATCCCGTGACGGCATAGTCCCGCGTCGCCATAGGCTCGCTGTCACCGATAAGACTCTCGGCGGTGCACAACGCGGGCAATGGTGACGGTTCGTGCCTCATCGTCAATGAAATAGAGGATCCGGTAGACGCCTAGAAACTCGGACGGAAACCCCTATTCTCCCAACAACGTCGTTTTCTTGACAACGCTACTCGACGTAATAGTAGGTTATTGAACCGTATCACATAACATATTATGCCAGTTGAACCTGTAATACGTCTGCTTGGCGTAGCGCGAAACCCGGCCAATGGCTTTCCGGCCAGACCTCTAGGCGCAAACTGCGGTCCGTCCTACCGCCCAACGCCTTTGCGTCCCTCGGACGAGGGTTGAGCGAGAGCCCTTCAATGTGTTGACTCGCCAGACGGGAGTATTGACGAGGAAGTCTGGAAATGTCTCTCGTCGCTCGGCGCGTGATGGATAATCTATACATCTACGCCTTGCGCTCTCAACTCCGCCTTGGCCTGTTCCCATGGGATCGTTTCTTCGGCATCGCTTCGAACGCGGTCGATCTCCTGCATGTCGGACAGGTCTTCGAGCAACGTCAACAACTCCTGCCAATGGCCGTAGTCGAGCATCACGGCTTTCTTGTGACCCTCCGAGTCCACCACAAACCGGGCCGCGGCAATCAGTTCGGTCATCTGCATGGCATCATCCCCTGTGTGTCTCTTGCTCGTCATGGTACACAACCTGCCCGGCGAACACTGTGGCTACGACCCTGCCTTTGAGGGTTCGGCCGGAGAGGGGGGTGTTCCTGCCCTTGGAGGCGAACCCGGACGGGTCGACTACCCACTCGGCGTTGGGGTCGAACACGGTCACGTCGGCTGGCGCACCGGTCTTGAGTGTCCCGAGGTCCATGTCGAGGATGGCCGCGGGGGCTGAGGTCAGCTTCTCGATCAGCAGCGGCAGCTCGACCGCCCCGGCGTGGACGAGCGACATGAGCGATCCCAGGGCCGTCTCCAGGTTGCCGATGCCGTTGGCCGCGTCCTGCAGCGTGCAGACCTTGTCGACGGCGCTGTGGGGGGCGTGATCGGTGGCGATGATGTCTATGGCGCCGTCGGTCAGACCCCGCGCCATCGCGTCCACGTCCGCCGGGGAGCGCAGGGGCGGCGCCACCTTGGCGTTGGAGTCGTAGGCGTCGGGCGTGAGCCGGTCGAAGCCGGCCGCGCAGTCCTGTCCAAGCAGCGTCTCGTCGCTCAGGGTCAGATGGTGCGGGGTGACCTCGCAGGTGACGTTCGTCATGCCGCGCGTTTTGGCCTGCCGCACGAGCTCGACGGTGCCCGCGGTGCTCGCGTGCGCTACGTGCAGGCGTCCGCCGGTGAGCTCCGCGAGCGCGATGTCGCGGGCGACCATGATCTCCTCGGCGGAGTTGGGTATGCCCTGTACGCCCAGCAGGCTCGACACCCAGCCCTCGTTGGCCAGCCCCTGCCTGCTCAGCTCGGTGACCTCGCAGTGGTTGATGATCGGCAGGCCGAACGACGAGCTGTATGTCAGCGCCTGCCGCATCACGTTCGCGTCGTGGACGGGCAGGCCGTCGTCGCTGAAGCCGACTACGCCGGCCTCCGCGAGCTCGCCCATCTCCGCGAGCTGTTTTCCGAGGCTGCCCTTGGTGACGCAGCCGATGGGCAGGACGCGGACCGCGCCCTCGTCGCGCCCCTTGCGCAGCACGAAGTCGACCACGGCGTGGGAGTCGATCACCGGGTCGGTGTTGGGCATGGCGCACACCGTGGTGAAGCCGCCCCGGGCCGCGGCCCTCGTGCCGGTGGCGATCGTCTCTTTGTGCTCGAAGCCGGGCTCCCTCAGGTGGCAGTGCAGGTCGACGAATCCGGGGCAGACGACCAGCCCGGTGGCGTCGAGGACCTCGGCGTGTTCCTTCTCCACGCCTTCCTCGACGCCGAGAATCCTGCCGTCCTCGACGACCACGTCGGCGGTCCGGTCGATTCCCCGTGAGGGATCAATCACGCGGCCGTTCTTGATGAGGGTCGGAGTGGAGGAGGTCATCGACTCAGAGCCTCTCGAGGATGGAGTCGACGTGCGAGTAGGTCGGGACCGGCTCTTTCCGATCCCACCACCGGAACTCGCTGATTTCGGGTCCCATCTCCACGTCGCCGTCGGCCTCGATCAGGAAGACGTGGTGCCTGTGTATCGCGGTCTCCAGGACGAACAGGCGCTCGGTCCGAGCTGCCGTCAGGCCCGTTTCTTCGAGGAGCTCGCGCGCGGCGGCAGCGGCCGGCGTTTCGCCGGACTCTATGCCGCCTCCCGGCATTGCGAAGGTCGGGTTGCGGCCATGGACAAGCAGCACCCTGCCGGCCCTACGCACAACCACTGTGGCCCGATCGCGGAGCCGTTGTCCGGTCACTCCCCGCTCCCTTCACGAGGCAGTACGGCAGGGTCGATCACGCGGCCGCCGGAGATGAGGATGGACATCGCGCTACGTTCTCCTGTGCGGGACGAGGCCGTAGAGCAGCGCCATCCGCACGGCCACGCCGTTGGTGACCTGCTCCTCTATGACCGATTGCGCGCCGTGTGCGACGTCGGTGGCGATCTCGACGCCCTCGTTCATCGGCCCGGGGTGCATGACTACGACGTCCGGGCTGGCGCGCCGGAGGCGCTCCGCGGTGATGCCGTACAGCCGAGAGTATTCCCGGATGGTGGGCAGGTGGCCGGCTTCCTGGCGCTCGCGCTGTATCCTGAGCGCCATCACGACGTCGGCGCCCTCCAGGGCGCGGTCGACATCGGTCTCGGTCTCGACCGAGGCGAAGGGGTGGTCCGCGGGTATCCTCGACCCGCCGGCGAAGTCGGGCGGCAGCAGGGTCGGCGGGGCGCAGAGCACGACCTTCGCGCCCATCCTGGTCAGCCCCCACAGGTTGGACCGCGCCACGCGGCTGTAGAGGATGTCTCCGACGATGGCGACCTTGACTCCCTCGATGCGGCCGAGGCGGGCCTGGATGGTGTACAGGTCGAGCAGCGCCTGCGTCGGGTGGGCGTGGCTGCCGTCGCCGGCGTTGACGACGCATGCGTCGAGGTAGCGCGCGAGGAAGTGTGGCGCGCCGGAGTGCGGGTGGCGAATCACGATGATGTCGGCGTTCATGGCTTGGAGGGTCAGCGCCGTGTTGTAGAGCGATTCGCCCTTCTCGGCGCTGCTTCCGCTGCCGGACACGTTGATCGCGTCGGCGCTGAGTATCTTCGCGGCGTGCTCGAACGAGACGCGTGTCCGGGTGCTCGGCTCCAGGAAGAGCGTGATGACCGACTTTCCCCGCAGCGCGGGCACCTTCTTGATGTCCCGGCGAAGCACCTCTCTCATGACCGAGGAGTTGGTGAGCACCTGTTCGATCTCGTCGCGGCTGAAGTCGTCCAGGTCGAGGACGTGCCGGCGGGCGGCGCGGTGCCCGGCCGACGCCTGCCCCTGTTCGACGACCTCGCCTGTTGGCGCGGAGCCGGTGGTCATCTCGGCGTCCTCGATATGACGACCTCGTCGACGCCGTCGATCTCCTCGACGCGCACGCGGACCTCCTCGTCCAGGGAGGTGGGGACGTTCTTGCCGACGAAGTCGGGTCGGATCGGCAGCTCCCGGTGTCCGCGGTCGATCAGCACGGCGAGCTGTATCTGCCGGGGGCGGCCCAGGTCGGTCAGGGCGTCGAGCGCGGCGCGGATCGTCCGGCCGGTGAACAGGACGTCGTCGACGAGCACTACCAGTCGGCCGTCGACGCTGTCCGGTATGTCCGTAGGCCGCATGAATGGCCTGACGCTGCCGGAGAAGTCGTCGCGGTACAGGCCGACGTCCAGGGCGCCCAGGGCGGGCGCGGCGCCTTCGAACTTCTCGATCCAGGCGGCCAGGCGCCGGGCCAGCGGGACGCCCCGCGTGTGCAGTCCGACCAGGATGACCTCGTCGGCGCCGCCGTTGCGCTCCAGGACCTCGTGGGCGATGCGCGACAGGGCGCGGCGTATCTCGTCCGCCGACAGTATGGGTCTTGCCTCAGCGATCTCGGCCTCCTCCCGGGCGCAAAAAAGCCTCTTGCCGCTGCTGGCAAGAGGCCCCACAGGTTCCGCGCAGTGAACCGCGTGCTACCCAGGACGCTACCTTGCCAGCCTCGCGGGACTGGATTAAAGGTCGTCGACTAGCTCCGGATGTCGTGTCGTCAACGCGGCGGCATTGTACCGAATCGACTCCGTGTCCTTCAACCGCCCCGGCCTGCCCATGCCTGCCCATAGCCGGGCGGTCTCCCGGCCCGGTGGCTTTGACTCGGGGGCGGCGGCGGCTTAGAATCGAACCACCACTCACCGGAGACCACAACATGTCAAAGATCGCCTTCGACGTATACGCCGACTACGCCTGACCGTTCGTCCACAATGCAGCCGTGTGGCTGGATAGAGTAGCCAGGGCCGAGCCGGGACGCCTGGAAATCACCTGGAAGAGCTTCGTGCTGGACCAGATCAACAGCAAGAAGGGCTCCGACTGGAAGCTGTGGGAGCAGGACGGCGCCTACGAGGCCAGCCGTTCCCTGCTGTCGCTGCACGCCGGGGAGTCGGCGAAGCTGCAGGGCCGCGACGCGTTCGAGCGGTTCCACGTCGCGCTCCTGGTCGCCCGCCACGGCGGCCGCCGCCTCTCGCTGACCGACCGCGACGCGCTGGTCGGGGTGGCGCGGGAGGTAGGTCTGGATGTCCCGCGGTTCGAGCAGGGCCTGGACGACCGCGGCCTGCTCGAGAACATCGCCCGCGACCACAAGGAAGCGGTGGAGCAGCACGGGGTCTTCGGCACGCCGACATTCCTGTTCGAGAACGGCACGTCCGCGTACCTGAAGTCCTTCGTGCCGCCGGAGGACGACTCGGTCGACTTCTTCAACCACTTCGTCGCCCTCTTCGCGGACCGCGCCTACGTGGGGGAGATCAAGCGGCCCCAGCCTCCGTGGCCCAAGGGCGCCGTGTAGCGTCGCGCCCCATCGGTGGGCAACGCATCGGGGTCGGGCGGTCAAGGATGACACCGTGAGCGACGTGGCCGCGCTTCAGACCGCCCTGGGGGTCGAGTTTGGAGACCGGCGCCTGCTGGAGTTGGCGCTCGTCCACGACTCTTACCTGAACGAGAGTCCCGGCTCGCTGGAGGAGTCGAACGAGCGCCTGGAGTTTCTGGGCGACGCGGTGATAGGCGCGGCGGCGGCACACGAGCTGTATCGGCGCAACCCCGAATGGCCTGAGGGCCGGCTTAGCGAGGCCAGGTCGGAGCTCGTGCGCGGCGAGACCCTCGCCCGCGTCGCGTCGCGGCTGGAGCTCGGCGAGCACCTGCGGATGGGCAGGGGAGGGGCCGCTGCCGGAGGTCGACAGAGTCCGAGCGTGCTCGCCTCGGCGCTCGAGGCGGTCGTGGGCGCCCTGTTTCTCGACCGGGGCTACCCCGCCGCGGAAGCCCTGGCCCTTCGGCTGCTGGAGCCGGAGATGGTGCGCCTGGAACGGCCCTCGGCCGCCAGGAACCCGAAGTCGGCCCTGCAGGAGGCGTTGCAGGCAACGGGTGGCAAGCCGCCCACGTACAGCATCGTCGACGTCGCGGGCGTGGCCCACGCGCGGCAGTTCACGGCCGAGGTATGCGTCGACGGCCGTGTGCTCGGCTCCGGCACGGGCCCGCGAAAGTCCACCGCGGAGCGCCGCGCGGCGGAGGCGGCGCTCGCGGCGATGGGCGAGCCGGGCTGACTCACGACAGGAGCGAACGAACATGAAGCTTGCGATACTTCCCAGGCCGATGGAGCTGGTCATCGAGGACCGGCCCCTCGACACCGAGAACCTCGGCCCCCGCGACGTATACGTGGAGACGGAGCTGACGGCGTTCAAGCTCGGCACCGACCGCGGCAACTACGAGGGCGAGCCGGGCATTCCCGGCGCCGGCAACAGCTTCCCCAGGAGCGTCGGCGACAGCACGGTCGGCATCGTACACGGGGTGGGCGCCGAGGTTACCCGGTTCAGGGTCGGCGACCGCGTCGTGTCCCAGTCGGGACACCGGTCCGCGCACGTCACCCGCGAGGACGACTACGGCCCCACGGGCAACCTGGTGAAGGCGCCGGAGGGCGTCGGTCCCGAAGACGCAGTCTACGCCGTCCTCTACTCGCTGAGCGGGTATTGCTACACGAAGGCGCATTTCAGGCCGGGCGAGTACGTGGCCGTGGTAGGCACGGGCGTGCTGGGCATCGCCGCGGTGGCCATTGGGCCGATCTACGGCGCGCAGGTGGCGGCCATCGCCAACAGCCCGGTGCGCGCGGACATGGCCCTCGAGATGGGGGCGCACGCCGCGTTCATGTACGACGATCCCGACCTGCAGGCCAGGCTGGACGAGTTCAGCCTCGGCAACGGGATCGACCTGGTGATCCTCACCGCGAACCCGTGGCCGGCCTACCGGACCTCAGTCGAGATCGTCCGCCGCGGAGGCCGCGTCTCCGTCGTGAGCCTGCTTGGCAGGGGCGAGCCGCCGGCCGACTTCAACCCGCTCTACTCAGGCTACTTCTTCGACAGGGGCATCTCGATCATCGCGGTCAACGGCATGGCCGAAGACGTCTACCCCAGCGAGACCGGCGCCGGGCTGACCCAGTGGCGCAAGACGGAGCGGATGCTGGCGCTGATGGCCGGCGGCCGGCTGCAACCGAGCAAGACGATCACCCACCGGATGCACTACACCGAGATGAAGAAGGCCTACGACATGGCCTCCAGCCGCGACAAGAACATGCTCGGCGTGGTCTTCGACTGGACGGACGTTACGGGCTAGGTATCGACAGTCCTTTCGACGTGCCGTACTCGGTGTGAATGTGCCTACCGCAAGGACAGTGGAAATCCACGAGGAGGAGCCGGGCGATATCCCGGCGATCCGAAGCGTCCACGGGCAGGCATTCGGAAGCCAGCATGAGCCGAGACTGGTCGACATGCTACGCGATGCGGGCCGCGTGGTATTGTCGCTGGTCGCAGTAGCGGCGGACCAAGTCGTTGGGCACGTCTATTTCACTTCGGTGATCGTCGAGCCACCCTCTGACTCGCGATGGGTGGCGCTGGGACCCATCGGAGTGCTGCCCGATTACCAAGGCCAGGGCATAGGGTCGCAGTTAGTGCGTGAGGGACTCCGCGGGTGCCTGTCGATGTGCTGCGCCGGGGTCGTACTGCTGGGAGCGCCTGGGTACTATTCGCGGTTCGGATTCGTTCGGGCGGGCGAACATGGGCTGGCAAGTGAATTCGGCGGCGGTTCGGCATTCCAGGCGGTCGAGCTCAGGAAGGGCGCGTTGAGGGAGACAGGGGGGGTCGTACTGTTCGCACCCGAATTCAGGGAGGCAGAGGAGCTACGCCAAGGCTAGCCACTAGCTGGCCGCATCAGGCGATGGGTCGGGACCAGCCGGATTGGCGCGAACTCCCCTAGACCGTCCCGCCCGAACGCCGTGCCGGTTCACGGCTTCGACCCGCTACGGGACGGCGGAAGAGCGCTCGTCCAGTCCGAAGGGTCGAAGCCGCAGGCTCATCCCTGCCCGGTCTGGCTCAGGGCCCGCCCGGCATCTGCATCCCGCACCCCACTGCTGCCCCGAGCAGCGTCATGATCGAGGCTTCGTCGCCGGCGGACAGCGTCTGGGCCAGGCCCTGGGGCCCGCCGACAGCATTCAGCAGACACTGCGGGTCCCCTCTTTCGCCCGGGGGCAGACCCAGGCCCGCGGCGGCGATCGGCCATTCGTCGTCGTTGAGGCAGGTGACCGCCAGGACCAGGAGAGGCATGCCGGCCGCCGTTTGCGCCTGTTCGTCGCCGGTCGCGCCCGCCAGCATCAGCGCCTGCAGGTCCACCTCTTCCATGCCCGCGCGGATGCATCCTGAGGTCTCCACGGTGAGCGGGCCGGTGGCGGCCAGGACTCCGGTGAAGTAGAGGCGCAGCAGCGTTTCGTCTTCGAAGCAGCTGAGCAGCTTGGTCCGCTCTTCGATCGACGCCTGCTCCGGCGCGGCGAGCATCTCCATCAGCCGTCCCATTTCCGCCACGCCCGTGACACAGCCAATCTCGGCCGGCGACAGCTCGGCGGCCATCGCCAGCGGGTTATCGAAGCTCAGAGGCGCCAGCGCACCGGTTCCGGCCGCCTGCTCGGGGACCTGCGGCGCCGCGGTCGGCATCGGCGTCGCCGTGGGTACCGGCGTCGCGGTAGGTTCGGGTGTCGCCGTGGGCGCCGGCGTGGCGGTCGGCTCCGGGTCTTCGCCCCCGCACGCCACGAGGGCGACGAGCGCGACCAATGACATGGTCGCTACGATGAAGGTCAGTTTCGATGCCATCTGCAGATCGCTCCTTGTGGATAGCAGCATGCCTACGGCTGTCATGATATACCCTGTGTTGCACGCTGACACGCCGGCCGCGGTGCATCTTCCGGGTTCTTGCGGGAACCACACATTCCGCCGACCCCGCACGACGCCCACGTCGTTCCAGCGAAGGCCCGACCGTCAAAAGATAGGCCGGAATCGGTAACCGTTCAGGTTCTAGGGGACCCGGCGCGCGCCCTTCGATACGGCCCGCCCGAAGCGATGGGCCTGCTCAGGGTGAACGGGTTGTGTGGGCATCGACTCTGAACATTTGCCGGAATCGAGGGGGCGGCGACGGGTGTACGTCGTTCCTTCGGCAACTCCGGGCGCCTGTTCCCGGCGCCCCCAAATCCCCCGCCTAGTTTGGAGGAGCAGCGTGTTGGACTGCTTCCTGCGTCATGACGATGCACCTCAATGGTGAAAAAGGCCGTCATCTCAGAACCCGGCTGATTGGCTTGGGAGACTGGGTACCGGCTTTCGCCGGTATGACGGAGGTGGGGGATTTTGGGCGCCGGATTCCGCTTGACATCCCGTTCGGCCTAATCTATTTTGGATTGCACTGGCTGTGACGGAGACGAACAGGCTGGAACACGGGGCGCTCAGCGAGTCTGGCACGGTGAGAGCAGACGCGGCCCGCCCGGCCGAATATCCCTCCAGAGCCGCGGCCCGAACCTCCCCAGCAGGGGAACAGTAGGCGCCGCCGGAATCGCCCACCGTTAGCACGGGCGGCCCGATGAATACGTCGGGCTACGGAGTGCTTCGTCGCTCGCCTGCGAGCGCCGGAGAACGAGGGTGGTACCGCGGGTATTTTCGACCCGTCCCTACGAGGGGCGGGTTTTTTTTGTTGCGCGAACAAGGGGCCGACCAGCGCCAGAGCGGGCGCAGGACAAGAATGGTCCCAGGAGTAATGTCATGAGCAGCGAGATGTTCAACCCGGTGGACTCGAAGGTCGACTTTCCCGCGCAGGAGCAGGCGACCCTGGCCTGGTGGGAGGAGAACGGCATCGTCGAGAAGTACCTGAAGCGCAACGACGCGTCGGACAAGCGATTCTCGTTCATCGACGGGCCGATCACGGCCAACAACCCGATGGGCGTGCACCACGGCTGGGGGCGGACCTACAAGGACCTGTTCCAGCGGTTCAAGACGATGCAGGGCTACCGGCAGCGCTACCAGAACGGGTTCGACGGCCAGGGCCTGTGGATCGAGGTCGAGGTCGAAAAAGAGCTCGGCTTCGAGTCGAAGCGGGACATCGAGGAGTTCGGCATCGACAGGTTCGTCGAGCTCTGCAAGCAGCGGGTGCGCAAGTTCGCCGACGTCCAGACTTGGCAGTCGGTCCAGCTCGGCTACTGGATGGACTGGGACAACTCGTACCACACGATGGCGGACGAGAACAACTACACGATCTGGCACTTTCTCAAGGTGTGCCACGAGCGCGGGTGGATATACGAAGGCACGGACGTCATGCCCTGGTGCCCGCGGTGCGGGACGGGTCTGTCGCAGCACGAGATCGTCACCGAGGGCTACAAGGAGATCGTCCACCCCGGCCTCTACCTGCGCTTCCCGCTGATCGACCGGGAGGGCGAGTCGCTGCTGGTCTGGACGACGACGCCGTGGACGTTGACCAGCAACACCGCGTCCTACGTTCACCCGGAGCTTACATACGCGAAGGCGCGGACCGCGGACGGCGTCTTCTACCTGCTGAAGAGCCGGCTGTCGGAGCTGAAGCAGGAGTACGAGGTCCTGGAGGAGATGCCGGGCAGCGCGCTCGACGGGCTGCGCTACCGCGGGCCGTTCGACGAGCTTCCGGCACAGCGCGGCGTGGAGCACCGCGTCGTGCTGTTCGACGACGTCAGCGAACGGGAGGGCACCGGCGTCGTGCACGCCGCCCCGGGGGCGGGCGAGGCCGACTTCGAGCTGAGCAAGCGCGAGGGGCTGACGGTCATCGCGCCGCTGAACGAGTTCGGCGTCTTCGTCGACGGCTTCGACTGGCTGACGGGGCGCAGCGTCTTCGACGTGAACGACGACATCTACCAGAGTCTGAAGGACAAGGGGCTCTTCCACCGCCTCGAGTCGTACAGCCACCGCTACCCGGTCTGCTGGCGCTGCGACACGGAGCTGGTGTTCAGGCTCGTCGACGAATGGTTCATCTCGATGGACGAGCTGCGCGACCTGATCGCCCGCGTGACCAGGAACGTCAATTGGGTGCCGGCCTTCGGGCTCCAACGGGAGCTGGATTGGCTGCGCAACATGGACGACTGGATGATCTCGAAGAAGCGTTACTGGGGCCTGGCGCTGCCGATCTACAAGTGCGAGTGCGGCCACTTCGAGGTCATCGGCAGCGAGACGGAGCTGGAGGCGAGGGCGATAGAGGGCTGGGACCGGTTCGAGGGCCACTCGCCGCACCGGCCGTGGATCGACGCGGTCAAGGTCCAGTGCGCGCAGTGCGGCAAGGCCGTCTCGAGAATCCGGGACGTCGGCAACCCGTGGCTCGACGCGGGCATCGTCCCGTTCTCCACGATGGGCTACCGGGACGACCGCGCCCACTGGCGGGACTGGTTCCCCGGCGACCTGATCTCGGAGAGCTTCCCCGGCCAGTTCCGCAACTGGTTCTACTCGCTGCTCACGATGAGCACGGTGCTCGAGGACTCGGAGCCGTGCAAGGCGGTGTTCAGCTACGCGATGATGCGGGACGAGCACGGCGAGGAGATGCACAAGAGCAAGGGCAACGCGATCTGGTTCGAGGACGCCGCCGAGAAGATGGGCGTCGACTCGATGCGGTGGGTCTACACGAGGCACCGGCCGGAGGCCAATCTCAACTTCGGCTTCGGCGTCGCCGACGGCGTGCGCCGGAGCTTCCTGATCCCGCTCTGGAACGTCTACTCGTTCTTCGTGACCTACGCCAACATAGACGGCTACGACCCGAGCACCTCGGCGCCGCCGGTGGAGCAGAGGCCGGAGCTGGACCGTTGGATCGTCTCGGAGCTGAACGAGCTGGTGGCCGACGTCACGTCGGCGCTGGAGCGCTACTCGCCGCAGGACGCCTGCCTCCGGTTCGAGAGCTTCGTAGGCTACCTGTCGAACTGGTACGTCCGCCGCAGCCGCCGGCGCTTCTGGAAGAGCGAGGCGGACGACGACAAGCTGGCGGCCCACTCGACGCTGTACGAGTGCCTGGTCACGCTGACCCGGCTGCTGGCGCCGTTCGTGCCGTTCGTGACGGAGGAGATGTACCGGAACCTGGCGCGGCCCGCGAACGGCCGGACCGAGAGCGTGCACCTCGAGTCCTACCCGGTCGCCGACGAGTCGAAGATCGACCGCGGGCTGTCGGAGGCCACCCGGCTCGCGATGCGGCTGTCCAGCCTCGGCAGGTCGGCCCGCAGCAAGGCCGGGATCAAGGTCCGCCAGCCGCTGGATCGCGCCGTAGTGTCCCTGCGCTCCGAGTCAGAGCGCGCCGCCTTGGAGCGCGTCAAGGACCAGGTAAGAGACGAGCTGAACGTCAAGGACGTGGCGGCGATGGAGGACGACGGCGAGGTGGTGGGCTTCCACGTCGAGGCCGTGCTGTCGAGAGTCGGCCCGCGCTTCGGCCCCCGCACGCGGGAGGTCGTGGCGGCCCTGCAGGCGATGGACTCGCGCGAGGTCTGGCGGCGCGTCGACTCCGGACGTCCCGTCGAGGCCGGCGAGTTCACGCTGGAGCCGGACGAGGTCTCGGTGACGCGCTCCGACGCGCCGGGCTACGTCTCGGCGACGGAGGCGGACTACACCGTCGCGGTCACGACGGAGGTCAGCCGCGAGCTGGAGCTGGAGGGCCTGGCGCGTGAGCTCGTGCACGTCGTCCAGAACATGAGACGCTCCGCGGGGTTCGACATCGCCGATCACATAGACATGTACGTCAGCGGCGACGAGGAGCTCGACGAGCTGCTGGCCGCGCACGGCGACTACGTCCGGCGCGAGACGCTCGCGGACACGGTCGAGAGAACGGCGGCGCCCGAGGACGCGTTCTCCGAGTCGCACAGGGTCAACGGCCGTGAGGCCGTCGTCGGGCTGGTGCGCCGGTAGAGCGGGTACTATCCCCGGCACGGTCCGGGCCGGACTGAACAGTTACAAAAGCCGAGGCCCCGTGTCAGGGTTACGAGCTGTCTGGAGGGACGGGTGTGAGCGGGCGAGGTGGCTGGCCCCATGCCCCCAGAAGGACCGCCTCGTAGGGCACTCCGTTTCGCGATAGGATGGGCTTTATTTGTCTTGCCGTGGCGTCGTCGTCTTCCGGGTCGCTCTCTACGATCAGGCGGTTCCAGCGCGAGTCAACGTCGACGACCCCGCTCACTTGGGTCTGGTATATGTCACCGCTGATCGCTTCGTACCATTCCAGCAGTTGAGCCCACGTGTAGGTCCCTTGGACCGCCCGTACTCCCTGGAGACCTTCAAATGTCTTTCGGCCCAACTGCTCTATCACGAGCTCTTCCGCCACCTCTTGTGACGGCTCCAGCAGGTATACACTGACGACGTTGTCTTCGAAGTAAAGTCCGCCGAAGCCAGGTGTGGAAAGCCCTGTGATCGGATCGATGGTCTCGGTCGATATGCATTCGAATCCCCCTGGTCTATATCGCGGGCGTTCCCGCACTTCAACGACGACGGTTTCCATAACTGGCGGAGGCAACCTCTTCTGCAAGACCAGACGCACGCGGTCTAGACTGCTTTCGCAGTCTACGCCGACCACGAAGCGCCAGTGCCACAGCTGCCGGCTTGTCATGTGCACCTCTGGGTAGCTGAATGCCACCAGGGCATCCTCTAGAGCCTTTTCGTATTCCAGGAATTGCTTCATGGTGTATCGCGCCTTGAGCGGACGGACCTCCCTGATATGCTGCATCCGCGCAAGGCCAAAGTGCTTGGCGGCGGCCGCTTCCGCCGCCGCTTGAGAGGGGTTGACCAAGTATACGTACAGGATGCTGCTGTCGTTGGGATCCAGGAACATCCCCGAGAACCCCGCCTCCTCCAGGGAAGGCGGGGTTGGCGTGGGGCTGGGACCTCCCGCAGTGGACGCCGCCAATGGCGTGTCGGGCAGAGAGGGAACCGCCGTGTCAGGCGTACCACACGCCGTAGCGGCTGATGCCAGAACGGTAGCCAGCACCACGCATATATGGAGCTGGGTCGGTCGGGCTACTAGCCGCCACATTGTTCCCAGGAGTTCTATATCTACAAAGTGTTCGGCGTGGACGGAAAGCTGAGCGGTGAAAGGACTCATGGCGGGCAAAGGGCGGATGCGGGCCGACGGGTTGTCCCGTCTTCGAGCAATAGAACGACCGCCTCGCAGGGCACTCCGTGTCGCGATAGAACGGCCTTTATTATCTTTCTTTCTGCGTCGTCCACGTATTCCTGGGGGGCCCATATGGTCAGGCGGTTCTTGCCTGGGTCAACGGTGACCATCCCCGCTGCGGAATCCTTGTATATGTCGACCCTGACCGATTCGTACCATTCCATCAGTTGAGCCCACGTGTAGGTCCCTTGGACCGCTCGCACTCCCTGGAGACCTCGAAATTCCTTGCGGCCCAACTCCTCGATCACGAGTTGTTCCGCCACCTCCTGTGACGGCTCCAGCAGGTAGACATTGGCGATGCCGGACGCCACGTAAAGTCCGCCGAAGCCAGGCGTCGAAAGCCCCGTGGCCGGGTCGATGGTCTCGGCTGGTATGCATGGAAATTTCGTGGGTCTATTTGCCGGATAGCCGCGGGGCAGAACTTCAACGACGACGATCTCCATGGCTGGCGGAGGCAACCTCTGCTGCAAGAACAGACGCACGCGGTCTAGACTGCTTTCGCAGTCTACGCCGACCACCAAGCGACTGTGATTCAGGTCCAGGCCTGTCGTGTTCACCTCTGGGATGCTGAATGGCTGGGCATCGTGTAGAGCCCGTTGGTATTCTTTGAGCTGCTTCATGGTGTATTGCGCCTTGAGCGGACGGATCTCCCTGATATGCTGTATCCGCCCAAGGCCAAAGTGCTTGGCGGCGGCCGCTTCCGCCGCCGCTTGAGAGGGGTTGACCAGGTATACGTACAGGATGCTGCTGTCGTTGGGATCCAGGAACATCCCCGAGAACCCCGCCTCCTCGAGGGAAGGCGGGGATGGTGTGGGGCTGGGGTCTGGAGAGCCCGGCGTGGGAGTCGCCTCGAGACCGGACGGAGCGGGAACCGTGTCAGGTGGCGAGCTACACGCCGCCGCAGCCAGGACGGCTGCCAGCACCACGCATACCCGCAGCGAAGTCGACGGCGAGGCTATCATTATCAACGGATATTCCGAGAGGTCCCCTCACTCTGAACAGTTACGGGTGGGATGAGGACTACCCGCTCACTGTGCTCAACACTTATACATAGTAGTATGCTCTTGCCTATAATGGGGGCGCGGCCGCACTGAAAAGACGACGGCCTCGATCGGAATGCCCAGAGAAGGCAACTGCTCCTGCAACGCCAGCCGCACGCGGTCTAGACTGCTCTCGCAGTCTACGCCGACTTCGATACGATTCAGCCCCTCATCCAGGTCTGTCATGTTCACATCCGGGAAGCTGAACACGATATCCCCCAGGGCCGTGTAGTATTCATTGAGCTGCTCGATGGTGTATTGCGCCTTGAGCGGACGGACTTCCTTGATTCTCTTTATACCCTCGTGGCCGTAGATTATGAGGGCGGCCTCGTCCGCCGCCGCTTGGGAGGGGTTCACCAGGTATACGTACAGGATGCTGTTTTCTTTGGCATCCAAGAACATCCCCCCGAACCCCGCCTCGTCCAAGCTGGAGAACCGCCCTTTGGCCACCGCATCCTCCAAGCTCCATATCCCCGGATCATCCCTGATAGGTGGGAACGGCATAGGGCTGGGAGTTGGGCCAGTGGTTGGAGAGGCTCGCGGGGTCGCCTCGGCACCGGACGAGGCGGGAACCGTGTCGGGGGACGAACGGCACGCCGCCACAGCCAGCACGGCTGCCAGCGCCACGCATATATGGAGCGGGGTCGGTCGGGCTACTAGCCGCCACATTGTTCCCAGGAGTTCTATATCTACAAAGTGTTCGGCGGGGACGGAAAGCTGAGCGGTGAAAGGACTCATGGCGGGCAAAGGGCGGATGCGGGCCGACGGGTTGTCCCGTCTTCGAGCAATAGAACGACCGCCTCGCAGGGCACTCCGTGTCGCGATAGAACGGCCTTTACTATCTCTCTTTCTGCGCCGTCCACGTATTCCTGGCGGATCCATATGGTCAGGCGGTTCTTGCCTGGGTCAACGGTGACCATCCCCGCTGCGGAATCCTTGTATATGTCGTCCTCGATCGATTCGTACCATTCCAGCAGTTGAGTCCACGTGTAGGTCCCTTGGACCGCCCGTACTTTCCGGAGACTTTCAAATACCTTTCGGCCCAACTCCTCGATCACGAGCTGTTCCGCCACCTCCTGTGACGGCTCCAGCAGGTATACACTGACGATGTCGTCTTGGAAGTAAAGTCCGCCGAAGCCGGGCGTAGAAAGCCCAGTGATTGGGTCGATGGTCTCGGTCAATATGCATTCAAATCCCCCAGGTCTATATCGCGGGCGTTCCCGTACTCCAACGACGACGGCCTCGATCGGGACGCCCAGCGAAGGCAGCTGATTCTGCAATGCCAGCCCCACGCGGTCTATACTGCTCTCGCAGTCTACGCCGACTTCGATAAGATTCTGTCCCTCATCCAGGTCTGTCAGGTTCACATCCGGGAAGCTCCACACGATATCCCCCACGGCCTTGTAGTATTCAACGAGCTGCTCGATGGTGTATCGCGCCTTGAGCGGACGGACCTCCCTGATTTTCTTCATCCGCTCGTGGCCATAGGTTAAGAGGACGGCTGCTTCGGCCGCCGCTTGAGAGGGGTTGACCAGGTATACGTACACGACGCTGTTGTCTTCGGCATCCAGAAACATCCCCCCGAACCCCGCCTCCTCCAAGCTCGAGAACCGCCCTGCGGCCGCCGCCTCCTCCAAGCTAAGGATCCCCACATCATCCATGACAGGTGGGAACGGCGTAGGGCTAGGGGTTGGAGAGGCTGTCGGGGTCGCCTCAAGACCGGACGAGGCGGGAACCGTGTCAGAGGCCGAACGGCACCCCGCCACAGCCAGGATGGCTGCCAGCGCCACGCAGACATGGATCGGGGTCGGCCGGGCTATCATCAGCAATCGAAGTAAGGGTCGCACGAGTCCCAGGCGTCGTAGATTCCCAGGTCACGGTAGATGCCGCCGACCGGGCTGATCCAAATCTCCACCGGAGTGCTTGTAGTTATCCCCCACATCATGCCCAGGAGGTCCACGTCCCGAACAGCCGGAGAGTCGGTGACGGCAAACACCGGTGCGCCACTGTCGCCAGACTCAGCATGGACAGTGGCTATGGTCTGGCAAAGGAGCACGCGGTTACCTTCCAGCGGAGCGTTCATGCATGTCTCGACAACCCGCCCGCGGGTCCATCCTGTGGTTCTCCCAACCTTGTTAACTATCTCTCCTACAGAGTAGTATGAGCGCTCCGCCACGATGCGAAACTTCGCATTGTGGTCTACATCGATGCTGCCCATTGTGGTCGTCTTGGCGATCTTACCCAGGTTATAGGACACTCCGGACGCGAAGCGGATAAAGGCAGCATCGGAGTAGCGGCATACCTTGCCGGCCGGGCATGTCGGGGGATCGGAGGAAAATGTCGGATCGATGGTCTCCGTACCGATGGCGGTGGAATTCACGAGCGAACTAGGCTGGTGGAATTGCGTGCTATCTACTCCGCCGTCATAATCCCCACTCTCGGTACAGTGGCCGTTGGTGATGAAGCCAGCTTCCCCCGACCGTTCGGTATTGAAGCCAAGGGTACAGAGGCGTCCTCCAAATCCCGTGACTTGATAGCCTCCCTCCATCGTATTCCCACTTGCCCTATCCTGGAGATCATGTGAGGCCGGGATGGGGCGCTCTCTGAGCGAGATGACGAGGGCCTTGTCGGGGATGCCCAGAGAGGTCACTGCGGCCCTCAGCGCCTGCTCCGCATCCAGGTCGTCGACGCCGATTTCGATTCGATTTTGCCCCTCATCGAGATCGGTCAGAACGACGTGCGAATTCGCGAAGACCACGTCTTGCATGTCGTTGTACCACTTATGGAGTTGGATCAGGGAGTACGTGGCTGGAATCAGCCGCAGCTCCCGCCTTTGGGTTGGGCTGGCTTTCAGGACGTCGTCGATCGCCCGCTTCACGACATCGGTACTCAAGACCTGCGGGTTGCCCGTCACATAGACGTACAGGACGGTATTGCCTTCCGAGAGGAACGTGCCCCCGAACTCCGGTACGCCCCTGCCGACAAAGAATCTGCGCCGCAAGCTGGGCGACGACGCCAACGACCCGAAGCACATCTTCACCGAGCCCCGCGTAGGCTACCACATGGCCACGGGGCGGGAATCCAGGACAGACGGAGCCATAAGCGGGGACCCTGTCGTCTCCTCACTCATGGCAGGACAAGGTTCTGACTACAGGTTCAGGACGAACCGCGACGCGGAGGTTCTCGATTTCTCCGGTTTGGCCGGCAGGCCGGGCCTTCAGGGCTATAAACGTGGGGCTACTCGTAGAGCTTGTAGCTGCCTGCCGGGTCTACGATCGACTTCTCGTTGTTGTACTCGCCGACTATGACGCCGTCGGGGAGGTCGGTGAAGCCCTCGCCGGTCTGGATGAACAGGGTTGGGTCTTTGCGGTACTCGGCGACGCCGGTGTCGAAGGCGTCTCGCGCCCGGTAGAGGCGGGCCATGGCGTTGCCGACCGCGCCTATTCTGACCAGTCCCTGGGCCTCCATCCTGGACCCGAACTTGTTGAAGTCGTGAGCGTGGCCGATTTGCGGCCCGAAGGTGATCTCCTCGAGCGGGCTTTCCGAGCCGTCCGGGTTCCTGATGCGGCCGGTCGACTCCTTCCACCTGCCGTAAGCGGGCTGGACCCACTGCTCGATCAGGTGCCAGAAGGTGCTGCGGAAGTAGGGGACGCCGAGCAGCATGATGTAGGCGTCCCACTCGTACAGCCTCCAGAACGGCCCGTCCGCAGCCCACGCCACCGGGCGGTGGACCGACATCATCTCCTCCGCCCGCTTGCCGATGGCGGACATCGACTGCCAGATGTGGGGGCTGCGGAAGGCTTCCGGGCGGCTGCGCAGCGCGTTGGTGATCTGCCCGACCTCGGACGGGGTGGTGTCCGGGTCGTAGGTCTGCTTGCGCCTGCGGTTGATGCTGCAGAAGGTGGGGACCGCCAGCGTGCCGTCCGGCCCGAGCGCGTCCAGCACCGCGTCCACGACCGTATCGGCGCCGCCGTCCACCGCTCCGAGGCTGCTCAGCGAGCTGTGCATGAAGACGACCGCGCCCCGCGTCAGCCCGAGGGCCTCGAGCGCCTCCGAGATGTCCTGGCGGGTGAGCGGTGGTGCGGGCGTCGTGGTCATAGGCTGCGGAGTGTAGCAACGCGGCCGGGGGCGGTCAAACTGCGCCGCGTCACGCGTCACGCCAGATTCCCCACCTGATTGGGCCGGCCGGCCTGATGGGCTGCTTCCGGCATCATGGTGGCGCACCTTGTCGGGGATGGATTCCCGCCCCCGCCTACGCGAGGGCAGGCTGTTCGCGGGAATGACGGAGGTGGGGACTTGGGGAGCCGCGCCGCGGGCTAGGAGCGGCGCTCGGCGAGCTCGAGCGTGGCGGTGCGCTGCTCGTTTTCGTGGAGGTAGTCGACGGTGACGCGGTCGCCTACGGCGTAGGTCTGGAGCAGGGTGAGGAAGCTGGCCATGTCCGGGGTGGGCACGCCGTCGAGCGCGGTGATCACGTCCTGGACGCGAATGCCCGCCCTGTAGGCGGGGTCCGTCTCGGACATGTGGGTCACGATGACGCCTTCTTTCACGCCCAGGCCGAGCTCGGTGGCGATGGCGGGCGTAACGTCGGTGCCCAGCAGCCCGATGAGCGGCCTCATGGCGCGGCCGTGCTCGACGAGGCTGTCGATGATGCGCTTCGCCACGGACGCGCTCTGAGCGAATCCCACACCCTGGGCCCTGGGCAGCAGCGCCTGGTTGATCCCGACGACCTCGCCCTTCAGATTGACCAGCGGGCCGCCGCTGCTGCCGGTGTTGATCGCCGCGTCGGTCTGGATCATGTCGTAAAAGGTGCCTTCTTGGGTCGGCACCGTTCGTCCCAGCGCGCTCACGATGCCCAGGGTCACGGTCGGGCTTCCCTTGAGGGACAGCGCGTTGCCGATGCTGATGACCCAGTCGCCCACCCTCAGCTCGCCCGAATCGTCGAAGGTCGCCACAGGCAGGTCCTCCGCGTCTATCTTGAGCAGGGCGAGGTCGCCGGGAGGCGGGTCCCGGCCCACCACTTCGGCGTCGTAGGTCTCTCCGGTGGCGAGGTGAACTTTGATCTCCCTCGCCCTTTCGACGACGTGATTGTTGGTGACTATGTACCCGTTCGGCCGTACGATGAACCCGGACCCGGCCTGTTGCCCCGTTACCGTCCTGAACAGCCCCCTGACCAGCGACTCGGTCGTGATCGAAACGACCCAGGGGCTGACCTGCTCGACGACGTCGGCGACCGAGGGGAGCGGGGCCTGGGACGCGTTGGGCGCTTTCTGTTCGGGTTCGGGAGCGCCGCAGGCGGCCAGCCCGATCATCACCGGCAAGACCAGGGCGGCCAGTTTCAGGGGCGTTCGCACTTCAGGCCGACCGGGACGTTTCCACCACCCGCAGCCGTACGCGCGAGAAACCGCTCCAAATCACCTTCCAGCTCTTGTCGTCGCTCTGGATGCTGGCGACGTAGGCGCAGTAGCGGGAGCACACGAGGGCGCCGAACAGGACTATGGTGGCGGAGAGGTAGACCCACGTGAGCAGCGCCAGGACGGCGCCGATCGATCCATAGACCACGTTGTAGTGAGGGAAGGTGCTCACGTACCAGACGAAGCACAGGCTGGCGGCGTTGAAGGCGAGCGATCCCCCCAGCGCCCACGGCCAAACGTCGCGAGTTCGTACCTGCGTGTTCGGTAGGAAGCGGTACATGAAGAGAAAGGTCAAGAAGGTCAGCACCGGGGTGATCAGCTTCGGCGCGAGGCTCCACACAAGACCGCTGAACAAGCCTGCTTCGGGCGCGACCCTACCCGTGATGTCTCTCATGATCTCGAAGACCGCCGCGCTGAACAGGAACAAGATCAACAGCACGCCCGCTGCGAAGACGAGTCCGAAGTCGATGAGCCGCTCCTTCAGAAACGGCCGCGCCTTGCGTATACCCCAAGCCGCGTTGATCCCCTTCCGGATCGCGCCGAACATGGCGGTCGACGCCCAGACGATGCCGATCACGCTGACGACCGCGAACTCGTCACGCGCATTGGTCACGTTGTGTATCGTATCGCCGACGAAACTGTGCGACACGGGGATGATGCCGGCTATGGCGTCTACGAGCTTGTCTTCCTCCTGCGCGGTTTCCGGCCCGAATATGTAGCTCAGCCCGATCGTGAGGAACAAGAAGAGCGGGAACAGCGAAAACAGCGTGTAGAACGCTATGGCGCCGGCCGAATGCGAGCAGTTCCGGCGCAGGTATTCGCGGATGGCGTCGTAGCAGAACATGGCGAACCGTACGGCGGTCAAACCAAGCCTCCAGTGCCCGACTGCGAGAGTGTCCGGGGAGGTAGTGAACCGATGTCCGGATGTCGTTTGTCCCGCTTAAGTATATCGCTTTTGCCCAAAGCTTTCTCGCGGCCAAGTTCCGGACCCGCGTCGAGGCGCGCGTCGGCGTCCCGGTCCAGGAGCTGCTACTCCTCGACCACCAGCCTGAACGCCAGCGGCGCGACGACGAGGAACGCCGCGTCGAAGGCGGCTAGCAGGGCGATCCAGCGGCCCGTTTCGCGGAACGTCCCGTCGCCCAGCAGCAGGCCCGTGGCCTCGACGGCCGCTACGATGGCTGGCAACGCGGCCGGGAGAAAGAGCAGCGGCAGCATCACCTCTCGCGCCCGGGTGTTGGCGGCCATCGCGGCAAAGACGGTGCCCACCGTCGCGGTCCCCAGCGTCGCCAGGACGGCTATCGGCAGCAGGCCTGGCTCCGCGATAGACACGTCGAACAACACCGCGAACACGGGAAACACCAGCACTTCCACCACCAGCATGAACAACGTGTTGGAGGCGACCTTGCCGAAGAAGACCGCGTCGCGGCCTACCGGGGCGAGCAGCAGCCCGTCCAGCCCGCCGGACTCGATCTCGAGCGCTATCGACCGGGTGAGCCCCAGCAGGCCGCCGAAGACGATGGCCACCCACAGGACACCGGGGGCGACGAGCACAGCGGTGTGCGGGGTGATCTCGATGGCGAAGTTGAACACGACGACGACCAGGAGCGAGAACACCAGCAACGAGACGACTATGTCCTTGGACCTGGTCTCGAGCAGGATGTCCCGCCAGACTATCGCGGCCACCGGCCGGACGAAGTTTCTCACGTTCGCGCTCCCGTGTGCCGGAAGTAGGCGTCGCGGACGGCGTCGATCGCGTGGGGCGAGACCTCAGATTCGCGGTAGACGATTTCGCCGCGGGACAGGATGACAACGCTGTCGCCGACCGCCAGTCCGCGCTCCAGGTCGTGCGTGGTCAGCAGGACGGAGCGCGTGGGGTTGCTTCCTTTGTCCAGCGCCGCGTCGAGGAGTTGGAGCGCCTCCTGGTCCAGGCCGCTCTCCGGTTCGTCCATGACAAGCACGGCCGGGCCGTGAAGCAGCGCCCTGGCGATGCTGAACCGCTTTCGGAAGCCGTGCGAGAGCGTTCCCGCGCGCTGTCCGAGCCGGCCGGCGATGCCGAGAAGAGCGGCGACCTCGGCTATCCGGTCGTCGATGCGGTCGAGCGCGAACATTCGGCCGAAGAAGGCGAGGTTCTCGTAGCCGGTGAGCCCGTCGTACAGCAGCGTGTCGTGGGTCACGACGCCGACGCGGCGGCGGGCCCGCTCCGGCTGGCTGGCGAGATCGATACCGGCTATGCTGACCCGGCCCTCGTCGGGCCGAGCGAGTCCGGCGAGGATTCGCACCAGCGTCGTCTTTCCGGAGCCGTTGGGCCCAAGGACGGTGAGCACCCGTCCCCAGGGAATCCGCAGGTCCAAGTCGCGCAGTACCTGCGTGCGTGCGTATGCCTTGCTCAGGCCGCTTACCTCTACGGCGAGGTCGTCCGGCGCGGTCATGCCGGTTCCGTGGCCGAATGCAATAGCTTCGGGGATTTGGTCTTGGTCATACCGCGATTGTATTATAGGTCGGTAGTCCCGGTTGGCGGAGGCGGCCGAATGTCGAGCATACAGGCGTTGCAGAAGCGTTACGAGCAGCTGGACCGCCGATTCGAGACGCGGCCCGAGAGCGCCGTCGACACGGAGTGCCTGCTTGCGTTCGACTACGACTACGCGGGGAGCCAGGCCGAGGTGGTGATCGACACCGAGGAGTTCACGGCCGTCTGCCCGTGGACCGGCCTGCCGGACTTCGGGAAGCTGACGATCAGCTACGTGCCGGACGGCCAGTGCATCGAGCTAAAGAGCCTGAAGTACTACCTGCTGTCGTACATGGGCGTCGGCATCGTCCACGAGCACGCGGCAAACCGGATTCTGAAGGACCTCGTCGCCGTCTGCCAGCCGGCGCGCATGTCGGTCGAGCTCGACTACAACGTCCGCGGCGGGCTGCACGCCTGTGTGACCGCCAGCTACGAGCGGGACGCGTAGCGGCGGGAGTGCGAATGCTGAGCTGCCAGATATCCTCATGACCAGCTTCGCGGTCACCCTGCTTTCGGGGGGCCTGGACTCGACCACCGTCACGGCTTACGCGAAGTCGCGCTCGGAGCGTCTGACCGCGATCACGTTCCAGTACGGGCAGACACACAGCCGAGAGCTGGTGAGCGCGGCCGAGGTCGCGCGCCGGCTGGGGGTCGACCACAGGCTTGTGGACATATCGTTCCTCGGCGACGTGGCGTGGTACTCGGCGCTGACCAATCCGGACGCCTTCCCACTGCCGACCGACCGGGAGCCCAAGGAGATGGGCGCCAGCATCCCGATCACGTACGTGCCGCTTCGCAACACGACGTTCGTGGCGCTGGCCGCCGCCTACCTGGAGAGCCAGGTCCTGTACTCCATCGAGGTCGAGGGGGTCGCGAGCGACGACGTTTCCGCGGTCGTATACATGGCGCCGAACGTGCTCGACTACAGCGGGTACCCGGACTGCCGGCCGGAGTTCTTCGCGCAAATGTCGCGGACGATGCGCTACGGCAGCAAGCTTGGCGCGGAGTACGGCGTGGACATCCGCATCGAGACGCCGATCATCGAGCTGTCCAAGGCGGAGATCGTCCGGATGGCGGTCGACCTCGGCGCGCCGCTGGAGCACACGTGGAGCTGCTACGAGGGAGGAGAGCGGCCGTGCGGCGTGTGCGATAGCTGCGTCCTGCGGGCCAAGGGCTTCGAGGAGGCCGGAGTTCCGGACCCGGCGCTGCGTGACCGATGCTGAAGGTCAGCCGGATGCCGTCGGGGGAGCCCGAGATATTTCACTCCATACAGGGGGAGGGAGTCTCGGCGGGCAGACCCTCGGTGTTTCTGCGGCTGGCTACCTGCAACCTGACATGCTCGTGGTGCGACACGAAGTACACCTGGGACTGGGAGCGGTACGACTACCGTGAGCAGATCGTGTCGCTGGAGGCGTCCGACGTTCGGAGCAGACTCGATGTCATGCCCTGCCGTCACCTGGTGGTCACGGGGGGCGAGCCCATGCTCCAGCAGTCGGAGCTGGCGCCGCTGGCAAGGTCGCTGAGCGCCGGGGGATGGTCGATAGAGGTCGAGACGAACGGCACGATCGCGCCGAGCGCTGAGATGGCCGCGGCGGTCTCGCAGTGGAACGTCTCGCCGAAGACGGCCAACTCCGGCAACCGCAGGGACCGGCGCGAGGTCGCCGATGTGCTGCGGGCCTTCACGGAGCTGCCCAAGGTCTACTTCAAGTTCGTCGTGGCCGAGCCCGCCGACGTCGACGAGGTGGCCGCCCTGGTCGAGCGGCACCGGCTGCCGGCGAGCCGGGTCCTGCTGATGCCCGAGGGCACGACCGCGAAGGCCATCCGCGAGCGCGGCGAGTGGGTCGCCGAGCAGTGCGTCCGGAGGGGCTACCGCTTCACGACGCGGCTGCACATCGTCCTTTGGGGGGACGAGCGCGGGCGTTAGCGAAGACCGGAGGCCCGATTCCCGACCGGCGCGGGGCGCTACTCGGTCGAGCCTACCAGGACATCGTCGCCTTCCACCCGCACCGGGTACGACTTTACGGGGTCGGATGCCGGGGGCGCCGTGAAACCACCGGACTTGAGGTCGAACTGGGCGCCGTGCAACGGGCATTCCACCTGCCCGTCTTCGACCCAGCCCTGGGAGAGTGGCCCACCCTCGTGGGTACACTCCTCGCCGATGGCGTAGAACACGCCGTCAAGCCTGGCGAGCAGCACCTGCTCGTCTCCTACGTCCACCTGCATCGTCTCGTCGTCTTCCAGATCGTTAACCGAAGCCACTCTGACGAACTCGCCCATCGCTGACTGCCCTCCAGATTCGGCCGTTAGCCTATGATGACCCGTACGAGCGTCATTATATCGTCTGCCCGGCGGGATACAACGCCTCTGTCGTCCCAGATTCCCACCTGATTGGGCCGGGCCGGCGTGACGGACTGCTCCTGGTGTCGTAGTGGCGCACCCTGTCGGGGATAGATTCCCGCCCCCGCCTACGCGAGGGCAGGCTCTGCGCGGGAATGACTGAGGTGGGGGACTGGGGTCATCGGCCCCGCGGTGGTGTACGATTATTCATGCGCCGCCTGTGCCATGTGCGCAGGTTGACATAGGCGAGGCTGCCGGATATAGTCCCGCCAATCTCAGCCCGACGGGCGCCAGGCGTATGAAGTTAGCATCGCAGGCCGTCTTTGCAGTGGCGGCCGCAGCGGCCGTAGTGGGCGTCCTCTACCTCCTGTTGAGCGCTTCGACGCCCTCCGACGGCATAGAGGTCATGCTTCCGACGCCGGCGCCCAGCGACATCCACGACCTCCAAGTGTACGTCACGGGAGCGGTGCGCGAGCCGGGAGTCTACACGGTCGGCGCGAACGCGCGCTTGGCCGCCGCGGTCGAGGCGGCGGGCGGGGCGACCGACGAGGCGGACCTGGACGCGGTGAACCTTGCCGCCCGGCTGGTGGACGAGGCCCACTGGCACATTCCGACCCGTGGCGAGACCGCGGCGCCGGCGCAACAGGCCGGCAAGACCGCCGCGGGCAAGATCGACATAAACTCCGCGAGCGTAGAGACGCTGGTCTCGTTGCCCCAGATCGGCAGTGTCCGGGCGGCGGCGATAGTCGCGTACCGCGAGGCCAACGGCCCGTTCGCCTCGGCCGAGGACATTTTGAACGTAGCGGGCATCGGGCCCGCGACCCTGGAGGCCATTCGCGACCTGATCGAGGCCCGCTGATCGGGCTCCCGACAAGCCGTATGCCCGGCGCGCGTCGCAGCCCTGGGCCATTCCCGGATACTCCGCTATGCATCTCCTCGTACTATCCGCCGCCTTCACCGCCGGGGTCTACCTCGGCGGACGCGTCGAGCTGCCGGCGGCGGTCGTCGGGATATTCGGCCTGTCCGCGGTGCTGTGCGCGGCAGGGACGGTGATCCAGAGGCGAGGCGTACTCCTCGCGCTTGTCGTGTTGGCCGTCGTGGCAGGCGTGGCCCGGAGCGGCATCGCCGATGACGCGGCGGCGGCGTACCTCGCCTTCCACGGGCAGAGCGACGTGCGGATCGAGGGCGTCGTGGACGGCGACCCGGAGGCCTCCGGTCAGTCGCTCCGGTTCCCGTTCTCGGTCGACCGGATCGCCGCGGACGGAGTCACGTCCGAGGAGCCGGGCAGGGTGCTGGTCACGGTCAGGCCGTCGGTCGAGTTGGTCAGCAGACGCCCGACCGCCCCAATCCAGAGCGGCGACCGGCTTCTGTTGACAGGAACGATAGAGAGGCCATGGCAGGGGACCGAGGAGTTCGACTATCCGACCTACCTGGCCAGCCAGGGGATCACGGCGGTGGTCCCGTTTCCACAGGTCGAGCTGCTGCTGGAGGCGGACGGCCCCGGTACATGGCTGGCCGTCGCGCGAAGGGCGCTCGCCCGGTCGCTGGACGCGGCCGTCCCGGAGCCGCAGTCGGCGATGGGCCAGGCGCTGCTGCTGGGCAACCGGGACAACCTGCCGGACGACCTCCTGGAGGACTTCCGCGTCACCGGCGCGTCGCATCTGCTGGCGATATCGGGCCTGCACATGACCGTGGTGCTCGGCATAGTGCTGGCGGTCTCGAGCTGGGCCGTCGGCCGACGGCGGCAGCTCTACCTGGTCCCGCCGCTCGTCGCGATGTGGGGATACGCGCTGCTGGCCGGGATGCCGCCGTCGGCCACGCGGGCGGCCATCATGGGGACGGTGTATCTCGCCGCCTTCGCGCTGGGACGGCCGCGGAGCGTGCTTCCGGCGCTGGGTCTGGCGGCGGCGGTCATGGTGGCGTTCGACCCCGGCGTGCTGTCCGCGGTATCGTTCCAACTCAGCTTCGCGGCCATGGCGGGCATCGCGACGCTCGCCGAGCCGGTCGCGGCGAGGCTGAGGGCGGTGTTCGGCGTGGGGGATGACCGCGGCGATTCTCCCGGGGCTCTCGTGCAGCTCGCTGCCTCGTCCGCCGCCCTGACGATCGCGGCGACGGTCGCGACGCTGCCGCTGGTGGCGTTTCACTTCGAGCGCGTGTCGCTGGTCGGCCTGCCGGCCACGCTCGTGACCCTGCCCGTGATGCCGCTTGTGCTGGTGGCCCATGGCGCCGCAGGCCTGACCGGCCTCGTTTCGAGCGAGCTGGCCCAGCCGTTCGGGTGGGTTGCATGGGTTACGACCGCGTACCTGACGGGCATCGTGGGCCTGATCGCCCGCCTGCCGGGGACGGCGTTCCAGACGGGCGCCGTGGCGCCGGTCCTGGTCGTCGCCTACTACGCGGCGCTCATCGGGATATACCTGCGCCGGCCGCTTGGCGATATGGCGGGCCGGGTCCTGGACGGCATCCGCAGCGTCGGGCCCGCGCTCGACCGCGGCGTGTCCTGGTGGATTGCAGGGCCGGCTGTCGCGCTCGCCGGGCTCGTGTGGGCGGTCGTCCTGCTGCTGCCCGACGGCGACCTTCACGTCACCTTCGCCGACGTGGGGCAGGGCGACATGGCCGTGGTTACGACGCCCGGCGGGCGGGTCATCGTCGTCGACGGCGGCCCCAGCCCGATCGTCGCGGCGAGAGCCGTCGCCGACGAGCTGCCGTTCTGGCGGCGCCACGTCGACCTGGTCGTGCTGACTCACCCGCATAGAGACCACGTGTCCGGGCTGACCGAGGTCCTGGGGCGCTACGAGGTGATCCGGATACTGGAACACCCGGTGCGGTACGATTCCGGCGCCTACGAGGCGTGGCGTTCGGCGGTCGACGGCGAGGGCGCGGTCGTCACGCACGCGAGGGCCGGTCAGTCGATCGTCACGGACGACGGGGTGCTGATAGAGGTGCTCGGGCCGCCGGAGAGCCTGATCGGCGGCCCGGACCCTGACGTCGACAACGCCTCTGTGGTGCTGAGGATCGTCTACGGGGAGGTCTCGTTCCTGCTGGCCGCGGACCTGTTCGCTCCGGGAGAGCGGGCGCTCGTCGCCGGCGGTTCGACGCTGAACAGCGACGTGTTGAAGGTCGCGCATCACGGCAGCCGCAGCTCGTCGACCGAGGGGCTTCTGTCAGCCGTCAGTCCGACGGCCGCGGTCGTCTCCTCCGGGAAGGACAACCGTTTCGGGCATCCTCACGTGGAGACGATGGAGGCGCTCGGCCGGCACGTCGCGCCGGACATGGTCTTCCTGACCAGCCTAAGCGGGAGCGTGGAGTTCGTCACGGACGGCGAGCGGCTGACCGTACATCCTGAGCGGTAGGCGGGGGCCGTCCGAACGTCCTCCATGGGAGCGCGGCTATCTGTTTCTCGGTCAGGCCAGTGGCGGGATCCGTGTGAGCTGTTCCATTCTGTTCCATTGTGTTCCGTTTCTATCTGGCGAGTGGAACAGTTTGCGAAAAAATGGAACACCGGGTGTTCCACTGCCCGTATCTGAGGTGGAACACGGCGGGACAGAATGGAACAGTAGTGTACCGTTTCGTCGTCATCGGAGCTGGGCCGCCTGCGAGAGTAGTCGGGACGGCCGCAGTGGCTGTCCCGCGAGCAGAGAATAGCACAGGCGTTCGCGCCTTGCAAGTGATCTGTTCGAGCGTTCTTCGAGCGTTCGAGCCTGTTGACTGCGGCACAAATGTTCTGTATTATCCTGCCCCGCCAACCCGGTGTGCTTGCGCGGGCACAATGGGACAGATACAGTTTGGTTCGTCACACTCAGACACGATACGGGGAGGTAGGTTTGGCGTCATGACAAGCGAGTCCGCCGTGGGAGAAACTCACCTGCTGAGATTCCAGGAGCTGCTGCGGGAGCTGTTCCAGTTTGACTGCGCCGACCTCGACTTCGGCATCTACCGCATCATGAACCACAAGCGGGAGGCCGTCGAGCGGTTCATCACGGAGGATTGGCCCGCGCGCATAGCAGGCGAGCTGGAGAGAGGGGCACTCGATCGGCAGCAGCGGGCCGCGGCGGAGCTGGAGAAGGCTCGCGAGAAGGTATTGAGGGAGCTCGGCTCACAGGCGCTCGACGCCGACGGCAAGCTGATTAAGTTCCAGGATTCCAACACCGGCAAGGAATACCTGGCAGCCCAAGCCGACGCGGCGCCCGGGCGCGGCCGGCAGGCCGTCGAGACCGACGTCTACAACCATCTGTACGCCTTCTTCAGCCGCTACTACCAGGACGGCGACTTCGTCTCCAAGCGCCGCTACTCGCGCAGCCAGCGGTACGCCATCCCCTACAACGGTGAGGAGGTCTATCTCCACTGGGCGAACAGCGACCAGTACTACGTCAAGACCGCCGAGCACTTCAACAACTACGACTGGACCGCGCCCAACGGCGTGTCGGTGCGCTTCCGGCTCGAGGCCGCCGACATCGAGCAGGACAACGTCAAGGGCGACAAGCGGTTCTTCGTGCCGCTTGGCAAGAAAACGCGCTGGGACGACGACGCTCGCACAGTCACTATCCCGTTCGAGTACCGTCCGCTGACCGCGCAGGAGACCGTCCGCTACGGCAAGCAGAAGCAGCAGGATAAGATAATCCAGACGGCCGTCGACGAGATTCCGCAGCGGCTGAACGACTCACCCGATGCCCTGGCGGCGCTGATGGGAGAGCGCCGCCGCAACGGGCAGGACGAGCGGGTCAGCTACCTGGAGCACCACCTGCGGCAGTACACCCGGCGCAACGACTCCGACTTCTTCATACACAAGGACCTGCGCGGCTTTCTCTCGCGTGAGCTGGAGTTCTACCTGAAGAACGAGGTGCTGAACCTGGACAACCTGGAGGCTGCGGGCGAAGGCGCCGCGGACGGCTGGTTCCAGCAGATGCGGCTCATCAAGTCCGTCGGCGGCGAGATCGTAGACTTCCTGGCCCAGATCGAGGACTTTCAGAAGATGCTCTGGGAGAAGCGCAAGTTCGTCGTCGACACGCAGTACTGCGTCACGCTGGGCAATATCGATTCCGAATTCTACCCGGAGATAGCCGCCAACGACGCGCAATGGGAGGAGTGGCGCGAGCTGCTGGGCGCCGACGGCGCGGACCGCTCGGCATCCTTGATTCCCTCGTAACAAGGGGCTTTCGGGTTGGTACTGGGGAGTGAGGACGGTTAGGTGTGGAGGGGTTGGATGTTCCGGTTGGGGCTTGTGTAGTGGCCGATGAGGTCGTTGCGGTGCGACCAACACCGTCCGGGAAGGGATTACCGGGTTGGCAGCGTCACCCGCAAGGTCATGCAGCGGCGGGGACAGTGGCCAGGGCAGCCGGCCGGGCCAACGTCTCGTCCATCTCGATCAGTCGTGCCCCGACCATCCGCTTGACGTTGCATGCCAGGGCCTTGAGGTAGACGGCGAGCCGTACCCTCTCGCCGCCACGTACCCGTAAGCGGCCAAGACCATGGCGCCGTTTCATCTCCGAGTTCGTCCCCTCTATCCCCGCACGCAGCCCGTACCGTTTGCGCCACTGTCCGTCTGACTCTGCCGCACGCCTCCGTGCGATGTTCATCCTCGCCAGGTCCGCACTCAACACGTAGGCTCCACCCCGTGACCACTCTCCCCCAAGCTCAGGGCGACTGCGCCACCCCACAGGGCACCGGGCACGCAGCGCGCAGGGCTCACACACCGCCCGGGCGAAGTGTATCTCCACCCGCTCAGGCGCATCCTCATCCTCGTACTCTGCCACTGCCCCATGTCCCGCGGGACACACCGCACTCCTAGTTGCCATGGCGTCGATGTAGAAGTCGGATGCCGTCAGCCTGACCGGCTCATCACCACCTCCGTCGGGTTCCTTGTGCGACCGGCCACCGACCGGGCTCACCAGCTCCGTACCCCTGCGCTCCGCCTCCCATCCGTTCCGGCCAGAACCATACGACGTGTCCGCCCACAGCTCCGAAGGACCTATCCCCCGTTCACTCAACTCGTCGATCACCCGCGTCGTCACCACAGAGTCGCTGCCGCTCGATGGCGTGACCTCCACGTGCGTGATCATCTGAACGGCGTTGTCGCTCTCACACGTCTCGGCCACCTGCACCTCGTATCCCTTCCCCTTGTGTCCGCTGTAGGTCACCGCCGGGTCGTGCGGTGTCTGCAGCGAGTCCGACCGCACCTCCCTCGGCTCCCTCAGCGCTATCGGCACCTTCCCCTCTGCCGCATCGTCGTCATCCGCTCCGGGACGACCGTCCCTGTGACCACCCACGTGGCACTGCTCGCGCAACAGTCGCTCCAACAGCCCGTACTCGTCCATCTGCGCCACCGCCGTCCCGCGGAACCGATCGACCAGCCGGTACACGTCGCGCGCGCACACCAACAGCCGGCGACGCCCCTCTTCCGAACGCGCGTCCTCGTATCGGGATGCTTCTCCGGTCTCCTTCAGGTACCGCTGGGCCAGACCATACCCAATCCCTTCTCTCAAGCCAGGGTGCTCACGGCTCACCGCCAGCAGAAACACCCGGATCGTCTCGCAGAACAGCCCCAACCGCGTCAACACCGCGATGTTGCTCATGATGTGCGTAGAGTCAACGCGCTGCTTGCCTGTACGAAGACCCAGAGCCTCGATCATCCGGTCCGTCGTCTCGCAGAACGCCAACCGCCCCCCGTCGTGCTCCATCAACCGCACGCGAAAGTTGTGCAGCGTCTTTTGCGCAAGGTGTGCCTCTTCCATCTCCAACCCCAGCGCGTGATGCCACAGCAGGTTGAACTCCAACTCCTCCAGGGCCTCGATGTCCGTCAGATCGAACATCTCCTTGAGCACCAGCACCCCGAGCACCGTCTGCACCGCGCGGTTGGGCCTGCCCATGTCCGCGCTGTACATCGCTGCGAACCGCTCCTCGTCTATCAGCGGCAGAGCCTCCTTCCGAAACACCTGCGCCCAACTCCTCCGCATCAGCCTAGCCTTCCTCGGCGTGATCAGAAACTCCGACTGCCATAGGCTCTCTTGGGGCTCTCTCGTTCGAAACATCGACTGACTACTCCTGCTCCTGAGTCTTCTCTCCTCCACCTTCTCCAGGCCCTATTATCTTCAATCCTACAACCCTTAACCACGACTTTTTACGAGAGAATCATCCTTCCTGAAAACGCAGCCCACTCTGCCGCTCGACACGCGACATTTCGACGCCAGCTTCACCGACCGCCTGTTAGCCTCCTTCGACGACATTGACGGCATGACCGACGGCCTACTGGTCCACAGCGAAAACTGGCAGGCGCTCAGTCTGATGGACCAGAAATACCGGGAAAGCGCGAAGTGCGTTCACATAGACCCACCATACAACACCTCAACCAGCGGGTTTCTCTACAAGAACGGCTATCAGCATTCAAGCTGGCTCGCAATGATGCATGATCGTATTGGGGCCGGCAATGCTCTGATGAATTCGGATGGATCAGTCCTTTGCCACATCGATGAGAACGAGTACGAGAAGCTACATGTCCTGTTCACGAGCATGGCGTTGCCGGACGCTGGAACCGTCATTTGGGATAAGAAGAATCCCATGCTTGGCCGCAGGCGGATAGCGACTCAGCATGAGTACATCTTGTGGAGGACATGTAACGAATCGTCGATCTTCATGCGGCCTGTAAACATCCGAGCGATTCTAGGCGAGGCCGAATCCCTTGTCCGGGAACACGGTGGTGTCACCAGTCAGGTCGAGAGAAAGTTCCGCGACTGGGTTAGGGGCCGTAAGGACTTTACTGGCGGCGAACGTGCTTATCAGTTGATTGATGACGATGGAAGAGTCTTTCAGAGTGTGGCAATGGGTGCGCCCGAGCCGCGGGCCGATCCGAAGTTCCACGTCCCACTCATCCATCCTGTAACCAATGAGCCGTGCCCAGTTCCAAGCTACGGTTGGTCCCGTGCTCCTGAGACGCTGAAGCAACTTGTGCAGAACAACGAGATCATTTTTGGGAAGGATGAAACCGTTCAGCCAAGAAGGAAAGTCTTCCTGAACGCCGACAGCAAACGTCAAATGTCTTCCGTGATCAGCGATTCACGCAGGGGTAAGGCCGACGTCGACAGGCTCGGGCTCGAATTCCCATATTGCCATCCTGTTTCCCTATACGAAGAGCTTATGGCGGCTGCGGCCCCCGAAAGGGATGATCTGGTCATCGACTACTTTGCCGGATCCGGCACCACTGGACACGCCGTCATCAACTTGAACCGCGAGGACGGCGGGCAGCGCAAGTTCATACTGGTCGAGATGGGCGAGTACTTCGACACGGTGCTGCTGCCGCGCATCAAGAAGGTGACATTCTCGCCGGAGTGGAAGAACGGCAAGCCAAAGCGCAAGGCCACGACCGAAGAGGCGGCGCGGTCGCCGCGCATCGTCAAGTACATGCGGCTGGAGTCCTACGAGGACGCGCTGGACGGCATCGGGTTCGACGATGAGGCGGGTCAGCTCAGGCTGGAGGAGACGATCGACGGCTACCTCCTCAAGTACATGCTGAAGTGGGAGACGAAGCGGAGCGAGACGCTGCTGAACGCGGCCAAGCTGACGTCTCCGTTCGACTACCGGCTGCGAGCCCACGCCAGCGGGGAGACGCGTGATCGGACCGCGGACGTGGCGGAGACGTTCGCCTATCTGCTGGGGCTGAATGTCCGGACGCGGCAGGTGCACTACGACGACGAAAGGCGCTACGTGGTGTACCTGGGGGAGACGCGAGAGGCGCCGGGCCGCGAGGTCGCGGTCGTGTGGCGGACTACGGAGGGCTGGACGCAGGATGACTTCGCGCGGGACCGACAGTTCGTCGACGGGCTGAAGACGGTGAAGGATGCCGACGTCGTCTACGTCAACGGCGATTCCGTGATCCCGGGCGCGAAGCCCGTGGAGCCGATCTTCAACGCGCGAATGTTCGCCGGTTTACACGCTTGAATCCTGGAATCGAGCTTCCGACGGACAGGATCGCTGAATTCTGTCAACGCAACCGCATCCGCCGTCTCGCCCTGTTCGGCTCGGTGCTGCGCGACGACTTCACACCCGAAAGCGACGTCGACGTGCTCGTCGAGTTCGATCCCGAAGCGCGGGTGGGCCTCGCGTTCATCACCATGCAGGACGAGCTGGCGACGATACTCGGGCGGCGGGTCGACATGAGCACCTTCGCGGCCATCGAAGAGAGCCGCAACTGGCTGCTGAAGGCGGAGATACTCGATACGGCCGAGGTGGTGTATGAGCAGGTGTGACGACGCGGTGTTCCTCGTGGACATCGTTGGGGAAGGCCCCCGCTGATGCCCACCCGGAGACGACCTAAGCCGCGGACGAACCCCGTACACTCCTACGGCCGGCTGGAGCATCGGCTGACGCTGCTGTCGTGGCTGCACGACCTGCTGGGCTACGAGAACACCAAGAGGCTGCTCGACCATATTAGGCCGGTCAAAGAGGGATTCGACGCGGACGGCCGAAGCTACATATGTCGGAGTCTGACGACGCGTGAGAACCGGGATGTCTCCGAAGAAGACCTGGGGCGCTACGACGACAACATCCGCGACCACCTGGCGGCCATGAACGCGGCCAGGGGCCGCCCGATCACGCTACGCTACTTCCAGTACCTGGCGGCGCTCTACACGGAGATATTTCTGGACCGGTACGACAGGAGCCCCGCCGCGCTCCTGAAATCGCTGAACGCACACGTCGACAAGCTCAACACTGAGCGGCTGGGCGTGCGCGTCGAACAGTACGAGGAGTCGGACCTGAAGAAGCTGGCGTTCTGGATGGCGACGGGCAGCGGCAAGACGCTGCTGATGCACTTGAACTACAGGCAGTATCTCCGCTACAACCGGGAACCCCTGGACAACATCCTCCTGATCACGCCCAGCGAGGACCTCACCCGGCAGCACCTGGAGGAGCTGTCGGCGTCCGGCATCCCGGCGCGCCGGTTCGACCTGAGCGAGAGCGGGCGGTTTGGGTCGGAACCGGACACGGTCCGGGTGATCGAGATCACCAAGCTGGTCGACGACAAGCAAGGCGAGGGCGTGAGCGTACCGGTGGAGGCCTTTGAGGGCCGCAACCTGGTCTTCGTGGACGAGGGGCACAAGGGCTCCGGAAGCGAAGCGCGGACATGGCGGTCGAGGCGCGAGGCCCTGTCGGAGGATGGGTTTACGTTTGAGTACAGCGCGACGTTCGGCCAGGCGCTGAACGCCGCCGGCGACGATGCGTTGGTCGAGGAGTACGGCAAGGCCATCGCGTTCGACTACTCCTACAGGTACTTCTACGACGACGGCTACGGCAAGGACTTCCACATCCTCAATTTGCAGCAGGAAACGACAGGGGATCGGACGCAAACGCTGCTGCTGGGCAACCTGCTGTCATTCTACGAGCAGCAGCGCATCTTCGACGATCACGGCGCCAGGCTGCGGCCCTACAACTTGGAGCGGCCGCTGTGGATCTTCGTGGGCAGCAGCGTCAACGCCGTTCGCACGGAAAGGGGCAAGACGCGCAGCGACGTGCTCACCGTCGCCTGTTTCCTTCACCGGACGCTGTCGGACTCCGCGTGGGCGACGAAAACCATCCGTCGGCTTCTGAAGGGCGACTCGGGGCTTACCGATGAGTACGGGGCCGACGCCTTCGCCGACAAGTACCCGTACCTGCGCGCCACAGGTCGGAAGAGCGCGGCCGCGGTGTACCGGGACATGCTCGCGCGGACGTTGCACGCGCCGTCGGCCGGCGGCCTGCACATATCCGACATTAGGGGCAGCGACGGTGAGCTGGGACTGAAGGCGGCCGGCTCGGACGAATACTTCGGGCTGATCTACATCGGCGACACCGCCAGATTCAAGAACCTTGTAGCGGACGCCAACGCGGACATCACCGTGGAAGAGGACGCGATATCGGGCTCACTGTTCGACGACATCGGGACGCCCAACACGACGATGGAGGTGCTGATCGGCTCCAAGAAGTTCATCGAGGGCTGGAACTCCTGGCGCGTGTCCAACATGGGGCTGCTCAACATCGGCAAGAGCGAAGGGTCGCAGATAGTCCAGCTCTTCGGGCGCGGGGTGCGCCTGCGCGGCCGGGACATGACGCTGAAGCGCAGCTCGCCCCCGGACGGCCCCCATCCCGAGCATATCGAGCTGCTGGAGACGCTGAACATCTTCGCGGTCCGCGCCAACTACATGGCCCAATTCAGGGACTATCTACAACGCGAAGGCGTTCCGACGGAAGGACGGCTGGAGCTGCCGCTGTTCGTCCGGCCCAACCGCGGATTCCTGGACAAGGGCCTCGTCATTCCCCGCGTGGACGAGGGGCGCGATTTCAAGACCGAGGCTGAGGTGGTATTGAAGTACGGCGACGGAGTGGGGCCTGTCTCCATTGACGTGTCGGCGAAGGTACAGTCGATGGACAGCGGCGGCTACGGCGTGGACGAGAGCAGCGCCAGCTCAGGCCAGGAGACGATCATACCGGACGACAGCCTGGCCATTGTCGACTGGGACAAGGCTTACCTCTCGCTGATCGAACACAAGGAACGCAAGGGGATGGACAACTTGGTGATCGGTCCCGCCGCGCTGAAGCCGATCATGGAGGCCGGGAAGAAGGCGTACCGTTTGGTCGCCGAGGAATCGCTGACGGAGCCGACGAGCGTCGAGGAATGGGGACGGCTGCAGGACACCGTGACCGGGATACTCCGACTGTATGCGGACAGGCTCTACAGGCGCAGCCGCGAGCGGTGGGAATCCAGCAACATGGTCTACAAGACGCTCGACGAGACGGACGCGAACTTCAGGTTCAACAAGATTCGCGAAGGCAGCCGTGGCAGGTACATCGTGGGAGTGCCGCAGTCCAAGCAAGAGTTGATCGAGGAGATCCGGGCCCTCATCAAGAACTGCCGCGCGCTTGACGAGAGTGACGGCGACAACCTGCCTCGCATCTACTTCGACCATCATCTCTATCAGCCGCTGTTGGTGGAGAAGGACGGTACGCCGCTGAAGATGTCGCCGCCTGGCCTGACGGAGAGCGAGCAGAGATTCGTGAACGACCTGAAGGAGTACTGGGCGAAGAAGCGGGAAGACGGCCCTGACGACGTGGAGGTGTTCCTGCTGCGGAACCAGAGCAGGGGCGCGGGCGTGGGCTTCTTCGAGGAGAGCGGGTTCTATCCCGACTTCATTCTCTGGGTGAAATCGGTCGGTGCCCAGCGGGTCGTCTTCGTGGAGCCGCACGGGATGCGCCAGGAGAACGCCCCCGAGAACAGCGACAAGATCGGCCTGTACAAGCGGCTGCGCGACCTCAGCGCGACGATGCGGGAGCGCTCGGCGTCCGACGACGTGACACTGGACTCCTTCATCATTTCGGCAACGCCATACGAGGCGTTGTCCAAGAAGTGGCCCGGCAACTGGCGCGAGGTGGACTTCGCGAGGGAGCACATTCTGTTCCCGCATCCCGACAGCCAATACGTGGCCACAATTATCGAGGGGACCCAGCCGTCGGAGGCCTGTGTCACCGCTGCCTCGACCTAGTCCGCCGGTCCACGCCGGAATCCTGCGGTCGATTCCCGTCAACCCCGGCGCTCATGGGGCGCCGTGATACCATGCTCATGGGATTTGAGGCCATGAACGACCGGGGATTTGGACATCGCGTGTTGACGGCGCTCGCGGCGTTTGCCGCGGTGCTGGTTGTCGGCTGCGGCTCGGGCGCCGCGGCGCCCACGCCGGAGCCCACGGCGACCCCGATGCCGGCTCCCACGGCGACGGCAACCCCGACGCCGGTCCCGCCGACTCCGACGGCGACCGCCGCGCCGGCCGTCCGGTTGCCGCAGATTCCAGTGCGCGAGGTGCCGCTAGCCCTGTTCAGCGGCGACACGATGCGGCTGTCCGACCTGCACGGCCAGATCGTCGTCCTGAACTTCTGGGCGTCGTGGTGCGGACCGTGCGTGACGGAGATGCCCGCGTTCGACCGCATCTACAACGACTACCGCGAGCGGGGCGTGACCTTTCTCGGCATCGACACGCAGGACGTGGAGCTCGCCGCCAAGGCCTTTGCCGACCGGATAGACGTGAGCTATCCGCTGGCGGTGGACGAGACCGGCCGGCTTGCGGTCGAGTTCGGGCAGGTCGGGTCCGACGGCGCCTTCGCCCTGCCCACGACGGTGATCATCGGCGCCGACGGGAGAGTGGCGAGGACGTGGGTCGGGGCGCTCCGGGAGGATGTCCTGCGAGGGTTTCTAGAAGCCCTTGTTGGGGCGAGCTAGCCTTGCCAGGAGGACGCTCGATGCGCGCGGACGGACGAAAGCCGGATGAGCTCAGGCCGGTCAAGATCGCGACCGGCGTGCAGGAGTTCGCCGAGGGGTCGGTGCTGATAGAGACCGGGCGCACTCGGGTGCTGTGCGCGGTAAGCGTCGAGGACGGCGTGCCGCCGTTCCTCCGGAACACGGGCCAGGGATGGGTCACCGCCGAGTACTCGATGCTGCCCCGCTCGACGAACACACGCACTCGCAGGGAGACCACCCCGCGCGGCCGCACGCAGGAGATCCAGCGCCTCGTCGGCCGCTCGCTCAGGGCGGCGGTGGACATGAAGGCGTTGGGAGAGCGCACGCTGATCGCGGACTGCGACGTGCTGCAGGCCGACGGCGGCACGCGGACGGCCGCCATCACGGGCGCCTACGTGGCCGTCCGGCTTGCGGTCGCGGCGCTGATGAGGGGGGGCGACCTGGGCGCCAGTCCGGTGCGGCGGGCCGTCGCCGCGACGAGCGTGGGCATGGTGGATGGCCGGGCGCTGCTCGACCTCGACTACTCGGAGGACCACGCGGCCGCCGTCGACTTCAACGTCGTCATGACCGACGAGGGGGAGTTCGTCGAGGTGCAGGGCACGGCCGAGTCGGGCTCCTTCTCCAAGAGCGGGCTGGACGAGATGCTGGCGCTGGGCGCGCTCGGGACTACGCGGCTGTTCGAGGCTCAGCGCGAGGTACTCGCGGGCGTCTAGGCTGCTCCTTTCGACATGAGTTCATCGAGATAGCGCTCAATCCTGTCTCGGTTGGTAGAGAGGTTCGAGTACTGCTTTTCGCATACGTCGCTGAAGCGCGCCAGGACCTTCCGGTTGATGGCCTCCTGATCCTCGAAAATCGCCAGGGATCGGAAGGGCATGCCCCACTTCTCGAACTGGAGCAGCGAAATCGTGGCATCACGAGTTCTGCCGTCGCTGGGCAGCGCATGGACGAGGACTGGTCTCGACATCCAGTTGATTCGGCAGTCGACCCCGTAGATGCCCTGGGGATCACGATCAGGGTCGTGCCAGTCGAACACCCTGCGTTCCTCAGGCACCCATCGGGTTAAAGAAGCCCGAAAGTCCTCCATGAATGTAGATCGAACCTGCTCGCGGGACAGATAAGACACGTCACTAATCTTGAGCAATGCCTGAGCAAACGAGTACAGAGCATCCCCGTACCGCTCACCAGGAATGCTGAGAACCAATTCTCCCGCCCTGTCCTCGATCTCGAAGACCGATAGGGTATTGGAGATGATCGTCTGGCGTGTGCCGCGATGCAGATCACGCTCATCCATTTCATACGTCAGGTGCATGTAGGTGTGCGCTTCATCCGACAGCATCCATCCATCCCCATCCCGCTTCAGGACAATTGCGAGATGGTCGCCGTCACCGAAGCGGAACGGGGTCAATACCCGGTAGCGGTTCAGCCCCTCTGACACGAGATCAACCTTCTCGGAGACCTTCGTCCGGAAGTCCTCCTCAATTGTGGCGAACGGCATGTGCTTCCTCTCTACAATAGCTTCAGTTGAGGATCTGGAGGGACGTCGAACGTCGCGTCGCTGAATAGACAGTCGCGTGCGCTTTCGAGGTCGTCGTACCGGTTGGTGATCTCTGCGTAGGCGTCCTCGTGAGCCCCTATCTCTTGGTATCGCTCCGTGGCTATGTGGATGTGGTAGTCATAGAAGGTGTCACCTTCGATACTGTTTGTGTGCTCATGGCTCTTCCCGTTGTAGCGCCTCAGGCGAAACCCCTACGTCCCTAGTAGCTGATGATGTAACCAGAAGGCGTGTGCAGGATGCCCCAGGCTGCCGTGCGTCAGTCCTTCTGCACGGGGTCTATGTTGGGCGCGCGGGTGGGGTGGACGACGTAGGTCATGGCGGAGGGAGCGCCGCCCTCGACGTAGCCGGTGACCTCCATGCCGATCGGGCCCTCGAGGTAGCCGACGTCTTCGCCGGACAGCGTGAACGGCCTGTCGTGGCCGGGGTAGAAGACATCGGCGGACGCGACCATCTTCTCGACGCTCTCGGCCGCGTCGTCGACGTCCCAGAAGACGTTGTACGGCAGGCCGCGGCGGACCGTCCCGCCATCGGGCATGGCGTCGCCGCTAACGAGCACGTCCTTGCCGTCGACCGATACCGAAACGCTGACGTGGCCCTTGGTGTGGCCCGGCGTGTCCATGACCGATACTCCCTCGGCGATCCGGTCGCCGTCGGATACCGGCTCGACCCTGAGCCGGGACAGCATGTCGGCGAAGTAGGACGCGATGTTGTGGTCGCCGCGGCGTGGGTTGCTCGCGTAGTCGATCTCCTTCGGGTGAACGAGCACCCGCGCGTTGGGGAAGAGGTCGGCGTTGGCGCAGTGGTCCCAGTGCATGTGGGTGAGCACGACCAGGTCTATCTCCTCGGGGGCGAGTCCCCGGGCCTGCAGCGTCTTCACCAGCATCGTGCGGCGGGACGCCGGGCCGGTGTCGACCAGGATGTGTTGCTCGCCGACGTTCAGCAGCGAGATCGTCGAGAAGCCGAAGGGGCCCTGGTCGGACACCAGGGAGAAGCCGTATGTCAGCACGTCGATGTCGGTCATTTTACTCCTCATACTGGTGGCAGCGGCGCGTCGTCGTCCGTCTCGATCTGCCAGTCGCGTATCCGCGCCGCGAGGTCGCGGACGCGGTCGCGCTGGGCGGGGTCGTCGAACAGGTTGCGCATCTCGTGTGGGTCGTTGTCCAGGTCGAACAGCTCGCACTGGTCGCCGACGCACAGGTTGAGCTTCCATCCGCCGGACACGACGGTGCGCCACGGGAGCCTGTTCATGCGGTCTATCGCGGCCGTGCCGAGATGCCGGTCGGGCATGCTCGAAAAGAAGCCGTTCCACTCGATGAAGACGTCGTTGTCCTCCAGGGACGCCCCGCTGGAGAGAGTGGGCACCAGGCTCTTGCCCTGCATGTGGTACGGGACGGGGTCGCCGAGGAGGTCGAGCACCGTCGGCGCCAGGTCTATGTGGCTCATGCTGCCGGGTACCGTCGTCTGCTCGCGGGACAGCCAGGGCACGCGCATGAGCATGGGCACGCGGGACGACTCGTCGTACATCGACCGCTTCTCCAGCATGCCGTGGTCGCCGAGCATGTCGCCGTGGTCGCTGGTGAAGACGACCACCGTGTCGTCGGCCACTCCGGCGTCGTCGATGGCGGACGTGATCCTGCCGACCATCCGGTCGACGAGGTTGACGTTGGCGAAGTAGTGGGCCCGCAGCCGCCGCCAGCCCTCCTCGGTGCCGACGTCCTCCTCGACGGCGGCGTAGTCCCGCATGTACTCGTCCGCCGTGTGGTCGCCGCCCTCGAGGTACTGCATGCAGTAGTCGGCTCTCAGGCGGCTGATCAGCGCCGAGCCGACCGGCTTCTCCAGGAAGCTCGGACCGACCGGCAGCCTGGCGGGGTCGTAGTGGTCCATCAGCGGGCCGAAGTAGGGCGAGTGGGGCTCGAAGGTGTTGACGTAGAGCACGAACGGCCGGTCGGCGTTGTCTTGGATGAACCCTGCGGCGCGGTCGCCCAGGAACGACGCCATCTGGAACTCTTCGGGGAGCCTGGCGCGGCCCTCGCCCGAGAAGACCCTCGAGCCCGCCTTTGTCGTGTCGGGCTCGAAGCCGTTGGCGACGAGGTGCTGGTGGTAGTCGGTCAGGCGGCCGAGGGCCTCCTGGCTGGAGTAGCTCTCCCGGTGCGAGTCCTCGGTGCTGACCCAGGTGTCGAAGTTGTGCTGGGGCAGCACGTCGTTGCCGAGGTGCCATTTGCCCATGTAGGCGCGGGCGCAGTCCGGAGAGACGAGCTCTCCGATCGTGTTGAAGTGGGCGGGCAGGTGCATCTTGTTGACGATGGGCCCGGCGGAGTGCGGGTACAGCCCAGTCATGATCGACGCCCTGGCCGGGGTGCAGACCGGCTGTGTGACGTAGGCGCGCTCGAAGACGAACGACTCGGACGCGAGCGCGTTCAGGTTCGGCGTGTCGATCCAGTCGTTGCCGTAGCAGGCCATCGTGTCGTAGCGCTGCTGGTCGCTCATGATGAACACGAGGTTGGGGCGTCTCGCCATATCTCTCTCCTGGCTCTGTGTGAACGCCCTCCGCGTGGGAGGACGGGCTGCGGTTACCGCTTCGGCCGCCGCCGCACGCAGGTCGCGGCCGCGGCGGGTGTCAGCGGGGGTAGAAGGCCGGCTCGTCGGAGTCGGACAGCGGGACCCGTGAGACGGCCCAAGCGTCCTCCGCGGAGTTGTCGATCACGTGGCCGAGCCGTCTGGCCCGTTCCGGCCCCCACAGCTCCGCCGCCCTGCGCCACAGCGACGCCGCGACGTGCTCCACCGACGCGGTGTGAGCGGGGCGCGGCTGGTTGTCTGACATAGTGTGTGGTCCTCCGGGCCGGCGAGGCGGCGCCTGCCCGCGAGATTACGACCGGTGGCTTGCGGCTGTCAAGGCGGCGACGTGCTTCACAACTGCGCGGTGTGAGAGAGTAACATCTACGATGGCGAACCGCTCGCCAGATAGAAGCTTATCCCGACGTGCATGTGAGGGCAGGTCAGTTACAATTCTCCTGTGAGTGAAGCACAAGGAGGCACAGCCGTGGTGACGATCGGTCCTATCCGCAACGAGCACGACTACGAGGCGGCGCTGACCAGGCTTTGGGAGATCTTCCAAGCCGAGGACGGTACCCCGGAGGGAGACGAGCGGGATATTCTTGCCGATCTCATCGAGCGCTACGAGGATACGCACCATCCAATTCCCCCGCCGGACCCTGTCGCGGCAATCGAGTTCCGCATGGATCAGGCGGGTCTGACCTGCCGGGACCTGGTGCCGCACATAGGCAGTCGCACCAAGGTCTCGGAGGTGCTGTCCGGCAAGCGGCCGATCACCATGTCGATGGCCCGCGCGCTTCAAAGGCATCTCGGGATTCCGGCGCTCGCAGGTCTGGTCTCTCGAGATAGTCTATAATGGTCTAGAATAGGTCGCTTGGAGGGGATATGGCTGTTCAGCAACCGGGTTCTCGCAGTGCTTGGACCATCGCCGAGGCGAAGGCGCGGCTGTCCGAAATCCTGCGGCTTGCAGAGTCGGAGGGGCCCCAGCGCATAGGTACGCGCCGGCCGTTCGTAGTGGTGCCAGAGCAAGTCTGGCGGGAACGCGAGGCGCCGACGCGCAAACCCATGGGCCAATGGCTCATCGAGGACATGACACGCGGGACCGATCTCGAAATTCCTGAACGCGGCGGTACCTCGCGTCGCGAGGTCCCGTTCTCGGACTGGGATGACGACGACTGGGGTGACAAGTGAGCGGCTTTCTTCTCGACACGAACGTCGTGTCGGAGATGATGAAGAGCCGGCCCAGTCCCCAGGTCATTGCCTTTCTGACGCAACCGGCCGAACTGTGGCTGGCGTCCCTGGTGGTACATGAGCTGGAGTTCGGGCTGCAGCTCACGACACCCGGAAGACGCCGGGAGCGGCTGAGAGCGGATATATCGAGTCTGCTCACGCGCTACTCAGACCGCATTATTCCCATCGATCGAGCCAGTGCGGAGTGGGCCGCGCGGTTTCGGGCCGAAGCGGTGCGGTCTGGCCGTCCCCCTGATATCGTCGACATACTGATCGCAGGAACGGCCAAGGCACATGACCTGGCGGTCGCCACTCGGAACGTCCGGGATTTCGAGGGGCTGGAAGTGGACTTGGTCAACCCCTGGGAAGCCCCTTAGCACGGGATTCCCGGCGTGAAAGGGAAGACCGGTGCACAGCCACGTGAGCGGCGGAGCCGAGCGGGAGTTGCGGGGGCGGATCTCCGAGCGGGGGCGCGTTACGTTCGCGGAGTTCATGGAGGCGGCGCTGTACGACCCGCGGGGCGGGTACTACACGGGCGCCGGGCCCGACGCGGACTACTACACGAGCCCGGCGGCGCACCCGGCGTTCGGCGCGCTGGTAGCGGTGCAGCTCTCGCGCATGTGGGAGGCGCTGGGCCGTCCGGGATGCTTTGTCGCCGTTGAGATGGGGGCAGGGGGAGGCCTGCTGGCCTCTGACGTCGTCTCCTACGCGCGGCGTGCGCTGAGGTCGTTCGCCGACGCACTGCGATACGTCACGGTGGACCGCGCACGGCCGGCCCGGGCGGCCGATGGCGTCCGGCACGTGGTCGGGTCGCGGATGCCGGTCGCAGGCTTAGTCGGTTGCGTGCTGTCCAACGAGCTGCTGGACGCCTTCCCGGTACGCCGCTTCGAGATGCGGGGCGGGCGTGTGCTGGAGGTCTACGTCGTAGTGCGGGACGGACGGTTCGCCGAGGAGCTGGACGAGCCATCTACGCCGGAGCTCGCGGCCTACGTCGAGCGGCTCGGGGTCGAGCTGCCGGAGGGCTTTCGGGGCGAGGTGAACACCGGCATCGCGCCGTGGATGGCCGACGTGTCGTCGGCCCTGGAGCGGGGGTTCGTGCTTACGATCGACTACGGCTACGTTCGCGAAGAGCTGGACTCGGACGACCGCGGCGACACGGTGCAGGGCTACTACCGGCACACCAGAGGAGCGTCGCCGTACGACCGCGTCGGCGAGCAGGACATGACGGCCCACGTCGACTTCACCCACGTCGTCGAGGAGGGCCGCCGCGCGGGGCTGCGGCTGCCGAGTCTACGCAGTCAGGCCCGGTTCCTGAGGGACATGGGCCTGGAGGGTCTGCTGGCGCGGGTGCGGCGTGAGCCGATGTCGGAGTCGCGCCGCATGGCGAACCTGATGGCGATGCGCGAGCTCGTCAAGCCCGATGGCTTGGGCGGCTTCAAGGTGCTGCTGCAGGCGAAGGGGGACGTGGCGGTCGAGCGGCTGAACGAAGCTGGGCCGGCTTCTGAAGAGCTGCCGTTGGCGCTGCTGACCGAGGAGCATGCCAGGCTGCTGGAGGGGCGGTATCCCCACGTGGCGTGGGCACCGGACGAGTTCGGCGACTAGTCCTCTGTCTCACGCTAACCTCTCCCATCGAGAGATTCTTGCGTAACTCCTCTGGCTGGGGAGCCCCGCCCCTGGATTCCCGCCCCCGCCTACGCGAGGGCAGGCTCTGCGCGGGAATGACGGTTCTGCAAGGGTCCTGTCGCGGAGGGGACTAGCTGGCGTTACTCGTTGAGGCCGAGCTGCGGGGCGACGGGTTTCAGCGCGTCGATGACAAAGGCGATCAGGTCGTCGAGCTCGACGCCGAGCTCGGCCGCGCCCTGGCGCATGTCGTCCCGGCTGACGGACTTGGCGAACGCCTTGTCCTTCATCTTGCGCTTGACTGAGCTGATCTTCGTGTCCGAGAGGGACTTCGTGGGCCGTACGAGTGCGACGGCGGTGACGAAGCCTGACAGCTCGTCGCACGCGAAGAGCGCCTTCTCCATCGTCGTCTCGCGCGCGATGCCCGTGTGGTTGCCGTGGGACAGCACGGCGCGGACGATCTCCTCCGGGAAGCCCCGTTCCCGCAGTATCTCCGCCCCGAACGTCGGGTGCGACTCGGGGGTGGGGCAGACCTCCCAGTCGAAGTCGTGCAGCAGGCCCGCGACGCCCCACGTCTCCTCGTCCTCGCCCTCCCTGCGGGCGTAGGCGCGCATGCAGGTCTCGACCGCGAAGAGGTGCCTCCGCAGGCTGTCGCTCTGTACGTGCTCTTCGACTACCTGGTTGGCTGTTGCTCTGTCCATCTCTCACTCCTGTGATGTGTCGTGTCGGGTGCCCGCCGGCTGCTCGTCGTCCCTGTCGTCGGAGGTCTGGCGCGGGGCGCACTTTCGGGCGGTGGTTATGAAGCCGGTGTGTCCGACCATGCGGTGCGACGGTCTGACGCTGCGTCCGGAGACCTCCCACGGGCGCATCAGGACCTCCAACGTCTCGATCAGCTCGAATGAGCGCTCTGCCCTGAGCGCGCGGGTGACCTCGTGGAACTGCACGACCGTCGGCACGAAGGCGAGGAAGATACCGCCGGGGACGAGCGCCCGCAGCGCGTGGGGCACGACGTGCCACGGCTCCGGCAGGTCGAGCACGACCCGGTCGAGGTCGGTCTCCTCGAAGCCCTCGTAGACGTCGCCCTTCTTGAACGTGACCCACGAGTGGTCGGGCAGCATGGAGGCGACGTTTGCCCGCGCCCGCTCGGTCATGTCCTCTCGCACGTCGTAGGAGGCGAGCATGCCATCCCGGCCGATGGCGCGGGCGATGGCCATCGTCAGCGCGCCCGAGCCGCTGCCGGCCTCGAGCACCCGCGCGCCGGGGAACAGGTCGCCGTAGACGACGACCGCGCCGAGGTCCTTCGGGTAGACGATGGTGGCGATGCGCGGCATTTCGCGGGTGAAGTCGGCCATGGTCGGCTTGACGGCCAGCAGCCAGTGGCCCTTGGACGTCTCGACCCGCGCGCCCTCCGGCTGGCCGATCAGGACGTCGTGGCGGAAGTGGCCGAGGTGCGAGTTGTAGTTGCCGTCCGCCTTCAGGCGCACGAAGTAGCGCCGTCCGCGCCTGTCGACGACGAGGGCGTAGTCGTTTTCCTCGAATATGTACCGTGGGGCTTGGTCGGTCATCCATGTCTCCGTCGTTCCGATTGGCGAGCCGCGTACCCGGCCGCCGCTGCGTCGTCGAGCGCTAGTCGGCGGACAGCACCTGGTCGAGCTCGACAAGGACGTTGGCGGCGTCGAGGTCGGACTCGACGTATGCCTGGCCGGTCGTTCCGGCCTTGATCACGCTGGTGTAAAGCCGGGACGAGCGCACGACGCCGTCCTTGTCTATCATGATGACGGCGCGCTTCGCCGTGCCCTTTTCGTCGTCGTACACGTCGTAGAGGCGGCTGACCTCGCCCTTGGGGTGGAAGTCGCTCAGCAGCGTTATCGGGTAGTAGAGCGTGGGGCCCATGCACAGGTAATAGGCCGCCTGCGTCGGCCTGGCGTCGGTGCTAATACCCAGTACCTGGGTATCCCTCTTCTCGAACTGGCGGCCTATCGCCATGAACGAGAGGATCTGGTCCCGTCAGCCGTCGGTAAAGGTGTAGACGTGGAACGAGAGGACGACGTTCTTGCGGCCCCGGTAGCCGCTCAGGGTGACGTCGCGCTTGTTGTGGTCGACGAGGGTGAAGTCCGGTGCCCGGCTGCCGACTCCGATCATGGGGCGCACCTCCTGGACGAGAGGGCGTCATTATAGCAACCGCGCGGAGCTTCACTCCCTGTTTGGACCGATGCGTAGCTGTCCGGGAAGGTTGCGAGCGCCCTTCGATACGCGCCGGTGGGGCACCGGCGCTACTCAGGGAGATCGGGTTGTGTGTAGGCCCGCAATGACACGCAGGCTGCTGCCGCCAGAGCTAGCCGACGGCTGCCAGTACCTCGTCGATGCTGACGTCGCCCGCGCTGGCGTAGACGCGCTTGAAGCGGACTACGCCGTCTTTGTCCACCACGAGGATCGCCCTGAACGAGGTCCCGATCTCGTCGTTGAATATGCCGTACTGCCGGGCGACCTCTCCGTGCGGGTAGAAGTCGCTCAGGATCGGGTAGGGGATGTTCCCCAGCGACACCGAGTAGGCGTTCTGGGCCGGCTGTGCGTTCGTGCTAATGCCCAGTACCTGGGCATTTTTCTCCTCGAAGTCCGGGTTCGCGGCCCGGAACGAGGAGACCTGGTCCGTTCAGCCTCCGGTGAAGGAGTGTATGTGCCAGGAAAGGACGACGCTCTTGTCGCCTCGGAACTGGCTCAGCGTGACCTCGTTGCGGTTCTGGTCGAGCAGCGTGAAGTCCGGTGCCGTGTCGCCTATTTCCACCATGTCTGTCCTCCTGTCCGGGTGAGCGGGTGTAGATTCATTCCGAGGGCGGCCGCCAGCGCAGGTCGGGCTGGCGTGCCGCTCGCGCCTCGTCGAGGCGCGAGTTCGGCGTGTCGTGGGGGGCCGAGCGCACGAGATCGGGGTCCTCGCGGGCCTCGCGGGCGATGGCCTTCATGACAGCGACGAAGTGGTCGAGGGTCTCGAGGCTCTCGGTCTCGGTGGGCTCGATCATCAGCGCCTCGTCGACGATCAGCGGGAAGTACATCGTCGGCGGGTGTATCCCGTAGTCGATCAGGCGCTTGGCGACGTCCAGGGCGCTGACGCCGTGGTCGCGCTTCAGGTTGCTGGCTGACAGCACGACCTCATGGAAGCAGGTCCGGTCGTACGGGAGCTCGTAGTCGTCCCGGAGCTGGCTCAGGACGTAGTTGGCGTTGATGACCGCGTCCTCGCTGATGCGGGCTATTCCCTCGTCGCCGAGCGTCCGGATGTAGGAGTAGGCGCGGACGAGGGCGCCGAAGTTGCCGTGGAAGGCGCCCATCCGGCCGATCGACTGCGGGGGCGACACCAGCGCGTACCGCGTCTCGCCGTCCTCTTCCCGCCGCTCCACGATGGGCGTGGGCAGGAACTGCGCCAGCCGGTCGCTGACCATGACCGCGCCCGCTCCAGGCCCGCCGCCGCCGTGGGGCTGCGTGAACGTCTTGTGCAGGTTCGAGTGGACCACGTCGAAGCCGAGCTCTCCCAGCTTGACGCGTCCCAGGAGCGCGTTCAGGTTGGCGCCGTCGCCGTAGACCACGCCGCCGGCGGCGCGAACGATGCGGGTGACCTCCAGGATGTTGGTGTCGAACAGCCCGAGGGTGCTCGGCTGCGTGAGCATGAAGGCGGCCAGACCGTCTCCCGCGGCGGCCTGCAGCGCTTCCAGGTCGGTGTTGCCGGACGCGTCGGAGGGCAGCTCTACGAGCCTGAAGCCGGCCATGGCCGCGGAGGCCGGGTTGGTGCCGTGGGCGCTGTCCGGGACGAGTACGTCCCGGCGGCCGCCCTCACCGCTGGCGAGATGGTACGCTCGCGCCATCAGCATCCCGGCCAGCTCGCTTTCGGCGCCGGCCTTGGGCGCGAGGCTGGTCGCGGCCATGCCCGATATCTCGGTCAGGCAACCCTGCAGCTCGAACACGAGCCTGAGCGCGCCCTGCACGGTCGAATCGGGCTGGTGGGGGTGGATCTCGGACATACCCGGGAGCCCCGCCATCTCGTCGTTGAGCTTGGGGTTGTACTTCATGGTGCAACTCCCGAGCGGGTAGAAGTTATGGTCTATGGAGAAGTTGAACTGGCTGATCTGCGAGAAGTACCGGACCAGCTCGCCCTCGGACACCTCGGGCATCTCCAGCGAGTCGCGCAGCACGTCTGCCGGCGGCAGCTCCTGGGCGGGAACGTCCAGCGGCGGCAGGGTCGTGCCCAGCCTGCCGGGGACGCTCCGGTCCATCAGCAGCTTGCGTCGGCGGTCGTCGCCGCCCAGGTTGGCCGCGTTCAATCTACGCCGCCTATCTCGGCGAGTGCGTTTGCCAGTGAGTCGATCTCCTCCCTGCTGTTCACCTCGGTGCAGCAGAGCAGCATCCCGTTGGGCACCTGGTCGCTGACGTCGAGGCCGCCGATGATGCCGCGCTCCAGCAGCATCCGGTTGGTCTCCGCAGGAGGCCTGGGACACCGGACGACGAACTCGCGGAAGAAGGTCCCGTCGATGGGCAGCGAGTAGCCGGGGATGTCCCGGATCAGCGACGCGGCGTAGTGGGCCTTGTGGTAGCAGAGCTCGGCCACGTGCCGCAGCCCGCGCTTGCCCTGGGCGGCCATGTAGACCGCGGACATGAGCGCGATGAGCCCGACCGAGGTGCATATGTTGGACGTGGCCTTCTCGCGTCGGATGTGCTGCTCCCTTGCCTGCAGCGTGAGCACGTACCCGGTGCGGCCGAGGGAGTCGACGGTCCGGCCGACGATTCGGCCCGGCATCTGCCGCACGTAGCGCTGTTTGCAGGCGAATATGCCGACGTACGGCCCGCCGTAGGTCGGCGCGATGCCCAGGGCCTGTCCCTCGGCCACGACGATGTCGGCGTCGTAGTCTCCGGGGGGCTTGAACATCGCCAGGGATATCGGGTCCGCGACGACGATCAGCAGCGCGCCGCTGTCGTGGGCCCTGCGGGAGAGGGCCTCGAGGTCCCCCAGGTAGCCCAGGAAGCCCGGCTGCTGCACGACCAGGCACGCCGTGCCCCCGGCGAGCGTTTCGTCGCCCGGCGGTACGGTGTCGATCCGCAGGCCGGGCGCCTGCACGTAGGTGGCCAGGACGTCCCGGTAGTATGGCGACACCGTGTCGAGCACGGCGACACGGTCTCTCCTGGTCAGCCTGGCGGCCATCAGGACGGCCTCGGCCATCGACGTCGCCCCATCGTACATGCCGGCGTTGGCGACCTCCATCCCGGTGAGCTGGCACACCATCGACTGGAACTCGTAGTGCGCCTGCAGGGTGCCTTGGGATACCTCGGGCTGGTAGGGCGTGTAGCTGGTCATGAACTCGCTGCGTGAGGCGATCTGCCGCACGACGGCGGGGACGAAGTGGCGGTACGAGCCGCCCCCAAGGAAGGACGGGTACCGGCCGGGCGTGACGTTCTCGCCCGCCATCGCCTCGATCTCCCGGCGCAGCTCGAGCTCCGAAGTGGGAGGCGGCAGGTCGAGCTCGGGGTTGCGGTGCGCCGCGGGGATGTCGGAAAACAGATCGTCGACGGAATCGACGCCGATTGCGTCCAACATGGCCCGCCGGTCGGAGTCGGTGTTCGGCGTGTAGGGTGAGGTGAAGCCCATGCTGTGGAGGGTATGGAGGCGTCAGGAGCCGGACGCGAGGAACGAGTCGTACTCCTCCGCTGACATCAGGCCGTCCAACTCGGATGCGTCCGCCACCGCCACCTTCAGCAGCCACCCATCCTCGTAGGGCGACTCGTTGACCAGCTCGGGCGCGTCGACGACGGCTTCGTTGCGCTCGACGACCGTCCCACTCACAGGCGCGATCAGCTCCGACACGGCCTTGACGGACTCGATCTCGCCAAACGACTCGGACCGCGCCACCTGGGAACCCGGATCGGGAAGGTCGACGAACACCACGTCTCCGAGGCTGTCCTGGGCGTGGTCGGTGATCCCGAAAGTCGCCAGCCCGTCGTCGCCCGCCCGCACCCAGTCGTGCTCCTTGATGTATCTGAGGTCTGAGGGGTTCGTCATGCGCTGTTTATTCGCGGGTACAGGGGAGGGGATGTCACGTGGCCCTTCGCTAGCTGATGGGTGCGAGTATCGGGGCCTGCCGCTCGGCGTAGAAGGGAAGCAACGTCACTTCGGCCTCCACCAGACGGCCCCGGACGTCCACGTGGAGGGGAGTCCCAGGGTCCGATAGGTCTCCTCGAACATAGCCCATGCCTATTGCCCTGTCAAGCGTGGGAGAGTAGCTTCCGCTGGTAACCTCGCCCACGCGCTCGTCTCCCGCGATGATGGCGTAACCCTGTCGAGCGATGCCTCGTCCGACCACGTCGAAGCCGACGAGCCGGCGGGCCGGGATCTCGTCCCTGATGCGTGTCAAGGCCTCTCTGGCGACGTACTCGTCCCGGTCGAGATGGACGAACCTGCCCAGCCCGGCCTCGTATGGGTTGGTGTCCGCGTCGATGTCGTTGCCGTGAAGTGGCAGCCCCGCCTCCAGGCGCAGCACGTCCCGCGCGCCCAGGCCGCATGGCACGGCGCCGGCGTCGCTCAGCGCCCGCCATATTCTCGCGGCGTCGCCGGCCGGGACCATCAGCTCGAAGCCGTCCTCGCCCGTGTACCCGGTACGGGCCACGATGGAGGGCGCGTCCGCGACCTCCGTTTCCGCGGCCCTGAAGAGCCGCAGCGAGGGCAGGTCGTAGTCGGTCAGACCAGACAGCGCAAGCTGCGCGGCCGGCCCCTGGAGCGCGATCATCGCGAGCTCTCCGGTGACGATGTCGATTACGACCTCGTCCGAAACCCTTCGCCATTGGCGCAGCCAGTCGGCAACGGAGTCGGCGTTGGAGGCGTTCGGGACCAGCAGGTACCGCTCCCTGCCCAGCCTGTAGACGATCGTGTCGTCGATGATCCCGCCTTCGACGTTGCATATGAAGGCGTAGCGTGCCCTTCGTCTTCGGAGGCTCGAGACGGCGATGCTGAGCACCCGGTTCAGCAGCGAGACCGCGTTCGGTCCGCTGATCTCGATGCGGCCCATGTGCGAGACGTCGAACAGGCCGGCGTTCGACCTGACGGCCCGGGCCTCGTCGAGGATGCCCGTGTACTGCACCGGCATGTCCCAGCCGCCGAAGGGCACCATTCGCCCGCCGAGCTCGAGGTGGGTATCGTACAGGGGAGTCCGCTTGAGGGGTTCGTGTGAGTCCATGCGTTCAGTCGACTCCGAATTCAAAGGTTGTCGTCTTTCTTGTCCAGCCAAAATGCCCTGACTTTCTCGAACCCTTGCATCCGCTCGGATATCTTGGTGATCTCGCGTGGATAGAATTCTAAGACGGCGTCACAGAGTTCCAGCATCCACTCCCTCCGAGAGTAACGGGGACGGATGTTGAGATAGTTGGAATCGGCTATCTGTACCTGTCCCCAGCCGAGCGCACCAATTGTAAGACAGTCCCACATGTAGAACTCTATGGGACTGAGCCTAGCCTGCTCGACGACGAGCTCAAAGCCATCGAGCGTGTACGTTACGATCAGGACGAGGAAGTAGTTTCGGCCGTCCTCGTAGAACTTAGCCAACCTTCGGACAGAGATCAGATTAGGCATGTTGAACCTGGTGTCGGTTCTATGGGTCTTCACGTCGACGACATAATAGTTGCCATCGTGGTCTGTAAACGCCATATCTGCCATAGCGCGTCTGGCGAACTCACTGGAATACTCAGCGCAAAAATCGCCCAACAGGTTGCCGAGATTGTCGCTAAGAATGTCCTGAATAGCGTCCCCTACTGCACGGGTGCTGGACGCTGTGCTGCGGCTCAAGAATTGCTCCTGAGCATTGAGCAGTTCGACAATGCCTTGTTCAACCTTCCTGTGCGCATCCGTAAGGAAGAGCTGGCTTGGCATTCGGTACCTACTCCACCCGGAGCAGCATACCCTGTCCCTGCGGCTGCTCGTCCGCATTTGGCTGCGGGGTGTTCCTGTCCCAGAACACCCCTTGATCGTATCCCTGAATCCGGGGGTAAGACTTGGCTAGACTCAGCCGCTTCAGCGCGAGGCAGCAGTAGGTTTCGTCAATCTCTATACCCACATACCGCCTACCGAGTTTGCGAGCGACGACGGCGCTTGTGCCGGAGCCCAAAAACGGATCTAGTACGATGTCCTCTCTATTGCTGCTTGCGAGTATGATCTTGGCCAACAGCTTCTCCGGTTTCTGGGTTGGATGCTCTGTGTTTTCGGGCATCGACCAGAAAGGAACCGTGACGTCGGTCCAGACGTTCGATGGGTGAGTAAGCCTGTAGTCGCCACGGGCGGTACGGTTCCAGTCTTTTGGACGACCCTCGAGATCCGTGTACGGGGCGACGACTTTGCGTTGCAGCTTCACCGACTCCACGTTGAATGTGTAGCGGTCCGACATCGTACAGTACCATATGTCCTCGGAGTTATTCTTCCAGTTTGTCCTTGCACCTCTGCCCTTGTCACGCTCCCACGTTATTCTATTTCGAACTGCGAAGTGCCTTGAGGCGGCCTGATAGATGGCCGGTGACGACCTCCAGTCACCGCAAATATATACTGATGCGGTAGGCTTCAGCACCCTGAGCAGGGCAGTGAGCCAGGAATCGATCCACGATGAGTACTCGTCCACGGACATGGCCCTGAACCTCTGGGAGTTCCAGGATTTTGCCATATTGTACGGCGGGTCCAGGAAGAGAAGGTCAACGAAGCTGTTCGGTAGATAACTAACCGCTTCCCGCGAATCCTGATTGATGATGCGATCGAGGACGTCGTCAATGACGGATTGCATCGACAGATGTAGACAGTCCTGTTTGAGGGATATCTTCTCCTCGGGGGAAAGAAACAGTGTTCTGTTTCGAGGGGCAGGTCGGCGCTCGGTTTGCATGGTCGTTTTGGCTGAAATGAGTGTCCGGCCGCTGCCCTGAGCTAACAGTCGGGGCAACCCGCGGCCTCGATCTCGGACTTGAACCGGGCTATCGCGTCGACGTGGTCCTGGGGCGACTTGAGGCCGGCCCCGATCGTGGTCACGGACACGTGGGTGGCTCCGAGGTCTCGCCAGCCGGCCAGATCGCGGGCCCAGTCGTCGGGCGTGCCCTGGAGGACCAGCCTGCCGTCGACGCCGACCTCGTCGGGGTCGCGGCCCGCGTCACGGGCGTAGCCTCTGACGCGGTCGACCATGGCGCGGAGCCGGTCGTCCGGGCCGCCCTGGGGCATCCAGCCGTCGCCCAGCCGGGCGAGCCGCTTCAGGACGCGTTCGTCCATGCCGCCGAACCAGACCGGTATCGGCCTCTGCACCGGCATCGGATTGATTCCCCCGTCGTCGATCGCGTGCCAGCGGCCCTGGTACGTGACCAGCTCGTTCGTCCACAGCAGCCGGAGCACCTCGATCTGCTCCTCGGAGCGCCGTCCGCGGTTGCCGAAGTCCTCGCTCAGGGCCTCGTACTCGACGTCGTTCCAGCCGATGCCAATGCCAAGCCTGAGCCTGCCGCCGCTGAGCAGGTCGACCTCGGCCGTCTGCTTGGCGACGAGCGCCGTCTGTCTCTGGGGGAGTATCAGGATGCCGGTGACCAGCTCCACCGTCTCGGTCAGCCCGGCGACGTACGCGAACAGGACCATGACCTCGTGGAACTGGTCGGTGTGCCTGTACGCGCCGCTCCAGCCGGGGCGGCTGCCGGCGTTGGCGCCGAGCACGTGGTCGTAGGCCAATACGTGGGCGTACCCGAGCGACTCCGCGGCCTGGACGTAGTCGCGGACGGCGACGTGGTCGGGGCCGATCTCGATCTGTGGGAAGACTACCCCGATCCTCATCAGCCGCCCACCTCGGATACGACCTCGCGGAACTGCCACATCTTTTCGAACTGCGCGTCCGGCGTCGGCCCGCTGGCGGCTACGGCGAAGTGTGTGACTCCGAGCGGCAGCCACTGGCGTATTGCCTCTGCCCACTCGGCGGGGCCGTCGCCCGAGACGACCCTCTGCAGGCCGATCTGGTCGGGGTCGCGGCCCGCCCGTCGGGCGTGGTCGCGCATCGCGTCGATGGCGGGGGCCGCTTGCTCCGGTGTCCGCATGGTGCCCGGCAGCATCCAGCCGTCGGCCAGGCGGCCGATGCGTCGCACTACGGGGTCGGCCCCGCCGCCGATCCACAGCGGGATGGGCCGACGCACCGGCAGTGGGTTGATGCCCGCGTCGGTGATCTTGTGCCAGCGGCCGTCGAAGGTGACGAGCTTTTGCGTCCAGAGCAGTCTGAGCACCTCGATCTGCTCCTCCATGCGCGCGCCCCGGTCGTGGAAGTTCTTGCCCATCGCCTCGTACTCGACGGAGTTGAGCCCGACGGCGACGCCGAGCCTGAGCCGTCCGCCGGACAGCACGTCGACGGCCGCCGCCTGCTTGGCGACGAGCGCGGTCTCGCGCAGCGGCAGCACCATGATGCAGGTGGCGAACTCTATCGACTCGGTCGCCGCCGCCAGGTACCCGAACAGCGTGAACGGCTCGTGGTACGGCGTCGTGTGCTCCCACGGCTTGCCGCGCGCCTGCGGCGACTCCGCGTTGGCGCCGAGGACGTGCTCGAAGAAGAGCATGTGGTCGTAGCCCAGCCCCTCGACGGTCTGGGCGTAGTCGCGTATGACGACCGGGTCGTTGCCGATCTCCGTAGTCGGGAAGAGGACGCCGGCCCGGATGGCGGAAGAGTTGCTCATGCGGATATGATACATCACCACCGGCGGGCGGCGGCGATGAGGCCGTCGTGCACGACAGACAGAACCCTTTTCGAGCTCTGGCTCGGCGAACTGTGAGCAAAGGCTCGCAATGCGGTACGCTCCGGCAGCACAGGCGGGCGGTGCATGGGCACAGACCCTTCCTACGGGGCGCGAGATGCGGGGGACTCCAAGCTGCATTATTTCCCTGCCGGAGAGCTCGTATCCCGGACTGGCGCATCATGGGTCACTAAGCCTCGTCGGACCTCCCTCCCGTGCGGTCCAGCGCTATACTGGAGGTGACGTCTAACTGGAGGATCGCGCGGGATGAACTTCGTCAAGACCGTAGGAAGCACCACCACGCTGCGGCACAAGGACAGCGATGACGGATCTGCAGGTTGCGATTAGAGGGTGCAGCGTTGTGGACCCCATGGAAACCAGCCAGTTTCTACAATCGGTGGAATCCCTTGCCCGTTCGTGTGCGATGTTCCTGCGCAAGACCGTTATCGGAGACAGAGGAGATCGAAGGACACGCCTGTTGGACGACGAGACTTGCCGGGCGCTCGGCCTTGAGTTCAACCCGGTTCGCCCGCCCGCGGGAGAGGGGGAGACCTTCGAGATCATCGCTGTGGACATTCGAAGGGCGTAATGGAAATAGTCCCTGTTGATGAAGTTGCCAAGTCTCATGGGGGACCCTACGTCCTTCCGTTCGGCCCCCAGAAGCTCACCATCGCCATCGAGTGGCCTCTACCAGGAACGCTGGGTTGGACCAGACAGCCGACCGACTCTGAACCGTGGCAGATACGGTCATCGACCCTGTTCGACACCCAAGGGACTCCCGCCCTCGACTGTGACGGATGGCTGGGTCAGCAACTCGTAATGGTGAATGACAGGGGGGTGTCTCTCGGAGAAGTCATTAGACTAACGGCCAACACGGAGGCTGCGCACGCACCGTACATGGCTCGAATGATGACATCAGATCCCAAGAGGGAACCCCATGTGCCAAAGAACATTGAGGCCAAGATTCTGAGTGGTCTCAGGATCGCTGGGGTGTACTACCACCACATCGTTGTGATCGAGTCTGCGCTGCACTTGTATCAGAGCCTGGACGACAACGATCTCGTCAAACGCCCGGCGGGTGATCGCTTGATGCCAATCCTATGCTTGGTGGCAGATGTGTCCTCCGTAAGGGAGTGCATAGCCTTCGACGGAGGACTCGCGGTCTCGTTCACCTCCGGAGGGCAGATAAACTCTTACAGAATCAGGCCAACGAGATAGAAGAACCTCTTCTCACAAGAAAGGGGCCCGCCAGTGACCTCACAGCGCGCCGCGGGTCAGAACCTGTCGAGACTGCAAGCCTTGCAAACCTGTGCGAATGCGCACGGGCTGAAGACGGGCGCCGCCTTCCCCCCGCGTCCTGACGTTCCCGGCTCTCACCGCCTCGGCGCGGCCATCAGGTCCATGAGGCGGTCGTACATCCGGTCGCTGGTCAGCCTGCGGAGGAGGAGGGCCGTCTTCGCGTACTGGCCGGCCGCATAGCGCGTCCTGGGCCGCCTGGCCCGCACCGCCTTGAGGACCGTGTCGGCGATGACCGATGGCGGCGACCCGCGGTCGTGGTTCGTCGTCCTTTCCGTCAGCCTCTTGACGATACCGCCATAGGCTGAGTCGCCCGAATACTCCAGCATGGGCCCACGCATGACATCGCCGAAGTCGGTGCGGATGAGCCCTGGCTCGACGATGATGACGTGGATGCCGAAGTGCTTGAGCTCCCACCTCAGGCAGTCCGACCATCCTTCGATCGCGTGCTTCGTGGCGTAGTACCAGGACCCCAGCGGGGTGTAGATCTTGCCGCCGACCGAGGAGATGTTCACGATCTTTCCCGCGCCCCGCTCTCGCATCCGGGGTAGCACGAGCTGGGTCAGCCTCGCCGCCCCGAACAGGTTGACCTCGAACTGGTACCGCGCGTCGTCGAGCGGAATGTCCTCGACCGCCCCGTACAGTCCGAAGCCCGCGTTGTTGACGAGGATGTCCGCGCCCCCTCGCTCCGCGTCGATTCGCTCCACGCCGGCAACGACGTCTTGTTCTTTGGTTACGTCCATCTCGAGCGCGACGGCGCCCAGGTCTTCGAGGTCTCGCATATGCTCGACACGGCGTGCCGCGGCATAGACAGAGTAGCCCTCCTCCAGCAGCCTCTCGGCGGTGGCCTTGCCTATTCCGGCTGAGGCGCCTGTGACCAGTGCGGTCTGCCCGGCCGCGCCTCCGGCCTCGTGCTGGTCTGAAGTTGTCATCATGGGGTCTCCCAAATCGGTTTGTCCCATCGTAGACTATGGGCGCGTCGAATCACCATCAGAGGACCGGCGGTCCGGCCTGTGGAGGCAAGCCGCCGGCGACCGGGAGCAAGGAGCGAAGAATGGCCGAGTACATACCGTCGCCGTCAGAGTGGGTGCGCGAGCAGGTGGAGTTGTACGAGAGCAGCGGGGGCACTGAGGGGACGACCCTGCGCGATTCCGGGCTGCCCGTCGTCATCGTGACGAACACGGGGAACCGGACGGGAGCGATACGCAAGACGCCGCTCATGCGGGTGAAGGACGGGAGCAGCTACATACTGGTAGGCTCGAAGGGGGGCGCGCCGGAGAACCCGGTGTGGGTACACAACCTTCGAGCGAACGGCGACGTGGAGATCCGCGACCACACTGAGGTGTTCGAGATGCGCGTCCGCGAGGTCGAGGACGCCGAGGAGCGGGCGCGGCTGTGGGAGCTGGCGGTGGCGGCGTTCCCGCCCTACGCGGACTACCAGCACAAGACGGCCCGCACCATCCCGCTATTCGTAGCGGAGCCCGAGTAGGGCCTCCGAAGGCGTGAATCCAGGGTCTCCGATGAGTGCGCCGCGCGGCCACCCCCCGGTAGACTCCCGATTTCGGAGACCCTTGCACAACCGTCGTTCCCGTGAAGGGAAACCCTTGCATGAACGTCGTTCCCGCGCAGAGCCTGCCCTCGTGGAGACGGGGGCGGGAATCCAGGGGAGGGGTTCCTCAGATAGGAACTCGACGCCTATCCACCACTTCCATCGCCCGCGAGGGGAGTTACGCAAAGGTCTTATTTCGCGGGCTTGACGATGCTGTGGGGATCGAACTTCAGGCAGGTGTGGGAACGTTGCCGCACGACCCGTTCGCCCCGAGTGCCCCGACGCTTCGTCGGGGTGTATCGAGGGGCCCGCACAGCTCAGGCTTCGGGGCCGGGTTGCGCGCGCCCCTCGACTCTGAACAGTTACCCGCCGTACGCCCCTTGGACATAACAGCACGGACGTGCTATTATGCCCCCGTGACAGCCACACCCCACGTCCCACTACCCACTATGGAACACCCCTGTCCGATTTTTCTCCGCACTGTCCCACGCCAGATACGAAACGTGGAACACCTGGTGTTCCATTTTTCGGAAAAGTGTCTCATCGCGCAGATAGGAATGGAACACTTTGGAACACAATGGAACACCTCACACGAAAATCGACTCCCCCAACTATCCACTAACAACTATCCACTAGTCCCACCGGGCCGACAAACACGTCTTCGGGCAGCAGGCTCTCCGTCACGGTCGCGTGCGGATGGTTGAAGCCCTCGGTCGTGACCACGCCCATGGCGGTGAAGTGCTTCGGCTCCCCGCTGGCCCCGGACGCGTTGCCGCCGCTATGGCCCCGCAGCCACGACGGATCGACGATCTGCTCGCCCTTCCAATTCCCCCGGGTCGCGTTGAGGTGGCCGAATCGGGCCAGGTCGGACGCGCTGATTACGACCCATCCCGGCCCGCTTCGGACGATGTTGCCGTCGATCTCGTAGGGCGGGTCCAGGTAGGTATATGAGTCCGGGATGTCGGGATAGAAGTATTTCTGGTCCTTCACGTACCCGCCTGGCAGCCAGTCCCACCGGTCGGGGGGAATGCCGATCCTGCCGAAGAGCCGGGCGTCCAGGACGTCCTTGAGGTCACGGCCCCACACCGCCGTCAGCGCCTGGGACAGCCGCCAGAACCCGGCGCTGGAGTAGAGGCCGACGGTGCCGGGCTCGGCATGGGCGTAGAGGTCGTAGAAGGGGTCTCCGGTCCACTTGACCCAGTCGGGAAGACCCGGTGTGGCCGGGCGCACACCCGACATTCGCTGCCGCCAGTGCAGGCCGAGCTCGATGGCGAAGCCGCCGAAGTGCTCGGACTTCTCCCTGGGCCCGATGAGGTGCCTCCAGGTCAGGCGCTCGTGGTGGCCCCTGTCCAGGTACTTGTGAGGGTGGGATAGCTGTCCCTCGCCCGTCCAGCTCCTGGCGATGGGCTCGTCCGGGTCCAGCAGGCCATCCTCGACGGCGAACCCGATCAGCGCCCACGAGAAGGCCTTGCCCACGGAGGCGGTCTGGAACCTGTACGCCCTGTCTCCCCACTCATGCAGCAGGTAGCCGCCGCGCGTCAGCACCGCGCCCCACTTGTTGCCGGAGTGGTCCTCGCCCCCGAAGTCGGTTCCCCGGATGTCGAGGCCGGCGATGAACGCATCGAATTTCTTCGGGTCGAGCCCCGCCTCGGCAGGCGTGATGCGGACCCAGTCGTCCTCCGGAAAGGTGACCCATTCGGGCAGTTGCAACGGCATGTTCGAGTCCTCGTCAGACAATGTGCGGTGTATCCTACTCCATCGTAGCAGGCCGGCGCAGGTCGGGGCGCCCCTAGTCGAAGAGAAGCACGCTGCGGGCGACCTCGCCCTTGCCCAGGACCTCGAAGGCCGTGTTGACCTCCTCGACCGGGTACCGGCGCGAGACCAGCTCGTCGAGCTTGAGCTGGCCGGCCTGGTAGAGGGCCAGCAGCCTGGGGAAGTCGATCTGGGGCCGCGCGCTGCCGTACATCGACGCGATCACGGTCTTCTCCATGATGAGGTCCTGCGCGTCGATGGTGATCTTGGTGTTCACCGGTGCGTGGCCGACCCACACCGTGACGCCCCTTCTCCGCGTGCAGTGGATGCTCTGCACGAACGGCGCCTCCACCAGCCCGATCGCCTCGAAGGCGTAGTGGGTCCCTTCGCCGCCGGTGAGCTCCTTGATCCGCGCCACGGGGTCTTCCCGCGAGGCGTTTACGGCGTGCGTGGCGCCGAACTCCCTGCCCATGTCGAGCTTGTTGTCGAGCAGGTCGACGGCGATGATCGTCGTCGCGCCAGCGATGCGCGCCCCCTGTATGCAGTTCAGGCCGACGCCGCCGCAGCCGAAGACGGCGACCGTCGTGCCCGGCTGCACCCTGGCGGTGTTGATCGCCGCGCCGGCGCCCGTCATCACGCCGCAGCCGACGAGCGACGCCTGCGCCATAGGGACGTCCTTGTCGATGGGCACGACGGCCATCTCCGGCACGACCTGGTAGGAGCCGAAGGTGCCAAGGCCCGCCATCTGGCTGATCTCCGCGCCCGTCGCCCGAACGCGGAGCTTGGAGGAGATCGAGAACTCCTTGAGGCACAGGTTCGGCCATCCCTTCTGGCACATCTCGCACACGCCGCAGCTCGGCATCCACGACAGGATGGCGTGGTCGCCCGGCTTGACGCGCGTGACGTTGGGCCCGACGGCCTCGACGACGCCCGCCCCCTCGTGGCCCAGCACGGCAGGCAGCGGCACGTGGGTCCACTCGCCCTTCACGACGTGCCAGTCTGAGTGGCACACGCCGCTGGCCGACATCTTCACCAGCACCTCGCCCGCCCCAGGCTCGTCGATATCGACCTCCTCGACGACGAGCGGCGTCAGCGGTTCGTACAGTACGGCGGCTTTCATGTCGGCCTCCCTGGGCCCAAGTCGGATCGTCCAGACGCAGCGATAACCTAGTCGTTGCTGATCGTTACCGCACCCGTACGACCATCGTAGAACATGGTGAAGTGTCGAAGGAAGGTTCTGCCAATCAAAGCGGAGTGAGGCTGGCCCCCGTCAGAGAGACGGACGCCGCGGAATCTCCCATAGACCGTAAAGTCCAGATCCGGAACGTAGATCTGGGCAAGAAGCATGTCGACGCTGCTTGCTCCTTGCACCCCGGCAACCATCCCTTGGTCGACTACAGGGAGGCCTAGTCTTGCGCCCAGCGCCGCGTCAATGCAACTTTCTGTTGCGCCCGTGTCGACCAATGCAGGTAGCCGAATCTCTGGTAGGTTAGGGCGGGTCGCGTCTGCAGGCCGAAATGCTGCATCGAACCCAATCTGTACGTACACAGTTGGCCCGTACCGAACCAGCGCGTCACTGCCGAGAAGGTTCCTGTCGTCACGGAACCCGACGCTAGTCGTTGGCATTCACCGGCCTGTACAGTACGGAGGCTGGCAGTGCGGCAGGGGGAGCGCCTACCTGCCTGATCAGGTACGGCCCGCGCCCGAATCGGAGTACCGCCTCCTCGGCGGCCTCTTCGAAGGACTCGTACGTATTCACAAGCTCCCCGCCGTGGAAGACGACCCACTTACCGAAGTGGTCGGTCTCCAGGAGATCGCGCATCTCTTCGTATGCGGCTATCTGACTGCTGAGCGTGGTCATGGTTCCCTCCTTCCCATGTTCACGTCACGCAACGACAAGCTCCCGGCGAATGGAAGGTCAAGTATACCAGCAGCCGAGTTCCTGAGATACAGTGGGTAGGTGAACGTCACATGAAGGCCGATCAGGGTGCGAAGCACCTGAGCACGGCCTCTGCGTGCGTGCGGACGTGGGGCGCGCCCGACTCTCGCCAGCCCTCCAGCAGCCTGCGATAGGGGCAGTGGACGAACCCCACCTCGTCTCCCCTGACGTCTTCCGCGAACGCCTCTATCTGTCTCCGATGGCCGGCTATCGCGCCTTCGTCGACCGGCTTGCCGCTCGTGGGCCAAGCTTCCGGCTCCGCGTAGACGTAGAAGAGAATGGGCGTCAGCCCCTCGTGGGCGCCCTCACGGCTTACCTGCGTCCGCAGGGCCAGCGCGTGCTTGACGAGCTGCGCGGCGTCGAGGCTCTTGTCCCTGACCTCCTCGCGGTCGAGCCTGTCCCTAATGCCCTCGTAGCCCTTCATCCGGTCTCCCCACTTCGGCCGCCAGTACGCCTTGGAGAAGACGGGGCGCCGTCGGAACGGCTCGAACCGCTTCGACTCGATGCCGATGAGCGCCGCCGGCGTCGTTACGAGAACGTCGAGGACGGGATGGCGTCCTCCGCTCCACGGGAAGCGCACCGTCTGCTCGAGTGCGACGGACGTCGCCGGCCACCGTTCCCGCTCGCAACCGGGAAGCGGCGGCAGGTCTTCGGGCCGATTCAGGAAGAAGCCGAAGACGTTGGCGGCCAGGCGCGCCGACGACTCGGGGTGATCGAACTTCCCCGTCTCGATCTCGTTGCCCGGCGCGGCCCGGTATGCGGCCTCTATCTCCGGGCCGGGAACGCCGGGTAGGAACCTGCCAGCCATGGTGACTCCTGGGAGCGTGCCCCTACCGCGGCGACGGCGGGACCGATACCAGCGCGGAGCCGCGGGTGGTCTTTTCGCCGGACGGGTTCTCCGACCAGATGTCGCACTCGACGAGGTGCTCGCCGTTCTCGACGCGCTTGGACGTCACGGTTCCAGCGCAGCGCATCGGCTGGCCGACCAGGTCCATGCCGCGGTACTGCACGCTCAGGCGCTTCAGCGTCCCGCGCTCACCGATCCAGTCTGTGACCAGCTGCGCCAGGAACGCGGACTTCAGCGCGCCGTGGACGATCACGCCCGGCAGACCGAGCGACCGCGCGTAGCCCTGGTCGTAGTGGATCTCGTAGTAGTCGCCGGACGCGCCCGCGTACATGACGAGCTGCCGCGTCGTGGGCGTCTTCTCCAGCGCGGGCAGCGCGTCGCCCTCTGCCACGTCTTCGTAGTGAAGCTGATCGGTCATGGTTCGCGGGAAGTCCCCGTCCTCCTCGTTCGACGTCATTTGCCGTCCTGCTCGGCGCGGTAGTAGACGAGGGTGTTGCGCTGGGTGGCCACGGTGGCGCCGCCGTCATCGACGTACCGGGTCTGCCAGGTCGTCAGCAGCATCGGACCTAGCCGGCCCGACTTCTCCGCGATGTCTACCAACGTCTCGGTCACTGTGATCCTGTCGCCGGCGCGGACCGGCCGGACGTACTCCCACTCGCTGCCGCCGTCGAGCAGGTCGGGGTAGGGGCTCTCGAAGTCTGCGGCGGCTGGGCCCGCGTCCAACGACCTGAGGAAGATAGGCGGGGCGACGGGCGCATCGCCGCGGTACGCGGGACTCGGGTCGCCGATCGCGTCGGCGAACTTCCGGACCGCGCCCGCCTCGACCACGTGCGTCTTCGGCTCGCTCTCCACGCCGACGGCGCGGCGCATCGCGTCTGTGACTGCGGACTGCTCGGTCATTGTCGCCTGATGTGCTCCATCTCGAAGTCCGGCCGGCGCGGCGCTATCCGACCTTCTCCAACGGCGCTATGCTCAGCAGCAGCCGCTTAATGCCGTTGACGTTCGCGAACACGACCGTCACCTCGACGTCGCCGCGCGTTGGCTTGGCACCCGTGACGATGCCTTCGCCAAACTTCGCGTGCCGGACCTTGTCGCCGGTGTCCAGGTGCGGCTTGTCGTCCGGCGGCCCGGAGGCGGCCGGCTTCAGAGGCAACGGACCGACGCCCGACACGCGCGCCGTCGCAGGGCGCTTCCGTGGGCGGCCGGCAGCGGCAGCCGAGGTCGGGGCTCTTCGCGGCTCGTGCGCGACCAGCTTGCGCGGTATGTCGGCGAGGAACCGCGAGGGAAGGCTGGGTCCGGACATTCCCCGGAAGCCCCGCCTGAATGCGCGCAGCAGGTACAGGCGCTCCTTGGCCCTCGTGATGCCGACGTAGGCCAGGCGGCGCTCCTCCTCCATCTCGGCCTCGTCCTCCAGCGAGCGTATGTGTGGCAGCAGGCCCTCCTCCATGCCGACCATGAAGACGGCCCGGAACTCCAGCCCCTTGGCCTGGTGGAGCGTGATCAGCGTGACCGCTTCGGCGGCGTCCTCAAGGTTGTCGGTGTCGCTGACCAGCGCGACGCTCTCCAGGAACGCGGTCAGTGCGTCCCTGCCGCGGCCGAGAGTCAGGAAGTCCTTGGCCGAGCTTCTGAGCTCCAGTACGTTCTCCCAGCGCTCCTCGGCCCGCTCGTCCTGCCCCTGCACGTATTTCTTGTAGCCGGTCCGCTCCAGCACCTGGTCGACGATCTCGACCAGGTCGAGGTCCGCGCTGTCCGCCATAAGCTTCTCGATCATCTCGCGGAACCTGGTCAGCGACCGCGCCGGGGCTGTCGCGAACGCGGCGGCGGCTTCGCCCTCGAGCGCGCGGGCCGCGTCGAACAGGGACGTACCGGTATCGCGGGCCAGTCTCGTCAGCTCGTCGACCGTCCGCTGGCCGATGCCGCGCGTCGGAACGTTGACGACCCTGGCGAAGCCGGCGTCGTCGTGCGGGTTGGCGACCAGCCGCAGGTAGGCCGTGACGTCCTTGATCTCCTGCCGCTGGTAGAACCGCACGCTGCCCACGAGCTGGTACGGCACTCCGTATCGGAGACAGGCCTCCTCGAAGGCCCTGGACTGGGCGTTCACACGGTACATGATCGCCGCGTCGCCAAGGCTGTAGCCCTCGTCCTGGACCAGCCGCTCGAGCTCTTCGACGGTCATGCGCGCCTCTTCGGCCTCGTTGTAGCCCTCGCCGATTACGATGGGCTCACCCCGGCCGTTGCTGGTCCACAGCTCCTTCTCGACCCGCTGTTCGTTGGACGAGATCAGCGCCTGGGCCGCGTCGAGGACCGTCTGCGTCGACCGGTAGTTCTCCTCCAGTGCGATCACCCTGGCCTCGGGATAGTCGTGCTTGAAGGAGAGGATGTTGCGGATGTCCGCGTTGCGCCAGGAGTAGATCGACTGGTCGGGGTCGCCGACCACGCAGAGGTTCCTGTGCTCTTCCGATATCTTCCTGGCGATGGCGTACTGGACGACATTGGTGTCCTGGAACTCGTCGACCATGAAGTAGACGTACCGGTCCTGGTACCGCTGGGCCACCTCCGGGACGTCGCTGAACAGCCGGTGGACCTTCAGTAGCAGGTCGTCGAAGTCGACGGCCGAGCTCTGCGCCAGCAGCCGCTCGTAGACGTCGTACACCCTGTGGACGATATCGTCGTAGGGAGTCTCGCGGGCCAACCTGAAGCCCTCCACGTCGACAAGGGTGCTCTTTGCGTTGGAGATGGCGGACAGAACGGCCCTGGGGGAGAACGTCTTGGGGTCTACGCCGGCGTCTTCCATAGCGCGCTTGACCACCGAGATCTGGTCGGTGTCGTCGTAGATGACGAAGCCGCGGTCGAGCCCGATCCTGTCTCCCCCGACGCGCAGCACACCGGCGCAGAAGGCGTGAAAGGTCGCGACGGTGAGTCGGTCCGCGTTCTCGCCGAGCAGTGGCCGAAGGCGGTCGCGCATCTCCCGCGCCGCCTTGTTGGTGAACGTAACGGCGGCGATCCGGGAGGGATAGACGCCGCAGTCGCGGACGAGGTAGGCGACGCGGTGGGTTATGACGCGCGTCTTGCCGCTGCCCGGGCCGGCGTTGATCAGCAGCGGGCCGTCGATTGTCGTGACGGCCTCGCGCTGCATCGGGTTCAGGCCGTCGAGGATGTTCATCGCCATGTGTAACTCGCGCCGATTATATCACCGAAACAGGTCAAGTGTTCGCACTTTGAGCTGCAACAGCACGCTCGCCGCGAGCAGTGCCTCGACACACGGAAGCCGGTGCGAGCGGGTGGTCCGGGCCGCGTTTCTATCCCCGGTGTGCGTGGACAGGCTCGTGCCGTTGCTCTGCCGCGGGAAGATGCGCGGGGGGAGTTCCGGCCATGCGGCGGAGCTGCTCCAGGCCCTTTCTCGTATCGCTGGCGACCCTGGGCTTGTCCGAGACCTTCAGGCGCCGCTTGAACAGCCAGTAGGTGAACGCCTTCGACTCAGTCATCCCGATCGACCGTCGGTTGGCCGCGCCCCTCTCCCGCCGGAACTCCTTCAGCAGCTCGCTCCTTGGCGCCCTGTACAGCTTCCGAAACGCGTTCTCGGTGTAGTCGTCGCGGTCCGTGAGACCGTTCGCCACGTCACGCTTCTGCAGCTCCAGCTCCGCGGTGAGCTGAAGGGCCTCCTCGACCGTGACGCCGTAGTGGTAGTTGAGATAGCCCCGGTGCTTGTCGACGCCCAGCAGGCCGCCGATGTGGGAGGCGTCGAAGTGCGGCGGGAAGCGGCCGTGGAAGAGCAGCTCTTCCCGCTCCGACTTGGGGACGCGGTTCTTGACGGCGTTCAGGAGGCGCTCGGCGAGCAGCAGCCAGTCGAAGGCCTCGCCAGCTATGAAGTACGTGTTGACTCGACCGCGGTACGACTCCTCGGGGACGGTCCACATCGACATCGCCCGCAGCAGCGGCTCCGGCCAGTCGAGGCCCGCCTCCAGCGCGTCGCGCAGGTGGTCTATGGCCGCCTGACTGGCGGTCCGGGCGTCCGCATCGACCGTGGTCACTCTAACGGCTCCGACATGAACCGGGTCCTCTTCGACTTCGGCAGGCCGAGGAATTTCTCGAACTCTGCCAGCGGCAGCGTGTTGACAACGTGCCGCGCCTCGCACCGGGCTCGCCGGGCGACACCAATACCATACCGCTGGTTGGCCAGCGTATCAACCGTGTGGGCGTCGCTGGCGACGGCCAGGAACGCGCCCAGCTCCACGGCGCGACGGGCGTGCGTGTCCTTCAGGTCGAGCCGCTCCGGCGACGCGTTGACCTCCAGCGCCGTGCCGGTCTCGGCGGCTGCGCGGAAGATGGCGTCGTAGTCGGCTTCTACCGGCTCGCGCTGGCCGATCATACGCGTCGACAGGTGCCCGATGGCGGTCACGTGCGGGTTGTGCATCGCCCGGATAATGCGGTCGGTCATGACCGCCGCCGACTGGCCGCGCCCCGAGTGGATGGACGCCACGACCCAGTCGAGCTCTGCGAGAACATCGTCGGCGTAGTCGACCGTCCCGTCGGCCCTGATGTCGACCTCCGTGCCCCTCAGCACACGGATGCCGCCGAGGGACCCCTCGACGCGCCGCAGCTCTCCGGCCTGCTTGACGAGACGCTCTTCGGTCAGCCCGTTGGCGATCCCGCGTCCCGACGAGTGGTCGGTGATCGCGACGTACTCGTAGCCTCTGTCTTTGGCGCCAACCACCATGAGCTCGACAGGGTCCCGTCCGTCGCTCCAGTCGGTGTGCACGTGCAGGTCGCCGCGCAGATCGCCCACCTCTACAAGCGTCGGAAGCTCCGTCCTGGCGGCGAGCCTGATCTCGTCCGCGCCCTGCCTGAGCTCCGGCGCCATGTACCGGAGGCCGAGACGTTCGTACAGCGCCTCCTCGTCGGCGAAGCGCTGCAGCGCGCCGCTCTCGACGTCGGTGAGGCCGTACTCGTTGAGCGACAGCCCCAGCCTCAGGGCGTGCTCGCGCAGCAGTATGTTGTGCGGCCGGTTGCCGGTGGAGTACGCGAGCAGCGCGCCGAAGCTGGCCTCCTCGACGACGCGGAGGTCGACCTGCACGCCCTCGCTCAGCACCACGGCGGCCTTCGTGTCGCCGTGCGCCAGCACCGTGGCGACGTTGGGCTGTTCGACCAGCGTGTCGAGCACCTGCCGGGGGTCACCGGCAGCGCACACTAGGTCGACGTCGCCTATCGTCTCCTCAAAGCGGCGCAGGCTCCCCGCCGCCTGGAGCGCCGTGATGCTCGGGCAGCGCTCCCACAGCGTCGCGATCAGGCGCTCGGCCGCCGGCATGGCGCGGGCTATCGGGACGCGGTCGTCCTTGGTGCGGGCCGCGCGTATCTCCCGCAGGACGTTGTCGGCCTTCTTCGCGCCCATCCTGGGAAGCTCGGCGAGATGTCCCGCCTCGATGGCCTTCTCCAGGTCGGCGACGGTCGACACGCCGAGCTCGTCGCTGATCAGCCTGGCCGTCTTGGGCCCGATGCCCGGGACACGCATCACGTCCAGGATGCCGTCGGGGAACTCGGCGCGCAGGCGTTCGAAGAACGCCATGCGGCCTGTGGTCACGAGCTCGGTAGTCTTGGCGGCGATGGCCTTGCCGACGCCCGGTATCTCGGTCAGGTCGGCGCCGTCGCGGACCGCCTGCCCGATGTCGGAGGGGTAATGTCCGAGGGCGCGCGCGGCCCGCTGGTATGCGACGACGGTGAAGCGCTTCTCGCCCTTCATCTCGAGCAGCCCCGCGATGTCCTGGAAGACCTCGGCTATCTCGGAGTTGTTCACGCCGTGGCCCGCCTCATCCTGTCACGTCGCGTCGCCGTCACCACGCAAGTGTACCCCGTCGGCGCGGCCCCGTTAGGCCGAATGGTAGCGTCCACAGGTGAGGGAACGAATGTCTGCAGAGGGCGTCGATGCGGTGCCGATCAAGGCTATTGCTGTTCAGGCGCGTCGTCCACGACCTGTCTGAGGGCCGCAATCAACTCTTGGCATCCGTCTATGCCATAGACCTTCAGGAGGGAGTTGGCCACCCTATCTTTGTCGCGAGACGCCGTGATAGTCTTGCGAGGGTTATATATGCCGGCCGCCCGCGCTGCAGCTGCGACGCTCTTGAACTCTCCACGTTCCATCCGATGTGCTACGTCTGGATGTTCGCGCTTGATACGATCTGTGATGTAATCGCTTCCGCGTTTCCGATCCGGCGGGGCTTGGATAACAAGGAGAGCAGTCTTAGCTCGGGCCTCAGCTGCATCTCCCACCATCAACTTCTCCTTCATGACCTCTACGGAACCGTAGGGGGCTTCGTAGGGAATCGTCTCCCAAATGCGGTATTCTTCCGCCGCTTCCCATATTTCTATGTATCGGTTCACGCTGGAGCCGATGGCCCCCCACATGTTTTGCAACAAGCTTACCGTCTGCCAGCACCAAGCGGGAGAACCAGGCTCTTTAAGCTCCCGCGGCCCGACATTGGCCATCTCCTGTTCAGTCATCACGATCTCTATGCCTCCTCCTTCAGAATGCCCCACATCAGGCGCAGCTGGTCCTCGTCGAGGGCCTGCAACCGCTGCCCTTGCCGTACATTGGGGTACCAAGGGATGCCGGCCGTCCGGTAGAGCCACACCCATGTGTCTTGGATCGTTGGGCCAAGGAGTTCTTTGGGGAAAGTGCCGTTATGCTCTTGGCGTAGCTGCCGAGCTGCCCGCGCCCTAACCTCAGCGCCAATACTCTTCCTAAAGGCATCCATGCGCCCTTGTACATCGTCGATGAGCTCCTTATCGGTGGGTTCGTAGGTTTCTGTTTGCAGCGGAGCAACAGGTCCGTTGTCACTTTGCGCGGTAGTAGCGGCGTTGGCGAAATTGTCCTTGGCGTATCTCTCTGCCGTCTCCAAAATGACCCGGCCGAGTTTGGCCTTGCCAATAACTCGCGTTAGCGCAGATTCCTCTTCGTATATGGCGTCGACGTATGGCAGGGTACTGCCGGGCGCGATAGTCCCGTCGGAGTCCGTGAGATACTCGCCCTCTTCTGTACCGGTTACCTCCCATGTCGTGAGAGGATTGGGCGGCCGAGGTGTGTAAGGCTTCTGAATGATTTCCCCCGTTTCCTCATCCCACCTGATTATTTCGCTCGTGGAGCCACCTAAGTCGTGAATGAGATCGTTGTATAACTCTCTGCCCCGGAACTCATCCGGGGTAATGTAGGTGGCCCTCAGCACAGGCTCTCCCTCATCACGCTCCCATCGAGTACAGATACGCATGACTCGCTGGACGAAGGAAACCGCCGTTCGAACGGTAGACAGGTCCAGCGCGACCTTCAACCGGGCGACGTCCAGCCCAACACTGGCCATCATCTTCACTACCAATACATCCCCACCCCGTCCCTTCGAAAAATCCTCTATTGTCTTGGTGGGATCACCATCCACTTTTGAGGTGGCTATGACGGAGGTTAGCTCCGGACCCTCTTCCCGGAGTATCTTCTGCACCATCTTGGCGTATTGATTAGCCATCTGACCGCCGACTTCATCCTGCTCATCGTCGAGATAACTGCCGTCGTCAGACCCTACAAAGACTATCCCCGCTGTCTCGGGGGCGTCCTTTCGCCGGTAGCGGAGATTTCTCACTAGGCGGCGAACTCCCTCCCTGATCACAGCTGGGTCGCGAACTGCCTGGTGTAAGGCTCGGCGCGACGACAACTCGCTCTCGAGGCCGGACAGCATATGGTGCTCATAGCCGTCCATTCCGTGCTCGCGCAGGTCTACATCGTATGGCTCTCGGCTTACCTGGCATAACACCGACTCCTGCCACGCCTGTTCGAATGTCGTGACATGGTGGGCCACCAACCTATACACAACCTTCTGCCCCTGCCGTGGGTAGATGTAGGCACCACGGCGCTGACGGTCTTGAAGGTCTTCCATCGCTATAGTCTCGACCTCAAACCCAGGAATCGGCTGCCCATCAGTGCGGTATGGTGTGGCTGTGCAGAGCACGATGTAGGCCCCGGCGGCCGCTAGGTCAGCTATAGTCTGGCCCCAAGCAGTCTGGTTGCTTGCGGTATGCGCCTCGTCAACAAAGACGACGGGGGGTACATCGCGGTGGCTTTTCCTGAGATGGTCTATCCAGTGCCGGAATGTTGGTAAGTTGTTGCTCACCATCGAGGTGGTCGCGGCCACGATCTCGCTGTCCACCATCATTCCAATCTTGGGGCTGGTATCTATGTTGTATGGGGCGATGCCTCTGCGCCTCTCACCTCTCCTGGTGATGCGCTCCATCTTTGCTTCATACCAACGGAAACTCAGTTTCATCTTCAGACTATCGACCATCTGGTTGCGAAGCACCCGGTTTGGGGTCATCACCAGGATGCCGCTAACCGCCCCTTCGTGCAGCAGGTGGAGCCCCGTCATTCGCATGTAGTCGGACTTGCCATACCTAGTCGGCAACACGATGGCCGTATGGCTCTCGCCCTTATGCTGAATTCGTAGTATCGTTTCGTCGAAGGCGTCGCTTTGGCCTTGCCGAAACTTACTCTTGTTGAAGTCGAACACAGGCAGTCGCTGCACGGTCTTGTCTCCCTTCTGTGAGTTGCAGGTCGGGCACAAAGCCTGCATCTCAAATACGTTCGTTCGCTGCGTTACCGACCACGGGATTACGTGGTCAGCGTGCCAGCCGGCGGGCAAAGGATTGCCGCACTTCTGACACAGGCCATTAGCGTTGTAGTAGAGAGTTGCCCTTAGACCCGGATCACGTAGCAACCTCTCGGAATCCTTTGTCACTTTATACAGTCCTCGGCTGGCGGCCCTCCAGTGGACCGATCAACTCTAAAGAGGCCATGAGAACGACTGAGACACTGTTGACGGTCTCTTATCGCTTCCCACAACCTGCGCGGATGTTAGGTAGCCACCAACGGTCGGCGGGGATCACCCGCCGTGGCAGCGTTTGTACTTCTTGCCGCTGCCGCAGAAGCAGGGCTGGTTGCGCCCGATCTTGCGGGCCCCGGGAGCCTTGTTCCCCTTGGGCTGGGAGCCGTTGCCCATGACGCGGCCCATGATGCTCTTCTCTCCCCGGGCCTGCCGCCCCCTGGCGGCGCCCCCTGAGCTGCCGTTCGTCGTTTGTATGCGGGCACTCAGCAGCATGTGGAAGATGGCGTGGGCGATGTCGTGCTGGATGCGGTCGAGCAGGTTCTGGAACATCTCCCGCCCCTCCCGCTTGTAGGCGACGAGGGGGTCGCGCTGTCCATACGCCTGGAGGCCGATGCCCTGCCTCAGGTTCTCGACGTTGGTGAGGTGCTGCACCCATAGCGAGTCGATGACCCTGAGCATCAGCTCGCGCTCTATCGCCCTGACCAGCGGCTCGGTCAGCGCTTCCTCACGCTGCCGGTAGACCGCCTCGGCGTACTCTATGAACCTGCTTTCGAGCTCGTCCGGGTCGAGCTGGGCGACGGCGTCCGGGTCGGCCAGGTCTCCGTCCAGCGGGAGTATCGCCTCAATCTCGCCGATCAGGCCTTCGACGTCCCACGTCTCCGGGGGTAAGCCGGCGGTGACACGCTCCACGGCTCCGGCGATCTCCTCTTCGATGATGGAGCGGACGTTGCCCTGCATGTCGGCGCCGGCCAGCACCTTCTCGCGCTCGCCGTAGATGACGTCGCGCTGGGTGTTGATGACGTCGTCGTAGTCGACGAGGTACTTGCGCGCGTCGAAGTGGTAGGCCTCGACCTTGACCTGCGAGCCCTCTATCGACCTGCTGATCATCTTGTTCTCGATGGCCTCGCCGTCGTCGAGTCCGGCCCAGCCCATGACGGCCTGGATCTTCTCGCCGCCGAAGCGCCTCATCAGGTCGTCGTCCAACGCCACGTAGAACTGCGAGCTGCCCGGGTCGCCCTGGCGCCCGGCCCTGCCTCTGAGCTGGTTGTCGATCCGGCGGGCCTCGTGGCGCTCAGTGCCGATGATATGCAGGCCGCCGAGCTCGATGACCCTGTTGTGGTCGGTCTCCCACTCCTCGGCGCCGATGCTCAGCGCCTCGGGGTTGCCGCCGAGCACGATGTCTGTTCCTCGGCCGGCCATGTTCGTCGCCACGGTGACCGCGCCGGGACGCCCCGCCTCCGCGACGATCCCCGCCTCACTCTCGTGCTGCTTGGCGTTCAGCACCTCGTGGGGAATGCCGCTGCGCGACAGCTTCTGGGCCAGCAGCTCCGACTTGGAGATGTCGGTCGTGCCGACGAGGACGGGTTGCCCGGACGTGTGGCACTGCTCGATCTCGCCTACCACGGCGTCCCACTTGGCGTTCTGGTCCCGGTAGACGAGGTCGTTCATGTCGTCCCGGACCATGGGCAGGTTGGTCGGAATGTCGATCACGTCGAGCTTGTAGATCTTCCAGAACTCCTCGGCCTCGGTGGCCGCGGTACCGGTCATCCCGGCCAGCTTCGTGTACAGCCTGAAGTAGTTCTGCAGCGTTATCGTGGCGTAGGTGACGGTCTCCCGCTGGATGTTGAGGCCCTCTTTCGCCTCAATGGCCTGGTGCAGCCCGTCCGAGTAGCGGCGGCCGGGCATCAGTCGTCCGGTGAACTCGTCGACGATCACGACCTCGCCGTCCTTCACCACGTACTCACGGTCCTTCTCGAAGATGGCTTGGGCCTTGAGCGCGTTCTCGACGAAGTGGACCTGTTTGAAGTTCTCCGCGCCGTACAGGTTGTCGACGTTCAGCATCTTCTCCAGCTTGGCCATTCCCTCGCCGGTGAGGGACACGGAGCGGTGCTTCTCGTCGATGGTGAAGTCCTCGGTGATGCGCAGGCCGGGGACGAGCTTGGAGTAGCGGTAGTACTCCTTTCCCGACTCCTCGGCGGGGCCGCTGATGATGAGCGGCGTGCGGGCCTCGTCGATCAGGATGTTGTCGACCTCGTCGACGATTGCGTACGCGCGTTCGCGCTGCACTCGCTGGCCGAGGGTGACGACCATGTTGTCGCGCAGGTAGTCGAAGCCGAACTCGTTGTTCGTGCCGTAGGTGATGTCGGCCCCGTAGGCTTCCTGGCGCGTGATGGCCCTGAGCTGCTCCATGCCCTTCTGGCCCTCGGCGTCGGGGTCGTAGAGATAGGCGGACTGGTGCTGGAGCACGCCGACGGACAGGCCGAGCTTGTGGTATACGGCGCCCATCCACCGGGCGTCGCGCCTGGCGAGGTAGTCGTTTACGGTGACGACGTGGACGCCGTCGCCCGTAAGGGCGTTGAGGTAGGCCGCCAGGGTCGCGACGAGGGTCTTGCCCTCGCCGGTGCGCATCTCGGCGATCTTGCCCTGGTGCAGGACGATGCCGCCGATGAGCTGCACGTCGAAGTGGCGCTGCCCAAGTGTGCGCTTCGCGGACTCCCTGACGGCGGCGAACGCCTCCGGCAGAAGGTCGTCGAGGTCGGCTCCGTCGGCCAGCGCGGCCCTGAACTCCTCCGTCTTTGCCCGGAGGCTGTCGTCGGAGAGCGCCTCGAACTCCGGCTCCAGGTCGTTGACCTCGTCGGCGACGGATCGGAGCTGCTTGACGGTCTTCTCCGTCGACCCGCCTATGAGCTTTGCAACGGTCTTCAGCATACGCGCACTCGCTACGGCTTTTCGAACATGGCCCCGACGGAGAGGCCGCTGTGGATGCGGTGAATCGCCTCGCCTAGCATCCCGGCAACGGACACGATCTGCAGTCGGGAGAACCGTTTCTCATCGGAGACGGGCAGCGTGTCGGTGACGAGGAGCTCCTTCAGCGAGCTGTTCTCGAGCCTCTCAGCGGCGGTCCCGGACAGGATCGGGTGGACGGCGCAGCAGTAGACCTCGGTCGCGCCCTGCTCTTTCAGGAGCTCCACGGCGGATACCATTGTGCTGCCGGTGTTAATCTCGTCTTCGACGATCAGCGCCTTCCTGCCCTCGACGTTGCCAATCACGTTTACGGCGACGGCCTTGTCGTTGTTGCCCAGCCGCTCCTTCTCGATGATGGCGATGGGCGCGTCGAGCAGGTCGGCCATGTCGTGGGCCTTCTTGGCCGCTCCCACGTCCGCGGCCACGACCACGAGGTCTTCGAAGTCGGTGTTCAGGTAGCGCTTGGACAGCAACCCGATGGCCGTGAGCTCGTCGAGCGGGATGTTGAAGAATCCCTGGATCTGTCCCGCGTGGAGGTTCATCGTCAGCACGCGGTCCGCGCCGGCGACGGTCATGAAGTCGGCGACCAGGCGCGCCGTGATGGCGACGCGGGGCTGGTCTTTCTTGTCGGTCCTGCCGTAGGCGTAGTAGGGGACCACGACTGTGATGCGGCCCGCGGAGGCGCGGCGGGCGGCGTCGATCATGATCCACAGCTCCATCAGGTGGTCGTTGACCGGCACCGAGATCGGCTGTACGAGGAAGACGTCCTTCTCGCGTACGTTCTCCAGGATCTTGACGAAGGTCTCGTCGTTGCTGAACTTGAAGACGTCGCAGCTCCCGAGCGAGATGCCGAGGTAGGAGCAGATGTCCTGCGCGAGCTTGGGATGGGCGGTGCCCGAGAAAACTTTGAGGTCTTCGAAGAGGGGCATTGGCTCCGCTGTGCCTCCCGGTGGTTTGAGCGCGACGCAACGGGCCCGCCGGCGTGCGTGGTGGCCTGCGCGGCTACGGGTGGCGCCGGTCCCGCGGCCGCATGGCTGGAGGCAGAATTATATCACGGTGGGTAGGGGGTAGGGGGTAGTGGATAGTGGATAGCGAAGAAGTGAAGAGCGGCCCGAGAGGCCCGGTGTCGGGTAACTGCTCGGGGCTACCGAAAGGGACGCGGGCGCGGACATCGGCGCCCCTGGACTAGCCGCTTCGGGGTCCTGTGCGTGACTCGTCGCGCGGAACGCGGGTGCGTCAGACGCCGTACTCGACCTCGACGCGTTGGCCGGTGCGGGCGGACTCGTACACCGCGTCGATGACCTGCAGGACGTAGAGGCCGGCGTCCGCGTTGACGTCCGGCTCGCGCCCCTCGCGGATGCACGCGGCGAAGTCGCGCAGGATGTCCAGCGACCACTCGGTCGGGCCGTACATGGGCACGTCCACCTCGGCGATCTCGTACTGGAACGTCTTTGTCGGGGCGCCGGCCCACTCGGGCACGCCGCTCTTGACCGTGAGATGCGGGTCGCCGATCGGGGTCCAGTCGGCTTCGCCGTCCAGACCTCGGAGAACGAGCGACGTATCGTAGCCGGAGCGTACCCGCTGGAGGTAGCCGGCGTGGATGCTGCCGTAGGCGCCGTTCTCGAACTGGAACGCGGCGATGGCGACGTCCTCTAACGGCGGCTCGATGATGCCTACCGGTCTGCCGGTCATCGCCTGGACGGCCTTGACCTCGCATCCCATCAGGAAGCGCATCACCTCCAGGTAGTGGCCGCCGAGCATGTGGAGTATGCCGCCGCCCTCGGTCGCGTCCCGGTACATGAAGCCCGTCGGGTCGCGGTTCTCGGGACGCACCTGGCCTGTGACCAGACGCACCTCGATGTCGAGCGGCCGACCCAGCACGCCCTCGTCGATGAGCCGCTTGATGTCCTGCGCCACGGGGTGGTAGCGGTGCGGATAGCCGACCAGCACCTTGACGTCGTTCTCGTGCACCGCGCGGACCATCTCGGCCAGGTCGTCGGACGTTCGGGCGAACTGCTTCTCCATGAAGAAGTGCTTGCCGGCCTCGGCCAGCTTGATGCCGGTTGGTGGGATCTCGTTGGCCGGCATCGCCACGCAGGCGAGGTCGAAGTCCTCGTTGGCGATCATGTCGTCCAGGCTCGTGTAGACGCCCGCCTCCGGGTCGTGCTCACTGGCGGGATCGAGGAGGCTCGTGTCGGTCTCCTCGCAGTATGCGACGACCTCGAACTCGTCGAGGTAGTGGTACATGTGAATGAGGCCCGGCTTTGCGGGGCCTATGGACCCCATGTGCCCGTGCCGGAGTCCGACGATCGCTACCTTGAGAGCGTCCTGGTTCGCCATGCGAAATCTCCTTGGAAGGCTGCTTGGATCAGCGTGCCTTCTCGACCGGTCGCACTATATGGAAGGGGTATCGCGGTGTCAAACGGGAACCGTTCAGTCTCGACAAGGCGTACGGCGACGAGAGTCCGTCGAGGCCGCCGGCCGTTTTTTGCTGAAAACTGTGCCATTTTGTGCCATTCTGTGCCGTTCGTATCTGGCCGGTGGCACACCTGGCCGTTAGATGGCACACTCTGTTCCGGGTCGCCGTATCTGAGTCGGCACACCGTGGCGCGAAATGACGCGCCGTGTTCCGAGCCGGTCGTTCCGAGAGGGAATGGGGGGATGAGCACGGAGGCTGTTGCACCCGGCCAGAGTAGCACGTATGTGCTGTGACTAGCAACCCGGCGCATGACGTTTTTCTGGTCCTTCCAGCCAGAATTGAAGCAGGTACGTCCAACGCGTAGGTGTTCGGCTTTTCTCTGGAAATAACCCCTTGGCCGACTTGGCGTAAGGGCGGATTTCAAACGTTTCAAACCCGCCCCTACCGGTGCAGCCTCATTTCGTGGTTGATGATGTCCCCCGCCGAGTCCATGTCCTCGAGTCTGAACAGTTACTCCAACGGCTGCCGTCTTGAAGGGTGAGCGAGCCTGCTGCTATGATTCCCTCCGCAGCCAATCCTGAGGGAACGGTGAGCAACCCAATGACCCCGCTTCGAAACGCCCCCGGCGCGAAGCTGCGGCGTGGCCTCCGCCGCGAGGCCGGAACGGTCCGCCGCATACCTGCTCGGCCTGTACCGCCGCGCCGGCATCCACATGAGTGATCTGGGGATCGGCCATGTGCCGGGCATTCGCGTCGGCCACTACACCGACCTCCGCGCCGCCACCGGCTGCACGGTCGTCCTGTGCGAGTCGGGCGCGATGGGCGGCGTGGACGTCCGGGGCTCGGCGCCGGGCACCCGCGAGACCGACCTGCTTCGTCCGGGCAGCCTTGTGTCGGAGATCCACGCCGTGCTGCTCACCGGCGGCAGCGCTTTCGGGCTGTCGGCCGCGTCGGGCGTGGTCGGCTATCTGGAGGAGCGCGGCCGTGGGTACCAGGCCGGCCCGACTACGGTGCCGATCGTGTCGGCGGCGGTGCTATTCGACCTGGGCGTAGGCGACGCGGAGGTCAGGCCGGGGCCGGAAGAGGGGTACCGCGCGTGTGAGGCCGCAGTGTCGGGCGGCGTGGCTCAGGGCTCCGTCGGCGCGGGTACCGGCGCGACCGTGGCGAAGGCGCTGGGCGGCGGCAGACGAGTCAAGGGCGGCGTCGGCACGGCGGGAATCGACCTCGGTGACGGCGTCGTGATCGCCGCCATCGTCGCCGTGAATGCGGTCGGCGGCGTCCACGACCCGGATACGGGAGAGCTCGTGGCCGGCGCCAGGTCCGACGACGGCGGGATGGTGGACGTGCTGGACGCCATGGTGCGCTCGAGCGGGGAGCCGCCTCCGGTAAAGTTCGCGGCCAACACTACCATCGGCGTCGTCGCCACGAATGCCCGCCTCGACCGCGAGCAGGCCAACAAGCTGGCGACGGTGTCCCACGACGGCATGGCGCTGGCGGTCCGGCCCGCACACACGACCCACGACGGCGACACGATGTTCGCGCTCGCCACCGGGGCGTCGGACCGGGACGTCGACGCGGACCGGCTGTGCGCCGCGGCTGTGGTCTGCACCGCGCGGGCGATCGTCAACGGCGTTCGGCAGGCGACCGGACTGGCTGGCGTTCCGGCGGTCTCGGACCTGAAGCGCGAAGCCGAATCGAGCAGAGGGGAATCCACCAGTGGCTGAGTTCGACCGCGAGTCCACCATAGGCTTCATCGGCGCGGGCAACGTGGGCAAGTCGTTCGCGATTGCGCTGACGCGCCAGGGGTACCGGGTTGTTGCCGCCGCCAGCCGCAGCTTCTCGTCGGCCGAGGATTTGGCCGGCCGCGTAGCCGGCTGCGTCGCGTACGAGTCGCTCGACGATGCCGCGGCGGCCTGTGACGTCGTGTTCGTGACGACGCCGGACGACTCGATACAAGCTACGGTGGAGTCGGTCTCGTGGCGGGCCGGGCAGGCGGTCGTCCACACGTCGGGCGTGCTGACGCTGGAGGCGCTGGAGGCGGCGGCGAGGGCCGGCGCGTCGCCGGGCGCGTTCCATCCCATGCAGCTCTTCTCGTCGCCGGAGACGGGCGTCGACGGCATCCCGGGCACGACCTTTGGCATAGCCGGAGACGCGGAGATGGCGGCATACCTGGAGGAGATGGCGCTCGCCATCGGCGGCCGCCCCGTCTTCGTCCGGGCCGAGGACAAGCCGCTGTACCACCTGTCCGGGGTGATGCTGGGCGGCCTGCTTTCGTCGCTGGCGGCGACCGCGGCGCAGCTCTGGGAGAGCTTCGGCTTCGACCGCGAGCAGGGCGTGCAGGCGCTCGTGCCCATGATGCGCGGCGTGGCCAACAACCTGGAGGCGCTGGGCGTGCCGGGCGGCGTCGCCGGCCCCTACGCGAGGGGCGACGTGGGCACCGTACGCGTGCACCTGGAGACGCTCAGTGAGCGTGCGCCTCACGTGCTCCCGCTCTACTGCGAGATGGCTATGGCGGCAATACCGCTGGTCGTGGAGAAGGGCACGGTGACCACGGAGCGGGCCGACGAGATCAGGGAATTGGTCGAGCAGTACAGAGGACCGGAGACGCCATGAAGTCTTCGGAGCGCAGGCCCTCACTCAGGGCGAGGAGGTACCGACAATGCGCGTGACCATCAGAGACATGCGACTCATGAAGCGTCGAGGCGAGCGGATCCCGATGCTGACCGCCTACGACTACACGTCGGCCCGGCTGGTGGAGGCCGCGGGCGTTCCCGTCATCCTGGTCGGGGACAGTCTCGGACAGTGGCTGCTGGGGTACGAGACGACGCTGCCCGTGACGATGGACGACATGGTCCACCACGTGAAGGCCGTCATCCGCGGGACGGAGAAGGCGCACGTGGTCGCCGACATGCCGTTCATGAGCTACCAGGCTGACGCCGCGGACGCGGTGCGCAACGCTGGGCGGATGCTCCAGGAGGGCGGCGCGCAGTCCGTTAAGCTCGAGGGAGGCGCGGCCGTCGCCCCTACCGTTCGCGATATCGTCGACGCGGGCATCCCTGTCATGGGCCACGCCGGCTTTACGCCGCAGTCCCTCAACCAGCTCGGGGGCTTCAGGGTGCAGGGGCGGCTCCCGAAGGCGGCCGCCGCGCTGATCGACGACGCGACGGCGCTGGAGTCCGCGGGGTGCTACGCGGTCCTCCTGGAGATGGTCCCGGCGCAGCTCGCGGCGCTGATAACCGAGCGTCTGTCCATACCAACGATCGGCATCGCTTCGGGCGTGCACTGCGACGGGCAGGTGCAGGTGTCCCACGACATCCTCGGACTGATAGAGGACTTCGCGCCCAAGCACGTTCGCCAATACGCCGACCTGGGAGAGACCATCAGGAACGCCGTCTCCGCGTACGCCGCCGACGTGAGGTCGGCGAGCTATCCGTCCGACGAGGAGAGCCATCGTATGGAGCCGGAGGCGCTGGAGCAGCTCGAGGCCGCCCTCGCGGAGGCTTCGGCTCAGTGAGCGGACGCGGGATTCCGGGACGCCTGGTCCTCCGCGACGCGGCCTGCCACGCGCCGACACGGCGGTCGTCGACCGCATGAAGACGGTCGAGACCGTCGCCGAGCTTCGCGAGGAGCTCAGCCGCGCCGTCAGGCCGCTGGGGCTCGTGCCGACGATGGGCGCGCTGCACGACGGCCACATGGCGCTGGTGGACCAGGCTCGCCTCGACAACAGGACCGTCTGCGCGAGCATCTTCGTCAACCCCGCCCAGTTCGGCCCGCGGGAGGATTTTTCGGCATACCCGCGCGACGTGGAGGCCGACCTGGGGAAGCTGGAGCGGGCCGGCGCCGACATAGTCTTTGCGCCCTCGCTGGAGGAGATGTACCCGGATGGCTTCGGCACGTACGTCGACGTGGGCAGCGTCGCCGCCCGGCTGGAGGGCGAACACCGTCCGGGCCACTTCCGCGGCGTCGCGACCGTGGTCTGCAAGCTGCTCGCCGCCGCGCGGCCCGACCGGGCCTACTTCGGTCAGAAGGACGCCCAGCAGTGCGTGGTGGTGAGGCGCCTCAACGCCGACCTCGATCTCGGCGCCGAGATCGTCGTGGCGCCCACCGTCCGGGAGCCGGACGGGCTCGCGCTGAGCAGCCGCAACGAGTACCTTTCTCCGCCCGAGCGCCGCGCCGCGCCGGTTATCTACCGCGCCCTGGAGCTCGCCCGGTCGATGCACCGCGACGGCGTGGACGACGCGGGCGGGATCAGGCGGGAGGTGCGGTTATTGATCGACTCCGAGCCGCTGGCGCGGGTGGACTACGTCAGCGTCGCGGACCCGGACACGCTCGAGGAGCTGGAGATGGTAACGCCGGGCGCGCTGACGTCGCTGGCCGTCTACGTCGGCGAAACCCGCCTCATCGACAACGTCACGCTGTAGCAGCCTGACCAAGAGGTGGCGCGATCCTCCGAGTGTCGTCCGAGCGTAGCGAGGGGCTTGGGGCCGGGCGAGGTCGACGCGTGGTTCAAGTTCAGGCGATCCCGCCCCAGGTCCTCCGCGTTGCTCAAGACGACACTGACTTCGCGGACGGACAGCGCCCCGGTGGCCGCTGTCCGTTGCTGAGCCGGACTTGTGGTACTATCGCCGAAATTGTTCTCGGGGGCGCTCCCGCGCCGTAAAGCCCATGACTCGCCGCAGCCATATCTACGTCGCCGCGATAGCCGCACTGTTGCTGGCCTGCTTCGCCTGTGGCGGCTCGGAGGATCAGGCGACTCCCGTTCCCACGCCGACGCCCGTGATCGACGTTGCAACGGTCCTGGAGCAGACCGGGGCCGTCATGGGGGGCCTCAGCACGTTCCACTTCCGGCTAAGGCACGAGGTCGGCTCTCTGGAGATCGCGTCGGGCCTGGTGCTCGACAAGGTGGACGGCACCGTCGTCCGGCCTGACCGGATAGCGGTGACGTTCGTCGGCAACCTCGGCGGCTTCGCCCTGGACGCGAGCCTGATCACGATCGGCGAGGCCAGCTACATGACCAACCCGCTGACCGGACAGTGGGAGGAGGGCCCCATGAGTCTCACGCCCCTGGGGTTCTTCAGCCCGACGGAAGGCATCGCCGCGATCATCTCCCAGGTGCGCGACCCCGTGCTGATGGTGGAGGCCGGGCCCCCGTCCTCGTACCGCATCAGCGGGACCCTGCCGGCTCCCGCCCTGACCCCGCTGATCGGCTCGGCCATACTGCCCGACGCGGTGGTCGATCTCGTGCTTACGATCGCGCCGGACGGGAATCACCTGACCGCGGCGCGGTTCACGGGCCGCATCCTGGAGTCTGACGTCGAGGGCGCCGTCCGGGTGATCGAGCTATCGGCGTTCGACGAACCGGCCTCGATAGAGCCGCCGCTCTAGCGGAGCGCTTGCCGCCGTTGCAGGCCTCGAAGCGCATCTCGCCCTACGTCGCGCTGATACCCGTCTGCGCCGGCGTCTTCGTGGCCGCGGACGACCAGACTGTGGTGGTCACCGTGCTGCCGGAGATCATCCGGGAGATGGAGATACGTCCGAGCGAGCTGGACCGGGCGTCGTGGACGATCACCGGGTACCTGCTGGGCTACCTGGTGGCGATGCCGCTGATAGGCCGTCTGTCGGACGTGTGGGGCCACCGGCGGCTGTACGTCGCCTCAATGGCACTGTTCATGCTGGGCTCGGTGGCGGTCGCCCTGATGCCGGACCTGGAGGAGCTGGTGGCCGCGCGGGTATTCCAGGCCGTGGGCGCGGGCGCGATGCTGCCGATAGCGATCGCCATCGCGGGCGACCTGTTCCCGGCCGGGCGGCGAGGCCTGGCCCTGGGACTGATCGGAGCTTCCGCCGAGGCGGGCGGCGTGATCGGGCCGCTGTGGGGCGGGATCATCGTGAAGTTCCTCGACTGGCGATGGGTGTTCTGGATCAACCTGCCCCTCGGCGTGGCCGTGCTGGGGGGCATCGCGCTGCTGCTGGCGCCCAGTCCGAGGTACAGGGCGGCGGTCGACTATGTCGGAGGCGCGTTGATCGCGGTCAGCCTCGCGGCGCTGACGATGGGGCTGTCCCGGATCGACTCGGGCGACGCGCTGATGTTCGGCTACTTCGCCGCGGCCGCGGTCGCGCTGGTCGTTCTCGTGCTGCGGCAGCGCTCCGTCGAGGACCCGCTGCTGCCCGGGTCGATGTTCAGGAGCGCGGCGTTCAGCGGGGCGAACGCGCTGCACGTCCTGGTCGGCGCGGCGCTGATCATCGGCATGGTGACCGTGCCGTTGATGGCCAACACGGTAATGGGGCTCACCCCGCTCGAGGGCGGACTGTGGCTGATGCGCATGACGGCCGCGATACCGGTCGGCGCCGTCGTTGGGGGCCTGGCCTGTCAGCGGGTGGACTACCGCATCCCGGCGGCACTCGGGCTGGTGCTGGCCGCCGTCGGCTTCTGGCTGATGTCCGGCTGGGACACGTCGATCGCGGACCCGACGCTGACCTTGCACCTGGCGATCGCGGGCGCGGGCTTCGGGCTGCTGATCGCGCCGATCTCCCTGGCGGCGACCGATTCGGTGGGCGAAGACCTGCGCGGCGCCGCGGCGGGCACGGTATCGGCGTCTCGCATCGTCGGAATGACGTTCGGGCTCGCCGCGGTGACCGCCTGGGGGTCGGCCAGGTTCGGCGTGCTGGCCCCGAAGTCGGAGTGGCCGTTCCAGCTGGACAGCGAGACGGTGGCGGAGTTCGAGGCGCGGCTGGACAGCTACGGCGACGCCCTGATCGACGCCGGCACGATGCTGTTCAACGAGTTTTTCATGATCGCGGCGGGCCTGTCCCTGATCGCGCTGCTGCCGGCCGCGGTGATGGCCTTCCGGCGCGGACGGCCTTTGGGCGACCAACAGGCTGCGGGAACTGAGCGGAGGTAGCTGTCCAGAGTTGAGGTGACGGATCGGGCGACGTTCGTGGTCGCGCATCGACAGAGTCCCGTTGTCTTTGAGGTGGGGCCGAAGCCACGCGTCCCGCTCACCCTGAGTGCCCCGACGCTTCGTCGGGGTGTATCGGAGGGGCCGCGCAGCTCAGTCGCTGGGGTGGGGTTCCGACGGCGGTACTGGCAACGGGATTGCGCGCGCCCTTCGATACGCGCCGGTCAAAGCACCGGCGCTACTCAGGGGAAACGGGTTGTGTGCCCGGAGCCCTGAAGAGTAACGAGACGAGCCGTAGGACTATTCCGACACGTCTACGAGCGCGCCGCCGGCTTGCTGGGACTTGAGGAAGCCGGTAAGGATCTGCACCGTCTTGCGGGCATCCCTGCCGGTCGAAACGCCCTCGCCGCCGTTCTCGATGAGGCCGATCAGCTCCTCGTATGCGGCCATGTAGCTGACCGTCTCGAACTCCGGCGTGGGCAGCCGGTGACGCTTCAGGCCTCCGGCGTCGTCGAGCCGAAGAAGGTCGGCGAGCCCGGCGCTGGTGTCGTAGAGGATCTTGCCCTTGGGCCCGGAGAGCTCGTGGGTCGAGTGCTGTATCGTGTTCTTGTTCGCGGAGAAGTAGGCCCGGACGCCGTTCCGGAACATGATGAAGCCGCTGGCGCCGGGGTCGTTCCGCGGGAGCTTCCCGCCGTCGCCCTTGTACTCGTCCCAGTCCTCGAACCCCTCCTCGAGCCGCGCGAACACCTGGACCGGGTCTGACTCGGCGAAGAAGCAAATGCCGTCGAGCGAGTGCGTGCCGTTGCGAAAGAGCATGGCCCGCGCGCCGCCGAGCACGGTGATGATGTTGTGCAGCGGGCCTATGGCGCCCGAGCGTATCGTCTTGCGGATGGCGTGGTACGTCAGCATCCACCGCCGCGTGTGGCCGACGGAGATGGGGACGCCGCGCGCTTCGCAGGCGTCGAGGATGCGGTCGGCGTCCTCGAGCGTCGTTGCGAGCGGCTTCTCGACGAACAGGCCCTGTATGCCCGCGTCGACGCCGTCTACCGCGATGTCGGCGTGCTTGTTGTCGCCCGTCGCGACCGTCAGGATGTCCACGCCCTCTTTTTCGAGCATCTCGCGGTGGCTCGTGTAGGGCGTGGCGTTCGGCCAGCGCTCGCCCCATGTGTCCTGGAACCCGTCCAGCAGCTCCGGCACGATGTCGCAGACGCCGACGATCTCCACGTTCTTGGTCAGCGACAGGCAGTAGACGTGGCTGTTGGTGATCTCGTTCCGCAAGGGGGGAGGCGCGGGAGCTGGCGATCCGGTGGTTATCCCGGACAGTCCGACGATGCCTACCCTGTAAGTCTTGTCCGCCATCTAGCGCTCCTTGGGCTCTACGCGGGCACGTCGATCAGCCGCGAGCCCTGCTGGTGCGACTGGAGAAAGCCCGTCATGATCTGGACCGTCTTGCGGGCCTCGCGCGCCGGGGAGATGCTGGTCCCGCCGTTCTCGATCATGTCGATCAGCTCCAGGTACCCGGCGGGGATGCCGATGGTCTGGTAGCTCTTGGGCACGACCGTCTTGACTCCCGTACCGAATTCGGCGCCGATGCCGTCGGTCGCCACCGTGAACGAGTCACCGCCCAGGTCGAACTCGAGGTGGCCCTCGCTGCCGGTCACGAGCATCTTGACCATCTGGAACGAGCGGTGCACCGTGCTCGCGTACGACGCCCTGAGCCCGCTGCTGAATATGATGGTTGCCATCGCGCCCGGCTCGTTGCCCCGGGTGCGGCCGCCGTCGCCCCGGTAGACGTCCCAGTGGTCGAACCCCTCGTCCAGAATGGCGGACACCTTGACGGGGTCGGAGTCGACGACGAAGCACAGCACGTCGATGAAGTGGGTTCCGTTCCGGAACAGCGTCGCCGAATGCCCGAAGTTGCTCAGCACGGCCGCGCCGGGCTCGCCGATGGCGCCGTCGCGGATCGCCTGCCGCACGGCGTGGAGGAGCGGCCTGTACCGCCTCGTGTGGTCGACGTTGAGAATGACGCCGTTGGCCTCGCAGGCCTCGATCATCGCGTCGGCGTCCTCGAGGCTGGTGGCGAGCGGCTTCTCGACGAAGATGCCCTTGATCCCGGCGCTGGCGGCCTGCACCGTCGCGGCCGCGTGGGTGTGGTCGCCGGTGGTGACGCCGACGATGTCCAGGTCCTCCTTCGCCAACATCTCCCCGAGGTCGGTGTAGGTCCTGACGTCCGGGAGGTCCTCGCCCCAGAGTCCCTTGTAGCGCTCGATGGCCTGCGGCATGATGTCGCAGACGGCGACAAGGTCGACGTTGGGCAGTCGGCTGAGGGTGTGGACATGGCGGTTCATGATCTCCCGCCCGAACGGCGGCGGGGGCGTGCCCATATGGCTCCTGCCTACCGCGACGATCCCCAGCCCGACGATACCGGCACGATAGGTCCGTTCGCTCATCTCGGCTCCTCTGCGGTCGCTGCGAATGGGGCTACTCGCCGCGGGGCCCGCCCGGCCTCATCTGCCAGCCGCTGGGGTTGACGTCCAACGCCAAGCCTTCGGGGCTCATGAACTTCTTCTCGCCGACCCAGTTGTCGGGCGTGCCCTCCTGGTTGCCGTAGGTCTCGTTCCAGAAGGTCAGCTCCGTGCCGCCGAGCTCCGCGATCTTCTCCTCCGACTGGTCGAGGTCCTCGACCTCGACGCCGAAGTGGTGCAGCCCGGGTGTGCCGCCGCCGTAGCGGTCGTACTGGAACCCCAGCAGCGTCACGTTGATGTAGCCGTCGCTGAGCACCATAGACTCGTTGTTCGGATCGCCGGAGACCTCGACCAGGCCGAAGGCGTCCTTCAGGAACGCCCCGGTCGCGGCCGGGTCTTTGGTCGTGATCCCTATGTGCTTTATCTTTGGCATGTGTCACCTCTCAAGGTAATGCGTCCGGTCCTGGAGAGCCAAGCGACGTGGGCGGAGAATGCCCCTCTCTTCGCTCGGCGCCGGCACCGGTCTTGGGCCGGGCACGATGGTACTTGCGGGATATATCGTTGTCAACAAAAACTGCGGGCGCGGTGGCTGCCTGCGCGGGCTCCCCGGAGCGGCCCTGGAAGCGCCCCTCTAGGCGCGGTTGAACTCGTCCCAGGGTATGTCCAAGTCGCGGACGATTGTCCTGATCGTGCCGATCCTGAGGTCGCGGCCTCGCCAGTCAGGTATCGTCGTTCTTGAACGACTGGAGGTGTTTATCCAGATTTCGTGGTCGCCTCTGCCTTGCCGATCAAAAGTACATCCGAGCCTACGCAATTTGCGCGTGAGCTCGCGATAGTTCACGCTACTACCAGCACTTCGGCGGCGGCGTCGGTTTCGACCAACGCCGACTGCACTTCGGCAGGCAACTCATCCCCCCCTTCCCGGTACGACTCCACCATGGCCGCTGCGACGCCCTGTAGGTTCTCCACAGCGTCGTCGTAGGTGTCGCCCCAAGCCCGGCAACCGGGCAGGATGGGTATTTCAGCCATGAACTTGTCCTCGGTGTCATAGCCGGGTTCGTGCATGACGAAAGGGAGCTTGTAGAGCTTCAACTCGGAGCCTCCTGCGGACTCAGAGGTTTCTCAGGCGCCTCTACGGTTGCGGGGAGGCCAGGCGTCCGTCTGTCCGCCCCGCAGTTACTATACCAGCATGGAAGGCTGATGTTGCCGCAGTGCCCCGCGCGCATGGCGAACGTGGCGGACTTGGGTTAGGATCGACCATATTCACGCGGCCGGCGGTTGCGCCGGGGAAGGCGGATGGCGATGGCGAAGATGCACAGGCTGGTCAAGCTGGAGGGGTTCGGCAACGTGCGGATGGTCGAGGACGACGTTCCCGTGCCGTCCTCCGAGGAGGTCCTCGTGCGCCTGAGCCGCAGCCTGATAAGCAGGGGCTCGGAGCTGTTCCGGCGATACGTGCTGGAGCAGGCGGTCCCGCCATCGATGATGGGGTACTCGGCGGCGGGCGAGGTTGTCGAGGTCGGCGCGGCTGTCCCCGGCGTCCGGGTGGGCGATCGCGCGATGGTCGGGTCGCCGCACGCCCAGTACGGCACCGGCTCGCCGCTGGGCGTCGCGCCCTCCGCCTTCGTGCTTCCTCCCGCGCTGGACGACGAGACGGCGACGTTCCTGCCACTGTCGATCAGCGCCGTCCAGTGGATGCGCCACACGCCGATGGAGGAGGGCGACACGGTCGTCGTCACGGGGCAGGGGCTGGTCGGGCTGCTGTGCGCGCAGGCCGTGCGCGAGCGGAAACCGGGGCGCGTGATCGCCGTCGACGCGCAGGAGATGAGGTGCCGCGTCGCCGCGGAGTGCGGCGCCGACGAGGTGATCGACGTGTCGAAGGCGGACCCGGTCAAGGCGGTCATGGAGCTGACAGGCGGCGTCGGCGCGGACGTCGTGGTCGAGTGCGTCGGCGGCACGGCGGGCGTGGAGTCGTTCCGGCAGGCGCAGCGGATGATCCGGCCCGGCGGGGTGATTCACCTGATCGCCAAGTACCAGGCGGGCGATGGGGTGGCCGGCTCGGGCGTGCTGCCGCTCGACTCGGACGACATGATGAACAAGAGGCTCGTCGCCGGCGTGCCCGCGCACGAGCCTCCGGCCCGGCCCGTCGAGGACGCCGCGGCCATGCTCGCGGACGGGCGAATCCGCGTCGGCCCGATGGTCACCCACCGCCTGCCGTGGCGGCAGACGGCGGACGCGTACCACATGCTCTACCGCGAGCCGGACAAGGCGCTCGGCGTAGTGCTGGAGTGGGACGCGTAGACCTCGGGTCCCAGCGCCCTGCACAGACCGGGGACAGTCCAGGACGCGCGCGGGAGAAGCGACGGGTGAGTCGCTATAATGGGAGCATGGGGCCACGCTTGCGCGAGGTCTTGGCAACTGATAGGGCGATTCGTGAAGGGCTTCACAAACGGAGGAGTTCGAAGCTGCGAACCAAGGCTGAACGGGTAAAGGAGCATGGGGAAATGGCTCAGATGACTGACAGTCAACTCGATAGGAACCAAGCAGCTTACGAAGCCATGCAGGCGGACATGGAAGACAAGCACTTCGGTCGCGTAGTACTAATGCATGACGGGGAGGTCGTGGAGGTCTACAACGACAGCGGTGATGCGTACAAGATCGGATGCGAGAAATACGGGTTGGGGAACTTCTCTCTGGTGAATGTCGGGGAGCGGCCCATCAACCTCGGCTTCTTCACGATGTTCGTGGAGCCAAGAGAGGACATTTAGGAGAGTTGCCAACTTTCCGAAAACCGATAGAAGACGGACAGATTCTGCTTGTGGCCTCTGTCGGGGTTGGTGGCGAGGGGAAGCCCTACCATGCTCTGCTGGACACGGGCGCCCAGAGTACGATGGTCTCCCCAAAGGTAGCGAAAGAAGCTGGCCTGAAGGCGATCGGCTACGCTAACATCGTTCCGGTGAGCGGTAAGCCTATTCGAACACAGAAGTATCGCATCAATCTAAGTATTCCTGTCACCCAAGGAGCCGCTACTTTGCTGTCCGGCACGGAGTTGGAAGTTGCTGAGCTGCCGTTTCAGCCCGGGAACTTCGACATCCTGCTGGGGATGGATTTCCTGGGGGCCTTCCACTTCACGATGTACGGCGGCTCGTTCATCCTGAGCAACTGATAGCATCTCGTGGTCACCAGGCTCGGACTTCGGTCCGATATGGCGCGTACGCAAGATCAGCGCCCGACGTGCTCCCCATTCGGCCCACAATTTTAGAACGCCGGCCAAGTTTCCCGAAGTCGCCATCCTTTGGTATCGGTTCGCTCCGTTCCCTGAGAGTCTGCCTTGACGACAGCTCTTGCCTTTGGGGTTCAGAGGGAGGACCCTGATCGTCCTTCCGGCGCTAACGACGACATGCGCCACGTCGGGTTCCCTATGGGCGAACTTGCTCGGTGCCCAGACGACCGCTAGCGGTCCAGCAGGTAGTTGACGAGCGCCCAGCGTTCGGCGTCGGTGAGCAGGAGACGGAACTGGGGCATGGGCGACGTGGACTGTCGGCCGCGGAAGTTGGCCGCGGAGCCCTGTCTGCCGCCCCACGAAATGAAGGCGAACAGGTCGCCGGGAGGCGAGTCCTGGGTCAGCTCCAGGGTCAGGTCGGCGGGCACGGGAGAGAGGCCCTTCTCCTGCATCATCATGCCGAATTGGCCGTCGCCGGCCATCGCGTCGCCGTGACACACGACGCAGTTGATCCGGAATAGCTCGGCGGTCTTTTCCGCGTCGTAGCTGTCCAGCACGACCTGGGGTACCCGCAGGCCTTCATGCGCCGCCAGCGAGGTGTAGCGGACGTCCCTGCCGGCGATCGATACCGAGTTGGGGGGAGGCAGGATTCGAGGCCCCTCCTGCGACTTGTACGAGGGCTGGTAGTGCATCTCGTTGAACACTTCGATGAAGCTGCCGGCCTCGGGGAACGCGGGCAGCCTGAACTCCGCGATGCCGTGGATCTTGACGTCGCCGCTGCGTATGTTGCCGCTGCAGCCCGCGGCCGCGACGAGCAGGAGCATTGCGAACGCGATGCCCCACAGTCGTCCCGTCATCGGTCTTCTATGTTCGATGTCGTGGTTCATGAACTCGTCGGTGTCGGTCTTCTCATCCTCGTCACGAATCTCCTCCGTTCGCGAGGAGACCTGGATTTCCCACCTGATTGGGCCGGGCGGCGTGACGGACTGCTTGCGGTGTCATAGTGGCGCAGCTCGCCCGGGATGGATTCCCGCGTTCGCGGGAATGACGGAGGTGGGGGATTTGAGGGGACCCGGAGCATGGTCATTCGTCTTCGTAGCCTCGCTTGACGTCTTCCGCGCCTGCCCCCTTCAGCACTTCCTCGGCGTTGGAGATCTTGTCCTTCTGCGTCGTGACCACGACGCCGATGTAGCCCTCGGTGATCCGGTCGTCGTAGGCACCCATGAACAGCCGGGGCAGCCGCGACTCGAAGATGATGCCGAACACGGTCATGATGATGGCGCCGAGCATCGTGCCCTCGTACATCACGATGGCCATCGGCGGTATCGACAGGATCGGCTTGCCGCCGGTCACGACCGGGTAGGATATCTGCGTGCCGACCGTGAGCAGCAGGCCGATGATGAAGCCGCACGCGGCGCCGAGCAGCGGGAACCGGTACAGCTTGTGCACCGGCTCGGCCTCGCCGAACGTGCCTTCCGGGTACGGCGTGCCGGTCAGCACCTCGTACTCGGCCTGCGTGAAGCCCGCCTCTTTCAGCGCGTCCATCGCGTCGGCCGCGGGGTCCGGCTCCGCAAAGAGCCCCACCACGCTTCTGACCTCCGATGCCGCGCTCATGGAAAGCGCCATTTCAGCACCTCACTCTCGGATGGAGGCGGGTACGGTCCGCCTGCCCACTTTGATCTCGTCTCGTCCCGTCATCGCCTCTTTGACGTCGAACAGCGGCACCAGTGGGAAGACCTTGGAGAAGATCAGCATGCCGATGCCGACCCAGGCGAATACCGCCACGACCATCAGTATCTCGATGATGCTTGGCCTGTAGGTGCCCCACTCGAAGATCATCGGCGACTTCCGCATCAGGCCGGGTATGACTATCAGGAAGCGCTCGAGCCACATGCCGATGTTGACCGAGATGGTCGTAATAAACATCAGCAACAGGTTGCGCCTCACCCGCTTGAACAGCCACAGGGGCACCGGGATGAGGAAGGCGGTTATGATGAACAGCGTGAACAGGCCGCTTATGGGCCAGTCGAATACCTGCAACTCCCTCATCGCGAGCTCCGGAAGCTCCAGCGTGTAGAGCGCAAACACCCACTCCAGGAAGAAGAAGAAGAACCAGGTCGTCCCCACCACGATCAGGAGCCTTCCGATCGCGTCGAAGTGGTCCGGCGTCAGGTACCTATCCCACTTCCACAGCCACACCATGACGACCATCACGGTGACAACGGCCGCGACGCCGGAGTGGATCGCGCCGATGATGAAGTAGGGCGCGAAGATCGTGGAGTGCCAGCCCTCGGTCCCGATCTGCACCGCGAAGTCCCATGAGACGATGCTGTGCACGGACACGAACACCGGCAGCACGAGCGCCGACAGCAGGATGCCCGCCACGGCCTGCAGCTTCCATTGCCGCGGGGTGCCCCGCCAGCCCAGGCACAGGACGGAGTAGAAGGCGCGGACCGGGCCGTGCGTCCTGTCGCGGAGGATGGCCAGGTCGGGCAGCAGTGCCACGAACACGAACAGCGTGCTGGCGATCAGGTACGTGTTGACCGCGCTCGGGTCCCAGATCAGCGGCGACCGGACGTTCATCCAAACGCCGCGGGAGAAGTCGTACGGGAAGACCCAGTAGGACCGCCACGGGCGGCCGGTGTGGACAAGCGCCGCGGCCATCGTCGCGCCCATAAGCGAGAAGACGGTCAGCACCTCGGCGGCGCGGGTCACCGGGCGCCGCCACTCCGCCTGCGTCAGCCGCAGGATCGCCGAGATCATGATCCCCGCGTGGCTGATCCCGATCCAGAAGACGAAGTTGACCATGTACACGCCCCAGAACACGGGGCGGTTGAGACCGGTCACGCCCACGCCCTGGTTGATCATGTACCCGAAGGCGCCGACGCCCGTGATGTACACGAGCACCAGGAAGGAGAGCGACCCGAACCACCACTTCGGCCAGGCCAAAACTCCCCTGAGCAGGTCTCGGTTGATCTGTTTCTGTGTGAGCTGTACGTGTTCTTGCATTTGCGCTAGCTTCTGCTAAGTGTCGTCTTTCGCCGTTAGTCCGGCTTGCCGAGAACCAGGACCTCCGTCCTGTGGAACTTCCGGTGGACCTTGTACAGGAGCAGCTCGACCTGCTCCCACATGCTGACGACCGGCACTAAGCGGGACACGATCAGCAGCACCAGTACGGCGCCGCCGAGGCCGCCCGCCCAGACCAGGATGTCGGCCACCTGCGGCGTGACGGCGTCGGGGACGTGCCCCAGGGCGTGGTGCGCGGCCTCTTCGTCCGGGACCGAGTAGGCCGCAACGTATATGCGGACCCTGTCCAGCAGCGTGCCGACCAGCACGCCGGCCGCGACCAACGTCGGGCCCCAGATGCTCTTGCGTATCGGGTTCCAGATCATCAGGAGGAACGGTGCCAGGAAGTTCAGCACGAAGGTCGAGACGAACATCCACAGGTAGGGCCCGGTCATGAGCAGGTCCAGGACCGCCTGTTCGTTGGGCTTCCTTCCGTACCAGAGGATGTTGAAGCTGGAGAACCAGAACCAGAACCAGAGCAGGGACAGGGCCATGAGCAGCTTGCCCAAGCCCCAGAACTGGTCGAGCTCTATGTAGTCGCCGTAGCCGCTCTTGCGCAGCACGAACATCGTCAGAAGCACCGTCGCGACCCCGCCCTGCAGGGAGGTGAAGGCGTGCGTCGCCGGGAACAGCGCGTCGATCCAGCCGGGTATCAGCGTCAGGGCGAAGTCGACGCCGATCAGGAAGTGGACGAAGATGAGCATCATGAAGTAGTAGGCGCCAAGGATGCCGACCCGCTTGTCGAGCACCTCCCACTGCCGCGTCGTGCCGTGCCATCCCCGCGCCATGCGCGCGGCGATCCTCTGCCGGCGGCCGGTCGACCTGTCGCGTATCGCCGCCAGGTCCGGCAGGCACGACACCCATAGCATCACGACGCCGCAGACGACCAGCGACAGCAGCGCCAGGGCCGTCCAGAAGTGCGGGACGTAGCCGTAGCCGGGGATGTCGGCGTTGCCGAAGAACCAGAGGGTGCGGCGGCCGTCTTCGAGGCTCGGCAGCACCCAGAGCATCGGTATGAACAGCAGCAGGTTGAGCAGCCCGACGGCGGTGTACATCTCCGAGATGCGCGATATCGGCCTGCGCCAGTGGCCCTTGGCGATCCTGGTCGCGATGGCGACCATCGGCGCCGCCTGGGCCGTCGACAGGATGAACGCGAACAGGGCGGCGTAGTAGCCCCACACCGTCTTGTCGGACACGCCTCCGGACAGCCTGAGCACCACGCCGACGACGCCGAGCACGAGCAGCGCGGCACACACCACGGCGACCCACCGGAAGGTGGGACCCGATGCGGCGTGCTTCGCCAGCAGGTCGTTCGTGATGCCTGCGGGCGTCGTCAGACCGTGCTCTCCGTGCGCGGCGTCGTTACGCATGACCGTTGGAGCCCTCAGCGTCCTTGTCGACCTTCTTGAGATAGACCACGTTGGGCCGGGTGCCCAGGTCCTCGAACAGGCTGTAGCCGCGGCCGTTGTCCTGCATCTCCTTGGCGATGGCCCTGCCCGCCCGGCTCTTGGGCTCCGCGGGCATCGGCTGGCCCTCGTGTGCCGCCTCCATCACGTCCGATATGTCGCCGAAGACGAGCGTGTCGGTCGGACAGGCGTTGACGCAGGCCGGGTTGAGACCGCGGTCGCCGTCCTCGAGCGTCTCGCCGCGCCTCTCTTCGCGCTTGGAACGCCGGATGCGCTGCACGCAGAAGGTGCACTTCTCCATGATGCCCCGGCTCCGAACGGTGACGTCCGGGTTGAGCTGGTTCTTCAGGCTCTCCGGCCACGCCGGCTCCCAGAAGTTGAAGAAGCGCGCGTGGTACGGGCAGTTGTTCGCGCAGAACCGGGTGCCGATGCAGCGGTTGTAGACCTGGACGTTCAGGCCCTCCGCGTTGTGGTAGGTGGCGAAGACCGGGCAGACCGGCTCGCACGGCGCGTTGTCGCAGTGCTGGCACATGACCGGGATGAACCGGGCCTTGATGTTCGGGAACTCCCCCTCCCAGTAGCGCTCGATCCTCATCCACTGGATCGGCCGCCGCTGCTTGAAGTGGGCCTCTTCGTTGATCGGTATGTTGTTCTCGGACTGGCACGCGACGACGCATGCCTGGCAGCCGGTACACCGGTCGATGTCGACCACCATCCCCCACTTCTCGTCTGCCATCAATCAGCCTCCGGGTCCAAGACCCTTATCCGTCGTGCCGGCGGGCCCGTCGGGCCCGTCCTCTCGCTGTCTTCATGCCTCTTCCGAGCACTGCTCGAAGTGACGTTCGGTTCGCTGCCGTCTTCTACGTGTCGGTCGGAGTTATGCCTATAATCCTGTTGCCCTCGTCCACCGCCAGGTCCGGCGCGGTGTTCTCGAACTTCGGAAGGGTCTCGTTGCCGCCCAGCTTCTCGATCTTGACCCTGGTCCCGGCCCAGGCGAGTCCGTCGGACCCGCCGACCGCGAGCGGAGAGACTATCGAGAGCACGTTGGAGCCCCTGCCTTCGGTATAGCGTCCTCCGGCCCTGTGTCCCTGTCCCGCCGGCACGGACACGATGTCCTTTGCGGAGGCGGGAGTCGGGTACGCGAGCGCTTCGATCGACCCCGTCTCGGAGACGACTCGGACGCGGTCGCCCTCCCTGATGCCGAGCTCTTCGGCCGCCTCGAAGCTCAACTCGACCCACGTCTGCCACGTGGCCGTCGTGATGGGATCGGGGGTCGCCTGCAGCCACGGAAGGTGGGACAGGCCGCCGTCCAACATCGAGGCCGAGGCGAAGGGCGCCAGGCGGTACGGATAAGCGGACGGGTCGCCGGCCTGTCTGGCGCCTCCAACGGCCGAGAGCGCGGGCGGCGTGGGCGGCGTACCAGAGTAGGTGGCCGACTCGTCCTCCCACAGGCCGTGCTGGAGCGCCGCGTTCCAGAACGCCTCGAAGCTGGGGTAGTCGCCCACGGGGCGCTTGCCGACCGTGCCCTTGCGGTTGTCGTAAAGCTCGCGGGCCCCTGCCTGGAGCACCGCGAGGAAACTCTCGCCCTGCAGGCCCAGTTCCAGCTCCAGCGACTCGGCGATCGCCATGAGCACGTCCGGGAAGTTCTTCGTGCCGAGGAACTCACCCCGCGACTCGAAGAACGGCCTGACGACCGGCTGCTGGAAGCCCAGCACCTGGTGCCCGGGTCCGGGGTCCGGGACGTCGCTTCCCCAGTCTTCCAGGTAGTTGTGCGCGGGCAGCACGAGGTCGGACATCGCGGTCGTGTCGTCCATGCGTCCGGAGAAGCTGAAGATGAACGGCACGTCGTAGCTGGCGTCCCTGAACCCCAGGTTGGCCGGGAGGCCGTACATCGGGTCCGCGCCGGACACCATCATCACCTTGACGCGGCCGCTCCTCATGTCGGAGGTCAGCCCCCGCCACGCTTCGAAGGAGGAGCCGGCGCCCGCTGTGGACAGCCCCAGGGGCGGGTCGGGGTTCATCACGACGCCGCCCGGCTGGCCGACGCTGCCCACCAGGTGGTTGAGGGCGTAGACGGCGTTGAGGGTGTCGAGGCCGTTTGTCTGGGCCGCGGCGGAGCCGCCGCCGATGGTGAGGCTCTTCGAGCCGTGGCTGGCGAACGCCTCCGCGACGTGTACGATGTCTTCGGCTTTCAGACCGGTCTGGCCCGCGACCGCTTCGGGCGTGTACGCGCTCAGGTCCAGCCCGCCCGCGGTCAGTCTAGCGGCGGCGTCCCCGTCGGCCTTGCCCTCGTCGATGATCACCCTGGCGATGGCCAGGGCCAGCGCGCCCTCGGTACCGGGCGGTGTGTAGAGCCACTTGTCCGCGTTGGCGGCGGTCATCGAGAAGCGGGAGTCGACGTGCACCATCGTGCCGCGGACGCGGTCGCCCTGTCGGAACTCCCCGTAGCCCCGGCTGTAGCGCACGGGGGAGACCCACGTGTTCAGGAAGTCGGCCCCGAACGACAGCAGGTACTCGGTGCGCTCGAGATCGAAGTCCGGCATTATGTCCTGCTGGAAGACGTTCTTGATGGCGGCCCGGAGCGTCAGCGTCTCCAGCGGCTCGTACGACAGGTGCCGTGCGCCGGCGGCCGCGACGAAGCTGTCGACGACCATGCCGGGGTGCGCCCCGACCGGGTTCGTGACCATGACGGCCTGCGACCTGTCCTCGAGCTGCTCGAGCTGCAGGGCGACGCGCGCTATCGCGTCCGGCCAGCTTATCTCCTCCCACGTGCCCGCGCCGCGCTCTCCGATGCGGAGCAGCGGGGCGCTGATGCGGTCCGGGTCGTACAGCGCCTGGAGACCCGCCTCGCACCGCGCGCTGTGCTTTCCGCGGTTGATCGGATGGTCGACGTTGCCCTCGACCTTCTTGGCCCTGCCCTCCATCACGCGGACGACGATGCCCTCGCTCGTCGGGCACTGCCGGCACAGCGTCGCGTACCAGTTGTCGAGCCCGGTGACCATGTCCTCGGGCATCTCCAGCGGCGCCTGGACCAGCATCTCCTTTGGAGGAACGCCGCAGGCCTGGAACACGACCGCCGAAGCGGCGGAGCCGCCCAGCAGGGCCAGGAATCTTCTTCTTGTCAGATCGACTGGCATATCTACCCTAGTAGTGGCACGTCGTGCAGTCGGCGGGCGCGCTGTTCTTGCGGTGGCAGTCGACGCAGTCGCCCATCTTCAGCGACCGCACCTGCTTGACCTTGGTCATGCTGCCGACGTCGCCGTGGCAGATGGCGCAGGTCTGCGAGGCCTGGATCTCCATCGTGTCGCCGACCCTGGCGCCGGGATCGATTCTCTCGGCCTCCACGCGCCGTATCTGCGTTGCGATATCTTGCACCTTCTCGACGACCGTCTTGGTGCCGGAGAAGCGCCGCACGTGGGCCTCGTGGACGAACTGGACGTGGTCCGGGACCCTGTGCACGCGCACCCAGTCGATGGGCTCGCCGCGCTCGTGGATGTCCCGCAGCTTCTCCACCTCCGGCAGGCCGTCGCCCACCGCGATATGGCAGCTCATGCACAGATTGACGGCGGGTATGGTCGCCGCCTCGCCCTTGGTGACGTTCCGGTGGCAGAAGGTGCAGTCCAGGCCCATCTCCTCGACGTGGACCGTGTGCGGAAAGGCGATCGGCTGGTCGGGGCCCTCGTCGAATCCGAAGACCGGCAGCGGCCTGTCGAGCCACGTGGCCGCGAAAAACACCAGCACGGCGACCGCGGCCGCGGAGGCGCCGAGACCGAAGACGCCGAGTACGCCCAGACCGACCATCCGCCCCCGGGACGGCTTGGGTACTCTGAAGTCTCCTGGGATCAACTCAGCTCGGTCCTAGATCCAGTAGGTCGGGTACAGGTCTTCGAGCAGGCCCGCGATATCCACTACCCGGACGAAGAGGGCTACCGCGGCGGCGAACGACGCAAGCGCGAGCGCGTAGAAGACGGGGCGGGTCTTCTGGGCCTTGGCGGGGATGTGGTAGGACGAGACGAGGGTGGGGACGAACACCAGGCCGACCATCAGGTTTGTGACGAAGAAGAGGATCAGCCCCACCACAAGCCAAAGGCTACTGACCAGGTTGTTTATTTCGGTCCACTCACCACCGGACAGGGCCGACGGGTCCATTTACAACCCTTTTCGAGGAGCTTGCCGACGGCCTCAAAAGCGCCGGGCCGCTGGCTTCGTGAAAGCTATCACTTTCGCGTCTGCAGTGTCAAGGAACGCGAAAGGGAGGTAACTCTTCAGAATTGCTGAGAGGAACGTGTGGCCCCCCGGTAGGCGGGGGATTTCGCGGGCATGACGGGGCTGTGGTTGTCGAAGTCCAGACAGGGGTGGGGCCGCTGCCGAACGACCCGCTCGCCCCGAGTGCCCGACGCTTCGTCGGGTGTATCGAGGGGGCCACACAACTCGGACTTCGGGTGGGGCCGTCGCCAAGCCATGGGCGGGAAGGTTGCGCGCGCCCCTCGATACGCTTCGCTACTCGGGGTGAGCGGGTTGAGTGGGCGGCGCTACTCAGGAAGAGCGGGTTGCGTGCGCCTCAGCAAGTCTGAACACTTACAAAGGGAGGTAACTGTTCAGACTTGCTGAGCGGAACCCGACCCCAATGTGGATTCCGGCTCTCCATCGGCATGACGGGTTGTCGCAATCCGGTAGGGGTGGGGCCGTCGTCACACGACCCGTTCGCCCTGAGTGCCCCGACGCTTCGTCGGGGTGTATCGAAGGGCCCGCACTACCCAGGCCTTGGGCGGGGCTGACGCCAGCATCGACGGGGAGGCTGCGTGCGCCCCTCGATACGCCCCGCTCAAAGCAGCGGCGCTACTCGGGGTGAACGGGTTGCCTTGGGGGTGAGGTGGGGAAGACAGGCGTTCCGCGACTCTGAACAGTTACGCTCGATTCTGAAGGCACGCGCCGGGTTCGGGGCCGTGATAGACTTCTGCGAGCCGGCGCGCGCTCGACGCTTCGCCGCGCCGTGGAGGGCTGACGTGGACCTCGAGCTGACCGGAAAGACGGCGATAGTCACGGGCGGCAGCCGTGGAATCGGCAAGGCGATCGCGCGGGAGCTCGCCTCCGAGGGCGTCGACGTGGCGATCGCCGCGCGGGGCCGAGAGGCGCTGGACGACGCCGCCGCCGAGATCGGCGCCGAGACCGGACGCCGTATCGTCCCGATCGCCGCGGACACGGGGGACGACGACTCGGTGAAGGCGATGGTCGACCGCGCTGCCGCGGAGCTGGGGCGCATCGACATACTGGTCAACTGCGCGGCCCGGCCCCTCGGCAGCGCGCCCGTGCCGTCGCTGGCCGAGATCACGAACGACCACTTCTGGGCCGACATGAACGTCAAGGTCATGGGCTACCTGCGATGCGCCCGCGAGGTCGCCCCGCACATGCGTGAGCAGGGCTGGGGGCGCATCGTCAACGTGAGCGGCCTCGCGTCTCGCATGACAGGGTCTGCCATCGGCAGCATGCGCAACGTGGCCGTGGGCGCGATGACCAAGAACCTGGCGGACGAGCTCGGCCCCGACGGGATCAACGTCACCGTGGTGCACCCCGGATACACCTGGACCGAGCGCACACCCGGGATGATCGAGTCGCGGGCCCAGGCCCAGGGCGTTTCACCCGAGGAGGTCGAGCGGCAGATGGCCACCGCCAACTCGGTGCGGCGCTTCATAGACGCGCGCGACGTCGCCCACGTCGTCGCGTTCCTGGCGTCGCCGAAGTCGGTCGCCATCAACGGCGACGCGATCGCCGCCGGCGGAGGCGTCGGCAACGCCATACACTACTGACCGCGGCGCCGGCGTCCCGGAGTGAAAGGCACCAGACAAACATGACGAGCTTTGGCTCCCCCGAGATCGACCGCTACGTCACCGAGCACACGTCCGACGTTCCCCCGTACCTGGCCGACCTGCCGCGGGTCACCGAGGAGCGGATGGGCAGCGCGGGCATGATCAGCGGCCCGGTCGTCGACGGCCTGCTGCAGACGCTCCTCGTGGCCTCCGGCGCGCGCCGCGTGCTGGAGATAGGCACCTTCACCGGGTTCAGCGCGCTCATGATGGCGGAGGTTCTGCCCGACGACGGCGTGATCGTCACCTGCGACCGGGACCCGAAGGCCGCCGAGGTGGCGCGGGAGTACTTCGCGAAGAGCCCCCACGGCCACAAGATCGAGCAGCGCCTCGGCGTCGCGCTCGACACGCTGCGGTCGCTGGAGGGACCCTTCGACTTCGTGTTCATCGACGCCGACAAGATCAACAACGCAGCATACTACGAGCGAGCCCTGGAGCTCCTCGCGCCCGGCGGCCTGATCGCCATAGACAATGTGCTCTGGGGCGGCCGCGTCCTCGACCCTGAGAGCGAGTGGGACCACGCCGTCACCGACTTCAACCGCCGCGTGCAGGACGACCCAAGGGTCAAGAACGTGATGGTGCCAATCCGCGATGGCGTAACCATAGTCCGCCGCGCCTGAACGCCCGCCGGCGGCGTCAGCGATATGGTCACTGTTGGCTACCGTTCGACCCAGCCTTGGTCTGGACCGTCCGTTGGCGGCGCTCGGCTTCACTGCTATCCCGGCTGCAGACGAGGCCCAATCTTCTCGCTGGTGCGGCGGCGCGCTTCTTACACCAATTTACCGCGAAGCGGCCATATACGAGCAATTGCGTATGCTTCCTACGGCCCACAGGGAAAGGCGGGTTTCAAACCCGCCGCTACGGTTGGCAATTCACGGCGTACTCAAAACGAAATGATATTGCACGGGGATGTTATTACGAATAGCGGCGCGTATAGGTCACAGATGCTGGGCTAACGTCTTGGAGCCCCGCGCAGATATCGTGATGCATTTCACACAGCTCGCTTGGACGCGTTTAGCGCATGGAGCATGATATGCTATGGGCACTCTATCGGTGGGGTGTCCAGGATGATGCCGCTGGAGGCCGGTGCTGCTGGGAATCGTGCAGGCAGCATAATGCAGGTCGCTGGTCGAGTCGCCGTCCTCGTGTGCGTCGTGCTGGGCGTTGTGCTGTTCGGCTGCGACGGGCAGACTCAGACTGAGGAAGGCGCTGCCCAATACCGTATCGCCATGGACCGGGCGGGCGCCCATCTGGAGGCGGAGGAGTATCAGCAGGCCGTGGAGCAGTACACGGCTGCCATCGACATCGACCCCGCCGCCGCCGCATACGTCGGCCGGGGCAACGCCTACGTCGACCTGGCCGAGTACAAAGCGGCCGTCGAAGACTACGATCGAGCTCTCGAACTGGATCCCGGCAATGCCGAGGTTCGCCGCAACAGGGGGTTGGCCTACCTCGGGATTGGGGAGTTGCGGCTTGCCATCGGGGACTTCGACGCGGCTATCCGTCAGAACATCGCGGATGTTCCCGCCCGCATGGCTCGCGGCATAGCCGTGTCGCAGATGGAGCTTCTCGGTGGGGCCGAGGTAAGATTGGGAGACTCCGTACCCATGAAGGATGGCGAGACGTTCGTAAGGATCGAGATGGACGACGAAGCCATTCGAATGCTGAGGAGATATCGCCGCCCGTCGCGGTAGTCCGCCGCTCCTGAACATCCGCCCGCGTCAGCCGGCCGTCAGCAGTCGCAGCCAGTCCCGCTGCAATTGCTCGAAGCTCAGTCCGTAGACCGCGCGGTAGTCGGCCATCGGCGGCCTGTAGTCCGGGTCGGGCGTCGGGACCGGCATGGCGGTCGGCGTCGGTATGCCCGGACCGATCGTTATCGTGATGACTTTGGTCGGGTCCGGCCCGGGAATCGTCTTCACCAACTCCCCGAACCGCTCCACACCGTACCGGTCGATCAGGAAGCCCACGAACGACGCGTACTCCGTGTACAGGGTGTCGCGCCGCGCCAGGCACTCCGCCTCGGAGACTCCCTCCGGTCGGTAGTCCCGCCGTGCGAACGGGACGTACGTGCCGGCCGAGAGGAAGCCGCGGACCGCATCGTCCAGCGAGTCCCCTCCGTGCCACCTGAGCCATGAGTCCCAGGCTAGCCATGTGGCGAGGCCTTCCGAAAGCAGCCTGTCGCCGATGTGACCGAACCTGGCCCATCCGACCTGATGCGCCAGCTCGTGCGCCCCGACCGCGATCACCTGCTCAGCCGTCGTTTCGTCGTCGGCGACTACCCAAACTTGACGCGGCGCCGGTAACGGCGCTTCGACTTCCGGCAACGGCGGGACCGGCGGGAGGGCCGCGCCGCGCACCGGGCACCCTCCACCCCTGTCCTCACGTTCGCTCCTGGGCGAGATGAATGTCATCGTGAGCCCCTCGGGAAAGGCACTCGACAGATCGATGCCCAGCTTCCCCGCGATCTCCTCCAGCTCCGCCTCGATACGCCGGGCGTACCCGGGAAGCCTGGACTCCGACACCGAGTCGGGCGCCAGGTAGAACCCGACGCGATCGGTCCTCAGGGCCTTACGCCCGACGCCGGTCCTGAACGGCGACCGTGTTCGTGTCTCGGCCGGGGCGTCGAGGCTGAAGCCCAGCTTGGCGATTGCCGTGGGATCGAAGCGCAGGGGCGACGCTTGCGGCCTCCTGAAGGCCTCGTATCCGCTCTCTTCGGCCCTGGCTATCGCCGCGCGCACCGAGGCGGGAAGGCCGGGTGTCGACCCGGCGTCGGCCGGCTGCGTCGCAGTCGCCGTCGGCCGCAAGGTCGGCGGCGGGCCCGACGTCGGGCCCCGCACTCCGTCGGAGCAAGCCGCGATGAGCAGCATGACCATTGAGGTCCAGCCGACTACTCCGAAGTACGTCCTCATGCTGCGAGCCTACTCCCCGATCCACGCTTGGTCAATGTGATATCTGCGTATTGCCCCACCGAACAGGATCTGAGCGCTTGGGTTCCAGCGTCGTCTAGAAACTTGGTGCTCGTCCGCCTGCCACGCCGCCGCTGGTCGACAATCTCTCGGGCGAGTTGTGCGCTCGGCGAGGCGGATGTACGATCCCGGCATGGCTCTGCGCGACTGACTCGACGCGTCCAAGGGGGCGAGCCGACATGGAATTCGACACGCTGATCGTCAACGGCACCGTCGTCGACGGCACCGACGCGCCCCGGTACAAGGCCGACGTCGGCATCACCGCCGACCGGATCGCCGCCGTCGGCGAGCTGTCCGATAGCCAGGCCGGACGCGTCATCGACGCTTCCGGGCTCGTCGTGGCCCCCGGCTTCATCGACGTGCACTCCCACTCGGACGTCACGATGCTCGACGACCCTCGCGGCGAGAGCAAGGCACACCAGGGCGTCACCACCGAGGTCACGGGCAACTGCGGCGCGTCGCCCTTTCCGGCCGGCGTTCTCGGCGGACCTGAGCTCAGGCGGCGCGCGCCGATCCAACCCCTGCCGGTGTCCCCGACCGAGTGGGAGTGGAGCGACCTGGACGGCTGGGCCGACCGGCTGGAGTCGAACAGGATCGGCCTCAATGTCATGCCCCAGGTCGGCCACACCGCGCTGAAGCTCGCGGCAGGCGCGCCGACCTCCCGTCCGGCGAACGCCGAGGAGCTCGCCACGATGCGCAGGCTCGCGGTCGAGGCCGTAGAGCAGGGCGCCGTCGCCGTCACGAACGGGCTCACCGGCCACCACTACACCAACGCGCCGACGAGCGAGATTATGGCCCTGGTCGAGGCCGTCGCCCCGTACGAGAACGTCTTCTACTCGTCGCACGCCAGGCTGTGGGGCGGGGAGAACTTCAAGGCGGCCGAGGAGGCGGTCGAGATCGGCCGCGTCACGGGCGTCCCTGTCAACTACTCGCACATCGCCGTCATAGATTCGCGGCTCCACGGCCGCGCCGCGGAGATGGCGGACATCCTCGAGCAGGGTCGGGCGGAGGGCATGGACGTCACCTTCGACGTCTACCCGTACACCGCCGCGGCCGCCAGCCTGAGGACCCTCACCACACCCTGGATGGAGCTTGGCGGCGTCGAGGCCACACAGGCGCGGCTGCGCGATCCCGCCACTCGAGAACGCGCCCGGACCGAGATGGAGCGCGGATGGTGGGGCGACATTCCCTGGGACTGGAGCTCCATCGTCATCTCCAAGGTCGGCCCCCAGGGCGATCCCACCCATCTCGGACGGTCCGTGGCCGAGATCGCCCGCTCGAGAGACGCCGGACCGCTCGACACCCACCTCGACCTGATCGTCGAGGATGGCGAGATAGAGTCGGTCATGCACAACCGCACCGAGGCCGACATGCGCCACTTCCTGGCCCACCCGATGTCGATGATCGGGTCCGACGGGACGGCGCACTCGCCGACCGGCATCTGGTCCGTCACGCGGCCCCATCCCCGCTGCTACGGCACGTACCCTCGCATCCTCGGCCGCTACGTCCGGGACGAGAACGTGCTCTCGCTGGAGACGGCGGTCCACAAGATGACGGGAGCCCCGGCCCGGAGGCTCGGGCTGCGGGACAGGGGCCGCGTCGCCGAGGGGCTGATGGCCGACGTCGCCCTGTTCGATCCCGATACCGTAATCGACCGGGCGACGTTCGAGGACCCCCACCAGTACCCCGACGGGATCTCCCACGTCTTCGTGAACGGCGAACCCATAGTCGCTGACGGCCAACACACCGGGGCCCTCCCGGGCCGCGTGCTCAGGCGAGGCCAATAGCCGCGACCCGCCGCGTCGAGTCGCCGCGAGCGGCCCGACGGTCGTACCGAACGAAGGCCTCGACGTGATGCTGCCGGTCCGAGACGGCATCACGGTAGTCCGCCGCGCCTGTCCCGCCGGCCTCATCTACGACTAGCGTCGCCGTCATGGCGAGGAACGCGGAACTACCGCTTCCGTACTGCGCTTGTCATCACGTAATCTTTACTTGGCTTGGCTTGTTTGCGCGTTGCGCTCAATTGCCATATGCTGTGTACACCCTGTCGTCGGGGGTGTCCTGCCATGGCTGGGATGATGGGAGATTGCGCGAGATACCACTTGATCTCCCGACTGCCGATCGTACCGGCCCTGATCGTTGTGGTCGTGGGTCTCGGGTGTTCCATGACACAACGGGAGCCGGCAACCGAGCTGGCGCCAACCACGGCCCCCAGCCCAGTTCCGGCGACGGTCACGGCCATCGCTCCCAGCCCCGGGCCGGACCGGACTGTGGCTCGTGTCACCCGGGCAGGTGGGCCGCTATGGTCGTTTCACGTCAGCGCGTCCACGACCGTGGCGGTGCTCTTCTCCGCGACGTCCTTCGACGGCCGGGCGCTCGAGGCGGCCGGGATTGACCCCGCCAAGGTGCGACCGTCGGACAGGCCATCTGATCAGGAGAAGGCCGCCCTGCAATCGGTTTTCGGGAGGGCCGTAGAAGGAGATTGCCGCTTCACGCCGCCGAGCCTCCACGTGTGCGACCTGGTTGACAAGGCCACCGGCCGGATCGTCGGAGAGTCGACGCGGGCCGGGGGAGGTTGGCACGTGGAAGCGGACTACGTTCTCGGCAGAGGCTTTTACGCGGACGCGCGCAACGTCCTCGATCACGATGTAGGTGATCCAGCTTACAGGAGAAGGATCGAATTGCTCTACGTAGACGGGACGAAGTACAAGGGCAAGGCTCCGGACCGATGGCAGCGCGGGGACCCCTTATTCGCATTCTTCGCTTCCCCCGATTTCGTCTGGGAGATGTTCAAGGACGGGTACGGCGCGGTCTCAGACCTCGGACGATGGTTCGACAGGGTGTCGCGACTGCCCGACGAGCGATTCGACGAAACGGTCACGGCGCAACGCTATCGCGCGGAGCAGGACAATCTGCACGGTCCGATGAAATTCGATCTGTGGATCGATGCGGATACGGGGTATCCGCTGAAAATGACTCGCGAGTACAGCACGCCGCTCGGGACCGACCGGAGCACCTACGTGTTCAGCAAGTTCAACGAAGTCGAGCTTCCCGAGCCCCCCGCGTCGGCCGGATAGGCGACCGGGCCGGGGGCCGCAGTTTCGCCGAGGCGACCGGATCACCGGCACCCCTATAGGCGCCGCCTCCCATGATTGCCCTGGCGCTCTTCGGCGCGGGCAAGCTGCCAGAGGTCGGCGGAGCCCTGGGCGGTGGCATCCGGGAGCTCCGCTCCGCGCAGTGAGGAGAGCCCGAAGCCGCGCAGAGGGACGAGCACGAAGCGCGGCGCGGTCCATCGTAGACCGCCACTCGGCATCGACCGGGCGACGGGCCGGGGCTCTCCGGTATCCGAGCGAGGTCTACCACGCTCTCGTGAACGGCGGAACGGAAGCCGTGGGCGATGACGCGACGCCGGCAGGCGCGGACGGCCAAAGGGTGTTTTTTGAGTCCCTTCTCCCCTGGCGGGAGAAGGTCAGGATGAGGGGGAAGGCCGCGCTCCGCAACCCGTCTCCCGTGTTCAATCGAGCCGTAACTGTTCAGATTTGCTGAGGGGAACGCGTCCCTCCCCTTGGGGATTCTCGTTCTCGTGGGCATGACGACGCCGTGGTGATCGAATCGCAGATAGGGGCGGGGCCGTCGCCATACGACCCGTTCGCCCTGAGCAGCGTAAGCCCGCGCGCGGGCCGTGCAGATGGACCTTGGGTGGGGCCGACACCGTCATTGGCGGGAAGGTTGCCTGCGCCCTTCGATACGCGCCGGTCAAAGCACCGGCGCTATTCAGGGTGATCGGGTTGTGTACGCCCCTCAAGTCTGAGACAGAGACAGGCGCTGCTGGCGGACGATTTCCCGCGTCGCCCGCTCGCTGAACGGCTGTCCGGGTTCGCGGAAGCGAAGACCCCGCACAGGGCGCGCTTCCGAGGCCGGATGCGGATATACTGTAGGCGGCGCGAAATTGCCGCGGTCCCGGCCGCCCGGCCGGCGCGGCGGACACTGGGGGGCGAAGCATGGCTGGAAAGAAACGGGTGTTGATCACGGGCGGGTCGGGAACGATCGGCGGCGTGCTGGCGCGGGCCCTCGCCGACGACTATGACCTCACCGGCGTAGACCTGAAGCCGGCGGCCGAGATGGAGACGACGGTTGCCGACATGACGGACGCCGCCGCCATAGGCAAGGCGTTCGCCGGGCAGGACGCGGTGATCGACCTCGCCGCCGCTTCGCGGTCGGAAACGCCGTGGGACCTCGTCTACAAGAACAACGTCGCGGCCACCTACAACGCCCTGGAGGCCGCGCGCGACGCCGGCGTCAAGAGGCTCGTCTTCGCCAGCTCCAACCACGTCACCGGCATGTACGAGGAGGACGCCCCGTATGCGTCGATCGTCGCCGGGGACTACTCGGGCCTCGACCCGGCCGGCGTTCCGAAGATCACCACCGATATGCCCATCCGGCCCGACGGGCCCTACGGCATCGTCAAGGCGTTCGGAGAGGCTTCCGGCCGCTACTTCTCGGACAGGTTCGGGCTCTCGGTGATGTGCCTGCGCATCGGCACGCTGAACCCGTCCAGCCGTCCGATGGACGTGCGGCAGTTCGCCACGCTGCTCACCCATCACGACCTGGTGCACCTGGTCGACCGGTGCCTGTCCGCGCCGGACGACGTCCGGTTCGGCATCTACTACGGCGTCTCGAACAACCACTGGCGCTTCTGGGACATCTCCAACTCCGCCGAGGAGGTCGGCTACCAGCCGCAGGACAACGCGGAGCTGTGGCGGTGACCGGCCCCGCGGCCGGCCGAACGTAGACTGTGATGGAAGGCGGCCTGACCCCGCGCGCGGTCGTGGACGAGCTGCACGCGAACGGCGTCACCCACGTCGTCTGGCTCCCGGACACGGAGACCAGCTTCATGTACGCCGCGCTCTCGCGGGACCCGGACTTGGACATCGTGCCGATCTGCCGCGAGGCGGAGAGCATGCCGATCGCAGCGGGCCTGTGGATCGGCGGCAAGAAGCCGGTCGTCATGATCCAGAACACGGGCTTCTTCGAGTCGGGCGACTCGCTGCGCGGGCTCGCGCTCGACATCCGCATGCCGCTGGTGATGTTCATCGGCTATCGCGGCTGGACCCGGCACGGCGTGACCCCGGACTCGGCGGCGCGCTACACTGAGCCGCTGCTGCACGCCTGGGGGATCGACTACTACCTGGTCGAGGGCGACGCCGACGCCGACCGCATATCGACCGCGTTCGAGGAGGCGGCCCGCACCGAGCGCCCCGTCGCCTGCCTCATCGGCGCCGAGTACATGTAGGATCGCCCCGGCGTGACTGCCCAAGAGCGCTGGGTTGCGCCAGCGCTACGGTTCGATCCCGCTACCCTCCGCTAACCGCAGCATCCGATCCTGAGGGTATACGGTGACCGTCTCCAGGTCCATGCTCTATCCCAGAAACTTGATGATCGTGACGATTGCCGTTCCGACGGCGGCCACAGCGGTAAGCCCCAGGAACTGCGAGACGACCAGCCACTTGATGAGCCGGGCCTCCAGATGCGCCAAGTCTTCCTTCGTAGCCAGAGACGGAATGACGCCCTCAATGTAGCTCACTCGCTGATCTACCGTAGCCATGGCGTTGCTCCAGGATGATTACACTTCCACCTTACCACACGACGGCGGATGCCCACGCACTCACCATGTGGATCGCTGACTTGCCCGCCTGTCTGTCGTGCGAACGGCGGATAGTCTTGCCGTCTATGGCCACGACCTGGCCTTCCATCACCTCGTTGACCGCCTCGACCCACTCCATGAAGCAGGCCTCGAACTGAACGGGGTCTAACCTCGCGAAGATCCGACCGAAGGTGTCGTGAGACGGAATACCGTTGGGGAGTTCGAGCAGACGGCTGAGCCAGTCCTTCTTGGCCTTGCCGAACATCTCCACATCCACCCATGAGTCGGCCCCACATATGACGGCGCAGATGGCTATGACGATGACATCTATAAATTTGTGACGCTTGGCACGGCCGGTTCGTGGGTCCTCTAGACTGGCGAATCGATCTGTCAACAGAGCTAAGATTGGACTGCTCATATGGCCACCCTCGTACGAAGAATGGTCTTATCATACTAGGCTCTTTCTTATACTCGTCAAAATGCGATTGCCCTGGCCGGGTGCCCTTGACATCTTGATGCTGTGATGCGATGATGTAGACATGAGAACTACCATGACCATAGACGACGATGTCCTGGCAGTCGCCCGCGCACTGTCAGAACGGACGGGAAGCAGCCTGGGCGCCGCCCTGTCCGAGCTGGCCCGGCGCGGGTTCAGGGGCGCACCCGCCGGTGGAGACGACGGTGACGGCACTATGTTCTCCGTCGACCGTGATGCCGAGCCGATCACAAGCGAAGACGTCTACGGATCGCTCGGCGAGTGGCCGTGACCGCACTGCCGGACGTCAACGTCCTGATAGCGCTTGCGTGGCCCAACCACGTGCACCACGCCGCCGCGAGAAGATGGTTCGAGGCGTACGGTCGGGACGGCTGGGCGACATGTCCCTTGACGGAGGCGGGTTTCGTCCGCGTCTCCTGCAATCCGTCCGTGGTCAGACACACCGTCACTCCCCTCGACGCCATCGGCGTCCTGGAGCGGTTGACCCGGTTGGAATCGCACATCTTCTGGCCGTTGGACCAGTCGATTATCCGCTTGCCGGAGACGATCGGCGCGCGTATCCAGGGCTATCGCCAGATTTCGGACGCCGTGTTGCTCGCCGCCGCAATGCAACGCAACGGTCAGCTCGCCACCCTCGACGGGGGACTGAAGGGGCTCGTGGCAGAGAGCGACCGCGCGTTCCTCCACGTCATTCCGGTCTGAAACGTCCAAGGGCGGACGCCGAAGTGGCCGTGACCGCGACCTCGCGCACGTGATGTCGCCGCCGGCCTAGCTTCCGGCGCTCTGCTTCCAGCGGGCCTCCATCGCGAGCACCTTGTCGAGGCGGCGCCGGTAGCGCTCCTCCGGTACGAACTTCGCGGACACGAACGCGTCGACGAGGTCCGTGGCGATCTGGTCGCCGACGATGCGCGAGCCGAGGCACAGCACGTTCATGTCGTCGTGCTCGACGCCCTGCCGGGCCGAGTAGGTGTCGTGGCAGACGCTGGCCCGGACGCCCAGGACCTTGTTCGCGGCGACGCACGCGCCGACGCCGCTGCCGCACACGACGACGCCGCGGTCGGCGTCACCCGCCGCGACTCGCTCCGCGACGGCCTTCGCGAAGTCGGGATAGTCGTCCTCGGGGTCGTGCTGGTGGGCGCCGACGTCGTGGACGTCGTGGCCGAGCGCCTCCAGGTGCTCCCGGAGCGGGCCCTTGAGCTGGTATCCCCAGTGGTCGCCGCCTATGACGATTCTCAATTCTCGTACACCTGCCCGGTAGTGTCGTCCGCCCGACCACGATATCACACCGCGGCGGGCGGACGGCTATGATACAGGGCGGAGGCGGAGAGCTTGACGGCAACGCTGACCGTGCGCGACCGGTACGATGCGACCAGGCCCCGGCTGCTCGCGATGCTCGACGAGATGGAGCGGGCCGGGCGGGTGGAAGCCACCCTGTACCTGGAGCCGGGCGCGGCCCCGCCGGACACGTTCGCCGCCGCCGCGGACGCCCGCGAGGCGGTCCGCGCGCTCGGCAACCCGGACACGGGCGCCGCGGTCTTCTGGGAGCCGGACAGCGTCACGGCAGTGGCGCCCCCGTTTCCGATCGGGCTACCCAACCGTCGTTCCCGCGAAGGCGGGAACCCAGGGGAGGGTGGCGAGGCGACCGTCTCCACCGGCATGGACGCCGGCCCGCTGGCGGCGCTGCTGGCGCAGAGACTGCGCGTCGCCGTCGTCATGATCCGGCTCGGACGCTACGCGGTGGGAGTCCTGGACGGCGACACGCTCGTCGCTTCCAAGACCGATAGGCGCTACGTGAAGTCGCGTCATCGTGCCGGCGGGTCGTCGCAGCGGCGCTTCGAGCGCAGCCGCGAGAGACTCGTCCGCGAGCTCTACGACAAGACGTGCGCGGTCGCGTCCGACGTCCTGCGGCCCTTCGCCGACAGCCTGGACTACGTGCTTCTCGGCGGCGAGAAGCAGACCGTCGGCGGGCTGCTGCGCAGGTGCGAGACGCTGCGACGGCTGGAGCCCATCACGCTTCAGCGCCGGCTCAACGTCCGCAGGCCGGGCCAGGCCGCGCTGGAGGGCGTCCACGCCGAAGTCTGGAGCAGCCGCGTCGTCGTGTTGGACAGGGTCGCGGGCTAGCGCAAGTTGCGAGACGGCGGAGACCCCCTTACACTCTGAATCACAGGCAGGTGAGCGTTGGAGGGGACATGGCAACGCCGACGGAGATCATATTCGAAGTGACCGAAGCAATCGAAGGCGGCTTCGATGCCCGGGCACTCGGCTACAGTATCTTCACACAGGGGGAGGATTGGGCCGACCTGAAGGCGATGGTCAAAGATGCGGTGCTTTGTCACTTCGGTGATGACGGCGAGGCTAGGGTAGTCGCCCTGAATCGGCCCACGGGCCCATAGGCTCCGCCCCTCCAGGTTCTATCCCAACGCGTCTTCGGTCTCCCACTCGTCCTCGAACTTCATCATGCCGTTCCACCGTTCGAGGACCGGTTCGTACGCTTCAAACCAGTCCGAGTAGGAGTCGGCAGACGTCGCGACCTCCCAGGCCTCACGGCTCTCCCAGTACTGCAGGGCGAGGTAGGATTGCGTGGCCCGGATGCGCGACAGTCCGAGTTCAAGGCAGCCCGGGAGTCTGTCGTAGTGGGGGATAACCTCGTTTCGGACGAGGTCCAGAAGCTCGGACTCGCTGTGGCCGTCCCGGAGGGTCCAGCGTTTGACGATGACGTATTGTGGCGCTTCCATATTCGGTTGGGCCCGCAGCCGTTTCTAGCCGAGATCCAGACTGCCAAATCTGCCTGACCCGAGTCACCGCCCTGCGTCAGGCAGACTCGCGCTCGGCAAGGTCCTGGGCGTCGAAGTTGGGTGTGAAGATCTGTTCTATGGGATGCCCGAAGACCCTGGAAATCTTGAACGCCAGCGGCAGGCTGGGGTCGTACTTCCCATTCTCCACGGCGTTCACCGTCTGACGAGAGACACCCAGACGGCTCGCCAGCTCCGATTGCGACCAGCTACACTCGGCGCGAAGCACGCGGAGCCGGTTCCTCATCGGTACCGGCGCTCGGTGTATATGCTCCCGAGTATCCAGGAAGTGCCCATCACCGGCCATACCCACCACCAGTTGACGTGTGGCAACCCAACGTGTTCCAGGAACCCATAGCAGAAGGTGATCGCCGCGGTCGAGCCGAACGCGATCGCGAGCGCCTCCAGCCTCATCCGCTGCTGGAGCTCATCCACCATCGACAGGTAGCGGACGTTCGCCGCTATCGCGTAGACGAACGGCGCCATCGGCGCAACGGCCACCGGAAAGCGCCAGATTGCGTCCGGGTACGCCGAGGTCAACGCGCTCGAAGCCGCAAGGACGACGGTGTAGACCAGGAGCGCTATGGTCATTCGCTTCACATACTGGCTCGTGGCATCATCCATGGTCCGGGCTGCCTCCTCGTAGCGGTACCGGCCGACCCGCCACAATGTAAAGTGAACTGGACTATATGTCAAACAAGCATTACAGTCCAAGTCCCCCACCTCCGTCATTCCCGCGAAGAGCCTGCCCTCGCGTAGGCGGGGGCGGGAATCCATCCCCGACATGGTGCGCTATGACGACCTCGGAGGCAGTCCATCACGCCGGCCTTCCCAAACAGGTGGTGAATCTGGGTACAGGCATGACTGTTGAGAGTTGCTGAGTGGAATGCTCGCACCCCCGTCGACGGTCCCGCCCGACGGGAGGAAGATCACCTTCACCACAGCCCGCTCCCATCGAGGCAGCGGACCCACAGACTCTTGCAACCAGGAATCGCGACCAGGACCGATGGACGCAGCAGTACAGATGTGCTATTATCTCCGCGTGATAACCCACACCCTACGCCCCAACTATCCACTACCCACCATCCACCATGGAACGCCGGTGTCCCAAAATGTCCCATTTTGTCCCGCGGTGTTCCACGCCAGATACGAACCGTGGAACACCCGGTGTTCCATTTCTCGGCAGAGTGTTCCATCGCCCAGATAGGAATGGAACACTTTGGAACACAATGGGACAGTTCACACGGGAACCCGACCCCTCCACTCCTGACCAGTACGCTCCCGCACGTCTGAGACCCTCGCGTAACCCCTCTTCTCCCTCGACGGGAGACCCCTTACGGGAGAGCCAATGACAACCGACCGTCGCCAAGCGTCGGTCCGCCTACCCCAGCGCGTCGAGGCCCTTGGCCCAGGTCGGGTACGGTTCGACCGAGGGCAGGGTGTGGAAGAGGTGCTCCGGCTCGCCTACCACGATGGTCCGCTTGCCCCAGGCGAGGGCCATCCCGAACTCGACGTGGCGGCCTCCGCTGCCTCCGCCTCCCGGTTGGGACTACTGCGCCGTGTAGCCGCCGTCGACCATGAGCGGCGCGCCGGTGACGAAGGACGACTCGTCGGACGCCAGGTACAGCGCGGCGTAGGCGATGTCCTCGGCCCGGCCGAGCCTGCCCAAGGGGTGCTTCTTGACCAGGGCCTCGTATATCTCGGGGTTGTCGGTGAGAACGGCCGTCATGTTCGTCTCGGTGTAGCCCGGGCAGATGCAGTTGACCCGGATGTTGTCGCGGGCGCACCCGGTTGCCAGGTTGCGGGTGAACTGGAGCACGCCGCCCTTGGACGGCGGATACGGGTTGAAGCCGCCGGTCAGGGCCGGAATCTCGGACGTGTAGCCGACCACCGCGATGATCGACGCGAGGTTGACGATCGAGCCGCCCCCGCCGCGCTTCATCTCCGGCACGGCGTGCCACGACACCAGGTAGGTGCCCTTGAGGTTGACCTCGATGACCCGGTCCCAGACCTCCTCCGGGCTGGCCTCAGGGCCGGCCGCGTTCCGCCCCGTCACGCCCGCGCTGTTGACCAGCACGTCGAGCTGCCCATAGGCGTCCAGCGCGGCGTCTACCATCGCCTTTGCGTCGTCGGTCCGGGACACGTCGCCGGTCACGACGACCGCCTCGCCGCCCACGGCCTCCACCTCGTCGGCGGTCTGCCGGGCGGCGGCCTCGACCACGTCCGAGACGACGATCCTGGCGCCCTCGCGTGCGAACAGCACCGACGTGGCGCGGCCTATCCCCGAGCCGCCGCCGGTGATCAGGGCGACCTTGTCTTCGAGCCTCATGACAACCTCCCGGCGGGAGTCGCTTCGTCGAGGCGCATCATACTACAGGGACGAGGCACGACGGCGGGTGCGGAGTCAGCCGCCGATGGGGACCGATTCGCCGGCGGCGTGCCCGCGCCACGCGCCGTCTTCGTACACGGTGACCGATCCGGGGCCCAACGCCCTCCAGCCGGCCCCGTCGTCGAAGCATGCGGTCATGGCGTCGATGCCCAGGACCACCTGTCCGGGCGGCGCTTCTTCGGCCAGCTCGGCGGCGACGGTCTCGGGGTCGGCGCGCTCGTGGTGTGGCAGCACGGTGACGCGGTCAACGACGCCGAGCGCGTCGACCCAGCCCCGGTACCTCATCCTGGAGCCCAGCACCATCGCGCCGGCGCTGGAGCCGGCGACCACCGCGCCGCGGGCCAGCGTCTCGCGGAGGGCGGCGAGGAGCAGCGATCCCCTCAGCGTCCCCAGGAGATGCGCCGGGTCGCCGCCCGCCAGGTAGACGAGGTCGGCCTGCTCCAGGGGCGCGATCAGGCCGGCGTCGGCCGCATCGTCCGGTCCGAGCGCCATGACGGCCGAGGCGTCGGCGCCCAGCGACGAGAAGTAGGACACGCCGTTGGAGGCGGCCTTCGCCGGGTTCTGGGCCGCCGCGGCCGTGGGCACGATGGACACCCTGGGCCGGCGCGCACCGGTCGCCTCCAGGATCGTGGTGTCCATAGCCTCGCAGCCGCGCCGGAACTCGTCCCCGCCGACCAGCGCGATTTTCCGTAGACTCATGGGCTGCCTCGACGCTCCGACGGCCCGGTACGACAAGGGCCGAAGTCTTGGCTGCTACTCGACCTCGACGATGGCCTCGATCTCGACCGGGATGCGGCCTGGCAGGCTGGCCATGCCCACGGCCGACCGGGCGTGCTTGCCCTTGTCGCCGAAGACCTCGACCAGCAGGTCGGACGCGCCGTTGGCGACCGCAGGCTGATCGACGAAGTCGCCCGTGCAGTTGACCATCGACAGCAGCTTGACCACCCGCTTCACCCGGTCGAGCGATCCCAGGTCCTTCCTGAGCCTGCCCAAGACGTTCATGCCGGTGAGCCGCGCGGCCGCGTAGCCCTGCTCGATGGTCATGTCCTCCCCGAGCTTGCCGAGGGGGACCGTGCCCGTCTCGTCCGCGGCCGGGCCCGTTCCCGCGAGGTACAGCAGGTTGCCGGTCCTCACGCTGGGCACGTAGTTGGCCACCGGATCCGGAGGGTCCGGCAGTTCGATTCCGAGCTCCTTAAGTCTGTCGTCTACCGATCCCATTGACGCCTCCTGGCTTGTTTGGTTCGAATCTTCAGCCGCGCGCTTCGGTCACACGAAGGTCAGCACGCGCGCCGGGTTGGCCGTGATCATCGTGTCGATATCGTCCCGCGAGATGCCCTTCTGCCTCATCCTGGGAACGATGTGCTCCAGGATGTGGTGGTAGCCTTCGCCGCCGTATTTGGTGAGCCTGTGCTTGAAGCAGACGTCCTGCGCCAGCACGATCCGGTCGACGTAGCCCGCTTCGATCAGCCTCTGGACGTAGCCTATGCGCTGCGCGTCGTTGGGCATGTCGACCGGGGACAGCGGGTAGTTGGACGACTCCCAGCCGAACAGGTCGTACTCGAGATAGCAGCCACGCCGGCCCAGCTCGACGACCATCTCGACATCCGGGACGGTGCGTTCGAGGTGGCCGATGATCACGCGGCCGATGTCCGCGCCGGCCCCTTCGAGCACGTCGAGTATCTCGTCCGGCGCGCGGTCGTTGCGGCCGGGATGGATCAGGATGGCGGCGCCGGTCTGCCGCTGCGCGCGTGCGCCCGCCTTGAGCACCTTGCGCTCGTTGTCCGTGAGCGGCCACGTGCACCCCAGCTCGCCGATGATGCCGGCCGGCACGCCCGTGTCGCCGACGCCGGTCGTCAGATCTGCGACCATCTCCTCGGCGAGCTCGTCTTCCGTCCTGTCGTCCATCGCATCGTCGTGGGACGCGGCGACGTAGTAGCCCGCGCCCATGACGACGTGGACGCCGGTCGCCCTCGATATCCGCGTCAACGCCAATGGGTCTCGGCCGATGCCCTTCGTCGTGGCGTCGACGATGGCGCCGCCGCCCGCGCGCTTGTAGAGATCCGTCTCGGATATCGCCGTCTCCTCGTCGAGCAGCAGCAGGTTGTCGCGGTTGCCGAACGGGTCATAGCGCACGTAGCCCAGGTTGTCGAGACGCACCGGCTCGAACGCGCGGGCCCGCGCGTTGGCCTCAGCGGGCGGAAGGAACATGCAGCCGAAGTCGATGAGCAGGTGCTCGTGCGTCGTCGTGGGCCCGAGCCGCTCGGGCTCGATCAGGCCGAGGACGGTGTGAATCTTGCCTTTCAGTTGGTCGGGCCGCAACTTCTCCTCCGAAGATGGGATGGTGGGAATTCGGACTGCGTCGTCTTCAGCGGGTCGTGGGACGGGCTACTCGGTTTGGGCGGCTTCCAGGACCATAACGGCGTCGCCGACCGAAGCGGACCCGCCACGCTCCACAGACGCGAGCATTCCGCGGCGTCCCAGAAGCTCGGAGCGGAGCCCCGGCCTGAGCTCGTCCATTCGCCCGCACGGGGGGCAGTCCTTGAAGATGCGCAGGACGACCTCGCTCCCGATGCCGACGAGCTGGTCGGGCTTCAGCGTTGCGAGGTCTATGCCGTCGGTCGTGACGTTCTCGCGCACGTCGCCAATCGAAAGGCCGAGCGCCTCGATGGTCTCGCGGTCCATGAGCAGCACCTGGTACCCCGCCCGGTTCTCCCGGTCAGTGTAGTGCCGGTCGCCTTCGATTCCGTGCCCGGTGACGAAGCTGGCCTGCTCGACGGAGTCGAGGGGCTGTCGGCTGCCGGGGTTGATGGTGAGCGAGACTACAGAGCCTTGGGTAGAGTCTGCCATCGGTCGGAGCCCTCCTGAGACGAATGCGGTAACGGTACACCGGCTGCCACGGGGATTCAAGGACGCGGGCTTGCACCGACAGGGCAAGCGCATCGTGCCCCTGATCGCGAGCTCTGCGACACTGGCGCCGAAGTCGGCCTCCCCGGCAAACGGGCTAACGAAAGGAAGGAAGTGCAGTCGGCTTTTGGGAATGAGACGATTGACAGGAGCCCTCCAAAATGGCTCAATAACTCGGTAAGACCAGATAACAAGAGGTGAACATGCCGCGGACCACCAAGACCATCACATTCTCCTTGCCGCCGGAGATGGCGGACCGGGTGGAGGAGGCGATGAAGCAGCAGGGACGCTCCAGGAGCGAGTTCATCCGTGAGGCGGTGCTGCGCTACATTGAGGAGTGCGAGTGGAGGCGGCTGCTCCGGTACGGGGAGGAGAGGGCCAGGGAGAAGGGCATCGGTCCCGAGGACGTGGCCCGTCTGGTAGAAGAGTACCGGGCCGAGGTCAGCTCCTCCCGTACATGAGAGTCGTCCTCGACACCAATGTCCTCGTGTCCGGTCTGAACTTCCCCGGTAACGAGCGCCTCGTTCTCGAGTTGGCTCTCAGGGGCCGGTTCGAGTTGTATCTGTCCCCCTTCATCTTGGAGGAAGCAGCCGGGGTGCTTGGGCGCAAGTTCGATTGGGCTGAGGAACGCTCGTCGGAGGCTCTCATCGCACTAGCCAATGTCGCCACCGTCATCGAACCCGCGCAGCTCCCTGAGGTTATCGCTGGCGACCACCCCGACAATCGCGTCTTGGAGTGTGCGGTGGCTGCGAAAGCCGAGTACCTTGTCACCGGGGACCGAAGACATCTCATGCCGCTCGAGGAATACCAGGGTGCGACAATCCTCAACGCCCCCCGCTTCCTATCGGCACTGGAGGCATAATCTTGCATGAGGCAATCATGGCGCGCCGGTCTTTGTTGAGGACGCCCTCGCCCACCCACAACGCCCCGATGCGACTGCCAGGGCTTCGGCGGCGGACAGTGGTGGTATACTGCGGCCAGCCCGGCCGGGCGCCAGGAGATGCAGATGAGCGCCACCTACGCAGCACTCGACACAGCCCTGAGGATGACCGAGGCCGCGACGCGCTTCCTCGAGACCCTCGACCCGGAGCGGGAAGCGCTGGCGTCGTTCCCGTTCGATTCGGACGTCAGGCAGGATTGGCACTACGTGCCCCGGTCGCGCCTGGGCCTGCCGCGGGGCCGGATGGACGTGTCGCAGCTCGAGTCCGCCCACGCGTTGATGGCGAGCGGCCTCAGCGCCGTCGGCGCCATGAAGGCCGAGCAGATCATCCGCCACGAGTCGATCCTGGGCCGCATAGAGGGCGACTCGGCCCAGTTCCTCCGGGACCCCGGCCTCTACTTCTTCAACGTGTTCGGAAGGCCCGGCGCCGAAGACCGGTGGGGCTGGCGCGTGGAGGGCCACCATCTGTCCCTGAACTACACGTTCGCCGGCGGCGAGCTGCAGTCGCCGACGCCGTCTTTCTTCGGCTCCAACCCGGCCGAGGTGCCGGACGGGCCTGAGAAGGGGCTGCGCATCCTGGAGATGGAAGAAGAGCTGGGGCGAGACCTGTTCCTGTCGCTGAGCCCGGAGCAGCGCGCCCACGCCGTCATCTACGCGGACGCCCCGCGTGACATGATCACCAGGGCGGACCGCGAGGTGGCCCTGGGCGATCCGGTCGGGCTGCCCGCGTCGGCGATGACGGCCGATCAGCGGGACAAGCTGATGGCGCTGGTCCGGGTCTACCTGGACAAGAACTCGGAGGAGCTGAGGGCGCGTGCGCTCCGCAAGATCGAGGCGGAAGGCGTCGACGGTATCTTCTTCGCCTGGGCCGGGGGCGTTCAGCGCATGCAGGGCCACTACTACCGGCTGCACGGCCCGAGCTTCTTCGTCGAGTACGACAACGTGCAGAACGGCGCAAACCACATCCACTCGGTGTGGCGCGACATAGACTGCGACTTCGGCCGAGACCTCCTCCGCGAGCACTACGAGCACGCCCACCAGGCGCCGTAGCGGCGACCAGGGTAGCTGTTCAGGGGTGGCGTCCCCACGGCCCGTTCACCCCGAGTAGCGCCCTTCGATACACCCCGACGGGGCGACGGGGCACTCAGGGCAGTCGGTGATCGGCGCGTATCGAGGGTCGCGCGCAGGGGTTCACCAAACTGAACATGTACCGGCCAGGCTCGAACCGCGTCGCCCGGCCGCGGGGAAAGTAACCTCGCACGACGTTTTTGCCACTACTCTGGCGACGGAAGGCACCGACGCCCAGATGGCCAACGACGACGACACGACGCTCGTACTGCTGGCGAAGGCCGGCGACAAGGAAGCATTCGGCATTCTCGTCGACCGCCACCGGCCGATGGCGCTGCGCATCGCCGGCAGGATGACCGCCAACCGGGACGTGGCCCGCGAGCTGGCGCAGGAGGCGCTGCTGCACGCCTGGCTGTCGCTGGACAGGCTGCGCGACGCGACCCGGTTCGAGAGCTGGCTGTACGGCATCGTCCTGAACGTATGCCGCAGTCACCGGCGGGCGCGGCACGAGGACCATACGTCGCTGGAGGCGCTGACCGGCGGCCTGCGGCTCGAAGCGACGCCGCTGAGCTCGGGCAGCTTCGAGCCAGACCCGCAGGAGGTCGTAGAAGCAGACGAGCTGCACAGGACCGTGCTGCGGGCGGTGAGCTCGCTCCCGCCGAAGACGAGGGCGGCCACGCTGCTGTTCTACTACGAGCAGCTCACGGTCCGGGAGGTAGCCGCGACTCTGGGCATCTCGGTAGCCGCGGTCAAGGGGCGTTTGCACAAGGCCAGGAACCGGCTCAGGGACCTGCTTGCCGACGTCCAACCGAGTTTCGGCCCGACCGACGCGGGCCAGGAGGAGAGACGAATGATCGACGTACAGGTAATCGACGTTCTCGATTGGAAGGCGGTCCGGGACGATGGCGGAGACGCGGGAGACGAGAAGCCCAACGCGATACACGTCGTCGTGATGCACGACTCAGTGGGGAAACGCATGCTGCCGATCTGGATTGGGCCTTCCGAAGCCTGGTCCATAGCCACGGCCCTTCGCGGCGTGGAAACGCCGAGGCCGGGAACGCACGCGTTCGCGGCCAGAATGCTCGAGAGCGTTGGAGCCCGCTTCGAAGAGGGAAGGGTCGAACGGCTGCAGGGGACCACGTTCTACGGGGTCGCCAGGGTCCGACTCGGAGACGACGTCCGGGAGATCGACGCTCGTCCCAGCGACGTGATCGCTATGGCCATGCACTCGAATAGCCCTGTCCGTGTCGCTGAGGAAGTCATGGACCAGGCGGGCGTCGGGGTGGAGAAGCCTCCTGCCGAGGGCCGAGGGCTGGACCTCATCCTGGCGAAAGCTCCCGAGTCTCCACCCGCGGCTCACGCCAAAGAGCACACGGAGAAGGCCCAGGCCGCCTGGGAGGACAGTCTCAGGAAACTGACGGACTTCCTCGCCGAGTAGCACGTAAGCCCCCGGCCTGCCGCGCCGAGCCCGGTCGTACCGGACTCGCGCAGCGCCGCGTACTACGCCGCCGGCGCATGCGGTTTGCCGAGTGCGGTCCAAAGACGTATCCTGTCGCCATCCTGTTCTTTAGGGTGAACGCGATGACGATGGTGAAGCTGAACGATGCCCAGATGGGGCAGTACATCCGCGACGGATACGTCATGCTGGAAACGGGTCTCCCGCGAAAGTTCCACGAGGAGCTCTTCCGCAAGACCGGCGAGGTCTTCGAGAAGGAGGGCAATCCCGGCAACAACCTCGTGCCGCGCCTGCCCGACGTCGGCCGCGTCGTGGGCGACCCGGCCGTCACGGGAGCGCTGGCCAGCATCCTGGGCGACGACTACTTCATGGAGCCGCACCGGCACTGCCACTACAACGCGCCGGGAAGCACGGGGCAGGAGCTGCACAAGGACTCATTCACCCGCCGCAGGCATCGTACGCGGCGGGTGCTCCTCTTCTACTATCCCCAGGACACCACGGAGGACATGGGCCCCACGGCTGTCGTGCCGGGCAGCCACTACTACAACACGTCCGACGGGGCGTTGGACGCCGGCGGGGAGGTGCTGGTCACGGTGAACGCCGGGGCCGTCGTCATCGCCAACTACGATATCTGGCACCGCGGCACCGCGAACCGCAGCAACCGGCCGCGCTACATGATGAAGTTTCTAGTAGCTCGCATGTCGGAGCCTCAGATGCCGGCCTCCAACGGAGGCCACGCCGCGTCGGTCGACGGCGGTCGTCACACGGCGATGCGGCATCACATGTGGAGCTGGCACTTCGGCGCTGGCGCCGGGAATGGAGGTGTCGCCCGGGGCGGTTCGGTCTCCAGCCTTGTCGACATCGTGGCGAGCGGCCGAGAGCGGGACGCGATAGACGCCGCATACGAGCTTGGCGAGGCGGGCAACGCCGCGGTCCCGGCGCTGATAGAGCTGCTCGACGACGACTCGGGCCGCGAGTGGTGGGAGCAGAAGAGGTCCTCCATCAAGGGCAGGGGACTGACGTCGCCGTCGGCCAACGCCAGCTACGGTCTGACCACGGCCGGCCGTGCGGCAGTCCCCGCCCTGATAGACCGCACGAAGGACGCCAGGTGGTGGCTCAGAGCGACCGCAGCCGAGACGCTCGGCGACATCGGCCCGGCCGCCGCGGAGGCGGTGCCGGCCTTGGAGGAGCTTGCGGCCGACGAGCTGTCGGAGGTGAGGTCCGAGGCCGTCCACGCTCTCGGCACGGTGGGGCAGCGAGACACGGACGCCGTGCGCGCCCTCGCGCGCTCCCTGAGCGACGAGGACGCGTCGGTGCGGCGTGAGGCGTCGCTGGCGCTCGCTCGAACCGGAGCGCGCGCCGAGGCGGCCGCGCCGAGCCTCGTCGCGGCCCTGCAGGACGAAGACCGCTACGTTCGCGGCAACTCGGTCCACGCCCTGTACCTCATCGACACGGCGGACACGCGGGACGCGCTGCTGAGCTATCTGATGGCGTCCAGGTGGTGCCATTCGACCACCAAGGACAGCACTTACTAGACAGGGCCGGTGCGAAGACGTAAGCCGGACATGACAACGAAGCTATCGCCGTACCCTGAGGGAGGGCCCGGGCGGTACCTGAAGGCGCGGCTGCGCGCCGGCGAAGTGCTGGTTTGCGCGATGGTGACGGAGTACGTGCGGCCCTCGCTTATGAAGCTCTATGCGCACGCGGGGATCGACTTCGTCTTCTTCGAGTACGAGCACACCTACTTCAGTCCCACGGCCCTCGCGGACACCGTGCTCGCCGCCCGCGACAACGGCCTGCCGCCCATAGCGAAGACGCCGCAGCTCGAACGCCAGGAGGTCGCGAAGCTGCTGGAGTGCGGCGTCGTCGGCATCCAGCTCCCGCGGACCGAGAGCAGGGCCCAGATCGAGGAGCTGCGCGGCTACCTCAAGTTTCCGCCCGCAGGGACTCGCGCAGTCGCGGCCGGGATGGGCAACAGCGACTACTTCCTCCCCAATGACCTGAGCACCTTGAGCGACTGGATGGACGAGCAGGATGCCGAGACCACGCTGATCGCCCACGTCGAGACAAGGCTCGGATACGAGCGGGCCGATGAGATAGTCGGCGCGCCGGGCGTCGACATGGTCTACGTAGGCCCCGGCGACTTTTCCGTCGAGATGGGCCGGCCGGGCCAGTACGACCATCCCGACGTGGTCGGGCCCATGAAGGACGTACTGGAGCTGTGCAAAAAGCACCGCGTACCCTTTGGCACCACCGCATCCGGCGTGGACGGCGCGCGTACCTGGGTCGAGATGGGCGCCAGCTTCTTCCTCGCCTCGGACGAGCTCGGTTTTATCCGCCGCGGCGCGGAGCGGTTGGTGGAAGACTATCGGACGTTGAAGGAATAGCAGGCTGCGTCACATCATGACGCGGGGAGAAGCCATGTATGGGACAGTCGCGTATATGAGGGTCAAGCCGGGACGTCAGGACGAGCTCGTCTCGCTATTGGAGGAGTGGCGGAAAGAGCGCAAGCCCAGGGTCCAGGGAGCGCTCGAGGGTTACGTGTTCAAGATGGACGCCGACCCCCAGGACTGGATCCTGGTGGCGCTATTCGAGGACAGGGAGTCCTACTTCGCCAACGCCAACGATCCTGAGCAGTCCAAGTGGTTCGAGAGGTTCATGGAGCACCTCGAAGAGGAGCCCCGCTGGCACGACGGAGAAGCACTGCTGACCTGACGCAGGCCCGGGGGCCGAGTGCTTCGTTCGTCAGATTGATCTTTCCGTCACCCAGCCGCGAATGGATATCTTTGAGTAACGCCGCTTGGTGGAAATAGACGTGGTGGAGATACGTAGATTTCCTGGCCGGGTAGCCGTTCCCTGGATTCCCGCCCCCGCCTACGCGAGGGCAGGCTCTGCGCGGAAATGACGGTTATGCAAGGGTCTCCGAATGCGGGCGACAAAACACGGCGCGCTGCGCAACAGGACCTGGCAGCAGCGCGCCGCGCCCTCAATTCGAACGGGCGTCCGCGAATGCGGACTTGTCAGAGGATCTATGGGGCCGTCTGAGTCCTATCCTTTGCCAATGCGGAACATCTTGGTACCGCACGTCGGGCAAGTTCCCTGCGTCGCGGGCCTGCCGTTCTTCAGGGTCACCTGCTGCGGGTTGCTGATCTCCCTCTTGGTCCGACACTTAAGGCAGTATGCTTCCATCTAGAGCCTCCGGTTCTTCTAATAGGCCGATTGTATCTGTACTCTGCGGCAATCGCAAGATGGGTCGGCTCGAGTTTGGGCAGATGCGTCCTTGCGGCGGCTTTCCGGCTACCATTCGAGGTCGAAGACTTCCTCCATAGGCGCCCACCAGTCGCCGGGCTCGGCCTCGTCAGCCCGCTCCTGGAGCCCGCGCATCAGCGCTTCCCACTCCCTGGCCCGTTCCGTGGCCTGGTATTGCTGAAAGTCGCGCTTCGGGTCGAAGTCGTCGCCGGCCTCGAAGTACATGAACATGCGCCGGCCCAACAGGAATATCTTCATCTTCGATATGCCGATGTCCCTGAGACCCTGGAGCACCTCCGGCCATACGGCCCGGTGGTATTCCTTATACGTCTGGATCTTCTGGGGGTCGTCCTTGAGGTTCAACGCCATCGCGAATGACTTCATAGCCGCCTCCTGGGGTCACGCCGCGGGCGTGGTCGCCTCACTCGGAAGGAGTCCCTCCTGCTTCAGATCGCCCCACAGGTCGCTGGGAACGTCGTATTCGACCATTCTCACGTTCTCCTCTACCTCCTCCGGCGACCTTCCGCCGGGTATCGTGCTCGCCACCGCGGGGTGTGCGAGGCCGAACTGCAGCGCGGCCGCCTTCAGGGGCACGCCGTGCCGGTCGCAGACGGCCGCGACGGCCCGCGCCCGTTCCAGGACGTCGGCAGAGGCTTCGTCGTAGAAGTACGTCGCGCCGGGCGACAGGTCGGACGCGAGAATGCCGCTGTTGTACGGGCCGCCAAGAATCAGGCTGATCCGCTTCTCCTCGCAGAGCGGCATCAGCGTGGGCAGAGCCGAATGGTCGAGCAGCGTGTACCGCCCCGCCAGCAGGAAGCAGTCGAAGTCCGCCGCGCGGGCGAACCGGGCCAGCGCCTGCCACTGGTTCATCCCGACGCCGACGGCCGTCAAGACGCCCTCGGACTTGAGCTGCTGCAGCGTGGGATACGCCTCGTCCATGGCCTGTCTGAAGTAGGGGGGCTCCACGTCGACGTCCTCCGACATCGACTGCCCGGCGTCCGGGTCGTGCATCAGCGCTATCTCCACCGAGTCGAGCTGCAGCCGCGCCAGGCTGTCGTCCAGCGACCTGAGGATGCCGTCCCGGCTGTAGTCGAACACGGGCTCTAGCGCCGGCGGATTGGCGAAGTGTCCTCGGGGTAGCGGGGCCTCGCTGGGCTCCAGGACGCGGCCGACCTTGGTAGAGACGACGAAGCCGCCGCGTTCCAGCCCCTTCAGACCGGCGCCCAGGGACGTCTCGCTCTTGCCCACGCCGTACAGGGGCGCCGTATCGAAGTACCGCGCGCCCAGATCGAAGCTGCGGTGGACGGTCTCTTTCGCCGCGTCCCGCGACACGTCCGAGTACAGGCCGCCCAGCCCGGCGCCGCCCAGGCCCAGACGGGTCACTCGCAGTCCGGTCGTCCCTATTTCGGCCGTGCCGATCCGTCCCATTTACATGGCCTCCCGGCGGTTGGCTAGGCCGCGCGGCTCGGAGTGTAAGAGCGCCCGATTTCCTTGTCAACGGACGTCCTCGCGGGCGCGGAGCCTGAACGTCGAGGGCGCCTTCCAGCACGTCCTGGCCGACCTGGTGGGGTCGGTCGGCTACTCGGGGTGAACGGGCTGTAGCAGCCTCGACCCTGGACAAGCGGCCCATCCGGGCATAATGGCTGTCCCGGACGAAATGCCGTAACTGTTCAGAGTTGCTGGGACGAATTCTCCTCAGACCCTGGATACCCGCCTTCGCGGGTATGACGGTGCTGTGGTTATCGAGAGTCTCTCACGAAGTCTGAACAGTTACGAAATGCAGGGCAAGTTGACGAGACAGGGCGGTTTCTGTTAACACCGGAGACGATCATGGCGCAGCTCTCACCACGTCCGGACATTATGGCCATCCTCGAAGACCGGGGCTATCGGTCCACGGCCCCGAGGCGCGCGATCATCGAGATCCTGGATGGGAAGCTGGAGGGCTTTACCGCCGAGGAGATCAGCGGCGAGCTGCCGGGGGTGGGAAGAGCGACGATCTTCCGCACGATCAAGCTTCTCATGGAGGCGGGCGTCGTCTGCCGGCTGAACCTCCTGGACGGCGCCCCGAAGTACAGCCTGTCTCGCGTGGAGCACCATCACCACACGGTCTGCGTCCGCTGCGGAATCGTCGGCGAGTTCCGTGCCACGACGGTCGAGCGCCTGATGCGTGCCATCGGCAACGACATCCCGGGCGAGATAGTCGGCCACCGCATCGAGTTCTACATCACCTGCGAGAGGTGCGTCGGCGAAGAGGGCGAGTAGGGGAGCATACTGCCCGCCGTGTCCGTTCAGAGTTGATGCTCACGCGGCCGTTTCACGCCCGGTAGCCCCATTCGATACACCCCGACGTGCCGTCAGGGCACTCAGGACGAATGGGCCGGGGTTCACCACCATCTGGACACGGCCTCACCACACGCGAACACTTGCCCGCCCCAGGTTCCCCACCTGATTGTACAGCCCGTCACGCCGGCCGGCTCAATCAGGTGGGGAATCCAGGTCGCCTTGTCCTGTTGACTCAGTTAATGATACAGAGTATCCTTCCGTCGGCTTACTTCAGCCGCGTGCCCGCAGTTCGCGAGCCCAACTTCTACAACGCAATGGATCGAAAGGAGCCAGGAGCAATAATGAGACTATGTGCCATCAGTCCCGTGGCTAATCTGCGGAGCACCGTGCTTCCGGCGCTCGCGGTCGTATTCGCCCTGGTCGCGTGCTCAGACGAGGCAGGCAGCGCAGCGTCCGCCCGGGACGGCGCTGCCCCGGACCCGGTCCGCGTGGTAGTTACAAACAACATCGTCGCCGACTGGGTCGAGAACGTCGGCGGGGACCACGTGGAGGTCTTCAGCCTGTTGCCGGTCGGCGCCGATCCTCACGCTTTCCAGCCGGGCGCCAGGGACGTCGCGAAGGTCGCCGACGCCGATCTGGTGCTGAGCATCGGACTGGGTCTGGAGGAGTCTTGGCTTCGTGATCTCGTGCGGAACGCGGCGCGGGACGAGTCGGCGATCGTGGAGCTGGGCGACGCGGTGGACCCGATCGAGTTCGGCGCGTCTCACGCAGGCGAGGTCGAGCTCGTGGAAGGGATCAGCCACGTAGTACACGAGGTGGAAGAGGGGGAAATAGACCCCGAGACCGGGCTTCAAGAGATCAAGGAGCTGGTCGAGGCGGCGGAGGGCGAAGAAGAGGAGGAAGGCGGCCACGCCGGCGAGGATGAGCTGGCCGAGACGGTGCTCGCACTGGTCGCCCAGGCCCAAAGCGGGCAGATGGACGCCGAGGAGGCGATAGAGGAGATCGAGCACCTTACCGAAGCGGGCGAGGACGAGCACGCCGACCACGGGCACGGGATCCACGACCCTCACTTCTGGTTCGACCCGCTCCGCGTCAAGACCGTGGTAACCGACATCGCCGAGCGGCTGGCCGCCCTCGACCCGGACCGGGGCGACACGTATCGGGCCAACGCCTCCGCGTACGGAGCACGGCTCGACGAGCTGCACTCGTGGACGGAGGAGCAGGTCGGGACGGTCCCGGCGGACCGCAGACTGCTTGTGACCTCCCACGACAGCCTGGGGTACTTCGCGGAGCAGTACGGGTTCGAGGTCGTGGGGGTCATTCTGTCGTTCACCACCGACGTCGATCCGTCGCCGTCGGACCTGGCTCATCTCGTAGATGAGGTGAAGGAATACGGCGTACCTGCCGTGTTCGGCGAGACGACTGTCAGCGAGCGGCTGGCTACCTCCCTGGCGACTGAAGCCGGCTTGACGCTCGTCCGGCTCTACTCCGGCTCGCTCGGCACCGAAGGCAGCGGCGCGGAGACGTATATCGACATGGTCCGGACGAACGTGGGGCGCATCGTCGAGGCTCTGCGGTGACCGGCCCCACTCGGAGTCCGACGTAGGCTGGAGCGACTTTGGTACCCTAGCATCGGTCACGGGCGCGCGCGCCCGTGCGCACAGGCCGAGAGTTGGAGAGGAAGATGGAGACGACTGCCGAACCGGGCATAGCCGTCGAGGGCGTAAGCGTCGACCGCGGTGGGCACCAGGCGCTGGTCGACGTCAGTTTCGACGTCGGTCCGGGGGTCTTGATGGGCGTTTTGGGCCCGAACGGGGCCGGCAAGAGCACGCTGTTCGATACCATCGCGGGGATCCTGCCCGTCACCGAGGGCGCGGTGAAGCTGCGCGGCGCGGCGGCAGAAGACGGCGCCTTGGCGTACGTGCCCCAGCGCGACAGCATCAACTGGGTTTTCCCGGCCACCGTTCACGACGTGGTGATGATGGGGCGCGACGTCGGATGGCTGCGCCGCCCCGGCAAGTCGGACAGGGAGGCGGTCCGGATGTGCCTGGAGCGGGTGGACCTGTGGGACCACCGCTCGGACATGGTGACGGAGCTGTCGGGCGGCCAGCGCCAGAGAGTCTTCATCGCCCGCGCGCTCGCGCAGGAAGCGAGCGTGGTCCTGCTGGATGAGGCGTTCAGCGGCGTCGACGTCGGCGCCCAGGAGGGTATCGTCGAGGTGCTCCAGTCCCTGTGCGACGAGGGCAGGATCGTGCTGCTGGCAACCCACGACCTCACGAACCTTGCCCACCGCTTCGACATGGTGTTGTGCATCAACCACCATGTTTGCGCGTATGGCTCTCCCGAGGAGGCCTTTACCCCGGATGTCCTCGAGGAGCTCTACGGCTCGCACGGAATCGAGTTCACCCCTGAGCACTTTCGACATCGCCATCATCCATAAGAGGCCGGTCGAGTCCGGTAAATTCACGCACGGCAGCCGACAGACCGACACCCGGACCGTGTGGACCGCGCCATCGTCCAACGCAGCCAGATGTCGCTGTCGCTAACGACAGACACGTGGAGCACGTCGTGATCGACCATATTTTCGGGCCGTTCCAGTACGGGTTCATGGTGCGGGCGCTGATCGTCTCCGTGCTCGTGGGAGTGATGTGCCCGATTCTTGGCGCCTACGTCGTCACGCGCGGCCGCGCGTTCATGGGCGACGCGCTCGCTCACTCGGTCCTGCCGGGGATGGTGGTCGCTTTCCTGTTGGGGATCAGTCCATTCTTCGCGGCCGTGCCCGCGGGGATCGTGATCGCCCTGTTGATGGGCGCCGTCAGCCGGCGCACCGGCATCAGCGAAGACACGTCGATCGGCATAGTCTTTGCCGGGATGTTCGCGCTGGGCCTCGTGATGCTCTCCACGGCCGAAAACGTGACCGTCGACATCGAGGACCTGCTGCTCGGACAGGTGCTCGGAGTCTCGCAGACGGACGTCTTCGTATCGTTGGGTCTCACCGCGCTGGTGCTGGCGGGGCTGTACGCCTTCCACCGACAGCTTGTCTACACCACGTTCGACCCGGTGGGCGCGGAGGTCGTGGGTATCAGGACCAGTCTTGTGGAATACGTGCTCCTTGCGCTGCTGGCCCTCGTTATCGTCATCGGGATCCAGGCCGCCGGAATAGTCCTCGTCATGGCGATGCTCATCACGCCCGCGGCGGCCGGGTACCTGCTGGCGAGGCGGTTCGTGGGAGTCATGTTGATCGGGGCGCTGATCGGCGCGGCCTCTGCGGTAGCCGGCCTGTACCTCTCCTTCCACGCCGACCTGCCTTCCGGCCCGGCGATGGCCCTGGTCGCGACGGTGTGTTTCGGGCTGGCGGCCGTCTTCAGGCGCCGCGCGGCGTAGTCGGTTGGGGTGTCTCGTGGATTTGGCCTGCGGGCGGGCTGCCCGGGCGGCGCGCGGGGGCTCCCCGCGGACTAAAGTGGCCCCTAACTCAGGCGCACGGTTCTTGACTGGGCCGCGCTCGTTCCATATAATCGGGCTTACCGTATCTCCAATGCGCGAGCTAATCGCCTAACATACGGCACAGACAACTCCTTAGCAGACGGCTGGGAGTGCCCAGCCGTCTTTTTTGTTCTTTAACAACTGAATCCTGCGCGAATTAACGAACCTTAATGTGGGTCAAGTTACTAAGGGTCCGCGGTGGATGCCTTGGGGCCAAGGGCCGAAGAAGGGCGTGGCAAGGCTACGAGAAGCCTCGGTGAGCTGTCTTACAAGCTTAGCCGGGGATACCCGAATAGGGAAACCGTTTCCGGGTAATGCCGGAAAACCCCGACTCAGTCGGGGAGGTAAGCGGGAGAACTGAAACATCTAAGTATCCCGAGGAAAGGAAATCAACCGAGATTCCCCTAGTAGTGGCGAACGAACGGGGAAGAGCCCAAACCCGGGCGGCTTAACGGGCTGAGGCCCTATGCCGTCGGGGTGTTGTAACACCCGCCTATCCCGACCTCAGTACGGGAGCTGGAGTTACAAAACCTCTTTCTAGCTGAATGCACCTGGAAGGGACGACCATAGAAGGTGATAGTCCTGTAGGCGAAAGGGAGAGGACTTCAGGCGGGCTGTTGAGTACCACGGGACACGGGAAATCTTGTGGGAAGCTGGGGGGACCACCCTCCAAGGCTAAATACCCTTGGCCACCGATAGTGAACCAGTACCGTGAGGGAAAGGTGAAAAGCACCCCGGGAGGGGAGTGAAATAGACCTGAAACCGCAGACCTACAAGCCGTGGAAGGTCCGACTTTGTCGTGACTGACCGCGTGCCTATTGAAGAATGAGCCGGCGAGTTAATCTAGGCAGCTGGGTTAAGGAATACGAGTTCCGGAGCCGCAGCGAAAGCGAGTCCTAACAGGGCGCTTCCGGGCGGAGACGGATCCACCGGTCGAAGGCCGAGACCCGCGGAGGTCCGATTCATCGGGCCGAAGTGGGGCGAAGCCGGAAGCCGTTGGTGAAGTTTCCACCATGTCCGGTGTGTTGTCTGGATTAGACCCGAAACCGGGTGAGCTACCCATGGCCAGGTTGAAGTTCCGATAATATCGGGATGGAGGACCGAACCCGTGTCAGTTGCAAATGGCTGGGATGAGCTGTGGGTAGGGGTGAAATGCCAATCGAACCCGGAGATAGCTGGTTCTCCCCGAAATGCATTTAGGTGCAGCCTCAATCGAAGTCTTGGGGAGGTAGGGCACTGGATGGGCTAGGGGGCGTGAGCCTACCAAACTCAACCAAACCACGAATGCCCCGAGATGATCATTGGGAGTGAGACAGTGGGGGATAAGCTCCATTGTCGAAAGGGAAACAGCCCAGACCGCAGGCTAAGGCCCCCAAGTGTGGACTAAGTGTGAAAGGAAGTGGGATCACTAAAACAGCTAGGAGGTTGGCTTAGAAGCAGCCATTCCTTTGAAGAGTGCGTAATAGCTCACTAGTCGAGGGATCCCGCGCCGAAAATGTAACGGGGCTGAAGTCCACCGCCGAAGCCGCGGCTCCGGTCCGCTTTGCGGGCCGGGGGGTAGGGGAGCGTTGTCAGCAGCACTGAAGCTTCAGACGTAAGTCGGGGTGGAGCGCTGACAAGTGAGAATGCCGGCATGAGTAGCGACAATCCTGGTGAGAATCCAGGACACCGAAAACCCAAGGTTTCCTACGCAACGATGATCGGCGTAGGGTAAGTCGGGCCTAAGCCGTAGCGAAACAGCGAAGGCGATGGACAACGGGTCAACATTCCCGTACCACCGCGTTCTCGTTTTGAAGCAGAGGGGGGACACGGACAGGTAGGCGAGGCGCGCCCATCGGACATGGCGCGTTCTTCCCTGTAGGCCATGTCAGGACAGGCAAATCCGTCCTGGCGCTACGAGCTGAGGGGGAAAGAAAACTCTAGGGCCTCAGCCCTGGGGGATTCCGCTGAACCTAGGCCGTCGAGAAAAGCCTCGCTGCCAGAGGATGTGGTGCCCGTACCGCAAACCGACACAGGTGGGTGGGGGTAAAAGCCCTAAGGTGAACGAGATAACCCTCGTTAAGGAATTCGACAACTTAGCCCTGTAACTTTGGGAGAAAGGGTGCCCGCGGAGTGATGCCCTCCCGACTCGTCGGGACGCGTGCGGAGCTCTTGCGGGCCGCAGCTAAGAGGCCCAGGCGACTGTTTATCAAAAACACAGGTCTCTGCTAAGCCGAAAGGCGATGTATAGGGGCTGACGCCTGCCCAGTGCCGGAAGGTTAAGGGGAGATGTTCGTCCCGACTTGTCGGGACAAAGCTTCGAACCGAAGCCCCGGTGAACGGCGGCCGTAACTATAACGGTCCTAAGGTAGCGAAATCCCTTGTCGGGTAAGTTCCGACCCGCACGAAAGGCGTAACGACCTGGGCGTTGTCTCAACGAGGGGCTCGGTGAAATTGCATGGCCAGTGAAGATGCTGGCTACCCGCGACAGGACAATTAGACCCCGTGGAGCTTTACTGTAGCTTGGCAGTGGGCTGTGCTCACGGATGTGTAGGATAGGCGGGAGACTTCGAAGCCTTCACGCTAGTGAGGGTGGAGTCAACCTTGAAATACCGCTCTTCCGTGATCTTGGTTCTAACCCCGACGCAATCGGGGGACCCTGCCAGGTGGGCAGTTTGGCTGGGGCGGTCGCCTCCTAAAAGGTAACGGAGGCGTCCAAAGGTTCCCTCAAGGTGGATGGAAATCACCTGCAGAGTGCATTGGCATAAGGGAGCTTGACTGTGAGACTTACAAGTCGAGCAGGGACGAAAGTCGGGCAAAGTGACCCCACGGTACCGTGTGGAAGGGCCGTGGATCATCGGATAAAAGCTACCCCGGGGATAACAGGCTAATCTCGCCCAAGAGTTCACATCGACGGCGAGGTTTGGCACCTCGATGTCGGCTCGCCGCATCCTGGGGCGGAAGAATGTCCCAAGGGTCCGTCTGTTCGCCGGTTAAAGCGGCACGCGAGCTGGGTTCAGAACGCCGTGAGGCAGTTCGGTCTCTATCCGTCGTGGGCGCAGGAGATTTGAGGGGAGCTTTCCCTAGTACGAGAGGACCGGGAAGGACGGACCTCTGGTGTACCGGTTGTTCCGCCAGGAGCACCGCCGGGTAGCCAAGTTCGGATGTGATAAGCGCTGAAAGCATCTAAGCGCGAAGCCAACCCCAAGATTAGATCTCCCATCCCGATTTCGGTCGGGAGTAAGGCCCCCCGTAGACTACGGGGTAGATAGGCCGCAGGTGTAAGTCCCGTGAGGGATTCAGCTGAGCGGTACTAATAGGCCGAGGACTTGACCCACATTGAGGTTCGTTAATTTGGGCGCCTCATCCCACGACGAGGATGAGAGCCAGCAGGATTCGGTTACATTGCGTCGCGGGGTGGAGCAGCGGCAGCTCGTTGGGCTCATAACCCAAAGGTCGCCGGTTCGAGTCCGGCCCCCGCTACCACGAATCACGACTACGGCCCCCGGAGGGATTCCCTCCGGGGGCCGTCTGTCTTTTCGCTCCCGGCGCTTGGAACGGATCGGGGCCGTTTGCAATAGGCCGCTGGCCCGCCTCGGGGTCTTTTTCGACTGCCGTGAGGAGCAATCGCCCGGCCGCGGCCGCCCGGAGCCCGCGCGGCGGCTCGTTAATCGAACCTTAACCGAACCTTAGCACTCCCGTAACGCGCACCGGCGCGCCCTCTGTGACTCTGGTCGGGACATCAAATGAGGAGTGTTGAGGTGAACAAACCATCGGCAGTCTGGACTATCGCGGCGCTGACGCTAGGGCTCCTGGCGGCGGTGCTGCTGGTCGCTTGCGGGGAGGACGAGTCGGCCACGCAGACTGAGCCGGCCGCCTCGGCGAAGCTGAGCGGGACGATAGAGATCGACGGATCGAGCACGGTGTTCCCGGTCTCCGAGGCGGTGGCCGAGGAGTTCGGCAAGCTCCACCGGGACGTCCGTGTGAACGTGGGCGTATCGGGCACGGGCGGCGGGTTCAAGCGGTTCACGGCAGGCGAGACCGACGTCTCGGACGCGTCACGGCTGATCAAAGACAGCGAGGCGACGGCGGCCGCGGAAAACGGTATCGAGTACGTCGAGCTGAAGGTGGGTACGGACGGGATGTCGGTGATGGTCAACCCCCGGAACGACTTCGCCGCGTGCCTGACGACGTCGGAGTTGAAGGCGATCTGGGAGCCCGGGTCGACGGTCAGCAACTGGAGCCAGGTGCGCTCGGGCTTCCCGGACCGGCCGCTGCGGTTGTACGGACCCGACTCGGACTCCGGGACGTTCGACTACTTCACCGAGGAGATCAACGGCGAGGCCCAGGCGAGCCGGTCGGACTACACCGCGAGCGCTGACGACAACGTGTTGGTGACGGGCATAGGCGGCGACAGGAACTCTCTGGGCTACTTCGGCTACTCGTACTACTCCGAGAACGCCGACAAGCTGAAGCTGGTGGCGGTCGACGCTGGCGACGGGTGCGTGACGCCGACCGCAGCGACGATCGAGGACGGTACCTACCAGCCGCTGTCTCGGCCCCTGTTCATCTATGTGAGCAAGAAGAGTCTTCAGCGCCCCGAGGTGGCCGCTTTCGTACAGTTCTATCTCGAGAACGCGCGCGAGCTGGTCCAGGAAGTCGGCTACGTGCCACTGCCGGCGGAGGCCTACAAGACATCCCTGGCCAAGGTCAACGGCGGCCACTAGGCGGGCCTGAACAAATCGACAGCTTCCGCCGGGCAGCGGCCGCCCCTCCCTCCCCCCAATCGCGGCCGAGGCCCAACGGGGTTGTTTTCGGCCCAACTATTTCGGGTATGACTAGAGGTACACCGTGAACGCGGCAGTACGACAGGGCTCGCAGCCTCGCACCGGCTTCTCGAATCCGGGCTGGCGGCGGAACATTCGAGGACTCGAAGGCCACGTGGTCAAGGCGATCTTCTTCGCCTGCGCCCTCGTATCGATTCTCACGACGATCGGCATCGTAGTCAGCCTGGTGTCCCAGGCCTGGGGCTTCTTCGCGGAGGTCTCGGTGTGGGACTTCCTGACGGGCACGCGGTGGTCGCCCATCCTCAAGCCTCGGTCCTACGGCGTGCTGCCGCTGGTGTCCGGCACGCTGCTGGTGACGGCGCTGGCTGCGGGCGTCGCGATTCCGGTCGGCCTCGCGACGGCCATATACCTGTCCGAATACGCGCCCGACACGGCGCGTCGCATCCTCAAGCCCGTACTGGAGGTGCTCGCCGGCATACCGACCATCGTCTACGGCTACTTCGCCCTGACCTGGGTCACGCCGCAGCTCCAGATCATCTTCCCGGACATGCTGGTCTTCAACGCCCTGAGCGCCGGCCTCGTCATGGGCCTGATGATCATCCCGATGGTCTCCTCGCTCAGCGAGGACGCCATGTTGGCCGTGCCCCGGTCCCTCAGAGAGGCGGCCTACGCGCTGGGGGCGACGAGACTCGAGGTATCGATCAGGGTGGTCGTCCCCGCCGCCCTGTCCGGCATCATGGCCGCCTTCATCCTGGGCGTCTCCAGGGCCATCGGAGAGACGATGCTGGTGACGGTCGCCGCCGGCGCCACGCCGAATATGACGATCGATCCGCGCGAGAGCATACAGACGATGACCGCCTACATCGTGCAGCTCAGCCTGGGCGAGACGCCCCACGGCACCCTGGAGTACAACACGATCTTCGCGGTCGGCTTCCTGCTCTTCCTGATGACACTCACGATGAATCTGCTGGGCCGCTGGGTGGTCAGCAGATGGGGGACGCGCTACTGATGAACGAACCCTTGGCGGGACCGTTTCGAAGACGGCAGCGGGTCCGCGAGGTCGCGGGCGCCGCCGCCTATGTCGCCTTTCTTGTCGCCGTGCTGATCGGGATCGTCGGGCTGGTCATACTGCTGGCCCAGGTGCTCATCGATGGCCTTCCCTGGGTGAGCAAGAACCTGCTCTTCAACTACCCGTCGCGCCACACGGAGGAGGCAGGTCTGAGGGCCGCGATCTTCGGCACTCTGTGGCTGATGGGGCTGACGGCGGCGTTCACCGTGCCGATAGGAATCGGCGCGGCGATATATCTCGAGGAGTATGCGCCGAAGAACAAGCTGACCCTGCTGATCGAGGTCAACATATCGAACCTGGCGGGCGTCCCGTCGATCGTGTACGGGCTGCTCGGCCTCGCGTTGTTCGTGCAGTGGCTCGCGCTGGGCAGAAGCGTGCTGGCCGGAGCGCTGACGATGTCGCTGCTCATCCTGCCCATCGTCATCATCGCCTGCCGCGAGGCGATTCGCGCCGTTCCGGCAACCTACCGCGAGGCGGCGTACGCCCTCGGAGCGACGCAGTGGGACGTGGTCAGGGGCGTCGTCGTCCCGGCCGCGTTCCCCGGGATGCTCACCGGCATCATCCTCGGAATGTCCCGGGCCGTGGGCGAGACGGCGCCGATCATCGCCATCAGCGCCCTGGTGTACTTGACCTTCGTTCCGGAGAGCCCGATGGACCGCTTCACCGTGCTCCCGATCCAGATATACAACTGGGTATCCCGGCCCCAGGAGGACTTCCGAGGCCTCGCGGCCGGCGGCATAGTCGTCCTACTGGTCATACTGCTCTCGATGAACGCGCTTGCCATCTACCTGCGAAACAAGTACCAGATCAGGTCGGAGGAGTAGACCGTGGAGGGAACGGTCCTTGCGACTAGAGGCCTCAACGTGTGGTACGGTCAGTTCCACGCACTGAAGAACATCGATATCGATGTCCGGCCGAAGAGCGTGACGGCCCTGATCGGGCCGTCCGGATGCGGCAAGAGCACTCTGTTGAGGTGCATGAACAGGATGAACGACCTGGTCCCAGGAGCGCGAATCGACGGTCGGGTCCTGTTCAACCAGGCCGACGTCAACGGGCCCGACGCGGACGCGACGGAGATGCGCTCTCGAATAGGCATGGTCTTCCAGAAGCCCAACCCATTCCCGAAGTCGATCTACGACAACGTCGCCTTCGGACTGAGAATCAACGGCTTCTCCGGCAATTTGGACGAGGCGGTGGAACGGTCGCTGCGGCGGGCGGCGCTCTGGGAAGAGGTCAAGGACCGGTTGAAGAAGAGCGCGTTTGCTCTATCGGGCGGGCAGCAGCAGAGGCTGTGCATCGCCAGGGCGCTCGCCGTCGAGCCCGAAGTGATACTCATGGACGAGCCAGCGTCCGCTCTCGACCCCATGGCGACCCTCGCGATCGAGCAGCTCATCCGGGACCTGGCCACGGAAGTCACCATAGTGATCGTGACGCACAACATGCAGCAGGCGGCCAGAGTCTCGGACGAGACGGCGTTCCTCATGGTCGCCGAAGACCGCAGCGGCTACATAGTCGAGCGCGGTCTCACCGAGAAGATATTCACCGATCCCCAGGACGAGCGCACCGAGGCCTATATCACCGGCCGCTTCAGTTAGGAGGCCCAACATGGTAAGGCAGGACTTCGATCGTGATCTGCGGCTGTTGGAGGACGAGGTGCTCATGCTCGGCAACATGGTCGAGAAAGCCTTGGACCGGTCCGTCGAGGGCCTACGGGCCCGCGATCTCGAGCTGTGCCGAGAGATCATCGAGCAGGACGACATCATCGACCAGAAGCGGTACGACGTCGAGGAACGCGCCATCAACCTGATCGCCACCCAGCAGCCCGCGGCCGGGGACCTCAGGACGCTGGTCGCCTTTCTGCACATCGCGGGCGAGCTGGAGCGGATGGGCGACTACTGCGAGGGCATCGCCAAGATCAGCATCGCCATGGGCGACGAGCCGCCGCTGAAGCGGCTCATCGACATCCCTCGCATGGCCGAGAAGGCCGCGGGGATGCTGCGCAGGAGCCTGGACGCCCTGGTCAATCGCGACATCGTCACCGCACAGCGTCTCGGCTCCGACGACGACGAGATAGACGCGCTCTACGACCAGGTGTACCGGGAGCTGCTCACGTTCATGATCGAGGACCCGAAGACGATTCGGCGCGCCACGTACCTGCTCTGGGTCGCCCATGACCTGGAACGGATCGCCGACCGCGCGACCAACATCGGGGAACGGGTCATCTACCTCGTTACAGGTGCGCTCAGGGAGGTCAACGTCCCACGCCGCTCGTTGGCTGGTGGCTAGGACGGAGTCCCTCCGCGGTCCATTCGCGGAGTTGCTGGGGACGTTCGTCCTCGTCGGCGCTCACGCCGAAGTTGCTCACGGAGCAGATGGTCGAGCGCGCGGAGGTGTGATCACCATGGGCTGCGCGGTCGACTCGAACCCCTGCCCCGCCATCGGGCGCAAGGACGTCAGCGATTGGGGCATGCCGGACCCCGAAGGCATGTCCACAGACCACGTCAGGGCGGTCCGGGATGCAATTCGGGACAGGGTCGTCGGACTGCTCGAATCGCTGTCGACTGGCCGGTCGTCAGGCGAGACTCTCAGTGAGCGGCCTTGGCTCCGTCTGTGCGTGTCGCCACGCCCTCGATCACGATATGCGGCTCTTCCTTGACGACCGCGGGCTTCCACGAGAGCTCGACGCGGAGGCTGCCTCTCCCCTTCTCGCGCTTGCTTTCGGCGGTTATCTCCAGCTTGACGTCGCCAGCGACGGCCAGGTCGATGGACTCGGCCTCGGAGGAGAGTCTCACGAGACCCGCTCGGATGTACCTGGCGATGCGCTCGAGGTACTCCGCCGTCTGATTCGGGTCGCAGCGGGTAGAGAACTCGAAGCTCTGGTCGGTTCCCGGCATCAGGAAATCTCCTACGGGGGTGTCGTCGTCCTCGGCCCGGACCTCGGCGGCCAGTCCGTGGCTCGACTGCTCCAGCCACTCAGGCAGACCGTATCCGAGGGAGCTCATCCAGACGAGCCCGATGGTCAGCTGCCCGTCGTGCTCGTCCTGGCTTGCGTCCAGCTCCATTCGGACGTCCGGTCCCGGCCTGAGGAGATGGCTCCTGCCCGCGGCCGCGAGACCGACCTCCCCGGTGGCCAGTCCGAGGGCGATGGCGCTCAATCGCTCCGCGGCGTCGGCCGTGGGAAGGTCGAGGTCCGCCTTCAGCTTCCTGGCGTCCGTCATGCGGTAGCCGCTATGGCAGCGGCGTCAGGCCGATGGGCAGTGGTGGGAACGGGCTCCCGCGCGGCGCTTGCCATACGCCTGTCGTGGGCAAGCTTGGCCAGCGCCTTGTGGCGCTTGCACATGTGGACGATCCTGTGGATGCTCGGCAGCGTCACCACGTCCGTCCGTCCGCTCGCCAGCGCCTCGTTCAGGCCCTCCCGGGTCAGCTCCTTGATCGGGACGATCGTCCGTTGCAGGCCTATCTGGGGCCACACGTGGGCGTCGCTGCTGCCTACCAACGGCAGGCCGAGGCGGCGAGCGCGACGGACCACCGACTCCACGTCCCGTCCGGTCGCCACGTCCGACCCGTTGATCTCCAGCGCGTGAAGCCCGGCCAGAACCCGATTGCCGACCGAGAGCAGCCGCTTGTTCGGGCGGCCGGGGTGGGCGCCGATCACGGTGATGCCAAGCAGCCTCGCGCTCTCGATCAGGGCTCTTGCCGTGGGGAAGAAACCGCGGCTCAGGTTCGGGCCAAAACTCCGGTCCAGCTCGGCGAGCAGTCGATACGGCCCGATGGCGATGACGTGCCCGCCCTCCACGACGTCGATCTCGGCCCCCGTGAGCACGGTCATGCCCGGCGCCACGTACAGGTGGCCGTCCTCGTACGGGAAGCGCGCCGTCAGATGGCTGGCCATCTCCCAGTAGTCGGGCGCGTCGAAATGCTCCGTCGTGGCGAACCCGCTCAGGCCGGTCCGCTCGGCGTTGCGGACCATGCGGTCGAAGTAGTCCATGCGGAATGGAATGGACTTCGACACCTTGGCGTGCGTGTGGAGGTCTATCGCGATCGGCATATACCGTTCCCCAATCCGCGACCAGCCGGGCTCGACAGTCCTGACATCGCAGCTGGCCGGCGTAAGTATAGACATTTTGTAGCCTTTCGGCTAGGTCTTTGGTTAACTCTATGTTAAGACCGCGTTAAGGTAGCGCAACATGGAACGAACCGACCTGTGCGGGACCCTGCCAAAGAGCCTCGGACCGCCGGCACAACTGGGGGCCGCTCAACCCTTGGCCGACCTGACGTAGAGGCGGGTTTGCAACCCGCCCTCCCGGTGCAGCCTCATTTTCGTCGTTGGCGAAAGTCCCCCGCCGAGTCCATCTCCTCCAGTCTGAACAGTTACGTATGCGCCCGCGGGATTTGGCGCAGGCCCCACGACCCGGTACAATCTCGCCCGATGATCTCCACTGCTTCGAGCGACGTTCCTCGCCGGCGAAGACGTCGTCATCTCCCGGCACCGCCCCTGCGATGAAGCGGCTCGTCGTCACCGGGCCCCGGATCGTCGAGCTTCAGGATGTTCCCGTTCCCGAATGCCCCCGCGGCGGTCTGCTGGTGCGGGCCCTGGTCACCGCGCTTAGCACCGGTACCGAGATGCGGACCTACCGCGGGACGCCCGTGGACCCCGATGGAAGGCTGCTATACCCGTCCGGCGTGCCGCTGGAGTTCCCGTACGAGATCGGCTACTCGATGGTCGGCAGCGTCGAAGCGGTCGGGGCCGGCGTCGACCGCTTCTCGGTCGGAGACCGCGTCTTCGTGGGCGAGCCGCACAAGGAGTACGCGGCGGTCGCGGCCGATCTGGCCTTCGAGCTGCCCGAGGGCCTGCCCGACGAGAGCGCCGCATTCCTCAACGTCCTGAACGTCGGACAGCTCGCGCTGCGCAAAGGACGCCCCGGACCCGGCGAGAACGTCGCGATCGTTGGCCTGGGCGTCATCGGACTCTCCGCCCTGGCCTTCTGCCGCGCGTTCAGGTTCCGCGCCCTCGCCGTCGACACCGACGAACGGCGGCTCGCGGTCGCGTCCGCCATGGGCGCCGAGGCCACCGCGTCGCCGCGGGCGGCGGACCTGACCGACATCTTGGACGCCTGGTCCGGGGGCCGGGGCGCGGACGTCGTGATCGAGGCCGCGACGGCCTGGCCCGCGATCAAGACCGCCATGGACATAGTCCGCCCCAGGGGCACGGTGGTGGTCGTCGCCACCCACACGGACATCCCGGACTTCAGCCCGGTGAGCTACCCGTACAACGTAAAGGACGTGGCGCTGCTCACCTCGTACGGGTACGACCCGCGCGACGACCGCTGGGACAAGAAGACCTGCATGTCGCTGGCCGCCGACCTTCTGGCCAACGGCGAGATGGACGTCTCGCCCATGATCGACCACCGGGTCGAGTGGTCGGAGCTCCCCGACGTGTATCGTCGTCTCGACGGGCCCGGCGCCAGGCCCATCGGCGTGGTCGTACGCTGGCCCGTCCGCTAGCGGACCGAGACCGCACGCGAGCGGGCTCCGGGCCGTGTCACGCGCGCAGCGCAGCGTCGATGAGGTCCGCTTTCTCCGGGCGCCCCATGGCGCGGTAGGCGTCTCGCTCGTATTCCAGCGGCAGCACCGGGACCCACACTCCGCCTGCGTCGACGACGACCGCGAGACCCGCAAGGTCCGGCGGCTGTCCCCATGGCCCGCCCGGCGCGCGCTTCTGGATGTCGCCGATGATCTCGACCTCCACGCCGTCGATCTCAGCGGCCCCCAGGTACGACCGGACCAGGGCGTCCTCCTTCAGGCCCACCGGCCGGCCGACGTGCTCGCCAAGCAGCCGCTCCAACTCGAGCGCGCCCGCGGCGTCGGTCTGGACGTCGATATCGTGCACCTCGGTCTCGACGCCCCGCAGCGCCAGGCCCAGACTCCCGGTCAGCACCCACGTCACGTCGGCGCCCTCGAGCAGCTCGCAGACCCGCCGCAGGACGCGCAGGTGTCTTGCCGAGACCATCGGCGCGCCGGTCGGTCGGCGTCCCATTGCCGATTCCCCCGGTCAGGACGTGGGTCGCGGGCGGTCTCTCGCCCTCGTCGCGCTCATGCGCCTACGCCTCCTCGGCCGCGCCCACGCGCTCCAGGACCTGCCGCGGGCCGTCGCTCAGCAGCGCCTCGGCCTCGGCCCGGCTCAGGCCGGCGCCCATCGCCACCTCGAGGGCGAATTCGTCCGTCAGCAGGTCGCCGGGCTGGTGGGCGTCCGAGTCCAGCACCATCCTGGCCCCCGCCTCGCGGGCGACGCGGACGACGTGCCCGTTGGCGTAGGAGTGCCCGCGGCGGCCCGAGACCTCCAGGAAGACGCCGTTGGCCGCCGCGATGGACGCGACCTCGTGGGTCACCAGGCCGGGGTGCGCGAGAATGTCGACGTGGCCCGAGCTCACTGCCGCCATGTTCGTGCCCGGCTCGACCGGCTCGACTATCGTCTCGCCGTGCACGTTCACGACCCTGGCGCCCATCTTCTTGGCCTCGGACGCCAGCATGTCGATGTCCTCCTTGGGCGCGTGCGTTATCTCGACTCCTGGCAGTACCAGGATATCCCAACGGGACGTCGCGGCCCGGCAGTCGACCGTCAGAGTGCGCACGACGTACTCCAGGTTGCCCGGCCCCACGTGGTCGGTGATGGCCATGCCGCGGTAGCCGATTACCTGCGCCCTGCGCACCAGCTCTATCGGCGCCAGGGCCCCGTCGCTCAGGAAGGTGTGGGTGTGGAAGTCGTACAAGTCAGTCCTCCGTCGTGTTCGCGCTCACCCCGAGCGACGGTGAGCCGCCCGTCGTCTCGCTTCCCCACGCCCACGGCGAGGAGGTGAGCTGCTGAAGACTATAACCCACGAGCCGGCCGTTCGGCGAATCTGCCGCTGCGACTTCCGCGCCTCGGTGGAACTGATCGCACCGGATCGTGTTCCGGGCCCCGCCGGAGCGGCGGGGTAGGCTTGTGCCGGCCGGTGTCCGGGCCATAGAATAGCCCGACTATGTCATCCACCAGACCGCAGTCCGTCGTCGTGATCGGGGCCGGCGTAACCGGCCTGAGCACAGCGTTCCACCTCGCCGAAAAGGGCGTGGAGCGCGTCATAGTAGTAGACAAGGGCGGCGTGGGCGGCGGCTCCAGCCTACAGGCCGGCGGCATAATCACGATGCTGATGGGCACGGAGACCGAGGTGCGCGCGCGGGCGATCAGCCTCGACCTGTTCGAGCGCTTCAGCCGCATCCTCGACGGGTACCGGTTCCACCAGGTCGGCTGCCTGAATCTTTCCCCGCAGGCGGGTACCGCGGAGACGGTGCCGCTCCGGGAAATGTGGCGGCGGCTCGGAGGCCAGTTCGACGTGCTGCGCGGCGGCGAGATCACCGAGCGGTTCCCCGACCTCGAGGCGGACGAAGCCGATGCCGGCGTGCTGGACCTGAGGTCCGGGTACTCGGAGCCGCACCGCTACGTCCCCGCCCTGAGGGCCAAGGTGGAGGACATGGGGGTCGAGATCAGGGAGAATGCGCCGGTGGTCGGGTTCGACCTGCGCGGCGGCCGCGTGAGAGGCGTCGTGACGGACAGCGGCACGATCGAGGCCGACGCCACGGTCTCCGCGGTCAACGCCTGGACGAACCACGTGCTCTCGTCCGTCGGATTTCGCACCCCGCACAAGAACTTCGTGCACGAGAGGTTCGTCACGCAGCCCTTCCCGGAGCCGCCCAGGCTCCCCGCCGTCAACGATCACCTGAACAACTGCTACGTCCGGCCCACGGACGACGACCGGCTGCTCTTTGGCACGTCGGTCGAAGACCTCGGCGCCTACGACATGCGTGGGCCGGGCTTCGACGTGTCGGAGCTGGACCCGCACCCGGAAGCGCTGCCGTTCATCGAGGAGAAGATGGTCGGCCGGGTGCCTATGCTGGAAGGAGCCGAGTGGGACTACCACACGGTGGGGCTGATCAGCTTCGCCTACGACGTGAAACCGGTGATCGGGCCGGTGCCCGGCGTCGAGGGTCTCTACGTGGGCGCCCACTTCCACTCCGGCGGCTTCGCCTACAATCCCGTGTCAGGGCTGCTCGTCGCGGAGCACGTCGTGGACGGCGGCACGAGGATAGACTCGGAGCTGTACAGCCCGGCCCGGTTCGGGGACGTCGACACGGACGCCTTCCTGGCCACGCCGATGCTGCACGACGAAATGAGCCAATCGGCCCGCCACTGAGTTGATCCCGCCGCCGCGCTCCTCACCACGGAGGCCATCGGCGGTTCGCTCCGTTCTCCACGGCGCGATGCGAGAGTCGAGTACCCAGCGCCCGCCCGATCGGAGAAGGTGTTAACCGGCCGCGGAGAAGTTCCCATTACTGGCCGCGTTGGCTCCGCAGGTAGGATTCGAACCTACGACCAATCGGTTAACAGCCGACCGCTCTACCACTGAGCTACTGCGGAGCGCTTTCGAGGAAACCGAACCCCCGTCGTCAACGGGTACGGCGCGAAGTCAATTCTAGCATCGGCATTTTGGCCCAGACAAGGCCGCCGGGGTGTCTCCTGAGCGGCGCCCGCGGTAAGAACCGCCCTCACATCCCCCACGGGAGCAGTTCGAGGCCGCGACTGCATGCCCACGCCACGGTGATGTTCTTGATGATGCTGCCCGCCGCGACCACTAGCAGGAACCGACCGACCGGATAGCGGGTCCCGCCGGCCGCGATGCCGACCAGGTCGAAGAGCGGGTTGGGTATCGTGGAAGCGATGAAGATCAGGAGGGCCCCACGCCTCTCCATCCACGTCCTCAGGGTAACGTAGAAGGCGCGCCGCTCCACGACCGACCGGCCGCCGTAACCGATGGCGTAACCGGAAATCTCCCCGGCCGCGTTGCCGAGGCCGGCAAGCAGTCCGACGCCGATCACGTTCAGGTCGAGGCCGCCGGCTCCGCACACGGCGGCGAGTCCCGGTACCGGCAGCACGAGCCCGACGGCGCCAACGAAGCTGACTATCAGCACCCCGGGGTAGCCCAGGGCCTTCCAGTACTCGGCTTCCGTGATGTCCGCGCCCGCGAGCCAGGCCGCCGTGGCGCCGGCGACGAGGCCGAGGCCGAGCAGAAGCGCGGCGAGCTGCAGGCGGCGGGGGTGCTCTGCCAGCCGGTCCCCCAGCCAGGACGTGCGCGGCGGGTCGGATGGACTCATCCGTTCCTCCGCGGGCCGGTTACTCTCGGAGACCAGGATACCGGACATAGGTACAGAAATAGCTGTTCACGTTTGGTGTGCGACCCTGTTCATGCCCTCGATTCGCGACGATGAATCGACGCTCCTCGGGGTCGACTGACCGCAGGGCCCCTGCTCTGAACAGCTATCCACAGACTACCACGGCCGGCGCCGACCCCCGCTAGGCGAACGCGGGCGTTGTGGCGCGGGATGTCGTGAACCGCAGACCCTCCGCGTCGACGTCCGCGATCACGTGCGATCCATCGGTGAAGTCGCCGGCCAGTATTCTCTTGGACAGCGGGTTCTCCACGTGACGCTGTATGGTCCGGCGCAGCGGCCTCGCCCCGTACACGGGGTCGAATCCCTCCCGCGCCAGCCACTCCCTGGCCGACTCGGTCAGCTCTATGGTGACGCCGTGGGCCTCCAGCCGCTCCCGCACCTCACGCATCTCGATGTCGACTATGCTCCGGATCTGCTCTCGCGAGAGCGCGTCGAAGACTACGATCTCGTCTATCCGGTTCAGGAACTCCGGCCTGAACGCCCTCTTGAGCGCGTCCTCGATGGATGACCGCAGTCTGGCCGAAGAGGCGCCGTCTTCGCGTACGAAGCCCATCGGCTCCCTGCCCGTCTCCCCCGTGCCGAGGTTGCTCGTCATGACGATGAGCGTGTTGCGGAAGTCGACCGTGCGGCCGTGTCCGTCGGTGAGGCGCCCGTCCTCCAGGATCTGCAGGAGCACGTTGGCGACGTCGGGATGGGCCTTTTCGATCTCGTCGAAGAGCACCACGCGGAAGGGCCGGCGCCGGACTGCCTCGGTGAGCTGCCCTCCCTCGTCGTAGCCGACGTACCCGGGGGGCGCCCCGATCAGCCTCGAGACGGCGTGCTGCTCCATGTACTCGGACATGTCTAGGCGGACCATGTTCTGCTCGTCGTCGAACAGGTGCTCCGCCAGCGCGCGGGCGAGCTGCGTCTTGCCGACACCCGTCGGCCCGAGAAAGATGAAGCTGCCGATGGGGCGGTCCGGGTCGCTCAGCCCCGCCCTCGCGCGCCTGATCGCGTCCGACACGGCCTCGACGGCGGCGTCCTGCCCGACGATGCGCTCGTGCAGCCGCTCCTCGATGCGGAGCAGCCGCTCGGCCTCGCTCTCAAGCAGCCGGTCTACCGGGACCCCCGTCCAGCTCGTGATCAGGGCCGCGATGTCGTCGGCGTCGACCGTCATGTGGCCTTCTCTTTCGGGCAACCCTTCGCGTCCCCGCCGGTACTCGTCCCGCAGCCGGATTCCCCGGGAGCGTAGCTCGGCCGCGCGCTCGTAGTCCCCGCGCTGGGCGGCCGCCTCCTCCTCGTCCTCCAGGTGCCGCAGACGGGCCTCCATGTCCTTCAGGCTGCCTGGCATGCTCTGGGCCACGATGCGAATCCGGCTGGCGGCCTCGTCTATCAGGTCGACGGCCTTGTCCGGAAGCAGACGCTCCGTGATGTACCGCTGGCTCAGGCGAACGGCGGCCTCCAGGGCCTCGTCGGTGACGGATATCTTGTGGTGCGACTCGTACCGGGGCCGCAGCCCCTCGAGCATCCTGACGGCGGTATCGGCGTCGGGCTCCTCGACGAGGATGGGCTGGAACCGCCGCTCCAGGGCGGCGTCCCGCTCGATGTGCTTCCGGTACTCGTCCTCCGTCGTAGCGCCCAGCGCCTGAAGCTCGCCGCGCGCCAACGCCGGCTTCATCATGTTGCTGGCGTCAATGGCGCCCTCGGCCGCGCCCGCGCCCACGACGGTGTGCAGCTCGTCGATGAACAGGATGATCTCGCCCTGGGCTTGCCGTATCTCGTCCAGCACCCCCTTCAGACGCTCCTCGAACTCGCCGCGGAACTTGCTGCCCGCGACCATGGAGCCTATGTCCAGCGCGAGCACCCGTCTGCCGCCGAGCTCCTCCGGCACGTCCCCGGCGACTATGCGCTGCGCCAGCCCCTCGGCGATCGCGGTCTTGCCCACGCCGGCCCCGCCGATGAGCACCGGGTTGTTCTTGGTACGGCGGATCAGCGTCTGCATCGCCCGCGATATCTCAGCGTCGCGGCCGATCACCGGGTCGAGCTTCCCCTCCCGGGCCAGCTCGGTCAGGTCGACGCTGAACCGCTCGAGCGAGCGGTAGCGGCTCTCCGCGCGTTCGTCGGTCACCCGGTGTTCCCCGCGAACGGCCTGAAGCGCCTTGTAGACCTTCTCGAGATCGACGCCGAGCTCGGCCAGCACCGCGGCGGCGTCGCCGTCGTCTCCCTGGACGATCGCCACCAGCAGGTGCTCGGAGCCGATGAAGTCGTCGCCGAGCCGCTTCGCCTCCTGGTTCGCCCGCTCGAGCGCCTTCGCCGCCCGCGGCGTCACGAAGATCTGCGTAGACTCGTGGGCCACTTTGGGCGTGGCTTCTAGCAGCTCGTCGAGCCGCGACCGCACGTCCGGGACGGCCACGCCGATCTCCTTCAGCATGTCGGCCGCGACCCCGTCTTCCCGCTCCAGCAGCGCCATCAGCACGTGCTCCACGTCCCACTGGCTGTGGCGGTACCGGCGGACGATCTCCTGGGACCTGCCCAGCACCTCCCGGGCCTGCTCGGTAAACTCGTCGGGTCTCAGCACCATTGTCTTCACCTGCGCGCCGAGGGGATCGGCGGTCGAGGCCCCGGTTGGCGAGACCCCGTGTGAAGACTATACAAAGTTAACTGCTATATTGTCAATAGAGCTGAGCCGAAGCGTATCAGCTACGGCTACGCGCAGATGCTCAGACGTTACTTCGGCGCCGGCCGCCGCGCGCGGCGCCGGCCGCGACTTCGGTGACGAGCAGGTCCAGGACAGTCTCCTCGTCCGCGCCGGTCGTCTTGATCCGGACGTCCGCGTCGAGCAGCTTGCGGTGTACCCGCGCCAGGCGGTCGGCGGTGAACCCCTTCTCCTGGTCCATCGTCTTTCTGAGCGGATAGCCGGACAGGCCGAGCCGCCTGCCGTGCTCCGCTGGCGGCACGCCCCGCTCCTTGAGCTCCTTGGCCAGTATCAGCAGACGCACCTGCCGGGCCACCATCGCCAGGATGAACCCGGGCGTGCGGCCCAGTCTCAGCAACTGGTGCGACGCGGACAGCGCGGCGGCGAGCCGTCCCTCCACCATCGCGTCCACGGCGGCGAAGATATTCGCCTCCCGCGCGTAGGAGACCATCTCGGCCACGTCCTCGCGGCGGATCGGCTCGCCCGCCCGGTAGACGGCCAGCTTCTCCAGCTCGCCGGCGACGACGCGGAGGTCGCCGCCGATCGCGTCGGCAAGGGCGTCCACCGCCGGAGGGTCGATCCGTATTCCCCGGCTCGCCGCCCTGTCGCGCACCCACTGCGCGACGCGTCGGTCGTTCGGCACCGCGAACGTCCGGACCTGTGCGTGACTCCGGACCGCCGCGAGCATGCGGTTGGACCGGTTCAGCGGCCCGTCCACCAGCAGCAGGTCGGTCGTCTCCGGCACCCTTGCGAGGTAATCGCCCAGCCCGCTCCAGGCGTCCTGCTTGCGCGTCGCCCGCTCGGGGGCCGACGCAGAGGCGGGGCCCCGGCGCCGCTCGAACTGGCCCAGCAGGCCGTGAACGACGACAACGCGCTTCGCGGCCAGGAACGGTACCGTGTCGCACGTGGCCCGCAGCTCGTCGAAGCCGATCGACGGCCCGTCCAGTACCGTGACGTTCACGTCGCGCAGGTCGGCCGGCTCTACGGCGTCCTTCATCGACGCAACCGTCTCCGAGATCGAGAACTCGTCGTCCCCGTATAGGAGGTGGATCATGCGGTTTGGCCCCCGGCGCGTCGACCGGTATAATCGTCAGATAGGCGAGGGGGCGCGGCCAATATGATCATGCGGCTTTTGCTGGCTTCCGGGCTACGCGGTGCGGCCCGGCTGGTGTTCGCGCTGATGCGCGACCGGCGGGTGCCGTTCGCCGTGAAGCTCATACTGCCCGCCGCCGTCGCCTACGTCGCACTCCCCTTCGACTTCCTGCCCGACATCATACCAGTGCTCGGACAGGTCGACGACCTCGTCCTGCTGGCTGTCGCACTGGTGGTGTTCCTCATGTCCGTGCCCCGCCGGGTACTGTTGGAGCACCTCGGCGTGCGCTCCGCGGGTGGAGACCAGGACGGCAAGGTCATCGAGGGCGACTACCGCGTCGACGATGACGAAGATCGGGCCTCCCGCTAACGCGCCGCGGCGGGCGCGGATATACGTTCTGGCACGGGCAACCGGACACCGCTCATGAACGTCGGCATTGTCGGCCTGCCCCAGAGCGGCAAGACCACCGTCTTCAACGCGGCAACGCGCGGCTCCGCAGACCCGGCGGCCTACGCGGGTGAATCCAAGGCCAACATCGGCGTGGCCAGGGTCCCCGACGCCCGGATCGAAGCGCTGGCCGGCGTATTCGAGCCCAAGCGCACGGTGGCCGCCGAGATCGGCTACGTCGACGCGCCGTCGGCCGGCGACCGCTCCGGCGGCCTTATTCCCCCCACCGCCCTGGACGAGCTGCGCGGCGTCGACGCGCTCGCCATCGTCGTGCGCGCCTTCGACGGTCCCGACGCTGTGGGTCCGGCGAGGGACGCCGAGGAGGCGCTGCTAGAGCTCGCGCTCACCGACGCCGGAGTCCTGGAGCGGCGCCTCATTCGCATCGTGGAGGGCTCCAAGGGGCTCAGGGCGGCGGAGCGCGACGTGGTCGACCGCGAGCGGGCCCTCGTGCTGAGGGTCAAGGATGGCCTCGAAAACGGCGCCGCGGTCGCCGACCAGGAGCTGACCGAGGACGAGTCGAGAGTCCTGGGCGGCTTCGGACTGATGACCTCCAGGCCGGTCGTCGTCGTGCTCAACAGGGGTGAAGATGAAGCCGAGGCTGTCTCGGACCGTATGCGCGCCGCCGTGGACGGCCCCGTCCGCATCGTCTCGATTTGCGGCTCGCTGGAGATGGAGCTGGCGCAGATGGAGCCCGACGAGGAGGCCGAGATGCGCGAGGGCCTCGGCGCCGGCGAGCCCGCCCTGGTGACGATGGCAGCGGCCGCGCTGGACGCCGCGGACATGATCGCCTTCTTCACCGGCAACGCCAACGAGGTCAGGTCCTGGACCGTCCGCCGCGGCACGACGGCCGCGAAGGCCGCCGGCGGCATCCACTCCGACTTCGAGCGCGGCTTCATCAGGGCCGAGGTGATCGGGACCGACGACCTCCTGCAGTGCGGCGGCACCCGCGAGGCCCGCAGCCGCGGCCTCCTGCGCAGCGAGGGCAAGGGTTACGTCGTCCAGGAAGGCGACGTGGTCAACGTCCTGTTCAGCGTTTGAGACTCCTGATAGACTCGCCTGGCTCTCTGATATGGCTGCGGCGTCCAGCTGCGGTCTGATTGCGCCGAGCCGATCTGAGCGAGCCGCCACGGCCCCAGGGCGCAGTTACCGGAGGATACAGATGGCGGATGGCCCGCTGCGGTGCCCCGGTTGCGACTCGTCGAACACCGAGTCCAGCACCTACTGCGTTCACTGCGGCTCGCTCATCAGGCAGAGAGATACCGCCGAGCCACCCGACCGCGAGCTTTCGTTCGCTGAGCTGCAGGCCCTGGTGTACGAGCTTCGCGCAGAGGTCGACCGGATAAGCGACACTCTTGCCTCCTACGAGGGACGTGTCCAACCCGGCAGGGGAGTCGCCACGCGCAGAGAGCCGCAGCCCGCCGCCGCTCCCGTCCCGTCGCCGTCCGCGTCCGTAGCCGCGGCCCAGCCTGCCGAGGCCCCCACTCCCGGTTCGAGCGACGGCTTCCGGGTCGACTGGGAGATCATCCTGGGAGGCAACTGGCTGGCCCGAATCGGCATACTGGCCGTCATAATCGGGGTCGGGTTCTTCCTGAAGCTGGCCTTCGACAACGACTGGATCGACGAGACGACCCGCGTACTCCTGGGAGTCGCCGGCGGCCTCGGCCTTATCGGGGCCAGCGAGTACTATCGAACGAGGTACCCCGTCTATGGCCAGACCCTGGCAGGCGGCGGCATCGCGATCCTCTACATGGCGATATTCGCCGCATTCGCCTTCTATGATCTGATTGGCTTATATCCGGCCGCAGGCCTCCTGTTCGTCGTCAGCATGTCGGCGGCGGCCCTGGCGCTGCGGCACGACGCCGTGGCGCTGGCCCTGATCGGCGTGTTCGGCGCGTTCCTGGCCCCGTTCATCATCGGCGCGGCTGACGAGGAGGCGCGGGAGACGTTCGCCGGGTCCGCGAGCGTCCAGGTCATGCTCTACGTCATAGTCGTCGACCTGGGCGTCGTGGCGCTGTCTACGGTCCGCAACTGGCGCTGGTTCACCCTGCTCGCCCTGGCCGGCTCGCTGGTGACCTTCGCGTGGTGGTACGAGGACTCCCCGGACCTCGAAGTCGCGCAGGCCAGCCTCACGGCCATCTTCCTGGTCTTCGTCGGCGCCACGACGCTGTTCCACGCGATCTCGCGGCGCGCGCCGCAGGCGTTCGACTACGCCCTCATGATCCTCAACGCCTCCGCATACCTCGGACTCAGCTACGTCGTCATGTGGGACGAGCTGCGCGACTGGATGGGCGCGTTCACCCTTGGCCTCGCGCTGTTCTACGGGCTGCTCGCCTACCTGTTCATGTCGCGGGCCCAGGGCCATCCCTATCTGGGCCTCATATCGCTGGGCATCGGCTTCATACTGCTGACCGTCGCGGCGCCGGTGCAGTTGGGCGGCCCCTGGCTCAGCGTGGCATGGGCCGCGGAGGGCGCGGTGTTGGTCTGGCTGTCCTTCGCACTGCGAGCGTGGCAGCTCCGGCCGTCCGGCGCTGCCGTGTTCGCCCTGTCGGTCCTCTGGCTGCTGGCGAACGTGCCCGACACGCTGGAGCTCGACCTGACGCCGCTGCTCAACGCGCACATGCTGTCGCACGCCATCGTCATAGTGGCCTTCTACGTCGCGGCCTGGCTGGTCCACCGCAACAAGGACGGCCTGCAGAAGTGGGACGTTGGGCTGTTCCCGGGGCTGCTTACGGCGGGCACCGTCGTCCTCACCGTGCAGGCGCCGGTGCAGTTGGAGGACTCGTGGGTCGCCGTCGCATGGTCCGTCGAGGCCTTGGCCCTGACGTGGCTGTCATTCCGGCTCAGGCTGTACGAGCTGACGCTGCTGAGCCTGGCCGTCTTCGTAGTCCTCGCGCTATGGCTGCTCGTCGTCGAAACGGGAGCCGACCTGGGCGACTACACGACGTTGCTCAACTACCGGATGCTGGCCTTCGCCTCGGGCATAGCCTCGCTCTACCTGGCGGCCGTGGTCGTGTGGAGAAGCAGGAGCGAAGTCGAGATAGTAGAAGCGGCCCACGTCGCAGGCGGCCTCCTGTTGGCCGCCAACTTCCTGACGCTCTGGATCCTCAGCGCTGAGGTCATCGCGACGGTGGACGACGTCGTGGTCGACGCCGACGAGAACACGGTGTTCTACACGAAGAGCCTGGCCCTCAGCCTGGTATGGGCGCTCTACGCCAGCGTCGGGCTCGTATTGGGCGTCGTCAAGCGGTGGAGGACCGTCCGCCTCGCCAGCCTCGGGCTCCTGGCGCTACCCATCGTCAAGCTCTTCCTGTTCGACTCCTTCGCGCTCGACCAGGGGTTCCGCGTCGCCGCTTTCCTGAGCCTGGGCGGGCTGCTGCTGGCCGGAGGCCTGCTGTACCAGCGCCACGGCGAGGCGATAAGGGGCTTCCTCTTCGAGGAGCGGCCTGGAGAATCCCCGCAGACGGCCCCTGCCGATCCGGCAGACGCGTAGACCGCCGCTGGTAGAACGAGCGGCAGCCGGCTAGCGGCCGCCTCACGCCACCTCCAGGGTTGCTGAGAGGCCGGCCCGGGCCGTGATCCGGTCCCGGGCCGCGAGGCCTCTGCGTAACCGTCATTCCCGCGCAGGCGGACCTTACACAACCGTCATTCCCGCGCAGGCGGGAATTCAGGGGTGGGGCTCCACAGCTACGAAACCCACGCAACCCCACGATATTTGTCTCCCGCGATGGGAGTTACGCAAAGGCCCCGCCGCCAGCGGCCAGGCTACAGAGGCAGGTCTATCGTCTCGCCGGTTTGCGACGAGCGGGCGACTGCCTCGGTGAACTCCATGTAGCGGACGCCGTCCTCGAAGTTCGTGTGCGTGATCTGCTCGTGGCCCCGAATCGCGCTGATGAACTCCTCCTCAACCCGCCATCCGCCCTGCTTCTCCGGCGCTATGGACACCGGGGACAGCGCGGAGTCGCCGCGCCGGCCGGCGGAGAGGGCGTTGGCGCCCATGTCGAGGTGCAGAGTCCCCTCGGTGCCGAACATCCACACCGCGTCGGCGGGACCCAGGCCGCTCACCATGCTGATCCGCAGGTGTAGCACAGGCCCCGACTCCAGCTCGGCGAGCACCTCCACGAAGTCCGGCACCGAGATGTGGCGCCGCGCTCCGGACTCGTCCGCGCGCGACTTGACGTTCACCCGCGTGATCGACCGCACGCTGGCGGCCGGGCCGAGCCAGCGCATCACGTACTCGTAGAGGATGCCCATCTGCATCGAGTTGAAGCCGCTCAGGTCGCGGTTATGGCGCCAATGCAGAGGCGAGTCACGGTCGATGAAGCCGGTCTGCGCCGTGACGTCCACCGACAGGATGTCGCCGAGATAGCCGTCGGCGATCATGTCCTTGATCGTCGCGTCGACCCCCAGCGTGCCCGGGCCGGGGACGATCTGCGTGACCAGGCCGGGCTTCTCGCGTGAGGCGTCGAGCATCTCGTGGGCCTCCGCGGCGTTCATCGCCATCCGGGCCTCGGTCATCACGTGCTTGTCGTTGTCGAGAGCGGCCAGCACCATGATGCGGTGCATGTAGGGCCACGTGCCGATGCAGATCGCGTCGGAGTCCGGGGCCTCGATCAGCTCGGTCCAGCTATCGTAGACCGTCGGGATGCCGTACTCGTCCGCGATGCGCTGGCCCGACTCGCGGCTCCGGTTGGCCACGCTGACGATCTCCACGCCGTCGATGGCCTGAAAGCCGGGTATGTGCTGGAGCTTCGTGTTCGCCCCGGCGCCGATCAGTCCTACTCGAATGGTGTCGTTGCCCATGTCGTCCTCCTGGATGTTGTGATAGCCGTCATAGCGGCGGGTAGTGCAGGCGTCCCTGCCTCTCGGTCTCGGCGCGCAGCAGGTAGCCCTCGTGAGTGGTCACGTAGAGTGTCGTCAGGTCGTCGCCCCCGAAGCTGCAGTTGGTCGGACGGTCGAACGGGACCTGGTGGCGCTCCACGACTTCGCCCGAGGGCGAGAAGACGTAGATGGACGGGCCGGGCCTGCCGCTCCGCCAGCCCGCCGTCGCGACGACGTAGCCTTCGGTGTCGAGCACCATGCCGTCGATGCCGCGGTGCTGCCCGAAGTCGTGCAGCACCTCGTGGTCGCCGAGGCTGCCGTCCGCGTTCACAGGATATGCGCGCAGCTCCCGCTTCTTGTCCGCGTCGCGGTCGCTCTGCGCCACGTACAGCACGCTGTGGTCGAGCGAGAACAGCAGACCGTTGGGCCGGGTCGTGTCGAAGGTCACGCGGGTCGTCGACCAGCTACCGTCGGGATGAGGGTCGAGGCGGTACACCGAGTCGTGGTCGAGTTCCTTGTGCGTGCGGTCCTCGCTCCAGGGGCCTCCCGCGCCCTCGTAGAACGGGTCGGTGAACCAGACCCGTCCCTCAGGGTCTATGGCCAGATCGTTGGGGATGTTCAGGCGCTGACCTTCGAATCCGTCCGTCAGCGCGGTGGCCGAGCCGTCCGGCTCGTAGCGGACGACTCGCCGCGCGCCGCCCTCGCAGGCGAACAGCGTTCCGTCGGGATCGAACATGAGGCCGTTGGCGCAGTTGGTACCGTCACGATACAGCGTCGACGCCCCGGACTCGGGGTCGTAACGCCAGATGCGGTTGCCGCGGATGTGGGTGAACAACAGCCCGCTGCCGTCCCACGCCGGACCCTCCGCCGTGTTGCCGTACGGGCCGTCTATCTGCTCGAACTCCCAGCTCAACGCGCCTCCCCGCCGCGCCCGAAACGACGCGGCCTCAGTTCGGAGAATAGTCGGGCCTGATTGTATCCCGCGTACCCGGGGTGTCAAGCCGCAGGGTAGCGGGTGGTGGATAGTGAATAGTGGATAGCGTGAAATCGACCCCCGCGTCTTCGCGAGGGCAGGCTCTTCGCGGTAATGACGGCTAAACTGTCTCTATTCCCAGCGGAAGAGCTTGATCGCCGCCACGTACGTGACGACCAGCCATACCGCCAGGCCGAGCAGTCCGACCCACTGCGACGACAGGGCCGCGCCGTCGACGGAGACGCTTCGCAGCGAGTCGGCCAAGTAGGTCAGGGGCAGGTACCCGGTTATGGTCTCCAGTACATCGGGCATCGCCTCCCGGGGGAAGAAGACGCCGGAGAGGAAGATCATCGGCAGGGCGACGACGTTGGCGATGGGCGCCGCCACCTGTTCGTTCTTGGCCCAGCCGGAGACCGCAAAGCCCAGGCTGACGAACACCGCGCCGCCGACCAGGGCGATCAGCAGCAGGGAGACCACGCTCCCGGCGATCTGGACGTCGAAGAACAGCACGGCCACCCCAACGAGCACGCCCGTCTGCAGGATCGACACCGTCAGCCGCGTGACCACGTAGGCGAAGATGAAGCTGGCCGGCCTCATCGGCGTCGCGAGCAGCCGTCGCAGGATACCCTGGCGCTTGAGCTGCACGAAGGCGAAGGCGACGCTGAACAGCCCCATCTGCATGATCGACATGGCGACGATGCCCGGCATCAGGAAATCGATGTACCTGAGGTTGCGGTCGCCCGCGGGTGTGGGCTCTATGACGAACAGCCGCCGCGCGTCGGTCATGCGGAACGACAGATCGTCGAACACCTGCCGCAGCACCGTGAACCCCACCTCCGACTCCCTGGCCCTCGCCTCGTTGAACAGCACCTCCAGCGCCAGCGGCTCGTCCGACGGGCCGAAGTCGGACGGAATCACCAGCACCAGGTCCCGGTCGCCCTGCTCGACCGCGGCCCGTCCCGCCTCGCGGTCCGGCTCGAGGCTCACGTCGAGGGCGTCGATGCTTTCGAGGGCCGACACGACGCCCTGGGATTCCGCGTTGTCCGCCAGGTCGACGACGCCCAGGTCGACGCGGCCCAGGGAGCCGAAGTTCATCAGCCCGAATATGACCATGAACACCAGGGGCAGCAGCAGGCTCCAGAACAGCGCCTGCCGGTCGCGGAAGTACATCTTCAGCGACGCGACGGTCAGCGCCAGCGTCGAGTTGGCGGGCAGGTTCATCCTTCCCTCAGAGCTCGGCCGGTCAGGTCGAGGAACACGTCCTCCAGGTTGGCGCTCCGTTCCACGTGCTCCTTGCTGAAACCCCGTTCCAGCAGGCTATCGATCAGCGCGTCCGGCTCGTCGAGGGCGATGATCTTGCCGCCGTCCATGATGGCGATCCGGTCGCACAGCTCCTCCGCCTCCTCCATGTAGTGGGTCGTCAGCAGGATCGTGCGGCCCTCCGACTTGAACCCCTTCACAAGGTCCCAGGCGTGGCGCCTGGCCTGCGGGTCGAGACCGGTCGTGGGCTCGTCGAAGAAGAGCACCAGTGGGTCGTTGACCAGCGCGACGGCGATCGAGAACCGCTGCTTCTGGCCGCCGGAGAGCTGCGCGTAGACCGACCTGGCCTTGTCCTCGAGTCCCACCTGGTCGAGCAGCGCCTGCGAGTCGACCCTGCGTCCGTAGAAACTGCCGAACACCTTGAGGAGCTCCGTCAGGTTCAGCTTGTCGAAGAAGGCCGCGGACTGGAGCTGCACGCCGATGATCGACTTGACCCGCTGCGGGTCGCGCTGTACGTCGATGCCGTTGACGAACGCCGCGCCGCCGTCCGGCGGCCGCATGCCCTCCAGCACCTCCACCGTCGTCGTCTTACCGGCCCCGTTCGGCCCCAGGATCCCGAACACCTCGCCCCGCGCCACCGAGAACGAGACGCCGGCCACGGCCTCCAGGTCGCCATAGCTCTTGCGCAGCTCCCGCACCTCGATCATCGGCCCGTCAGGATGGCGAGCGTCCATCATGCTCCAGCGTAGGGAAAAAGCAGGGGCGAAAGCCCCAATAGCAAACTCGGCCAATCATACCACGGCCCCGCCGCCTAGCCGATGTACGACGCCCTGGTGCTGCGAACGGGACAGGGCAATCGCATTTTGAGTTGATGAGACGCAACTGCTGGTCACATCGTCGATTAGGCCCCGCAAATGTGGACTGACGTAGTCAGGCATGGTCTGAATTGAGCCACGCCCGGCCGAGATCTGCTGCTCGTAGTACACCAATCGACCACAAAGCAACCTACAGATTTCTAAATGCGATTGCCCTGCGGCTTACCCCCTCTCCCTTGACGGGAGAGGGCTGGGGTGAGGGTGAAGGCCGTCCCCTGCAAGCTGCCTTCCCCGTTCACAGAGACCTATGCATAACCGTCGTTCCCGCGCAGAGCCTGCCCCTCGTGCATGCGGGGGCGGGAACCCATCCCCGTCTTCACGAGCACAGGAGTGTCGGCTAAGCAACGGCCTCCGTCAGCCGCCTCACTCCGACTCGGTCGGCAACACCCTCCGGACCGCCCTGAGCACCCGCTCCCCCGAGGCCGCCGCCGCGTCCAGCGCCCCCGCGCCCAGGGCCGCCGCGGCATTGTCGGCCGTCACACCCAGTTCGCCCGCGGCCTCCCGCGCCGCCGCCAGGGCCTGCGCCACCGCCTCGGCCGCGTCCGCCCCGGCCTCCACCGCGCCCTGCACGGCGCCGTAGCCCGCGCCGCGCAACACGTCGAGCGGCGCGACCGGCTGCCCGGCCAGGGTGTGCAGCGTGCCCAGGACGGCGCCGCGGGCCACCCTGCCGACCTGGTCGGCCAGGTCGTCCCCGACCTGCACCGCGCCCCGCGTCGCGTGGAGGGCGAGCTCCAGGCCCTGCCCGGCGACGTCCTCCATCTCGTCGATCGCCTCCTCCAGGACGCCGCCCACGACGTCGGCGACGTCCCCCACCAACTCCCGGCCCCGGCCGGCGGACGACACCGCCGCCTGGGTTGACGCCGCAAGCTGGTACGCTGTGACTCCCAACGCGACGTCAGCTCCCGGCACGCGCTTCAGGTAGCCGTAGGAGAACGCCGACACGGCGCCGAGTCCCGGAACGGACGAGACCGCACGGGCCGCGGGAGCGGCGCGCGCCGCCAGCTCGCTGAGCGCGGTGTCGCGCGGCACTTCGCCCTCCTCGCGCAGCGCGACGAGCAGGTTCAGGGAGAACAGGCCGACGACGAAGGCTATGACGAACAGGAAGTCGAACCCGGTCAACGACAGCGCGGGTAAGTCAAGGACTCCGCTTGGCGACGTCCAGGTGAGGTCCAACCCCAGAGACCTGTCTGAAAAATAGTCCGCCATCAGGCCGCCGGCGATCGGCCCGATGCCCGCGCCGACGCTCGCTGCGATTCCGGCGACGCCCAGGAACGGCGTCGCCTTCCCCTCAGGCGCCACCTTCAGCGTCAGAGTGCTCATGGTGAGGCCCACCCCCGCACCGGCGACGCCCGCGAATACGTGGAGCACCCCAAGCAGCGGCAGGGTCAGGAAGTGGCGCTCAGGGTAGGCGGTGAACACCCAGCCGAGGATGACCAGCAGGTACAGCGACGCCGACAGCGACAGCACGGCCTTGCTGCCAACTCGGTCCGCCATCGGCCCCCACACCCGCACGAACAGGATGTTCGCGGCCTGGCTGAGCACGGTGAACCCGATCACGGCCGGAAGCGATAGGCCGAGCTCCGACAGCATGTAGACCGCGAAGAAGGGGATGGCGAGATTCGAGGTCAGGCTCCATACGAACAGGAACCGCACGAGCTGGGAGAAGTTGCGGTCGCGCAGGGGCTCCGCCAGGACCTCCACGGCCGAGCGGCCCGACTCCGGCGCCGCCGGCATCAGCGGCTCCCTCGCGCGCATCGCCAGCGTTGGACTCACGATTCCGAACGTCAGGGCGCCGCCTATGAGCAAAAAGGAGTATGCGAGTATCGCGTCGTCGGGAGACGCCGCGCCCTCCCACCACCTCACGAAGAAGCTGCCGCCCAGCCCTACGACGGCGACCGCACCGGTGACGATCGCAATGCGGCGGCCGTAGTAGCTTCCGAGGACGTCCCGGGGGACGAGGTCGCGCATCCAGGACGTCCACGAGGTCGCCCAGATGGGCGCGACCGCGCCCCGCAGCGCCATCAGGACGATCACCGCGGCCACGGCGGGAGCCCCGGGCGCGTCCATCAGGAACGGGACCGCACCTATGGGGACCCACAGGAGCTGCGCCGCCCATAGGGCGGGGATCCCGATCGCCTTACGTCTCCGATAGCGTTCCACGGCGAGGATCGCCGGTAGCTGCGCCACCTGCGTGATGAACGGCAGCGCGGCGAGAATCCCGACCTGCAGGTTGTTGGCGCCCAGCGCCAGCGCGTAGGCCGCCATGAAGCCGCCGCTGCCCAGGCTGAACAGCGCCCCGGACGCGACCCCCTCCCATATCATCAGGCGGAGGCTGCGCCCAACCTCCTCATCGGTCAACGTCGGACTTGGACGAAGGAACGTCAACATCAGCCCACCGGCGGCACGGCTCGAGCGGCCCGCGATTCAGATGCGAAGAAGGATAGCAGAGCCGCACGAATCCGATCCCCCCGTTTCGTCGTATATATTGAGGGACGCAACTCGCGGCAGGCCGTTCGACGCAGGGGGTGAAAATAGTTGATTCCCGTGCTCCGAATAGGCCTGTTGCTTTGCCTCGTCCTTGCGTTGGCGGCCGGCTGCTCGCAGCCATCCGAGCCTGCTGCGTACTCGACCACGCCGACACCGTCACGTGTTGCGCCTACCGTGTCACCGATCGTTGCGCCGTCGCCCACGCCGATCCCTTCGCCCACGCCCATTCCGTCGCCGACGATCGCACCTGCCGCAACTCCCACCCCATCATCGTGGGGACCGATTACACCTTATCCGTTTTGGGAGGCATCCTACCCGTGCGGCCCTGACTTCAGTCCGTACCGGGGGGGGGGGGGGGCGTCACAGTCACTTCCTCCATTGGACCAAAGCCAGCTCCTGGGCCGAAGGCAGCCTCGGAGTGATATTCAACCTCGGATACCCTCCGTACGCAACCTGGGCGGTGGACGACGAAGGCGGCAAGGTAGTGAAGGTCGCAGTCGGTGACCCAGGTGACGGCAGCTATCGGGGCGACGGTCAATATGGCTACTACGCGGATGTCTCGCCCGACGGTACCCGGATCGTGTACTCGACCTGCGAGTACACGTACTTTGATCACGATGTCGTCGGCAGGAAATTCAACCTGGGCTATGAGGTCGCCAGCGTGAACGTCGACGGCAGCGGCCGGCAGCGGTTGACCGACAACGTGCATTTCGAGAACTATCCGGTGTGGTCTCCAGACGGGGAACGAATAGCTTTCATCGCGCACAACGACTTTAGCAGGCTGGTCGACCACGACTATTTCCAAGACCCTGATCACTATGATACGCACAACTCCGAGATATTCACGAGGTCCGCGGATGGAACGGACGAGAGGGTGGTTCCGAATACCAAGGGGGTCGCTCTGTACCCACCGGTGTGGTCGCCTGACGGTCAGCGCCTGGCATTCACCGCGCACGAGGTATCATCTCCAGCCAGCGGTCGCAGCGAGCCGCAGGAGCGCATCCTCTACACGGTCCGGCTTGACGGATCTGAGCCTAGTCGAATAGGAGAGGCTACGACGCTGCCGACGTGGTCGCCTGACGGCGAACGGCTGGCGTTCGGGTTGGACGACGGGGTCTACACGATCCGGTTCGACGGCACTGACCTGCGTGAGCTGCTGGACGACTTCCGCGCGAACGAGGTGTCGTGGTCGCCTGACGGCAGGGAGCTTCTGCTGGCGTCCTACGGCGGAGTGTATGTCGTGCGACCCGATGGCAGAGAGCTCCGGGCGTTGGGCCCTCCCATCCGAACGACGGTTGCCACATGGTCGCCCGACGGGTCGATGATAGCGGCGCGGCGAGAATATGGGGAAATCGGCAGCCCCGACTGGCGGGTCGAGATATCAGTCATGGCCAGGGACGGGACGGATGTGCGGACACTGGCCGAAGTCGGGTACGTAGCCGAAGCCCGCGATTGGGCGGTCCATCCATCGAATCCGCCGCCGGCGACCGACCCTGCGGCGTGCTCGGCGGGCGTGGTGGTCCCCGGACCTGGGACCAATCCCGGCCTGGTCGAAGACTGCGAGGCGCTGGCGCGGATGTGGAGTGCGCTCACGTCCCATGGAATATCCGTTCCGGAAGCGATATCAGGGTGGGACAGGGGTACGCCGATGACTGAGTGGCCGGGCGTCGAGATATCCGGCGATACGCCCCGCGTCCGGAAGCTGGTGCTGCGGGAGAGCGGCCTGACGGGTGCCATTCCGCCGGACCTGGCAGCGCTGGCGATGTTGGAGCTATTGGACCTGTCATACAACTCATTGACCGGTCCGATTCCGCCGGAGCTGGGTAAATTGTCGCTGCTGAAGACACTGGACCTCTCCCATAACACCGTGAGGAGTCCCATTCCGGCGGAGTTGGGCAAGCTGACGATGCTGACGGCGTTAGATCTGTCATACAACGATCTGGTCGGTCCAATCCCGGCGGAGCTGGGCGGGCTGACGATGCTGAAAGATCTCTACCTCCTGGACAACAAGCTGACCGGTGCTATTCCCCCGGCGTTGGGCAAGCTGGCCGTGCTGGAGAAACTGTACCTGTCGTACAACAAGCTCATCGGCACCATCCCCCAAGAGTTGAGCGGCATGACTGCCCTGGAGACCGTGCGCCTTCAAGAGAACGACCTGACCGGCTGCGTGCCCATTGGGCTGCCGGACATGTGGGTCGAGGCGAGTGGGCTGCCGCGGTGCAAGCCGTGACGCGAGGTGGGCCGTTGAGCAAGACCGCCATGACATGGAAACCACTGCTGGGATTGGGTGCGCTGACGCTGCTTCTCGTCATGGCGTCAGGCTGCGGCGGAGGCGTCGCGCCAGTCGCTCTCGATGAAGCGGCCCGGGTAGTGTCGCCCTGAACGAAGTTGAAGGGCTTGGGGTGGGGAGGTGGAACGTCGTTAGCCAGGTCGGGGGACCTTCCCCAGGTCTGCGTTCGGGACGACAAGGCGCGTGGGCGCGCTCGTTTACCCGCCGTCCGACCCGGCCTCGGCGCACACCGCTGTCCTCGCGTCCAGCTCGACCGACGTGACGAGCCCGCGGTCCACCGACAGCCGCTCCAGCGCCCTGAGCCATCGCTCGTAGTAGCCCGCCCGCTCTCCGTGTCGCTCGTCCGCCTGGGTCTCCTCGACGAGCCTCTCGCGGAAGTCGGCCCAGTCGTAGACGCCGCTCTCGTCCATGGCGACGGCCAGGCCGAAGGCCCGGCCCTCCCACGGCGCCTCGAAGACGAGCTCGCCGTTCCTCCTCGGCAGCGCCGCGTCGCCCGTCATGCCGGATATCCCGCGGTCGGCAGGACTACTCATCGTGCTCTCCGGATCCCGCTGCCCGCTCGACGGCCGACGCGGGCCTCGCGACGGCCACGCCGATCATCGAGTCGCGCGTGACCAGCTCGGCCAGCTTCTCCTCCGGCAGGCCGTCCGTGCCGTCGGGACGCTCCGGCAGCACCATGTAGCGGATGGCCGCGGTGCTGTCCCACACACGGACCTCCTTCGACTCGTCGACCTCCAGCCCGAACTCCCTCAGCACCGCGCGGGGCTCCAGTACCGCGCGCGACCGGTAGGCGGGGTCCTTGTACCACGTAGGCGGCAGGCCGAGCACCGGCCACGGGTAGCACGAGCAGAGCGTGCACACGACGACGTTGTGGACGTCGGGCGTACTCTCCAGCACGACGATCTCGGCGCCCTCCGCTCCGCCGATGCCAAGCTCGGCGATCGCAGCCGTGCCGTTCTCCAGCAGACGCCGCTTGTAGCCGGGGTCGACCCAAGCTCTTGCGACGACCTTCGCGCCGTACAGCGGGCCGATGTCCTGCTCGTACGTGCGCACGATCTCGTCGATGGCGTCGGTCGTCACCAGGCCCTTCTCGACGAGAAGCGACTCGAGCGCCCTCGCGCGCACGGCGGCGTAGGGCTCCGGCTCGGGATGGTGGTCGCCGTCATGGTCTCCGCTCATTCTTCGCTCCCTTCCGCGTCGTTTGCGCCGACCGGCTCGAGGTAGCCTTCCATCATGTCGATGTACAGGGCGGTGCCCGGCTCCGCCGAGTCTCCCCACAGCTCGACGCTCTCGAACCGGACGCTGTAGAGCTGCTGCGCCGGCGCGTCCTCGTCGTCCGGGAAGTCGTAGGCTGCATAGACCGCCGCCACCGTCCCGCGCTTGCCCTGCGCGTACAGGGGCAGCCGCGTATGCCCGCCGTGCTCGATCCTGCGTGTCCGCACGGAGTCCCCCGCGGCGAACGAGGGCGGGCCCGGCGTCTCCCTGCGTAGCTGGCGCTGCCGGTAGCTCCCGGCGCGGACGACCTCCGTCAGCTCGGGGTCGACCCTCCGGGTCGGGCGCGCTTCCGGGTTGTCGAGGAAGTGCGCGGCCCTCGCCTCCACCTCTTCGGCGCTCAGCGCGCCTCGCTCGACGAGCCCGCGCTCCAGAGCCGCCATCATCCGCGGGTAGTAGCCCGACAGGTACACCCCCGGGTCGAGGCTCTCCAGCGTGTGGCGCGAGAACGCCCCCTTGACCGAGAACACGAGCCCGAACACCCGGCTCTCCCACTCATGGTGGAAGACCGAGTCGCCCCGCTCGGGCTCCACGGGACCGTAGCCCGGCACCCCGCCCATGTCGTGTACACCGCCCACTGCCATCGGCCGACTCCGTTCCGGTCGCGATCCATCTCCGCGCCGCGGCCCCGGTCCACGCGGGCCAGCCCTATTCTACCCCCACCGACGTTCCCACGGAGCCGGGCGCGCCCGCGTGCTCCTGTTCTTGCCTCTTCACCCTTGACGGGAGAGGACTGAGGAGAGGGTGAGCCTCATACAGGACCGCATGCATATGGAACGCCCGCGGCCGTGACTGTTCAGGGTTGATGCCCACACAACCCGTTCACCCTGAGTAGGCCCGCCGCTTTGGGCGGGACGTATCGAAGGGCCCACGCGGGGTCCCCTCAAACGCGAACCGGCGTCCCACGCCTCTGGACCCGTACCTGCCGGACTTCAGTCTTCGCAAACCACGGCGACTCAGTCTGCTATGATTCTCCGAACAAGACCAACCTCAGGAGTAATAAGTCGTGCCAACACTAGAAGTTGTCTCGCTCCAGGACGCGAAGCGCGAGCTGTCACTGACCGGCAAACGCGGCGCGATCATCCGCCAGTACATAGACTACATCAACCGGCTGGGCGGACAGGCCGGCAAGCTCACCCCGGACGAGGGTGAGACCACTGCCGCCGTTCGTCGACGCCTGGGCGCCGCGGCGGAGCTGCTGGGCAAGAAGCTCGTCGTCAACCGGCAGGGCAACACCGTCTTCTTCTGGGAGGAGGGCGACGGGCCGACGCCGCGACGACGGGGCCGCCGCAAGAAGTCCGACACCGAGTAGCGGGGTCGAGGCCACTTCCGCCTGCCCCGGGGCCTGATCCGTTTCGCGTACTACCCGCCGCCAAGATAGGCCGTCTGAGTGGGCTAGAGTGTCCTGTACTGCGAACTTTTCGCTGCGAGGTTCTGATATAGGAGCCTGCCTGGGCGGTAGGCAGTACCATCTTCGAGATGTGGATGGGGCTGCGAGCCTCACCAAGACGCTCTTGCTCTGAATCGCACCGTTGTCAGCTATGCTGAACCTCCGCCAAGCGCCTCTGCAGTATTCCTCTGTCAATACCCTCGATGAACTTCAAACGAGCACGGTCCGAAGCCCCCCAGCATGGGCCGCCGCTATCGGATCACGTTCCACACATCGCCTGTTCAGCACGCCACCACTCTCAGTGATCACAAACACGCCACGGTCGAATGCCCTGTGACAGAATGCACAGAGTCCGATGCTGTTGGACGGGTTTGCTCGATTAGGCACGTCAGAGGCATAGCTGCTGATGTGAGCCACCTCCAAGACTTCCCTGAGAGTTGTCCCATAGATCGAGCAGGTGTGGTTCTGTCGATTCAAAACCGATTCCCTGAATCGCTCTTGAGCATGCCGTGTCCTGACGACGGACCATGTGTCGAGGACCTCATACCGCAAGGGTCCCGGTAGAGGAACCCCTATCCCTCTCCGCCGATAGGCGAGTTCGACGATTTGGTCAAACACGGTCCCGTGTACGTTCGCCACTGATCTGGATCAACCCTGTTTGTTCACATCAGTGATGCCCAGTCTGGATCTGTTGCGCCTGCCCTCTCGACTGCGGAGGCTGATGTCAAGAGGTGGGTCGTACCGAACGTAGTCGTCCAGTATCGCGGTGCAGAAGCGTTCGGCCTCCGGCCACGTTGGAGGAATATAATCCGAATTGCGTCGGCGGAGACATCAACGGGGGAGTCCAGGATCTCCGCCACCTCTTCTCGCGTCCCGCCCGCGCGCTCAACCCATACTCCATACCGTCGACCGGCATCTTCATCTGCTCCTCGTCGACGCCGCCCGGGCCGCCCTCCGCCCCACCATTCTAGGCTATCTCAATGATATCAGAGGTATGTTGAGCCAAGGTTCGCTGCCTGAGCAGCGGGCTCTCTTGGCATCATTCCTCAGATCTGTGAATTGGCACAACTCAGTCTCGTCTGGTGGTGTACTTTGATGCCATAATACTTGGGCTCTATTCGAGGCCTGTAGGCCAGCCCAAATGAGAAACCCGGCTTAGATAGCTGCCCCGAGAGGAGGACATGCCACAGCGGGATGATGGCTTCAAGCTCATGAGAGCGGCCTGGCTCATCGACGGCAATGGCGGCCACTGGAGCGGGTCGCCATGGAGGGCGCAACACTCGAGGAGTTTAGCTATGAACACCAAACCGTGCTCCCCGGTCTCGTAGACTGCCATGTTCATCTGATCGGTACGGGAGACGCAGCGGCGGCGACCTTGCGACTCTGCCCGACGAAGTGCTGCCCGAGTATGCTGGGTCGACGAGGTCGGGACGCTGGAAGGGGGCAAGAAGGCTGACGTTCTGGTCGTAGATGGCGCCCCGTCGGAGGACATCAAGCCGCTGTGGAACGTGGTCGACGTCTTCTAGGGCGACGACTTTGTGGACTGGAGCGGCCTCCTGTAGGCGCGATGTGAGTCCTACCCCCGATAGCTTGCAGCCGGTCATCCTACCTTGAGCTCAAGGGCGGAGGAGATAGAGATGCGAAATAGAGACGCGGAGTACAAACTTATCAAGGCGAGCCGGCTGATCGACAGTCGTGGCGGGCCTCTGATCGAGCGGGGAGCCGTCCTCATCCAGGGCACCAAGATCAGCGCTGTAGGTCGCGAAAAAGAGGTAGTGCCGCCTGAAGGCGCCAAGGTGGAGACCTTCGACTATCCCGAAGCGACGGTCATGCCAGGGTTGGTGGACTGTCATACCCACCACAACGGCTTTGGAGACGGTCGCCGGGCGGACAGTTTGGCAACGCTGTCCGACGAGCTGCTGACGCTCCAGTCCGCACACAACGCCATGCGAAGCCTGTTCACGGGCGTTACGACGATCCGTGAGAACGGCTCCAAGAACGCAACCACGCTGAGACTGCGTGACGCCATCAACCAGGGCATCACCATCGGTCCGCGCATGGTCCTGTGCGGTCGTGCAATTGCTATTATCGGAGGACACATGGGTTACTTTGGTGGAGAAGCCACAGGCCCTGTTGAGGTTAGGGCCATGACCAGGCAGCTTTTCAAAGAAGGGGCCGACTACATCAAGATCACCGCCACCGGCGGCACTACTAAGACCTCCTTCCCAATGCGACCCTCATTCAACGTGGATGAACTCAGGGCCATCACCGACGAGGCCCACAAGTTCGGCAAACTGACGGCCACCCATTGCACCTCGACACAGGGCATCATCAACTCTCTGGATGCCGACGTGGACATGATAATCCACTGCCGTTTCAGGGATGCCGATGGGTCAGACAACTTCAGAGAGGACGTTGCGGAACGCATCGCGCAAGAGGACAAATTCGTTAACCCCACCCTGCACATCATCAGGACTACCGGCTGGGCTCTCCAACACAAACAGCGGCGGGCGTTGACACTTCAAGAGCAGGAGCTTGTTGACTCTGGTCAGCGAAAGTTCGAAGCGATGGTGAAGGATTGCGGCCGCCTCATAGATAGGGGGATTAAGGTAATCACCGGCTCCGACTCCTCGTGGGGCGACTATCAATTGGGTAACACAGTGTACGAGACGGAATGTCTGGTTATGGCGGGCTATACGCCAATGCAGGGTGTCCTTTCTGTGACCAGCGAAGCGGCAAAGGCGCTCGGCGTTGAGGACACCGTTGGAACGCTGGAGCCGGGCAAAGAGGCGGATGTGATCGTGGTGGATGGCAATCCGGCGGCGAACATAAGCGCACTCTGGAATGTGGTCGAGGTATTCAAGGCCGGACAACGCATAGACCGAGGCTCTGACGAGTCCCTGGCCGCGATTCGTCAACAACGCCCCCCTTCACACAAGTAAGTGGTGCCCTAGGCTGAGACCAGCGCCCACCCCTGGGACACGGGATTCCGGGCGTCGTTCGAAAAACTGGGAACCCGGTCCAGGCAAGCCCTCGCACTGCGACTCGGTGCTAGGACGCCTGCCAAATACTGCCGAAGCTAGCAGCGCCGAGTTGCAGATGCGTTCAGCGAACTCGTCGCCCCCTGGAACTTCCGCGGATGGTTGGGTGAGAATATGAAGGTATTGTTACAACCAGCTGCTTGGCGAGCACATGTTTGCTCCCTGAGGTGCCTCGAATGACCTCAGGTGGACCTGAGGCCGTTACTCGCTCAGACCCATGATGCGTGCCATGTTGTCGCCCAAGATCTGGTCCTTCTCCTTTGACGTGAGGAAGTCGCAGTAAGTCCTGATGGAGTCAATGCTCTGGCGGTATGTGTAGTGACGCAGCAGGTAGGGGATGTCCGTGCTCCATAGCAGCCTGTCAGCGCCGATGTGTTGTGCAAGTTGCTTCAGCGTCGTACGCATCTGGGGCATCGGGTAGTCGAAGTCGCCCCCTAGCATCACGGCGAACAGTAACTGGACGTGGAAGTTGGGCTTCTCGATGGGTGCGGTGGAGTAGACGACATCGGGGACCTCTATCCTGTCTGACTTGGCGAACATCCGCCAAGAGAAGCCATGGGTGAGAACGACGGTCACGTCGGTGTACCTGTCCATCCACCGGCGAAGGATCTTTAGTCCATCCAGGTATCGGTCCAGAGTCCGATGAGCACCCCCACCAATTGTGAAAAAGACGGGTATGCCCAGCTCCGCGACAGCGTCCCAGAACGGACGGAATGCGTCGGAGTCCCAGGGCTCAGTCTGCCCATAGTAGTAAGGGTGGGCCGCATGCCACTGGAGTCCATGCAGTCCCAGTTCGTTGATAGCCTTTCTGAGCCTGCTGATGGACGCCTCGGGCTGCTGCTGGACCAGCCACTCCTCGACCAGGGCAAGGGAATGCAGACGATCGGGGAATCGCTTTACACAGTCGGCAAAGTACTCGTTGCCCAAGCCTTGGTAGGGCGTCCTGTGGATCAGCGACCAGTCCACCCCGGCGTAGTCCATCTCGGCGACTAGGCTCTCGGCAGAGAAAGTGTGCTCGATCATCGAGGGTGGCTGGACCTGTTTGACGTAGTCTTCGCCGTCTAACGTCCACATGAACCGGCCGTAACCGGCCGGTCGGAAACTCGCCTCCTTCAGCGCGTCAAAGCTGATGGGTCCCGAAAGGTCCAAAAGTGCGCTGCTGTCCGCAGGTGTCCGGTCACGCGCCTGCCAGACGGGCTGTGGGTCCGTCGCCATAGCTAGCTGAAGGTGGTGCGTGAACTGCTGGCGGTCGTCCCATCCTAGCGTCTTAAGGTCGCCTCTTTGGTCTGGGATCGTGTAGGAGTGTCCGTCGTAAATCATAGCAATCTGTGGTGGTCCTCCTGATACAGCGGGCCAGCACCAAGAACATGTACTTTTGGAATCTCTATGTGGGAGCGGATGTGGACCGTCCCCATCCCGCCCATGTCCATTACGCCGTCGCCAAATGATTGAGTCATGTACGCAGCTTCTGATTGCCTGAGATGCTAGGCCGGGACGACTCAGCCTATCCCGATCTCCCGTAGATACTCCCGGGTACGTGCTGCGATGGGCAGCGGCTTATCGAATGGTGCTGGATACATGTCCTGCTCGACGATCGCCCAGCCGGCGTAGTGGACCTCGTCTAGCACATCGCGGAGGGCGGCAAAGTCCACAACCCCTTCCGAAGGCTCGCAGAACATGCCGATGCCCATGGCCTTGGCGAACGGGATGTTTTCGGCCTCGACCTTCTTCCGCACTTCCGCATCCACGCTCTTGAGGTGCAGATAGGGAATCCTCTCGTGGTGCCTGCGCATGAACTCCACCGCATCGCCCCCACGGTAGACGTGGTGGCCCGTATCCAGACATAAGGAGACGCGGTTCGGATCGGTCTCGTCCAAGAACGCCTCTATCTGGTCTTCGTACTCGATGTGCGTCTCCGCATGGGGGTGGAAGACAAGGTCAAGGTCGAACCTTTGCCGGGCGATGTCGGCCACCCTGTGAGTGGTGTCGATAAGCCGCTTCCATGAGTCGCCGTCCAGGCGGTCTGCGGCCAGGACCTCACCGGTGGACAGGTCGTTGTACGTTCCGTCGATCAGCACCAGGAACTTCGCCCCCAAGGCGGCCACCAGCTCCCCAGCACCCAACACCTGCTCCTCGACTTCCGGCCAGTCGGCAGGTGATCCCAGACACCCCTCCCCCATGGCGAATGTACTGGACACCCTCAGGCCTCGCCTGTCCAGCTCCGGTCGGAGAGTGGCCAGATCGGTGGGCAGGTACCCGTACGGACCGAGCTCGATCCATTCGTACCCCGCCTGGGCCACCTCGTCGAGGAATCGGGTCCACGGAGGCTGCCTCGGATCGCTCGGGAACTCCACGCCCCAGGAATTGGGTGCCGTCCCCACACGGACTTCCATTTCAGTTCCTCCTGTGTCAGTCTGGTCGGAACAGCCGACCGGCGCCGCCTAGTAGTAGAACCGTTGCGGGCCCTCCCGCTCTCGTTCGTAGTCGGCCCACAGCTGCTGGGTGAGCCCGTCTCCGCTGACCCCGGCCGGGGCGATATCGCACCACACGCCGGACCCAGGCAAATAGCCATGCTCCGCAGTCGCAGCCACTATTACAAAGCTACGGGGCTCCTCGCGGACTCCGGGAGGGCCTTGCGCACCGGCCGTTCACGGCCACGCGACGTAGCCGGAATTTCCCAGATGGAACCCGGTGCCTGCGTTTGCACTGCATTCTGGAATGGCTCAAACTGTATAACCCGTCGCTGATGCTGTCAATCGCCACATTACTCTATAACCTCGGGGTACTTGATGTGCAGCGACCGCAACTGGGTCGTCACGCCGCCGTTCCGACCTGATGCTTGCTTCCAGAACGCCCAGTGCCAACAGCATGCCCGAGACGGCCTGATCAGACGCAGCGGCAGGTCTCCCGAGGACTGGGCCACGGATGTGACCGCATGGTGTGACATTGGAGCAACCCATCTGTCTGTGAGGTCGGCGCGGGCGGGGCTGTCATCTCCGGACGCCCATGTCGAAGCGAGAAGGAAGTTCCAGAAAGCTGTAGGGGAGGTAGAGCCTTCACAGTGAATCCAGTCGGCGCCACGAGCTTGGTCGGCACTATAAGAACATCATCGTCGAAAGGGCTGGCGACAAAAAGGCGAGTAACTGTTCAGACTTGGTGAGAAAGACTACCGTGGCACGCCTGCCACGCCCACCTTCGGAGACCTTGGCAGAACTTCAGAAGTGGTGTTAGGTCTCTGCAGCAACTGCGCTGTTGAACTTGACCACCCCCACCCCTGGATTCCGGCTCGGGGGCCGGAATGACGACTGTGCTTTGCTCGGCAAGAGAGACACACCCCTTCGTCATGCCCGTGAAAGCGGGCATCCAAGTGTCTGGAGGGACATTCGTCCCCTCAACTCTAAACAGTTACAAAGGCGATCACTGCTTGACAAAGTGCAAGCCCAGCACTACCTTCATTTACTATATTGCCGCCGTGCGGCCCGGACCCAAGCGGTGCCCTAATAGAGACGGAGTTCCCCATGGCCTGTCCGCTAGGCTTGGATTTCTTGCAAAGATTCGGGAGAAAGTTGCGTTCGAAGGAATCTCCAGCGGTACAGCATAGGTCACCCGAATAAAGGGCAAATCAGGCGAGGCTCCAGACCAAGGAGGGGACATGCAAGGCATGAGAAAGAACCGGCTGCTGCAACGGGTAAGGGCTGGGCTGCCGGCGTTCGGAGCCAGCACCTGGTCAGGGAGTCCCGCCCTCGTTGAGCTCATGGGCAACTACCCCTTCCACTGGGTGAACATGGACGTGGAGCATACTGCATATGCCTCTTACGAGACGGTGGAACACCTGTGTCGGGCGGCTGAGCTGGGTGGCCTTACGCCGATAGCCAGCATCGCGGAGCCTGATCCCCTGCAGATCACCAAGCTGACAGAGGTGGGCGTCATGGGGTTCATCGTAGGGCACACCATTACGGAGCAGGACGCCATTCGGGCGGTAGAAGCCGCCAAGTATCCGCCTGCCGGGCGGCGTGGTGCCGCTTACATGGTGCGGCAGATGGGCTACCCCATTGACGGGGCGAACTGGGGCGAAAAGGCCGACAAGATGAACCAGGAGATGGTAATAATTGGCAAGGTCGAGGACGAGGAGGCCCTCGCGAACCTCGATGCCATTCTCTCAACGCCTATCGACTCACTGTTTGTGGGTTCCTTTGACCTGTCCCATAGCATCTCAAGGAACCTTGGGATACCTGAGGCCCGTGGCAACATCAACCATCCCAAGGTCATAGAAGCGCGCGACCTCGTCTACGCCAAGTGTAAGGAGCACGGCAAGTTTGGCTCGGGGGTTCTTTCCCAGTTCCAGGCTGCGGGTGGCAACACGCCCTCTCAGGCGGTGAAAGATGGGGCAGCACGCGGTGTCTTGGCCTATTACCTCGCCAACGAGATCACCATACTGGGGCAGTGGTACAGCCGGATGGCAGAGGACCTGGACCTGAGTTGACCGTCCGCATTTTCCTCTCAGCCTGTCCTTGTTCCAGCGTCCCTGTTACTGTTTCCACTCTAAGTCAAATGCAATTCCATGTTCGCCATAAGCGAACAAGACAATTTCTCCGCCAACTCAAATGAGGGGAGCCGACAGAGGTTTCATCCTGGGTTGACAAAGGTGATCGCGAGAACCCAAGCCGGGAGGGTCCTCCATGAGTGCTGAAGGACGTGCGAGAATCGGGGTCCTGTATCCGGGGTACGGAGCCGAGGAAGAGTGGCTCCACGACGATTACCCACGACTGGCGGACGCCATTGTGCCTCCCGTTGACCTCCACATGGTCCATACCAACCCCGGCGGCTGGGGTGTGCACACGATTGAGTCCGTCAAACGCTCTGGACTTCCTGAGAACCTTCTCCCCGGTGCCGAGCAGCTGAAGGTCTCCAACATTGACTCCTGCATGTGGGCGTGCACAAGTGGCAGCTTCACCTATGGTCTGGAAGGCGCTCGTCGGCAGGCACAGAAGATCGCCGACGTCCTGGGCGTCCCGTCGTCCAGCACCTCCCTGGCGTTTCTGAGCGCGCTGCGCGCTCTCGAGATTGGCCGTGTTGCCATTGCCGCAACCTACCCAGAAGAACTCGCGAATGCCTTTCGGACGTTCCTTAACGACGGGGGCGTGGAAGTGTTGCACTTGGACTCGATGGCCGTCTGGACGGGGATAGAGGCGAGCGAAATGGACCGCGAGAGGCTGCTGGGCTTTGTTCGCGACCATGCCCATCCAGACGTGGATGCGGTCTTGGTACCCGATACGGCTTTGCACACCGTTCCGTATCTCGCCGAGCTTGACTCCGAGGCAGGCAAGCCGGTCCTGACGGCGAACCAAGTCACGATGTGGGATGCGCTACGCCTCGCAAACCGGTTGACCCCACAGTCCGGTCTGGGGCAGTTGATGGCCACGACGCCCTCAGTACCGCCCGTCACCTCGACTTGGACAGGCTGACCAGACCTGCTCCGTCGCTGGTCCACGATCCAGGTGGCCCGGGACTGCTGCGAGACTACCTTGCGTAAAGCTTCCGCTCGAGGCGGTCGGTTAGGGTCTCGCAGCCGTCCTCCGTCACCAGGATCGTGTCGGTGCAGCTCACCTTATGCCCCAGCCCTGGGACTCGCACCCCGTTGACCAAATGGAAGGTCATACCGGCCTGCAAGGGTCTTTGCTCCCCCTTGTGGAAGCTGAGGATATGCCCCTCACCCCAATCCGGAGGAAAGGCTATACCCATGGAGTAGGCGGTTCTGTTCTCCTTACGAATACCTAGACCTTCCATCAAAGTCCTCTGGACCGCCTCGTAGACATCTCCGGCCTTCACCCCAGGTTTAATGTGGGACTTGGCGGTCTTGAGCGCTTCAAGGACTGTCTCAGCAGTCTTCAGCATCAGCGGAGGGGGATCGCCCAAGAACACCGGCCGGACAATGGCGGCATGGTACCTGTGAATACAGCCTGGAATCTCGAAGAAAACTGTCTGACCGGGCTCCAACTGCTCTCGGTACCAGGTGGCGTGGGTCATCCGTGATCGTGTCCCGTTATTCACGAAAATTGGGAGGCCGGTGTACTCACTCCCCGCCAGAATCTGAGCCCCGTGCACCGCCGCCGCCACGTCGTTCTCCGTCGCCCCTACCCTCACAGCCTCGATACCAGCTTCAAGACCCGCCTCAGCCGTCCGCGACGCCTGGCGGATATACTTTATCTCCTGCGGCGACTTGATCAACCGACCTTGCTCCACAACGCCCGAGCAGTCCACGAACGTCGCGTCCGGCAGCATCGCCATCAGGCGCTTGGCATCCCTGTGGGTCAAGAAATAGGAGTCGTCCTCAAGACCGATGCGCCTTTTGTCCAGGCCCATGCTCACCAGCGCGTCTCTGGTGTGGGCTATCCAGTCCTCGTAGTCCTGGTACGGCCTGCTGTCCTCAACCCACGTCCGAGGCTCAATGTTTGAGGACTCTATTAGCCGTGCTATGAACACGGGCTCGTGGATGTCCTCTGTCGGAACGATGAAGGTCTGCCACCAGTAGTAGCCCGGTGTCTGGTAGCCGGTAAGGTAGTAAAGGTTCTCTGGGGTCGTCACCAGCATGCAGTCAACGCCATTCTGCTCCATGCGGGAGCGCAGGGCCTCCATCCGCTGCTGGTACTCGTCATTGGAGAAGAACTGGTACTCGGGAATCCGCATCTTCATGGGTGAAAAACCTCCTTTGGCTCTCAGACAAACGGGCTAGAAACGGTCCCACCGCACCTCACAGGATCTTGAGTGCAGGGATAGACAACTCTTTACAGAGGCCTTGGAGCTCCCGGAATACCCCCTGGTGTATGGGAATCCCGTTGGCCCGCCGATACTGCTCCGCTTCGTAGGCGCCAAGACCCGGGTAAGCGACTCGCTCGTGGCCCGGAGCGGGCTTCGTCTCTCTCAGGGTCCGGAGCATCCTGTCCATGTTGTCTTTGAAGGTCTCCACGTTTGTGAAGGACGCGATGTTGTACGCAGCCATGTAGTGGTTAAACCCGTCGCCTCCGGTCACCATGGCTGGAAGCGCTCCCCCGAGCATCGTGGACAGAATCTCGGCTACCAGGCCGAAACCATACCCTTTGTGGGTGCCTCCTTCCAGGGTTCCCCCAAAGGGGAGTAGGCGGTAGTCTCCCTCTTCCGGGGCCTGCGTTTCCTGCATGATGGGTGCGCCGTCGGCGTCCGCAACCCATCCGGGGCGTATTGGGAGGTTGTATCGAGTTGCCAAGCGCACCATGCCCGCCGCTGTGGCAGACGTGGCGACGTCGAACAGGAAGGGGGGCTCGTTTCTAGTCGGAGCGGCTACGGCTATGGGGTTCGTGCCCAGCCTGTACTCGGCCCCGTACGCCGGCAAGACACGCGGAGGGTGGCCTGTTGTGAACATCCCAATCATATCCTGCTGCACAGCCAGCATTGGGTAGTAGCCTATGCCGCCTGAATCGCCGCCATTGAATACCGTCACCACCCCGACACCTACGTTCCTCGCCTTATCGATGGCTATCTCCATGTGTTTGGCGCCCTGGATAACCTCTAAGCCCCTATCAGCGTCTACGGTCGCCATGGCCGCGGTCTCATGCACTACCCGCCATTGGGCCATCGGCTTGAACCTGCCCTTCCTGTAGGCCCGCGTATACCCTTGGACGTGGGTAGAGACCCCTTGGAATTCCGCGCCGCGCAGATCGGCCGCCACGAGGACGTCCGCTCCCTGCCTGGCGTCCTCAGCGGACTCTCCCATCTTCTCGAACCACGCGGCCACCGTCTGGCGGAGGCACTCTTCCGTTACGCGCACCCTGTCTTTTGAGGGGACAGCTAGCCGTTCAGACATACCTTTCCTCCCTCAAACGCTTTCCCTTGTTGGACTGCCTCCGCAAATGGGATTCGACAGACAACAGCCGACCGCGGTCTACCTTCGATCTACTGCGTAGCGCGTGGAGGGCCGACCCGCACTCACCGGCGCTCAGAGGTCTGTGGATGCCGCTAAGTTCACCACTGGCGAGACGTAAGTTCCAGTTCATGGGAGGTTGCAGTCGGAGCTCAAACGTACACTGCGCGCTGCATATTCCAAATGCGGGCCATCAATGGAAACACGGTTCGAACCGTCGCTGCGCAGCTCGCCGCCTGGTCGCTTTTCTACACCCGTTGACGTCACCTGCCCCCAGTAAACCCCGGGTTGCATCCAACGGAGCTCCCCCTCCCAGCTCCCACCGTCAGCGGGCGGTTCGCAACTGAGGTTCCTAGTCGGACAGGAGTTGCCGCAGGCGTTCTGCCACCACCTGGTCCTCGCCCTCCATTAGGTTGTGTACCCTGACCCTCAGCGATCCTTGCTTCATGCCTATCAATATGCAAGGATCTCCGCGTCTGAGCTCCTCTTGTATGGACTCGTGCTTCTTGCCCAGCGCCTCCTCGTCCACGGTGATTAGGAGGTGCATAGAGTGCCCCTGCCTTTCCCAAACGTGCTCGGTTGTCACATACGGCAAGCCCTTCAGAGCCGACTCAATGGTCTGGATGCGCCGCTCCTGGATGGCGAACCGTTCTTCATGGTTCATGGTCAACCACTCGCGCAGCGCTACCACCGTGGCAACGATTTCTTGCCGGTCTATTTTGTAGCCCCTGCCAATAGCGTTGCCGAAGGACTCGGAGCCTTCGACTTCAAAGGAGATGAAGTTGTTGAGTGAGGCTGCCTCTACCAAGTCTTTTCGACCGCACAGGATGCCCGACGATTGAGCTGAGCCCAGGTACTTGCCTGAGAAGCACACCAGATCTGCTCCGGACTTCGCCACACCGGTTATCCGCTCAAGGGGGTAGACCTCTGCGGCGGCGTCGATCAGCACCGGAAGGTCATTTCTTTTGGCTATTTCCACCACCTCTGGTATCGTGAGAACGCCTTCCGCGTCTTCTTCTTGCGCGAAGTATAAGATGCCTGCTGTATCGGGACCCATAGCGGCTTCGAGATCCTCCGCCGTGGTCCCGTCTTCGTCCCCCACGTCTATCAGCTTGCCGCCGGCGACAGATATGCAGCGGTCGTAGCGGAGGCGTGTCTTCTTCTGCACGAGGAACTCGTTCCTCATATTTGTGGTGTCGGGTAGGCGCGATATCTTGTCTGGGTCCTTGCCCGCCATTATGGAGGCGGCGCCCAGCACCAGGGCAGCGAAGCAGCCCGACGTAATCAAGGCCGCGTCTGTCTCAAGGAGTTCGGCAGCTGCCTGTCCCGATTTCGCCAGCAGCTCTTCCATTTCAACGTAATGACGATTGGCCTCATCTATGGCGGCCAGCACCTCCTCGCTGAGCATCGACCCACCCACGATAGTAGTGCTTCCCCGAGCGTTTATGACGCGCTTGACCCCAAGCTGCCTGTATAAGTTAGCCGTCCGCGATGTCATAGGTCTCCTATCGGGATCAGCGGATTGGGCGATTATAGGTTACGTAGGGGGCGACAGCAACCGAGTAGAACCCCCCTTTGAGGAGGAGGCACGCAACGCATCCAGGTCGAAGCCGAGCGCGCTCGCGATGGCCGATATCCAGGCAGAGCGACACGCTGTCGGGGTCCGGTCTGCCCCAGAAACGTCTCTATCTGGTCCTCGTACCCGACGTGGGTCTTCGAAACAGTCGCCTCATGAGTCCGGCGCTGTTGCGATTCTGAGGTTCATGCTCGATTCCTCACAGGTCGAGATACGGCCCCTCCGGTGTTTCCGGGCGCCGTCAATGAGACTGGGAGCCCCGCTCAGTAGTGCAATCGCTGCGCCTCCCGCTCTTTCTCGTACCGCGCCCTCGATTCCTGGGTCACCGGGTCTTCGGTCACCTCGGCTGCCGGGCCGTCCCACCACACACCTGACCACGGCAGGTAATGGTGCTTTTCCGTCTCCGCCACGATGACGCAGGTACGCGCCTCCTCCCGGGCCTCCCGCAATGCCTGGTGCACCTCGCCGGGGTCTGCGACGCGCCACACCCTGGCGCCCATGCTTTCGGCGTTCTTCGCGAAGTCGATGGTGAGGTACTCCCCTTCGAGACGGTTCGCAGCGGTGTCGCGCGCCATGAACTGAAGGCCGAATTTCCGGCCAACGCGGTTCATCTGAAACTGGTTTATCGACTGGAAGCCGTGGTTCTCGGAGACGATAACGGTGACCTTCCAGGCCTCCTGGATGGCCGTAACCAGCTCGGTAGGGTTCATCAGATAAGTGCCGTCCCCTATGAGCACGTAGACCTCGCCCTTAGGCTGGGCCATGCGAACTCCCAGCCCGGCTGGCAGCTCGTAGCCCATGCAGGAGTAGCCGAACTCGAGGTGGCAGGCCCGATCACCGGTTGCATCCCACAGCTTGAGCAGGTCGCCCGGTGGGGTGCCGGCGGCGGCGATGACGGTGTCACCCGGTTGCGCCTCCTCGTTTAGCGCTCCAATCAGCTGGCCCTGGCTCATCGCCTCACCTGGAGTCTGACGGTAGATCTCACTCTCTAGCTGTCCCTCCCACTCCTTCTTGACGGCGGCGATCTCTTCGAGATAGGTGAAGTCAGGCTTGACTTCCGCTCTCTGCGCAGATTCGGAGAGTGACCTAAGCCCCTCACGAGCGTCGGCGACGATGGGCAGTGCTCCCTGCTTGTAGGCATCATGGCCGGACACGTTGATACTGATGAACTTCACGTCCGGGTGCTGAAAGGCGCTCTGGGACCCGGTGGTGAAGTCGGTGAGCCGCGTACCCACGTTGATAACCAGGTCCGCCTGGCTGGCCAGTTTGGCCGAGGAGGGCGTGGCGGTGACGCCGTGGCCGCCGAGCAGCAGCGCAGACTCGCCTCGAACGGCCCCCTTGCCAGCGAAGGTCTCTCCCACCGGGATGCCCAGTGACTCCGAGAACTCCTGGAGCTCGGCCCACGCCTCTGAATAGTGCACGCCACCGCCCGCGATGATCATCGGGCGTTGGGCCGCTTCGAGCATAGCCACCGCCTCGTCCAGGCGGCGGGGGTCCGGCAAGGGCCGTTCGATCCGCCAGGTGCGCTCTTCGAAGAAGTGGGCCGGATAGTCATACGCCTGTGTCTGCACGTCTTGTGGCAGCGCCAGGGTCACCGCGCCCGTGTCGACCGGATCAGTCAGCACGCGCATCGCCTCAGGCAGGGCCGTGAGTAGCTGTTCGGGCCGGGAGATACGGTCGAAGAACCGGCTGACCGGCCGAAAACAGTCGTTGACGCTCACGTCGGCCGAGACCGGGTGCTCCAACTGCTGCAGGACGGTGCCCTGGTGGCGCGTGGCGAAGTAGTCGGACGGCAGGAGAAGCACGGGCAAACGGTTGATGGTCGCGGTCGCGGCGCCTGAGACCATATTGGTGGCGCCGGGGCCGATGGACGACGTGCAGGCCAGAGCGGACAGCCGCTGGTTTGCCTTGGCGAAGCCGACCGCCGTGTGGACCATCGATTGCTCATTACGGGTCTGGTAGAAGGGCAGGTCCTGGCCGTACTCGTAGAGCGCCTGCCCCAACCCGGCGACGTTCCCATGGCCGAAGATGCCAAAGACGCCGGGAACCAGGCGACGGGTCTTGCCGTCCCTCTCGCTGTACTGAGCCTGCAGGTAAATGACGATGGCCTGCGCCATGGTCAGGCGGACTGTCTTCTGGCTGTTGGCTCCGGGCATTTTGCTCTCCCCCTTTCCGCTCTTGGGCAATTCGAGGGCCGATTTGGTTGGAGGCCTGGCGCAACTCGTTGCAGGCCCCTCCTCACCCGCAAGACTATACCATTGGGAATATGAGTGTTAGCCACCCACGAGCGTGACGTAAGTAATGAGGCGTTACAGGCACTGGCAAGTTAGACCGACCCGGCTTCCGACCTGTGATTCCGTATGACATACCAGGTTATGGTACAAACAGCAAAACCTACGCGATGAAGCCTTAACTGGCCGAAAACAAGCCCTTAGTCCACGAATGTTCGCTCCACTTTGTCCGTCGGGAAAATCGCCATCAAGCGGGCGTTGGAGCCCGTTCGGTTCACGAACCCGTGCTTGACTCCGGCCGGGGCCAACACCGTCTGGCCTGGGGCCACCGTAACCGTCTCATCCCCCAGCATGGCCTCCAGCTCGCCGTCCAGGATCACCATCGCCTCCTCGGTGGGGTGAACGTGGATTGGCACCCCGGACCCCGGACTCACCATAACGTCGCCCACGGTCAAGGAACGTGCACCGAGCTTACCACTCACGATCTCCCACCGATCGACGCCTGGGAGTACGTTCTCACCGTTCCCCTTTTCGATAATAGGCATGGCTCCTCCTTTCTGGGGCGGCATTCTATTGTAGTATCAATCACGTCGTCAATCATCGAAGCAATCTCCCACAACGTCTCTGGGCGCCGTGAGTTAATGGCCTGCGGGCAAGCGAGGCAGGTTTCATCCACGTCCTGCACCGTTTTCCCCCAATATCAAGTTGTGGGCACCACAATTGACGAGGAAGGCGCTACGTATTCGTAGTCTCTCGGGCCGTGATCTGTACCACTCTTGCTGATTGACAACACTCCACGGTGCTACATGCGCCGCAGCTGCGGGACGAGCACGACAATGACCGCCGACAGCGCAACCAGCCCAAGGCCGTTGAAGGCCAGCGCTGAAGTCACCCCGGCAAACGAAGCCAGCGCCCCTACTTCGAGACTCCCAATGGGCCCCGCTCCGATTGCGAACGTCCAGGAGCCCATAGCCCGCCCGCGAAGCGCGTTGGGTACACTCAGCTGGATTAGGCTCTGGGAGAGTATGTCAGCGAGGGCGATCATGGCATTAACAACGGCAAGCACCGCGAGCACAACAAGCAAGGAGCCAGGCGCTCCGCCGAGCAGCACCAGGGAGACTCCAAGAGCCAGCACTAAAGCGATATAGAGCGACCCATTTCGGACCGTGTTGCCCCGCACGGAAAGCGCCGCGATTCCGACGATTCCGCCCGCCGCACCGACGCCAGTCATGACGCCCAGACCATCTACGCCCAGGCCAAGAGCGTCTTTTGCAATGATCGGAAGCAGCACCTTGTGAGAGATCCCCAAGACTTCCAGGAGTGCTGTGCTGACTATGAGGGCCAGAAGCACGCGGTTCCTTTGCGCCTCGGTGAACAATTCCCTGACACCACGTGCGGCGGAGCCGCGCGAAGGCGGCGCGCCCCTGCCTTTGGAACGGGTCAGCGACATGACGACGGCGGCCAGGAGGTATGTACCGGATATCACGAAATATGCCGTATCGATTCCAGAACGCGCTGCTACTATCCCAACAATCGGGCTGGCGAATGCTCCGACGCGAGACGCTAGAGAAATCAGGGCCAACCCTTGAACTGCGGCGGCCGCGCCCACGATGTCGTAGGCGTAGCTCATCCGCGCTGTGTTATAGAAGGCGCGGGCGGTGCCGGCTAGGAACGCCAACGTGAGAATGGCCGAGATCTCGGCGACGTCAAATGCAATCAGTAGCCCTAGCACACCCAAGGGGATGGCTACCGCGGCAGCACTTAGGGGAAGGAGGCGACGCCTATCTACCGAGTCCGCCAGAGCGCCCGCCGGGATACCGAACAAGCTGGGCAGCGCCTGCAGGCTGAATGCGAGACCGACCATGAAGGGCGAGTCCGTTCGGTCCAGCACGAGCCAGCCGAGAGCAATAACTTCGCCAAACTGCCCGAAGGAGCCGAGTGCTGACCCAAGACCCAGAACGCGTAGGTCCCGGTAATGGAAGGCAGGGAAGCCCGCGGTGGCACGAGTGACCAAACGCGACATCAGTCTACTCCGGCTCGAACCGAGTAGACCGATCTACTGGTCGACAACAGAACCGTCGATGTGGAAGTCGCGTCTCGACCTCGCGCGGCCGAGGTGGGTACTTCTCCAGAGCATCGTCGGCGAGCTCCATACCGATGCCGGGTGTGTCCAGGAAGAACCCGCCCTCTACCCGAAGCCGAGTCTTGACTATCTCGCTTTCGGGAGGCTCCTGCTCGCCGGTCGGCAATTCTTGAATAGAAAAGTTTGGGATGCAGGCCGCGAGCGGAAGACAAGTCACGGTGCTGACGGGGCTCAGCGGGCTGTGGGGGAACCACTCCAACGTAGCTCGCTTCGGCCAGGGCAGCGATCTTCTTGGAGTGGGTCATCTCGCCGGCCACGTCGGGGCGTACGTACTGGACGGCACCCCGTTTCAGCAGCATCTCGAACTCGCGGATGGAGTGGAGCCGTTCACCCGTCGCAATGGAGATCGAGATGTGACTGGCCACTAGGCCATGGCGTCGAAGTTGTCCGGCAGGATCGGGCCTTCGTAAGACATCGGGTGGTACACTCTATCGCACCACGGCTAGGGCAAAAAATCCATCTCTAGGAGGTCGTATTGGGACCTGGCCATTCCGAGGTTTGCATAGGTCTGCTGGGCCACGCAGTGTCCGCGTTCCACCTGGAGTCTGAGGCCGGACACACCCTGATGTGAGGTAGCCAGGCTGTGGACATGATCATGCAGCGCTCTGTACACCGCCCCGTTGCGCCTCCATTGGGGCTCCACGTAAAGGCTCTGAATCCACCAGAAGGTCGCGTTGCGCCAGTCGCTCCACCCGTAGGTGATGAGGAGCCCTCCGACTACCCGCCCTCCGGTCTCAGCCACCAGATAGAACCCCCGGTCGGGGGGCTGGAAAACGGCGCTGACGCCCTCGGTGACAACCTGCGGGTCCAGCTTCTTGCCTTCAGTTTCCTGCGCGGTGGCCTGTTGAAAAGCCACGAGAGTGCCAATATCGTCAGGCGCTGCTTCTCGGACCGTGATTTCGCCAGCAGTCATGGGCCTCGAGGTTACCGCGCTCCTTCCTTATCGGACTTTGGCCCGTTGCGACTGGGCCGGGGGCTCTTTCGCAATTATCCTGAGTTTCCCCAGATGGAACCCGGTACCTTTGTGAACGGCACATTCATTAGGATGGCAAATACTGTATTCGTCGTTGGTGATGTTGTCAATCCCACGAATTGCCTCATAAGATACAAGAGGAATCGTAACTGTTCAGACTTCGTGGGATCTGAGCGGAGTCCCAAGCGTCGGAAGTGGCGATCCAGCTATGAAAGACCGTTCCCATTGAACGGATATTCCGAGAGGTCCCCTCAACTCTGAACAGTTACGGGGATTCGGCAGTGTGTCGTTGTCCAGTGAAAATGTCAGGGTAATTGTTCAATGATTATGTCAGTATCTTCCTCCTCCAAGGGTGGTCTGGGGCGGGTCTTCTTGGGTGGTCGAAGCGCTTCTTGGGCGGTGGGAGGAGTCCAGCACCCTGTATGCGCTTCGCTCCGTTCAGTCGCTCAGCGCCTACAGGGTGTGTGTCAGCGCCGTTTGTGTCGTCGGGTAGCCGTCCGTTGGAGCGGCGGCCGCTGCGGGCCCTGAGCTCGACAGGCCCGTCAGGCGCAGGCTCAACTGCCAGGGTCCTGCCTTGGTGGGCCACCACGATGCTGCCGTCGAGCCGCTCCTGGACCTCGACATCGGCCCGAGCGTAGCTGGCCCTGTGGTCATCGGGCAGAAGCTGCATGGTGGTGTCGTTGAAGTGGACGGTGTTGTCGTTGGCAACTGTGCGTATGTACTTGAAGCACAGCACGCCATCGAGACAGAGGCCGGGTGGCTGCTGGCGATATGCCGAGCCCGGCTGGGCCGCCGACACACCGAACTGGGAGTTGTAGCGCGGCAGGAAGTCCCAGAGCACGCTGTTAGCCTCCTCTATGGTAGAGGCGCCAGCGAGTCGCAGCTCAGAGACCAACCGTCCCTGGAAGGTGCCCCAGGCGCGCTCCACGCGGCCTTTCGCCTGGGGTGTGTGGGCCAGGATGAGCTGGATGTCCAACTCCTCGAGCGCCCTGCCGAACTGGGTTGGGGCTCGCTTGCCCCGAAGCTGCTCGGCAAGGCGCTCGGGCTCCTTGGGGGAGCGCTGAAAGATGCCATGCCTGTCGGAGTAGAGGGCCAGGGGGATGCCGTGCTGGACGATGGTCTCTCTGAGCATCAGCATGTAGCCGTGGGCATCCTCATGGCGCCTGAACAGGGCGAAGGGGACCGTGCCAGTGGCGTCGTCCACAGCTCCGACCAGCGTCAGGTACGGGCCTCGCCCCTCGAGCCAGTCGTGACGACTGCCATCGACCTGCAGCAGCATCCCTTCCTGGGGGTAGCGCTCCCGCCGACTGTAGCGCCTGGAGGCTCTGCGAGGCCGCGGACTGCGCAAGCCTCCGGCCAGCAGTACCCTCCTGACGGTGGAACGCGACAGTTCGATCCCCTCTCGCTCCGCCAGCATCTCGGTCAAATGGGTGTGGTTGAAGCCTGCGTAGCGGCCTTCGGCCAACTCCCTCACCCTGTGTTGTGTATCCGGGCACGTGGTCGTCGACGGCTTCCTGCCCCTGTTGCCGTGAGCGATGGCAGCTGCTCCCTCCTTCCTGTACGCTGCCAGCAGTCGCCGACCATGGCGCTCGCTCACGCCCATCAGTCCCGCCGCCTTAACCGCCGTTACCTCTCCCGCAAGCACTGCGTTCAGAACCTGTATCCTCGTCTGCTCTTTGGTAGTCAACGTCAATCCTCTCATGGACTGACATTTTCATTGAACAGTTAACCCCTGACATAATCATTGAACATCTACAGGGGATTCGGCAGTGTTGACATTGGCTGGCAATGTACCATAGACTCGGCTTCATTGGCGGGTACGGACGGGAACTGCATCGATAAACAAGGAGGAGATACGATGTTCATCAGTACGGGGGCGACGAAAATCGTATCGCTGATTGCAGCTTCAGTAGCCCTGATGGCACTGCTGGCCTGCACCAGTGATGCGCCGGCCAAGCCCGCCTACGAGGGCAACGTAAAGCTTGTTGCCTACAGCTTTGGCGGGAAGTACGACGAGGGATCGCGGGCGCTCTGGTGTGAAGAGATTGGGCTAAAGTGCACATTTCACGCTGGTGGCAGCGTTTCCAATGTGAGCAAGGTAATTGCCGAGAAGAACAACCCGCAGGCCGATATGCTGTTCGTTGACGACGCTCTGGTGCCGGAGCTGATCGAAAACGGCGCTATCATCCCGATAGACATCGACCGCTGCTGCGAGGAGAACTACGATGGCTACTTCGGGTTCGTCAAGGAGGAGATGACGGCCTTAGAAAACCACTTCATCCCCATCCTGCTCCAGATCACGGGGATCACCTATCGGAAGGACCTCCTGGACGAAAATGGTCTGAGCTACCCAACTGGCTGGGACTCCCTCTGGGACCCGCAGTACAAGGGCAAAGTCCAGCTCGAGACGTGGACCAAAAACTCCGGCTGGAGCACAGTAGAGGCTATCGCGGCGGTTAGATGCGGCGACCCCAAAGACCTGAACTGCGCCTACGATGAAGTCAAGAAGCTGAAGGATACCGGACAGCTGTGGGGAGTGGCCACCAGCGGATCCCAACGGCGGAGGAACCTGACCGACGGTACGTCCTGGGTTGCCATCACATCATCGCGCACCGCGGCGGAGCTTAAGGCGGGGGGTGTGGACGTGGGCTTCATCGCTCCCCCCGAGTACCCGGTCTCCAACACCACGGGCTTCGTCGTGACCAGCGACAGGAACTATGAGGCGGTGATGGACTTCTTGAAACAGGCCTCCACCCCGGAGTTGGTGGCCAAGTGGCTCGACTACTCCAGCGAAGGGCCTGTACACTCCAAAGTCCGCGACTTCGCGTCTACCGAGATGATCGCACGTAACCCAACCACTGAGGTTGAGGCGGCGGGATACAAGATTCCCGACTTCGCCTTCATGCGGTCCTTCAGGCCAAGCTTCATGGAGAAGCTTATCCAGGAGATTGCCAATTAGGGTTAGCTTTCAATAGGCAGGGATAGCTTTCGAATTGTGACGGTCGCTTCTTCGTGATGGGACCACCGGAGAGCCTTGCGCCAGTTGTTTTTGGTCTGCTGGCTTGTGGCAGCATTGATGAATAGCGTCAGAGCGTAAGACGGCGCGCGCTGAGGTGGTGTAGATGGCCGAAACAACGCCGGTCACCAAGGGGGTAAACGGCACCCTGGCCTCGCTGGGGGCCAGGGTAGGGTCGTGGGCGCGGCGGCGAATCGTTTGGCTCTTGGTGGCTCCGGCGGTGATCCTGGTCCTGGGCTACATAACGGTACCCATGATCTACATGGTCCGGATGAGCTTCTACGTGCGGGAACGCCTTGAGGTGTATCAGCCCGGGACCTTCACAATCGCCAACTACACCAGGTTTGCAGACTCATTCCTCCTAAGGACGACCTTTGACACCCTCTGGTACTCGGCGGTAATCTTGGCCGCCACTTTGTTGCTCGGGTATCCAGTCGCTTACATGCTCACGAGGACCCGGTCGAAATGGCGTCCTCTGCTTTTGGCCATGGTCATAGCCCCCTTCATGATCAGCGTAGCGGTGTCGGCCTATGGCTGGTTGACTCTCCTGAGCGGCCAGGGCCCAGTCAACTGGGTCTTGAAGATGTTTCCCTTCTTGCCTGACGGGGTCAGGATGGCGAACACCCCAATGGGCGGGCTTATAGCCATGTCAGCTAGCTTCATACCCTTCATGGTGCTCCCCCTCGTAAGCTCCCTGAGCAGTGTTGACAGAGACCTGGAGGAGGCCTCCTCCAACTTGGGGGCGAACCCGATCCAGACGTTCTTTCGGGTAGTCTTTCCCCTGTCACTTCCCGGTGTGATGGGAGGATCCGCGTTGGTAAGCATCATCGCGTTGACGTCCTTCGTAACCCCCAGGGTCGTTGGGGGTCCCGGAATGTCCATGCTGGGGGTGGACGTGTACAACAACACCGTCGTCTACCTGAACTGGCCCCAGGGTGCCGCGGTGGGAATTGTGCTGACCGTCATGGTAGTCCTTGTATTCCTGTTGCTGGGCAAGACACTTCGCAGCCAGTTTCTGGAGGAGGAGCGGGCCCAGTAATGAGCGAGCGAGCAGATATCCTTCAGAACAGGGAGCCTATCATGGGCGTCCGGCACAGTGTATTCGACCGCTACCGGGACTCGACCCTTCGGCTACTGTACCGCTCGGCGATCATAATAGCGTACGTGGGCCTGACGGCCCCTCTTGTCATCGTGATCGTGGCCTCCTTCAGCAAGAAGAGGTTCTTCGACTTCCCTCCATCTCTTGACAGTCTAGGCGTGCTCTCCTACATCCAGCTGATTCAACACGCTGAGCTGAAGCGCTCGCTGCTGCTTAGCGTGGAGTTGGCGGTGACGACGATGGTCGTCACCATGGCGATAGCGGCGCTGGCGGCATATGCCATCGACCGCTTCCGCTTTCCAGGCCGCACGCAGGTGGAGTTGGTGCTCATGGCGCCTCTCATACTGCCCCCTTCCGTGTTGGCCATCGCCGTCCTGGTGTTCATTAGCACGGTGAAGATAGACCCCAGCTTCTGGATCCTGGCGGGGGCGCACGTTCTGATCACGATTCCGTTCGCCCTTCGGGTAATGTTAGCGGCCCTTGCCGGATTCGACCGATCCATGGAGGAGGCCTCGGCCAGCTTGGGCGCCCGCCCCTGGCAGACGATCAGGCGGGTGACGATCCCCATGCTCCAGCCGGGGCTCCTGGCGGCTGGAATTTTCGCCTTCGTGATATCGTTTGGCAACGTGACCGTGTCGGTGTTCCTGTCCAGCGCCGGCTCGGGGACGCCGGCTCCCGTGGCCATGTTCGCCGCCTCTGAGTATTCATATGAAGTGACCATCACGGCTCTCGCCGTCGTCATGATGGTAGTAGCTTTCTTGGTGATTGGTGTGGTTGAGAGAGTCACCGGACTCGAGAGGGTTTTCTGATGACAGCAGGTACCTCCCAGTACGCCGTCGAGCTGAGAGGGCTCAGAAAAGAGTTTGGGAGCCTTGTGGCCGTCGAAGACCTGGACCTCAACATTGGCCATAACGAGTTCGTGTCTCTGCTGGGCCCCAGCGGCTGTGGCAAGACTACGACTCTCCGCATGGTGGCTGCCTTAGTTACGCCGACCGCGGGCGCGGTATATATAAACGGTAGGCTGATGAACGATGTTCCGCCCTATGCCCGCAACTGCGGCATGGTGTTCCAGAACTACGCCCTGTTCCCGCATCTCAAGGCGTGGGACAACGTCGCCTACGGCCTGAAGGTCAGGAAAGGTATTCCCAAAGACGAGATTGCGCGCCGCGTGGAGACGACCTTTGACATGGTCCGTATGACGGGCTGGGAGTCCCACTACCCCAAGCAGCTTTCAGGAGGTCAGCAACAGCGCGTCGCACTGGCTCGGGCCCTAATAATCGAACCCAGCGTCCTGCTGCTTGATGAGCCGCTGTCTAACCTCGACGCCAAGCTGCGTGCCGAGATGCGCAGCGAGATCAGGACTCTGGTCAAGTCCCTGGGCATCACGACCATCTTCGTCACTCACGACCAGGAGGAGTCGATGGTCATGGCCGACCGGATCGTGGTTATGAACCAAGGCAGGGTCGAGCAGATAGGCACCGCCGAAGACATCTACGAGAGGCCCGAGACTGTCTTCGTCGCTACCTTCGTGGGCACCACCAACCTGTTCCACGACGCGGAGCTGGCCGGGAGCGCCGGCAACGGCCGCTACGCCGTTACGACCAACGACGGGCTTCGACTGGAGGGCATGCGGAAGGCCGGTCAGGGGGCTCCGACGGGTACCGCGGTCCTCTCCATTCGACCTGAGCGGATCGACATCGCCAGGTCAGACCAGGCCGATGCCTCCTGGGACTCGTATTCTCCCTACAACCTAACGGGCAAGGTCGCCTTCAAGGAGTATATAGGGCCCGTGATTCGCTATCGGGTAACAGTTGGCAACGCCGACCGGGTCATCCTGGTTGACCAGCAGAACCGGGCGGTGTCGGAGCTCGGCGTTGACGACGAGGCGAGACTCCACTGGAGTCCGCAGGATGCCTTGATAGTGGCAGCAGACGCCTCCCCGCTACCATCGGCGGAGGAGTGATGCCGCGGCTCTGGTCTCAGCTTCGTGGCAACGGCCATTATAGGCCTCGTAGGGTTCTCGTAACCCGTGGCACACTCCGCCACATGACTTGCGGCGAAATATCCGGCGTCGGCCCCGTTCGGATACCCTGTCAGGGGTTCACTGGCCAACTTGGGGCGTAGCCTGGGGGCAGACTCTTAGTAACTCACCGTTCGAGTCCATCGTGTTCTAGGGATCGTGCCCACGCTGGCCGGCAGTTAGTCCACATGGAACGCCTAGTGCTCATCCCTCGTGGCCACATTGGTCTTGTGCCGGCGGATGAATGGCAGGATGTCCGAGTCTACATCAACGAACAACTGCGAGGCCCGCGGGAAACTGCAAGTCGAGCCCTGCCACTGGGGCGACAGGTATACGGGACTCGAACCGCCAGGAAACAGTACATGAAGCCGTAGAGACCCGTGTGCGTGGGGTAGTGGGGAAGCCGGGATTCGAACCCGGACGCCTTGCGGCACATGATCCTAAATCATGCTCGTCTACCGATTCCGACACTTCCCCGCGAGACGGGCACGGCCATTATAGCCCCGCGTCGCTTCGAGACGCCATTGAGCACGGCCTCGGTAACTGTTCAGACTTGAGGGGCCGAGACAACCCGTTCACCCTGAGTAGCGCCGGTGCTTCAGCGGCGCGTATCGAAGGGCGCACGCAACCTTGACGTCAATGCTGGTGTCGGTCCCACCGAAAGACTGAGTCGTGCTGGCCCTTCGATACACCCCGACGAAGCGTCGAGGCTTCTACGGCTCGCAGACTCGTCCCGCGTTCAGGCTGAGACGATGGTCTGGCCGCCGCCGTTGTCTGGCCGTGGCGGCGAGGTAGGGAACGCGCAGGTCGCCCCGTGGGCGCAGCTATGGCTGCCTGGACCCGTTCCAGCCTCTTGACCATCACCCACGAAGGCACTTCGACCAGCAGGCTGCTTCCGTCGTCGAGCCGCTTCTCCCAGCGGTCCATCACCGGCTCCCCGTGCCGCCGATATCCCAGCCTCTCGTAGAGCCGGATCGCGTGCTCGTTGTCGATCGCCACTTCCAGGTTCACTTCGTCCAGGCCCCGGCCCGAGGCTATAGCCTCGACAGCCTCGACCAGGGCCGTTCCCGCACCCCGGCGGCGGAAGGCCGCTCCTACGTCCAGCGCGAACAGCCGCAGCGAGCCCGGCCGCTGGAAGCCGTGGCCTCCCATGCTGACGGTCCCAACGACCCGTCTGTCCAGCTCGGCCACCAGCATGCCGCGGTACCCGAGCCGACTCTCCTCCAGCCGCCGGGCTAGCCGAGCCACTGGGACCTCAGGCTCCAGTGCCGACGCCAGCGGCTCGAGATCGCCGTCGTCGGCGGGCCGGACGCTGAGCCCGGTACTGTCGGTCTCGGACGCCATCGACATGCACCGCCTCTCGACTTGTGTCGCTCCATCGCCGCGGGTCGACTGCGGTCGTGATTCTTGCACGGTGGGTTACGATCAGTCTGATCCGGCCAGCCCCACGTCGTAGATCGGCGTCTACTCTTCCCTCCACGGCAGCCGCCACAGGCCCAGCGACATCGTGACTACCGCGAACGCGCCCAGTACCGCCAGCTCCGTCCACACGTCGCCGCGCCCCGAGACCGACTTGGCGATCCCGTCCGCCGCGTACCGCAGTGGCGAGACGTAGCCGAGCAGCTTCAGCGCCAACGGCGCTTGCTCCATCGTGAAGTAGACCGGAGACACAGCGGCCAGCGCAAGCGACAGCAGGCTGGTGATCAGGTTGCCCGCTGTCAGGGACGGGGCGAAGCTGACCACGAACAGCGCCAGACCGGCCATCGTCAGCACGGACAGGACCAGGCACGGCGCCAGTCCCCATGCAACGTCGATGTCCACGCCCGCCGCCAGCCCGAAGCCGAGCAGCGCCACGACCGTAATCGCACCCGAGATCGACGAGAACGCCAGCGAGCCCAACACGTAGGCGCCCTTCGACACCGGCATGGTGATCAGCAGCCGCAGGTTGCCCATGAACCGCTGGGCCACGGCGTTGTTTCCCACCAGAGTACCTATGGAGAACGTGACGCCGAAAACGAGCGTGCCGGCCAGCAGCCTGCGTACGACCTCAGGGTCGTCGGGCGCGATGGACCGGGTCACGTAGAACCAGGGGATCGCGAACCCCGAGGACAACAGCACCGTCAGGTACCAATACCTGATCGCTGGCAGGAAGTTGATCTCGAAGACGCTGACGGAGTCCGAAACGAACTTGCCCACGCCGCCGGTGGGGTACGGCGGAACCACCTCCGCTGCCTGGGCCTCGGCGCCGGCGGCGCGCGTCTCAGCCATCAGCGCTCATCCCCATCGGTCAGTCGTCCCGCGCCGCCCGTCAGTCCCAGGTAGACGTCCTCCAGGGTCGTCCGTGAAACGGAGTACTCGCGGATGCCATCCGACTGCGCCTGCCGCACCAGCGCCCTGTCGTCGGCGCCGTAGACAGTATGAGTGCGGTCGTCCGACTCGTAGACGACCTTGTACTCGAAGCCGTGGTCGGCGCGCAGATTGGCTATCGTGTCCAGGGCGAGGAGACGGCCGTCCTGGATGACGCCGACCCTGTCACAGAGCATTTCCGCCTCCTCCATGTAGTGAGTCGTCAGCAGCACGGTGACGCCCCTGCGGCGATAGCCGCGCAGCAACTCCCAGAGCTCGTGCCTGGCTTCGGGATCGAGACCGGCGCTCGGTTCGTCCAGCACCATCAGCGGCGGGTCCGCGAGCGCGGCAATGCCCAATAGCAGCCGGCGCTTCAGACCTCCCGACAGCTCGTCGGCGCCCTTGTCGCGGTGCTCCTCAAGCCGCAGGTCGGATAGCAGCTCCTCGGCGCGGCCCGACGCCTCCCGACGCGGCAGGCCTCGCAGCTTGCCGAAGATGCGCAGGTGGTGTCGTACCGACAGGCCATAGTAGAGGTTGGCCTCCTGCGGCATCACGCCCATCAGGCCCTTGACACGGTTCGGGTGCGCCACGGCGTCTATCCCGAACACACGGACCTCGCCCGATGTCGGCACGAGCTCGGTGGTGATCTGCCGGACGAGGGTCGTCTTTCCGGCGCCGTTGGGCCCGAGTATGCCGAGCAGCTCCCCGCGCCGCACCGACAGCGAGATGTCGCGGTTGGCGCGCGTGCCGTTCCTGTAGGTCTTGTCGAGGCCGCGCACCTCCACAGGCGCCGCCTCTGTGCGGACTGAGCTCATCTCAGCATCTCCACCTGCCCGGTCGGTTGAGTTGTCCTACTTCTCTCTCCAAGGGAGCCGCCAGAGGCCAAGGGACATGGCGCCAAGTGCGGACGCGGCAAGCACCGCGACTTCGACGCCGACGTCGGTCCGACCGGCGAGTGACGCTGACAGACCATCGGCCGCATATCGCAGCGGCGAGACGTATCCCAGCCAGCGGAGAAGCAGCGGGGCCTGCTCCATTGTGAAGAAGACCGGCGAGACCATCGCCAGGATTATCCCTACTAAGTTCGCCAGGATGCTTCCGACCGCCTGGGATGAGGCGAAGCTGGTTATGAACAGGGACACACCGGCCAGGAACAGGACGGACAGTATGACCACAGGCAAGAAAGTCCAGGTCGGGTCAAGGTCGATCCCGGAGACAAGCGCGAATACGAGGATGGCTACAACGGAGCCGGCGCCGACCGTGGAAGAGTGAATCAGGGTCCCGGATACGTAGGCGAACTTGGAAACGGGCGCGGTGATTATCAGCTTCAGGTTGCCGACGAAGCGCTCACCCAACAAGAGCTGTGACATCTGATTGGCCGTGGAGAAGGACACGCTGAACACCAACGTCCCAGATATGATTCTGATCAACGCCGCAGGGTTATCGCCGGCATAGGCGTGCAGCATATAGAAGATGGGGAGCGGAAAGAACAGGGGGCCTATGACAAGCCAGTACCAGCCCTGCGCGCTGATCCGCGTCCTGATCCCAACTACTGTGGAGATGTCGGCAAGTAGCTTTAGCGGTCCCGTAACCCGCAGGTCCATCGCCAGGGGAACAGTGGCGGACTCAGTCTGTCGTGTCATCCTGGATCCCCTCTCCGGTCAGCGCGAGGTATACGTCCTCCAGGTTTGCCTTCGAGATCGAAAACTCCTCTACGTCCTGTGCCCTCAGCCGCTCGCTCAGCTCGTGGGCAGCGCCGCCGTAAATGGTGTGCGTCTCACCGTCGCCGTCGCGAAACGTCGCCTTGAACTCCAGGTCGTGAGCGCTGCGAAGGGCGTCGACGGAGTCCATGGCGAGCATCCGGCCTCCGTTGATGATGCCGATGCGGTCGCTCAGCCCCTCCGCCTCCTCCATGTAGTGAGTGGTGAGCAGCACCGACGTACCGCCAGCCTTGTACTGGGTGACCACGGACCATAGCTCGCGCCTCGATTGCGGATCGAGTCCGGTGGTCGGCTCGTCCAACACCAGGAGCGGCGGGCGGGCAAGCATTGCGATGCCAACGAGAACTCGCCTGCGGAGGCCGCCCGACAGCTCGCCGGGAAACTTGCTCCGATGGCTACCGAGCCCCAGCGCCTCGACCAGCTCGTCCGCGCGAGCGCGAGAGTCCTTCCTGGACAGACCGTGAAGCCTGCCGAAAGCTCTGAGATGGTGCCACACCGAGAGCTCCCCATACAGCGTTGCCTCTTGCGGGATGGTCCCCATCAGTCCCTTGACCCGCGTCGGCTCCGACACGGCGTCGTAGCCCATCACCCGGACCTCACCCGACGTTGGCAGCAGCTCGGTCGTGATCTGCCGAACAAGGGTCGTCTTCCCGGCGCCGTTCGGCCCCAGGATGCCCAGGAGCTCCCCCTCGCCAACGGTGAAACTGATGTCCCGGTTGGCCCAGGTCCCGTCCTTGTACTTCTTGTTGAGGCGGCTTACCTCCAACGTCGGAGCCTCTGTTTGCGGGGAGCTCATGGCAAGATCGCTCTACTCTGTGAAGATGCGGACTCGCTCGGCGGGTTCCTGGACATCGATCTCGAACCCCGTCAGGCTGGCGATCAGCTCGTCAACGGCGTCCGACTTGATGTTGTGCACGTCGAAGTCGAGGCCCTTGCTGCGCAGTGCCTCGTTGATCCCATTGGCCGTCTCCTCCGGCAACAGCGCCGACAACTTGATGCCGGCGCGGAACAGCGCAAGCGGCACCCGTATGTTGACGTGGTCGCCTCCAGGGGCCACCTCCGGGCTCGGCTCGACCACGATGCGAAGATATTTCGCATCGCCTCGCGGCGCCGGGGAGACGCCAGCGCCGTCCGGCTCCCGGCCCTCGTCCAGCGCGGACAGCAGCCGCTCCGCCTCGTCGGCGCTGAGCTTGCCGTCGGCCGTCATCTCAAGTACCCGTCGCCGATTCTCGTTCATCTTCGCAACCTCGTTTCCGGGTCCGTAATCGTCATTCCCGCGCAGAGCCTCCCCTCGCGTAGGCTGGGGCGGGAATCCAGGGGTGGATTCCGGGCGGGCGCCTCCCGCGAGCTCAGGGGCCGTCCGCGCCCTCCAGGTCCTGGGCCTGCTCGATACTCACCGACCCGGTGACTGTACTGACTCGGAGAGCTGCCTCTCCCGCGCCGACCGTTCCTTGGACCGCTGTTTTGCGTCGTCCATGGCGGCGAGGCCTACTTCGTGGGCCGGCCTCCTCCTCCGGCGCATCGCTCGATACAAACCCCGGCACGTCGCAGGAGATACTCCCGGTCACGCACGAGGCGTCGATCTCGACATTCGGCTCGCCCGCGAGGCTGATGGAGATTCGTCCGGTAATGGCGCTCATCTTGTTCTCGCCGCCGACCGTCATCTCGCCCTCGAAGGAGATGGCGCCGGTCACCACGTCGGCCTTGAACTCGCCGCTCGACTGCCTCACGTCGATCTTGCCGGTCGTCGAGCTGAGCTTGGCCGACCCTCGGAAGCGGTCGACCATCACCTGCCCCGTGACAGCGGAAGCGTCCAGCGTGCCGCTCGCGTCCGCGACCGCAACGCGGCCGACCGCCGTGTGGAGACTCGAGGCGCCGCCCACGCCACCGAGCACGATCGGCCCCGCGCCGAGGCGGGCGTCGACGTCGGTGGCGGCCGGAACCGTGATCTCTATGTCGGTACGCGCCTGGCGGCCCAGGTCTACGAACCCGAACAGCAGCTTCCTCGACTTCTTCCGGACGGACACCCTGACCTCGTCGCCGTGCTGGCTCACCTCGTACGCGACCCTGGACGGGCCGCCCGTCACCGCGCGGACCCGTATCTCGCCGGGCGGGCCGACGGCCACCGCCAGGCTGCCCTTGTCGACGTCCACGACGAGCCTGGGCGATTTACCGACCGTGAACGAGTCCTCTCGTTCGTCGGGCTCGCGGTCTTCGGTCGGCGGCTCCACGCGGACCTCCACGCGCTCGCGGGCTTCGGCGCTAATCGCGGCGGACCCAGGGGCCTTCGAGGGGCTGGAGACGGCCTTCAGCAGCCGCTCCGCCTCGTCGGCGCTGATCTTGCCCTCGGCCAGCATGTCGAGGATTTTTCTTTGGTCGTCGAGCATCTTCTCCACCTCTGGCCTCTACCGGAACGAGATCAGGACGTCCTCGGAGTTGTCCCGGACGCGAATTTCCAGTCCCCTGAGGCTGCAGAAGAGCCGGAACGCGTGCGGCCCCCCGAGCAGCACCGTCCTGCCCCAGCCCCTGGGCCACATGACCGCAGCCGCGACGATCACGAGCGGACTGAGCAGCAGGCCGATCAGCAGCACCGGAGGCCACAGCACGAACAGCGGCAGCCACAGCCGAAAGCGACTGTCCTCGTCCTCGACGCGCACCCGCAGCACCGACGGCGGCAACGTCATCCGCTCATCCTCGCGATGGCCTCGTCCACGTCGATCTCGCCCTTCTCCAGTTGCTCCAGCACTCCGCCGCCGGCCGGGCCCGACTCGACCTCCACCAGCGGGAGCTGCTCCGCGATGCGGTTGAGCCGGTTCTTCACCGTCGGGTAGCTGACGCCGAACGCCCGCTCCATCTGCTTGATCGACCCGTGGGAACGTACGAAGGCCATGACGAACACCTGGTCCTCCGCGGTCAGCCGCGCCAGCGGCGGCAGGTCGAAAGCGCCCTCGATCGCCGTACCGGTACCGCCTATCCGCACTCTCTCGACGACGAGAGGCGCGCCGCGCGTAAGGTCCGTCAACTCCTGCCAGTCCGATGCCATTCGACCCCGCCTGCCTACATGATGTGAACCCACCATACTCCTCTATATCAATAAAGTCAAGCTATAGCTTAAGATTATTGATTCCACAACCCGCCACGAGGTGAGGAATGCATCGTCGTGGACAGGGGGACGCGGGCGGATCAGGGTGTGCCGGCAGAGCGGCTGTTCAGAGGTGATGCCCACCCAACCCGTTCACCCTGAGTAGGCCCGCCGCGTGGACAAGGGGACGCGGGCGGGTTGGGGTGTGGCGGGAGAGCGGCTGTTCAGAGGTGATGCCCACCCAACCCGTTCACCCTGAGTAGGCTCGCCGCTTTGGGCGGGCCGTATCGAAGGGCGCACGCGGGATCTCCTCGAACGTCAACAGTTACCCGGGGAACGTCGGAGTCGCGTGCAGCCCGGACGCCTCGACGGCCCAGCCCGCGGGGGATATGTGTCTGAGGCGCAGTCCCCGGCGAGCCGCGGACTGCCGCAGCTCGTCGGCGGAACGGTGGGGTCCCCGATGAGCAGGGCCGGGTTGCGGCCGACAGCACATCCGTGCTACTATACTCCCGTGACAACCACACCCGACTCCCTGACTATCCACTACCAACTATCCGCTATGGAACACCCCGTCCAATTTTGTCCCGCGGTGTCCCGCCTCAGATACGGAACGCGGGACACTCCCTGTCCCACTTCTTCGGGAAATGTCCCATCGCCCAGATAGGAATGGAACACTTTGAAACACAATGGAACAGTTCACACGGAATTCGACCACTCCACCCCGCTCAGGGCCCTTCCGCACACCTGAAACCTTCGCACAACCGTCATTCCCGCGAAGCCTAGAATTCCCCAACCACCAACTACCCACGGTCTCCCGGTGCGGGAAGCTAGTACCCGGCGCGCTTGTCGCAGACGCGGAGGAAGGGCTCGTTGTCCAGGAACCGCCTCAGGTTCTCCTTGAACAGCGCCTGCCGGCCCGCGTACATCTCAGGGCTCGAAGCGGACGAGTGCGGCGAGATGATCGTGTTCAGGTCCCACAGAGGGCTCTCCGCCGGCAACGGCTCCACCTCCGTGGCGTCGAGGCCGGCGCCGGAGATGCGACCGGAGCGCAGGCCCTCGATCAGGGCATCCTCGTCGACGATGCCGCCCCGGGAGATGACGATGACGTGCGCGCCTTCCTTGAGATGCGCAAAGCGGCCCGCGTCGATAATCTTGTCCGTCTCCGCGGTATACGGCGCCGCCACCACGAACCAGTCGGAGACACCCAGGAGCTCGTCCAGCCGGTCGAGGCGCCACACCTCTTTGACGACCGGAGTGGGCGGCTTCGGGTTCGAGTCGACGGCGTACACGTCGATGCCGAACGCGTGGGCGCGCGTCGCCACCGCAAGGCCAATCTCGCCCAACGCCAGTATCCCCATCGTGCTGCCGGTCAGCTCCTGGAACCGCGCCGTGTACTTCCCCGTGTCCCAGTGGTGCGCCCGCTGGTCGTCCCAGGCCTCGCCGAAGCGGTGCGCCAGCGCGACTACCATGCCCATCACGTGGTCGGCCATCACGTTCGCGTGCGGGCCGGGAGAGTTCGTCAGCACCACGTCGCTTTCGACCAGCTCGGGGACCTCCATCAGGCGGTCGATTCCCACGCCGGGGCAGTGGATCCACCGCAGACGGTCCGCCGCCAGGAAGGTGTCGCGGGTGATCCACCCGTAGAAGATGTCCGCGTCCTTGATCTCTTCCATCTGTTCGTCGACGGTGTCCACGAACGTGAAGTCGACCTCCGGAAAGCTGGACTGCAGTTCCTCGAAGAACGGCGTGGTGTCCGGCCAGATTGCCCGGACCGGCCTTGTCATGAGCACCTTCATTCGGTTGTCTCCTTCACGTCGAGGCTCGGCGGATTATAGCACCGCGCTCAGAAGCCGGCCCGCTTGTCGCACACATAGATGAACGGCTTGTTCGCCAGGAAGCGGCGGAGGTTCTCCTTGAAGTTCTCCCGGGCGCCGACGAGGGCGTCGGGAGAGCGGGCCGAGAGGTGCGGTGTCAGCACGACGTTGTCCATGTCCCAGAGCGGGCTGTCCTCAGGCAGAGGCTCCACGGCCATCACGTCGAGTCCGGCGCCCGCAAGGTGGCCCGATCGGAGACGCCCGACGAGCGCCTCCTCGTCGACTATCTTCCCTCGCGAGATCACGACTACGTAGGCGCCCTGCTTGAGCAGACCGAGTCTGCGGGAGTCGATGAGCCCCCGCGTCTCCTCGGTCAGCGGCGCCGTGACCACGAACCAGTCGGACATTTCCAGCATCTCGTCGAGGCGGTCAAGCCCCCAGAGACCCGAGACGCCCGGCGGCGGGGCAGTGGGGTGCTTGTCGACGGCGTAGACCTCCATGCCGAAGCCGACGCCCCTCTGGGCGACCGCCTTGCCGACGTCTCCCAGGGCGAGAATGCCCAAGACCCGGCCGTCGAGGTCCACGGACGACGGGATGCCCTTCGCGGCGTGCCAGTCGCGGTCGCGCTGGGCGTCCATCAGGGCGGGCATGCTGTGGGCGAGGCTCAGCATCATGGCGAAGACGTGGTTCGCCATCGGAAGCGCGTGCGGTCCTCGGGAGTTGGTGAGCACGACGTCGCTCTCGACCAGCTCCGGCAGGTCCATGATCTGGTTGATCCCGGTGCCCGTGCGCTGTATCCAGCGAAGCCGCTCGGCGGCGAGAAAGGCCTCCCGTGTCGGCCAGCCGTATATGGCGTCGGCGTCGGCCATCTGATCGAGCTGTTCCGCGTCGCTGGCCGCCACGGTGAACGTCACGGCAGGGTGCTCGGCCCTCAGCTCCTCGGCCAGCGCTCCGTAGTCGCCCGCGAGTACGATCTTCGTCATGTCTTGTCCCCCTTGGCCGTCGAGGCCTACGCCGCTCCGGCCGCCGCGCCGTCCAGGCTCAGCTCGATCTCGCGGCGCACTGTCCCGTCTTTCTCCTCGGCCAACGCCGACGCCAGTGCGCGCTCGGCCTCCGCGCCGCCGATGCGCCCGAGGGCCCACGCGGCATGCTCCCTGACGATCGCCTCTGGAGCCCGCAGCGACCCGACCAGCGCAGGTACCGCGGCCGGATCGCCGATGTTGCCCAGGGCGATGCAGACGTTCCGCTGAAGCCCCACGCGCTTCGCTCGCTTGATAGGGCTGCCGCGGAACCGTTCCCTGAACTCCTCGTCGCTCAGCTCCAGCAGCGGCAGAAGCTGCGGCGCCGCGAAGTCGTGGCGCTGTCGGAACGCCGGCTCTACGCCGGGGGCGGTCTTGCGGTTCACCGGGCACACGTCCTGGCAGATGTCGCACCCGAACACCCAGTCGCCCACCAGCGGACGGAGCTCCCGGGGAATCGACCCGCGGAGCTCGATCGTCAGGAACGAGATGCACCGCCGGTTGTCGATCACGAAGGGCGCGACGATCGCGCCGGTAGGGCAGTCGTCGATGCACCGCACGCATTCGCCGCAGTTCTTGGCCAACGGCGGATCGGGCTCCAGCTCCAGGTCCGTCAGCACGTTGCCGAGCAGGACCCACGAGCCAAGGGTAGGGTTCAGGATGTTCGTGTTCTTGCCGAACCAGCCGACTCCGGCGCGCTCCGCCGCCGCGCGGTCGTTAAAGGGCCCGTCATCCACGAATATCCGGGTGGCGACCGGCCCGCCGCAGCGTTGGGGCAGGCCCTCGCAGAACTCCCGAAGCCGCGCCTTCATCACGTCGTGATAGTCGTCGCCCCAAGCGTATCTCGCCACCCGGCCGTGCGGCCCGGCGCCGGCGGCGCGCGGGTCGCCGGTCAGGTAGCTCATCGCCAGTGAGATGATCGACCGAGCGCCCGGCAGCAGTACCTCCGGCCGGTTGGCCCGTCTCACGCGCTCTTCGGTGTACCACGGCAGGCCGTCCATCAGCCCGTCCCGCACCCGCTGCACCGCCGCGCGCTCGTCGCGGGCGAACGGCGCGGCCGATCCGATGCCCACGAGGTCGAAACCGAGCTCGCGCCCATACCGTTTGATGTCCCGCTCTAACGCACCCATTGGACTGCCAATTATGTCACAGGAGTGCGCCGGCGTCCCGCAAGCTCGTTGACAGTAACTGTTCAGATCACGAGGAGATGAACACGCGCGGGACACCGCCAACCATGAAAATCAGGCTGCACCGGTAGGGGCGTTTCAAACCCGCCTCTACGCCAGGCCGGCCAGGGGTAATTCTCAGAGAAAGTCTGAACCCAAATCCTCCACCTCCAGGTTCAGCGCCATATCTATCGGCCATCACCCCGTAGGGGCTGGTTTCAAACCAGCCCTCCCCTTGCCCTGGAGCGCCACCGCCACTTAGGTGGGGATTTTGGCTGAACACTGACCGTTGACACCCCGGCCGGCCGGGAATAGACTCGCCGCCACGATCCAAGAGGAGCCTGGATGACTGCGGACAGCAGGTTGACCAGTCTGGAGATCGACGACGGAGACGTCGTCGTCGAGTGGGGCGACGGGCACCGGAGCAGGTACGGGGCCAAGTACCTGCGCGTCAGCTGCGGATGCGCCGAGTGCGTCGAGGAGTGGAGCCGGCGGCGCATACTCGATGCCGCCACCGTGCCGGCGGATATCGCGGCCGAGGACCACCTGATGGTGGGCCGGTACGCCGTGCAGTTCCTCTGGAGCGACGGCCACTACACCGGCATATACCCGTTCGACGTGCTCCGCAGACTGTGCGACTGCGCAGAGTGCAAGCCCGTCGGCGGATGACCGGAAGGCCATGCGACTCGAACGAAAGAGGCCCCGCCGATCGGCGGGGCCTCTTCTGTGTTCCGTTGCCAGCGGCCGATCCGCCGCGGAATCCTACTGGTCGCCCAGGTTGCCCTTCAGGACCGGACTGCCCGCGGGGCCGGATGTGTCGGCCGCCGGTTCGACGGTGATCATCACGCCCTCGAAGTTGCTGACCGGCTCGCCCAGCTCGATATGCGTAATACCCCATCCTTCGGAGTCGACCTTCAGGGTGCCGGCGTCACGGTACTCGCCGTCGTGGCTTATGGCCCACACTCGGAACACCTTGTCCGACGGGAGAGCCGGCATGTCCGCCGCCGCCACCATCACGGCCGTCTCCGACGTGCGCGCTACGATGAAGCCACGCACCTCGTCCGTCGTCCCGTCGCTGGCCGAGAGGTGTTTCACGGAGGCGTCCGGGGCGGTGGCCCAGAAGGTCAGCTCGCGCAGGTCGTTGACCAGCTTGGCTCGCTCCGCTTCGCCGTCGACCATCGTCTCGAGCTGGCTCTCCAGGATCTCCTTCTCCTCGGCGATCTCGTTGAGTCGCACGTTGAACCAGGCGCCTACCAGGAACAGCACGATGACCATGGCGCCGGCGACGACCCCCGCGGGACCCGCCACGACCCGGTGCCCCGCGTTGCCCAGCCCGCTGAGCCATCGCAGCAGCGCGTCGGTCAGGCTCGGCTCCGGCGACTGGTCCGCGACGCGGGCCATCAGCTTCTGCTTGACGCCGACAGGGACCTCGAGCGGGGGCGCCGCGTACGCCATGTGGACGATCAGGTCGCCATCTTCGCGCAGAGCCGTCTGGCACTCGCCGCAACGGTCCATGTGCGACTCCATCTCGGCCCTCTCGGGCGCGTCGAGCGCGCCAAGCACGTAGGCCGCCAGACGCTCTTCGCTCTCTTTGCAGCTCATCGTCAGGCCAATTCCCCCGCTTGCGGCCCCATCACTTCTTTGAGCGCCCTCAACCCCAATCGCATCCTTGTCTTCACCGTGCCCAGCGGCTGGTCCAGTTTCTTAGCTATCTCCGACTGGGTCAAGCCGCCGTAGTAGGCAAATACGACCACGTCGCGCTGCTCCGGCCGCAGGCCCGATAGCGCCTCTTTGATTTTACTACGTCTCATCTGCCCCATGACGAATCTGGCGGGATCGCCCGACTCGTCTGCCCGCTCGGCGAGCAGCTGTACGTCATGAGGCGACTGGTTCTCCTCGTGGCGCTTTCGCCTCCTGGTCTCGTCGATGACCCGGTGGTGGGCGATGCTGAAGAGCCACGTGCTCACCTTCCCGCGGTCGGTACGGTAGCTCGACGCCCGCCTCCAGACGTTGAAGAACGTGTCCTGCGTTACCTCCTCGGCCGCGCCGGAGTCTCCCAGCATCTGCATCGCCAACGAGTATACTGGGCTCGAATAGCGAGCGTAAAATTCCTCCAACGCGTGCCGGTCCTGCGTACCGATCAGCGATATCAACTCCTCGTCATCGAGTGCCGAGTACTCTTCTCGTCGACCTGACTCTATATACGTATCTTGGGTCACGTTTGGATTTCGCTTTTCCCGGTTTTTCGGGCCATTTTGGCGAAATTATGCCCGGCCGCCGGGCGCGGCGGCGACAGCTCCGGTCGTCGCCCGGACCGCATTGAGCGCCACGAGGGTAGGAAAAATCATATCTGAGGTACATCCCCAGACTCCGGCAAGGGAGGCTGCGCTCCCCACCGCAACCCGGCATTTCAGCGGCTCGTTGGGCCGACAGTATACCAGAGGCCCCCCTCGCGTTCGCGCAGCCTCGGACTACGACACGCCTCGGGCAGCGACAGATGCCGTCACCCCGCAGTCTCGCCGCCGAGACCGCGGCCCCGAGCGCCCCGAGACGTTGACTAGCAAGTGGCGCATCTATAACATGGACGCGCCCCATCGGAATGAGCACAGCTTGTGTCCGTACGCGAGCCGGATCCATCGGGAGCTTCGGCCGCGACAATAGTCGTCAGGTGAACGAGTGAAAAGAAAAACGTTAGCATACTCCGCCGCATTACTCGTCTCTCTAGTTGTCATGTCGACGCTTCTCGGCCGTGGGGTCGCGCAGGGCGAAACGCCGACTCCGGTGCCTGAGTCGATAGTCGAGCGCATGATGCAGCTTGCGCAGGAAGACCCCGCCGCCCTCATGCAGTTCCTCTCGACCCAGGACCCCGCGATGGCCGGTGCGGCCTTCACCTCCGTCCTCTTGCAGAGCCCCCAGCAGATCGTGTACGGCGTCATAGGGCTGGCCCGGCTGAACGCCAGCGCCATTGGCGGCATCCTGGCCGCTGGGCCGGGGACCGACCCCGCAGCCTTGGCCGCCATCGGAGAGTACATGCCGGTCGACGCGTGGCTGCCGGACGACGTTCCCGCGGCCGGAGAAGACCGGCACGGCAACGGCTTCTGGGAGAGCATGGGCTCCGGGGAGCTGATCGAGAGTGGGTTAGGCAAGTTCACCAGGTCTATCTCGAACGCCCGCCTCACGGTCAGCGACATCCCGGTTGGCACTCTCGCCAACCTGGACCCCGTGCCCGACGGCTTCACGGTCGTCAGCTTCCTCAGCCTGAACACCGACGGCTATCTCGAGTCGGACTTCATTGTCGGGCATGTTACCTTCTTCCTCGAGAAGAGCTGGCTCCAGTCCAACAACATCCACGAGTGGACCGCCCATATGATGCGGTTCGACGAGCCGACCACCACCTGGGTTCCTGTACAGGCGAAGCGCGTGCGGGAGGACGAGTCGCGTGTGTACTTCAGCGTGGTGTTGTCCTCCTTCTCCAAGTGGGTCGTCGGCGGCTACTCTGAGCTGCCGCCCCCCCGGTTCAGAATCGACGGCCTGACCGTCTCTGGGGAGGCTAAGTCGAATGAGCCGCTGACCATCCAGGTGACCGCCACCAATTTGACGACGAGGGACGCGGATCTGAGTCTCCCGCTGTGGGTGAACGGTCAGGTCCACTCGGCAGCCGCGGCGCGGCTCGGTCCGGACGAGAAACGTCCCATCGTCTTCACGCTGGTACCGAGGAATGCTGGCGAGTTGCAGGTACGGGTCGATCGGCTGGTTTCCACCATAAACGTCGCCCAGGGGCTTCCCCCCACGCCGACGCCGATCCCGGTCGTGGCGCCGATTGGGCCTGGCGAGCGCGGCTCGGGTCTCGAGGTGGGCTACATAGTTGGCGGGCTGGCGGGATTGCTGATAGCGCTGACGGCCGTCGCGGCATTCGCCGGTTCCCGACGGAAGGGTGAGGCGTAAGGGATGGGCGGCGGTTGGGCCCACATGATGGAGCAGGACCGTCGCCCCGCCCGGATCGCATAGTCTGCGGGCCCCGCCGTCCGGGCCGAGGACCCGCGCCGTGACGCGCAAGCCGGGCCGATCGCTTTCCTTGCCATGAAGACTCGACATCCGGTTTGCGCCGCTCCGCGGCACGATACGCATTCACGTGGGGCCATTGCCTCGGTCCCGCCGAACGAGATGGACGTAGCGTTGCGCGATTCAATAGAGACGATTCATCGGTCCCCGACGATGGCCGGCGTGACCGCGTCGGGGAGAGGCGCGGGGTTGCTCGCCTGGCCGTCGGGAGCTCCCGGACGTCCCGTACACTGTTCGACGTACAGGAGCCGTACCCGGCAGCCGCGATCGGCGGCGTGCCCGGCGGCAGGCCCTGCAGCTCGTGCCCGATGTCCGCGCCGGCGCCGCAAGGCGCTTCGGTCTCGCCAAGAATTCGCCAGGTGAACGCGTGAACAGAAAAACGATAGCCTACTCGGCGGTACTACTGATCTCTCTAGTCGTCATGTCGACTCTCCTCGACCATGGCGCCATCCTGGGCGTGCTGCGGAACGCCGACCTCGAGTTGCGTACCGACAGACGCGTCTACGACGTCGGCGACACCGTCAGGTTCTCCGGCGCGCTGACTTTCACCGAGAACGAGCATGTTCTCGTACACCGGGTGGCCTTGGTGGTGGACGGTCCGGGCGGCGAGGACCTGAACGTGGCGCTGCCGCTCGAGGGCGGCGAGGTCCAGGACCTGACCGGCGACCGGAGAATGGCCGGCCGACTTACCGCCAATATCAGGCTCACCGGTGTGGTGTCCCCCGGCGGCACACTGCCGAGCGGCTCTATGCTGGTAGGGGGGACGCTGCCGGACTCCATGGACTGCTCGGAGACCTCCTCGTCGCGAAGCCTTCGTCCTGAATCGCGCTCTCCTACTATGCCTGCCATGGGCTTGTTCACCAGCGGGCAGGAGTTCAAGGGTGTAGGTGAGACGGGCAGGATCGCCTACACCGTCGGCTGGCTTTCGGAGGTCGGTGGGGACTATCAGGCTCAGTTGGTGCTCACCGCGGTTGGTCGACAAGGCTGCATCATCACCCGGAGCCCTATCGTCCGGTTCTCTCTCCTGGCGGCGGTGAACACGCCGACGCCGACGGCTACGGCCACGCCGCAACCGGCGGATACCCCGACCCCCGAACCGACGCCCACGCCCCCACCTACGGCAACCGCCACGCCGCGGCCCACCGAGCCGCCTGTGCCGCCGCCCACGGCCACGCCGCAACCCACCGAGACGCCGACTCCGGAGCCTATACCGACGGCTACGGCAACTCCCACGCCGCGCCCTGCGGACACACCGGCCCCGGAGCCCACGCCCACGACCGCGCCTGCACCGACGCCGCCAAGTACGCCGACTCCGATCCCGAGTCCCGTCCTCACCGCTTTGCAGGAGCCGACACCGACGCCGGTGCCTGAGTCGCTGATCGAGCAGATGATGCGCCTTGCGCAGGAAGACCCCGCGGCCCTCATACAGTTCCTCGCGACCCAGGACCCGGCGGTGGTGTGCTCGGCCCTCACCGGCTTCGCCACGCAGAGCCCCGAGCAGGTCGCCGACACCTTCGCCGGGCTTGCCCGGATCAACCCCGGCGCCGTTGGAAGCCTGCTGGCGGCGTGCTCGGCCGGCGACCCCGCAATGCTGGCCGCTATTGGGGTGCACCTGCCGGTGGACGCGTGGCTTCCGGACGACGCCCCCGGGACCGGGGTGGACCGGCAATTCGATGGCTTGTGGATCAGCCTCGGCTCCGGCGTCCCGGTCGAGAGCTCGCTCGGCAAGTTCAAGAGGAAGCTCCCGAATGCCCGGATCATCGTCGGCGAGATACCGCTAGGCACGCTCGGCAATCTGAAGCCCGTGCCCGACGGATTTGCGGTCGCCAACTTCGTCAACCTGCTCACGGACGGCTATCTCGAGTCGGACTTCATCGTCGGGCGCCTGACCTTCTTCCTCGAGAAGAGCTGGCTCCAGTCCAACAACATCCACGAGTGGTCGGTGCATCTCATGCGGTTCGACGAGCCCACGGCCACCTGGAATCCTGTCCAGGCGAAGCGTCTGCGGGAGGACGAGTCGCGGGTGTACTACAGCGTAGTGGTGCCGGCCTTCTCCAAGTGGGTCTTCGGCGGCTTCTCAGATTTGCCGGACGCGCGGTTCCAAGTCGATGACCTGACCGTCTCCGCTGACGCCAAAACGCACCAGCCGATGACTATCCAGGTGACAGCCACAAACCTGGCCTCGGCGGAGGCGGAGCTGAGTCTCCCGCTGTGGGTGAACGGGCAAGTTCATTCGGTGGTGTTGGAGAAGTTCGGACCGGACGAAAGGCGTCCCATCGTCTTCACGCTGTCGCTCAAGAACGCTGGCGAGACGGAGCTCCGGGTCGACCGGCTGGCTGCCACCATGAGCGTCGCCGAGGGGATTCCCCCGACGCCGACGCCGGTGCCGTACTACGGGCCACCCGTGTTGCCGGACCGCGGCGCGGGTCTCTGGGCCGGCTACGTCGTGGGCGCCCTGGTGGCGTTGCTGATAGTCTTCTCCACCTTCGCCCTGTTGGCTGGCTCCAGGCGGACCGACGAGTCGTAGCCGGAGCGGGGCGGGTAGCCCCGCATGAGAGAGCAGGGCCGGCGTAGCGTCGGACGCGCTGCGCCATGCGAAGCTGCGAGCTCCGATGCCCGCGTTACGAAGACTCGACACTCGATTTGCGCCGTTCCCCGGCCCCATATATATTTACGTAGGGCCCTTCTCCCGGCCCGCCGAACGACATGGACGCAACGATCCGCGCTTCCATAGAGGCGATTCACCGCTCCCCGACGATGGCCGTCGTGATCGCGTCGGGGGGAGGCGCGAGGGCGCTCGCATGGCTTCTGGGAACTCCGGGGGCGTCCAGGACACTGCTCGACATCCGGGTGCCGTACTCCACCGCCGCTATGGAACGCCTGCTCGGAGGCATGCCCGACAGCGCCGTCTCGCCGGCCGTGGCCGAGCACATAGCCCGCGCCGCCTACGCCAGGGCGCTCCTCCTGAAACCGGGCCGCCCGCCCGTGGTGGGCATCGGCGCCACCGCGGCCATCGCGTCCGACCGGCCCAAGAAGGGAAGCCACCGCTGCTTCGTCGCGTCCTGGACCGACGCGGCCGCGACCCTCTACAAGCTCTCACTCGTCAAGGGACTCAGGGACCGTAGGGAGGAGGACAGGATCGTCAGCGAGCTGGTCGTCCACGCACTCTCGGAGGCCTGCGGAGTCGACTCGGAGCTGCCCCGCAGGCTCCACGAGGACGAGCGCGTCGAGATGACGACTCGCCGTCATGGCGACCCTGTGGAGGAGTTGCTCCAAGGCCGCGTAGACTCGGTGACCGTACGCCCGGACGGCGCCATGCTCGCGGACGAGCGTTTCACCGGCGGCGTACTCGCCGGATCGTTCGACCCGTTCCACGACGGCCACCGCGCGTTGGCATGCGCCGCCGGCGACATACTCGACGCGGAGGTCGTGTTCGAGCTGTCCGTGTTTAACGTGGACAAGCCGCCGCTGGCCCGGGCCGAGATCGACAGGCGCGTCGCGCAGTTCGCCGGCCGCGGAACGGTCGTATTGACCCGGGCACCGACCTTCCGCGACAAGGCGACGCTGTTTCCCAACTGCACGTTCGTCGTCGGATGGGACACCGCGGTCCGGCTGGTGGAGCCCGGCTACTACGGGGGCGACGAGGCCGAGATGGCCCGCGCACTGGCCGCGATACGACATCTCGGCTGCCGATTCCTCGTCGCCGGCCGCGTCCACGACGACATCTTCCGCTCGCCGGCCGAGATCCAAATGCCCGAGAGCCTGGAGAGCCTCGTCTCACCCATACCGGAGGCCGCGTTCCGGTACGATCTCTCGTCCACCGAGCTTAGGCTCGCGGCGTCGAGCTCCTGAGACACAGAGCGAACCGGAGGCTTGTAGACAGATGGCGTTCAAAGACCTGCGGGAGTTCATCTCAGCCCTGGAAGATGAGGGCGAGCTGCGCCGCGTCAACGTCCCCGTCAGCCGCGACCTGGAGATCACCGAGATCGCCGACCGCGCCGTCAAGGCCGGCGGCCCCGCGCTCCTGTTCGAGAACGTCGAAGGCTCCACCATGCCCGTCGCCGTCAACCTGTTCGGCTCCCACAGGCGCATGGCCCTCGCCCTCGGCGTTAACGACCTGGACGAGCTGACGGAGCGCGTACGCAAAATACTCGGCCTCGTCCAGGGCCCGCCGTCAGGGCTCGTCGCCAAGCTCAAGACACTCGGCGATGTCGTCGGCATTGCCAGAACGCAGCCCAAGACCGTCTCCCGCGCGCCGTGCCAGGACGTCGTCATCGTCGGCGACGACGTCGACCTCGATTTGCTTCCGGCCCTCAAGTGCTGGCCGCTCGACGCGGGCCGCTTCATCACACTGCCCCTCGTCATCAGCCGCGACCCGGAGACCGGCCGCCGAAACGTCGGCACCTACCGCATGCAGGTCTACGACAGGCGCACGGCCGGGATGCACTGGCAGTCGCACAAGGTCGGCGCCCGCCACTACCGGGTGGGCGAGGAGAGGCGAGACGACCGCCTGGACGTCGCCGTGGCCCTCGGCGGAGACCCCGTCACCGTCTGGTCCGGCTCCCTCCCGCTGCCCCCCGACATGGACGAGATCGCCGTCTCCGGCATCATTCGCGAGCAGTCTGTCGAGATGGTCCGATGCAAGACCGTCGACCTGGAGGTCCCGGCGCACGCGGAGATCGTGCTTGAGGGCTACGTCGTGCCGGGAGAGACCCGTACGGAGGGCCCCTTCGGCGACCACACCGGCTACTACTCGCCCGCGGACGACTACCCCGTGTTCCACGTCACGGCCATCACCCACAGGCGGGACCCGATCTACCCGGCATCGGTCGTGGGCCGGCCGCCGTCCGAGGACTTCTTCATGGGCACGGCCAGCGGTCGGCTGATGCTGCCCGCGCTCCAAATGACTCTGCCCGAGATAGTGGACGTCAACATGCCGGCCGAGGGAGCGTTCCACAACCTGATGATCGTCTCGATCAGGAAGGAGTACCCGGGCCACGCGAGCAAGGTGATGTACGCCCTCTGGGGCCTCGGACTGCTGATGCTCACAAAGGCGATCGTCGTCGTCGACCACAACGTCGACGTGCACGACCTCTCCGAGGTGGCCTGGCGCGTGACGGCCAACCTCGACCCACGCCAGGACATACTGATCGCCGAGGGCCCGGTCGACGACCTGGACCACGCCTCGCCGACGGCCCGGTACGGCAGCAAGCTCGGCATCGACGCGACCGCGAAGGGCCCTATGGACGGCCGCGCCCGCGAGTGGCCCGAGGACATCGTAATGAGCGCCGAGATCAGAAGGCTCGTCGACGACCGTTGGAATGAGTACGGCCTTTGATTCCCTCCGCGGCGACCGTCCGCCTGGCGCGCGTGCCGCTGTTCTTCTCCGCGGTCAGGTTCCAGGAGACGCTCTTCGCGCTGCCCTTCGCCTACACCGGCATGGTGCTGGCGGCGGACGGGCTGCCGACGTGGCACCAGTTCGGCTGGATCACCGCCGCCATGGTAGGGGCGCGGACGCTCGGCATGGCCGCCAACCGGCTCATCGACCGGCACATAGACGCCCGCAACCCCAGGACCGCGTCGCGCCATCTGCCCGCCGGCGCCCTCGCATCCACCGACGTCGCCGTGTTGGCCGCCGTGGCGGCCGCCGTATTCTTCGTTTCGGCCAGTCAGCTGAACGGCCTGGCCCTGGCGCTGTCTCCCGTGGTGGCGGCCTATCTCATCGCCTACCCGTACACGAAGCGGTTCACGTGGGCCGCGAACCTGATGCTGGGGTGGGCGCTTGCCATCGCGCCCGCCGGGGCCTGGATTGGCGTGCGGGGAAGCCTCGACTGGGAGGCGGTCCTGCTCGCGCTGGCCGTGGCGTGCTGGGCCGGCGGCTTCGACATCCTGTACCACGTCCAGGACCGCGACTTCTACGTCCGCGACGGCCTGCACTCGGCCGCCCGGAGGTTCGGCGTCGTGGCGTCGTTCCGGATGGCCCGCGCCCTCGACGCGGTCGCCGTGATCGCGCTGGTCGCGCTCGGCGTCTGGATGGAGCTCGCCTTCCCGTTCTTCGTCGGCTGCGCGATTGCCGCGGCCCTGATGGCCTGGAAGTACCGCATCGTCTCCCCGACCGACCTGTCGCGCATGGGCGTCGCATTCATGCGGATGAATGCGCTAGTGTCGACCACGATGCTATTATCGACACTGACCGTGGTACTGATCGACTGGGGGAGCATCTGGTGAACAACGGCGACAGACGCCCCATAATCGTCGGGATCACCGGCGCCAGCGGCGCCGCGCTGGCCCGTGCGACGATCGACCGCCTCCTGGAGGCCGACCGCGCCGTCATCGCCTCTGCGTCGGCGGCCGCGCGCATGGTCTGGCGCCAGGAGGTGGACGAGTCGTTCGGCCACGCCGTAGAGCGCTGGGTCGACGCCGGCGACTTCACCTACTACCCCAGCGGCGACCTGACCGCGCCCATCGCCAGCGGCACCTTCCCCGCCCACGGCATGGCCATCGTGCCCGCCAGCATGAGCACCGTCGCCGCCGTCGCCCACGGGCTCACCGACAACCTGATCCGACGCGCCGCCGACGTCTGCCTGAAGGAGCGCCGCCCCATAGTGCTGGTCCCGAGGGAAACGCCGCTGACCGCCATCCACCTCGACAACATGGCTGCGCTGGCCCGTGCGGGAGCAACAGTCCTCCCGCCGCACCCGGCCTTCTACCTCGGGCAGCGGACCGTAGACGACGTGGTAGACTTCGTAGCCGGCCGGACCCTGGTGGCGCTCGGCATACTGGACGCCCTGCCGGAGAACATGCGCTACGACGGACCGGAAGGAGGCGCCGCTTGATACCAGCGTTCGAGGCGGTCAAGGCCATCCACGACCGGCGCGGAGACGCCGTGGTCGTCGGTACGATGACGCCCACCCGTTACTGGGACCTGGTCACCGACCGGCCTGAGCTGGATCTCCCCGTCTTCGGCGCGATGGGCAAAGCGTCGTCGCTGGCCCTGGGCGTCGCGTTGGCGCAGCCGGACAGGCGGGTCGTCGTCCTGGACGGCGACGGCGCGCTGCTGATGAACCTCGGCTCGCTCGTCACCATCGCGGGCCGACAGCCCGCCAATCTCGTCCACTTCGTCTTCGACGACGGCGCCTACCACACGACAGGCGGCCAGCCCGTTCCCGGCGACGGCCGGCACGACTTCGCGTCAATCGCCAAGGGTGCGGGCATCGAGCAGAGCTACACCTTCGACGACTACGAGGACTTCGTCGCCGACCTGCCCCGCCTGCTCTCCATGCCGGGGCCCGTCTTCGTCGCCCTGAAGGTGTCGCACGAGCCCACCGCCCCAGGCATGTACATCGGCAGCACCCGCGACGCCGCCCGCCGCGTCATGAACACGCTGGCCGCCGACCCGCGGCCATAGCTTCGAATCGCCCCGACGGTCACGCTCCCTGGGCTGCTGTCGTCGCTAGGTGAGCCGCTCGCGCCGCCGGACGAACTCCCGCAGGCCGCCGCCTGAAGCCGCGCCCTCCTCCGTGAGGTTGCCCGTCTCGTCGTAGAAGTATCCGTCCTCCAGCGTCTTGGCGATGGGGTCGTACAGGTCGGGCCTGCGGTGCTTGAATTTGGCTCTCAGGCCCTCTTTGGCCTGGTCGTCCGGGCCCATCCTCTGGACGCTCACGCACTCGCTCTCGTACTTCTCCAGATAGACGTCGCCCGTCGGGTCGATGACGACGCAACTCCAGGTGTTCGCCACGACTATCCAGCACACGTTGTCCTTGGCGCGCTGCCTGAGCGTCTCCGTGTTCGTTGGGCCGCCGGCGCCGTCCATGGGCAGGAACACCATCTCCGCGCCCTGCACGGCCAGCGCGCGGAAGTTCTCCGGAACGCTCCTGTCCTTGCATACCAGCATGCCGACCCGGCCCAGCGGAGTGTCGAACGGCGCAAGCTCCTTGCCCGGCGTGATGAACGACTCGCCGGCCGTGTGCACCTTGCTGAACTTGCCTATGATCTCTCCCTCCGGGTCGAACAGCGCGCACGAGTTGAGCAGCTCCTCGCCGTCGCGTTCCAGGAAGCCGAAGATGAAAAATATCCCCAGCTCCTTGGCCAGCGCGCCGCCCCGCTTCAGATAGGGGCCGTCGGGGATGCGCTGCGCGATCCCGACCATGCCCTCCTCGGTCACGTTGGGGTCGGCGCCGCACACGTAGCCGTCCAGGATGCCCTCGGGGGCGATCACCAGGTGCGCCCGACGGCGCGCCGCCTCGCGGACGTACTCCTCCATACGCTGGAAGTTCTCCTCCAGCTCCCACGGAGTCGCCTCCATCGTCACGATGCCAACGCGAAACCTCTTCATAGGTCACCTCCGTGGGCTGAGCGCGGGTCGCAGAAGGTCAAGAGCGAAACACCGCTACAGCGTGACCTCCAAGGCCGTCGCCACCGTATCGATGTCCTTGTCCCCCCTCCCGCTGAGGCCGATCAGGATAGTCTGGTCCTTCGACAGGGTCGGCGCCAGCTCGGCGGCGTACGCGATCGCGTGCGCAGGCTCCAGCGCGGGGATTATGCCCTCGGTGCGGCACAGTAGCTGGAAGCCCTCGATCGCCTCCGAGTCGGTCACGCTGACGTACGCCGCGCGCTCCGTCGACTTCAACCAGCTGTGCTCGGGGCCGACCCCCGGGTAGTCCAGGCCGGCCGAGATGCTGTGGGTCTCCATCACCTGCCCGTCGGAGTCCTGCAGCAGGTACGACAGGCTGCCGTGCAGCACACCCGGCTCGCCGGCCACCAGCGTGGCCGCGTGCTCGTCGCCGTCGACCCCCGCGCCGCCGGCCTCGACGCCGATCAGCTTCACGGCGTCGTCGGCGATGAACTCGTGGAACAGGCCTATGGAATTGCTGCCCCCGCCGACGCACGCGATCGCGTAGTCGGGCAGCCGTCCCGCGGCCTGCAGCATCTGCTCACGCGCCTCCCGGCCTATGATCGACTGGAAGTCGCGGACCATCATCGGGTACGGGTGGGGCCCCACGACGCTGCCGATCAGGTAGTGGGTCGTCTCGACGTTGGTCACCCAGTCGCGTATCGCCTCGTTGATCGCGTCCTTCAGCGTCCGGCTGCCGGAGCTCACGGGCCGCACCTCGGCGCCCAGCAGCCGCATCCTGAACACGTTCAGCGACTGGCGCCGGATGTCCTCCTCCCCCATGTACACGATGCACTCCTGCTCGAGCATCGCGCACACCGTCGCCGCCGCTACGCCGTGCTGGCCGGCCCCGGTCTCGGCGATGATCCTCTGCTTGCCCATGCGCTTCGCGAGCAGGCCCTGGCCCACTGCGTTGTTGATCTTGTGCGCCCCGGTGTGGGCGATGTCCTCGCGCTTCAGGTAGATCTGGGCCCCGCCCAGCTTCCGCGACAGGTTCTCCGCGTGGTAGAGCGGCGTCGGCCGCCCGACGTACGTCCGCGCCAGGCCGTCGAGCTCCTCCGCGAACTCCGCGTCGCCCCGCGCCTTCCGATAGACCTCCTCCAGCTCCTCCAACGCGTACATGAGCGTCTCGGGGACGAATCGCCCCCCGAAGTCGCCGAAGTGACCGGTCTCGTCGGGCAGCGTCACAGTCTTCGCCATCCTGCCGCCTCCTTCGCTCGCACGTCCTCGCTCGCAGGGAAATCCCATTATACGGCAGCACACGCGACAGGTTCCCATACACAAACCGGATAGCGTGGAATTCCGGTGGTGGACCGGTACAGTCCGTGCGCGGGAGAGGGCCGGGGGCCGCCCGCCTTATGTGTAGATCAGGACAGCCTGTTCAGACCTTGCCAGCGCGCGGTCGAACGTATAGACGGGGGCGGCGCCCACTCGCTTGGCGGCGGCGAGGATCATCAGGTCGGCGAAGCCCGCTCCTCCCCGGCGGTAGAGAGAAGCCGCGCGGTCCACGTCGTCGCCGCTTTCGACGACCAGCTCCGCCGTCGAGACCAGCTCCTCCAGCACAAACGCGATGTGGTCCCGGGGGAGCCTGTAGGCCCGTTCCAGTACCCAGGCGAGCTCGATCGCGACCTCCCGACATACGAACCCCGGCTGCTCAGGTGACAACCGTTCCAGCATCGCCTGTGCCGCGTCGGCCTGCTCTTCGTCGTCGCGCACGAGGTAGCGCACGAGAACGTTCGTGTCGATCGCGATCAAGCGCCGCGCGCTCCATCCGCGATTGCCTGCTCCATGTCGTCCAGACTCACGGCCGGCCCATCGTGTTGCAGTACGCCGAATAGCCGGCTCACGGGGCGTACTCTCCTCATCCTGACCTCGCCGTCATGGATGACATACCGTACGCGGTCGCCCGACTCCAGCTCGAGGGCGCGTCGAACGGCCCTTGGCAACGTGGTCTGCCCCTTTGAGGTAACGCCTGACTCCAGCATACCTATCCCCATAGCACATTGTGTTTGCTGCTTTCGCCTTACTCAATAGACTATAGCAAGGCTATGCGCTGTAGTGCAAGGCGAGCAAAGCAAGAGAGAGACCGATGTGCGGAGTACGGAAAGACTACTCCTGCCCGGCCCCCTCCTGGTCGCGGCGCGCCCTCAGCTCGTCGCGGAGGCGTTCCGTCGCGCCCAGGTCGACCTCGAAGCTCTCCGGGTCGATGACGACCCCGTACTCCCGCCGCACGTGGTCCGCCGTCAGACGCTCGCTCCGGACGTCGGTGCGGACGAGCTCCGGGTCGCGGTCCAGCGGGTCGCCCCATCCGCCGCCGCTGGCCATCGTGTGCAGCAGCACGTCGTCCCGCTTCATCGGCGCGACGGCGAGCGTCGGCAGTATCGTCTGGCCGTCTCCCGGGTTCAGGATGTTCCACGACGGGTCGCCCGGCTTGCCGCCGTGGAGGCCATACGGCGGGAACCGGCGCTTGTCGGACCGGAGCTGGAGCGTCGCCTCGTCGGCCAGACAACGCACCCGCCGCGTCTGCGACAGCGCCCCGCGGAACTTGCCCGGCCCGCCAGTGTCCTGGATCAGGCCATAAGCCTCGATCCTCACAGGCTGCTCGACCTCGGCTATCTCGACCGGCGTGTTCGAGATGTTGGACCCCGGATGCGGGACGCCCTCCGGACCGTCGCCTGCCGGACGCCCGCCGCGCACCCCGCAGATCAGGTCGACGAAGGCGAACGGCTCGCCGTCGGCGTGGTAGCCCCCGATGCTGATGATCGTGTTGCCGCCGTCGCCGTCCGCCGGGACGCGGTCCGGCACCGCCTGCCCCAGCGCGCCCATCACCGCGTCCATTACCCGGAAGCCCGTGATGCCCCGCGCGCCGCACGCCGCCGGAAGCTCGCCCGCCACCACGCTCGCCTTCGGCGCCCTCACCTCGATCAGCCGCTGGTAGCCCTCCGCGTTCGGGATGTCCGGGTCCATCACCAGCCGCACGGCCCCGTAGACAGCCGACTTGGTGAATGTCAGCGGCGAGTTGATGCCCGCCTTCACCTGCGGCGACGAGCCCTCCAGGTCGGCCAGGACGCGGTCTCCGCTGATCGTCAGACTGACGTGAATGACGACCGGCCCCTCCTCGATGTTGTCGGCGTCGATATAGTCGGTGAACTCGTATGTGCCGTTGGGCAGCCTCAGGATCTCCTCCCGCGCCAGGCCCTCCGTGTAGTCCAGCAGGGCGTCCATGTACCGCCGCACGGTCGCGGCCCCGTAACGGCCGGCCAGGTGATGGAACTCGCGCTCGCCTATGTTCAGCGCGGCTATCTGCGCGCGCATGTCGCCGAGGACCTTGTCCGGCACGCGGACGTTCTTCTCGATGATCGCGAAGATCGCCTCGTTGGGCATGCCCCGGTCGTACAGCTTCAGCGTCGGAATGCGTATCCCCTCCTGGTACACCTCGACCGAGTCGGTAGAGTTGCTTCCGGGCACGATCCCGCCGACGTCTGTGTGGTGCGCCACCGTGGCGGCGAACCCCTGCAGCTCGTCGTCCACGAAGACCGGCTTGATGACGTAGATGTCCGGCAGGTGGATCCCGCCCGAGCCGTACGGGTCGTTGAGGATGTACATGTCCTCCGGCTCGATCGCCCCCTCGTAGCGTTCGAGCACCGACCGCACCGCGCCCGAGAACGAGCCGAGATGCAGGGTGATGGTGAGCCCCTGCGCGATGACCTGGCCCCGGCGGTCGCAGAAGGCCGTCGAGTAGTCCATCGCGTCCTTGACTATGCCCGAGTGGGCCGTACGCATGATCGTCAACGCCATCTCGTCGACCAGCGAGTCGAGGCCGTTGCGGATCACCTCGAAGGTGATCGGGTCTATGTCTCTCGCGAGCATGTGGGCTAACTCCTTCGCAGGACCTGGCCGCTGCGGCTGCCGGTGAGCTTCCCGTCGGCCATCGTCACCCCGCCGTTGACCACCACGTGGGAGACGCCTTCGGACAGCACGCTGGGGTTCTCCAACGTGCCGCGTTCTCGAACGGCCTCCGCGTCCAGTGCGACCACGTCCGCCTTCAGGCCCCTCGCAATTCGTCCGCGGTCCCGTATCCCGACTCGCTCGGCCGGCATGGCGGTCAGCTTGCGTATGGCCTGCTCCCAGGTGAACACCGGCTCCTCCCGCACGAACCGCCTCAGGAACCACGCGGCCCACGTGTACGCGCCCAGGAAGTCCGTGCCCTCCAGTGGGCCGTCGATCCCGAGCGCGGTCGCGTCCGACTCGAGCGTGCACAGCGGGTGCTCGAACGTCTCCTTCAGCTCATGCTCCTCGTAGGAGTGGCAGACGCACATGGGGCCCTGGGGATCGTCGACCTCGGCCAGGACTATGTCGAAGATGGCGTCGAACGCGTCGCCGCCGGGTGGAGCAAGCTCTTGGAAGCTCTTTCCGACCTTGTCAGGAGAGGCGTCGCTCTTGAACAGGTACACTCGGTCCCAGCCTCCCAGCCCGAAGCTGGAGATCAGACTCTCGTAGCGCCTCATCTCGGCTCTCGTGGCCGGGTCCCGGAGCCGGGACGCCAGGGCGTCGGTGCCGCCTTCGAAGGCCCAGGCGGGTAGGGCGGCGCTCACGTTGGTTATGCCGTGCAGCCTCGTATGGGCGTCGAACCCCACGTCCACGCCGCGGTCGTAGGCGCGCTCCGCCGCGGCGATGGCCCGCTCCCTGGCGTCGGCGGGCCCGCCCCTGCGCGGGATGATGTGCGATAGCTGCAGCCGCACCCCGGAGGCCTCCGCCACCCGGATCCCCTCCTCTACGGCCTCGACCGCGTAGACCTCCTTGTTGCGCTCGTGGGTCGCGTACAGCCCCCCGGCCCCGGCGACAACGCGGCATAGCGCGACCATCTCCTCTTCCGAGCAGGCGCGCTCGGCCGGGTACTCCAGGCCCGTCGAGTACCCGAACGCGCCCGCGTCGAGCCCCTCCTCGAGCAGCCGGGTCATGTGGGCGACCTCGTCCGGCGTCGAGGGACGCTCGAAGTCGTCCGCCGCCGCGAGTCGCAGGTTGCCGTTCGGTACCAGCGCCGCAACGTTGACGGCAGTGCGCGCCTGTTCGAGCTTCTCAAAATACTCGGCGGTGGTGCTCCAGTCGATGTCCAGCAGCGGCGTGTAGCCGTAGATGTTGCCCTTGAACAGCTCCGGGTCGGTGATCGGCGCGCAGCCGTGTCCGCAGTTGCCGATCACCTCCGTCGTCACGCCCTGCACGATGGAGCTCTGCGCCCGCGGGTCGACCAGCAGCGTAAAGTCCGAGTGGCTGTGGATGTCGATGAAGCCGGGCGTGACGAGCAGCCCGGACGCGTCGAGCCGGCGTGCTGCCTCGACGCCCGCAAGGTCGCCAATGACCTCGATGCGCCCGCCGAGAATGCCGACGTCGGCCCGGTACCGGGGCGCGCCGGTCCCGTCCACGACGGTGCCCCCGTCGACTATCAGATCGAGCATGGCGTGCGTCTCCTCACGGCGGGTCTACCCGACGTCGATTGCGATGTTGCTCCACTCGTCGAGCCGGGCCGAGGAGCCCGGCGGAACCACGGTCGTCACATCGTACTCCTCCACCACCAACGGCCCGTCGAGGCGCCCGGCCGTGAGGTCCGACCGGGAGACTATCGGCGTCTCCAGCGAGCCGTGGTCCGGGCCGAAGTAGACGTCTCGGCTCGTCCTCTCGTGGTCGTCCGCGCCGGCGATCGGCGTGACCGGCAGGCTCTGGCTCGACGCCGCGCGCGCCGTCAGCCGCAGGTTCACGATCTCCACCGACTCCTCGGCCGCCTTGTGCCCGTAGGTGCGCTCGTGCTCGTCGTGGAACCTGTCCTCCAGCAGGGCGGCCCCCGAAGCGCCGAGACGGTCGCCGGGCGCCTGCACCGTGAGCTCGTAGGCCTGCCCGACGTACCTCAGGTCGGCCGAGCGCTGCCAGACCAGGTCCGCGGCGCTGTACCCCTCCGCGGCGAGGGACGACTCGGCCTGCTCCTTCATCGTCCCGTAAGCGCCGTCGAGCGCCTCGGGGTCGACATGGGACAGCCGGCCGAAGAACGTCAGGACGAAGTGGCTCTCGGCCCGCGCCTGCAGCAGTCCCACGGCGGAGAAGACTCCCGACGCCGGGGGCACGATCACGGTCGCGACGCTGAGCGACCGCGCCATGGCGACGGCATGGACCGGCCCGCTGCCCCCGAACGCCAGCATCGAGAAGTCCCTAGGGTCGCGGCCCCGGTACGTCGACACGGCCCGGATCGCCCGGATCATCGTCACGTTGGCCACGGTGTGGACTCCGTAGGCCGCCTCCAGCGTGCCCATGCCGAGGGGCCCGGCCACCCGCTCGTCCAGCACCCGTCTCGCGAGCTCCGGTTTCAGCTCCACCGCGCCGCCAGCCAGCCGCCGCGGGTTGACGTACCCGAGGACGACGTTGGCGTCGGTGACGGTGGGATCGGTTCCGCCCGTGTCGTAGCAGGCCGGCCCGGGCATCGCCCCGGCGCTCCGGGGACCGACTCTCAGCGCTCCGCCGCGGTCGATCCACACGATGCTGCCGCCGCCGGCGCCCACCTCGGCCAGGTCCATCACCGGAACCTTGATTGCGTGGCCGCCGCCCTTGACGAGCCGGCTGGACAGCGATATGCCCCCGCCGATCTCGTGCTCCGTGGTCCAGCTTCGTTGGCCGTCCTCTATCAGCGATGCCTTCGCCGTGGTCCCGCCCATGTCGAAGGTGATCAGGTTCGGCAGACCGACCCTCTTGCCGATCTCGTCGCCGCCCACGACGCCCGCCGCCGGCCCCGACTCGACGATCTTCACAGGCGTCTCGGCCGCCTGCCTCGCCGACATGATCCCGCCGTTCGACTGCATGATGTGCACCGGCGCCGAGATCGCCGTCGCGCCGAGCTGGTCCACGAGGGAGTCCAGGTAGTTCTTCACTATCGGCCCCAGGTACGAGTTGACCACCGTCGTGCTCGTGCGCTCGTACTCCCGGATCTCGGGCAGCACGTCGACCGACAGCGAGACGTAGATGTCCGGGAGCCTCTCGCGGATGGCCTCGCCCACGCGGCGCTCGTGCGCGGGGTTCCGATAGGAGTGCAGGAAGCACACCGCGACCGACTCCGCCCCGTCCTCTTCGATACGGTCCAGCGCGGCCTCGACGTCCTCGGCGCTCAGCGCCGTGACGACGGCGCCGTCGCTGTCGATCCGTTCGTCCACCTCGAGCCGCAGCCGCCGTTCCACGAGCGGCGTCGGCGGCTCGTAGAAGACGCTGTAGAGCTGCGGGACCCGAAGCCGGCGGAGCTCGAGCACGTCCCGGAAACCGGACGTGGTGATCAACGCGGTCCTGGCGCCCTTGTTCTCGAGAATCGTGTTGCTGGCCACCGTGGTGCCGTGGATGATCTCCGAGACGGCCGAGCCGTCCAGCCCGCGCTCGTTCAGGACCTGCGCGACGCCCTCGATGATGCCCACGGCGTAATCTTCAGGCGTCGACGATACCTTCTTTGTCCAGTAACGCCCGTCCGGCGCCAGCAGCACGACGTCGGTGAACGTCCCCCCGATGTCGACCGCCAGGCGGTAGCGGCCCGTGTTGTTCGTGGACAGCGTTGGTACCTCCCGGACGAGGCGCGCGGCGCGGGCCCGCGTTGCGCACGTGACTCGTAGCTGCTTCGAACTAGCCGACGTCGATCAGGCCGGCGAGGTTGTTGAAGAAGACGTCCTCTATCTGGGAGTCGGTGAGGCGCCGGTGCCACGCCGCCTGCTTGATGACGCGAAGCTGCTCCAGGCCGTTGTGCACGAACCCGTTGTGCACGGCCTCCGGTACCGGATGGCTCTCCGGACTGACCCAGACATGGCCGGTGCCGATCGCCACGTAGTTGCCGTGCATGTGGCTGATAGGGAAGTCCGTCGCCCACAGCAGCCGATCGTGCCCCAGGTGCTCGATGATGGCCTCGCACGCCCCGACTTCGCCGATCGCCGCCGTGTCGCAGTACACGTTGGGCAGCCCCTTCAGCGTATGTACGCCCTCCATCGCCCAGACTGGGTTGAAGCTCCTCGCCGCGTGGGCGAGGATCAGCTTCATGTCCGGGTACCGCTCGCAGTAGGTCCTGATCCAGTGCTGGTTCGACGGATCGGCCACCGACCGCTCCTTCACCATGTGCAGTGTGACGCAGATACCCAGCTCGTGGGCCACTCGCACCACCCACTCCGGCAGGAACTCCGGTATCTCCGAGTTCCACGTCGGCTTCGTCGGGCTCTCGGTGTGGTAGACCTTGAGGCCCTTCACGTCCAGCCGCCGGGCCTCCTGCTTTACGTAGTCCACGTCCATCCACGGCGAGACGAACATCGTCGGCTGGCAGAGCGGATTGGCCGCGGACTCGGCCGCTATGTGCTCCGCGTGCCGTCTGATGCTCGCCTCGGTCGACGGCGCCAGGCCGTGGAGCCCCTGCGGCACGGCCAGCATCAGGCCGCCGATCGTGCGACCGGGCATCTGGTCAGTCATCAGCTCCTGCCAGCGGGCCAGCGTCATGTGCTCCCGCAGCCACGGCTTCGGATCGTTCTCCGCGTCAGGGGCCGTGCCCGGCCACATGTGGGCGTGAGCGTCCAGGGCCCTGTCCGGCACGAAGGAGTCGAGCTCCCTCTCGAAGATCTCGCGCTCGGCCTCCGTCTGCTCCGGCACGTAGCCAAACTCCTCGTCAGTCATGATGACTCCTTTCCATGCGAGAGGATACAGCCCCGCGGCACTCCGGCGTCAAGAGTCGCGGAGCCGTTCACTCTTGACGGAACCGTGCACGGCGCCGTTGCGAGGACAGCGCGGCCGGTCCGCCGCCGCTCCGTCTCGTTGCCGATTGTTTGACGGATCGGCGCTCCGCGTAACTGTTCAGAGTTTCTCTGAGAACAACCCTTGGCCGATCTGGCGTAGGGTTTTGGCCGATCTGGCGTAGGGTTTTGGCCGATCTGGCGTAGGGTTTTGGCCGATCTGGCGTAGGGTTTGGCCGATCTGGCGTAGGGGGGGTTTGCAACCCGCCTTCCGGTGCAGCCTCATCTTCATCGTTGGTGAAAGTCCCCCGCCGAGTCCATCTCCTCGAGTCTGAACAGTTACCGCTCCGCAATCGACTTTGCGGGCCAAAAAGAAGAGGCCCCAGACGTGATATCTGGAGCCTCTTCGAACTAAGGCCTGTTCGGGACGGCTGTCCCTTGGGCGCCTAGTGCTTCTGGATGAAGAGCTTGTCCAGCGTGATCTCCTGCGAGAAGGGCCGGTCGAAGCCTTTCACCCACGGCTGCACGAAGAAGTAGACCGTGTCGATGCCCTCGTGCGGGATTATGTACGCCGAGTCGATCATCTCGCGCTCGACCGCCTGGAACGCGTCGCAGCGCTCCGGATGTGACAGCGGCAGCGTGGTGGCGTAAGACCAGAGGGCGTCGACCACCTCACGTCCGGGTATCTCGTCCACGAGGACGCTTCTCATGGCGTTGGTCAGCCAGATCGGGTCCTTCACCGGCGTTCCGGAGCTTCTGCGAATGATCTGGGAGCCCGGGCGCCTGGGCATGCCGCGCTCGCGCTTGAGGAGGTCCAGGTCTATGTCGAGGTTGTCCTTCCAATACTCTTTCGTGATTACGCCGATGTTGATTCTCGTCGCGTTCCCGAGGTCGATCCGAAGCACCGGCAGGTTGGCCGCGCTGCCGTAGGTCGACTCGGCCAGGAACTGCCTCGCCAGGTCCGGGTCGTAGAAGCCGCCGTCGTAGTCCGGATCGTGACAGGCGACGTTGCTGGTGACGTAGCCGGGCGCCCTGTTGACGTAGTTGCCGATCACGGCTTGAACCGTGGTCTGCATGTCTTGCGCGTGGATCAGCGACTGCCTGACGAAGACGTCTTCGAGAGGCGCCAGCCCGCTAGCCAGGCTGTACAGCCACAGACCGCCGCTCTGACCGATGTACAGGAACGGGTGCATGGTGGCGTTGGGGTCTAAGGCTTCCGCTACGGGAGGACCCGAAACCCTGACCCACTCGACCTCGCCGTTCTCGAACATGATGAGCTTGACCTGCTGGTCAGGCACGTCTGGGTAGATGACCTTCTCCAAGATGAACTGCTCGCCCCACCAGGACATGCCGTTCAGGTCGACACGGATGATCTCCGTGTACCCGGTGTCCTTGTCGATGACCATGGCGTAGGGGCCTACGCCGATGGGAGCGAAGTGCCAGTCCTCGGGATCGGCCAGCACCTGGTCGATCTTGGTGAACCCGGTCTGGTCAATCGTGACGACGTGCGGGAACGTCGGGATCGCCTGCTCCATCGTGACTTCCAGGGTGTTGTCGTCGATTGCGACCAGCCCCTCGGCCACCGTGGTGTCGCCGGCCATCAGGTCCTGCATCCCCTTGATGTCACGCAGACCCAGGAGCATGGAGCCGCCCCAGGCAACGATGTTCTCCGGCTTGCCGCCGTGCTCCCAGTAGGCCTTCAGCTCGGACGCCTTGACCGGGGTGCCGTCCTGGTAGATCGCGTCCTCGCGGATCTTGAACGTGAAGGTCGTCTGGTCGTCGGTCACGCTCCAACTCGAAGCGAGGAACGGCCTGAAGGTGTTGTCCTCGTTGAGGAACAGCAGCGTGGCGGCCTGCCACGCGGAGAACTCACGATTGCCTCCGCCGTCGCGCCAGGGTGCGGCGTTGGTCCGCTTGTGTCCGGGAACGGTTGCGACCTGACGGTCGTGCAGGTTCAGGTCAATGCCCATCCCCGTTCTGGTCGTGATCGGCTTCTTCACCGCCTGTGCCCCGGTGTCGGCGGCCTTCGGCGCTTCGGGGTCGGCCGCAGCCTCTGCCGGCAGAGGCGTGGCGGCCTTCTCCGCAGCCTTGGCTGGCCCCGGACCGGCGGCCGAAGGAGCCTGCGGCGCTTCGGGGTCAGCCGCGGCCGCGGCGGCCTGCGGCGCCTCCGGCTCCGCCGCCTCCTCGCAGGCGACCGCACCCAGCACCGCCACCAGCGATATCCCTATCAGTAGCACTAGTTTCTTTCCGATACCGGACATGGCTTCACCCCATATACTTGTGAACGTGGCCCGAATTATATAGAAAGTACCGGCGCTGTCAAGATGTCCTCGGAATCCGATGCATACTTGGCGACTGCAACGGCGACTGAACGCCCCTGTCCTCAGGGCCGCGGGGCCGCGACGTTGACAGGGCCGCCGCGTATCTGTACCGTGACAATTGGCCCGACACAGCCTTGACGACTCCCTTCCGCAGTACGGCGGGATCCCTGGTGGTGAGACCCGTCGCAAGGAGGCTACAAGTGACGCTGCGCGGTTTCCTGAAGAGGTACCTGTTCATAGGTGTACTCGTGGTCGCGCTCTCCTCGTTCGCGGCCGCTCAGGCCGCGGTGGCGCGCGGCTCCGTGGACGAACCCCAAAACTCCCGCGGCGCGCCGCCCGCGCAGGCGGACCCGGCGCCACCGCAAGAGGAGGTCGACGCCATCCTGCAGGACCCGGCGACGGCCGGGCCCGCCCTCGCCGCGGCCGCGGCCCAGGACCCCGACGGGGCCGGCCGCGCGATTGCCGCCGCGGCGGCCCAGGACCCACAGGCCACGGGCAACACGCTGACGGCGGCGGTCAAGGCCGACGCGGCCGCGGTAGCCAACGCGCTGAAGGTCGCCGCAAAGAGCGACGTCGGGGCCACGAACGACGCGCTCAACATGGGCCTGGCCGACGATACGGAGGCGCTCGAGGCGCTGGGCGAGGTGCTGCCCGTCGAGATATGGCTGCGGCCTCCAATACCGGACCCGGGCACCGCAGCCGGAGCAATAGGAGCCTGGGTACAGGAGGACGGCCGTCCCCCGGTAGTCTCGGTGGCCGGCCGGTTCGCGAGTCCCCCAGACCGGCTGCGGGTGCGCGTCACGGGCCTGCCGCTCGGAGTCATCTCCACCAAGCCCACTCCCACACCGGGTACCGCGTCGGCCTTCTCCGCTCGTCCCTTCGAGATGCCCGCGTTCCCGGAGCACCAGAGCCCACACAAGCTGTTCAGGCTAACGGTCGGCTCCGGCGCCGACAGCGGCTTCGGAACCGGCTACATCACCTTCTCCGTAGACAAGAGCTGGATGGACGAGAACGACATCCACCCCTGGTCCGTGTTCCTCAACCGGCACAACGTCGAGTCCGGCTTCTGGGAGTTCGCTCCCGCGCAGTACGTCGGCGAGGACGAAGACACGCTGCGGTACCGCCAGCTCGTGCCCGAATTCTCGACCTGGGCAATCACCGGCAGGTCCACGGCGCCCGAGGCCGAGTTCAAAGTCGAAGACCTGGCGGTCGCGAGCTCGCCCGGCGCAGGTGTGCCGACCGAGTTCACCGTGCAGGTCGCCAACCTCACTGCGGGGCCGCTCACCCCACTTCTGGGCATCTACGTCGACTCGGTCCCCTCGGCGACGCACAGGGTGCTGCTGGAGCCCAACGAACAGAAAGAGGTGACCCTGTCCGTACGGCTCAACGAAGGCTCATACGGCATTCGCGTAGACAGGCTGACGGCGAGCGTGAGCGTGGGCCCGGCGCCGCCGCCCACGCCGACGCCGCTGCCGTCAGAGGAGACGGACGAGCAGGCATCCGAAGAAGGAGCCGACGGCGGTGGCGACGCGGCCGAGACCGCCGCCGCTGACGACGACGGGATTGGCACCGACCTCATAGTCGTCATAGTAATCGTGGGCCTGGTGCTGATCGTCGCGATCGCCGTCGTGGCGCTCAGGCACGTGGCAAAGCGTTCCGGCTGACCTGAACCGTAGTCATGGGAGCGGCGGCGCCGAGTTGGCCGCCGCTCTTTTTTGTCCGCGGGCCTGCCGGCACGCCTTCGTCAGCCCAAATCCCCCACCTACGTCATTCCCGCACAGAGCCTGCCCTCGCGAAGGCGGGGGCGGGAATCCAACCCCGACAGGGTGCGTCACTACTACATCGGAAGCAGTCCTCCACGTCCCCCGGCCCAATCAGGTGGGGAATCCACGGTTAGCCGCAGTCCTTGATGTTCAGCTTCTGGCCCCCGGACATCCTGCACTGAACGTTCGAAACGTGCTCGCCGACGAGCTCGCCGCCGGCCAGGATGTGCCCGTCGATAGCTTCGAGCAGATCGTTCTTGGTCGTCTCCGTCCCGAGCGTTAGCTCCGTATCCAGGGCGAAGAGCTTGAACGTGTACGTCGCGACGGCCGACTCCTGATGCCCCCGACTGAGCAGCACGGGGGAAGGGCAGGGCCCGGTCCACCCGATCTTGGCCTCCGTATTCGTCCCCTGCGCCGCGTTGGGGCCCACCGAAGGCGCCAGCGCCGTGTTGGGCACCTCCTCTGGAAGCGACTGGGCGTCCGCCGGAATGCCCCAGAGCACCCAATGCACCCACGGAGGCCCGGCGTGCTGGTTGCTGTCGACGACGAGCGCCAGGCTCATCGTCCCCGCCGGCGCCTCGCCCCACGAGATCGGAGGCGATATCCCTTCCCGCGTGCAGCTGTACTGCCTTGGTATGCGCCTCGTCGCGTTGAACTTCGTGCTGGTGACCGCCATGCTCAGCGCGAACTGCTGCTCCAGCTTGTACTCGTCCTTGACCGCGTCGTCGCCGGCCGCGGCCCCCGTCGCCCCGCCGTCGCTGGAGCAGCCGACGGCCACGGCGACAACAAGCCCGTAGCCGATCAGTAGACCCAGAGTGTGCTGTAGTTGCGGCATACGTCTTCCAAACCCTCGAGCGCCGTCCCGCCAATTCTACCCGCTGTCCCTACGTCGCGGCCAGTCCGCCGCCGCCTGGCCTGCGTCCCGTTCCTGCCAGGAGTCTTCCCCGCCGCTTCGGTCCGAACCGGGATGCCGCCGCGGCGTCATCCGAGAGGATTCTTCGACACGACCTTGCCTACGAACTCGCCCACCAGCTCGCCGCCGGCCAGGACGTGTCCATCCATCGCCCGCAGCAGATCGCCCCTGGTGGCGTCCGGGCCCAGCGAGATTTCGGTGTCGAGCGCGTAGAGCCTGAACGTGTACGTCTTGGCCGACTTGGCGGTTTTCGATTTGGAATCGGGCCGCCGGAACTCGTCCGGCATCGCCAGGGTGAAGGGAGGCGGGCACGGCCCCGACCATCCCACCTTGGCGTCGTCATTGGTGCCCTGACCGGCCTTGGCTCCGACCGACGGCGCCTTCGGCGTATTCGGCACCCCCTCGGGCAGCCCGGCCGCATCCGCCGGAATGCCCCATAGCACCCAGTGGACCCACGGCTTGCCCGGTACCTGGTCGCTGTCGACCACCAATGCCAGGCTCACTGTCCCGTCCGGCACGTCTCCCCAATCGATCGGCGGCGAGACGTCATCGCGCTCGCAGCTATAGTCCCTGGGGATGCGTTTCGTCTCGTTGAACTTGGTGCTGGAAATATCGATGCTCATCGGGAACTGCTGCTTCAGGCTGTACACGTCGCCGGATCGGGTGTCTTCCGCGCCGCCCTGCCCATCGTTGCCGTCGGAGCTCGAGCACGCCATGGCCAGCCCCGCGAGCAGAGCGATTGCCCAGACCGCGACGTCGACTGGATTGAGTCGCTGAATCGCCGCCCTCCTCCCGTTCGGCACACATGTCCCGCCGCATCGTCGGGACGCGTCGCCGGGCTCCGGTGACGGCGCCCCCCAAGATGCGCGAGGCCTACTCCGTCAGCTTCACCTGGCCTACGAACTCGCCGACCAGCTCGCCGCCGGCCAGCACGTGGCCGTCGATCGCCCGCAGCAGATCGTTCTTGGTCGCGTCCGACCCCAGCTGCAGCTCCGTGTCCAGCGCGTACAGCCGGAAGTAGTACTTCCCAACGGCCGTCGACTGCTTCTGCGGCAGGTTCTGGTACTGCGTCCATCCGATTCCCAGCGACGGCCTGCACGGCCCAGACCAGCCGATATTCTGGTGGTCGTTGGCGCCCTGGCCGGCGTTGGGCCCGATCGATGCCACGGCCGCCGTCTTTGGCACGTTCTCGGGCACGCCGCCGGCGTCCGGAGGGATGTTCCACAGCACCCAGTGCGTCCACAACAGGTCCGGGACCTCTTCGCGGGCGGCCTGGTTGCTGTCGACCAGCAGTGCGAGGCTGACCGCCCCTGCGGGAACCCCGCTCCAGTCGATCGGCGGCGAGATGTCGTCGCGGTCGCAGCTGTACTGCCTGGGTATGCGCCTCGTCTCGTTGAACTTGGTGCTGCTGACCTCGATGCTCATCTCGAACTGCTGGGCCACCTTGTAGACGTTGCCGGCGCCGCCTTGGGACCCGGCCTCGCTCGCGGCCCCGGCCTGCCCCCCGTCGTCGCCGGAGCTGGAGCACGCCGCGGCAAGCATGACGAGCAACACGAGCGTAGCCACAGTGTATTGGAACAATCTACGATGTCGCATCCATCTACCCTCCCGCTATCGGGCTACCCCCGTCGATCCGCCGTGCCGAATTGCCGGCGGCCAGTGTTCGGTCTCGCGGCGTTAGGTTAGGTTGTCTCGAATCGCCTTGAGCCTCAGTTGTCTACCCAATCTGGTACTGCTACTTCGCCTGGCCTACGAATTCTCCGACCAGCTCACCGGCGGCCAGCACGTGTCCGTCAATCGCTCGTAGGAGGTCGTTCCTCGCGGCCTCCGCCCCAAGGTCGATCGTCGTGTCGAGCGCGTAGAGCCTGAAGTAATACTTGCTTACCGCCGTCGATTGGTTCGCGCAGGTGTTCGCTGGGCAGCCATAGCGCGCACTCCCCAACACCGGCTTGCAGGGGCCCGACCAGCCGATGTTGTTCTCGTCGTTTGTTCCCTGGGCTGCGCGCGGTCCGATCGAAGGCACGCTCGCGGTCTTCGGCACCGCTTCGGGAAGCTCCCGGGCGTCCGGCGGTATGTTCCATAGGACCCAATGCGCCCAGAGAAGGTCGGGTAGCTCTTCCCTGGCGAGCTGGTCGCTTTCGACCAACAGGGCGAGGCTCACAGTCCCGTTTGGCACGTCCCTCCATTTGATCGGCGCCGAGATGTTATCGCGTTCGCAGCTATACGTCCTGGGAATGCGCCTCGTCTCGTTGAACTTGGTGCTGCTGACCTCGATGCTCATGTCGAGCTGCTGGCTCAGCTTGTAGACCTCGGCGGACCCGGAGTCGCTCTCGGCCGCGGCGGCGGCACTCTGCCCGCCCTCGCCGCCGGAGTTGGAGCACGCCGCCGCGAGAGTGACGAGCAACACGTTCGCGGTGACCGTCGATTCGAACAGTCTACGACGCTGCATGGCTCTACCCTGCCGCTGTATTGCTGCACACCCGGGCCGACGTGTGGCGGGTCCGGAAAGCACCTGCCTGGGACGCCCGCTGGTCTCGTCCTCTACTCAGTCAGCTTCACCTGGCCCACGAATTCGCCGGTTAGCACGCCGCCGGCCAGCACGTGGCCGTCGATCGCCCGAAGGAAGTCGTTCTTGGTCGCGTCCGACCCTAGCTGCAGCTCGGTGTCCAGCGCGTACACACGGAAGTAGTACTGCCCGACGGCCTGTGACTGCTTCTGACGCAGGTTGCTGCCCGCCGTCCACCCGATCCCGAGCCCCGCCTTGCACGGCCCGGACCAGCCGATATTCTGCTCGTCGTTCGTGCCCTGTCCCGCGTTGGGACCGATCGACGGCACCGCCGCCGTCTTCGGCACGTTCTCGGGCACGCCGCTCGCGTCCGGTGGAATGTTCCACAGCATCCAGTGCACCCAGACCAGGTCCGGGCGCTCCTCACGGACGAGCTGGTCGCTGTCGACCAGCAGCGCGAGGCTGACCGCCCCTGCGGGAACCCCGCTCCAGTCGATAGGCGGCGAGATGTCGTCGCGCTCGCAGCTATACGTCCTGGGAATGCGCCTCGTCTCGTTGAACTTCGTGCTGCTGACCTCGATGCTCATGTCGAGCTGCTGGGTCAGCTTGTAGACGTTGTCGCCCCCGTCCCCACCATCACTCGCGGCGCCCCCCTGACCGCCGTCGTCGCCTGAGCTGGAGCATCCGGCGGCGAGCGCCGCCAGCATCGCGGCGGCAAAGAACACGGCCCGGAGCGATCTAACCTGCAACATCGGCTTCCCTCCTCGCGATAGTGCCCCGCGCGCCGACGAGGCACCGTCCCGCGGCCCCGACCTGTCGGGAAGCCACGGGACTGTATTGTACGCTGTTCTCGGGCAGGATGCCCGTCTGCAGTGTGTATCACACTCCCCACCGTCTCGCCAACCGCCCGACCAAACCGTTAGGGTCTTTCCAAAGTCCCCTCTCCCCTTCGGAGGCTGTCTCATTGTTTTGGCATGGGCGTGGTGGGTTGGGTGAGGGGGGCGTTGGACCGGTGCAAGTCTGTCACCCTCATCCTGACCTTCTCCCATTGAGGGAGAAAGGACTGTCGAGACTCCTCGTATGACGTTTGTGACGACTTTGGAAAGGCCCTGCCAAACCGTAGATGTTCAGATTAGCTGAGAGGAACGCGGTCCGCCCTCGTGGATTCCCGCTCTCGTGGGCATGGCGGTGCCGTGGCCATCGGAGTCTGGTCGGGTGGGACCGTCTCCACACACCCCGCTCACCCTGAGTGCCCCGACGCTTCGTCCCCACCAACCCCGTTCGCCCTGAGTGCCCCGACGCTTCGTCGGGGTGTATCGAAGGGCCCGCACAACTCAGTCTTTGGGCGGGGCCGACGCCACCCTTGGTGAAAGGTTGCCCGCCGTCAAGCACGGGCCTTGTTCAGTGTGATCGGGTTGTTTGGGCCCCCAAGTCTGAGCTGCTACCCGTGAACGCGAGCACCGTTTCCGTCCGGCGCGGCCGACGTGTCGACGCCGCCCGCGCTTTTGACACGGCCGCCAGCCTCAACTATAGTCGCGGTCACTCGATGCGCGCCGCGCGGGAGCCATCACAGGAGCCTCGAATGATACAGCCCCGGCTGCACAAGCAGCTCTTCCTCGACGACTTGGCGATCGAGACGAAGTACGGCCTCAGGCGAACGCTGAACAAGCCTGACAGACTGGGCCCCGTCATGCGACCCGACCGCTCCCGCGGCCAGGTGTCGCTGCAGGCACACAGTCCGCCTCAATGGGACCCGGACCGGCAACTGTGGGAGCTCTGGTACCAGTCCGGATACCGCGACCCCGACTCCGGGGAGCCGGACTCGCAGGAGTCGTTCACCCACTACGCCACCTCCACCGACGGCCTGCGATGGGACAGGCCGGCGCTTGGACTCCACGAGTGGAACGGCTCCAGGGACAACAACATCGTCCCGAACGATGACGGCCTGACGCTCTACCACGTCCTCAGAGACGAGCGGGAGGACGACCCGCAACGACGCTACAAGGCACTCTTCTCCGACCGCGGCTCCGGCCGCCTCCCCGCCGTATCGCCCGATGGGCTCCGGTGGACGATGATCGACGTCCCCCCGATTCCCGCCGACGACACGTCGCGCCTCACCTACGACGAGCTCGGCGAGCGGTTCGTCGCGACCGTGAAGCTCTCTACGAAGTGGGGAAGGTCGGTCTGGCTCTCGACGAGCGACGACTTCAACGACTGGACCGAGCCGGAGCTCATATTCCACTCCGACGAGATAGACGGGAACAACTCCAAGCGCAGGATTCGGCAAATCGTGGACGACCCCGCCTATCTCACGCCGCCTATAGTCGACCAGGCACGCCATCCGGCGCAGGTGTACGAGATGACGGTGATGCCCTACGAGGGCCTCTACGTCGCCTTCCCGGTCCTGTTCAACCCGGCGGGCGCCCTGCCGCCGCCGCGCGGCAACCACAACGGCGTCAACCAGACCGAGCTCGCCGTCTCCCGAGACCTGCGCGACTGGAAGCGCGTCGCGAACCGGGACCTGTTTCTCGGCGTACTGCCCTGGGACGGCGAGGTCTACGACACCTCGCAGATTCTCACCTGCGGCCGGCCCGTCGTCCGGGAAGACTTGGGCGAGATATGGGTCTACTACAACGCCTGCCGCTTCCGCTCCTGGACCGATCAGCACGACGAGTCGTACGCGCCGTACTTCCAGGACCTCAACTGCGTCGCACTGGCGAAGGTCAGGCTGGACGGCTTCGTGTCCCTCGACGCGGAGAGACGGGGCACGATGACCACGACGCCGTTCGTCCTCGACGGCGGCGTGTTCGTGAACGCGGACGCGCGCGGCGGCCAGCTTCTGGCGGAGCTGGTCGACGCCGAGGACATGCGGCCCCTCCCCGGCTTCTCGCTGGCCGACTGCGACCCCGTTGACGGGGACCACCTCGGCCGCGAGCTCACTTGGGGCGGGCGACCTGCGTCCCCGCGCCAGCGGCCGGTGCGACTCCGCTTCGAGATGGGCCACGCCAGGCTCTACGCCTTCTGGGTCGGATAGGAGCAACGCTGCGGCGTTGTGCGGCGAATCGACAAGAGACACAACGAAAGGACTGACATGGCGCAAAAAACGTACCGAGTTGGCATCGTCGGACTCTCAGGCATCGCCGCGGGGTCTCCGGGCAGCGATTACGGGCCGCTGCGGGACGAGATCATGGTAGGGCACACCGCGTGTCTCTCCCAGACGCCCGGGGTGGACGTCGTCGGAGCGTGCGACCTCTCTTCCGAGATGCTCGACAAGTTCTCCGACACTTGGGGCGGCAGGTGGCCCAACTACACCCCGTACACCGACTACCGGGAGATGGTGGACACCGAGGGCCTCGACATCCTCACCGTCGCCACCGGCGACGACAAGCACGCGGACATCGCCGTCTACGGCGCGAACAACGGAGTCAAGGGCGTGTTCGTCGAGAAGCCGCTCGCCACCACGATGGACGACGCCAACCGCATGGTCGCCGCCTTCGAGGCCAACGGCGTAGCGTCCAGCGTCGGCCACACGCGCCGGTGGCGCCCGCTGTACCACAGGGCGCGCTCGGCCCTCCGCGACGGCGCCATCGGCCCCCTGCGCAACATCGTCGCCACACACGGCGGACGACGCGCCATGACGTTCCGCAACGGCACCCACGTCATCGACGGCATCTGCTTCTTCGCCGACTCCGAGCCAGCCCAGGTCTTCGCGAAGCTGGAGGAGGGGTTCGACCACTGGGACCAGTACCGGGGCGACGGCGGCAAGCTGCCCGAGAGTGAGCCCGGAGTCAGCGGGTTCATCGTCTTCCGCAACGGCGTCCGCGCCTACTACTCCGCGCACAAAGACACGCTCGACGGCTCCTCGATAGAGCTCGCCGGCCCCGGCGGGAAGATGCTGTTCGGCTTCAACGATCCCTCGATCGAGCTGCGGACCCAGGGCCCGGACAGGGCGTCGCCGATCGTCTCCCAGACGCTCGCCCCGGTCGACTACCGGACCCACACCTACGTCGCCGGCTACCTGGAGATGATCGACCGCATCGAGAACGGCGGCGACGGCGTCTCCACCGCCCACGAGGCCCGCAAAACCGTCCAGATCATGACCGGCTTCCTCAAGTCCCACGCCGCCGGCAACCACCTCGTAGACGTCCCAAACTAGCTTGGCCCAGGCTACAATTCGTGCTCAGACTAGGATGAGCAGGAAGTACATCGGTCAGAGAGACCTGATGTCGATAAGGACACCTTCCGCCAAGCTACCCTGCGAGATGCACGGGGCTGGGTAGTCTCCCCTGACGTTCCGCTCGTATAATGACAACCGGCGGTTCGGAGGTCGAACAATGAAGATGACAGTTACGATCGACAGGGACGAAGACGGAGTCTGGATAGCCGAATGGCCGTCCATCCCGGGTTGTGTCAGCCAGGGAGGCACGAAGGACGAGGCCCTCGCCAATATACGGGAGGCCATCGAGCTCTGTATTGAAGTGCGCGCCGAAAAAGGCATGCCTCTGACCATCGAAACCCGGCAGGTGGAAGTGGCCCTGTAGTGCCGCGGTTACCAACGCTGTTACGACACGCACGATAGGCATGCGCGATGGAGTTGAAAGTAACGGTTCAGTCTTGGGGGGATCTCTCCAAAAGCCGCCGCATCTCTCCGTCATACCCGCGAAGAGCCTGCCCTCGCGTAGGCGGGGGCGGGTATCCAGGGGCGGGGTATTCCCCTCACCGAGTCTGAACATGTACCTACCGGAGTCACTGTTCAGAGGTGATGCCCAGCCACCCCGTTCACCCTGAGTAGGCCCGCCGCTTTGGGCGGGCCGTATCGAAGGGCGCACGCGCGATCCCCTCGACTGTGAACAGTAACCTGCCGGACGCACACTTACATCGCCGCGTACCTGGATGATCGCCTACGCCGTTCGATAGCTCACGCCGAGATGATGTTCAGCTCTCGCATTCGCTCGAAGTGTCTTCGGTTGTTGGTGAGCAGCGTGAGGCCGTGGTGTATCGCGGTCGAGCCAATCAGGAGATCGAGGTCATCGAGGCGATTTCCGGTGGCCCTCAGTCGTCGGCGCTCCAGGGCAAAGACCCGGCAAACGGGATCGTCGAGCGGTACGACTTCTTCGATGTAATCGAGAAAACTTTGCAACCCCTGCTCCGCGGCCAGTCTCTCCTCGGTGCCAAACATCCCGTCATAGAGCTCGGCGAGCGATACGATGCTCAGTCCAATGCCCAGGGGCGACAACTCATCGAATCGCTGCACCACTGGCTGGTGACCGTTCATATAGTCAATTGCCCAGTCCGTGTCGACCAGATACTCCATCACCTATGGGGCCGGTTCGGCCCGGGACCCCGTCCGACGAGCTTCGTAGAGCATCTGCTTCACTTCCTCTCCGGGAATGATGCCTTGCCAGGCGCCGGCGGCCGGCTTTGTGCGCTTGGGCCTCCTGTCAGCTCGTCTCGCAGCCGCTCCGCCTTCCATGAGACTCGCTCCGTTTGCATCGTCGCCACGCCTCAAGTCTTCGTAGCGGAGAATCCACTGGCCACCCGAATGACGACCGGCGCCGACCTCGAACGGGTCAGGATGTCCGGCTGCGACCCAATCGCGTCCGTCGGCGCGCTCCTCCCTCAGTTCGATCAGCACGCGGGCAGCTTCCTCCCTGGCGCTTTCCCTATCCGGATGCCAAAACGCCACCTCAGGGAATTCACTCTCGTCTCTCGATCTGCCATCAGGATGCCAGAAGCTCACCATCCAGCGAACCGTCTTCGTATCGCTCATCTCGATCGCCCCTCTCTACATGCGCGGGTGCAGGTTCGGACCCTCTCCAGACATACTACCACCGATGTGGAATCGCCTGTACTGCGGTGCATCGGCATTGCTTCGCAAGCAACACCGCCGCCTGCACTCGCCGACCGGTGTTCAGCGAGAACGATTTCCCGGAAGCGATGTCCAATTTGCGGCAAGCCTATAGCGCACCGTAAGGCCTGTCCGACGCCGACGTCGACGAAGCCGTCACCTGGGCGCGCCGGAGTTGAACCGGCGGCGCCGCGACCGTTACCGGCCCATAACGCACGCGACCCCGACCGCCCAAATCCCCCGCCTGATTGGGAGGAGCGGTGTGTTGGACTGCTCCCTGCGTTATGACGATGCACCTCGATGGTGAAACAAGGTCGTCATCTCAGAACCCGGCTTAGTGGCTTGGGAGACTGGATACCGGCTTTCGCCCGTATGACGGAGGTGGGGGATTTGGGGACCGGCCCCGCCATTGCCGCCGCCGCACATCTGTGCTATTATCCTCGACATGCAACAGACCCCACATTCACCCAGCCTCCCCCTTTCGGGCCGCGCCGCCCGGATTGCGGACCGTGGAACACCCGTGTTCCATTTTGTCCCGCGGTGTTCCGCCTCAGATACGACACGTGGAACACTTGGTGTTCCATTTTCCGGCAAAGTGTTCCATCGCCCAGATACGAATGGAACACAATGGAACAGTTTGGAACAGTTCACACGGCCGGCGGCCCCTGCGGGGGACGATCGACGCACCCTCCGCCTCCCTCGTCCGGGCTGAACGTGCGGGCCCGCCGGGTACCCCGACGCGGTCAGCACCGACCTCCCGCCGCCCGCGGCGGCGTGCTCTGTGGTAACTTCTCCCAAACGGCTAAGGAGTTGCCATCATGTACGTTCACACACGGTCGGTCGCGGACAGGGTCTTCGACGTCTGGCGCAGCCCCGGGCGCTTCACCAAGAACCCCGACATCATCAGGCTCCCCACCGGCCGGCTGCTCCTGGTATACAGCGACACCGACGCCCACTGGTCGCTCGAAAACCAGATCATGATGCTGCTCGCCAGCGACGACGACGGCCGCACGTGGTTCAAGCACCGTGAGGTCGCCCAACACGATGTCGCCAAAGGCGACGGCCGCCTCATCACTCCCCGCATAAGCCTGCTGAACGACGGCCGCGTCGTCGTCATCGTCGACCAGGACGACTTCAGCCACTTCCACGAAGAGCAGCCCCCGGGCATCCTCGCGTGGTGGAGCGAGGACGGCGGCGACACCTGGAGCAGTACCCAGGAGACCGGCATCATGGGCTTCGAGCCGGACCGCATGATCGACCTCCCCGACGGCCGTCTCGCCGTCGCCTCCCAGCTCATGCGCGGCGACTCCATGGAGTACGCCGAGATCATCTCCTGCTCCGAGGACGGCGGAAAGACCTGGTACGAGCAGGCCACCATCGCCTACAACGGCTACCATCGCTTCTGCGAGGGCGCAATCGTCGTCCTCGACGGCGGAAAGGAGCTGGCATGCGTGCTGCGCGAGAGCCACTGCGCCGGCATCCCCAGCTTCGCCGCCTTCTCCTCGGACAACGGCAGGACCTGGTCCGAGCCCCGGATGATGCCCTTCGCCATCCACAGGCCGTACGCCAAACAGCTCCCCGACGGTCGCGTCCTGGTCACGGGACGACACGTCAACGGCGGTCTCGGCACCTACGCCTGGTGCGGCGACCTGAAGGCCGAGGCCGGCAACTGGCAGGTCGGCGGCCCCCGCAGGGAGCACGCGGCCCACGTGACCTCCGACGCGCTCGTGATCGAGAACAGGCCGAACCACGAGTGCCGCTACTCCCTGCTGCCGCCCGAGTCCCCCAGGAGCGAGGTCCTGCTCGAGGGAACTGTCCGCGTCGAGGGCCCGGACGACGCCTCGGTCGCGTTCCTGTCCGTCGCCGGCCTGATCCCCGACGGCGCCATCGCCGATATCGCCCCCAACGGCGTCATGCTCGCAGAGGGCAAGCACAACTTCCGCGTCCCGTTCGACATGACCCGCGAGCGCGATGTCGCCATCTACCACAGGCTCGGCATGCTGGAGATCAGGGTCGACGGCGAGACGCTCATCCGGTACAGGGTGCGCCGCGAGGGGCAGGTGCTCGACGACCGCAGCGGCAACCCGGCCAAACGCACCCAGTTCGGCCAGCTCGGAGACGTCGGCCGCAGCTTCTGGAAGCGGGTCAGCTACTCGGTCAAGAACCCGACGCTCGACGACGTGCAATGGTCGTGGGACGCGTCCAGCGGCGAGCACCCGGACGAGTACCACAGGACGCGCATGGTCCAGGTCTACGCCAACGACCCCGACCAGAAGCCCAACCCCGACCACGGATACACCTCGTGGCTGACACTGCCCGATGGCCGCATCATCCTGGTCGACTACACCAACCGCGGCGACGAGCCGCGCCGGAGCCACATCGTAGGCGTCCATCTCCACGAGGCCGACATTGCGTAGCCGCGCAGCCGCGAACGCCGGAGGATGACGTGGCCGACCTGATCGTCCGTAACGGCAGCCTGATCGACGGCACGGGCGCGCCGGCCCGCGACGCCGATCTCGTCGTCGACGCCGGCAAGATCGTCCTCGTCGGCGACGCCTCGGCGATCGAGGCCGCCCGGGCCGTCGACGCGCACGGCAGGACGGTCTGCCCCGGCTTCATCGACGTCCACAGCCACTCCGACTTCCCACTGTACGTCGACGGCCTCGCCCAGAGCGGCGTCCGGCAGGGTCTGACGACCCTGGTCACCGGCAACTGCGGCCACGGCCCGGCCCCCGCTCCCGACAAAGAGCTGACGAAGCAGGTGACCATAGGCGTCAGCGACGATTGGGACGTCGACTTCGCCTGGACGACCTTCGAGGAGTACCTCGACAGCCTGTTCTCCCGGGGCCAGTCGCTGAACGTCGCCCCGCTCGTGGCCCACGGCCCCGTACGACTGGCCGCGATGGGCTTCGACGCCCGGCCGCCCACCGCGGCCGAGCTCGCCGACATGAGGTCGATGGTCGCCGAGGCAATGTCCGCCGGCGCCGTGGGCTTCTCCACCGGGCTCGAATACTCCCCCGGCCGCCACGCGGACGAGGACGAGCTGTCCGCCCTCAGCGAGGTCTCCGCCCGCTACGGCGGCATCTACGCCAGCCACATCCGCGAGCGCGGCGACAACTTCGTCGACGCGGTCGAGGAGGCGCTGAGCATCGCTCGGCGGGCGGGCCTGCCCGCCCAGCTATCCCACTTGGCGCCCAGGCCGTACGCCCCCGAGGGCGCCTTCGACCGCGTGCTCGAAACGCTGAATCAAGCGCGCGAGCGGGAGGGGCTGCGGGTCGGCATAGACACCTTCCCGGACCCGTGGGGCCCGGCCCACCTGCTCGACCTGGCCCCGCCCTGGGTCTACGAGGGCCCCGAAGACGAGGTGCTCGCCAGGCTGCGGGACCCCGAGACGGCCGAGAAGTGCCGCGCCCACTTCGAGACGCCGACCAACTTCCTGCTGCGGCTTGGCGGCTTCGACAAGTTCTTCCTGTCCACCTCCAACGCCCACCCCGAGCTGGTTGGCCGGTCGCTGGAAGATGTCTCGCGAGAGTGGGAGCTGGGCCCGGCGCAAACCGTCTTCGCGCTGGCCGCGGCCGACGGCGCCGACTACTCCAACGTGCTGATTCGCCACATCTTCGCCCGCCAGGAAGACCTCGACAGGCTGCTCCTCGACCCCTACTGCAGCGTCGAGAGCGACGGCGTCGCGGCCTCCACGAACGGTGTACTGAAGTCGCTGGTCGCCAACCGGTCCAGCTTCGGCTACGCCCCGCGCTTCATACGCGAGTACGCCCTCGACCGCGGACTGTTCACCGTCGAGGAGGCCGTGCGGAAGATGACGTCCCTGCCCGCCGACTCTGCGCAGCTACACGGCCGAGGCCGTCTGCACCCCGGCAACGCCGCCGACTTCGTCGTCTTGGACCTCGCCACGATAGCCGACAACTCCACCGACGACCGCCCACAGGCCTACCCCTCCGGCATCGACCTGGTAGCCGTCAACGGCCAACTCGTCGTCGCCGCCGGCAACCACACCCAAGCAACCCCCGGCCAACTGGCCCCCAATCGCAACGCCGGCTGATCGGGGACCGAAACGCGCGGAGCCGCTGGCGCAACGCAAGGGTCAGGATAGGGGGCTACTCCCCCCGCCCGATTCTGCACTACCTGATCACACAGGAGGCGGGCCGTCAATCAGTCGACCGCTCGCGTACTTGTGTATGACGCTCGACATGAGCGCCTCGCAGGGGACCCCCTGCTCAACCGCCTGCCTTTGGAGCGCCTCGAGATCAGTGCCTGAGACATGGATGTTGACCCGTTTTTCCTTCTCGAACGTTGCGCGAGCGTATTCTCTGTACCGGTCCATCTCGGCGGCACGGTTCGCGACCGGCTGCCACTCGTCGAGTTCGTAGGTAGTCAGCAGATCCTTCTCTTCTCTATCGATGTCACCCATCCTCCATCACTCAATTCTGCTTCGATTACACCAGAGCTATCTCGCTGCGTGCTCGTAGGCGGCGGTCAGAATCTTCAACAGGTCGTCGCTTACGTCCCGGGTTGTGGTTCCTTGCCCTAGTCGTCGCCCGGTCAGATCTTCGATGGGCTCAATGAAACCCGGGGCCACGCGTTCGAAAACGCTGCGCCAAAAAGAGACATACACCCTGCCATGGTCATTCCAGCCGGTCACCAAGCCCACATTCTCAGATTGAAGACGCGGCAAGAGTGTGATTGTCCCGCGGTCGACGCCTCGGTACGCCTCTAGTGCTATCAGTCTTCGTTGCTCCAGATGGCGTGCCCATTCCAGTAACCGGCGCAGCTTTTCCCTGTCGTCCTCTCTTGCATCGCTGATGCTGGCCTCGAACTCGTCGCTGCCCTGATACAACATGTCCGTTGCGGTCGTTGCTGCGATGCTCTCACTCACCTCGTGCTGTTCCGGAGTCACCCGCTGCGGGATCATGACGGAAGTCCCGTCTATGCTAAAGGCCCCGACAGCGACGAGATCGATGACCAACTTGTCGGTGACGTGGTCCAGGTAGGCTGCGAGCGTCATCAACTCCTGCGGCACGTCATCAAGTACCAACACTAGCCTGAACCTGCCCTCGCTCAAGTGCTCGTCGAACGCCTCGGTAAACCCATCCTGGTCGAACGCCCCGGTCTGGTCCGAGGCCTTCACCGCGTCCAGGATTGTCGCGTGCCCCGCGCGCTGAAGATTCCGGCGGAGCCGATCCTCGAGTTGCCCCAGGCTCATGCCATGGAGGTATGCCGCGTAGGCGAGTATCTGGGCGACGACTGCACGTCGCGCTTCAGGATTCCAAGCCAGCTTCACCTCAATGATGACCGGTCTGCCAGATGCCTCAACTCCAAGCAGATCTGCCGAACCGGACCCAAGACCTACCTCGCTACCCAGCATTACGAGCCTCGGCGCGCCGGCAAGCGGCAGCATATCCGGCGTCTCCCAGATAAGTCGGTGCAGCGTTGCCTCGTCGGGGAACCCTTCCGGTCGGCTCAGCTTCCAGTCATCTTCATCCTTCTTCCATATGCCGGGAATAGTCATGCTCTGCCTTGCTCCCTGCCTTGGCGGCGAACCCGGGACGCTACGCCTTCCGGGCCGCCTCTTCGTCCCGGCGGAGGATGTGCTTCTGGATTTTGCCCACGGACGTGCGTGGGAACTCGTCGCGGAACTCGACGAGCTCGGGTACCCGGAACTTGGACAGCCGCGCCGCGCAGTAGTCGATGATCTCGTCCTCGGTGGCCGTCGCGCCCTCCCACAGGATGACAAACGCCTTGACCGACTCGTCCCGCATCTCGTCCGGGACGCCGATCACGGCCGCGTCGGCCACGCTGGAGTGCTGCTTGATGACCGCCTCGACCTCGCCCGCCGCGACGTTCTCGCCCGCGCGCTTGATCATGTCCTTGGCGCGGTCGACGAACCGGAAGTAGCCCTCCTCGTCCACCTCCGCGATGTCGCCGGTGCGGAGCCAGCCGTCCTGGATAGTCTTCGCGGTGTTCTCCGGGTCCTTGAAGTAGCCCTTCATGATCGTCCATCCGGGCTCGCCCTTCACAAGCACCTCGCCGGGCACCCCGTCGGGCGCCTCGTTGCCGTTCTCGTCGACCACCTTGCACCAGTAGCCCAGCGAGGGCATGCCGATGCTCATGTTGTCCCGCGCGTAGTCGAGCGCGTTGACGAGCGGCTGGCCCATCGTCTCCGTCATGCCGTATATCTGGAGCAGCGGCGCGCCGAAGCGCTCCTCCCACTCCGCAAGCTGCGCCTCCGTCACGTTCTGCGCGAAGATCGTCATCCGCAGGCCGTTGTCGCCCTCGCTCGGCGTTCTCGGCTGCGCGAGGATCATGCGGATCGGCGCCGCGAACAGGCTCGTCACCGTGCAGCCGTGACGCCCTGACTGCGCCATGAACCGTGACGCGCTGAACCGCGGCATCAGCGCCACGCTGGCGCCCGCGTTCAGCGCGGTCATGAACGAGTAGTACTGCGCGTTCGCGTGGAAGAGCGGAAGCGTGATGAGCTGCCGGTCCTCGGGCCCAAGCCGCATCAGCTTGGACACGACCTCGCTGGCGTAGATGTAGTTCGCGTGCGTGACCAGCACGCCCTTGGGCAGGCTGGTCGTCCCCGACGTGTACAGGATCGCTGCGTCGTCGAGCGGGTGCAGCGGCACGATACGCAGCGCGTCGGACTGGCCCTCGACCAGCGCCGAGAAGGGGGACGCGCCTTCGCCGGGGTCGTCCGGGCCGGTCACCAGCACGTCGCGCAGGTCCGGGCACGAGCCCCTGATCGCCCGGATACCCGGCAGAAGGTCGGGCTGCGTTATCGAGACGACGCTCTCCGAGTGGCGTACCGGATAGGCGAGCTCGTCGGGAGGGGACAGGGGATTGGTCGGCACCATCACCGCGCCGATCTTGGCGATCGCGAACCACGCGAACAGGAACTCCGGGCAGTTCGTGAGCTGCAGGTTGACCTTGTCGCCCTTCTCCACGCCAAGCGACAGCAGACCGTTCGCGGTGCGGTTGACCATCGAGTCGAACTCGGCGAAGGTGTACGAGGAGACGTTCTCGTCCTCGTCTTCGAAGATGAGGAAGGTCTTGTCGGGGTGCGCCCGCGCCTTCTGCTCCAACGCCTTCCGGAGATTCCGCTTGCCGACGATGTTGTAGGGCATCCCTCAGCCTCCTATCACGCAGCGCGGCAGGCCACGACGCTGCACCGGTACGCCCATCGCTTCACACTCCTTCCGGGGCCGAAGGCGAGGGCATCGCGCCTTCGGACAGATCGACGGTGAGCATGCGGTCGCCCCTGCTCGCCCAGCTCCAGAACAGGCCGTTGACGCCTGGAATCGACCTGAGCATCTCGTTGGCGTACTTCCTGCCGTAGACCTTCGCCAGCCGCTCCCTGATCATCAGGCTCACCCACAGGCCGACCCCGTGCTCCCGGCAGAGCGGCCCGTACTCGTCGGCCAACAGCTCGGGCAGCGGCCGCTGCCCGAGCTCACCCTCGAAGTAGCTGGTGAGATAACCGTACCCCATGCGCAGGTGGCTTCCCACGACGTTGGCGTGTCCGGGCACGATGAAGTCGAGCAGGCGCTCCCGCACCCACGTGCGCCAGTCGAGGTGCAGGTTGCCCACGGGAGGGCCGAAATAGTCGCCGGGCGGGACTCCCATGCCGAGCCCCAGGCCGCGCTGATCGCAGAACTTCCTCACCTCGCGCAGGTACTCTGTCACGAACTCGCCACGCAGCCGGCGCCACGCCTCCAGGTCGAAGTTCTGGGTGAGGATGTCTACGCCGTGGCGCTGCCAGAACGCCTCGGCTACAGGCCGGTTGAAGCCGTACTGGTCGCCGTGCTCGGCGGGCATGCGGTGCCCCCGGGTCGCAACGTACACGCCGTCCCACTCGTACCTGTCGACCAGGTGCGCCAGCTCTCGGAGCTTGTACTCCCTGACCTCCGGGTAAGCGTACTCCGGCACTCCCCAGTGCCTCTCCTGCCAATTGCGGTCGCAGGCGTAGTAGTCCGGGTGCTCGCGGAAGAAGGTAGATTCCCACGGATAGCGCCCGTGGGTGTAGTTATCGACGTGGGGTGGCATGCCTTCGTCGTACATGTCCACGTAGCAGTAGACCGCTATGCCGGCCTCGCGGGCCGCCTGGGTGGCGACTTCCGCGTCGTCAACCTCGTCGATGGGCAGGTCTTCGTCCGGTCTGTATTCGAGGCGGCGCGGGTCGCGTTCGGCCAGCTCCACCACCCATCGCTCCTGGCGCCATATCAGGGCGGTAAGCCCGTACGCCTCCTTCCATTCCAGGAGCGCGTCGCGGATGCGCTCGGGGGTGTTCAGACGGTGCTCTTCGCGCTCGGAGACGAGGGTGTCTCCCCAGCTGCACATCATCAGGTCGCCCTTCACGTCGTGCATCTCAGACCCCCTGTTTCTCGGGAATCGCTCAGCGTACCCCGCCGGGAACGCCTACTCCCTCGGGCCGAGGAGACTATCCCCGGTCGGCCCTGACCACCTGGGGCTCCGTGTCCAGCGGGCCGCGCTCCCGGCGCATTCGTTCCCGGAGCTCGGTGGTGGCTGCGGGGTCGACCGCGGGCGGATGCCCCGCTATCACGACGCCGTAGGAGTCCCGCGCGTGGCCTGCCGTCACCTTCTCCAGCCGGACGTCGCGGAGCACGGCCTCCGGCTCGCGGTCGAGGGGATCGCCGTAACCGCCGCCGCCGGCCTGGATCGACCGGTACGCGTCTCCGGCCGTCAGGTCCGCCATGAACTTGGAGGGCGCTTCCTCGTTGTTGGTGTCCGGGTTCAGGATACCGCGGGTCGGCGTACCCGAGCCGCCGCCCTGGGCTCCCCAGGGGAGGAACTTGCCGCGGTCCGACCTGATCTGGATGATGGCCTCGTCGGCCGTCAGCTCGTACTCCCTGACGACGCCGAGTCCGCCGCGGAACTCGCCCGCGCCGGCGCTGTCGGGGACGTAGCCGTAGCGGTTGATCCGCAGCGGCTGGTCCGCCTCGATGCTCTCGATGGGCGTGTTGGCCTGGTTGGTGACCGGCGCGGTAGCTCCGTCCGCCCCGTCGGCGAACGGGCCGCCGCCCCGAGGCCCATCGTTGTTGAACTCCAGGAAGACGAAAGCCTTGCCGCCGGGGTGGTACCCGCCGAATGTCACGCCTATCTCGCCGCCGCCCCAGGCCCCCGGAATCCGGTCCGGCAGCGCCTTGGCCATCGCTCCCAGCACCGTGTGGGCCACCCTGAAGCCGCCAAGCCCCCGGGCCGCCACCGGCGCCGGGTGCTGCGGGTTGACGTAAGAGCCGGGCTCCGCGACGACCTTGATCGGCCGCACGAAGCCGGCGTTGGCCATGATGTTCGGGTTGGTGATGCACTTCAGGACTGCGTAGACCGCCGACTTGGTGAAGGCCAGGTTCGGGTTGATCGACCCCTTGGCCTGTGGAGAGGTGCCCGTGAAGTCCAGCTCGATCTCGTCGCCCTCTATCGTCACGCGGACCTTGATGGCGATGGGCTTCGGGCTGAACCCGTCGTCGTCCACGTAGTCGGTGAACTCCCACGAGCCGTCGGGCAGGCCCTCGATCTCGGCCCGCGTCAGGCGCTCGGTGTAGTCGATGATGTCGGTCATGTAGCTCTTGAGGTTCTCCAGGCCGTGCTCCTCGACCAGCCGGAGAACGTCGCGCTCGCCCTGCCGCAGTGCCGATAGCTGCGCCTGGATGTCGCCCAGCACCTTGTCGGGTACCCGGACGTTCTTCTCGATGATCCGCCACACGGCCTTGTTGAGCTGCCCCTCTTCGTACAGCTTCAGCGGCGGCAGGCGCAGGCCTTCCTGGTAGATCTCGGTGTTGTCACAGGCGTTGCCGCCGGCGACGCGGCCGCCGATGTCGGTCTGGTGGGCGATCACGCACGTCCAACCCATCAGCAGCTCGTTCACGAAGACCGGCTTGAAAACGAAGATGTCCGGCAGATGGCTGGCGCCCTCGTACGGGTCGTTGTTGGCGAAGACGTCGCCCGGCTTGATGTCGTCGCCGAAGTGGGCCCGGACGGCGTCGAGGGCCGGCTGCATGGCGCCCATGTGGAAGGGAAGCGTGAGCCCCTGCGCCACCTGGTCTCCATCGGCGTTGAAGATCGCCGTGGAGAAGTCCATGTTGTCCCGGACCACCAGCGACCGGGCGGTCCTCACCACTGTCACCGCCATCGTGTCGGCGGCGCTCTCCAGGTAGTTCTTGATGATCTCCCGCGTAACGGGGTCGAGTCCCTCGCGTTCCGTCATGCGCCGTCGCTCCTCTCAGTCCGCCCGGTCGAGGACTATGTTGTTCATGAAGTCCAGAGAAGCCGACCATCCGGGTGGCACGACCGCGGTAGAGTCGTACTCCTCCACGACGAGCGGCCCCCGGGACCTGCTTCCGAGGTCGTCCCTTCCGATAACAGGGGTCTTGATCCACTCGCCGCGCTGCGTGAAGTAGACATCTCTGTCCGCGGCAGCCCGTCTCTCAGGCATCCCCACCATTCGCATCTGCTCCGGCACCCGTGACTCCTCGGAGAGGCCGCGTGCGACGATGCGGACGCTGACGAGCTGCAGGGGGTCGTCGGCCCGGTACCCGTACGTCCTCTCGTGCTCCACGCCATACGCCCTGCCGAGCTCCTCGAGGGCCTCCGGAGAGAACGATGGCTGCGGCATCGCGACCGTGAGCTCGGAGGTCTGGCCCACGTACTTCATGTCGACCTGGGTTATGATCTGCTGGCGCTCGTCCTCGAATCCCTCGGCACGCAGCAGGTCGCGGCCTTCGCCGCGCAGCCGTCTGAGGATGCCGTTCACCTCGTCGAAGTCGAGCTCGGCGAACGGCCTGAAGTGGGTCTGCACGAAATGGTGCTCGAGGTCGGCGAACAGCAGACCGAAGGCGCTGAATACACCCGGGGACGGCGGGACGACGATGCGTCCGATGCCGAGCTCCTCCGCGAGGCCGGCGGCGTGCAGCGGGCCGCCCCCTCCGAAGGCAACCAGGGTGAAGCGCCGCGGGTCCCTGCCGCGCTCGCTCGACACGGCCCTCAGTGCGCGGCCCATGTTCGAGTTGGCCAGCAGGTGAACGCCGCTGGCGGCGTCGACGTCGGAGAGCTCCAGCGGCCGTCCGATCTTGTCGCGCAGCGCCTGACGGGCCTTGTCGGCCACGATAGGGAACGTGCCTCCGAGCAAGTGCTCCGGGTTGAGGTAGCCGAGGGCGACGTTGGCGTCGGTGACGGTGGGCTCGCCGCCGCCGCGGTCGTAGCAGACCGGCCCGGGCACGGCCCCGGAGCTCCGCGGCCCGCACCGGAGCGCACCGCCCTTGTCCACCCACGAGATGCTGCCGCCGCCCGCGCTGACCTCGGCCAGGTCGATCGACGGCACTCGCAGGATGTAGCCGGAGCCCTTCAGCAGTCGGTGGCCCACGCTCATGCCGCCGCCAACCTCGTACTCCGGCGCCAGCAGCATCTCGCCGCCCTCGATCATCGACGCCTTCGCCGTCGTGCCCCCCATGTCGAAGGTGATCACGTTGTCGATGCCGAGCCGCTTGCCGAGATGATAGGCGCCGACCACCCCCGCGGCCGGGCCCGACTCGATGCAGTACATCGGCTTGTCGATGGCCGACTCGACGGGCGACAGACCCCCGTTGGACTGCATCACCATGAGCGGCACCTCGATGCCGCTGGCGAGCATCCCGTCCTTCAGGTCGCCCAGGTACCGCGCCACCACGGGACGCACGTAGGCGTTGATGACCGTCGTGCTCGTCCGCTCGTACTCCCTCATCTCCGGCAGCAGGACGCTGGAGACCGAGAGGCTCACGTCGGGCAGACGGGCCCTGACGGCCTCGGCTACGCGCCGCTCGTGGTCCGGGTTCGCGTACGAATGGAGCAGCGATATAGCCACCGACCTCACGCCGGCCTCGGCGACGCGCTCGACGGCCTCGGCGACGCTGTCCGGGTCCAGGGGCTTCAGCACTTCGCCGCCGAAAGTCATCCGCTCGGAGACCTCGAATCGCAGGTCGCGCTGCACCAGCGGCGGCGGCTTCTGGTAGTACAGGTCGTAGAGATGCGGCGTCCTGATCCGGGCCAGCTCCAGGACGTCGCGAAAGCCCTCCGTCGTAATCAGCGCCGTCCGCTCGCCCTTGCCCTCGAGGATGGCGTTGGTGGCCACCGTGAAGCCGTGGCCGACCTCGGTGACGTCGCCCGGGTCGACGCCCAGCTCCTCGATGCCGAGAGCCAGGCCCTCCAGCACGGCCCTGCCGTAGTCGTCGGGCGTGCTGGCGACCTTCTTCACGAGCACCCGGCCGTCGGAGCCCGCGAATACCACGTCCGTGAAGGTGCCGCCGATGTCAACACCGGCTCTGAAGCTGGTCATATCCCGCCTAGGCCCACAACGAAAATCGCGGCCCGCGCCGCGACCGGAATCTTATCACAGCCGCGACCCCGCTCAGGTGGACAGCAGCGCCAGGTGCTCTTTGCGCAGCTTTGCGACCTTTGGCTCGATCACGATGCGGCAGTAGGGCTGGTTGCGGTTCTGGAGGTAGTAGTCCTTGTGGTACGCCTCCGCCTCCCAGAAGGACTCCAGCGGCGCGACCTCGGTCACGATCCGGCCCGACCAGACGCCCTGCTCCTCGATCTCCGCGATCACCCCCAGCGCAACCTGCCTCTGGGAGTCCGAGTCGTAGTAGATGGCGGAGCGATACTGCGTACCCACGTCTGCCCCCTGCCGATTCAGGGTCGTGGGGTCGTGAATCGTGAAGAACACCCGCAGCAGGTCGCGGTAGCTCACGACAGTCGGGTCGTACGACACCTGCACCACCTCGGCGTGGCCCGTGGCGCCGCTGCACACCTGCTCGTAGCTCGGATTGGCGACGTGCCCCCCTGCGTAGCCGGATACGACCTCGCTCACGCCCCGAAGCGGCTGGTAGACCGCCTCCAGGCACCAGAAGCACCCACCGCCAAGCGTTGCCTTCTCCATGGCTTCGCTCATGTCTCCTCGCTTGCTGATCGAATTGGGGGGTTCAGAACTCCAGGCCGAGCAGCCGCATCGCGTTCAGGCCCAGGATGTTGCGCTTGTCCTGATCGGTGATGTTCGAGGTCGCTATCTTCCCGACCTGGTGGCGCGGATCGAAGACGGGGATGTCGGAGCCGTACAGCACTCGGTCGCTCCCCACCTTCCCGACCAGGTACTCGAAGGCGCCGTCGTTCGACTCGGACGTGGCCGTCTCCAGGTACACGTTGGCCAGGGCGCGGGCGGCCTCGACGGCGCCGTGCAGCCGCCTCGAACCACCGCCGCCGGCGTGGGCGAAGACCCACTTCACGTTCGGGAACCTTTCAGAAAGGGCCGAGTAACGGCCGAGCATCGTCGTGCCCGGCGGGTCGAACGGGTACGTCGGATGGCTCATCACGGCCAGACCACGGTCGTTCAGCCACTCGTATATCGGGAAGTAGGCGGGGTCGTCGTTTGGCTTGCCGAAGTAGTCCGGGTATATCTTGAGAAACTTCGATCCGAGCTGGTCGAAGGCGCGCTCCAGCTCCCTGATCGCCTCCTCAGGGTAGTACGGCGTGACGAACGCGACCGGAACGAACCGGTCCGGGTGCTTGTCGACGAACGTCGCGACGAGATCGTTGCCGACCCTCGCGTCGCTGAACCAGATGCAGTTGATGCACGCCATGTCTACGCCCGCCGCGTCCATGATCCGGATGTACACGTCCGGATCGGCGACGTGGGCGCCGCGCCTGGCATTGCCGACGTGCGCGTGGAAGTCTATGACGGGAGTGTCCACGGTTTACTCCATGCCCAGGATTCGGTCGAGGTTTCCCGAACAGATGCGCGCCAGCGCGGCCTCGCTCAGGCCGCAGCGGTGCAGGTGGTAGAGCTGGGGCGAGATCGAGGAATCGGGAAACGACGAGCCGAACAGGATGCGCTCGTCGCCTATCGCGTCCAGGGCCACGGTCACCCCGTCGGTGCTGACGAACCGGGACAGCTCCAGGTACAGGTTCGGAACGCTCTTCAGGAGCAGGATGGCCCAGGGCAGGTCGGTGTACACCGCGCCGCACAGCACCGCCGTGACGTCCGGGTGGGCGCTGAGAGTCTCGTACACGTCGGTCGGGTCCAGGGAGCCGCCCAACCTGGGATTCCACATACGCTCGGTCGGATACGACACCGGAAGCCAGAGCGGGACGCGCTCCGCGGCCATCCAGTCGAGCCAGCGCCCGACGACCCACTCCCTGAACGGGAACGCGTAGACCGTCGGGAGCATCCGCACCGATCGCACTCCGGTGTCCTTGATCTGGGCGGCGAACGCGTCCAGGTTCTCGTACGGGCTGGCGACGAGCTGGGGGACCAGGCCGGGATGGTCACGGACCATGTCCAGCAGGGCCTGGTTGCCGTCGTCGGCGTCCCAGTACACGGCGTGAGGAGAATAGACCAGCGCCCGGTCGACACCCGCCGTCTCCATCGCGGCGAGAGTGCCCTCGGCGTCGTCGACCGACACCCGCTTGTCGTGCCGCCTGCCGAGGCTCACGTTGGCGTCGAAGACGGGTACCGACGGTTTGAAGTCGAAGTCTACTCTACCCATACGGCCCTCACCTGCGCCCCGGAACACCGATTCGGCCGCGAGTGTAACAGCGAGCGCCGTCCGAGTCCACGCCGGCCGACCATAGCTAAGACCTGCGGAGAATCGAACTCTCCGCTGCAATACACAACTAAGGCCGCATTGGAACCATCATTGTCTCCACTTCTTGGACCCAATGGGACTGAATTCATTACTCTGTAACCATTGCAGACGCTGAACTCCTGGGAGAAGCTGGCCTATGACCGGAACCCGGCGCGACCCACGCGAGAGCCGGTGCCATCGTCCAAGCCAAAGCCCAGGGTTTCACCAAGTCTGGAACTGCCATGCTTCATGCTCTTCTCTTTTGATGGGATGACTCCTTAACTGACGCCGGAGGGAGCCATCACCAATGCCAGTCGCACCCACAGCCGCCTAGAACAGCCCTTCGAGGTTCTCCTGGAGGTTACGCCACCAACCTCGGTCCGATGCATAGTCCGGTATGAAGTGGACTGCGTATGTCCCGTCCTCCTCCACTTTGAGCCGCCCAGCCAGAGTAACCACGCGGCCCAGGGGGATTGCTTCGAGGACATCCGACGGGTCGCGGACGCTCACCCGCTGCACGAACTCGTTCCTCTCCATCTCCAACACGAGCTCGCCGGCGTCCTGGAACACGACCGTGCCTCTGATCCTCACGCATCCATCACGGAACAGGTCGCCGGCCACCGCAATCTGCGCGGGCGTCGGGATCGGGGGAGAGTCCAAGGGACACGGTTTGTCGCGGGGCGAGACCACGTCGAGGCTGAACAGGACGACCAAGACCAGCGCCCCCATGACCGCCAGGCTTAACACCCATATGAAGCACCCGCGGAGGCGCCCGCCGCCCTTCGCCTCCTCAACCGCCTCCTCCGACCTGTACGTCCGATAGCCCGTCGACAGTGTCCCCGCCGGGGCTGCCGGAGGACTGTCCTGCGCCTCCAAGTCACGCGCAATCTCTTCAGTTTCGTCCTCGGTCCTGCGGTGCGCAGTTGTCTCGGCATCCGGCGACTCCAACTCGAGCCGATCGAGCTCCAACTCATAACCCATCCCCGCGGCCGCTTTCGCCGCATCGCCCGACCGCCCAGTCAGCCACCACTGCGGCGCGTGCATGAAGGCGTGATAGGCCGCGTCCAGGTCGGCGCCCCGTAGGGAGGATTCCCCTTCGGATACGAACCACGGCGGAGCCGAGGCCGCAACGTCGAGCCACGGCTGAGCCGCATTCAGCGCGACGGCGTAGGCCAGTATGGGATCTGATTGGTCCCGAGTGCCCGTCGGGGCAGATCCGGTCAGGGACTCTTTCCAGCCAAGCCACTGACTTATCTCAAGCGCCCCTGCCGGCGTTGGCTTCAGCATCCCCGTTCGTATCGACGGCGCCATCAGTCCATATACGAGGCCTGTGAACGCGCCGATCAGGGCGTTCGCCCACCAATGGTCCAGCCAAAGGGCCGCCCAAAGCCCGCTGCCAACGCCCATCAAGACGCCGGCCAGCATTCCCCATCCGATAGCATCGTCGTCGTTCTCCCTCCTGACTCGCACCGGATTGTCATCGAAAAGGCCGCGCTGCTGCAGGTAGTCGCCTATCTGGTCGCCGATGGCATCTTCGTGCTTGTCTATCGCTTCATCCAGCGCGTCAATCGTTGTGGGGCGCGACGGCAGGCTGCTGCATATCGTCCGCTCCCATTCATACTGCGTGGGGCCCTGCCGAGTCAGCCGGTACAGGAAACCGACCTTTGTTCCGACGGCCTCGATTCGCAGCGTGCCGCGCTGGCACATCTCGATGATGGAGGCCAGCAGCGTTGGGCTCCAGATCATGTGGCCTTCCAGCGCAGATACCGCCGCCGCGGGCATCGAACCGGGCTGCGAGGCCCCCGAGTACCACGGGCTCGCCTGCGGGGGCCGCCACTTGGGCCACAACCACAGCACGACAATGAGCAACTGTGCCGCGACTACGCCTATCGTGCGGAAGGCCCAGACCGCAAGCTGCTTCCAGTCCATCTCCCGAAATTCGGGGAAGCCGCTTTCGGCGATGGCCCCACCGGGATCCAGGGCGAACAGTAAGCCTATGGCGGCGAGAACCGCCACTGCCGTCACCACACTCACAATGGCCTACCTTGCTTCTCGGGTCGCACTGCCTTGCTTGACTCCGCCGGACAACCGTACTTCATACTGCTTTCAGAGAGCAACCGTCGCCAGACGATACCCGCGCCCAGCCGTGTTGGAGGCGGTACTCTGGAGGCAGAGGACGGCCGGGCTATGACGGTGTAGCCGCCGCCCTGGGTAGACTGCCCCCTCCCCCACAATAAGATCTCCCGCCGGTAAGTTCGCGGTTCGGTGCGCTCCGGCCCAGACACCGCTGCCTCTACGCGGGAAGAATGGGAGCCGCTGCTGTCTCGGGGCAGAGGACCACCATCGTGGATAGAGCTCGGCCCGAGCCCTGACGGCCTACGATGGAAGAGGGGACGCCCGCCGAGGGCAGACGGATTCGCTAGCCCAGTACGGCCTTGCGGAGCGTGCCGTTCAGCCTCGTCTGCCAGCCCTTGCCGCTCTGCCGGAAGTGGGCCACGACGTCCGCGTCGAGCCGCAGCGTCACCTTTTCCTTGGTCGGGTCCTTCTGCTTGCCGCGGGAGCGACGGTACGCCTCTACGAGGTCGGGGTCAACCTCGGCGGCGGGGCGCATCCGGGCGAAGTCCTCGGCCGTCAGCTCGGGATTGTCCGGGTCCCTGGCGGCGCCGACCCGTATTGCAACGTCCTCACCGTACTTGTCTTCCACCTCGTGGTAAGTCATGCCGGTCTCCGCGATCCTGTCGATCTGCTGCCTGGTGAAATCGACGTTCGCGGGCGCAGGCAAGATAGTTCCCGGCTTAAGCTTGGACATAGTCCTTCTCCTCCTTGGAACTCGCCTTCCGCAAGCTGATTATCCGCCTTCTCCGGTCGCGTCTGGTGTAGATCACGGTATGAAGACGGTCTCCGATGTAGCCGGTAGCGATGTAGCGCGGCTCACCGTGCCTGTGGGTCTGCAGGATGTGGGCGGAGTCCCACTCGAAGTCTTCGACAGCCTCGAAGTCGATTCTGTGTTTCGCCCGATTGGCCAGCCGCTTGGCCTCGTCCCATTCATACTCCACGGTTATATTGTACAGACAATATGAGGTTCGTCAACGTACTTGACGGAGGCCCGAAGGGTTGCCCGTGGGTCGGAGCCTATTGCGGGATCACCGGCAGGATTATGCGTGAAGGCCGCGACGGGTCGTGGAACACGGCCTGCCGGGCCGTCTTCAGCGTCGTCTCGGCGTAGTCGTTGCCGCCGGTGTTGTGGTTGCGGTCGAAGTTCGGGAAGTCGCTGCTCGATACGTCGACCCGTATCCGGTGGCCGCGCTTGAACAGGTTGCTCGTCGGGTTCAGCATGATCGTGTACTCGTAGACCCGCCCCGGCTCGATCAGGGTAGGGTTCTCGTAGGACTCGCGGAACCGGGCGCGGACCATGCCGTAGCACAGCTTCATCGAGAAGCCGTCCGGCCACACGTCGACGAGCTTGACGGCGAAGTCGGTGTCCGGCGCCGTCGACGCGGCCCAGAGCTTCACCACGACGTTTCCGGTGACCTCCACGTCCTCTTCCAGCGGCGGCGTCTGGTAGACGAGCACGTCGTGTCTTCCGTCGAGGGGACGCTCGTCCGCCGGCTCGTGCGAGCCTGCACTGGCGGGGTAGATGGTCATCACCGGGTCGCGGGGATCGTAGAAGTAGCCGTCGGGCGGGCTCTCGGCCGACGGCTCCCGCGACAGCATGCCGTCGCCGGCGACGGTGTTCGCGTTGCCGCCGCCGTGGAAGTAGTAGTCGGTGTAGCGCGTGTTGGGCAGCGGCCACTTGTCCGCGTAACGCCACCTGTCCGCGCCCATGACGAATAGCTGCGCACGCGGCACCTCGTCGAGTCCGGTGTTCTCGCCCTTGAGCCAATGCCCAAACCACTGCTCGATGATCTGGTAGAAGTCCCGCTCGGCCTCCGGTCCGAAGTCGACCTTGCCGACGGTCCGCTCGAAGTCCGTCCCGGTGTGCTTCCACGGGCCGACCATGATCCGTGTCTGCGTGCGGGCCGTCTCGGAGGCGGCATTCTCGGACATTCCGCTGAAGATTTTCAGGGCGTTGACCTGCTGATCGAACCAACTCGTGGTTATGAACGCCGGCGCCTCGATCTTGCGCAGCTTGGTCAGGAAGTCGAAGTTGTCCCTGCCGCGCTCGCCGAGCCACTTGCGCCAGTGATGTCCGAGGCCGTACATGGCGTGGTCGGGAATCTCCATGAGCGGAAGGAACCAGGTCCACTTGCTGCGGTCTCGCCCGGTGAACAGTTCCCGGGCGTCGTCCCAGTTCCGGGGCCCCCACGGTTCGTCGTCGCGGACGATCTGGTCGGGCGCCAGGTTGACGACCATCCACTGCAGCGACTGGCCGAGACGCAGCACGCCGCTCATCTCCTGGTCCAGGGTGCTCGCCGCGATGGCCTGCGGCATCATGGCCGCCAGGTGCGGCGGCTTCGCGTGGGCGAGCTCCCACTGCGTCCAGCCGTCGTAGGAGCTGCCGACGGTGCCCACCTTGCCGGTCGACCATGGCAGGCGGGCCGCCCACTCGATCGTGTCGTAGCCGTCCTCCGTGTCGTGGTGGTCCCGGCGGAAGGTGCACGGGAAGAAGTCGCCCTCGGAGGCATAGGTGCCGCGGATGTCCTGGGCGACGAAGGTGTACCCGCGCTCGGCCAAGTTGAGGCCCCGCTCCTCGTAGTAGCGCGTGTCGATGCGCGACTTGTTGTAGGCCGTCCTCGTGACGATCGTCGGGTAGCGGCCCTTGCCCTCAGGATGGTAGACGTCCGCCTTGAGGATGGCGCCGTCTCGCATCGGCACCCTGACGTCCTTCTCTACGGCAACGCTGTAGCGCTCTTTCTCGACCTGCCGTGCCATGCCGTTTCCTCCTCGGGTAGCCGGACGACAATCCGGCTTAGGGCCGCTGTCCCATCCAGAAGGCGTACAGCTTCGCCTGGCTGAGCTCGAAGCGCAGCCTCACCGGCCTCTCGCGGGCCGGGGCGCCCCGCTCCCGCCACGTGAGCTGATGGGCAAGGTCGTCGACGCGCACCGCGTCGCAGTCGGACAGCGACAGCCCGGGAACGGGGTCGAAAGTCTCGGCGTCCACGACCTCGGCCCTGAGCTCGCCTTGTCCCGCGTCGACGTTGACGTAGAGCCCGCCTCGGTCCAGCGAGAACGGCGCCGTGACGAGCGTTCCCTTCGCGTCGGCGTCCAGGGACACGAAGCCGTCCAGCCTGATCTTCGCCAGGCACATCGCGCTCAGGTCGTCGAAGTACTTGTCGAACGACTCGTCGCGGTCCTTGCGATGGCAGCGGAAGCGGCAGGCGTTGTAGTAGACCCATATCTCGCCCAGGTCTTCCCGGACCACCGGCCGGCCGCACGGAAGGAGCTGGGACGTATCGTAGACCTCGCCGTCCCACGGCAGCACGCCGATGAATACGTCGCGGTTGGCGACGCGGTCCCAGTGGCGCAGGTCTCGGGAGACGGACACCTCGGTCTGATTCAGCCCGGTGTGGTTGGTCCCCAGCCATCGTCCGGACGGGTTGAACAGCACCGGCAGGCCGACGTAGAGGCCCTCGTACGGCATCACGGCCATCTTGTAGACGTGCGCGATGAAGGGGTCGTTCTCGACGGCGTGCGGGCTCAGGTACGCCGGGTCCTCGACTACCCGCCTGATGCGCCGCCGCCGGTTGTTCCGGTCCTTCTCGTCGGTGTGGAATATCAGCTCCGGCTCGGTCCAGTCGATGAAGTCGTTGCTGGTCGACAGCCATACCGACCGGCCCCACTTTTCGAGCGAGAGCTTCACCGTCGCGACGAACAGGCCGGTCGTCTCGTCGTGCGTCAGGAAGGAGGTGTCGTCGCTGGGTATGGGCGGCACTTCGATCATCGTCCAGTCGAAGCCGTCCGGTGAGGTGGCCGGATAGCGCGCCAGCCCCCGGTCGGCGAACAGGGCCTTGTACCTGCGATCGGGGTCCTCGTCGAGCTCGTCGCGGAGGGCGTGGTCAAGCGTCATGCCGCCGGGGTCGACGGCGATATTGTTGTCGGTGGAGCCGTTCCATTCGTACAGGCCGAGATTGGGGGTTTCCCACTCCAGCCCGTCGGACGATACCGCGTAGTGGGTGTTGCCCCGGCCGTAGAGATTTCTCGGCGACGCGCGGTACCACCACTCCCAAACGCCCTTCTCGGGGTTCCACTGGGGCGGACTGGCTGTCTGAAGCGCACCCTGGCCACGCTGGAAGTCCGGGCGCAAGACGGGGCCGGCGCGCTCCGGCTTGGCCAACACGCGCCGAAGCCCGTACTTCGACTCGATGGCATCGTCGTCGAGAAATAGCTGCTTGTGGCGTCCGGGGTGTATCGTCGTCATGGCGAAGCCTCCTTGGCCGCTCCGGCCGGCCTGCGCTCACAGCGTGGACGCGTCAGTCGGCGGCGGGTCGTACGGGCCTCAGGGTAGACCGTGCCGCCCACGCGGTCAACGTGGCTGCCGCCCCGGTCGGCGGCGCAGCTACAGAGGTGGTCTACTGGTCACTCGGCGCCCCGGCGGTATAGCCTCGCGGCAGCTCCCGCACGACGGCTCCGATTCGCTGGTCGGCGATTGCCAGGTCGAACTGCGTCTGGAGATTCAGCCAGAACTGGGGCTCGACGCCGAACCAGTGTCCGAACCGCAACGCGGTGTCTCCGGTCACGGAGCGCTTCCCCGCGATGATCTGGCTGACACGGTTGGGCGGCACGGCAATCTGGCGGGCGAACGCCGTCTGGCTCACGCCCAGCTCCGCCAGCTCGTCTTGCAGAATCTCACCGGGATGGACGGCTCGCTTGAACATCTCTGTAATCCCTAGCTGCTAGTGGTAGTCGACGATCTCGACGTCGTACGGCCCCGAAGACCCCTGGGGCCACGTGAAGCAGATACGCCACTGCTGATTGATGCGTATGGAATACTGCCCCTCTCTCGCTCCCCTGAGTGCCTCCAGGCGATTGCTCCCCATCGTCCTCAACGTGTTCAGGGACGGCGCCGCGTTCAGGATTGACAGCCGTCTCGCAGCCTGCTGTGCGAAACCCTGGAATGCAGGCACGAACGCCCGGCCGGCAAACGCCTCGGTTCGCCTGTCCCGGTATCCGAGGATCATGTCCTCATCATCATACCGGACTTGGACGCCGTACGTCAATCGTCATTCTTCGTCCCAAATCCCCCACCTCCGTCATACCGGCGGAAGCCGGTATCCAGTCTCCCAAGCCGTAGAGCCGGTCATCAAGATGACGTCCTTGCTGCACCATCGAGGTGCATCGCCATGACCCAGGAGACTGTTCAACACGCCGCTCGTACGAATCAGATGGTGGATTTTGGGTTCGTGTAGGCGCCGAGGGCCGGGGATTCTAGCCCGCCCTGCGCAGCACTCTGCCTGGAGTCGCGCCCGTATGCGTTCCTTCGGAGACGACGGAATGGCCGTTGACGTACAGGTGCGTCACCCCGGTGCTGAGCTGCTGCGGCTCCTCGAACGTCGCGTGGTCTATCACCGTGTCGGGATCGAAGACGACGACGTCGGCGGCCAGCCCCTCGGCGATCCGGCCGCGGTCCCGGAGTCCGAGACGGTCGGCCGGGAAGCCGCTCATCTTGTATATCGCGTTCTCCAGCGAGAGCACGCCGTCCTCGCGGACGTAGCGTCCGAGGATGCGCGGGTAGCAGCCGTAGTAGCGTGGATGGGTCTTGTCGTCCGCCCACGGCCCGGTCGGCGAGACGGCGCGGCCGTCGGAGCCGATCATCGTATGCTCGTACTGCATGAAGAAGCGGACGTCGCTCTCGACGCGGTTGTGACCCACGACCCCGACCTCGTCGTTCTCCTCGTCGATCAGCGACAGCACGACCTCCCGCGGGTCGACGCCCCGGTCTTCCGCGATGTCCGCCAGGCTGCGCCCGACGACGTCCCGGTTCGCGTCCGAGCCGACGTAGGTGATGAACATCCTGTCCCAGGTCCACGGCAGCCCCCGGAAGTATCCGGCGGCCATGTCGTCGAAGGCGCGGGCGCGGTCGTCCGGGTCCCTGATCCTGGCGAGCATCGCGTCGACGCCGCCTTCCTGCACCCACGACGGCAGCGACTGGTACAGGCCCGAAGCGCCCGCCGTGTACGGGTAGACGTCGCAGGTCATGTCGAGGCCGTCGGCGCGGGCCCGGTCGATCACCTCGACCATCCGCTCGCCGTGGCCGTACACGCGGGGGTCGCCTATGGCGATGTGCGAGAACTGCACGGGCACGCCGGCGCGCCTGCCGATCTCGGCTGCCTCCTCGAGCGACCTGACGTGCCATCCGGCCCACACGCGGGCGTGAGTGGCGTAGAACGCGTCCCGGTAGGGCGCGATCGCCTCTACAACCGAGATAAGCTCTTCCGTCCCGGCGTACATAGAGGGCGCGAGGGTCAGACCGGTGGACAGGCCGAACGCGCCCTGCTCCATCGACTCCGCCGCCAGCCTGCGCATTTCCGCCAGCTCGCCGTCCGTAGGCGGTCTGTCGTCGGTGACGCCCGCCGCGACCCGTAGCGCTCCGTGGCCCACCAGCGGCGCGATGTTCAGGCCGACGCCGGCGGCCTCGGTCGCCTCGGCCCAGCCGTCCAGCGTGGACCATGTCCACGGCGCCCGCGACCTCAGCGTCGCGCCCATGGCCTGCCGCAGCGCATCCACGCCGGAAGGGCCGGCGGGATAGGGCGTGTAGCTGCAGTTCCCGGTCACCTCGGTCGTGACTCCCTGGAAGGCTTTGCTCTCGCCGCCGGGATCGTCCAGCATCGAGACGTCGGAGTGGCTGTGCATGTCGACGAAGCCCGGAGCCACGACGCGGCCGGCCGCGTCGACCGTCCGCGTCGCCTCGGCGTCGCCGAGGTCGCCGACGGCGGTTATCGTCCCGCCGGCTATCCCAACGTCGGCCTCGAACCGGGGGCGTCCGCTCCCGTCCACGACGGTCCCATCCCTGATCACCGTTTCGAACGTCATTGGAATGCTCCTACCGCGGGTCTAGACGCGTCGGCCGTCGCCCTCGGCCCTAACCGGCCGCGAAGGCCAGCCTGCGCAACGCGCGCAGCACCAGGCCGCCACGCACACTCTTCCAGGCGTCGTCGGCTGCGGCCGACTCCTCGAGCTGCGCTCCGCCGTATCGGCCGATGGCGAAAGCGGACGCGACCGCGTGTGCGCCCGCCGCGATCCGTGGAACAGTGCGGCCCAGCGTGTCCGCGTACTCGGTCGGTGTCTGGCTGGCTGCCCTGCGGACGCCGGCCAGGGTCCCGAGGCGGCTCATCTTCGTGTATGCGCGCTCGCCGGGACCGCGCCCGAGTCCCCACGACCACGCAAGCCATGCCGCCAGGGCCGCCAAGACGACCGCCGCGAGCCCGGCGGCGGTGGGCAGCGCGACGTCGATCACCCTGGGGTCGAGGACGAGCGAGCCTTCCTCGCCGCTCGGTGTCTGCTGCGAGGACGCGGTCGGCTCGATATTCTCGCAGGGATCGGTCTCCTGGCCGAAGCTCGCCAGTCGCGCCACGGGAGCGGCGGGTGGCCGAACGCTGATGAATTCGGTATCGCCCATAACCTCGTCCGGTATGGGGCAGTCGTACGGCGTTTGCCTGGGGAGGGCCGCTTCCGTGGCAGCATCGCGCGCCGCGGCCGCGGTAAACTGCGCCGCCTCGGGCCAGTGCGGGGTCGGCTCGAAGTCAATCCATCCGTATTCGGGGAAGTACACCTGCGTCCAACCGTGGCTGTCCGAGTCTCGTACCGCCCTGCGGCCGCCGCCCTCAGGGACCTCGCCCGCGGCGTACCCGGCGGCGAGCCGCGCCGGGACTCCTGCGGCGCGAAGCATGACGATCATGGCAGAGCTGTAGTAGTCGCCGTAGCCCTTCCTGGTCTCGAACAGGAAATGGTCGACGCCGTCGGAGCCCAGCGGGGGCTTCTCAACGTCCCTCGAGTAGGTGAAGGCGTCGCCGCGCAGGTAGTCTCGGATCGCGAACGCCTTGTCGAGCGGCGTCTCGGCGTCCCGCGTTACCTCTGCGGCCAGATCGCGGACCCTCTGCGGCAGGCTCTCGGGCAGCTGTAGGTAGTGGTCCCGGATGAAGCCGCCGTACTCGGTGCCGGCGGCCCTCAGATCCTCTTTGGTCGCGCGGGAGACGAAGGAGTTCATCTGGTACCCGTCGTTGGCCTCGACGCTCTCGTCGAGTGTCCAGGCGACGATGTCCGGCTCGGTCGGAGGCTGCCGGGTGAGGTAGACGCGCTTCAGGTAGGTGCCTCCGGCCTCGCTCGTGTACTGCACGCCGTCGAGGACCAGGTCGGGTGGCAGCAGGGCCGATATCCTCGACTCGACGAACCCGGGTACCGGCAGCGAGAACCGCGCCCTGATCTCAGTGGCGATCTCCCGGATCTCCTCGGGGAACTCAGCGTCTCTGTTCGGCTCAGCGACCACTATCTGGAACCGCATCGGGGAGAGTGTCTCGGCAGTGCCCTGCCTGCTGACCCAGTTCAGGTCGCCGCCGGAAAGCAGCTTGCTCGTCTCGAATGAGAACTGGAGGGACTGCGAGACGAGCTCGCGCTTGAGTCCGGCTTGCACCGGCGGAGGATCGTCGGGACCGATCGCCCGCTCCTCGGTGTTGCCGGTGAACCACCCCTGAGAGGTGTAGCGGCTGTAGGTGCGCGACAGCCAGTAGTTCGGCGCCTCGGAGTCGGCCCAAAACGCCACCTCGTTGTCGAAGCCGATCTTGCCGATGAAGGGCAGCGACTCGCCGAAGAAACGGCCCATCCGGTCCTCACGCGACGGAAGAGCCGACAGAAGCCTCGTCATGTCGTCCTGCAGGAAGGCGATCGGCGTCCTGCCGAGCTTCCACAGGTCTACCGCGACCCTCGAGTGGTAGAGCTTCAGCGGGAGCACCGCCGCTGCCAGCAGTACAACGGCGGCGAAGACGACGGTTCCCCTGACTACCAGCCAACGGCTCGGCGAAAAGGTCTCGAACCCCGACTCGTTCCAACGGTCGCGCCGCTGGAGCATCGTCACCCTGGCGACCAGCATCATGGCAAGGAAGGTGAACGCGAAGAAGCCGACGACGTACCGGCTCGGCAGAAAGCTCAGCGCCGTCAGCATCGCCATTCCCCACACGACGAGCCCCACCCAGACGTTCGTCCGCCGGAAGAGGTACCACGAGCTGAAGTAGCCCATGATCCAGGCCGCCGACAGGACGACAAGCGACACCGGAAGCAGGTCTGTACTGATGCCGCCGCCGGTGGCCGCTTCGTAGAACAGGCGGACCCTGTCCAGGAGCCCGCCGACGCGGTCAAGGAGCGAACCGCCGTCCGCCAGCGACGAGCCCTGCCACACGACGACGACGGCGCCCAGCGCGAGTCCGGCCAGGTGCAGCAAGGGCCACGCCGTACGGACCCGCGCCAGGGCGAGGCCGGTGAAGGTGGCGCCGACGACGATCAGGGGCAGGCCGGGAGTCGCCACCCACCGTGCGTCCTGCACCGTCAGCGCGACCACGCCGACCGCGGCCAGGAATATCACGTAGGTGTCCCAGCCCTGTTCGGGTGCGAAACGGTTCACCCATTCGGGCGCCCGGTACCGGTCTAGCCAGCCGTCGTACTTTCCGGTGGCCGAGTGGCGCAGATAGACGTCCGCCGTGCTCATAGGTCCAGGCCGAGCAGCTCGATCGCGTTCAGGCCCAGCACGCGCTGTTTCGCCTCGCTGGAGATGTCGGCGGTGGTCACCTTGGCGATCTGATGACGCGCGTCGAGCAGCGGCATGTCCGTGCCGAACAGAACCCGGTCCGCGCCCGCGCCGTCGACCGAGTCCTTGACTCCGTTGTGGGCACCGCCGGAGCCGCAGGTCTCCAGGTAGACGGACGGCACGGCCCGGGCCGCCTCGATGGCGTCCGGGCTGCCGCTGCCGGCCGCGTGCGCCAGCACCCACCTGACTCTCGGGAAGCGCTCCGCCAGCGTCGCGTACCGCTTGACGAGCGTCGTGCCCGGCGGATCGAACGGGTACGACGGGTGGGCCTTGACGGCCAGCCCACGGTCGTTCAGGAACTCGTACATCGGGAAGTAGGCCGGGTCGTCGTTCGGCTTGCCGAAGTAGTCCGGGTATATCTTGAGGAACTTCATCCCCAGCGTGTCGAAGCACCGCTCCAGCTCGGGCACCACTTCGGCCGGGTAGTGCGGCGTGGCGAACGCGACCCCGTAGAACCGGTCTGGGTTGGCTGCCACGAACTCCGCGACCACGTCGTTGTTGCGCCGAGCCTCACCGTAGAAGATGCAGCTCACGAGCGAGCGGTCGATGCCGGCCGCGTCCATGAGCCGCAGGTACCGGTCGGGATCGTCGTCCTGCCCGTAGCGCTCCCAGCGTCCGAGGTGGCTGTGGAAGTCAATGACCGGAGTGTTCATGGCTACTCCCGCTCCCCGGCGAGCAGGCGGTCGAGGTTGCCGGCGCAGACCGCCCTCAACGTCTCGTCGCTCAGCCCGCTGCGGTGCAGGCTGTACAGGTGAAGCGGCATCGCCGAATCGGGAAACCGCGATCCGAACAGCACCCGCGTCGCTCCCGCGGCTTCCAGAAGGTACTCGATGCCGCCTCCGGTCACGAAGCGTGAGGTCTCCACGTACAGGTTTGGCAGACTGCGCAGCAGCGATAGCGCCCAGGAGATGTCGTCGTATTTCACCTCGGCGAGCACGCCGGTGACTTCCGGTCTGGCCCTGAGGGTCTCGTAGACGTCGCGCGGGTCCAGGGGGGCCCCGCCGGAGAGCGACGTCTGCCACTGGGTGTGCAGCCACACCGGGGTCCGGGTGTCGGCCATCCAGTCGAGCCACGCCCCGACGACCCAGTCGCGGAACGGGTACGAGTGAAGGCCGGGGAACATTCGAACCGACCGGACGCCGGCCGCCTCGACCTCGTCCGCGAAGTCGTGGAGGCGGTCGAAAATCGGGCTGCAGACAAACTGTGGCACGAGCCGCGGCTCACCGTCGATCTGCTCCATCAGCATGGCGTTGCCGTCTCGCGGGTCGTAGGTCGCGGCGTGGGGTGCGTAGACCAGGGCGCGGCCCACACCGGAGTCGTCCATCACCTGCAGCACACCGGCGGCGGTGTCGACGGACACCGGTTTGTCGTGCCGTCTGCCGAGCGCCACGTTCGCGTCGAAGACGGGCACCGTCGGCTCGAAGTCGAGGTCGACCTCTCCCATCTGTGTCCGCTCCTCCTCTGGCCCTGGCAGCGGCGGGGCCGCCTACAGGCCGTCGCCGTGCTTCTTGATCTGAGTCTGGGACACCTGCTCGCCCTGCAGCTCGCCTCCCGCGACTACGTGACCGTCGATGGCCCGCAGGAACGCGTTCTTGTCGGCCTCGGGCCCCAGGTCCAGCTCCGTGTCCAGTGCGTACAGCTTGAAGAAGTACTCCGCCGTCGACCTCTCGGCGTCCGCGACCGAGCGCAGCCCCCCGGCCGTGCCGGTTCGCGACGTGGAGACGCCGAGCGTCACCGGCTCGGGGCAAGGTCCGGTCCAGCCGACCGTCGCGTCGCTGTTCGTACCCTGGGCTGCCTTGGGGCCGACCGATGGGGCGTCAGGCCCGTTCGGGACGGCTTCCGGAAGCTCTCCCAGGTCCGTGGGGATGTTCCACAGCAGCCAGTGGACGTACAGCTCGCCCGGGAACTGGTTGCTCTCCATCAGCAGCGCCAGGCTGACCGTCCCGTCAGGAACGTCGCCCCACGAAATGGGCACCGACACATTGTCTTGCTTGCAGCCGTACATCCTCGGGATGCGCCGGGTCTCGCTGAACTTCGTGCTCGACATGGTGATGCTGAGGTCGAACTGCTGAGACAGCTTGTACGGCCCCGTCTGGTCGGCTGCCGGTTCGGCTGCGTCGGTTGCCGCCGCCGCGCCGGTTGCCACGTCGTCGCCGCCGCTGGAACAGGCCGCGAACGCCATGGCCGCGAACGCCACATGAAGCGCTATCGCGATATATCGGGCATGCCTCATCTCTCCAACCTCCGGGGCGGCGCGGTCAATACGTGACCTGCCCTAGCTATCCGCCATCATACTATGCGGCCCTCCCTTTGGCATCCCTCCCAGGCTTCGACGCGGTAATTCAGCCGATAGGCGGGCCGGCGCCGGCCCGACGTGATAGAGTGTGCGCACGCCGACGTCGGTCGGACCCGTCGCAGGCGGAGGATAGGAGGTCCGGGCGGATGAGTGAGCAGAAGTACCAATTCTCCCAACCCCTTCGGATCCAGCTCGACGTCAAGGTGCCGATGACGGATGGGGTCAACCTCTCCACCGACATCTACCTGCCGCCCGACGGCGGTCCGTTTCCGACCCTGCTGGTCCGCACCATATACGACAACCAGGCCGACTGGTGCATCGACATGGCGAAACGCGCGGTGCCGCAGGGCTACGCGGTGGTCATGCAGGACTGCCGGGGCCGTTTCGACTCCGACGGGGAGTTCAGCCCCTACTTCCAGGAGCCGGAGGACGGCTACGACACCCAGGAATGGATCGGCGCCCAGGAGTGGTGTGACGGGAACATCGGCATGTTCGGCAGCTCGTACATCGGCTACACCCAGTCGATGACGGCGCCACTTCGGAGCAAGTACCTCAAGGCGCTGGTGCCGGTGAACTCCCAGCAGGACAACTTCGGCCACTGGCGGGCAGACGGGCCGCTTCAGCTCCACGTCGCCATGAATTTCCTGATGATGACCGGACGGACGATGCAGCGCGGTGCCAGAAGCATGATGAACTGGGAGGAGATCTGTCGAAGGCTGCCTCTGATCTCCGCCCTGGACGACATCGCCGACATACCCTTCTACCGGCAGGCCATCGAGCACTACACCTTCGATGACTTCTGGAAGGCGTACAGCGTCAGGGACCGGTACGGCGACATCGATGCACCCGCGTTCATCATGACCGGGTGGTACGACAACCTGCTCCACGAGGGCTTCAGGCTGTTCAGGGGATGGTCTCAGGAGGCGCGATCGCCGGAGGCCCGCCGGTTCAGCAAGCTGTTGGTGGGACCGTGGACCCACTCCTCCGGGCATGATGTTCCGGCCGGGGAGTTCTTCGACTACATCGGGGAGCAGCTCCGGTGGAACGACCGGCGCCTGAAAGGCATCGACAACGGCATGGACGACGAGCCTCCCATTCGTATCTGGGTCATGGGTGAGAACGAGTGGCGTTTCGAGAACGAGTGGCCTCTGGAGCGGACTCGCTACATGGACTACTACATCCACAGCGCCGGCGGCGCCAACACGCTTCTTGGCGACGGGGTCCTGTCCACGGACGCGCCCGGCGCGGAGCCGCCAGACACGTACAGCTATGATCCCGAGGACCCGGTGGAATCGCTGGGCGGGCAGATCATGGGACGGGGTGTGAGCGGGCCGATGGACAGGCGGCCGGTCGAGCGCAGGCCCGACGTGTTGGTGTACACGACGGAGCCCCTCGATCAGGACGTCGAGGTGACGGGCCCGATCACGCTGACCCTCTTTGCCTCATCCAACGCGCCGGACACAGACTTCACCGGCACCCTCGCGGACGTCCACCCCGACGGCAAGGCGATCAGCCTCTGCGAGGGGCTGATGCGGGCCAGGTACCGGGAGTCCGTCGAGGAGCCCACCCTCATCACGCCCGGCGAGGTCTACGAGTTCAAGGTGGACATGTGGGAGACCAGCAACTTGTTCAAGGCCGGGCATCGCATCCGGCTGGAGATATCCAGCAGCAACTTCCCGCGTTTCGACCGGAACATGAACACGGGCGCTCGCCCCGGCTTCGACACGGAGATGAAGGTCGCCGACCAGACGATATGCCACGACGCCCAGCGGCCGTCGCGGCTGACGCTGCCGGTCATACCGCGCTAGCCGCCGGTGCCGGACGATCCGGGTCGGTCCTATGGTTATCGGCGTGATGGACGATCGAACTCGATGAATCGTGCATACGCCAAGGAAGTGTTACCCATGTGTCCGGTCGCACGGCGGAGGTCCCCCCTCGACCGGGCTCGGGACACGCTTCGCTCCTCTCAGGGAATGGTGGACGTTCAGGGAATGGTGTACGCTCGGGGAACGGTAGAGCGGAGGTGCGCTGGCGGTGGCCGGTAAGTACGAGGGCTCCCACATAGAGTATGACGTCGTGTGCGAGCAGGACGTCATGGTCCCCATGCGCGACGGCGTCCGCCTTGCGACGGACCTGTATTTCCCCGCCGTCGGTGAGCGCCGGGTCGAAGCCAAATTCCCCGTGATCCTGACCCGGACGCCGTACAACAAACGGTCGGACGGCGGTGTGACCACCGGGACCTACTTCGCCCGCCGAGGGTACGTCTTTGTGAGCTTTGATTGGATGGTTGACGGCATCCGTGAGTGATACTACGATGGCTCTCGTCGAGGATGGTGCGTTACTTGGGTCCAGGCAGCTTGATATGGGTAATTCCGGTCTACATTATCGCCAACAATAACGCCACCTTCTTTCGCATGTGCGATGTGATTGGCCGACCCGAGTGGAAACAGGACGAGCGGTTTACGAACAAGGTCGTGCGTGGCAAGAACGCGTCGGCCATCGAGGAGGCAGTGTCGTCCTGGCTGGCCGATAAGACCACGGCGGAGGCCGTCGATCTCCTGGCCGACGCGGGGGTGCCTATCGCTCCAGTCAACACCGTCGAGGAGGCGGCCGTGGACCCTCATATGCGCGAGCGCGAGGTCATCCAAGAGGTCGACGACCCAATCGCGGGGAAGATCCACTTGGCCGGCAGCATGATCAAGCTGAGCCGCACCCCGATGGTCGTCGGTACGACTCCCACGGTCGGACAGCACACCCACGAGATCCTGGCGGGTACGCTCGGCTACACCAATGAGAAGATCGAGGCGCTGGTAGAAGACGGGGTAGTAGGGCGCGGGAATCAGCGAGGCTAGATCATGAGCTCGGCCCCGAGGATATGCCAGACGCCCGGCGCCATCTTTCTCGAAGGGCCCTATTTCAGGCGGTTCGCCCTTTACATCTACGTCCCTCGCTCCACTCAGTCATTCACTCTGGCCATCTATGACCAGGAGGACGACGTAGCGGGAGACGAGGCGAGCTCCTTCACGTTGAGAGCGCCTGACGGCAGGGAGATGCTGCTAGACAACCCTCTTCGTGACGACTGGTCGGAATACGACGTCGAGGTGAATGGGAGCTGGGGTGTATGGCAGCTCAGGGTCGAGGCCAACTCACCGGAGTGCCGAAACGACTTCGTCGTCAAGACGGTCGGGGAGGTGGACTTATACGCCAAGCCGGAGCCCTGCGTTAGCTACAGAGGAGCCCTTTCGCTCACCAAGTCAGAGCTCGACAGCGAGTCTGCACATGCCTTCACGGTGCAGGTACCGGACGTGAAGCGACTTCGAATCAACTTCCAGCTCCCCTCGGCAGAGGTCACCGGCAAGCAGGGAATGGTCGTGAGGCTCAACCCCCCTCCGGGCGGTGTCGATACACAACAACGCTGGGTCGGCATGGAGCGGGACAGGTTCGACTCTTGGGAGTTCTGGCGGACAGAGTACCTTGAGGTCAATGGTCACAGTTTGGAAGGACTCTGGACGCTAACGTTGGACAGCGTGCACGGCATGTACCACGTTGGCGTCGAGCAGGACGTCAGGCTCTTTCTTACCGACACTCCCTTGATGCCCGCGCCTGTTAGAGCGAAGCTCCGGACGGTCGACGCCGAGGGGAACCCAGTCGCCGCTCGGGTCGAGCTCTCCTCGACTGTGACTTCGAAAGAGAACTACTCGGGATTCATGGGTATCGAAACGCCCGACGTCGTGTTTACCGACCTGAACGGAGCCGGCGAGGCATTTGTCGTGCCCGGCGTCGACTACGCCATCGAGGCCGGTCGTGGCTTCGAGTTTGACCGGACCGCCACTGAGTTGGCCGAGGGAGCAACGACATCAAACATCTCGCTGCACAGGAGGCTCAGTCCTGAGCCGGGCTGGTACGGCGGCGACACCCACGCTCACAGCATGTACTCGGATGGGTCGTTCACACCCGTCCAGGTCGTGGAGGCGGCTCGCGGTGAGGGCCTAGACTGGGTCGTCCTAACCGATCATGGCAACGGGCACGACGCCCGGGCCGTGGTCAGGGCCCACGAGGAGGTGCAGCACCTCTCGGAGCCCGGCAGGTTCGTCGTTGTCCCAGGGGAGGAGTTCTCGGCTGACAGCTTCCATGCCAACATCTTCAACGGGACCGTCGGAGCGCTGGCCTCCGACTCACTGCAACACGTTATCGATGTGGCCAACAAGGCGCACACGGACGACCATCCGATGGCGATTGCTTGGAACCATCCCCATGGTCACGGTATCGATCTTGTCGGAACGGAGCTCAACGACCTTCCGCTCGTCGAGCTTTGGAACGTCGACGAGGAGTCGAAGACGACGCGACTATGGTGGAGCTGGCTGAACGAGGGAAAGCGGGTGTTCGCCGAGACAGGAACCGACAGCCATCACCGAGCGGCGAAGCCATACGGTGCGCGACGTACCTATGTATATCTGGGCGAGGCCGAGCTCATGGCAGACAACATCGTCAGAGCCCTCAGAGCGGGAAGGAGCTTTATCAGCCAGGGAGCGCTTCTTCACTTCACGGTAGACGGCGAGATACCGGGCAGCACGGTCGAGGACGACAGGGTCGAGGTGAGGGTCAGCGGCGAAAGCTCAAGGCCGGTGGACCGCATCGAGATCATCGGCAATGGCGAGGTCGTCTCGACCATCGACGTCGGAGGCCGGCAGCGTTTCGAGGCTGAGCTGGAGATAAGAGACGCCAAGGGCTGGTATCTGGGCCAGGTGCTGTCCACCAATGAGAACGCCCAGCCGCTGGCTCTGAGCAACCCTGTGTTTGTACAGGGGGGGGGTAGCTTGGAGGGACTGACTGGCTCAGGCGAACCAGATGGCGTGCATGTGCGATCTGCGGAGCTTGAAGCGCACGCGTACCGGCTTTCTGGCCAGGGCCGCGATGTCCGAGTTTCCGTTCCACGGTACCGTGCGGCTCAGGTTGTCACCGGTGATGACGTCACAGTCGTCGAAGGACCGTCCTGAGATGGGCGGCGCCTCGTCTCGCTTTTCTTGCCCCTCCGGAACCTCCGCCAGCTCGACTTTGATCTCGCCGCCGTAGTTGCTCCACGAGTTGAGCACCAGGTTGCCACCCTCGAATATGAATGCGCTGGTGGCAAACCGGCCATCTGACTCGGCCTCGACTGAGGTCCAGCCGTCCTCTCTCCAGCTGGCGAGACAGATGATGCCGTTTGACATCAATAGGGGCCCCGCTGTGCCCGACCATGATGACCGGCGGATCCGCGTCAACATCTACCCCTTCTGGATGGCCCTGAACAGCAAGGAGGTGAAGGCGGATCCGGACATCAAGGGTGCGCTGATCAGGGCGTTCACCCAGGACAAGGTCGGCTGGTCTGGCCCCTGCAAGGAGCCCCTCCTTCTGAAGTTTGTCTCGGCCAAGCCGACCGACCGGTTGACCAGCGATTACTTCTTCAGGCTTTACGCGCTGGACTCCGATATATCGCTGGGGTCCGACGCCACCAAAGCGACCTTCCTGCAGGCAATAGACGGACACATTCTCGCCGCCGGTGAGCTGGTCGGCCAGCAACAGAGACTCACGAAGCACTGCAAAGCAGGCTGCTAAGAAACTATCTCAGAACTGGATCAGCCTACCAATGAGTGCCCAGCCGGACCCATTCGTCATTCCCGCGAAGGCGGGAATCCAGGGGCTGGGGCCAAGTTACGACAAGGGCAGCAGTCATTGTGTGATAGTCTCTTAGGTAGTGTTGACATTTCATCTTAGCCATATGAGAGCGCCGACAAAGTGGAGGAATCCGAGGTACCTATTTGCCAGCTTGTCGAATCGGGAGAAGATGTGGCGGTAGTGCTTGAGCTTGCCTATGAAGCACTCGACGAGATGCCGCTCTCGGTACAGATACTCATCGTATAAGGGCAGCTCCCTTCGGTTCGAGCGAGGCGGGATCACCGGGGTAGTCCCGTTGCCGATGATCGACTCACGAAACTGGCGGGAGTCATATGCGCGGTCTGCAATCACATACTCACTCTCCATATCGGATATGAGCGCCTCGGCCTGAGTGACATCGTGCTCCTGCCCTCCGGTCAATCTGAATCTCAACGGGTTGCCAAGGCCGTCGACACCGACATGGACCTTTGTAGTGAACCCCCCTCGGCTGCGACCGAGGGCTTGAGATAGTTGACCACCGTTTTTTTGGGAGCGCCCGCAGCGGAATGGTGGGCCCGGACTACGGTACTGTCGATGATCAGGTACTCCATGTCAGGGTCATCGATGAAATGCTGATGCATTCGTTCCCATATTCCGCCCTCACACCATCGGGCAAACCGCTTGTAGACGCTGTTCCATTTCCCGTACTCGGAAGGCAGTAGCCTCCACGGCGCACCAGACCTGCTCATCCAGATGATGGCCTCGATGAACCGCTTACAGCCGGACTCCTGTCCGACATACAAGTCTGGCTGACTACGAAGGAACTCCAACACCCGCGACCATTGTTCTGGAGATAGTTTAATTGTTGACATATACCCAGTATAATATAAATGTCAACACTACCTAGTAACTATCTCAAAATACTAACCCACAAAGGCATTGGCGAATTGCTAAGATGATTCGTACGGTTTCTCCAAAAGCATCTGGAGGGACCGCATGGGGCAACAGGAAACGCTAGAGACCATCTGGGAAGTACCGGACGAGCTCTGGGAACGCGTTGAGCCGATCATCCTGGAAGCAGACCCGCCCAAAGCCAGGCCGCAAGCGCGCTGACCCGCGACAGATGCTCAACGGCATCATCTTCCGGCTGCGCAGCGGCTGCCAGTGGAACCGATTGCCGAAAGAGCTTGGGGACGACAGCACGATTCATCGCACCTTTCAACGGTGGGTGGAGACGGGTGTCTTGCACCGAATATGGGGAGCCCTTGTGGAGGGGTGCGAAGAGTTGGGTGGCGTGGATTGGGAATGGCAGGCGGCAGACGGAGCGATGGGCAAGGCGCGTTTTGGGGGGACCTGATTGGGGCCAACCCGACGGACCGTGGCAAGGCTGGTACGAAGCGGAGTCTCCTTGTGGATGGAGAGGGCGGCCCCTTGAGCATTGTGGTTGCGGGAGCAAACGTGCACGATGCCAAGCTGTTGGAGGCGACCCTCGACGCCATTGTGGTGCAACGACCACAGCCCACCGACGAGGAGCCCCAACACCTGTGTCTGGACAAAGGCTATGACAATCCTTCAGGCCGTGGCGCTGCCACCGGACACGGCTATAGAGAGCACATCCGACGCATCGGTGAGGAGAAGCTGGACGCCTCTGGCGACAAGCGGTATCCAGCGCGCCGGTGGGTCGTGGAACGGACGCTGGCATGGCTCTCCAAGTGCCGCGCGGTCTTGGTCCGATACGACAAGAAGGCGGCCAACTACCTCGGAGTCCTTCAACTCGCTTGCGCACTCCTGTGGTTCCGTCGTCAGTGGCGTCTGGCCATTTTGAGATAGTTACTTAGTCCTCTCCCGTTGAGGGAGAGGGGATAGGAAACCGGCGGAACCTGCGGAGTAGAGGACTTATGGCTGGTGCTGAATTCGATCCTCTGAGAGCTGTCCACTACCACGAGACCGACCCGGGCGTCGTCTGGACAAAGGACGCCGCGCCCGCCATCGACTTCAACCCGCGGGGGCCGGCGAAGGGGGTGCTCACCCCGAACGTCGTCGCCCTCGACGATGGCGGATACAGGATGTACTACACCGGCTTCGCCCCCGGCGTCACCTCGGACGACCACGACGGGCATATCATCAGCGCCTCTTCCCCCGACGGCTCGTCGTGGACGCACGACGCCGGAGTCCGGATCGACCTCCACGCCCCCCACGCCACGCTCCGCACCCTGTGCCCCGACGTCGTGCCGATGCCCGGCGGCGGGTTCCGCATGTACTACGAGGCCCGGAGCCCGGACGAGCCCACCGTCATCCTGAGCGCGACGTCCGACGACGGACTCGACTGGGAGCTGGAAGACGGCGTCCGAATCGGGGATGGCGAATGGTCCTACGGCACGCCGCGCTGCGTCTACTTCCAGGCCGACCGCGGCCTGCTCTACCGGCTCTACTTCCACCGCTACTCCTTCCCGCTCGTGTCGGGGCTCGACGCCGGCAACCACATCGTGAGCGCCGTCTCGCTCGACGGCCTCGACTTCGAGATCGAGCCGGGCGTGCGGGTCGCCCAGGAGACCGGGCGCGAGAGTTTCTCCGTCTACTCGCCGGACGTGGTCCGCCTCGGCGATGCAACGTTCAGGATGTACTTCGCTGCCTGGGCCGAGGGCATCGACGGCGGCGTATTCACCGCGGTGTCGGACGATGGGGTAGGGTGGACGAAGTCGCCGGAGCCGCTGATCGACCTCGACCGGCCCCTGGACTGCGGCATGGTCTCGGAGCCATGCGTGATAGAGCTTGCCGACGGCCGGTCACGCCTCTTCTACGAGGCCAAGGACGCCGAGGGCAGGGCGCGCATCCTCAGCGCGACCTCGCCGTAGGGGCACCTACGAGTCAAGGCCGCGGGCACTACGGGGGATGGATTGCCACCTCCGCGGCAATGACGAAGGTGGGAGCACAGGCGGTTTGGGGGTGGCTAGACGGTGCCGGCACGCGTATGATGCCGGCTGAACCCGCCGCCAAGCCGCGCGGCCCCGAATAGAACGGAGACCAACGCATGGCCTCGAGCGCGAACACGCAAGAGCTGAGGGACCTGGCGAACCGGTACCTGTGGATGCACAACCGTGACTGGGTCGGCATGTCCGAAGCGGGCGAGCCGATTGTCATCGTCGAGGGCGACGGCATCCGGGTCCGGGACTCCGAGGGCAGGTCCTGGATCGACGTCAACGGCGGATACAGCTCCGTGAACCTCGGCTACGGCCGGACGGAGGTCGCCGATGCCGCCTACGAGCAGCTCCTCAGGTCGAACTACATGCCGGTGAAGACGACCACGCCTCCCGCGATCATGCTCGCCGAGAAGCTGGCCGAGCTCGCCCCGGGCAGCCTGAGCCGGTCGTTTCTCGTGAGCGGCGGGGCCGAGGCGAACGAGGTTGCGCTGAAGATGCTCCGGGCCTACCACCGGCGCAGGGGCGAGACCGGGCACTACAAGGTCATCAGCAGGAAGTACTCGTACCACGGCTCCACCGGCGGCGTGGACTGGCTGGGAGGCGGCCCCGAGTCGCACCGGGACGACTACGAGCCGGCGTACCCGGGCATGGTCTACGCGCCGCAGCCGAACCCGTATCGCTGCGAGCACGGGGGCGAGAGTCCGTCCGAGTGCGCCGTGCGCTGCGCGAAGGCCGTCGAAGACCTGATCCTGTTTCACTCTCCCGACACCGTGGTCGCGGTCATCGGCGAGCCCGTGCCTCGAGGCGCCGTCGTGCCCGGCGACGAGTACTGGCCGATGGTGCGCGAGATCTGCGACCGCTATGGCGTCCCGCTGATCGCCGACGAGGTCGTCACCGGCTTCGGGCGCACCGGCAGGATGTTCGCCGTCGAGCACTGGGACATCGTGCCCGACGTCATGACGGTCGCCAACGGGATGGTCGGCAGCTATCTGCCCCTGGGGGCGGCGATAGCCACGAAGGAGGTCGCCGACCTGTTCGCCGGCAAGGACAGAGCATTCCGCCACACCTTCACCTTCGCCGGGCACCCCGTGGCGGCTGCCGCGGCGGTGAAGAGCATCGAGCTGATCGAGAGCGAACGCCTCGCCGCCAACGCGGCGGACGTGGGCGGCTACTTCAAGCACGCGCTCGACGTCTTCATGGACAAGCACCCGATCGTCGGCGATGTCCGGGGGCTGGGTCTCATGCTCGCCGTCGAGCTGGTCAGCGACAGGCGGACGAAGGCGGGCTTCGCGCCCGAGCAGGACGTGCCCGGGCGGCTCAACGAGAAGCTCAGGCGGCGCGGGCTGCTGTACCACGCCTCCGGAGAGGTGCTGGACATAGGGCCGCCGCTGACGATAACGCGCGTCGAGGTGGACGAGATCGTCGACGCGTTCGACGGCGCCCTCGGCGAGCTCGAGTCCGAGATGGACATGTAGCGGGCGCCGGTCGCGTCCGATGAAGGAGAGTACGATGGCTACCGAGAGAGACGCCGAGGACCTGCGAAGGTCGTCGCTGGAGCACCTGTGGATGAGCAGCGGCGACTGGGTGACGATGGCCGAGGAGGGCGGTCCGACCATCGTCACGGACGGCAACGGCATCAAGTTCACGGACTCCGAGGGCAATACAAAGATCGACGGCCTGGCCGGCTTCGGCTCGGTCGCCATCGGGTACGGCCGGACCGAGATCGCCGAGGCCGTCCGTGACCAGATGCGGACGCTGACGTACTTCCCGGAGGGCACGACTACGGAGCCCATGATCAGGCTGGCGGCCAAGCTGGCCGAGCTTACGCCGGGCAGCCTGGAGCGGACGTGGGCGGTGACCGGCGGCTCCGAGGCCAACGAGACGGCGGTCAAGATCGTCCGCGCCTACCACAAGCGCAACGGCGAGCCCGGACGCTACAAGATCGTCAGCCGCAGGAACTCGGGTCACGGGGCGACGGGCGGGGTCATGTTCCTCGGCGGCAACATGACGTACCCGAAGCTCGACTTCGAGCCGTCCTATCCGGGGTACATCTACGCGCCGCAGCCGGACTACATGCGCTGCGAGCTGGGCGGCAAGACGCCGTCCGAGTGCGCCGTCCGGTGCGCGCAGGCGGTCGAGGACCTGATCCTGTTCCACGGCCCCGACACGGTCGCCGCGTTCATAGGCGAGCCGGTCGGGGTGTTCGACCGCGGCGCGATGGTGCCCGGCGACGAGTACTGGCCGATGGTCCGCGATATCTGCGACAGGTACGGCGTGCTGCTCATAGCCGACGAGGTCGCGACCGGGTTCGGCCGCACCGGCAGGTGGTTCGGCATCGAGCACTGGGGCGTCGTGCCGGACCTGATGTCGGTGGCCAAGGGAGTCGTCAGCAGCTACGTGCCCTTCGCGGCCACGATCGCGACCCGGGAGATCGCCGACGCCTTCGCCGGCGAGGAGAACATCTTCCGGCACGAGCTGACCAACGGGGGCCATCCCGTGTCGGCCGCGGCGGCGCTGAAAAACATCGAGATCATGGAGAGCGAGCGGCTGGTGGAGAACTCGGCCGAGGTCGGCGCCTACTTCAGGGAGCAGCTCAGATCGCTGCGGGACGACCATCCGATCGTGGGTGGCGTGCGGGGCCTCGGCCTGCTGATCGTCTTCGACCTGGTCCGGGACCGCGAGACGAACGAGGACTACCCGCCGGAGGCGAACATCGGCGATCGCCTCACGGAGAAGGTGCTCTCCCGCGGCCTGCACCTGATGTGCAACGGCACCTGCGTGCGCATAGCGCCGCCAATCTCCATCACGCGGTCCGAAGTCGACGAGATGGTCGACGCCTTCGACGGCGCCCTCGGCGAGCTGGAAGCCGAGCTAGCCGCGTCCGGCTAGCTCGCGGCAGGCTATCGCAGCAGTTGGCTGAGCGCCTCCCGCGGGTCGACGGCGCGGATTGGGGAGCGTGCGTAGTCGCTGATATTCCTCGTCACAATGTGCTGAGCGCCGCAGGCGCGGGCGGCAGCCACCTGCATCGCGTCCTCGAAGTCCGCCATCGGAAGCTCCGCGGCATAGCGGACGGACTTGGTGTCGGTGGTCGCCACTGCCACGAATCGAGTCAGCTCGACGACAAAGTTGCGTGCGTTCGTCCCGCCACGCGCCGGGGCCACGATGTAGTAGAGGTTTGATATCGAATGCCACGCGATGTACGCACCCCTTGTACCGCGCTCGATCCGGCCCAGAAGCTCGGAGGCCGGACCGGAGTGCGGGCGCCGGTCGAGGGCGATGTCGATCAGCACGTCGGTATCCAGAAGGATCATTGGAGATACTTCTCGGCCAGTGCGTCGTAGCGCGAGTCGCCTTCACGCTCCGCCGGGCGAAACTTGCCCCTCCAGCGCGAGGAGAAGGACGGGGCAGGGTCTCCCGCAACCTCCCTGAGAGACTGCTCGATGAGCGACGACAGGGAGACGCCTCTGGAGCGGGCGTACCGCTTCGCTAGCGGGACCAGATCGGCGTCCACGGTGATGGTGAGCTTCTGCTTCACTGCTGCGGGCTGACCTTCCCTGAAGTATACGTACCATACCCGTTGGGATACGTGTGCTTCAACTCGCTGGCCACGCGGTTCGAAGCATGGAGGTCGCAGAGGTCAGCGTGCCCCCGGGTCCTTGACTCCAACGTGCCGCCTCAGGCGGCGGTGACCTCGACTTTGAGGCTGTGCCCCACGGCTCGGAGCGCCTTCTGGACCTGGCTCATGTGGGAACGGTGGTCCGGGTTGGTCAGCTTCCGTACGGCCGACTCGCTCACGCCCAGCCGGTCGGCAAGCTCCACCTTGGTTATGCGCTGTGCCCGCATGGCCGTGTACAGGGCCAGCTTGGCCGCGACAACTGTCGGCACCGGCACCGACACCTGCCCATCCGCCGCAGCGCTGGGTGCGGGAATGTCCCACTTCTCGTGCACGTACCCGGCCAGGGCGGTGGCCAGTGCGTCCTCCGCCATCGCCAGGGCCGCGGCACGGTCTCCTCCACCGGTGATTGCCTCCGGCACGTCGGGAAAGGTGACCACCAGTCCTCCATCCTCATCGGGGGTCAGCAGACACGGATACGCGTAGATCATGGCTCAGAACTCCCTCCTGTCGATGTCCAACTGGCGCAGCATCGCGGCCAACACGCCTTTTCCAAGCTCGCCCCGTTGCACCGTGGTGAAACGGGAGCCGACGTAGACTCTGCCGTGGCTGCCCTTGCCGTGCGTAGGGTCGAAGCGGAAGCCTTGTCCTGTCTTGCGGGCATAGTCTTTCGCTCGTCTGACGAACTCACGGCTGGTCATCGACCGATTATCGCACCTTACTGTACGATTCACAACCGCGGAAGCTGTTGGGCAACTGCTCAGAGCTGATCTTGTCCAGTACGTCGCCGCGCACTTGACGCGCCGGGCCTGGGGGACTAGTCTGAAGGTGAGCGGGAGTAGCTCAGTGGTAGAGCATCTGCTTCCCAAGCAGAGGGTCGCGGGTTCGATCCCCGTCTCCCGCTCCACTTGGCCCGCCGACGCTCAGTGCGCTTCTATCGCCTTTAGCACGCCCCTGACCGCCTCGTCCGTCCTCGCCTTGCTCACGGTGTTGCCGCCCGGCTCGTAGTCGGTCAGTCGCACGATCACGACGTCGCGTGACGGGATGACGAGCGTGGTCTGGCCGCCGGCGCCGGCGGCGTAGTAGGCGTCCGCGGGGGCGTCCCAGTTGCCGGTGGTGTTCAGCCACCACAGCCCGCCGTAGCGCGACACGCTCTCGACGCCCTCCTCGTTGGCCCAGGCCGGCGCCGGGGTGCGCACGAAGTCGACGAAGCCCTCGGGGAGCAGGCGCTTGCCCTGCCAGACGCCGTCCTGGAGATATAGCAGCCCCAGGCGGGCCCAGTCGCGCGCGGTGCCCAACTCGTAGCCGGAGGAGATGAAGTTGCCGTACGGGTCGGGCTCGAGCACGAGCCGCCGTATGCCGATCTCGTCGAACAGCGCCCGCTGCGGGTAGGTGAGGTACGACTCGCCCCGCGCCTCGACGGTGCGCTTGACGATGTAGCCCAGCGTGAGTGGGTCGACGTTGCGGTAGCGGCCGACGGTGTTGGGCTCGTACTGGGGCGGGCGGCTCGTCACGTACCGGAATATGTCCATCGCGCCCGAGTAGACGTAGTAGTGGTCCGGGTAGCAGTCGCGGACCACCTTGGTACCCTCGGGGGTCACGTCGAGCACCTCGGTGAGCGTGAACTGGAGCCCGCTCGACATGCGCAGCAGGTCGGAGATGCGGATTTTCGCCCTCGGGTCGCCCTCGGCCTGCCACTCGGGGACGGGCGCCGGGTCGTCGAGGCCGAAGTGGCCGTCGTTCATCAGCCGCCCGACCAGCGTTGCCGTTAGGCTCTTGCCCATCGACCAGTTCTCCAGGAGCGTGTCGACCGACGCCCACGGCGCGTACCGCTCGGCGACCAGCCTGCCCCTGTACAGCACGACCAACGCGGAGACGCGCGACGGCTCTACGAAGGCGAGCTCGACGGCGGCCGCGAGCCTCGACTGGTCGACCTCAGGCGGCGGGGGATCGTCCGGCATCAGGTCGCCCATTGGCCACGGCATGGTGTTCGCGTCCGGGAGACCCGTCTCGACCGGCACTGGCTCGAAGAATATGCCGTCGCGGTCGGCGGGGTGGGCTATCGACCCCTGGTCACCGTAGAACTTGGCCTTCCGGGTGAGGTCTCCGCCGAGGGACGCGCGCACAGTCTTCGCGTCGTAGTCGATCTCGTCGGTCAGGCGGTCGAGGTCGCTCTCGGGGAGATGCATCAGGTCGACGGCGACTCGGCGCGCGTGCGCTCGGGCGAACTCCTCGGCGTGGCCGGAGACGAAGATGGCGGAGCAGAGTATCTTGGCATAGCCGGCGAGGCCGAGGTTGCTCGGGTCCTCGTCCTTGGCCTCCCGCATCGGCGGCGCGTCCAGGTACGACGTGGATGTCATGGGTTTTCTCGCTTTCGGGGGAGCGGTTCGGCAGCTATCGTGGGCGCCTCAACCGGGTTTTTGCCTGAGAATGTGCCATTCTGTGCTGTTTCTATCTGGTGGGTGGGCCATCCGGCCGGGAAATGGCACACCCCGCGTCTGACTCCGCCTATCTGGTCCGGCACGCCGGAGCTCGGCATGAGCCCCCGGTGCTCCATCCGCCGACGTCGGGGCCAGAGCGCGCCGAGATGGGAGCTGATGGGTGTGGGTCTGTCGCATGCGGCGGATAGTAGCACAGTGTGCGGTTTGTTCAACCTGGCTGAGGCACCCTGGATTCCCCACCTAAACCGTAGGTTCTTTGCCCGTCGACGCCGTGGACAGGGCGCTAAGGCGAGATTGACGATGACAATAACTGTCACCATGCAGGTGCATTGTCACGACCCGGGAAGCAGTTCGTCACGCCGCTCGTCCGAATCAGGTGGGGGATTTGGGGGCGGCAGAAATTCATCACCCGGCGCGTATCGAAGGGCGGACGCGACCTGGGACGCGACCCCTTCCGGCGCCGTCCTGCCGTCTCGTGTGATAGCCTGAATGGCCGAACCGGGGAGCGGGCGATTCGCTCCCATGCAGCCGTACAGGAGGACACAGATGGAAGCAGGGCTGATCAGCCAGTTTGAGGAGTACGCCGTCCGACGCAATATCCCGGAGGTGTGGCGCCTGCTGAACGACCCGGAGCTGCCGGGTCTCACGCACCCGGACATCGAGGACGGCGGCGCGGTCAGGATCGAGGTTCTTGGCGGCAGAGGGCTATTCGTCGTGCTGCAACAGGTGACGACGATGGTCCCCGAAGACACCTTCTTCGAGGCGCACAGGGCCAATCTCGACGTCCACGTGCCGCTGGAGGGGGCGGAGTCGATCGGCTACGCGCCGCTGGACGACCGGTTGGTCCCCGGCGGGCCGGTGCCCGTGTTCCAGGGCGACGACGTGACCTACGCGGCCTTCCCGTCCGACGACCAGATGTCGGTCGTGCGGTTGGTCGAGGGGATGTACGCGCTGTTCGGGCCCGAGGACGTCCACATGCCGAAGCTGCAGACCGACGGCCCGTCTCCGCTGCGCAAGATCGTCGTCAAGGTCCCCGTCGCGCCGCTCCCCCCGCCGGACGAGCGGGTGCTCGCCGCGGTAGCCCAGGAAGGCTCAGTGGTGGAGACGCTGCTGGGGGTGTCGTAGCGCCGGAAGTAAGCTCATATCCCTTAGAACCCGGCGTCAAGGCTCTACTTGCCAGGGGCTACTGGGGTAGCCACTCAGGTTCTACGAGCAGCTCAGGGACCCGTATCCCCAGGGCTTTTGCGATCGCGTCGAGGGTCTTGAATCTAGGCGTCTGTTCGCCCTTTTCCAGCCGGACGAGTGTCACGCGCCCGATGTCCGCCGCGTGAGCGAGGCCCTCCTGAGTCAATCCGGCGGACTCTCTGAACTGCCTGATGCGCGCTCCAACGGTCTGCCTTCCCCGCATGGCTATCGCCTCGATAGTCGGTCGATATGACGCGTCGCAGTAGTGGCGAGCAAAATCCCAGGGGATCTCGACCTGCTCGCCGTGGGCCGTCTCAACGACCATTTCGTAGGGATTCGGCAACTCCAGGCCATATACACCCGCGCGCTCCCTGATCTCAGGAACGTCGGCATACGGTATGAGCCCCTTGAATCCGTCGGCGAAGCTCAGCTCGATGCCGTCTTCCAGCAGGCTGGCCACCGTCATCATCCGATTGGCGTTCTTCACCAGGACGGCTTGCATCCCCTACCCTCCATGTATGGCGTCCCATACTCCTCTGATGGCTTCAGCATATCGTGCATAGGCCTTCATGATGTCCCTGAAAGTTCCGGGCGGAGGAGCATCCATGAAGGCGCCTCCGTTCAGCTCTATGCGACAGACATCTTCGTTACCGACCCAGACTTGCACGTGCGGTGGCTCGAAGTCGTTCTCCCTGGTATTGACAACGAATCGGAACTGCCCCTCTACCGCGATGGTCGGCATTTGAAGTCCTTGGCCAAAGCGACGCCCCCATGCCGCCCGCTGGGTGTGTACGCGTCAAGTGTATCACGCAACGACACATTTCGCTACGCCTGGCAGTCGGGTCGCCGTCGGCAAAGTCCTCAGTCGAGGCTCAAGAGAAACGCCCCGGCCGCGCGGCCGGGGCGTCACTGTTTCGCCGTTGGATCGCCGCTACGCGGCGGGCTAGCGCTCTATGGGGGCGCCGACGATGCTGCCGTACTCGGTCCAGGAGCCGTCGTAGTTGCGCACCTTGGGGTAGCCCAGGATCTGCGTCAGGACGAACCAGGTGTGCGACGAGCGCTCACCGATCCGGCAGTAGGTGATGACCTCGCTGTCGGGCGAAATGCCCTTGCCGCCGTAGATCTCGCGAAGCTCCTCGACCGACTTGAAGGTGCCGTCGGCCTCGTTGACCGCCGAAGCCCACGGGATGTTGGCCGCGCCCGGGACGTGTCCGCCGCGCTGCGAGCCCTCCTGCGGCAGGTTAGCCGGCGCCAGGAGCTCGCCGCTGTACTCCGCCGGGGCCCGCACGTCGACGAGACCGACGTTGTTGCGGGTCGAGGCGACTTCCAGCACGTAGTCGCGCGAGGCGCGAATGCTGGGGTCGGGGTCGCCGGCGCGGTAGACGCGCTTCGTCGGCGAGGGCACGTCGGTCGTCGTGTCCCTGCCCTCGTCGATCCACTTCTGGCGTCCGCCGTTCATCATCTTGACGCGCTTGTGTCCGACGCCCTTGAGCTGCCAGAAGGCGTAGGTCGCGAACCAGTTGTTGTTGTCGCCGTAAAGCACCACCGTCGTGCTGCGGGAGATGCCGGACTCTCCCAGCAGCGCGGCGAGCTGCTCACGGGTGAGGATGTCCCGCGTCAGGGTGTCGTTGAGCTGCGTGGTCCAGTTCCAGCCCACGGCCCCCGGTACGTGGCCGTCGTCGTACGACGACGTGTCGACGTCGACCTCGACCAGCACCACGTTTTCGTCGTCCAGGTGCTCCGCTACCCAGTCGGTCTCCGCTATGGATTCGGGATGTGCTACTCGTGCTGCCATTGTGTCACTCTCCTTGAGCGAGTTAAGAGGCGAGTTGTTGGTCCGATGCCGGCGAACGGCTCACGTCGAGCCGCCCGCCTGGATACAAGGCAGCAGATGAGAAGGCTGGCGGCCGTTTGGTGCTTCGGACATCAGAGTCCTATGCCGGCACCGCGGGGGCGCCGCAGAAGAGCTCGTAGTCGATCAGCTCCGTGACGGTCGGGTTGTCGCCGCAGAGGGGGCACTCGGGGTTGCGCCGCAGCTTGACGGTGCGGAACTCCATCTCGAGCCCGTCGATGATCAGCAGGCGGCCGCTGAGCGACTGCCCGATGCCCATGATGAGCTTCACCGTCTCGGTCGCCTGTATGGTGCCCACGAGGCCGGGAAGCATCCCGAGAACGCCCGCCTCGGCGCAGCTCGGCACCTCGCCCGGCGGCGGCGGCTGCGGGAACAGGCAGCGGTAGCAGCCGCTGCCCGGCAGGTAGACCGACGCCATCCCGTCGAATATCAGGATGCTGCCGTCGACGAGCGGCTTGCCGCTCAGGTAGGCTGCGTCGTTCACGAGGTACCGGGCCGGGAAGTTGTCGGCCCCGTTCACGATGATGTCGTAGGCGCCGATGATCTCCATCGCGTTGTCGGACGTGAGCGGCTCCTCGTGGGCGCCGACCTCGACGTCGGGGTTGTACGACTTCAGCGTCTCCTCGGCGGAGAGGACCTTGCGGCGTCCGATGTCGTGGTTCTGGTGCAGGATCTGGCGCTGGAGGTTGGTCACGTCGACGGTGTCGAAGTCGACGATGCCGATCTTGCCGACGCCCGCCAGCGTCAGGTAGACGGCGACGGGAGAGCCGAGGCCCCCGGCGCCGACGACCAGCACCTTGGCATCCAGCAGCTTGCGCTGGCCGACGCTGCCCACCTGGGGCATGATGATGTGCCGGCTGTAACGCTGCACCTGGTACGGCGTCAACGGCTGACTCGCGACCGTTGCCATTCTCTCCTCCCGCTCTGTTGCGGCCCGCCGCATTCAAGCGGAGGGCTCCCTGACGAGACTCGTACGCGCCCCTAAACAAAACGCCCCGCCATACACCGGCGGAGCAGAGGCCGTCCCCAACCGGGTCGGGCGCTGAAAGAGTATAGCAGCCAGCCGCCGACGCCTACAACGCCCGTGGCCGTGTCGGTCCGTGTCGGTAAGTGTTCAGACTCGGTGAGGGGAATACCCCGCCCCTGGATACCCGCCTTCGCGGGTATGACGGAGCGATGCGGCGGTTTTTAGAGATATCACGTCAAGACTGAACAGTTACCCGTGTCAGCGTAGTCGGTAGACCTCGCTGCGATGCCTGATCAGGTGAACTACGATCCTGCGTTCCGTCCGGTCGTAGGTGTACAGCGCTCGGTAGTCGCCGATCCGCAGACTGAACAGGCGTCGGAATTGCCCCGTCAGCGCCTTGTGCCGGACCGATTCGGCGTTGACGGCGAGCCAACGGAGCCTATCGAGCACCTGTTGAGCCACAGTCCTGTCCAGACGGGAGAGATCGTCCTCCGCAGTGGTGGTAAACTCGACCCGACAGGTCACCAGGACAGGCCCTGCCTCAGGGCGACCTCCTCGGCTGGCCTGGTTGCGCCATCGACCGCTGCCGCGACCAGCGACGCGCGCAACTCGGCCTGGATATCTTCGCGCAACTCCAGCCCAGCGTCGGGATCCTCGGCGTCTTCGAACTCGACCACCTCGATGCGCCCCAGCGACTTGAGCGCCCACGTGACCTGGGGATGGCGATGACTCTCGGCCTCGGCCAACCGGCGGCTGCGCTCCGGGGCCAGATTGTCGAGCACTTCGGTGTCTCGTCTGAGATTGGCCTCCCAGACCGGCAGGATTTGGCGCTGCGATTCGTCGCCGCTCGCGCGAATGCTGTCCAAGGTGTTTCGGGTTGCATCTACGCGATCTCTGGCGGCGCGCTCCCTGTAGTCGAACCAAGCAGTGAGACGGGATACCTCCCTGTCGACCCGCTGCGCCGCCGCGGTTTCTGCGTCCCGCTGTAGCTCCTCTCGCCGCTCACCGGCGAAGCGGTCCGCTATGGGCGCAATCGTTAAGAGATTGTCGGGGATTTCTGAGGGCTCAATTTCGGTTTCGTTGCTGTCGAACCGATACCCGCGCTGCACGAGGGTGCACCCGGTTTCCAAGCTGACTTTCCCGTCGTCGTCGACAAAGAACGGCTCGACATGCTCCGTAGAGCGCACTCCGGGAACGGTGAACTGGTAGGTGAAGAGCCAGCCCGCGCACGGTTCGAGGTCCTCGCCGGCGGGGACGCGGCGGGTACCCGTCACGCCCTCGTACTTCTCCCCGAGCACCTTGGCTGTCAGCGCGTCGACTATCGGGTGACCGAAAGCCATGAACTCGACGTCTTCCGCGTCGGGGCGTCGGTCGGGACGAAACACCGCCCGTTTCTTCGGGCCGCCTGCGAACAACTGCCTGTGGGAATCGAGGATCTCGCCGTGAAAGGTCAACTCGTAGAGGTCGCCGCGCGGCTTGATGTACGTGCGGGCATTGGCCAGAAGTTGTCCGACAAACCGATCGAGGTCGTCGTTGCCAATCGGCGAGGGTCGTCCAGCAAGCTGTTCGGCCAGCTCCCTGCGGTACGACTTCGTGTCCATGATGAAGTCGCCCAGTTGGCTGTCCGCGGTTCGGGCGTGACGGACACGGTCTTCTATCCTTCTCCCAAACTCCTCGAATGCCTCTTCCCGCTTCTCACCAGCGGTGCGGAGGATTTTCCGTATGTCGCCCTCCGTCTCACCCAATATAGGGTCCAAACCGCCCACGGTCTCCTCGAAGACCCTGATGCGACTTTGGAGCACGTCCAGGACGCGCTCTTCTACCGTGTCCTTCACCCAGAGGTTGAAAATGCTGACCGTGTCTTCCTGGCCGATGCGGTCTATCCGGCCGATTCGCTGCTCGACACGCATGGGATTCCACGGGAGGTCGTAGTTGACCAGGAGATGGCAGAATTGGAAGTTGCGTCCTTCGCCGCCCGCCTCGGTGCTTATGAGAATCTTGGGCCCGGCGCCGTTCTTGAACCGCTCTACGGCGCTGTCTTTCTCCTGTGGGCTCAGCTGCCCGTGAAAGACGTTGACTTCCCAGCCCTCGGTGGAAAGTAGGTCGGCCAAGAAACGCTGAGTTCCTCGGAACTGAGTGAACAGGAGCACCTTCGCGTCACGGTCGTGATGGAAGAGTCGGGACAATTCGCGCACGACCACCCGCGCCTTCGAGTCCACCTCAACCCGGTCGAGAGCTTCGATGGCCGTGTCGAGCATAGCGAGTTCCTGCGCGAACCCGCCGCCTACGGCCCCGATGACCTCGTTCTCGTCGAGGTCGTCGTCGAGTTCTTCTTCCAGCAGCTCGGTGTCCCCGGAGAATTGCAATCCGGCGGCCTGCACCTTGTCCCGACGGCGGGATAGAGACTCCTCAATGGCGGCTATGCTGGACGCCATGATCTTCTGGAAAATCACCATAACGAATCCGAGAGCCCTGTCGTTGGCTCGCTCGGCAATCTGGAATCCGGACTGGACGTAGCTCTCTACGGCTTCGAGGGCGGCGCTCTCTTCCGGCGTCAGTTCGACCTCCCAGCGGGTTGCGACCCTGGGCATGAAGCCCCCAACCACCGCCTTGCGATTTCTGATCAGCACCTCGCTCAACAGGTGCCGGTCGGCCAGTTCGTTCGCGACAGCTTCCCGTTCCTCCCTGCCTGCAGATAGCCGTCGGCGCGTCTCGTCTTGGTCCAACTCCAGCCATCCAGCCACCCGGGCGACCGTAGTGTCGGGCTCCTGATCCGGCAAAGGGAATCCGTGGCGGATGAGGCGCTCGACAAGGTGGGACAGGCCCGGCGCCTCCCTGCGGTGGCGTTCGAAGTGGTCTTCGGAAGGGAAGAGCGCGGGGTCGAGCATCTCCACCAGGGCGTACAACTCGTGGGTGTCGAGCTGCATCGGCGTTGCCGTGAGGAAGAGCATCCCCCGTCGCGCAAAGTAGTTGGGCGCCGCGAGGTCGCGTACGAGTCGGTAAAGACGCGTCGTCTCGATTTTGTTGCCCGAACGGTGGCTTCTCGCATGGTGGGCCTCGTCTACGATAACGAGGTCCCAATCCACCTCGGCGCAGAGTCTCGCCCACATCGGGTTTGCGACCCACCTCGAAGAGCACAAGACGCTTTCGTAGGAGGCGAACGGATTCCCGTATTGCCCTTGGTTTTCGCGGTAGCTGACGGTGTTTCTGTTCAGCACAGAGAAAGACTCGTTGAACTTCGTCTTCATCTCCACATGCCACTGGCGGACTATGTTAGGCGGGACGATCGCCAGAACCCGCCGCGCGCCGCCCCTTGCCCGCAACTCCTTGAGAATCATCCCCGCTTCAATCGTCTTGCCGAGGCCGACCTCGTCGCACAGCAGGAACCGGTGCGGGTAGTTCGAGACAACCTTATGTACCACGGAAACCTGGTGAGGCTTGATGTCCACGCCGGATTGTCCGAGCGAAACGAGGTCGTCGTGCAGATGCATCGTTCGGTACGAGCGGGTCACGTCCTGCAGCCGATACTGTTGAATCGACCCGATGAGCCCGGCCTGGAATCGCTGAACGGGGTCGGTTACCGGAACGGGTCTGAGGGCCGCCTCAGGCACATTGACTGTTCTTCCGGCGCCGCTGGCGACGAAGCACAACCAAGCCGGAGCATCCGAACTCGCCGCTTGCAAGACGACCGCGTTCTCGCCGGTCTCGACCAGGCGGATCTGCTGCCCTTGCAACTCAACCCGCTCCAGCGGCGGGTTGGTGATCGCGAACTGGCGAGGCGGGCCGGCGTCATCCCAACGAACTTGAACGGTTCTGTGATCGCAGTCTGTGACTACGCCATAGGTCTTCGATCCCGTCCACCGGACGAGGGCGCCGACTACGAAGGTTCTTTCTGTGGTTGTCATTGCTTCTCCCTCCGCGCTGCGATACCGACGACAACCGCAGGTTTTGCAGGGCCTGCCCGGCCATTGTATCACCGGCCGGGCTCGTCCTGATCGGCGCTGTTTGACACGCGCGGGCCGTGATCTTATAGTGCGCGCAGGCTCAAGAAGGCCGTTTTCGGCACTATTTCCACCAGGTGACGCAATGACTGACCAGAAGGTATTGAAGGCCGTACACATCGGCATGAGCACCGGGCACGCGGGCAGCCTCGACTCGTCCCGCCCCAGGCTGATACGCACCTTCCAGCAGCTCGAGGGCGTGGAGGTCGTAGGCTACTGTGAGATCTACGACCCGTCCTACCTCGACGCGGCCAAGGCATTCGACCCGAACGCGGGCGTCTACACCTCCGTCGACGAGCTGATCGAAAAGCAGGACTTCGACCTGGCCTGCGTCGTGCTGCTGCCGAGAGACGTCCCGGACGCGCTGCTGAAGCTGGCCAACGCCGGCAAGCACTTTCTCGTCGACAAGCAGTTCGCCCGCAAGTCCGAGGACCTGATCGAGGTCGTCAAGAGCGTGCGCAACAGCGGGATAACGACCTTTATCGCCTACCCCTGGCGCTACCATCCGGCGTCGCAGGACCTGCGCGACATGGTTGACCGGGGGCTGATGGGCCGGCCGCTGGCCATCGAGGCCAACCAGATATTCGACGTCGTTGACGCCACCAAGGCGCTCGGACCGGCGCATCGGGTAGACACCGAGTCCGGCGGCTCGCTGCACTACGTCGGCTGCCACATCATGGACACGATGCGGTTCCTGGTCGGCGGCGAGGTGAGGGCCGTGCAGGCCATCACGGGCCGCCCGAACGGCCACATCGAGCCCGGCATGGAAGAGGCCGCGATGCTGGCGCTGGAGTACGACAACGGCGCGCTCGGCACGCTGCACTGCGGCTACCTCGGGCACCTGGGCACGAACTACGCCTCAGTCAGCCTGCGAAGCGAGTTCGGCGAAGGCTACTTGGACGTCGGCAAGCCCCGCCTGGAGGTCCGCAGCAGGGCGCCGGCGTGGCGGGGCGCGCCCAACCGCGTCATCGACTACGACGTACCAGAGTTCGAGGGCATCATGACCTCGGTCTGGTACCACAGCTGGATCGAGCGCTTCATCGACGACGTGCGCGCCGGCCGGCCCGGCGTGCTCACCATGGACGACGCGCTGTACGTGCTGCAGAGCATCGACGCCGCCTACGAGTCGGCCCGCACGGGCCGCCGCGTCGAGGTGCAGTACGGCGTCTGAGGCGGCGGCGCAAGTCCCAGGTAAATTTCACACGAGGTGTGCTTAGATGGCATCCGACAGACCACTTAGAGCGGCGCACGTAGGCCTTAGCGCGGGCCACGCGGGCAGCTTCGACGACTCCAAGCCCCGGCTGATCCACGATGTCCGACGCCTCGAAGGCGTGGAGGTTGTGGCTTACTGCGAGACGTACGACAGCTCGTTCCTCGACGACGCGAAGAAGCACAACCCGGGCGCGGGCCTCTACTCCAGCCTGGACGACATGCTGGCGAACGAGGATTTCGACTTCGCCACGGTCGTCCTGCACCCCGCCGACGTCGCCCCGGCGCTGCTGAAGCTGGCCGAGGCCGGCAAGCACTTCATGGTCGACAAGCAGTTCGCCAGGAAGTCAGAGGAGCTGATTCCGGTCACCAAGGCCGTCCTGCGCAACAACCTGACGACCTTCATGCTGTACCCGTGGCGCTACCACCCGGCGGCGCTGGACATCCGGCGGCTGATCGAGGAGGACGTACTGGGCGAGCCGGTCGACATCGAGAGCCGGCAGTTCTGGGGACAGGTCGGCGGCCCGCTGGGCAAGGACATCAACGCGCCGGCCCACCGGCTCGACACCGAGGGCGGCGGCGTGCTGCACTACATCGGCTGCCACCATCTCGACCTGATGCGCGCCGTGATGGGCTGCGAGGTCAAGACGGTCCAGGCGATGACGGGCCGCCCGTTCGGGCACATGGAAGAGCCGATGGAGGACATCGCCGTGCTCGGCCTCGAGTACGAGAACGGCGGGTTCGGCAGCCTGCACCACGGCTACACGAAGCCGATCACCGTGGGAGACCAGGCCTACGACAGCGCGTTCGTGCTGCGCGGCGTCAACGGCTGGGCCGAGTGGACGCCGGTGGGCGGCAACCAGCTCGAGGTGACCAGCGCGTCGCCGCAGTGGAGGGGCGCGCCGGAGAAGACGATCACGTACGATCTGGCGCCACTGCCCAGCATCGTCGGACACGTCTGGTACTACGTCTGGATCGAGCAGTTCGCCAACGACATCCGGGCCGGCCGGCCCGGCCGGCCGAACATGGTGGACGGTCTGCACGTGCTCCAGAGCATAGACGCCGCCTACGAGTCGGCCCGCACGGGCACCAGAGTCGACGTCCGGTACGGCGTGGACGTGTAGCGTCCGAGCGCGGATCCGGTTCGCGCCGTCCGAGAAGAGGTTGACATGATCGACGACCGAATCGGCGTGGGCTTCGCCGGCTGCGGGGCCATCTCCCGCCTGTACACGGACATCTACGCCGGCCTGTCCGACGTGGCGCGCGTCGTGGCCGTTGCCGACCCCCAGCCGGAGCGCGCGGAGCATCGCCGTGCCCGGCAGATCGAGGCGTACCACGCGGCGGCGCACGCGGCGCGGCTGCGGGCCGGCGAGTCGCGAGACGACGAGACCCGCGCCCACGAGCTGCGAAAGGCCGCGCTGGCGGAGTCTGCCGCCACCGCGGGCATCCGCGTCTACCGCGACCACGAAGCCCTCCTACGCGACGAGCAGGTCCAGGCGATGGTGCTGCTGACGACTCCTACGGTTCGGGCGGAGCCTACCATCGCCGCGGCAGAGGCCGGCCGGCACGTCTTCACCCAGGGGCCGATGGCCGCGAGCGTCGCCGACGCGGCCGCCATGGCTGACGCGGTCCGCAGCGCCGGCGTGAAGTTCCATTCCCAGTGCGGTGCGCGGTACCCGCGCGGAATCGCGCTCGCCCGCCGCGCGGTGGAGAGGAGCCTGCTGGGGGAGGTCGCGAGCGCCCGGGTCGAGCTGAACTGGTTCCGGCCCCAGGGCTACTACAAGGGCTGGCACGGCACCTGGGAGGGCGAGGGAGGCGGCGCGTCGTTCCACCACGGCAGGTATATCATCGACCCGTTCCTGTGGGTGCTCGGCTCGCGAGTCGTCGAGCTGTTCGCGTACGCGGGCCCGGCGCTGCGGGAGATCGAGCACGAGAACCTGACCCATGCCGCCGTGCGCTACTCCAACGGCGCCACAGGCACCATCCACGCCTCGCTGCTCAACCACAAGCAGCGGCTCACCCCGTCGGGCCGGTTCGAGATACTGGGCCGGGACGCGTCGATGCTGGTCGGGGAAGAGTACCTCAACCAGGGCAACCCGGGCTCAAGCTACTGGAAGGCCGACACGACGTTCGGATTCGGGGACGGCGCCGCGGTGGACGCGCTGGCATCGCTCGCCGAAGACGTGTCGGGCGTGCCCGAGCAGGCCTCGGAGGAGTACCAGAGCCGGCTGTTCCTGGAGAGCATCGCCAACGACTCGGACCCGGTCGTGCCCATCGAGGTGCCGATGCACCACGTCGAGATCGTGCGGGCGCTGTACAAGTCGGCCCACGAGGGCGCTCCGGTCAGTCTGCCGCTGGACACGGACGACCCGTTCTACAGCTTCGAGGGGCGGATAGCGTGATCATTCCCCAGTGGACAGAGCTGCTGGGAACCTAAGCAGCACTGTTCCTCACGGTGAGATTCCCAACGGTGCGGTATCATGTGACTGACGGCGAAAGACAGCAGTCGGAAGGGAGCGTTCCAGCCACGGGACCTGACGGATGAGCCTCGGGCGGGATAACGCATCGGGGGCGAACATGGCGCCAATTCGGCCTACGGCGGTGGAGCCGCGAGAGGGCACTCGCATCTGGCTCGAGTACTCCGACGGCTCCGCGGGCGAGGTCGACCTGTCACATCTGGCGGGAGGAGGCGTGTTCGAGGTCTGGAATGACCGCGCCTACTTCGCTACGGTGCGCATAACCGAGTACGACGCCATCGCATGGGGTGATGAGTTGGAATTGTGCCCCGACGCTCTCTACATGCAACTGACCGGCATGTCCCTCGAACAGATCATGCCGGGGGCCGCAGCGATCCTGCGCGATGCCTGAGATTTGCCGGCTCGAGCACGAAGACGAGAGTCGCCCGGCAAGATCGCGCCATTGGAGTGACGGCGCATCCTGATCGGATGATGCCCATCGAGGACGCTGGATGAGCTCCAATCCACCGCTCAAATCAGAGGCGACCGGAGAGTAAGCCATGACCAAATACAGGGCTGGAGCTATCGGCAGGACCGGCCGGGGCGACTGGGGCCACGGGCTCGACGTCGCCTTCGTGGGCCTGCCCGACGTCGACTTCGTCGCGGTCGCCGACGACGACCCCGAGGGCCTGAAGGCCGCCACGGAGCGCACGGGCGCCGGCGCCGCGTACGCCGACTATCGGGAGATGCTCGCGAAGGAGAGCCTCGACCTGGTCGCCGTGTGCCCGCGGTGGCTCGGGCCGCACCGCGACATGATCGTCGCGGCCGCCGAGGCGGGAGTCCGGGGCGTGCTGTGCGAGAAGCCCTTCGCACCGACGCTCGCGGACGCCGACGCCATGGTGGAGGCGTGCGCCCGGTCCGGGACCCGCGTCGCCGTCGCCCACCGCCGGGCCAACCCATACGAGCAGCACGCGAAGAAGCTGGTGGAGGACGGCGCCATCGGCGACCTGCAGGTGCTCAAGGCCCACGGCAAGTGCGACCACCGCTCAGGGGCGCAGGACCTGATGGTGCTCGGCACGCACATGATGGACAGCATGCGCTACATCGCCGGCTCGGACGTCCTGTGGGCCACCGGGCACGTCACACAGGACGGCAGGGACGTGACGGTCGACGACGCGCGGGACGGCGACGAGGAGATCGGCCTCATCGCCGGAAACGGCGTGTCCGCCTACTACGCGTTCGCCAACGGCACGGTGGCGCACTTCGAGTCGCTGCCGAGCGAGATGCCGGCCGACCGCACCAGCACCTGGTTCGGCTTCGAGGCGTACGGGACCCGGGGCATTATCTCGGTGCGGAACTCGCCCAAGGGCAACATGTTCGTCTACCCGTACGGCCAGTGGATTCCCGGCAACGACGACGAGAAGTGGGAGCCGGTCGTGCTGGACGAGTGGGGGCTGCACGAAAACGTGCCCGCCAGGTCGTCGATGCACCTGAGCAACCGGATGATAGTCGCCGAGCTGATCCAGGCCGTCGAAGAGGGGCGAGACGTGGTGTCCAGCTCCAGCGACAAGGACGCACGGGCAGCGCTGGAGATGATCATGGCGGTCCACGAGTCCCATCGCCTCGGGACGCGCGTCCCGTTTCCGATGACCAACCGCAAAAACCCCTACGAGGTCTGGCGCCGGGAGCTCTAGACCGCGATCCGGCCTGCCGAGTCCATCCCGGCTCGGCTACACGGAACGCTTCGGCTCCATGAGGAGCATCTCCCGTCCGAGTACGTCGACCAGTCGGAGCTCGTGGAGCCGTACGACAGTCCGTCGACGAGTCGCGTCAGGCTGTCCAGCAGGGCCAGGAGCATCGTTTGCTCCGTTACCCCCTGCCGGGGCGTCGGCGCACTCGGGGCGGGCCCAGTTCTCTAGCTCCTTCCGAGCCGCCTGTCTTCGGCCTCCAGCCAATCGTAGTAAGGACGCGGCATCGGCGCGGGCTCGCCCAGGCCGTGCTCGCCGCGCCAGCGCACGAGCGGGTGGTCGCGGCCGGCTTGGGGGAGATCGATCCGGCGGCGATAGGCCGCGGACTCGAAGATGCCCATCATGATCTCCAACACGTGGTGGGCCTCCGCCATGTTGCTCTCGTGCTCGCGGCCCTCGTCCAGGGCCTTCACGTACTCGTCGACGTAGCAGTACTCCTCCAGCTTGGCTATGCCGTCGGGGTCGTACCCGTCCGGGACCGATGTCTCGAGCGGCTCCCACCGGTCGTGCTCGCCGTCGGGCCGGAAGTGCGGGTTCGGCAGAATCCAGACCCCCCCGTTCGACCAGTGCAGCCTCCCCTCCGTGCCGAAGATCTCCATGCCGGAGCCCGCGGTGTCCACCTCGGGGAACCGGTGCTGCAGCAGCGAAGCGGTGACGTTGTCGTCGAACTCCAGCACCGCCGTGATGTTCTCGCCGGCGATGGTGCCCATGCCGCTCGGCGAGGGGACGACGTCCTCCGGCGTGATCGAGCGGCCGCCCGTCACGGCGGTCGCCGCCACGCTGCGGCACGGCCCGGCCAGCTTGGTGACGAAGTTCAGGGTGTGGACGGCGATGTTCATCACTCCGTAGCCGCCGTAGTAACCCTTGCCGCTGGCGTAGATGTAGCGCAGCCGTCCGATCCTGCCTTCGTCGAGGGCGGCCTGCGCCGCCCGAAGCGTAGGCGAAACGCGCTGCTGATGGTGGACGGCGATCCGCGCGCCCGCCTCCTTCGCCCGCGCGGCCAGCGTGTCGGCCTGCTGCAGGTCGATCGTGACGGGCTTCTCGACGTCGATGTCGACCCCGTGCTCGAGCACACGCATGCACAGCGGGAAGTGGAACTCGGTGCCCGTGGGTATCGCCACGATATCGGGCCGGACCTCCTCGATCATCGCGTCCAGGTCGGTGTACCTGGCGTCGACGCCGAGCTCGTCCCCCAACCCGTTCAGGCGCTCCTCGACCAGGTCGCAAAGCCCCACGACCTCCGTTCGCGCGTGGGCGTGGTAGGCGCGGGCCGCGTGACCGCCTCTATCCCGGCATCCAAGAATGGCGACTCGATACGTTTTCATGGTGTGATCGCTCCAGTTTATGGCCGTAAGGCCGGCTCCTCCTGGCGAAAACGAACGTCCGCAGTATAAACGACTCGTCGAGCGCCTGCCCTATAATAGAGTCATGACAATCACGACGCGGGAAACCAGAGACGATGTGGTGGCGGTGGAGTCCGGGCTCACCGCCTTCGATCAAGTCAACGTCTTCTTCGACCGCGCGGCCGACCGAGTCGGCGTCGACTACGGCATGCGCGAGGTGCTTCGTCGGCCGGCGCGCGAGCTGACGGTCTCCGTGCCCGTCAGAATGGACGACGGCCGCATCGAGGTGTTCAACGGCTACCGGGTGCAGCACAACTCCATGCGCGGTCCGCACAAGGGCGGCACCCGCTATCACCCCGAGTCCGACATCGAGGAGGTCAGGGCGCTGGCATCGCTCATGACCTGGAAGACGGCCGTCGTGCGCATACCGTTCGGCGGCGCCAAGGGCGGCGTGCAGTGCGACCCCAAGACGATGAGCGAGTCCGAGCTAAACCGGCTGACGCGCAGCTACACCCTGAACGTGGACAGCCTGCTCGGACCGAACCGCGACATCCCGGCGCCGGACATGGGCACCAACTCGCAGACGATGGCGTGGATGATGGACGCCTACGGCCAGGTCCACGGCTACACCCCCGCCGTGGTGACCGGGAAGCCGGTGGAGCTCGGCGGGTCCGTGGGGCGCGACTCCGCGCCGGGCCGGGGCGCCGTCTACGTGATGGCTACGGCGGCCTCCGACCTCGGACTGACCGTCGACGACGCGCGGGTGGCCGTGCAGGGATTCGGCCAGGTCGGCATGTGGGTCGCCCGGCTCGCGCACGAGATGGGCTGCAGCATCACCGCGGTGAGCGACGTCACGGGCGGAATCTACCGGGAGTCCGGCCTGGACATTCCCGGCCTCATCGCCCACCAACGCCAAGCCGGCACCGTCTCGAGCTTCCCCGGCGGCGACGCCATCAGCAACGACGACCTGCTGGAGCTCGAATGCGAGTTCCTGGTTCCGGCAGCGGTCGCGAGCGTGCTGCACGCGGGCAACGCACACCGGGTGAAGGCCAGTGTGGTCGTCGAGGCCGCGAACCACCCCGTCACCCCGGACGCCGACGCGGTCCTGTCCAGCCTCGGAGTGCAGGTGCTCCCCGACATCCTGGTCAACGCCGGCGGCGTGGTCGGGTCCTACTTCGAGTGGACCCAGAACCTGTACCAGCACCAGTGGGACGAGGCCCGGGTCAACGACGAGCTCGACAAGATCATGACCAAGGCTTACCGTGACGTGAGCGAGCTCGTGAAGCGCGACGGCATCGCGTACAGGGACGCCGCCTTCGCCATAGCGGTCGAGAGGGTATCCCACATCGCAAATCTCCGCGGGTTCATATAGACACCTCGAGGCCGGCGCCGCAGTCGCCGGCACATCCGACGGCCATGCTCCTGGCGCTCGACATAGGTAACACGAACATCACCCTCGGTGTGTTCGAGGCGGGTCCGGAGCCGCCGAGCCACCGGCCCGCGGCCACGTGGCGCATCGCGACCGACTCCAGCCGCATGCCCGACGAGTACGGCGTCCTGCTCCACGACCTGCTGGGCCTGAAGGGCATCGCGCCGGCGGACCTGACGGCCGTGGCGATGTGCAGCGTCGTGCCGCCGCTGACCCCCGGGTTCGCCGATCTGTGCCGCACCTACTTCGACGTGGAGCCGCTGGTCGTCGGCGCCGGCGTGCGGACGGGCATCAAGGTCCTCTACGACAACCCGCGCGACCTGGGCGCGGACCGCATCGCCGACGCCGTGGCGGCGCTGCACCTCTACGGGGGACCGCTGATCATAGTCGACTTCGGGACCGGCACCGTCTTCGACGCCGTGTCGGCCGACTCGGAGTACGTGGGCGGGGCCATCGCGCCGGGAATATCGCTCGCGGCGGACGCCCTCTTCCACAACACGTCGCAGCTCAGGCGCGTGGAGCTGGGCCGTCCCGAAACGGCCATCGGCCGGAACACGATCCACGCGCTCCAGTCGGGCCTCGTGCTGGGGTTCACCGATCTGGTCAAGGGCATGGTGTCGAGGTTCGACAAAGAGCTCGGCGGGGGCTGCAAGGTGATCGCGACCGGCGGCCTGGCCGACCTGATCGAGGGCGAGGCCGCGATCTTCGACGACATCAACCCCGACCTCACGCTCGTCGGGCTCAGCATCATCCACGAAATGAACTCCTGACCGGCCGGCGGAGTCGTCGCCGGCCGCTGCCGTCCCGAGAGCGCCCGGGCTCCGATCCAGAGCGGGCCAGGTTCGATTCCGCGTCCCGCCAAGACGTAAACCCGTAACTGTTCAGGCTTGAGTGGCCCACGCAGCCCGTTCACCCCGAGTAGCGCCGGTGCTTCATCGGCGCGTATCGAGGGGTGCATGCAACCTTGTCGCCAATGCTGGTGTCGGCCCCACCCAAGGGCTGACCTGTGATGGCCCTTCGATACACCCCGACGAAGCGTCGGGGCACTCAGGGTGAACGGGTCGTGCGACTACGGCCCCACCCCTACCAGGAGCGGGAATCTTCAGGGGTGGGCCGCGTTCCTCTCATCAACTCTGAACAGTTACGTGAACCCTCTGGCGCTTTATGGCCTGCGAAACGATGTTGTAGAATGTTGCAGCCAGCCGACCGTCAGGCGGCGGGGCGTCAAGGGGAAACGACCATTTGGCAGACTATGATCTCGTAGTTCTCGGAAGCGGCCCCGGCGGATACGTAGCCGCCATCCGGGCCGGACAGCTTGGCATGAAAACGGCGGTCGTCGAGCGAGACGAGCTCGGCGGCGTCTGCCTCAACTGGGGCTGCATCCCCAGCAAAGCGCTTCTCCGCAACGCCGAGATCGTCAACCTCGTCCGCGACGGCGAGAAGTTCGGCATCAGCGCGGAGAACGTCTCGTACGACTTCGGCAAGGCCGTCGACCGAAGCCGCACGGTCGTCAAGAGGCTCACGACGGGGATCGGCTTCCTGCTGCAGAAGAACAACGTCGAGCACGTCCGAGGCACGGGCATGCTGGACGGCCCCGGCGCGGTGAGGGTCGACGACGGCCGCACTCTCACGTCGACCAACGTGATCGTAGCCACGGGAGCGCGGCCACGCTCGCTCGCCTCCGTCCCTGTCGACGGCGAGGTCGTCATCGGAAGCCGCGAAGCCGTGGAGCTGCGCGAGGTCCCATCGCGCGCGGTGATCGTGGGCGGCGGCGCCATCGGCGTCGAGTTCGCCTACCTGTGGCGCTCGTACGGGGCCGAGGTCACGATCGTGGAGCTGATGCCGCGGCTGGTGCCCGTGGAGGACGAGGAGATCAGCCGGCAGCTCGAGCGTTCTTTCAAGAAGCAGGGCATCAAGTTCATGACCGGCTCGCAGGTCGACGGAGTCGAGGTGAACGGCTCTTCCGCCCGGGTGACGGTATCCAACGGACGCGGCGAGGCCGTCGTCGAGTGCGACAAGGTGCTCGTCGGCGTCGGCGCGCAGGGCAACGTCGACGGCATAGGCCTGGAGACGCTCGGAGTCGCAACCGAGCGCGGGTACATACCGGTCGACGACAGTATGCGGACCAACGTGCCCGGCGTATACGCCGTGGGCGACGTCACCGGCAAGATGCCGCTGGCGCACGTGGCGTCGGCGCAGGGCGTCACCGCGGTCGAGTCGATCGCGGACCTCGACCCGCTCCCGCTGGACTACGAAGCGATGCCCAAGGCGACGTACTGCAAGCCTCAGATCGCCAGCTTCGGGCTGACCGAGGCGCAGGCGCGCGAGCGCGGCCTCAGCGTCAAGACGGGCAAGTTCCCCGCGATGGCCAGCGGCAAGGCGTTGGCCCTGGGCGAGACCGAAGGGATGGTCAAGCTGGTCGTGGACTCAGAGGTCGGCGACCTGGTCGGCGCCCACATGATCGGCGCCGAGGTGACGGAGCTCCTCGGGGAGCTGTCGATGGCGAAGCTGCTCGAGAGCACGACCAGGGAGCTCGGCTGGCTGGTCCATCCGCACCCCACGGTCTCCGAGATGGTAAAGGAAGCGGCCCTGGCGGCGGACGGCGAAGCGATCCACATCTAGGTTACAAATGGCGCTGGCAGTCGACCTGGACAAGACCCTCGTTGCGAACCTGTACCGGCAGATGGTGCTGATCCGCCTGTTCGAAGAGCAGAGCGGCCGGTCGTACCAGGAAGGCAAAATCCGGGGATTTCTCCACCAGTACAACGGCGAGGAGGCGATTGCCGTCGGCGCCATCTCGGCCCTCGCGGACGACGACTACATCATCACCCACTACCGCGACCACGGCCACGCGCTGGCCAGGGGGCTCCACCCCACGGCCGTCATGGCCGAGCTCATGGGCAAGGTCACCGGCACCAGCGGCGGCAAAGGCGGGTCGATGCACCTGTTCGACGTCTCCAAGGGCTTCATGGGCGGCCACGCCATCGTTGGCGGGCACCTGCCCATGGCGGTCGGACTCGCGCTGGCCATCAAGCACAGACAGGAGCAGCGGGTCGTCGTATGCTTCTTCGGAGACGGCGCGGTCAACCAGGGCGAGTTCCACGAGTCGCTGAACCTTGCCGCGCTGTGGCGGCTGCCGGTCCTGTTCTTCCTGGAGAACAACCTCTACGGGATGGGTACCCACATCGAGCGCACCCATGCGGCGGGCAGGAACGTCTTCAACGCCGCGGACGCGTACGGCGTTCCAGCCGCGCAGGTCGACGGGATGGACGTGCTGGCCGTGCGAGAGGCCGCGACCGAGGCCATCGAGAGAGTCCGCTCCGGAGACGGCCCTGTATTCCTGGAAGCCATGACGTACAGGTTCGTCGGACACTCCATGGCGGACCCGACCGCGTACAGGGGCTCTTCCGAGGTCGACAATTGGCGGGAGCGCGACCCCATCGAGCTCTTCAAGCGGACCGTCTTCGAGCACGACCTGCTCGATCAGCGGGCGCTCGACAAGATCGATGCCGAGGCGGCGGCCGCGGTCGCCGAGGCGGTCCGATTCGGGGAGGAGAGCGACGATCCGCCGCCCGAGGCGCTCTACGAGAACGTCTACGGCTGGCCGGCGGAGTGGTCGAAAGGCGGTCGCGGCGATGCCTGAGGTCACGTTGAGACAGGCGGTCGCCAGGGGCCTGCGGGAGGCGCTCGACTCCGACGAGCGCGTCTTCCTGATGGGTGAGGACATCAACCACTACCAGGGGCCGTACGCCGTGACCCGGGGCATGGGCAAGGAGTACGGCGAGGAGCGCGTCAAGGACACCCCGATATCGGAGTCGGTCGTGGTCGGCGCAGGCGTCGGCGCGGCGATGGCCGGGCTGCGGCCCATCGTAGAGGTGATGACCATAAACTTCATCCTGCTGGCCATGGACCAGGTCGTCAACAACGCGGCCAAGCTACGGTACATGTCCAACGGACAGATCACCGTCCCGCTCGTCATCAGGACGGTGACCGGCGGCGGCGCGCAGCTCGCGGCGACCCACTCGCAGAGCCTCGAAGGCTGGTTCGCCTCGGTGCCCGGGCTGAAGGTAGCCGTGCCGTCCGACCCGTACGACGCGCTGGGGCTGCTCCGCACGTCCATAGCAGACGAGGACCCGGTCATATTCGCCGAGCACGCCCTGCTGTACAACCGGCGCGGCGAAGTCCCGGACGAGCCGTACACGGTGCCGCTCGGAGAGGCGGCCGTCAAGCGCGAGGGCGCCGACGTCACCCTGGTCGCCTACGGGCGAATGGTCCACGTCGCGCAGGACGCCGCCCGGACACTCGCGACGCGGAACGTCGAGGCGGAAGTGGTGGACCTCCGGACCCTGCGCCCGCTGGACGTCGACACGGTCGTCGAGTCGGTCAAGAAGACGAGCCGAGCCGTGGTGGTCGAGGAGACGTGGAAGACCGGCGGCTTCGCCGGCGAGATCGTCAGCGCCATCCAGGAGCAGGCTTTCGACCACCTCGACGGCCCGGTCGGACGCGTGGGCGGCATCGACGTGCCCGCGCCCTACAACGGCAAGCTCGAGCGCGCGGCGTTTCCGTACCCGGAGCGGGTCGTGAGGGCGGTCGAACATCTTTACGGTGTCTAAGTTGAGAACCAATACGGCGGCAGTGGCCCTGAGAACATCGGCACAGGGGCCGATGTCCCCGCGCTGTTCGCGACTAACGCTTTCTCGAGGAGGTGCGTCCTGGCCACTCCACTGAACATGCCACAGATGGGTTATGACATGCACGAGGGCACCCTTGTGCGATGGCTCAAGTCGGAAGACGACGAGGTGTCTCTCGGCGAGCCGATCGCCGAGATCGAGACGGACAAAGCCGTCGTGGAGGTCGAGGCGACCGCCGCGGGGCTGCTGAGGAAAATACTGGCCGAGGAGGGCGCCACCGTGCCCGTCGGCCAGCCGATAGCGATCATCGGCGAGGCGGGAGAGGACATCGAAGGCCTGGCCGCCGACGATTCGTCTTCGGACGACTCCGATGCCGCCGACGAAGAGCCCACCGGTATCCCGCTGCCCCCGCCCATCGTCGAGCCTGAGCGGCTCGCAGCGGAGGCGCCGGCGGAGTCGGAGCACGAGATGCGGGCGTCGCCGGTCGCGCGGCGTCTCGCCGCCGAGCGCGGCATCGACCTGTCCCTCATAACGGGCACCGGCCCCGGCAACCGCATAACGCGCGACGACGTCCTCTGGTACAAGCCGCCGGAGCCCGAAGAAGAAGACCAAGAGGAAGAGCAGCCAGCCGAGCCGGAAATGGCAGCCGAGCCCGTCGAGGAAGAGCCTGCTGAGCCTGTCATGGAGGCCGAGACCGTCGAGGAAGAGCCCGCTGAGCCCGTCACGGAAGCCGAGGCCGCTGAGGAAGAGCCGGCCGAGCCCGCCATGGAAGCCGAGGTCGTCGAGGAAGAGCCCGCCGAGCCCGTCATGGAAGCCGAGGCTGCCGACGAAGTGCCAGCCGAGCCTGAGATGGAAGCCGAAGCTGCCGACGAAGAGCCAGCCGAGCCTGTCATGGAAGCCGAGGCTGCCGACGAAGTGCCAGCCGAGCCTGAGATGGTCGCCGAGGCTGCTGAGGAAGAGCCGGCCGAGCCTGTCATGGAGGCCGAGGCTGCTGAGGAAGAGCCCGCCGAGCCCGTCATGGAGGCTGAGGCCGTCGAGGAAGAGCCGGCCGAGCCTGAGATGGAAGCCGAACCTGTCGATGAGGCGCCGAGCAACGTCATCCCGCTATCGCGCACGCGGCGGCAGATCGCCCGGGTCACCAGCCGCAGCAAGCAGGAGATCCCGCACTTCTACGTCTCGGCCGAGATTGACATGTCGCACGCGATGGAGATGCGCAGACAGCTCAACAGCCGCCTCGACGACGACTCCCGCGTCAGCGTCAACGACCTGGTTGTCAAGGCGAGCGTCGACGCGCTGGTAGAGTTCCCGAGCTTCAACGCGTCCTACTCCGACGACGGCATCGTAATGCACGATAGCGTCAACATCGGCCTCGCCATTGCGCAGGACGACGGGCTGCTCGTGCCGGCGCTGCTGGACTGCGCGGGCAAGTCGCTCGTGGAGCTTGCCGCCGCCAGCAAGGACCTGGCCGGGCGGGCCGGCAGCGGGGCGCTCCAGGCCCAGGAGTACGCCGGAGCGACGTTCGCCATCAGCAACATGGGGATGTTCGGGGTGTCGAGCTTCGTCGCCATCATCCAGCCGCCCCAGTCGGCCATTCTGGCCGTAGCCGCAGTCTCGACGCAGGCAGTCGTCAGGGACGGCGAGGTCGTCGCCGCCGACATGATGACCGCGACCCTGTCCGCCGACCACCGCGTCGTCGACGGAGCGGACGGAGCGCGCTTCATCGGCGAGATCAAGCGCATCCTGGAGAACCCGTTCAGCCTGCTGCTGTAGCAGTCCGAAGGACGCCGGAAGGAGTCCGCTGTCATCTCGAGCGGCGGACTCCCGCGTTTCGCACGCACTCTGTGGGCGGGGCCGTCCCCACACCACCCGTTATCCCTGAGTGCCCGACGCTTCGTCGGTGTGTATCGAAGGGCCCGCACGACCCAATCTCTTGGGGCCGATCTCGCTATGGGAGACCCTTGCATAACCGTCATTCCCGCGCAGGCGGGAATCTAGGAGAAACGTTGCGCGCGCCCTTCGATACGCGCCGGCCAAGGCACCGGCGCTGCTCAGGGCGACCAGGTTGTGTGTCCCCCGAGACCGAACGGCAGCGCTGGCAGATCTGCCGTCAGGCGGCCTCGACCGCGCGCTTGAGGTTGCGCAGCTTCTGCTTGTCCTGCCGCCTGAGCAGCCAGGTGATGATAGGTGCCAGGAGCGTCCTGGCGCCCCCGGCGCGGACGACGCAGGCCATCTCGACCCGTGTGCCACCGTCGTCGGGCGTGAACATGTAGTTGAACGTCGCCTGGTAGCCGCCTGCGTCGAAGGCCGCGGAGTACCGGCCCGGCGGGTCGAACGCGGTCACCTCCATGTCGATGCGGGACTCTCCCTTGCTCGTCCAGCGCATCTCCCGGTAGCAGGCGCCCACACGCAGAGGCCCGTCGGTGAGCATCTCGACGCGCGTGATCTCCGGCGCCCACTCCGCGGCGCGGTCGAAGTCGATGAAGAAGGCGAACACCTCATCGCTCGGCCGGTTTATCCGCTCCGAGAACTCGAACCCTGGCATGTCGCGCTCTCCGTCTCCCTAACGAGAGTACCTGTCCAGAAACTCTAGCATACGACGGAGCATCTCCGGCCTGCTGAGCTTGAGCCCATGCAGCGTCGCGATGCCGGAAAAGGCCTGTCAGGCTGCGTCGGCGCGGCACGACGGCGGCGCCGCAGGGGATAAGTCTCTACGGACGGGGTTGCGCCCGCAGCAGGGGAGCCGGGCTAGCCGTAGACGATCACGCCGCGGCCGTCTTCGCCTCGCTCCAGCGCGTCGAAGCCCTCGTTGATCTGCTCCAACGGGTAGCGGCGCACTATCAGGCCGTCGATCTCGATGCGGCCCTTCAGGTACAGGTCGACCAGCGTTCCGAAGCTCTCGTGGGGGCTGATCGACCCGTAGTAGCTGCCCATGAGCGTCTTCTGGTACCGGATCAGCGGGACGATGTCGACGGGCGCCGTCTCGCCATCGGCAGCCAGTCCGATGACGACGCCCGTGCCGGCCTTGCGGACGGACTTCAGCACGTCTGACGTCGTCTGCGAGCTTCCGAAGGCGTCGAACGCCATGTCGACCCCGCCGCCGGTCAGCTCCATGATCGCCTCCACGGGGTCCGTCTCGCGCGCGTTGATGACGTCGGTGGCGCCGAACCTGTAGGTGAACTCCAGCTTGTGGTCGTGGATGTCGACCGCGATGATCCTGCTGGCGTTCAGCAGCCGGGCGCCCTGGATCACGTTGAGCCCGACGCCGCCGCAGCCGAACACGGCGACCGTCATGCCCGCCCTCGCTGCCGGGTTGTTGATCACCGCGCCCACGCCGGTCGTGACCGAGCAGCCGATCAGCGCCGCCACCTCGGCGGGCACGCCGTCGGGGATCGGATAGCACGCCTGCTGCGGCGTGATCATCGACTCGCCGAAAACGCCGAGCTTGGTCATCTGGTAGACGTCGTCGTCACCGTCGTGCAGCCTGACCGTGCCGTCGAACTGCGTCCAGCCCGTCGTCATGTTGGTGTCGCACATGTTGGGATTCCCCGAGCGGCAGGGCCGGCAGTGTCCGCAGTTGGAGACGAAGGACATGATGCACCGGTCGCCGGGCTTGACGCTCGTCACGCCCGGGCCGACCTCCACGACCGTGCCGGCCCCCTCGTGTCCCAGCACCGCCGGCAGCGCGAACGCCGAGGCCGTGCCGGCGATGACGTGGTGATCGCTCGCGCATATCCCCGCGGCAGACGTCTCGACACGGACCTCGCCCGCCTTTGGCGGGTCCTGCGCAAGCTCTCTGATCTCCAGGTGCCGGTTGCCCTCGTACAGTACGGCCGCCTTCACAGGTGACTCCTTGCTGGGTCGGTCGAGACCGGGCCGACCGGGGAAGTGCTTTTCGGCCACAACTATAGTTACGCTCCACGGAGGCCGTCAATACACCGCACACGTCCCAAATCTCCAACCTCCGGCATTCCCGCGCAGAGCCTGCCCTAGCGTAGGCGGGGGCGGGAATCCATCCCCGACTGGGTGCGCCACTATGACACCGGAAGCAGTCCGTTACGCCCGGCCCGGTAAGGCGGGGAATCTGGGCACGTCGGCCAACGCGACCGCCGGCCGTCGCGCATCGCCGACGTCCGGCCCGACGGGCCCCTACGTGTAGCTCGCCTCGGGGCCGCGGGCGGTTATCTTGCCCGATGCCACCAGCTCGACAACGTCCTCCAGGTCGCTCAGGTAGGCGTCGACGTAGGGCTCGTGCCCCGGCGACTGCATGAAGTGGATCGCCTTGAACGGGACGTTGTCTTTGGAGACCATCCAGCCCCTGTCCTCCATGCCGGTCGCGATGGCGTAGATGTCCATCGTCCTGGACGTGTACGCGAACAGCGACATGTCCGGCTTGCCGAGCACGGTGAGGCCCTCGATGGCGTCGATGCGGTCCTGGAAGCGCTTCATGTAGCGCATCGTGCCGTCGACGAGCCTCATGTACCCCTCCTCGCCCAGGTATCTCATGACGGCCCAGGCGGCGGCGACGGCCCCTCCGGCACGGCTGCCGGCGATGGTGGGCGTGACGTAGTAGCCCTGGGGACGCTCCGGCGGTCCGAAGTCGAAGACCTGGTACTGGAAGATGTCGGCGTCGCGGGACAGGATCGCCGAGGCGCCCTTCGCCGTGTAGCCGAACTTGTGCAGGTCGGCAGATATCGTCGTCACCCCTGGCACGCGGAAGTCCCAGGGTATGACCTCGTACCCCAGCCTCTCGGTGAACGGCAGGAAGTAGCCGCCGACGCAGGCGTCGACGTGGAAGCTGATGTCTCGCTCCTCCGCCGGGGCCGCCATCTCGGGGATCGGGTCGACCATGCCGAGAACGGTGCTGGGGGCCGATCCGACCATAAGGACAGTGTTGTCGGTGACGGCGGCGTGGTAGGCCGGGACGTCTACGAGGCCGTCCGGTGTCAGCGGCGTCGACACGAGCTCCAGCCCGAAGTAGTCGGCCGCCTTCTGGAAGGACGGATGGGCGGACGCGGGCGCGACGATCTCGGGCGCGGTCACCTTGGGCCTGAGCGCCTTGGCCCGGTCGCGGGCCGACTTGACGCCGAGCAGGTTGCTCTCCGTGCCGCCGGACGAGATGGCGCCGACCGCGTCGTCGCCGTGGAGCAGGCCGGCCGTCATCTCGATCACCTCGCGCTCGAAGCGATCCGTGCTCGGGAAGATCGTGGGGTAGAGCGCGTTGACCGAGAAAAAGTCGATATACGCCTGCTGGGCGACCTCGAGCACGTCGTCGCCGGCCGGATACGAGACTCCGGCGGCGAGGCGCTCCTTCCACTGCTTGTCCTCGGTCGCCATCTCGCGCATGGCCGCGCGCAGCTCGTCCGCCGGGACGCCGTGTTCGTTCAGCTTCATCTCACGCTCCTTGGTTGTGCTGGGTGCAGTGGGCACCTGGTGATAGAGGTCTTTTTGACGGGTCCAGCAGCGCATCGCCGCACGCTGTCACGAGCTTAGAGGGGTTGGTAGCACTGGTGAGGACGTCTTGACAGTACCGGCAGCCAGTCTAGAGACGAAAGCCTCGGTAATGGTCTGTCAGGACACCTCGAGGCGAGAGGAACCGGGCAAAGGGCTTTGGAGTAGTTGCGACGAGAAGTTCTAGTTTTTCCCATCTGTTGAGCAGTACCTTCAACATTAGGGCTGGACTCTCTTCGCCATTGGTCAGGTAGACGACTCCAACGCGATGGTCGAGTATCACCTGCCGTTCTGTTGCTACAACAAGCTGTTTTTTATTGCAACTGAAAACAATCCATCCGTTGTCGCCAGCTTGGGCCAACCACCAATGGTCTGGTTTGCCGAGCCATCCGACGCTCTTTAGAGATTCGGCCGGATACCCGACCGCCTTGAGCGCTCTCGGCACTCCTGTTCCCACATCTTCGTCGCACAACAACTTCAAGCAGCCAGTTGCCCCCCAAATCTGATCGCGTGTTCAACTTGTTCACGTCCCAGATCATAATCCTCCATCAGGAAGTCGACCGGAAGTTTGCCCTTCGTAAATCGCTTGTAGATCGTACTAACGGTCACTCCGCGACCGGCCACTGTTGGAGTGCCGGCGCTGTAGAGAGGATCAACGACTATGGGAACGTCTTTACCTACCGGCCACCACTTCGAAGCCAATTCGTCCTTATAGTCGAGTTGGGATATCACTTCGCTTATCTGGACCATTCCGGGAAGCGTCCATTGATAGGGATCATCTAGAGCTTGCAGACTGTCGGACGGGCGGTTACCGCGAATCTGATGAACGATGTGACCCCCAATGGCTCTCAGTTCCATATGGGCAAATGGATGCTCGAAGTCGTACCGGTCTCGAGCGTTCCGGTAGGCCTCGTAGACTTTGCGGTAAGACGCGCGCTCCGCTTTCCTTAGCCGACCAGCAACCATGATTTCGATGAGTTGCAGAAATGACACTCCACTACCCGGATCCTCCAGCGGAGTGAAAAGCGGTTCCGCTTTCCTATCTCTCGTGACGTATCCCTTGAGCCAGTTTCGTACAGTCCCAGAGGAAACGTCGGCCAAGTGGGCCGCCTCCGAAAACGAATACATAGGGTCTGTGCGCCACCCGTTCAGTCGTACATTTGACATGACGAACTAACCTCCAACATGCCAGTACCCGGCGATGCGTGGACTCTGGTTCCAGCGACGGCAAGGACATTTCCTACACGTCTTGCCAGTCGGGCGGCAGTTGACATTCAAGAAAACAGGCACGAGCAGATCACTCCGTCCCCTGCACCTTCATGGAGCGATAGGGCACACATCTTGTGCAACCGCCGCCGGGAGTGAATCCCCGGCCATTATCTTGAGCGAAACCGTGTCCAATAGCACGGCGCTGACCATCTGCCATGGCATAGTCAGCACAGGAGACGGAATATGTCCTGCGGTGGCGGTAGGCGCAAGAAGCATGATCGCCCATGTCTCCCAGAGCCTACTTGGCGTACCTCCTCGGCCCGATGCCATGCGAAAAACGCAGGCAACTACATCATACTTGTCAAGGGTCCCCTCGGCAATCTCTCGTCTGGCTCGAGCACGTCGTCGCCGGCCGGGTACGAGACTCCGGCGGCGAGGCGCTCCTTCCACTGCTTGTCCTCGCTCGCCATCTCCCGCATGGCTTCGCGCAGCTCGCCCGCCGGGACGCCCTGTTCGTTGAGGTTCATGTGCTCACGCTCCTTGCTTCGCTGGCAGGCTGCGCCGCGGGTGCCGGGCGCAGGCTACAGCCGGTCTGCCGCCGTCCGGATCGCGGCGAGGCAGCGCTCCCGGCCGAGTATCTCGAGGGTCTCGAACAGCGGCGGCGACACCCTGAGCCCCGTGGTGGCGACGCGGAGCGAGCCGAGTAGCTGGCCGACCTTGATTCCGAGATCGGCGGCCAGCGGACGCAGGACTGCCTCGATCGACTCCGCGTCGAACTCCTCCACGTCCTGCAACGCCGCCAACGCCGCCAGCAGGGCGCTCTTCGTAGACTCGGCGTCCATCTTCTTCTGTACGAGCTCGCCGCTTTCGTACTCGACCTCGTCCGCGAAGAAGAAGCCGACGAGCGGCGCCGCGTCTGCGAGAGTCTTCAGGCGCTCCCGGACCAGGGGCACGATCCTGAGCAGGTAGTCCCGCGACGGAAGCTCGGCGATCCCCTCGGGCGGATTGCGTCCCCAGTAGTCCAGCAGCGCGTCCGCCAGCTCCTCGGGACTGCTCTCGCGGATGTAGTGTCCGTTCAGCCACGCGAGCTTGTCCGTGCTGAACACGGCCCCGGACCTGGAGACGCGCTCCAGCGAGAAATTTTGGAACAGCTCGTCCCTCGAAAAAATCTCGGTGCGGTCGTCCAGCGACCAGCCCAGCAGTGTCAGGAAGTTGACCATCGCCTGGGGCAGATAGCCCATCTCCCGGTACTCCAGGGCCGACGTTGCGCCGTGGCGCTTGGACAGCTTCGACCGGTCCGGCGCGAGGATGATCGGCAGGTGCGCGAACTGGGGCAGGTCGAGCCCGAGCGCCCGGTACAGCAGCACGTGGCGCGGCGCGCTGGGCAGCCACTCCTCGGCCCGCAGTACGTGGCTGATCCTCATCGCGCTGTCGTCGACTACGCTGGCGAGGTGATAGGTCGGAAAGCCGTCCGACTTCAGGATGACGAAGTCGTCGATCAGTGCGTTCTCGAACGTGACGTCGCCGCGGACAAGGTCGCTTATCGAGGTGCTGCCCTCGGAGGGCATCATGAACCTGACGACGGGCGCCCCATCATCCGCCGCCGTCTCCCGGGCCTCCGGGTCGCGGCAACGGCCATCGTAGCCGACGCGCTCCTTGCACTTGCCCTGGACACGCCGCAGCTCGGTCAGCCGTTCCGGCCCGCAGTAGCACTCGTAGGCGCGGCCGGCGGTGAGCAGACCGTCGGCCGCGCGGCGGTACAGGTCCAGGCGCTCCGACTGGACGTACGGGCCGTAGTCACCGCCGACGTCGGGCCCTTCGTCCCAGTCGACGCCCAGCCACCGCAGCGTCTCAAGGATCGCCTCGATCGCGCCCTCGACCTTGCGCGACTGGTCCGTGTCCTCGATGCGAATGACGAACGAGCCGCCGGACCCGCGCGCGAACAGCCAGTTAAAGATCGCGCTGCGGATGTTGCCCACGTGGGGCTCGCCGGTGGGACTGGGGGGAAACCTGACGCGGACCGTATCTGGCATGGGAGGGAAGCAGCCTCGGCCGCCATTCTAGCACGCCCCGTTCGTACTCACCGGGGACGGACAAGGCCGCCCCTGGTCGTTGTGCTACACTCGAACCCGTAGGTTCGATCGTGAGGCGGGCCGCATCTGCCGCTCACGGAATCCCCCGGCGCGGTCGGATCTGGGCCCGTTGCTCACCGCATACGAGCCGCCCGGAACCAGTCGGCCCCCGCATCGACGCCTCCACCGCTGCCCGGTAGTGTAGTGGCAACACGAAGGACTTTGGATCCTCAGACCCAGGTTCGAATCCTGGCCGGGCAGCCAGTATAGCCTTGAAGTACGGCCGAGGTCCGCTAGCTCTCCTCGCGCAGCCGATCACGCAGCCTGTCAGCCTGTTCGGCGAAAGCCTCGAGGTCGCACCGAGCGACTACGACGTGACCGGTCGCCGACTTCGTCTCGCCTGGGGCCATGTCGCCGAACCATAGCTGCAGATCGGTGCACGGCCACGCCTGGTTCGAGCCGAACGCGACCGCGTCGGTCGACAGGTGGGCCACCAGCAGCGGGCAGCGTGTTCCACGAGACGACGCCGGGATAGGAGAGCTCGGTCTCGGGGGCGTGAAAGCCCTCGTTGGGCGACGTGCGGTACTGGTCCGCCATGCCCGGCGCCGGGAAATAGGTGTGCATACGCCCTCCCCTCATCTCCTGCGCGGGCACCCACGACGACCCCACCCTGAAGTGCGGCCGGTAGCCGGTGACGCGCGACTGGTAGTGGTTCAGGCATAGCCACCAGAACACGTCCGTCCAGCGCTTCCGGGATGAGTTGGTCAGCTCCAGCGTGTAGCGCACGCCGACTTCGCTCGGCGCGATTGAGCCGGCGAGTCTGCCGAGTACCGGCGCTCTTCTTGCGAAGTCGGGATCGAGACGGGGGATGCCGTCGACAAAACTCCAACCGTCCAGCAGGTCCCTGACCGGGTAGTCTCGATACGACCACAGGTTTTCTTCTCCGGTCCACTCGAAGCCGGTCTGATACCCCCACTTCTCGCCGCTGCAGTAGACCAGCTCGGGGAGGGTGAGTATCCAGGCCTGGGGCGCGGAGGCGACGTCCCAGTCGACGTCCGCGAGCCCGTCGGCGGAGATCACGACTCACGCGTCCTCCAGGTTGCCGGCGAACCTGGGATGTACGCTATCGGGGACCTCGACCTGCGGCCGGACGTTCAGCCTGTAGACTGACAACGCTCGGGCGACGTCTCTGTTGTGGCTCTCCATGGCAACGCCTCCGGACAGCCCCGATGTAGATGGAATCCTCCGATCCAGCCGCGGCGCCCGGGCGTCAGCGACGATAGCCTGCGTCCGGCAGCGTTGTGGCAGGTGATACGTGCGTTATTACACCAGGCGAGGTCCACGCGCCGTGAGCGGTCCGCGCCGGGGAATATGGCAGACGTTCGGACCTGCGTCGACTCTGCCGGTTGCGACAGGTCCTGCGCCCTTCGGAGCGACGGCCGGCGGTATTCCTTGGAAGATCAACCCTGTCGGTATCCGAGGCACTGGCATTGGCCGAGAGGCGCTGGCTACAATTGAGATCGTCGTCTCGCGCGCCCCGGATTGACGGGGCCTTTTTCTGTAACTGAAGGTACCCGGCCCACGGGCCGGGTTACGGTGGAGCGAAGATGAGATTCATTACGGCTGCGGCGGTCGGCAGGCCGTCCGTCACGGTGCTGGCTGTTGTCATCCTCCTGTTCGCGGGCGTGTTCGCGTACAGGTCCCTCAGGGTCGAGCTCTTCCCGGAGATAGAGTTCCCGCTCGTGACGGTCTCCGCCCGGTACCCGTCCGCCGGGCCCGAGGCGGTCCTGCGCGACGTCACAGCCCCCGTGGAGAGGGCCATCACCGGAATCGAAGGCCTCGAAACGGTCGAGTCCATCACGAACGAGGGCAGCTCCCTGGTGCTGGCGACCTTCGTGTTCGGGACCGATATGGCCGCTGCGGAGAGCGACGTCAACGCCGCCGTGAACGGTGTCGCCGTCCCGGACGGCGTCGACGAACCCACGGTCGGCAGGCTGAATCCGAGCGACATACCCGTCATCCAGCTCAGCGTGGTCTCTGACCGGGACGTTGCCGAAATCCAGCGCGTGGTCCAATCGCTCGTCCTGCCCGCGATCTCCGACGTCGAAGGAATCATGCAGGTCCGGACCGCCGGAGAGGTGGAGCGGCGCGTCGCGGTCACGGTCGACCCGGACAAACTGGCGGCGAACGGTCTTTCGCTGCTCCAGGTCTCGGCCGCCCTCAGCGAGAACAACCTGTCGCTGCCCGCCGGCCTGATATTCGACGGCGGCCAGGCCGTGATCGCCAGGACGACGCACGCCTTCGGTTCCGTCCAGGAGATCGAGGACCTCGTCGTCGGCGCCTCGGCGTCCGGTCCCGTCCGCCTGAGCGACGTCGCGGACGTGAGCTTCGGAGCGGGAGCGCCGACAAGCATCTCCCGCACGAACGGCCAGCGCAGCGTGAGCGTGTCGGTGGTCAAGGCCCCCGAGGCGAACACGATCGAGGTGACTTCCGCCGTCCGCGACGCCATCGACGGCATCACCGGGCTTCCGCCGGACATGGGCATCGTGATCGTGTCCGACCAGGGCCCGAACATCCAGGAGCAGATCGACACGCTCACCCAGGAGGCGACGTTCGGCTTCCTCTTCGCCGTCTGTGTCGTCTTCGCCTTCATGCTCACCATACGGCCCACGGTCGTCCGCGGGCTGCTCAACACGCTTCGCCCGACGGTCGTGATAGCGCTCTCGATCCCGCTGAGCGTGTTCACCGGCGTGCTCCTCATGTACTGGCAGGACATGACCCTCAACTTCATGAGCCTGGGGGGCCTCGCGATCTCCGTCGGCCGGGTGGTGGACGACTCGATCGTCGTACTGGAGAACGTGTACAGGCACATCCAGGGTGGAAGGGAGCGGTGGCGCGCCGCACTGGAATCCACCGCGGAGGTGGGGCCCGCCATCTTCGCGTCCACGATGGCCACTGTCGTAGTCTTCGCGCCCCTGGCGTTCATACAGGGCCTCGTCGGGGCGTTCTTCTCCCCCTTCGCGTTGACGGTCAGCTTCGCGCTGATCGCGTCCCTGTTCGTCGCCCTGACGGCGGTGCCTGTCCTCGGCGCCTACCTGCTGCGCCCGGGCGACCTCCCCGAAGAAGTGGGGGACGATGACGAAGTCCTCGTTCAGGAGACGTGGTTGCAGCGCGCGTACACGCCGATTCTCACGTGGACGCTGCGGCACAAGATCGTCACGCTGGTCGTGGCCTTCGGTCTCACAGTCGCCAGCCTGGGGCTGACGGCCGTGATCCCGATCACGCTCTTCCCGTCAGGAGCGGACCGCTTCCTGGAGATGGAGATGTCCCTCCCGCCGGGTACGCCTCCCGACCGGACCCTGGCCGAGGTCGTCGAGATTGAGGAGCGTCTCAGCGAGGTTGCGGACGTATACAGCGTCGTCATCGGCGAGACCAACCTCGAGTTCGCGGAGACGTTCGCCGGGCTCAACCAGGCCAGGCTACTCGCCAACCTGTCCAAAGACGCCCCCGCGGACATCGCCAATACGCTCAGGGACGAGCTGGACAAAGACGGGCGCGTCCTGAGGATCAGGGAGGTCACGGCCGGTCCCCCCGTGGGCGGCGTCGACATCACCATCGCCGGCCCGAACTACGAGGATATCGCCGCGGTCTCGCGTGAGCTGACCGCGGCCGTATCGGCCATCGACGGCGTAGCGAACATCGAAAGCAACGTGACGCAGGCGCGCGAAGAAGTCTCCATTGAGGTCGACCCTCAGAAGGCGGCCCGCATCGGCCTGAGCACCCGGCAGGTGGGCTTCCAGCTCGGCCAATACCTGATCGGCAGGACGGTCACGACCATCACCATAGAGGGGGAGAAGGTCGACGTGGTCCTGGCCGCCGACCCGCTGGCCGTGGCCGGTATAGACAGGGTCAAGGGTCTCGCCATCTCCGGCCCGGGCGGGAGCGCCCCGCTTGGAGACCTGGCCGAGGTGGTGATCAGGGAAGGTCCGGTCACCATCAGCCGCACCGACGGCGAGCGGTCCGCCACGATCGTCGGCGACATCACGAGCGAGGACACCCAGGCGGTCACCGCACTGGTCGACGCGGAGATCGACGCCCTGGCGCTTCCTCCGGGCGTAAGGGTCGACAGCGGCGGAGCCGCCGCCGACATCGCGGAGGGCTTCCAGGCCATCTTCATCTCGATGGCCGTGGGCATCGCCCTGGTCTACCTGGTGATGGTCGGCAGCCTGGGGTCGCTCAGGAACCCCATCGTCATCGTGACTACCCTGCCTCTCGCGCTGATCGGCGCCCTGGTCGCCCTGGCCGTGACGGGCCGGACCCTGGGCCTGCCGGCGATGATGGGCATGTTGCTGCTCATCGGCATCGTGGTGACCAACGCCGTCGTGCTGATCACGTTCGTCGAGCAGCTCAGGGGGAACGGCATGTCCGTGTACGACGCCCTGGTCACCGGGGCCCGCGTGCGCCTGCGCCCAATCCTGATGACGGCGCTCACCACGAGCTTCGCCCTGCTGCCGCTCGCGGTCGCGGCGGGGGGCAGCGGCGGGCTCATCAGCGCCGAGCTCGCGACGGTCGTCATCGGCGGCCTGATGAGCTCCACGGCCCTGACCCTGATCGTCGTGCCGATAATCTACACGCTGTTCAACGACAGCATCCCCAACCTGTTCAGGCGGCGTCCCGCTCCAGACCCGTCATCCGCCTGAGGAGACCTATTCGAAACACCCTCTCCCTCGACGGGAGAGGGCTGGGGTGAGGGTGAATCCCGCCCGCTACCGGCGGGGCTCCCACGAGAAGAATCGCGCCGAGAGCAGCAGACCGCCGACCAGCCACGCGCCCATCACGAGCAGGTCGACCCACTCGAAGCCCGCGCCCGTCTCGAACGGGTTGAACACCGTATGCATCGCCGATGCGAAGTGCCCCACCGGGAAGATGTCCGCGACGGTCGTCAGCCAGGCCGGCGCGTCCTCCAGCGGGATGAAGATGTCCGAGATGAACAGCAGCGGCAGGATCATCACATTCACGACGGCAGGCGAGGCCTCCGCGTTCGGTATGGCCGCCGTGATCGCGAGCCCCAGCGCGCAGAAGGTCGCCGCGCCGACGGCGAGCGTCAGGAGGAACGCCGGCAGCGTGTTGGTCGGCACCTCCACGTCGTAGACCAGCGCACCGGCAGCCGTCACGATAGCGACCAGCAGCACCGCCAGCAGCACCGAGTGGACGATCCTTCCGAACAGGAACGTCCAGCCGGGCAGAGGCGTGCCGCGGATGCGCTTGAGCAGCCCCTGGTCCCGGGCGAAGCACACGCCTATGGACACGTTGTTGAAGCAAGTATAGATAACCGACATCGCCACTATGGCGGGAACGTAGAAGGTGGAGGTGTTCGTCGTCCCTCCAGGAAGCTCCAGCTCCCGGTTGCCGAACAGCAGGTTGAAGATGACGAGGAACATGAGCGGGAAGACGAACACGAAGAACGCCGACAGGGGATTGCGCCAGAAGGCCCTGTTCTCGTACCTGACCTGCCTCAGTGCGAGCGCGACGGAGCTCACTCTTCGCCATCCCCTCGCTCGGTGGCCCCGACCAGCTCGATGAACACGTCCTCCAACGTCGGCGTCGACACCGCCAGCTCTTCCAGCTCGATGCCCCGCTCCAGGGCCCAGCCGGTGAGCCGGTGCAGGCTGCTGGTCGGCGTACCCGTCGTGATCGTGTACCGGCCGTCGTCGCCCGCGCTCTCCGCGCCCAGGTCCTCGGGCGGGACGCCGGCGTCGGGACGGGCCTTGAACCGGATGATCGTGGAGCCTTCTCTGCGCACCAAGTTGCCCGGGGTCCCCTCGTCGACGATCTTCCCCTGCACGATGATCGCCACCCGGTCGGCCAGTTGCTCCGCCTCGTCCATGTAATGGGTCGTCAGCACCACCGTCTTGCCCAGAGACCGGAGGTTGCCGACCATCTCCCAGGCTTGGCGCCGCGCCGCCGGGTCCAGGCCCGTCGTCGGCTCGTCCAGGAACAGCAGCTCCGGGTCTCCCGCGAGGCCGATCGCCACGTCCAGCCGCCGCTGCTGGCCCCCGGACAGCCGCCGCACCCGCGTGCGGCGCTGCTCCCTCAGCCCTATCACGTCGAGAATCTCGTCGAGCGGCAGCGGGTGGGGATAGTACCCGCGGAACAGGTCTATCGTCTCCTCGGCCGTCAGGTACGGCTCCACGCCCGTCGTCTGCAACACGATGCCGATCCGCTGCTTGAGGGCGCGGTCGTTCAGCCCCGGGTCGTGGCCCAAAACCGACACGTCGCCTGCGGTCCGGTCTCGATGCCCTTCCAGGACCTCGACGGTCGTCGTCTTCCCGGCGCCGTTGGGGCCGAGGAGGGCGAACACTTCGCCCCTGGGCACGTCCAGGTCTATGCCGCGCACCGCCTCCACGTCGCCATACGACTTGCGCAGGCCGCGCACCTCGATGGCGAGCGGTGAGTCCGACGTGGCGTGGGGAGCCGACATGCGTGCAAGGTACTCAGCAGAGCACGCTGGCGTCAAGCTGGCGACGCCCGCAGTTGGCCGCGGGCCCGCCGTCGCCCGCGGGGACGGCTATGCGAGGGACACGAGCCACCGGACGATCACGACCAGTCCGACCACGGTCGAAGCGGCGAGGAGCAGGCCAACCGCGCCCAGGAAACCCTGGATCAGCACCCTGAGCCCCACCTGCGCCGGTGTGGATGTGAGCCGATGCCTGAGCGGCGCGTAGCCGTACCAGCCACCTGCGCCGGTGCCGTGCTTGATCAGCCCAAAGCTGCGGTTATCCGGGTCCTCCGCTCGTCTTCTCCGCCACCTCCCGACCCGCTCCCGCTCCACGTCGGCGAAGTGTTGGGGCAGGCCGCGCTCCTCGAGCGTGCGGCGCACGTCCAGCGGATAGCGGTGAAGCTCTCGGAACCGCGCCCCCGAGGGAAACGAGCGGAACAGCAGCTCCGGACGACTCTCCGGGTGGCGCGACAGGTAGACCCTGATCGCCTGGTCATACTCGGGGCTCCGGCGCCCCGAGAGGAAGAAAAACTTGCCCGCCTCCACGAGCTCGCCCAGGTCCAGGAGCAGCCTGCCGTAGCGCTCGTAGAGCTGCGAGTCGTAGCTGGCGGACCCGATGTTGCCGCGCAGTATCTCCTTGGCGCGCCACGTCTCGCCACGCTCGATGGCTTCGTCGACTCTCTGGTACAGGCTCTGCTTCGACATGGTGTAGCTATCTCAGGGATTCCGACTTGGGGCGGCCGGCGACACGGGCGGGAATCGCGGGATGGCCGTGCCGATGACGGCGGGCCGCCGGGAAACGCCGGCGCGGCGGGGCGCCGTGCTTACGTGCCCAGCTCGGCGAGCTGGGCGAGGATCTGGTCGGTGGAAGCCCGGTCGCCGATGGCCTGGGCGACGTACTTCCATCTGATGACCCCGTCCTTGTCCAGGATGAACGTGGCCGGAGCGGCGAGCTTGTCATCCAGGAGGTTGTACACCATGAACGCCCTGGGAACGTTTCTCGAGGTGTCGTACAGCACCGGGAACGGGATGCCAAGCTCCATCACGATCTGGCCCGCGGCGTCGAGGTTGTCGACGCTGATCGCCAGCACCTCAGCGTTCTGGTCGGTGATCTCTTCGTAGACCTTAGTCAGCTTCCCGAGCTGACCCCTGCAATGTATTCACCAGAACGCCCGGTAGAAGATCACCACCAGGTTCTTGTCGCCCCTGTAGGACTCCAGCGTGTGCTCGCCGCCCGTCGCTGACTTGAGCGTGAACCCGGGCGCAATGTCTCCGACGTTCGTGCCGACACCCTCCGGCATCGCGGTCGGCGCGGGAGTCGCCGTCGGGGGCGCCTTCGTCGCCGTTGGCACGGCGGTGGGAGCTTCGGTAGGAACCGGCACGGCCGTGGGAGCGGCTGTGGGAGCGACAGCGGCGGCCGTGGGTACGGCCGTCGGGGCTTCGGTGGGAACCGGGATGGCCGTGGGCGGGGCGCTGGGCGCTTCGGTAGCTGCGACGGGAGCGGCGGTGGGGGCCGCGGCGGCCGCCGGCGCGGCAGTCGGGGCCATGGCGCCAGTGGGCGACGGCTGGGCGGGAGCCGAGGTGGGAGCGGCAGGGGCGGTGGTCGGCGCCGTCGTCGCTCCGGTGCCGGCCGGCGTACCCGCCGACTCCCCGTCAGACGAAGATGAACACGCGGCCGCCGAGAAGGCGACTACGATTGCGGACAGGACTACTACTCGCAGCATGGCTATAGTTTACTATAAACCGGGTCGTGGATGGCGCCCGGTTCAGACGTGAGCGGCCCACGCAACCCGCTCGCCCGAAGGTAACTGTTCAGACTTGAGGGGCCGAGACAGCCCGTTCACCCTGAGTAGCGCCGGTGCTTTGACCGGCGCGTATCGAAGGGCGCACGCAACCTTGACGTCAACGCTGGTGTCGGCCCCACCCAAGGCCTGGGTCGTGCGGGCCCTTCGATACACCCCGACGAAGCGTCGGGGCACTCAGGGTAACGGTTGTGTGACTACGGCCCCACCCCTACCTGGACTTCGACGAGCGCGGCAGAGTCGTGCCGACGAAAGAAAGAATCTGTAGGGTAGGCCGCGTTCCTCTCAGCAACTCTGAACAGTTACGCCCGGAGTAGCGCCGGTGCTTCGGCCCCTCGCTTACGTCAGCCCACCGCGGGTAGCCGTGAGGCGCTCTCGCACCTCGTCCGGCACCCTCGCCTGCTTGACCCACCGCAGCGTCCGCGTCTCGCCGCGCCTAGATACGCCCGCGGCGGCCTCGGCGATCAGATCGACGCCGCCGAGGAAGTCGGAAAGCTCGATGTACTCCGCGTCGACGCCCCCGTCGACGTCCCCGATGTGGGTCGTCGCGTTGTGGTAGTTGCCCAGCGGGAAGGCCAGGCCGGTCGCGGCGTAACCGTTCACCGCGAACGCCGTCGCCTCGCACACCCCGCCCGACATGAGCTGCCTCTGGACCCGGAGCTCCGGGTTATCGCGCGTGAGCCGCTCGCTCGCCGCTGTCAGCACCTGCTCCGCCTCGGCGTCGAACGTGTACGCGGCGTCTCCTGTGCGGATGACCGGCCCCGCGCCCTGCGACACCCCGGGTATCACCGCGCTCGACTCGATCGACACGACCATCGTGTGCCGCGGCAGCGTGCCCGCCTCCGCCATCAGCCTCGCCCCGAGCAGGCCCTCCTCCTCGGCCCGCGTGAGCACGGCGTATACGTCCACGGCCTCCGTGCCGTCCCGCGCCAGGCGCTCCATCGCCGCCAGGATTGCCGCGCACCCCGCGAGATCGTCCAGCGCCCGCATCCTGATCGTGTCGCCGTCGAAGGCGAAGTCCGGCAGGTCGAACACGGCCGGCAGCGGCGGCTCGTGCTCGACTGCCGACTCCAGCTCCAGCCAGACCATGCGCGGCGTCCGCCGGTCGGCCGGGTCGTCGGTCGCCTCGTGGCGCGCCGTCATACCGCGAATCCTTCCGCCGGGCGTGACGACCTGCACCGGGGTGGAGCGCACGAGCGACGCGGCCGGAATCCCGCCGGCCGCTCGCGCCAGCGCCCGCTTTCCGTCCGTCTCGACGACCTCGAAGCCCGGATGGTCCATGTGCGCGACGAAGGCTATGGGCGGCTCGCTCGACTCGCCTCCCCGTTGGAGGCGGGCGATGATGTTGCCAAAGTCGTCGCGTTGGTACGGGACGCCCGCGCGGTCGAGGACCGCGGCCGCGTACCGGGCCGGGCCGTCTTCGAAAAAGGGCGTAGCGGGCCTGCCGCCAAGCCCCTCGAGCAGCTCCAACGCGCGCTCGTCGCTCTGTGCCATATAGAATACCCGCGTCGCCGTCGTCGCCCCGAGGTTATCAACACGCGGCGGCGGGGGCAACATGGTAGGTGATGAGTTCCACGTGAGGCCGGGCGCAGTCGTCGTAGCACTGCTCAGCAAGGGCGCAACCGTCGTCCAGTACAGGGACTCCGACGAGTCGCGGGTCACCGTCGCAATCGGGCGCAACCGTGACGCGAAGATCCCCGCGGCCCGCGTCGTGCTCGTGACCGACTACGTCCCCGAGGGCCGGGAAGAGCTCGAGGAGTTCCGACGGACGTGCGAGAGCATGGCTGCCGCCGTCGACCTGTCCGAAGTGTGGGAGGTGGTCCGCGACGAGGAGGACGACGCCAGCACGGACGCGCTCGCCGAGCTGTACTGGGGCGACTCCGCCGAGCCGGCGGAACGGATCGCCCTCGCACTCCATGTAGATCGCCACACCGACTACTTCGTGCGGACCGCGGACGGCTACGCGGCGCGCACGGCCGAGGCGGTGGACGAGATAAGGACGCGTCGCCGTCGCCAGGCGGAGTACGCCGCCGACGCGGACGCGCTGATGGAGGCGCTGCGGGAGCGGCGGCTGCCGGACCCGCCGACGAAAAGCCAGGAGGCCCAGCTCCACCATCTGCGCGAGTACGCGGTCCACGGCGACGACTACGCTCGTGGTCACGCCGCCCGCGACCTGCTCGAACGGGCCGCGACCGGTTCCGGCGACCCGCAGAGGGCCTGCTTCGAGCTTCTCGCCGCCGCCCGGGTGCTCTCCCCCGACGAGCCTCTGGAGCTCGCGCGCGCCGACATACCGCTGGAGCATCCCGCCGACGCTCTGTCCGAGGCCGAGGCGGTAGCCCGCGAGCCGGCCCGGCCCGCCGAGGCCGCCGATCTGACCGGGCTCGGCGTCCTCACGATCGACAACGCGGGTACGCAGGAGCGGGACGACGCGCTGTCGATCGAGGCGGCCGGCGGGTCGACGTTCCGCATCGGAGTCCACGTCGCCTACGCCGGTCTGCTCGTGCCGCGCGGCGGCGCCATGGACCGCGAGGCGGACCGCCGGATGGCCACGCTGTACCTGCCCGAGCGGCGGATCGACATGCTGCCGCCAGCCTTCTGCCTCGGCGTCGGCAGCCTGGACCCCGCCGAGGACAGGTACGCCCTGAGCCTGTCGATCGAGCTCTCCGAGTCCGGCGAGCCGGTGAGCTGGGAGCTGAAGCCGTCCCTGGTGCGCAGCGGCGCCGCGCTCTCGTACGAGGACGCCGACCGTGTCCTGGGAGACGAGGCAGAGCCGACACATCCGGCGATCGCCGGTCTCGAGCGCGCCGCTCGCGCGCTGCGGGCCAGACGAGAGGAGGCGGGCGCCGTCAGCCTGGACCAGCCCGAGATGTCGATCAGCGTAGACGAGCATGGCCGCGTTCGCGTGACGGTCACGCGCCGCGACAGTCCCGCCAGGCAGCTCGTGGCGGAGATGGCGATCCTGTACAACGTGCTCGCGGCCGAGCTGTGCAGGAGCGAGGGGATACCGGCCGTCTACCGGGTGCAGGCCGCCCCCGACCTCTCCGGCATCGCCGACTTCCCCGAGCCGCTGAGGCGCTACCAGGCGGCCAGGCGGCTGTTCCCGGCCGACCTCGACTCCGAGCCCGGCCCGCACGGCGGACTCGGCGTATCCGCGTACCTGCAGGCGACGTCGCCGCTAAGGCGCTACCCCGACCTGGTGATGCAGCGACAGATCGCCCACCACCTCGCCACCGGCGGGAACCTCTACACCCCCGAGGAGATCGCGTCGGTCATGCAGCGGGCCGAGGTCCAGCTCCGCGAGCTGTCGAGGATCGAGAACGCGCGCAGGCGCTACTGGTTCCTCAGGTTCCTGCAGACCACCGTGCTGGAGTCCCCCGACCCCTCCGCGGTGAGCCGGGAGTTCGACGCGGTCGTGCTGGAGAACGAGCCCCACCGGCGAGCGCTGCTGGAGCTGGACGAGTACCCGTTCAGGATGAGGGCGGAGGTGCCCAGGCAGGTCGAGCCGGGCCACCGTGTCGCGCTCGAGCTCCGGGAGGTCGACCTGTGGCGCCGCCTGGCGCACTTCGTCTACAGCCAACGCGCCCCGTAGCCCGCCGTTCCTCTTCCTTGACGAGACCTTTGCGTAACTCCCCTTACGTAACGGTGGGTGCGCCGCCGTCCGTCGTTCCCGTGGAGACGGGAACCCATCCCCTCACCCCTGGATTCCCGCCTGCGCGCGAATGACGGTTATGCAAGGTCTCTTGACGGGAGAGGACTGAGGGAGGGTGACCGGAGCCGATGCCTCGCCGCCCAACACAACCCGTTCACCCCGAGTAGCGCCGCTGCTTCAGCGGCGCGTATCGAGGGGCGCGGTCAAGGCCTGACCAGCACGTGAGAGGGCGCTATCCCCCCTCCAGCGGGACGGCCGCCGTCGCCGATATCTCGACCAGCGCCTCGGAGCCGCCCAGGGACGCGATGTTCACCAGCGTCGAGCACGGGTAGCCGCCGTTGGGGTAGAGCTCGCGAAAGACCTCCGCCCGTGTCTCGAGGAATGGGTCCACCGAGTCCACGCCCACGAGATAGATGGTGAACTCGACCACGTCCTCGAATCCGGCGCACGACCCCTCCAGCACCTTGCCCAGGTTGTGGAACACCTGCCGCGTCTGGGCCGCGGCGTCCCCCTCGCCCACGAAATTGCCGTCGGGGCCGCCCGCGGTCTGGCCCGAGACGAACAGCAGGTCGGACCCCGACACTCTGACCGCGTGAGAGTACAACCCCGTAGGCGGGGCGACGCCTTCGGCGATGATCCGGCGGAGCTTGGTCACGGCGGCCCTCCTGGCGTCAGCGAGAATCTTCTAGGTCCTGAAGACGACCCCGTCGGGCTCCACGCTGACGATGACGCGGTCTTCCCGCCGCAGCGTGGCCATCCGGGCTTCGACCCCGTCCGGCTCGACGTAGCGCTCCACGATGGCGCGGGTGTCCTCCCATATCGAGTCGTCGTCCCTGATCTCCGCGCGGCCCCGCACCGTCACGTACTCCTCGGCCATCGGCTCGGAGCAGACGCAGACCGCGACCCGGCCGTCGCGCACCAGGTTGCGGTGCTTGACGCGCTGTTTGGTAGTCGAGACGAGCAGCCGCCCGTCCGAGTACACGTACCAGTTCGGCGTGAGCTGCGGCATGCCGCCGCGGCCGATCGTCGCCACGACGGCGATTCTCGGGGGCGCGAGGAACTCCGCGAGCCTGGACCGCTCTTCAGGGCCGATCATCTGTCGCGGCTCTCCATCGGCTTCCCCTACCTCAGCAGGATGGCGTCGTTGGCTATGGGCCAGTTGAACGGGTGAAACTCGATGCCGTCCACGGAGTCGCGCAGGGACACGAAGACGGGCATGAAGACCGGAATGATCGTGGGCACGTCGTCGATCAGGATTTGCTGGATCTGCTCGTAGGTGGCCCGGCGCTCCGCTTCGTCGAGCTGAGTGCGCGCCAGCTTGATCAGGTCGTCCAGCTCAGGGTTGCTGTAGTTGGACGCGTTCAGGGGCGAGTCGGACCGGTACATCAGGGCCAGCGTCTCGTCCGGCAGGCCCTGGTTCCACGTCATCGTCGCGAACGACTCCTTCAGCCACACGTCCGGGACGTAACCCCGCTCCGCCGACTCCTCGATTTCGACCCTGAATCCGGCCGGCTCCACCATCTCCTTGATGGCCGCGGCTATGGCCGCCATGCCCGGCCGCACTGAGCTCGTGTGTAGCGTCACGTCGACCCCGCCGCCGAAGCCCGCCTCCGCCAGCAGCGCCTTGGCGGCGTCCACGTCGAACTCCGCCGCCTGCTGCCCCGACCAGTAGAGGGGATCGGAGGGCGCTATCGGATGGTCGTTGGCGACCACGCCGTCGCCGCCCAGCACCTCGTCGACCAGGGCCTGCCGGTCTATGGCCGCCCTGAACGCCTGGCGCACCTGCTTGTTGTCGAACGGCGCCGAGGTCACGTCCATCGTCAGGCTTACGAACGACGAGGCCGGTATCTGGGTGACGATCACCGAGTCCGTCCCCTCCAGTTTCTTGGCCTCGCTCGCCTCGATCGGAAATACGATGTGCACCTGCCCGGCCGAGAGGCCCGAGATGCGGGTCTTGAGCGCCGGCGTCGCCAGGAACGTGAGTTGGTTCAGCCGCGGCTGGCCCTCCGCCCAGTAGTCTTCGTACTTCTTCAGGACCGTCCGTGAGCCGCCAGAGTGGTGCTCGATCTGGAACGGGCCCGTGCCGATCGCGGAGCTGATCCGGTCGTCCGGCTCCTTGCCGGCCGCGACGATCTTCGCCTGCGTTATCGCGACCAGCTCAGGAAGCAGCGAGCTTGGCGCCGAGAGATCGAACCGCACCGTCGCCGGGTCCACCGCGACGACGTCCTCGATGATGTCCAGGACCGGCAGCGCGGGGGACTCCATCTCCGGGTCCAGCAGGCGCTTGAACGTGGCGACGACGTCCTCGGACGTGAATTCCTTCCCGTTGTGGAACTTGACGCCCGACCGCAGCGTAAACGTCCACTGCGTGCTGTCCGCGTTCGGTTGCCACGACTCGGCGAGCTGCGGCCCCAGCGTGCCGTCGACGCCCCGGACCACGAGATTCTCGAAGAGCGCCTGCGCCACGTATACGTCCGGGTTCGTCAGGGCCTTGGCCGGGTCCAGGGTCGTGAAGTCGGGGCTCGTCGTGATCAGCAGCGTCACGAGCTGCAGCCGCTCCCGCCCGCCGTCCCCCGGTTGCGGAGTGCCAGCGCCTCCCGCGACCGCCGGGTCGGGCGTGGCGGTGCCCGCGGGAGTGCCGCCGCCGCAGGCAGCGAGCAGCGCCGCGCAGACCAAGACCATTGGGACCAGGTACGTCAACGCCCGCCCGCGGTGGGGAAAAGTCCTCATCGTAGTGTCTCCGTCTGCAAGTCTGTGTGGATTTCTCTTTGACTGCGAGTGTAAGTATCGCCCATGCACCTTGTCAACGATAACCTCAATCCCGGCAAGTGTCGCCCTGAACGAAGTGAAGGGCCTGGGGTGAGGAGAGACCGCGTCGTCAGCCAGGTCGAGGGACCCCTCCCCAGGTCCCTCTCTCCGATCGGGACGACAGGGCGTGGCCGCGGGCGAGGCGTGTTAAGATTCCACGCGCTACCGGCTGAGCCGTCAACGAGGGTGCCCCGACTGGAGGTCGACATGTCCAACTACACGGTCGCGATCATAGGAACCGGCAGGGTCGGAGCCCAGTTCGACTTCGTTCCCAAGCTTCCCGACAACCACGCCGACGCCATAGTCGCGAACGACTCGTTCACACTGGTCGCCGGAGTCAATCGCGGGCGCGACAAGCTGGACCTGTTCGGCAAACGCTACGGCATAGACGCTCTCTACCACGACTACCGGCGGATGCTGGAAGAGGTCGGCCCGGACGTCTGCATCGTCGCCACGCACCCGGAGCTGCACCGCGAGATGGTCGAGGGCTGCGCCGCCGCGTCGACGACGCGGGCGATCATCTGCGAGAAGCCGATGGCCCTGTCGCTCGAGGAGTGCGACGCCATGATCGACGCCTGCGCGCGCGCAGGCGTCCTGCTGCAGATCAACCACAACCGCCGCTGGCACCCCCACTGGCTCAGGGTCAAGGAGCTCGTCGACTCGGGCGCCATCGGGACCCTGAACCACGTCTACTGCTACATGGACGGCGGCAAGCCCGCCCCCTGGTGGCGTGCCGAGAACGAGGGGCCCCTGCTGCACGACTTCACCCACTACTTCGACCTGCTGGACATGTACGTCGGCGACGTCGACTGGCTGTGCGGCATGGCCGAGCAGCGCAGCCGGCCCTGGGCCGTCGAGGACTTCACCGCGGCGTTCATCAAGTTCAAGAGCGGGGTTACCGCGCTGGCCTCGGGAGCCGAGCTCAGCGACTACGACGACAGCGGCATGGAGCTCAGGGGCTCCACCGGCGTCATTCGCTACGGCAGAAACGGCTTCGAGCTCCTCCAGTCCGAGCCCGACGTCTACGAGCCGGACAGCGGCTTCCAGTGGAGCACGCTGCAGCCCAGGGACATGGAGCTGCCCCCGGACAACTCCACCTACGTCGCGGCCCTCGAGGAGCTCGCCGGCGCCCTGGACGGCAAAAACGCCCTCCGCAGCGACGGAGAGGTCGGCCGCCGCTCGCTCGAGATCGTCATGGGCATCTACCAGTCCCAGCTCGAAGGCTGCGCCCCCGTGCGCTTCCCCGTCTCGCTCACCTCATCCGGCGTGGGTGCGCTGCGGTCGGCCGGGCACTTCGTGGAGCGCTCCGAGGGCTGACGGGGTGCGGCAGGGCCGCCGCGAAGATCGCTGGGCCGACTCGGCGAAACTGTTCCATTCCGTTCCAAAGTGTTCCATCCCTATCTGGGCGGTGGAACACTTTTTCGAGAAATGGAACAGCGGGTGTTCCACGTTTCGTATCTGAGATGGAACAGGGCGGGAGCAAATGGGACACTGGTGTTCCATCGGCGTAAGGCCCGCGCTCTCGCCGGTCCTCTCCCATCTTGGGAGCGGAGGCGAGACGGGGGCAGGGGGAACCTTTCGTCAAGTCCATGGGCGGGCAGAGTAGCACGGATGTGCTGTCGGGTGCAAGGGGCGGAAGCTGTCTGAACCGGGATTATCATGATTAGAGGATTTTCATGATTGGGCTCCCCTGAAGTCCGGTACATCCTGATTCGGGCGGGCCGCCTTATGGCACAGCGAGGGAAGGAGGGTTGCAAACCCTCCCCTACGGGTAACTCGCGACCTTCGGCCGGGCGCCGGTCAGCACAGGGTGATGCCCCGATACCCACCTTCGCGGGTATGACGGCAGCATGGTTATTGGCTAAGAATCGGAGGGCGCGATGGACGTGAAGGAGGCGGTTCGGCTGGCGAAGTCGTACGTTGCCGACCTCTTCGAAGCTGAGCAGATCACGAACGTCGGCCTCGAAGAGATCGAGTTCGACGAGATGTCGAATTGTTGGAACGTCACCATCGGCTTCTCACGGCCTTGGGAACAGAGCGGCCCACTCGCTACCGCGCTGGCAGAGAAAAGCCCCGCGCGCTCCTACAAGATCGTTCGCATCAATGACCAGAGTCAGCAATTCAAGTCCATCACGGACCGCTTCTTGGAAGCTTAATCCGAGGCAGGCGTGGCGGCTTGACAACCCCATTAGCTATAGGATTAGCTAATCGCATCATCGGGGGGAAATGGCGATGGCGACCGTCAACGTCCACGAAGCCAAGACCAACCTGTCCCGTCTCCTTGCCCGGGTCGAGGCGGGGGAGGATGTCGTCATCGCCCGCAACGGCAAGCCCGTCGCCCGGCTCGTGAGCTGCAAGCCAAGGGCCAAGCCCCAACCCGACGTCCTGAAGGGCAAGGTCGTCATCGACGACAGCTTCTTCGATCCGCTCCCGGAGGAGGAGCTGAGGGCGTGGGAGGGCCGATAGCGCTGCGGCCCCCTTGGAAGCGCAAGCGCTTCTGTGGTGGGCCACGGACAGCGACAGAGGAGGACACGCGAGCGGAGCCCTGTGCATCACCTGGCTGACGCGACCCTCGGAGACGGCCCAGCCAGAGGGTCAGATGTTTGCGGGGGATCATCGGGTGATCGGCCCATCGAGTTTGTTAGCGTTCCTCGACCTCTTAAAGCGGTACTGTCCGCTCCCATCGCGAAACGCCGTCGCCTGTCAGATAGTCAAACACACCGCTTCCCGGCGGGCCGCTGGGGATGATGGCGAATGCAAAGGTGTTGGCGTTGGCCGACACAGCGCCGAACGACCTTTCGTGATGCACTTCGTCCGTCGTCACCGGATATCGGTGATCCCCAAGGAGGTGCCAGGCGCTTCCGTCTAGCCTGCAAAAGGACGTCAGCTCGGTAGTGTCTCTGTCCAAGGCCAAGGCTGGTTGCCGCTTCGCGAAGCGCTGCAACGGCGAAGAGCATGGCTCCACTTGGTACAGAACTAACGTAGACTCTCCTAGGGCGAAAGTCCCGTTGTGCCCGAGTGACGATGTGCGCTAGTCTTTGCCATACACCCGACCAGTTTGCAATGTGGACTGGAGCTAAGCCGGTAGGGTAGCCGATGCAATGATATTCTGACTAACGGATGAAGTGGGGTAAGTCCTGATATTTGCTTATAGTTTGGTCAACCAGACTCTGCGAGACCTCGGCGAACTCAAACTTCACAAATAGCGAGCTTGCTATGTCGTGAACCAGTTGCACTAGTTGTCCTCTTATTAGGTCTGTTGTGACTTTACCTTGCCATTCGTGAGCATCCACGTTGCTTGTTCTCCGAAAGTCTATGAAGGATGGATAATCAAGCACGGACGTATACAAGGTCCGCCGATGAAGCCCTCTGTGTTTGATTGCCACTGAAAAACTTTCATTAGGCGCAATACCCAATTCCTCGTAGAGAAGTGCACCATGCAACAGCGCCCTAGCGATTCTAAAGATTGCCAGGTCGAACCATAATGACCTCTTCGGATGGCCTAAGCTTGAAGAAAAAAATGGTGCCTCATAGTCTTCTCGAAAGAAAGCGGAGGAAAAGCAGGCACCATCTTGCGCAAGATGCCAATGGTCTGTCCCCGCAGGAGCTTTAGGCTCTGTTCGGCTTTCGATGCCGTCCTCCGCAGGAACGAGTTGGCTACTGTCAAACCACTCCGTGTAAGGCAGTTTTGCAGATACGGCTGCCCTTCGAAGTTCCTGAATGGTCCATCTTGAATCCCGTGGGCGAATCAACACTTGACCTGACTCCATGTAGCCGCCCCCGTCTGGTAGCGACTCCTTGGTCGTCAAATCAACCCGTCGTTTGACCATCCATTCATTCAATGCCTCCTTCATGTCCCCAGCAGGGGTTGCATCGCCTGCGTTCATGCGACGGAACAAGTCGACAAATTCTGATAGAAATTCGTCCCGCCGTTGCGAAACGCATCGCCTGAGCAAGTCCTCCCACTCTGATGGAGTTTGAATCTCAGAAGTCGCCGCTCCTGGTCTTCGGATGTACACCTTGCCTGTTTGCAGAATTGGTTGGTTTGCGTCGGACATGCCTTTGGTTGACCGACAGATGAAGGGAGTCTTTTCAAGTCCCTGTATTCGAATGATTGGGTGGGGAAGTTGGGTCTTGGGATGGATCTCCATGAAGACTGTTAGCCGTATACCGCGGTCTCCATGAATATACTTGTCGACTGCGGCGCTCAGTCGAGTCGTATCGTAGGTGGCGGCGATCTCTTGTGAGTGATTGAGGTCAACCTGGAGAGTATCGTCACTGTACCCGATTACGATCCACCCACCACCAACATTTGCCATTCCAAAGATGTGCTTTACCAATCTCAAGCCGAACGCCGTGTTGTCATCAAAGGGGACGGCTGACTTGTACTCCACGTCTTGGCGTTCACCGGGTGACGTAAGTAGGGACTTCCTGAAGTCAGCCACACCGGACTGGTCGGTGGTCATATGTTGATATCTCCTACAGGGTCAAGCTGAACTGCCCCGGGGGTAGCGCTTTACCGTTCGTATAGCTCTATCGTCTCGGCGACCTGCCCGAAAACTCGCTTGAACTTTTCAATTGCGTTATCGATCCAGCGCCGAGTCGCCGCTATCACGGCATCGTCGTCAAAGCAGGTGCGATCAGACAGGTACGCACATATGCGATACGAATTGTCGGAGTATGGGATGCCCCAATGCAACGGCCCTAACTCCGACTCAATAGATACTCGCTGCTGTGTCAGAGCAGTCAAGACTTCTTGGCGTATCGCTAAGGCTTGGGCTTCCCGTTCTGTATCTGTGCCCTCATAACGCCCCCTATAGACAGTCTCAATCCATATTCCCACCCCGGCTCTGTCCTGGCCGGGTTCCCACCATTCCCGCACGCTGATGTCCGCCGAGATTGTACAGTCCGGTTTGTAAGACCAGCTCCTGTGCGACCAGTTCCGGAAAAAAGACCAGGCTGGCTTTGTGGGAAGCTGCCGCCAGAATACTCTACCAAAGTCCCGTAGCGTCTGAACGAACCACTCCTCTACTTCCATCAAGGCTTTGGGGCTGTCATCAATGGTACAGTTCGGAAGTCGCACTGATATATGGGACTCTCCGTTGCGTTCTCGCTCCCAAATCAATTCCCCAAGCTCGGATTCAATGTTCCTCTTGTCTTCCAGGATGAAATCGAACAGCCGATGATTCCGAGCTGCATCGAGGTTGTGAATCACAACCGCAACTCTTGCTTCACGCAAGTCCGGGAGGAATGCAGCCCGATAGTGTACCCACGGGTAGGTGGCACGGAATTCTAGCCAATGTGCTGGTGTGGGAGTCGGAGGGTTATCGAATCCTTGGCTCTTCAACCGATCTGCAATCTTTAGGAAGAAGCATCTGTACCGTGCGTCTTCTTGACGACGGCGGGCTTCATCGTGATGGGCCGGATCCCCTGGCACCATACCGTACACCTCCTTGGTGTCTCCCTGGGATCAGTTGAGCTCGTTCACCCGTGCGGAGAGGTCTAGGACAAGGCTCCGAACTCACCGCGCCACCAGCCCCAATATCCCCCCAATCCGCCGCGCCGTGTCCGTGAAGTGCTGCACCTCCTCCGGCTTCAGCGGCCGGCCCAGGACGGACTGCTCGCGGTACGACAGCCACTTCTTCAGCACCTGGTACCCGCCGAGCTTGTAGCCCCAGACGGCGGCGGGCACGTTGCGCCAGTACGCCCGGCCGTTGAGGTGGACGTCGAACGTCGTGTCGCCGAGCGCGGAAACGACGTCGCCCAGCGCCGTATGCTCCACCGACGTGTACGGGCGCTCGTCGACCCGCCCCTGCCCCGGCATCACCGCCTCGCCCTGACCGAAGTGGCCCCAGCCCGCCGTCAGCGCGAAGTCGCCGCCCGCCATGTTGCCGCCGTCCGTCGTCGACGGCACGGCGACCTTGGCGGCCTCGGGCCGCGGCGCCCCCGTCGTGACCCCGGGTACCGGCGTGTCCGAGTCGAGCAGCGCGGCCAGCTCCCGGCCCCGCGCGGCCGACGCGGCGAGGGCGTCCGACGCCCCGTCCTCGTCACCGTCCGGCCAGCCCGGAAGCGGGATGCGCGGCCACTCCATCCGCAGCGCTCCGGCGTTCGCCTCCCGGTACGCGGGATCGTGCAGCACCGCGAGCACGTGGTGGAACAGGTCCTCCACGCCGGCGCCTAAGTGCTCCAGATAGTTCTGGGTGGCTTCTGATAAGTTAGGACGTCGGCCAAGATGGTCGCCGTGGGGGTCCATGGCGCCGGCTTGAAGCCAAGCGGGGACGCAAGTGGCGCCACGATCCATAAGGTCAAGGCACCCCATGTGTGCGATGACCTGCGGCGGTGACCACTCCCTACGCGGTTTCTGCTGGGTAACCAGCCACTGACTCCTTTCGAAGACGTGCGGCTTATAGTCGGGTCGCGGCCGATCAAGCAATTCGCCATCCGGTTCCCAATAGAGCCACCGCGTATCGAATGGCCGGTAGCTGTATTGGATGAAGCCAGCTTCCTCGGGTCCACTTCTCTCAGTCTCGCCGGACTTGAAATAGGTTGAGAGACGCGCCTTAAGTCGATCGAGATCGATGTCGACCAGGAACGAGTCACGGCTTGTCTTGACTCCTGGAAACGACATCGGAAAGAGATCAGGCAACGACGGCCAGTCGGACCATTCGTCGCTTACCGCCATCCGCGTGAACGGCAGGCCCAGCGGCAGATTCGGTTCGAAGCCGTCGTAGAGCGCGTCTGGCTCCGCGTGCGCCGTCGCCATCAGGTGCTCGCGCTTCGTCTGGCCCCATAAGTGGCGGAAGCCGACGGTCTTGGCCGGCACGTGGTCGTCCTTGCGCACCAGCGTGGCGATCGCAGTACCGACTTGGATGCTAACTGGCTTCTCGGGCGTCGAGAAGATGCTCGGGTCCGGATCGCCGTCCGGCGTCTTTTTCCCCGTCTTGTACTTGTCGCCGTTGAGACAGTCGATGCGGATCGCGTCGAACGCCTCCAGGTACCGTTCCCTCATGCCCGTGAACGACAGTCCGTCCAGCCACGAGTAGTTCGATATGAAGCACACGACGCCCCTGCCCGTCTTCTCGGCGATCCGCCGCTCGGCCATGCGGAAGAACCGCACGTACAGGTCGTTCAGGCCCTGACCCTCAGGCCTACGTACACGCTTTATCGTCCGATAGGCTGTCGAAAGCTCGCGCTCTTCGTCCACAGCCATGCCGGCGAACCCGTTATAGGGCGGATTGCCAAGTATCACAAGGACTGGTGCCTCCTGCTTCACACGCTCGGCGCGGTCGCGCTCCTCCTCCAGTTCTGGGAATGGGATCGTCTTCTTCTCCTTCGGCTCCCAGCCGGTGAGGGCATTTGTCATGAATATCCCCGCCCGCTCGTCCGCGTCCTCGGTCAGCGGCGCGTCGAGGTCCTGCATCGTCAGCCCGACCTGCAGGTGGGCGACGACGAATGGCGCGGGCATGATCTCGAAGCCGAAGACGCGCTCGGTCGCCGCCTGCTTCACACGCGCCCCCGTCAACGCCCCCAGGCCGCGTCCCTCCAGGTTCGCGGCGATGCGCCGCAGCACCTCCGACAGGTACGCGCCCGTGCCGCAGCACGGGTCCAGCACGTACACGTTCTTGGCCGCCAGCCCGTCGGCGATGCCCAGGTCGTCTTTCAGCGCACGGTCGACGCGGGCCACCATGTAGCGCACCACCTCGACCGGCGTGTACCAGACGCCGAGCTGCTTGCGCAGCGCCGGATCGAACGCCTCCAGGAACGGCTCGTAGAAGTACGGGACCGCCTCGCCCTCGCTGAATCGGTCGAAGAAGGCCCCGCGCTCCACCCGGTCCAACGCCGCCGCCGTCCAGTCCAGCACCTCGACCAGCCCCAGCGGCTGTAGCCGGCCGGGGTCCGATAGCTGCTGGAACAGCGCCCGCAGCACCGGCGCGCGGAGATGCCAGACCGCGGTGCGCCAGTCGAACGCGCCTACGGGCGGCGGCGTCTGACGGGCCCACAGCACCCACGCCGAGAAGACGCCGTAGAAGAGTGTCTGAACCAGCGTCGACCGGAAGAACGCCGCGCCGCGCTCGCCCTCGAAGCGGACTCCGAGCGCCTCCTCCAGGGCGGAGCGCACGGCGGCGAGGGACGGCGCGTCACCGGCGGCCTCCACGCGCGCCAGCCCGTCGCGGGCGTAGGACGCCATGAGCCAGGCCAAATCCCGTGGCTCGGCGAGCGAGGCGCGGTGGGACAGCGCGCGGCAGAGGTACTCGCCGAGGCCGGCGCCGACGTCGCCGGCGAAGTCGCGAGGCGTCTCCAGCCGCGACTCGAACTGCTCAGCGGACTCGGCCAGCCGGAACGTCTCCAGCTTCGCGGGCCCGCCCGCCGCGTCCTCCCCGAGCAGCACGAAGTCGCGGGTGTTCGTCACCAGCACGAGCCCGTACCTGCCCCAATAGCGGCTCACCTGGTCGCCGGACGCCGTCAGCCACGCGTCGTCGTCGACCGGCTTGACCTCCACGACGCCGCGCTCCGGGGTCTGCCCCTCGCGCAGCCTGCCCCGCTGCGTCTGCCGCGCGGCGTAGAGCCCGAGGTCGGGATGGCCCGCCCCCTGCTCCGCCAGCTCGCTGACGCAGTAGACCTTGGGCTTCAGCGTAGCGCCCACGGCGTTCAGCAGGTTCGTCAGCGGAGGGTAGTACGACCGCTCGCCGGTCGCCCCGCCGGATGCCCGGATGCGCCGCAGGTCGCCAAGATAGCTCTCGACGGCCGCGGTCAGCCTCTCCCGTGTCCCTGCCATGTCCATACTGTACCCCAGCAGAGGCAACGGCATGAAGGGGAAATCACCCGATGCGACGCTCAGCCGCCGCTTCGTCAGCTCGTCCCCTGGCGCCGTGAGCACCGTCAGGGCGACGGCCGGGTCCACCCGTCAGGGCCGCGCTGCGCAGGCGCGGGGTCCCGAAGCCGACGGAGCCCTATATCGTGGGCGATCTGACCATCGACTATGACGAGCGCCTGGTGAGCCTTGCCGGTCGTCCAGTCGAGCTGACCGCCATCGAGTACCGGACGCTGGCCGAACTTTCGGCCAACGCCGGGCGTCGGGCGACCCTCGCCGGGAGGCTCAAGGCGTACAGGTGTATAATCAGCAAGAATCCAGTACAAGGCGGCGAGCGATGAACGCGCTAAGAGGAAATACGCCCCTTCGAAACATAACCTTGAAGAATCTCTTGTCGTTCGGCCCCGAGGGTCTGAGCCTGGATCTTGAGCCCCTCAACGTGCTGATAGGTCCGAACGGGTCCGGCAAGTCCAATTTGCTTGACGGAATTGAACTCTTGAAGTCAGCCCCCGTTCGGGTTACTGACCCTATTGCCAACGGAGGCGGTATCCGCAATTGGATTTGGGGAAGACAGCCCGGCCCCACTGCCTGGGTTGAGACCATCATGGAAAATCCCAATGACGGTCGACATTTCCTCCGCCACAAGATCGAATTCAGAGAGTTCGAACAGGCCTTTCGGTTGGTGGATGAGAGGGTCGAGAACGAGTTCCCGGACTTAGGACACGAAGACCCCTTTTTTTTCTACAGATTCCAAGATGGCCGACCAGCACTGGCGGTCAAGGGTGAAGATAACCGCAGGCCGCTTCAGAGAGAGGATGTAGCTGACGACGAGTCCATACTCTCGCAGCGAAAGGAACCGGATCAATACCCGGAGCTGGCCCATCTGAGCAGTTTGTACGAGGGCATGAGGCTTTATCGCGACTGGGGTTTTGGACGGAAGGCTCCCTTTCGTCAGCCCCAGAGTACCGATGTCCGTCCGACTCCTCTCAGGGAGGATTTTTCCAATCTTGGCATGTTCTTGAATCGTATCCGGCAAAACCCTAGAACCAAGTCGAGACTCATCGATCGTCTGACCGATGCTTACGAAGGGCTGAACGACTTTGAACTAAACTTCGAAGGAGGCTCCGTTCAGGTGTTCTTCAGCGAAGGCGATCTCGCCGTACCGGCAACGCGATTGTCGGACGGCAGCATGAAATACCTGTGTCTCCTGGCGATTCTGCTGAACCCGAATCCACCGCCAATTGTGTGTATAGAGGAGCCGGAGATGGGTATGCACCCTGACCTGCTGCCGAAAATTGCCGACCTCTTGGTCGAGGCGTCACAGCAGTGCCAACTGATAGTCACTACGCACTCGGATATTCTAGTTAACGCACTAACCGACCGGCCCGCTTCGATAGTCGTGTGCGAAAAGCATGACGGCAAAACCTCGATGACCCGCCTTGACCCGGGGGACTTGTCGAGCTGGCTGGCAGAATACCGCCTAGGTGAACTGTGGACCAAAGGCCAGCTCGGGGGTGTCAGGTGGTGAAGGCGCGCATTTTTCTGGAGGGTGGGGGAGGAAAGGATCTAGATTCCAGATGCAGGGAGGGTTTCAACAAGCTTTTGAAAAAATGTGGCTTTGAAGGCCGGATGCCTAAGCTGACTGCCAGCGGGGACAGGAATTCCGCTTACAAGGGCTTCAAGTCCGCCCACGCGAGTGCGTCCAGCCAAGACTATATCGCAATGCTGGTAGACAGCGAGGACCCGGTCAAGGACGTCTACTCTCCCTGGGCGCACCTGGTCGAGAGAGAAGGTTGGAACGTGCCGCCGGGTGCCACGGACGAGCAGGTGCTGCTGATGGCGACTTGCATGGAAACCTGGATAGTCGCGGACGGGAGGGCCTTGGCCGCCCACTACGGCCAGTGTCTGCAGAGGTCCGCCCTGCCAGCGGTTAACAACCTGGAATCCAAAGATACGAAGACGGTTCAGGACAGTTTATTCCGCGCGACAAGGAACTGCACCGGCCCATACGAGAAGGGAAAGAAGTCTTACGAACTGCTGGGACAGATCAACCCCGCCGCCATCGACCCCCTGCTGCCCAGCTTCAAGAGGGCACGGGACATATTGGTCTCAAAACTGTGAACCGGCTACTTTCACTGCGACATCCGGAAGGATCCCGCGGCACGGGCAGGTTGTTCCGTCCGGCCACGCAAATGACATTAGGAGCGGTGGCCTTTTCGACATAGGCCGTGCCCGGCCCGTACGGAGAAATCGCTCCATCGTTGTCGCCGACCCCGTGCCAGACGGTAGCCCGGGTGTCACCTCCCGGCATATTCCTACGTTCGTCCGGCTGTCTGACGGGACGGAAGGCCGCCGTCGGGTCGTGCGTCGGCGACTCCGTCAGCCTGCTCGATGGACTGATCACCGGCGCGAACCCGGCGACGGTGATCTCGGTGGACACCTGTCCGAAGTCGTCAAAACTGCCGCGACCTTCGGAGACTTCAGCCCACCGCGGACGGTCGCACGGGTGAAGCATCTGCACGATAATTTCCCCTTTCAGATAGGAAACGGTCGTATCCCGTCGTGGTTTTTCCCTAAATTGTTCCCCTAGGCTAGGGAAGAAATATGCCGAGTAACTGCGGGGCTCTGCAAGCGTAAGCGGGCTGAATCGGAGGGATGGCGTCTAATGTCACCGCCGGTGTAAGAATGACCCAGTAGCGCCGGAATGGAATTGACCCACCCCTTACGACAGCGATGGCGGCAACTACGACGATGGCCAGTGCGACGACGTATCCCATGAACATGCCCAGCCGTCGTCGGCTTGAGGCTTCCCTCTCGAGGTTACGCCGGTGCTCAGACTCCGTTTCGACATTCTTGAATATCCGATCGGCGGCGCCTGGAAGAGTCTTCTCGTAAGCCTCGAGCGCTGCGGGCGGTGGCAGAGGACCGCTCCAACTGGCAGAGACGATGGAAGTACGAACTTCTCGCTCGTCGCTATCCTCGGACCGGTTCTCGATCTCTGCCATCGGACTCTGTCTCGCTCAGGATGTCCAAGTCGTGCTCTTCCTCAAAGGCGACCATCGCCTGCCGCAAGCTCTCTCCGAACAGCTCCCAGTCCCGGCGAATGGAATCCAGATCGGCTTGAAGGGCTTCAGCAGCAGTCGAATGCTGTTTGCAATACTTGTCGAAGAAGTAGTCAGAGATATCGAACGGCGCGAAGAAGCGGGTCCGAGAGGTCATGGAGTTCTCCCCTGCTTACATGGCCTGTCCGAGGCGGGGCCGGATTGTAAGCCGACGTAGCATAGCCTGTCAAGGCGGAGCGCAGCCACCGCTACCAGCATACCACAGCGGCCAGCTTGGCTAACCGGGGCACCGGAGAATGGTGATGGACCAAGACCCGTGCGACCTCTGGACAATAGCCGTACATCTGTGCTATTCTTCCCGCGTGACAACCGCACCCATCCCCCAACTACCCACTATCCACCATCCACTATGAAACACCCCTGTCCCAAAATGTCCCATTTTGTTCCGCCCTGTTCCACCTCAGATACGAACCGTGGAACACCTGGTGTTCCATTTTTCGGCAAAGTGTTCCACCGCCCAGATAGGAATGGAACACTTTGGAACACAATGGAACAGTTCACACGGAATCGACTCCGGGCCAGGCGCTCCCCAACACGTGAGACCCCTGCGTAACCGCCCGCGTTCCCGCGCCGCCTCGACGCGCTAGACCCGCGCCGCCTCCAGCTCCTCCAGCGTCATCTCGATGCCGAAGCCGGGGGCGTCGCTGGGGACGAGTCGCCCCTGCTTCGGGGACGCCATGCCGGGGGTCAGACGCCCGCCGTAGACGTTGTCCAGCGACACGCCCGGCGCCGTCGTCGCCGACAGCTCGCCCCACGGGACGGCCGGCATCGCGTAGCAGACGTGCTGCCCGTACGCGTCGTTCATGCCTCCGTGGGGGATAACCGATATCCCCGCCGCCTCCGCGATGTGGCATATCTTCACGATCGCCGTCGCGCCGCCCACCCACTGGATGTCCGGCTGGAAGATGTCCACCGAGTGCCGGGCAGCCGCCGCCATGAACGGCACCGTCGTGTACCAGTGCTCGCCCGTCGCCAGCGTCTGCCACGGCAGACGCCGACGCATCTCCTCGAACCCCTGGAAGTCGTCCGGGATCAGGCTGTCCTCCAGCCACTTCAGGTCGTACTGCCGCAGACGCTCCGCCTGCCGCACAGCGAACTCCAGGTCCAGCGCCATCCAGCAGTCCAGCATCAGCTCGACGGCCGGCCCGATCGTCTCCCTCGCCTTCGCGACCAGCTCCTCGTTCCGGCGCAGCCCGTCGAGGCCGTCGGCAGGGCCGTAGGGGCACGCCAGCTTCGTGGCCTCGAACCCCAGCTCCATGTACCAGTCGGTGTCGTTGCCGGTCGCGTAGCAGAAGATGCTGTCGCGCGCCGGCCCGCCCAGCAGCTCGTAGACGGGCCGCCCCAGCAGCTTGCCCTTCAGGTCCCAGAGAGCCAGGTCGACCGCGCTGATCGCGTAGCTGGCGAGCCCGGACGACCCGTACGGCGACGCGATGCGGTACATCATGTCCCACAGCCTCTCGGTCGCCGTGCACTCCTCGTCGACCAGCAGCCGCGCGAAGTGGTCGTTGATCACCGGCGCGACCGGGCCGCTGTGCGTCGTGAAGCCGAGCCCCCACGTGCCGTCCTCGGCCGTGACGACGCAGGCCAGCGGCGGCCAGCTCGGCGACCACAGCCTGCGGATGCGCTTGTACCGCGGGTACCTCGACATCGGGTTCGCCACCTCCGCCGTCTCCGACCAGGCGGGCCGCCGGGCCCTCGGATCGGACGCCGGCTGTGGAAACGAGACCGGAAAGGCGACTATCTCTTTGATCTTCATCGGCGGAGCCTCCCGCGGCCCGCTGACCCGGACCGCACGCCCAAACCGTAGTCGACCGCCGCGGGCGCCGTCAACTACCGCCGGGGGCGGCACCCCGATCCCCCGCCTCCGTCATTCACGCCGCTGGTCAGGGGTGAGGTCATCGCGAGCACGACCCGTTCGCTCTCAGCAGCGTAAGCCGCGGGCGGGCCGTGCAGATGGAAGTAACTGGGCGGGCGCCTTGGGCTGTACACTGAGGTCAGAACGGGGAGTAGCGGTTGACGATGGGCATGCGCCGGTCGCGGCCGAAGTTTCGCGGCGTGATCTTGACTCCCGGCGGGGCCTGCCTGCGCTTGTACTCGCTGCGGTCGACAAGGTTGATCGTCCGCTTGACGACGTCGGCGTCGAACCCCATGCCGACGATCTCGTCGAACGTCCGGTCCTCCTCCACGTAGGCCTTCAGGATGGGGTCGAGCACCTCGTAGGGTGGCAGGCTGTCCTGATCGGTCTGGTCGGGCCGCAGCTCGGCGCTCGGGGGCTTGGTCAGCACGGATTCGGGAATCACCTCCCCGTCCAGGCCGTTGCGGTACCGGGCCAGCCGGTAGACGAGCGTCTTGGGGACGTCCTTGATGACGGCGTAGCCGCCGGCCATGTCACCGTAGATAGTCGCGTAGCCGACCGCCATCTCGCTCTTGTTGCCCGTGGTCAGCACCAGCCAGCCGGGCCGGTTCGACAGCGCCATGACCAGCAGCCCGCGGACCCGGGACTGCAGGTTCTCCTGGGCGAGCCCCGGAATCGCGCCGTCGAAGTGGCCGTCCAACGAGTCCAGGGACGCGCCGAAGACGTCCTCGATCGGGACCTTGCGCAGTGTAATGCCGAGGTTGTCCGCCAGCGCCATCGCGTCCAGCAGGCTGCCCTCGGACGAGTAGCGCGACGGCATGGAGACGCCGACGACGTTCTCGGCGCCGAGCGCGTCGACCGCGACCGCGGCGACAAGGCTGGAGTCGATGCCCCCGGACAGCGCGACGAGCGCCTTGCCGTGGCCCGACTTGCGGACGTAGTCCCTCGTGGCCGATACGAGCGCGGCGTAGACCTCGGCCTCGTCGTCGTATAGCGTCGGCTCCGCGGGCTCGAGGGGCGGCCTGGGCGACTCCGTGTAGTCGGACACGTGGACAATCGTGGGTTCGCCGGCCGCGTCCGGCGGGGTGGAGGCCCGGCCGCGGGAGCGGAGCGCGGCCTCGACTTCGAGGTCGACGGTGAGCAGCTCCTCCTCGAACTGTCCGGCGCGGGCCAGCGGCTCGCCGGCGGGGCCGAAGACGACGCTGGCGCCGTCGAATACCAGCTCGTCCTGCCCGCCTACCATGTTGACGTAGCCGATGAACAGATCGTTGTCGGCCGCCCGCGCGCCGATCGTCCTCTCGCGGACGTGGCGCTTGCCCATGTCGTAGGGCGAGCCGTTGATGTTCACGATGACCTCGGCGCCCGCCGCGCGCTGCACCTCGGTGGGGCCGTCGGGAAACCAGATGTCCTCGCAGACGTTGACGCCGACGGGCGTGCCGGCGACCACGTACACGGGGCAGACGCGGCCTGGCCTGAAGTAGCGCTGCTCGTCGAAGACGCCGTAGTTGGGTAGCCGTATCTTGCGGTAGACGCCGACCAGCTCGCCGCCGGAGGCCACGGCCGCGGCGTTGTACAGCCCGTCGGCGGACTCGTCCGCGAACCCGAACACGACGGCGATGCCGCGCGACTCCTCCGCCACCCGCTTCGTCCGTTCGAGGTTGTCGCGAATGAGCTGCGGCTTGAAGAGCAGGTCTTCAGGCGGGTATCCGGTAATCGCCAGCTCGGGGAAGGCTACGAGGTCGGCGTCGACTGCGCGGGCGCGGTCCACGTACTCGAGTATCTTCGACGTGTTGCCGTCGAGGTCGCCGACCGTGGGGTTGGTCTGGGCCAGCGCCAAGCGAAGGGTGCGCATCGCGGCGTGGAGCCTACCTCGCAGATTGGGCCGAGTATAGCACAGGGCCCCGGCCGCCCCCGATCCGCCGCCGAACGGGACGCTTAGCGCCTGGAGGCGACGAAGGCTTCCATACGCTCGAGGGCCTTCTCGATGTTCTCCGCCGAGTTGGCGAAGGAGAAGCGCACGCAGCCCGCGCCGTACCTGCCGAACGACTCGCCGGCGAGGCAGGCGACGGCCTGCTCCTGCAGCAGCCCGTCGGCGAACTCGCGGCTGGACATTCCCGTGCCCTCGATGCTGGGGAAGGCGTAGAACGCGCCTTTGGGCATCGGACATCGGATGCCGGGAATCGCGTTCAGCCCGTCGACGATGAGGTCGCGGCGGCGTTTGAACTCGGCGACGATCTCGTTTGCCGCGTCCTGCGGGCCGTCGATCGCCTCGACCGCGGCCAACTGCGTGAAGGCGGCGGTGCACGATACGCTGTTCGTGGTCAGGCGCGAGATGGGCTCGACAAGCTCCGTCGGCATCACGCCGAAGCCGATGCGCCAGCCGGTCATCGCGTAGGTCTTGGAGAAGCCGTCCAGGATGATCGTCCTCTCGCGCATGCCGGGGAACGAGCTGATGCTGTGGTGCTCGCCCTCGTACAGGTACCGGCTGTATATCTCGTCGGAGAGCACGACGACGTCGTTCTCCACGGCCATCTCCGCCAGCGCCCCCAGCGTCTCCCGATCGACGATGCTGCCGCAGGGGTTGTTGGGGGAGTTGACGATCATCAGCTTCGTCTTGGGCGTGATCTGCGCCGCGACCTCGTCGAGGTCTATGTCGAACTCCCTGTCGACCGAGAGGCGCATCGGTGCGGGCGTTCCGCCGACGAAGTCGATCATCGACTCGTAGATCGGGAATCCGGGGTTGGGGTAGAGCACCTCGTCGCCCTCGTCGACGAGGGCGAGGATGGCGAAGAACATGATCGGCTTCGCGCCGGGGGTTATGACCACGTTGTCGCCCGCGACCGAGATGCCACGGGTGTCCGATATCTCCTGGGCGATGCGGTCGCGCACCTCCGTCAGTCCGGGCGACGGGCCGTAGTGGGTGTGGCCGCCTTGGAGAGCATCGACGCCGGCCTGCACGATGTTCGCCGGCGTATCGAAGTCGGGCTCACCGATCTCGAGGTGGATGACGTCCCGTCCCTCGCGCTCCAGCAGCCTCGCCCTGGCGAGCACCTCGAACGCGGTCTCGGTGCCCAGTCTGTTCATCCGCTCCGCCAGCCTCATTCTCGCTCTCCGTACGGTCGTATCCGACAAGTATACACATACCGACCGGCTCCAACGACGCAGGTCTTCTTGCGGTGTAACGGGGGATGCAGCCGATTCCGAGAAATTGTCTTCAAAGCTGAGCACGACTTGGGGTCGACATCGCGGGGGGCTTGCCTCCCAGGGGACGCTGACACGAGGACGGGATTGTCCAGGGACGTCCTCCGTGATATAGTTCCGCGCTGAGTGAAGTAGGCTTCATGACTTGGGGTATGCCATGATGGCCGGTTCACTGGGCCTCGTCGGTCCGGTCTCAGGGGTACTCGCAACGCGGGAGAGTCCGGTGGCGGCACAAGCGAAGTATTGCGAATGGTGCGAAGGCTGGCCGTGCGAACGGCTCTACCTGCACAACCTCCGGCAGTACTGGAAAGAGCACATAGTCCACGTGCTGGTAGGCGCGATCGCCGGCGCGCTACTCACGTCGGACTACCCCTGGGCCGGCATCGCGATCATGGGTACGGTCTGGGTGCGGCAAGGTCTCGAGTTCCAGAAGCGCAAGGATACGCCGGGCATCGACCTCGCCTATCACCTGGGCGGCCTCGTGGCGGGGACCATCCTGTCGATCGGTATCGCATCTAGCTGAGGCGGCGTGTAAGCAGCACGAGCCGGTTGGCCTCGCCGGCAGAGCGATGGAAGTACGCGTTGACAGCCTGTTGGAGGGCGCCGCCCGGACGGAGGGGACGGCGGTAATCGTCGACGTGTACCGGGCTTTCACGACTGCCGCGGTCGCGTTCTCCAGGGGCGCGGAACGGATTATCCTCGTTCCGGAGATCGAGGAGGCGCTTGCCCTTCGCGACAGCGGCGCGGGCGAGCTGTGCATCGGCGAGGTCGGGGGCGTCAAGCCCGACGGCTTCGACTTCGGCAACTCGCCGTACGAGCTCTCCCTGGCCGACGTGAGGGGCAGGACGCTGATCCAGTCGACGCGGGCCGGCACGGTCGGCGTCTCCCTGGCGCGCGGCGCCGATCGGGTCTACGCGGGCTCGCTGGCCATAGCGTCGGCGACGGCCGCGGCGGTGCTGGATGATCGGCCACGGCTGGTCACGATCGTCGCGATGGGGTGGGAGGGCAGGACGCGCACCGACGAGGACGAGCTGTGCGCCCTGTACTTAAAGAACCTGCTGGAGGGCCGCAGGCCGGACCGAGAAGCCGTCGCCGCCCTGGTACGCGCCGGGGAGCACTCGCAGAAGTTCGACGATCCCAACCAGCCGCATTTCCACCCGATGGACCGCGAGATCGCGCTGGCCGTCGACAGCATCGGGCTGGCCATCCGCGTCGAGCGCGAAGACGGGCTGCTGGTCGCGACCGCCGAGGCCGGGCGCGCGCGGTTCCGGTGAGTTCGTGGGCGGCTCTTCCCCCTTGCGAAGTTGGGTAGGGCTCCCAATAGACGAGGCCGACTCGTGGCGGCCCTCATTCTCGGCTTGATTGTCGCCCCGCCCGCGGGCGGGGACTGGCCCGGTCTCGCCGCGTTGGACAATGGGACCGTCCAGATCCAGGACGGGGCGGGTAACGTACCCGACAACCTGACGCCCGGCGACAATATCGTGGTCTTCATCCAGGACGCCAGTTTGGGCGGCTCCAGCACGGGCGAAGCCACATGGACGAGTATCCCTGAGGAGGTGCCCGGCGACGGCGACGATTGGTGGAGCGTGGCCACCGGGGAGCTCTTCCCGTCGATCTACACGTTGTCGGCAAGTGGCTACGACACCTCCACGCCCGAAAACACCCCGCTGACCGGGCGTCCTACGGCCGAAGTCGATGGGGTCGACACCGTCCTATCGGACTGGTATGTGGAAACCGGGGAATTCATACCGCTCTATGACATCAACGCGAGCAGTACGCTGGTTGTGAGGTTCACCTTCGACGGAGTCGACTTCCACTCAGTCTCGGACCAAGTGCTCAGGGTGACGAGCACGTCCGACCCGGACGGCGAGTGGGTCGCCGTGTCCGAGGTCGCCAGCGAGACGGACTCGAGTCCGAGTGTTACCTCCGGCCTCTTCCGCGGCGAGGTGGCTCTCAGCGGCGACGCCTCTTTCTCCGGGTTGGGCGACGGCAAAGTCTGGGTGAAAGGCGGCGACGAGGTGACCGCCGCGTACCACAAGCCCGGCGGAGCTCAGGTCCGCACCCACCGGCTGCAAGTCGTTTCCGCGCCGATGCCGATGCCCACGCACACGGCCACGCCTACGCCGACGCCCACAGCTACGCCGACGCCCACGCCCACCGCCACGCCGACGCCAACGCACACGGCCACGCCTACGCCGACGCCCACAGCCACGCCGACGCCGACGCCCACAGCCACGCCTGCGCCTGCGCCCACAGCCACGGCTACGCCCACCGCCACGCCGACGCCGACGCACACGGCCACGCCTACACCCACGCCCACAGCTACGCCGACGCCCACGCCCACCGCCACGCCGACGCCTACGCCTGCGCCCACAGCCACGCCTACGCTTGCGCCTACAGCCACGCCTGCGCCTGCGCCCACAGCCACGCCTACGCCGACGCCCACAGCCACGCCTACGCCGACGCCCACAGCCACGCCTACGCCAACGCACACGGCCACGCCTGCGCCTGCGCCCACAGCCACGCCTACGCCGACGCCCACAGCCACGCCGACGCCGACGCACACGGCCACGCCTACGCCGACGCCCACAGCCACGCCTACGCCGACGCCCACAGCCACGCCTGCGCCTGCGCCCACAGCCACGCCGACGCACACAGCCACGCCCACCGCCACGCCTACGCCCACAGCCACGCCTGCGCCTGCGCCCACAGCCACGCCGACGCCCACAGCCACGCCGACGCCCACCGCCACGCCCATCGCCACGCCTACGCCCACCGCCACGCCGACGCCGACGCACACGGCCACGCCTACGCCGACGCCCACGCCCACCGCCACGCCTACGCCTGCGCCCACAGCCACGCCTACGGCGACGCACACCGCCACGCCCACCGCCACGCCGACGCCCACGCCCATAGCCACGCCTACGCCCACGCCCACGGCCACACCTACGCCCACCGCCACGCCTACGCCCACGCCGGGCGGGTTGGCTCATGGGAGCGTCCAGGTCCAGGACGGGGCGGGTAACGTACCCGACAGCCTGCAGTCCGGCGACATACTGGTCGTCCTCATCCGGGACACCGATCTTCACGGCTCCAGCACGGGCGAAGCCACATGGACGAATATCCCCGAGCAGGTGCAGGCCTTCGACGTGTGGAACCTGGTCACCGGATCGCCGCACCCGTCGGTCCATACGTTGTCGGCGAGCGGCTACGATACTGCCGCCCCAGAAAACACCCCGCTGCTAACGGTTATGGCCGAGGTCAACGGGGTGCCGAACATCGTCTCGGACTTCGACTTCGATCCGGGGTACTTCGAGTTGCCCTACGACGTGAACGCGGCGAGCGCCTTGGTGGTGACGTTCACCTTCGACGGTGTCGACTCGTTCTCATCCTCGGACCGGGTGGCCAGAGTGACGAGCACCTCCGACCCGGACGGCGAGTGGGTCGCCGTCTCCGAGGTCGCCAGCGAGACGGACTCGAGTCCGAGTGTTACCTCCGGCCTCTTCCGCGGCGAGGTGGCTCTCAGCAGCGGCGCTTCTTTCTCGGGATTGGGCGACGGCAAGGTCTGGGTAGAAGGCGGCGACGACGTGACCGCCACGTATTATGAGCCCGGAGGCACTCAGGTCATCGACAGCCACTGGTTGCGGGCCATCATATCCACGCCCACGCCACCTCCCACGCCCACAGCCACGCCCACGCCCACAGCCACGCCTACGCACACAGCCACGCCCACGCCCACAGCCACGCCCACGCCCACAGCCACGCCCACGCCCACAGCCACGCCTACGCCAACCCCCACGCCCACAGCCACGCCCACAGCCACGCCCACGCCCACAGCCACCCCCACGCAGACAGCCACGCCTACGCAGACAGCCACGCCTACGCACACAGCCACGCCTACGCACACAGCCACGCCTACGCCCACAGCCACGCCCACGCCCACAGCCACGCCCACGCCCACAGCCACGCCTACGCCAACCCCCACGCTTACGCCAATCCCCACGCCGGCGCTCCCCATCCCAGCCGCTCACTCCGCAGGGCTGTTCGCCATGGGGCTCCTGTTCGTCGCGGCGGTCTCGTGGCGATTGCGCCGGTCAGATGGCGCGGTGCGGGGATAGGACTCACGCCCTGTCCGGTCGGCCCGCGTCCGGTCAGCGGCGCCGGCCGCCGTCCATGAGCTCCGCGATCCGCTGCCGGCTGATGACCGCGGCAAGCACGACGGCGGCAGCCACGGCGAGGACCAGGCTCACGGTCGCAACCCCCGAGGCGAGCCTGTCCGAGACGGACTCGATCACGTCGAACGTCTGGCCGGCCACGAGCCGGCCGGTGTCGGCGTAGTCGTCGGCAGGGTCGATATCGCCGATGGCCTGCCAGCGGGCCTCGTCGATCAGGGGCGAGGCGACGGCCGGATAGACCAGACCGGACAGCACGGCGACCGCGGCGGCGCATACGATGAGGGCCGCGGCCCCCCAGACGACCCGCCCCCACCAGTCGCGTCCGCCCAGGAGCCCGACGCCCGCCAGCAGCAGCAGGGCCGGCAGGAAGAGGAGCCACCGGTACGTCCTGGCCGCCGCGACCGCGGTCCGGGCGCGGTCTATGTCGGCCATCGCCTCGGCGCCGTCGCTCTCGATCACGTCCTCGGTGAAGTCGGCGGTCGTGTAGGTCCAGCCGTCGGCGAGCGCCGCCCGCGCTTCCTGCAGCGCGTCGTAGACGCCTTCGTTGCCCCTCCCGGTCAGGTCCTCCCGCAGGTCGTCCTGCGTGTATGTCCAGCCGTCCCTCATGAGCGATCTGATTTCGTCCAGCCGCTCGACGCTGTCCCCGGCCCCAGCCTCCTCGAAGGCGTCTCGGAGCCGCTCATGTGAGAAGGAGACCGAATCCGGGACCTGGTCCAGGACCAGCCGCGTCACCTCCGCGCCGAGGTCTATCCCCAACTCGTCGAGGAGCTCGCTATGGGTGCGGCTCGGAGGTATGCATGTGGGCAGCTTCGGTGTGCCGCTCAGGAGCGGAGACAGTGCCTGTTCCGGCGTCCGGCAGACCGGCAACCGGTCGATCCGCGCCTGTATCTTTCTCTCGACAAACCGGGTCAAGGGCCCATGCGCGAGGCGCTTGTTCTCGGCGAGAGACACCTCGAAGTCGAAGCCTTCGGCCCGCCCCGCGATGTATGGAGTCGCCTCGTCTATCAGGCGCTCGACCTGGACGCGGACCCATGACGGCGGGGCGGCGTCGCGCAGGGCCGAGACCACCTCGGCCGACGATACAGTCTCGCCGAAAGGAAGCCCATCGATCGTGTCGCCCAGTTCCTTCAACATCTTCGGCGCTATGACCTCGTCGTACAGCAGGTCGTAGGCCGGGCTCTCGGCGAGGATGTCCTTGACCTCGGCCGCAGCGATATCGACGCGATCGGCGAGAGGGACGCTGATGACGAACTCGTCGGTATCGCCCTTCACGTAGGGAGCTACCTCGTCGAACATGCGCTGTCCTTGCTCCCGCGCCCACTCCGGAGGCAGCACGGCGCGGGCGGCTTCGGCGATGCGCTCGTCCGAGACCTGGACGCCGCCCGGGAGTCCTTCGCGCGCCCAGCCGGCGGCGGCCTCTTCGATTCGCGGGATGAGCACCAGCTCGTGGAGGATCGCGTAGCCGTCCGACTCGTCGAGCAGGGCTCTGATCTCGGCGATCAGGTCGTCCGCGCGCTCGTCTGTCGCGACGACGAGGGTGAAGTCGTCGCTCCGCCCGGTGACGTAGCCGCCGAGCTCGTCCAGGTTGCGCTCAACGGCGTCCTGCAGCCAGTCGGGCGGGACGGCGCGGTTGAGGGCGGCGACTATCCGGTCGGTCGTGAGGCCGGAGTCCAGCAGGGGCGTGTCCTCGACCTTGTCGCCCGCCTTCGCTTCCTCCACGGCCCGCCGGTCCTCGAGGACCGACGTCGGCAGGTCCGCGAGCGCGAACTCGTATACGTCGTTCTCGTCGAGCAGCGAGGCGTAGGACTGTGGGTCCAGGAAAAAGCCGCTTACCTGCCAGACGACCAACGTCGTCAGCAGCACGAAGAAGAAGACCGCGGCCACGACCAGGGACAGCGCGCGCGTGATCCAGATCATAGGGCCAGTCTACCTCGCCGGGTCGGTGCAGGGCCGGGGTCTGGATCCGGCCGCAGGTACGCCGGCGGCGGCCATCAACTCGCGCAGCTCGGCCATCAGATGCTCGGGCGGCCTTATCGCGGGCGGTCTGGGCGGCCCGGCGGGCAGGCCGACCGTCTCCATCGGGGCCTTGATGATCGGCCCCTCGCCGGCGGTAACCTCGCCTACCCTGGCGATCCACCGGCGCCAGGCCCACTTGAACGAGGCCATGTGGTCCTTGACGCCGACATAGTCCCGGGCCTCGAGCAGACTCCACGTCTTCAGCGGGTACTCGGGCCAGCAGGTGCCGAGATGGCCGACGAAGCCGCGCGCGCCGAGCGCGTGGCTCCAGGCAAGGTTGTCGGTGTTGTCCAGCACGACGAGCCGGTCGGCGAACGTGACTATGCCGTCGCGGAACGAGTCGTCGTCGGGCGTGGCCCACTTCAAAGCTCTGACCGTCTCTATCTCGGCGAGCTGTTCGATCAGGTCGAGGCTCATGGAGAAGCCCAGCCACCAGGTGTTGTACGCCATGATCGACACGTCGGCTGCCGCGTTCGCTACCCGGTTGAACAGCCGCAGCACGTCGCCCTCCGTGGCCGGATAGTAGTATGCCGGCGATACCTGGACGGCTGAGACGCCTACGCGCGCCGCGTGGCGGGCCATGTCGGCGACCGTCCTGGCGTCGGTAGTGGGCTTCCTTCAGTGAACATACAGGAACCTCATATCTTGCCGTGGCTGGGAGGTTGGTTCCCGTTCTCTGCCGTCCCTATCTCTCTGCCCTTGACAAGCCACAAAATGCGATGCTAGGCTCAGTACGCTGCTCACATATAACTCAGCCCCGTATCTAACTCAGACCTGCCCACACGGGCCTCTATTTACCAACCGGCTCTCCGCACCTTAGTTGTCTCGACCTTCGCTGCTGCATGGACTAAAACGGGGCGACAGCGTTTGGACTGTCGCCCCGCCATCCAAACCAAGGGTTGCTGTGGAGGGATGCCTAGAGCGGTAATGGGCCTGACTCAAAATCAGTGGCACGGCGCTTACCCCGCCGTCGTGGGTTCGATCCCCACTCCCTCCGCCATCACCTCGGCTTGGTGGCCCATAGCTTACCACACTCTATTTTCCCCCTGCCGCCTAATGCTCTCCGGCCGCTCCGCCGACTAGCAGCGAGCCGTTGCCCGTGGTGACGCCGTGCTCTATGGTGAATCGCAGGTTGTGGCGCAGCGCGTCGAGGTCGAGCCTGAAGTCCTCGGTGAACGGGGTCGCCATGGGTATCATGGGGCCTGGAGCCACTCTCGTATTCGTTCAGGTTCCAAAGGCCGGTCTCCTTTCGATCTTCGGGTAGTCTCTACAGGCCCGCTTCCCTGACCGTCTCCGGCGTTACCGTGCTGGGCAGCCTGTAGCCCCGGAACAGCCAGTATCCCAGAAATGCGACCGCGCCGGCCACCGGGCCGACCATGCGCAGGCCCAGCGGGTTGACCGCAGTGTCTCCCAACTTCAGCACGATGGCCAGCACGAGGGGAGAGAACGACGAGCCGATCTTCTCGAACAGGTTCTGGGTCGCGTAGAACATCCCCTCGCGGCGCATCCCTGTGCGGATGTGGTCGTAGTCGGTGATGTCGGCCGTGATGGCCCTGGGCAGCAGGTTGACGCCCGCCATCGGGATGCCGGCAAGGAAGGCGAACGCGATGCCCTGCGCCAGCTTCGGCGCGAACGGTAGGAAGCCCGCGAAGAAGAGGAACGGCATGTAGACCGCCGTGCCGAGCAGGCAGGCGGAGTAGACCCACCGCTTGCCCTTGCGGTCGCCCAGCTTCCACAGCGCGAACGCCGAGAGCACCATCGCCAACAGGGCGACCGCGGTCAGCAACGAGGTGATGGTCCCCTCGTTCTCACGCTCCAGGACCTCCGTCACGAAGAACGGCAGCCACGAGATAACCATCGACACGGCGAGCTGGTAGAAGACGAAGGTGGGCAGGAAGTAGAGGAACTGCTTGTTGCGCAGCGTCGCGGTGAAGGCGGACCCGAGCTCGATGTCCGCCGCGGGCGTCTCCCTCGGCGCGTGCTTCCAGACGCCGCCCAGGCCGGTGTAGCGGGAGCCGAGGGCCAGCAGCGCGAAGATCGCCCCCATCGCGAAGAAGCCTAGCTGGTCTTTGATCAGCCCGCTCAGCGCGAGCCCGGCCACCGCGCCCGCGATCCCGAAGTAGAACTGCCACGCGACGATGCTCATGCGGTCCCGGTGCCCGGGCGCGATCTCCGGCAGCAGCGCCTCGTACGGCCCGCCCGTGAGCGTAGTCGCCAGGAAGAACAGCTCCAGGACGACGAAGAGATAGACGGCGTTGACGTAGCTGGAGTCGCCGCCGGGCGTGAGCCAGAGCAGCGCGAAGAAGAGCGCGTAGAACGGGGTGCCGAACAGCACGAACGGGATGCGCCGGCCCCAGCGGCTACGCGTCCGGTCGCTCCACCAGCCGATGATCGGGTCGTCGATGGCCTCGATCACCCGGCCCGCCGTCAGGATAAGGCCGACGAGCACCCGGGGGTCGATGTCCAGCGGGCCAACGGACACGCCGGGCACCGCGGAGACCGCGCCCTCGTCCGCGGGAGGCGCCAGGAAGAACAGCAGCCACAGGTGCCTGCTCTGGGCCATGGCCTGGGTGCCCACCAGGTCCGCAGTGTAAAGCAGCTTGTTGACGACCGGGAGTCTGCTAGCCACGCCGGCGTTCCCGTGAGTGCGCGTTCGCAGTCGAGAGGATTACGAACCTCGCCTGATGGCGGGTCACCGGCTACAAAGCCTTGACGGCGGACTCCAGCCGCGCCGTGGCCTCGAGGTAGTCGGCGCCCCGCGGGAAGACTATCGGCTCGCCGAAGTGGACGTCGATCTTTCCCCTCGACAGCAGGGGGCCGCGGTCGAATATCGTCGCCTTGTGGAGCTTCACGCGGATGGGCACCACGGGAGTCCGGGACTCGACGGCAATCAGGCCGGTCCCCGACTTGAACGGTTGCATGCCCTCAGGGTACCGGCCGCCCTCGGGATAGATCAGTATCGACCAGTCCATGTCCAGGAGCCGGCCCAGGTGCTCCAGGCTGGCCCTGATCGAGCCCTCCCGGGCGAACGGGAACGCGTTGCCGAGCAGCACGTTCGCCATGCCCTTGATGCGCGGCCCGAATATGTCGTCGGCGGCCGCGGCGGGGCTGAGCCGCCAGCGCCAACCGGGCGGCAGCGCCATCAGCGTGACCGCGCTGTCGAGCTTGACGTTGTGGTTGGAGGCGAACAGCACGGGTCCCTGGAGCCCGGCCAGGTTCTCCTTGCCGTACACGCGGATCCTGTAGAAGAGGCGCAGGGTGGTGAAGATGACCGCGTACTGAAGCGCGGCGCGGAGAAGGCGACACCACCACGCTCTGCCCCAGTTTGGGAATCGCATAGGCTGGGCCTGCGCGCCCTCCCGCACCATGGCCGTCAGCTCGGCCAGGGTCGTCTCCGGCCCCACCCGGTCGTCGTCGACGTAGGCTCCCAACTCCGCCTCGATGGCGGAGAGCAGCTCGACGCGTCCCAGGGAGTCGAGGCCCAGGTCGTCGCTGAGGCTGCTGTCGTCGCCGATCTGGTCCGCCGGAATCTCGCTCACGATAGCCGCGATGCGGTGGACGTCGTTCAACGGCGCCGCCTTGATGTCCGGCGTGGCGGCCGGCTCGTCCTGGTCCGCGCCGCGCATCCGCAGCAGGTGGTCGAGCACGAGCTGCTTCTTCACCTTGAGCGTGTGCGTGCGCGGGAAGTCCTCGTCGGGCCACGCGGTGAAGCCCTGTACGCGCTGATGGTCGGCCAGCACCGCGTTCGCGGACCGCACTATCTCGTCGGCGTCCGCCTCCTCTTCGAGCAGCAACGCCGCGTGGACCTCGATCGAGGAGTCCCCGGACGGCAGCCCCAGCACCACGCCTTCCCTGACGCCGGGCTGCTTGGCGAGCGCGGTCTCGATGTCCTCGGGGTAGACGTTCTGTCCGTTGGCCAGGACGATCAGGTCCTTCTTGCGCCCCTTGAGGTACAGGAAGCCGTCGTCGTCCATGAAACCGAGGTCGCCGGTCTTGTACCAGCCGTCCTCGAATGCCGCCTCGGTGGCGGCCTCGTTTCGCCAGTAGCCCCGCGTGACGTTGGGCCCGCGCGTCAGCACCTCGCCGTCCTCGGCTATTCGGACCTCCTGGCCGTCCACGACGCGTCCGACCGAACCCGGCCTCTGCTGGTCGAGGCTGTTCGTGGTGATCACCGGGGACGCCTCGGTCGCTCCGTAGCCCTGCATCACCCGGATTCCGAGCGTGCCCCACTTCTTCTGCAGCTCGGGGTCGAGGTAGGCGCCGCCGGACATGAAGAACCTGACGCGGCCGCCCATCTGCCGGTGGACGGGGCGGAACAGCAGCCGCCGTATCGCCATCGGCAGCTTCGACGCGACTCTCTGGAGCAGCTTCCACTGGCGGTCCTTGCCCCGCGCGCTGACCTCCCGCTCGATGCCGTTCATGAAGAGCTGGAGGGCCTGCGGGACCAGGACGATGTTCGTCACACGGTTGGCCCGCAGGGTCTTGAAGATCACCGTCGGCTGGCGGCTGACGGGGTAGACCACGCCCGCGCCGCCGCTCAGCGGCGCCAGCAGCCCTCCCGTCTGCTCCAGCATGTGACTGAGGGGCAACAGGGAAAACAGCCGGTCCGACGGCCGGATCGGCACGGCCTCGACGGCGGCGAGGACGTTGGAGGCTATGTTGCCGTGGGTGAGCATCACGCCCTTCGGGTCGCCGGTGGTGCCGGACGTGAACATCACCTCCGCCAGATCGTCCGCTGCGACGTCGGGACAGCCTGCGCCGGGGTCCGCGGTCTCGACCAGCTCCTCCAGATCGTCGAGCAGGGCGATGGGCACCGTGTCCCGCAGGGGGCCGTCCGGCGTCTGGCGCGACAGGAAGGCGAGCTTCGGAGTCGTGTGCTCGACGACGCGCTCGACGAAGTCGGGCGCGGTACGGACGTCCAGGGGCACGGCGACTACGCCGGCGCGCATGCAGCCGAAGAAGGCGGCGACCCATTCCGGTCGGTTCACGGACCAGATGATGGCCCGGTCGCCCTTTTCCAGGCCACGTTGCGCCAGGTAGGCGGCCACGCGGCCGGAGAAGTCCCAGAGCCGCTCGTAGCTCCACCTCTGCTGCCGGAAGCCCGGCGTGATCGTCAGGGCGGTCGAGTCCCCATACCGCTCCGCGGACTCCTTCAGGAGGTCGACGAGTGTCTGCATGTCTGGAAGTCCTCTCTTGTCCCGGCTAATCGAGCGACTCGCTGAATCTCCGGAGGATAGGCCCCGCCTTGCCTCGGATCGGTGGATAGTGGCTGAAGCAGAGCACGTCGAAGTCCAGCTCCGCCAGCTTTCGGATCGACCGCTTGGCCTGCCCCATGTCCGCGGTGAAGTGGCTGGATGGCAGTCCGAGCCTGCCGTGGCGGTGCTCCAGCGCGTCCCCGACCATCAGCAGGCCCCTGCGCGGGAGGTGGATGCTGATGCTTCCCGGGGTATGCCCGGGCGAATGGACCACCCGAACGGCGCCGAGAACATCTCCGTCCTCGAGAGTGAGATCGACCGCCACGGGCCTCGGCTTCCGGGAGGCCACCAATGGGGACATCAGGCGGCCCAGGACACGGTTCGTAAACGGGCTGGGGGGCGTCGCGTCTCCCTGTACGAAGGGTGCCTCGTCACGGTGGACGGCGACGCGTGCGGAGCAGCGTTCGCTCAGATAGGCGGCGTCTCCGAGGTGGTCGGTGTGGTGGTGGGTGACGATGATGTTCGAGACCTCGGACGGATGACGGCCCAACCGGGCCAGGGACTCCAGCACGCTCCGGCCTGTGCCCCGCCACCCGGAGTCGACGATCGCGACCTCGTCGTCCAGCAGCACGAAGACGCTGGTGCCCGGCAGTGAGACCTGGTAGACGTTGGTGACGACTTCGGACGCTCTGGGCACGAACATGCCTTCCGATTCGGCGCTGGCCGGCGAGCTGCCAACGCGGTCAAAGTAGCACGACGCTATGCGGCGCGCAACACCGATCGGCGTTCCGTAAATCCCCCACCTCCGTCATTCCCGCGAACAGCCTGCCCTCGCGTAGGCGGGGGCGGGAATCTATCACCGACATGGTGCACCATCACGACCCCGAAAGCAGTCAGTCGCGCGTGCCTTCCCAATCAGGTGGTGAATCCTGGGTTCCGTAACTGTTCAGACTTGAGGGGCCGAGACAACCCGTTCACCCTGATTAGCGCCGGTGCCTTGACCGGCGCGTATCGAAGGGCGCGCGAAACTTTCCCGCCAATGCTGGTGTCGGCCCCACCCAAGGACTGCGTCGTGCGGGCCCTTCGATACACCCCGACGAAGGGTCGGGGCACTCAGGGCGAACGGGTTGTGTGGCGACGGCCCCGCCCCTACCAGGACTTGACGACCGCAGCAGTGTCATGCCGACGAAAGAGGGAATCTATAAGGTTGGGCCGTGTTCCTCTCAGCAACTCTGAACAGTTACCCAGGAGCGGGTCAGGAGCGGGCGGATCCTGCGTCTCCGGGGCTCGTGGGGGGACACAAGAGAGTCGTCGCGATTCTCCCGGCGCCCGTGCGCCAAAACGCCCGGCATCGGTGTTAACATCCGGCCCGACGGGTATGGGAACGATGATCGACAGAATGCGCGGCGGCGTGGCCTACGACCTCGAGGCGTTCCGCGGCGACCTCTTCGGAGGCGTTACCGCCGCGGTGGTCGGGCTTCCGGTGGCCCTGGCCTTCGGTGTGGCGTCGGGTCTTGGAGCCGTCGCCGGGCTGTACGGCGCCATCACGGTCGGCTTCTTCGCGGCGGTGTTCGGGGGCACGAAGTCCCAGATATCCGGCCCCACCGGCCCGATGGCCGTCGCGATGGCCGTGATAGTCACCAATCACGCGAGCAATCTGGCGGAGGCCTTCACGATAGTCGTGATGGCGGGCCTGATCCAGATATCTCTGGGCGTGATGAGGATCGGCCGATTCGTGTCCTACACGCCGTATTCGGTGATATCCGGGTTCATGTCCGGTATCGGGGTCATCATCATACTGGTGCAGACCCTGCCCTTCATCGGCGCGAAGGTGGTCTCGGGCGGACCGGTGGGGACCATCAGGGCGTGGCCGAACGCGATAGGAGACTTTGACGCGGGCGCATTGCTCATTGCGATTGTCACCCTGGTCGTGGTCGTCCTATGGCCGCCCCAGCTGAAGCGGTTCCTGCCCCCTACGCTCGCCGCTTTGATCGCCGGCACGCTGCTGGGCGTGCTGTGGGTAAGCAACGCGCCGGTGATCGGCGAAGTGCCGACCGGGTTGCCCGACCTGCAACTGCCGGTCGTCTCCCTTGACGTGATTGGGCACGCGGTGCAACCGGCACTCATCATCGCGCTGCTCGGTTCGATCGACAGTCTGCTCACCTCCCTGATAGCCGACGCGATGACCCGCACCCGCCACGGCCCGAACCGGGAGCTCATCGGCCAGGGCATCGGAAACTCGCTTGCGGGGTTTATCGGCGGCCTGCCCGGCGCCGGGGCCACCCTGGGCACGGTGGTCAACATCCGGGCCGGCGGAAGGACTCCGGTGTCGGGCGTGCTGCGGGCCGGAATCCTGCTGGCGCTGGTCCTGGGCCTGGGCAGGTACGTCGAGGTGATACCCCACGCGGCCCTTGCCGGCATCCTGATGAAGGTCGGCTGGGACATCATCGATTGGCGCTTTCTCCGCCGCATCCACCGCGTTCAGCGCACGCACCTGCTGGTGATGGCGATCACCATGGGACTCACGGTGTTCCTCGATCTCGTCACGGCCGTGGCCATCGGCCTTATCGCGGCGGGCATGGCCGCGGCGCGGCAGCTCGAGCGCCTGGAGCTGGACAGCGTGGTGTCGGTGCCGATGACGGACCGGACTTTCTTCGGCGACGACGCAACCCTGGGCGCGGACCCCTTCTCGGCGCGCGTCGGACTCGTGGCGCTAAGGGGCAACTTCACCGTGGCCTCGTCCGTCAAGCTGATCAACACGATCAGCGTAGACATACGGGACCACGATGTCGTGATCTTCGATTTCTCCGAGACCGTCTACATGGACGACAGCGCCGCCCTGGTTGTGGAGCAGCTCATCGACGTCGCCATCGCCGAGAAGACCGAGTGCGTCGTGATGGGGCTCGAGGGCCTGCCCGCCATAGCGCTTCAGGGGCTCAACGTGCTGAAGGGCGTCCCCGCGGACCACGTAGTCGCAAACCTGGACGAGGCGAGGGGTGTCGCCAGGCGACTGCTGCTCGAGGCGTAGCGGCTATCCACGGCGGGGCGGGATGGGTTCCCGTCTCCACGAGAACGACGGGCGGTGGCGCGTCGTCTGCCCGACAGCCGCGGCTCGGGAACCCTACAGCGTCAGGCCCGCCCGGGCTCCGGTGTGTCCGTCGGGCGACACGGTGATCTGGCCGTTGACGACCACCCACTCGATGCCGTCGGGGTACTCCTGGGGGTTGGAGTAGTCGGCCCTCTCGATGACGGTGGCGGGGTCGAAGACGACGACGTCGGCCGCAAGTCCCTCTCGCAGTACGCCGCGGTCCCAGAGGCCTACCCTGGAGGCCGGGATGGCGGTCATCTTCTGCACGGCCTCCTCCCAGGTCAGCACGCCGCGCTCCCTGACGTAGCGTCCGAGGACGCGCGGGAAGGTGCCGTAGGAGTTGGGCCGGTCCTGGTAGGCGAGCGGCCCCTCGGGCGCGAGGGCGAAGCCGTCGGCGATGGGCACGCCCATGGGATGCGTGAGCAGCGCGTCGACGTCCTCGTCGCACTTGTTTGTCGGCGCGATCCAGGTCTGGCCGTCGTCCTGGAGCAGCATCAGCAGGCCAGCCTCCGGTGGCGTCCGGCCGCTCTCCCGTGCGAGCTCGCCTATCGACCTGCCGAGCCACGCGCGATGCTCGGCCAAGCCCGTCCGGCAGATGACCATGTCGTCCCAGCCGAAGCCGAAGGAGTACTGCTTTCCCTGTTCGATCTCCGAGCCGATCCTCCGGCGGAGCGCGGGGTCGCGCAGGCGTTCGAGGGTGGCGTCGTGTCCTCCCGTGCGCGCCCACGCCGGGACGATGCCGAGCATCGGCCCGCCGCCCCTGGGCCACGGCGTCACGTCGTAGCCGGTCTCCAGGCCGCGGTCCCGCGCACGTTCGAGGATCTCGATGGCGGCGTCGGCCTGTCCCCAGTACTCGCGGCCGGCCGGGTACATGTGCGCGACGACCAGCGGCACCTCGGCGGTCTCGGCCACGTGGACGGCCTCCCTGACGGCGTCGAGCAGGTGCGCGCCGTAGTCCCTGATGGTGGCGTGGTAGGCCCAGCCATAGGGCCTGAGCGCGCGGGCGATCTCGATTATCTCCTCCGTCTCCGAGAAGACCGCCGAGTAGATCAGGCCGACGCTGAGGCCCCGGGCGCCCTCGGACAGCGCCTCGGCGACCAGCTCTCGCATCCGCACACGCTCGGCGGGCGTTGCGGTGCGGCTGGCCTCCCCCATGGCGACGGCTCTGACGGGGTGATTGCCAACGAGCGAGACGACGTTGACGGAGGGCTTCGCCGCCTGGACGGCGGCGAGGTACTCGCCCATGCCGCGCCATCTCCACTCGAAGCCGTCGAAGTTGAACAGCGGCGCCGAGCGCGTATAGACATCGAGCATCTCGTCGGCGACCGGGGCGGCTGACATGCCGCAGAGACCGACGACCATGGTCGTCATGCCCTGCCGCACCGCGCTGTGGGCGAGCGGATCGACGACGAAGGTGCCGTCGGAGTGGCAGTGCTCCTCGATGAACCCGGGGCACACGAACATGCCGGCGGCGTCGACGACCTGTGCCGCCTCGCGTCCGGCCAGGTGTCCGATGGCGACAATCCTGTCTCCGGCGACGGCAACGTCCGCTCGGCGCCAAGGGCTCCCGGTGCCGTCGAGCACGCGACCGTTGGCTATCAGGATGTCGTACATTCGCTTCGGGTCACCGGGCTGCGGAGTGTCCGCCATCGGACCACCGGCAGTATACACCGCGGCCCGCCGGTTGGGCCGCCTCTCAAAGCGGCGGGACCATCTTGTGCCACTGCGTGGCCTGCTCGTAGGCGTAGGCGGCCCGGTACAGCAGCGCCTCGTCGTTCGCGCGCCCGTGCAGCATCAGGCCCACGGGGAAGACGCCTCCCAGGCCGAACCCGCACGGCACGGACAGGGCGGGATGGCCGCAGACGGCGGCGAGCAGGTTCCGGTACGTTCCCCGGGATCTGGCCTGTACGACCTGACCGCGTATCGTCGCCGTCTTCGCGTCCCACCTGTCGCCGAAGCTGCTGCCCGTCGGCGTGGCGATAACGTCGACCTCCCGCAGCACGGTCTCGACCTCCTGCCTGATGAAGGCGCGGCGCCTGAGCGCCTCCAGGTAGTCGTCGAAAGAGTCCGAGATGGCCTGCCGGGTGGACTCGAGCGCGTATCGCCACGCGTCGGCGTGTTCGGCCGCTGCCGGGTCCGGGTTCAGCGCGGGCGGCTCGGACAGAGTGGGCACGGCCGATGAGCGCGCCTCGGCCGATCTCGGCAGCCTGATTTCCCGCACCTCGGCGCCCAGGTCTTCGAGGACGGTCAGCGCCCGACGCACTATCGTCTCCTCCTCCTCCGACAGCCGGTCGAGCCAGGCCCAGTCGTCGGTCGGCACACCGATCGTGACGCCGGCGACGCCGCCGTCCATACCGGCACGGTAGTTGCGGCGCGGCTCGACGATGCTCGCCGGATCGGACGGGTCGTGGGCGCCCAGCACGCCGAGCACGATGGCGTTGTCGGTCACCGTCCTGGTCAGCGGGCCGGCGGTGTCGACGCTCCACGAGACCGGCCACACGCCCATCCGGCTGATGCGGCCGAAGGTGGGCTTGAGGCCGACCAGGTTGCTGTTGCTGGCGGGATGACGCACCGAGCCCGCGGTGTCGGTGCCGATGGAGAACAGGCCGAGAGACGCCGCGACGGCCGATCCGGAGCCGCTGCTGGACGTACCCGGGCTCATGTCGGTATTCCAGGCGTTGCGGCTGCTCACCGGCTTGTCGTGGCTGCGGCCCACCTCCGAGACGACCTTGCCGACCAGCACCGCGCCGGCCTCCTCCAGCAACGCGTTGATCGTCGAGTCCCGCGTCGGGACGTACTCGGTCCGGTCGGCGTCGCCGAAGATCGTCCTGACGCCCCTGGTCGCGATGACTTCCTTCAGCGTGTACGGCACGCCGTGGAGCGGCCCGCGGTCGTGTCCCCGCCGGAGCTCCCGCTCCGCCTGCCGCGCGCGGTCGAGGGCATAGTCTCCGGTGATCGTGACGAAGGCGTGGAGGCGCGGCTGGAGCTCGACGATGCGCTCCAGGGTGGCCTCGGCCAGCTCGACGGGCGAGAGCTCACCGCTGCGCAGCAGGTCCGCGGCGCCGCTTATGGTCAGGCTGCGGAGGTCCATCGTAGCCAGTGGCGGTCGCTCCTTAGGACTCGCCGGCCCAGTCGGCGCGCATCACCTTTTCGAACTCGCGGTCGATGACGGCCATCTCGTCCGGGGAGAAAGCTGCCGCAGGACAAGAAAGCCGAACACGTCGAAGAAGGACATCTGCTCGGGCGTCAGCATATGTCGCTCCTCTTCGCTGGCCCGGTCGATACGCGGGTCGCGGTACCGCCGGCGCCGTCCGCGCCTAGTGTACACTTCGCTGGCCCGGAATCGAACCGGAGAGCGCTTGCCTTTCACAACCGCCATGTTATGAAATAGGGTTGTGACCGGAAGAGAGTTCATACGACGAGTAAGGAGAATTGGTCGCGAGCGCGGCGTGACGGTGTCTATTGACACGGATCGGGGCAGGGGCAGTCATGTCGTGCTCTATTATGGCTCGCGCGCCACTGCCGTGAAAGATCGGCGTAAGGATATTGGCCCCGGCTTACTATCGGCGATGATCCGCCAGCTGGGGCTGAGTCGGGAGGACTTCCGCTAGCGAGGAGGCGGCCATGCGTTTCGCTTATGCTGCGCGTTTCGAGAACACTGGCCCTGATGAGGTTGTCGTCTCGTTCCGCGACCTTCCGGAGTGTCTCACCTCCGGTGCGGACGAAGTCGAGGCTTTGGAAGAGGCGCAAGATGCGTTGGAGGCGGTCGTTGCGGCGCGTATCAACCGGGGTGACCCCATCCCCGCGCCAAGCGAACGGCTTACAGGCGAGCATCTTGTAGCCGTACCCACGGATATGTCAGCGAAAGCGGCCTTTGTGCTTGCATTTCGCAAGAGCGGCCTGACACAAGAAGGACTCGCCCAACGTCTAGGGACAAAGCAGCCAGTCATACATCGGATGCTCGATCCACGTCACGGCACCACGGCAAGCGACCTCAATCGAGCGCTCCGCGTTCTCGGTAGCGAGCTCGTGGTCGAGGTGCGCGACCTGGCGATATCCTGATCTCCGACCTCACCGGTTCCTTGTTGGCGCCCTGCCCGAACGCATATACTTGTAGCTGCGTCCGGTAGACTTCACGTGCCCAGAGGTACAGGTTGAAAGTCGGCATCATCAACGTGTCCGGGTACGCGGGCTCCGAGCTCGCGGGCCTGCTGTGGCGTCATCCCGACGCCGAGATCGTCTCGGTCACGGGCCGGAGCGCGGCGGGCAAGCGGCTGCCCGAGGTCCTGCCGCACCTGTGGCAGCTCGATCTCCCCGTCACGAAGAGCATCGCCGTCTCGGTCGACGTGGCCTTCTCGGCGCTTCCCAGCGGGGCCAGCGCGGCCGTCCTCGCCCCGATAGTCCAGGACGGCGCCAGGGGGGTCGACATAGCGGCCGACTTCCGGCTGCGCTCGCCGGCTGCCTTCGAGGAGGCCTACGGCGCGGAGCATCCAGCCCCGGAGCTGCTCGAGGACGCCGTGTACGGCCTGCCCGAGCTGCACCGAGAGGCGATCAGGAACGCGTCCCTCGTCGCCAATCCGGGGTGCTACCCGGAGGCCTCGCTGCTGGCGCTCGCGCCCGCGGTGCGCGAAGGACTCGTCGCGGACGACATCGTGATCGACGCCAAGTCGGGCATCTCGGGCGCCGGCCGCGGAGGCCTGGCGGCGAGCACGATGGACCACTACGCGGAGGCCAACGAGAACGTCATCGCCTACGGTCTGGAGGGTCACGGCCACCAGGCTGAGATCGCCCAGGAGGTCGCCGGGCTCCGGGAGGCTGACAGCGCGCGCGTGACCTTCGTCCCGCACCGCGTCCCGATGACGCGCGGCATTCTCGCCACGTGCTACGCGCCGCTGATCGACGCGGACATGACCGGGGACGACGTGAGGAAGGTGTACCGCGACTTCTACGACGGCGAGCCGTTCGTTCGGGTCACGGAGACGCCGCCTCAGACTAAGCAGACCGTCGGCTCGAACTTCTGCCTCGTACACCCCACGGTCGACCCACGGGCGAACAGGCTGATCGTGGTGAGCTGCATCGACAACCTGGTCAAGGGCGCGGCCGGCCAGGCGGTGCAGAACATGAACCTGATGTTCGGCCTGCGCGAGGAAGAGGGCCTGGACCGACCCGCCCTGTACCCGTAGAAGCGTCCCGGAAGTCGGCTCCGGCCCGATCTCTATTCGCGGCCCAGCAGGTTGAGCACGTCGGGAATCGCCGAGATAGCCTCGCCCGCCCAGGCTTCGCGGGCGCCGTCCGCCCGGTCGTAGGGCGCCCGAATAAGCACGGCCGTCATCCCCGTGTTGGCCGCGCCGCTCAGCTCGCCGTCGCTGCCGTCGCCGACGTAGAGGCAGCGTTCCGCCCTCACTCCCAGCCCGCTGATCGCGAGCTCGTAGATTCGCGGGTCGGGCTTCGCGAGACCCGCGTCGAACGACAGCACCGCCGTGTCGACGAGCGGCGCGAAGGGCGTCGACCTCCACAGCCGGGAGACCTCCTCGGTGCAGTTGCTGATGAGCCCGACCCGGTAGCCCGACTGCTTCAGCGCGGACATCGTCTCGATTGTGCCTGGCCGCGGCGATAGAGCGCCGCGCACGTACTCGTACCGGATCTGGGCGGCGGCACGGATGCGGTCTGCGCCCGGATCGGCGCCAAGCTGCCCGCAGATGTGCGACAGCGTGGCATCGGTCGACGGGGAGCGTCCAACCATGCGGTCGGGCGCGGTCGCGCTCCAAGCGCTGGCGAAGTCGTCACGGTCGAGGCCGAGCAGGTCGGCCGTCTCGTCGGTCTTCCGCCGGTAGACGATTCGATGTTCCTCCGGGTGAGTCAGCTCGTCCACCAACGTACCCCAGAGATCGAAGACCACCGCGTCGTACCTGTTCACCGCCGCCTCCGGTTTGGACAGATGGACAGAGTCTAGCACGCGCCGTTGGGCGGCCCCGCCGTCCATGCGTTCGCCGCCCGGCTAGGTGGTTGACTTGGAGCGGTTTCCGTGGTTTGCTGCTGTTACGATCACCCTCGGAGATGCCCGAGGAGTACAAGAACAAGGTCATGGATCCCAGCGCGCGGGCGCCTTTGGACAGGAGTAGTCGATGAAGGTCTTCCCCCGAGTCATGGCCCAGCTGGCCGTCGCATCGCTCGCCGCATTGTTCCTGGCCTGTTCGAGCGACGGCGAGGAGTCGGCGGCGCCGGCCGCCGCCCCGGATGCCCCCGCCGACGATGCAGGTGGCGAGGCTTCCGTCCAGCAGGAGATAGCCGCCACCATCACGTTTACGAGCCCGGTCTTCAACGAGAAGCGCCGCATCCCGGTCAAGCACACCTGCGCCAACGAACGCCCGCCCCCGGATGGGGTTACGGTAGCTCCCGGCAAGACGGGCGAGAATATCTCGCCTCCCCTGGAGTGGACTGACGTCCCCGAGGGCACGGCTTCGCTCGCTCTCATTCTCGATAGCGAGGAGGCTGCCGGTCCCTGGACCCACTGGGTGGTCTGGAACATCCCGGCGGACTTGACCGGCCTGGGCGAGGGTGTTTCGACCGAGGGAGAGCTGCCCGACGGCTCGAGGCAGGGGGTCAACGACGGAGGGGACGTCGGATACCTGGGGCCCTGCCCGCCGCCTTTCGCGATCATTGACGCCAGCGCCGGAGGGGACGTAGTTCGCAGTAAGACCGGGTCGGTCCAGAAGTACTACTTCCATCTGTATGCGTTGGACAGCGTGCTCGATCTGGCTCCGGGAGCGACCAAGGAAGACCTGCTCCAGGCGATGGAGGGGCACGTCCTCGGAGCGGGCGAGCTCGCCGGAGAGCGAGTCGGCAGAAAGATACTCAAACACCAGTGAAGGGCAGCGAGGACATGGAGCAGTTCGCCATAGGCCACTCCCACGGCGACACCGAGGGCCGTCGATGAACGCTGCCTCGGCCGGCAGGACGAAGACCCCGCCGCCACTGGACCGCGACAGCGTCGCGCGCAGCCTGGAGCGCCTCGGGCTCGCGGCCGGCGACATCGTCTTCGTCCACAGCTCGCTGAGCAGCATGGGCTACGTCGAGGGCGGCGCCGACGCGGTCGTCGACGCCTTCCTCGACGTGCTCGGGCCGGAGGGGACTCTCGTCGTGCCGGCCTTCACCCCACGCCACAGGCGCAGCTACTCGGTCTTCGACCCAGCCAACGACTACTCGGAGGTCGGCAAGATCACCGAGACCGTCCGCACTCGCCCCGGCGCCTATCGCAGCCGGAACATGAGGGAGTCGATGGCCGCCCTGGGGCCGGCCGCCCGCGAGATGATGAGAGTGCATCGCGCCGCCGCCTGGGGCGCCGACGGCCCGTTCTGGAAGCTGTACGAGCTCGACGCCCGGATCATGCTGCTCGGCGTCCCGTACTACCGGAGCACGTTCTGGCACCTGATCGAGCAGTGGGCGCAGCCCGCCTACGGCAGGTGGCACGGGTTCACCGCCCGGATCAGGGAGGCCGACGGTACAGAGGGGCCGCTATCGTTCTTGGGTTTCGGTCCGGGACCGACCCTCCGCGGCCACATGACCGACTTCAACAAGCTGGGCGCCAGGCTGGAAGCCCGCGGGCTCGTCTCGATTGGCGCGGTCGGCAACGCGATGGCCCGCCTCTTCCGCGCCAGGGACGCGTTCGACTACGGTTTGATCGAGTTCCGCGCCGACCCGCTGCTCTTCCGCGCCTCGGGCGAGCGGCCGAGGCATCTCCCCGACGGCGTCATCGTGGGGGAGCAGGGCAACGAGAAGTCCGTCGTCGACCCCGACCTCATGTTCTCTCGGTAGACCACGGGCCGACCGTACCCGACGAAATCGGATCTTCGGGACTTGGAGTTCGCTCCATCCATGTGAACGCGCCCGCGGCCCCAGGCTGGTTGCCTCGGACGCCGAGGTATTGACAGGAACCGCCATCCTGCTACGGTGGCCAATGGTCTGGGCCTTTGAGGATGGGGAGACCAGATGTCGGCCACCGTTTCGAGATCGAGGTTTCTGACGCTGGCTGTCGCGGTTGTCCTGATCGCCGCGGTCGCCGGATGTCTCGGCGACGATCCGGCGGAGACCGCAACCCCGGAAGCGGCCGTGCAGCGCCCCGACACCCCGACGCGATCGGCGCCCGCCTTAGCCCGAATCCACCGATGCGGAGCGGCCTTGGGGTTGGAACAAGGGGTGAGGGCCGTGGGACGCGACGGTCCGCGCTCGATTCCGATAAATGGGGCCGGTGGCGGCCATTGGTTGTCGTTGGTAGCGCCGATGGCGGTCCTGGGCAGCGGCGCTGGGGCGGGGTCGACGGGACAACATGCAGGGGAAGACAATCGCGGACCGGGCCGGTGCGACTCTGTGGGGCGGTTGGGTAGTCTGGTGGACGGGTCAGGCGCCGTCGGTCCCGTCCTGCGAAGGCGACTAAGGCCCGCCTGGTCCCGCCGAACTGGACGGGATCGAGGACCTTGAGCTGGACCGGCAGAGGCCGCACGTCAACTGCGGCGAGCCGTCGCCAGGCCGCCACCACCGCGCTCGAGCCATGCGGGCCGAACTCCAGCCGCAGCCCCGTGGAAGCCACATGCGAGCCGGTGCTGATATAGTAGCCCCACTTTCAGGCACCAGGAGAAAACGGAATGAAATCGGCTCACGGCACATTCTCTCTCGACCAGCTCGAAGAGGAGGGCTACACCGGCCCGGTGCCGCTGCTGAGCGCCGACGAGGCGGCTGCCGCCAGGCGGGCCTACTACGAGGCCATCGGACAGTCCGAGGAGTCCCCGGGCCCTAACCCCGGGCCCCCGTACGGCTTCAACACCCGGTACCGATGGGCCCACGACCTCTCGATCAACGAGAGGGTGCTCGACCACGCCGAGACGGCCTTGGGGCCGGACATCGTCCTGTGGGCCTCCGTGTTCTGGTACAAGGAGCCCCACAACCCCAAGTACATCCCCTGGCACCAAGACGCCAGCTACTGGCCGATGGAGCCGCGCATCAACCTGACCGCCTGGATCGCGCTCGGGCCGACCTTCCCCGAAAACGGCTGCCTGCGGCTGATCCCCGGCTCGCACAAAGAGTGGCTGGACGACGAGTACAGGCCCCTCGACGACAAGGACAGCGCCTTCTCGCGGGGGCTGACTCCCGACCAGATCGACGAGTCGAAGGCCGTCGACATGGTCATGGACCCCGGCGACGTTGTCTTCTTCAGCGAGGCCACCCTCCACGGCTCGAACGCCAACCGCAGCGACGTGCCCCGGCTCGGCTTCTCCCTCCGGTTCACCACCCCGGAGGTGAAGTTCGACGTGAAAAGCGAGCCCGCCGAGTACATAACCGGCCTGCTCCTCGTACGAGGCGAGGACAGGTACCACCTCAACGACGAGCTGGTGGTGGAGCCGCCGCACGGGTAGTGCGGGAGCGGACTGAGGTTGCGACCGACGCCATGAACGCCGGCGAGCCGAAGCTGCCGCAGCTCAGGATGACGTTCGACGGGTTCGACTCGCTGCCCCCGGTTTCGCTCCCGCCGGGCTACGCTATGACGACGCTCAGCGAGGCCGGAGTCGACGCATGGATCGAGTGCCTCGACGCCACCGGCCAGCTCGGCGACTGGGACGCCGACAGGGCGGGCGAATGGCTCTCGGGAGAGCGGCATGCCATACCGGAGGGCACCTTCATCGTGACGTCCGGCCGCCGGCCCTCGGCGACATGCTGCACGATCCCGCCGATCTCGACGGAGCGCCGCGCCGAGCTGGGCTGGCTGTCGGTCACGCCGGAACACCAGGGCAGGGGATTGGGCTCCCAGGTCTGCCTCGCGGTGTTACACTTCACGCGGCGGATGGGGTACGCGGAAATCTACCTCAACACGGACGACTGGCGCCTGCCCGCGGTCAAGACGTACCTGACCCTGGGCTTCGAGCCCGAGATGGCCCACGAAAGCCATCCACGGCGCTGGGCAACGGTGTACGAAAAACTCGGCGTCGCCGGGGCCCCGGACCGACAGGAGGAGTAGACACAATGCTGAGACTTGGACTGATCGGCGTCGGACACGGCAGCACACTCATGCAGGTGAACTCCCCCGACCACGACGACGTGCCGATGCGCGTGACGGCGGTCTGCGACGTGAACGAAGGCAGGATGGCGGCCGCCGCGGCCGAGTACGGCGTGTCCAGGACGACCACCGACTTCCGCGAGCTGGTCGAGGGCGACGACATAGACGTGGTGGGCGTCTACTCGCCAGGGCCGCTCCACGCCGACCAGGTGGTGGCGGCGCTGGACGCCGGCAAGCACGTCATGGTCACCAAGTCGATGGTCTACTCCATCGAGGAGGCGGAGCGCGTCGTCGAAGCCGTCGACCGCACCGGCCTCGTGCTGCTCGTCACCCAGACGATGCGCGGCGACGCCAAGCACATGGAGTCGAAGCGCCTGTGCGACACTGGCGTCATCGGCGACCTGCTCGTGGGCGAGGCCACCTACATCCACGACCTGCGCCCGGTCTACGCCCGCACCCCGTGGCGGATCCAGATGCCCCAGGACCTGCTGCTCGGCGGCGCCTGCCACCCGATCGACGCGCTGCGCTGGTTCTTCGGCGATGTCGACGAGGTGCACTGCTACGGCCTGCGCGGCGGCGTCGCGAAGGACTATCCGCAGGAGGACAACTTCGTCATCAACCTGCGTTTCAAGAGCGGCAGGATCGGCCGGGTGGCCGCACTGTGCGGCGTCGTGCACCCCCCGACGCTGCTCATGAACGGCCTCAACCTCTACGGGACCAGGGGCAGCATCGTCGACGGCAGAGTCCGGCTCGAGCCGGAGGGGATAGTGCCGGTCCGGGAGTACGACATAACCTTCCCGGAGACGCAGCGCGGCCACGGCACCGAGATGATCGTCATGATCGATCACATGGTCGACTGCGTGGTCAACGGCGCCACGCCGTGGGTCGGCGTCCGCGAGGGCGCCAGGGTCGTCGCGACCGGTCTCGCGTGCTGGGAGTCGATGCGCACCGGCCAACCGGCCAAGGTCCGCAACGACTTCTAACAGGCTGCACAACAACTGTCGTCCCGAGCAGCGCGAAGGACCTGGGGCGGGGTCGGCACCGCCCTGGGCCATATCTCGCCCGCGGCGGCCTTGAGCGGCTTCAGCGGCCCGCAACCGTCAGTCCTCCGGTACTGGTAGGATGGAAGTGGAGGTACATCCGGTGACGGCTTCCACCCGACAGGCGAGGCGGCGAAGGCCCGCGGCGGACGACAAGCTCGTCCTCTGCGACATATGCGGCGCCGAGATGCTCGCCGCCCACTGCAAGCTCCGCTGCGTCCACTGCGGCTACACCCGTGACTGCAGCGACCCGTAGCGGAACTCGCCCACCGAGGCTGTGGGTCGTCGGTATGTCCGTGCAAGAGAACTGGATGCCGGTGTCATCTATGGTATCGTCCCCGGGACCGTACCGTGGCGACTGAGTTGTGATCGAGGAGGACGAAGACATGCAGAAGGCATTGCACGTACGGACCACGGTGCTGCCGGAAGGGAAGGTGGAGATTGTCGATCAGGACCTTCCAGTGGGAGAGGATGCGGACGTAGTGGTGAGTCCTGCGTCCTCTACGGCGGGGCGGTCTGCCGTCGACATCTTGAACGAGGCGCCGGGGGGCTTGGCCTTCAAGACGGCGGCAGACGTAGCGGAATACTTGAAGGAAGAGAAGGAATCATGGGGCCGCTGAGGCTGCCCACTGGCGGTCCAGTCTACATCGACGCCAACGCAATGGGAGTTATAGACGGTTTTAGCCAGAGCTAGTCAGGGGGATTGACTCTACTCCGCCCTTTGATGCATTCCGTGCACTCCCACACCTGGGCGCGCTGCGAGAATCCCGCGTCTATGGACGCGCCCCTTGTGGCATACGGCCCGCCGCTCTCCGCGGCCTCATGACGGCAGTCTTCTCGGTGGACAATCGCAATATGAGGGTCCTACAGGCTGATTCGGTACGTCATGCGAAACCTCTCCTGGGGCGGCTAGGAGACTGGGACGTAGCAGGCGGCGCAGCGGCTAGAGTGCAGGCCGGTATGAACCGGGCAGACTGGGCACTGCAACTAGGCAATGGTTGGACGTGTCGGCGACCAGTCCGAACACCTGTAGAGTAGTAGCGCCTAATAGGTACTGCCCTTCATCTCCAAAGACCACGCGGTTGGGGATTTCCCGGCCCTCGATATGCACCGTCGCGTCTCCTACCGGGAGAAGTGCTTCCGCACCATCTGCAAACGTGAAGGTCTGGTGCTCTTTGGGCTGTACCCCTACACGGTCGCGCAGGATGGCGTCGGGCAGAACTGTATACGTCGCGCCCGTGTCCACCAAGGCGTCAACCCACTCTGTCGGCCCGCCGTTCCCGTCACTGACGCCAACACGCGCGCTGAACGTGCCCATGTCTTACCTCCCGGCTGGGACAGCGCTATGGCAGTCCGCGCACAGGCCGTCCAGGTGCAACGTCTCCGGGTAGTGCACCTCCTGGCGACAGCCCGCGCAGCGGTACACAGGCCCATCGGCCCCAGCGCTCAGGTACTCCCACTGGTGGTCTGCGGGCAGCTTGAACATGGCCTGAGCCATTTCCTCAGCCGTTGCGTCCACGCGGGGCGGGTACTTACGCCCCAAGGGTCGGCCCCGTTCCTTCTTGGGCTTTGCCATGCCTACCAGTATAGCCCCTTAGCCCGAATCCACCGATGCGGAGCGGCCTTGGGGTTGGAACAAGGGGTGAGGGCCGTGGGGCGCGACGGTCCGCGCTCGATCCCGATAAATGGGGCCGGTGGCGGCCTTTGGTTGTCGTTGGGGGCGCCGATGGCGGTTCTGGGCAGCGGCGCTGGGGCGGGGTCGGCGGGACAGCATGCAAGGGAAGACAATCGCGGACCGGGCCGGTGCGACTCTGTGGGGTGGTTGAGTAGTCTGGTGGACGTGTCAGGCGCCGTCGGTGCCGTCAGGCAGGCAATGGCAGGGCTCGCAATCGAGCCAGGGCGCGAGTGAACTGGGTTTCCCAAGGCCAGCCCTGTGGCAGATGCAAAGTGAGGCGGCGGGCCGAGCGGGTGAGCCGTCCGGCCAGGGAGAAGAAGCGCCGCCGGAGGGTCCTGGTGGTCACCACCCCCTCGCCCAGACCGATGCGCGCGGTCCAGCGGGCCAGGTTATGGGCCAGCACCTGGACGGCCAGCCAGGCGCCGTTGGCGGCGAAGCGGCCCGAGGGGAGATGATTGAGGCCGACGCCGTGCTTGAGGTCTCGGATGGCATTCTCGATCTCGGCGTGGCGGCGATGGTCGGCCTCCAGTTCCAGGACATCCCCCTCGCGGTCTGTGATGAAGGCGTGATAGCTGTAGTTGGCGAACAGCGCCAGTTGAGATCCGGGTGTGGGCCTCACCCGGCGGACGATGAGCCGTACCGGCGCGGCGTCGGGCTCGCCCTTGAAGGGCGTGTAGCTGGTTTCGGCCACGTCGGCAGCGCCCTCCATCCAGTAGGGTATGGGCGTCCAGTGATCCTCGGGTATGGCTTCTATCAGACTGCGCAGGCTCTGGTGCTGGCGCACGGTGATGGAGAAACGGACATCCATCTTGCGGCAGACGACGACCAGGGCGTGGGCATAGAAGCCGCTGTCGGCCCGCACCGTGAGTTGTCCTGTAGCCCCAGCATGGCGCACCCGGCCCACGGTCTCCCGCAGGAAGTGGGCGGCGCCCCGAACGGTGTTGGCCCGGCCCTCGCGAAGCCGGGACATCAGCACGTCGCCGGTGCCGGCGGCGATGGCCAGCAGCGGGTGATAGCCCCGCTTGCCGGTGTAGCCATGGTGGCGCGCCCCTTCCTTGGCCAGTCCGTAGGTTTCGCAGATGGTGGAGTCCAGATCGATGGTCAACGACCCGTCGCCGGGTCCACCACCAGCGGCCCAGGCTCGGGACAGCAGCTCCCGGCTCACCCGATCCAACTGGCGGACGTGGCCCCACCGGAAGCTGCGCAGGAAGGTCCCCAGGGTGGACGGCGCCTTGACCACGTAGCCCAGGACCCGCCCCGTCCTGCCGGAACGCAACACGTCGGCGTCGTCGATGCAGTCGCCCCCAGCCAGAGCGGAGGCCACCAGGGTCAGCAGCTTGTCCCCGGTGTTGGCCCGGCCCGGCGCGTCTCCCAGGTCGACGTGGCTGTCGACGAGTTCACGCAGGCCCAGGTGCTGGGCTAGGGTCACCGGAAGCAGCAGCCCAGCATTGGCCACCAGGCGGGTGTCGTCGAAGGCGATACGGATGCGGTCGGGGTGGTTGCGTGGTAGCATCTATTGGGTGCTCCTTGTTCTGGGGTCGGCTTTGCTGTTCCAAAACCATTATCCCAGATTCACAGGAGCACCCTCTTGCCGCTTCAGGACACTGACCCGACGCCCTCCTTCGGTGGATTCGGGCTTAGCCGGCCTCGTCAATATCCCTATCATCAAAGGCAGGATTCCACAGAGGCCATGACCGCTATGAGCCAAAAAACAGGATGATGCCGCAACCTACCGCCATGTACGTGCCGTGACGGTCAAGCTCTAGGTCGTGTCCGCATTGCGGGCACATCTTTCCCTGGCTAGAAACCCTTCTCCCACAGCCACCGCACGGCCTAAACTTGGGCATGACTGCTACCTCAGCCGTACCCAGGGGCGGCAGAAAACGGTTGTGAACTCAACGTCGGTCTCGTGGACGTGCAGGATAGCCGGGCCGCGCGTAGTGTGCTGAATGCGCCGCTCGGCAGTTACCCGCCAGTACCCGCACTCCGCGCCGGTGTCCGTCACGCCCTCAGTCCAGTAGACGCTGGGCGCTATGTCCTCACCTACGGCGTACGTCCCACGGCCCGGCAGTGTCTCAGGCAGCCCCAGTCCGGCAGAATAGACGAGGCAGGAGATAGGCACCATGCCCCGCAACAACAGGAATCGGCCCCGCAACAACAGGCCAACTTCTACGGCAACGATGTGGCCGAGCTCAGACGCGAGTTCTCCGCGTCTGTCGATGAGTATCTTGCCTCCTGCGAGGAGGATGGCGTCGAGCCCGTCAAGCCCTTCTCTGGCAATCTCCGTCTCGCCTCCCGCCAGTCTTGAAGTTCCCGGTGCGGGCGTGCGACGATACCGGCACTTCTACCTGGTACCGCGGAGAGCAAGACCATCACCGAAGAGTCCACAGACTTCGTACGCGCCATCGTTCGGGACGATGTGGCGGCGGGCAAGCACGGCGGCCGCGTCGCCACGCGGTTTCCGCCGGAGCCCAACGGCTATCTGCACGTCGGCCACGCGTCGGCCATATGCCTCAACTTCGGCATCGCCGCCGAGAACGGCGGCGTCTGCCACCTCCGCTTCGACGACACCAACCCGATCAAGGAATCCACGGAGTACGTCGAGTCGATCATCGAGGACGTTCGCTGGCTTGGTTGGGACTGGGGCGAGCACCTCTACTACAGCTCCGACTACTTCGAGCAGCTCTACGAGTTCGCCGTCAAGCTCATCAGGGACGGCAAGGCGTACGTCTGCGATCTGAGCCAGACGGAGATCAGGGACTACCGCGGCACGCCGACGGAGCCGGGTAGGAACAGCCCCTACCGCGACCGGTCGGTCGAGGAGAACCTCAGCCTGTTCGAGGGGATGCGCGCCGGCGAGTTCGAGGAAGGGTCTCGCGTGCTACGGGCCAGGATCGACATGGCGTCGGGCAATCTGAACCTCCGGGACCCGGTCATCTACCGCATCCTGAAGGTCTCCCACCACCGCACCGGCGACGCCTGGTGCATATACCCGACGTACGACTTCGCCCAGGGGCAGTCGGACTCGATCGAGCGGGTCACCCACTCGATCTGCACCACAGAGTTCGAGGACCACCGGCCGCTATACGACTGGCTACTCGATTCGCTGGGCCTGTTCCACCCGCAGCAGATCGAGTTCGCGCGCCGGAATCTCAGCCACACCGTCATGAGCAAACGGATGCTGCTGAGGCTCGTCGAGCAGGGGACCGTCGATGGCTGGGACGACCCGAGGATGCCCACGATTTCGGGGATGCGCAGGCGGGGATACACGCCGGAGTCGATCAGGGCGTTCTGCGAGCAGATCGGCGTCGCCAAGCGGGGGAACGTCGTCGACGCCGCGCTGCTCCGGCACTGCGCCCGCGAGGACCTCAACAGACGAGCTCCCCGCGTTCTCGCCGTCCTGCGCCCGCTCAAGGTCGTCATCGAGAACTACCCGGAGGGTCAGGTCGAGGAGCTCGACGCCGTCAACAACCCGGAGGACGCGAGTATGGGGACGCGGAAGGTCCCGTTCTCCAGGGAGTTGTACGTCGAGCGGGACGACTTCCGGGAGGACCCGCCGCGCAAGTTCTACCGGCTGTCCCCGGGCCGCGAGGTGAGGCTCCGGTACGGGTACCTGATCACCTGCACGGACGTCGTGAAGGACGAGCACGGCGAAGTCGTCGAGCTCCGCTGCACATACGACCCCGAGACGCGCGGAGGCCAGGCGCCCGACGGACGGAGGGTCCGCGGGACCATCCACTGGGTGTCGGCCGCCCACTCGCTTCCGGCGGAGCTGCGGCTCTACGACCACCTGTTCCTGTCCGAGCATCCCGACCAGGCCGACGACCCGCTGTCGGAGCTGAACCCGGCATCGCTGGAGGTGCTGCGTTCGGCGAGAGTGGAGCCGGGTCTGGCCGCCGCCGAGCCGGGCGACCGGTTACAGTTCGAGAGACAGGGCTACTTCGCCGTGGACCCCGACTCCCGTCCCGAAGCGCTCGTCTTCAACCGCACCGTGCCGCTCCGCGACTCCTGGGCCAGGATCGAGAAGGCATCACGCCGCTGAGTAACCCGCCGCCGTAGGCCGTAACTGTTCGCGTTCGATGGGGCCCGTGTGCGCCTGTCCGAGCTTCAGGCGGGCCCTTCGATACGGCCCGCCCAAAGTGGCGGGCCTACTCAGGGTGAACGGGTTGTGTGGGGCCCGAAGCGGCGCGGCTGCTCAGGTGAACGGATTGTGTGGGCATCAACTCTGAACAATTACCGCCGGCCGCGTTCGCAGCCGTCACCCTCGCTCCAGACGTCGACGTATCTGTTCAGAGTTACTGACAGGAACACGGGCCACCGCCGGTAGATTCCTCATTTCGTGGGCATGACGGTGCGTGGGGCCGTTGCCGCACGACCCGTTCACCCCGAGTGCCCCGACGCTTCGTCGGGGTGTATCGAGGGGCCCGCACAGCCCATTGTTTGGGGCGGGGCCGACGCCGGCATTGGCGACAGAGCTGCGCGCCCCCTTCGATACGCGCCGGTAAAAGCACCGGCACTACTCAGGGTCAGCGGGTTGGGTCGATCCCCGATAGTCTTCGCGACCGGCCGGGCGTGCAACTTCTGGACAATAACCGTACATGCGTGCTATTCTACCCGCGTGATACCCACCCCCGACGCCCCAACTATCCACTCTTCACTATCCACTATGGAACACCCCTGTCCCATTTTGTTCCGCCCTGTTCCACCTCAGATACGACACGTGGAACACTTGGTGTTCCATTTTTCGGCAAAGTGTTCCATCGCCCAGATAGGAATGGAACACTTTGGAACACAATGGAACAGCTCACACGGAAAATCCACCGCCCAACGCCCCAACTATCCACTATCCCACTACTCCTATCGACCGCTCCACTCAGCCCCAGGGCGCTCCCGCACGTCCCGTCGAGGGATTACGGCTGGTCGCCGCCGGTGCCCACCCAGCCGGACTGCGAGATGTCGACCATCACGCCGTCCGGGCCGTCGTACTTGGACTCCACGTTTGGGCCATGAGGCGCGGCGTCCATCGGCGGCCGCAGCGCGTCGTTGATCTCGTTCATCGGCAGCGAGCCCGCGGCCCGCAGCCGCGCGTCGGAGGCCTCCGCGTCGTCGACCTGGAACCCGATGTGATGTATGCCGCTGTAGTCGGCGCCCAGCTTGCCGGCGACGACAGGGTTCTTGAACCGGAGGATCGCCATGTTCACGTTGCCGTCGCTCAGGTAGTATCCCTCGGCGTTCTCACCGGCTACGCGTCCGACCTCTTTCAGGTCGAACACCTCCTTGTAGAACCGGGCCGTCTCGTCCGGGTCCTGCGTCGCGATCGCGATGTGCTTGATCTTTGCCATTGTCGCCCCTCGCCCCGCCGCCGACTTTTGGATGTCCGGCCTGAATGGGGTAGTATGGATTAAAGTCCATGTGGGGGTGGCCGGTCAAGTCTGCCCGGGCCCGGTCGATGGAGGCGCGCGGTGGAAATAGGCGTCCTGACGCTGAACACGTCCGAGTCCACGGACGCCGCCGTGATCGGGCGGCGCGCCGAGGAGCTCGGCTTCGATTCGCTCTGGGTGCCGGAGCACCAGGTGGTGCCCGTGCACACCCGAGAGTCGGTCCCGGAGCTGTACAGCCGCTTCCCGGACCCGTTCGTGACGCTGTCGCGCGTCTCCGCGGTCACGGACAGGCTGAAGCTCGGCACCGCCGTCTGCCTCGTCCCGCAGCACCACCCGTTGATACTCGCCAAGGAGATCGCGAGCCTCGACATGTACTCCGGCGGCCGGTTCGTGTTCGGCGTCGGGTCGGGATGGATCAGGGAGGAAGGCGAGATACTGGGAGTCGACTTTGACCGCCGGTGGACGCAGACGATGGAGGCCATACGCGCCATCAAGGAGCTGTGGACCGGCGAGACGAGCGAGTTTCACGGCGACTACTACGATTTCCCGCCGGTCTACCACTACCCCAAGCCCGTGAGCCGGCCGTGTCCGCCGATTCTGCTGGGGAGCGCGGCTCCGAAGGTCTTCGAGAGGATCGTCGCGGACGCCGACGGCTGGATTCCGATCGGCGCCACGCCGGCCGAGATCGAGTCGGCCCGCGCGACGCTGGACAGACTCGCGGCGGCCGCCGGCCGCGACCCCGCCACCCTGCAGATCGTGGCCGACGACGTGGACGCCGACAGGCAGACGATCGCCGACCTGGCGTCCGCGGGCGCCGACGCCGCGATACTTGGCCCGAGAACGCCCGACAGCCAGTGGACGGTCTCCGAGCTCGAACGCGCCGCGGAAGCCGTACTGTAGCGGCCCAAGGAGGAGAAGCTATGCCAGCCAGGGCAATGTGGAAAGGCGCGATCAGCTTCGGCATGGTCGTCATCCCGATCCGCCTCTTCAACGCCACCAGGAGCAGGACGATCCCGTTCTCGACGCTCCACAGCACCTGCAACACCAAGCTGCGCCATCGCCGCTGGTGCGAGTACCACAACGAGTTCGTCGAAAGGGACGAGGTATCCCGCGGCTACGAGTACGAGCGCGGCCAGTACCTCGTGATGGAAGACACCGACTTCCAGGGACTGCCGGTCTCCTCCACCCATACCATCGGCATCACGAAGTTCGTCAGCCTCGAAGATATCGACCCGATATACTACCAGCGCAGCTACTGGCTCGAGCCTGAAGCCCTCGGAAGGAAGCCGTACCGGCTGCTCAAGGAGGCGCTGGAAAAGACCAACCGCGTAGCCATCGCCTCCGTGTCGATCCAGCAGAAGGAGCACGTGTGCGCGGTCAGGGCGACCGAGAACGGCCTGCTGATGTCGACGATGGTCCACTCCGACGAGCTGGCCCGCACCGACGACCTGGAGCTGGACGAAGGCGAGGGAGACGTCTCGGCCGCGGAGGTCGATATGGCCGTGACCCTGATCGATCAGCTCGCCGGCGAGTTCGCCCCGGAGGAGTACACGGACGAGTACAGGCTCGCCCTGGAGAAGAGGATCGAGGCCAAGCTGGCCGGCGCGGCGCCGCAGGTCGCTTCGGCAGCGCCCGAAGCGGGACAGGTCGTCGACCTCATGGCCGCGCTCAGGTCCAGCATCGAGGCGACACGCAGGCAGGCGGGCGCGGACACGTCCGAAGAGCCCGAGCCGGCCGCCGCGTCGGGTTAGCCCCGGCTGGGGACGACCTACCCCACGACCTCCGTCGTGTTGTCCGGCGTCATCAGGGCGACGTGGGAGAAGTCCGACTCGTCCGACGCGCCGTGCCAGTGTCTCTCGCCCGCCGGAATGAAGACCGTGTCGCCGACCGTGACCTCCGCCACCTCGTCGTCCGTGCCCACCAGGCCGTCGCCCTTCGTGACGAAGAGGATCTGGTCCGACGTGTGGACGTGGAGCCTGTTCTTGGCGCCCGCAGCGAAGTTGACTATGTTGAAGTTGAAAGACTCGCTGACGCCTTCACCTATCAGCGGCTGACGCGACACCCGCCCGCCGTAGAAGATCGGCGCGTCGGTCGCGTCCTGCTCGGCGACCTCCGCTATTCTGACTACCTTCATCTTCGCTCCCTTCGATTGCCTGCGCTCACGATTCACGGTCCCGGCCCGGCGGCTACGCCTGACCGGCCCCCATGGTACCCGACGCCGCGCCCGGCTGTCCGGCTCCTTGGCCAGCAGGACAGCTATGTCATGTTATGTTTGTGATGACCGGTGGGACAGATGGGAGCCTGATCGGATGAGATTCACCTATCCGGCACAACTGGAGCGCTACGGTGAGGACGAGGTGGTCGTCTCATTTCGAGACGTGCCGTGGTGCCACATGTCGGGCGGCGACGTGGCCGGGGCGCTGGTCGAGGCTGCGGACGCGTTGGAGGAGGCCATCGCCTGGTACATCGGCGAAGACCAAGCGGTCCCGATGCCGAGCCCACCCCTTCCAGGCGAGTACGAGATCGCTCTGCCTCCTGAGATGGCTGCCAAAGCGGCGCTCGTCCTGGCGTTCCGGTCAAGCGGCCTGAGTCGCGTCGCCCCGGCCAAGCGTCTTGGCGTGCATGATCGGGTCGTCCGCCGCATGCTCGATCCGCGTCACGGCACGTCCGTCAGCCGCATCAACGACGCGTTGCGGCTCCTCGGCAGGGAAGCCGTCCTCGTAGTACAGCCCTTCGCACCCGACGCAGTGGCCCAGGCGCGCTAGAGGACATCCGGTTTGCTGCGTCCCGCTTGGAGCGCGGGGGCCTGACGACGTACTTCGCGGAGGCGCGGCGTGAAAGAGCGCCCTTTTCTCGCTTGCGGGAAGGCGTGTATCGCTGCTATCACGATGTACACCGTCTCGAAGCGAACGCGAGGCTCGAGCTTGCTCCGTCCGGTCTTCCCAAAGGCGTGCCGTCCTATGAACGACTCCCGCTCAAGATTTCTCTGTAGGCGCACCGGCGCGCTGTCATCGACACGTCTTTCCGGCGTCGTCTGGCTGCTGATAGCCGTCGCCTGTCTGTCGTTCGCCGCCTGCGGGGGCGGCTCCGACCCGATTCTGTTCACCTCCGACAGGCAGGACGACCTAGAGGTCTACGTGATCGATCCGGAGACGGGCGTGGAGCAGGCACTGACGAACAGCCTGCCCGACGAGCACGCCCCCCTGCTTTCGTCGGACGGCTCGATGGCCGCCTTCCTGTCCGGCTCGGAGGGGAGCATGGCCCTGGAGGTGATGCAGGTCGACGGTGACGGCCGTAGGAGACTCGGCCAGCCTGCCGCGCGAATCGACAGCTACCGCTGGTCTCCCGACGGGAGTCGCATCGCCTACGTGTCGCAGGACGATGGCGACTCGTTCCTCTACGTCATCGACGCGGACGGCGGCGCCCCGATGCTGTTGACGGCGGTGCCGGTCGACCACGTCGGCGGCTGGTCGCCAAGAGGGGACGACGTCGTCTTCGCGGTGTCGTCGCTCGGCAACCGGGGTATCTGGGTCCGGAACCCGGACGGCGTCAACGAGCTCCGGCTCACCGATCAGGACGACTACCAGCCGGTCTGGTCTCCCGATGCGAAGCGGATCGCCTTCCTGTCCCGCCGGGACGGCAATCCCGAGCTGTACGTGATGCGCGCCGACGGCTCCGAACAGACCAGGCTGACCAACACCACCGAGCCCGAGTACCAGGTCTCCTGGTCGCCCAAAGGCAGGCGGATACTGTTCGTGTCCGAGCGCGACGGCAATCCCGAGATATACGTGACCGACGTCCGGGGCGACAACGTCGTGAGGCTGACGACAAACAACGTCCGGGACGACGAGCCGGTCTGGTCGCCGAACGGGCGTCGGATAGCCTTCGTCTCCTACCTCGACGGCGACGCGGACATCTTCACCATGGACGCCGACGGCGACAATCAGCTCCGCCTCACGAGCAACGACTTCGAAGACACCGGCCCATCCTGGTAGGCGGCCGCCGCGGGCCGCCCGCCACCGCGAGAGGAGACCCTTGCGGAACTCCTGTTGCGGGAGCAAATGCGGCGGAGATGCGTAGATTTCCTGGCTGGAGACCCCGCCCCTGGATTCCCGCCTGCGCGGGAAAGACGGTTGTGCGAAGGTCTGCTGAGGCGGGCCGTCGGTCGCCTGCGGCGCTGCTATAATGGCCGCGGACTCCCGGGACTTCTCGACCCCCTCAGGTCTCCCTATGCTGTCTCAGAAGGACCGTCATACAGCGCGGGCTCCGGAGCGCTCCGAACGGGAGCGGCTTTCCTACGGCCGTGTCGTGGTCAAGGCGGGGACGACGCTTCTCACGGACCCGTCCGACCGGCTTGATCTTCAGATCATGGCGTCCCTTGTGGGGCAGCTCGCTCGTCTTCGGTCGCAGAATGTCGAGACGCTGCTGGTCTCGTCGGGCGCCGTCGCGGCGGGGCGCCACGTTCTGGGAATACCCAAGGGCAAACGCAACGTGCCGTTCAGACAGGTCCTCGCCGCCGCCGGCCAGGCCCGGCTGATGCATGCCTACGAGCAGCTCTTCGACTGGCACCAGATACCGGTTGCCCAGGCGCTGCTGACCCGCGCCGACTTCGGCGACCGGCTGGGCTATCTCAGCGTCCGCAACACGCTGCTGTCGCTGCTCGAGCTCGACGTTATCCCGATCATCAACGAGAACGACGTCGTCGCTGTCGACGAGCTGACCGGCGAGGTCTTCGGCGACAACGACAACCTGTCGGCACTGGTCGCCAACCTGGTCGACGCCGACCTGCTGGTGCTGCTGGGGCGCGTGAGCGGGCTCTACACCGCCGATCCCAACGTCGACTCAGGGGCCGTGCTCGTGCCCACCGTCGAACAGCTCGACGAGAGCGTGGAGGCAATGGGCGGCAGGTCCTGGGACGAGCAGGGCAGGGGAGGCATGGAGACGAAGCTTCAGGCGGCCAGGCTCGCCACCGCCTCCGGGGTCGACGTCGTCATCGCGAGCGGCCTCGAAAGCGACGTTCTGCCCAGGCTGCTCGAAGGCGAGCGCATAGGAACATTCTTCCCAGCGACCGCATCCAGGATGGAGAGCCGTAAGCGGTGGATGCTCAGCCGGCTCGACGACAGCAGCGAGGTGGTCGTTGACTGGGGCGCGCGCCGCGCGCTGGTCGAGGGAAGCCGCAGCCTGCTGCCGGCCGGGATCGTCGAGGTGCTCGGCTCGTTCGACCGCGGCGAGGTGGTATCCGTCCTCGACCCCGAACGCAAGAGGATCGCCGCGGGCATCATCAACTACGGCTCGGACGACCTGACCAAGATCAGCGGCTCGCGGTCGAACGAGATCGAGGCGCTCGTCGGCCGGCACTACGGCGACGAGGCCGTGCACCGCAACAACATGGTGGTGCTGTAGGAGAGCGCGATGGCTATCGCTACCACGACGAGTACGGACCTGGAACGCATCGGCGGCGACGCTCGTCTGGCGTCGCGCAGGTTGGGCAGGCTTCCGGGCAGCGTCAAGGACGGCGCGCTGGCCAATATCGCGGCCGAGCTGGTATCCCGCGAGGCGGAGATACTGGCCGCCAACGAGAAGGACATGGCCGCGGGACGCAGCGGCGCTCTCACGGACGCCGTCCTGGACCGGCTTCTCATCACGCGGGAAACGCTGCACGGCATGGCCGCGGGCGTTGGCCAGGTCCAGGCGCTTCCCGACCCGCTCGGCGAGTCGTTCGACGTTCGGGAGGCCCGGAACGGCCTCAGGCTGGCCAAGCGCAGGGTGCCTCTCGGCGTGGTGTGCGCCATATACGAGAGTCGGCCCAACGTCACGGTCGACATCGCGGCGCTGTGCATCAAGTCCGGCAACGCCATCATCCTGCGCGGCGGCAAGGAGGCGATCCACTCCAACTCGACGCTGGCCCGGGTCATACGCGACGCGATTGACGCCGCCGGGCTCCCGAGAAACGCGGTGCAGCTCATCGAGTCGACGGACCGCGTGCTCGTCGGCCGGCTGTTGACGATGAAGGACCATATCGACCTTGTGGTGCCGCGCGGCGGGGCCGAGCTGGTGCGGCGCGTGGCCGACGAGGCGACGATGCCCGCGATCACCGGCGGAATCGGCGTCTGCCACACGTACGTCGACCGGGCGGCCGACGTCGAGATGGCCGTACGCATCGCCTCCAACGCCAAGCTCTCGCGCCCATACGTTTGCAACGCGCTGGACACCCTGCTCGTCCACTCGGCCATCGCGCCGCAGCTCCTGCCGCGCATCGCCGCCGAATGGACGGACGCCGGGGTCGAGCTCAGGTGCGACCGACGCGCGCTCACGATACTGGGCGGAGGCGCCGGCGAGGCAACCGTCCCCGCCGCCGACAGCGACTGGGGCACGGAGTTCCTGTCTCTCACCGCCGCCGTCAAGGTCGTGGACTCGATAGACGACGCGCTCGACCACATCGACACGTACACGTCCGGCCACACGGAGGCGATAGTCACCGACAGCTACGACGCCGCCGGCCGGTTCCTCGACGAGGTCGACGCCGGAGTCGTGATGGTCAACGCTTCGACGCGGTTCAACGACGGCGGCGAGTTTGGACTCGGGGCCGAGGTCGGGATCAGTACGAACAAGCTGCACGCCAGGGGCCCGATCGGCCTCAATGAGCTGACATCTTACAAGTGGACGGTCACGGGCAGCGGGCAGGTCCGCGTCTAGCCGGCGGGCAGCGCCGCCGGCCGCTGTTGCGGGCGTGCCGGCGCCGGGCGAGGGACCTGACAGCGGGGCCGTACCGCGGAGGAACAAGGTGATCGACTTCTACTTCGAGCGCGAGTGCAGGACGCCGCAGTCCGAGTGCTACACCGTGATGCAGGACGACAACGCGCTCGGCCGGGTCGACATCCACTACGCGCAGACCATCATTCACGCCACGCTGAGCATCGCGGAGAGCCTGACCAACGACGACATACAGTTCTTGGTCGACAGGATCGACGAGGAGCTGCTCGACTCGGTCGGCATCAGTCGGCAGGAGGTCATCGTCCACGTCCACCAGGGGCGCGACCTGGGCGTTTTCAGCACCCGAAACTTCGAGGGGAACGGCGGCCACGAACGCATGAACTAGCCGGAGCCACGGCTCCCCCGGGAGCCGCGCTCCCACAGGAGGTCTGTCCGGCCGCCTCTCCTCAGGCGGCTGGTTTCTACAATGGACTACGCCGATATCGCCCCGATGATGGGGCAGCTATGGTCGCCCATCGCGGCCGTGACCAGCTCCTGGCGCGGACGGGACAACGCGCAGATCGCCGTTGCCATCGGCGGAGCGTCCATCGTGCCGGACCAGCCCAGGGTGGTCGTGCAGATATACAAGCGCAACTTCAGCCACAACATGATCTACCGCGGCGGCGTATTCGTCCTGAACTTCCTGCGGCAAGACCAGCTGCAGCCGATTCACGACTTCGGCCTGCGCTCCGGCAGAATCCACCAGAAGCTGGAGGGCTACGACTATGAGGATCGCTTGATCAGCGTCCCGGTACTGCGCGACTGCTGGGGCTACCTCGAGTGCCTCGTGGTCAATGCCATGGACGGCGGCGACATGACGTGCTTCCTGGCCGACGTAGTGGCCGGCAACACTCTCTCGGACGGCCCGCCGTTGACATGGAGCCAGGCCAAGCGGGACATCCCGGCCGAGTGGGCGAAGGAGTGGGAACAGAAGATCAGCAAGGAGATTCACCACTCGGCCGTGCGGATGGAGGACATAAACTTCACGCCCTATCGTCGCCCCCGTTTGCTCTAGGCGGCCACGATGAGCGACTCGGCCCGGACCATCGCCGCCTCGTTGTTCGTGACGTGCGTAGTCGACCAGTTCTATCCCGAGGTGGGCGAGAGCGCCGTCGCCGCGCTCTCTCGGCTCGGCGTGGACGTCGACTTCCCCAGCGGCCAGACCTGCTGCGGACAGCCGGCCTTCAACTCGGGCTACTGGAACGACGCCCTTCCGCTGGCGAAGCGCACGCTGGAAGTGCTCGAAGGCGCCGACTACGTAGTGGTGCCGTCCGGGTCTTGCGCCGCGATGCTCCGGGTGTTCTACGCCGAGCTGCTGCACGACCGCCCCGAGCTGCTCGCGAAGGCGCAACGGCTCGCGCCGCGAGTGTTCGAGCTCTCGGAGTTCGTCGTCGACGTGCTCGGCGTCAAGGACGTGTCGAGCGTGGGCGCCGGGGCGTCGCCCGCGGCGGGACGGAAGGCCGCGTATCATTCGTCCTGCCACCTCGCCCGCGAGCTCGGCGTGGTCGGCCAGCCCCAGGCATTGCTCGGCTCGCTTGCCGGCACCGAGCTCGTCGACATGGACCAGGCCGAGGTGTGCTGCGGGTTCGGCGGCACCTTCTCGGTCAAGTACCCGGAAATCTCGGCGGCGATGCTGCAGGACAAGCTGGACGCGATTCGAGAGTCCGGGGCCGACGCCGTCATAGCCTGCGACAGCAGCTGCCTGATGCAGATCGGCGGCGGTCTCAGCCGGCAGGGGATCGACGTGCGCCCCGTCCACGTCGCCCAGGTGCTCGACGAGGCGACGCGGCCGGCTCCCGCCGAGGCGTCGACGTGAAGCCCTCGACGCGCGACTTCAAGCGCGCTGCCGCCGCCGCGGTCGATGACAGGCAGGTCCAGGCCAATCTCGAAGGTCTCTACCGGGGCTTCCACCAGGCACGCGAGCGGGCCGCCGCGGACACCCCTGACTGGGAGTCGATGCGAGACCGCGCCCGCGAAGTCAAGGCCCACACCCTGGCCAATCTCGACCACTACCTGGAGATGGCCGAGCGCAACGTCCAGGCGGCCGGCGGCAACGTCTTTTTCGCCGGCGACGCCGAGGCGGCTGCACGGTACGTGCTGGACCTGGCGAGAGACAGGGGCGTAAGGGTCGCCATCAAGAGCAAGTCGATGCTGTCCGAGGAGATGGGGCTGAACGAACTCCTCACGAAGGAGGGCGTCGAGCCCGTCGAGACCGACCTGGGCGAGTACATCATCCAGCTCGCGGACGAGACTCCCTTCCACATCATCGCGCCCGCCATCCACAAGTCCAGGGAGGAAGTCTCCACGCTCTTCCAGGAGAAGCACGGCACGCGGCGCCACGAGGATATCGAGGACCTGACCGCCGAGGCCCGCGACCAGCTCCGCGGCAAGTTCGTGCAGGCCGACATGGGCATCACCGGCGCCAACTTCGTGGTGGCCGAGACCGGCACGGTCGTCCTGGTGACAAACGAGGGCAACGGCCGCATGTGCACCTCGATGCCGCGCATCCACGTGGCCATCATGGGAATGGAGCGGGTTGTCCCCTCCCTGGAGGACATGGGAATCTTCCTCCGGCTGCTGATCCGGTCGGCGACCGGGCAGCGGATCAGCAGCTACGTCACGACCGTCACCGGCCCCAGGGCGGAGGGCGCCGAGGACGGCCCCGACGAGTTCCACCTGGTCGTGGTCGACAACGGCCGGTCGCGCCTCCTCGCCGACCCGGAGCTGCGCGAGGCGCTGTTCTGTATCCGCTGCGGGGCCTGCCTCAACGCCTGCCCCGTCTACCGCAAAGTCGGCGGGCACTCCTACGGTTGGGTGTACCCCGGACCCATCGGCGCCGTCGTGTCGCCGATGCTGACCGATCTGTCCGACGCACGGGACCTGCCCTACGCCTCCACCCTCTGCGGCAACTGCAGGGAGGTCTGCCCGGTGCGGATCGACATACCGCGCATGTTGCTGCACCTGCGCAAGGAGCTGACCGTCGGCGAGACCTACCCCGAGGCCCGGAGCGCTCCCCTGTCGGAGCGGCTCGCGATGAAGCTGTGGCGCGTCGCCGTCGGCAGCCCGATGGCGATGCGCGCCGCGAATGTGCTGGGCAGGCTCGCCATGGTGCCGCTGCGCCGCGGAGGCCGGGTGCCCCGGATTCCCGGCCCGCTCTCCGCCTGGACTCAGTACCGGGACTTTCCCGCGCTGGCCGCGCGGCCGTTCAGATCGCGATGGCGGAAACGCCGATGACCGGTCGCGACGCCTTTTTCGCGACGATCCGCCAGGCTCTCGGCCGCGCGCCGGGCGACGGCCCGCCGAACGACGCCGCACTGCTGCCCGACGCGGGCGCGCTGGACGAGCGCGCCGCCGTGATCATCGAGGACTGCCGCGAGAGGAGCGCCGAGCTCATGGTGGCCCTGGAGGAGTCGGCGGCGCGGGCGGGCTGCGTCGTGCGACGAGTCGAGTCGCCCGCGGAAGCCGGCCGGTACGCCGCGGCCGTCGCTGCCGACCACGGCGCGCGCGCAGTCGTCCGGACCGCGCATGCCGTCCTCGACGATGCAGGGCTGGCCGGGGAACTGGAGGGCAGGGGGATAGAGCTGTTCGGGCCGGATGGCGGCAGTGGGGGTCGCGACGGGCCCGGACGGGCAGAGCGGGAGGCGCTTCGAGAAAAAACGCTGGAGGCGGCCGTCGGCGTCACCGGCGTCGACTACGCCGTGGCGGAGACTGGCTCGGCGGTGATCGTCGCGCGGCCTGGCGTCGCCCGGCTCGCCTCGCTGCTTCCGCCGGTGCACGTGGCCGTCGTGACGAGCGGCCAGGTCCTGCCCGGTCTCGACGAGCTGTTCGTGCTGCGAAGGCGCGACATGCTGCGCCGACCCGGGCGGGACTACATGAACGTCATCAGCGGGCCCAGCCGATCGGCCGACATCGAGTACACGCTCGTCACGGGCGTCCACGGGCCGGGCGAGGTGCACCTCGTGCTGGTTCAGTAGCTGCGGAAGAGCTCGCCCCAGCCGGTCTTCATCGCCTCGCGCACACGCCTGCGGCCCACGAACCGCAGCCAGTAGGCGTTGTGGTACAGGTTCGAGGCCGCGAACGACCACGGCGCGATTGGCGAGCGCAGCAGCATGTTCTCCAGGGGCTTCAGCGGGCCCCAGTAGATCAGCTTCTGGCCGTTGCTGGCGAAGGTGTTCTCGCCGCCCTTGAACCGCCAGTTGACCTCGGAGATGTCCTCGCCCACGACGTCGATCCGGTCGACGTCGCCGCAGCCCAGGCCCATCTCGTCGGCCAGCGCGATGAAGCGAATCGACATCGGGTCGAATCCCATGATCCTGGCCGCTACGGCGTCGACTGCCACCTGGTCCGCGCCGGCGATTATGACGTTCTTCTCGTGCCAGCGCATCGCCCTGGGCCCGGGGCCGTCTCCCGCGAACGTCCCGTCCGTGACCGCGAATATCCCGGAATGGATCTCCTTCTGAATGTTCAGCAGATCGACCAGGGTGTCGTGGATCACGGAGTGGGTCCAGTGGCGTTTGCGGTTCAGCAGCCCCCCGAAGGCGTTCTTCATCGCGCCCGTGATCGTCGTGAAGACGTGGGTCTTGACGGTCGGCAGGTGGAGGACGTTCTTGCCGGGGAACATCTCCGGGATCTGGATGCCCTCCGGGTATATCTCGTCGAGCACCAGCATCCTGGACCGGGGCTTGTATGGCACCCACTCGACCGGGGGATAGTCGAGAAATACGCTGCGCAGGCCGTGCTTGCGCTCCACTGCCTCGTGCTTGTTGTTGGCCGCGCCCTCTCTCGGGTCGACGACGACGGTCCCGTTGTGGGTCGGTATCAGCTCGTCGTAGCCGTCCTCCTTGAGCGTCCGGATGACGCCGTCGAGCTGCCAGGGGGTCGTCGAGCAGGCCGGGTAGTAGTGCTGCCAGGAGATGTTGATCTTCAGCAGCGTCGCCGCGTCCCTGGGGAGGAACGACGAGTAGTCCGCCAGGCGCATCGCGCGCCCGACGTCGTCCAGCACGGTCTGGGGAGTGGCGTAGACCACCGCCACCTTCGGAGGCGCCGCCGCGGCGGCAACGCCGCCCTCGGCTGCCTGGGTCTGGGTAGTCTTGACCGCCATCTCCAGTTCTCCTCAGCCGCCCATCGGCGATCCTAGCGGAATGACCGCCCCAACCTGACCGGCCGGTCCCGCAAGCGCCGTCCATCGAGCTCGATCATCGCCTTCATCGAGGCCGCCTGGTCGGACATCCGCACGAAGGCGTAGCCCCTGCTCTCTCCCGTCAGGTAGTCCTCGGGAATTGTCACCTTCTCCACCGACCCGGCCTCCTCAAACAGACTCCGCACCTCCTGTTCGGTAGTGCCGTAGTCAAGATTGCCGACGTAGATATCCTTCACGGGCGCCAGCGAGACTGCGGGCGCTTTCTCTCCGGCGTCGGCCCTAGACTGTCGGACGTCGCCACCAGTCTCTCTAGCGTCCCACATTCGGACTAGCCGCTCGGTAGGTTCCCCGTCAGGGCCGACCAGTTCCAACCAGTGCAGCAGATGCCGTACCCTGATCTCGTTGCCGTATGTGTTCTGCCCGCTCAGTCTCTCGCTCACGCGCTTGCAGTGTAAGTTTCCCAGCCGGCTCACCGGCCCAAGGGAGACTAGGGCGTCGACTGCCTCGCGCTGGTCTCTCTGGGCAAGATCCGGGGGCCGTATGGCGAATTTGGGAACGTCTCGACGCGCGATGCCCTGGCGGTTCGCGATAGTTGATATTGCGCTCTTTGTGAGTTGAGTAGACAACAATCCCTTGGTTTGGAGTCGTTCCAAGAACTGCCGGTATTCGTCCGTGTCGACCATGTCGAGGGCGTCCCATATCTGGTTCGTCGAGACCAACGTGCCGCCCCGGCCCAGCAGGACGATCAGCTTTTCCTCCCGGCTCAGGTCGAACTCCCCAAACGCGTCGAGCCATCTGAGCTCCGCTGCGTTGAACACATTCCTCTGGGAGAAGGTGATCGAGAAGCTGTGGTTCTGGGAGTCTATCTCTGGCGGCTCGAGCTCGTGCCCGGCCATCAGGTCGCCGATTCTGCGAATGCCCTCGCCCATCTCCTGCATGTATCCGAGCTCTCTGAGAACGCGGGCGACGTAGGTGTTGCGCGAGTCGTGGACGCCGGCGCCCTTTCTCAACTCGTCCAGCGTTACCGTGGAGAGCAGCCTGCCGGGATTGCGGACTTCCAGCCTGTCGTTGAACACGAGAATCTCTATGGAACGTCCCTCGATGATGTAGTCCCTGTGCGCGACGGCGTTCACGAACGCCTCGCGGCAGGCAGCTTCCGGATAGGCCGCCTGCATCTGGAAGGTCCCTCCCGCAAGCCGCTTACGCACCAGCAGTTGCCGCACCTGCTCCCAGCCCTCGCTGAGCAGTTTCAGGATGTTGCCGGGGTAGGGTTCGTCGTGCAGCACGTTGTAGTCGGCGCCCGTCTTCAACTCCGTCCCGGCCACTTGCAGCACCCTGATCTCCGACCGCGGATGCCACTTGCCCACGTCGGACGCGAACAGCAGCAGGGCGGCCTTCCTGAGCCTGAGCGTTCCCCCGTCGAACTCGGCCAAGCCCAGGGACTGCAGGCACTTCTCGGGTGAGAGGCCGGGGGCCACCGTCTCGGCCACCCGGGACATGAGGGCGTGGTCAAGGTCCGCCATGGTCGCCCCGTCGACCCAGCGGTGGTCGTATTCACGGGAAATCTGCTCGTGGCGTTCGAAATGGATCTGCTCGGAAGCGACGGGCACGGTGCTGGCGTCTTTGCGCTGGAGGCAGCGCCCGTCGCTGGTCAGGTGGACGTACCGCGTACCCTTGGCGACCTGGAAGACCAGGACGGCCTTGCCGCTCATCGGTACGAGTTGGGACCTGACGCCCGGCAGCGGCGTGTCCAGGTGGACGTGGGTCGTGGGAGCCCTCCTGAGCACCGCTACCGCGTCCTCGGCGTAGGTCACGCCGGAGACTTCGCCGTCGTCCTCGGCCCCGACGATCAGAGTTCCACCGTCCGCGTTGGCGAACGCGACGAGGGTCTCGCCGATGTCCCTGGCTACCAGGCTGACCCTGCGCCGGCGCCTTCGGCCGGGGCCTTCGAGGGCGCTCTTGAACTCCCGGAAGTGACTCTCGCCGAGCGTGAGGTCATTCTCCAGGCGTTCCTGAGGTAGCAGTATCCGTGAGTCGCTGCCCAAGGTATCCTCTTCGCAACCGATCGTGTGCTCGCGCGGGCGCTGCGGCGGCGCGGGCCCGCCGGCTACTCCAAGAATTCGCGCAGCTTCTTCGAGCGGCTGGGGTGCCGGAGCTTCCGCAGCGCCTTCGCCTCGATCTGCCGGATGCGCTCCCGCGTAACCCCGAAGTCGCGGCCGACCTCTTCCAGGGTACGCTGCCGGCCGTCCTCCAGGCCGAAACGGAGGGAGAGAACCCGCGCCTCACGGTCGTTGAGGGTGAACAGCACGTCGGTGACCTGCTCCTTCAGGATCTGGTACGCCGCCGCCTCGGACGGGGCCACCGCGCCGCGGTCCTCGATGAAGTCGCCCAGATGGCTGTCCTCCTCCTCGCCTATCGGCGTTTCGAGGGAGACCGGCTCCTGGGAGATCTTCATTATCTCCTTGACCTTCTCGGGGCTGACCTCCATGCCAAGGCCGATCTCCTCGCTCGTGGGCTCGCGGCCGTACTCCTGCACCAGGCGGCGGCTCACCCGCAGCAGCTTGTTGATCGTCTCGACCATGTGGACCGGAATCCGGATCGTGCGGGCCTGGTCGGCAATCGCCCGGGTGATCGCCTGCCGGATCCACCACGTGGCGTAGGTGCTGAACTTGTACCCCTTGCGGTAGTCGAACTTCTCGACGGCCCGGATCAGGCCGATGTTGCCCTCCTGGATCAGGTCCAGAAGAGACATGCCCCGGCCTATGTACTTCTTCGCGACGCTCACGACGAGCCGCAGGTTGGCCTCGGCCAGGTGGCTCTGGGCGTCGCCTCCGGTGTGCTTGATCCTGGACAGGTAACTGTGAAAAAGAAGCTCGTAGGTCTCGAGCTCCCTGGTGAATTCGATCTCGTTGAGCTTCGCCCTGGCCTCGTCCAGGCTCAGGTCCTCCGTAAACAGCGCCGCGGCTTCGTCCGGGATGAGCCGGCTGTTGAGCGACAGCATCTGGATGTCGGCCTTCGCCTCAGCCAGGTCCTTGTTCAGCGCGTCTTCGAGATACTGGAGCATCTCTTCGGACAGGTCGCCGTCCAGGACGTCCCGCATCTCCGGCAGGGCGATCAGCTCGCTGAACGTCCGCTCGCCCCTCAGGCCGCGGTATCGGCTGAGGACCGCGGCGACCTCGCCGCCCTCGCAGACGCCGCGTATGAGCTGCATCACGACCTGCCACGCCCTGGGCCGCCGGCCGTCCGGGCTCGTCAGGCCCTTCTCGATGCGCTCGATGTGCTGCTGCGCCTCCATCTGCCGGGCGAGGATGCGCTCCTCGGCGGCCTTGAGGAGGTTGACCCTGCCGATCTCGCGCAGGTACATCCGGACCGGGTCGTCGATCACCTCGGTCGACTCGATCCCCTGCTGCCAGGCGCGTTCCGCCTCTCTGTCGGCGTCGGCCTCCATCTGGACCTTGTTCTCGGCCGCGCCGTCGGCGTCGTGGCGCGCCTGTCCGACGCTGGAGTCGTCTGACATCTGCGGGGAGCCGTCCCCGCCTGGCAACCGTATCAACTCCCGCGCGGGAGTCGAGTCGGTCGGAAGACCGCTGAGCAGGTCCTTCGTGTCCTCGCTTCTGGATCGTCTAGGCATAGGTGCTCAACCTCGTCCTTGCGGAGCGGCTGGCTTGGGGCCGCCTGTCACTTGGAAAAAAGCTCCCTCAGCCGGGTATTGACGCCGATGATCTGTTCTTCCAGGTCCCTTGGGGGCGGGAGGCTTTCGTCGTCCGAGGCCAGCAGGCTTTCCTGGATTTCCTGTAGGTGGCGCTGCTCCAGGCGCCGCATCGACTGTTCAAGGGCAGGTTCGGCGGATGGCCGTCCGATATGCGTCAGGTCTATCTGCGCGAGGTGGTCGAGATGCTCATTCAGGCTGTCGTCGAGTCGATCCCGCAACTCTTCCATTGTAGTGGAGTCTCGCAGACAGGTAAACACCTCCCGGTTCTCCGTTTTGCGAAAGTGGTCGGGGCTGAGGTCCTCGGCGAGCGGCCTCAGCTCGGTCCGCTCCACGAGCAGCTTCAGGGTGAACTCCTCCAGGGCGTCCCTCCGGTCGGCCGTCAGCGGCGACATGGCGGGGCTCGGCGGCGGCGCGGCCGCCCGGCGCGCCGGGGCCGCCGGACGAGGCCTGCCGACGCTCGCCTCGAGTGCCGCCTCGCTGACGTCGAGCGCCTTCGCGAGCATGCGGAACAGGCGCTCCTGCTCGAACGCGTTGCTCGTCGCCGTGACCAGCGGAAGCAGCGTCTCGGCGGCCTGGGCCTTGCCCGCGTCGCTCGTCAGGTCGTACTTGGACGCCATGGCGGGTATGGCGAAGTCCGGGAACGGCACCGCTTCTTCGACCAGGCGCTCCCACTCCTTCGGCGCCTCGCGGATCAGCGCGTCCGGGTCCTGGCCGGCGGGAAGCGCCGCGATCTTCAGGTCGAGGCGGCGCGACTGGTAGAGGGACCCCACAGAGCGGCGGCTATCGGCCACCTTCTGCCGCTCGAAGACCCGCCACGACGACTCCAGGCTGCGGAGCGTCGCCTCCTGTCCGGCTGCGTCGGGGTCGAGCGCCAACACGAAGGTCTCGGCCGCCGACCTAATCAGCCCGACCTGGCGCTCCGTCAGCGCCGTGCCCATCGATGCCACCACGTTGGGGTAGCCGAGCTGATGGGCCGCGATCGCGTCCATGTAGCCCTCGACGATCACGGCCGTGTTGCGGGCCCGGATCGCCTCGGCCGCCTTGTGCAGCCCGTAGAGCATCGTCCGCTTGTCGAAGACGCTCGTCGCGGCCGTGTTGATGTACTTGGGATCGGAGCCGTCCAGGGAGCGGCCCCCGAAGCCGGCCACGCGGCCGCGACGGTCGTGGATCGGGAACATCAGGCGTCCGCGGAAGAAGTCGCGCACCGAGCCATCCTCGTCCCTGCGCAGCACGCCCGCCCTGACGGCGTCCTCGACGTCGAAGCCGAGCGACGTCAGGTGGGACTTGAGCTCGTCGCGGCCCGAGGGGCTGGCGCCGAGCTGGAACGCCTCGGCCGTCTTCCGGTCGACGCCGCGCTCCTTCACGTAGTCGAGTGCGCGCCGTCCCGCCGTCGCTTCCAGGGTCTTCTGGTAGAACTCGGCCGCCTCCTGGTTGACCCTGAAGAGAACGTCGCCGCGCTCGCGCTCGCCGCGCGGCTGCAGATCCACGCCCGTCTTCTCGGCCAGCATCCTGAGCGCGTCGCCGAAGTCGAGCTTCTCCTGGCGCATCACGAAGGAGAAGGCGTCTCCGCCGGTCGAGCAGGCCCCGAAGCAGTGCCAGCTCTGGCGCTCCGGGTTGACGATGAACGACGGAGTCTTCTCAGAGTGGAACGGGCACGGCGCCTTGAAGTTGCGCCCGGCCTTCCGCAGCGGGACGTATCCGGACACGACGTCGACGATGTCCAGTCTCGCCTTTATGTCGTCGACTACGCTCATGGAGGCCCGCCTATTCGGACTCCGACGCGGCCCGGTACGCGTATCGCGTGATCTTCGTCATGGGCCGCCGGACGCTGCCCAGGTGCCACGAGATGTGGTCGACCGTCGCCCTGAGGTCGACGAGATGGTCTCCGACCGTGCTCCAGTCGGCCTCGGAGCGCACCAGGCGCTCGAGCTGGTCCGACAGCTCCTTCTGGGCGCCCCACAGGTCTCCGAGATCGGTGCTCAGCGCCGACAGCTCGCCGTCGAGGCTGTCGGGCAGCCCCATCTCCTGGAGCTTGGCTACGACGCTGTGGGCGGCCATCCCGGTGCGCCGCGCACGCTGGCTGTCCGGCTCCATCGCATCGACCCCGTCCGTGCCGTCCGCACCTTCGTTCATTCTCAGCTCCTGCCCGCCGTTCGCTGGCCCGCACCGCCATCGTCATCCCCGCGAACGCGGCGTCCCCATCAAACCCGCCGCCGCTCCGCCATCGTCATTCCCACCAAGGCGGCGTCCCCGCCGATCCCGCCGCCGCCCACCATCGTCATTCCCGCGAAGAGCCTGCCCTCGCGTAGGCGGGGGCAGGAATCCATCCCCGGCCGAAGCGGCGGGACACACAGGGCGACCGGTCTTGACCAGCCACCCGCCCCCTCAACCCGTTCACCCCGAGTAGCGGCGCTGCTTCATCTGCGCTATGCCAATCTGAGACGGACGTCTACGTCTGGTTTGTATTGTTGACAGCCTCGTTACACCCCGGTAAACTGCGCCAAACCCCGTCACGATTAGGGGTAATACGGCCATATATTAGGGGAAGCTCCATGACCCTCAACACCTCAACCGTCCGAAGCAAACGGCTCAAGCCCGGGCGATACCCCGACGGCGACGGTCTGTACCTGGTAGTCGCCAAGGGCGGTTCGAAGTCCTGGACGCTCCGTACCACGGTCAACGGCAAGCAGCGGGAGTTCGGACTGGGCTCAGCCAAGAGGGTCAGCCTCAGGGCCGCTCGCATCGCGGCAAGGGCCAAGAAAGAACAGATCGACCACGGAGTCGACCTCACGGCATCGGTACCCACTCTCGCCACGGCTGCCCGTATCGTCCACGACCTGCATGCTCCGAACTGGTCCTCTCCCAGGTACAGTCACCGGTGGCTGGCCGACCTACGGAATCACTGTGTCGAGATCATGAGCGTCCAGGTCGACCGGCTCACCAGCGCTCACGTCCTCAGTGTACTTGAACCTCGCTGGAACTCAAACCCCCAACTCGCCAGAAGCCTCAGGCAACGCCTCAGCCTGGTCGGCGCCTGGATCGTCGCCCAGGGGTATCTGCAGACCAATCCCGCTGGGGAAGTCCTCGACGGCGTCCTGCCCAGGCGGAAACCACCAGTCCGGCACTTCGCGTCCACTCCGCCCCATGAAGCACCCGCCGCCCTTGCCGCCCTCGAAGCCCTGGACACCCCTGCCGCCCTCGCCATCCGATTCGCCATCCTGACGGCGACACGCTCCAACGAGACTCGCGGTGCAGTATGGACTGAGATCGACGTCGACGCCGCACTGTGGACGGTCCCAACCGAGCGGACGAAGATGCGCCGCCCGCACCGCGTCCCACTGTCGACGGCGGCCCTCGCCGTACTCGACGAGGCGCGAACGCTCCCCGCATCAGATAACCTGATATTCCCATCTCGCCAAGGCCGGATCATCCATCACAGCACAATCGCGTTCGCTTTACGAACCGCCGGACTGGACACGACCCTGCACGGATTCAGAGCAACCTTCCGCTCCTGGGCGCTGGAGAACGGTGCTGACTGGGCAGCCAGTGAGCTCGCCCTCGCCCATAAGCTCGGTAACGCGGTCACGCAAGCATACGCTCGGTCCGACATGCTCGACCAGCGCCGAGGACTGATGGAGCGCTGGGGCAACCATCTCGCGGGCCACGAGTCATAGCATCATCTTGCAGACGCACGGGAAGGGCCATGGCGTCGCCGACCTCGCTTCTGTACGGGTGGCAAACCCCTGCATTCGCGGCAACCCTGCCTGGGCCTGCGGCCCAGCCGTCCCGTCCAACCTGCCCAAAGCGTCAGGTCGGAGCCTGGGGACGGCCCCCCTTTCCCGTTTCCCCCCAAAGGGGGAAAGCGGCACCGCTGTCGCGCTGACTATCCTGCCGCGCTCACCAACCCAGAGTGGCAGGGCGGGCCGAGAGATGCGGCCAGATCGACGACGTCGCCCTCGCTCTAGGGATGCCCTAACTCTAGCGAAGGTAAACCCCGTACAACGGCTCCAAGGTCGACCTTCACCGGTACCGCGTCTGCTCATGCATCTACGGAGCCACAGACTTCCCCAAGACAGGAACGATGTACGTGAACGGGCCACCATCCGGGTCAATCGCCTCCACGAAGCCGAGAAGACGACCCTCAAGATCAAACACGGGCGACCCACTCGACCCAGGAGCCGCAGGCAAAGCCGCAATGATGGAGACATCGTCCGCCTGAGCCACACGACCCACAGTCACGAGCTGCAAGTCACTTTCGTAGATCGTCGACGGATAGCCGACCGCGAAGACCGGCTGACCATCACGAACAGAAAACGCAACCTCAACAGGCTCCGACGTAACCCGAAGATCCTTCGGCCTGAGAAACACGGCGGCGAGATCGTGCCTCGAAGCCCCAATAACATAGTCGATAGTGACGCCCGCTGGATCAGATACGGCCACCTGCAACGCACCCTCGACCACATGAGACGGGGTCATCACCGTACCGCGCTCATCCACGTAGAACCCCGTCGCGCAGCGGAACCAGCCATCCTGATCACGGACAGACACACAGACCGCTTCCTCCCTGGCATCCTGAACAATTGACGCGGTCGGACCAGCCGGGCCAACAGGACCTGCAGGTCCTCGAGCACCCTGCGGACCCACCGCACCGGGACGACCAGGAGCACCAGCCTCACCAGCAGAACCAGCCGGGCCTCTATCACCAGCAGGGCCCTGAGCACCAGCGGGACCGCGTTCACCGCGTTCACCACGCTCACCCCGCGGACCCGGATCACCTTGAGAACCACGCTGACCCTCGGCACCCGCCTGACCAGCAGGGCCTCGAGCTCCTTCCGGACCAGCAGGTCCTCGAGCTCCTTCCGGACCAGCTTCACCCTGCTCTCCACGCTCACCCTGAGCACCAGCCGGGCCAACAGCACCCGGTTCGCCCTGGCAAGCAAGAGCAAAGACCACGATCCCAACCACTACTGCGATCAATCCAACACGATTCAACATAAGAGCCTCCTTGCGGCTAAAGGTCCTCTCCGACCACTCCGTGACACTCGCATTTCTCGCATACGAACGACTGGCTTGTGTGCTCGTTCTCTCTGTCCATATTGAGTTTGAAGACGAGACGGTCCCAAATCCCAACCTCGGGAGACCCGCAGCCGCTCGTCCTCGACCGACTGCTGCACGCCGTCAACCGGCATCTGTTCGATTCTGGAGACGCTCCGAACGGTGTCGAAGCAGGCACTCCGTGGCCGACAAGAACAGGGGCAGCCCGAACGTGGGTAGAAGTCGAACCGTCGCAAAAGAGGGAACCCCCCTGCCGTAGCATGGTCTGGCGACTCCCGGACAGAAGGCGCTGGCCCACACGAACCCAGCAAGGGGGCACGAATGTGCCGGACCTGCCTGAGAAATCCGTGCGGGTAACGAGACTCTGTCCGGGAGTCGCGCTAAGGCTACAGTGCGGTGCGGGTCGTGTCAAAAAACGGAACCCCGCACGTTGGACGGGCTTATGTCTGGCCGCGCTTCAGGACTCGCTTGCGACGCAGTGGTCGCAAGGTCTCAAGTTAAGCAAGCCGCGGAAGGACACGCCCACGTAGACCTTCGCCTGCTACCCAATACCGGGGCACCGGCCCCAAGCGAAAATCTGTCCCCGATGTGCCCCTACAAACCGGCAAAGCTCGGCGGAAGAGGGGAGCAGAGGTCGGGCAGACAAGACGTGGTCGTCCGACCGAGGGCGCAGCGCGGCCCGCGCGTCTCTCGATGGTTCGCAGAGTACGTCCGCTCCGCCCTGAGAACACGCAGCGAGACCATCTACCGCATCCTATCCTTCAGCCAGAGTCTGGGCGGCAGGCTCCGCCAGCACGGGAAGCAGTAGTTCAGGCCCTGCGGAATCATGCGCTCTCGGCCGCAGCCCCAACACCTGGTCAACACTCGAGGTACAGCAGCCATGCTCTCTCATGCAAGATCAATCGCAGACCACGCCTATCGCGTCCGGCAGGCTCGAGATCCACTGCTCCACATCCGACAACCTCCAGCGAACCGCACGCGGCCCCACCTGTTTCGCCCTCGGGAACTTGCCCGAATCCATCATCTCTCGCAGCTTCGTCTCGCCCAGCGCCGTCAGCTGGCACACCTGTTTCATTGTCAACAATCGTTCCACGAACTCCCTCCCCGGTTGACCCTAAAGGTCAACGCCAACCCTCCGGCCGCTCCTGCGACCGGTCCAGCTCGCCCAGCCGAACGTCAACTGCCTATGGCTCCTCCATCTGTCCGACTCAACCGCATCCCGAACTAGCGACCACCACGCCTGGATGATCTCCGTCCCACCCTCCGGGACTCGACTTGCATCGCCGCCACCGAGGGTCCCTGCTGCAGGCGGGTACGAGCTGCCCGGCCACGCCGACGGACGCCCCATCCGGGGCGGCCGTCGGGCCTGACCGCCGTGGCCATCGGCATCTCGTCACCAAGCAGGCCGCGTGACCGCCACGGAGACGCCGATCCATAGGATGTCCCAAGAGCTGGGCAATGAGGCCAAGACCCCAGGCGCTGCCACCGTGGAAGCCGGGTAAATCGAGCCATGAAGAGCGAGCGGCGCCGCGCGACCCTCCGAAGAGACGGGAGGCGCAGGTCCCGAGAAGCCGGGACGTGCGACCACGGCCTCGCCCCACACTTCCGCAGGACCGCACCCGCACAGTGAGACACCGGTAGCAAGTCGTCTCTCCCATCAGCCCACCAGGCCTCCCTCCGCTGCGGTCCGGCCAGCCCCAAGGGCGTCGTCCATGAGATCGAGAGCGGTCCTGCGCATCTCGCGCAGGCTGACTCCCATGCCCTCGAGGTCGTCCTGCACGGCATCTATCCTGTCCAGGAGCCAGTGCTTAATCGCCGCCTTGCCGTCGCTGGCCCTGGCGCCCACGTCAGCCCGCAACTCCGAGGTCCTCTTCCCAAAGACAGCGGCCAGCGCACAGTCGCGCAGCGCGAACCGCTTTCCCACCGTCTCCGGACCCGGACACGCCCGGCCATCGGGATGCCGTCCGGCCGAGCAGTCGGCCCACTGGACCCAGGACAGCACTTCAGGCGGACACGGCGAAACATGGACCTCCCCTCTCTCCGCCATCGCTTCGACCTGCTCTCGCGAGGCGTCTTCCCACGCGACCACCCTCAGACGACCAGCGTAGAGCGCCCGCCACCAGTCCCATCCCCGCACCCGGGCCGGAGAGTCCGCGGCATCCGCCAGTCGCATGAACCGGTCCGTCTCGCGGTCCCAGTCCCGTGCCCGGAGGTCCGCAATGCGGGCGCACGTTGCCGGGTCACGCCGGCGCCGAAGCGCGTCCCAGACGTCCTGATAGCCCTCATCACGCCTTGACCAGGAACGCAGGAACTCGGCATGCCACGTCGACCGTTCCGCTGCGGTAAGGTGGCCGGGGCCGTATACGCCATTTCTGTCAGCAGCCAGTGGTCGACCGAGCTTCTCGTAGACCGCTTGGACATCCGAGCGATCGGCCCACTCCTGGAACTCCGGGTTGAGCCTGCACCACGCCGTGAACTCGCGGCTGCGTCGGCCACCTATGCCCCTGAGCCACGCCCAGATCAGCAGGTAGTCCGGCGACTCGTTCCGCCAGTCCCGAAGAAATCGGCGGAACCATTCGGCCCGGTCGTCAGCTCTCAGGCCAGCAGTTGTCCACGCTCCTTCCGAGTAGCCGATACAGCGCCGCCCGTCTGACCGCTCACGGTAGTCGGCATCAGCGTGCGCCGCCCACCGTTGGTATCCGGGGTTCGCCATCGCCCAGCGCCGGAACGCCTGACCGAGACGGGCCCGCATACGCCGATAGTCTGCGCGGCTGTACAGGTCTGCCTCACTTGACCACTGGGCCAGGAAGGCGCTCTCCCACTGCTCGCGGTCCGCATCCAGCAGCGCCGCCGTACCGTATCCCCCACCGTCCGGCCGCAACAGCGTCAGGCCTTGCCGCCGGTAGGCGGCCTCTTCTCCCGACGCCCAAGCCTGGTATTCGACGTCCATGGCAGCCCATGCCTCGAACAGCTCCGTCATGCGTCCGCGGAGTTTCTGGTAGTACCGCGCGGTTCTCCGGTTGACACCGGCAAGCAGGCCTGGCCCGGCACCGACCACGTAGGCACCGCCCAAGCCCCCGTCTTCGCCCTGGGGGAGCTCCGACCTAGGAACCGGCTTGCGCGCGATGAACGAGCCGAGCACGCCAACGTCCGGCTTGGGCCAGTCCCGTGACGACCGCGACCGGTTCCAGGTGAAGCCCTCTTCCTGCCAGCCCTTCGGCACCCGGGCGCGTCGGGGATGGAGGTAGCGCAACGCGTACCGGATCTGCTGGCGCAGGCTGTACGACGTGCCGTCGGCGCGACGCCGCTTGCGACCCTTCTTTCGGTCTTCCACACCGGGCCGGTGTTCCTCCGTGCGATGCGACCAGTCGACGATGTAGGAATCGCCGGTGATCCGCAGCCACGTCGACGAGACCCGCCTCTCCTTCGCTGCCAACTGCTCCGACGTCACATCGCGGGCCACAGGGACGACCAAGTGAAGATGGATGGCCGACTGCTGGGTCCACTGCTGGCCGACCAAGTAGCTCAGCCGTCGGCCGAACCATCCCTGATAAGCTAGGGTGAGCGCCTGCAGGCAGGCAGTCACGTAGAGCCGCTGCCATTTGGCGGAGAACAGCCCTTCACGGATGTACGGCAGGGCATCGGGCCCATGCTTGCCAGCTGGCTTGCCATCGTCGTCGACATGGCCCATCTCCCAGAGCCAGTCACGGAGCGCCGTGTACTCGTTGCGGAGGCCGTTCTCCGCCATGTACGTCGCAGGACCGTCACCGTCCGCGTAGTCCTCCCGGACCGCTGCGAGGTCGATGCCCGTGCGCACGGCATACTGCTCCCAGCTCTCAAGCACCACCGGTAACCCGCGCCAGTCCGACGGCAGCAGCGTTACCGCGTACGCCAGCGCAGCCTCCCCGTGGAAATCCCGGATGCCCTGCAACCACTCACGCAGCGGCTTGACCCAGCACTTGTTGGACGGCCTGCACCTGCAGCGGCCCGCGCATGGCCTGTAGCCGCGTTGACCGACCCAGGCATGGAAGCCGTCACCGGGATCCCCGTACGCAGCGCGCACGAGCTCCAGATCAAGGCCGTGGCGGTCTACGTACTCCTGCCAGGTCTCACCGACCGGCCAGACCGACGACGGCGTCGTCCACCGCCGCGCCCGGTAGGTCAGCGTCAGCAGTGAGCCGTCCTTGCCGGGGAAAGCGCGTCGGAACCCCAGCTCGCGGCGCATGATCTCGGACTCAGCCTTGCGGCCAGCACAAGCCTGGTCACGCCAGGTGTTGCATGCCGCGACAGTCGTCCGTTGCCCGCCGCCCATCAGGGCGTCGTTGATCCGCAGGACTCCCCTGCCGCAGAAGGCGCCCAGTTTCCGGACCAGACGGTCCTTGCGCCGACGTTCGGCCCGGTCCGGCCCGTCAACACCCGGGGAGACATCGTCTGGCGAGGCCACCGGGGAGGGTGGGACGTGTCCGCTCGATTCGGGCTCTCGTCGTGTCTGATAGTTCATCTAACCCCCCTCGCTCCCCCAGGTCGCTCGGGGGGTATCAAGGTCTTGCCCCAGCAGAGCACGGTCCCGCTCGCAATATTCGACGCGCCGAGGCGCGCTGTCTGGATGCTGCTGCCGCTGGAGAGCAAATATCGCCATCAGCGACGTCCGCCCGTTTTGAACCCCACCAACCACGCCCCACACTCCTTGCTTTTTCGCGCCGGAACCGGCCCGGCGCACTGCAAGCGTAAGCCTGGATTTCGGGCCGAGCGGCCAGCGGCGAGGACCGCAATTCCTGGCTGTTCACCAGTGGAACTGGTGTTAGTCAGAAATAATCGATGCGAAACACTCGCAAAAAGTCCCTTGCAGATCACCTTGACACCGGCCGGCGCAGCGCACTAGCGTTCGGTCATGCCCGACTGCATCGAGCCCCGCTGCCACCGCCAGACCAAGCCCAAGCGCGGCCGCGGCCGCAAGCCCGTAAGGTGCGAGCCGCACCGCCAAGCGGCACGTAGGGAATCGCAGCGCGCCTACGCCGCACGGACAAGAGCCAGACACACCGGCGGAGCGATGCCGAAGTGTCAGAGCATCATCAAATCCATAATCGGCAGACCCTACAGGTGCAATGAGCCCACCAAGACGCCCACGACCCGAGGGCGACCTCCCCGCCACTGCCCCGAGTGCCGCGACTTCCGCCGCTACCGAGCCGCCTACAAACGATGGCAGCGAACCATTCAGAAGGGCGAAGAAAAGAGAGAGCGTCGAGCGGCCCGCCGCCAAGCCGCAATCGAAAACATCAGGCGTATTGCGGGACAGGACAAGCCCCGACTTTTCGCGGCCGGCCTATACGACGGGCTCAATTACCGCGGTGTTCGACGCTACGGCACCAACCAAGACTACGTGCGAGGCCTACGCGCAGCCGTGATTTGCTGGCGCTTTGACCGCAATCCACCAAAGACGGCGGCCAATCTGGTCGGGAGGTACCCGCACCATTTCCACCCCGAGGTCGTAGCCCGATTCTCCACAGACCGCCTAACCACGACCACCGGGCCAGCAGCAAACGCCGGCACAGAGGCGACCCACCGACCGGCCGAGGCCAAATGAACGGTGCCCGACCAGTGCAGCAACAATCACCAAGGCGGACCACCGACCGACACGTCCTCGATCACCAAGAAGCGACGCCCCCGCCCTTCGACGACTTGCCCGTGGCCATGGCCACTCCCATTGCGCCTTTGAGGAGCACTCTCGACACACGCGCCGTCGACACACGCTTCTTGGGTCTGTCCCCGAGGAAGGAGTAGGACGAGTTCAGCAGGCGCCCCGCCCAGGCCAGGATGCTCGCCAGGGATGCGTCGGCGTCGATGCGCACGGCCTCCCCCAGGCCGCTCCCGCACTGCTGCCAGACGACTGCCGTGTGGACACCTGCCAGAAGCTTCCCCTCCGTCGCCACGAAGGTCCTGCGGTGCTCCATGGGGTCACCCAGGGACCGGATGGCCCTGCGGATGGATTGGTCTGCGTGGGTCAACACGAGGGTGACAAATGGCTTGTCGCCGCTGTCCAGCCGCTCGATGCTCCTGAGGCGGTAGCGTAGCCTCGAGGTGGGCAGCGCCGGTCCCTCGCGGATCAGGTCTATGGAGCGGCCCCCGGACAGGGTGAGCAGCATGTCGTAGGGACCGTTGCGGTAGTGGTCCACGCGCACGGGGTCGTCGTGCGGGTCGGCGTCGACGACCATGGCGGCGACGCGGTGGAGCACGGCCACGGCGTCCAGCCGCTCCGCCAGCAGCCGGAACCACTGCTTGGACACCGGGTAGGCTCTCAGCATGTGCCCCTCGCCCTTGGTGGCCATGCCTCCGGCGGTCACGCCCTCGGCCGTGGGGAGGTACCGGCGCTGTGGACGCGTGCCCAGGACGCTCAAGTGGTGCGGAACGGAGTCCGCGAGGCCCCGCTCGGTCAGCTTCTTCAGCCGGTCGCGGAGTGTGGAGGCCGGGACGCGCCCGAAGCGGGACAGCTCCTCCACGGTGGCCAGGGGCGTGGCGCAAAGCAGCCGCAGCGTCTCCTCAAGACCCTGGCACAGAGGACGCAGCGCAGGGTCCGGTCGCAGACCCTCCAGGTCGATGATGATCTCGAACGTCGCCGCTTCTATCGCCCGGACGCTGTTGCCGACCTGGTTCACGACGGCGGAGGGCACAGTGCGCCCCCTGTGGCCTTGTTCTAGGAAGCGCCACAGGGTATGGCGGGACACGCCGAGGTCCTCGGCTGCCTTGCGCCGTCCGTGCAATGACGCGTAGGCGCGCACGTAGCCTCGGACCGCTCTCCGGTTACCTAGCAGTTCGAGACCATGCAGGTCTATCTGCCGGACAGACGAGGAGCTCTGTCCAAATGCAGAGAAGCAGACACGTGCAGAACGCCAACACGAGCGGGTCGGTCCTCGGGCGTAAGTGACAGATAGCTACCAACGACGCTGGCCTGCGCGTGAGCTCTTCAATGCCTCCACGTCGTCAAGATGGCATCTCTTGAACTTACGACCGCTGCCACAGGGACAAAGCTCATTCCTACCTAGATCTCTACTAGCCATGTCAAGCATTTCGCTCATGTACTGCCGGATCCCGTCATCACCATGAGGGTATTCGCCCCAAAGGTCTTTTCTGACAGCAGGTAGCCCATTCTTGTCCACGTACGACAAACGATACAAGAATGGGACAACAAGTTCGTCTATGAACCGCTCCAATGTCAGGAACCGTTCAGGAGAGAATCTGATTCCTAAACAACACGATCCGTCTGGATAGAAATGCAGGTCAATGGTATCGACGTTGTGCTTCGTCGAGATGGCTTGGTGGCGGCCGCCAACTTCGTAAACCCTTGGCCAACCGTTCCTGTCAATGGAGTTCAGATCGATACGCAGGGAGTATGAGTCGCAAAGGAATGACGCCAATCGTCGATGTGCCTCATCGTTCCCGATCCGCACCTGGTCTGTCCTATCGTCGTACGCTGCGCAGAATGCGATCTCGCCAGATATCTCGTTGGCATTCGCATCGTACAGGAGGCCGGGAAAGCATCGGGGCAGCCACTCCAAGTCAGCAGTAATCGGTTTCATCTGGCGTAAGGCTTCCTTGGAGTGACTACCCTAGGAATGCCCACGACTGGGGCGGCGATTCCACTAGGGTTGTTCCTCGGTCCACTTGGCGGATTGTTTCGTCCGCCCCCACCATTGCCTCCCCCACTGCTACTTCCACCAGAGCCCTTGCCGAAGTTCTCCCCGAACAGCTCCTGCCAGATCTTGGCGGCATCTTCGTTCGAAGATTCCTCTTTAGCCCTCTTGGCGGTTCGCGCATGGGAGTTGACCCTGGTCCTGAAGTTAGCGTATTTGGTCTGGTCCCAATGTCGGTTGAAGGTTTCTGTTGGCAGCACTGGATTCCTGATCTCGGGCATGTAGGTGTGTAGCTGAAGGTAATCGTCCATTCTCGTCAGGACGGTAACCAACGTGTCGGCCACAGTGCCCACGGCCTCGGTGCCCTCATCGGTGGGTTTGATTGTGTTGCCAGCCAACGTGGTCAGCAAGATCGACTTGGCGGTGTAGTTGTTCTTGTGGTCCCGCAGGTACTTGAGCAACCTGACGACTCGCTTCAGATTGCCGCCGGTGATCCGATTCTGCTCGTTGAACCAGTCCCGGTAGCCAGTGCCGTCCGTCTCCTCGAATTCATTGTCGATGCGGTTGCAGATGGAGTGCTTACCACCAATAGTCACACGGGGAACTACGTCGAGATGAAAGTCTCCAGCATAGTCGATGGTGACGCATCGAGTCTTGAGCTTGAGCTTGTTGGCGTAGTTGTCATTCTCCTTCAGAGTTTCCTTGACCTCGTTGATGTAATCGTTCGCCTGCCACTTGGGATTGGGGTTCATCACTATCTGGATGTCCGCATCGTATTCGTCGTTGTCATCGACGGGTTTGATGAGGGTGCCCAAGGCATATGAACCCTGCCGCTCCATCTTCTGATAGCCAGTCAGGTGGTCCTTGAGGTAGGCGTCTACAGCTCGCACACTCGTATTGAGCCGGTCAAGCCGGCTTTGGTTCAGGTTGACTTCATCTCTGAGGAAGTCCTGAAAGTCTTTATTGTTCTTCGCCATCTCAATCTTCTCCTTCTGTTCTGGCTTCTATGAAGCTACTAGCTGATATTCGTAGACATTCCCTCGGATCGGTCGCCGTCTCGTTACTGTGGTGTCTTCAGGTTCTTCGCAATTGCGTCACTCTGTTGAGTGAAGTCCTTGATAGCGAGGGCCTTCAGACTGTCCCGATGTTTGATGTCATCCAAAGCCCAATCCTCGATTTCAGGATCCAGCCGTAGGTACCTGTCTCCGAGCAACAGCTTGGCCATATTCGCCGATGCCTCGGATTGGAGGCGGAGCACATAGGCGACCAGCTTTCGACGCCCCCACCCAGTGATCAGGCCCCAATACCTGTTGTGGGTATAGAGATTCACGGAATGACCAGTGCCAATAGACAAGATGTGCACCTGCTCAACCGACTGCCTGAACTTCGAGATGGCTTCGGTGAGGGCTATGATGGACGGGTTGTTCGCCCACAACCCGCCGTCCGCCAGAAGGAAGTCGTCGACCGGCATGGGATCGAAGTAGGTGGGAGCAACACATGATGCAAGGATCGCATCGCTCAGAGCGACATTCCCATCCCTGACGTATGGTGCTCCGAGCTCCTTGAGGTACCTGGACTTAAACACGTGGACACCGCCGGTGGAGATGTCGGAGCTTGTTATCATGAGAGGCGTCGAGATTTCTCCCAGAGTCATGTCAGGCAGATAAGCTCTCACGATCTGTCCGAGAGGGTGACTTGGATATTTGCTTCGGATATGAAGCCAACTAAACCACCTTCTCCGAAAGATGCGTGGGGACTCCGTTCTGAAGAGTTCGACAATCTTGGCCATCGGAATGCCCGCCGCGACGGCTCCGGCCACTATGGAACCAGTGCTGGTACCGGCGATGAGGTCGAACTGTTCCTTTATAGGCACACCGCTCACCTGCTCGATGCTGGCAAGGATCTGGGCCGAATAGATCCCCCTTGTCCCACCACCATCTAGAGCCAGTATGTGGAATCCGCTATCTTGTGTCATGGGAATTTGCCTTTGTCCTCCATACTACCCATCCTAATAGATACTGCGTTGAATATCAACGCAAGCATGCAGCGAAAACAGACGGGTACTACCTTAGGCGCATCTGGCCTTCATATTCCTGTCGTGATGGGTAGAGATTCCCTTCCTCCGTCACGTACACGAGGCCCAATCTTTCGAGCCTGATCTTCAGGGCCGATATGGTTACCTGGAAGAGATCCCGGAGTTTGTAGAGGGTAGGCCAACTCAGCAGGTCAACGTCTCTGGCGGCCTCCAGCAGTATGGGTGAAGGCATCAGTAGAAACCCCATGAACCGGTGAGCTTGGACTTCACGCGGGTCCTGGCCAGGTCCGGAGCCTCGGTAGAGGCACTTCATGTGGTGCTCGAAGCCGGGTAAGGGCGACTGTGCTAAGAGGGCATGATCAACGTGGGCCTCCCAATGCCCCGCCTCGTGAGCGAGAATGGTGTAGTAGAGGCCCGGTGTCTCAGTTATTAGTGTACGCCTTGATTCATTGAAGACCACCGTCTTCAAGCTGGAATCCAACTCGGCGAGAATAGACTGGCCAGGACGTTCGGAGACCTTGTCCCACAGGATGTTGAGGTCTAGCACATCCTCGAGTACGCGCTCCACCGGAACTGGAGGACGGGACACCGCTCCATACAGAGACTCGTATCGGCCCAGCAGACGGCTCGCCATGCCCTCAAGCTGGGCATCTGACAGAAACTTAGTGGTCATCGCTGGTCTGACCGCCGTTCCCGTATCAGCCTCCGCCACTCGGCGGGTGACTGCACGTCATCGCCGAGAGACCTCAGATACTGGACGGCGCCGGGATTTCGGGAGAGCGTATCCGCCAAGTCTGAGGGAATTTTCCCAGCCAGGGTTATCAGTTCGTCGGCCAATTCAGTCTCGTTGCGGCTCAGTTCACCAGCCAACTCTCGAGCGATCCCCTGCAGAACCACTTCGCTGGGAGGCTCGACGCGTCCATTCTCTATCTTGCTCAGGTAGGTGAAGTCGACTCCGATTCTCTCTGCCAGGTCGCGTTGGCTCAGTTGGGCTTGCTTGCGCAATGAACGTAGACGCTCTGGGAAATCCATGCTGCCACCTCTCCTGTAGGATAGCTGAAGTTGAGTTGATTATCAACAGCAATTGAGAGTATCATGAAGCTATACCCAATAGGAAGGATGGCATGGCAGATCTCGAAAGCCTGACAGCCGGCGCCCTTGTCCGCGGAGTGTCGTCGGACGGGCCGACAGAGGTCGTGAGCGTCAAGTGGTTCGGCGACTCAGCAGTCGAGCTCACCTACAAGACGCCAACTACCGGGGCTGTCGGTACTCGCCTTCTCTACCGGGACGACGAATCCAGCCTCGAAGTGATTGAGCGCGGGCTTCCGTGGTCCTTTGATGGGGACGGCCACATCTTCCGTCTCGTCTCCGAGGCCCAGCGAATCCGTCTAGCCCACCTCTTCGACCCTGTACTCGCCGTTCACACGTCCATTGTGGACCCTCTGCCTCATCAGATCACGGCAGTGTACGACTCGATGCTGACCCGCCAGCCCCTGCGATTTCTCCTTGCGGACGACCCCGGTGCAGGTAAGACGATTATGGCCGGGTTGCTGATCAAGGAGCTCGTTGCTCGCGGCGACTTGGAACGTTGCTTGGTGGTATGCCCCGGCAGTCTGGCCGAGCAATGGCAGGATGAGCTATACCGGAGATTCCAGCTGCCGTTCGAGATTATGACGAACGACAAGCTGGAGGCCGCCCGCACAGGCAACTGGTTCTCCGAGACGCCGCTGGCCATAGCGCGTCTCGACAAGCTGGCCCGTGACGAGGATGTCCAGGCACTGCTCCGGGCACGCGATGGTGGATGGGACCTGGTCATCTGCGACGAGGCCCACAAGATGTCGGCATCCTTCTTCGGCGGCGAGATCAGGTACACCAAACGCCACCGGCTGGGGCAGATGCTGTCGACTCGCACTCGCCATTTCCTGCTGCTGACCGCGACTCCACACAATGGCAAGGAAGAGGACTTCCAACTGTTCATGGCCCTGTTGGACGGCGACCGCTTTGAGGGGCGCTTCCGTGATGGCGTGCATACGGCCGATGTCTCGGACCTTATGCGCCGGATGGTGAAGGAGAGGTTGTTCAAGTTCGATGCCACACCGTTGTTCCCTGAGCGGCGCGCCTACGCGGTCCCTTACAAGTTGTCTGACGGCGAGGCCTGCCTCTACCGGGAAGTGACTGACTACGTTCGGGAGGAGTTCAATCGGGCTGAGGCCCTTCAAAGCGAACGAGCGGGAACCGTGGGGTTCGCACTCACCATCCTTCAACGGCGACTGGCTTCGTCGCCCGAAGCAATCTACCAGTCCCTTTGTCGGCGCAAGGAGCGGTTGGAGAGCCGTCTCCGTGAGCTTCAGCTGTTGCAGCGAGGCTCACAGGTCGCCTCGTCTCTCTCTGCCAGCGTCCCTGAGTGGGACGACGAAGACATCGCGGACCTGGATGAGGCGCCCGACGAGGAGATCGTTGCCGCCGAGGAAGAGATACTAGACCGCGCCACGGCTGCGCGAACCGTAGACGAGCTTAAAGCCGAGATCCAGAGCCTACGGCGGCTGGAATCTCTGGCGCAGACGGTCCGAGTCGGTGGCGAAGACAAGAAGTGGCAAGAACTCGCCGCCCTCCTTAACAGGCTCTTTACCGCTGCATCGGACGTGACCGAAGAACCGTTCGTGCCATCTCCCCACCAGAAGCTCGTCATCTTTACCGAACATCGGGCCACCCTCAACTACCTCCACCAGCGGATAACAACCCTACTGGGCCGCCAAGAGGCCGTGGTCATGATCCATGGCGGCATCGGACGCGAGGACCGGCGGGCTATCCAGGAGTCCTTCCTGCACGACCCGGAAGTACAGATTCTCCTGGCCAACGATGCTGCCTCAGAGGGAATCAACCTCCAGCGCGCCCATCTGATGGTGAACTACGACCTGCCCTGGAACCCGAACCGCATCGAGCAACGGTTCGGGCGCATTCACCGAATCGGGCAGACAGAGGTCTGTCATCTCTGGAATCTGATAGCGGAGGAGACCAGGGAGGGAGACGTCTATCGCACCCTGCTGGAGAAACTTGAGGAGGCGAGGAAGGCCCTGGGTGGGCAGGTCTTTGACGTGCTGGGCAAGGTGCAGTTCGAGGGAAAGCCACTGCGCGACCTGCTGCTGGAGGCCATAAGGTACGGGGAGCGCCCTGAAGTCCAAGCCCGGCTGACCCAAGCGGTTAGCGATGCGTTCGACCAAGGCCAGGTCCAAGACCTCTTGTCCGAGTCCGCTCTAGCCCAAGACTCGATGGATACGAGCCAAGTGCTCAAGATTCGGGAAGAAATGGAACGGGCCGAGGCGAGGAGGCTTCAACCCCACTACGTCGAGTCCTTCTTCATTGAGGCTTTCCGGCGGCTCGGCGGCAGGATGACGGAGCGGGAGCCTCGACGTTATCAGGTCAACCACGTCCCGGTTCAGGTGCGCGAGCGCGACCGGCTGATCGGCTTGGGCGAGCCGATCTTGCAGCGCTACGAGCGCATAACCTTCGAGAAATCGCTTATGGCTCCTCCCGGTCAGCCGCCGGCGGCATTCGTTTGCCCGGGCCATCCCCTACTGGATGCCACCATAGACCTGACACTAGAGCGACACCGCAGCGTACTTCGGCAAAGCTCGGTGCTGGTGGATGACAACGACAGCAGCGACCGACCCCGCGTCCTCATGTACTTGGAACACAGCATCCAGGATGGAAGCCGCACTCGGTCCGGAGAACAGCGAACCGTATCCAAGAGGATGCTCCATGTGGAAGTGGATGCGGAGCTTGAGACCGTGGGGCAAGACTATGCGCCTTACCTCGACTACCGGCCATTGAGCGACGGGGAGCCGGGTGTGCAGGAGATAGTCGGTAGACCCGAGTGCAGCTGGATTGGCGGTAACCTGGAAGCCAAGGCTGTCGAATATGCAGTGTCTCGTCTGGTGCCAACGCATCTCGAAGAGGTCCGGTCGCGAAAGCTGGAACTCCTCTCAAAGACAGAGGCGGCAGTCAAGGAACGACTGACCAAGGAGATTGCCTACTGGGACCATCGGGCCGCCGATCTCCACTCACAGGAGCAAGCAGGGAAGCCGAACGCGCGCCTCAACTCATCTGAAGCTCGCCGCAGGGCCGATGACCTACAGGGGCGACTGCAAAAGCGGATGGATGAGATTCAACGCGAGCGTCAGCTGTCGCCATTGCCTCCCGTCGTCCTCGGCGGGGTTCTGGTCGTACCCGCCGGACTTCTTCGCAAGATGGCTGGCTCGGTCCCCGTTACTGTTGAGATGCGGGACACACAAGCAGCGGCGGCGCGTGCCAGGGCGGCGGTGATGGAAACCGAGCGTGGCCTCGGGTTTGACCCGGTGGACCGGGAATTCGACAAGCTCGGATACGATGTCGAGAGCAGGGTGCCCGGCACGGGAAAGCTTCGATTCATCGAGGTGAAGGGGAGGGTTCAGGGTGCGTCGACGGTTACGGTCACCAAGAACGAGGTGCTCACTTCCCTGAACAAACCGGAGGACTACATCCTCGCGATCGTGGAATTCCAGGACAACGGGGCGGACCGCGTCTATTACGTCCGCAAGCCATTTCGCAGGGAACCTGACTTTGGAGTGACCAGCGTGAACTACGACCTGCCGGAGTTGCTGGCTCGTGCCGAGGTGCCGTCATGAACCCAGAATCGCAAGGAGACACGTACAGAGTATCGGACATGCCGGCTCCTGGCGAGCTAGATGAATCCGTCGTCCCAGTAAGAAGGATGTGAATATGCGGTATTTCAGCGAAAGAGAAGGCCACGAAGTGTCTCGAAATAGTGTGGAAGTCAGCGAAGTCGTCTGGCGAGGCATCCGTTCGTTGATTCGTGCACGTGTAGAGGATGGGTCATTCGCCGCAACTTACCGGGAGAACTGTTTTGATGGCCCGATTCCAATTGGTACAGATGATGCGGCGTTCAGAGACGCTATGCGCGCCCGGATTCAAGGGTTGCCGGATTGGCCGTGGATCGAAAATACAGGTTGGAACGGAACCAGCGAAATTCCACCTACACTTAAGATCCTGGACATGATCGAGTTTTGCTGGGCAAGCATCGGTAAACCAATCCCCCGTAGCTACCATGACTTTGGCAAGCACAATCACCTAACATTCGATAAGGACGCGGGTAGAGAACAGTTCCGCGCTGACGTGGAGGACATCTTTCGACGTAACGGCATTGCATATATGCTCACCGAAGGAGGACACATAGAACGACTGGTGCCACCTGTCCTGCAAGACGCATTGGATCAGCTTGAAACCAACACCGGTGACATGGAACTCGACCGTCTCTTGGATACGGCTCCGCGAAAGTTTCTCAATCCCAATCCTGAGACACGGCGGGAGGCACTGGAGGCACTTTGGGACGTATGGGAGAGACTCAAGACGTTGGACGGCCAGGGCAACAAGAAGGCGCAGGCCAATGCAATGCTTGATAAGACTGCCGGCAAGACATCCCCTAAGTTCCGGGACGCATTGGACAGGGAGGCATTAGAACTCACCGACATCGGAAACAGCCTGCGTATTCGTCACTCGGAGACGAGCCAGGAGATGCTCGCAACGAGTGAGCATGTAGATTACTTGTTCTGCAGGCTGTTCAGTCTCGTCCACCTAATCCTTCGCTCAAGATAGTTCTGAGGTTGAACGTGAAGCTCCGCAAGAAGCTAATTGAAGTCGCCCTACCCCTGGAGGCCATCAACGCCGCGTCGGCGCGGGAGAAGTCGATTCGGCACGGCCACCCCAGCACCCTCCACCTTTGGTGGGCACGGCGTCCGCTCGCGACGGCGCGAGCCGTGCTCTTCGCCCAGATGGTGGACGACCCTTCGGCCCGCCCGGAGCTGTTTCCTACTGAGGAGGCCCAGTCCCAGGAGCGGCAGCGCCTGTTCCGCATCATCGAGGAGTTGGTGAAGTGGGAAAACAGCTCCAACGAGACGGTCCTGGAAGCGGCGCGGGAGGAGATTCGCAAGAGTTGGCGGTGGACCTGCGAGGACAACAGAGACCATCTCAGGGCGGCGGAGCTGTTCGACCCGGACAAGCTCCCCGCCTTCCACGACCCTTTCGCCGGTGGAGGCGCTATACCCCTTGAAGCGCAGCGGCTGGGGCTTGAGGCTTATGCCAGTGACCTCAACCCGGTGGCGGTGCTCATCAACAAGGCCATGATTGAGATACCACCCAAATTCGCCGGGAATCCGCCGGTGAACCCGGAATCTCGGAAGGGCAAGGGCTCGACCGACGCCATCTGGAAGGGCGCGGCGGGCTTGGCCGAGGACGTCCGCTACTATGGCAAGTGGATGCGCGATGAGGCCGAGGAGCGCATCGGCCACCTATACCCCAAGATTGAGGTCACGGCGGAGATGGCGCAGGAGCGCCCCGATCTAGAGCGCTACGTGGGCCGCAAGCTCACCGTCATCGCCTGGCTCTGGGCGCGGACCGTCAAGAGTCCCAACCCGGCCTTCGCCGACGTGGACGTGCCACTGGCCTCTACCTTCTTGCTCTCCACGAAGAGCGGCAAGGAAGCCTACGTCGAGCCGGTGATGGAGGGCGGCGACTACCGCTTCATTGTCGAGGCGGGGACGCCGCCGGAGAGCGCCAAGAATGGCACCAAGTCTGGCAGCAGCGGCAGCCCTTTTCTTTGTCTCATGTCGGGTGCGCCCATGCCATTCGAGTACTTGCGCTCCGAAGCAAAGGCAGGCCGTATGGGTGCTCGATTGATGGCAATTGTCGCCGAGGGTGATCGGAGCCGGGTGTATCTGGGGCCTACGGAAGAGCAAGTAGTGATCGCGCTGAGTGCAATGCCCAAGGACACACCGGAGACAGACCTGCCCGAACGGGCACTCGGCTTCCGTGTGCAGGAGTACGGCATGACCAAGTGGCGCGACCTCTTCACTGATCGTCAACTGGTGGCGCTGACTACCTTCTCTGACCTAGTGGCGGAAGCACGGGAGCGCGTCCAACACGACGCCGAAGCAGCGGGCATGCCGGATGATTACATACCCCTTCGGAACGGTGGGACAGGTGCGACGGCCTACGCGGAGGCGGTGGGAGTGTATCTCGGATTCGCAGTTAGTAAGACAACTAACCGAGCGAGCACTCTTTGCACATTCAAAGGCTCGGTCGAATGTCCTGGGGACACATTTGGACGTCAGGCACTTGCTATGTCATGGGATTACGCCGAAGCCAACACGGTCAGCGGCCCCAGTGGCTCCTTTGAGAGTATGTTCAAGAACACATTGGCTGGGCTACTCTCTATCGGAGCAAGACCGGACTCTAATGGCCATGCGCAACAGCTTGACGCTGCTTCACAGGTTGTTAGCCAAGGTAAGATTGTTTCCATTGACCCACCTTACTACGACAACATCGGCTATGCTGACCTTTCGGACTTCTTCTATGTGTGGCTGCGGCGTTCATTGCGCTCCGTTTTTCCCGAACTCTTCGCCACGCTCGCCGTGCCAAAAGCCGAAGAGTTGGTCGCCACACCCTACCGCCATGGAAGCAGGGAAAAGGCGGAAGAGTTCTTCCTTGACGGCATGACCTTGGCGATGCAGCGTCTCGCTGGGCTGTCGCAATCCGCCTATCCGGTCACTATCTATTACGCTTTCAAGCAGTCGGAGAACAAGAGCAATGGGAGCACTGCCAGCACTGGCTGGGAAACATTTCTGGACGCGGTAATTCGCGCTAGCTTCTCGGTCAACGGCACATGGCCCGTGCGCACAGAACGTAAGAACCGAAAGGTTAACCAAGGTGCCAACGCCCTTGCCTCCAGCATCGTTCTTGTGTGCCGTCCACGCCCCGCAGACTCGCCTATTGCCACACGGCGGGAATTCCTCGACGCCCTAAAGTCGGAGTTGCCTGACGCGCTACACCAGATGCAGTCCGGGAACATCGCCCCTGTGGATTTGGCCCAGGCCGCCATCGGGCCGGGCATGGGAGTGTACACCCGCTACTCGCGAGTGCTGGACGCCAGCGGCACAGCCGTGTCTGTACGCGAGGCCCTAGCCCTCATCAACCAGACCTTGGACGAAGTGCTTGCCGAGCAGGAGGGAGACTTCGACGCCGACACCCGGTGGGCACTCGCGTGGTTTGAGCAGTCTGGGTTCGACGACGGCGACTACGGCGTGGCCGAAACGCTGTCCACGGCCAAGAACACCAGCGTAGCGGGAATGATGGAGGCGGGCGTACTGCTCTCCGGCGCGGGCAACGTCCGCCTGCTCCGGCCTCATGAGTTGCCCGAAGACTGGGTCCCGGACAGCGACACCCGACTCATCGCGTGGGAGGCTGTGCACCATCTGGTCCGCGTGCATGACAAGGAAGGCGAGGACGCTGCCGCCTCGCTGATGAGCAAGCTTGGCCCGAATGCTGAAGCCGCTCGCGAGTTGGCCTACCGCCTCTATCGCATCTGCGACCAGAAGAACCGTTCCCATGAGGCCCTTGGCTACAATGCGCTCGTGCAGAGTTGGCCGGAGGTCGCGCGGCTGGCCCAGCAAGTTGTCCGCCCCACGCAGGGAACAATGGGGTTGCCCGATGACCGCTGAAACGATCATCTCAACCATGGTGGACCGCATCGTCGGACGGTTCCAGCCGTCTCGCGTCGTGCTCTTCGGCTCCCAGGCAAGGGGTGATGCCAACGAGTGGAGCGACGTGGACCTGCTTGTCGTGTTGCCGAACGGCACTGACCGGCGCCATGCCGCCGTCGAAATCCATCGGACGTTGGGCGATCTGCCTGTCGCCAAGGATATCGTCGTGACCACGCCTGAGGAGATCGGTCGCCGCGGTCACATCGTTGGCGGTGTGCTGTGTGCGGCGCTTCGGGAAGGCAAGGCCATCTATGAACGATCCTGAATACATCCGCGAAGCGGGTCGCTGGCTGCGCTACGCGGCGGACGATCTTGATGTCGCGAACGAGTTGCTCGGCGGACAAAGAACGCGCCACGTCTGTTTTCTCGCGCAGCAGGCGGTGGAGAAGGCACTCAAGGCTGCGTTGGTGCTTGAGCGGATTGATGTCCCCTACGTACACGACTTGAATGCGGTGCGGAATCGATTGCCCAATTCTTGGTCGGTGAGGCGCGAACATCCCGACCTCTCTGAACTCACGGTATGGGCGGCTGAATCGCGGTATCCTGGGGACTGGAGCGAGATCACGGAGTCGGATGCGAAACGCGCGCTCGCGGAGGCCAGTTCGGTCTACGATTCCATTGCCGCAGAGTTCAACCGTCGGGGAGTGCTCACCGAATAGACCCATGGGGAGATAGAGTGTGGCAATAACCAACAGAGATCGGGTGGGCAGTGCGATGGACATGCTCAAGTCTGGGCTTGCGCCGTTCGTCTCGCGGGAGTTCATCAACCGCCATAAGGGACGGTCCGACCAGGTGTTGCAGCAAGTCCTAGGGGAGCCTGTCCAGGATGCGAAGGGCCACTTCTCCAACATGGACGCCGCGGCCCTCCTGCGGGTCATGTGGGAGTCTTGGAACGAGGTCTATCGAGACACGCTAGGACATGCCGAACGGAGCCTGGTGAGCGAGTTGCGGGATATCCGCAATCGCTGGGCGCACCAAGAGTCTTTTTCCAGCGACGATGCTTACCGAGCTCTTGATTCGACCCACCGGCTCCTGACGGCGGTCTCCTCGCCGGAGGCCGGTGAGGTCGAGGACATGAAGATGGAACTGCTGCGGGTGCGCTTCGACGAGCAGGCGCGTACGCAGAGGCGCAGGACCGCGGGAACAGTCATTGAAAACCAAGCGATTGGAGGTCTCGCCCCGTGGCGTGAGGTGGTCAGTCCGCATCAAGACGTAGCCAGCGGCCGGTACCAGCAGGCGGAGTTTGCGGCAGACCTCTGGCAGGTGCACCTTGGAGAGGGATCACCCGAGTACCTTGACCCCTCGGAGTTCTTCCGCCGCACCTACCTGACGGACAGCCTGAAGCAGCTATTGGGCGGCGCGGTGCAGCGGCTTGCAGGCATGGGCGGCGACCCTGTGGTGCAGCTTCAAACGAACTTCGGCGGCGGTAAGACCCACTCGATGCTGGCCCTTTACCATCTCTTCTCCGGCGCGCCGGTAGGCGGACTGTCCGGCATGGATGCGGTTATGCAGGAAACCGAGGTAGCGGCGCTCCCTTCGGTGAATCGGGTGGTTCTAGTAGGCAACCGGATATCGCCGGGCAACCCAGTGTCAAAGACGGATGGCACGGAAGTACGAACGTTGTGGGGAGAGCTTGCCTGGCAGCTCGGGCAGACGGCAGGGGGCGAGGCTGAAGCCCGACGTGCCTACGAACGGGTGCGGGCTGACGACGAACGCGCGACTAATCCAGGCGACGCCCTGCGCGAGCTTCTGAACGAGTATGGCCCGGCGCTCATCTTGATCGACGAATGGGTGGCCTACGCCAGGCAGCTCCACGACGAGGGCGACCTTCCGGCTGGTAGCTTCGAGACCCAATTTACCTTCGCGCAGGCATTGTCGGAATCGGCGAAGCTCGCTAAGAACTGCCTGCTGGTCATCAGCCTTCCGGCCTCGGACACCACCGAATCACCCCACGCTCAAGCTGACGACGTGGAGGTGGGGGGACTGAGAGGTCGGGCCGCGCTTAGTCGTCTTCGCAACGTCATCGGACGTGTCGATTCGTCGTGGCGTCCAGCCAGTGCGGAGGAGAGCTTCGAGATCGTTCGCCGCCGCTTGTTCCAGCCGATCGTAGACCCAGCTAATTTCGCCACCCGTGACAACGTGGCCCGCGCCTTTTGCGACCTTTACCGCACAAGCCACCAGGAGTTCCCTCCAGAGTGTGTCGAAGCGGACTACGAGAAGCGCGTCAGGACAGCGTACCCCATCCACCCGGAGGTCTTCGAGCGGCTCTATAGCGATTGGTCAACCCTACAGAGCTTCCAGCGTACTCGCGGCGTCTTGCGCCTCATGGCGGCGGTGATCCACAGCCTCTGGGAGAAGGGCGACCGCAATCCCCTGATTCTGCCGGCCAACGTGCCCCTGGACGACCCACGCGTGCAATTCGAGCTCACGCGATACCTTCCAGACAACTGGGTCCCCGTCATAGAGCGTGATATAGACGGCGCGAACTCTCTTCCCTTGAGGCTGGACGGCGAGGTGCCCAACCTTGGAAAGTACGGCGCCTGTCGCCGGGTGGCCCGCTCTATCTACCTGGGCTCCGCCCCCATCCCGGCGGCGGCGAACCGGGGAATCGAAGACCGGCGTATCAAGCTTGGATGCGTTATTCCAGGAGAGCCCGCCGCTGTCTTCGGTGACGCGATGCGGCGTCTCGGAAGTGCCGCTACTTACCTGTACCAGGATGGTGCTCGCTATTGGTACTCGACCCAGCCGACAGTGGCCAACCTCGCCGAGAGCCGGGCCGAAGAGTATCGGCGAAACCGCGACAAGGTGGACGAAGAGATAGGAAGGCGGCTCCGGGAAGACCTGAACAATCGGGGGGACTTCAACAAAGTCCACATCCTTCCTTCATCAGGCCACGACGTCCAAGATGACCAGGATGGCAGCCTAGTAGTGCTAGGCCCCACCTACCCGCACACGCGGGAAGGAGGATCGGACAGCCGGGCCATCACAGCCGCCAAATCCATACTGGAGTCGCGAGGGAACACACCGCGTCTGTTCAGGAACACGTTGGCATTCTTGGCGGCGGACGACACGCGTCTTCAGGACCTGGAGGATGGCGTCAGGCGATTCCTGGCCTGGAAGTCGATCCTTGCCGACAAGGAACCGCTCGACCTCCCACCACACCAAGTTCGGCAGGCCGAATCCCAGCAGGCTGCTGCCGATAGCGCAGTTGCCGCTCGCATTGGAGAGACTCATCAGTGGTTGCTAGTGCCTGTACAGTCCTCCCCCCAGGCAGAATTGCAGTGGCAAGCCATTAGGCTGGCAGGACAAGGATCTCTGGCTCACCGGGCCAGCAGGAGGATGCGCAACGACGAGTTGCTGATCACCGTCTTCGCTGGGACTCGCCTCCGCATGGAACTGGACCGCATACCGCTCTGGAGGGGAGACCACGTTTCAGTGCGGCAACTGGTAGACGACTTTGCTCGCTATTCATATTTGCCTAGACTTAGGGAGCCTGCGGTCCTACTTGAAGCCATTCGTAGTGGGCTTTCGCTGATGACGTGGGAGCAGGACTCGTTCGCCTACGCGGACGGCTACGACGACGGCGCGGGAAGATACCGGGGTCTGCAGTCTGGGCCGCGGGGTGCCCTCACCGATAGCGACCCCGGCCTTCTGGTTCATCCCGAAGTGGCGCGGAAGCAAATGAACGTTGAGGTAGTTCCGGCAGGCATTACGTCTGAAGAGGCCGGAACCACCTACGAACCGGGACTTGGCAAGCCAGGGGAAATACGTGAGACTTCGGCAGAGGAACCTAGTGAAGCTACTCCACGACCTGCGGCCAGGCGTTACCACGGGTCGGTAAAGTTGGACCCCACGCGAGTCGGTAGGGACGCAGGCCAGGTAGCGGATGAAGTGATTGCTCACCTTGCGGGTCTGCTGGGAGCGGACGTTAGACTGACTTTGGAGATAGAGGCCAGCATTCCGGACGGTGCGCCGGAGCAGGTCGTGCGAACAATCACTGAGAACAGTCGCACGCTGAATTTTGACGACAGTGGCTTCGAGACCGAGTAGATGGCCTTGCCAGGCAAATCGAATTAAAACCCCTGTCAGGCCAGTTGAGCCTTACAGGCCCAGCCACATCTCGAAGATGGTACTGCCTACCGCCAACTTAGGCCCACTAGACCGCATTCGAACCACGATATGGGATCCTGTGCGGAGGCATTCTGTCACGGGGAGGTGTGTTGCAGTCCAAATACGATAAGTCTGGCGGGCCTAGGGCGAACTCCGCTCCGGTCGCACGTCGTGGTATGCCACTCCCATCAACCAGCATCAGACGCCATCCCTCCGATTCAGCCCGCTTACGCTTGCAGAGCCCCGCAGTTACTCGGCATATTCTTCCCTCGTCTAGGGGAAGATTATAGGGAAAAACCACGATGGGACACGACCGTTTCGTATCTGAAAAGCGAAATAATCGTGCAGATGCTTCAGCGGCGCGTATCGAGGGGTCCCGCTCATCCACCGCCGATCCCGGACAACGCTCCTACTCCCCCGGGGCCGCGTAGTACGTCAGGTACATCGTCCACGGCTCACGGATGAGCTGAAGCGCCGCCTGCTGCGGCTCGTCACCCATCTTCTGGATATTCTGGAAGACGCGCTTCCACAGGTCGTCGACCTCCAGCTTCCACGGGGCGTACTCCAGCCCGTGGACGTCGCGCTGCATCGCCTCCAGGTGCTCGTGGATGTGCCTGACCTGGTTGCGCACCATGCGCGTGCGTATCCTGTCTGAGACCGTCATGCGACCGACCCCAGGCGCCCGCCGAGCGCGTCGGAAACGCCGGGCGCGATCCTCTCGGCCGCGCGGATCGCGTACCAGTCGGTCATCCCGGCGACGTAGTCGACGACGGAGCGCTCATTGCCCGCCAGCTCCGGCGGGACCTCGTCCGGGTGCTCGCCGTAGTGGGCGTATAGCACGCGGATGATGTTTCTCGCGGCCGCTTCCTCAGGCACCCGGTCCTCGGCCAGGTATACCTCGCTGAACATGAAGTCCCGCATCGCGTTCAGCGCGTCCCGCACGCCGCGGCTCATCGTGATCGAGGGCCGCTCGCCGTTGACGGCGGAGCCCTCGCCTGTCGTCGGCCACGAGCTCGTGACGACGTCGGTCACCATAGTGGATATGCGCTGCGCGTGGCTTTCGCCCAGCGCTCGCGTGACCTCGGCGGGCAGGCGGTCGGGACCGAGCATCCCGGCCCGGAACGCGTCCCCGAGGTCGTGGTTGAGATAGGCCACGGCGTCCGAGAGCCTGCATATCTGTCCTTCGAGCGTCAGGTCCTCCGTGAGGGCCGGGTCGAGAAAGTCTCCCTGCGGCTTGGAGTGGCTCACGATGCCCTGGCGGACCTCCCACGTCAGGTTCAGGCCCGCGCCGTCCTTCTCCAGCCTGTCGACGATCCTGAGGCTCTGCTCGGCGTGTCGGAAGCCGTCCGGGCAGAGCTCGTCCATCTCCTCCTCGCCGGCGTGGCCGAACGGCGTGTGTCCCATGTCGTGGCCGAGCGCGATCGCCTCGGTCAGGTCCTCGTTCAGGTCGAGCGCGCGGGCGATGGTGCGGGCGATCTGGGCGACCTCCAGCGTGTGCGTGAGCCGGGTGACGTAGTGGTCGCCGGTCGGCGCGATGAACACCTGCGTCTTGTGCTTGAGCCGGCGGAACGCCTTGGAGTGGATGATCCGGTCGCGGTCGCGCTGGAACTCCGTCCGGATCGGGTCGGGCTCCTCCGGCCGCCCGCGGCCCCGGCTGCCGGCGGACGTGGCGGCGAACGGCGACAGCGCCTCTTCTCTCTCTTCCAGGCGCGCCCGGACGATTGCCTGGGTACGGAGAAGAAGGTCGAGAGTCGACTGTGGCACGGTGGCACGGTCCTCGCGGTGTCCGCTGCCATAGGGCCGTTTGGCCCGGCATCCGGCAGCGGCGGGGATTGCCCCGATTCTAACACAGCCCCCCTCGCCGGACGGGGCCGGCCGGGGCGGGTTCCGGGGGCTTGGGGCCGAGCGAGCTCAGGGCGCTGCGCGGCGCCAGCGGGTGCCCTGCGGCTTGTCCTCGAGTATGTAGCCCAGGTCGGCCAGGGAGTCGCGGATGTCGTCCGCGCTGGCGAACTTCCTGGCCCCGCGAAGCTCCGAGCGGGCCTCGATCAGCGCGTCGACGAGCCGCGACGCGTCGGCGACGCCGCCATCGGCCGCGCCGGACTCGATCCGGGCGGCCAGCTCTGCGCTGCCGTCGGCCCGAAGGCCGTCGCAGACAGTCGCGACGACGCCCAGCAGAGAGTCGACGTCGCCGGCGTCCGACGGCGCTTCCAGCGTCAGTCCCAGAACGCCCGCCATGCGTCGAAGCGCGGTCTGTGCGTCCGACACGGCGCGGCCGTCTTCGGCGGCGCGGTTGATCTCGTGGGCGAGGTCGAACAGCGCCGCAATGGCCCTCGGCGTGTTCAGGTCGTCGTCCATCGCCTCCGCGAACCCTCCCTCGAGCTCGTCGGCGGACAGCGGGTCGCCATCGCCGCCGACCGCCGTGACGGCGTTCCTCAGGCGCTCGACGGCCCGCTCCTGGCCCGCGACGCGGTCGTCGCCGTAGACGAGCGGGCTGCGGTAGTGCGAGCTCAGGAAGAAAAGCCTGAGCGCGTCGGACGAGTACGTCTCCAGCGCGGCCTGGATGGTCACCAGGTTGCCCAGCGACTTGCTCATCTTGTCGCCGCCCATCATGAGCAGGCCGTTGTGGACCCAGAACCGGGACATCTGCGCCCCACCGTTGTGGGTCTCCGACTGGGCGATCTCGTTCTCGTGGTGCGGGAAGGTCAGCTCCTGCCCGCCGCCGTGGATGTCTATCGTCTCGCCCAGGTAGCGCAGGGACATGGCGCTGCACTCGATGTGCCAGCCGGGGCGGCCCGGGCCCCAGGGGCTGTCCCATGCCGGCTCGCCCGGCTTCTGGCTCTTCCACAGCGCGAAGTCCATGTCGTCGCGCTTCCTCTCGCCGACCTCGACGCGCGCTCCGGCGATCATGCTGTCGACGCTGCGGCGGCTCAGCTTGCCGTAGTCGGGCCTCTGGCGCACGCTGAAGTAGACGTCCCCGTCGGCGACGTAGGCCGCCTCCTTGCGCACCAGGTCATCGATGATCTCGACCATCCCGGCGACCTCCTCGGTCGCCTTGGGATAGACGTGGGCCCTGAGCACGTTGAGCGCGTCCATCTCTTGCAGGTACGTCTCGACGTTGCGGTCCGCCAGCTCCCGCACGGTGGTGCCCTGTTGCGCGGCGCCGTCGATCATCTTGTCGTCGACGTCGGTGAAGTTCTCGACGTGCCTGACCTCGAGCCCGCTGTACTCGAGATAGCGGCGCATCACGTCGAAGACGACGGACCGCAGCGCGTGGCCGACGTGCGCCCGCGAGTACGGGGTGATGCCGCAGACGTACATCTTCACCACGTCGTCGGCGGGGGCGAAGTCTTCGACCTTGCGGCTGAGGGTGTTGTAGAGCTTCATCGAATACGGTCGAGCGTCGCCACGGCCATCGCGGCGATCCCCTCGCCGCGCCCCGCGAATCCGAGGCCGTCGGTCGTGGTCGCCTTCAGGTTCACCGAATCGGCGGTGACGCCAAGCGGCCCGGCCAGGCTGCGTGAGGCTGCGTCGAGGACCGGACTGAGGCGGGGCGATTCGGCGACTATTGTAGCATCGACGTACACGGGCCGCCATCCGCTCGCCGCCGCCAGCCGGACCGCCTCCGCCAGCAGCGTGAGGCTGACGGCCCCCCGGTAGCGCTCGTTGTCGGACGGGAAGTGCCGCCCGATGTCTCCCAGCCCGGCGCCGCCGAGCACGGCGTCGACGACGGCGTGCGTCAGCACGTCGCCATCGCTGTGCCCGAGCAGCCCGCGGTCGAACGGCACCGTGATCCCCCCCAGCACGAGCGGCCGGCCCTCGACCAGCGGATGAACGTCGTAGCCTATGCCGGACCGCGTCGTCACGACGCGCCCCCCGGCGAGCGGCCGGCCCTGCGGGCGAGGATGACCTCGGCGACCGCCATGTCCTCCGGCGTCGTCACCTTGACGTTGTCGTGGGAGCCCATGAACAGCGTGACCGTCCCACCAGAGGCCTCGACCATCGCGGCGTCGTCGGTGAAGTCGCCGCCCAGCGCGTCGTGGGCGTCCCTGAGCAGCGTCGTCCTGAACACCTGTGGCGTCTGCGCCGCCCACAGGCCGTCGCGGTCTATCGTCTTCAGCACCCTGCGGTCCCTGGCGGCGAGCTTGATCGTGTCCTTCACCGGCACCGCGGCTATGGCCGCGCCGTGCCGCTGGACGGCCGAGACGCCCCGGGCGATCGTAGCCCCGTCGATGCAAGGCCTGGCGCCGTCGTGCACTATCGTGTAGCCGGGGTCCGGCATGCCGTCCAGCCCGACCCGAACCGAGTCCTGGCGCCGCCCGGCGCCCACCCGCACGTCGACTACCTTGTCGAGGCCGTTCTCGCCGACCATACGCCGGCAGGTGTCCAGGTTGTGCTCGGCCACGACGAGCACGATGGAGGAGACTGCGGGCGACGCCTCGAACGCCTCGAGGCTGTATAGCACCAGCGGCTTGCCCAGGAGTGGGGCCATAATCTTGTCGACGCCGCCCATCCGCAGACTGCGCCCAGCCGCGACGACTATCGCCCCGGTCTCGCCGGCTAAGTCGCCCTGTCTCGAGTCTGGAGTCCGTTGCATATCAAATGGGGAAGAGCGGCAACGTTACCATACAACGCGCCCAACGCGCGCAGCGCCCTATACGCGGCAACTGCTACCTCGGTGTAGTGGCATCGTCGGGAGGCGCCATGCGCCTGGCACGGGCGATATCGCCCAGCGTCGCCATGACCAGGATCGGGTCGCCCTTTTGCAGGGCGACATTCAGGTAGGCGGCCATGTCCTCCTCGGTCTCGAGGTGCTCCGCCGGGTCCCACGGCCGGGTCTGCGTCCTCATCATTGCTCCTGCCTCCTCACCAACGTAGCCCAGGTGAACCGCTATGCGGGCGTCAACGCCGAACGGCTGCGGCGTTAGTACCCGGCGCGCTTGTCGCCGACGTACAGGAAGGGCTCGCCGGCGAGGAACCTGCGCAGGTTCTCCTTGAAGACCTCGCGATGCCCCTTCGGCATCTCCGGGGTGACGTGCCCGGTGTGCGGCGAAATTATGACGTTCTCCTCGTCCCACAGCGGGCTGTCCTCGGAAAGCGGCTCCTCCGCGAAGACGTCCAGCCCCGCGCCGGCGACGTGGCCGGACCGCAGCGCGTCGAGCAGCGCGTCCTCGTCCAGGATGCCGCCCCGGGAGATGGCGATCAGCCAGGAGCCGCGCTTCAGCAGGCCCAGCCGTCGCCGGTCGATCAGGTTCATCGTCTCGCGGGTGCGCGGGGCCGCTATGACGAACCAGTCCGACAGCGCGAGCGCCTCGTCCAGCCGCTTCGGACCCCAGACCTCGTCGACTCCCTCGGGGACCGGCGAAGTCCTCTTGTCGACGCCGATCACCCTCATCCCGAAGCCCTTGGCCCGCCGCGCGCATGCTGCGCCGATCGCGCCGACCGCCAGGATGACCATCGTCCGGCCGCTCAGCTCCACGAACCGGCTGTTGTACTCGCCCGCGGCCCAGTGGTGATCCCTCTGGTTGGCCAGCAGGTCGGGCCACCGGTGCGCGAGCATCAGGATCATCCCAAAGACGTGGTCTCCCAGGGCGTCGGCGTGCGGGTCGTGGCCGGGCGCTCTCGCCGGCGTGATGACGACGTCGCTCTCGACCAGGTCCGGCCGGTTCATGACGTAGTCGAAGCCCACGCCTGGGTTGGCTATCCACCGCAGCCGCTCGGCCGCGGCGAACGCCTCCTCGTCGGGAGGACCGTATATCGCGTCGGCGTCCCTTATCTCCCGCAGCAGCTCTTCCCGCGTCTCCGGCGTGGCGAAATCGACCTCCGGGAACTCCGCTTTCAGCTCCGCGGGGAACTCCGCGGCATAGATCAACGCGGCCTTTTCGAGAACGATCTTCATTCGGGCGATACTCCTGTCTGCCTAGCTGCCGCTCCATTCGAGCACGGTGCGGCGCATGACCTTATCTTCGTCGATTTCCACGCCGAGCCCCGGCGTGTCGGTCAAAGTTACCACACCGTCGGACGGGACTACCGGCTCCCGGAAGAAGTGCTGGTGGACGACGCTGTGGTTGACGAGGTACTCGAGCAGGGGACACAGCGACGCGGGCTGGGCGGCGAGTACCTGCACGGTGACCGCGGTGTGGGCGTGGGGGACGACCTCCACCTCGTACGTCGAGGCCAGCGCGCATATCTTGACCAGCTCCGTGATCCCGCCGGCCCACAGCACGTCCGGCTGGATCACGTCGGCCGCGCCCGCGTCGAGCAGCGCCTTGAACCCCCAGCGCGTGTACTCGTGCTCGCCGGTCGACACCGGGAACGGCACCGCCCTGCGCACGGCGGCGCACGCGTCGATCTGGTCGGCGAACACCGGCTCCTCGATCCACCTCGGCCTGTAGCGGGCGATGCGTTCCGCCATCCTGATCGCGTAGCGCACGTCCCAGCTCTTCCAGCAGTCGAGCATGATGTCGACGTCGTCGCCGACGGCCTCGCGCACGGTGCGCACCAGCTCGACGTTCTTCTCGACGCCCTCCGGGCCCGACGCCGGCCCGTGGCGGAAGAACCACTTCGTCGCCCTGTAGCCCTCGTCCACGATCTGCCGGGCGCGGGCCCTGATCCTGTCCGGTTCGTGCGAGTAGCCGAGCGCGCTGGCGTACGCGGGGACCTCGTCCCGCAGCGGCCCGCCCAGCAGCCTGTAGACCGGCAGCCCGGCCAGCCGGCCCTTGACGTCCCAGATCGCGCAGTCGACGGCGCTGAGGGCCTGCATGGGCGACCCCTTGCGCCCGTGGCCCTCGACGGCGCGGTACATGATGTCCCAGATGCGCTCGTGGGCCCGCGGGTCCTGGCCGACGACGTGCGGGCGGACCAGGCGGTCGATCAGGAACGCCTGCACCTCGTCTATCGGCCCGGCGAATCCGGTGACGCCCTCGTCCGTGTCTACCTCGACGAATATGCACGAGACGGGGAGTTTTCCGTCGACGACCTCGGCGCCCATGCGGGCGCCCATCATCTCCGCGGGGCCGCGCTCGCGGTACTCCGGGTAGGCGTCCAGCGGGACCGCCAGCCGCTCCTCCCAGATCGGCTCGTCGCGCTCGATCTCGCCGTCAAGCTGCACCGATCGGACATCGGTGATCTTCATTCGTGCGCCTCCGCGGACGTGCCGTACGTCCGGCCGGCGGGAATGATATCAGACGAGCGGACGGCCTTTTCGGGAGGCTCTTATTCTCCCTCCCCTGGTGGGATCTTGGTGGGAGGGAGTTAGAAGGAGGGGGAGAGCACGGGCCATCGATTCGTCCTAGTCGCCGTGTCCGCAGGAGCAGGACGCCCCATTGGCACCGCAGCACGCTCCGGCCGAGTCCGAGGGCGGCAGGTCCATCGCCGGATTGGAGTGGAAGAAGCCGTCCGGCTTCAGCATGAACCCCATCTTGTGCACGGGCATCACGGGCCAGTCCTCGGGCCGTGGAATGTGCGTGTGCCCGAAGGTGTACCAGACCACCAGGTCGGTGTCCGCGATGGGACGATTCGCCTCCGTCCACTGGGGCAGTCCATCGCCCTCGGCTCTCTGATTCGGGTAGTCGCCCGCGGCGTACTTCTCATCCGGCTCATAGGGGGTGACCCACAGGTGGCGGCCCAGGAACCCCGCCCGCCTCATCACCGCCGCGTCCTCCTGCGCGAAGGGAATGGCGTTCTCCGCCGGGATCAGGCGGTAGCCGACGGGCTCGCCCATCCTGTTCCTGACGGCCTCGTTGGCGATCTTCCAGTACCTGCTGGAGGTCATGTTGCACAGTCGCTGCGCGTCCTGCTCCCGTTCGAACAGGGTGTGCTCCGCGACGAACGCGTTGCCGTGGGGATTCTCCTCGCCGCGCGGCAGGCCCCTGGTGTTGACCTCGTATACGGAGTTGGCGACGCCGTCCACGCTCATGTCGAGCCGGGCGTTGAAGATGTGTTGGTGGTATGGCGCGTTGAGCTGCGGCGCCACCTCGGTGCCGTACTTCGGCTTTTCGCCGGGCATGAGGCCGGTCGTATTGGCGATCCCCGTCAGCTTTATCTCCAGCTCGAGCGTCCCATCCTGGTAGAAGTTCCAGTAGAAGCCGTACTCGTAGTTGCCAACCGTCGAGACGAACGACACGACGAGGCGCCTGGAGCGTCTGACCTCGACCTCCTCAGTGCGCCAGTCGGTGTGCTTCCACAGGACGCCGTTGTCCTCCTCGTGCAGGCATACGGCGTTCTCGATGGTGGCCGATCCGCCCCGGCTGTCGACCATGTGCGCGTCGAAGTACCTGATCTCGCCGAGGCAGTCGCAGCCGAGCTTCAGCGGGTTGGCAAGCTGTCCGATTCCATACTCGCCGATGTCAAACGCGTTCTTGCGGAAGCTCGACTCGCCCGGGTCGCCGTAAGGCACGACCATGTCCGACAGCGACGCCCGGTACAGGACCGGCCGGACCCGGCCCTCGTCCTTGTATCCGACGGTGTACAGCACCAATCCCTCGCGGGGTGTGAAGCCGATGCGGAAGCGCCACTTCTGCCAGCGGACCTCGTGGCCGTTCACCGTGAAGCTGGGCCCCTCCCTCTGGATGATCTCCAGAGGCTTGGAGTCCGTCCTCGTTTCGGTGATATGGCCGCGCGTCCAGTTTCCGGACTCGGGCGCAAGGGGGACGACGCCGTAGTCCTCGACCCGGAGCACCTCCATCTTGTTCAGGTCGACGACCACGATGACGCCTTCGAGCGGCCGCGCGTAGCCGTTGTCCGTGGGCTCGGAGCGGACCCAGGCCAGCGCGCGGGAGAGACGCCGGCCCTTGTCGTCTTCCGGCTCGACGCCGTAGGAGCCGGCCGACCAGGGGTCTACCATGACCAGGTCTACGTCGTACACGCCTCGTTTGTGCAGGGCCTCGAGGAATTCGGGCGACCGCTTTACCGCCTCTTCGCATTCGACGAACTCGTCCAGCATGATCGCCGGCTGCGCGCCGTCCTGGGGCCGCCAGGACGTGACGGACTGCCGGTCCAGGGAGACCACCGCTTCGACACACTGCCCGGACGCGTTGTCGAGGAGGACCACGAACGCCTCGCGCTCCACGTGGTCCCCGGGCTCGTAGTCGATCACCGCGTGTTTCGCCGGCTCGTTCAGCATGATCGATACGAAACGGGACGTGCCGGTGGTCCTCGTGTCCCGCCGTATGACCTCCACGACCGCCTCTACCTCAGCCTTCGATAGGGGCTCCAGCGGGTGGGCTTGGGGCTCCGGGGCCCGGACCTGCAGCTCACGCTCTTTTGTTTGAGTCATCGCGGCTCCTCCCTGGGCTTGGACTGTCGCGCCCCATCGGTAATTCGGTTACTCATGATACGGCGTCGATCGACTCGGGCAGCGTCTGGCCTCCGTCGACGACGAGGGTCTGACCCGTAATATATTTCGCTTCGTGAGATGCGAGAAAGAGCATCGCGTAGCCGATGTCTCCCACTTCTCCCAGCCTGCCCATGGGTATGGATCGGGTCATCGTGCTCAGGTACTCCTCGCCGACGTCGTCCAGCCCTTCGGTCAAGATGTTCCCCGGCAGGACGGCGTTTATCGTGATGTTGTCCCCGGCGAGCTCTATCGCCGCCGTGCGCATGAACCCAAGCATACCAGCCTTGGTCGCGCCGTAGTGTGCCCAGCCCGGATATCCGGTTGTGGGACCGGTGATCGACGAGGTCAGAAGTATTCGGCCGGCGTCCGATCTCTTGAGCTCCGGCAGACAGGCCTTGACGGTGAGGAAGGTCCCCTTCAGGTTGACCGAGTTGACCGTATCCCACTCCGCCTCGCTCATCTCGTCCAGTCGCGCGGAGGGGAATATCCCGGCGTTGCTGCACAGGACGTCTATCCCGCCATGACGGTCCGCGGCCGCCTCCACCATGGCCTCGACGTCGCCGGGGACGCTGACGTCCGCGCGGAAGAAGGACGCCGCTCCCCCGGCGTCGACGATCTCCCTGGCGGCCGGCTCCCCCGTGTCCGAATGACGGCCGACGAGAAGGACCCTGGCGCCTTCGTCTGCGAAGACCTTCGCAACCCCCCGTCCTATCCCCTTGCTCCCGCCAGTGACTATTACAGACTTGCCCTGTGCCCGGTTACCCATCGGTACCTCCTGACTGACTGGGGCCTGTTCAGCCTGACGCAGCGCCTCTTGTAGACCTGTTTGTCGTACTCGCCTGGGACGACCCTTGTCGAGAGCGGCGGGACCACGGGAGTGGACCCCGGCGCCGATCCAGAGTTGGCGTGTCTCGGTGCCCTCATATCCACGCTCCGCAATTATAGACGGGTTCTCGCGCCGGGGCTTGCCCCGGCGCGCGGCCAGGCCACGGTCGTTCGCGGCGAGCGGCGGACTAGGGAGTCTCGCCCTGGGGCCTGGTCTTCGTCAGCTTGATCATGCCGACCCTGAGGCCGTCCATCTTGGTGACCTCCAGCTTGAGGTCCCGGTACTCGAACTGCTCGCCCTCGGTGGGGATGTGGCCCAGCTCATCCAGCACGAACCCGGCGACTGTGTCGAATTCGCCCTCGGGAAGCTCGATCCCCAGCTCCTCCATCGCCTCCTGGATATCCATGCCGCCCTCTATCTGGAAGGTGTCGGCCCCGATCGCCTCGTACTCCTCCTCGGCGCTCAGACCCTCCTCGCCGACACGCCCGACGACCTCCTCGAGCAGGCTGCGTATCGTGACGAGCCCGGCGACGCCGCCGAACTCGTCTATGGCAACCGCCATCTGGTTGCCGGTCCGGCGGCTCTCCTCGAACAGCTCCGCGACACGCTTCGTCTCCGGCACGAAATAGACGTCACGGGTGAAGTCCGTGACCGATTCGTCATTCGGTATCGATCTCGACGCCATCGCTCTCAGGATGTCCTTTGACGACAGGATGCCGACGATGTTGTCGGTCGACTCCTTGAAGACCGGGAAGCGTGTGTGCGTGTGGTCGCGGTAGATAGCGAGAAAGTCTTCCAACGTGGCGCCGCGCTCCACGAAGATGATTTCCGTCCGCGGGGTCATCACCTCGCGCACCTGTCTGTCGCCGAACCGGAACACCCTCTCCAGCCGGTCGGCCTCGCCCGGATCGAACTCGCCCTCGGCCTCGCCGATGTCGATCAGCGTGCGCAGCTCCTCCTCCGTGATCGACGCGTCGGTCTGGTTGTCGCTTCTGCCTATGTCCGCGACGCGGCTGGCCCACTGGAGCACCACGACGATGGGCCAGAACGCCAGCTCGACGAGCCTCAGCGGACGGGTGAACAGCGTCGCCACACCCATCGGAAACCGCACCGCGACGGTCTTCGGGATGATCTCGCCGAGTATGAGCAGCGTCACCGTGGCCGCCACGGTGGCGACGACGATGCCGGTGCCCTGGTCGCTTATGACGTCGAGGATCAACGCCGTGATGATCGCGGTGAACGCCACGTTCACCAGGTTGTTGCCCAGCAGAATGGTCGACAGAAGCCGGCCAGGGTCGTTCAGCATGCGCGAGACGCGCCGCGCTCCCGGGACGCCCTCCTGCACGAGGTGCGCCAGTCTCGCCGTCCGCTGGACTGAGAGGAACGCCGCCTCGGAGCTGGAGAAGAACGCCGACAGCACCACGCACAGAAAGACGACGGCCAGATCGATTGGAACCGTCCCCGCCATCACTAGCCTCCTGTTACCGGTCGGACGCTCGCCGCGCCCGCGGGATGCCGTAGATCATACCAATCAATGGAGCGCGGCGCGTGCCAGGGTACGAATGCGCGGCGTCCGTGGGAAGCGCCGCGTTGTTGACAGTCCGCGACGCTGTAGGTACATTCGGCCCTTAATCGCGTAGCCTGCGAAGGGCCGGAGCGGCGGGATGGCGGTATCCAACAAGATCAAGGGATTCATGGAGCAGGGCTCGTGGATACGCAAGATGTTCGAGGACGGCATCGCGCTTAAGCAGCAGTACGGCGAAGATGGCGTCTTCGACCTGTCGCTCGGCAATCCGGTCGCGGAACCCCCGGACCGCTTCTTCGAGGAGCTGCGCCGGATCGTCGACGAGCGGCCGCCCGGCATCCACCGCTACATGCCCAACGCGGGCTACGTCGAGACCCGCGCCGCCGTGGCCGAGCAGCTACGCGTCGACACCGGACTCGACTTCGCCGCCGACCACGTGGTCATGACCTGCGGTACGGGCGGCGCCCTGAACGTGGTCACGAAGACACTGCTCGACCCGGGCGACGAGGTGGTCATCTTCGCGCCGTATTTCGTCGAGTACTTCTACTACGCCGACAACCACGGCGGGTCCTGCAGGGTCGTGCCGCCGGACGAAGACTTCCTGCCCGACTTCGACGCTCTGGAGTCGACCATCGGCCCCAGGACGCGCGTCGTGCTGATCAACTCGCCGAACAATCCCACCGGCGTGCTGTACGACGCCGGGGTGCTCGCGCGCCTCGGCGAGGTCATCCGGCGGAAGGAATCGGAGTTCGGGACCGAGATATTTCTCGTCAGCGACGAGCCGTATAGACGGATACTGTTCGACGGGCGCGATTATCCCCACATCTTCGACCATCACGACAGGAGCATCGTCGCCACGTCGCACTCCAAGGACCTCGCCCTGCCCGGCGAGCGCATCGGATTCACCGCGGTCAGTCCCCGCTGCGCCGACGCGGCGGAGGTCGTAGATGGGCTCGTCTTCTGTAACAGGACGCTCGGCTTCGTCAATGCGCCCGCGCTCATGCAGCACATCGTCCGTCACCTGCAGTCGGTCACCGTGGACGTCGAGCAGTACCAGGCCAAGCGGGACATGCTGTACGAGGCGCTGACCGACATCGGATACTCGGTCGTGCGGCCCGACGGCGCGTTCTACATGTTCCCGAAGGCGCCCATCGACGACGAGGTGGTCTTCGTCAACGCACTGCGGGAGCGGCGAGTCCTGGTCGTGCCCGGCCGCGGCTTCGGAACGCCGGGATACTTCCGCCTCGCCTACTGTTTCGAGGACGCCGTCCTGGAGGGGTCGCTCGACGGCTTCCGCGCGGCGTTCGAACAGTTCGCCGCCTGATCTCGCGCGCCGCCCCGTCGCTGCCTTCATGCACGCGGCGGGCGCCGGAGGTTTCACCCTGAAGATAGCCTACCTGGGATGCATCGGCGGAATCAGCGGCGACATGCTGATAGCCGCCGTCGTCGACGCGGGCGTCGAGGTCGACGCGCTCAACGGCGCCCTGGCGTGCCTGGGCATCGACGGTCTGCGCGTATCCGCGGCCGACGCCGAGCGCGGGGCGGTCAGCGGAAAGCTGGTCTCGGTCACGACACCCGACGGCTACGGCCGGCTGCGAATCGAGGACTTCCTGGGCATCGTCCGCGGCTCCCGGCTGCCTGCGCCGGTGATAGAGCAGTCGTGCGCAATCCTGACCCGGCTCGACGAGGCGGAGGCGGCAGTCCACGGCGGCGCCGGGGCCGAGCTGCACGAGCTCGGCGACTTGGACACGCTGGTGGACGTGGTTGCCGGGCCGGCCGGCCTGCGCGCGCTGGGCGTCGAGCGGCTGTACTGCTCGCCGCTGCCGTCGGGGTCGGGCTTTGTGCGCACGGAGCACGGCAGGCTGCCCGTCCCGTCGCCCGCGACGGCGGCGCTGATGGCGATGGCGAACGCGCCGGTCGTGCCGCCGCCGGGCAACGTCCCCGACGCGGGCGAGATGGTGACGCCCACCGGCGCCGCGATCGTCACGACGCTGGCCGCCTTCGAGCAGCCGCCGATGAGGGTCGACCGCATAGGCTACGGGCTGGGGTCGAGAAACCCGCAGCACTACCCGAACGCGGCCGCGCTGTGGGTCGGCGAGGCGATGGTGGACACGCGAGTCGCGGGCCTGCGCCTCCTCGAGACGAACGTCGACGACATGAGCGCCGAGATGCTGGCGTACGCCCAGGAGCGGCTGTTCGACCTGGGCGCCCGCGACGTGTGGTTCACCCCCGTGCAGATGAAGAAGAGCAGGCCCGCGACCATGCTCAGCGCGCTGGTGGACGACGACCTGGAGGCAGCGACCGTCGACGTGATCATGCGCGAGACATCCACCCTGGGCGTCAGGGTGCGGCCCGTCTCCCGGTACGAGGCCGAGCGCGAGGTGGTCGAGCTCGCGTCCAGCCTCGGCGCGGTGTCGGTGAAGGTCAAGCGCCTCGGCGGGTCCGCCGTGGCCGTCCATCCCGAGTACGAGTCGTGCCGCCGCGTCGCGCTCGACAGCGGCAAGCCGCTTCAGGACGTCTACCGCATCGTGCAGGCGGAGGCCGCCGCCAAGCTGCTCTAGGGCTGGGCAGGCGCCGCCCTTTTCTCAATAACAAAGCGCGTTGATCCCGTTGCGGAGTCGCAACAGAATTGATAAATTGACATCACTCGGGAATGCGGAGTAGCATGCGGCCCCTGAATCCGACATGGGCTCCCGGGAGCCCATGCGAAAGCCACAAAGAGGCTATTTCCTCCTTATCGAGTGAGCCGCCGCCACGACCCATTGGAAGGGGGACATGAGAGTACCTACGATAGTCCTGACCGAGGTCGTCTATCCAGAGGATGATCTGTTCGTCTCGCATTGCCCTGAACTCGACATAGCATCCTGTGGTGCTACCGCACAAGAGGCCTACGAAAAGATCCAGGAAGCGATCACGCTCTATCTCAACACGTTGGAAGAGATGGGGCTGAGGGAGCAGGTTTTCGCAGAGTGTGGCATCGAAATCACCCACGAGTGGGTTGCGGAATACCCTGACGCTGTGGTGCCGGAAAGCTTCCGGTTGTCCCAATCACCTGATGTTTCCATATTAGGTACACAAGAGCAGACCACAGCCCGCTATTCGGTGCCTTCTGTTGCCGCGGCTTCCTAGATGTTTCTAGCAGGGACCTAATTGGTGCGTTGCTTCGGTTGGGTTCCTATCACGTGCGGACAACCGGCAGCCACGGCATCTACTATAGAGAAGTCGGTGGCCGTCGCTGCATGGCACCTGTACCTGTCAACGAGAAGACTGTTCCCGTTGGCACGCTCACTTCGATACTGCGAAAGCTAGAGATCGACCACGACGATTTTATGGACGCCCTTGGTTAAATTGACGGACATTCTGCCACAAAGGGCTGGATGGAAACTCACTCCATCGCTGCTGCGATCATGACCACGACGTAGTCCCATCGGAATATCCTTACTCTTGAGACGTTTCCCTACCCCCAGCCAATGTCATGGTGCCGCGTCCTCCGCCAGATACTGATTGATCGTCCCTAGTGCCAGACAAGAGTCCCGACATCGACTTGAAGTTGATGGGTCATTCCCCCCAGACACTCGACACAGAGGTGAGGGCCCCGCTGCGCTGGCGGCCGGCGCCCGCTTGGGGCGTGATAGAATGGCGCCGATCGGGGAGACCGACCGAGGTGTGAGATGACCGGGCCTGACAGGGTGATCTACATGGACTACGCCGCCACCACGGCGGTGCGGCCCGAGGTGCTCGAGGCGATGCTGCCGTACTTCGGCGAGAGCTACGGCAACCCGTCGAGCATCTACACCCTGGCCCAGGAGTCTCGGAAGGCGGTAGACGACGCCCGTGAGACAGTGGCGCGGATTCTCGGCGCCCGCATCGGCGAGATCGTCTTCACCAGCGGCGGGACCGAGTCGGACAACGCCGCGCTGAAGGGGGCCGCCAACGCCCTGCGCAACACCGGCAACCACGTCATCACGACCGCCGTCGAGCACCACGCGGTGCTCCACACGTGCCATCAGCTCGAGCAGTTCGGCTTCGAGGTGACCTACCTGCCCGTCGACTCCGACGGGCTCGTCGACCCGGCCGACGTGGAGCGCGCGATCACCGACCGGACGGTCCTGGTCAGCGTCATGCTGGCCAACAACGAGATCGGCGCCATACAGCCGGTCGCCGAGATCGCCCGCATCGCGAAGCAGCAGGCCGAGCGCCGCGAGCGCACGATCGTCGTACACACCGACGCGGTCCAGGCCGCGGGGCTGCTCGACCTGAATGTGCGCGACCTGGGCGTCGACATGCTCAGCCTGTCGGCGCACAAGTTCCACGGCCCGAAGGGCGTCGGCGTCCTGTACGTGCGGCGGGGCACGCCGTTCGAGTCCCAGCAGATGGGCGGCGGCCAGGAACGGGAGCGCCGCTCGGGTACGGAGAACGTGCCGGGCGTCGTGGGCCTGGCCGAGGCGCTGAGGCTGGCCACCGGGGAGCGGGACGCGCTGGAGGCCCACTGCCGCCGCCTGCGAGACAGGATCATCGAAGGCATCAGCGAGCGGATCGAGGGCGTACACCTCAACGGCCATCCGACACGGCGGCTGGCCAACAACGTCAACGTCTCGTTCGAGCACGTCGAGGGCGAGCCGGTGCTGTTGGGGCTCGACTTCGCGGGCATATGCGCGTCCAGCGGCAGCGCATGCTCGTCCGCGTCGCTCGAGCCGTCCCACGTGCTGCTGGCCATAGGCCGCCCCGCGGAGGTCGCGCAGGGCAGCCTGCGCATCACGGTGGGCGCAGCCAACACCGACGAGGACGTCGACTACCTGCTGACGGTGCTGTCCGACCTGGTGGCGCGGCTGCGAGGCATGCCGTCGCTGTCGGCCGTGGGCTCCTGACGGGCGAACCGCCGGAGCCGCAATCGCATCATATTGGTAGACGGACTTAACGTTTCGAGCTATACCCCAAAGCGGAGGCACAGATGGCCCACCCGATCGAAGTAACCGACGACACGTTCGATGCTGAAGTGATCAATTCCGACGTTCCAGTGCTGGTCGACTTCTGGGCAGACTGGTGCGCGCCGTGCAAGATGATCGCGCCGATCGTCGACGAGCTCGCGAACGAGTACGACGGCAGGATCAAGTTCGCCAAGATGGACGTCGACTCCAACCAGCGTGTCCCGATGACCTACGGGGTCCGGGGCATCCCGACGCTGCTGATCTTCAGCGGCGGCGACGCCGTCGATCAGGTAGTCGGCGCCGTGCCCAAGGGCACCCTCAAGAGCCGGCTCGACAAGGTAGCGGCCTGATCCGCTAACAGGGCCGATCAGGTCGGGCAAGTCGAGAACCTCGAGTCGAGGGGTCAGGTTGACGGTCTACGTTGGTCTGGCCCTCGCTGGCTACGGGTCAATCGCGGCCCGGCGGCGAGGCCATTGTTTCCAGTCCAATTCCAGGCGACGGCGCCCGCCGGCCATGCGGCGCGCGCGGGAACGGTCGAGTATAGACTGCCTAGACCGTTGCCATGCGGGCGCCCCGAACTCCGATTTCAGCCAGCCATCCCCTACGAACGGCAGCGCGGGGCATCGGACTGCCTCTCTAAACCCGCCGGTCGTCACACTGTCGACCATCGTGGTCAGCCGTTCTATCTCGTCCTCAACCGACTCGTCGCAGGCGTCGCAGCCGCAGACAGGAAACAGGTCGGTGCTCCACCGACCGAATCGGATATGCAGCCCCGGGAAGTCCGAGAACACAACCGTAACCGGAGCGGCATCCGGGTCGACAGGACTGAGCCTGACGGACGGACGGGCGCAGGTCAGCCGTTCTTCAAGCTCATCGTCGAGGCCCGAGCCTTCAACGCGCTCGACTTCGTACTCGGCCTCCAGCCTGTCGATCATCTCGATGGCGGCAGTATGCAGCGGCGCGAAACGCCCCGCGTCGGTGACCTGGCTGTACGCCTCCTCAGGCGGCCCCTCAGGCCCCCATCGAATTCGTCCAGACACTTCCGCCTCCCTGAACGTCAGCGCCATTCGGCCTGATGCAGGAGTGTATCAGAGGGCCGTTCGGCGGGGGCCGTCAGTTGGGTATCATGGGACTGGCGGTCCACGTCGCCCAACCGAACAAGCCAATACCCTTAGCAGTCTCGCCGCCTCACCGGTCGGCAAGACGTTGTCACTCCGTCTCCCATAGCCGACGTCGTGAGCCGGAAAGGAGAGCATGATGAAGGTTGGCCTGAAGCTTCACCACTCTGGACCGGGTGCAAGCCCGGAATACATGAAACGCTGGGCGCGGTTCGCGGAAACACTCGGTCTCCACCTGATCATGGCGGCCGATCACGCAGCTCTCACGCCGGAGGTGCTCGAACAATACCCCGGCCCGTACTATGAGGCCTTCACGAGCCTGGCCTGGCTGGCGGCGCACACCGAGAAGATCAAGCTGGGGACCACGGTGATCGTGCTTCCATACCGTCACCCTGTCCATCTTGCGCACTTGACCAGCAACGTCGACCAGCTCAGTGGAGGGCGGCTCATCTTCGGAATCGGAGTGGGCTGGGCGGAGAGTGAGTTCGAGGCATTGGGCGTGCCCTTTCACAAGCGGGGCGCCATGACAGACGACTACCTTGCCGCCATCAGGGTGCTGTGGACCGAGGACGTGGCATCGTTCGAAAGCCCGTCTGTCTCGTTCGAGAACATAACTGTCACTCCCAAGCCGGTCCAGTCGCCCCACCCGCCCATCTGGGTCGGCGGGTCCAGCGATCGTGCCCTACGGCGCGCCGTGCGCTTCGGACAGGCCTGGCATCCAATCGGAGTCCGCGTCGATTGGCTGAGAGACTGTGCGCTTCCGAAGTTGAGGAGGCTTGCGGAGCGTGAGGGGCTGAGTGTCCCCGCCCTGTGTCCCCGTATCTGGTGTCGGCTCACGGAGTCGCCGCTGCCCGAGAACGAGCGTGTGGCCGGCGAGGGGACCATCGACCAGGTCCACGGCGACCTGGAAGCACTGGAAGACCTGGGTGCCGAATACGTACTGCTGGATACCAAGAGAAGCAGTCCCACGGCGAGCTCGACGCGCCATCACGAAGAAGCGTGGCGCACGCTGACCACGTTGGCCGAACGGGTCCTGGACCTGGAGAACGAAACAGTACGGTGAACGTCGAGCCAACCCATGCGTTGTGCTTGACACCCAATTTGGCCGGTGAGTACACTGCCGTCGCCCATATCCGGCCTACGGTGGGCGCATACGGGGAGGAACCATGATCACCAACAAGATTCTAGAGCGGATCCGCGCCGGCGAGAAGGCCCTCGGGCTGTCGATGACGCAGCCCTCCGAGGAGCTGGTGGAGCTGGCCGGGCGCATGGGGCTCGACTTCGTAAACTTCGACGGCCAGCACTCGCCGCAGGACCCGCAGGTCATCGAGAACATGTGCCGCGTCGCGGACGGCTTCGGCGTCACGCCGGGAATGCGCATCCCCGACGGCCAGGAGAGCACGATTCTGAACTACCTCGACAGGGGCATCAGGCAGATCACCGTGCCCAACCTGCAGACGAAGGAGCAGGCCGAGGAGATCGTCCGATACTCCTACTTCGGCCCGAAGGGCATACGCAGCTCGACCAGCCTCAGGGTCGCCTTCGAGTCGGGACCGGGCGGCCGGGCCGAGCTGTTCCAGGCGATCAACGACAACACCATCCTCTGCGCGCAGCTCGAGAGTGTCCAGGCGATGGAAAACCTGGACGACATCCTGACCGTCGACGGCCTCGACTACTTCGGCGGCGGGCCCGAGGACATGGCGATATCGATGGGTATGGTCGGACAGCACACCCATCCGAAGGTCGCGGCCGCCTACGAGGAGGCCGAGGCGAAGATCAGCGCCGCCGGGAAGGTCTGGTTCGGCGACCACACCGAGTCGGTCAACGCCTTCGCGGCCATCATGGGCGCGGCGTCCGAGATGCTGCAGCAGCACGGCCGCGAGTCGAAGCTCGCCTTCTAGCCGAGCCTTCCCCGGCGGCCCGGTCCGCCGCGTCTACACGGAAGAATCGACTTGCCCACGAGTGCGGATTGGCTGTTCGCATCCCGTGGATATTGCGCGCCCCCTCGATACGCGCCGATGAAGCATCGGCCCTACTCGGCGTGAACGGCCTGTGCTACCCTCGTCCCTGAACAGCCGAGCGCGGAGTCTGACAATGCCATCCTATCGCGCCCCGGAAGATATTCGAGAGGGGTTCGAGGTTTACGACGACCGGTTCCGGGCGATGGTCCCGGACGGAGCGAAGCTCGATCGCCACTGCACCGGCATGGAGTGGGCCGAGGGCCCCGTCTACTTCGCCGACGGCGACTACGTGCTCTGGAGCGACATCCCCAACGACCGCGTGATGCGCTGGTCGCCGGCGGACGGCTGCTCCGTCTACCTGCAGCCGGCCGGCTACCACAACGGCCACTACCTCGACCGGCAGGGCAGGCTGCTGAGCTGCGAGCACGGGCGTCGGCGTATCAGCCGCACCGAGCCCGACGGCACGGTCGTCTCCCTAGCCGACCGGTACCAGGGCAAGCGGCTGAACTCGCCGAACGACCTGGTCGTCAAGTCGGACGGCACCATCTGGTTCACCGACCCGCCGTACGGCATCCTGTCCGACCACGAGGGACATCAGGCCGAGAGCGAGCTGGGGGCGAACTACGTCTTCCGCCTCGATCCCGAGTCGGGCGATCTGCGGATCGTCACCGACGAGCTCGACAGGCCGAACGGCATCTGCTTCTCGCCGGACGAGAGCCTGCTCTACGTCGCGGACACGGGCGAGCCGATGGACGTCAGGGTCTTCGACGTCGTGGACGGGGAGAGGCTGGCGAACAACCGGCTGTTCGCGGTCGTCAGGCCCGGCGCGGCGGACGGCTTCCGCGTCGACACCGAAGGCAACCTGTTCACGAGCGCCTGGGACGGCGTCCAGGTGTACAGTCCCGAAGGCGAGCTGCTCGGCAGGATTCTCGTGCCGGAGGACCGGACGGCCAACTGCGTGTTCGGCGGCCCGGACAAGTCACGGCTCTACATCACCGCCGACAAGTCGCTCTACTCGATCCAGCTCAACGTCCGGGGCGCACAGACACCGTAGCGCAGCCCACCGTCAGAGTCGACCACCAGATCCAGGGAACCCCCGACAACGCCGACCGCCGGGGGCGCTGTCGGGAGCCGTAGCGGCGGGTTTCAAACCCGCCTTCGCCTTGTCAGATGGCGGGGTTGTTGACATCCAGTCGCCTGATCGTTTCGATGCCCCCCCACCACCGGGTCCGGACAGGGTGGAACGGACGGGTATCGCAGCTTTGCCACCGGAGCGCGACGGGCGCCGCCAACCAATTAAGCGGCTCGATACCGGCGATCCTGCCGTCAGGCGAGGCGCGGGCGGGTTTCAAACCCGCCGCTACGGAAGCCCGGTCGATCGTCCAGGATGGGACACTAACGCGGGACGGGGAGCAGGCAGACCGGCGACGGCACCTTCTCCACGTGGCCGGTCGCTTCGAGCAGGCCCGTCTCGCCGTCGATCCGGAAGGTCACGATGTCGTCCGTGTGCTCGTTGGCGACGAGCATGAACGCGCCGGTTGGGTCGATGACGAAGTTGCGCGGCCACTCGCCTCGGGTCGACTCGTGGCCGATGGGCGTCAGCATGCCGGATTCTCCGTCTATGGCGAAGATGGCGATGCTGTGTTGGCCGCGGTTCGAGCCGTACAGGAAGCGGCCCGACGGCGAGACGTGGACGTCGGCCGGGTAGTTCGTGCCTTCGAACCCGTCCGGCAGCGTCGAGACGGTGTGCAACTCCTTCAGCGTACCGGTCGAGCCGTCGTATGAGAAAGCCGTCACCGTCGAGTCGAGCTCGTTGATCGCGTAGGCGTTTTTCCCGCCGGGGTGAAAGTCGAAGTGACGCGGACCGGCGCCGGCGGCCAGCGTCGCGGTGAGCCCCTCCTCCGGCGTGAGCAGACCGAGCACCAGGTTGAGACGATACGCGACCACCTCGTCGGTGCCCAGGTCGGGCACGAAGGCGAACCGGTTCGTGGGGTCTACGTTGATTGAGTGCGGGTGCGGCCCCGCCTGCCGGTCTGGGTTCGGCCCGCTGCCCCGATGGTGCACGACGTCGGTAGGCTCGCCGAGACGGCCGTCGCCGCCGATCGGCAGGATCGCGACGCTGCCGCCGCCGTAGTTGGCGACGAGCACCTGGCGGTCGGTCGCGTCGACGCTAAGGTGGCAGGGCCCGTCGCTCCCGGAGGGCTGGGTGTTCAGGTACTCGAGCCGGCCGTCGTCCGAGATCGCGAACGCGGTGACCGACCCCGTGGACCCACTGGCGGCGTCGCCGGCCTCGCTGACGGAGTATAGAAACCGCCGCTTCGAGTCGACCGCGAGGAACGACGGGTCGGTTATCGGCGCCGGGTCGCCCGCGAGCCGGAGCTCGCCGGTCGACGGGTCGAGTTGGCACATGTAGATCCCTTCGCTGTCGCCCTTGGTGTACGTGCCGACGTAGACGGTTATCCGGTCGTTCGATTGGGTCATGTAGGATCGACTCCTGGTTGGAATTGCGCGGGGCTCATCTGCCGATGGCGTAGGACTCCCGGCGCGGGTCGGCGCCGGCGAACAGCGCGCCGCGGTCTACTTTGATGGCGCACGCCCCGCCGGTCAGCGCCTCCCAGTCCGGCCACCGCTCTATCCTGTGGCCCCGGTCGGCCAGCCCGGACAGCACGTCGTCTCCGACACGCGACTCGACGGCCAGCACGCCGGGCCGGTAGGCGTGGGGCCAGAACGAGTTGGGGAAGCTCATGCTGACGAAGCGGGGCGCCTCGATGGCCTGCTGCGGGTCCATCCCGAACTCGACGACGTTCAGGAAGATCTGCGCCATCGCCTGCACCTGCGCGTCGCCGCCGGGGGTGCCGAACGGCATGAACAGCCTGCCGTCCCGCAGCGCCATCGCGGGGTTGGGGGTCAGCCGGGGCCGCTTCCACGGCGCCAACGACGACGGGTGCTCCGGGTCCAGCCAGCTCTGCGACCCGCGGGTCGATATCCCCATCCCGATCTCGGGCACCAGCGGCACGCCGACCTCGCCGTCGCTCGGCGTGGCGGAGAAGGCGTTGCCGTCGCCGTCGACGACGCAGGTGTAGCTCGTGTCGCCCTCCCAGGGCCCGCCGTCGTCCGCGGACGATGAGACCGATGCGGCTTGGACGCCGGCGCCGCCGGCCGGCGGCATCTCAGGCCATGCGCTGTCGGGGTCGATCAACGCGCGTCTGTCAGCGGCATGCTGTTTCGACAGCAGCATCTCCATCGGCACGTCGACGAAGTCGGGGTCGCCGTAGTACGCGTCGCGGTCGGCGAAGGCCAGCTTGACGGCCTCCACGGCCGTATGGACGTACGCGGCCGAGTTGTGTCCCAGGCCGACAAGATCGATGTCCTCGAGGATGTTCAGCACCTGCAGCAGCGACGGGCCCTGGCACCAGGCGCCGCAGGTGTAGACGTCGTATCCCTTGTAGCTGGCCGTTTCCGGCGGCTCCACCCGGGCGTGGAAGTCCGCGAAGTCGTCCATCGTCAGGTAGCCGCCCCGCTGCTGGCAGAATCGGGTCATCCGCTCGGCGACCTCGCCTTTGTAGAACACGTCGCGAGCGGCCCGGACGCCCCGCCGCCTGCCCGCGGGCGCGGCGCGGCGCTCGGCGTCGATCATCCAGCGGAACACCATGGCGAGCCCGGGCCGTCTCAGCGTGTCGCCCACCGCGGGCGGCTTGTCTGCGGGCATGAAGGCGGCCATCGCCTCCGGGGAGCCACGGATCGCGGCGGCGGAGCCGGCGATGGAGGCGGCCAGCCGGTGCGAGGCCGCGAATCCCTGCTCGGCGAGCTCCTGGGCAGGCGTCACGACCTGCTCGAAGCTCATCGTCCCGTAGAGCTCCAGCGCCGTAAGCCAGGCGTCGCAGGCGGACGGGACGACGCTGCGCGGGATGCCGCGCGGGATCTCCCCGTAGGTGTCGAGGAACAGCTCCAGCGACACGGCCTTCGGCCATCTGCCAAGCCCGCTGATGGTCACGACCTCGTTCGTCTCGGCGACGTAGATGACGATAGGCGCGACGCCGCCGAAGCTCGTCATGTGGGGCAGCGTGACGTTGATCGCGATGCCCGACGCCACGCCGGCGTCGACGGCGTTTCCGCCCTGCTCCAGCACGCGGTACCCGGCCGCGGCGGCCAGGTAGTGCCCGGAAGACACCATGTGCGTGACGCCGCTGACGCTGGGCCGGTACGATGCGATGCCGTCGGGTGGCATATGCGCCTCCGTGCGCGCTCTCTGTCTCGCGGGACGGCCCGGTCGTCGACCGGGGACCGCTACGCCGACCCTTCCCGCGCGGCGTCCCGATCCCGGGACTCGTGGCCGCCCCTGTCTCGTTCGGCGGTCCGCGCCGGCCGCTGCCGGTCTCGGCTCCGCCCACCTCTCCAACGGTGCCTTCGACCGGGTCGGCCGGTGACGATTTTCTTCATCTCGGCCTCTATCAGCCTGAAGTCGCGCTGTGGGAGCAGGTGAAGAGTCTCGATGAACGCCAGTGGCCACTGCTCCGGGACCCAGCGTCTGACGTACTCGAGGCTGGGGCCGATGACCCTGGCGTCGATATAGTCCCCGTCCTCGAGCACGATCGACGGCTGCGTCTTCACACGGTACGGGAAGATGTCGCCCCTGCCCCGGTCGGGCGTTCCCGCGGCTGTCCAGATCGGCTCGTCGCTCTCGAAGTAGCGCGACGTCACTTGGGTAATCGCCGTCCACTTCCTGATCCCGTTGACGTAGATCAGGATGACGTCGTCCGGCTCCATCCTCTGCGCCCGACGTCGGTGCCGCCGCCGCATGCCGTACAGGTCGAAGCCCCGTTCCCTCGTGATCTCGAAGTTCTCCGGGGTCATCACGACCATCCAGTAGTTCTTAGCCATTCGGGCCCTCCCCCCTTGGACCACGCCCGCATTCTACCACCGGCCATCGGCAGACGTTCAGACCAGAGGCGCCGACAGCCCGTTCAGAGTCACGGCCTGCCGTAACTGTTCAGAGTTTCTCTGAGAATAAACCTTGGCCGACCTGGCGTAGTTTGAAACCCGCCCTCCCGGTGCGGCCTCATTTTCATCGTCGGTGAAAGTCCCCCGCCGAGTCCATCTCCTCAAGTCTGAACAGTCACGGGCGTACCCGACTGTGGCGGACGCGAGCGCCGGGGCGCTACAATTGTTCCAGCGCAAGGCGGCCGGGCGGCCGCTGTCCTTCCCTCGGGGAGGACAGAGGAAAGTCCGAGCTCCTCAGGGCAGGATGCCCGCTAACGGCGGGGCGGGGCGACCCGACGGAAAGTGCCACAGAAACATACCGCCTCGATCGCGAGATCGGGGTAAGGGTGAAAGGGCGAGGTAAGAGCTCACCGCCCCGGTAGCGATATCGGGGGCCAGGCAAACCCCATCCGGAGCAAGGCCAAATAGAGGGACAAGGGTGCGCCCGGCCTGTCCCCGGGTTGGCCGCTCGACCCTTCCGGCAACGGCAGGGCTAGATAGATGGCCGCCGCTCGGACGGCCACCGGGACGAAGCCCCGCATCGCGGGGCGTAAACCGATGGCCGACCGAGAACAGAACTCGGCTTACAGGCCGCCTTGCGCCGACTGCCGGAACCCGCCGCAACCGGCCTAGGGCGTCTGGGCGTCAGGGTTGCCGCTGGTAGCGGGGGTGACTCTGCCCGGGGCGCGGCCATGTTCGTCGTTCAGGATGAGCGACTCTACGCCGGCCGCGTACTTGACCTCGGAGTCGTCGACGGGGTCGTAGCCGAGGCGGCGGCCCTCGGCGAGCGACCAGAACGCTCGGGTGTTGTCGCTGGTGCCGAAGACGACCCGCCAGGGCACGCCGTGCTCGTTGTCGATGTCCTCCGCCTGGACGGCCGCGAGGAACAGCCTGGCCGCGTCGGTGGCGCTGAGGTGGGCGGCCAGGGCGCGCTTGTAGTTGGTCACGTCGTCGCCGAACGCCGCCGCGTCGAGCTCGTGGGGCCAGCCGATGCGCACGTTCACGACGCCCATCCTGCGGCCGAAGGCGCCGCACGCGAACATGAACCCCATGCGCTCGCAGACCGCCTTCGACCAGCCGTAGAACGTGTCGGCTCTCGGCAGCATGTCCTCCACGATCATGTCCAGCTTGCGGTCGTGTATCAGCGCGTGCTCGGTCCAGTCGCCGACGCGGTTCGAGCTGGCGAAGACGACGCGCTCCACCCCCGCCTCGAACGCGGCCCGGAACACGTTGTAGGCCATCCGTATGTTCGGCCGCTCGTTCGGGAGCTCGTCGATCTCCTGCGGAGAGTCGGCCAGCACCGGCGGCGACGGCACGCCTCCCGGAGCGCTGCCGCCCGGTATCGTGCGCACCAGCGCGAGATGGACCACGGCGTCGACGCCCCGGAACAGCGGCGCGTAGGAGCCGCTGTCAGAGTCGAGCAGGTCGACGACGTCGACGCCCTCCACGGGCTGGCCTGATCCGTCGACGGCCCGGGAGTCGACCAGCGTCAGGTCGAAGTGCTCGCGGAAGAGCGGCAGTAGCTGTCCGGCGACGTACCCCGTCGCGCCTGTGATGAGAACGCGTCGTCTTGTCAATCTCGCCTCCGTTGGGGCCGGCGGCGCCGGTCTATCGGTCGGAGCCTTTGTGGAAGCCGAACATGCCCCCCAGGACCGCGATCGGCAGCGCCAGCTTGGCCGCCGTAGACCACGAGAGCGACTCCGCGACCAGGCCCTGGTCGACGGCTCCCGGCAGCACGTCAGGGATAACCCACGGCCACACGAACTTGAAGACGAGCAGCGACACGAGGAACAGTCCTGCCATCGACCCGACGCCCGCCGCGCATCCCACGCCCGCCGACTTCCGCCGTGAACTGCTCATAGTCCCGGCTGCTCCGCTCCCTGGCTCTCGGCGCCTTCGAGCTCCACGCCGAGCGCGGTCATGATCCGGCTCAGCATCGTGTAGTAGCCGACGGTCACGATCAGCTCGACCGTGCCCTGGCGGCCCAGCAGGTGCTCGATCGCCTGGTACGTGCGGTCGCCGAGAGTGCCGTCCCGCACCAGCTCCCTGGCGGCTTGGGCGAAGACGCCCTCCTTCGGAGGCAGGCCCATCGGGGCCCGGCCGCTTCGGATCGCCTCGATCGTCGCGTCGCTTACGCCGGCCTCTTTGGCCAGCGGCTCGTGGTGGGCCCACTCGTACTCGTTGCCGTGCTCCCGCGCCGTGCTGAGAACGGCGATCTCGCGTACGACCGGGTCGAGGGTGGACCTGTAGCGGGCGTACTCTCCGACCGCGGCGACCACCTCCGTGGCCTCGGGGCTGTTGAGCATGGCCCGGAAGACGTTCCCGACGCTTCCCCGGGACTCGGCTATCTGGTCGAAGACGTGCCGCAGGTCTTCCGGCAGGTCGGACCTATCGAGGTACGGTACGCGGGCCAAATTGGTCTCCCTTCCGAGCGAGGATGCGGGTGAGTATGGTACAGGATATCCGGTCGGCGGCCTCGGTTCTACTCCGCGAGCAGCCCTGCTTCTCGTTCGGACAGTCGTCCGGTGCGGGCCAGCCAGCGCACCGTTTCGGCCAGCGCCTCGCGGGTGTCGGGGTAGGCGATGTCGAACTCCCGCGTCGTTTCCGAGTCGTCACAGCGCGCGTTCCACATCAGGACGTCGACCGCCTGCGAGCCTAACGGCAGCCGCCTTGGGACGACTCGCTGCACGAGGTCGGCCAGCCGCGCGACGGGCGCGAGAGACCACGCCGGCGCCGTGACGAAGCGAATGCGCCTCCCGGTGACCTCGGCCAGCATTCCGATCAGCTCGGCCGCCGTGGTGGACCTGCCGGTGACCAGGTAGCGGCGTGCGCCTCGGCCAGGGCGCACCACCGCCGCGTGTACCCTGGCGACGCTCCCGACGTCGACGATCGGAAACCCGCCGGTCGGGACCATCGGCGCCCGCCCTTTCAGGATATCCACCAGCGACGACGTGACCTCGCCGACATGAGGGTCGTGCGGCCCGACCACGGTACCGGGATAGGTGATGACGACCGGGGCGCCGGACTCCTGGTACCGCCTGGCAACGCGGTCGGAGTCGGCCTTGGACCGGAAGTACGGGCCCCTCGGGTTGCCGACCGGCGACCGTGCCGTCAGGACCCGGCCGTCGGGCGGCAGCAGCGCCGAGAAGCTCGATACGTGCACGATCGGGTCGAGGCCGAGCCTGGAGGCCGTGCCGATCACGACCTCGGCGCCCACGACGTTGGTGCGGCGGACCATGTCCCCGTCGCGGCTGCTCAGCGTGAAGACCGACGCGCAGTGCATCACCGCGTCGCAGTCGGTCATCGCGGCCTCGACGGCGGCCGGGTCGGTCACGTCGCCGACAGTGTAGGGGAGGCCCGACACGCCGAGCGGCTCCAGCGCGGGCGCCACGCGCTCAGGGGCGCGGACGAACAGTCGCACGTCGTGGCCGCGCTCGACCAGCGCGGCGACGGTGTGGGAGCCGACGAAGCCGGTGCCGCCGGTGACCAGGACCCGCATCGACTCTGCCGGCCGGAGCTCCGCCGCCATAACCGGCTCCCGCTAGCGGGCGGCCTTGACCCTGGCGAGCATGTCCGGCGGCAGGGGGAAGACCCAGCCGCGGTTCATGATGATGTCGCGCGCCAGCGCAGGCGGTATCGCGACTATGATTTCGGGCTCGATGGAGAACTTGCCGTCGAAGCCGCCCATCGCGCTCCGGGCGTGCACGCCGGAGAACCCGCCGGGGTCGACGCCGTCCTCGGCGAAGTCGCTCATGCCGCCGCCGAAGACCGACTGCCACCGGAGCGAGAAGCCGTTGGTGACCTGCGGGCCCACCGCGACCGCGCCGCCTCCGGGCGACACGACCATGCCCAGGGCCTTGACGGTGTAGAGCAGGTCGTTCAGATCGCCCTCGCCGCCGCAGCTCAGCGTCCAGTGCAACGTCGCGATCAGCACGTCGGCCGTGTGCTGGGCGCCTTCGAAGCCGTGCTGGAGCCGGTCGGGGTCTTCGTTCATGGGCAGGGTGCCGCCCGCCGTTCCGGAAAGGTATACGAGGCCGCTCTCGTGTAGGACGGCGCCGGCGATGTTGGCGCCCGCCAGCGAGACGACGTGCTGGTCGAACGTGCCCAGGTCTATGCCGAGCTTCTCGATGCGCTGGTAGACGTCGAAGTCGCGTCTCATGCCGGGCGGCAACAGGGCCTCGTCGTAGTGCTTGCTCAATTTCCGCTCGCTCCTTCCATGAGGCAGTCCAGCATCCTGGCCCCGTTTGCGGGCAGGTCTGGGACGGCCCCATTCAGACTGCGCGGGCTACCTTACCACATCCAGCGCTGGCGCCCGCGGTCGGTCGATTCCAGGTGAAGCGGAGAGGGTGGCGCAGGCCCATCCAGGGGACTATGATACCCGTCGGTCCGGTAGCATCGTGGATGGCCGTGCAAGCCGTATCGGCCACGGCCGAACAGGCTTCGGAGGAGCGAATCATGGGCGACATAGGCATCGGCGTGGTCGGTTGTGGGCTGATCGGAAGGCGCCATGGCGGACTGTTCGACTCGCTCGACGGCGTGAGCCTGAGGGCCATGTGCGACGTCGACGGCGAGCGAGTCGAGGCGGCGGCCTCGAAGCTCGGCGTGAAGGCGTACACGAGTGTCGACGAGATGGTGCTCGACGACTCTATCGACGCCGTCAGCATCGCCACGTCGGGGTCACACGGAGGGCCCGCCGAGACCGCGGCCAGGGCGGGCAAGCACGTCCTGGTGGAGACCTCTTTCGCCGCAACGCTGGAGGAGTGCGACCAGATTATCAACGCCGGGGAGCGGTCCGGCGTCAACGTCATGTACTGCGGCACCCATCGCTTCTATCCCTTCAACGTCAAGGCCAAGCAGATGGTCGACGCGGGGGAGATCGGAGACGTCGTGTGGATGACTCGCGAGTTCGTCAGACAGGGTCGTCCGGACGATACGGCGTGGGCGCGATGGCGGTCCACCGGCGGCGGGTTCTTCATGCGGTCCGGCGCGATCATGATCGACCACACGCGGTGGATGGCCGGCAGCGAGATAGATGAGGTGTACGCGGTCGGGATGGGCCGGCACGTCGGCGGCGGCGACGGCGAGGACAACGGTCTCGCCGGCTTCAGGTTCAAGAACGGCGTGTTCGCGTCGCTGCTCGGCGCGTCCGCCGCCCCGGGCGTCACCGACTCATGGTGGCGCGTCGGCGGCGATCGCGGCCTTGTCGAGTACTCGGATCTGGCGGGCCTGCGGCTCGGCCGGGACGGCTGGACGGATGTGTCGTACGAGGGGAAGGACGAGAATTGGCCGCAATGGTTCAAACGGAGCATGCCGAGTAAGTTCGGCAGCGCAGGCTACCTGGGCTGGAAGGCGGAGTTCGAGGAGTTCCTCGCCAGCATTCGGGAAGGCAGGCAGCCGTCGGTGACCGGCTACGACGGCCGCGCCTGCACCGAGGCGGCCATCGCCATAGTCATGTCACACGAGACCGGAAAGCCCGTGCGGCTGCCGCTGTAGGGGGGTAGTGGGTAGTGGATAGTGAATAGTTAAGAGTTAAAAGTGAGGAGTGGGGAGGTCGATTTCCGTGTGAGGTGTTCCATTGTGTTCCAAAGTGTTCCATTCCTATCTGGGCGATGGAACACATTGCCGAAAAATGGAACACCGGGTGTTCCACGGTTCGTATCTGGCGTGGAACAGGGCGGGACAAAATGGGACAGGGGTGTTCCATGGTTGGTGGTGGATAGTGGATGGTGCATAGCGGATAGTTGAGAGTGAGGAGTGGGTAGTTGGGGTGTAAGGCTTGTTTGCCACGCAGCCATAGTAGCACGGATGTGCTGTCGGCGCAACGGCGGGCTGCCTGGTCGTAAGTGTTCAGACTCGAGGGGCGGGCGACTTTGTCGCCAATACTGGCGTGGGCCCCGCCCCAAACACTGAGCTGTGCGGGCCCCTCGATACACCCCGACGAAGCGTCGGGGCACTCGGGGTGAACGGGTCCTTGCGGCGACGAAGCGTCGGGGCACTCGGGGTTAGCGGGGCGTGCGGCAACGGCCCCACCCCTGCCTGGACTTGGATAGGAGCTGCGCAGATTTCCCATCTGGGAACCCCCACCTCCTAATACCAATTTACTGTGATGAGGCCGTATTGGGTAATGCTTCCTATGGTCGATAGGGGGAAGGCGGGTTTCAAACCCGCCGCTACGATTTGGCAATTCACGGCGTACTCAAAACGAATTGGTATAAGTTCCCGCCTCCGGAGAGCCTTCCGTAACTTCTCGCGCGGGCAACGGAAGCGTTGGCGATGCGTCGATTCCGTATTTGGGAGAGCCCGCCCCTGGGTTCCCGCCCCCGACTTCACGAGGGCAAGCTCTGTGCGGGAACGACGGTTGTGCAAGGATCTCCTTGCGCGGGAATGACGGGGAGTTGCGACGGCTTTTCGAGAGATCCCCTCAATACTGAACAGATACGATTGGGCGCCGTCAGTCGAGGAGGCCGGTCCGGATGGCCTCTATCTCGGCCTGGGTTACGCCGATCGAGCGGACGTAGCTCTCGACGCCGTCGTACCGGTCGTCGAGGTGCCTCAGGACGTGGAGCATCGCGCTCTGCGGGCAGAACTCATCCCGGTAGGTCTGCCAAGTGATCTCCTCCGGGGGCCGCTCCGTTCGCATCTCCCCTGATGCCAACAAGTCCAGGTAGCGCTCCAGCAGGAACCGGGCGGATAGTGCGTAGTCCTCGACGATCGTCTCGTGCGGGACTCCGGCGAGGCCAAGAAGCAGCGCGGAGACGGTCCCGGTGCGGTCCTTGCCGGCCGTGCAGTGGTACATGGCGCCGGACTCGCCGGCGGCGGCCAGCAGGCCGAGCGCCCGCCGGAGCGCCGGCTGTCGTTCGTCCAGCACCATCGTGTAGATTGTCACCAGTCTGCGCGCCGGCTCGCCGACCTCCGGGAAGTCGGCTTCCTGGTACTCGTCGCCGAGCACGTTCACGCGGCGATAGGACACCTCGGGCCGGCCCGCGAAGACGTTGGGGCGCTGCTCGACCTCCCGGGTCAGCCGCAGGTCGACCACGGTTCTGACGCCGTAGTCGATCAACGCGTCCTGCGACTCTGCGGTCAGGGCGTGCAGGCCGTCGGCCCGGAGGAATCTTCCCCACCGCGTTCGCCCGCCGTCCAGCGTCCGATATCCGCCGAGATCGCGTATGTTGTAGGCGCCCTCGGTGTCCAGGCGCCTTCGCGGATGCAGCAGTGCTTCGTCCAAAGTATCGTCTCCCTTGTTGGTGTCGGTCGCAGGCCGGTGGACGGGCGAGCGGCCGCTATCGTCGATCGGCGGTCCACCAGGGCAGGGTCCGCTCCACCTCCCTCAGGCGTCGGCGCAGCCCCCGCGCGTCGGGCAGGATGGTCGAAGCCTGGTCCCAGAAGGCCTCCGAGTGGTTCTTGACGTCCAGGTGGGTGAGCTCGTGGACGACTATGTAGTCTATCAGCGAAGGCTCCAGCATGACGGCGCGCCAGTTGAGCCGGATGGTGCCGTCGTGGGCGCAGCTACCCCAGAGCGTCTTCTGGTCTCCCAAAAGCACGCGGGGTCTGGAAGCGTGGCCGAGCCGCGGCAGGTAGTCGTCGACGGCGTGCGGCAGGAATTCGCGTCCCATAAGAATGTCGTGCGGATGGTTGATCGGTCGGTAGTAGACGGCGCGTGGCAGCCAGCGGTCGACCTTCGCCGGCAAGAGCTGCCCGGCGCGGCCTCGGTACCAGGAGAGGACGGCGTCTCGTATAGGCCCTGAGCGCTGTTCGCCGGACAGGTCGTCGGCGACCGTCACCACCAGACACCCGTCGTCGAGGCGGGCCGGAGGGGAGTGGGCGTCGCCGAGCTCCACGACGAGGCGGACGTCGCGGCCGAGGTAGGGCAGGGTATCCCCGCCTGCGAGGCGGTTCCGACCGGCCCGCGCCGAAGAGACGGCGACGTGCTCCAGTATCCAGGCGGCCCGCCTGCGAACGAACTTCCGCACCTCGTCGATCGAAGTCTTCGACGGAACGGCGACCCGGACGCCGTCGCCGCGGACCGTGATCTGCATGGTCTTCTTGCGGCGCTTGCTTCGGCGCACCTCGTACTCGATAGTCCTGTCGCGGTGGCGGACGGAGTCCCGCTCGGTCACGACCGGCGCGGCAGCTCGACCGTCCGTCCGGCGAGGACGGTGCGGCTGGGTTCCGTGAGCGCGTCGGCGGGCGGCGATGGCGAACCGGCGTCTGGGCACGTCCGCCGTTCCGTCATGCGCTCGGTTCAACTTAGCGGGCTTCTCCCGGAGGCGGCGGCCGGTCACTTCGAGGCAGTTGGACAGAGTCGCCCATTCAAGGGCGTACACCGGTTCCACCGATCGCAACTATTGCAATTGAGTCGAACAATTGGCCGTGATATGATACCCGCCGCCGTGTACCTTTAGTCAAACTTCTGAAGCCATTGGGGATGGGGCCCTGGGTTCATCACGAGTGAGCGCTCCGGAAAACGTTCAACCAGAAGAAGAGCCCAGGCGGCTCACTCATCTGCTGCGACGAATCGAATCTCATGTTCAGGGCACGACGCTCTCGGGGTTCATCGAGCTCGTACCGCTGCTGGTCACGATTGTCGTACTCCTGTTCATCATCCGGCACGCCGACGGCCTGGTAAGACCCCTCGCGTTCGTGAAGGACAAGCCCTGGGACTTCTGGGGTGTCGGGTTCATCGTCCTTGTCATCCTGTTCTACCTTGTCGGGCTGGCGGCCTCCACGCGGATCGGCAAGGGGACGATGGACTACACAGGCGGCGTGCTCGCCCGCGTCCCTGTCGTCAAGACCGTGTTCGGAGTGACCAAGCAGGCGACGACGGCCCTCACCTCCCAGTATAACTTCAGCCGGGTGGTCTTCCTCGAGTGGCCCAGAGAGGGCATGGCGGCGATGGGATTCGTGACCGGGCGCGTACACTCGGCCGACAGGGCGGAGTCCCTGGTGCTCGTGTACATACCGACTGTCCCGAATCCGACCTCAGGGAACATGGCGCTCATCCTCGAAGACGACGTCATAGAGACCGACCTATCGGTCGAGGATGCCATGAAGCTGGTGTTCTCTGGTGGCATAGTGCTTCCCGAAGCTGTCTCTCTGGCCCGGGTTCCCAAGGTCGACATGGACAATCCCGGGCTCATCGGCCGGTTCGAGACTAACCCCGAATAGCCGCGGTCCTATCCCATCGCGGCCGCCGCCCGCGGGAGCCCGCCTGGCTGCTCGCGCCCTTTCCTGGATACTCCCGCAGTCTGACGTGGGGTCTCCTTCCGCCGAGAGCAAGGTAACTGTTCAGACTTGAAGGGCCTCCCCTCTCTTTCCGTTAGCCCTGAGTGGCCCGCCGCTCCGGGCGGGCTGTATCGAAGGGCGGCGCGGGTGGTCGTGTGCGCCCCTCGATACGCGCCCCTCGATACACTTCGCTACTCGGGGTGAACGGATTGTGTGGGCGGCGCTACTCGGGGTGAACGGGTTGCCCTGAGGATGGCATGAGGAAGACAGGCGTTCTGCGACTCTGAACAGTTACAGAGCAAGCTCTCCGGACGCGACGGTGGGGCTCGGTCGTGAATAACGACGTTGTCGCGACGGCGGCAAAGGTGGGCTCCTCGCGTCTTTCAGCGGATCTGACGGGTTCAGATTGCGAGGTCCGGCAGGCCGCTTGCAGGGCCGTCTTTCAGAAGCGGCGAATGGGGAGGTCTATTCCAGAGGAGCTTCATCGTCTCCCGGCTCGACCGCTTTGACAGGCATAACGAGGGGGATCGTGACGATCATTTCGGTGAACTCGCCGGGCTCGGACTCGACCTTGATGGTCCCGCCGTGCTCCCGGACGATATCGCTGGACATCGCGAGGCCGAGGCCCGTGCCCTGGCCGGTGGGCTTGGTGGTGAAGAAGGGGTTGAAGACACTCTCGATGATTTCCGGCGGAATGCCGTTCCCGTTGTCCTTGATGCGGATCTCGATGTCTTCCTCGCCTCGCCGGCTGGCCAGCCAGAGCGTCGGGGCGTAGCGCTCGCCGTCCGATCCGTCCTGGTCGGAAGCGACTCGCTTCTCGTCGGTCGCGTGGCAAGCGTTTCCGACCATGTTCAGGAAGACGCGGCCGAGGTCCTGCGGGATCACTTCGACCTCGCCGACGTTGGGGTCCAGGTCCTGCCGCAGGTCCAGCTGGAAGTTCGGATCGGTCGCCCGAGCGCTGTGATAGGCGAGCTTAGTGTATTCGTCGAGCAGCCCGTTGAGGTCGGTGGGCTGCGACTCGCCCGAGCCGCGCCCCATCATGAGCATGTCGTGGACGATCCGGTTGGCGCGCTCGCCGTGTGACCGGATACGCTCGAGATTGCTGGTCAAGTCGCCGGAGATTTCCTCGATGAGACCTCGCGGCTCCTCGTCCAGGTCCTCGACAACCTCTTCCAGAGTCTCGCGCAGCTCGTCCAGAAGCTCTTCGGAGACCTCGGAGAAGTTCTTGACGAAGTTGAGTGGGTTCCTGATTTCATGGGCCACGCCCGCCGTGAGCTCACCGAGGGCGGCCAGCTTCTCGCGCATGACGATCTGGTCCTGGGCCCGCTGCAGGTCGGCGAGCACGCTTTCGAGCTGCTCGTTCTTGCCCTGAAGCTCTTCGGCCAGTTTCTCCACCAAGTTCAGCCGCTGGACCTCCAGTGCGTGACGGCGGAAGACCTCGAGGGCCGCGGCCATGTCCGCGACCTCGTCCCGTCCGCCGATCTCTACCCTGGCCTCCAGGTCGCCGCCTGCCATGCGTCGCATCCAGTTCGACAGCATCTGCAGGCGGCGGAGCAGTATCCGGCCGACGAACAGCCAGGCGATGAGCAGCGCGCCACCGACGCTTATCGCGCTAATCGCCAGCAGGAGTGTTCGGCCGGTGAGGATCGCCTGGGTGGAAGCCTGTGTCGCTTCCTCGGCGCTGGCGCGTGCCGTGCTGACCAGGCCGTCGACGTCGGTGACGAGTTCCACGGCGATGTCGCGATTGAGTGCGAGCAGGTCCTGTTGACGCTGCACGAGCCGCAACTCCTGTTCCAGGAGATCGAAGCCGTCGCCGTCTCCTATTCCGAGCCCGAACAGCCTGGTCAAGACCGGCTCTACGTTCTCGTGCAGAGGTGAGTCCTTCAAGGCTGAGAGGTTCCGCCGGATACGGCCAGCCGCGGCCTCGAATCGCTCCCGCAGCGGCTCGACCAGTGGTGCGTCCGAGATGGCGAACGCGCTTTCGAGCAGGTGGGTGGCGATCTTTGCATCCGCCTGCAGCTCCGCCATGTGTCGGTAGTGGGCGAACTCACTGTCCGAGAAGTGCTCCTCGCGGGGTGCGCGGGCGCCCCCGAGAACGCGGTAGCCGGTCATGGTGTAGAAGAGCTGATCGTCGACCGACGGGATCAGGATGTCATCCAGGAGCGTGCGCACTTCCTCGAGGTCGGTTCGCAGGTCTTCCCGGCGGATCTTCAGCTTGAAGAGGTCCGACATCTCGTTCTCAATCGCTTTGATGTTGAGAATGAGCGTGTCGACCTGGCCGCGTATGCGCTCTCCTTCCTCCGGGGAGAGGATGTCCGCCGCCGGGGACACGCCGGCTTCAGCCGCCTGGACGCCCAGGACGGCGAGGGGTCCTTCGAGGGCCAGTCGGGCGTCGTCGATGCTGGAGGCCACCTGGGCAAGCTCGGTGGGCGTGCCGGCGGCCGTCAGGCGCGGGGCGGCGTTCACCAGCGTGCCGCTGTGCTGGGCGATACCGAACGCTGCCACCACCTCCGGGACGCTCTTGTCGTTCACGTGGCTCTGGGCGTCGCCGACCCTGTCGAAAGAGAACCAGCCGACAAGGGCCGCGGCCATCGTCGTCACGACGGCCCCCCCTATGCCGAGGTAGAGCTGTGTCGAGAGACGGAAGCGGCTTTCGAGCAGACGCCGGAGAAGTGCAAGCATGGAACTCAAGATTCAGAAGACCGTCCGATTCGGATACATAGTACCTCGTTGTCGGTTGTCGCCTACGGGGCGCGGCCGGCGCCTGGGACGCGGTCTTGCGCCGACGGAGGTCGCATTGCGGTCTGTCGCATCGCGTCCCCGATTTGAGCCGGCGGACAGCGGCCGCTCCGCTAGTGCTCCTTTCTCACTTGCTGGACGGGGACGTAGTTGCCGTCGGGTCCGATCACGGTCAGGAAGACCGAGTCCGATCCCTGGTTGTCGTCGTCACCGTAGCTCAGTCTAAACCCGTCGAGGTCGACGTCGGCGCTGCGCAGGTTGCCGAGGAAACAGGCCCGGTCTACGTCTCTGCCGCATCTTTCGAGGCCGACTACGGTCAGCCGGCCGGCAAGGTAGCCCTCGAATGACACGAAGCCGGGAACCGCGTCTGGTTTGTAGGCGGAGAGCGCCTGCAGATAGGCGTTGACAATCGGAAGGGAGTCGTCCGTGGGGAATGGCACGACCTGAGTGACGTAGACGCCTGTGCCGGTCGGGCCGAGCGACCTCGCCAGAGCGTTGCTGCCTACGAACGACACGGTCATGAAGACGGGATCGACGATACCGGTATGCCGCGCCCAGGCGATCAAGGCGCCCACCGGCTCGTACGCTCCTATCATGATGACCGCCTCGGGCTCGCCCCTGGTCAGGTCGAGCAGGGCCGCCTTCACGGCCGTCGTATTGCGCGGGTACAGTCCGATGGCCACCGGCTCCATGCCGCGCCGTTCGAGCGCGTTCAGCGCCCCGACGTATCCGGCTCGGCCGAAGGAATCGTCCTGATACATCACGGCGATGCGCTCGATGCCCAGGTCGGTGGTCAGGCGGGCGACCATCTCCTCGGTCTCCTGGTAGTAGGAGGCGCGCATGTTGAGCACGTTGCCCAATTGTCCCGCGTTCCGCAGGAACTCGGCGCCGGTGAACGGGGCGATGTACGGTACGCCGGCTTCCTTGGCGACCGGCGTCGCGGAGCGCGAGGTCGGCGTGCCGACCGCGCCGATCAGCGCGAAGACCCCTTCCTCCTCGATCAGGCGGATGGTGTTGGCGATGGCGGCCTCGGGCTCGTATGCGTCGTCCAGGGACTGGAGCTCCAGTTGGCGGCCGTGGACGCCGCCCGCGTGGTTCGCCTCGTGAAAGGCGGCCTCAATCCCGAGGCGCATATTGGTGCCGAGTGCCTGAGCGGGGCCGCTGAATGCGGCGGACTGCCCGAAGACGACGCGCTGTTCGAAGACGCCTGGACGCGCGCCGCCGGTCGGCGGAGGTTGCTGGGTGGCTGTCTGGGTGAGGACGACGGGGCCGTCACCGCCGCCCGCCCCGTTGCACGAAACGGCCCCGACGAGCATCGCGGCCGTGGTGAGGCCTAGGGCTATCCCGATTGGGAGCGCGGACGCCTGTCTTCTTATTGTTGGTCGGAGCTTGAGATGAGGGTGGTTTCTTTGAGTCACCCTTTTCACGCAGTCTTGCGCGTGACCAAGGTCAGGCGATTTTTGCCCTGCTCCCGCCGGTACCGCATCTCGTCCATCATCGTCCGCACGAGGTGAATGCCGAGACCACCCACGCGCCGGTCTTCGATGGGCCCGTCCAAGTCGGGAGTAGGAGCATCGGTCAGGGGGTCGAACGGCCGGCCCTCGTCCATTATCTCTATGACGAGCGAGTCCGCGTCCGAGGTCAGCGTGATTTCTATCTCCTGCTCGGTGCTTTCGAGCCCGTAGTCCATGATGTTGAGCCCCAGCTCCTCGAGAGCCAGGTTGACCCGAAAGACGAGGTCGGGGGGCCAATCGTCCCGCAGGCCAAGGTCCTCCACCGCCGCGGTCATGCGATCGAGCTCCTCGTGCTGAGGCTTGATTCTCAGGATCAGACTGGCGCTCAACTCACTTCTCGTTGCGATGGAAAGTCATGCAGGTGATGTCGTCCGACTGCGCGGTTTCGCCTGCGAAGTTGCCCACGGCCTCGAACACCGCCGCGTTCGCCTCCTGGGCGTTCCTGGGAGGGGCCGTCGCGAAGGTTTCACGCAGGCGATCCATTCCAAACTCTTCGCTGTCGGCGTTCATAGCTTCAGTGACGCCGTCGGTGTAGAGGAAGACCGTGTCGCCAGGCGCGAGGGTTACGGAGTCGTGCTCGTATTCCAGGCCCGGGGCGACTCCCAAGGCAATCCCGCCGGTCAGGGGAAGCTCGTCCGAGCTCCCGTCCGGGTGAACGATCAGGGGAGTGTTGTGGCCGCCGTTGGCGTACGTGAGCCGTCCGGTTTCCGGGTCGTAGACGGCGTAGACGACCGTGACGAACATCGCGGCCTCGTTCTCCGCGTCGAGCAGCTCGTTGACCTCCCGCAGCACCTCGCCGGGATCGTCTGTGCCTATTGCGGCGCCCTTCAGCAATGTGCGGCTCGACATCATGAAGAGGGCGGCAGGCACTCCTTTGTCCGATACATCGGCGACCGCCAAGCCGATCCGCCCGCGGTCGAGTCGCAGGACGTCGAAGAAGTCGCCTCCCACGTTGCGCGCGGGCTCCATGTTGGCGGATATCTCGTAGTCTTCGTGCTTTGGGAACTCGGTGGGAAGAATGGACTGCTGTATCTTGCTGGCGACGTCGAGCTCGTTCTGCAGGGCGACCAGCTTGTCGCGCGACGAGAGCGCCTCGCGCCACTCCACCAGGTGGTTGAGCGTACGGTCTATGGTGACCTTGAGGTCCTCGAAGTCTATCGGCTTGGTGACGAAGTCGAAGGCGCCCCTGTTCATCGCGGTACGGATATTCTTCATGTCGCCGTAGGCCGAGATGATCACTGAGCGTACGTCCGGATCGACCTCGGGTATCTGTTCGAGCAGCGTCAGCCCGTCCATCCGGGGCATGTTGATGTCGGACAGCACGATGTCGATGCCCCGGTCCTCGTCGAGAGTGGCAAGGGCCTCTATGCCATTGTGTGCGAAGACGAACTCGTACTGGCCCCTTCTTATGTGGCGCCGCATGCGTTGCAGCATGAGCGGCTCGAGGTCCGGCTCGTCGTCAACTACGAGTATTTTGAATGGGCGCTGCATCGACCCTCAAAAGCTGTGTCCACACCCGGTGGGCTCGTCTGGCCGAGACTGGCCAGCGGGCCTGGGGGCTATCGGCCTGGTCAGCCCGCCAGCGTGGCGACGGCCTCGGACTGAGACTCGTGAGTCTGAATTATCCTGTCGAAGCCGCTGATTTCGAAGACCTCGCGGACCGGGCCCCCGAGCGAGCAGACGGCGAGTTGCTTGTCCTGTCGTTGCAGTGTCTTGGCAACAAGCAGAATTACGCGGAGGCCCGCGCTGCTGATGTACGTGAGGCGTTCCAAGTCGAGGACCACGGCGCTGTCGTCATCGGAGATAGCGGCCTGCAGAGCATCTTGAAATTCACGGGCGTTAACGCCGTCGATGCGGTCCTCGGTGCTTGCAACCAGTACCGTTCCGTGTCGCTCCGTCTTGATCATTTTGTCTGTCCTGTCTCCGTTAGCGGTTGGTCGAGCGTGGTCAGTATCAGCGGCGGCCTATTACCCGAACTGGATCACGTACGAACACCGCATTGGCGACCGCCGCCATCACTACGCTTGACGGATGGCCCCGCCCTCTGCGAATTGGCCCGTGGCTATATGGCACGCACGGTATATGCGGCCAGTCTGATATGAAGTCGCCTCCACGGCACACCAGGATTCCTATCCCGAACGATATTATTCCCTTGGGGGCAACAAATCAAGTGCAATCGCGCAAAATCCGGCGCCTAACCGGGCGCGGCGGCTTCTGAACCGGCGGCAGGCTCCGCCAGCAACCTTCTCGCTATGATCTCCCGCATGATCTCCGAAGAGCCGGCCGCGATGGTCCATAGACGGTAGTCGCGCGCGAACCGCTCTACGGGCGTTTCCCGGATGTAGCCGTAGCCGCCGTGCAGCTGCACCGCTTCGTACGCCACGCGGTTGGCGGCTTCGGTGGCGTAGAGCTTCGCCATAGAGACTTCGGTCTCGGCCTCCTCTCCCGCGGCGAACCTGGACGCCGCGTGGTACGTCAGCCTTCGGGCCGCCTCGAGTCGCGTGGCAAGGTCGGCGAACCGGTGGCGGAGCGCCTGCAGCTCCGCCAGCGGCCGGCCGAACGCCGTTCGATGCAGTAGATGGGCCCGCGTGTCCTCCAGGGCCTGCGCGGCCGCGGAGACGCTGAGCACGGCTGCCAGGAGGCGTTCCCTCTGCAAGCCAGCGGCGAGCTGGTGGAAGCCTCTGTTCAACTCGCCCAGGAGATTCGACTCGGGGACCCTGACGCGGTCCAGCACGATCTCGGCGGTATCCGAAGACAGCATCCCGGTCTTCTGGAGCTTCTTGGCGACCGACAACCCCGGCGTACCGCGCTCGACGAGGAACTGCGAGATCTGCCGGTGCCTGGGGCCTGTCGCGCCGGTCCTCGCGGACACGAAGTAGAGGTCGCCATACACGCCGTTGGTGGTGAACGTCTTCGATCCGGTGAGCAGCCAGTCGTCTCCGTCCTTCACGGCGCGCGTCGCGATGCCCGCCATGTCCGAGCCCGCGCCGGGCTCGGTGATCGCCAGCGCGCAGACCGTCTCGCCGGTGACGATCCGGGGCAGGTACCGCGTCTTCTGCTCGTCGGCGCCAAGGTTGGCAAGCCAGGGGGACGACATGTCGGTGTGGACGATGATGCTGAACGCGACGCCGCCGGAGCGGCATCGGGCCAATTCCTCCGCGAGCACCACGGTCATCCAGAAGTCGGCCCCGCCTCCGCCGTATTGTTCGGGGTATTCCACTCCGAGGAAACCCAGCTCCCCGAGCCGGCGGAACAACTCGCGCGGAATTCGCTGGCAGTCCTCCCATTCGTCGACGCGAGGGACGACCTCTTCCTCGACGAAGCGCCGTACCGCCGCTCGGAAGAGCCGGTGCTCTTCCCCGAAATGCTCCATCCATTCGCCTCCGGCGCAACATAGGTCTACCGTGCTACGTCGCGCGCCGTAGCCCCAAACGATCGGGCTATGCTACGGCCGAGCGCGCGTACACTATCCTACAGCCGGTATGCGGGAGGTACAACGTGCATGACCAGCCTCCTCGACCGCCGTGGGGTGGTAACATCTCGGCATCGAGATCCGACGGTAACGCGGGCGCCAACTCGGCTCCGGCGGTCGTCGGCCAGGAGGTAGGAGGAGATATGAAAGACGTAGCCGGGATCGGGTCCCGCCTCGAGCTGTTCGTGGACGACTGGCTGGTGGACCGCCTGCACGGGGCCGAACGCGTGATGCACCATCCGACGCCGCAGAACGTCGCGCTGCGCTTCGACCGACCGTGGGAAGGCAACGTGCCGGGGCACTTCACCGTGCTCAAGGAGCCGGAGCTGTTCAGGATGTATTACCGAGGGGCCGGCCACATCTACGGGCCCGACGAGCGGGAGGCTCACGAGCGGGTCGTCTGCGTGGCGGAGAGCGCGGACGGCATCGAGTGGACGAGGCCGAGCCTGGGCATGGTGGAGTTCGACGGCAGCACCGACAACAACGTCATTCTGAAGGGCCCGGGCACGGACAACTTCGTCCCGTTCCAGGACGGCAACCCGGATGCCGCGCCCGACGCCGTCTACAAGGCGGTCGCAAGGGGCAGGCGGGGACAGGAACGCGGGCTCTACGCCTGGAAGTCGGCCGACGGGGTCCGATGGACACTCATGTCGGACCGGCCCATCGTCACCGACGGCGCCTTCGACTCCCAGAACCAGGCCTTCTGGGACTCCGTTCGGGGCGAGTACCGCGAGTACCATCGCGACTTCCGTCCGGGGCGCGACTCCAGGGACAACAAGAACGGCCGCGACATCAAGACCGCCGCGACCAGGGATTTCCTCGACTGGCCCGGCCCGGGGTGGATCAGCTACTCGCCGGGCCGGACGAACGAGTTGTACACCAACCAGGTGAACCCGTACTACCGGGCGCCCCACCTGTACCTGGGATTCCCGACGCGGTACGTGGACCGGGGCTGGACCGAGTCGACGAAGCTGCTTCCGAACCCGGAGTACCGGCGGTTTCGAGCGACCAATTCGGAGCGGGAGGGCACGGCGGTCACCGACGGCATGTTGATGTCGAGCAGGGACGGCTTGAACTTCGAGGTCTGGCCGGAGTCGTTCATCAGGCCCGGGCTTCGTACGGCCGGCAACTGGCTCTACGGCGACAACTACCAGAGCCTGGGGCTCATAGAGACTCGGTCGGCGATAGAGGGCGCGCCCGACGAGCTATCGTTCTTCGCGACCGAGGCGACGAACCTGGACGGCGTTGACGCCCGCTCGCGACGGTACACGATCCGGATCGACGGCTTCGTCTCGGTCAACGCGGGACTGGGCGGCGGCGAGCTTCTGACTCGGCCGGTCGTGTTCGACGGCGACAGGCTCGTCCTCAACTTCTCCTCGTCGGCCGCCGGCGGCATCTGGGTAGAGATTCAGGACGCGAACGGGCACGCGGTCGAAGGCCGGAGCCTCGAGGACTGCGACGAGGTGTGGGGCGACGATATCGCCAGGGCGGTGAGCTGGCGCGGCGACCGCGACGTAGGCGGGCTGGCCGGCCAGCCGGTCAGGCTGCGCTTCAGGCTGCGGGACGCGGACCTGTACTCGCTCCGGTTCGCCTCCCAGCCGGCCGCGGAAGAAGTGTCGTCCTGAGCAACGCGAAGGACCTGGGGCGGGGTCGACACCGCGACCAAGGCTGAGTGAACCCCACCCCAGGCCCCTCACTCCGTTCGGGGCGACACCTGGCGGGTCGGACCGCCCGCTTCTGCAGCCTGTGCGCTAACGTACGGGCGCGACGGGCTCCACTTGCGCGGGCGTGGGCTCGATGGAGGCGCCGCGGTCCGGGAACGTGTCCGAGTAGACGTCGCCCACGGGCGTCCATCTCCGGGTGTGCGCCGACTCGCGGGCAGCCAGGCACATGGTCGCGCTGAGCAGACCGGCCGCGAGGTCGGTCTGGGAGTCGTCGCGGCCCAGGCAGACGTCGACGAAGTTACGCGCCAGGGCCTCGTCGCCGCCGAGGTGGCCTGTGGTCGCCCTGACTCGTGAAGTGTCGACGCGGTCGCGGTGATGGTCGGTCACGGTGACCGTCTCGGTGTACCAGTCGAACGACAGGGTCGCCCGGTAGCCGGTGATGGTGGCCCCGCGAGAGCCGGCCGTGCGGCGCGACAGGAAGTTCTGCGTATAGCTGGCGTGGGCTCCGCTCTTGTACGACAAGAGGGCCGCTCCGGCGTCCTGCAGCTCGATGCCGTCGCCGAAGACGCAGAGGTGGTCGCCCGTGCCGACGCCGCCGTCGTCGCCCCGCCGCGCTATGCTCGCGGGACTCTCCGGACAGCTGTAGGCCCGGTCGCATCCTGAGCAGCGCAGGCCGTGGGGCATGTCGCCCCCGTAGGCCATTCGGGTCATCACCGCGGAGACGGCGGTCGGCGTGCCGAGCAGAGTGTTGATGTAGTCGAAGTCGTGGGTGGCCTTTTGCAGCCACATGCCGCCGGTCACGTCGAACTCCCGGTACGTCGGCAGCGAGTAGTATGTGCCGCCGTACGGCACGTAGTTGAACGCCTGCACCTGGTTCACGGTGCCCAGGCGGCCGCTCTCGACGACCTCCATGACGGCGCTGAAGAGCGGCGTCATCCGCATGGGAAAGGACACCACCACCGACTTTTCGTGGCCCCTGTAGGCGTCGCGCAGCGCCGCGATCTGCCCGTGGGAGACGGCGACAGGCTTCTCGAGATACAGCGGCAGTCCGGTCGACGCGGCCCTTACGGCCATCGGCGTGTGGATGTTGCAGCGGGTACCGATCAGCAGGGCGTCGAGGTCGCCGGCGTGGTCGAGCAGCTCGTCGACGTGGGTGAAGAAGGCTGTGTCCCGGTCCGGCAGCTCAGCGCTGCGGAGTCGTTCGCGCGCGCCGTTTCGGTCCGGGTCGGCCACCGCGGCAACGGTGAGTCCGGCGTAGACGCCGCGGAAGATAGGGAGCAGCGAGGCGGCGCGGCGTCCGAGCCCGATTACGCCAAGACGGAGCTTCTGGTCCACCGGGATGCCTCCCCTGCGGCCAGGTCCGTCGGGACCGCTACGGCCGGCCGCCTATTTCGTGGTGAGAAAAGAGAGAGGCGGGGCCGGTGGTACGCCGGCCCCGCCTCTGTTCAGGTCTGGTCGCGCCGTGGGTCTACCAGCGGTTGCGGCCGCCTCCGCCGCCTCCGCCGCCGAAGCCTCCGCCGCCTCCGCCGCCGCCGCCTCCGCCGCCGCCTCGACCACCCCGGTCATCTCTCGGCCGGGCCTCGTTGACCGTCAGGGCGCGGCCGCTGATCTCTCTTCCGTTGAGCGCCGCTATGGCCGCCTCGGCCTCGGTCTGGTTCGGCATCTCTACGAAGCCGAAACCGCGGGATCGGCCCGAGAATCGGTCCGTTATGATCCTCGCGGACGTGACCTCTCCGTGCGTGGCGAACTCAGCCTCCAGTGTGTCCTCCGTCTCGTCGAACGATAGGTTGCCCACATAAATGTTCAAGTGGAGCTCCTTCTTGATGATTCTCCCCATCAATGCCAAACGTCGCACACGGTCCGGAGCTCACGAAAACGGAGATGTCGCTGGAGCGGAACGAGGTTGTACTTCAACGTGGAGTCGGCATCAGTATAGCACACCCGTCTCGCACGTCTTCCAACTCAACCGTCCGCGTCTCGGGGACCGGGGCTTTCGTGGTGCGTCCGCGTCCGTGATACGATGCGGAGCGGACTGACGAGATACCACACTCAGGAGACGTGCACCGTGAGCCCAGATAGCAGGCCCTTTACCGTCGGCGCGATATTCTCGGCCAACCACGGCCACATACGAGGCCACGTGAAAACGCTGAACGAGTTGGACGAAGTTGCCGACGTTCACCTGTGCGCGATCGAAGGCGGCGAGCTGGAGGAGGTGTCGGCGATGTCGACCAAGCTCCGGTCCGCCACCCGGGACCTGGACGAGTTCCTGGGGCGCGACGAGGTCGAATTCGTGATCGTGTGCGCCCGCAACGACATCGGGGCGGACGTTCTGCGCCGCTGCGTGGACGCCGGAAAGCACGTGATGTTCGAGAAGCCGGGCGCGATGAACGCGCCTCAGCTCAGGGCCGTCGCGGACGCGGCGCGCGCGAAGGGGCTGACCACGGGTGTCATGTTCCAGAACCGATGGACCCCGCAGGCCCGTGCGGTCAGGAAGGCGCGGGCCGACGGCGCGTTCGGCCGCCCGATGACGGTCGAGACGAGACTGGCGACCTCGCAGGTCAGGTTCCGCGGGCCCGACGGCTGGATGTTCAAGAAGGCGACGGCCGGGACCGGCATCCTCGCCTGGCTCGCGTGCCACCACATAGACATGGCGTGCTACCTGCTGGACGACCGCATCGTCGAGGTGACGGCGATGCTCGGCACGCAGGGTCCGGAGGACATCGACGTGGAGGACACCGCGCTGCTGGCTGTCCGGTTCGCCGGCGGGGCCATGGGTACCATACACGCCGGGTACCATCAGGCCGGACCGCTCCCGGAGGAGATGGGCGGCAACAACGACTCGTTCATCGCGGTGCGCGGCACCAGGGGATACGCCCGGATCGACTCGGCGGGCGCGGCCAGCTACGGACTGTTCAGCGACGCCGACGGCTGGGTGTCCGGCGGCTACCAGGAGCACACCTTCAACGATCCGCCATCGACGGCCTACGGCGGCGCCGCGGGCGAGGAGTTCCTCCTCGGCCACCTGACAGCGTCCCGCAACGGAGGCGAGGCGCCTACGTCGATCGACGACGCCGTCCACGTCCTGGAAGTGATCGACGCGGCGGTCGAGTCGTCGGCGACTGGCCGGGCGGTGAGAATAGGCTAACGGCGGCTCCGAGACCGTCCCTCACTGGCCCTCATGGGCATGGACGGCGGGTCCGGACGGGTCTACATTGCTTAGATAGAAAAACTCGGCTAATTGAAGGTGGCACTTTGAATTAGCCGCGTTTTCAGATACACTCTCTTTGCAATGACAATAGACCGAGATCTAGCTCCCATATTGGCCGGGGCGGCCCTGCGGTGGCCGGTCGTCACGCTGACCGGGCCGCGTCAGAGCGGCAAGTCCACGCTGTGCCGAGCCGTGTTCCCGGAGCACCGATACGTGACGCTGGAAGCGCCCGATGAGCGCGCTCTTGCCCGGGAAGACCCGCGGGCGTTCCTGGCAGAGTTTTCAGGGGACGCGATCATCGACGAGGTGCAGCACGTCCCGGAGATCCTCTCGTATTTGCAGGTGATGGTCGACGACGATCCCAGGCCCGGGCGATGGATACTTACCGGGTCGCAGAATCTCTCTCTGCTCCGCACGGTCAGCCAGTCGCTGGCGGGGCGTACGGCGATGCACCGGCTGCTGCCGATGGCACGCGGCGAGGTCGTCCGTTTCGCCCAGCACCCGAAGACGCTGGAGGAGGCCATGCTGACCGGCGGCTATCCGGCCATACTCGACCGCGGCCTCGACCCTTCGGACTGGCTCGCGGCGTACGTGGCAACCTACGTAGAGCGCGACGTGCGAACGATCAGCAACGTCGGCGATCTGGCCACGTTCCAGCGCTTCGTCGAGCTGTGCGCGGGCCGTACCGCGCAGCTTCTCAACTACTCGTCGCTGGCGGACGACTGCGGCATATCGCAGCCGACGGTGCGGGAGTGGCTCAGCATCCTGGAGACCGGCTTCATCGTGTTCCGCGTCCCGTCTTACCACTCCAACCTTCGGAAGCGGCTCGTGAAGATGCCGAAGCTGCACTTCTACGACACGGGGCTGGCGTGCTGGCTGCTGGGCATACGCACGCCGGAGCAGCTTCGGTCGCACCCGCTGCGCGGCGCCATCTTCGAGACGTGGGTCGTCTCCGAGGTCCTCAAGCACCGCGTGAATAGAGGCGAGAGCGGCGGCCTGTCGTTCTACCGGGACCGCGACGGCGCCGAGGTCGACCTTGTTATCGAGCGTTCGCCACAGATTACGCTGGTCGAAGCGAAGTCGGCCGAGACTGCGTCGTCGAGCCTCTTCGCCGGCGCGCGTCGGGTCCGCCGTCACCTCGACGACGCGTCCCGTGAGTGCGACGTCGTGGTGGTCTACGGCGGCGACAGGACCCAGCGGAGGACGGACGGGCGGCTGACACCGTGGCGCAAGCTGCACGAGTCGGGCCTCTGAGGGACCCGTCAACCGCGCGCGGCTCGACTCGCCGGACACCGGTCGGCGCGGTTTCTGCATCGCGGCGCACAGCGGCCCGCTACGGGCGCTCGGCGAACTCCCGGAGCGACTGCCCGAGCTCCTGGCGCTGCCATCGGCGGACCTCGGCACTCTGCAGCTCGTCGTCGAGCTCGCCTGGTCGCAGGGATAGGCGCTCGAGGCTCGCGGCGGGCCAGAGCATCCCCGGGTCGAGCTTCAGGCGGCTGGCGTGTTCGAGGCGCCATTGCTTGAGCAGGCGCAGCCTCTTCGGGGCGGCCTCCCGTTCCTGCCGGCTCAGCCGCGACTTGCCTGAGCGCTGCGGCCGGGGACGTTTGACTGGAGCCGCGGCGAGCCCTTCGCGGATGGCCCTGCGCAGTCCGGACGAGTTGCGAGCGCGCCCGTATGGGCCGATGCCCTTGACGCGGGCGAGGTCCGAGGACGGCTCGGACGCCAGCGCCACGATGACGGCGTCGGAGATGATCTTGAAGGGCGGCCGGTCGCGCCGCCGGGCCTCCTTCTCGCGGAAGCCGTGCAGCGCGCGCAGGACCGCGAGGCCGCGGTCGTCCAGATCGCGCGAGCCCTTTGTCGAAAGGAACCCCCACTCGACGTCCGGCGCCGAATGGCGGACGGCCGCGAGCCGTTCGGTCTCTTCCTCCACCCACGCGGCCCTTCCGAGCTTGTCCAGCTTGCCGTGAAGGACCGTCCTGAGCCGGGCCAGGTGCAGCACGTCTTCGGCGGCATACCGCAGCATCTCGTCCGAAAGAGGGCGGATCGTCCAGTCGGCTCGCTGCAGCTTCTTGCTCTTGGGGATATCGACGTTCAGGTGCTCCTCGAGCACGGCCCCAAGGCCGAGCCTCTCGGAGCCGGTGAACGCGGCGGCGATGCTGGTGTCGAACAGGCCCCGCACCCGGAAGCCCCAATCGCGGCCGAGGCTCCGGATGTCGTAGTCCGCCGAGTGGAACACCTTCTCGACCGATGCGTCGGCCAGGAGCCGGCCTAGCGGTGAGACGTCCTCGAGCGAGAGCGGGTCGATGAAGTATACGGCGTCCCCGGCCGCGAGCTGTACCAGGCACACCCGCTCCGGGTAGCGGTGGAAGCCGTTCGACTCGAGGTCCACGGCGACGCGGGCGTGCCGCGACGCCGACTCAACGACCGCCTCCAGCCGCGGCGCGGTGGTTATCGTCTCGCCGACGCCGGCAACTATTCGGCGCAAGTCCCGACCTTGCAGGTAACAGGCTTCACGCTTGTCACCATATCGGACATCTCCGCGCGAGGCAATCGCGCCATGAGGGTGTGGTTCAGTCCTCACGCGCCCTTCTGGGCGGATTCAGCCGGCGGAGACGTCGATGTCGGAAAAAATGCTGTTGACAGTCTGGAGGGTTACGTATATGCTCCGTTCAGGAAGCCTTGAATTAAAGGAGATGACCATGCCGCATCGTTTGATTGTTACAATTGTCACAAAGATTCTGCTGGTATTGGCAATGTCGATCGCGATGGTAGCCGCCCTGGCGTGTGAAGAAGATGCCGAGGAGCCGTCCGTGGCTCCTACGACGGCGGCGGTACAGCCGACGGCGCCGTCGGCCGCGCCGACAACGGCTCCGACCGCGCCAACGACGGCCGCCGTCGCTCCGACGCGGGCGCCGGCCGCGGTTGCGCCGACCAAGGCGCCCGCTGTGGCGATGCCGAAGCTGCCCCCGGCCCTGCCGGTGGACCCGGCGACCGCGGTACCGGCCGGGACCGATCTACACGACCCACAGCAGATTCTCATCCCCAGCTACCACACGGGCAACGCGCCCTGGCGCGACGGCGGCGGGTCGATGGTCTTCTCACCGTGGGTATACGGGACGATCTACCAGGTCAATGAGGCCCACCAGGTCCGCCCGTACATCGGTATCGGCCACACGATGAACGACGACCAGACCGTCTACACGGTGAAGCTGCGTGACGACGCCATCTTCCAGGACGGCACGCCCGTGACGGCGGCCGACTTCAAGACGTACTGGGAGCACGGCGCCAAGCCGGAGAACATCGTCGCGTGGGGTGGAGCGAGCCTGCTGATCGGCGACATCAAGGGATGGGAAGAGCTGAGGGCTGGCGACGTGATCGAGGCCGAGGGCCTGGTTGTCATAGACGACCACACCCTCGAGATCACGACGGCGATACCGATGCCGACGTGGCCCATGCACATGGCGGCGTTCAACGCGGGGATATCGAAGTTCGACCAGGTGACGTCGGACCCCGAGTTCTTCCTCAATCCAATAGCAGCCGGGCCGTATCAGATGAGTATAGACCCCGACACCGGTCGCTGGGCGATAACGGCTGACCAGGCGCAGTGGTGGGGCCCGTCGCCCACCATAAAGAAGCTGCAGGGGCTGGGCGTTCGCGACCGTCAGGTCCAGGCGATCATGTTCGAGAACGGAGAGTTGGACATGATGACCCTGGACGAGCCCACGTACGGGGCGGTGCTGCAGCCCAGCCATCCGTGGCACACGCTGCTCAGGGTTACTCCGGCCGGCGGCCTGTGGTTCATCAAGAACAAGATCGACCTCGCGCCGCTCGAGGACCTGCTGGTGCGCAAAGCCCTTGCTCACGGCGCGGATATGCCGTCGATCGTCAAGGCGGTCTGGGGCGATTCGAGCGCCCACGCCACGGGTCTTATCTCGCCGCAGATTCCGTGTCACAACCCCGATGCGCCCGGCCTGATCTACGACCCCGACCTGGCGCGCGAGGAGCTGTCCCAATCCACCTACGGAAGCGCCGCGAACCTGCCGGTGCTCTTGGTCGACCTGGCCCGGCCGTTGATGGTGAACATGGGCGTGGCGGTCCAGGAGTACTGGAAGGACAATCTCGGTGTCGAGCTCGACCTGCTGAAGCGCGAGAGCGGGATGCCGCGCCGCGAGGGTTCGCAGTTCTATCGGATCAGCCTTGGCTCCATGATCCCGGACCCGATCCAGATCGTAAGCAACCTGACGCGCAAGGACTCGATCGAGGCGTTGAGCAACATTCCGGGCGGCTACCCTGTGATGGACGCGCTGGTCGAGCACGCCAGGACCCTGCCTATAGACGATCCGGACCGCTGCAAGGCATGGCAGGCCGTAGAAGAGGAGTACCTCGACAAGGTGTACATGATACCGATCCGATGGGCAGGTGGCATCAAGTGGGTCGTTCAGCCTTGGGTTGTCGGGTTCGAGAGCGGCTTCAACCGCGAGCTCGGCACCATGCCTTGGATGTACGTCCTCAAGCACTAGGCCGGGTATAGAGCCTACCGGACCGGGAACGGTGATGGCCGTGTCTCGGATCGGTGCTACTGACCGGGGCTCCTTCCCCCAGGGAGCCCCGGTCTTTTTTCTGTCCTTCCGAGGAGCCGTCGACGAGATATCCCGCCAAGTCGTTCTGAGGAGTGCCCGACTAAGGACCTGGGGAGTCGTCTTGTGCGTACTCCGGCAGGCGACGCGACGGTCAGGGCCCGGCATATTCGCGCTCCGGGGCTCCCGGCCCGTCTGCTGACTGCCGTGGTCACCACCACCCGGGGTTCCTCACTTCGCCAGGAGTGAACAATCGTAGCTGTTCAGAGTTGAGGGAACGATTGTCGCTCCACACCCCTGGATACCCGCGTTCGGAGACCTTTGCGTAACGCCAAATCCCCCACCTAATGTGGACGGCGAGGGTGATGGACTGCTTCCCAAGGTTGTTGAAGTGCACCCCACCGGGGATGGGTTCCCGCCTTCGCGGGAACGACGGAGGTGGGGAATCTGCGTGACGCCCCGTACGTGACAATACCGCGTACGTGAGACGAGGCGATCCTACCTGGACTCACGGAAGATGGATTCCGGCTCAGGGCCGGAATGACGGTTGTTCACAGGTCTCCGTTCGCAGGTATGACGGCCGGCTGTGACCGTCTGACGAGTACGGTGTAGCCGTCATTGCGGCCTACGAGCCGGAATCCAGAGGGGGGAGGTGAAGTTGAACAGCGTCACGTTGCCGCCGAGATGCCACATCGGGAGTTCTACCAGGGTCTCCGAAGGCGGCATCCACGGGCGTGGTGAGTGGCTCCCTCCCGCCAACACTGAACAGTCGAGCCTGATGCTCATAAGTCCCCTCTCCCCTTTGCGGGCCCCTTTGCGGGAGAGGGTTAGGATGAGGGGCACGGCGTGAATCGTAACGGACTCTATTCAGTGCGCCGAGTCGGGGTAACCGAATGCATCCCCCTCACCTCAATCCTTTCCCATCAAGGGAGAGGAAGGACTTGCGCAGAGATTCTGAGACGGGCTCAGTTAGGAACAATCACTCCGGGTGACAGTCGAAGTCCTGCCGCCTAGCCCTGAATTCTTCAACAGTGGATTTGGCGGCTCGTCATCGAGGTCAGTGCGGCCCCGCGTTACTGGTCGAGAATCTCGATCTGACGCCAGTTGGAGGCGTTGATTCCCGGCGTCTGCTGGTACTGCTCCATGCGGCCCTGGACACAGACTGCTTTGCCGATGAACCAGGTGGTCATGTCTATGGAGGGGTCCGTGACGTCCGGCCAGGATCCCAGGCGGGGGGTCAGCCAGAAATATGCGACGAAGTCCGGGTCCTCCGCTTTGTCGAAGTGCAGGAGCGTGACCTTGTACTTGTGCTCCGGGTGGTGGACGGAATCGGCCACTGTCCCACAGACCTTGACCTGCTTGCCGATATGGTCCGCGGCTTCGGCAGCGGTCACCTCGGCTGTCGTAGCGAGTCCACCAAAAGCACCGGCAAACGCGTTGCTGGATGCCTGCGTGGCTTCGGCGGCGGCGGGCTCGAGAGTTGGAGTTGGCTGGGGGGCTTTGCCGGCAAATGCAGCTCGAGAGTCTTCCCCGCCTGTCGTGGGAGTCTCGCCATCGGCGCCGCAGGCCATTGCCAGGATGGCCAGGCTCGTCAGCGCAATGGTCCAACTCCATTTGAGCAGCAGCGTCAACTTGGACCTCCTGGACGTGCGGTGCTGACCGCGCCACACCCAGTCACGCAGATTGTAACCGCGACCCGGCATCGACGCAAGGCGCGTCCATACGGTGCGGTTATCGTGGAAAACTACGGTAGCCCAGCCCTGATCGGGAAACGGCGAACGCCATCCCCTTGTTCGGCTCATCCTCGCCCTGGCTCTCAGGACTGGCGGCTATGTCATCCGCACCCGCCCCGGCTGGACGTCAGGACGAAAGCACTTCCTCGAGCCGGCCGGCGATCCTTTCGTCGTCGCCCTCGTCGAGCGTGTAGACGAATATTCTGAACGTATCGGCGTCCGGCGCTTGGATCAGGACGGACGGCGAGCCCTCGAACATCTCGGTCTTGATCTGCCGGGCGTCCTTGCCCAGCGTGTCCGCGTCCACCTTGATGGTCAGGAAGGAGCCGTAGAAGGAGTCGCCGCTCCAGAAGACGTCCGACGAGACTCCAGCCAGACCCTGAGTCGCCTTCTCTATCAGGGTGATACGGCGGTCGTACTCGGCGATGCGGTCCTCGTGGTTCATCGTGAACCAGTCGTCCAGCCCCACGACGAGCGCGACGAGCTGCTGGCGGTCCGACTTCATGGAGCGGCCGATGCCCATCCCTCCCGTGGTCGGGATCCAGCTCGACGCCGCGACGCCGTCTATCAGGTCCTTACGGCCGCAGACGAAGCCGCTGGCGTTCGGCCCGCCGTAGTACTTGCCCCCGAAGCAGACGAGGTCGCCGGCCTGCGCCACCCTCCTGAAGTGGTCCAACGGGTAGACGTCGCTGGCGCCGTCCACGATCAGCGGCACGCCGTTCCTTGTCGCTATCGCCTGGGCGTCGTCCAGGTCGACGAGATTGGGGTCGCCCGGAGGCGGCGACCAGTCGTACATGCCCAGGGGATGAGCCCCGTAGGGCGGCCACGGGAAGTAGATGGCGGCCGTGTTGGGGCCGATGGCGCTCTCGAGCTGCTCGTTGGTGCAGGAGGTGTCGTCCCCGACCTCGATCACCGTGGCGCCCGCCGACGCGATGACGCGGTCGTAGGAGTCGAAGTGCTTCTTCTGGACCAGTATCTCGTTCTTCATCCCGGTGGTGTCGGGAAGCCGGGACAGTTTGTCGGAGTCTGTGCCTGCCATGCACGCCGCGGCGCTCAGGGCCAGGGCGGCCGCTCCGCCCGAGGTGACGAAGGCGGCCTCGGTGCCCATCACCTCGGCCACGAACTCCCCGGACTTCTGCAGCAGCTCTCCCATGTCCGCGAAGCTCTGGCTGACCTCTTCCATCTTCTCTCGCACGACCGGAGGCGGCCCCGAGCCGCCAACCACCGTGCCGGTGCCGACCGCGTTGATCGACGGGCGAACGCCAAGCCTCTCGTAGACACTTATGTTGTCGAACGAACCCATGTGGCTCTCCTGTCTTCTGACCGCCGGATATTCCCGACGCATCGGCTCCCGATTTCAGGCTCAGGCGATTCTACGCGGGTGACCGACGCCCCGCAAGCACGACGCCGTGGCATGGGATTGACCCCCAAGGGGATCGTGGATATACTTGAAGTGTGAATAGTCCCTGGTGTCCGTCCCTTGAGGCGCACTCTAGGTGAGTATGCACCTGTTAAACGGGATGCCCGCAAGGGCATCCCGTTTCCCTGTGTCGGAGGTTTTGTTGGCTAATCGTGTGGCGGTCTTTATAGATGGTGCCTATCTCGACTACCTGCTGAGGGACGAGTTTGAAGGGGTCCGCATTGACTATCGCGCCCTATCTGAACGAATAGCCGGTGATTCGGATATCCTGAGGACATACTACTACCACTGTCCTCCGTATCAGGGCAATCCGCCGACCCAGGATGAGCGTGAACGCTACTCGACACAGCGGAGATTCTTCGACACGTTGGACCGATTGCCACGGTATACGGTGCGGCTAGGACGCTTGGCTCGTCGCGGGGTCGATCACGTAGGGAGACCGAGGTACGAGCAAAAACGTGTCGACATTCTCTTGGGCGTGGATATGGTGCAACTTGCCGCCAAACAGAATATTCAAGAGGCTGCATTGTTGGCTGGTGACAGCGACTTCATACCCGCCATCACCGCTGCCAAATCAGAAGGTGTCGTCGTCAAGCTGTTCCATGGGCAACGACCGCACTCAGACCTTTGGCGGGAAGCCGACGAAAGAACTCAAATCACGAAAGACTTCATAGGTTCGATATTGCTGTGCTCCACTTCCTGAGAGTGGGATCATAGCGTTAGTCAGAAGTCCTCGAAGCTCGTCAGGTCCCGAACATGAACAGTCGAACGAGGGGACGCTTCCCTTGAAAGACAGAACATGTGTACGTATAATGGCTTGCCCCAGGGAGGACGGGGTCTTTGCCGAAGATAGCGTGTGTATCGATTTCGCACCTGCCGATGAAGGCCGAGCTGCGAAGGACGCCCATCCTTCGCGGCAAGCGGGTCATGGTCGTCGGCCGGTCCGACCGCGGGCCAGAGGTGCTCGACTTCTCTCCGCAGGTCGAACGGGTGTCGCCCGGAATGCCGCTGCGGGAGGCGGTGTCTCGGTGTGAGGGCGCCACCCTGGTCGAGGCGGACGAGTCTTACTACGGCCGTGTCTTCGACCGGATAGTGGAGGCGCTGCTCGACAGGAGCCCGCTCGTGGAGATGGGCGACCTCGGGTGCGCGTTCGTGGACATGCGCGGCACCGGGGATCTGTACGGCGGCGACGACGGGATGGTCGACGCCGTGCTGGGAGCGGTGCCGCGCGGCTTCGGTCCTCGCGTCGGGCTTGCGGAGTCGAAGTTCCCGGCGTACGCCGCGGCGATCGGGAGCCGGCCGGGGCACGCCACGACGGTCTCCGGGGACGCGGCGGTCTTCCTCGCGGACCTGCCTGCCGGTCTCTTGCCGCTCTCCTGGGAAGAGCGGACGCGGCTGCACCGGTTCAGTCTCCATACCTTGGGCCAGGTCGCCGCGCTTGGGGTCGGGCCGCTCCAGGCGCAGCTCGGCGCCCGGGGCCGACTGTTCTGGGAGCTGGCCAACGGTATCGACAACCGTCCCTTCGTCCCTGTCAGGCCGCACGCGTCGGTGACGGAGTTCCTGGCGTTCCCCGTCCCGGCGACCTCGATGCTCGCCATACTGCCGGCGGTGGACGTGCTGCTCGGCCGGCTTCTCTCGCACCCGTCCCTCAGGGGCAAGTACCTTCGCTCGGTCGCCATACAGGCCAACGTCCTCAACAGGGCGGCGTGGACGAAGAGGCTTGCCTTCAAGAGTCCCGTGAACAGGAAGGAGGCGGCGCTCTTCGCGCTGAAGAGCTCCCTGGAAGACGCTCACATCCCCGGCCCGCTGGAGGACATCCGCATGACGGTCTCCGAGGCGGCCGGCGAGTCGGGGACCCAGGCGAGCCTCTTCGCGGACGTTCGCAAGCAGCAGCAGCTACGCGAGGCTATGCGCCAGCTCGAGACGCGTCTGCGCGTCAGGCCGCCCATCTACAAGATTATGGACATAGAGCCGTGGTCAAGACTCCCCGAAAGAAGACAAGCCCTGGTCGAATTCGTCCCCTGAACCGGCCGGAGCCCGTACAGGTCGAGGAGGATGACGACCGCCGGCCGTCTCTGATCGTCTCAGGCGGCCGGAGGGCGAAGGTCGTTTCCATAGTAGACGTGTGGGAGATCGTAGACGAGTGGTGGCGGCCCGATCCCATAGACCGGCGCTACTACCGGGTTGCCGTGGAGGGAGGCGTGTCCGTCACCGTTTTCCGGGATCTGACCAGCGGTGCCTGGTACAGGCAGCGGGTCTGATCTCCCGGTTGCCGGATCGGGCCAGCCCCGAATCTCATGGACTACGTCGAGCTGCACTGCCATAGCAACTACTCCTTCCAGGAGGGCGCCTCGTTCCTGGAGGAGCTGCTCGCCCGCGCCGTCGAGCTCGGGTACCCGGCGCTCGCCCTGACCGATCACGACAACCTGTGCGGGGCTATGGAGTTCTCGCGCATCGCGAACAGCATCGGCGTCAAGCCCATCACCGGCGCTGAGACGACCCTCTCGGACGGCTCCCACCTGACCCTCCTGGCGCGGACCCGCCGGGGTTACTCCAACCTCTGCAACCTGCTGACCGCCTCGCGGGCGGGCGTGGACGGCGACAGAAGAGACCCGAGGCTGAATCCGGCGCTGCTGAAGGAGCATGCCGAGGGGCTGGTGCTACTCACCGGCTGCTCGAAGGGCAGGGTGCCCAGCCTCGTAACCGGCGGTCGCCCCGACGACGCCGAGGCGGAGCTGCGGAGCTACGTCGAGTGGTTCGGGCTGGACAACGTCTTAGTCGAGCTACAGCAGAACCTGGTCTACGGCGACACGTCCAGGAACAGGCGTCTCGTGCGGCTGGCCCGAACGGCCGGCGTGGACGTTGTCGCGACCAACAACGTCCACTACCACGCGCCCGAGCGCCACCGGCTCCAGGACGCTCTCGTCGCCATCCGGCACAACAAGACGCTGGAGGAGACGCACCGGGAGCGGCGTGCCAACGCCAACTTCTACCTCAGGTCGGCTGAGGAGATGGCGCGGCACTTCCGCGGCCTTCCCGAGGCGCTGCGCAATAGTCTCCGGATAGCCGAGCGCTGCGAATTCAACCTGGAGACGAACCTCGGGTACCGCTTTCCCGACTACGGCGACCTCCCGGACGGGCATACCGCGCAGAGCTACCTGGAGCAGGTCTGCGAGGCGGCGGCGGTCCGCAAGTACGGGTCGATAACGCCCGAGGTGCGGGAGAGGCTCGACGAGGAGTTTCGCCTGGTCCGCAAGCACGGCCTGGCGGGCTTCTTCCTGATCTACTACGAGGTGATCCAGATTGCCCGTGAGGTGATGATAGACCTCGGCCACGGAGACCCCGAGGTCCCGCTGGAGGAGCGCCCTCCGGGCCGCGGCCGCGGCTCGTCGGTCGCCATGCTCGTGGGCTACCTGATCGGGCTGTCGCACATCGATCCCCTGGCGTACGGCCTCAGCCTCGACCGGTTCATCAACGACGAGATGGGAAACGCGCCCGACATAGACATCGACTTCCCGCGCGATATCCGGGAGGAGACGATCAGGCGCGTGCACGAGAGGTATGGGTGGCAGAGGGCCGCGCTGACCGGCGCGATAGCCACCTACAAGATGAAGGGGTGCATACGCGACCTGGGGAAGGCCCTCGGCATTCCCGCCGAGGACGTAGACAAGCTGGCCAAGCGGGTCGACGCCCGCCACGCGAAGAGCCTGAAGTCCGAGATGTCCAGCCTGCCGGACTTCAGGCACAAGGTCGATGCTCCCGTTTGGGACACGCTCGTCGAGCTGGCCGCGGAGCTCCAGGGCTTCCCCAAGTACCTGATGCAGCACGCGGGCGGGATGATAATCAGCGACAGGCCGTTGATCGACATGGTGCCCGTCGTGCCCGGCGGAATGGAGGACCGCTACGTCTGCCAGTGGGACAGGGACACGGTGGCCGACGCCGGCTTCGTCAAGATCGACTTCCTGGGCCTCGGCGCCCTGTCGCAGATGCAGGAAGCTCTCGAGCTCGTGGAGCGGCGCACCGGGAAGTTCATCGACCTGTCGTCTATCGACTTCGACGACCAGGACGTCTACGACTCGATCCACAGTGCCGACACGATAGGCATCTTCCAGATCGAGTCGGCGGCCCAGATGCAGACGGTGGTGCGTCTGAGGCCGCGCAACCTGCAGGAGATGGCGTACGAGGTGGCGGCCGTCCGCCCCGGCGTGGGCGTCAACGACGGTGTCAGCCAGTTCATAAGGCGCTACCGGGGCAAGGTCGAGTGGGACTACGACCATCCCGCCGAGAGGAGGGCGTTGGAGCGCACCCTGGGCATCATCCTCTACCAGGACCAGGTGAACGAGCTTGCGGTCGAGGTCGCCGGTTTCAGCTACAGGGACGCCGACAACCTGCGGCGCGCCTTCGGGCGCAGGAACAACAAGGGGCTGATCGAGGCGTACTGGGGAAAATTCCTGGAGGGCGCCGCCGCCAAGGGCGTGCCGGAGGAGAGCGCCCGGAAGATATTCGGCAAGTTCTCGGGCCAGTACATGTTCCCCGAGTCGCACGCCTACGCCTTCGGAATCACGGCCTACCAGATGTCCTGGCTCAAGCTCCACCACCCGCTGGAGTTTTACGTAGCCATCTTCAACCAGCAGCCGATGGGCTTCTACAACATCGAGACCCTCAAGGAGGACGCCGGACGGCACGACATACGGGTGCTCAACCCCGATGTCAACGAGAGCGGCGCGAAGTGCGCGATAGTGGACGACCGCTCCTTCATGCTCGGACTGCTGAACGTCAGGGGGCTGGCCGAAGCGAACGCGGGCGCCATAGTGCGGGCCCGTGAGCGGGGAGGCCCCTTCCGCAGCCTCGCGGACGCGATGGAGCGCAGCGGCCTCCGGCGCGAGGCGGTCGAGTCCCTGGTCGCGGCCGGGGCCTTCGACTCGATGACGCCGGACCGCCGGTCGGCGCTGTGGGAGACCGGCCTGCTCTACCAGCCTGTTGGCGCCCAGAAGACGCTCCGGCTACCCGTCGAGCAGGATATGGCCCAACTGCCGATGATGACCGACTGGGAGACGATGCTCGACGAGTACCGCACCATGGGCGTCCATCCCGGCGGCCACTTCATGTCCTACATGAGGGAGCGCCTGCCCGGCGACATAACGCCCAGCCGCGAGGTGACCGACCTGGAGGACGGGGCAGAAGTCACCGTCGCCGGGCTGGTCATACGCAGACAGCACCCCAACGCGAACGCGGTGTTCGTCACCCTCGAAGACGAGTTCGGACACGTCCCGCTCGTCATATGGCCGCAGGTGTTCGAGCGCTACAGGCTGGTGATCCGGGAGCCCGTGCTCAAGGTGCGCGGCTTCGTCTCCAGGCGGGACGAGACGCTGAATGTCGTGGCGCGGCACATAGAGGGCATACCGCTCGACTACGTTCTGCCGCCGTCGAAGAACTGGGGCTAGGGCTTCCGGCCGCGAAGCCGTATACTGCCCCGGTACACCGGCCGCCAAGACGCACGGCCGGGAGGAGGCGCCCAATGCTGGAGAAATTTCACGTTCCCGAGGAGCTGGAGATCAGGGTCCGGCCCGACGACGCGAGGTGGACGACCGAACGCCTGCTGGAGGCGGGCGGCATGCCGCCCGCCGACGCGGCGCTGACGGCCGACGTGCTGATGTACGCCGACCTGAGGGGCATCGACACGCACGGCGTCAGCAACCTGTTGCGTGGCTACCTGGGCGGCCTCCTCGAGGGCGGCATCAACCCGACTCCCAATTGGAAGATCGTCCGCGACAACAAGGCGACCGCTCTCATAGACGGTGACGGCGGCCACGGGATGGTCGTGTCGCCGAGGGGGATGGCCGAGGCCATAGAGCGGGCCTCGCTGTACGGCATCGGCGCCGTATCGGTCGTCAACTGCCGCCACCTGGGCCCGTGCGCGTACTACGCCCACAAGGCCGTCGAGTACGACATGCTCGGCATGGCGACGACGACCGGGGGAGTCCGCATGGTGCCGACGTTCGGCACGCAGCAGCTCCTGGGTCTCAACGCGCTGGCCTTCGCGGCGCCGGCGAAGACGCTGCCGCCGTTCGTCTACGACGGGGCGCCCAGCGTCGTGGCCGGCAACAAGATATACCTGGCCGAGCGGCTCGGCCAGACGATCCTGCCCGGCTGGATCACGGACGCGCAGGGCAACCCGATCATGGAGGAGACGGAGATACCCGACGAGTACATGCTGCTGCCGCTCGGCTCGACGAGGGAGGGCGGCTCGCAGAAGGGCTACGCGCTGTCGGTGATGGGCGAGGTGCTCACCACCGTCCTGACGGCCACCGGCGCGGGGCCGAGGCGACGGGGGGGCTCCGTCCACCACTTCGTCGCGTGGGACATCGCCGGCTTCAGCGCTCCCGACGACTTCAAGGCCGACCTCGACCAGTACCTGACCGACCTGCTGGAGTGCCCGCCCGTGGAGGGCGCGGACCGCGTCCTCTACTCAGGCTACCCCGAGGCGCAGACCGAGGCGGAGCGCTCGGAGAAGGGGATACCCTACCATCCCGAGGTCATAGACTGGTTCCGCAAGGCCACGGCGGAGCACGGCGTCGAGTGGCGGATGACCGACGCGTGACGTCCTCCGGGTCCTGCGGCCTCTCCACACGTCTGAGATGAGCGAGGCGAGCCGGCGCTGGCCCGGGCAACCACGAACACGGGGAGGATTGCTTCACAAGGATCCGCGATGATAATTCTCCATGCAGGCGAGTCTGACGGCGCCCTGGTTCTCTGGGGCGAGACATCGACGGACGCCCGCGTTCGCCCGTCCTCACGTCGCCGGCGACGTCCGAGGGGCACTTCCGCGAGTCCCCATCCGTTTGCCGCCAGGGCCGGCGAGCTGGTCAGAGCGCTGAATGAGCTTACGCTCTACCCGAAACCGTCGGCAAAGAGAGCTTGCCACGTGACGGTCTGGCTGCCAACCAAAGGCAATAGCCCTGTTCCTTCGAGCAGTCTCATCGCCGAGCCGTCCAGGTCGCGTGCAAAGACCAGGCTGGCGGCATGGGCAGTCCCAGCCTATCGACTCTCGACAGAGGATGCCGTGGAGCTTCTGTGCGCGTCCGCGGGCAGACGGACGCTTGCGGCGGGAGTGATAGTCGGACCTGATCTCGCGTACTGGGCGGAGGCGCTCCGTTTCGCAGGGTCGATGGTGGCGCGCCAGCAGTATCTTCCTGGCCTGACGGCTGACAGGGATGAGTTCCGCGCGACCTGGGACCCCGTCTTTGTCGGTGCGGACGCCGAACGGCTTATCGGACTGGCGAGGCGAATGCCTGCGGTCGCGCGAGCGCTTTCGGCGCCCGATGCAGCCGCGCCTCCCGAGAAGCCTTCTACCGAGGTGCTCCGGCGGTTCGCGGCCACACTAACGGACCACCTGGTACGCACCGCAGCCTCCGACACGTCTCCGCCAGTGGCCCGTCGCCGGAGGAGCAGGCTCTCGTTCGACAGCGTGCACGACTCCTGGCTCTATGCCCTGACGTCGAAAGACGGAGCCCTTGTGGGAGATGCGTCGGACCTCTCCGAGCTCGCCGCACAGGTCCGCGAATGGCGACGACCGATCGCGGTTTCGGCAAGCTCCCCGTTTCGTCTCTGCTTCCGCCTGGAAGAACCGGAAGACGCCGCGGGAACCGATGGGGCGGATGACAAGTCCTCCAGTGAAGTATGGTACGTGCGCTATCTGCTCCAGCCTCACGACGACCCGAGCCTTCTTATCCCGGTAAGAGAGGCGTGGAAGGCTAGGGGCCCCAAGATATCCGCGCTCACGCGAAACGGCTCAAACGTGCGGGAGTTCCTGCTCTCCTCACTGGGGCAGGCTTCCGGCATCTGCCCATCCATCACGGACAGCCTTGAAAACGCAAGGCCCGCCGGATACTCGCTGGATGCTGCCAAGGCCCACGAGTTTCTGACCGAAGAGGCTGTCGCTCTCGAGCAGGCGGGCTACGGCGTGATGCTTCCAGCGTGGTGGACGCGCAAGGGAACGAAGGTCCGGCTCGCTGTCCAGGCCAGAGCCAGGAGCCCGAAGATGCAGGGTGGAAGCGGTCTGCCGCTGGAGACGATTGTCCAGTTCGATTGGGAAGTGGCCCTCGGAGGCCAGAGACTCACCCTCCGGGAGTTGGAGGCGCTTGCGCGGATGAAGGCCCCGCTGGTCAGGGTCCGCGGTCAATGGGTCGAGATGAGCGCCCAGGAGATTCAGGCGGCGACCGATTTCTGGGAGAAGAAAGGAACGGAAGAGGCAAGTGTCCGAGACATCATCCAGATGGCGCTCGGGGTCAAGGATGCGCCGCAGGGGTTCGATTTCAACGGCGTCAGGGCTAGCGGCTGGATCGGCAAGCTGCTGAAGCAACTGGAAGGGCAAGCGGAATTCAAGGAGCTTACGTCTCCGAGGGGCTTCTCCGGCACGCTCCGTCCCTACCAGGTCCGGGGCTATTCGTGGCTTTCGTTCCTGCGTCAATGGGGCCTGGGAGCGTGTCTGGCCGACGACATGGGCCTGGGCAAGACGATCCAGACCCTGGCGCTCATCCAGCGCGATTGGCGGGCCAAGGGCAAGCGGCCTGTCCTCCTCGTCTGTCCAACCTCAGTGGTAAACAACTGGGAGAAAGAGGCCGCACGCTTCACTCCGCGACTCCCCTTACTCGTCCATCACGGCCCCGGCAGGAAGCGAGATGCGGCGTTCAAGAAGGAAGCAGAGAGGTGCGCCATGGTCGTCTCCAGCTACGGACTGGTGCATCGGGACATCAGGACTCTCAGGGAAGTGCAGTGGAGCGGCGTGGTGCTCGATGAGGCCCAGAACATCAAGAACCCTGAGACCAAACAGGCGAGAGCAACACGGTCGCTGGAAGCCGACTACCGCGTTGCCCTGACCGGAACGCCGGTAGAGAACAACGTGGGCGACCTGTGGTCGATCATGGAGTTCCTAAACCCCGGTTTCCTCGGCTCAGAGAGAGAGTTCAAGCGCAGATTCTTCGTGCCCATCCAAGCCGAGCGAGACCCAGGCGCGGCGGAACGTCTCAAGCGCATTACCGGCCCGTTCATCCTCCGCAGACTCAAGACGGACAGGTCGATCATCTCCGACCTGCCGGAAAAGCTGGAGACGAAGGTCTTCTGCTCGCTGACCAAGGAGCAGGCATCCCTCTATGCCTCCGTTCTCAAGGAGACGGAAGAGGCGCTGGAGTCTGCCGAGGGCATTCAGCGGAAAGGGCTTATTCTGGGCACGCTCTCCAAGCTCAAGCAGGTCTGCAACCATCCGGCACAGTTTCTGGGCGACAACTCCAGCATCGTCGACCGCTCCGGTAAGCTTGTCAGGTTGACGGAGATGCTGGAAGAGGTTATTGAGGTCGGCGACCGGGCGTTGGTATTCAGCCAGTTCGCGGAGATGGGCGGCCTGCTTCAACGCCACGTGCAGGAGACGTTTGGTCTAGAGGCGCTGTTCCTTCACGGCCGGGTGCCGAAGCGCCGACGCGACCGGATGGTTGATCGGTTCCAGGACAAGAATGCCGGGCCACCGGTCTTCATTCTGTCGCTGAAGGCCGGCGGCACCGGGTTGAACCTCACCTCGGCCAACCACGTCTTCCACTTCGACCGCTGGTGGAACCCGGCGGTCGAAGATCAGGCGACCGACCGGGTATTTCGCATCGGACAGGCGCAAAACGTCCAGGTCCACAAGTTCATCTGCGCCGGAACCCTGGAGGAGAAGATCGACGAGATGATCGAGCGCAAGAAGGAGGTTGCCGAGAAAGTCGTCGGTGCAGGTGAGGGCTGGCTGACGGAGCTCTCCAACGACGACCTGAAGGATGTCCTGGCCCTGAGCAAAGAAGTGGCGGGGGTATAGGATGTCCTATGAATACTTCAAGGCTTCGCGGCCCCGCGAGGCCAAAGGCGGCATCAGGGCGCAGTCCACACGGGGCGGATTCGGCGAGAGCTGGTGGGCAAGGCGCTGGATAGAGGTCCTCGAAGGCTTTGACGTGGGAGCGAGGCTCTCTCGCGGAAGGTCCTATGCTCGCCGGGGCCAGGTGCTGTCGATTGATGTCGAAAAGGGCGCTGTGACGGCCAGAGTGCAGGGCTCCCGGGCCCGGCCCTATCGTGTAGATATCAGAGTCGAGGCGCTTGGCGATTCGGACTGGAAGAAGCTGGCCACGGCGGTCCTGCATCGGCCCGTCTTCGCCGCGAATCTGCTGGCTGGGCAGATGCCCGAGAGTATCGAAGACGCCTTCACAGACGTAGGACTCTCCCTCTTCCCCGACAGGAGTAACGATCTTGAGACGGACTGCACCTGCCCCGACTGGTCGAATCCTTGCAAGCATGTAGCGGCGGTCTACCTCCTCCTGGGCGAGGAGTTCGACCGTGATCCGTTCCTTATCTTCAAGCTGAGGGGTGTGGAGCGAGAGGAGCTTGTCGGCAGAGTGTCGGCAGAGAGCAGCATTGGAACCGGTGAAGCGACCATCGGCGCTTCGGCTGAGCAGGAGGCCGACCGATCACCACCTGAGCCGCTTCCTGTCGATCCCGTCGAGTTCTGGGGACAGGTGAATGCTGAGCGAGAGAAAGATGTCCACGGAGCGGCGGGCATCCCAACGGTTTCTGCGGCGCTGCCGAAACGGTTGGGCAGCTTCCCTTTCTGGCGAGGCAAGGAGAGCTTAGTCCCTGTGCTGGAGGATACCTATCACAGGGCATCTCCTGCCGGATTGGATGTGTTTCTTGGCGAACGGCGGGATCAGAGCGATTGAGGGCAGATGGCCCTTGCCAGAACCTCGGCTCGTCCGACGTCTCGACCGCGACGAACGCCTTGTTGAGCTTCTCGTCGACCGTATTCTGGAAGCCGAAGATGTCGGTGATCTCCGGCCTCAGGATGCCCTGGTGGCCGAAGATGCACTCGAAGTCGGCGTAGTCGAAGTCTCGCAGTAGACCGACGATCATCGGGATGCTCGCCGTGTACGTCAGCGCCTTCATCGAATCGAACCCGGCGAAGAGGCTCGTGTCGAACGGCTCGACGCGCTCCCCACGGGCCCGCACGACCGACAGTTGCCCGTCGCGGGTCAGCGAGTCGGGGTCGTCGAAGCCTAGCCTGTGCTGGTGCTGTGTCATCGGGGCGCTGGGACGGGCTACAGATTGGCCTGGGCTTCGACGTAGTCGAGCTGCTTGGCGTAGAGCTGCAGGCGGTACCGCTGCGTGTCCGCGACGATCAGCCGCGACCGCGCCGCGTCGAAGGTGACGCCGGTCGGCAGCGCGAACCTCCGCTCAGGCTCCAGGCTCGCCCTGCGGCGGGCCTTCTGGATGTCAGGATTGGCGTCGACGGTCATCCTGGCCCATGCCGAGAGCTCGTGGGCGTCGCCCGCGATCGTCGTCAGGAACGCCCCCGATTCGTCGAACACCTGCACGCGGTTGTTGGCCCAGTCCGCCACGTAGACGTCGCCGCCGGGGTCGACGGCCACGTCCGAGGGGCGTCGAAGCTGTCCGGCGCCCGTGCCTGAGGCGCCGTACTGGGCCACGAGCTCGCCCTCCGGGGAGAAGCGCTGGACGCGGTCGTTCTTGTGGTCGGCGACGTAAACGTGTCCCGCGGCGTCCACGGTCGCGCCCCAGGGCGAGTCGAACCTGCCCGGCGCGTCGCCGAAGCCGCCCCACTCGCTCACGTAGCCGCCATCGGGCGTGAGCCGCTGCACGCGGTGGTTGAGGCTATCGACGACGTAGACGTTGTCGCGGGAGTCGATGGAGATGCCGGACGGCCGGTCGAGCTGCCCCGGCCCGGCACCTTTCGCGCCCCACGTGCGCAGCGGCTCGCCGTCCGGGTCGTAGACCGAGACACGGTTCGACCACTCGTCGGTGACGTAGACGTTGCCGGCGCCGTCGAGGGCGATTCCGGCCGGCCACACGAACTGGCCGGCACCGGAGCCGTAGGCGCCGAACGTGGTCAGGTGCCTCTCGTCGCCGGGTTCGGGCGGCATGTGGAACTTGCCCACGCGGACGCCGAAGGCCCTGGGCGCGAGCAGGTCGCCGTAGCCGGTGCTCTCCATGCCGCGGCTGAGCACGTAGACGACGTCATCCGCTCTCACGGCCGCAGCGATGGGAAGCGCGAAGCCCTCGCCGGGCCACTCCATGCCGCCCATGTACTCGCCCACGCAGTGGGAGTAATCATAGACGCGGCCCGCGACGACCTGGGTCAGCATGACTCCGCTCCCGCCTACGCGAGCTGCAGCTCGCGCGCGGACACGGCCAGCTTCAGCATGTCGACGACGCGCTCGGACGAGGCCTCGGACGAGGCCTCGGACTCGTCCTGAGTCGTCCAGCTCAGGTCGCCGTGCTCCGCCGCGCGGCGCTCCAGCCTGCTCCTCGTCTCGACATCGATCTCGGGGGCGCCGAGGAAGTCCACGCAGGCGTCGACGAGCCGCGCCGGAGCGGTCACCCCGTCAGCCCGCAGGTCGTCGACCATGTCGCGGACGCCGGGGCGCTCCAGGTCGGCGACCAACGCCGACATGAAGTTGACGCGCTCTACCAGCGCCCCGCTGGTGATCCACTCGTCGCCGGTCTGCCATCCCTCGACGGACGGAGGGTTGAGGAGCTCCTGCCCCATGTAGCCGGGCTGCCGCGACATCTCGCCGTAGCCCGGTACCGGGAAGTCGGCGCCGCCGACGAGCCTGAGCGTTCCCGCGACCACCTCGGCCGGAGACTTCACCCTGGTCTTGCGGGCGTTCTTGAAGGCGTCGGAGTTGAACAGCACCCTGAGCACCGGCCTCATCTCCGAGCCGGACTCGAGGAAGGCGCCGGCCATGGCGTCGACGGTCTCGGGGTCCTTCGGGGGCGTGCCGTTCCACGCGGGGACCTGCACCTCGTCGGCCACGAAGAAGTTGTACAGGTGACGCGCGACGAACCGCGCCGTCGCCGGCTGGCGGCATATGATGTCGATCACGTCCTCGCCGTTGAACCGGCCCGTCTCGCCGAGAAAAGTCTTCTCGCCGTCGTCGTGGTCCTCGGGCCTGTAACGGAAGCTCCAGTCGAAGCGGCCGTAGGGGAACCGCGGCAGCTTGTAGTCCATCGTCCAGCCGGTGAAGGCGCGGGAGCACTCGTACACGTCGTCTTCGGTATACGACCCGACCCCCATGCTGAACAGCTCCAGCAGCTCGCGGCCCCAGTTCTCGTTGACCGCCCTGGCGTGGTTCTCGTTGTTGTCGAGCCAGAAGATCATCGCCGGGTTCCTGGCGACCTCGACGAGCAGCTCCCTGTAGCTGCCGAGCCCCTTGTCGCGGAACATGTCGATCATGTCGGCTATCTCGTCCCAGTGATCGACCTTCGAGACACCCGTGGCGAAGACGTGGTGCCAGAACAGCGTCATCTTCTCTTCCAGGGGACGCTGCGTGTTGACCATGTAGTAGAGCCACGTGGCGGAGCCGGGATTGCTCATCGTGCCGGGCTTCCACGTCCACGGCTGGTAGCGGAGCAACTCGAGCCGGTCGATCTCGGGCTGTCGCTCCGGGTGCAGCAGCTCCTCGACGGTCGCCTCGTACCCGGCCCCGGCCAGGCGGTCGAGCTCCCCTCGCGTCGCGCCGAAGCCAGCGCGGCGCATCAGGTGCGCCATCAGGGCGATGTCATTCTCGCTCATGTGGGTCCTGCGGCGCGGCGGTTTCGTATGAGGCCGCGCCGCGGCCACGCGATCGTGCGATCACGTCCAGGTGCTCTTCCCAGTCCGGCTCCGCTGTCGGGGCCCGGTATTGCGTCGCACCTGCGGAAGAAATCTTCGAGCTCCTCCGGTGATCCGAAGGGTTCCAAGCGCTGACGCTCGTCCGTCTGGTGGACGAAACGATCGAGGTCTTCGTCTGGAGTGAGTCGCTGGACTCCGGCCATGCTGTTCGGCTGCCCCGCAAATGTGTAGATGTACCACAATTACACACCCCGCACCGTAGGTCAACATACCAACGGGGATTGTCGCTGGAAGCGCATTGGGATATGGTCAAGAGGAAAGAAGAGCAAGAACTGAATCAGGCCTTTCTCAACAGCCTTGAAGAAATAAAGGCAGAGCGTGAGGATCGACACTGGTTGTTGGGTGTGATTGTGATCTTGATCGTGGCAACTGCCATAGCACCTGTGCTAGCGGTCTGGGTCAAGAATTGCTTCTTCAACGGCGGCGGCTAGGTCAGCGCCGCCGTTGACGTCAACCGGATCGGATCGGCCTTAGAGTGTAACGTTGAACAACGTTTGGTGCTGCGGCGTTCCGCCAGCGGGATACGGCTGACACCCGCGTGCGGAGGTTCGGGCGCGAACTTGACCGCGTCGCTAATGTTGCGGTCGCTCGCAGGCATGGTGGCTGAGGGTCCAGACCGTCTGTCGGAACTCCTGCACTTCCTTCTCATCGGACAGGAGGGTTCTCTAGATCGCTTATTCCTGTACGTCGGGATAGGGGCCTCCATGTAAACGCCTGTACATATCTCGAAACTCATCCCTCAATTCCGAGGGAGTGTGTTTCAGGAATGTCCGGTAGAAATCTTCCTCAGACAGATCGCGGCCCTTCAGGTCAGGTTGCAAATATAGCTCCCTCAGAGCGGCCGACATCACATCGTTTCCAAGTAGCTTGAGCAGGCTGATTAAGAAAAGGTTGCCCAGGCCATAGTTGCATCCATGGCTCTCTTCGTAGTCTAGCAATTTCTGGAGGTTCTCAAACCCCTCTTCCGCACAGTATGTTGAACCCTGCAGATCCGCTCGGTGGGATTCAAGACTTTCAAAGCCGACCTGGTCCATCGTATAAGCCGTGATGAACTCGGCTCCCCCTTCGGTGAACCAGAAAGAAAGCCCCAGTTCGTAGTAGTGGGCGGTCTCATGATAAATGAGGCCCCTGTAATTGGGAGAACCTTCTGATCTTGCAACTACCATGTATTCTCCACTGTTAATACCTCCCCCTCGCCCCCATGTCTCTTGGTCCACAAACAACAGGATGACGTCGGTAGTAGGGAATGGAACGCTCATGATTTTCTCCGAAGCTAGGACGACATCTTCGATCAGATCAAGAGTGTCGTCAGATGATGGGAAGGGGACATGCCAAAATACCCACACTTTGACTTCCCCGCCAGAGGCAATGGTTGTAGATTGAGCATACCGGGTCTGAAGCAAGGAGTGGTACCAAGCATCTGAGTAGCGATTTGCCGCATCCAGAGCCGCCACGAAGGCCGTCTCTTCCTCGCCCAGACCATCCGCGAACCAGGGCTGATTAGTGAGGAGAGCCAGGCTATCGGGATTTCTTGCCAGATACCGCAGGGATTTCAGAGCGTACCCGTCGCTGTCCCTTATCGGATCATCCAATAACCCCATGCCAACAATCTGTCGCGCGAATTCGACGTCATTTAACGCGGTGTAATACAGATCAATGATAATTTCCGATTCTCTCCGGGTTATTCCATCGGCTACCCAGGAATATTCCTGGAGTCTGTCATATATGAGAGGAGCCAGTTGACGAGTCATTGCAATTCCGATAAACGCTCGCATCTCATTCGCGTCCAAGTCGTTGGTCAGCCAGGCAAAATCCGTAGCAAGTTCCGTGGGCCTGGAGTCTGCATCACGTATGTAGGATAGAGTCCTCTCTGATGTAGAGCCTAATTCAGACAAGACCAGATGCTCGTTCCAGGTGACACCGTCTACCACCCACTCGTAGTTCAGCGCCTGTCTGGCCACTTCCGGATCCCGCAAGGACAGATGAGCCAGCTCTCCGAGCGCAACACGCTCCGATCTGATGACGCCGTCAGCCAGCCACTGGTACTCCAGGAAACGCTCAAGTATTCCCGATCTGTGTGGGATCAGCGAAGACAAACTGTATATTAGGATCGATTCTTCATCTGTGATGCCATCAGACGTCCACGAGAAGTCCAGCAGGCTGCCAGCCAGTTCATGGTCGTGCTTGGCAATTCCCACAATACTGATTAATGCACGCATCTCATTCGCATTCAGGCCATCTGCCAGCCACTCGTATTCCGCCACCCGGCTGATGGACTCCAATCCAGGATTCGACAGGTAGGGCCGAAAGTCCGGACTTACGATGTAGCGGGCCAACTCTTGGTCTTCGTTGAAAGTCCATGCCAATATCTCTAGGAGCCGCACTTCCTCCCAGTCGACTCCGTCGATCACCCAAGACAGTCCGGCAACTTTGGTTCCGTAGCTAGAATCCTGTTCCACTATCCCGGCTATCACTTCCGCCGCCCGGGAATGTGTTTCATCCGGCGGGTTGTCGAGCCAAGGGGTCGGTACCGGCGTGGGGGTCGCCGTAGGCGTAGGCGTGAATGTTGCGGTCGGCTCAGGCGTCGGCGTCGGTGTAGGCTCAGCAGTGGGCGTCGGCGTCGGTGTAGGCTCAGCAGTGGGCGTCGGCGTCGGTGTAGGCTCAGCGGTGGGCGTCGGCGTCGGTGTAGGCTCAGCAGTGGGCGTCGGCGTCGGTGTAGGCTCAGCAGTGGGCGTCGGCGTCGGTGTAGGCTCAGCGGTGGGCGTCGGCGTCGGTGTAGGCTCAGCGGTGGGCGTCGGCGTCGGTGTAGGCTCAGCGGTGGGCGTCGGCGTCGGTGTAGGCTCAGCAGTGGGCGTGGCCGTGGATGTGGGGGCAGGTGCGTCGGCCGGCGTGGAGATGGGCGTAGGGGTTGGCTCGTCGGAGCATCCGGCCAACAGGATGGCCAGGATCGCAGTGGCTACGACCAGCAGACTCATTGCGGGCTCATGCATGAGATTGCTTCCTCCTTTACCCAGGATTCCCCATATTGGGAGTCTTCAGGCTCAAAGGACAGCCCAAACGAGTTGGTAGCATCATAACCAATAGGCCCGTAGGCGCGGGACCGACTGCGCGTTACAGGCCGATACGGTCTTCCGGCGCTTCGTCGAGTCCCAAGGGCTGCTCCGGTTCGAGCATCTGCCCGGCGTCTATGCGCTGGCGGGTCGTTACGAGCGCCCCGTACAGGTCCATTGGAAGAGGCGTGTACGTCCGGCAATCGCGCAGGAAGAGCAGGCTGGCCTCCGGTCTCTGGCCGGTCGCACGCTCCAACGCCGAGGCGTAGAGGGCGAGCTGCGGGAGGTACGGAGCGGCCGTCTCGGCGAGGTCGCCGTCGACCTCGTCCGTCTTGAAGTCGACGACACACCATGCGCCCCCGGCTTGGTACGCCAGATCGATCGTCCCGTGCACCGGCACGCCGTCCCAGTCCCACGAGAACGGCAGCTCGAAGTGGGCGCGGGTGTCCGGGTCGCGCAGCGTCGCCGCGAGCGGGCTGGCGTCGAGCAGGTCGAGCATCGTGTCGACCTCGGCGACAATCTGCTCGGCGGCTTGCTCTCCCAGGTCGGCGTCCAAGGTCCGCGTCAGATCGACGAGCGACGGGCGCTGTCCGGTCGTGAACCAGACCTCGACGGCCCTGTGGGCGAGATTTCCCCGGACCAGAGCGAGCCCGTCGCCGTGCCGGGCAAACGCGGGTGTGGGCGTCGGCTCCTTCAGGGCCGTGACCGGCGTGCTGGACCGGAGCGGGATGACGCGCGGCCTGGCGACGAGGGTGGGCATGATGCCCTCCTCCTCGTGCTCCGGAGGCGCCGCGACGGGCGAGGGCGCCGGCCTGCGGGCGATGCTGCGCAGATCGGCGGGGAGGGTAGGGCGTATCTCCACGCCTCCCGGCGGGTCCGTTCCGAGCGCGTCCAGCGCGGACGTGAGCCAGCCGTCGCCCCCGCGCGCCTCGTCTCCGCTGACGTACAGCGTGTCGGCCGCCCTGGTCGCGGCGACGTAGAAGAGGCGCTTGTGCTCGGCGGATTCCTCCTCTTCGTCACGCTGGAGCAGGTAGGAGTAGAACCCGGGGCGAGGGCGGCTCTCGGTGGAGCCCACCTCTTTGCTCAAAGTCGGGGCGATACCCTCTTCGCGCCAGCGCACTTGGTCGTAGGACTCCCGCGACCGCAGGTGGCCCTCCGGCACGAAGACGATGGGAAACTCGAGGCCTTTGGCCCCGTGCACGGTGAGCAGCCGCACCGCGTCCGAGTCGTCGAGCACGGCCAGGCCCTCCCGCGCGGCGAGCTCGTCGCGGCGCCGACGCACGTAGGTCACGAGCTCGTCCAGCGAGTGGTCGGACAGCGTCCGCGCGATGCCGACGAATTTTCTGACGTTGGCCAGGGCCTGCTCGCCTCCCTGCAGGGGCGCCCAAACCGCCTCGTACCCCGTCAGCGCGAGGGCTCGTTCGAGGAGCGCGGCGGGAGCGGCGAAGGGCGTCTTGTCTCTCAGGTCGTCAAGCACCACGACGGCCCGGGCGCAGAATGCTCGGACCTCCGGGGAGACGCCCTCGGGCGGCTCGTGGAGCGCGTCGACCAGGCGGCGATGGCTCGACCGCAGGGCCAGCAACGACTGGTCGTCGATCATGAAGAGCGGCGACCGCAGGGCGCCCACGAGGGCTATTTCGTCGTCCGGCTCGACCAGCCAGCCGAGCAGGTTCGTCAGATCGAGCACCTCCTGCCGGGTGAAGAACCCGGCGCCCGCCGGCGTCCGATAGGGGACCCGGTGGCTTTCCAGGGCTCCCTCGAAGATGTGGACGTTGGTCAGCCTGCGAAGGAGAATCGCCACGTCGGCCGGCCGGCCGGGACGCGGCCGTCCCGTCTCGCGGTCCCAGACGGCGTCGCCGCGCTGGAGGAGCGACGCTATCTCGGCGGCGACCGCGTCGGCTTCCACACGCCTGCGCTCGTGATCGGACGGCCTGCCGCCGTCGAGGCTCCTGGTGGAAATCGGCGTGAGCGTCAGGTGGGGAGCGGGAGGCGCGTCGGGGCCGCGCCCCGTCATCGCCTGCATCGGCGCCTCGAAGTCCTCCTTCGGGTCGCCGAACACGGTGTCGAAGAGGACGTTCAGGATGTTCACGAGTGAGTCGTGGGCTCGGAACGACTGGCTCAACGCGCGGATCGTCCCGGTCGACTCGACCTCGCGATGCAGGCGGGTGATGCTGCGTACGTCGCTGCCGCGGAAGCGGTAGATCGCCTGCTTCACGTCGCCGACGAAGAACCGCTCGGTGCCGGGCGAGTCGGTATCGCCGCCTTTGGAGAGCAGGTCGAGCACCGCGATCTGCGACGGGTTGGTGTCCTGCAGCTCGTCGACCATCAGGTGGCGTAAGCGCGCCCGGTAGGCGGCGGCGACTTCAGGGTGCGACCGGAGCATCCGCGCCGCTTCGAGCTCCAGGTCGAGGTAGTCGAGAGCGGCGAGTGCCCGCTTGCGAGCGGCGTAACGGGAACATGCGTCATCGAACAGGACCCGGAGCGAGGCGAGTACCTCCAGGGCCGGCTCGTCATGCTCGTTCCAGCGGGGCATCCGGCCCAGCCGGTCCGCCGTTTCCCGAAGGCAGCGCATCGTGTCCTTGACATCATCGAGGCTGTAGCCCCAGTTCTTGGCGCTGCCGCCCGTCAGCTTGATCCTGGGTTTGGCGTCGAGCACCCGTTCGAGTAGATCGTCCCAGTCGCCTTCGGCCGGGTTGCCGATCGCCGCCAGCACGTCTTCGAGGGTCCGGGAGAGGGCGTCCTCATCTCCCGAGTGAGCGCCCCGCAGCCACGTGACCCACTCGACGAGCTGCGGTCGGGCCTTCTCGATGGCGTCGCGGGCCCCGGCGTCCAACAGCGCGCGGACGTGGGGCGCCCAGGTCGCGGGCGTGTCCCCTGGCAGCGCCCGGTAGGCGGCGTCGACTTCGTCCCGCCGCGCCACCATCATCGGGAGATGGTTGGTCAGCCCGAAGACGCCTATCTCACGGATCGCCAGGCCGCGATGGTCGTCGGCGTCGGCGGCTTCCTCCAGCGCGTCGACGCAGGCCGTGATGATCTCGAACTCGGCCTCATCGTCGGCGAGGACCCGCACGGCAGGGTCTATCGCCGCCTCCACGGGATTCTCTCGCAGAATACGGCGGCACAGGGAGTGAATCGTGCCGATGACCGCTTCGTCGAGCTCCGTCCGGTGGTCTGCCAGCTCCGGCCGCGTCAGCACCTCGCGCCTGACCCGCTCGCGCATCTCGGTGGCCGCGGCGTCGGTGAACGTCACGGCGGCCAGCTCCCGGATCCGGTGGTCGCCGAGCAGGGACACGTAGCGCTCCACGAGCACGCGCGTCTTGCCGCTTCCGGCGCCCGCGGTCACCAGCACGTCGCGCCCGCGGTCGCGGACGATTGCGGCCTGCTCGGCGGTCAGCTCCATCGCTTCCATCGGGTTAGCTCGTTGACCCTGCAGACGTGCTTGAACGAGCAGTAGGTCGGGCAGGGCGTCACTTGGGGGTTGACCCGGAAGTCGCCGGACTCGACCGAGCCGCGCACCTCCCGCGCAACGGCAACGACGTCTTCCAGGACTGCGGCGTCCTCCGGATCGGAGGAGTCGAGGTCCCACTGCGAGATGGCCGGGTCGGTCCAGGCGTAGCGGGCGATGACGCGCTCGGCTTTCGTCTCCTCGCGCGCCAGGTACCCATAGAGCTGGAGCTGGACGCGTCGCCCGTCCATGACGTGCGCCCTGGGTATCTCGCGCCCGGACTTGTAGTCGACGATGACCACCGTGTCCTCGGCGTCGTCGAGCCGGTCGACCGTCGCGGTCACCTGCATCGGCGGGTCCAGCGGCAAGGAGGCCACTATGGGCTTTTCGGCGCCGATGATCCGGGTGATGCCGTCCCGCGCGCTCGTCTCGGCCTCCCGTCCCAGGAGCATTTCGAGCTGCTGGAAGGTGTCCTCGGCGTCGAGCCGCCACAGCGCCGCCCGGCCAAAGCCCATCTGCCCGGGTGCCCGGTTCCAGATGTCAAGACCGTTGGCTTGGAGGTTGTCGACAGCCTCGTCCAAAGTGTCCGGGGTCAGGGCCAGACCTCGCGCGGCCAGCGGCGCGAGCGCGTTCTGCAGGATCTTGTGGATGACGGTCCCGCGCGTCGCGGCGTCGGCGCCGTCCGCCTCCTCGTCCAGCTCTCTCAGGCGCAGGGCGTAGTGGGCGAAGAACTGGAACGCGCATGTCCGGTAGGACTCGAGCCGGCTGGCGCTCCACACGGCCTCCTCGTCGGTTAGACGGGTCGCCATGCCAGCGGCGATGAGTCCCTCGTAGGTGCCCGCGTGGCCGAACGAGCGTCGTAGCTGCTCGACGGCGACCGCCGACCGGACGACCGGCCACGCCCCCGCTTCGAGGGGCCGCAGCCGGCCTCCGGACGGCCACTGCCGGCTGCAGGCTATGGCGAGCTCGCGCCGCGAGGCCGCGCGCTCGGGCGGTGTCGATCGGTCCTCGACGATCGTGTCTGGGCTCGACAGGTCGAAGTAGTACGAGGCGGCTGCGGGGCGGTCGCGTTCGTCGAGCCGTGTCCTCCAGAGTCCGAGCGCGCGGTCCGCCCGCGTGCGCACCGACTCCCACAGCTCGTCCTCCGCGAGCCGCGCCTCGGGCGGCAGATCGAGACCGGCCTGGTTCAGGGAATCGCGGGCGTCCCGGTCGAGCAGTGCGGTGGACCGCTGAGGGGCGGGGAACTCGCCCTCGATCAGTCCGCCAACGGCGACGAAGTCGAACCGGAGGCCGTGGAGCGTGTGCATCGGCGCTAGAAGCACGCCCCCGGCCTCGCGCAGCAGCACGGCCGGCGCGTCGAGCTGTCGTTCCAGCCGCGCCACGAACGCCTCGAACGACTCCGGCTCGCTCCCAAGGGTCTCGTGCGTCGAGGCAAGTTCCCTGAGGTAGCCCCTGAGGGCCTCAATCTCGATGTCGACACCTGGCGCCCGCGAGCCGGCCCCGACGACGGCATGCTCTCCAAACAGCGCCTCGTCGAGGCGGCGGGCGTGCTCGGATACGGGACTTGGCGGACGCTCCAGCAGGCCGCGAAGCTCATCCAGGGCCGCGGCCATGCCGTCCGCGGTCTGGCGCAGCGGACCGCGGACCCAGTCAGGCGTCGCGGGTGCGCCGGCGTCCGTGCGCAGAGCCTCGACTATGCGCTGCAGGGCGTCCCAACCGGCCCAGAGATGTTTTTCACGACCTCGCCTCGCGAACCGGGCGACATGGCCTTGGGAGAGCTGCCATCGACGCAGGTCTACGAAGCCGCTGGACAACACGGCGTCCACGTCGCGGAGATGCCAGCCGTCCCGCGCCAGGTACAGCGCGCGGCGGAGCCAGACTCCAAGGGGCCGAGCGGCGAGTCGTTCCCCGGCGGCCGGGTCCAACGGCAGATCGTACTCCTCGAAGACCTGCCGGGCCAGGCTGAGGTACGGCGACGCCTGCCTGAATGCGACCGCGCAGTCGGAAGGCCGGAGCGATGGCTCGTCCGTCAGGCGCTGCTTGATCTGCCGGGCGATGGCTCGCATCTGGCCCTCGCGGTCGGCCGCGTCTCCGGCCGTCACGTCCGGCTGTCGGGCTGCGGGACCGTCGCTCAACTGCACGACTTCCGCGTTGGGGAACCGCCTGCGGAGCTGATCGTAGTCGTAGCGAGCTCGGGCTCCCGCGTCGGGGTCCAGCGTCGCGACGACCTCCGATGTGCCGGCGAGAGCCTCCAGCAGTACGAGCTCGCTCCCCCGGAAGACCTGGAAGCCGTCGAGCATGACGACGGGCGGCGTCGGGCGGCCGGCCCGTACGGCGCCGGCCGCGGCCAACGCGATCTGAGCCGGGTGCAGCCAACCACGGCGTTCGAGCTCGGAGACGTAGGCCGCAAAGATGGCGCCGAGCGCGATGAGGCCGGAGGGGCCAGACTTCGCCGCGGCTTCAGACAGGGCGAGCGGGTCCGCCGACTCCGAGAGGAGATCGTCGACGGCGGCGCCCAGGAGGTCCGCGAACCCGGTCGTGCCCGCGATGGGTTCGAAATAGGCGGCCGGTCCGCGTTCGATCTCGCGCCGCGCCGTCCGTGTGAGCAGCTCGCGGGCCAGCGTGCGGGAGAGTGGCTGCGCGTCCGGCGCCAGCTCCCGGCTGAGCCGGTCGATGGTCTCGACGCGCAGCCGCAGCGCGACCCCGCATCGGCCGACGAGCCGGCGTCGGAACTGGTCGCCGTGACGCACGGTTGGCACGAGCACGACCGTCTCGGAGAAGGGATCGGCCTCGTATCGAGCGGCCAGACGCGAGACGACCTCGTCGGTCTTGCCGCTTCCGGCCCCGCCGACTATGAGCGTCAGACCAGGCATATGATCGGAACCTTAGTCGTTCGCACTACGGCGGCTTCTCCACGGTGGTCGGCCGGCAGTGTACCACGCTTGTCGGTACGCGCTGCGACCGCATCCCCGGCGCGGCCGGCAGCGACGGTTACGACTTGATAGACTGTGACCAATTGGGAGGCCAGAGGCTATGGCCATGAAGAATCCACCGCATCCCGGGCGCAGCATCAGGGAGAACTGCCTCGACCCTCTTGGGCTGAGCGTCACCGAAGCTGCGAGGGTGCTGGGGGTGGCCCGGCACACGCTTTCCCGCGTCCTGAACGGCCATGCCGCCGTTTCGCCTGAGATGGCGATCCGCCTCGAAAAGGTCGGGTGGTCCAATGCCGAGTTCTGGCTCCGTCGTCAGACGTCGTACGACCTGGCGCAGGCACGCAAGAGCGAAGATCGGAATCAGGGTCACGCCTCATCGGCCGCAGCCAGCCGCGTAGGCACCTGCAGAGGGCCTTGGCGCCGTGGAAGTGGATGGCGGTCCGCCGCCGGTCGGTGCCGGCGACCGCAGGAACTACGGGGTCTGAGTGAAATGGTGGAGACGGGGGAGGGTCGAACTCCCCGTCCAGAAGAGCCCCTAGACAGGATGTACTACAGGCTTAGCTGGCTTGTGCCTTCGCCCGTTCCAGCCCAAACCAGCAACGGCTAGACGGGCTGAGCCGAAAGGTCTTAAGTCCTCCCTATCGGCGTCGGTGGGACAGCACCCCGAAAAGTGTCGCCCATCCGGGTCCTTCGGGGAGAGGTCACCGGTGGACGTAGCCGCCTGGTTAGGCGGCTAGTGCCAGCTGTTTGTTGCCGGTTACTATGGTGCCACCTTTTTACGAGGTGTGGTGGCGCCTCGGCCTGCAATCCCGCTGAGACGTCCCCTGTCGAATCCGCGCGTCCCCACGTGCATCGCATTGTAGCATGGAATGACGTGCGCGGGCCCCTCGATACGCGCCGATGCCAGGGCAATCGCATCTTATTGAGCAAGGACCTTGAGTAGGTAGTCATTGTCCCATGCGGCATCTTTTCGCTTGCCGGCGAGGCTTCGCTTGGTAGACTTTTCGGCCTTGAGCAGACTCAATGCCATGCGCCGCAGTACGGAGAAGTTCTCAGCCCCGTTGCCGATGCGCACTCGGCTTCCGTCCTCCTTGAACGTCACGTCCAGCGACCAGTGCAGCCTGTTCTCTATCCCCCAGTGGCTGCGCACCGCGTCCAGCAATTTACTCGCATCATTCGGCAGGCTCGATATGTAGTAGCGCGACTCCACCGTCGTCTTGCCACTCAGGCGCCGCTCGCCTTCCACCATCACCAGCGTCGTCAGTCCCGACCACTGCCCGCCCTCATCCACGTATCTGACGCTGTCGAGGTCGGACACCGCCCAGCATCGTCGCGTCTCGACTCGTCCGTGACCCGCATCCAGCGTCTCGTGGTAGTCATGGCTGAGACCATCGAAGCCAGAGTTGCGGGCAAGGTTGAAGACATCGCGCACCCCCTCGTGCAGGCTCCCCTGGTTCCTCTTGACTGCCAGCACGTAGTCGGCGCCCTCCTCCAAGATCTTCGATGCGATCTCCTTCTGGCAGCCCATGGCGTCGATCGTCACGATGCATCCTTGGACCCGGAGCATCTCCAGCAGCCGGGGTATCGCCGTGATCTCGTTGGAGCGCCCGTCCACCCTGGTCTGTCCGAGCGTCACGCCACTCGCACATGCCCAGGCGCTGACCATGTGGATCGCATCCTTCCCTATATACCGGTCGTGCGAGCGGCGCACCGTCTTGCCGTCTATGGCTACGACGTCTCCTTGCAGAACTTCACTGACGGTCTGCACCCACTCGACGAAGCAGTGCTCGAACTGCTGAGCATCCAGCTTGGCAAAGACCCTGCCGAAGGTGTCGTGGGAGGGAATGCCATTGGGCAGCTCCAGCATCTTGCGCAGCCATCCCTCCTTGCGTCCGCCGAACGCTTCCACGTCCACCCAACTGTCCGCGCCGGCTATGGCACCGCAGAGCGCAATCGTGAGAATGTCGATCAGTTTGTGGCGCTTGGTCCGATCTATACGCGGATCTACGAGACTGCCGAAGTGTTCGGTCAGCGACGCTGTATCACTACTCGCCATGGGTCACCCTCCCCCTGAGATTGACCCAAGTTTATACCAAGTCTAAGACTTCATTTAGATGCGATTGCCCTGGCGCCGATGCCCGATTGCCCTGAGTGCCCCGACGCTTCGTCGGGGTGTATCGAAGGGCGCTACTCGGGGTGAACGGGTTGTTCGGGCATCTACTCTGCGCGGCCTTGAAGCGGCCGAGTCGCGTCCGTACACTACATGAGGCTCAGGACAGACGGCCGATACAGGGCCGCGGGAGGTAGGATGGCGTCTCTTCGAGAGCGGCTAAGACACGTCTCGGAGGCCAACCGCACCCTGCTCTGCGTCGGGCTCGATCCTGACCCGGCCTCGATGGCGGTGCCGGACGTGGCGGACTTCAACAGGGCCATCGTGGATGCCACGGCCGACCTCGTTTGCGCCTACAAGCCCAACCTGGCGTTCTACGAGGCCCTCGGGAGCGCCGGGATCGTCGCGCTCGAGAGGACGGTGGCGCACATACGCGAGCGGGCGCCCGACGTCGTCGTCATCGCGGACGCCAAGCGCGGGGACATGGCGTCGTCGAGCGCACGCTACGCGCGGGCCCTGTTCGAGACCTGGGGATTCGACGCGTCGACTGTGAACGGATACCAGGGCGGCGAGGCCCTGGAGCCGTTCCTCTCCTACGAGGACAAGGGCGTATTCGTCCTGTGCAAGACCTCGAACCCCGGCGCGAGCGAGTTTCAGGACATCGTCCTGGCGTCGGGACGGCGGCTCTTCGAGGAAGTCGCCTGCCGGGCGGCCGAGTGGAACACGCGAGGAAACGTCGGCCTCGTCGTGGGCGCGACCTATCCCGACGACCTGGCGACGGTGCGCGGGATCTGTCCTGCGATGCCGGTGCTCCTTCCCGGCATAGGAGCCCAGGGAGGCGATCTCGAGGCGTCGGTGAAGGCCGGCGTCGATGATGATGGCCGAGGCCTGGTCGTAAGCAGCTCTCGCGGGGTGATCTACGCGTCGCGCGAGCCAGCGGACTTCGCGACCGCCGCCCGAAGTGCGGCGGTCGAGCTGCGGAGTCGGATCGCCGCAGTGCTGGAGGGGATCGGCAAGGCGTGGTGATCGACTTCAGGATGGGCGACCGCGTCGTGATGAAGAAGGGCCATCCGTGCGGCGGCTACGAGTGGGAAGTCGTCCGGGTGGGCGCCGACATCGGTCTGCTGTGCTCCGAGTGCCAGCGGCGGGTGATGATGCCCCGGTCCGCGCTGGAGAAGCGTCTGAAGTCGATCGCGCAGAGGCCGCCTGTCTAGCCCGGAGCCGCGCTTCCTGCGAAGCGCTCGCGACGACTGGCCCATTTGAAGACCGGCGTGTCTGCGTCAGGGCAATCGCATCTAAATGAAGTCTTAGACTTGGTATAAACTTGGGTCAGTCTCAGGGGGAGGGTGACCCATGGCGAGTAGTGATACAGCGTCGCTGACCGAACACTTCGGCAGTCTCGTAGATCCGCGTATAGATCGGACCAAGCGCCACAAGCTGATCGACATTCTCACCATTGCGCTCTGCGGTGCCATAGCCGGCGCGGACAGTTGGGTGGACGTGGAAGCGTTCGGCGGACGCAAGGAGGGATGGCTGCGCAAGATGCTGGAGCTGCCCAATGGCATTCCCTCCCACGACACCTTCGGCAGGGTCTTTGCCAAGCTGGATGCTCAGCAGTTCGAGCACTGCTTCGTCGAGTGGGTGCAGACCGTCAGTGAAGTTCTGCAAGGAGACGTCGTAGCCATAGACGGCAAGACGGTGCGCCGCTCGCACGACCGGTATATAGGGAAGGATGCGATCCACATGGTCAGCGCCTGGGCATGTGCGAGTGGCGTGACGCTCGGACAGACCAGGGTGGACGGGCGCTCCAACGAGATCACGGCGATACCCCGGCTGCTGGAGATGCTCCGGGTCCAAGGATGCATCGTGACGATCGACGCCATGGGCTGCCAGAAGGAGATCGCATCGAAGATCTTGGAGGAGGGCGCCGACTACGTGCTGGCAGTCAAGAGGAACCAGGGGAGCCTGCACGAGGGGGTGCGCGATGTCTTCAACCTTGCCCGCAACTCTGGCTTCGATGGTCTCAGCCATGACTACCACGAGACGCTGGATGCGGGTCACGGACGAGTCGAGACGCGACGATGCTGGGCGGTGTCCGACCTCGACAGCGTCAGATACGTGGATGAGGGCGGGCAGTGGTCGGGACTGACGACGCTGGTGATGGTGGAAGGCGAGCGGCGCCTGAGTGGCAAGACGACGGTGGAGTCGCGCTACTACATATCGAGCCTGCCGAATGATGCGAGTAAATTGCTGGACGCGGTGCGCAGCCACTGGGGGATAGAGAACAGGCTGCACTGGTCGCTGGACGTGACGTTCAAGGAGGACGGAAGCCGGGTGCGCATCGGCAACGGGGCTGAGAACTTCTCCGTACTGCGGCGCATGGCATTGAGTCTGCTCAAGGCCGAAGAGTCTACCAAGCGAAGCCTCGCCGGCAAGCGAAAAGATGCCGCATGGGACAATGACTACCTACTCAAGGTCCTTGCTCAATAAGATGCGATTGCCCTGTGTCTGCGTCATTCACGTTGACACTCCCAATGGGGCGGTCTTACAATCATTGGGCTGCGGGCCGCGCGGACGGCAAGGAGGGACTGCATGCTTCAGATAGAGATGGTGATCGACAGCATCAGGGTTAGCCTTATGAGCAGCCAGCGCGTCGTGATCCTCAAGGTCAAGGAGTCCAACCGCTACCTCCCGATCTGGATAGGCCCGATCGAGGCCGACTCGATTGCCCTGAAGCTTCAGGACGTATCGGTCGAGCGGCCTCTGACCCACGACCTGCTCGGGGCGGTCATCTCTTCCCTCGGCGCGACCGTGACGCGGATCGTGGTCTCCGACCTGAGCAACGACATCTTCTACGCCAAGATAGTCCTGCAGTACAACGGCTCTACGATGGAGGTCGACTCGAGGGTCAGCGACGCGATCGCACTCGCGGTGCGAACGAACGCTCCGATATTCGCCAACGACACAGTCGTAGACAAGGCCGGGGTGCAGATGGACGAGGAGACCGGCAAGCCCATCGTGCCGGACAGGGCGGGTGGCGACACGCGGAAGGTAGGCGAGGAGGAGCTGAGGAGCCTGTCGGCGTTCTCGGACTTCATCGAGACCCTGAACCTGGACGATCTCGGACAGCCGGACACCCCGTCGGCTGAGAAGAGCTAGCCGGACACAGGGCGGCTAACCGACGTGAGTACACGGAGGCCCCGCTGCGGCGGGGCCTTCTTCTTTGCCCCGGTACCGGGCCGCCGACGTAAGAAGCGCCCTCACAGTCCTCTCTCCCCGTTGCGGGAGAGGGCCAGGGTGAGGGGGCCGGCGCTTGGAAACCCAGGGAGTCCTGACAGCGAAGGCATCACCCTCACCTCAATCCTCTCCCGTCGACCCGTCAAGGGAGAGGAGGGACTCGCGCGGCGGCGTGGGCGCGCATTCCGGGCGACCGAGTATAATCGTCGACGTTCGCGGCGGTGATGAAGCACTCGCGGGACGGAGGTAGTCAGTATGCGAGTCGGCGCGCACGTATCCGCATCCGGCGGCCTCGGCAAGGCCATAGACAGGGCCCAGGACATCGGCGCTGAGGCGATCCAGATATTCGCCTCCTCTCCGAGGGCGTGGGCGTTCAGGCCGCCGTCCGAGAAGCACGTGGCCGACTTCCGGGCCAAGGCGGCGGAGGCCGACGTCGCGCCCGTCTTCATTCACTGTAGCTACCTGGTGAACATCGGCGGCGCGGCGGACCTGGTGGTCAAGTCGGTCGACCTGATGGTCAAGAACATGGTTGCCGCGAGCCACATCGGCGCTGCCGGCGTGATCTTCCACGGCGGCAGCCACAAGGGCGCGGGGTTCGACGCCATCTTCGACCAGGCCGTCGCCGCGGTCCGGGACGTGTTGGCCGAGAGCCCGGCGGACACGGACCTCATCCTGGAGAACAGCGCGGGGATGGGCTCCCACGTCGGATCGTCCTTCGCGGAGATGGGCAGGCTCATCTCCGCCGTCGACAGCCCCAACATGAAGGTCTGCCTGGACACGCAGCACAGTCACGCGGCCGGGTACGCCATCGCCGATCCGGACGGCGTAGACGGCGTCATGTCCGAGTTCGACGCCGAGATCGGCCTCGACCGGCTCGTAGTCGTCCACGCCAACGATTCGAAGATCAAGTTCGGCTCCGGCGTCGACCGGCACGAGAACATCGGGGAAGGCGACATAGGCGTCGGCGGCTTCGAGACGATCATGGGCCATCCCGCGTTCCGTGACGTGCCGTTCATCCTCGAGGTGCCGGGGTTCGAAAAGAACGGGCCGGACAAGGCGAACGTCGACCGCCTGAAGGCGGTGCGCACGGCGGCCCTGGGGACCGCAACCTAGACACTACGAGCGGAGGTCAGCCATGTACCGGACAATCAGAGCGTCCGCGATATCGTTCAAGCCCGCGAAGTGGGACAAGGCCGGCAACGCCGACAAGATCGAGGCGTTCTTCGTGGAGGCGGCCAAAGACGACCCGGACCTGATCGTCACGACCGAGGGGGCCCTGGAGGGCTACGTGATCAACGACGTCCTGGAGCGTCCGGAGCTGGAGGAGCGCGTGTACGAGGTCGCCGAGCCCATGGACGGCCCGTACATACGCCGGTTCCAGGCGCTCGCGAGAAAGCTCGAGAAGTGCCTGGTATTCGGCTTCGCCGAGCTGGTAGGCTCGAGCGTATACAACACGGCTGTGTTCATAGACCATCGCGGCGAGATCAGCGGCAAGTACCACAAGACGCAGTTCGCCGAGGGCACGGTCGACTCGTGCCGGTTCAACTGCGTTGGAAAGACGCTCCGCGCCTTCGACACGCCGGTGGGCCGGGTCGGCATCGTCATCTGCAACGACCGCTGGAACCCGAGGATCACGCGTACGCTCGTGCTCGATGGCGCGCGGCTCATACTGATCCCGTCCTACGGCTCCAAAGGACGGAACCAGAACGAGACGGTGCTCCGGAGGGCCCGCGAGAACGGCGTGCCGATCGTCAACGCCAACGTCGGAATGAACCTGATCGTGAGCCAGGGCGAGATCGTGGCTTACCGGTGGGGCAACGACGCGATCACGACGGCGGAGGTCGAGGTCCCCGCGGCGCCGTCGACCCAGGCCGCGCGCGCCTACGAGGCGGAGTACGTGGCGCTGCAGGGCCCCGAGATGGAGAGCCGGTACGAGGAAACGATCAAGCGCCTCCGGGGCGAGGACAACGTCGTCGAGCTCGCCCAGGCGGGCGAGCTGGTCTCCGGGACGTAGCTGGTCGCGCCTAGGTCCCACGTCGCGCTCTCGATGCGCGCCGATCCGCCACCCCCTGAGCGCCCCCGACGCCCGCGGCCAAACAGCCCATGACGAACAACCCCTGGGACCCTCAGAGGTACGAGCGCGACGGCGGCTTCGTGTGGCGGTACGGCCATGATCTCGTCGAACTGTTGGACCCGCGTCCGGGCGACCGCGTGCTCGACGTCGGATGCGGCACCGGACAGCTAACCGCCCGCATCGCCGAATCGGGCGCGGACGTTGTCGGCATCGACAACAGCGCTGAGATGGTCGACACGGCCGGCCGCAACTACCCGAAGCTGCAGTTCGAGCTGGCTGACGTACGCGACCTGCCGTACCGCGCCGAGTTCGACGCGGTGTTCTCGAACGCCGTGCTGCACTGGGTGCTGCCGCCGGAGGCGGCCATCGGAGCCATCCGGCGGGCCCTGAAGCCCGGAGGGCGCTTCGTGGCCGAGCTTGGCGGCAAGGGAAACATCGCGGCCATTGTCGAGGCGGTGCGTTGGGCGCGCCGTGGGAACCGAGGCCCGCAGCTCGGAGACGCGTTCTTCTTTCCCAGCGACGCAGAGTACGCGTCGATGCTCGAGTCCCACGGCTTCGACGTACAGCGGGCCGATCTCTTCGAACGCCCGACACCCCTGGACGGAGGCGAAGACGGCCTCCGCCTCTGGCTCGACACCTTCGCCGGCGGCCTCCTCGACGGTCTGTCAGCCGACGACCGCGCCGAGGTAGTCGACCTCGTAGAAACGAGGCTCAGGCCGCGGCTCCACCGCGACGGACGGTGGACGGCCGACTACGTCCGCCTGCGCATCATCGCCCGCCGCCGAACGCCTTAGGGCGCGCCGCGGAGCATGGCCGGCGGTTCGGTCTCGACCGCTGGCTCCACCGCTGATGGACGTGTCCAAGCCGCGAAATGCCGGCCGCGAAGCAGCGATGGCCAGTCAGGTCCCACACGCCCAGTCACCCAGGGTGCGGCTACTTGTTTCTCCATTCTCGCTCGAACCGCTTGCGTTCGTCTTCTCGCCGCTTGACCCATACCCCTACGGCGCAGAATACGGCGATCCAGAGCGCCGCTACGGTGGCGATCATAATGACGGAGCCATTCAGAAGAGCGACTATGGTGTATATGACGAGTACGTTGGCGCCTATCGCCGCCACCACTCGCTGCGTCAAGGACATGCTGTCTCCTCCCTCGCAGAGCGCCGTACGCCTACGTCACGGTGCCCTTGGGCTCGTTCCTGTAGGTGTAGCGGGCGTTGGGTCCCTCCAGGATGGCGCGCTGGGTCTCGGTGAGGCCGTCGTAGTCGTCGGGGCCGAAGTAGTGGGCCGACCAGGAGAGCGGGTGCGGGCTGTACTTGAAGAATACGGTGCGGCGCTCACCGGCGCCCGTCCAGGGCAGGGTGCCGTGTGTCAGCGCCTCGGTGAAGATGACGGCGGTGCCGGCCGGACCGGTGACGCGCTCGACCAGCGGCCCCGGCTCGTCCATCTCCTTCCACTCTTCCGGGAAGGCGTAGTTGCTCTTGTGCGAGCCCGGCACGCACCCGAAGCCGCCGTCGTCGGGGCCCACGTCCTTCAGATTGTAGGCGACCACCGACAGGCCGTTGCGCATCTGCCCGCCATCGAAGCGGAAGTAGTGAGTGGGGTTGAACGGGGTCGCGCCGCCGTGCAGCCGCGTGCCTATCGGCCCCTTGCCCGACCGGATGACGTCGAGATAGACGTGGTCCAGCCGGAACTGCTCTCCCAGCAGCTCTGCGACGTAGGGCGTCACGGCCGGGTTGTCTATGAGGTCGCGGTAGTCCCTGCCCCAGTCCAGCAGCGGCACGAACCTGTGGGTGCGCATGTCCGGAGGGCATTCCGCCGCGACGTGCTCGTCGAGCACGCTGTTGAGCCTGCCGACCTGCTCCCGGGTCAGCGCGTCGGGCACGACGAGGTAGCCTTTGAGATCGAACAGGTAGCGCTCGTTGTCGTTCATGGGTTGCCTTCTCCTGTCGGGCACCGTCGTCGGAGGGGTTGGGGAACACGATGCTCTCCCGGCCTGGTGAGAGAGGACGGCCCTAGCTTACCAGACGGCGCGCAGACTCCCGGCGGTCGGCGGCGGACCGCGTCTCGCATGTGCCGTGCCGATCTGCGGGCGCCAGGGCTGGGTCCTGGTCATGGTCTCGGGCGACGCGGTTTGGGGAAGGATCAGCCCGAGAAGACGGCCTCCGCCTCTGGCTCGACACATTCGCCGGCGGCGTCCTCGACGGCCTGTCAGCCGACAAACGCGCCGACGTGGTCAATCTCGTGGAGAAGAGGCTCGGGCCGCGGCTCCACCGCGGCGGACGGTGGACCGCCGACTACGTACGCCTGCGCACCGTCGCCCGCCGCCGCGGGCCTTAGGGTGCGCCACGGGCCACCCAAACTTGACAAGATCAAGAATCTTCAAGCTGAGGTTCCGCCTGGCGCTATGGTCCACGGACCGTGACACTGGGTGCCACGACCACCCAGCCTCAGCTTAGGGCCTGTTCACGCTTGTCACCCGGAGAGCCAGATCCTGATAACTCGGGGCCACTGGAATCCCGGCCACGCGCCCCCGATTCTCCCGGATGTCGTATCTGATTAGTGGTAGTGTGAACACGCCCTAGTCCCACCGGAACAATCGCACGCTGGCGGCAACACAGACCGCCGCTATCCCTCCCAGATAGGCGAAGGAGACCCAGATGGGCGTGCCGATTGTCGTCTCCACGCCCCATGTCCCACCCAGCCAGAGGTAAGTGAGCAGATCATAGGAGTGCGTAAGCGGAAGCCAGTCGCCCACGGCGCGGAGGACTGCGGGGAACGTCTCCCTCGGACCGAATGACCCGCTGAGGACGAACATCGGGGCGAACAGCAAAAGCCCCAGCCCCAGGGCCGTCCGAACGTTGCGGATGCGGGCCGTGACGGCTATCCCCAGCGCGGCAAACGCCAAGTAGGATACCAAGACTGCCAGCGCCACCATCTCCGCATTGCCCGCGAAGCGTATGTCGAACACCACCCATCCCACGACGAGCATGAGTGCGAGTGACGCCAGTATGACGGCCGCACCCACTGCCAGTGGCGCGGCTATGAGCATGTAGGACGGCATGGGCGTAACCCTGTAGCGTCTGAACACCCCGTGCTGGCGGAACTCCACCAGCGTCTGCGGCAACGAGACGATGCCGAAGACCGCCGTCACCCAGGCTATGTTGCCCGCGAGCAGAACGTCCCGCACGTGGAACAGCTCAACGACGCCAATGTCCCTGTCTACCTCGATCTCTGTGGCGCCGACCGAGAATCCCAAGGCCAGAAAGACCGCCAGAGGCAGTATCACCGACAAGAACATGGCGGCAGGCTCTCGCACCGCCAGAAGCAGCTCTGTGTAAATCAGCCGGCGCATGGCGGTAGAGTTCATTCCTGTTCTCCTCGTGGGCCTTCATTTCCGACAGCGAGAAAGTAGATGTCGTCCAGATTCACAGGCCGCGTCTCGATTGCGCCAGGCGAAACCCCGCTTTCGCTCAGGAAGTCCGCAACGCCGCCCACCACGTCGCCATCCCCATACACATAGAAGCTCGTCTCCGTCGAGCGGACATGGGCGACACCCGTCAACCGCGCAAGTTCGTCCGCTCCCACGGTCCCGAGGGCCGCCCTCGGCAGTACGACGCGCGCCGCCAGCCCTGACTCAGCGATGAGCCGCTCGGGAGGTCCGCACGCCGCGACCCTGCCCTCGTTCATCAGCAGCACCTCGTCGCAGTATTCACGCGCTTCTTCCATGTAGTGCGTGCTCGCCACGATTGTCTTGCCACGGGAGTTCTGGCGCCTGAGGTACTCCCAGAACCGGAAGCGGTACTCCGGGTCGAGGCCGGTGGTCGGTTCGTCCAGGAACACAATCTCGGGGTCTCCCACGAGAGCGAGGGCGATGTTGACGCGCCGCTTCTGGCCTCCCGAAAGGGAGCCGTAGGATTTGGAGACGCAGTCATCGAGCCCCAGCTCGTCGGTGAGCTCCGACGGGGGTATGGATGTCCGGTATAGTGCGGCGAACAGGCGCAGCGCCTCCCGCACCTTCATACGCGGGGAGATTCCTATCTCCTGTAGCTGCACTCCAATCCTGTGGACGAACCTGGCGCGGTCAACTATGGGATCCAGGCCGCCAACGATGACCGAGCCTTCATCCGGCTGGCGCAACCCCTCGAGACACTCGATCGTGGTGGTCTTGCCAGCGCCATTTGGGCCGATCATGCAGAAGATACTCCCGCGCGCTATCGTGAAGCTCACGTCGTCCACGGCCACCACGTCGCCATACACCTTTCGCAGTGACGCCACCTGGACCGCGAGGTCATGTGAGGGCTCCATGCTGATGCGCCTCCTTCAACTGGCGTGGGAAAAGTTGTAGTACAAACCACTTTGCGCTACAATCTTAGCCTGGGGACACGGGGAGAGTCAAGACGGACGACATCGGGGCTCGAAGTCGTTTGAATTGATTGGTAGAGCAAATTAGCCGCTACGATATCGAACCGAGCACTGCAAGGCAGGAGGTGCTGCATGCCAGGATCGGACAGCGAGAATACCGTGCTCACACCACAGGAGGGCTGGGAAACGATCCACGAGTCGATGGACAGGGCGCGGAGCTCCATGTACGTCGCCGGGTCAGCGACGATATTGCTCTTATGGGCCGCTATAGCGGCGGCGGGGGTCGGATCTCAGTACGCCATCATGACGCTGGCAGATGATTTCACCGATCGCAGCCCATGGATCTTCGGGGTGCTGTGGGGGACCCTGATGGTGCCGGGCATGGTCGGGAGCGCGTTCATAGGACGCCGGGCCGGCAGGAAGATCGCGCCGGGCGACGCCGCTCGCAGTGCTGGCATGAGGGTGTTCCTCTACTGGCTGGCAGTTGTGGTGGCGATGTTCCTCATCCCGGCAGCTGCTGGAATGTGGAACGCCGAAGACGGAGACAACATACCAGGGGTCACCATAGGCATAGTGTCCCTTGCTTACATCCTTTTCGGCATTATGCACCGCCCGGTGTTAGCGATAGTGGGAGTGTGGTTCGCCGCAGCGTTTTACATTCCCAACGCCCTCTTGGGCGATGTTGCTATCCCGGTGTCGGGGGGATTGATGTTGGTAGTGGTGGTCTTGGGCGCGTGGTGGATACGCAAGAGCGGGGTCAGTTGACCCACGAACACATTGTCCTCGACGAGACAATCCACCAGTCCACCCGGCTGCGAATAATGACCATACTGGTTTCCCAGCCGGAGGCGGACCGGCTAGCCTACGGCTTCATCCAGAAGACGCTCGACCTGACCGGCGGAAACTTGACCACGCATCTACGCAAGCTCGAAGAGGCCGACTACCTGGTTATCACCAAGGAATTCGTGAATTCCAAGCCGCGGACATGGGTACAGGTGACGCCGAAGGGGCGACGCGCATTCGCGGAATATCTCTCCAACCTGGAGAAGGCCCTGAACTGGCAGCCTCGTACATAGACCACCAGAATGTACTGTGCCCGTGGCTCCACCAAAGTGGGGTCGAGCCCGGTACCGGGATCGCGATGCAGCATTCCGAGGCCGGCCACCTTCAGCGGGCTGGCTTCGAGCCCACCGGCCCAAGAGCACCGGAGTTCTGTGCGCTATTGTGTGCCGCGAATGGGCGGCGTAGCTGGATGAACGGTCAGGCGATGGAAACCCGTGCAGTGGCGCACCCGGGCAGCGCCGCGGCCCGTTGCGTCGGCCGGCGCCGGATGCCGAGGAGGTCTTCGGGGCGGGTCAGCCGATTCTGCGGTAGACGTTCTCCCTGGCGCCCCGGCGCGTCATGTGGTCCCGGTCGACGGCGAAGTCGGCTCTGGCGGTCATCCCGACCATCGCGGGGAACTTCGCGACCGTGACGTCGGCGGTCGCCGAGATGTTCGGCTCGTTGGCGGATATCCTGGTGCACGTGTGCTTCTTGGGAATGCGCTTCTTTTCGTTGAAGGCCACAACCTTCGTGACCGCTGCCTGTACGCTGGTACCCAAACGCATGAGCATGCCGCAGCCGGCGCAGCATCTGACTCCGGAACGTGGCTTGGTCCCGAGGGGCGTCGCTCACTCCAGCCGCCGGGTGTCCTTCAGACCGGCAGCCGCCAACAGGCTGAAGATCGCCAGTACCGCGCCGTTCACCAACAGCGCGCCCTGCGCCCCCAGCGCCGCGGCAAGGCCGCCCAACCCCAGGTGTCCCGGGGGAGCCGTGCCGATGCTCAGTACCCAGGCGCCCATCGCCCGCCCCCGCTGATCTTCGCCAACCACGGACTGCATGAGCGTCTTGTACAGGGTGTCGACGGCGTGAGCGCAGGCATTGACGACGGCCAGCACCGCCAGGAAAACGTACAGATTGACAGACTGGGAAAGGGCCAACAGTGCCAACCCGAACAGGCCGGCCGTCAGGAACATCAACAGGCCCTTCCGCCGGTAATCTACCAGGCTTGCCAGGATGGCCAAGCCTATCAGCCCGCCGCCCTGGCGCACCGCGGTCATGACGCCCAGTCCGGCCGGGCCGACGCCGAGGACGTCCTTCGCCAGGATCGGCAGCAGGGTCATGTGGGTAAATCCGAACACCTCCGTGATCGACGCGAGGCCCATCAGGATCAGGAGGCTGCGGTTCCGCCGCAACAGTCGAATGGAGCCGACCAGGTTCCTGAACACAGACTGTCGCATTGCCTGCATGGCGGGCTGGGACGTCCGCACCGCGAACAGGGTCACGCCGGCCGCCACGTAGCAGGCGGTGACCGCCACGTACTGCCATCCCGCGCCCCACCCTTCGATCAGCACGCCCGATACCGCGGAACCGGCGACCCCGCCGGCCAACATGGCTATGGAGCTCAACGCCAGACCGTTCAGCGCCTGCCGCGGCCCCACGATGTCTACCGTATAGGCCTGGCGGATGGTCAGGGCGAAGGCGAACGCGGCACCCTGGGCGGCAACCAGGGCCATCACCGCCCAAACGTTGGTGCTGTCAGCCAGGATCAGCACGGCCATCCCTGCGGCGGCGGCGCCGGCCAGGAAAGTTACCAACCGCAGGAAGGCCTTGCGGTCCAGCCTGTCGCTCAACGTGCCCGACACGATCCCCAGGAAGAAGAAAGGCGCCATTCGGGCCGCCGCGGCCACCCCGACCATGAATGCCGACCCGGTCATCTCGAACACCAGCCAGCCTATGGCGACCTGTTCCATGCCGTTGCCGACCGAGTAGATCAGGATGGATGCCCAAAGCCACCGGAAGTCCCGGTACCGGAACGAAACCGCCCACGCCAGCGCCCTGTACGACATCACCCGCCCCACCATCCCGCAGGAGGCTTTTTTCTCACTGCGACCGCCTCAGAGAGCATCAGAATCGGTTGCTCGGACGCAGCACAGTGTGGCTGGAACATGGCCCCGGCGACGGAAACCCGCACAGGGGCGCACTCGGGCAGCGCCTTGGCCCGTTACGTCGGCTCGCGCCGGCTGCCGCGAATCGTCTTCGGGGCCGAGGTCAGCCGATCTTGCGGTAGACGTTCTCCCTGGTGCCGCGGCGCGTCAGCATGTCGCGGTCGACGGCGAAGTCGGCCCTGGCGGTCATTCCGACCATGGAGGGGAATTTCGCGACCGTCACGTCCGCGGTCGCCGTTATGCCGGAGAGGTCGAACCGGCCGCCGACCGCTTCGAGCGTGCGAAAGGCCGACAGCTCGTCCTGCTCGGTCATCTTGTCCCAGGCGAACTGCCTGCGGTCCTTCTCAACGGTGATCTCGCCCCAGTTGTTGCCCGCGATGAACAGGAGACCCTCCTGCGTGTCGGAGACCAGCTCCCATGCTCCAGTCAGAGACGACGATTCCATAACGGCACCTCCCTCGGGTTCGAATTTTGTCTGCGTTCGAGTGTTCCCTATACCCGCAGCACCTCGGTCAGCCGGTCGGCGATGATCTCCGCCTCGCCCTCTTCGAGCGTGTGGAAGAAGACGCGGAACATCTCGCCGCCGCCCGCGATCAGGACCGAGGGCTCGCCCGTGTACATCTCGTCGACGACGCCGCTCGCGTCCTTGCCGAGGACCTCGGAGTCCACGAACACCTCCAGGAAGGAGCCGAAGTAGGCGTCCGTCCTGATCTGCTCGCGGATCGTGATGCCGGCCGCGCCCTCGATCGCGTCGCGGACGACGGTGAACCTGCGGAACTGCTCGGTCATGCGCTCTTCGTGGTCCATCCTGAACCAGTTGTCGAGGGCGGCGACCATGGCGACTATCTGCTGGCGGTCGAGCTTCATCTGCCGCCCCACGCCCTGTACGCCGAGGGGAGCGGTGAAGCCGTTGCCTCGGACGGCCTCGACCAGGTCCTTGCGGCCGGCGACGAAGCCCGCCGCGTTGGGGCCGCCGTAGTACTTGCCGCCGAAGCAGACGAGGTCGCCGACCTGCGCGACCTTGCGGAAGTGGTCGAGCGGCCATACCTGCTCCCCGCCGTCGACGATCATGGGCACGCCGTTCTCCCGCGCGATCCGGCCGGCGTCGTCGACCGAGACGAGATTCGGGTCTCCCGGCGGATGCGCCCATCCGTGAATCCTGGAGTAGTCGCCGTAGGGCGGGTGCGAGTAGTAGATGGCCGTGGTGTCGGGGCCGATGGCCGATGCCAGATCCTCCTCGGTGCAGCTCTCGTCTCCCCCGACCTCCACCATCGTCGCGCCGGCCGCCCTCAGGCAGCGGTCGTAGCTGGGGATGTGCTTCTTCTGCACGAGGATTTCGCTCTTCATGCCGGTCGCGTCGGGCAGGGCGTGGATCCTGGCCGTGTCGGTACCCGTCATGCACGCCGCGGCGCTCAGCGTCAGGGCCGCCGCGCCTCCGGACGTGACGTAGACGGCCTCCGTGCCCAGCAGATCGGCGAGGAACGCGCCGGAGCGCTCGAACAGCTCGTCCATCTTGACGTAGCCCTGGCTGGCGACCTCCATCGCCTCCCTGACCGCCTTCGGCGGGCCTGACCCGCCGACCGCGGTGCCCGCGCCAACCGCGTTGATCGAGCTCCGCACCCCGAGCTTCCTGTAGTAGTCGACGCCTGTGGACATACCTGCCTCCGCAGCTGCCTGTGGACTTGCCGTCCCTAGGCCGTCGCCCACGCCACGCCGTTGAGGACGATTCTCTGGAACTCCGGCGTCTCGAAGCTCAGGCCGTTGTGGCCGAGCAGCGTCACGAACACGCGGCCGTCGCCGTACGGCCGGGTCCATCCGAGCGGGAAGGTGCCCGCGGGCATGAACGTCTCCTTGCCGCCCCAGGTGTAGGTCCCCTCTTCCGAGTCGGCCGACATGAAGAAGTCGTTGCCGTCGCGGTATTCGACGCCCATGTAGAGCTCGTCGTTGGTGATGAAGTCGGCCACTCCCTCGACGCCGGGGTGCCCCGGCTGGGTCACGTTCACGGTGTAGCGGCCGTACGGGGGATGGTAGCTCGTGCCCATGATCCATCCGCCGCCGGTGATGTCGCCGTACTCGCGCCAGGTCTCCGGCTCGCATCCCGAGATGTGGATGCACACGAAGCCCTTGCCGCCGGCGACGAAGCTCTTGAAGCCGGCCTGCTCGTCCGGCGTCAGCGTCGAGGCGCCCTCCCTGAGGGTGTTGAACACCAGCGCGTCGTACTGCGACATCGCGCCCGCGTCGGCCAGCACGCTCGCGTCCTCGGTGACGGTGACTCCATGGCCCGCCGCGGTCAGGAACTCCTCCAGGACAGGCGTCGACTCCTCGTACGGGTGCCGTCCGCCGGATATTACGATCAGGTTCATCACACTCCTCCTAAGACATTTTCGGGCCGGACCGGCCTCGTTCGACCGCTATGATATGTCCGCGGCGGGACTCTGTACAGTCTTGGCGCGACGCGGCCCCCGGCGTCCTGGACGGATGGAGCCGAGGACGACGGTCAGGACAGCAGCTCGACCTGGACGAGCGCGCTGCGCTTCGCCCAGTCGTCGACTTCGACGTGCGCCATGCGCTGCTCCAGCTCCATCATCCTGGCGAACAGGGCGCGGCGTTCGGTCTCGTCGATTATCGGGGTCGCGACGGCTGGGATGTCGCGAATCAGGCTCTGCTTGAAGTGCCACGTGAAGTTGGGGTTGGCCCTCATGTTGGCGTACCAGCCCCGAGGGCCGGGAGAGCCGGTGATCAGTACCCGGCCGTCCTGGTAGTGGAACCATATTTCGGTCCGACGCGGCATGCCCGTCCGCCTTCCGGTCGTCGTGATGTCGATCAGCGTGTCCCGCTCGAGCGCCTGCTTGACCGGATCGTCCATCGGTGAGCCTCCTTGTGATCGCGCCATCTACCGGAACTGGAACGAGTAGAGCTTGCAGTTTTTGAAGTAGAGCCGCAGCTTGATGGCCTGCCCGGCCAGCCGCCCGATGTCCGCATCGCCGTTCCACGACACCACGCTCCTGGGGTCCGAGGCCGTGATCGGGTCGGCGTCGTCGAAGCCGTAGCCGTCCAGCGGCTCGTGGTTGGGACTCAGGAGCTGGACTCGCACCTCGCACGGCCCGGACGACGACCCACCCTGGAGCGCCGCCTCCACGTTCAGGAACAGCCTCGACCCGGTGAAGCTGAACGACCGCGTGATCACCTGGCTGAACGACGCGCGCCAGGCGTGCTCCGACGTCCTGTCGCTTCGCTCCTTGTAGAGCGCCTCGATGCTGTCCGTCGGCACGTCGGTGCCGACGTCGGCCGGGACTCCCTTCGCGCCGTCGAGCGACACGAAGCCGTCGATGGGAATGACGCCCAGGCCGATGGCGCCCACCCCGCGGTCGCCCAGCTCCATCAGCGCCTCCGGGGAGCGCCAGTTGATGCCGTTGTAGTAGGTGTGGATATTGTCGCCGTGCACGATGGGGACGCCCGCGTAGATCGAGTTGTAGTCGAACTCGACGCGCCGGCCGCCGCGCTGGATGAACGGCTGCCTGAAGTTGCGCTGGTAGTGGACGCCGTCGCGGCTGAAGACCGCCTCGGGATAGTGGGTCGTGCTGGTCGTGTTGTAGACCCAGAGCATACCGACGTACCAGCCCTCGTAGGTGATGGCCGGCAGAGCGTAGAACTCGGTGTCCGAGGGGTCCCGCTCGTCGGGGACGAGGATCGTCTCGGGGTCGGTCCACTCGTACAGGTCGGGGCTCTCCGAGCGGCCGATCAGCCGCTTGCCTATGGCGCTGCGCCGGTGGAGCGCGTTCTCCATGTGCACCGCGTAGACCTGCCGGATGTCGTCCCAGCCCATGAACATCGTCGGACCCCAGCGCCCGTAGCGCGGGCGGGTGTCGACGACGGGGTTGTCTTCGTACGGAGTCCAGTCGAAGCCGTTGGGCGAGAAGAACAGGTCGATCGTCATGCCGGGCGTCTGGGTGTCGCCCGTCCTCTTGAATCCCTTGATCCTCCTGGCCGGGTCGCTCTCGTGGGAGTCGTAGAAGATGTAGGGCAGGTACCGGTCGTCGGGGATGATGTTGTTGTCGGTGGAGCCGTCGTACTCGACGAGGCCGAGACTGGGCCGGTCCCAGTGGATGCCGTCCTCGGATGTGGCGAAGCACGATACGCGCGGCTGGGTCTCGACGCTGACGACCTCGCCGTCCACGACGCGCGGCGCCATGCGGACGGCCTCGTAGAACATCTTGAAAATGCCCTCTTCCTCGTCGAAGAAGGCGCCGCGCGACAGGGCGCCGCCGATCGTGACCGAGTTTCCCTCCCACGGACGCTCGGGCCTCAGCACAGGGTTGTCGTCGACCTTCAGCGCCGGGTTCAGCCGCGGCTCCGTGTTGGTCATGCTCTCGATCAGGTAGTCGTCGATGAAGAGCTGCTTCGTCGAGCCGATGTCGATGAGCGCCATCTGCCTCTCCTCCTGTCGGGAGTCTGTACCCGTTTTCCTGGGGCCGGGACCAGCCGCGACATTGTACGCCACTCCGCCGCGCATAAGTGTTCAGACTTGGTGAGATGAACGCGGTCGCGGCTGTCGAAGTCTGAGTATGGGGTGGGGCCGTTGTCACGCGACCCGCTTTCCTTGAGTGCCCCGACGCTTCGTCGGGGTGTATCGAAGGGCCCGCACAGTCCGTCTTTGGGGTGGGCCGGCACGAGCATTGGCGGGAACGTCGTACGCGCCCCTCGATACGCGCCGCTCAAGGCAGCGACGCTACTCGGGGTGAACGGGTTGTGTGGCCGGGTAAGTCTGAACAGTTACCGCCGCGCATGCGCGTTTGACAGCGTTCCGGCGTGTCCATACCATCACCGATACCGCGTCGCCGGCATCCAATATCCAATAGAGGAGCGGCTCCGTCCCATGACTCAGAGCGACCACGTCCTGTACGGCAGCTTCGAGCACGACTACGTCACCATGACGAGAGGCGATGGCGTCTACGTCTTCGACGAGGCCGGCAACCGCTATCTCGACGCGGTAGGCGGCGTCTGCGTTGTCAACATCGGCCACGGCGTGCGCGAGATAGTAGAGGCCATCTCGGAGCAGGCCGGGAAGCTGGCGTACACCTACGGGGGCATTGTCGACAACGAGCCGCGGCGGCAGCTCGCGGCGAAGCTGCAAGAGTGGGCGCCGCCCGGCATGGGCGCGACGCGGGCGCTGTTCGCCTCCGGTGGCGCCGAGGCGAACGAGGGCGCCCTGAAGCTCGCCTACCAGTACCACGTCGAGCGAGGCAATCCGACCAAGCGCAAGGTGATCGGCAGGTGGCAGTCGTACCACGGCAACACCGTCGGCACCCTGTCCCTCAGCGGCCGGACGACGTGGCGCAGGACCTACAGCCCCATACTGCTCGACTTCCCGCACATACCGCCGCCGTACTGCTACCGGTGCCCCTGGGGCCTGACCTACCCCGACTGCGCCCTGGCGTGCGCCAACGAGCTGCGGAGGGTCGTCAGCCAGGAGGGCGCGGAGAATATCGCCGCCTTCATCGCAGAGCCGGTGATCGGGACGTCGATGTCCGCCGTCGTGCCGCCGGCCGAGTACTACCAGATCGTTCGCGACATCTGCGACGAGAACGACATCCTGTTCATAGCCGACGAGGTGATGAGCGGCGTCGGCCGGACGGGCAAGAGGTGGGCCATCGAGCACTGGGGCGTCGCGCCGGACATACTTACGTCGTCGAAGGGGCTGGCCGGAGGCTACGCCCCGCTCGGGGCGGTCATCCTTGGGGAGAAGGTCTGGCGCACGATACAGGACGGGTCGGGGCAGGTGAGCCACAGCTCCACGTACGGGGGCAACCCGCTGAGCTGCGCCACTGGGCTCGCCGTGCTGGAGTACATCGAGGAGCACAATCTGGTCGCGAGGGCCGGCGAGATGGGTGACAGGCTGATCGCGGCGCTGGAGGAGGCGCTCGACGACGTGCCGTACGTGGGCGACGTGCGCGGCAAAGGCCTGTTCGCCGGCGTCGAGCTCGTGGCCGACCGCGAGACGAAAGCGCCCTTCCCGGCGGAGTGGGACGTGGCCCACCGCGTGGAGGCCGACGCGCTCCGCAACGGGCTTCTCGTACTCGCGGGCGTGACCGGACTCGTGGACGGCGTCGGCGGCGACCATATCGAGTTGGTACCGCCCTACGTGGTCGACGACGACCACATTTCGTTCATCGTGAGCACCCTGCGGGACAGCATCGTGACCGTGTGCTCGACGGCGGACCCGCGCTAGACATCGAGGTGGTAACGATGCTGAACGATATTCGCCGCGTCTCTGTCTTCGTATGGGCGGCCGCCCTGTTTGTAGCGTTGGCGGCCTGCTCCAGCGGGGCTCCGGCGACACCGACGGCGGGCCCCGTTCCCACCGTTGCCTTATCGGCGGTCGAGCGGGGAGAGCGGGTGTACGATGCGAACTGCGCCGTATGTCACGGCGCGAACGCCGAGGGGCAGCCCGAGTGGCACGTCAGGCGGTCCGACGGCACCGCACCGGCGCCGCCGCTCAACGGCGACGGCCACACGTGGCACCACGGCGATGGCACGCTCTACAAGTGGATCGTCACCGGCGGCTCGTACCTCGAGGGGCCGGAGATACCGAACTTCAAGAGCGCCATGCCCGCGTTCGGCGAGCGGCTCAGCCACGGCGATATCGTCGACGTGATCACCTACGCAAAGAGCCTGTGGGGCGACAAGGAGGCGCGGGGAATATCCATAGCCAGATCTCAGGCGCTGGTCAGCGAGAACGACCCGTTCCCGCCGGCCCGGCAATAGCACGCCTGGCGAACGCGCGGTCCCCGAACGGGGCGTCTGCAGCGATGAGGGCTATTGGGACTGGCGCGGTAGTGGTATGGTTACCACGAGACGGGGCGAGCGCCCCCGCTGCAGCGCGAACTCGGGGGAAGGAGACTGACAATGCGCATCTCTGTAGTCACAGTGGCAATACTCGCGGCACTCATCGCGATCGGGGCGGCTGTCGCCGGCTGCTCGAGCGAAGGAGACGGCGACGCCGCGCCCGCGTCCGCGGCCGACACTTCGGGAGGCGAGGCGGCCGACGCGCCGGCCGGAGACGCCGCCCCGGCGCCCAGCCTGTCGCAGGACGTGGACGTGTCCATCACGTTCACCAGCTCCGTGTTCAACGAGAAGAAGCGCATCCCCAAGAAACACACCTGCACCAAGCTCTCCGCCAACGTGCCGAACATATCGCCGCCGATCATGTGGGAGGGCGTCCCCGCCGAAGCGGTAACGCTCGCTCTGATAATGGACAGCCAGGAGCTGCCCGACAACGAGGAGCAGGTCCATTGGGTGATGTGGAACATGCCGCCCGATACAACCGAGCTGTCCGAGAACGTTCCGAATACCGAGACGCTCGACAACGGCGCGGTGCAGGGCACGAACGGCGACGGGACCATCGGGTACTACGGCCCATGCCCGCCTCCGATAGTGCCTATCGCCTTCGACACCGCGGGCGGCGCCAACCTGCGCCACCAGAAGCAGCAGGCGATCCAGACGTACACGTTCCGGCTCTATGCCCTGGACACGACGATCGACCTGCCGGCCGGGTCCACGAAAGCCGATCTGATCGCCGCTATGGAGGGCCATGTGCTGGCCGCCGGCGAGCTGGTCGGCGAGCGGCAGGGTAAGACCATCCTCAAGGAGTAGAAGCCGAAGGCCGCCATAATGGGTGCATCTCGTTTGTGGTGGCTTGTCTCTCCAACAACCATCTCGGCCCGCATCGCGTCGGGCTCCAACGAGGTCTTCCTTTTGTTTAGGTGGTGGATCTGGGGCTCACCCAGATCCTCCACCTCCAGGTTCAGCGCCATATCTATCGGCCATCACCCCGTAAGGGCTGGTTTCAAACCAGCCCTCCCCTTGCCCGGGAGCGCCACCGTCATTTGGGTGGGGGATTTTGGCTCATAGGAGTGTTTGACAAGATGCTACCAGTCCATGACACTAAGTAGGTCTTAATGTGGATACTGTGCTGATCCGAGTTGCTACCCCGATAGGCGGAAGTTCTATTTGATCTATGAGTATCATGTCCCCGCAGCCGGTGGAGGCTGTGCGTGTACGGCTTTTTGCAAACCAAGAGTGGTAGTCAGTTGTAACAGCTGTGCATCATGCGCACGATGACCAGGTTCCGCATACGTTTCCGATTGCTATTTGCCGGAGGCCTGGTTGCATTGGCTATAGCTAGTGGCCTTGGATTGACTGCACTAGCAACAGCACGAGTTCAAGGAGGATCGCAGACGGCGGAACAGCGATTGTACCAGCTAAGAGAAGTAAGTTCGACCGAGGATCGACATTCTGAGCATGGGCATTCCGAAGATACATCTCACCTTGAGCCTGATCCGGCACGAGACATCAGGACCCTAGATCAGGTGAAGCATTTGCGCGGCACTGTCTATGTGCCATCGTACTTGCCCGCAGGCTTTGGATCTCGAGAAGTGCAATTGGCTGGGAGTCAAGCGGTCGCGTTGGCTTACCGGAAGGGGGATCACGGTCAATTGATAATCTTGCAGGATTCTGTACCAGCTGAACCGGAGGTTGGAGCTGGTCATACGCGGATCGTATCGGTCAACGGCCAGCCGGCGCACTTGGTAGACGGTACGTGGGTAACTTATATTAGAGATGGTGTTGCTTCGACAGAAGAGTGGGAACCTGGAGAGGCGCGGTCGTTATACTTTCAGCAGGGAGACATATGGTTTCTCCTTGTTGTCAGTCCTGCTCAGCTTGATGAAGCCGAGTTAGTCAAGGTCGCTGAGTCACTGACTCCCTACTAGTTTCAAATTGGATATCGCACTGGTTCTTGTACTGCGTCTCCTGCTAGGCGCAGTATTTCTTATGTCGTCCTTAACGAAACTGTATGCTCCTAGGCAATTCGTTAGCGATGTTCAACAGTACCGCATTCTCCCCAAGCCTCTTTCCTTTTTCGATCGCCTTTGGTTGGTCCCTTCCATTTGTAGAGCTTGTCGTAGCCGTACTCCTTCTTAGTGGCTTCTTTGTTCAATGGGCTTCCCTCATCGCTATTGCCTTGCTCCTAGCCTTCATGTTTGCCGTGGCAGTCGTGATGATCAGGGGGGAGAACCTGGCATGCAGTTGCTTTGGATTGCTCTACCGTGAGCGTGTTGGTTGGTCTACGCAAATCCGGGATGGTACACTCTTAGGAGTGTCGATGATCGTTCTGTTCAACCATTCTCCGAACGTAATGGATATGGCGGAAGGCAGAGGTACTTGGGGACTGGTCCCTATGGCCATTACTCTGTTTTTCAGCCTCTGTGTGGTCTACTGGTCGATCAGAAGTGCGAATCGTACCCACAGCTAAGGAACCGCTGAACAACCTGCCGTAAGCGTTTGACGACCACCGCCTTAGTGGCCAATGCTGGGCTGCTCCTCCCGGTGACCCTGGGGGTACCCTGGATAACCCACCCAATGTGGACGGCTTTCCTCTGTGAACACGTCACACTTCACGGGACTTGTTCAGACCATCCCTAGGGGACTCGCGTGATCAGCACCCACATCGGCATCCGGCCGACGTCGTAGAGTTCCAGCGGCTCCAGCGTCCCGGACTCGGGGTCGACGCGGTACGAGGCGATTCGTCCTGAGGCCTCTCCGGCCACGTACAGGTGGCGCCCGTCGGGATCGAGGCTTAGGGCCCTCGGCGTCGGTTGGGTCGCCACTATCTGGGAGCGCGTCAGCAGGCCGGTGGCCGCGTCGATGGAGAAGACCGCGACGCTGTCGTGTCCCCGGTTGGGAGCGTACAGGAAACTGCCCGAGGGCGATATCTGTATCTGCGAGCAGGAGTTCTCGCCCTCGTAGCCGTCGGGCAGGGTGGGGACGGTCTGCAGTGCGGCCAGCGCACCCGTGGAGGTGTCGAGGTCGTATGCCGTGACGCTGCAGCCCTGCTCGTTCGAGAAGTAGACGACGTCCAGCGTCGGGTGGAAGCAGAAGTGTCTTGGTCCGGCTCCGCCCTCGGGGGATATCGTAGGGGGCGAGTTTGCGCTCAGCCTGCCCGTGCTTTCGTCGAACCTGAACTGGAAGATCAGGTTCGGGCCGAAGTCTCCCGCTATGCTGGGGGCGTACGCGAACCTGTTCGACCGGTCGGTGAGCGCGCTGTGCGCCCCGGGCCCGGTGTCGAGCCATTCGACGGGCGGCCCGGCGGCCGCGCCATTCTCGGCGATGGGATGGACGCCCACCTTGCCGGCGTGGTAGTAGGCGGAGAGCAGGTACCCGCCGGTACGGTCCGTGGCGAGGAAGCAGGGCTCCTCCTCCAGGGCGACGCTTCCGATCTCAGAGAGCCTCCCAGTGCGGCTGTTGATCTCGTAGGTGGTGAGCTCCCTGGCTTCGACTCGCCCGGCGTAGAGGTGCCGCCTGTGGGGGTCGACGGCCAGCGGGTACGGCCCGCCGGACACCGCCTCGTCGCCGCGCGGCTCCAGTCGTCCGGTATCGGGCTCGACCTCGAAGAGCGCGATCCTGTCTTCCCCGGATACAGAAACGTACATGTAGGTCGCCATATCGTCCTCCTGAACGCGGTTGTCCTGTTCGCGGCCGACAGGTCTGCGGTTTCCACATTGGACGGCTCTGCCTCGCGGGCGCAGACTCCGCCTGACCGGCTTCATCATAGCCTGCGTCGCCGCAGACGCCAACGAGGACTCCCAGCGATTCGCTGGCAATACCGGCGGGGCCTGGATTCCCCACCTGATTGGGCCGGAGGGCGTGACGGACTGCTTCCGGTGTCATAGTGGCGCACCCTGTCGGGGATGGATTCCCGCCCCCGCCTACGCGAGGGCAGGCTGTTCGCGGGAATGACGGAGGTGGGGTATTTGGGCGGGGCGTCCTGCCTTTACAGGGCCGCGCCGCGCCGTTAGATTCCTATCTCAGTCCTGCTACGACTCGGCCCGTGACCCCAGAATAGGAGAGCCCTGTTGCGTGATGCGACGAACCAGACGCCTGGTCCTGATCAGAGCTGTTCTTGTTCCGAATCAGTAAGGGCCAACCGCAGACATTCGAGACCCCACAGAGTACAACCGGGTTCGGCCTGCTCGTATCAAAGGAGGCCCGATCTCCGATACAGTCCGAAGCGACAGGCGCTGACTTGGGCCGGTCTCCTTAGCAAGTACAGCAAGGGACAGAGACTGAGACGCCGAATCGCCGTCCGGTGGGGCGCCGGACGGCGATCGGTGGGGGGTGAAGGGCCGACGTACGACTTCGGTCGGCCCAGGGGGGAAGCTAGCTGGACGTCGACGTGGCGCTGTCTGACTCCTCGGCCGGCGAATCCTTCTTCTCGTAAGACCTGTGGTGTCCGCCGCCGCGGAAAGCCCCCCGGCCCTTGCGTCCGAACTTCTTGCCGTGACGGAAGCCGAAGCCCTCGGGCAGGTCTTCGGGCTTGTCGTCGTACCACTCCTGCAGCGCGTCAGCCTGATCCTGGGTCAGGATGCCCTTCTCCACGGCCCAGTCGAGCTTTTCCTCGCTCCAGAAGCCGCCCCGGAACAGGCGAGGCAGGTCTTCCGGCCTGTCGTCGTACCATTCCTGCAGCGAGTCGGCCTGATCCTGCGTCAAGGCGCCTTTCTCGACGGCGCGGTCGAGCCAGTTCTCCACGGCCTCGTCGCGAATCTCTCCCCTCGCCTGGTCGAAGGCGTCCTGGACGGTGTCCTCCTCGAGCCCCAGGATTTCGGCGACCCGGGCGATGAGGCCTTTGCCCTTCCTGGCCTCCTCGGCCTCGTCGGCTAGGACGACCCCTCCGATCAGTCCGACGCTTAGGACGCCTATCGCGACGGCTATGGCCGCAATCTTCTTCTTCATGGCGAAATCTCCTTTCTCCATCGGTTGTTATTGGCAGGCCTTGCCTTTGTTACGAGCGACAGGTTACCGGTCGAGTGTTAAGAAAGTTTGAAGCGGTTGAAATTACGGTTCTTGTGAAAAAATTATCGAATTTACGCTGGCATCGTCCTTGGCGAAAACCACGAAAGACGCAAAAGAGCAGCAGCGCCGCTATAATAGCCTGATAACGGCTTGTCAGCGCGAATAGTGTCGAAATTCACAAACATCGGCTTGCGCGATGTGCATATCTTTGATATATTCGTTGTAGCTGGAGGGATCGCATAGAGGCCTAGTGCGGGCGCCTGCTAAGCGCTTTGGGGGATAGTATCCCTCTCGTGGGTTCGAATCCCACTCCCTCCGCCATTTCCCGACGGGACCCAATCCTTGGATATACATAGCTATCACGTCTGGACGGTCGGCTGCCAGATGAACAAGGCCGACTCCGAGCGACTCGAAAGCGCCCTGGACAGCGTCGGGCTGCGAAACAGCGCCTCCGCCCAGGACGCCGACGTGGTCGTGCTCAACAGTTGCGTAGTCCGCCAGAGCGCCGAGGACCGCGTCGTCGGGATGCTCGGCAGCCTCAAGCGGACCCGCCGGGAAAACCCGGACAAGATCGTCGCGCTGATGGGCTGTATGGTGGGGCCCAACACCGCGACGCTGGAGACGCGCTTCCCCCACGTGGACGTCTTCATGCGTCCGCAGCAGTACGAGCCTTTGATCGATATGCTGGCCGAGCGCATGGGTTTCGACCCCGTGGGCTGTCTCGCGCAACTCACGGCGCGCCCGGCTGTCACCGCCTACGTGCCCGTCATCCACGGCTGCGACAAGTTCTGCTCCTTCTGCATAATCCCGTACCGCCGCGGCCGAGAGGTCAGCCGCACGGTAGAAGACGTGGTTCGCGAGGTCACGATGCTCGTCGAGCGGGGGGTCCGGGAAGTCACGCTGCTGGGCCAGAACGTCGACTCCTACGGCCACGACCTGCCCGGCGAACAGGACCTCGGCAAGCTGCTCCGGGCGGTGGACAAAGTAGACGGCATCGAGCGCGTGCGCTTTCTCACGTCGCATCCTAACGACATGAGCGACGGCATTCTTGACGCCGTCGCCGAGTGCGAGACGGTCTGTGAGCACGTCAACCTTCCCTTCCAGGCCGGCGACGACCACGTGCTGCGCGACATGAGACGCGGCTACACCAGCCAAGAGTACCGCGTTCTCGTCGAACGGATACGCGATCGGATTCCCGGCGTTTCGCTCAGCACGGACCTGATCGTCGGATTCTGCGGCGAGACGGACGCCCAGTTTCAGCGCACGCTGGACATGGTGCGCGACATCCGGTTCGACAAGGTGCACTCCGCGGCCTACTCGGCCCGGGAGGGCACGATCGCCGCCCGAAGGCTGGCGGACGACGTTCCCGCGCAGGACAAGAAGGCGCGCCTGAAGGCCATCGACAGCCTCCAGGCGGACATCCAGAGCGAGATCAACGCGCTGCTCTCTGGGCAGACTACAGACGTGCTCGTCGAGGAGAGGAGCAACGGTCGCGCCCGGGGCCGCAACCGGAACGACAAGCTGGTGTACGTGGAAGGCGCCGGCGATCGGACCGGAGAGGTCCTGGCAGTCAAGATCGACCGCACCGGCCCGTGGTCTCTCGGCGGGTGCGCGGTGACCGCAGCGTAGGGCAGGAGGGGAGAGATGACGGCCCCACTTAGAGTTCCGACTGTACCGATCACGGAGCTGGAGCAGTCCGCGTTTTGCCGTACGGACGAATCGCTGGCCTCCAAGTCTCTGGCCGAGGAGTTCGACACCGGAGTTCGGTGGCAGAAGCTGCCGATCTCGTACCTCAAGGCGAAGCCCGAAGAGCTGGAAATCCGGATTGCGGTGGCAAGGGCGCAGCTCGCCGACCGGCTGGTGGTACTCGGCCACCACTACCAGCGCGACGAGGTCATCAAGTTCGCCGACCTCCGCGGCGACTCGTTCAAGCTGTCGCAGTACGCGGCGTCGCAACGGGACGTCGAGTTCATCGTCTTCTGCGGCGTTCACTTCATGGCCGAGACCGCCGACGTGCTCAGCGCTCCGGAGCAGAGCGTCGTCCTGCCGAACCTCTCCGCCGGCTGCTCGATGGCCGACATGGCGCACGTCGACGACGTACTGGACTGCTGGGACGACCTGCAGGAGACTCTGGGCGACTTCGGCGGGGTCGTTCCAATCACGTACATGAACTCGACCGCCGCCATCAAGGCGCTCTGCGGCAGGAACGGCGGCATCGTCTGCACCTCGTCCAACGCGCCGGCCACCTTCAGGTGGGCGTTCGAGCGGGGAGAGCGCGTGCTGTTCCTGCCCGACCAGCACCTGGGCCGCAACACTGCCCTCAAGCTCGGGATAGCGCTCGACGAAATGCTGGTGTGGAACCCGTTCAAGCCGTTGGGCGGCCACACGGCGGACGCGCTGCGGAAGGCCAGGGTCATCCTCTGGCAGGGACACTGCTCGGTGCACACTCGGTTTACCGTCGCGCAGATCGAGCAGGCCCGCGCAAAGTACCCCGACGTCAACGTCGTCGTACACCCGGAGTGCTTCATGGAGACGGTGCGGGCCGCCGACTCCAACGGCTCGACCGAGTTCATCATCAACACGGTCAGGAACGCGCCTTCGGGCACTGTCTGGGCCATCGGCACGGAGATCAGCCTGGTCAACCGCCTGGCGAAGGAGAACCCGGACAAGACCGTCTTCTGCCTCGACTCCGTGGTCTGTCCCTGCTCCACGATGTACCGTATCCATCCGGCCTACCTCGCCTGGGTGCTGGAAGGACTCGCCGAGGGCGTGCTGGTCAACCGGATTACGGTGGACGACCGGACGAGAGAAGAGGCGCGGGTGGCTCTCGACAGGATGCTGGCCGTCGTATAGTGGCCGCATCCGGCGGAATGGGCGATCCGCGGCGGCGCGCCAGAGCCGAAGGAGGGTTGCCGGGTCCTGCCATGATCGCCCGCACGCCTGAAGTCGAAGCACTGGTCGACCGCGCCCTCGAGGAGGACCTCGCGGGCAACGACGTGACGACGCGCGCACTGATACCCTTCGGGCTGACGGGAAGGGCCGTAGTGATGGCGAGGGAGCCGGGCATCCTGGCGGGCGTCGACGTGGCGGCGGCCGTCTTCCGGCGCGTCGACCCGGGTCTCCGCGCCGACGCTCTGGAGCGAGACGGCGCCGGCCTCGAGGCGGAGACGTTCGTGCTGGAAGTCTCCGGCCCGGTCGCCTCGATCCTCACCGCGGAGCGTACCGCGGTCAACTTCCTGCAGCGGCTCAGCGGCATCGCCACCGAGACCGGCCGGTACGTGCGCGAGGTCGGGGAGCAGCGCGCCCGTGTGCTCGACACGCGCAAGACGACTCCCGGGCTCCGCACGCTGGAGAAGTACGCCGTCGCCGTCGGCGGCGGCGCGAACCACCGCCACAACCTCGGCGACGGCGTGTTGATCAAGGACAACCACATAGAGGCGCTCACCCGTTGCGGCTTAGGGTTCGGGGAGATCGTTCACCTCGCGAGGGCCAACGCGCCCCACTCGCTCAGGATCGAAGTCGAGGTTGAGACTCCCGAGCAGGCGCTGGAGGCGCTGGAGGCCGGGGCCGACATTCTGCTGCTGGACAATATGTCCCTGGGGGAGACGCGACTGGTCGTGGAGATGTGCCGCGGAAGGGCGATGACCGAGGCGTCCGGCGGAATCGGGCTGCACAACGTCAAGGAGGTCGCCGCGACCGGGGTAGACCTCATATCTGTCGGCGCGCTGACGCACTCGGCCCGATCGCTCGACTTCAGCCTGGAGGTCGTCTCAGTTGACTAACAGGGTGTTCGTGAAGCCCTTCTCCCCTGGCGGGCCCCTGGCGGGAGAAGGTCAGGATGAGGGAGAAACCGTGCCGACAGCTTCGTCTTCACCTTCACCTCAGTCCTCTCCCGTCGAGGGCCCGTCGAGGGAGAGGAGGCTATGAGACCCTTGAGAACACCCTCCAGGCGATTGCTGCTGGCAGCCGCGCTCGGGCTGTTGTGCGTTTCGGCGGCGGCCTGCGGGCTCTTCGGCGGCGACGACGGAGTGCGCAGCCAGTTCGGCGAGAGGCCGAGCGCGGAGTCCGGGCTGGGACTGATAGCGTACGTGGGCCTGGACGGACAGGTGCGCACCGTCAATCCGGACGGCTCGGGCGAGCAGATCATCAGCCCGCGCACCGGCGTCTACTCGTGGCCGGCATGGTCTCCCGACGGCCGGAACCTGGTCTTCTCCGGCCTCGCGGACGGCTCGGAGGGGCAACAACGGCCGACCCTGTTCGACCGCGACCTATCGACCGGCGAGCTTGCGCGGATTCACGTGGGAAAGCCCGGCGCCCCCTTCGTCGCGAGCGCCGCGCCCCACTACGTCTACTGGGCCCCCGACAGCAGTCGGCTGGCGTTCCTCGCGGGCGCCACCCGCGCCCTCAGACTCTACCTGTACGATCGCTCAGGGGGGGAGCCCCCCCGGACCGCCATGGACGGCGTGCCGGTATTCATGGACTGGTCTCCCGACTCCGAGCGCCTGCTCATCCACTTCGAGACCGACCACTTCCTGCTCGACGCGGACGACGGCGACCTCAACCGCCTCGACCTGGATTCCGAGATCAGTGGGTACAAGGTGCCTACCTGGAGACCCGGCACGGCCCTGATGACCTACGCGACCGCCGACCGGTCCGGCGAGCTGTCCCTATACGTGGGCGAGGTGGGCGCGGCCCAGACGGTGTTCGTCGACCGCGTGCCCGAAGGCGCCGTGTTCAGATGGTCTCCCAACGGTGAGATGCTCGCGGTCACAAACCCTGAACGCGTCGTTCTATATCGGCCGCTCCGCCTGTTGGTCTACGAGCGCCTCGCCCTCTACTCCGAGAACGGGGCCGAGCTGGAGACCGTTATCGAAGACGTCGTAGTGGCGTTCTTCTGGTCGCCGGACAGCACCAAGATCGCGTACGTCACGCTGCTGCCGAAAGAACCCGACATGCTGCGCTGGAAGGTGTTGGACGTGGCCACCGGCGTGGAGTCGACGCTGATCGACTTCGTCCCCTCGCCCGACCAGCTTACGGTGTTCCAGTTCTTCGACCAGTTCGCGGGGTCCCACCGGATATGGTCGCCGGACTCTCGCTCGCTGGTCTTTTCGGGGAAGGTGGGCGGCGGCGCGGTGCTGGCCTCGACGGGCCAGGAGAATATCGACCGCATCGTCGTGATCGCGGCGCGCTCGTTCCCGTCCACGAACGTGATCGCCAGGGGCACGCTCGCCTTCTGGTCGCGGTGATAGTCCGCGCGGGCCCCTCAGCCGATCGATCTCCGCCAACTGTCCACGCGGGGCTGCCTATCCGATGCTCATGACCTTCGCGGGCGTTCTTTGTCGGCGGAGTCGAGCATGATGGTCACCGGCCCGTCGTTCTCGATCGATACGGTCATGTGGGCCTGGAAACGCCCGGTCGCCACGGACAGGCCGGTCCGACGGAACAGCGAGACGGTGTGGGCGAACAGCGCTTCGGCCTCTTCCGGCGGCGCCGCGTCGACGAAGCTCGGCCGGCGGCCCCTGCGCGTGTCGCCGTAGAGTGTGAACTGGCTGACGACGAGAAGCTCCGCGCCGGTGTCGAGTGCCGACAGGTTGAAGCGCCCGGCCTCGTCGTTGAAGATGCGGAGGTTGACCGTCTTGGCGACGACGTACTCGGCCTCTTCGGGGCCGTCCTCCCGGGATATGCCCACCAGGACGATGAGTCCGGGGCCGATGCTACCGACGACCTCCCGGTCGACGGTCACGGACGCCCTGACGACCCGTTGGACCAGCGCCCGCACCGGCTAGGAGCTTTCGTCCTTGCTCGACCCGGCCTTGGACTCGACCTTCGTCTCCGTCTTGCTCTTCGCGCTTCCTTTGCCGTCCGAGCCGGAGTCCGAATCCTTGGATGCCTTCGAATCGGCGCTCGAGGACGTGGAGCCCTTCCCCTTGCCGTAGTCGTTTACGTAGAACCCGCTGCCCTTGAAGACGATGGGCACCGAGTGGATGACGCGCCGCGCCGTGCCCTGGCAGTTGCCGCACGTAGCGACCGGCTCGGAGTCGAAGCTTTGACGCACCTCGAACTCATTCCCGCAGTCCGGGCATAGGTAGTCGTATCGCGGCAAGTGGGCCTCCCAGGGTACACGGCAAATTGGCAGACGCCAGACGCGGCTGCCAACTCATCTGCCAATTTAGCATCGGGCCGTGGGGGTGTCAACTTGGATGGCAGGACAATCGCATCTTATTTAGCATTAGCTATGGACAGGCGTTCTGCATACCGGACTCTGGCCGGTTTGGAGTGCCGGCGCGTTGGGATTTAGCTTTGGACCCGGCGGATAAAATTGAGATGCGATTGCCCTGACTTGGAGGGGGGGGGTAGTGGCAGGGCCTTTCGATTGTTGCCAACTGCTGACGATCGCTGGCCCCTATCGGTTGTTAAAACGAAGGCCGCAAACTTAGGAACCGATGCTGGACGCGGGGCGAAACCGGATAACCGAAAAGCCCTGGGGGGATAGTGGATAGTGGATAGTTAGGGAATCGGCCGGTGTAGGCCGAAGTGCGCGGCGCTGGGGAGGTCAGTCGGCGGGCGGGCTGATGGCGTTGTCGATGCCGTTGCGCCAGGCCGAGGCGATCTGGTCCACCGGCAGGTCGAGCAGCCCGCCCGCGTCGAGCCGGTTGCCGCCGACCGTGCCCAGCCGCGTCCACTGCGCTCCCTCCTCGCGGCAGATGCGCCCGAACGCGCCCACGGCCTCCGGCGCCAGCGATACGACGATGCGCGACTGCCGCTCGCCGAAAAGGGCCGCGTCCCGCCTTCCGGGTAACGCCCCGCTCCCGCGGAAGCCCACGCCGCCCGCTATGCAGCACTCGGCCAGCGCCACGGCCAGGCCGCCGTCGGAGCAGTCGTGCGCCGACTTCAGCAGCCCGGCTCGGACGGCCCGGCGGCACGACCGCTGGACGGCCAGCTCGACTTCGAGGTGGATGTACGGCCGCCCGGCCACCAGCCCGTGGACGAGCTCGAGGTACTCGCTGCCGCCCAGCGCCGAAGCGTCCAGCTCGACGGTCCCGGCGCCGAGCAGCAGCACCGCGTCGCCCTCGTCGCGGAAGGCCGTCGTGCAGTGGGCCGCGGCGTCGTCCAGCAGGCCCAGCGCGCCGACGACCGGCGTCGGGTAGACACCCTGGCCCTCCGTCTCGTTGTACAGGCTGACGTTGCCGCTGATGACGGGCGCGTCGAAGGCGCGGCTCGCTTCGGCCATCCCGCGGACGCACTCCTGTAGCTGGTGGTAGATCTCCGGCCGCTCCGGGTTGCCGAAGTTCAGGCAGTCGGTCAGCGCGACCGGCTCGGCGCCGACCGCGGACAGGTTGCGGCAGGCTTCGGCCACGGCGATCTTGCCGCCCTCGTACGGGTCCAGGTAGCAGTAGCGGCCGTTGCCGTCTACGGCCAGCGCGATCCCCGTCGCGGAGCCCTTGACGCGCAGCACCGCAGCGTCCGCGCCGGGGCCGACCACGGTGTTCGTCTGCACGTGGTGGTCGTACTGCCGGAACACCGACTCCTTGCTGGCTACGTTGGGCGCGGCCAGGAGTTGGAGCAGCACTGCGTTGGGGCCGCCGTCCGGGAGCGGCAGCGCGTCCAGGTCGCGGGACTGCAGTTCGTCGAGCCACGGCGGCTTTCGTGCCGGCGGCCGGTACTGGGGCGCGTCGGCCAGCAGCCTGACCGGGACGTCGCTCTCCAGGCTGCCGCCGTCGTAGACGCGGGCGCGGCCGCCGGAGGTCACCTTGCCTATGACGACGCCGTGCAGGTCCCACTTCCGCAGCATCTCCCGGACCGCTTCCTCGTGTCCCGGACGTGCGACGACGAGCATTCGCTCCTGCGACTCGGAGAGCATCACCTCGTACGGCGTCATGTCGGAGTCCCGCCGCGGCACGTGGGACACGTCGATGTCGAATCCGGCGCCCGCGTTGTCGGCCGCCTCGACGCAGGCTGACGACAGCCCGGCGGCGCCCAGGTCCTGCATGCCGACGACGTGCTCGGTCGCCGCGAGCTCCAGGCAGGCCTCGATCAGCACCTTCTCCAGGAACGGGTTGCCCACCTGCACCGCCGGCCGCAGCTCGCGCTCCTCCTCGAACGTGCGCGACGCCAGGCCCGACGCGCCGTGGATGCCGTCGCGGCCCGTGTCTGCGCCCACAAGTATGAGCACGTTGCCCGCCTCGCCCGCCGTCGACCGCACCAGGCTATCCTCGTCGACGAGACCGACGCACATTGCGTTGACGAGCGGGTTGCCGGCGTAGGTGTCGGAAAAACAGATCTCCCCGCCGACGTCCGGGATGCCGATGCAGTTGCCGTATCCCGATATTCCGGCGACGACCCGGGAGAACAGGTAGCGGTTGCGGGCGTCGGTCAGCGGCCCGAACCGCAGCGAGTTGAGCAGCGCGACCGGCCGCGCCCCCATCGACAGGATGTCGCGGACGATGCCGCCCACCCCGGTCGCGGCGCCCTCGTAGGGCTCGATGGCCGAGGGGTGGTTGTGCGACTCGATCTTCATGACGACGGCCTTGCCGCCGCCGATGCTCACGACGCCCGCGTTCTCCGCGCCCTGGCCTACGAGCAGGCGGGGGCTGTCGCTGGCGAACTGCCGCAGCAGCGGCCTGGAGTGCTTGTAGCCGCAGTGCTCGCTCCACAGCGACCCGAACAGCCCCAGCTCCAGCGTGTTCGGCTCCCTGCCCAGCCGCTCGACGATCGCCTCGTACTCGCCCTCCGACAGGGCGAGGTCCTCCAGCTGTTCACGCGTCACAGGCATCGTTCAGCTACCTGCCGGCGGAAGGGTTTCTCCCTCTCCCTTGACGGGAGAGGGCTGGGGTGAGGGTGACCGCCGCGGCACCCCCTCCCTCTAACTCCCTCCCGCCAGGGGAGGGAGGACAAGCAAAATCCCACTCTCCCTCTACGGGAGGGCGGTGAGGGTGAGGGCGAAAAACCCCCTCTCCCTTGACGGGAGAGGGCTGGGGTGAGGGTGATGACTGAAGGTCGCCCCGCCACTACACCGTCACCGCCCGCGCCCCGGACGCGATGATCGACTCGAAGATATGCCGCCCGTCCTCGCCGCCCAGCAGCGGCTCGCAGCACCGCTCCGGGTGCGGCATCATGCCGAGCACGTTGCCCTCCGCGTTCGTGATGCCCGCGATGTTGTCCGTCGAGCCGTTGGGGTTCGCGTCCTTCGTGGTCTCGCCCGCATCGGTGCTGTACCTGAACAGCACGCGGCCCGTGTCCCGCAGCTCGCGGACCGTACGCGGGTCGGCGACGTAGTTGCCCTCGCCGTGGCCGATCGGGACGCGGACCACCTGACCCTCGGACATCTCCGACGTGAAGGGCGTCCCGCCTCTCTCGACGCGCAGGTTCGTCCACTGGCAGCGGTACTCAAGGTGCGAGTTGCGGACCAGGGCGCCGGGAAGCATGCCCGCCTCGCACAGCACCTGGAAGCCGTTGCAGATGCCGAACACCAGCCCGCCCGCCGACGCGAACTTCTCCACGGAGCGCATCACCGGCGAGAACCTCGCCAGTGCGCCGGAGCGGAGGTAGTCGCCATACGAAAAACCGCCCGGCAGCACGACGCAGTCGAACCCGGTCAGGTCGGTCTCTTTGTGAAACACGTAGTCGGCCTGCTGGCCGAGTACGTCGGTGAGCACATGATGACAGTCGGCGTCGCTCCACGTGCCGGGGAAGACGACGACCGCGAACCTCATCTGCGGATGCCGATAGCGCCGCGCTCTTGGGACTGCTGTCCGGCGCTCCCGCCGTCCATCAGCCCGCCTGCTGCCTAAGCAGCTCGGAGACGGCCGTGCTGACCGTCTTGCCGTCGGCGCGCCCCCGCACCTGCGGCATGAGCGCGCCCATCACGCGGCCCATGTCCCGCGGCCCCTCGGCGCCGGTGTCCGCGATGGCCCGGACGGCCAGCTCCCGCACCTCGTCGTCGGTGAGCTGCTGCGGGAGATACGCCACGATCAGCGTCAGCTCCGCCTCCTCCTTGGCGACCAGGTCGTCGCGGCTGCCCTTGCTGAAGGCCTCGATGCTGTCCCGCCGCTGCTGCGCCTGCCTGCCTAGCAGTGCCGTGATCGCCTCGTCGTCGAGCGGCCCCTTCTTCTCGATCTCCTGGTTGTGGATCGCCGAGAGCAGGTAGCGCAGGACGGTGCGCCGCGGAGCGTCGCCCGCCCGCATCGCAGACTTGAGGTCGTCGTTCAGCCGTTCGTGCAGGGCCAAGTTCGGGGTCTCCTGGAGGGGTGCGTTCCGCGACCGGAGTATAGGAAGCCGCCCGAACAGGTGTCAAGGAAGCACGCGAGCGCCTGCGAGCTTGCCGACGATGAATCCGTCACCCGGGCGCTCACTGGTTTGGTCGCGCTCGGCCGGCATCATGTCTATTCTCTGCGGGGCCGATGAGTCACGCCATCATCGACCGATTGCGTACCGGCCGGCGCCATCCCCAGCGCCGCGAGTGCCACGATCTTGACGTGAGTCTGCCCGTGGTGCTTCTTGCGCAGGATCAGGTGGCCGTCCTGCACCTCGGCCATCTTCAGCCCGTCGTGGTCACAGCGTATCGCCTCGATGTCGCTCAAGCTCATGCTCCCTTCTCGTCGCCGTCCGCGCCCGGCGCGCCTTCGTCCCGCGTTTCCCGCATCGGACCGAGGCCCATCTCGCGGCGGACCTCATCGACCGTCATGATCCCGGCGCCCACGTAGGTCTGCCTGCGCTTCGCCTTGTCGTTCTCGTTCTCCCGCAGCGACTCGACCGCGCTCAGGTCGAACTCGGCCCTCAGCGACGGGTCGCCGAGCTGCGAGACGAGCCCCTGGTTCACCGCCTCGGCGTAGAAGCTGAGCTGCGGGACGACCGTGTCCTCCCAGAAGATGCGCCGAGCGACGGCGAAGTTTGAGAACGTGACCCGCTCCACGTCGCCCAGCATCGGCTTCGGAACGCCGAACGCCCGGCCGACGTCCTCCAGGCTCCAGCGCAGGCTCTGGATGTACTCCATCTCCCGCGGACTGAAGCCGAGTCCGCTCGCCTTCATCCCCGCGCTCAGCAGCGCGGGCCTCCGCACCTTCGCCGGGCCCTTGAACCGCGACTCCCACCGCGCGTAGAACTCGCTTACCTCGTCGTCCGTCGGAGTCTCCCCCGTCTCGATCAGCAGTCCGGGGCTGCTGTCGTTCACCAGGCTGCTGTGGCTCGCCCGCAGCGCCTCCATGCCCACGTCGGCCGACAGCCGGGTCGGCGCGATCGGCGACAGCCCGGCGTACTCGTCCAGCGGGTTGAAGTAGCGCATCCACACCACGTCCTCGGGCAGGTAGGAGATGAGCTGCCGTCCCTGGCCGACGTAGACGAACCCCTTGACGTAGCTCCCCGGGTCCGGGACGACGCGCATCCTGTCCGACCTCAGCGGCCAGATCTCCGAGACGCGGCCCAGGTCGTCGCGCTCCAGTCCCCAGAACGCCGATCCCCACAGCCCGAGATACGTCTCCGTGGCGCGCCACAGGTCGCCGCGCGTCCAGAACGGGTTCGGGAAGTCGAGCAGCGACTGCGCCGGGTGCGATGGGCCGACCTCCTTCCGCTCGCCGCCGCGGTCCACGCGGGTGATCCTCAGCGGGACCCTCGCGACGGCCTCCTGTCGGATCTTCAGCGCAGAGTAGACGACCGACGACCTGGGGTAGTACTCGCCGTAGCTTGGCGGCATCCAGTCCTGCCCCACGCCCAACTCGCGCTCCCAGGAGTCGCTCAGCACTCTGGTGACCCGGCTCGCCCGCTCCCGCCTCCCCAGGGCCGCGGCCCCGCGTATGCTCGACGCAAGAAGTTTCGACACCGTTTCGGTCAGACCCATAGCTTCAGTCCTTCCTTTCTGCTGACTGCGAACGTCATGGCCAGAGCGTCAGCCTCGTCCGGCGACTTCGGCATGTCGCGCTTGCTCTGGAGCACTATCCGGCCCCTGCTGTCCTGGCTGTGGGTCCGGCCCGAGACCTGGCCGATGAGCGCGTCGTCCTCGTCCGTGTCCATCTCGCCCGCGACGTACCTGTCCCGCATGGCCCACCACACCTCCGCGATGCGGTTCGCGAAGTAGTCCTCCGCCTGCGCCTTCTTGCCTCCGAGGAACGGGACCAGCCGGGCGCGGCCGGGCTTCAGCTCCCGCAGCCGGTCGACGACCCCTCCGCCGACGCCGCTTTCGTCGATCACGACGACGTCGACGTCGTGCGTGTCGCAATACGACTTTAGGTAGCCGACCGTCCTCATCGTGTCGTGCCCGCGCACGCGCCACACGATGCGGGCGACTGGGCCCTGGCGCCTCATGACGACGGTCTTGTCGTGCCCGAACCGGGCCACGTCGCACGCCAGGACGACTGGGCCGTCCGGCCTGAGCTGCCTGCTCGCCGCCTCCGTCGCCTCGAACAGCGGAACGACGACGTTGTCGGGGTTGTCCGGGAACCGCGCGAGCACCGAGCCCACGTAGAGCGAGCTGTCCTCGCCCCACTCGTCCTTGCGGTCCGCGATGTCTTGCCGCGTTATCATTCCCGGCACCGAGCGCCGACCGCGTTTGACGTTCGGAGTGTCGAAGGCGCTTATCTGGATCGGACGGTACAGGTCGCGCTTCGAGTGGTGCGAGTCGTAGAAGTCGCCCGCGGTCGCGAAGGGATTCCCCGTCATCAGCAGCCGCCGCGGATTGAGGCGCCGGATGGCGTTCATCTCGTCGACGCCCACGGCGTGCGCCTCCGTCACTACGACCAGCAGGTTGGGGGAGTGGAAGCCCTGGAGGTTGTAGGCCGAGTCGGTGGCGAACCCGAGGGCGAAGCTCTGGTCGTCGAGCTCGTACCGCGAACTGCGGTACATCCGGCCCGGCAGCTTGCCCGAAGCGCCGGAATACGCGTACTTGATCTCACGCCAGACGATGTCGTCGACCTGACGCGTCGTCGGGCCCGTCACCAGCGCCTTCACCGGGGAGCGCGAGTGCATCCACCACAGCACGACGCGCGCCGCGGCCCAGTCCTTGCCGGAGCCGTTGCAGCCGACGACCGTCACGCGCCGGCGGCGGGACACCGCCTTCAGTATCGACTCCTGCTTGTCGTACGGCTGCTCGCCGAGCACCTCGCGTACGAACCTCACCGGGTCCTTGACCGCGTCCGCGTCGTCGGCCACGGCCGCCGGCCTGTTCGACGGATCGTCGTCTCCCGACCCAACTCCTTCGCGCATAGTCCCTCCCATCCAACGGCCCCGCCCGAGGCGCTCGCCGCCCGGCAGGGCCGGACATCGCCGCTCGCCAAAACAAGAGGGACGGCCCTCCAGGGACCGTCCCCAACGCCGACGAATCATAGAACAGACGTGCGGATTCTGTCAAGTCCGCGTTGCGGGTGTCGTTGAACGTGTTTCTGTGTTTGCGCTATGCTTGTTCCTGCGCAAACACAGCGAGGAAGGACCGGTGATGGAACCCAAGAGGAAGCGACTCACCCTGGACATGGACGCCCCTATGCAGCGCCGCCTCAAGGCGGTCGCCGCGCTCAAAGGCGTGAGCATGCGGCATTACTGCGTGACCGCCATCGACAAGGAGCTGGCGGTGGACGAAGCCAGCGCCGCGACCACCCTGTCTCCCCGCCGCTCGGACGCGGAGCGGTTCGCCGAGCTGCGTAAGAAGTACTTTGGAGACCGGGTGCTGCCCGGAAGCTCCGTCGATCTGATCCGGGAGGCCCGTGAGATGAGGGACGCCCAGCTCGACGCCATCCCGTGAACGGCTTTGTAGTCGTGGACGCGAGCCTGGCGGTCAAATGGCTCGTGGAAGAGGACGACTCCGACAGAGCCGACGGAATCCTTGAGTCCTGGCAACGCCAGGACATGAGAATAGCGGCTCCTCATCTGCTGCCCTTTGAGGTAACCAACGCTCTCCACCGCCGGGTGGTGCGGGGAGAACTCACCGTCGATATGGCCGCGGACCTGATCGAGAGCCTCTTCTCGTCGCGGCTGGAACTGCACGAGACGCCGCATCTTCACCGCAGAGCGCTGGAGCTGGCGAGCCGGTTTGGCCAGGGCGCGTCCTACGACGCCCACTACCTGGCCCTGGCGGAAACTCTAAGCTGCGAGCTGTGGACGGCGGACGAGAAGTTCTTCAGGGCGGCCAGCGGCGGGGCGACATCCGTGCGATGGATAGGCGAGCCGAGGTGAGGCGCCTCTCATCGACACACGTCGCGCCTGTTCTCTACGCGCCGCCGTCCAGTTCGCGCGACGGGCAGCCCCACGCCAGCGCGCACTCGCCGCAGCGGGGCCGCCTCGCCTTGCACACCTGCCGGCCGTGGTTGATCAGGTACAGGTGGAAGGCGAACACGTCCTCCGGCTCCACCATCGGCTCGAGGATGTCGTGCGCCTGCTCGGCCGACACCTTCGGCCCGAAGAACCCGAGCCGCTTCGCCACCCGGTAGATGTGCGTGTCGACCGGCATCGCGGGCAGGCCCAGCGAGAAGCACAGGATGATTGCCGCCGTCTTCGGCCCGACGCCGTCTAGCTCCTTCAGCCAGGCCTTGGCCTCCTCCAGCGGCATCTCCGCCAGGAACGTCAGGTCGTAGGAGCCGACCTTCCGCACAACCTCGTTCAGGATGGCCTTGATCCTCGGCGCCTTCGTCTTGGCCAGCCCGCCCGAGCGGATCGCGTCCTCGATGTCGGCAACGTCGGCCGCGGCGATCGCCTCCAGCGACCCGAAGGTCGCCATCAGCGCCCGGAACGCCCGCTCGGAGTTGATGTCGGACGTGTGCTGCGAGAGTATCGTGTAGACCAGCTCGGACGCCGGGTCGTATCGGGGCTGCCACTCCATCGGGCCGTACTCTTCGCCGAGCAGCGACATCACGTCCCGGGGAGTGACCTGGTCATCCTGTCGGCCTGGTGTGTCGGGCATTGTCGCGGGCGTGAAGCGTAGGTCTTCCGGAGCGTCGGCCAAGGGCGCGATAGCGTAACACAGACCGCCGACCGCCGGGCTCGACGTGCCGGACGGCCCACCTTTGCTACAATCGACACCGCATCGGCGTTCGCGCCCACACATCCGGCGATGCTGGAATCATGGTGCGCGGCCGCCGGCCGTACACTCCCGACAACGGGTCTGCCGCGTGGAATTCGAAGACTTCCTGAAAGAGCTCAAGGACGGCGACTCCGCTCCGCGTTACTCGCAGCTGCTGCAGCTATCCGGCATGGCGCCGGAGTCGCTGGAGGCGTTCCAGGCGGGGTGGCCGGCGGTCTCCCCCGAACGCAAGCGGGAGACTCTCGACCGCATGGTCGAGCTGAGCGAGGACAACCTGGAGCTCGACTTCGACAGCGTGTTCAGGCTCAGCCTCGGCGACGGCGACGCCGGAGTGCGGGAAGATGGCGTCCGCGGGCTCTGGGAGTGCGAGGACCGCACGATGATCCGGCCGCTGTTGGCCCTGCTCGAAAAGGATACGGCCGCCGAGGTTCGAGCGGCGGCGGCGACCGCCCTCGGCAGATTCGCCGACCTCGCCCGCGAGGGCAAGCTGCTCTCCCGCGACGAGACGCGCATACAGCACGCGCTGATGGCGGCCATCGGCCGCGAGGGCGAGGACATGGAGGTCAGACGCAAGGCGATCGAGGCCATCGCCAGCCTTGATTGGCCGGAGCGCGACCGGGTCATCCGGGCCGCCTACGAGAGCGGCGACCCCGGGCTGCTGCAGAGCTCGATCTACGCGATGGGCCGCAGCTCGAGCGCTGAGTGGCTCCCCAGCGTGCTGCGAGAGATCGGGAACGAGAGCCCGGCGATTCGGTACGAGGCGGCCGTCACGTGCGGCTACCTGGGAGACGAGACGGTGGTCCCGCACCTGATCACCCTCGTGCAGGACGAGGACCGCCAGGTGCAGCTCGCGGCCGTCAAGGCGCTCGGAGAGGTCGGCGGCCCGTTGGCCAAACGGGCGCTGGTCAAGTGCCTGGAGCTGGGAGACGAGGCCCTGAAGCAGGCCGCCGAGGAAGGTATCAACAACATCGAGTTCGACGACGATCCGCTGGCACTGCGGTTCGGGCCATAGCCCGTCCCGACTCGACCCCAGCACCGCGGCGACGACCATCCCCCACGGAGCTCCGGACATCCCCACCACCACAGCCGACCAGCCGCTGGCCGCCGTAGGCATCATCGCCAATCCGTCCGCCGGACAGGATATCCGGCGTCTCGTGGCGCACGGCTGGAACGTGCCGGTGAACGAGAAGGTGAACATCCTGCGCCGGGTGTTCGCCGGCCTGGACGCCGCGGGCGTCCGGCGTGTCGTCGCCATGCCCGACGTCGCCAACCTGTGCGCCGTCGCGAGAGACGGCGCGTCCGAGGCGGTCGAGCTCAGGGTGCTGGAGATGAACGTCTTCAATGACCAGGGGGACACCGCCAGGGCCGCCGAGCTGATGGCGGAGTCCGGCGTCGCCTGCGTCGTGACGCTCGGAGGCGATGGCACGAACCGCGCCGCGGCCGGAGCCCTCGGAGGCATCCCACTCGTCCCGATATCGACCGGGACGAACAACGTCTTCCCGGCCGCGACCGAGGGCACCGTGGCGGGCTTGGCCGCCGGCCTCGTGGCCCGCCGTGTCGTCGACTTGGACAGGGTGACCACCCGCCCCAACGTCCTGGAGTTGCGGGTCGACGGCGAGCCAGCCGACGTAGCCCTCGTGGACGTGGCCGTCAGCAAGGAGCGTTTCGTCGGCGCGAGGGCTATCTGGGACATGAGCACCGTGCACGAGCTCTTCCTGTCCCGCGCCGAGCCCGGGAGCATCGGCATGTCAGCCATCGGCGCGGCCCTCCCCGGCCTGCCTGAAGACAGCAGCGCCGGCCTGCACCTGCGCATCGGTCCCGGAGGAGCGACGGTCGTCGCGCCCATAGCGCCCGGCCTCGTGAGGCCGGTACACGTGAGCGAGTGGTCGACCGTCGAGCTCGACGTTCCGGTTCAGATCGGTCTGGTACCATGCACAGTGGCCCTCGACGGCGAGCGGAACGTCGTCGTGAGGACGGGACAGGAGGCCGCGGTGCGTCTGCGTCGGTCCGGCCCCCGCGTCGTCGATACGAAGGCGGCCATCCGCGAGGCGGCCCGCACCGGCGTCTTCACCGACGGCAGCCTCCCGATCGACTAGCCTGTATTCCGAGGGGTCTATATGGCAGCCAGAAAGGTGCTTGTGACGGGCGCGGCGGGCTACGTGGCCGCCCAGATGCTCGACACGTTCCGAGCCCGTTACGACCTCGTGCTGCTCGACCGTCAGGCCGAAGATCGGGAAGGAAGGGCGGTTCCGGGCGTCCGCCGTGTCGACCTGACCGCCCCTGACCGCGGCACGTACGCGGCGCACTTCGACGGCGTCGACGCCGTAGTCCACCTGGCGTACACGCGCCGTCCCGCCGAGCCGCTCGACAACTTCTTCGAGGAGAGCAAGAACGTCGACATGGCCTACAACGTGCTCCGCTGCGCCTACGACGCCGGGGTGCGGCGCGTCGTTGTCGCGAGCTCGAACCACGCGGCCGACTGGTACGAGTACAACCTGATACACGCCCGGAAGCTAGACATGCTGGACCCGTATGCGGTGCCGCTGTCCGACAACTTCTACGGCTGGGCGAAGGCGACGACCGAGCACATGGGCTTCCTGTTCGCCTGCGGCGTATTTGGCCGCAAGATGGGCGTGGTGAACGTCCGGATCGGGGGCCCGCGGGAGCTGGACGCCGAGCGGGCGCAGGGCGACGCGAAGGCGTTCAAGCGCGACCTCGGCGTCTGGGTCAGCCCCCGCGACCTGACGCAGCTCTTCGTGAAGGCCATCGAGGTGGAGCACATCGACGACGAGCACGGGGTGCCGTGGCACGTCGTGTACGGCATAAGCGACAATGCGCGGGCCTTCTGGTCGCTGGCGAACGCCCGGCGCGTGCTCGGCTACGAGCCTGAGGACGACTCGGAGGTCAAGTACGCGGACGACATTCGCGGCTTCCTGGTAGGCGACGGCGCGACGGGGGGGCCGGGCCGCGTCGGATAGGCGCCCAGGTAAGCCGGCACGTCCGGCAACCGGGTCGCGCGCCGCTTACGCAGTTCTGCGATCAGTCACGTTGTGATACAGTACGACACGCTTGGAGCCCTCCCCCTCGACGAACCACTTGGGCGACGGACAGAGGATCGGCATGGATCGAAACGCCTCTCAGCTAGAGGTGGAAGGCCTCTGGAAGGTGTTCGGAAAGCGGCCTGAGCGCGCTCTGGAACCCGAACTCTCCTCCAGGAGCCGAACTGAGATACAGGAAGAGCTCGATCTGGTCGTCGCGATTCGCGACGTGTCGTTCTCCGTAGAAGCCGGACAGCTCTACGCAGTGATGGGACTTTCCGGCAGCGGCAAGTCTACCCTGGTGCGATGTCTGATCAGACTCATCGATGCTACGAAAGGGCGGGTTCTGTTCGACGGTGAAGATGTCTCATCCTATACTCCGCAGGAGCTCACCGATTTCCGACGCAGGAAGGTTGGCATGGTGTTTCAGCACTACGGTCTCCTGCCTCACCGTCATGTGCTGGACAACGTCGCGTTCGGCCTTGAAGTGCAGGGGATGGACAGGGAGACGCGCTACGAGACGGCGTCCCGGGCCATCGAAATGGTGGGCCTCGAGGGCTGGGAGACGTACCGGCCCAGCGAGATGAGCGGCGGGATGCAGCAGCGGGTCGGGCTGGCGAGGGCGCTGGCCGTAGACCCCGACGTGCTGCTCATGGACGAGCCGTTCAGCGGCCTGGACCCGCTGATACGAAGGGAGATGCAAGACCAGTTGATCTCTCTGCAGACCGAGTTCCACAAGACCATCGTCTTCATCACCCACGACCTGAACGAGGCCCTGAAGCTGGGCGACCGAATAGCGATCATGCGCGACGGCGTCATCGTTCAGGAGGGTACGCCGGTGGAGATCGTGACCGCGCCCGCCGACGACTACGTCACCGAGTTCATCCAGGACGTGTCCAGGGCCAAGGTCATTCGTGCCGGGGCCGTCATGCGGGAGCCTGACGTCCTGGTCCACGTTGGGCAGGAGTCGGAGGACGCACTTGGGGCCATGCGGGCCGCCGGCGCGGACGCGGCGTGCCTGGTGGAGCGAGACGGCGTCCTGAGGGGGATGGTCACCGCGGACCGGGCCGCGGCGCTCGCGCGCGAGGGCGCCGGCAGCCTGGGGAAGGACTCCGCCGAGCCGGTCATGACCTCGAGGCCGGATTCCCTCATCGAAGACATCATCACGAAGGCCGCCCGAACGGAGCATCCGGTAGCGGTGATAGACGGCACGGGCCGTCTCCTGGGGCAGGTCAACCGGCGTGACCTGCTGGAGGGAATGTCGGAAGGCGATCCAGATGACTAGCTTGACACAGGCCAAATACGTGCTCACCCGCGCCCGCACGGTAACCCCGAGCGACGTTCTGGGGGCGGCCCGACCTCATTCCCGCCTGATCGGCGGGCTCGCGCTGACGCTGGCCACGCTCGTCGTTTGCCTGATCGCGTTTGGCTCGGAGATGGAGTTTCCCGTCACCGTGTCTACCGAGGAGGTTGCGACCGCCGACGGCACCGACAGCATAACGCTGGAGCGGACCGTCCGCGAGGCCACTGGCGACGCCATAGACGACGCCGTCGGCTGGATGACCAGGGAGGGGGCGTGGATTTTCGGGCGCCTCAGCGACGGGGTCACCTACGCTCTCGTGTTCATCGAGGACGTGCTCAAGTGGCTGCCGTGGCCGGCCGTCGTGATCGGTCTCGTTCTGGTCTCGTACGCCGTGCGGGGGTGGAGCCTGGCCATCGTCACGACCCTTGCGCTGCTCTTCATCGGCTTCATGGGTCTGTGGCCGAACACCGTCGACACCATCGCGCTGATGATCGTCGCGGTTGCCATCGCGGTGACGGCCGGCCTTCCGCTGGGCCTGGTGGCGGCCAGCAGCCGGCTGGCCGACAACCTGATGCGCCCGGTCCTGGACGCCATGCAGACGATGCCCAGCTTCGTATACCTGATTCCGGGCATTCTCTTCTTCGGCCTTGGGAAGCCGGCCGGGGTGTTCGCCACGATCGTATACGCGGTGCCGCCCGTGATACGGTTGACCGCGCTGGGCGTCCGGCACGTGTCGCCGCAGGCCGTGGAGGCGGCCAAGTCGTTCGGAGCGTCGCCGATGCAGGTGTTGATCAAGGTCCAGATTCCAATGGCGCTGCCCACGATCATGGCGGGAATAAACCAGACTACGATGATGGCGCTGGCGATGGTCACGATAGCCAGCATGGTGGCGGCCGGCGGTCTGGGGGACAACGTGCTCAGAGCTCTGCAGAAAAACCAGCCTGGCAACGGAGCCATTGCCGGGCTGGCGATAGTGCTGCTCGCCATAGTGATAGATCGAATCACCCAGGCCTTCGCGGGACGCCGCCAGACGGATGCGTAGCGTGGAAGGCCGCCGACACCAGAAACGCGTCCCCGCCGACAACCGAAATCCCCCACCTCCGTCATTCCCGCGAACGCGGGAATCCATCCCCAACGAGGTGCCCCGCCATGACACCCGAAGCAGTCTGTCACGCCGGCCGGGCCAATCAGGTGGGGAATCCGGGGACAACCGGGGCGCTTGGTAGTAGAATAGTAGAATAGACTAACGGTCCAGCGGCAACACGAGCCAACGGGAGACAAGAAATGTTACGCATGGCAAGATTGGCACTACTCGCGGTAGCGGTTCTCGCAGCGGTCGCCGCCGTATCGTGCACCGAGGAAGAGGTTGCGCCGACGCAGGCGCCGGAGGTGGGACAGGTTGCGCCGACGCAGGCGCCGCCGCCTCCCCCGACCGAGGCGCCGCCGGAAGACAAGCCGACTATCGTGTTCGGCGATCTGAACTGGGACAGCGCCCAGCTCCAGGACCGCGTTGCCCAGTACCTGGTCGAAAAGGGCTACGGCTATCCTACCGACGTCGTCCTCGGCGCGACGCTGCCCCTCTTCCAGGGCCTGCGCCGCGGGGACATCGACGTGACCATGGAGATCTGGCTGCCCAATCAGGACGAGGCTTGGGACGAGGCGCGGGTCGCGGGCGAGGTCCTCTCGGTGGGACTGAGCCTGGGCACGGACTGGCAGTCGTCATTCGTCATCCCCGCCTACCTCCAGGAGCAGTACCCGGATCTGGACAGCGTCGACGACCTCAAGGACGACAAGTTCAAGGCGCTGTTCGCGACCGCGGAGACAGGCGGCAAGGCGCGCCTCGTCTCCTGCGTCATCGGCTGGGCCTGCGAGGAGGTCAACCTGGCACAGGTCAAAGGCTACGGGCTGGAAGACCACGTGCATCTGATCAATCCGGGAGACGGCGCGGCGATGAACGCAGACGTCAACGGCGCGTATGAGAGGAAGGAGCCGTGGCTGGGCTACCAGTGGGGCACCAACGACCCGGCGCTCAAGCTCGACCTGGTCCGCCTTCAGGAGCCCGAGTACAGCGACGAGTGCTGGTTTACGACCAAGGCGTGCGCCTACGAGGACGCCCAGATCCTGATCGCGGTGCATCCGGATATGCCCGCCAAAGCGCCAGACATCCTGACGATGCTGCGGAATTGGGACTTCAACGTCGCCCTCTACAAGGAAGTCGTGAAGTGGCGGGACGCGAACGAGGGCGCGAGCATCAACGACGCCGCGCTCTGGTGGCTCAAGAGCAACGCCGATATCTGGAAGGCGTGGGTTACGCCTGAAGCGGCCTCGGCCATTCAGGCCGCGCTCGACAAGAGCGAGATTCCGGACGGCTGGCCGGACGCGTAAGCGACGACTGCGGGAGTACGGCGCGGGCCGCCGTTATTCGGCGGCCCGCGCTCCCGGTTGCCCTTGACCGGGACGGAACGGCGTGGCTATACTCACAGGCACTGTCCCCTGGTGGTACTGGCGAGGTGGCCCCACCCGTTCCCATCCCGAACACGGAAGTGAAACGCCTCAGCGCCGACGATACTGCACTTGCAAGGGTGTGGGAAAATAGGTCACCGCCTGGGGACTTTTCTCGTTCCGCCGTGGTCTCCCCGGCCCTCGCGACATCGCGTCGAGCACCGCAGGCAGGGCGGCATCGGCTGTCGTGTCTGAGAGCCCTCCTGGCTGTGCTACAATGAGAGCCGAGGCCGGTGATGCATGGACACCGGTGCGCGTCGGCTCTCCGGTCGGTCTCCGGAGGTTGGGTCGAAAGGCCCGGAGAGACGTGGAGCAAGCACCGCCGGCAGCCTTTACACCCTACAATACGTGCGCCTATAATCTAGACGCGTCCAAGATCGGATAAGGCGGTATTAACTCTGGATACGTCAACGCAGGAGCCACCGGGGACCGAGGACATGGGGCAGCTTCTCGACTCCGTTGAGTCGATGAAGCCCCTTCGCCGAGGAGACGTCGTAGAAGGCGTCGTCATGAGGTCAGACCCGGACGGCGTTCTGCTCAACATAGGACACAAGGCCGAGGGGATAGTCCCCCCGGGCGAGATGCGCAGTCTGGGCGCCGAGGGCGTCAAGAAGCTGAACGTGGGGGACGAGATCGTCGCGACGGTTGTCCGTGGAGAGACGGCCGAAGGCGCGGTCATTCTCTCCATCGACAGGGCCGCCGGGGAAAAGGGCTGGCGTGCCCTGGAGAAGGCGCTCGAGACGGACGAGCGTGTGTCCGGCAAGATACTCGGCTTCAACCGCGGCGGCGCCATAGTCGAAACCCAGGGCGTCCAGGGCTTCGTGCCCATGTCACAGCTCGTCAGCGTCTCCCGGGACAGCGTACGCGAGGCGATCGCGGCCCAGGACCAGGCGGAAGGCGAAAGCGCCGAGTCTTCCCAGCCCGACAACCTCGAGACACATTCGGACGTTGGGAAAGAGCTCCAGCTAAAGGTGCTGGAGGTCAACCGCGGCCGCAATCGGGCCATACTGTCCGAGCGCCAGGCCATACAGGAAGACCGGGAGAAGAAGAAGGCGCGCCTCATACAGGAGCTCAGCGTGGGAGAGGTCAGGCGCGGCACCGTGACCGGTCTGAGCAGCTTCGGAGCGTTCGTAGACCTGGGTGGCGCCGACGGCCTGATCCACATATCCGAGCTATCGTGGAACACGATCAACTCCCCCGAAGAGGTACTGACGGTCGGCCAGGAGATCGACGTCTACGTTCTGAGGGTAGACCACGAGAACAGGAAGATAGGCCTCAGCCTCAAGCGGCTGCAGCAGGAGCCCTGGGAGACGATCAACGAGCGTTACCAGGTGGGTGACCTCGTCGATGCCACGGTGACCAAGGTGACCGACTTCGGCGCGTTCGCGCGTGTTGAGGGATCGGTCGAGGGGCTCATACACATATCCGAGCTGACGCCCAGGATCATCAACCATCCACGGGACGTCGTAAGGGAGGGAGACCGCGTCAGGATTCGCATCCTGCGGATCGAGCCGGAAAGGCGCCGCATGGGACTGAGCCTCAAGCAGGCCAGCGACCAGGAGATGTAGGGCCCGCTATCGCAGTTTGTACTCCACCGCTGAGGTGACTCGATGACCAGCAGGTTCGAAAAGTTCTCGGAGAGGGCCCGGCGGGTCCTTTCGCTGGCCCAGGAAGAGGCCCAGCGATTCAACCACAACTACATCGGTACCGAGCATATCCTGCTGGGCATCGTCCGCGAGACGGACGGCGTAGCCGCCAAGGTGCTGGTCAACCTCGGCGTCGAGCTCAACAAAGTCCGTTCCGCCGTCGAGTTCATCATTGGTCGTAACGACGCCCCCATCTCCAAGGAGGGCATCGGTCTTACGCCCCGGGCCAAGAAGGTCATCGAGCTGGCGGTCGACGAAGCGCGCCGGTCCAACCACAACTACATCGGCACCGAGCACCTGCTGATCGGACTCATGCGCGAGGGCGACGGCGTCGCGGCCGGCGTCCTAGAGAACCTCGGCGTGAACCTGGACAAGGTGAGGGCCGAGGCCGGCCGTCTCATGACCCAGACCGTGCAGCAGTCGCAGGCCGGCGGCGGAGCCCGGACTGGAACGCGCACACCGACACTCGACCAGCTCGGGATCGATCTGACTGAGGCTGCCAGGGCCGGCAAGCTTGACCCCACGGTCGGACGCGAGAAGGAGATTCAGCGCGTCACGCAGATACTCAGCAGGCGCACGAAGAACAACCCCGTTCTCGTGGGCGAGCCGGGAGTCGGCAAGACGGCGATAGTGGAGGCGCTGGCGCAGCGCATCTCGGAAAATGAGGTCCCCACTACCCTGCACGGCAAGCGGCTGGTCACGCTCGACATGGGCGCGCTCGTAGCCGGGACGAAGTACCGGGGCGAGTTCGAGGAGCGCCTGAAGAAGGTCGTCGAAGAGATACGCGAGTCCAAGAACTGCGTCCTTTTTATCGACGAGATCCACACGATGGTCGGCGCGGGGGCGGCCGAAGGGGCCGTGGATGCGGCCAACATCCTGAAGCCGTCGCTGGCCAGGGGCGAGATGCAGACCATCGGCGCGACGACCCTCGACGACTACCGCAAGTACATCGAGCGCGACCCCGCGCTGGAGCGCAGGTTCCAGCCTGTGACCGTCGACGAGCCGTCGGTCGAGGAGACGGTGGAGATTCTCCACGGCGTCAAGAGCCGCTACGAGGACCACCACGAGCTGGAGATCGCGGACGAGTCGCTGGAGGCTGCGTCGCACCTGGCCGCGCGCTTCATTCCCGACCGGTTCATGCCGGACAAGGCCATCGACCTGATCGACGAGGCCGCGTCCCGCGTACGCATCAACTTCAGCACCGCGCCTCTCTCCGTCAACGAAGTGTCCAAGATGCTGGAGAAGACCAAGACGGAGAAGGACGAGGCGATATCCGCCCGCCAGTACGAGTACGCCGGGGAGCTTCGCGATCGGGAGACCAAGCTCTCCGAGAAGCTGGCCGATCTGCAGAAGGAGTGGCAGGAGGAGCGCAAGAAAGAGAAGCCGGTCGTAACGCGGGACAACATCGAAGAGGTCGTCAGCATGTGGACCGGAATCCCGGTCACGCGGCTGTCGGCGGACGAGACTGAGCGCCTCGTCAACATGGAGCAGGTGCTCCACCAGAGCGTCGTGGGCCAGGAGGAGCCGATAACGCTGGTCTCAAAGGCCGTGCGCAGGGCCCGTTCCGGCCTGAAGGACCCGAAGCGGCCCGTGGGCGTCTTCATCTTCTCCGGACCCACAGGCGTGGGCAAGACCTACCTGCCCAGGAAGCTCGCCGAGTTCATGTTCGGCAGCGAGGACGCGGTCGTCCGGATCGACATGTCGGAGTTCATGGAGCGCCACTCGGTATCGAGGCTGGTGGGCGCGCCTCCGGGTTACATCGGGTACGAGGAGGGCGGGCAGCTCACGGAGGCGGTCCGCCGCAAGTCGTACTGCCTGATCCTCCTTGACGAGATCGAGAAGGCCCACCCGGAGGTGTTCAACCTGCTCCTGCAGATCTTCGACGACGGCCACCTGACCGACGCCAAGGGCCGCAAGGTCGACTTCCGAAACGCGCTCATCGTGATGACGAGCAATATCGGCTCGGACCTGATCAGGCAGGACAGGACGCTGGGCTTCTCGCATCAGGGCGATGCCGCCGAAAGGGAGAAGACCAACTACGATCGGATGAAGAACAACGTGCTCGACGAGATCAAGCGCTTCTTCCGGCCGGAGTTCCTGAACCGCGTCGACGGCACCGTCGTGTTCCACGCGCTGAGCGAGGAGCACATGGACCGCATTGTGGACCTGATGCTCAAGGACGTTGCCTTCGGGTTGATCGAGAAGGGCATCAGCTTGGAGGTCACCGACACGGCCAAGGAGTGGCTCGCCGAGCGTGGCTACGACCCGCTCTTCGGCGCAAGGCCGCTTCGGCGCGTCATCCAGGACCACGTCGAGGACACGCTGTCCGACGCCATCCTGCAGGGCATGTTCGGCCCGGGCGACACGGCGAAGATCGACGTCGACGAAGACGGAGAGATCAAGGTCGAGACGGAGTCGCCGGTACCGGTCGGCTCCGCCTAGCCCGGAAACGAGTCCGGCGGCGCTGGCGCCTTCCCCGCTTGGACGGGGCCGTACCGCCTTCCCGTCGGAAAGCTCCTCCATGGCCAGGTCGCGGCCCAAGACGACGTTTCTGTGCGAGTCCTGCGGCAACTATAGCCCGAAGTGGGAGGGCCGCTGTCCGTCCTGCGGCGAGTGGAACTCCCTGGTCGAGCACCGGCTCGACGACGCCCGTCGGTCCGGCGGACGCCGGCCCGATCTGGATACGGCTCCCGCGCTTGAGCTCTCGGCGCTGTCGCCGGACGAGCTGCCCCGCCTGCTGACCTCCTCTGCCGAGTTCAACCGCGTCCTCGGCGGCGGGATCGTCCCCGGCTCGCTCTGCCTGATGGCCGGCGATCCTGGGATCGGCAAGTCCACGCTCATGCTGCGCGTCGCGGCCGACGCGACCAGGGCCGGCCGCGTTCTCTACGTGACCGGCGAGGAGTCGGCCGCGCAGGTCAAGCTCCGGGCCGAGCGTCTCGGGATATCCGGCGACGGACTACTGCTGCTGCACGCCACCTCGCTGGACGCCGTGACGGCGGAGCTGGACAGGGTGCGGCCGTCGCTGTGCGTCGTCGACTCGATACAGACGGTCCACGACGACTCGCTCTCCTCCGCCGCGGGCAGCGTGGGACAGATACGGGAGTGCGCCCGCGCGCTGATGGGCTGGGCCAAGGCGAACGGAGTGCCCATGGTGCTCACCGGCCACGTCACCAAGGGCGGCGATATCGCCGGTCCCAGGGTGCTGGAGCACATGGTCGACGTGGTGCTGTACATGGAGGGCGACCCGATCAGCTCATGGCGGCTGCTGCGGGCGGTGAAGAACCGGTTCGGGTCCACCAACGAGGTCGGCGTGCTGGAGATGTCGGAGACCGGGCTGGCCGACGTCGCAGATCCGTCCCGCACGTTCCTGTCGGAGCGCGCCGACGGCGCCGTAGGCTCCGTCATAGTCCCGACGCTGGAGGGCACCCGGCCGTTGCTGGTGGAGGTGCAGGCGTTGACGAGCCCGTCCATGCTTCCGGCGCCGCGCCGGGTCGCGTCGGGTATCGACTTCAACCGGCTGCTGCTCGTCTGCGCGGTGCTGACGCGCCGCGCCGGTGTGTCGCTCGCCAACGAGGATGTCATCGTCAACGTGACCGGCGGGCTGAGGATCGACGAGCCCGCCGCCGACCTCGGCGTCGCGCTGGCGATCGTGTCGAGTGTCCGCAACGCCCCCGTGCCGGCCGACTTGGCCGCCGTCGGAGAGGTTGGCCTAAGCGGCGAGGTCAGGCGGGTGCCCCAGCTCGGCAGGCGTATCGGCGAGGTGGGCAGGCTGGGCTTTCGGAGCTGCCTCGCGCCGGCCGGCGAAGGCCCGAAGAGCGGCGACGGCGGTACCGAGTACGCCGTCGTCTCGACCGTCCGCCAGGCGATCGCCTCCGCATTCCCCCGCGGCGGCCGCCCGCAACGGGCCGGCATGCGATAGAATCGTCCGAGCCGGCGCCCACACGTCCGCGGGTGCCGTTGATATCCAATGGCGGAGGAGTCACGCAGATGCGCGTTATCGACTACCGCAGCGACACCAAGAGCCTTCCGACGCCCGAGATGAGGCGAGCGATGGCGGAAGCCGAGCTGGGCGACGACGTCGCCGGGGAGGACCCGACCGTCAACCGCCTCGAGGCAATGACGGCCGAGATGCTGGGCAAGGAGGCCGCGGTGCTCGTCAGCAGCGGCACGCAGGGCAACCTGATCGGCATATTGGCCCAGTGCCGGCGCGGCGACGAGATCATCGTCGGCGACAAGTCCCACATCTACAACGCGGAGAGCGGCGGGCCGTCGGTGCTGGGCGGCGTCGTGCTGCACCCGCTTGCGAACGACGACCGGGGGATGATCGACCCGGCTGCCCTGGAGCAGGCCATACGTCCGGACGACGTGCACTACGCCCCGACGAGGATGGTCGCGCTGGAGAACACGCACAACGCGGCCGGCGGCACCGTGCTGACGCCGGAGGACACGGCCAGCGTGGCCGACGTGGCCCACGCCAACGGCCTCGCAGTGCATCTCGACGGTGCGCGCGTATTCAACTCCGCCGCCTACCTGGAAACGCCGGTGTCCGAGCTGGTCAGGGACACCGACACCGTCACCTTCTGCCTGTCCAAGGGCCTCGGCGCGCCGGTCGGCTCGCTGCTGTGCGGGACCGAAGACGTGATCCGGGAGGCGCGGCGCTGGCGGCAGATGCTCGGCTCCGGGATGCGGCAGGCGGGCATCATCGCGGCCGGCGGAATCGTCGCGCTGGAGAACGCCGACCGGCTCGCCGAGGACAACGCCAACGCCCGCAGGCTCGCCGAGGGACTGGCCGATATCCCCGGCATCGAGATCGAGCCGGAGCGCCTGCCCACGAACCTGCTCTTCTTCGAGGTCACCAACGATCGGTCGGCCGAGATGGCGCAGCGACTCGAGGAGCGGGGAGTGAAGGTCGGAGAGCGCGCCGGAACGACCTGGCGGCTCGCCACCCACCACGACATCACCCCGGACGACATCGAATTCACCCTCGCGGCCTTCCAGTCAGCCTTCGCCGAGTAGCCTGGGCCACGGCGCGGGTCTCGGACGCGTCCCGCCGCGGGCCGGGTGTCTCTAGCCGTCGTCCGTCTTGCTGTCGGCCCACCACTTCCGCAGGCGGTCGGCTATCTCGGGCTCGTAGCCCTGGTCGGTCGGGGTGTAGTAGCGGCGGCCCCTGAGGCGGTCGGGCAGGTTGCGCATCGGTGCGAAGTGGCCTTCGTGGTCGTGCGAGTACTTGTAGCCCTCGCCGTGGCCCATCTGCCGCATCAGCGGGGTCGGCGCGTTGCGCAGATGCATCGGCACCGGGTCGTTGCGGCTGCGGCGCACGTCTTCGAGGGCGGCGTCGATGGCCTTGTACGCCGAGTTGCTCTTCGGCGCCGTCGCCAGGTATACGGTCGCCTCGGCCAGCGGTATGCGCCCCTCCGGCATGCCGATGAAGTGGACCGCCTGCTGCGCCGCCACGGCCACCGACAGCGCATGCGGGTCGGCCATGCCCACGTCCTCCGCGGCCAGCACGACGAGCCGCCGCGCTATGAACAGCGGGGCCTCGCCCGCCTCGATCATCCGGGCGAGCCAGTAGATCGCCGCGTTGGGGTCCGAGCCGCGCATCGACTTGATGTAGGCCGATATCGTGTCGTAGTGCTGGTCGCCGGCGCGGTCGTAGAGCTGCGTGCGCTGCTGCACCGCGTCCTCGACCGTCTCCAGCGTCACCCGCCGGACGCCGTCCTCGTCGGGCGCGGTCGCGTCGGTCGCCAGCTCCAGCGCATTGAGCGCGATGCGCGCGTCGCCGTTCGCGACCGTCACCAGCGCCGTAACCGCGTCGTCGTCCACGGCGGGCTTCCGGGCTCCAAGCCCGCGCTCGGGGTCCACGGCGGCGCGCCTGACGAGCGTCTCGACCTGGTCGTCCGTGAGCGCCTTCAGCGTGAAGACGCGGGCGCGGGAGAGCAGCGGAGATATGACCTCGAAGGACGGGTTCTCCGTCGTGGCGCCCACCAGCACGACGGCGCCGCTCTCGACGTGGGGGAGGATGACGTCCTGCTGCGCCTTGTTGAAGCGGTGGATCTCGTCTATGAAGAGAATCGTCCGCTGACCGTGCATGCCGAGCCGCTCGCGCGCCTCCTTGACGACGCGCCGCAGGTCGGCCACGCCGGAGCCGACGGCGCTGATCGGGCTGAAGTGGCTGCTGGTCAGCGAGGTGATCAGGCTCGCCAGCGTGGTCTTGCCCGAGCCCGGAGGGCCCCAGAGGACCATCGACGGAATCCGGTCGGCCTCTATGGTCCTGCGCAGCGCCCTGCCGGGGCCGACGACGTGCTCCTGTCCCACGAACTCGTCAAACGACCTCGGACGCATCCTGGAGGCCAGGGGCGCCTCGCGGCTGAGCTCACTATTCGCGCGGTGTTCGAACAGCGTCATCGGTTCACCCCGGAACGCGCGGCAGACGCGGGCGGGAGGATACGACCCCCTACGCCGCGCCCGTCGTCTCCGCCTTCTTCATCGCCGTGGCCACGGCGCCCAACAGCGCCTCCTCTTCGTCCGGCAGCACGGTCCGCGGGTCGAGTACGACCGCGTCGTCCTCGATGCGCGCCACGACCGGCGGATCGCCCGCCCTCAGCGCGGCCGCGAGACCGGTCGCGCCTCCCGCGTCGAGGCGCACCAGCCTCGTGGGCAGAGTCTCGTCCGGCAGGCTGCCGCCGCCTATGGCGGACCGGCCTGGAGCGACGGAGCATCCGGCGCCAAGCATCTCGGCCCACCGCCTCGCCCGGGCTTCCAGTGACGCCGCCGACTCCGACAGCATCCGCCACACCGGCACCTTCTCCGTCGCCTCTCCCTTGACGTAGTGAACGAGCGTGGCGGTCAGCGCGGCCATGCTCAGCTTGTCCATCCTGACCGCGCGCGCCAGCGGATGCTTGGATACCAGGTCGACCAGCTCCGCGTCGCCCGCGATGATCCCAGCCTGCGGCCCGCCGAGCAGCTTGTCACCCGAGAAGAACGACAGTGGCACGCCGGCCGCCACGCTCTCCTGCGGCATCGGCTCGTGGGCCAGCCCGAACCGGGTCGTGTCCAGCAGGCAGCCGCTGCCCAGGTCGTGCAGGACCGGGACGCCGCGCTGCTTTCCCAGCGCCACGAGCTCCGACAGCTCGGGCGCCGCGGTGAAGCCGGCGATCTTGAAGTTGCTGGCGTGGGCCGAGAGGACCGCACCGGTGCGGTCCGTGATCGCGGCCTCGAAGTCGCGCACGTAGGTCCGGTTCGTCGTGCCGACCTCCACCAGCTCGGCGCCGCTCTGACGCAGCACGTCCGGGATGCGAAACCCGCCGCCGATCTCGATCGCCTCGCCCCGGGATACGATGACCTCTTTGCCGGCTGCCACCGCCGCTAGTCCGAGCAGCAGCGCGGAGGCGTTGTTGTTGACCACCATTGCCGCCTCGGCGCCGGTGATCTGGCAGACAAGCGCGGACACGCGGGCCTGACGCGAGCCCCGCCGGCCAGTGTCGAGGTCGAGCTCCAGGTCGCCGTAGCCCCTTGCGGCGCGCTCGACGGCGGCCAGCGACTCCTCGCTCAGTGGAGCGCGGCCCAGGTTGGTGTGCAGTACCACCCCAGTCGCGTTGACGACCCGGCTCGGCCAGGCCCGCCAGCTCGCCGCCGCGCGGTCCTCGACCGACGCGGCAAGCTCGCCTACCTCGGGCGCCGTGTCGCCGGCGCGTACCGACCGCCTGGCGGCGTCCAGCTCCGAGCGCACCAGCTCGACGACCGCGTCGTGCGAGTACATCTCGACGAGCCGCCGCACGCGGTCTTCCGACAGCACGCGCTGCACACTCGGCAGGTCTCTAAGCTGTGACGTCACCTGGCCTCCCCTCTCCCATTGCGGGCACATTATATCCCAGGGCGGCGCCTCCGCCCCGGCCACCGCCGACGCGCCGTCACCGCTGCCCGGAGCGATTGGACGACTTGACGTGGCTACGTTGGAATGCGCTTGAGGTTGACGCCTATCCTTGCTCTCGATACGCTGTGGAGTGCGGGCTTCAGGGGTCAAGGACATGCCGGACGCACTGCGCGGCCTGCCTCGGGGTCATCGGAAGCCGTCTGTCGGGTGGGGACGTTGAATCGAGCCGCCGCCTGTGCGTATGCTGTAGTCGTCGCCCTCGTAGCGGCATCCTGCGGCGAGCAGTCCGGAGACCCGGCGCCGACCGCTCCGGCCGCCATGCCCGCGACGCCCGGAGCAATGGCTGCGCCGGGCGCGACGGCCTCCCCTCTGCCTGCGACTCCCATATCTTCGACGCCGATCGCTACGCGTACGCCGACGGCCACACCCCCGCCGACGGCTACACCCTCGCCGACGGCTACACCCTCGCTGACGGCCACACCCTCGCCGACGGTTACGCCCTCGCCGACTGCCACACCCCCGCCGACTGTCACGCCCCCGCCGACTGTCACGCCCCCGCCGACGGTTACACCCCCGCCGACGGCGACTCCTACAGCGGAGGAGGAGGCCGCCGCCCGGTTGTCCGCCTTCAGCCCGTGGGTACAGAGCCCGCCGGACCGCGAGCACGTCAGGGCAGCCGGGGCGCTGGTCGGCATCTGGAAGCTCGACCCTGACCTCGGCGAGCTGATCGCCGGGATACCGTGGGTCTCCGACGGAATCGTAGCGAGGGAGGCATCGGCCCTCGACAGCCTGCACGACATCACCGCACACGATGTCGTACTGGGAGAGCGGATGTTCCGGTATTCCTGGGTCGCTGACGGCATCGCGCCTCAGGAAGACGCCGGTCTCGCCCTTATTGTCGATATCGCCGACCTGGATATTGAGATGGCAATGACCGTCGCCCGGTATTCCTGGGTGGCCGACGGTTTCACCGAGGCCGAGCGGCAGACGCTCAGGTCGATGGCCGCTGTTGCCGAGAGCGGCCGTGAGCTGGTTAGAGCGGTAGCGGGCCTCGCGTGGATGGCCGATGACATATCCGAAGACGAATCTGGGGCAGTGTCTTCCCTGATATCACTGGCTGAGACCGACATTGCACTTGCTCAGGCGGTAGTCGAGCTCTCGTGGATGGCCGACGAAATAGACGCACATGAGACGGTGGCGCTCTCGTCCTTGGACGAACTTGCCGTGCTCGACGTGGAGTTCGCTCGGACGATAGCAGGACTGACTTGGGTGGTCGACGGCATCGCCGCCGCCGAGACTGGGGCAATCGCACCGCTGATCGCGCTCGCCGGAAACGACGTGGAGTTCGCTCAGGCAGTGGTGGGCTTGCCTTGGGTGACCGACGGCATAACCGAAGATGAGCCGGCAGCGCTGTCGTCTCTGGATGCGCTTGTCCGAGTTGACCTGACGCTCGCTCAGACGGTGGTGGACCTGCCGTGGGTCATCGACGGTATATCCGAAGACGAGCGGTGGGCGATCGCGCCGCTGGTATCGCTCGCCGAGACCGACGTTGCTCTCGCTCGGACGATAGCCGGACTTTCGTGGGTCGTCGACGAGATATCCGCAAACGAGCTGGGTGCGCTTTCGTCCCTGGACGTGCTTGCCGATCACGATGTTGAGTTCGCTCGGGCGATAGCGGGTCTGCAGTGGGTAGCGGACGGCGTAACCGAAGAGGAGCGCGGGGCGCTCCGGTCTCTTGACGGGCTTGCCGCCACCGGCAACGTGGAGTTTGCTCGCACGATAGCGGGTCTCCCGTGGGTAGCCGACGACGTCGACACAGCCGAGGCGGGGGCAATCGCTTCCCTGATTTTACTTGCCGACAGCGACGCTGCATTTGCTCAGACGGTAGTGGGGCTAGCCTGGGTGGCCGACGGCATATCCGAAGACGAGCGGTGGGCAATCGCGCCGCTGGTTTCTCTTGCCGGGAACGACCTGGAGTTCGCTCAGGTTGTGATAGGCCTGCCGTGGGTGAGCGACGACGTAACCGAAGCCGAGATGGCCGTGCTGTCGTCTCTGGATGTGCTGGTCAGAGCCGACCTCACGCTCGCTCAGGCTGTCGTGGGTCTGCCGTGGGTGACCGACGGCATAACCGAAGACGAAGTGGGGGCGCTCCGGTCTCTGGACTCGCTCGCGGGGAAGGACGCGGAGTTCGCTCGGATGGTAGCGGGTCTGCAGTGGGTGACCGACGACGTAACCGACGCCGAGATGGCGGCGCTCTCGTCTCTGGACGTGCTTGCCAGAGCCGACCTGGCACTCGCTCAGGCCGTAGTGGGCCTGTCGTGGGTGACCGACGGTATATCCGAAGACGAGGAGTGGGCAATCGCGCCGCTGGTCTCTCTTGCCGGGACCGACGTTGCTCTTGCTCGGACGATAGCTGGGCTTTCTTGGGTGGTCGACGAGATATCCGGATGGGAGCCGGCGGCGCTCTCATCGCTGGACGTGCTTGCCGACCACAACGTGGCGTTCGCCAGGACGATAGCGGGCCTGCCTTGGGTGGCCGACGGGATTTCCCAGCCCGAGAGCTGGGCGCTCCGGTCCTTCGGTGGGCTTGCCGCCGGCGACAATCTGGAGTTCGCTCAAACGATAGCGAATCTGCAGTGGGTGGCCGACGACATTACCCTGGCCGAGGCAGGGGCAATGTACTCCATGCGGTCGTTTCATGAGAATGGCATTATGGATGAGTTGGCCAAAGAGCCTTGGTTCGCCGACGGCCTGAATGACGAAGACGTGTCGTTGTTGGCGACCCTGAGCACCATTCGCGACCGCTCTACCAAACTGTACGACGACCTCGTCCGGTCCCGCCACGTCAGGTCGGCGAGCATCACCCTGCCTATGGCCGGCAAAGTCCGCCTGTGGGCATTTCAGGCCACCCCGTTCCCCGCGGACGAGGATACGCTGCGGATGTTGGAAGAGGCCGTGCGGTCGGCCGAGGCGTTTCTGGCGGCGCCGTTCCCCGTGGCCGACGTCATCCTGGTGGTCCCGCCCGAAACCGCGCAAGGGTTCGATGCGGCCGGCCTAAACTTCGGTCCGTTCATCACGGTCAATAGGTACGGGACGGACGAGCTCGATCGCGGAGTCGCATATCACGAGGTCGGCCACTACTACCTCTCCGGTGATATAGGCCCGCAGTGGTTCAGCGAAGGCGGCGCAGACTTCATGGATGCGTACACGCGAGACCGTATCGGGCTGGAGGACCTGCGGGACCGCAAGCCGACGGTCCGCGAGGTCGTGGAATCCGAGTGCTTCGCTGCCGGAGTTGCGGATATTCGAGAGCTGAACGAGCGCCTCCCTGTAGACCCTGGTGCATTCGGCTGCAACTACAGGATGGGCGAGCTTTTCCTGCTCAGTATGGTAGAGACGCTGGGCGAGCAGGCGACTTCGGCGGCACTGAGGGAGTTGTACCTGGCGTCCAGGTCCGAGCTCCGGCCCGTGACGGAAGCGGAGATATACCGCGCATTCCTGGAGCACACGCCGCCCGGGCTCGAAGGCGAATTCCTGGCGCTCTACGAGGAGCTGCACGGCGGCTCCTACGACGACGATGACTCCTGATGCGCCGCGCGTCCACGCGGTCGCTTCACGCCTTTCCGCGGCGTTTGGGAGATCAGGACCTTTGCAAAGTTACGATCTTAGACTTCCGCGCCTCGTTCCGTCATTCCTGCGAAAGGAGACCTTTGCGTAACCGCCATTCCGGCCTTGAGCCGGAATCCAGAAATCGAGAGTCCAGGTTAGATGACATCGCCTGGCCCCGCAGCGCTGCCGCGCTTGGGGATTTATGCAAAGGTCTCCGAAAGCGGGAATTCAGCGTGGCTCTACCGGCGAAACTGCCATAACCTCGACCTTGGAAAGGCCCTGTTGCGAGATTCGATCTGTGTTGATTCTTCGTCCGGGTTTGCTAGAATGTTGTTCGGGCCGCCGACCGGCTCATCGTGTATGCGCATAATAGGGATCACGGGCGGTATCGGCACGGGGAAAACGGAGGGCGCCACGCTCCTGAAGGCGCTGGGCGCGGAGGTCATCGACGCCGATCTCGTAGCCCACGAGACCTACGCCCCGGGGACGGAGGGGTTTTCGGAGGTGGTCGCCGAGTTCGGCGATGGAGTTCTCACCGCATCAGGGCGCGTCGACCGACGGCGACTCGCCGATATCGTATTCGGAGACCCGGCCGCCCTGGAGCGGCTCCAAGAGATAGTACACCCGCGGACAAGGGCCGCCGTCGCCGGCAGGTTACAGAGCATGCGTGAAGGCCGGACCGAGGCGGCCGTTCTGGTTGCGCCGCTGCTGGTGGAGGCGGGCTGGACCGATATGGTCGACGAGGTGTGGGTCACGGTCGCGGAAACCGACAGCGTCGTAGGACGAGTCGGCCGGCGCGACGGCCTCGCCCCTGACGCCGTCAGGGCGAGAATCGAAGTTCAGGCGTCCGAAGCGGAGCGCCTTGCGTACGCCGATGCTGTCATAGACAATGACGGCGGCCTCGACGAATTGCGTACACGGGTCACCGAGTTGTGGAACACGAGGATGCGGAAAGACAGGAGCCAGGACCAATAGCATGACAACCCCGACTCAAACGCTGTACCGCAGCTACATCATCGAAGAATACTTCATGACCGAGGAGCCGTTCTACGTCCCGATCGGCGACGAAATCGAGCTCTTCGAGGCCGCCTATCGGGAGAAGATCCCGGTGCTGTTCAAGGGGCCGACGGGCGTCGGCAAGACGCGGTTCGTCGAGTACATGTCCTACCGGCTGGGAACTCCCCTCACGAAGGTGAAGCAGCGGTCCGATCAGGACGGCGCACCCGAAGACCGCCGGAACGGCTCCAACGTTCCGCTGGTGACGATCGCATGTCACGAAGACCTGACCGCCAGCGATCTGGTCGGCCGCTTCCTGCTCGAGGGCTCGAGCACGGTCTGGGTCGACGGGCCGCTCACGAGAGCCGTCAAGGCCGGCGGCATCTGCTACCTGGACGAGATCGTGGAGGCGCGGAAGGACACCACAGTACTGATCCACCCGCTGACCGACCACCGGCGCATCCTGCCCGTGGAGAAGCGCGGCGAGCTCCTCGAGGCGGCGGACGGCTTCCTGCTGGTGATGTCGTACAACCCCGGCTATCAGAGTGCGCTGAAGGACCTGAAGCACAGCACGAGGCAGCGGTTCGTAGCGATCGAGTTCAAACCTCCCCCAATGGAGGTCGAGACGAAGATCGTCCAGCACGAGGCGGGAGTCGACGAAGCGACGGCCCGCCAGCTCGCCAAGCTGGGCCAGAAGGTGCGCAACCTGAGGGAGCACGGTCTGGCCGAAGGCGCGAGCACCCGGCTGCTCATCTATGCGGGACGGTTGATCACGCAGGGAATCGCCCCTCGTCGGGCCTGCCAGGTGGCCGTCAACTGGGCCGTCACCGACGAGTACTCGATCCAGGCCAGCATCGAGGAAGTGATCACCTCGATCTTCGAGTGATGATGGCCGTTGCCCAATGCGGCTCTACCGGCACATCCGTGAATGGGAGCATGAGCCTCGTGCCGCCTGACTTTCGCGATGGCTCTCTGAATGCCGCATACGGTGGCTCGGCCGGTGCGGGGGAGTCGGACACGATGGTGGCGGTCCGCCGCGCGCTGGCCGCGAGTCCCGAGCGGACTCTGGACGACCCGGCTCTTTCCCCTGCCGGCGTTATGCTCCTGCTGTATCCGAAGGACGGCGGCTACGCCGTCCTGCTGAACAAGCGGAGCGACACGGTCGACCACCACAGGGGCGAGGTCTCGTTCCCGGGCGGCCGTCGAGACGAGTCGGACCGCAGCCTGCTGCACACGGCGCTGCGGGAGACGCACGAGGAGATCGGCGTTCGTCCGGAGGACGTCGAGGTCCTCGGGAAGCTGGACGAGGTCGCGACTGTATCGAATTACGCCATCAGCGCGTTCGTCGGCGCCATACCGGAGGGCTATCGTTTCACCCCGAGCCGCGCGGAGGTCGCCGAGATAATCGAGCTTCCCGTGGGGCCTCTGATCGGCGGCGCCTTCGATCGGAACGAAACGCGATTGATCGACGATCGACCGGTCAGATGGCCGTCGTACGCGTATGACGGCCGCGTCATATGGGGCGCCACCGCGCGCGTTCTCGCCCGGTTCGTGGAGCTGATGTCGGATGGAGCCGACGAGGAGTTGACTTGGACGACGTAGACGGACTGACCAGGGAACGGCTGGTCGAGCGCCTGGAGGACGCGGCGCCGGAGACGCGGCAGCGGTTCGAGGCGGCGTGGGACGAGCTGGCCGGGTCTTTGACCGAGGCCCAGCTCTCCGAGTGGGCGGCCGTCGGGCTGGACGTGCTCTCCAAGGTCGGCCGCTCTTCCGAGCCCGCCGACGCCTTCCTGGAGGCGAGCCCGCAGATCGCCGCCCTGATGCCGTTCTCATACTTCCTCAGGTGGGCCCGGAGCGGCCGCGCCCTGTGCGAAGAGTCGTCCGCTATCGCCGGGGCGTATTTCCTGGCCAGCCCCGGCGCCATGAACAAGTTGAGGTCGCGCCACATCGAGGGCTGGGCCGCGATGGGCAGCGGGCTGTACAAGGGGACGTGGAAGTCGAGCACGCTCGCGGCGAAGTTCTTCGAGAAGAGCCCGGAGCTGCTGGACACGATGACCGTCAAGGAGCTGCAGAGCTTCGTTGGCCTGCTCGACGTCGTGGCCCGCCGGTCGTCCGACCTCGCGGCCGACTGCCTCGGCCTGAGCCTGCAGGTGTTTCCCCTGCTGCCGGACGGCAAGGACGTGTTCATATCGCTCGCTGCGGCCCAGGTGCAGACGAACTGGCGCCAGGTCAAGGCGCTGTTCGACTCCTCCGCCAAGGCGCTGCCGAGCGTGAAAGCGGCCGAGCGCGTCCGGTTCCTGGGACTCACCGATCGGCTTCGCAAGGGCGGCTACGCGAATCCCCCGGTCGCCATGCTCGAAATATCCCGGTCGCTGTCCGAGCTCGGCGACGACGACCACGAGCACATGCTCACCCTGGCCGAGCGCCTGTTGGACATCTCCCCCGCCGCGGTGACCGAGTTCACCAGGTCCTGCCCCGCGGTGCTCGCTCGGATCACGCCCGCCCAGCTCGACCGCTGGTTCGAGGAGGGAGTGAGCCTCTTCGAGCACAACGAAGACGCCGGCCTCGCCTTCTTCCGCGTCGAGTCGGCCTCGGCCCAGGAGATGCTGGAAGTGCTGTCGTCCAGCGTCGAGTTCGACCGGGTCAAGGGCGTGATGGAGATGTACTGCTGCGCGCTGGCCGGCGCCGAGATCAAGCTGGCCGCCAGCGAGGAGCTGGCCGAGAAGAACATCGGCTGGGTATCCGACGAGTCGCCTTCCACCGAGGGGTCGACGGTCTACGTCCCCTCCCAGGTAGGCAAGTACGGCACCAAGGGCGAGAACTTCGCGCTGCTGAAGGTCGTCTCGACACACCAGGTTGCCCACCTGGAGTTCGGCAGCTTCGGCTTCGAGTACGAAAGGCCGTCGACGCTGTTCACCGACCTGCGGCCCAGGCTGGGAGAGAGGCGCGGGCGCCCGGCAGCGGCCGACGTCGTGGAAGGGGACGGCGTCGAGCGCGTCTGGCTGACGGACATGCAGCGCTTCTTCGACGCCTTCGAACAGCGCGCCCTGGCCCTGGATGTCTTCACCGTGGTCGAAGACGGCAGGCTCGACGCCCGGGTCAAGGCCGAGTACCCGGGCATAAGGACCGCATACGTGACGGTGCAGCGGGACGCGCTGGAGGGCAGGCCGCAAATCCGGTCGCTACCCGCCCGCGAGGCGCTGGTGGAGTTTCTCGTCCGGTACAGCCTGTTGCAGAGCGGCCGGCTGGAGGCCCCGACAAAGTACGTAGACGAGGCGCGCAAGATCGCGATGATCGCGCGACGCGTGCTCGTCGACACCGCCTCGGTGGAGGACACGGCCGAGGCCACGATTCGCATCTACGGCATCCTCGCCCCGATATCCAACGATGAGGTGGCGGCGGAGGACTGGGAGGACATCGAGATCGGCGACGAAGTCGGAGACGAGGCGGCCGATGGCGGCCTCGTCGAGGCCCTTAGGCAGATCATGGAAGAGTCTGAAGGCGAGGGCGGGCCCGAGTCCGAGGAGGACTATAACCCCAGCGAGGACGTCGACTACCGCGGCGACTTCAAGCCGGAGCTGGTGCAGTTCCTCTCGCAGCTCAGGATGCAGAAGGCGGACGCCTCCACGGAGGAGGCGGACCAGCAGATCACCCAGGAGATGCTGGAGGAGATGCTGGAGAACAGCGCCGAGCTGGACCTCGAGGGGGCCCAGGGCATGGCGCAGACCTCCAGCGAGGCGTTGTCCAGTAACATGATGAAGGAGGCGGGCCAGAGCCTGCCCGACGCGCCGCAGATGGGACAGGGCCCGCTAGTGCACGTTGACGAGGAGGGCGGCGCCCTGGACCCGACCGAGCCGCTGACGTTCGCCTACGACGAGTGGGACTTCCGCGCCTACGACTACAAGCCGCGCTGGTGCATGGTGCGGCAGAAGATGATGGCGGAGGGCGACCCCGACTACTATGGCACCACTCTGGCGAGCTACGGCCCCGTCGCCAGCCAGATCAGGCGCCAGTTCGAGCTGCTGGTCCCGGAGATGTTCCGGAAGGTCCGCAAGCTCGAAGACGGCGAAGAGATCGACATCGACGATGTGATCGAGGCCTTCATCGACATTCGCACCGGCGTCGGTCCGAGCGAGAAGCTGTTCTGGCGGCGTAACAAGATACAGCGGGACGTCGCCGTCGTCTTCCTGTTGGACACGAGCGCGTCGACGGCCGAGGCGATCGAGGAGGCCCGCAGCGTGGCCGACGACTGGGAGGCGCCCGAGGACCCCGTCGAGTACATGGTCTGGCTGCGCAACCGCCGGGGCGAGGGCGCCAGACGCTCCTACAAGCGCATCATCGACCTGGAAAAAGAGGCGGTCGTACTGCTGATCCACGCCCTTGAGTCGATCGGGGACATGTACGGCATATACGGCTTCTCCGGGTACGGCCGGGAGAACGTCGAGTTCTACACGATCAAGGACATCGACGAGGCCCTGTCGGAGCGCGTCAAGCGCCGCGTGGACCGCATCGCCCCGCTGCACGCCACCCGCATGGGCCCGGCCATACGTCACGCGACGACCAAGCTGGAAGCCCAGGACGCCCGCACCAAGCTGCTGTTCCTCATCAGCGACGGGCGCCCGCAGGACCGCGGATACAGCCGGGAGGGCGTCGAGAAGGAGTACGCGGTACACGACACCAGGAAGGCGTTGGACGAGGCGAAGGCCAAGGACGTCAACGCCTTCTGCCTGACCGTGGACAAGAACGGCCACGACTACCTGAAGACGATGTGCGCCGACATGGGCTACGAGATCCTGGACGACATCCACGAGCTGCCCCGCCGCCTGCTGCAGCTCTACAAGAACCTGACGATGTGACACTCGGGACCGGCGGTGGATCCGGTGTCGCTTGCTACAGGCGGAAAATCGGGAGGGCGATCATGACGTGTAGAGGAACGACCCGGTCCGCCCGTCGGCGCCAATCCGTGCGCCGGTTGCGTCTTTACGTCCCGGATAGTTGACGACCCCCGTGTATAGTCCCTTCTTCGAGTCAGGCACGGCCCTGCCGCCGCCGGCCCCGCGTGCTCGGGCGTCGCTCCGGTCTGTCGGGTGCCCCGCGTCGGTTCCCCGTGCTCTAATCCCCGCGTCCGATACGTGCGTCCGCAGTGGTTACGATGGTCGCCGCATTGAGAACGGCTCAGACTCTGACCAGAATCCGATCTGAGTCGGACGCTCTTCGACAAGGAGTACCCGGCAATGACAGACGAACAACAGAGGACAATTCCCCTCTCTTACGTAGCGCTACCATTCGCTCCCGAGTATGTCCACGACTTCATCGCGCACTCTCTGCAACACCGAGCCGAGGCATCCGAGAGTGTGCGTGACGCGCTCAACTCGGCGATCGCGGACAGCATCAGCGTGGATGGCTTCAAGGACGCCAGCAAGGCGTCGCCGCACCAGCTCGTCGACGGCGTCTTCCACGAGTTCGTGCACGGCAATCGCAGGCTTGCCGCTGGGGTGCTCAGAGCGTGGACGGAGTCCCACGAAGACCTTCGCGACCTCGTTACGCGGCATCTCACCGAGTCGAAAATGCCGGCCGACGGCCCGGACCTCAAGGAGCGCGTCTTCCACTCGGCGTGGCCCAGAGCCGAATGGCTCCGCGAGATCGAGGCCATAGTCGAGAATCGCGCCGACCTCGACGAAGAAGACGTCGGGATGATGCTTTGCTGCGTATCCGGTAGGTTGCCCACCGCCGGCGACGCGAGGGCCGCGATAGAGTCGCCGACACTCCTGGGTTGGCTCGACCATCTCCAGGAGCTTCCCCACGACGCGCCCGAGTGGGTCGACGTCGAGGAGTTCACCGAGGCCGTGTACAGGATCGCCGACGAAAAGGCCACGGAGCGTGACTCCCTCCAGTCCGAGGCCCTGGTCAAGCTGCTCTCCGAGATACGGACCGACTTCGACGCGGAGCTGCGGTACCTCGGGATTGACCTGTCGTCCTGGGAGCAGAACGTGGACGAAGTCCCCTGGTCCGTCTCCGCGACGCTGGCGCTGGCAGAGGACCTCCGCGACAACCTGGCGCGCTACCGCCCCATTCGCCCGCAGGCCGACTCCAGGGACGCGGAGGCGGCGCGCGCCGTCGAGAGATCGGAGCGCGAATCGGAGATTCTCGACATTGTCCAAACTTGGGAGACTTCAGAGACCGCCACTCAGGACCCGGACGACGATCCGCCCGCGGACGGCCCTGACGCCCCGGCGGAGGTCGAATCTCCGACCGAGGAGCAGGCCGCAGCGTCCAACGATACTCCCGACGCCGCGGAGCCCGATCCCGTCGTGTCGGACGAGGAGCACGAAGCCGCCCTCGCCGAGCTCGACCGGCTCAGGCAGGAGGGCGAATCGCTCAGGGCCGATAACGCCCGGCTGGCGCAGTCGAGCAACGACCTCGAATCGGACAGGAGGGCGCTCGACGTCGAACGCAGCGATCTGAAGGGCGAGCTTTCCCGCAGCCGCGCTATGGAAGAGACCTGGCGTAGGTCCTACGTCGACTCCAGGGCGGCAGGCACGGACGCGCCGAGTGAGCCGGCGCCGCGGGCGGCCAGCGTGAACGAGGCGGTCGCTCTCGCAGAGCAGTCCTTCCCGGACCGCCTCGTCTTCGCGCTCAACTCCAAGTCGGACAGGAACAGCCAGTTCCAGAAGCCGGACGAGGTGTTCGAAGCGCTCGCATGGCTGGCCACGGTCTATCAGGAGCGCCGGGCGAGACCCGGCACGCGTCCGGACTTCGACCTGCTCCTGCGGGAATCGTGCTCCGGCTGGTCGTTCAAGACGGGGCAGACCGAGGTGACGACGGAGCAGTTCGACGAGTGGTACACCACGACCGTCGAAGGCAAGCGTTATGAACTTGGCCCTCATCTCGGCAAGGGCAACAGCCGCGATCCTAAGAGCACGATCCGCATCGCCTTCGCCTGGGACGACGAACGCCGGCAGGTGATCGTAGGTTACATAGGCCGCCATCAGCGAAACCGCCGCACGTGAGGGCGCAGCCGCGCGCTCCCCAGATCCCCCACCTCCGTCATTCCCGCGTACGCGGGAATCCATCCCCGACGAGGTGCGCCACCATTCCACCGAAGGCAGTCCGCCACGCAGGCCGGCTCAATCAGGCGGTGAATCTGGCGCCCGGATCGCCGTTGAGAGGATGGCGGCGCTGTGCTACAGTGCGGGCGGTCAGGATCGGACCCATAACGGAACCGGAGTAAGGAAGCTCGTGGCATGAAGACATACAAGGCCGCGGTCGTCGGATGCAGCCGCATGGGCGGGTTCATAGACCACGAGGTCATGGGCCGCGAATCGATGGTCCTGCCCTACTCTCACGCGGCGGGGTTCTACGCCTGCGACCGCACGGACCTGGTCGCCTGCTCGGACCTCCGAGAGGACGTCATGGAGCGGTTCGGGCTGCTGTACGACGTCCCCAAGGAGCGCCAGTACACCGACTACAAGGAGCTCATCGCCAGGGAGAAGCCCGACGTCGTCAGCGTGGCCACCCAGCCCGAGCACCGTGCCGAGGTCGTCATACACGCTGTCGAGAACGGCGTGCGGGCAATATACGCCGAAAAGGCGATGGCCGCCTCGATGCGGGAAGCCGCCGACATGGTCGAGGCGGTGGAGCGCAACGGCGCCTTCTTTAACCTCGGGACCAACCGAAGATGGAGCACCGCCTACGATGCGATGAAGGACGTAATCGACTCCGGGCGGCTCGGAGCGCTCAGGTCGATCATCATCTACCAGAACACCTCGCTGTTCAACGGCTCGAGCCATAACTTCGACATCGCCCAGCGGCTCAACAGCGACCACCCCGTGGTCTGGGCGCAGGGACATCTTCCCGAAGACTACCGCGGCGCGCCCCCGAACAGCGGCGACTTTCAACTGTTCGACGGCGACCGGATGCTGGAAGACCCGTCGGGGCACGGCATATTCCAGTTCGAGAACGACGTGACGGTCTACGCGCTGCTGTCCGGACGGAGCCGCGGGTTCGAGGCGGTCTGCGAGCGGGGCGTGATGACCGTCGACGAGTCGCGAGACCAGTGGCTACTCGAAGAGCGTTCCGAAGACGGGGTGATGGCACCCGGGGCGTTCCCCGAATTCGAACCCGCCAGCGCAACCCTGAGACTGATCGAGGACCTGGTCCACTCTCTCGACACCGGCGAGCCGGAGCGCGGCGGCGTCCGGGTGGCATACGCCAACAACGAGCTGCTGTTCGCGTTTATCGAGTCCCATATCCGGGGCGGCGCCCGTGTCGAGCTGCCGCTGCAAGGCTCGAAGTTCTACCTGCTCCGCGACCGGGCTCCCAGGCAGCCCCTGTACGAGCCCCGCTCGAGTTGACGCCCGGCCCCGTGCATCTCTTCCCGCGGTACTGGACGGCGCATCGCCGACGCACCGTCGCGGGACCGATCCCTCGGATCGGAAGACCGTTGTAATGACCACAGCATGGAGGACATGACTTGAAGACGTATCGCGCGGCGATCATCGGATGCGGATGGCGGTCGACCGGCCTGTACCCGAACTTCAGGTCGCCGACCAATTTGAGCGTCTATCCCTTCTCCCACGCCCAGGGATTCGTCGCGTGCGAGCGGACGGAGTTCGCCGCGGCCGCGGACTTCCAGCCCGAGACGCTGGAGCGAGTCGGGAACGACTACGGGGTGCCGGCCGAGCACCTGTACACCGACTTCCGCGAGATGATCGACAAGGAGAAGCCCGACATCATCAGCATCGGGACCCAGCAGGAGCAGCGCGCGGAGATCACGATCCACGCGGCCGACGCGGGCGTCAAGGCCATCTACGCCGAGAAGCCGCTGACGTCTTCGCTCGCGGAGGCCGAGGCGATGGCGCAGGCCGTGGAGCGGAACGGCGTCGCCTTCAACCTGGGCGCCAACCGCCGGTGGGCAGCCGGCTACGAGGTCGTCAGGGAGCTGGCCAACAGCGGCGAGCTCGGCGACCTCAAGACGATCATCAGCTACAACATGGACCCGATCTTCATCTCCGGCAGCCACTGGTTCGACCTGATCAACTGGATCAACTGCGACCGCCGGGCGGTCTCGGTCCAGGCCACCCTGACGCGGGGCGGGGATGCGTTCGAAGGCGACGTCATCACGGTCGACCCGGGCGGACACGGGATCGTCGAGTACGAGAACGGCGTCACCGCCTACTGTCTCACGACGCCACGCGGCTCGGAGAAGGAGGTCATCTGCGAGCGGGGAGCCATCTCGATCATAGGCAACGGCTCCGAGTGGCGCCTGCGCCGCCTGGGCGAGCACCCGGACCCGGGTCGGGCGGGCCCGGGGACGGTGGAGGAGTTCCCGGACTTCCCGGCGGGCAGCACGACCCTGGCGATCGTCGAGGAGCTCGTAGCCGCCATCGACTCCGGCGATCCCACGACCCGTGGCGGTATCAGGCAGGCGCAGGCCAGCAACGAGCTCATCTTTGCCTTCATGGAGTCGCACCGGCAAGGCGGCCGGCCCGTCGACCTGCCGCTCGAAAGCAACATCAGGCTGCAGCGCGACTTCGACCCCCAGACCGAGAAGTACCGCCCGGACCGGACCCGCAGGGTGAAGTGACGGGCGCGTAGCGGTTCGAGACCCAGGCTCCTACGGCCTGTTTACCCGGGGTCACGCCCTTTGACGCACCCGACGGGCCGTTGGGGCACTCAGTGGGACGTCGGCGCGTATCGAGTGGCGCAGGCGCGGTCTCCCCGCAAATGAGCTACTGTTCGCGGCCCTACACGCCGTCGCGGTGGAACAGGTTCAGCGCCGAGCCGGCCCGGAACCACTCCACCTGTCTTGCGCCGAACGAGTGGTCCAGCTCCAGCTCGTCGGTCGTCCCGTCGGCGTGGGTGACGGTGCACTGGACCGGCTTTCCCGGCGCCAGATCGCTCAGCCCGGTCAGGCTGATCCGGTCGTCCTCGCGGACCAGGTCGTAGTCGTCGCGGTCCTGGAAGGTCAGCGGCAGCATGCCCTGCTTCTTCAGGTTCGACTCGTGGATGCGCGCGAAGCTTCGGGCGATGATCGCCGCGCCGCCGAGCAACCTCGGCGATAGGGCCGCGTGCTCGCGGCTGCTGCCCTCGCCGTAGTTGTCGTCGCCTATGACGACCCACCGCACGCCGTCCGCCTTGTACTGCCTGGCGATGCGCGATAGCGCGACGCCCTTCTCGCCGGAGAGCACGTTGGCGCCTTTGCCGGTCTCGCCGGTATGGGCGTTGACCGCGCCCATGAACATGTTGTCGCTGAACCTGTCCAGGTGGCCCCGGAATCTCAGCCACGGCCCGGCCGGAGAGATGTGGTCCGTCGTGCACTTGCCCTTGACCTTTACGAGCACCGGCGCGTCCGCGTAGTCGTTGCCGTCCCAGGCCGGGAACGGCTCCAGGAGCTGAAGGCGCTCGCTGTCGGGCGCGACGCTGATGGCGATGTCGCTGCCGTCCTCGGGCGGAGGCTCGTACGTCTCGCTGCCCGGATCGAAGCCTCCGGCCGGCACCTCCGGCGCCGGCGCCGGAGGCCGCAGCTTGAAGGCCTGGCCGCCGTCGACCTGCAGCTCGTCCGTCAGCGGGTTGAAGGAGAGCCTGCCCGCGATCGCCAGCGCCGTGACGACCTCCGGGCTGCCGATGAAGTTCATCGTCTCCGACCGGCCGTCGTTGCGCCGCGGGAAGTTGCGGTTGTACGACGTGACGATCGTGTTCGGCACGTCCTCCATCAGTTTTTCGCGCTTCCACTGGCCGATGCACGGGCCGCACGCGTTGGCCAGCACGACGCCGTCGATGTCCTTCAGGGCGTCCATCTGGCCGTCGCGCTCGATCGTCGCGCGTACCTGCTCCGAGCCCGGTGTCACCATGAGGTCGGTCGCGGCTCTGATCCCGTGAGCGTTGGCCTGCTTCGCGACGTCGGCGGCCCGGCTCATGTCCTCGTACGAGGAGTTCGTGCAGCTCCCGATCAGCGCAGTGTCGATCCGGTCGATGAAGTCGTTCGAGCCGTCGGCCACTTCGGCGGCGAGCTCCGAGATCGGACGCGCCCGGTCAGGCGAGTGCGGGCCGACGACGTGGGGTTCCAGGCGCGACAGGTCGATCTCGACCACCCGGTCGAAGTAGCTCGCCGGGTCCCGTTCGACCTCCGCGTCCGGCTCCAGCAGGTCTCTGTTCTGGCCGGCGAGGTCGGCCAGGTCGGCCCGTCCCGTGGAGCGCAGGTAGGTGTCCATGCGCTCGTCGAACGCGAATATCGACGTGGTCGCGCCCAGCTCGGCGCCCATGTTCGTTATGGTCGCCTTGCCGGTGCAGCTTATCGACTTCGCGCCGGGGCCGAAGTACTCGATGATCGCGTTCGTGCCGCCGGACACCGTCAGCTCGCCAGCCAGGTAGAGGATGACGTCCTTGGGCGCGGTCCAGCCGCCCATCTCGCCGGTGAGCCGGACGCCAACGTGGCGCGGGTACAGCACCTCCCACGGCAGTCCGGCCATCACCTCGACGGCATCGGCGCCCCCGACCCCTACGGCGCACGCGCCGAGCCCCCCGGCGTTCGGGGTGTGGGAGTCTGTGCCGATGATCAGCGCGCCGGGGTAGGCGTACTGCTCCAGCACGACCTGGTGGATGATGCCGGCGCCCGGGCCCCAGAAGCCTACGCCGAACTTGGCCGACGCCGAGCGCAGGAAGTCGAAGACCTCCTCGTTCTCCTCCAGCGACTGGAGCAGGTCGCTCCCGCCCTCGACGCGGGCCTGGATCAGGTGGTCGCAGTGCACCGTCGTCGGCACGGCCGTTCTGGCCTTCCGGGTCTGCATGAACGACAGCATCACGGTCTGGCCCAGCACGTCTTGAAGGGCGACCCGGTCGGGTCGCAGGTCGAGGTAGCTCGCGCCCGGCTCGAGGTCGCCGCGTTCCGGGTCGTCCAGATGTCCCAAGAGCACCTTGTCCGCCAGCGTCAACGGCCTGCCGAGCCGGCGCCGGACGACTTCGAGGTTGCGCTGGGAGGCCGCGTAGGTCTTGGCGACCATCTCGGGGGTGGACTCTATCCGGACCATTTCAGCCCTCCGTCATAGGAATAGGGCGGCGGCGGACCCAGGCCCGACCTGCGCCGCGCTCCGATCGCGTCAAGTCTCGAGGGGGCGGACCCCTACCGGCATCCACCCCAGCAGTCGCCGCGATTATACACCCGCCGCAATCTGTTGGGCTCTACGAGCCGGGCCGTTCGGTTGCTGGACACGATGCGAGCGGAGCGGTGTCGATCAGCCTCATCCGGCCTCTCGCCGAGTGCGGCCGCGGTCGATTTCGCGAAAAGTGTGCCATTTTGTGCCGTTCCTATCTGGGCAGTGGCGCACTTGACCGAGAAATGGCACACCGGGTGTGCCGCTCGTCCTATCTGAGGCGGCACACCGCGCGACAGAATGGCATACTTGTGTACCCGACGCGTCCGGGCCATGGGCGCGTGAGCGGGCTCGAACTATCTGCTGGCGAGTGCTTGATCACGAGCATAGAGTAGCACGGATGTACTGTTACGCACAAGGATCTGCCGAGGGCCGTAACTGTTCAGATTCGAGGAGATGGACTCGGCGGGGGACTTTCACCAACGATGAAGATGAGGCTGCACCGGAAGGCGGGTTGCAAACCCGCCCCTACGCCAGGTCGGCCAAACCCCTACGCCAGGTCGGCCAAGGGTTGTTCTCAAAGAAACTCTGAACAGTTACCGAGGGCCATTTGCGAATAATGGAAAGGCCCTGGGCTCTACGAGCCGGACAGCGCGGAATGGCAGGACTACAGGGGAAGAAGGTAGGAGTGTTCGACCTTATGGCCTGTAACGTCTGCAACGGGAAAGAAGGCCGGATGGAGACGGTGGAGGAGGTCTTCAGGGTGGATGGCCGCTACGTTCTCGTTGGCGGGGTGCCGTCCACGGTATGCCAGCGATGCGGGGAGCGCTCATTCACCCGCGAGACCACCGAGAAGGTGCGCCTGATGGTCCACGGACGGGCTGCGGCGACGAAGTCCGTCCCTATGCGGGTGTACGAGTTCGCGCAATAGCGGCGGCGCACACCGTCGACCTGCTCTGTGCCGTGTAGAGCATCCCGGCGCGTCCTGCGGCTAGGAGACCTTTGCACAACCGTCGTTCCCGCGCAGGCGGGAACCCAGGGGTGGGGGGTCCCAGCTAAGAAATCGACACATCTCCACCACCTTTGTCTCCCGCTGGGGGAGTTACGCAAAGGCCTCCGGCTAGCGGGACATCTCGAAGTACTCGTAGTTCAGGTCGATGTAGCTGTCCCAGTGGGGAGGGGTGTCCTCCTCGGCGAAGATCGCGACGACCGGGCACACGGGCTCGCACGCCGCACAGTCTATGCACTCCTCCGGATGGATGTAGTACATGTTGTCTTCGTCCGCGGTGTAGATGCAGTCGACCGGACAGACGTCGACGCAAGCCGCATCTTTAACGGCCACACACGGCTCTGCGATTATGTAGGTCATCTCCCTGGTCAACCTCCCTGCGGCGGTCCGCACGTTGCGCTGGTGAAACAATTCACCATGCGGCTCCGTGCGGAATTATACCGTGGCCGACTTGGGACATTCAAGATTGTGTACTCGTTCGGTACATCCCGTACGCCTCAAAGGGTTGCGACGGGCGTGCCCATCCGGTCGATTACGCTGGATGTCGGAGACGGCCTCCCCGTGGAGGTCATGCAGCGCCTGTGACAGGCCCCTTTTAGGCCGGCACGACCGTGCTCATACCGTACCGGTCGAATTCGAGCCGAAGTCCGGTCTGGTCCGCCGGGATGTTGCTCAGTTCCTCGATCGCGTCGATCCAGCCCTGCCGCTTGGCGCTGCCGTGCGGGTTGGACAGCCACTGCGCCCTGACGCCATCGTTCCACGGCATCGACGAGCTAGGCCCCGGCTTCCAGTACTTCGGCGCGATCTCTCGCATCGTCTCGACCTCTGCCGGCGTCTCCGGATAGTGGAAGAAGCTGACGCAGCTCATCTGCCTGTCGTTGCCGCCGCCCCAGGTCGCGTGAAGCATCCTGAGGTCGAAGGCCACCGCGTCGCCGGGGCCGTACTCGCACACGTGGCATGGGATCTTGTCGATGGTCTCCCACGCCTCGTCCGTGTCGTACCACTGCCGGCCCAGCGGCGGCACGGAGGTCAGCACCTCCTGGTAGAGCGGGAGGTGCGAGCCGGGGATGAACCTGAGCGCGCCGCTGCTCCCGTCCACGGGCTGCAGGGCGAACTGGAACTTGATGCCGTAGCCGTTGAAGTTACTGGAGCCGTCGTTGTAGTGCCACCTCGTGTTGCCCACGTACCGGTAGGCGTTGCTCTCGAAGGCGAAGGTCCTCTCCCCGAAGAGCTGCTCGGCGATCTCGTAGAACCGTGACATTTCCGGGAGGGATGCGTAGAAAGGCGTCTCCTCACCCAGCATGTTGAAGTACTGCATCTTGGTGCCGTCGAAGGGCTCGCACCCAGACGCCCGCGCCGCCGCGAAATCGAAGTCCCTGCGGATGAGCTCGAGCTCGTCGGAGTCGAAGAAGTTCTTAAGCACCACGAACCCAAAGGCCTCGAACTGTCTCTCCTGCTCCCGCGTGAGCCTCATGTCGTCTCACCCTCCGTTCTGGATGCCGGCCAGTCTATGGCCAGCCCCATCCCTTGTCAAAGGCATGTACTCGTTCGGTACGTCCCGTACACGTCACCTCCTTTCCGGTCATTGTATTGTGTGTGCATCTCCGGGCCCTGACGGCGCTACCCGGGGACTTCACCGAGTTCTGCCCTCTGCCGCTCGGCTCAGGTATCAGATTGCCGCGGCTGTGCGGAATCGCGCGGCGCACGTGGGACGGCGTGGAGCCGACGCCCCGGACGTCCACAGTGGGCGCAGGCAGGCCGCCAAGACCCGATACGGTGACCCAGAACGGTTTGACAGAATTTTGACTCCGGCTAGACAATGGAAAAAATGGGCTCGCGACGTTGGTTTCCCGTCACGGGTTCAGTTCGACGGCCAGCATCGATCTCCCGCCAGACGCCCATCGGTTCGATGGCCTGGGACGGTCAAGAGCTTCCCGTCGTAACGGGGAGTTCCCTATGGGCCAGCTTGTCCGTCTTGAGAAATATATCGCGCGCCTTGTCCCGCGCGGCAAGGCCAATTCGCGGCCGGAGCCCGGCCAACGGGCGCAGCGACAGATGCAGGAAGCGGCGCGGGAGGTAGTGCGGCGGGTACAGGGGGACTTGGGCCGCCATCGGCCCTAGGCGGCACCCGCTGCCGTCAGGTCTTCGTTCGTCAGGGCGCGCGGCCGGCGTACTCGTCGGCAGGGTCCACCGGCCGTTCTGACGCTCCATCTGAAACGAAGGTCAGGAAGCGCTCCGCCGTTTGCCTGAGCGCCGCGGTTATATCCTGGCGAACTTGTTCAGGGCCTTGGGGGCGCCTACCTGGGCTACGTACACGTCGCCGTTGGAGTCGATGAATATCCCGTGGGGAGCGCCGCTGAACTGGTCCGGCCGGTCGCCCTTCTCGCCCCAGGTGCCCAGCAGCTCGCCGTCGACGGTGTATAGCTGGACGCCCGCGATCCCGGCCACGTGCACGACGTTGTCGTCGTCAACGGTGGCCTGGTTGGGGCTGGGCACGTCGTTCCACTGGTCGAGGTAGTTGCCGTCGGCGTCGAAGACCTGGATGCGCTCGTTGCTGCGGTCCATGACGTAGGCGCGGCCATCGGCGTCGAGGTTGACGCTGTGGGGCAGGTTGAACTCGCCCGGCCCGGTACCCGGCGTCGCGGTAGACGCGTGAATGTTCTCGTCGTAGTGGGTAAGGTCCCCGGAGCCCCAGGACAGGGTCAGCTCGCCGTCCGCCGTGAAGCGGTGGATGCGGCTCTGCCGGTAGCCGTCAGCGACATAGATGTCGCCGTTGGCGGCCTGCACGGCGCCCGTCGGCATGTTGAAGGGCCCGCCGGGCGCGCCGGCCATCCCCGGCATGCCGAGCGTCATCAGAAGGTCGCCCGCGGTGGAGTACTTGCGCATCACGTGGTCCCACGTGTCGGTGAAGAATATCTCGTCGGACGGGCTGATCCAGATGCTGTGCGGCACCTTCAGGTACTCTTCGCCCCACGATCCGAGGCGATGGCCGTCCCGGTCGTAGACCACGATCGAGCCGTGGTTGTCGTCGAAGTCCTGTGAGTTCCGGACGGCGACGTAAACGCGCCCCTCCGAGTCGCACGCCACGTCTGAGGCGACGCCCGGGATGTCGTCGATCGGCCACTCGTCCACCGAATCGTACTTGTAGTTGCCGACTCCGTATCGTTTAGCCATGGCTGGTGTCCTCCCTTGTCTTGGCGTTGTCCGGTCTGACGTTCGGTTAGGCCGTATCGAGTGGCGGCAGCGAGAGCTCTGCCGTGATGTCGTCGAACCACTGCACGACTTCGCGGTGCAGCGGGATGCCGTTCGCGCGGCGGTCCCGTTCCTCCTCGTGCTCCGATAGGCCGGGGTACAGCACCCGGTCGTGTCCCGGCGCCGGCTTGGTGGTCCGAAGGGTGCGCAGGGCTTCGTCCATCGTGTCCTTGAACTGGTCGACGTCGGTGAACGCCGCGATGTCGTAGGCGGCGAAGTGATGGCTGGAGTTGACGCTGCCGGGGAGCATGCCCGGGAGCGCGCCCGACAACAGGGTCGACATCACGTCCGCCATCATCGCGAAGCCGTAGCCCTTGTGTGAGCCGTTCTCCCGCGTCCCTCCGAACGGCAGCATGAAGTAGTCGCCGATCTCCGGCATCACCCTGCCGTCGTTGATCGGGCGGCCGTCCAGGTCGGTGATCCAGTTCGGCTCGACGGCTGCCCCGACCCGCCGCGCCAGTGCCGTCTTGTTGCCGGCCACAGCGCTGGTGGCCACGTCGAAGAGAAACGGGGCCTCCGTGCGCGCCGGGGCCGCGATGGCGATGGGGTTCGTGCCGAATCTCGGCTCGGCGCCGAACGTCGGCACGACGGCGGCGCCCCCGGAGGTCATCGTCACGCCGATCATGTCCTGCTCGGCCGCGAGCATGGCGTGATGGCCGATGGCCCCTGAGTGGCCCGCGTTGCGCACCGTGACGACGCCCACGCCCACCTCGCGGGCCTTCTCGATAGCGATTCCCATCATCCTGGGCCCCAGGATCGTGACGAGTCCAGTGTCAGCGTCTACGGTGGCGGTGGCCGGCGACTCCCTGACGATGCGCCAGTCGGCATTGGCCTTCATGCCGCCGTCGGCGTACCGCCCTACGTATGCCCGCAGCATGTTGGACACGCCGTGGGTCTCCACGCCCCGAAGGTCGGCCGTGACCAGCACGTCCGCGCCGGCGGCGGCGTCCTCAGCCGTTTCGCCCATCTTCTCGAAGACTGCGGCGACCGTCGCCCGAAGCGATTGCTCCGGCACCCTGACCTGATCGTCCTGCGGCACCTTGAACCGCTCGAGCATCTCGTCCTCCGGGCATCGCCCTGCGCCGTACCGCTTCGGCGACGGCGGAATTGTACCACTACGCCGAGTGCTTCCAACGCGCGGGGAGCGGTGATATGCTCACGGCGGACGAAATACATCCGAATCGGGAATGACGACAGGAGGTTCACGCATGGCCAGGATCAACAAATGCATCGAGCTACTGCAGCAGGGCCAGGACATATTCACGGCCGGGGCGCCTGAGCTGACCTACGAGGCCGGCCGCGAGATGGCGCAGACGTGGGCCGACATGATACTGACCGACTTCGAACACCACCCGTTCGACGTGGTCGGGCTGATGAACTTCATGCGCGGCCTGAAGGACGGGGGTCCGACGCCCAGCGGCCACCCGACGCCGACCGTCGTCACGACGCTGCCGTCCAACTGCATCAGCCCGGAGGAGGTGTACTACAACGCGTGGCAGGTCCGGCAGGTGCTGACGACCGGCGTGCACGGCATCCTGCACACGCACGCGCGCAGCGCCGACGCCGTCAGGGCTTTCGTGGCGACCGTGCGATACGTCCATCAGACGATAGGGCGCGACCAGGGCCTGCCGGAGGGCAGAAGAGGACAGGGCGGCCAGTCGATGCCTGCCGAGGTCTGGGGCGGCATATCGCCCATGGAGTACATGCGCGTCGCCGACCCCTGGCCGCTGAACCCCGATGGTGAGCTGATGCTTGGCCTGAAGATCGAAGACAGGCACTGCCTGCCCGACGCGGACGCCATCGCGGGAACGCCCGGTCTCGCGTTCGCCGAGTGGGGCCCCGGAGACATGGGCCTGTCCTTCGGCGACCCCACCCTGCACGACCCGCCCTACACGCCGCAGATGGACGAGGCCCGAAACATCGTCAAGTCGGCCTGCGACAAGGCTGGCCTGGCGTTCCTGTGCAGCTGGGCGGACCCGTCGATGTCGGACGAGGAGCGCACCAAGTACGTCATCGAGGAGATCGGAGCGAAGATCATCGGCGTCCCCCGCCGCGAGATAGCCGACGCGCACCGCGCGGCCGCCGGCCGCACGATGCCGGTCTAGGCGGCTGCAGCCAGGCTTCGACAGCGCCGCCCGGAGGCGGCTCATCACCCATTGCGACCTAGCTTGATGCCCCACTCGGTCGAGGTCTCTCAAGCTCTGCTAAAATTGGGCATCCGTTCAGGGCAAACGCGCTTTGTGATGGGTTCATAACGTAATCCCGTGAGGCCAGATGATGACTCTTTACACTCCGGCCCAAGATGTGCAGCAGTTCGCCGACGACGGATACGAGCCGGATGTCGGCGAGGTGGAATCGGATGATGACTCTTACCCGATCGACAGCTTCGATCTGGTTTCCTCTCCGAACGATTTCAATACCAAGACGCTGGTCGACTTCATCGAGTCGGGTGTCGTCAATATCCCGGGCTTCCAGCGGAACTTCATCTGGGACGTGAGGCGCGCTTCACGGCTGATCGAGTCCATTATCGTTGGACTTCCCGTACCGCAGATATTCCTTTACGAACAGAGCCGCGACAAATACCTCGTTATCGACGGCCAACAGCGGCTCATGTCGGTCTACTATTTCGTGAAAGGTAGGTTCCCCAGAAAGGACCAGTTGGTCAACCTCCGTATGCTCTCCGACGGGCGAAGCGTCGTGCCTTCAGAAGTACTAGAGGACGGGAGGTACTTCACGGACTTCCGCCTGAGTTTGCCGGAGAATGTGCCAGGGCAGCCCAACAGGTTCCATCGACGCACCTACGACACGCTGGACGACCAGCACCGGTCGTCGTTCGATCTGCGCACTATCAGGCACATCATCGTTCGGCAGGTGGGGCCCGCGGGCGACAGCGCGATGTACGAGATCTTCAACCGCCTGAATTCCGGCGGCGTCAACTTGACCCCGCAAGAGATCCGGCGGTGCACGTTCGATTCACGATTCTACGACATGCTGTACGAGACGAATGCCCAAGACGCATGGCGCAAGATGGTCGGAAAGAAGATTCCCGACATCCACATGAAGGACGTAGAGATACTGCTTAGAGGGTTCGCCATGCTGCTCAAGGAAGAGTCCTACCGTCCGTCGATGGTCAAATTCCTGAACGGCTTCTCCCAGGAGGCGAAGTCGTTCGACGCGAACCGGATCGAACAGATGCGGCAGTTGCTTGCGTCCTTCCTTGCCAGTTGCAAGGAACTGCCGTCTGACGCTTTCCACAGCCTTCAGGGACGATTCAGCCCGATGATTTTCGAATCGGTGTTTGTGGCAGTCTGCCGGCAGCCATACCTCCAAAATGCCTGTGTAGCCGGCACAATCGCCGGTGCCTCACTCGACCTGCTCAAGGATGACCCTGAGTTTCGCCGCGCTACGCAAAGTCAGACTACAAGCTCGGAGAACGTCAAGAAGCGCCTCTCGCTGGCCCGCGCGATAGTGGCGCTGAACTAAGACGATGGTTGAGGCTGGCCCGGTGACGCACAACCGGATCGACGAACTGTGGAACGACCACAACGATCTGGCAGGCTACTTGCAATCCAACAATCAGCTTGGGCTTCACTCCAGGGTTCACGATTCGTTCAGGAAGACGCTGATAATCGCGACGGCCAGTTACTTCGAGGTGCAACTGACCGAAACGATTGTCGGCCTATATGGCAGCGCCGACCATGGGGCGGGGGTTCTGGCTGAATTCGTGAGAAGACAGGCGATCGACAGGCGCTTTGCTCAGCTGTTCCAGTGGGGAGGGCCGAACGCGAACTCCTTCTACAGTCTGTTTGGCCGAGACTTCGCGGACCACATGAAGCAAAGGGTGCGAAGCGATCAGTGTCTAGACGATTCGGTGAAGGCGTTTCTTGAGATCGGAAACCTGAGAAACCAGTTGGTGCACGAGAACTACGCGGATTTCCGACTCGAGAAGACGGTGGACGAAATCTACGAACTATACCGAACGGCTCTCTATTTCCTGAGAGTGTTCCCCGACGCTATCAGACAATGGATCGAGGCTGGGAACGCGAGCGGAGAGGGCGAGGTGGCTTACACAGCTTGAACCTAGCCAGCGCCATTCGCTGGAGCCGGACTCATGTCGAGGGTCGGCGACGCTACAGGTAGCTTATGGAGCCTAGAAACTCGGACGGAAACCCCTATTCTCCCAACAACGTCGTTTTCTTGACAACGCTACTCGACGTAATAGTAGGTTATTGAACCGTATCACATAACATATTATGCCAGTTGAACCTGTAATACGTCTGCTTGGCGTAGCGCGAAACCCGGCCAATGGCTTTCCGGCCAGACCTCTAGGACGTCCGTAAGCCTGCCGATACTCTCCGCGGTCTCGTCCTCCGTGTTGTAGCTGAAGCCGACGCCCACCGCGCGGCCGCCGGCCGCACGATGCCGGTGTAGGGCGCTTGCCGCATGCTAGACTTAGTTGTGCCAACCATCATCTGGGGGAGACCATATGTCGCCTGCCGAACCCGTTAACCAGCAGCTCCTCGACGACGCCTGTGCGATGATCGAAGAGATGGGCGGACCCGGCGCCCTTGTAGACGATCTGGCGGAGTTCCGAAAGCTCCACGCCCGCATGACCAGGGAATACATCCGTCTCGTTCAGAAGTACCCGAACAAGTGGGTCGCAATGGGAAAGGACGGCGTTGTCGCGGCCGGGGCCACGAGAACGCAGGTGCTTGAGGCCGTCGATCGAAGGGGGATAGCCAGGTCTGAGACGGTCGTCGACTTCATGGACACCGATCCTCCTGTGCTGATCCTTTGATCGTTGGGCACTTCGACGCGTTCGGGCGCCCGTACGTTAAGGGCCGAGTGATTATTCCCCGGCTCGACGTCAGTGAGAACGTGTCTTTCCTGGTCGACACCGGAGCCGATAGCACTTGCCTTCATCCGAGGGATGCACTCGGCGCAGATGTTCCGTTCGGGCGGCTCCGCAACCGAGAGCTGTCGCGCGGCATTGGAGGGTCGTCGCCGTATTTTCACGAACCGGCGACGCTCGTGTTCCCTGACGGTCGTGCGGCGAGGCTCTACGGGGTTGGATTGCTTATCGCGGAGCCGGATGAGGCTAATGGGAACCTGCCATCCCTGCTGGGCCGGAACGTCATCAACCACTGGTACATGGCGTACGATCCGGCCAACGGCAGGCTGGAGTGTACCGCGCGCTACGCGGACCGGACTATCGGCCAAGTGTGAACTCAGCGCCTCAGCGTCCCGTCGCGTCACCGCTTCGAGGCGTAGTGCAGCGCGACCTTCTTGATGGCGTTGCCGATGTCCAGCGCGTCCCGCTCGGTGTGTGAGCTGTTGCCGCCGACCTTGAGGGTCCGGGGCAGCTCGTCCTCCACCACGGGCAGTCGCACGTCGCGGTAGTCGATGCGGCGGTTGCCCCGCTCGTCGACGAACGGGTACCCGGACTCCCCGTACGTGCGGGACTCGGAGAAGACCGGGTAGTGGTACAGCGGCATGCCACCCAGGTACACCTTGCAGTTGACGCCCTCCGCGATCACCGCGTCGACGAACCGCTCCGGCGGGACGCCGATGACCTCCTCGTCGTACAGGAAGCCGTGGTTGTAGTAGCCGCTCCTGTCGCCCGGCCGCAGCTTCTGCGGAGTCAGCCCCGGCACCTCCCACAGGATGTCCTCGATGATGGCGCCGGCCGCACGCCGGCGGGCGATGTAGCCGTCGAGGCGGTCGAGCTGCGCCAGGCCGACCGCGGCCATCAGGTCCTGCATGGGGTGGAAGTCGCCGAGGAACGAAAAGCCGCTCTCGGAACCCCGTCGCGCGGTCGTCGGTCTGAGCGAGTTGCGCAGCTCCTCGTCGTACTCTGAGCCCTTCGCCGCGAACCCCTTGGCCCGCCGCGCCAGCTCCTCGTTGTCGGTGATGAGTATCCCGCCTCCCGCGGCCGTCAGCGGCTTGCCGCCGAGCGAAAAGCAGCCCATGTCGCCTATGGTGCCCACGAGCCTGCCCTTGTACTCGGCCAGATGCGCCTGCGAGCAGTCCTCGATGACCGGCAGGCGGTGCCTGCGAGCGACGTCCATCACGGCGTCCATGTCGACCGGCACGCCGAACAGGTGGATCACCATGATGGCCCTCGTGCGCTCGGTGATACGGCGCTCGATGTCGGCGGCGCCCTGGTTCAACACCGCGCCCGGCTCCCAGTCCGAGAAGACGGGGATGGCGTTCTGCAGCATGATGCCCAGCACCGAGCCGATGTCGGTCACCGGCGCCGTTATGATCTCGTCGCCCGGCTCAGGATCGATGGCGGCCACTGCGGCGTGGATCGCGCCGGTCCCCGAGTCGGTCGCGACCGCGTACCCGACCCCGTGGCGTCGGGCGAACCCGTCCTCGAACTCCCGCACCTTGTATCCGGAGTGCCACTGCTCCGGCGCATCGTCTACGACTTGCATGAGCTGGTCGAGCTCGGGCTCGCCGAAGGTGTGAACGCTCCCGAACGGCTCCGTTCGCAGCGCCGTTCCCCCGTCGATGGCCAGCTTATCTGTCGTCATTGGCGGCTCCCTTTGTCCTCCGTCCGGCGCGTCCGACTTCACATAGCTCGCGCCAACGATATCCCGATTCCCGCCGCGCCACAACACGGGCCGCCGTTCATTTCTTGGGATGACCTCCCAACAACCCGTTCACCCCGAGTAGCGCCGATGCTTCATCGGCGCGTATCGAGGGGCGCACACGGCCTCACCAACCTGAGCCGTTGCGCGGTCGCGCGTCGTTCGCCGCGTCCAATATAATGCGCCGGCCGGACGCACCGTCCCACGGAGGCAGGCGCATGGACAGGCTGTACATCCTCGGCTGCGGCACGCCGTTTCCCACGGCCGACCGGTTCGGCTCTTCCTACGTCGTCCGCACCGGCGACGAGTTTCTCATGTTCGACTGCGGCCCGGCCACCACCTGGAAGCTCGCCAAGGCGGGCCTGTGGCCGACCCAGATCGACAACCTCTTCTTCACCCACCACCACTCCGACCACGACATGGACTACCCTTGCTTCATCGAGACGCGCTGGGACCTGGGCGTCGGCAAGGTGAACAACCTCAACGTCTACGGCCCCACGCTGACGGAGCAGCTTACGACCCGACTCATCGACCCCGAGGTCGGCGCCTTCGCGCACGACTGGAAGGTGCGCACGAACCACCCCCTTAGCTACTACAGCTACACGCTGCGCGGCGGCGTTCCGCTGCCGACGATGGGCGCCGACGGCAGCAGCTTCCGGTCGCCGCCGACCGAGATGGTCGTGGCCCGCGACGTCGGCCCCGGCAAGGTCTGCGAGGGCAAGAGCTGGCAGGTCACCAGCGCTCCCGCCGATCACGTCCAGCCTTACCTCGACTCGCTCGCCTACCGGTTGGACACCGACGAGGGCAGTATCGTCGTGACCGGCGACACGACGCCCTGCGACACCGTCGCCGAGCTGTGCGCCGGCGCCGACGTCGTGGTCTTGAGCTGCGTGGGTGTCCAGTCGGACATCGACGGCGGCGGCGACGGCGATTACATGTGCGGCACAGCCGGCGCGGGCCGGCTGGCCGAGGCCGCCGGTGCCAGGCGGCTGGTGCTGGTGCACAACACGCCGATCGCCCTGCAGGGCCAGATGGAGCGCGCCGTCGCGGACGTCGCGAAGGTCTACGGCGGCGAGATAGTCTTCGGCGAGGAGCTCATGGAGGTCGACCTGAGCGCCATCGGCCGGGGCCCGCCCGCGCACATCCACGCCGCCGACGCGCTGCGGGGACCGGGCAGGTAGGAGGCGTCGTATGCCCAAGGACCGGACGCTCCGCGCCGCGCACGTAGGGCTCAGCATCGGACACGCCGGCAGCTTCGACGACTCGAAGCCACGGCTGATCCACGACTTCCGCCGCCTCGAGAACGTGGAGGTCGTCGCCTACTGCGAGCTGTACGACACGTCGTTCCTCGACGTCGCGAACCGGTACGACCCGTCGGCCGGGCTGTACTCCAGCGTGGAGGACCTGATTGCCGGAGAGGACTTCGACCTGGCGTGCGTTGTGCTCTATCCCAGGGACCTGCCGGGCGCGCTCCTCGAGCTGGCCGAGGCCGGGAAGCACTTCACGGTGGACAAGCAGTTCGCCGTCTCATCGAAGGACCTCTACGACGTGGTCAGGACCGTCCGAAGGAACCGGCTGACGACCTTCATCCAGTACCCATGGCGCTTCCACCCGGCGATGCAAGACCTGCGGCGATTCATCGACGAGGGCATCCTGGGAAGGCCGCTCGACGTCGAGAGCCGCCAGTTCTGGTTTCAGGTGGGCGGCCCGATGGGAAGAGAGGTCTCCGGGCCGTACCGAAGAGACCTCCAGGGCGGGGGAGTGCTGCATCACATGGGATGCCATCACCTGGACCTGATGAGGGGCGTCATGGGCTGCGAGGTCAAGTCCGTACAGGCGACCATCGGGCGCCCGGTGGGAAACATGGAGGAGCCGCTGGAGGACGTCGCGGTCCTCGGCCTGGAGTTCGAGAACGGCGCATACGGCAGTCTGCACAACGGGTACACGAAGCCCGCGACCGTGGATGGCTGGCAGCCGTACGACAGCGCCTTTCTCTTCAGAGGGTCCGAGGGATGGGCCGAATGGTCGAGCGTAGGGGGCTCCCGGCTGGAGGTGCACAGCGCGTCGGCGAAATGGAGGGGAGCACCGGACAGGACCTTCGACTACGAGCTGACACGATTGCCGAGCAGGGTAGGGCGGCTGTGGTACTACGCCTGGATCGAGCGCTTCATCGAGGACATTCGCGCGGGCCGGCCAGGGGCGCTCAACATGGACGACGCCCTGCACGTGCTGCAGACGATCGACGCAGCCTACGAGTCGCACCGTACCGGCAGGCGCATCGAGGTCAACTACGGTTTGGACGTGTAGGTCGCGGCTTCTACAGGTAGCCGATCCCGGACAGGACGTCCGCAAGCCGGGCGATGCCCTCGGCGATTTCGTCCTCCGTATTGTAGCTGAAGCAGAGGCGCGCCCGGTTGTGGCCGGGGTCGTCGCCGGTGGCGAACTTCGTGCCCAAGTCGTACGTCACGTCCGCCTTCGCGGCCGGCTCCGCCGCCTTCACCAGGTCGACGTGGCCGGGCATGGTGAGCCACGTGTAGAGTCCGCCCTCGGGGCGGGCCCACGTCGCGGTGTCTCCCATGTTCTCGCCCAGCGCCGCGAACATCGCGTCCCTCCTGGACCTGAGCGTCCGGTTCAGCCGGGCCAGGTGCTCCGGGAGTCGGGTCGTGGCGAACCGGTAGACGGTCAGCGCTCCGAACTGCGTGACGCCCCGGGAGCCCTTGATCGGCATGAGCGTCTCCAGCAGCTCTCGCGACGCCGCCAGGTATCCGATCCGCATGCCGGGGACAACCATCTTGCTGAAGGAACCGGTATGTATCGCGAGCCCGGAATCGTCGAGCGAAGACACCGCGTCGATCGACTCGCCCTCGAACCTGAACTCCGCGATCCCGTCGTCCTCGAGAATCGGCGCCCCGTGGCGGGCCGCGACCTCGACGACCTCCCGCCTGCGCTCGATCGGCATCGTCCACGCCTGGGGGTTCTGGAACGTCGGGATCAAGTATATGAACTTGACGCGCTTGCCCTCGGCCGCCGCGCCCCTCAGAGTGTCGTGCAGCGCGTCGGGCAGCATCCCGTCATCGTCGCTGGGCACGCCTCGCACGTCCGCGCCGAAGCGCCGCAGCGACCACAGAGTCCCGCCGTAGACGAAGTGGTCGACGATGACCACGTCGCCGGGATCGAGCAGCGCTTCGGCCACGAAGTGAATTCCCTGGCCTGATCCCTCGGTGAGCAGAATGTGGTCCGCGGAGACGTCCATGCCCCGTTCCCGTCCGAGGAAGTCGGCGACGTACTCCCGCAGTGGCGGATACCCCTGGGTGTCTGGGTAGACGGTCGGCGTGTCGCCCACCTCCGCGAGGATCTCGCCCATCGCGGCGTGCGCCTCCATGATCGGCAGGCTGGACGGGTCCGGATAGGACATCGTGAACGGGAACTCGGGCTCATGGCCGGCCGCGCCGGGCAGCGCCGTCGGCTCAGGGGCGGACCTCGCCCTCAGCCCGTCGAAGCTGAACCCGGTTCCCCGGCTGTCTGTCGTGTCGCTCATCAGGGGTGTCTCCTTGGCCTGCGTCCTTCGCGCGGCCATCAATTATAGAGGCCTGGGCCGTACAGCGTTTACAGGGCGTTCTCAAAGGTCTCATAGCTTCCTCTCCCGTCACGGGAGAGGACTGAGGTGAGGGTGAAGTTGAAGGTGCCGGCACGGTTTCCCCCTCATCCTGACCTTCTCCCGCCAGGGGCCCGTCGAGGGAGAGGGGGTTTTCTTGTCCTCCCTCCCACTGGCGGGAGGGAGTTAGAGGGAGGGGGAATGCGCGCGCCGGGAAGCCGGTCTCCCGTATCCGAGGTCGACTGCGGGCCGACTCACCCTCACCCCGGCCCTCCCCCGTCGAGCGAGAGGGGGTTGCGCAAAGGTCTCACTGGCCCGTGGTGGGCAGCGCGTTGATGATGAGGTGGTACACCCAGTCCTCGCCGTCGTTGACGAGCTGGTGCCGGGCGCCCACCGGGACGTAGACGATGTCGCCCTCGGACACGTCGTACATCCGGTCGTCGATCCGCATCTTCGCGCGGCCGCTGGTGAAGTAGTAGACCTGCTCGCGGTCTTCGTGCAGGTGGTAGTCGCCGCTCCGGCGGCCCTGCATCGCGTGCAGCGTGATCGTGCCCTGGCCCCTCATCGGCGCGACCTCCGGCGGAACGTTCTGGTCACCCTCCGTGGCCAGCAGCGTCCAGATGATCGCGCTCTCGTGACCGACCCGCGGCGCCGCATCCCGCCAATTCCGCTTTACGACCATAGCTCTCTCCTCCTCGGAACATTTCTCAAGCCCGCGCCCGGAGCGCCGCTCCGCTCCGAATGACCCGACTCCTCCTATCAGCGCGTAGGTTGGTGAGACCCCGCGTGGGCCCCTCGATACGCGCCGATGAAGCATCGCCGCTACTCGGGGTGAACGGGTCGTATGACTCACCTCTGGACAGCTCGCGCGTCCAGGGGCGGCGCGCTAGCCGATACGGTCGAAGCCCGTGTACGGCCGCAGGACCTCGGGCACCAGCACGGAGCCGTCGGCCTGCTGGTAGTTCTCCAGGATGGCTATGAGCGTCCGCGGCACCCCGAGTCCGGAGCCGTTCAGCGTGTGCGCGAACCGCGGCCGTGCGCCCGCCGACGGCCGGTACCGGACGTTGGCCCTCCTCGCCTGGAAGTCCCCGCAGTCCGAGCACGAGCTCACCTCCAGCCACTCGTCCGATCCCGGCGCCCACATCTCCACGTCGTAGGTGCGGGTGGCCGCGAACCCCATGTCACCCGTGCACAGCAGCGTCACCCGGTGCGCGATGCCCAGACGCCTGCAGACGTCCTCGGCGTCGGCCAACAGGCTCTCCAGCTCGGCGGGAGACCGCTCTGGCTCGACGATCTTGAACATCTCCACCTTCTCGAACTGGTGCCCGCGCTTGATCCCGCGCGTGTCTCTGCCGGCCGCCGCCTTCTCTCGGCGGTAGCACGGGGTGTGGGCCACGTACCTCATCGGCAGATCGTCGGCCGACAGTATCTCCCCGCCGTAGAGATTGGTGATCGGCACCTCGGCGGTCGGGATCAGCCAGAGGTCGTCTTCGTCGTCGTGGTACATGTTGTCGTAGAACTTGGGTAGCTGGCCGCTCCCCACGACCGTCTCGCGGGTGACGATGTTGGGCAGGTAGAGCTCCTCGTATCCGTGGTCCGACGCGTGCAGGTCCAGCATCCACGCGATCAGCGCCCGCTGGAGCCGCGCCCCCCTGCCCTTGAGCACGTAGAACCGCGACCCGGAGACCCTGACGCCGCGCTTGAAGTCGATGATGCCCAGCCGCTCACCCAGCTCCCAGTGCGGCCGCGGCGTGAAGTCGAGCTCCGGCTGTTCCCCGCCGGCGCGGACGACCACGTTCTCCGACTCGTCGATCCCCACGGGTACGCCGTCCTCAGGGATGTTCGGAAGGTCCAGGAGCAGCTCGTTGAGCTCCTCCTCCAAACGCCTGAGCCCGGACTCCATCGTCTTGATCCTGGAGCCCAATGCGCGCATCTCGTCGATCGCCTCAGGCGGCCGCTCCTTCACCTTCGCCAGTCGCGCGCTGCCCTGGTTGCGGGCCGCCCTCAGGTCGTCTACCTCCGAGACGGTCCGGCGGCGCTGCTCGTCCAACTCCAGCACGCGGTCGACCGGCGCGGAGTCGCCCCTCGCCTCGATGGCGCGGCGCACCCGCTCAGGGTCCTTGCGTATGAGTTCGATGCCGATCACTGCGGCCTCCCTGAATGTCGCCCCGTCTCCCGAGCACCTAACCAGTCTCGGTAGTCCAAGTATAACCGCTGGCAGCGCCGCTATTCACTCTTGTCGGCTCACGCGGTACCCTGTCCTCCATGATCGTCGACTCGCACGCGCACGCGTTTCCTCCGATGGGCGGCCCGGCCGGGCACCGCTCGGCGCGAGGCCACACGCGCTACCTGCAGCAGATGCTGGCGTCGCACCATCAGCCGGTGCGCCGGGCCGACGACGGCTCGGTCGTGGACCGTCGGACGCTCGCCGACGTCGACGACGCGACTCTGGCCGACCTGGCGGAGGTTGACTTCCGCGGGGACGGCTACGGCAAATTCGCGTGGACCGTGGACGGCGTCGACCACACGCTGCAGTACCTGCCGCCGACGCTGACCGGGCTCTCAGCGCCGCCGGAGCTGATGGTCGCGCAGATGGACTTCGTCGGCGTCGACCGGGCGGTGCTGCAGACCGGCCACGTCTACGGTCGGCTCAACCGGTATCTCTCCGAGGCCGTGCGGCGGTTCCCGGACCGCCTGTGGGGGCTCGCCATGGTCGACGAGTGGCTCGTCGACTCGCCCGGCCAGCGCGCGGCCCTCGACCGCGCCGTCGGCGGGCTCGGCCTGCACGGGCTCTGGTTCCAGACCGGCAACCTCCACCTGCACGGCCGTCGGGAGAGCTTCGACGATCCGATCTTCGCCGCCTTCTGGGACCACGTCGCCGACATGGGCATCCCGGTGTACCTCAACCTGGCCGGCGTCCCTCCGGGGCTGGAGGCGTACCTGTCCGAGCTGGCCGCGTTCGCGAGATGGCGGGAGCGCTATCCCCGGATACCCGTGGTGCTGCCGCACGGCATCTCGCTGTTCAGGTTCATGGACGGCGGCCGGGTGCGCATCCCCGGCGAGGTGTGGCGGGTCTACGAGGAGTCCGGGGCCCTGGTCGAGATACTGATCCCCATATTCCAGGGGGCGGTGTGGGAGTACCCCTACGTCGAGGCGCGGCCCGTCGTGCGCGAGTACTACGAGCGGCTTGGCCCGGACAGGCTCGCATGGGGGTCCGACATGCCCAACGTCGAGCGCAACTGCACCTACAAGCAGTCGCTCGACTACCTGAAGCTACACTGCGACTTCATACCGCCCGCCGAGATGGCCAGGATCTGCGGCACGAACGTCGCCGGCCTGTTCCAGTAGAGGCAGCCTGACGTGATAGTAGACTTCCACACGCACGTCTTTCCTCCTGGCTTCCCCGCCCGGCGGACTGAGCTCGCGGCCCGGGACGCCACGTTCGGCGATCTGTTCGCCGACCCCAAGGCCAGGATGGCCACTACCGACGAGCTCGTATCCGCCATGGACGAGGATGGCGTCGACGTCTCGGTCGTGATGGGCATAGGCTGGACCGATCCCGGCGTCGCACGTGAGGCCAACGACTACATCGTAGACTCGGTGGCCCGCCATCCCGGCCGCCTCGTCGGGTTCGCGGGCGTCAACCCCGCCTGGCCCGACGGGGGCGCCGAGGAGGCCGAGCGCTGCGCCTCCACCGGCCTGAGGGGAGTCGGCGAGCTGCACCCGGACACGCAGGGCTTCGATCTCGGTGACCCGTCTACAATGGCGCCGCTCGTCGAGGCCGCGCGTGCATACGGCCTTGTCCTGACAACCCACTCATCCGAACCGGTCGGGCATTCCTACCCCGGCAAGGGGCGCACCCGGCCAGAGGCGCTCTGGCGGTTCATCCAGGCGTACCCGGACGTCGTGCTCGTGTGCGCCCACTGGGGCGGCGGCCTGCCCTTCTACGCGCTGATGCCGGAGGTCGCGGCGGCCCTGGGGAACGTCTACTTCGACACGGCCGCGTCGCCATTCCTGTACGAAGAGCGCGTATTCGACCTGGCGGCGCGCCTGGTGGGCCACGAGAAGATACTGCTGGCCAGCGACCATCCGCTCATTCGCCCCAGCCGAGTGCTGGGAGAGCTGGCCCGCTCCGGCCTCTCCGCCGAGGAACGCGCGGCGGTCTCCGGCGGCAACGCGGCCCGACTTCTTGTCCTCCCTCCCCTGTCAGCCCCCCTGGCGGGAGGGGGAGATGCCTGCGCCGGGCAGCCAGTGAGTTGATGCGAGCTTATACCAATTTACTGTGATGAGGCCGTATTGGGGTAGTGCTTCTTATGGTCGATAGGGGGAAGGCGGGTTTCAAACCCGCCGCTACGGTTTGGCAATTCACGGCGTCCTCAAACCGAATTGGTATTAACTCCAGAGGACGGAGCCGTCAGGACTGCCTCAGTCAACCTCAGTCACCCTCTCCCCAGCCCTCTCCCGTCAAGGGCGAGGGGGTAAGGCACCCCCCACCCAACCCGTTTCAACAAGGGACAAGGGCTCCGTGCTCAGGCGGCGCCCTCCGGTTCCTCGTCTTCGGGCTCGGCCGGCTCGCGGACGAGCCAGCGGTAGGCCGATACGACCGCGGCGACGGCTGCGGCGCCCGTGATCAACGCGCTGGTCCCGACGGTGCCCGGATCGGGCCGCAGAACAGGGCTGATCGAGGCTGAGAGCCGCGCCCGCCAGTCGGCGTCCAGCCCGTCGACGCCCGTTCCGTAGACCTGCCGCAGCGCCTCGTCGATCTCCACACCGGAGCCGAGCGCGTCCAGCAGCGCAGACATCCGCTCCGCGCCGTACGTCTCGATCATGTGCGTTACGACGCTCCACGCCTGGGCGTAGAACACCGTTACGTCGTCTGGGCGCCCTGGCACCGCTCCCATCGACCGCAGCCTCAGCAGCCGGCGGTCCCTAGCGGCCGCGGCCACGGTGCGGGCGCGTCCCGAGTCGCTCGCCTCGAAGTAGGTGGCCAGCCCCTCGTTCAACCATGCCGGGATCTTCGCCAGCGGCGACGAGACTGCCTGGCCCAGCAACAGGTGCGTCGCCTCGTGGGCGACCCCCTGCTCGTACAGGCCCGACAGCACGAACTGATCGTATTCCCGGAACGCGAAACCGCCGTAGAGATGACGACGGCTCGCCGCCTCGCTCACGAACGGCAGGCCGCGGTCCGCCTCCCGCCGGCTGTTGAAGATCACCGCCTTGATCGGCCGCACGTCGTCGAGACCGAACAGATCCTTGGCCGCTTGCATTCGCGGCTCGACATTCGTAAGGACGGCCCGCACACGCTCCTCGGAGATGTCGTGCCACGTCATGATCAGATCGCCCTGCCGCAGCTCGCGCCAACGGTAGACCGGGTCGAGGTAGGTCACCCTGGAGTGCGGCGTCTCCACCACGTCGCCCCCGGCGCCGCGAATCCGGTAGTAGTACTCGATCTCCACGCCGGACGGCAGGTAGTTGGCGCCGTCCGTCTGTATGCTGAACTCGGTCGACACACTTCGGCCCACCATGACCTGCGGGTACCCGTAGACGCGAGAGGGATTGCCCGCCAGGTGGTAGAACAGCGTTATCTCGGCGATCTCATCGTCGGCCTCGATCTCCAGCCGCAGCCGGATCGCCTCCGGGAAGTCGATCTCGTGGCTGTCGGAGACGACGCGGACGGACAGATCCGCCCGCGGGTCGTCGGTCTCGTCACGGTCGGAGGCGACGGGCGTCGGCGACTCCGTCTGCGGTTGGTCCGTCGTGTCACCGTCCACGGGGATGGGCGTCACTGCCGGCGGCGGCTCGGAGGACTGCGCGAAGCAGCCCGTTCCGACCGCCGCGGCCAGAGCCAGACCGAGAAGCAACGCGCCGATTCGACGCGACCAACGACGTGGACAACGGTCCCTTGTGCAGGCCGCGCTCTCCACCCGGACGCGCATCAGCAACCCTCGTGCCTCGCCCCTCCCGGCACCATCGCGGCGGCGCGGCTTCAGATCCCTACGATCTTGATCGCCGAGTGGGCCTTGTAGCGCCGGTTGATGTTCACCAGGAGCGGCGTGAGGTTCTCCACGTAACCGGCGTTGCTCAGCCCTCCGCCGTCCACCGCCCGGACGCCCGGCACCTTCTCGGCCAGCGCCATTATTGTCTCCCGAGCCTCGCGGCTCTGACCGCAGACGACGACGTCCGAGTCGACCGGGTGGTCCGTGTCCATCAGGTCGCGGGCGCTGATCGTCTGGAAGGCCGCCGCGATAATCGAGTCAGGCAGCAGCGCCTTCGCCTGCAGCGCCGCCGACCCCTCCGGCACCGGGACGGCCCGCGCGCCGCCTTTGCCGAACTCCATGGGCGCCACGACGTCGACGACTATCTTGCCGGCCAGCCGCTCGCGCAGCGCCTCCAGCGTCGGCTTGTGGCCTGAGTACGGCACCACGACGAAGACTACGTCGGCCCGCGAGGCGACGTAGTCGTTCAGACCGCCGCCGATGGACCCCTGTGAAGCCAGCGCGGAAAGCTCCGCCGCCGCCTCGGCTGCCCGCGTCTCGTCCCGGGAGCCGATCAGCACGTCCTCGCCGGCCAGCGCGAAGCGCAGGGCCAGTCCCTTGCCCTCGGGCCCGGTACCGCCGATGAATCCGATCACCATGGCAAATCAGTCCTCACAACCGACGCGCAGCCAGGAGCCGCGCGGCCCGGCCGACGTGACGTTCGGCCGTTGGTCGTCGTTGCCCGAGTCCTACTGCGCCAGGGGCCGCAGCACGGGGTCGACCGAGACGCCCTGGCCGCCATCGTACAGCTCCCACGGCCGGAACGACTCGACGAACTCCTTCGCCTCTTCCAGCGTCGCCATGCCCTTCTGCGCTCTGCCGGGGTCGTAGCCGAAGGTCTTGGCGAAAGCGTCGAAGCCGCGCTTCGTCGCGCGTACGCCGCCGATCTCCTCCTCCTCGGCACCGTCCTCGGCGGCAAGCACCAGCCGCTGGCCCCGCCGGACCTCTCGCCAGTACGCGATCATACGCTCGTCTCCCATGCCCCGGCTCGTGGAACCGCCGGTTTCTCCAATGTCCGCACAGCCCGACTATGCACAATCTACTCTACCGGCTGCCGTCCCGCTCACGCAACCGCGGCTCAGGACAGTGGATAGTGAATAGTGGATAGTGGATAGCTGAAGATTCGGCACCGCGGACTCGGGGCCGCGACGGGTCGTCGCGTCTGTGTAATCCGTTCCAAAGTGTGCCATTCTGTTCCGTTTGTATCTGGCGGGTGGAACACCTGGACGGGAAACGGGACGCCGGGTGTACCGCTCGCCCTATCTGAGGCGGAACAGGGCGGTACGGGGTAGTGGGTAGTGGGTAGTTGGGGAGAAGTTGGGAGGGATGTTGTCACGGGGACAGGATAGCACGGATGTCCTATCCTCGCAACTCGGACGATCGGGGCCGCGTAAGTGTTCAGACTTGAGAGGCGCACGCAACCCGCTCTTCCTGAGTAGCGCCGCCGACTCAACCCGCTCACCCCGAGTAGCGAAGCGTATCGAGGGGCGCGCGCAACCTTCCCGCCCATGGCTTGGCGACGGCCCCACCCGAAGTCCGAGTTGTGTGGCCCCCCGATACACCCGACGAAGCGTCGGGCACTCGGGGCGAGCGGGTCGTTCGGCAGCGGCCCCACCCCTGTCTGGACTTCGACAACCACAGCCCCGTCATGCCCGCGAAATCCCCCACCTACCGGAGGGCCACACGTTCCTCTCAGCAATTCTGAACGGTTACGAGGCCGCGAACTGGTCGTAGCCTCTGGTATAATCCGGGCCGTCTCGTAGCAATGACCATCCTCTACGTCACATCGCGGCAGGCCGGGTCCGGCAAGACTGCCATGTGCGCCGTCCTGGCGCACGAGCTGTCCCGGCGCGGCAGGCGAGCGGCGGCGATCAAGCCGCTCTCCGGCGAGGGCGATTCCACGGCCGCGGCCGACAACGCCGACTACGACGCGCTGCTGTCCCAGACGACTCCCGCGAGCTCCTTCGCGCTGCCGAGCGGCGAGCCGGGCGCGGACGTCCTGGAACAGGCGGCGGAAGCCTGCCGCCAGGCCGCCGAAGGCCAGGACCTGCTGCTCGTCGAGGGCTCGGCCGGGCTTTCCGAGAGCGGAGAGGACCGGCTGATCGAGTCGCTCGACGCCCGGGTGCTCGCTATCGAACGCTACGACCCGGGTCTGAGCGGGGCCGACCTCGACAACCTCCGGCGCCGGTACGGCGGCCGCCTCGCGGGCGTCGTGGTCAACGGGTTGACCCGGTACCAGACGACCCGCGCCAACGCCGCATTCGCCGGGGGCTCCGGGTCTCCGGCGCTCCTCGGAATCGTTCCCGAAGACAGGCGCCTCCTCGGCGTCTCGGTCGATCGGATCGTCGAGCACCTCGACGGGCGCTATGTCGTAGGCGAGGAGAAGAAGGACGCGCTGGTCGAGTACCTGCTGGTCGGCGGGATGGGCCTCGACTCCGGCGAGGTCTACTTCGGCACCCGCGACAGCAAGGCCGTCATCGTCAGAGGCGACCGGCCCGACGTGCAGCTGTCCGCGCTGGAGACATCGACCCTGTGCCTGGTCCTCACGGGCGGCATCGAGCCGATAGAGTACGTCCTGTACGAGGCCGAGCTGGAAGAGGTGCCGGTCGCGGTCGTACCAGCGGAGACGCTGGACGCGATGGCCGCGCTCGACGGACTGTCCGCCCGGTCGCGGTTCGACCATCCCGCGAAGCTGGAGCGGCTGTCCGAGCTGGTGGGAGAGCGCGTGGACGTCGACGCGCTCTACGGCACCCTTGGCGTGGCCGCCTGACTCTCCGGCGGTGGGCCGTCTCGAAGACGGCGCACGCAACCTTGTCGCCAATGCTGATGTCGACCCCACCCAAGGACTGCGTCGCGCGGGCCCTTCGATACACCCCGACGAAGCGTCGGGGCACTCAGGGCGAACGGGGTTGGTAGGGACGAAGCGTCGGGGCACTCAGGGCGAACGGTTTCTCAGGCGACGGCCCCGCCCCTGGGAGCGCCCGGCGGCCTCGACGCACTCTCGTGACCGTCCACCTCCTCAAGTCTGAACAGTTACGGGGTGAGGGGGATACGCTCCGTAGGCTCGTCGTTGCGGTATAATGGCGCCCCTTGCCGGCCATCCCGATCCGCTCGCCTTGGGGTAGCAATAGTTGAACGCCGTCGGTACTCATCTGTTCCTGGAGCTGAGGGACTGCGACGAGGCGCTCCTCGACGATATCCGCCACATCGAGGACGCGATGGTGGGCGCCGCGCGCGAGGCGGGCGGTACGGTGCTGGCGCGGTCGTTCCACAAGTTCGAGCCTCGGGGCGTCACCGGCATCGTCGCGATAGCGGAGTCGCACCTGAGCATCCACACCTGGCCCGAGCACGGATACGCGGCCGCCGACGTGTTCACCTGCGGCGAGTCGTCCCGGCCGCACGAGGCCGCCAGGTTCCTGGTCGAGCGCCTCCGGTGCCGCCGGCCGTCGATCACCGAGATCCAGCGTGGCCCCCTTTCGGAGGCCGCGGCGGCCGCCGTCTGATGGCCTCCGACGGGCCGCCGCCGGGCGAGTGGCACTACGAGTACATCACCCCCGACCTGCTGCAGGCCGAGCGGGTGGAGCGCGTCCACTTCTCCGGCCGGACCGAATACCAGGAGGTGACGATCCAGGACACGGCCTGCTTCGGGCGCTCGCTCGTGCTCGACGGCAAGACGCAGTCGACCGAGCTCGACGAGTTCATCTACCACGAGGCGCTCGTCCATCCCGCGCTGATATCGCACCCGGAGCCCAGGAGCGTGTTCATCGCCGGCGGGGGCGAGGGCGCCACGGCCCGCGAGGTGCTGGCCCACCGATCGGTGCGCCGGGTGGTCATGGTCGACATCGACTCGGAGGTGGTCGAGCTGTGCCGACGGCTGCTGCCGAACCACCACCAGGGCGCCTTCGACGACCCGCGATTGTCCCTCCACCACGCCGACGCCTTCGCGTTCCTGGAGGAGTCGACCGAGACCTTCGACGTTGCCGTGATCGACGTGCCCGACCCGCTGGAGGGCGGCCCGGCCTGTCTGCTCTACACGCGGGAGTTCTACGAACTGTTGCGCAGCCGACTCAACCCCGGAGGCGCGATGGTCGCGCAGTCGGGCCCGACGGGGCCCGCCTTCTACCGCCAGTGCTTCGCGGCCGTGGCCAACACGATAGCGTCCGTCTTCCCCAAGTCGTACCTGTCGGAGGCCTTCGTGCCGTCGTTCGGGGCAACGTGGGGATTCGTGATCGGCTCCCTGGGCGCCGCCCCGACCTCCCTGTCGGCGGTGGAAGTCGACGAGAGACTGGCCGCCAGGGTAGCTCGCGTCCCGCGCTACTACGACGGGATAACGCACAGGGGCATGTTCTCCGTGCCCAGGTACCTCCGCGAAGCGCAGCTCACCGAAGACCGGATCATCACCCGCTACAGCCCGCTGGTCGTCCCCTGACCCGCTCGAAGACCGACCGGCACCCTGCAGGCGTCCCCACCAGGAGCCGGGGATGGGTACCCGCGATTCGAGAGGCGGGCGACCAGGACCCAATGTAGCTGAGTGCCCCGCCGCTTCGTCGGGGTGTATCGAAGGGTCCGCACAACTGAGTCTTGTGGTGGGGCCTACATCAGTATTGGACGAAAGGTTGCGTGCGCCCTTCGATACGCGTCGGTGAAGCACCGGCGCGACTTTCAAGTAATACCAATTTACTGTGATGAGGCCGTATTGGGGTAATGCTTCCTATGGTCGATAGGGGGAAGGCGGGTTTCAAACCCGCCGCTACGGTTTGGCAATTCACGGCGTCTCAAAACGAATTGGTATTACTTCCATCTGCACGGCCCGCGCGGCTTACGCTGCTCAGGGTGAGCGGGTTGTGTGGGCGCTCAACTCTGAACAGTTGCGAGGGCCTGCGAGGGCCGCTCGCAGCTTGACCGTGTATTGGGCGCGTGCTACGATCGAATCCTGAAACGACCGTCGCGATCAGGCGTCCCGAGCCTGCACGGACTCATGGAGGTGGCCGGTTTGACCACTGCTAATCTTGTCGAGATAACGCCCCTTGCGGCCCAGCGGCTCGAGGCCGTGCTGAAAGAGCAGGACGCCGAGGGCTCGCTGCTGCGGATCATGGTGACGCCCGGCGCGCACGGCGGGGTCCAGTACATGCTCGGCGTCGAGCAGGCGCCCGCTGACGGCGACGTCGTCATAGACGCCGAGAACATCAAGGTCCTGGTCGACTCCGAGAGCGCTCCGTTGGTCGACGGCGCGGAGATCGACTACGTCGACGGCCTGATGCGCAGCGGCTTCGTTATCAGCAACCCCAATGTCCAGTCGGGCGGCTGCGCCTGTGGCGGTGGGGGCTGCGGAGGCGGAGGCTGCGGCGGCGGAGGTGGAGAAGGCGGCTGCGCCTGTGGCGGCGGCGGCCACTAGAGTCTGACCGAAAGCTACGGATTTCGATTGGGGGACGAGTTCGACTCGTCCCCTCTTCTTTTTCCGGCAGGGCTCGGCAGACCGACGGCCCAGGGACGGCGAGGGTAGGGCGGGTTGCTCCTTCTAGTACTCGATCAGCTCCAGAACAACCCCACGTACGCGCTGGTCACCCTGGCCGCGTTCGTTGTCGGCATAGCGGTCGCGCTGTCGTTCCACGAGGCGAGCCACGCGCTGAGCGCCTACCTGCTAGGCGACGGGACCGCGAAGCGTCAGGGGAGATTGAGCCTCAACCCGGCGGTCCACATCGACCTGTTCGGCGGGCTCATGCTCCTGATGGTCGGCTTCGGATGGGCCAAGCCGACGCCGGTAGACGTCCGGTACCTGCGCGGCAATCCCCGGTCCGGCATGGCGCTGGTGTCGCTGGCGGGCCCGATATCGAACGTCGTCGTGGCCATCGTCGCGGCGCTCCCGATCCGGTTGGGGCTGGTGAGTAGCGAGGCGGTCGGGTTCCAGCGCTTTTTCGGCGGCGACCTGATCGAGTACATGGTCGTGTCGTTCGTCTTCTGGAACCTCCTGATCGCCGCGTTCAACCTGCTGCCGGTCGCGCCGCTCGACGGCTTCAAGGTCGTGCTGGGCATCCTGCCTCGTAACGCGGCGGTCCACTTCGCGCGCCTGGAGCCGGTGGGGCCCGCCATCCTGCTGGCGCTGATCGTGAGCGGCTTCTTTTTCCCGTTCAGCCTTCTTACCGTCTGGATGCGGCCGATCGTCAACGCGCTCGCGTTCTTGGTCACCGGCGACACCGTATGGTAAGTTAGCTCAAAGGAGTTGCCTCTTGGAGCGAATAACGATCCTGGGCATGGGTCCCATCGGAGTAACCATCGGCCTTGGCCTGAAACGGGCCAAGCTGAAGAACACCGAGGTCCTGGGGACCGACGGCGACTCGAAGGCGCTGAAGCGCGCCGAGCAGATGGGCGCCATCGACACCGCCAACGGCAACCTGCGGTCCTCGATCTACGGGGCGTCCCTGGTCATCATGGACACGCCGCACTCGGAGACGCGGGAGTTCCTGGAGGCGATAGGCCCTATCGTCGGCCAGGACACGATAGTGACCGACACCGGCTCGGCCAAAGTGCAGGTCGGCGAGTGGGCCAGACAGTACCTGCCGCACGACGCGAGCTACGTCGGCGGCCGCCCGCTGCCGAAGCGCACGATGTACACCCTCGACGACGTGCGGCCCGACGCCCTGGACGGGGCCGGTTACTGCATCGTCGCGGAGAGCATGGTGAGCCCGGCGGCGGTCCGGACCGTGACCGGGCTCGTCGAGGCCATCGGCGCGAAGCCGGTCTTCATGAGCCCCGAAGAGCACGACTCTTACGCGGCCGCGACGGCGCATCTGCCGGTCGCGCTGGCGGCCGCCCTGGTGACGGCCGTGAGCGCGAGCCCCGGCTGGCGCGACATAGCCAAGGTGGTCGGCCCCGAGTTCACCGACGCGTCGAAGCTCGCCGCCCTCGACCCGGAGGACAACGCGGTCGCGTTCGACGGCAACAGGGAAGCGCTCGTGCACTGGCTCGACCGGGTGATCGAGGAGCTGACCGGCTACCGCGACCAGGTCCGGGACGGCGGCGACGATATCATGGAGACGCTGATCTACGGCTGGGAGCAGCTCGCCCGGCTCGAGTCCGGCGCCGCCACCCAGGAGGAGTCGTTCGGCCCGCCGGGACCGACGATGGGCCAGGCGATAGGTGGGATGCTGGTCGGCCGGCGGCTCGCGGACCGCACCAAGCTTTTCCTGGACCGGGACGAGCACGCGCCGTGGCGCTACCCCCGACGCAGACACGGCTAGTGGGCCCGCGAAAACCGGGGCCGACCCCGTGAAGCAGACCGTTCGTTCACCGTCACGCATCGACGCCACGGTCGCCGTCGCCGGCGACAAGTCGATCTCGCAGCGCGCCCTGATCCTGAACGCCATCGCCTCGGGGACGGCCCACGTGTCGAACCTGTGCGTAGGCGACGACCGCAGCTCTATTCTCCGATGCCTCGATGGCCTGGGCGTCCGGATAGAACGGCACGCGAACTGCCCCGTCAGCGGCGTGGCGGAGTGCTTCGGGGTCGAGGGCGTCGGCGCAGACGGGCTGCGGGAGCCGGAGACGGTGCTCGACGCGGGCAACAGCGGCACGGCGTTCAGGCTGCTCTCAGGCCTCGCGGCGGGCCAGCCGTTCCTGAGCATCATGTCGGGCGACGAGTCCTTGCGAAAAAGGCCGATGACCCGGATCGTCGACCCCCTGACGCAGATGGGCGCGCGCATAGCCGGACGCAGCGGCGGCGCCCTCCCCCCGCTGGCCGTGCAGGGCGGCGGCCTGAAGGGGATAGAGTACGCCATGCCGATGGCGAGCGCACAGGTAAAGTCCGCGGTGCTGATCGCCGGCCTGTTCGCCGACGGTCTCACGACCGTCGCGCAGCCCGCGGAGTCGAGGGACCACACGGAGCGCATGCTGCGGTGGATGGGCGCCGACATCGACGTCGACGGTCTGAGCGTGTCGGTCCGGCGGTCGGCGCTCGAGTCGCGCGACGTTCCGGTGCCGGGCGACATCAGCTCGGCGGCCTTCTGGATGGTGGCGGGATGCGTCCATCCGGACGCGCGCATACGTGTGGCGAACGTCGGCTTCAACCCCACGCGCGCCGGTGTCGTCAGAATACTGGAGGCGATGGGCGCGAAGGTGCGCCTGGAGAACGTCCGGGAGGGCGACTGGGAGCCCATCGCCGACGTCGTCGCGGAGACCAGCTCGCTGCGGGCCGTGGAGATTGGCGGAGACGTCGTGCCGACGGTGATAGACGAGCTTCCCATCCTGGCGTTGGCCGCCTGCATGGCCGAAGGCACGACCGTGATCCGGGACGCGGCGGAGCTTCGGGTGAAGGAGTCGGACCGGATCAGCGCCACGGTCGAAGGCCTCTCCGCACTCGGCGCCGATATCGAGGAGCGCCCCGACGGCATGGTCATTCGCGGGAGAGGCGGTCTGAAGGGCGCCGCCGCCGCGAGCCACGGAGACCACCGGATAGCGATGACGCTCGGCATCGCGGGTCTGGCGGCTGCGGGGGAAACGGCCGTGGACGGCGCCGAGGCGGCCGCGATCTCGTACCCCGGCTTCTGGGACACGCTGAGCTCTGTCGCCGGCGCGGACTAGCGCCGTGACCGCGATTCCCCTTAAAACACCCAGAGCCGCCAAAGCGTGCCGTAGGGCCGGGTTTCAAACCCGCCGCCGCCCCTACACCTCGTCCTCGTACGCCGCCGCCATTTTCTTCTCCCGTCGGCGCCGCGGATGGGAACTGCGACGGCGTGCGCCGTGACCGGAAGCGCGAACCCTCTGCTCGTCGTCATCTCAGGGCCGTCCGGCGTCGGCAAGGACACCGTCATCGCCCTGATGCGGGAACGGATGCCGGAGTGTCGGTTCGCCGTCACGGCCACGACTCGCGAGCGCCGGGACGACGAGGTCGACGGCGAGCACTACTTCTTCTACTCGGAAGCGACCTTTCGCGGAATGATCGCCGACGGGGAGCTTCTGGAGTGGGCGGAGGTGTACGGCAACCTCTACGGCGTGCCGAGGCGACAGATAGCCGAGGCGCTCGAAAGCGGCGTCGACGTCATCGTCAAGACGGACGTGCAGGGCGCGTCGACGATCAAGCGCATCGAGCCCGGGGCGCTGCTGGTCTTTCTGGCGCCGCCCGAGATGGACGCGCTCCCCGCGCGGCTCGGCAGGCGGATGACCGAGTCCCCGGACGACTTCGACGTCCGGATGCGGACCGCGGAGGCCGAGATGCGCGCGGCGGCGGACTTCGACCGCGTCGTCGTCAACCATGACGGCCGAATCGACGACACGGTCGAGGAGATCCGGGCGACTATCGCCGCGGAGCGGGCGAGGCGATAGCAGGTCGGCCGGCGGCGAGTTTACCCTGGACGCGCCGCGCCGCGCGGAAGTCGTTCTCTGGCACCCCGCATTGCGGCAACCAACTCCTGGGCCGCCTCAATGCTGTCCGTCACCTGATCTCTGTCGAACCAGTCCTCATAGAAGTTCTGGTGCAACGCATTGGCCGCGCCGAGTCGGACTGCGTTCAGCTTGGGGTCGTCGGTTAGCCTGATCAGCTCGCGGGCGCCGCGATTCACGTCTCGATGCGTTTGGTTCGACCACCCCAGGTCCGACGCAACCGACTTTACGTAGTGGGCAACGGCACCCCACGCCTTCTCCGAGGCTTGGAGCAGATCACCCTTGTTGAGCTCTTCTTTGGCCTGCTTGAGGAACTCGTCGCTGATTCCAGTGTGACGTTCAGTAGTTGCCATTTCGACCTGATCTTCCCCCGGATGCATGTGTCCGGTTCGGGGTGCCTCAAAGTCTCGCGGTTTCTCGGAGTACGTGCCAGGCGTTTCCCCTGGTTGGTGGCATCGGATCAAGTGTACCAGAGATAGGCGGGACGGAAGGCTCTGGTATACTCTGGCTTTCCAGGCTCCGGGAGCCCCAATGGCGCGCAAGTACATTCGCTACGAGGTACGCAACCGCGTCGCGTACGTCACCATAGACCGGCCGGAGGTGTATAACGCCCTGCACCCGCCGGCCAACAGGGAGATGCGCGACGCCTTCACCGAGTTTCGGGACGACCCGGACACGTTGGTGGCTATCGTCACGGGCGCGGGCGGGCGCGCCTTCTGCACGGGCAACGATCTGAAGTACCACGCGGAGCACATCCGCCCCGGCGAGGTCTACCCGGAGGCTGACACCATGCCTCTGGGCGGCATCACGGCGGACTTTACCTGCTGGAAGCCGATCATCGCTGCGGTCAACGGCTACGCGGTCGGCGGCGGCCTGGAGCTTGCGCTGGCCTGCGACGTGATCGTGGCCGCCGAGAGCGCGATGCTCGGCCTCCCGGAACCACGCGTTGGCGTCGTGTCTACGGCTGGCGGCGTGCACCGGATGTCGCGCCAGGCGCCGTCGAAGATCGCGATGGGCTTGCTGCTCACCGGCAGGCAGTTCACGGCGGCCGAGGGCCACCGCTGGGGCCTTGTCAACGAGGTCGTCCCGGACGGCGAGGTGATGGCGGCCGCGGAGCGGTGGGCGGCCGAGATGATCCAGTGCGCCCCGCTCTCGCTGCGGGCCACCAAGCAGATGGTCGTGGACGGCGCGGCCATGCCGCTGGAGGACGCCCTGGCGACCCGCTTCCCCGAGTTGGAGCGCGCCGCGACTTCGGAGGACTACGTGGAGGGGCCGCGCGCGTTCGCCGAGAAGCGCCGGCCGGTCTGGAAGGGGCGGTAGCCGGGGTCCGCTCCGGCCGTCGAAGGGACGATCATGTCGAGTTTCGAGCAGTCGTACGTTGGACAGCTTCGCAAGCTGGTGGGCAACCGCAGGCTTCTGACGCCGAGCGCACGGGCGATCATTCGAAACGCTGACGGCGACACGCTTTTCATTCGCCGGCGGGACAACGGCCAGTGGGCGCCCCCGGCGGGATACATGGAGATGGGCGAGACGGTCTACGACAGCATGTGCAGAGAGGTCAACGAGGAGACTGGGCTCGAAGTGCTTGCGGCCACTCTCGTGTCGATCTACTCGGGACCCAAGCTGATGCGCACGAACCAGTACGGCTCCGAGCACCAGCACCTCGTCTTCCAGTTCCGAGTCGACGACTGGACGGGCGAGCTGGTGACCGAGACGGACGAAACGATCGACGCCGGCTTCTTCTCGCCGCGGGCGCTCCCGGAGGGTTTCTCGCAGTACGAGGAGACCTTCCGCGACCTGGACGAGTTTCGCGGCCAGGTCATCCTGAAGTAGGGTGTCGGTAGATGCCCGCGAAGTAACGACCGCCCGCACCCGGTACCCATGTCAACTTTTGAACAATCCTACGTCGGGCAGCTTCGGAAGCTGGTGGGCAACCGCCGGCTGCTCACCCCCGGCGTCGGCGCGTTTATTTTCGACGACCGTGGACGCATTCTGCTGGTCCGTCGTCGAGACAACGGCCGATGGGCCATGCCGGCGGGCATGATGGAGCTCGCCGAGACCGTCTACGACGCCATGTGCAGGGAGGTGCGGGAGGAGACCGGTATCGAGGTGCTGTCTGCTACACTCGTGGCGATCTACTCCGGGCCCCGGTTCGCGTGGACGAACCAGTTCGGGTCGAAGCACCAGCACCTCGGGTTCCAGTTCAGGGTCGACGATTGGGGCGGCAGCCTCGTCACCGAGACGGACGAGACGGCGGACGCCGAATTCTTCGATCCGGGTGAGGTCCCGAATTTCTATCCGCGCTATGACGAGCTTCTGGGCGACCTGAACAGATTCGACGGCCACGTGATACTCAAGTGAGCGCAGAGGCGGACGCCCGCCGAGAGCGCGCCAGATAGGAGCGATGATGAGCGAGCAGTCCAACGCGGTGATGCTGCCCAAAGACGTCAGGCCCGTCCTGTACGACTTGATCCTGACGCCCGATCTAGACTCCTTCACGTTCGCCGGCGAGGAGACGGTCGCCGTAGAGGTGCTCGAGTCGACGTCGTCCGTGACGCTCAACTGCGCCGAGATCGAGGTCGCCTCGTGCCGCGTGACCGTCGGGGACGCCACCGACCTCACGCCGTCAGACACCTCGTTCGACGAGCAGGCGGAGACGGTGACTTTCGGCTTCGACCGGCCGCTGCCCGTCGGGCCTGCCAGGCTCCACGTTGAGTTCACCGGCGTGCTCAACGACCTGCTGCGCGGGTTCTACCGCAGCAGGTACGTCGACGAAGACGGCGCGGAGCGCCATCTGGCCACGACGCAGTTCGAGGCCACGGACGCCCGCCGGGCTTTCCCATGCTGGGACGAGCCCGCGCTGAAGGCGCAGTTCCGGCTCTCCCTCGTCGTGCCGTCGGACCTCGCGGCCGTCTCGAACACGCTCCCCGTATCGGAGTCGGACCTGCCCGGCGGGCTGCGGCGCGTCACGTTCGGCGACACGCCGGTGATGTCGACCTATCTGCTGGCGTTCGTCGTCGGCGATCTCAGGTCCATCGAGCAGCGGGCGCCCTGCGGGACACTGGTCCGCGTGTGGGGGACTCCGGGCAAGGAGCGCCAGGGGCAATTCGCGCTCGACCTGAGCGTCAAGCTGCTGGACTACTTCAACGGCTACTTCGGCGTCCCGTACCCGCTGGAGAAGCTCGACCACATAGCCATCCCGGACTTCGCGGCGGGGGCGATGGAGAACTGGGGCGCGATCACGTACCGGGAGAACGCGCTGCTGGTCGATCCCGAGCTGAGCTCGGCGGTGACGCGCCAGAACGTCGCCGGCATCGTGGCCCACGAGATGGCGCACATGTGGTTCGGCGACCTGGTTACGATGGCGTGGTGGAACGACCTGTGGCTGAACGAGGCCTTCGCCTCGTGGATGGGCGACAAGTCGGTCGACTTCGCGTTCCCGGAGTGGGACGTGTGGACGCAGTTCGTCTCGTTCGACACGAACGCGGGCCTCGGCCTGGACGGTCTTCGGAGCTCCCACCCCATCGAGCAGCCGGTCGACAACCCGTCCGAGATCGGCCAGCTCTTCGACGCGATCAGCTACAGCAAGGGCGGGGCCGTACTGCGCATGCTGGAGCAGTTCCTGGGCCCCGAGGTGTTCCGGCAGGGCATCGCGCACTACATCTCGAAGCACCAGTACGGCAACGCGCGCACCCAGGACCTGTGGGACGCGCTGGGCGAGGCGTCGGGACAGCCGGTCAGGGAGATGATGAATAGCTGGGTGCTGCAGACGGGGTACCCCGTGGTCGAGATCGAGACCGAGCGCGGCCGTCATGGTGCGGAAGTCTCGGCCAGCCAGCGCAGGTTTTTCTACGAGAACATCACGGGCGCCGCCGAGGACGACACGCTGTGGCACGTGCCGTTGAGCGTCAAGACCTACGTCACCGGGACAACCTCCTTGCTGATGGACGGCGAGTCGACGACGCTGGACGTGGCGCTGCCGGCCGTCTCCCCGCGGGGCGACTGGATCATGGTCAATCCCGAGCGGACGGGCTTCTACCGCACGAACTACTCGGAGGAAGAGTGGGCGCGCCTGAAGCGGGGCGTGGAGCGCCTCGGCCTGTCCGCGGCGGACCGGCTCGGTCTCCAGGACGACGCCTACGCGCTGGCGAAGGCTGGCTACCTGCCGGCGACGCAGTTCCTGAGCCTGGTCGAGGCGTACGTCGGCGAGCCTGAGGCGCCCGTGTGGCTGGACCTGTCGGCGAACCTGGGCGGCATGGAGCGTCTGCTCGCCGACGAGGAGTTCTTCCCCTCCTACCGGGCGCTGTGCAGGGGCATATTCGGGCGGGCGGCGGCCAGGGCGGGATGGCACGCGAAGCCTGGCGAGGGCCACCTCGACGTCATGTTCCGCGGCACCGCGCTGAGCGGGCTCGGCGGCTATGGCGACGAGGCGACGTTGGACCGCGCCGCCGAGCTGTTCGACCACCTGAGCGGCGGCGGCGAGATCGATCCGAACATCCGCACCGTCGCGATGAACCTGGCAGCGGAGCGCGGGGGACGGGGCACATACGACGCGCTCTGGAAGATGCACGGCGAGGCGACGATGGAGGAGCAGCGGGCGCGGGTGCTCGCCGCTCTGAGCCACGTCGGCGCGCCTGAGCTGCTACGCGAGACCCTGGACCGCTCGCTGACCGACGAGGTGCGCGTGCACAACACGGTCCGGGTCATCAGCAGCGTCGCGTCGAACCTGAAGGGCCGCGACCTCGCGTGGGAGTTCGTGAAGGCCAACTGGGAAGAGCTGGACCGGCGCTACGGCGAGGGCGGCTTCGCCCTGATGGAGCTGGTGTCGGTCGCGGGGCGGTTCACCACGCAGGAGCGGCTGGACGACGTGCGCGCGTTCTTTGGTACCCACCCCGTTCCCGGCGCCGACAGATCGGTCCGGCAGGCCCTGGAGCGAGTCGAGCTGAACGTCGCATTCCTGGCCCGCAACCGCGAGGGGCTGGCCGCCTGGTTCGGCGGATAGGAGCCGAGGCGTCCGGGCCCTGATGCCGCTAGCCGACGGGAGGCGCAGCCTCCGTCGCGGTCTCCTCGGGCTCACGGCCGAACGCGGGGTCCAGCCGCCCCATCGGAATGGCGGGCAGCGTCGTGATATGCAGCCCCGCGCGGACGCCGAGCTCGAGGGAGTAGCGCGCTATCGCCTCGTTGTCCGGGGCCTCTACGAAACCGACGTAGTCGTACTGGCCGAGCACGGCGTACTGGCCCAGCACCCGGATGCCCGGTGCGGACACCGCCCTCTGGGCGTCGAGTATACTCTCCGGGTCATCGAGTGTCTGGACTCGACCCTCGGCGGTGAGCGTGATCAGTTGGATGTAGATTGCCACGTGACCCCTCCGTTGCGGCTAGTTGGCCTGCCTGCCGACGCCGCCGTCCCGGCTAAAACCGAGGACGACGTACCGAATCGACCCATGTAGGGTATAGTCAGATATATGATTGAGTCACTCTGCGTCAAGTGCGGCGAGGAGAACGAGCACGATGTCGACGCGGCCGGAGAGGCCATCGTCGAGTGCAAGTCGTGCGGCACAGGCTACGACGCCATCGCGTACGACGTGCGGTCGTTCTCCGCCCGCAGGAACACCGAAACGGGGATCAACGCCTACAGCATCGGGGTCGGCCGGCCGAACGGGCAGATCTCCACCGTGACGTTCGAGGCTCCTGACGAGATCGTAGTACAGACCGGGTCGCAGATCAGCGTCTCCTACTACGCGGGGCTGCCGAAGTACCTGCTCGACCGCAGCGTACGCCGGTTCTGGGACCTGCAGAAGGGCACCGGCTGCGGCGCCGTGCTGCTGTTGGGCGCGGCGGCCGCGCTAGCAATTCCGGTTGTGGGCCTGCTGCTCACGGCCGCCTAGCCGTACCGCTCAGTCCGTCGCCTGCGAGGCGCCGGCCCCTCGAGACGGGCCGACGGATCATTGGATCCCGCTCACCTGGTCGCCCTTATGGAAAACATCTGCGGAAAGCTGTCGTTGTGCCTTGGGAGCCGCCACCAGCCGTCGTCGCCCCGCTCCATCGCGGGTTGGTCCGGGTAGCAGGTGAAGGGAAACTCGTGCAGGAACTCGATCCTGAGCCCCGCGTCGATCAGCGCAGAGACGATATCGCCCAGGCTGTGCTGCCACTGGTACGTCGGGGTCTCGATGATCCCCTTGCCCGCGTAGCTCGGCTCGCCGCCCTCGAAGAACAGCTCGTGGTGAAAGTACCCGTACGTCGGTACCATGTCGCCCGCCTCCGACGCTTCGAACACCGCCGCGAACGGGTGGAACTCCACGATGTAGAACACGCCCCCTGGCTTGAGGTGGCTGCGCACGACCTCAGCCCACCTGGCGATGTCGGGCAGCCAATTCAGGACGCCGTAGGAGGTGAACACGATGTCGAACTGCTCTTCGAGCGCGTCCGGCAGTTCGTAGACGTTGGAGCGGATGAACCGAACGCCCAGCTCCAGCTCATCACTGAGCCCTCGGGCTAGGGCGATTGCGTCATCCGAGAAGTCCACGCCCGTCGCCTTGGCGCCCAGGCGCGCCCAAGACATCGTATCCAAGCCAAAGTGACATTGGAGGTGTAGGAGCGTCTTGCCGGATACGTCGCCAAGCTCGTGTCGCTCGATGTCGGTCAGCGTTGTCCGGCCAGCCTTGAACCCGGCCAAGTCGTAGGAGTCCGCCGCCGCGTGGACCGGCGTGCGCTCGTTCCAGTTGTTCCGATTGACTCTTAGTCGTTCGTCCATGTATATGAAACCCCACCCCGAGCGGCGGATTGCCCACGCCGGCTCCGTAAAGCTCGTCTTCGAACCTATTCGACTGATGGTGCAGGTACTGTCCCTGGATCAGGCTCCGGCGCCCGACCGAAAAGGTAGTGGGCGCCTGCCCCGGCGCTGGCGGCGCGGTCGTCCGGATTGAAGAGAGCGCAGCTTTCGAGCGAGAGACAGCCGCAGCCGATGCACCCTGACAGTCTGTCGCGTAGCGCCTCGAGCTCGGCGATGCGGCCGTCCAGCGAGCCGCGCCACGCCTGGGACAGTCGCTCCCAGTCCTGGCGGTCAGGGGTCCGCGCCTGGGGGAGCTCGTCCAGCGCCGACCGGATCTGCTCCAGGGTGAGTCCGAGGACCTGGGCGGCGCGGATGACCGCAACGCGACGCAGAGTCTCCCGCGCATATCGCCGCTGGCCGCCTGTCGTCCGCTCCGAAGAGATCAGACCGCGCTCCTCATAGTAGCGTAGCGTCGATGTTCGAACTCCGCTTCGAGCCGCCATCTCGCCAACCGTTAGCCTGTTCGCCAGCGACTGCATAACTCCTCCATGACAAGGGGTTGACTTCAAGTATACTTGAAGTTGTACAGTCGTTCCATGAGACCTGCGAAACCCCATCGGAATCGGCAGACGCCAGTGCCGACGATGTCGTACGAGGACCTGCCGGGCCTCTCGAGGCTGATGACCGGCGATGAGAAACACGAACTGGCCTCTGAGTCCACGCTGGATGTGCTATGGGTCCTGTACGACCGGGTCCTGAAGGTGGCCCCGGAAGCTCCGGACGATCCGGACCGCGACCGGTTTCTGCTCTCCAAGGGGCACGGCCCGATGGCCTACTACGCCGTCCTGGCGGCGAAGGGGTTTGTTCCGATGGACGCCCTCGACAGCTTTGGACGGTACGACTCGATCCTCGGCCAGCACCCGGACCGCTCGCTTGTTGCCGGCGTGGAGGTCTCAAGCGGATCGCTGGGCCACGGCCTGCCTATCGCCGTGGGCGTTGCCGCGGCGTTGGACCTGAAGCGGAATGTCGGGTCGAGGGTGTTCTGTCTCGTCGGCGACGCCGAGCTGGACGAGGGTAGCAACCACGAGGCCATAGCCGTCGCCGGCCGGTTTGGCCTGTCGAGATTGACGGTCTGCGTCATAGACAACCATTCGACGACCCACGGCTGGCCGGGCGGGATTGAGCAGCGCTTCAGGATCGAGGACTGGTCGTCCATGGCGGTCGACGGCCGCGACCACGATGCGATAGAGGCCGCCTTGTCGGTGCCGCATCCCGGCCGGCCGCACGTCGTCGTGGCGGACGTGGAAAGGAAGAGATAGGCCCCATGCCGACTATGCGGGACAGGTTCTTCAGCGTCACCGGGGAGCTGCTGGACGAACGGCCGGAGCTCGCGGTCGTACTCGCCGACATAAGCGCCTCGTATTTCAAGCAAGCCGGCGTGACAGCACGTCATCCCGGCCGCGTTCTGAACGTCGGGATCAGGGAGCAACTGTTGATCGGCTTCGCGGCCGGACTCGCGCTGGAGGGATTCAGGCCGATCGTTCACACGTTCGCGCCGTTCCTGGTCGAGCGGCCGTTCGAGCAGGTCAAGCTCGACTTCGGCCACCAGGGGTTGGGTGCGGTCTTCGTCTCTGTCGGGGCGTCATACGACGTCGCCGCAGCAGGGAGAACGCACCAGGCGCCTGAGGACGTTGCCCTCATGTCGACGCTGCCGGGATGGAACGTGCACGTGCCCGGACACCCGGACGAGGCCGAGGCGGTCCTGCGCTCGACAGCGGCCGGAACGGGCCTCGACTACATCCGTCTCGGGACGTCGGTCAATCCCGGAGCCATAACCTGTTCGAGCGGCCTTACGGTCGTCCGACATGGATCGGAGAGGGCCGTGACTGTAATCGCCGTCGGTCCGAGCCTTGGGCCCGTCCTGGCGGCCACTGCCGATATCGATGCGACGGTACTCTACGCATCGACAATCAGGCCGTTCGACGCGGGGACGCTGCGAGAGATGTTATCGTCGCCCGACATCGTTCTCGTCGAGCCGTATCTGGCCGGAACGTCCTCGGCCGAGGTTGCCAACGCCTTGTTGGACGTCCCGCACCGCCTGCTCGCGCTCGGAGTCGAGCGTAAGGAGCACCGACATTACGGCAGCAGCTCGGAGCACGATCGGGCGCACGGCCTGGATGCCCCAGGCATTCGCCGCAGCATCGTCGACTTCCTCACCCCGGCGAGTCTGTAGCCAACGAGACGTCGGCCCCTCGACTCAGCCCGATGGACAGTCGGCTGACGCTCACCTGGTGGCCCTTATCGAAAACATCTGGGGAAAGCTGTCGTTGTTCTTTGGGAGCCGCCACCAGCCGTCGTCGCCGCGCTCCATCGCGGGGTGGGCCTGGTAGCAGGTGAAAGGAAACTCGTGCAGGAACTCGATCCTCAGCCCCGCGTCGATCAGCGCGCATACGATGTCGCCCAGGCTGTGATGCCACTCGTAGACCGGGCTCTCGATCGTCCCCGTGCCCGCGTAGCTGGGCTCGCCTCCCTCGAAGAAGTGCTCGTCGTGGAAGTAGCTGCAGGCCGGCTCCATCTCGCCTGACTCCGACTCCTCGAACACTGCGGCGAACGGGTGGAACTCCACGATGTAGAACCGGCCGCCCGGCTTGAGATGGTTGCTCACGATCTCGGCCCACCCGGCGACGTCCGGCAGCCAGTTCAGGACGCCGTAGGACGTGAACACGATGTCGAACTGCTCGTCCAGCGTGTGCGGCAGGTCGTAGACGTTGGAGTGGATGAACCTGACGCCCAGCCGCAGCTCCTCGTCTAACTCCCGCGCCAGGCAGATCGCGTCATCCGAGAAGTCCACGCCCGTCGCCTTCGCGCCCAGCCGCGCCCACGACATCGTGTCCAGCCCGAAGTGGCACTGGAGATGTAGAAGCGTCTTGCCGGACACGTCGCCAACCTCGCTCCGCTCGAGGTCGGTCAGCGTGATCCGGCCCGCCCTGAACCCGGCCAGATCGTAGAAGTCCGACGCCGCGTGGACCGGCGTGCGCTCGTTCCAGTTGGCCCGATTGACTCTGAGTCGGTCATCCATGGGGTTTGACCCTTCCCCTGCGCGGCGGACTCTCAAGCCGGCTGGTATAGCTCGTCATCGAACCGCGCCGACTGATGGCGCAGGTACTGCTCCCTGGTCATGGGCGGCTCGCTCTTCGAGAGAACCTCGGACGCTCCGGCGGCGCCGTTGGCCAGCAGGTCGATGGCGGTCATGGCCATGACCTTGGCGGGTTGGATGACGGCCCGGTCGTAGTCGTCGACGACGTAGTCGGCGGCGTGGCCCATGCCGCGGGCGCCGCCGCTGTAGGGGTGGATCACCGGCATGATCTGGCTGAGGTCGCCCATGTCGGTGGAGCCGCCGCGGACGCGGTCCCACGGGTGCCTGATGACGCTGCCCGTGCCCACCAGCCGCTCGGCGTTGGCCTGGAACAGCGCGGTCATGGTCCTGTCGTGCCTGATCGGCAGGTAGCCGGGGACGGTCACGATCCGGACCTTCGCACCGAGGGCCAGGGCGCCCGCCCTGAGGCAGCGGTCCATCTTGTCGCTGGCGTCTTTCAGCGCCTCGGCGGTCCGGGCCCGCACGCGGCCCTCGTAGCGTACGGTCGACGGCACCGAGTTCGCGGCGTCGCCGCCGGCCGTGACGATGCCGTGCAGGCGCACGACGTCCTGGTTCTTCAGCGTCTCCCGCTGCGTGTTCAGCGCGTTGAGGGCGACCAACGCCGCCTGCAGCGCGTTGACTCCCCTGTGGGGAAGGCTGCCGGCGTGGGCGGCTCGTCCAATGAACTCGACGTGCTTGACCAGGTGGCCGTTGCTGGTGCCGCCTACCGAAAAACTGCCGTCGGCGGAGCTCGCCGACGTGTGCACCATCATCGCCACGTCGACGTCGTCGAAGGCTCCGAGCCGGATGAACTCCTGCTTGCCGGAGAGCATGTCGATCCTGCCCTCCCGCCGCAGCTCCAGTCTTTGCTCGACGTCGATGAACTCCTCGGCGGGCAGGGCCATCAGGACGACCCCGCCGTCGAGCGCGGCCGACACCTCCGGCGCCATCAGGCCCACGGCCGCGCCGAGCATCGACGCGGGCTGGCAGTGGTGGCCGCACGCGTGGGCCGCGGCGGTCTCCGGGTCGGCGTACGGGTGGCCGGGCACGCGAAGGCAGTCCATCTCGCCGATTATCGCCACGCGTGGGCCGGGACGACGGCCCGGCAGGCGGCCCTTGATGCCCGTGACCGCGATGCCCGTCTCGTGCTCGACGCCAAGCTCGGACATGCGGCGGGAGACGAGGCGCGCCGTCTCGAACTCCCGGAACCCGGGTTCGGGGTTGCGGAGGACGGTCTGGGCGACGTCGATGAGCCACTGCCGCCGCGCGTCGATGGCGGCGAGGGCGGCGGACTTCAGCGTATCGATGGCGGTCAAACCATGGTCCTGTATGCGCGGCCTATTCGGCGAAGGTCTCTTCCCGGACCATGCTTCGCATCAGCTCGAGGTAGCCGCTACGTGTCAACGGCGGCCTGAACCCGCCCAGCACCTGCGTCGCCTTGGCCGCGCCGTTCGCCAGCAGGTCGACGACGGTCATGGCCATCGCCTTGCCGCTGGCCACGACGCCGAGGTCGTAGTCGTGCACCAGGTAGTCGTCGCCGTGACTCCTGCCGGACGCCGATACGACGTAGGGGTGAGTCACCGGCATGATCTGGGATACGTCGCCCATGTCGGTCGAGCCGGTGCGGTGGTCCAGGTCGACGACGCGCGGGTCGCTGACCAGCGAGGCGGCGTTGGCGCGGTGCAGGTCCGTCAGCGTCGGCTCGTTGCGTATCGGGAGGTAGCCGGGCAGGGTGGTGATGGTGACGCTGCCGCCGACGGCCATCGCTCCGGCCCGCAGCGCGCGGTCGACCTTCTCGCCGGCCGACCTGAAGGCCTCGATCGTCCTGCCGCGGACGAAGGTCTCCATGCGCACGTCGGACGGGACGGAGTTCACGGCGTCGCCGCCGCGGGTGATGATCGGATGGACGCGGATGGTGTCGTCGTCGCGGTAGGTCTCGCGCTGGGCGTGGATGGCGGAGAGGGCGATCATCGCCGCGTTCAGTGCGTTGACGCCCGCGTGCGGCGCGGCCCCCGCGTGGGCGGCGACGCCCGAGAACCTGACGAACTTCGCCACGAGGCCGTTGTTTGTGCCGCCTACGGCGAACCCTGCGCTCTTCGGCGTGCCGATGGTGTGCGTCATCATCGCCACGTCGACGTCGTCCAGGTGGCCCAGGCGTATGAACTCCGGCTTTCCGCCGAGGAACTCGATGGTCCCCGCCTGGCGCAGGTCGTTCCTGTACTCGATCTCGACGTACTCCTCCGCGGGCACGGCCATCAGCGCCACGCGCCCGGACAGTGCGTCCATCACGCCGGGCGCCCGGAGCCCGATGGCCGCGGCGAGCATGGCGCCGATCTGGGCGTGGTGGCCGCAGGCGTGCGCCGCGCCGGTCTCCGGGTCCGCGTGGGGATGGCCGGGTACGATGAGCGAGTCGAGCTCGCCCATGACTGCGACCGTGGGCCCCGCGCCGGCGCCGTCGAGGCGGGCATTCACGCCGGTGACGGCGATGCCCTCGTCGCAGGCGAGGCCCATGCCGCGCAGCGCCTGCGCGGTCAGCTCGGCCGTCCTGCGCTCCCGAAAGCCGGTCTCGGGGGTGTCGAGAATGCGCTTGGCGACACCGACGGCGCTCGCGGCCTTCAGGTCGATCTCGGCGCAGACCGCAGCCTTGAGCTCCTCGACTGACCTGGACACAGGGGCATCACCTCCGAGCCCCGCGGTTCGAGCGGGCCTCAACCGCGGGCGATTCTACCAGAGACGAGGGTCACCGATGGACAGTCACGAACCGCCCACTCTCCAACTCTCCACTACCCACCGCAGTTGCGCTGGCCCTGGATTCCCCACCTTATTGGGCCGGCCGGCGTGACAGACTGCTTGCGGTGTCATGGTGGCGCAGCCTGGCGGGGATGGATTCCCGCCCCCGCCTTCGCGAGGGCAGGCTCTTCGCGGGAATGACGGAGGTGGGGGATTTGCGTAGGCCTGCAGGTCGGCTGCCTCTGCCCCGTTGTTGTGATATCCTACCTGCCCGAACCCTACGGGGCGCCAAGGAGGAGCGCATGGCCGGGTACGCGAAGGCGGAAGCGCAGGACTGGGCCCGCGAGCGCCTGCGGGGACAGTGGACGACGCTGGTCACGCCCTTCACCGCCGACGACGGGCTCGACGAGCAGGGCCTCCGGGCCAACATGCGCCATATTCGCAGCCTCGGAACGAGCGGCGCGGGCTGCACCTGGGGCATGGGCGAGTTCTGGAGCCTCACGCTCGAAGAACGGCTCCGCGTCTACGACGTCGTCAGCGACGAGGCCGCGGGCGAGTGGCCGATCGCGGCGCACGTGTCCCACACGGCGATGGGCGACATGCTCGCCCTGGCCGACCGCGCGGAGGCCGTCGGATTCGACCTGCTGATAGTGGCCCCTCCGTACATGGTGACCAGGACGGAGACGCAGGTCGTCGAGTGGGTCCGGCGTCTCGCCGGGCACACGCCCTTGGCCGTCATGTTCTACAACTCGCCCCAGTTCGGGATCGTGGTGAGTGCCGAGGGCCTGAAGTCCCTGTGCGAGATTCCCAACGTCGTGGGAGTGAAGGAGGCCAGCTTCGACCGGGAGCTGTCCATCGCCGCCCACACGTCCATAGGCGAGAAATACGTCATCAGCACGCCTGACGAGTGGGCGCTGTTCGCGGGACGGGAGATGGGCTTCCAGCAGCAGGTGATGTTCGCCAACACCTCCGACTGGCGATTCGACACGTCCGACGCGAACCACTACGTGCAGTTCGTCGACCGCGCGACCGCGGGCGACATAGACGACGCTTTGTATGACACACACATCCGGCCCATCAAGCAGGTGTCGGACAAGTGGTGGCAGCAGACGGTGAAGAAGTCGGGTGGGGCTCTGCCGGCGTCGCTCTGCAAGTACTGGGGAGAGCTTATGGGTATGGCCGGCGGACACGTTCGGCCGCCGCTGTTCGATCTCTCCGACCGGGACAAGGACGCCCTCCGGGGCGAGATATCGGCCGTACGCGAGGGCGCGATGGCCGCGGTAGGTGAAACGCGATGATTCTCATGGTGAGCGTGCAGAACCTGGACGAAGCCACACACGCCCTCAGGGGCGGTGCCGACATCGTCGACGTCAAGAACCTCCAGGAGGCGCTCGTCGGCTCGGCCGAGCCTCAGCTGGTCAAGCAGGTCAGGGACACGGTCCCCGGCCCGCACCACGCGAGCGTCACCCTGGGAGTCGTGCCCAACCAGGCCGGCACCGTGGCGATGGCCGTCTACGCCGCCGGCGTCCTGGACGCGACTTCGGTCAAGGTCGGCTTCATGAAGAGCGAGTACGAGGAGGCGGTCGACGTATTGGTCGCGTCGCGCCGGGCCTTGGACGGCTTCGCGACGAAGCTGATCGGGTCCCTGTTCGCCGACAATCACCTGTACGACGGCCTCGAGCCGCGCCGGATGGTCGAGCTGGCCAAGGACAGCGAGTGCGACGGCTTCCTGATCGACACGCTGACCAAGGACGGCCGGAACCTGTTCGACTTCCTGTCCGAAGAGGAGCTCCGGGATATCGTCTACGAGGGCAAGCTGCTTGGCATGAGCACCGCGCTGTCCGGCCATCTCAGGATCGACGACCTGGACGAGCTGGCGAGGATCAACCCGGACATCGTCGGCGTTCGCGGCGCCGTCTGCGCGAGGGGCGACCGCGGCAAGGCGGTGCACTTTGAGGCGGTGGCGGAGTTCAAGCGGCAGCTCGAGGCGCGCCAGACGGGCGAGGTCGCCGTGTTCGGAGACTCCGCGCCCGCCGTCGCCACGAACGGGCACGCCGGCGGCTGGACGGTGATCGACGGCACCGGCAAGACCTGCGCCGGGATTCTGGCCGCGCTCACCGAGCAGGTCGCGACCGACACCGAGTCGTTCGTCGAGGTCATCATGCCCGACGTCCTGAATACCTACGACGTAATAGTCTGGGCCGAAAAGGGCGGGCACAGCATCCTGACGCAGCGCAAGGACGACAACGGCTCCATCCGCATTCTGATCCAGCCCTAACCGCCTTCCAGCGGTCGTTGACCCTCACCCCGGCCTCTTCCGTCAGCGTAAAGGGGCCCCCTCTACGTGGCAGGCTTATTCAACGAATCTCTGAGGGTTCCGGTGGCGGAACGCGGGGACTTCCGGCCAGCGCCCAGTATATGGAACGGGCGCTTTGCCGGCTCGCCGGCCTGGGAAAGCTCAAATCCCGTGCTACCATATATGTATAGGGAGGAGTGACCGCGTTGGATTTCGCTGAATCGGTCGGCTTGGTCCGTGACATTCTGCTGATCGTCTTGCTCGCGCTGACGACGTTGGCGCTCCTGATTTTGCTGTGGAAGGTTTCCGGCCTGCTGAACTCGGTGCGCCGGACCGCCAAGAACGTGGAGGAGCTCGTGGAGGTCGTTTCGAGCCGGATCGTAGGCCCCGCGGCGGCCGGCTCCGGCGTCGCCTTCGGCGCCGGGAAACTGGCGGCCTTCTTCCTGGGCTTCGCCAAGAAACGCAATGACAAAGGAGGGAAGAACAATGGCAAACGGTAACGGTAGCTCGTTCATAACGGGATTCCTGATTGGCGGCGTGGTCGGCGCCGTCGTTGGCATCATGCTTGCGCCGAAGTCCGGCTCCGAGACCCGGGCCGAGCTGCTCGAGCAGAGCGAAGCGCTGAGGCTGCGCGGCGAGGAGCTCGCCGCCAGGGTCCGCGAGCGAGTTGGCCCGGCCGTCGACTCGGTCCGGGAGCGGGTGCAGCCCGTGGCGAGTCAGATCACGCGGTCTGGCAGGGGCTCGTCCGAGGCCGCAGGCGAAGGCGAGACGGTCAGCTAGGCGAGCGCCGCGAGAAGCGGCAATGGGTAAACGGCGGCCCCGCGCGCGACTCGGCCAGTCCGGACGGACTGCGAGGGCGCCGGGGCCGTGGTGTCTGTCCCGTTGGCCGTCAGGCCCGGTGCGTGGGATAGGAGCCGAATATCTTGAGCATCGACACCTGCTCTTCGATGCGGGCGAGCACTTCACGTACGGCCGCGTCTTGTCGGTGCCCCTCGAAGTCGATCAGGAAGATGTAGCGCCCCAGGCTTTGCCTTGTCGGCCGCGACTCGATCTTCGCCAGATTGATTCCGCGGTTCGCGAACTCCGCCAGGACTCCGTGGAGTATCCCGGGGGCGTCTTCGTCGAACGAGAAGCAGGCGGAGGTCTTGTCGGCCCCGGTCCGAGGGTGGTCGGTTGGCGCGAGCACGACGAACCGCGTCATATTGCTCTCGATGTCCTCGATGCCCTCCGCGATAACGACGCAGCCGTGGAGCTCGGCCGCGCGTCGCGTCGCTATCGCCGCGGCCCGCGGTCCTCGTCCCAGCATGTCCTCGACCGCCGCCGCGGTGCTCAACGACGCGAGGACTTCCGCGTTCGGCAGCCGCGTCGCGAGGAACTCGCGGCACTGGGCCAGCGCCTGCGGGTGCGAGTAGACGCAGTCGACAGACTCTACTGCCGCGCCTCGGTTCGCCACCAGGAAGTGCCTGATCGGCAGGACCAGCTCGTGGCGGATCGACAGCGACGACTGGTGTACCAATATGTCCAGGGTCTCGGTGACCGAGCCCTGCAGGCTGTTCTCGATGGGGATGACGCACTCGTCTGCCTCGCCGCTCTCGACCGCCGCGACGACCTCCGAGATCGGCATGTACGGCAGCAGGATGGCTTCCGCGTCGTAGTTGACGCAGGCCTGCTCGGTGTGCGTTCCGGCAGGTCCGAAGAAGGCCAGCCGCTTGGGCATCGCTACTCCGTCACGGAGCCCATCAGGGTATCCCTGAGGTCGTCCGCCACGGACGTCTCCGTGACTATGACGATCTCGTCCCCGGCCCTGATGGACGTGTCGGCAGTTGGAATCGAGACGGACCCGTCTCTCGTGATGACCAGGGCGACGAGAGTTCCCGCCGGGAGCGGTATCCGTTGCAGCGGCCGCTCTTCGGTGCCGGCTGTCGGCGGGATCTTGACCGACACCATGGTCTTGCCGTCGATGTTTGTCATGGGCATGAGGTGGGTTACTCCACGGGTGGAGAAACCCTCCTGGAGTTTGGCCAGAGCGAGGTCCGTGAGTATCGCGACGCCGATTCCCAGCATTCCAAAGAGGTCGGCGTTGTCGTCGTCGTTGACCACCGACATCGTTCTCACGACGCCGAAGTGATGTCGCGCCAGCTGGCAGGCCACCAGGTTGGTACCATCGTCCAGGGTCGTCGCGACGAAGACGTCGGCGCGGTTGGCGCCGGCCCGTCGCAGCGCTTCGGAGGAGGTGCAGAGGCCGGGGACGGAGATGCTGCCGAGCGCATCGTCGAGGCCGACGCAGGTAGCCGGGTCGCTCTCGACGACGGAGACCTCGTGGCCGCTCGAAATGAGCCAGCGGGCCAGCGTTGCGCCTATCCTTCCTCCGCCGGCTACGACTACGTACATCGGCTAGCCGCAGGCCTCGAGCACGGCTCGCGTGACCAGCGCCGTGCCGCTGACCGCGTCCAGCCCCAGGCCCGCGTACATCTGTTTCGCGGTAGGGTCGTCGATGCGGCAGATGACTGTCGGCACGCGGTAGACGTGCTTCGCGAGCTGCCCGACCAGGGCGTTTTCGCTGTCCGAGTCGGATAGGGCCAGGACCACGTCGGCGTCTTGAATCGCCGCCCTCCTCAAGTCGCGGTGTTTGGTGGGGTCGCCAGCCCTTGCCACGATACGTCCCCGCTGCAGCAGCTCCTTTGGCAGCCGGTCGATCAGGTCGGGCCGCGGCGCGAGGAGGCTGACGGTGTGGCCGCTGTCGGCCAGTGCCGCCGCGACGGACGTCGCGAGGGCGTCTGATCCCGTGATGACGGTCTGCCTTGAGGCGGTAACCGGGCTGATGCGGCGCTCCACGTTGAGGTCCTGAAGGAAATATGTCGGCGGGCCGCCGGCGTCAGTTCCTGACCGGGGAGGCCCCGTTGGCCGAACCCAGTTTGACCGCGGCGGCCTCGCGCCAGAGGATCACGTTGCAGGGGGCGTTTCGAAGGATGTACGTGGCCGCCTCTTCGAGGGTGTAGTCGCCGTAAGGTTCCTGGCAGGCCATACCAAGGACTATCGCGTCGACCTGTTTGTCGTACGCTTCCTGCACGGCGGCAAGCCCGGCCTGCCGCGACTGGAGTATGTCCGCCTGCGTCTGGCATCCGAAGGGACGGGCTACCTGCTCCATGCGCCTGAGCAGGTCCTCGCCTTGGGCGAAGTCGTCGGGCATTTCGGCGTCCACGGGCAGGGCCCGTTCGACCTCGATCGTGTAAACGATGAATAGCTGCCCCTTCTTGTTTCCGAGCAGCTCGCACGCGAGTCCCACCGCGTCAGCGTCCGACCCCCCCAGTCCTACAGGTACGAGGACGGACGACATTCTGTTGCTGTTAGATCGTCTGGGTAGCGCCAAGAAATACTCCTGAAGACTGTCGTGGGCCCGCTGCGGCGTCTTCGCTACGCGGGCAGGTTCTGGAGACGCTCGTCCTCGCCGGCCAGGACCAGCAGGTCCCCGGCCTGGACTCGCTCGTTTTCAGACGGATTCACCGTTACGTCTCGGCCCCTCAGCACGGCAAGCACGGCCAGCCCGTACTTGCCTCGGGGGCCGGAGAAGCCGAGCTCCTTCAAGGTCTGGTTGTCGAACTCCTGGGGGGCGCGCATCCTGCTGAGACCGAAGCTCGGTCCGAGCTCCAGGTACTCCTGCAGGTTGGGGTTGAACAGGTTATGCGCCAGTCTGACGCCCATCTCCGATTCCGCGTGCACGACCTTGTCGACGCCGACCCGCTCGAGCACGTTACCGTGCAGCTCGTCGTGAGCCCGTGCGACGATATAGCGCACGCCGACCGTCTTGAGCAAAACGCAAGTCATCACGCTGGCTACGATATCGGAGCCGACGGCGACGACCGCCGCGTCGTAGTCCCTGATTCCCAGCTCTCTCAGGACCGATTCGTTGCTGGCGTTACCGGTCACGGGGTGAGTGACCTGGCCCATGATGCTCTGGACACGGTCCTCGTCAATGTCTATGGCCAGAACGTCGTGCCCCAGGTTGTATAACGATCGGGCCGCGCTCGATCCGAAGCGGCCCAGTCCTATCACCACGACCTGCTGTCTCATCGCTCTCTCAGGCTGATCTCCGCGGACGTTGTCCGTTGTTCAGCGGCCAATTTGGAACGCAGGCATTATACAGGATAAGGGAGGATTGTTGGCTGAGCCAGCGATCCTCCGGTCATTCTCCCAGAGTTGTGGCCCATTCGGCCAGCCACACGACCGAAGACCTGACCCGACCACCCGCGGCCTGCGCCTTCACCCGATAGTCACTCTTTCCAGGGGGCGCCCGTAGACGTCGCCGCCTCGGGTGGCCATCAGCAGTCCGAGGGCGATGGGGCCGGTCCGACCCACGAGCATGCTGACTATCAGGATGAAGTGGCCCCAGTCGGACAAGGCCGGAGTCAGGCCGATCGACTGCCCGACGGTGAACAGGGCCGATACGCTCTCGAACAGCAGGTGCGTAAACGGGAAGTCTCTTTCAGACAGCAGCAACGCGAGCACGACAAGGAAGGCCGCGCCCAGGGCGACCGTGGTGATGCTGAACGCCCGCTGCACCTCGGCTCGGGGTATCTCCCTGCCAAAGGCGGACGTGCGTCTCCTGCCGCGCACGGTCGCGATCATCGTCGCGACGACAACGGCAGCGGTGTTGACCTTGATCCCGCCCGCGACCGAAGCCGACGCGCCGCCGATGAACATCAGGGCCGTGAAGAGGAAGGTGGTCTGCTGCTCCGCGTCCCCGAACCCCACAGACGAGAAGCCGGCGGTCCGGCCGCTGACGGACTCGAACACGGAGACGGTTATCCGGTCGATCAGGGACAGCCCGCCCAGGGTCTTCGGATTGTCGTATTCGGACGCGAAAAATACGACCGTGCCCATGACGATCAGCGCCAGCGTCGCGACGAAGACGAGCTTGGTGTTCAGCTTCAGAAGCGAGAACCTGCGCGATCTCACCAGGTCGACCAAGACGCTGTAGCCGACGGCCCCCGCGACGATCAACACGGCCGTGATTCCGAGGACTATCGGGTCTTCTCTGAAGGTGGAGAGGCTGGAGCTACCCGGCAGAATCACGAGGCCAGCGCCGTTGAAGCTGGACACCGCGTGGAACGCCGCTTGCCAGACCGCCTCGGCCGGGGAGAAGGTGAATGAGAATCGTACCGCGAGAGCTGCCAGGCCAACGAGCTGGATGCCGGCGGCCACCAACGCGACCCTTGTGGTTATCCACGCCAGGTCGCGGGCGTGGCCGAGCTGGAGGGTCTCCCGGGTCAGGAGCCGCTCCGCCGCGGTCGCCCGCTGCCCGATCAGCGTCAACAGGAATGTGGCGACCGCCATGAAGCCCGCGCCGCCGATGAACATGAGCGCCAGGATGGTCGCCTTGCCAAAGCCGCTCCAGTAGCTGGCGGTGTCCTGCGTGATCAGGCCGGTCACCGTGGCGGCGGACGTGGCGGTGAAGAGGGCGTCGACGAAGGAAGTCCCGCCGCCTCCTTCGCGAGCGATCGGTAGCAGCAAAAGCGCGGTCCCCAACGATATCAGGACCCCGAAGCCATAGACGAGAAAGAGGGGCGACGCCAGAATCGAGGACTGCGGGCGCCTGGAGGGGATGGTAAAGTGGACCGGGTCTATCTGCCGTTGCCTGGGGTGGCGGGCCACCCTGTCGCCCGGCTTGGGAGTCCAGGGCTGATTCAACCTGGCCCCCTCGGGCCGAAGGCCGCTTCCTCGTCCTTCGCGGCCTGGCGGTGGGCCCTGCCGGGCTTCCACCCCCTGGCCCTGTACTGGATCTCACGGAGCTCGTGGTGCAGCACGCGCTCTTCTCGGTCGCGGTAACTCTCGGATATCCAGATCTCGTTGAGCGGGATGCCGAGGGAGTCGGCGGCCTCGGGCTTCACGGTCCGGCCCTCGTAGACCACGTGGTAGCAGGCCACGTGCTCCCCGATCGTCTCGTGCGGTACGTACCGTACGCGGTATACGAGCGAGTCGACTTCCTGTCTCGGCTTGGGCAGAGGAGTCATGGGTAACTCCTGGAGGGGCCATCGTTGGATATTCCCCATGATCCGCGCCGGCATCCAGTGTGGCTGCGAATCGAAGCCATCGTAGCCTGAGTGGCCAGATACTCGCTAGGCTGACGGCGTCCGGTTCGCGCCTTGCTCTCGCGGCCTGCCGCTTCCATTCCGTCGCCGATGGTTTTGCGTCGCCTGCCATCGTCCTGGTCTCAGAGGTTCTTTGATTTGGCCGAGGATTGACGCAATCTGGGGGTTGATTCGCCGGCGATAAGGATATAGATTGCACACCATCGACGGAGGCCTGCGGAAAAGAAAGCACAGAAGGAGTGTTGCGAGATGCTATCCAAAAGACTGATAGCTGCGTTCGGGTTGCTCGCGGTACTGGTACTGGTGCTGGCGGCAGCGGCTTGCAGGGATGACGCGGGGGAAGAAGACGCTTTCAAGATAGGGGTGATGGAGTCGGCCACGGGCCCGGGTGAGACTTACGGCAGGGTGGCGGTGCAGGCCAAACAGATGGCCGTGGCCGAGATCAACGCCGCGGGCGGCATCAACGGGCGTATGCTGAAGCTGGTCGTTGAGGACTCGAAGTGCAACGCCCAGGACGCGATCACCGCCTATAACAAGCTGACCGACGTGGACGGCGTGAAGATCATCCTCGGGACCTCCTGCAGCGGCGCTATGCTGGGCGCAGCGCCCCTGGCTGAGGCGGACGGCGTCGTCCTGTTCTCCGGGCTGGCGACCAACCCTGACATAGCCGAGGCCGGGGACTACATCTTCCGGACGGCGATGAGCGATGCGCAGCTCGGCATCGATACCGGGAACGAGCTGTGGGCCGATGGCGTCCGCAGGCTGGCCACGATGACCGAGTCGACCGACTACGCCGAGGGAGTCAGACGGACGACAGTCGAGCAGTTCACGAAACTTGGCGGAGAGGTGGTTGGCGAGGAGCGGTATGCTTCGGACGTCACCGACTTCAGGAGCCAGCTTACGAAGCTGATAGGCGAGAACCCCGACGCGATTCACGTCGCGGCCCAGTCGGAATTCGCGGGCGGCACCATCGTCAAGCAGCTGAGAGAGTTGGGATACGAAGGCCAGCTCTACTCGGAGGTCGTTCCGGTTGGCGCGACAGCCCTGGAGATCGCCGGCGAGGCCGCTACAGGATTGAAGGCCGTCACGGCGGACCTCGACCCAGCCAACCAGAAGGCATCGGACGTTCTCTCCAACTTCAGGGGGCAGTACGGCTACGTCACCTTGGCGTGGTACCTGGGCTCCGCCTACGACGACGTCCACATCGCCGCCGCGTGTCTCGAGAAGACCGGCGACGACCAGGATGCCGACGGGTTCCGTGATTGCCTGTACGACATATCCTGGAGCGGCGCGATAGGCGACGACTACAGCTTTGACGATAAGGGCGAGGTCGTGGGCCTGTCCAACGTGGTGGTGGAAGTCCTCCCGGTAGCGGAGAGGAACGAGCAGAACCAGGGCTACAAGGTCTTGGGCGGCGCGCCGACCAAGTAGAGACCAGTCCGCAACAACAGAATCGTCCCAGTTGACGGTTGACGCGAATCGGATTCTCGCCGCCCGTCTGCTTGGAGGCTGCCAAGCGAGTGGAGTTGACGGCGTGACCGGCTTGCTCCGCTACGTAGGCCTCGGCCGGCGGAGATTCCGAGCGTCCGACGCCAGCTTGGAGGGCCATGCTGAGACTTAGTGATCGCCCGGACAGGGTGCTTGCGACCGCACTGATAGTTGCGGCCGTCGCCTATGTCGGCTGGAAGGTCGGGCAGTCACCGGGCCAAGCCCTGCAGTTCACCTTCAACGGGCTGTCCGTCGGCGCCGTGTACGCCCTGCTGGCGATGGGGTTCACCATCGTCTACAGCACGGTGTGGTTCTTCGACCTGTACTACGGCGCGGCCGCCGCGATCGGGGCCTACGGTGTCTTCTACCTGCGGTCTCAACAGGCGGTGGGCGGCCAGTACCAGGTTGCCAACACCTATGTCGACGTCGTCTTCGGCCTTCTGATCGCGGGGGTGGTCGCGTGGGCGCTGCACGAAGGCCTGTACCCGCGCCTTCGGAGCCGCTTCAACCCGACGGCGCTGCGCGTCGTCGGAGTTCTCTTTGCCGGCGGGATGGGGGCCTACGTCTGGTTCGTCCTCGCCAATCCCAACGAGCTCAACCTGGCGCTCAGTCCCGCGGTCGGCGTTCTGGCTGCCGGTGTCGTCGCCCTGGTGCTCTATCGGGCGTACCGAAGCATGTGGATGGAGGCCGGCCTGGCGCCGTTCCTGGCGATTGCCGCGGTCCCGTCCGTTGCGGCGGGCGTGTATTGCGGTCTCGTCGTGGCCGACAACCCCGGGTCGAGTCTCTACCTGAGCTGGGGGGTATCGTGTCTGCTGGCGGGGGCTGTCGGCCTGGCGCTGTACCGCGGGCTGTACGTATACATGCGGGAGCGTTCGAGGTCGCCGCTGATAATGCTGGTCGCGTCTCTCGGCATTCTCCTGGCGCTTACGGCCTTCACGACCATAGTCTTCGAGAGCGCGCCGCGCCCGCTGCCGAACGCCTTCGGCAGCGATCCGTGGACCATCGGCGGTGCGAACATCAAGGGTTTCAACATCTTCACCGTAGGCGTCGCCCTCGTCGCCTTCGTAGGGTTGCTGCTCTTCCTCAAGAAGACCGCGTTCGGGAAGGCGGTACGGGCCATCGGCGACGACGAGGAGGTCTCCAAGGTAGTCGGGATCAATACGACGGTCGTCATTTCCATCGTCTTCTTCATCGGGGCGGTGTTCGCCGCCCTGGCCGGCGTCCTGAGCGGCCACGATACCGCGCTCCAGCCCCGGATGGGTCTGCTGCTGCTGTTGAAGGGCTGGATAGCGTCCGTCGTAGGCGGCATAGGGAATCTCTACGGCGCGATCCTCGGGGGATTCGCGCTTGGCATGGTCGAGCAGTTCGGAATCTGGGACCTGGCCGGTGAATGGAAGGACGCCATATCCTTCGTCCTGCTGATACTGTTCCTGTCGTTCTGGCCCAGGGGAATGTTGCCGAGGAGATAGGTTCGCCGCGATGAGTACACAGGCCCACGAGAATCTCAAGAAGCTGACGCGCGTTCCCGGGACCCTGCTGCGGTCCCCCAGGGGGAACGTGGAGTTGTGGGCGAACCTGATCGTCATCACGTGGGCGGTCGCGTTCATGCTGTGGAAGGGCACCGGCTTCGCGGTAACCGTGGGCACGGTCTTCGCCATCTGGGCGATTTTGGCGGTCAGTCTCAACCTGATCGTGGGGTACACGGGCCTGCTGTCGGTGGGACACATCGGCTTCTTCGGCATCGGCGCCTACGCGATGGCGTTTCTCACCTCTGACGCCGCGTACGAGCAGCTTCGCACGGAAGCGATCCCGACGTTCGGGTTACCCTTCTTCGCCGCGCTGCCGGTCAGCGTGATCGTGGCGGGCCTTGTTGCAGTTGCCGTTGGCGTGGTGTTCAATCGGTTCAGGGACGACATATACGTCCTCGTCTCCTTCGGCTTCGCCATAATCGCCTTCAACGTCTTCTTGAACTTGCGCAGCGTTACCAGGGGTGCTTTCGGCATTCACGAAATAGCGAAGCCCCAGATAGGCGGATGGACTATCGACGGCGACGTCGAGTTCCTGGTCATGGTGCTTGTGTTCCTGGCCCTGGTCATGCTGGTCTCGTGGCTGATCGTGACGTCGTCGTTCGGACGGGTGCTCACCGCCATCCGGGAGGACGAGCAGGCGATCGAGGTCTTTGGCTACAGGACGACGCACTACAAGCTCGCGGTGTGGGTGATCTCCGCGATGATGGCGGGCCTTGCCGGCGGCCTGTTCGCAAGCTGGGCCAGCTTCATCGACCCATTCTCATTCATCCTGCTGGAGTCGATCCTGCTGGTGTCGATCGTGATCCTGGGAGGGCTGGCGACGATCTGGGGCTCCCTTCTCGGCGCGATGACCTTCGTTCTGCTGGAGGAGGGGATGCGCTTCCTGCCGTTTATCCCCGACGTGCATACGGGACAGGCCCGGCAGGTCGTGCTCGGTGTTCTCCTTGTGTTGCTGATGCTGTTCAGACCCCAGGGTCTTGTAGGCAGGTACAAGCTATGAGCGTCGACCAGATGAATCTCGACGATATCTTCGGACTGAGAACGAAAGAGATTTCGAAGCACTTCGGTGCGGTCAGGGCAGTGGACCGGCTCACCATGTCCATCTTCCGGGAATGGATAACCTGTATCGTTGGGCCCAACGGATCGGGAAAATCGACGCTGGTGAACCTGCTGAGCGGGATATTGCCTCTCGACGAGGGGATAGTGGTCATCGACGGCGTCGGACTCAAGGTCGTGCATCCCCATGAGACTCCCGATCACGGCATTACCAGGACATTTCAGGAGGTCAGGCTCTTCGATCAGATCAGCGTCTGGGACAACATAATGGTGGTCTTGACGGCCCGCCCCGTCCATCGGGCGCTGGTGCAACGGGGGCAACGGAGCCAGAAGGAGCGAGCCGAGAGTATCCTGAAGACGGTCGGGATGTGGGAGAAGCGGGACTCCCTGGCCATGGACCTCTCCTACGGTCAGCGCAAGTTGCTCGAGATCGGACGCGCCATGGCGCTGGACGTCAACATATACCTGTTCGACGAGCCCTTCGCCGGTCTCTTTCCCCAGATGCTGGAGAGGGTCAAGACAATTTTGAAAGACATGCGGGAGCAGGGGAACACCATCGTTTTCGTCTCCCACAACATGGACATCGTTCGCGAGTTGTCGGACCATCTCTTCGTCCTGGACAGCGGCGCGCTACTCGCCGTGGGCGAGGTCGACGAGGTCCTGAGCCGATCAGAGGTAATAGACGCCTACCTGGGTCTCTAACCACTCACTGGACGCTCCCGGCGGAATACTGATGGACAGGCAAGACGGATCAGCCAAAGAACAGAACGCCACGGCAGGCAACGGGGCCATGCTGCTCGAGTTGGTCGACGTGTCCGTTCACTACGGGGCGGTGCAGGCTCTCGAGGAGGCGTCGCTGGGCGTCCGCGAGGGCGAGGTTGTCGCCGTGATGGGTCCCAACGGGGCGGGGAAGTCGACCGTGCTCAAGGCCATCATGGGGCTGGCGCCGGTGGTCGCCGGGAACGTCTACTGGCGCGAAGAGCCGCTGAGGGCGGCCACCCACGAGATAGTCAAGGAGGGCATCGCCTTTGTCCCGCAGGGCAGGCGGGTGTTCACCCATCTCACCATCGAGGAGAACCTGGAGATGGGCTGCCTGTACCTGGGCGACAGGACGGAGAAGGAGCGACGCCGGAATGCGGTCATGGAGCTCTTCCCGATCCTGCACGAGAAGCGCCGCGACGTTGCCAGCGAGATGTCCGGGGGGCAGCAGCAGATGCTGGCCCTGGGCCGCGGGCTCATGGCCGGTCCCGAGGCGCTGCTGCTCGACGAGCCCACGCTCGGCCTCGCGCCCATCGTGGTCAAGGAGGTGTTCGAGAAGGTCTCCGAGATCAGCGAGCGGCTGGGAACCACCATCTTCGTCGTCGAGCACAACATCAAGGGCGTCCTGGACATCGTGGACAGGGCCTATGTGCTGGACATGGGCCGCGTCGTGCACACCGGCACCCCTGAGTCGGTCATAGAGACCGACATACTGACACAGGTATTCCTGGGCAAAGTCGAGGGGTGACCGGGCCGGACTCCGTCTACGCCGGCCGCTCGTGCGGCCGGTGGTCGTGCAGGAAGGCGAAGGCAGGCCATATCCTGGCCTTGCGCATAGCGTCCGCGTCGGGAGACGGAGGACCGCCGGGACGTGCGGCCGACCTGGCCTGAAAGGCTACGACCGATGACAGGGGTATCTGGAACTCGCCGTTCTTCTTCGCGGCGTCCAGGACCTTGCCGCGTACCAGCTCTCTGACGTACTCCTGGCTCATGCCCAGGATGCGGCAGGCCGTCGAAGTCTTGATCGTCAGTCCTTGGAGGTCGATTTCCGCGTCCGCGTCGTATGCCGCGAGGGCGATGAGGACCGCCCGGCTGAAGTTCGACACCTGAGTGGCGAAGTCCTCGTCTCCCGAGGCGGCCGCCTCCTCCAGCTTGTCCACGACCCGTTCGCGGACCTCCGCGACTCGCATGACTCACTCCTCCACGCCGGCTCTAGCGTGTGGTCAGACTACCATAGGCGGCAGGAAGACACAAGAATTCTTGTGTGTGGTTCAGGCTATCTTTGGAAATGATCCCTGGCCGACGTGGCGGATAGGCGGGTTTCAAACCGGTTTCAAACCCGCCCCTACCGGTGCAGCTTGAGTTTCGTGGTTGATGGTGTCCGGCGCCGAGTCCACCTCCTGGAGTTTGACCAGTTGCTGTGTCCGGACGGGAGTGCGAGGGAAAAAGAGGGCCGGGCGGCTGGCCGCCCGGCCTTCCGACATCACCGACGTTGAGACGCCTACATGGTCCTGACGACGCCGACGACGCGTCCCTGTACGGAGACGTCCTCCGCGGGGACGGTGATCGGCTCGACTGCCGCGTTGGCGGGCTGGAGCGTGACCATGCCGTTGCGCATGTGGAAGTGCTTCAGGGTGACGCCCCCGTTGTTCTCCAACCACGCGGCGACCATGTCGCCTTCGTTGGGGCGGTCGGTGGGCTCCATCACGACGAGGTCGCCGTCGGCGACGAGGGCGTCGATCATCGACTCGCCCTTGACGCGCACCGCGAACACCTCCGACCTGCCCGACGTGAAGGAGGTGGGAAGGTCCACGTGGTCCATCGCCTCGGTACTCCACGAGTCGGACGGCGGCACCTGCAGCGGCTCGCCGGCCGCGATGTAACCCAGGACGGGCACCGATATGAGGTCCCGCTTGGGGCCGGAGCCGTGCAGCAGCTCGATGCCTCTGGACACCTCGGCGGCGCGGCGGATGTAGCCCTCGCGTTGCAGGATACGCAGGTTGTAGTCGACCACGGAGGTCGAGCTGATGTCGCAGGCCGTCTGAATGTCACGCACGGTGGGCGGGAAGTGATTCTCTTCGATGAATTCGCGTATCACGGTCATGATGCATTTCTGCCGCTCGGAAAGCTTTCGCTTCATGGTCAACCTCCTGATCGCCGGGCCTGCCGACTCTGACAAGTACGAATGTTCCGAACAAATCTACCACACGTACGTTCGCCGGTCAAGTATTCGCCGCTGCCCAAATCCCCCACCTCCGTCATTCCCGCGAACGCGGGAATCCATCCCCAACAGGGTGCGCCACTATGACACCGGAAGCAGTCCGTCACGCCCCCCGGCCCAATCAGGTGGGGAATCCAGGGCTGAGCGTAACTGTTCAGAGTCGCGGAACGCCTGTCTTCCCCACCTCACCCCCAAGGCAACCCGTTCACCCCGAGTAGCGCCGCTGCTTTGAGCGGCGCGTATCGAGGGGCGCACACGACCACCGACGGCGCCCTTCGATACAGCCCGCCCAGAGCGGCGGGCCACTCAGGGCTAACGGAAAGAGAGGCCCTTCGAGTCTGAACACTTACCCCTCGACCCCTCGACGACGCCTCTTGTGCGTAACAGGACATCCGTGCTACTCTATGCTCGTGATCAAGCACTCGCCAGCAGATAGTTCGAGCCCGCTCACGCGCCCATGGCCCGGACGCGTCGGGTACACCGGTGTGCCGTTCAGTCACGCGGTGTGCCGCCTCAGATAGGACGAGCGGCACACCCGGTGTGCCATTTCTCGGTCAAGTGTGCCACTGCCCAGATAGGAACGGCACAGAATGGCACAAAATGGCACACTTTTCGCGAAATCGACCGCGGCCGCACTCGGCGAGACGGCCGGATGAGGCTGATCGACACCGCTCCGCTCGCACCGTGTCCAACAATCGAAAGGCCCTGCGCTGAGCCAGGGGAACGAGGAGTACCTGTTCAGGGTTGAGGGCCGACACAACCCGGGTTCCCTGAGTAGCGTCGGTACTTCACCGGCGCGTATCGAAGGGCGCACGCAACCTTCCTCGCCAAGATGGTGTCTACCCCACCCCAAAGACTGAGTTGTAAGGGCCCTTCGATACACCCCGACGAAGCGTCGGGGCACTCAGGGTGAACGGATCGCGTGGGGACGGCCCCACCCAAAGGGCTAGTCTCGCCTCATCCCCGTGGCGACTGTGCGCGCGGCATCCTGAGTATTCGCCGGGCGTTTTCCGCCATTATGAGGCGGTCTTCCTCGGGCGACAGGTCGGCGTCGTGGTAGATGCCGAGCGCGAAGGCGGGCAGTATCAGGTCCATGTCCGTACCGAAGACGATGCGGTCGGCCCCGACGGTGTCGATGGCCCGCCTCAGGACGCCGCGGTTGGGGTAGGTGCCGGACAGCTCCAGGTAGACGTTGGGCGTGTCGGCCGCGAGGCTAATGCCGTCCTCGCCCAGGCCGTGGCCGATGATCACCGGCAGGTCCGGGTGGCGGCGTCCGATCTCCCTGAACATCGCTAGATCGGTGGCGCGGCCGCCGCGCACCCACGGCGCGTAGCCGACCCCGGTCGGGTAGCGCGGCATCCGGGTGAAGTCCCAGTTGGGGCCGTTGTAGAAGATCGGCACGCCCCTCTTCGCGGCCTCGGCGAACAGCGCCATGAGACCCTCCGAGCCACCGCGGTCCAGGACGGTGTCGGGCGTGATCGTCGCGTGGGCGAGCCGGTCGTTCTTGTCGAACATGTCCAGCCAGCGGACCGAGGCCTCCAGATGCGTGGGGTTGACGATCGGGCTGCCGAGCAGGCGCGGCCTGCCCTCGATCTTGTCGAGCATCTCGCGGTTGCCGGCGTCCATGTCGTCGTAGTAGGCGAAGTAGGACGAGCAGACCGAGTACTCGAAGCCGGCCCGCCGCGCGAAGTGCTCGATGGCCTCCACGTCCCGAGTCGAGGCCGACAGGATCGGGATCTCGCCGAAGTGGTTGTGAACGTCGATGGCGGGCGTCTCGGGAATCGCGACGGCCGGCAGCGGCTCCGCCGAGGCTTCGACGCGGTCGGCCTCGTCGCGCCGGCCGAACAGCCTCAGCGCGTTGGCGGCCAGTATCTTCCGCTTGACGGCCTCGTCGAGGTCGGCGTCGAGTACCAGGTTGAGCGCCGGCCGCATGGGACGCAGGGTCGCGCCGGAGGCGTACAGCACGCGGTCGGGGCCGGCCCGGTCGACCAGCAGCTCCACGGCGCCGGGCGTAGGGAACCACGACGGGTCGACATAGACGTGGTCGTGCTCCTCGACGACGGCCAGCACCTCGTCGAACAGGTGGTAGAAGACGCCGGCGAGGTGCAGCGGGCAGCCTAGCTTGGAGGTGATCTCCGCGAGCTGCGTGGGCAGCCCTCCGCCGTCGAGGCTGCAGGCGACGAGGGGCAGGCCGGGCCGGGCGATCTCGGCGAACGCCCTGCGCGACGCCAGCGAGGCGAGCGACGTGTTCGGCGGCACGTGGAACGCGAGGCCCGCGGCCCCGTTCGCGACGCAGTCCGCGACCAGCGACGGCAGCTCGGCGGAAGACACCTTGGGGCCGACGACGCCGAGCGGGATGAGGCGCGGGTCCGAGGCCGCGCCGGAAAACAGGTGGTCGTTGCCCTTGCGGGCGTCCGCGTTGAGGCCGCGGAGGCTGGTGACCGCGGCGCGGCCCACGCCGGCCTTGGTCATCTGGGCGAACAGCTCCGCGAACCCCATGGGCTCCGGACGTACCGTGAGCCCGCCGACCAGTGTGTACGCGTCTACGATCATCGTGTGCCTCCAAGGGCGGCCGCCGCGGCCGGGCAGCCGAGTATATTGCCGGCCTCGGGCGGGGGTCAATTTCTCCGCAGGACGCGGCAGGGCAATCGCATTTAGGAATCTGTAGGTTGCTTTGTGGTCGATTGGTGTACTACGAGCAGCAGATCTCGGCCGGGCGTGGCTCAATTCAGACCATGCCTGACTGCGTCAGTCCACATTTGCGGGGCCTAATCGACGATGTGACCAGCAGTTGCGTCTCATCAACTCAAAATGCGATTGCCCTGCAGGACGCGGCGGGTTACTTGCAGCCGAGCCGGTGGTATCATAAGGGCCGCTCGAACGGCAGGCACTCTGAGCGCACCCACCGGAAAAACGGTAGGGGAGCAGCCCACAGGAGGATTCCACAGATGAAGATGTACGTCGGCGGCGAGTGGATCGACAAAGACGACAAGATCGAGGTGATGAACTCCTACAACGACACGGTAGTCGACACGGTGCCCAGCGCGGACCTCGAGGACCTGGAGGCCGCCATCGCCAGCGCCGAGCGCGGCGCCAGGGTCATGGCCGATATCCCGGCCTACGACCGCTACCTGATGCTCAAGAAGACGGCGGAGATCATGGAGGAGCGCCAGGAGGACTTCGGGCGCACCATCACCCTGGAAGAGGGCAAGGTGATCACCGAGGGGCGGATGGAGGCCAACCGGGCCATCCAGACGATGACGCTGTCGGCCGAGGAGGCCAAGCGGCTCTACGGCGAGACGATTCCATTGGACGCCGCTCCCGGCTGGGGCGGCCAGTTGGGCTTCACGCTGAGGGTGCCCTGCGGCGTCGTCGCGGCGATCAGCCCGTTCAACTTCCCGCTGAACCTGGTGTGCCACAAGGTCGGCCCGGCGCTCGCGGCGGGCAACTCGGTCATCATCAAGCCCGCCTCGGACACGCCGCTGTCGGCGATCAAGCTGACCGAGGCACTGCTGGACGCAGGCGTTCCCGCCGAGGCCGTGCAGTGCGTGACGGGCTCGGGCGGCAAGATCGGCGACGCCCTCGTCGCCGACGAGCGCGTGCGGAAGGTGACCTTTACCGGCAGCCGCGACATAGGCGAGAGAATCTGCAGGACGGCCGGGCTGAAGAAGGTCACGATGGAGCTGGGCTCCAACTCGCCGCTGATCGTCATGCCTGACGCGGACATGGACAAGGTCGTCAAGGGCACCATCGCCAGCGGCTTCGCCAACGCGGGCCAGGTCTGCATATCCGCCCAGCGGATCATCACGAACAGGGAGGTGTACGCCGACTACCTCGACGCCCTGACCGAGGGAGTCAAGGAGATCAGCACCGGGGACCCGCTGCGGGAAGACGTCAAGATGGGCCCGATGGTGCGGGCGGACGACGCCGTGCGAGTCAACGAGTGGATCACAGAGGCCGTCAGCGGCGGCGCGCGCACGGTCGTCGGCGGCGAGTACGAGGGCGCGATGCACCAGCCCACGGTCGTGGCCGACGTCAAGCCGGAGATGCGCATCTCGTGCGACGAGCTGTTCGGCCCGGCGGTGGCGGTTACGCCTTTCTCCGACATCGACGAGGCCATCGAGATGGCGAACGACAGCAACTACGGCCTCAGCGCGGGCATCTTCACCCAGAACGTCGACTGGGCGATGCAGTTCGCGCGCCGCGTCCACTCCGGCAACCTGATGATCAACTCGGGGCCGCAGTGGCGCGCCGACCTGATGCCCTACGGCGGCGTCAAGGAGAGCGGTATGGGCAAAGAAGGCCCGCGGTACGCCGTCGAGGAGATGACCGAGCTCAAGATGGTGGTATACCACCCGTAGGAACGACTCACATCCTGCCTGAGTAAGTGAGGAATGGCCGGCCCGATCGCCGAAGGGCCGGCCATTTGCATGCTGGAGCGTCCGAACGTAGCACGGTTTCGATTGACTACAGGTTGGCCCGCGGATAGAATTGAGGAGAATCCCAAGGCAGGTTAGCCGTGACCACCACCAGAGAAAAACCCAAGCCGCTCACCATCTCGATCAGTGCCGAGGCGGCTACGCACGTCCGCGAGTTCGCCGACCAGGCAGGCAAGCCCGGCTCCCACCTGCGCGTGGGCGTCAAGGGCGGCGGCTGCTCGGGGCTCACGTACATCCTCGACCTCGTGGACGAGCCGCGCGAGGACGACAAGATGCTCGAGGAGCACGGCGTGAGGTTGTTCGTGGACCGCAAGTCGTACATCTTCCTGGCCGGCACGATCCTCGAGTACTCGGGCGGCCTGAACGGCAAGGGCTTCGTCTTCAACAACCCGAACGCCAAGACGACCTGCGGCTGCGGCACCTCCTTCGGGGTCTAGCGCCGCGAAGGCGACGTCGGGTGTGCAAGGCGCCGACGGTGTCAACTCTTTCCCGGCGAGACGTTGGATCAACGGACAGCCCTGCCATCTGGCGCGGAGTCGGCGGGTTTGATCGGTTGACTGTAGCAACGCGTGGCACATTTGAACCCCACCGAAGGACAACTGCAGGACCTCAGAAACGCAGCAGAAGAGACGCTCGCTTCTTTGCCTGAGTGTCGACCGCTCTTCGTCGAGTTTGCGGGCACGCCTAAGAGCGGCAAGAGCACCTGCATAGATACCGTAAACCATTTCTTTCGCAGACTGGGCTACAGGGTGCTTGCGCCGACTGAAGGAGCCTCCAAGAGGACTCCCTACTACCTGAAAGATCACATGGTCCCCTTCAACGTGTGGTCCGCGGCTTATGCGTTGACCCACATTCTGGAGGGCAGATTTGGGTCGGACAGGTACCACCTTGTAATGATGGACCGCGGCCTGTTCGATGCGCTGGCATGGTTCGAGCTTCTCGTGCAGAAGGAGGACATCACCCAGCAAGAATGTTCCGCGATCCAGGAATTCTTACTCATCGGGCACTGGCGGGGACTGGTGGACATGGTCTTCTTGTTCCAGACCGACCCACAGTCGTCCCTTGACCGCGAGAATAGCGACAAACTGATAGACGAACCCGGACGTGCGATGAACCCAGGATTTCTGAATGACCTCAATCAAGCGTACGAGGCGACCAAGGAGAAGTACGCGGGTCAGTTCAACCGGCTTTACGATGTCGATACCGGTTCTGAGTCGTCGGTAACCCAGAAGCCCGCCGCGTTCAAGGTCGCAAGCGCTATCGTGGAGCAGCTGGGACAGAGACGGAGCAGCAGTTGACCGCGACGCTGGCGCCCGCGGTCTTGGTATTTCCGAGGGCAGTCTTCGGCTCGGCTTACTCACTTCTGCCTTGGGGCCGGATCCGGCCGCATGTCGACGAGATAGAACGGTCCTTCTCGTGGCTGACCAGGCCGGAGGCGGAGCAGGCCGAGGACGTCGTGCAGGCGATTCCCTGCGCGGTCGTGAGGGACAGTTCGAACAGATACTGCGTCTTCCGCCGCGTCAGGGGGGACAGGCGCGATCTGAGTGGGCGGTTGAGCCTGATAGTCGGTGGCCATATCGATGACGTGTACAGTGGCGGCGGATTTGTGGCTGCCATGTCTTCCAATCTGCTCAGGGAGATATACGAGGAGATCGGAGTTCTCCCGGAGAAGAATCCGAGACCCCTCGGTGTGATCATAGACGGCTCGTCGATCGGCGCCTCTCGGCACGTCGCGTTTCTGCACGAGATCGTTGCCGACGAAGTCTCGCCGGGAGCGCCGGAAGAATTCTCCGGGAGGTCGAAGTTCACCGGCGAATTCATGAAGGTTTCCGAACTCGGTCGTCGGCGCGACGAATTCGATCCGTGGTCAAGGCTCGTGATCGAGGAATACCTTTGTCCGGGCGGGGTACGACCGGCTCCGCGTCAGAGTTCCTTCGTCTAGGGAGGGAACCTGTGGACAACTCCTCGACGGCAGAGGGCGTTGGCAAGATGGCTGAAACTCAGACTGCAACTGCCGTCGTTGGCCTGCCGGGATACGAGGCTCTGACGCGGGGCGTCGGCGTGGTTGACCGCTCCGACGTCGGGCGGCTCGTCCTTCGCGGCGAAGACGCCGTGGACCTGGTCGAGCGTCTGTCCACCAACGCCCTGACGGAGCTCGAGGCCGGCGAGGGCGCGGCCACCGTGCTCACGACGAACAAGGGCCGCATCTTCGATCTGCTGCTGGTCCTCCGCCGGGATGGCGAACTGCTCGTGCTGACCGGCCCGGGCAACCAGGGCAGGGTCGCCGAGTGGGTCGACTTCTACACGTTCGTCGAGGACGTGTCGGTCGAGGACGTGACGGGCGCGACGGCGATGCTCGGGATCGTTGGGCCCGGCTCTCCGGCGGTCGTCGAGGTCGCGACCGGCGTCGCGGCCCCCGAGCTTGCCCCCTACGAGCTCCGCGTCGGGACCGTCGGAGGAGCCGAGGCGCTCGTCGTGCGCACCGACCCCGTAGGCGAGCCCGGCTACGACGTGGTCGTTCCGGCCGACGACCGCGATGAAGTGCTCGCCGCCCTGCTAGCAGTGGACGCCGCACCGGCGCCGGTGGTGGTCGGGCGTGAAGCCCTCGAACTGGTGCGGGTCGAACGCGGCGTTCCGGCGTTCGGGAGCGAGCTGACGGAGGCCTTCAACCCGCTGGAGGCCGGCCTGATCGGCATCATCAGCTTCACCAAGGGTTGCTACGTCGGCCAGGAGGTCGTCGCCCGGCTCAACACCTACGACAAGGTGCAGAAGCGGCTGATGGGTATGCGATGGGGCGACGGCGCAGGTCCGGAGCCCGGCGCGAAGCTCGCGCTGGACGGCAAGCAGGTGGGCGTCGTCACGTCGGCGGCGGAGTCTCCGGACGGGGGCGGCGCCGGGATCGGCTACGTCAGGCTCGCTCACGCGTCTGAGGGCGTCGTGCTGCCGGGCGAGGGCGGAGACTTCTCGGTCGAGCTGATCGGCCCCTCGATACACCCCGGCTGAAACGCCGGGGCACTCGGGGCGACCGGGGTCAGGGCCGGCTGAACGGCGGGGCACTTGGGGTGAGCGGCGGTGGAGTAGGCTATCTCCTGAGATGTGGGCCCCTCGATACACCCCGGCTGAAACGTCGGGGCACTCGGGGTGAACGGAGTTGGAACCGGCTGAATGCCGGGCGACCGGGGATGGAGCCGGCTATCCCCTGAGGGTCGCGCCGCCGTCGACGACGAGCACCTGGCCGCGGATCGTCGCGGCCTCCTCCGTGCACAGGAACGCCACGATTCTCGCGATGTCGTCGCCGGTGATCATCCGGCCCAGCAGCGTCTCCCGGCCGGCGCTGCGCATCTGCTCGCCTTCGGGGAAGTGGTCGAGCGCCCCCGTGTCGACGAGCCCTCCGGCCACGGCGTTCACCGATATGCCCTTCGGCGCCAGCTCGACCGCCAGGTAGCGGGTCACGGCCTCCAGCGCGGCCTTCGACGTGCCTACTGAAAAATAGTCGCGCAGCACCCTCTGGGACCCGAGGCTGGTCAGGTTGACGATGCTGCCACCGTCGGTCATCAGCTTCGACGCCTCGATGGAGCAGAGCCACGGCGCGCGGGCGTTGACGTTCATCGTCCAGTCCCAGTGCTTCTCCTCCAGCTCCTCGGCGGACCGCTGGACGCCTGAAGCTGCGTTGTTGACCAGGATGTCGAGACTGGGGTAAGCGTCGGCCACCTCAGCGAACAGGCCCCTTATCTTCTCGGAGTCGCCCAGATGGGCTCGGACGCGCAGGCAGCGGACGCCGAGCGCCTCGATCTCACGCTGCGTCTCCGCTGCCCGGTCGTGGCTGCGCAGGTAGTTGAAGGCGATGTCCGCGCCGCGGCGGGCGAGCTCGAGCGCGACCGCGCGGCCTATCCCCCGGGAGGCGCCGGTAATCAGCGCGATCTTTCCTTCGAACGACATGTCTCTACCCCGCCTTTGCCGCCGGCTCGGGGTTGGCGGCGAGCCACTTGCGCCCGATGGCCGCGCCATCGCTCAGCACGCGGCACGCCGCGGCGATGGCCGAACGGCCGGCGTCCGTATCCGAGCAGCCCGACAGGAAGTAGCTCCACGACGACAGGTAGTAGTCGGTGTAGCTGTCGGCGAGATCGCCGAAGCCTTTGTCTCGCAAGGCGGCCGTCGCCGTGGTCCGGTTCATGCTCCAAGCGGCTTCCGTCTCGGCCCCCAACACGTGTAGCACCCGGGGACCCGTCGGAGACACCCGCCACGTGACGGCGCGCAGCGCCTGCCAGAGGTATCGGCCAGGCTTGTCGACCACCTGGAGCCCGCTCTGGCCCACCCACTCGTCGTCCCGGACAAGGTTCTTGCAGTCGTAGCGCCTGATGGCGTCCGAGTCGGTGTAGTCGCCCTTGGGGTACTCCTCCCCGTACAGCACCGTCACCGTGGACCTCGGCGAATACACGAAATCGTCTATCTCGGCCAACAGCTTGTTCATGACGATGAACTGCGGCCGCGGCTCGTGCAGCGGCTCGGCGAACTTGGCCCTAAAGCGCGCCTCCACGCCTCTTTGCACCTCCATCGCCTGCGGGACCGTGTCCAGGTACTGGTGCCAGGCGTCGTCGTCGTGGAACCACAGGTGCATGTCGACGTCGCTGACCTCCGGCACGTAGTCCAGCGGCGACTCCCAGGCCTTCTTGGACGATCCCTTGTAGTAGAAGCCGCGTATCTCGTTTTCCGGTATCAGCGCCAGAAGCTGCTCCAGAAAGCACGCGGCGAGGCACTCGACCTCAGAGCGCAGCCGGTCGCGATCGGGGTACCGCGAGTCCCACTCTGGAGTCACGTCTCCGAACTCGCTCTATACCGCCATGCCGCCGTCGACGCTGATGGCCTGGCCCGTGATGTACTTGGCTTTGTCTGTGGCCAGGAACGCCACGAGATGGGCGATGTCGTCGACCTCGCCGAAGTGGCCCTGGGGTATCACGCTGAGCCAGTATGCCTTCTGCTCGTCGGTCAGCACGGCCGTGGTCTCGGTCTCAAGATAGCCCGGCGCCACCGTGTTGACGGTGATGTTGCGGGTCGCGACCTCCTTGGCCAGCGCCTTGGTGAAGCCGATGATGCCGGCCTTCGACGCGGTGTAGTTGGCCTGTCCGGGGTTGCCCCGCAGTCCCACGACCGAGCCGATGTTGATGATGCGGCCCCACCGTCGCCGCAGCATCGTCCTGAGCGCCGCCCGGGTGCAGTAGAAGGTGCCGTTCAGGTTGGTGTCGATCACCCGCTCCCAGGAGTCGTCGGACATTCGCACGAGCAGCCCGTCGTCGATGATGCCGGCGTTGTTGACCAGGATGTCGACGTGGCCCCACTCTTTCTGCACGCGGTCCACCATCGCCTTGACCTGCTCGAGGTCCGAGACGTCGGCCTGTACGGCCAGCGACTCGACGCCGGCGTTCTTCACCTCGGCCTCTACCCGCGACGCGGCGTCGGCGGAGGTGTTGTAGTTCACGGCTACGTTGACGCCCATCTCGGCCAGCCGCAGCGCGATGCCGCGCCCGATGCCCTTCGATGCGCCGGTCACCAGTGCGTTCTTTGCCTCGTTCGAGTCCGTCAAAGCTCCAACCGCCTCTCCGAGAGCGTTACGCCCTCACTTCGCTTGCCTTACGGTCGCATCGCCGGTGATCGCGACCTCGCCGGTCTGCCTGCGGACGCCCACCGAGCAGACGATCGCGGACGCGCCGCCATCGTCATCGACCCGCTTGACCTCGCCGAACGTCGTCACCGTATCGCCCGGGTAGACCGGCGCCTTGAATCTGAGCCTCATCCGCCCGCCTTCGGCCCAGAGCCTGCCGAACGCGACGGCCATCGCCTCCGAGACGACGGCGGCGACCATCATGCCGTGCGCGATGGTGCTGCCGAACTGGGTGCCGACCGCGTACTCCCTGTCGACGTGTATCGGGTTGTAATCGCCCGAGGCCTCGGCGTAGAGCTCGATGCGGCGTTGGTCGATTTCCCGTACGACCTCGGGTAGCGCGTCGCCCTCCCGCAACGCGGCGCCTGCGCTCACGTCGGAAGCACCAGCGTGCTCTTGCCGTTCAGCACACGCCTGCCGTCGGCGTCGTCCATCCTGATGCCGACGACGAGAAAGCGGCGGTCGCCGCGCACCGAATTCTGCATCACGTCGGCCTCGCACCGCAACTCCGACCCCGCCGCGACGCCAGCCAGGAACTCCAGCTCCTGGCTGGTGTGCAGCGTGCCGCCGGGGATCCGCAGGTCCTCGACGACGCCCCTGAGCCCGAGCGCAGCTACCGCCATCGGCGGCGTGACTCCGTCTCCGGTCTCGTACAGCCCGGAGCGGTCGCCCACCGCGTTCACGTACAGCGCAACCGCCGCGTCGTCCAGCGTGTAGCGGCGATCGGAAATGGTCTGCCCAGGCTCGAGAGCGGCGTGGTCTACGGTCATGGAAGATAGTGTATCGTGGATAGTGGATAGTTGGTAGTAGATAGCGAATCGGTAACTGTTCAGAGTCGCGGAACGCCTGTCTTCCTCTCCTCACCCCCAAGGCCACCCGTTCACCCCGAGTAGCGCCGCTGCTTTGAGCGGCGCGTATCGAGGGGCGCACACGACCACCGGCGCCGCCCTTCGATACAGCCCGCCCAGAGCGGCGGGCCACTCAGTGCTAACGGAAAGAGAGGGGAGACCCTTCAAGTCTGAACAGCTACGTGGATAGTGAATCGTCGTCCCACTAGTCACAATTCACTACTCCCCGCTCCCCCTCCCCTCTGCATCTCGGCCTCCTCCAGCAGGCGCTCGAGCAGCACGAAGGACTCCTCGACGCCGAAGTCCAGTGACGCTATCGACACGGCTCGGAAGAGCACGCCGGTGGAGACGCGGACCGGGACCGATTCGCCGACGGCGGGCAGGGGCGCCCCGAGCGCCTTCGCCATGTAGCCGCCGGCGGCCATCCCCTCGCGGGTCAGGTAGCACTCGACCAGCGGCTTGCCCCGGTGCAGCAGCTTCAGGCCGTCGTCGTCCTGGCGCAGCTCCAGCGAGAGGTGGGCCCGCGGCGTCGCGGTCAGCTCCTCGGCGTAGTCCAGGACTTTCGAGTGCGGATCTGCCATTGTCGCCTCCCCGAAGTCGAGATGTGGCTGGGAGTTCTGTGAGCCTATGTGAAGCTAAAGTCTGATCGGATGCATCCGCCCATACTATCGCCCTTCTTCTCAGACGGGCGGGCTGTTGCCGAAGCTTGTCGAGCACCCGCGCCTCCTTCCGCACCGGCCGGACGTTTGGCTCACGTCGAAGGTAACGGCTGTCTCATCTCTCCTTGCCGGGCCATCCAAATGTCTCGAAGTTTTTGACTTCTGTGCCCAATGGGAAGAACATCGTACCCCAGTTTTCTCCCCCACGACCTGAGATTTCCTGATTAGGGAGTTGAAGGCAGTACGCGTATGCTCCACTCGGACCTATAACGATCCGCCCGGTCGCATTTGGTTCTTTCGACTCTTCAAGACGAATAACCACGAATCTTTCTCGTTCTATCCATACGCTCTCCACGACGTCGCCGAGCTGCGCGTAAATGTTACGAATGCAGAGCATTGCGTACCAGCCTGCACTTGCGACGTCCTGTCGAAACTCCTCTCTTACGTTGGCGATCTTGTAAACTAGAGTTTCGACAGTGCCATAGGTCTTGGCTATCTCACCCGGGCTAGAGCGCTTTTCTTGCCAGGTGGTCTCCATTGGACTCATTGGGTAGGCCGGATCGTTAAACGCCTCCTTGAATGACCTGTAGGTACGGCCAGTCCCCCGGTGTACTACGGGGATCGTGAAGCTATCTCCCGGGCGGCCGTCATTCCACTCGCCCTCTTCTAGAGCGATTTCTTGCACAGCTTCCTTTTCGCCTTGTTCAAGAGCAGGTACTCCGAGGTCGTCTCCAAGCTCCGACTCCGGCGATTCTTTCGTAGTTACATCGTCATCCCGACCCATGCGCCCGGTCAAATGATCATCGTCGTCGCCCGCTTGATGCTCCTGGGTTACGGTCCTTTCCTTAACCCGCTCCTGCCGCTCACCCTCTGAAGAGTCCACCTGCCCGTTGGTTCTTGTCTCCCGGTGCCACTCTTCCCGCTCCGTCAGCCGTTCCGTCATGGTCTTGTGCTCATAAGTCGGGGTTCGGGTTGCACCTTGCCGTAGCGATGGCTTGCTCTGGTCCTCCCCGGCTACTTCCGCTGGTTGAGGAGCGACTCGTATCAGGCCCCCTTCTATCCGTATTAAGGCGTCTCTCATCATTCCCGAGATTCGAAGCAGGACGGTTTCCTCATCAGCCCCTTCGCATAGCACTGCAAACCGATATTCCCGTTGCGCCGCGTACTTTGAACTCTTTGTGAAGATGGAAGCCGCCAGCCATTTGATTCCATCGCCATCGTCCACGAGCGTATCGTATACATGGTCTGTGTATACGACCGGTCCATGGATCACCCATTGGGACCTGTGTTTCGTTCGTTCAGCTTCCGCGCCGTCTTGTCGTTTGCTTGAGCCACCCATCTCCTCCTTGGGGGCCAATCTGCTCCGTCACCATGCGCGCCAAGGCCTCAGCGAACTTCGCCGGTTGACCTATTTCCGATACATGGTCATATTCTTCCGGCAGCGTAGTCCTCCAGGCTTCCCGATCCTCGTTATCCGGTGCCATCGATGTACAAAAGATCCACCACTCTTTGCCATAGGCGAGGTTCTTGCTCTTCGTGTTGCTGCTACTGCTGGTGACAGTCTGCACCGAGCGTATGCTAGAGTTTGAGAGCTCGTGGGCTTCGTTCATGTCCGCGAGGGCGCGCCTCATTCTGGCTTGGGACGCTGTCTCTTCCCTCACGATCACGGACTCTTCCTTCGCGAGTCCCTCCTGCACATCAAGGATCAGCTCTTCGCCGTACTCTCGAAATCGTGCCGGCTTAGAAATAAGAATGGTTTCTCCGTCCTCAAGCGCATGTTCCCGTCTGCATCCCTTGACCAGTGCCGGGATGGCGCTCCTCTCCCCTTCTTCTCGAAGATCAATGAACGTTGTCACGATCAAGTTTCCGGAGTCGTCAAGCATATACCCTTCACTGATGAAGACCATTTCTCGATCCATATCTGTTACATCTCCTGGGTGCTCTGAGGACGACTTAGCTATCGAGAGTGCCCTAGATGCTCCTATGGACGTCCAGCGGCCTAGCTTTCTTCCGGCTTCCCGTAGACCACTTCCCATAGAGGACGCATTTGCGCGTCGAAACCACTGTCGAAGACGCGGCAACTTGCTCCCCCCACCGACAGTCAAGTTGACGGACATCCTTGGGCTGCCGGCAGTAATCTTGGCGCGTACTGAGACCGTTCGAGGTCGAAGAACGCCCCCCAGTTCTTTTCGAATGTCGACCTGACGGCCTCCTCCAGGTTCTCTACCTGTTGCCGGAGGTCCACTCTTGACGATGGTCGTCGGCTCCTGGAGGCAATTATAGCGCTCGGCGATGGTGGCGGCGCGGTGTGAGGACGACCCGTGCAGCCGGGTGCCGGTTTCTTCCCGGCCGCGTCGGGATGGCGAAGGGGGCGGCTTGTGGCAAAATGGGACGCGCCGCGAAGCAGCGAGACCGCTACAATGGCGGCAGGCTTGGCGAGCGCGTCGGGCCGAGGAGCGGACGAGCAAGAGGAGAGCGTAATGGAATTCGACTTCGGCGAGCTCAACTACCTGGCGATAGTGGTCGGCGTCGTCTTCAACATGGTGCTGGGCGCCCTTTGGTATTCGCCCTTCCTGTTGGGGAAGCCGTGGATGGCGGCCACCGGGATCACGGCGGAGGACATCGAAGCGGCGGGGAAGGGCGAGCAGTACAAGGGATACGCCATCGCGGTGGTGGTGTCGATAGTCCTCGTATTCGTACTGGCGCTGCTGACACAAAACCTCGGTATCGACGAGCCGTTGGACGGCCTGGTGCTTGGGCTCGTGGCCGGCATCGGCTTGGTGGCGGCCAGCCAGGCGCCGAACTACTCGTTCGAGGGCCGGTCGCCGCGGCTCTTCCTGATCAACTTGGGGTACTCGGTAGTGGGCTTCGCCGTCATCGGAGTTCTCCTTGCGGTATGGCAGTAGGACCCGTCGCGCCGGCGACGCGGAACGGGTGTGGGTAGGTCAGGGGTCGAGATGAAGAGGACGCTGTCGACGGCCGTCGCGTTGGTGATGGTGCTCCTGGCGTTCGCCGCGTGCTCGGGCATGGGTGAGGCCGGGGAGCGCAACGAGGCTGGCGCGTCCCTGGCGGCGCAGGGGCTGTGGTCGCAGGCGGTGGACGAGTACGAGCAGGCGATCCGGCTGAATCCCGATTTCGCCGAGGCGTACAACAATCGCGGCGCGGCCCGCCGCGCCCTGGGCGACCTCGAAGCCGCCGTCGCCGACTTCACCGAGGCGATAAGGCTGAAGGACGATCTCGCCGTGGCGCACGTCAACGTCGCATCCGTTCTGCTCGATCTGGGGCGGACCGAGGAAGCCGTACGGCACCTTGAGCGCGCCTTCTCGCTGCCGCTGTCCGAGGGCGAGGTCGTGGCGGCGTACTACAATTTCGGCCGCGCCCACGCGGCCCTGGGCGATCGGGCGGCGGCGATCGAGGCCCTGAGCGAGGCCATCGAGCTCGATCCAGAGAACGCGGCCGCGTTCTACATTCGCGGGCAGGCGTACGTAGCCCTCGGGCTGGTCCCCAGTGGGCTCAGGGACGCCCAGAAGTGCCGGCCGGGGCTGGCCTGCGAGCGTGCCGACAAAGATTTCGGCAGCGCCGTGCGCGTCAACCCCGACTTCGTGGACGCCTACGTCGCCCGCGCCGGCCTGCGCGTGATCAGGGGCGCCATTTCGCCGGCGATCCGGGACTACGACGAGGCGATCTGGCGGGACCCGGACAATCCGGACTACTACCAGCGGCGCGGCATGGCGTACGTGAGGCTAGGCCGCAAGAGCGAGGCCGTCGCGGACTTCGAGCACGCGATACGGCTCGATCCCACCAGGGCGTCCGCGTATCGGGCACGGGGCACGGCGTACGTGGAGCTCGGCCAGCCGGAGCTGGCCGTTCCCAGCTTCGACGAGGCGATTCGTCTCGACCCGCGGGACCCGGGCGCTCACTACGGGCGGGCTCAGGCCCGGGCCTCTCTCGGGCAGGTGAACGAGGCGCGGGCCGATTTCGACGCGGCCATTCGGCTGTTCGCCGAGGACCCCGAGGCCTACAAGGGGCGGGGCAAGGTCTACGTCGAGCTCGGCGAGCTCGAGAGCGCGGTCGACGACTTCGGAGCGGCGATCCGGCTCGCTCCCAGGGACCCGGAGGCGCTCCGGCTCCGGGCCGCGGCCTACCTCGAGATGGGCCGGCTCGAAGAGGCCATATCGGACCTGGACGGCGCCATCGGAATCGACACAGGCGATGCCACGAGCATCAATGCCCGCGGTCTGGCGTACCTCGAGCTGGGCGAGCCGGAGAAGGCGGTCAAGGACTTCGCGGCCGCGATCGCCGCCGAACGGACCGACAACGCGCGGTACTACGTCAACCAGGGACGGGCGTACCTCGACCTCGACGACCTCGAGAAGGCGGTGGAGTCCTTCGACAACGCCGTGGTGCGCGATTCACGGTACCGGTACCTGTTCCGGGCCGCTCTGAGCTCCTATGAGCAGCCCAACCGCCGCCGGCGCGCGCTGCCTGACCTGGAAACGGCCCTGGAGCTGGTACCGGTGCTCGTCCTGGGCTACCGGAGCCGCGCGTCCGTCCTGACCGACCTCGAACGCCTCGACGAGGCCGGGAGCGACCTGCGTCGGGTGGAGGAGCTGGAGTTCGAAGTAGTGCTGATTCGGGAGCTGATTGAGAGCATCGAGAACGAGCCGCTGGCGCCGCCTCGTCCGCCACCCGCGCCGCGTCGCCCTGCGTCCGCGGGGCCAAGCCCGGCAGAGATCGCGGCGGCGCAGGAGGCGATCAAGAGCGCGATCAAGGCGAGCGCGGCCACACTGCACGTGGGCAAGGAACGCACCGTATGCGGGACCGTCTCGGCCGTGCGCCAGGAGGTCGAGGGCAGGGCCGTCTTCATAGACTTCGGGCCGCTGGACCCGGACCAGGACCTCGTCGTCCACTTCCCGAGCCTCGTCACGCGCGTCGGCGACTGGCCGGACTTCGTGGACAGGTCCATAGACATCGTCGACTGGCTGATGAACAGGGAGCTGTGCGTGACCGGACGCATCGAGAGGTTCCGGGGCAGACCCGCCATCAACGCCAGCTTCTGGCACCAGTACAAGATCCCCGAGTAGGCCGCCGCCGTAGCGGCTCGTCTTCTCAAACCCTCCACCTGATTCGGACGAACGGCCGTGACGAGCCGCTTGTCGGTTAAAGGCCGCGCACTGTCGTCCCGATCGCAGAGAGGGACCTGGGGAGGGGGCCCTCGACCTGGCTCACGACGTGGCCTTTCCCCACCCCAGACCCTTCACTTCGTTCAGGGCGACATTGGGCGGGAATCCCGGTCTCAGCGGGCGATGACGCTACGGCGCGACGAAGGCTCTCGTTATGGCGGCTTCGTTGCCTTTGCCGAGCCATTCGGCCTGCTCGAAGGCCTCGCCTATCTTGTCCAACGGGAAGCTGTGGGACATCACGCTGGTCAGCGGGTACTTGTCTCGAGTGCGTACCAGGAAGTCGAGAGATACCGGCAGGATGTACGGGTCGTAGTGGGTGACCGGGACGATGCGGGTCTGGCCCCAGAGTATCTTGGAGATGTCCAGGGTCACGTTGCTGTCGGGCCAGATGTTGCCGACCTCGACGAAGGTGCCGCCGTGCCGCAGCATCTCCAGCCCCTCGGGCACCACCTGCGGGTAGCCCACAACCTCGACCACGACGTCGGCGCCGTGGCCCTCGGTCAGTTGCTTGACGCGCTCGACACGGGACTCGGGCGTTCCGTACTCGTTGATGTCCACCGTCTCGTCGGCGCCGCACTGGCGGGCCATGTCCAGCCTGCCCGCGACGCCGTCTATGGCGATGACCTGCCCGGCGCCCATCTCCTTGGCGGCGGCCGCGGCGTTGATGCCGAGCCCGCCCGCGCCCTGCACGACGACGCTGTCGCCCATGCGCATGCCAGCCTGCTGCAGCCCGTAGACGACCTGCGCCACGGCGCAATTTACAGCCGTGACCGCCTCGTCGGGCAGCTCGTCGGGCACCTTGAAGACGAAGTGTCCGGGGAAGAGGTAGTAGTAGTCGGAGAAGCCGCCGTTGCAGTACGGGAACTCCTCGATGGAGGCGCGGAACCGGAACCGTTCCGGGCAGTGGTTCAGCTCGCCGCGGAGGCAGTTGTAGCAACGCCTGCACGGGAAGAAGTAGGCGAAGACGACCCGGTCGCCTTCCTTCAGCGGCCGGCCCATCGAGTCGGTGGAGATGTCGGGCCCGAGGGTGTCAACGACGCCGGCCATCTCGTGGCCAAGGATCATCGGCCCGGGCTTGCCCCCGGCGATCGGCTTCAGTTCTCCGCGCCAGAAGTGCAGGTCCGAGCCGCAGATGCCGCCCGACGTGATCTTGACCCGGATGCCGCCCGGCCCGACGGGCACCGGCGGCAGCTCGACCATCTCGAAGTGGTACGGCTCTACGAAGACGGCCGCTTTACCCATAGTCATCGGGGTACCTCCGGGGAGTAGTGGATAGTGAATAGTGGCTAGTGGATAGTTAAGACCCGCGACCGGAACTATACACTCGCCGCCCGGCGCCTGCCACCGGTCACAGGCGGGGAGAGTGGCCTGTGATTAGTGGTTGGCAGATAGTCAAGACCAACGCTGGACAGCGGTCACTGCCTACCTGTCGCTCCCCGCTATTCACTATCCACTATCCCACTACTCCCACTTCTTAAACACCAGGCAGGCGTTCTGGCCGCCGAAGCCGAAGCTGTTGGACAGCACGGTGTCGACCCGCTGCTTGCGGGACTCGTTGGGCACGTAGTCGAGGTCGCACTCGGGGTCGGGGGTCTCGTAGTTGACCGTCGGGTGGATCTCGCCCTCGGTGATGGCCTTGATGGCGGCGACGGCCTCCAGCGCTCCGGCGCCGCCCAGCGCGTGTCCGATCATCGACTTGGTCGAGCTGATCGGGACCTCGTAGGCGACGTCGCCGAAGACGGCCTTGATCGCCATCGTCTCGGCGGCGTCGTTCTTGGGCGTGGACGTCCCGTGGGCGTTTATGTAGTCGATCTCGTCGGGCCCCAGGCGGGCGTCCTCGAGTGCCCACTGAATGGCCCTGGCCGCTCCGCTGCCGTCTTCGTCCGGCTGGACGGCGTGGAAGGCGTCGGACGAGACGCCCTGGCCCGCGACCTCGGCGATGATATGGGCGCCGCGGCCGGCGGCGTGTTCGAGGCTCTCCAGCACGAGCAGGGCCGAGCCCTCCGCCGGCACGAACCCGTCGCGCTCGGCGTCGAACGGCCTGCTCGCCCTCTCCGGCTCGTCGTTCCGGCGGCTCAGCGCCTTGATGACGTTGAAGCCGCCCAGACCCAATTCGCAGATGCCGGCCTCGCAGCCTCCGGCCAGCACGACGTCGGCGGCGCCGCGGCGCACGACCTCCATACCCTCGCCGATGCCCTGGGTCCCGGCGGCGCACGCCGTGATGATCGTGGACGTGTAGCCCTTGAGGCCGAAGACGCGGCTTACGGTCGCCGCGGCCATGTTGGGCAGAATCATCGGAATGAAGAACGGGCTTATCCTCATGCCTCCGCGGCCGACCAACGTCCTCGCGTTCTGCTCGGTGGTCGGGAAGCCCCCGTTTCCGTTGCCCATGACGATGCCGAGACGGCCGGGATCCAACTGTGTGAGGTCGAGGCCCGCGTCGTCTATGGCCTGTCCGGCGGCGGCGACGGCAAGCTGGGAGAACCGCGCCATGCGGCGGGCCTCTCTGGCGTCCATGAAGTCGCCGGGGTCGAAGTCGGTGACCTCGCCGGCGATGCGCGACGGGTATGCGGACGCGTCGCACAGCGTGATCGGGCCGATGCCCGACTCGCCCCGCACGAGCGCGCGCCAGAACTTGTCCGGCGACGTGCCGAGGGGCGTCATCGCGCCGATGCCCGTGACCACAACCCGTCTTCTGGAATCGCTCATCGCAACCTCATCCGTTCCTGCCCGCCGGTCTCCGCATGTCCGGGTACGTCTCGGGGACGACGCCGGTCATCTCTTCCACCACCTCCGCGACGACCGACAGCGAACCGGTCGCCAGAACCGTGTCGCCGTCCCGGGCCATGTCGATGGCCCTGCGCGTCCCTTGTCCGACGTCGTCGCGCTCGGCCACGACCGGAAGCCCGTGTTGCCTGCAGGCCTCGGCGACGTCAGCGCTATCCATCGCCCGCGGGTCCCTGGACCTGACCGCCACGATCTCAGGCGACAGCGCCGCAAGCTCGTCCGCCATGCCGGTCACGCTATGGCTGCCGAGAGCGCCGAGGACGACGATCAGGCGGCGCAGGTCGAAGAGCGCCGGGAGCGCGTCCACGAGGCGTCTCATGGCGTCCGGATTGTGGGCCCCGTCGGCCACGACAAGTTTACCATTGCGGACGAATGTCTGGAGTCTGCCCGGCCACTCGACGTTCTCGAACCCCTCGGGCAGGGCGGGGCAGGGGATGTCGCGGCCCTGTTCGACCAGGGTCTCGATGACGGCGACGGCGGTGGCCGCGTTCTCGAGCTGATGATCGCCCAACAGCGGCATCGACAGGCTGTACTTGCCCCGGGTACCCTTCAGCTCGAACGACTGGCCGTCGTGACCGAGCGCGGTCCGCCGCCACGACATGCGGTCCTCGACGGAAATGAGCTCCGCGCCCCTGGCCTCGGCGACATCGGCGATCACGCCCATTGCGTCCTCGGTCTGCGGCGCGGCGACGACCGGCACGCCGGGCTTTATGATCCCGGCCTTCTCGCGCGCGATGAGAGGGACCGTGTCGCCGAGTACCCGCGTGTGGTCGAGGCTGATCGACGTGATCGCGCAGACCTCCGGCTCGACGACGTTCGTGGCGTCGAGTCGGCCGCCCAGGCCGACCTCGACTACCTGGAACGCGGCGCCGATGTTTCGGAAGTGGAGGAAGGCCATCGTCGTCAGCAGCTCGAAGTAGGAGACGCCGCCGTAGCCTCCGAACTCTCCGACCCACTCGACCGCCGGCCAGGCCTCCGAGACGAGGTCCGCGAAGGTCTCGCGCGATATGGGGCTGAGTCCGACACGTATCCGCTCCGTCGGACTGTGCAGGCTGGGCGACGTGTAGAGTCCGGTCGTGTGGCCCGCGGCCGTCAGCACGGACGTGACCAGCGCGGCGGTGCTGCCCTTCCCGTTGGTGCCCGCGACGTGAACGGTCGGCGTCGCCAGGTGCGGATCGCCCAGCCGCTGCATGAGAAGGCCGATCCGCTGCAGGTGGAACTCAGAGTGTCCCGGCGTGCGCGTCGACCGCTCGAAGTCGACCAGGCTGGAGGCCCGGCGCAGCGCCTCGTCGTAGTCGAGCCTCGGATGCGCGTCGGTCTGCGAGGTTGCGGGGTTGTCGTCCATCGGTCGCGTTGTCGCGTTCGCCGCGCCGTGGTCAGTGGTCTCGGACGCGGGCCGGCATGAATCCGAGGTTGATCTTCAGCGCGTCGCGCAGCCGGACGTCGCGCAGGTAGTCGAGGTTCCCCTCCAGCGGACGCGGCGCGAACCCGAAGTTGCGTTCCACGGACTGCACGTCGGTCACGTTGTCGATGGCGATCATCTTGAGCTGCTCCGCGGTGACCGGCGGCCTCGGCGCGAGCGCCTCCATCAGGGCCACCGCCGGACGCATCAGCGGCAGCGGCACGTGGACCTTGGCGATCCTCACGCCCAGCGTGTCGGCTATGAGGTCGACCAGCTCGTCGTAGGTGTACTGCGCCGGGCCGCCCGCTTCGATGGTGCGTCCGACGGTGTCGTCCCGCCGCAGCGCCTCGAGCAGGCACCTGGCCGCGTCGTCGGCCGCGATGGGCTGAAAGCGGTTGGCGCCCGTGCCCGCGACGGGCACCAAGGGGAACAGCTTCGCCTGCGCCGCGAGCACGTTGAAGAACTCGTCGCCCGGCCCGAAGCCGACCGAGAACCGGACGATCGTGTGGGCGAGGCCGCTGTTGGCGACGTCCTGCTCCGCCGTCCAGCGGGAGTGGAGGTAGGGTATCTCGGGGTCGGACGTGGCGCCGATGGTGCTGGCGTACACGAAGCGCTCGACTCCCTCCGCGGACGCGGCAGCCAGCACGTTGCGGGCACCCTCAACGTTGACCCGGTGGAAGGTTCTGTCGCCGCTCTCCCGCACGACCGCGACCAGGTGCACCACCGCGCCGACGCCGTCGCAGGCGCGGGCCAGTGACTCCGAATCGAGGACGCTGCCCTCGACCGTCTCTACGCCGTCGGGCAGCCCGCCTTCGGGGACGTTACGGTGCACGAGGGCGCGCACCGCGATGCCGGCGTCCGCCAGCGCGTCGACGACGCGGCGCCCGATGAAGCCGGAGCCGCCGGTTACGAGAACGGTTCTGTCGAGCAGTGCGGTGCTGGGCATGTGTGTATGGCGCGGAGTGGTCACGCCTCTATGATACAACCTGCCGCGCCAGCGGGCATGAAGGCGGGACGCCGATCAGGGGTCGGTCGGGACAGTCCCCTGTGCCTTCATTTCGAGCCACTCGCTGACGTTGAAGCCGCTCCGCCCGGCCTCGGCCTCGATCTTCTGCAGGGTCTGCCACTGCTCGAAGTCGGCCACCTCGACGCCGGGCTGGCGGACGGCGGCCGTCTCCGGCCGGTCCATCCAGTCGAAGTAGCCGGACACGTTCAAGTAGGCGATGACGGCTACGGCAACGGCGGCGGCGCCGCCGATCAGCCGCCGGTCGCCGAATCGCAGGCCGATCAGCCAATCGAGCGCCAACGCGACAAACAGGTAGAAGAAGGGAGCCGCCACGACCGCCCGAGCGCCGTCCGGGGTGGCGTTCGACAGGAGCTGGACCGGGAAGAGCATCATGACGAAGAAGACCCACCAGAGAAGCGTGTGCCGCCACTTGAGTATCGAGACGGCCATCCCCAGCCAGAACAGGACGGCGGTAAGTTTGTCGAGGAATCCGCGGCCACCCGGTATGTAGCGCGCGTTCAACCCGACGTATGACGCGTTCGAGTCCAGGAGGATGAAGCCCTTGAAGTTGCGCCACGTCTGCTCGGCCATGATCTCGACCGCGTTCTTGTCTCCGAACTGGACGCGGTTCTCCTCGTTCAGTATGTACACGGCCTTCGTGCGGGTGTTGTATCCCTCCCAGTTGTCCACCGCGAAGTTCAGATGCGGCAGGAACAGCACCAATGCAACAGCGACCATCACGGCGTATCCCACCAGAAGGCGCCGGCGGTCCTCCTTGTGGAGTACCAGCGCTACGGGCAGGTAGGCTGCGAGCGCTACGATGATCACGCGGCCGCCCGGGTAGCCGTACAGGCCGAGCGCGGCGAACAGCCCCGTCGCCGCGTACAGGGCGAGGCTTCCCCGTCGTATCGCCGCGGTGGCGGCCAGGACCGCGAGCAGGGCGTACAACACGACGTGGATGTTGTACCAGCCGGACCGGGAGAAATGGAGGTACCAAAGGCTGGTCGCCAGCAGAAGCGTGGCTCCCAGCGCGGCCGGCCTGCCGATGTCGTTCTGCCGCGCGACGAAGTAGAAGACCGGCAGCGACAGAGTGCTCAGGACGACGCTCGCCATCCGCATCCCGGCGATCGACTCACCGAACGCCTGCATGAACCAACTCACCAGATACATGCTGAAGGCCGGTGACTGCGCCCAGTCCAGTCCAAAGAAGCCGGGGCCGCTGCCGGCCATGATTCGGTAGACGACCTGCAGGTTGTCCGCCTCGTCGGGGAGTACGTTCGGAGGGATGTCCGTAAGCGATACGAGGCGCAGCGCCAGCGCTACGATGACGATGGCGATGAGCGCGGCCGTCTCCCAGCCGTAGAGCCCCACCGCCTCGAGTCGCGCCCGCACTTGGGCCAGGCCGTCGGACGCCGAGGCGATCAACCGCGTGTGCGGCATTGACGCGGGCGCGGTGCTCCAGGGCGGAGTCGGCGGAGCAGGCAGTGGGCCCGGGTCCCCGAAGGGCGCGCCGCAGGCGTCGCAGAACCTGTGAGCCATGGGATTCGGGGTCGAGCAGGATTCGCAGACGGCGTCGGCCTGAAGACCGCGGCCGCAGTCGCCGCAGAACTTCGCCCGCGATAGATTCTCGTAGCTACACCAGTGGCAGGTCATGTTTTGGTGAGTCGGCGTCAATGGAGGTTCATCGCCGATGTCCGGGCGACGGTATCGATTGCAGGCCGTCCTGGACGTGGTGGCTCGCGTCGGTTTGCGCCATTCGGGGGAGATGATACCATCGGATCGGAACAGGGCGAGTTCGTCCGCGTTCTTCCCACCTGCGACGCGATGACGCATGGGTCGGACGAGCCGATGTTCGTTCTGCCGCGAACTGGCGCAGCGCCGAAGAGATGAGAGCTATGGAGCACGTCAAGCTGGGGCGCCCTCCCTTGGCGCTGCCCATCCTACTTGCCATCGTATCGCTAATCGCCTTCTTGCTGATCTACGAGATTCGCGGCCCCAATCAGGACGTCAAGGCCCAATCGGACTCGATAAGGATCGACTCCGTGAGCCCCGCGCCTCCCGCGTGCATCGTGTTGAATGCGGACTACCCGAGTCAACGAACGCTGACCATAACCGGTCAGGGACTCACGGCAACGTCCGACACGAGGCTGCAGTTCAAGCTGGCGGGCAGCATAGACATCTCCATCCTCTTCGGTCTGCAGGTGAACTGGGAGAGCGACACTCGCATCACGCTGGACATGGGCGAGATCAAAAGGAGCCTGTGGACCTTCAAGGTGATGAACATGCAGGTCCGGGTCACGGGAGAGAGGAATAAGCTCGACTCCAACTGGTCCGAGCGCTTCATCGTCGTCAGGAGCGCGGACAGGTGTTCAGTGGCGGTGCCCACACCGACGCTCACACCGACGCCTATGCCAACGCCAACGCCAACACCGACACCGCGGCCGGCTCGGTTTCCGCCCTCACCCCCGGTCAGGGGAGTCGCGGGCGACCTCTGGGCTGACGTGATCATCGGGAAGCCTGACTTTTCTCAGATAGCACCGAAGAGTGTCGTTCCGTTCAAGGTGTTCAACCCTGGGGGAGTCGTCGTCGATCGGTCGGTCGATCCGGGCAGGGCGTACGTCTGGGACGCGGGAAACAGCCGGATTCTGGGCATCGACCTTGGCAAGTGCTACGAGAGTACTGGACCCTGCTCGGCTGATATTGTGCTTGGCCAGCCGTCCCTGTACGACCACTCGGCTTGCAACGGAGACAGCGGCGTTCAAGACTATCCGCTACGAGCGCTGGCCAGTGCAGAAACCTTGTGCGGTGTACCCGACTTTTCCCTCAGCCCGTGGGAAGCGCACAATTTCGTGACCATGGCGATCGACGGTCGTGGAGCGCTGTATGTTCCCGACTTCTCCAACAACAGGGTGTTGAAGTACAACAATCCATTTGTCAACGACTCGGTTGCGGATGTGGTCTGGGGCCAGGCGGACTTCTCGGGCATCCAGTGCAACCGGGGTAACCTCCGCAGGCCGACGGCCGAAACCATCTGTTTCGACTCGGAAACAAACAGGCTGGTGACCAACCTGCAGAGTGCTGGCGTGGAGGTCGATGAGAGGGGCAATGTCTGGGTGGCGGACACCGGCAACCACCGCGTCCTTCGGTTCTCGGCGACCCCCCGCAGCGGCGGAATCTCCAAGACTGCCAGCCTCGTATTGGGCCAGGCGGACTTCGAGAGCGCCGAGCCCGGCAGTGCCATGGACCAACTGTACGCGCCTTCGGCGGTAAGGATCGCTCCGGGCGGGTCGGCGTACATTGCCGATACGGGCAACAACCGAGTCTTGGTCTTCAAGCCACCGTTCGAGTCCGGCATGGAGGCGGACTCCGAATTTGGGTCGCAGCTGTACCATCCCACGTCGATTGAAATCGACCCCGACGGCCGCGGCTTATGGGTCAATGATGCGGGGAACAAAATGGTTGAGCTGTGGGACATGTCGGGCTCATCGGTGGTGAAGGTCCTCGGGAAGGACTCATATAGACCCAATCGAGTGTGCGACGCTCCACTCACCGACCTGCCCAGCGCTCCGTACATGTGCCCAATCGCCGGCGGCTTTGGGATCGATCGCCAGGGGAACGTCCTGATCCCTGTCTTCCTTGGCACTGCTGACGTTATCCGTTTCGCAACTGCCGGCCGTGACCCGATCGGCCGCGCCAACAAGCGCCTGTTCTATCCGCCGCCGGACACAAACTTCAGGGATCTCAAGGGGATACACTCAGCCAGAGGGGTCGCGGTCTGGAAGGACCAGCTCGTAGTATCCGACATATCCCGGCTGATGTTTTGGAATGGGCTCGACACGCTATCGAACGGTAGACCTGCGGACGGCGTCGTTGGCGACGAAAATCAGGCCCGTGCCTGGTCATGGTGCTGCGGCAGGATAAAGATGGACGCGGCAGGCCGCCTCTGGGTATTGTCTTTGGAAGGACGAAGGTTCGTCGACGTCTACCAACTTCCCCTGACCGAGGCGTCGGTTCCGCTGCACACGATGTGGACCGACATCGGTAGGACTCTTCCAGTCCTGGGAGAGGACTCGCGGATCGCAATCGGACCGGCCATGTTCGGAGTCGTGCCGGTTGGAACTGGGGAGTTCGTCTGGCTGAGCGACACGGACAATCATCGAGTACTGCGCATCCGGGACCCCGTCACGAACCCGGTTGTGGACGTGATCCTGGGACAGGCGGACGCCACCGGGAAAGAGTGCAACCGCGGCCGGTTCCAAGCGGCGGCCGGGACCTCGGTCGCAGACTTATCGAATAGTGACGTGCTCTGTTTCCCCGGCGCGCTGTCCATCGATCGTTTCGGTAGTCTTTACGTGTCCGACCACGGGCTGGAAGTGAATGGAAACCTCCGTCTGCTGGTATTTTCGCCCCCGGCGATTCCGTCGACCAATTCGGAGGCCATATTCGCTCCGTTGGCATCGAAGATATTCGTCCGTTCCGCCGTTGGCCGACACAGCCTGTGGGCGGACCCTCAGGGGCGGGGAGCAGTATTTGGTGAACGCGATCTAACTTTGGCGGCGGCCACCTGGGAGGTCGCTTTCGACAGCACCAACAGGATGGTAACAGGGTACAACGCCTACGTTGGCCCCAGGTTCGTCGGGGTCTATGACGACCCTCTCGGCCCGGACACACTGCCCAATGTCTTCCTCAACGACTTTGGCTCCATGTCGTTCACGGCAGCCTTCGACGACAATGACAATCTGTATGTCGGCGACATAAACCGCGGCAGAGTCCTCGTATACCACAACCCGTTCGACAACCAGCCGGCCGCGGTCCAGCCGACGCCAGTGGCCGCGCCGCCGCCGATACCTCAGCATCCCATGACCATAACGTCGGTCCATCCGAGCCCTCCCTACTGCGTGATGCGTCAGTCGCAGCGCCGCTATGAGAAGATCCTGGAACTGGAGGTCCACGGCGACATTGCGAGGAGTGACCTGCTGCTGCTGTTCCGCATGGTCACCGACGGCCTTCGAGTATCGCTCTCCTTCAGTGACCGGAACCAGGTCCGGACTGAGGGGAATCGCATCACCGTCGACATGAGCGGGCTCGGGCCTCGCATCTGGCGAGATCGTCCCAAGCCGACGTTGACGGTTCGAATCGTCGACCGCGACTTCGCGCCGTTGTCCAACTGGTCTCCCGCGTTCGTGCTGGCCGACGACGTGGAGACCTGTGGCGTTGCCCTGCCGATGCCTACCCCGACGCCGACACCGACCCCGACGCCAACTCACACGCCGACGTTGACTCCGACTCCGACCAACACACCGACCCCGACGCCGACTCCCACGGCGACGTTGACGCCGACGCCAACGCCAACGGCCACTCTGACGCCGACTCCAACGCCCACTGCGACTCCGTCGCCTACGCCAACCCCCACGGCAACGCTGTCGCCGACACCCAGTCCTACGGCGACGCTCTCACCGACCCCGGCCCGCACCGCGGCATCGGAGCCGACGGCCACCGTGGCGCCCGAGGTGACGGCTACACCGAGTCCTGCGACGACGCCTACGCCGGAGTCCGCGGCATCGACGGCGCCGACCGCCGAGACGCCGTCCGGATCCGAGGGCGGCGGCTGCACCGCGATAGCGGACGTACGGCCGGCGGGGATGGAGCTGAGCATGATGCTGCTCCTGCTGTTGCCCGCCGGGCTTGCGGGCTGGAGAAGGCGGCGCGGCGCAGCCGTCAGACCACCGGAGGATGGCGCGCTTAAACTGTGATCGGCGCTGTCCCCGCCATTCCCGTGACTGACCCAAGCCGGGAAGCGCGGTCCTTGTGTGTAGAGCCGCCCTCAGCTACCGCTCAATCGTCGTTCCGCCTGCCAACATCGGCGGACCTGGCCCTCACCTCGCGCGCGACGAGTAGTGCAGCGCCACTTTGCGTATCGCCTTGGCGATGTCCAGGATGTCTTCCTCGGTGAAGGTGCTGCGGAACTGGATGCCGCCGACCTTCGGCAGTTCGCGCTCGATGACCGGCAGGTGCAGCGCGTTGTAGTCGATCCGGCGGTTGCCATTCTCGTCTACGAACGGGTACCCGGACTTCCCGTAGGTCCGCTCCTCGGCGAACACGGGGTAGCGGTAGAGCGGCATCCCCTGGAGGTACGGGCCGTTGCACAGGTCTATGCCCTCGGCCTGCATCGCCCGGCAGAACTGCTCGCAGTCGACGCCCATCTCCTCCTCGATTATCTTGAAGCCGTACACCCACACCGTGCGCACGTTGCCCTCTCGTACGAGCTGGTGGCGGAATCCGGGCAGCTCGTACGTCTCCTCGTCCAGGATCGCCGCCATCCTCCCCCTGTGCTCCTTGTACCACTGCCAGCGCTGGATCTGGGCCAGCCCGATCGCGCCCTGCAGATCGCTCATCGTGTGGAAGTCGCCCAGGAACGAGTAGCCGCGCTCGGAGCCGCGCCGCTCGCTCGTCGGCCTCAGCGACTCCCGCAGCTCGTCGTCGTACTCCGATCCCTTGTGCGAGTGTCCCTTGGCGCGGCGCGCCAGCGCCTCGTTGTTGGTGATGATCATGCCGCCCTGGCCGGTCGTCATCATCTTGCCGCCGAGGGAGAAGCAGCCGATGTCGCCCATCGTTCCGACGAGCTGGCCCTTGTACTCGGCCAGGTGGGCCTGGGCGCAGTCCTCGATCACCGGCAGGTTGTGCCGGCGGCCTATGTCGAGCACCGCGTCCATGTCGCACGGGTTGCCGAGGAGGTGGACGACCAGGATCGCGCCGGTGCGGTCGGTGATCCGGCGCTCGATGTCCGCCGGGTCGGTGTTGAAGGTGTCGGCGTCCCAGTCGGCGAAGACGGGGATCAGGTTCTGGAGCAGGATTCCCTGGACGGTGCCGATGTCCGTCACTGGCGTCGTGATGATCTCGTCCCCGGGGTCCAGGTCGAGCGCGGCGACGGCCGAGTGCAGCGCCCCCGAGCCCGAGTCGGTCGCGAGCGCGTACTTGATGTTGTGCTTCTGCGCGAACTTGTCCTGGAACGCCTCGACCTTGTCCCCGGCGTTCCACCGTATCATCGCGTTCTGGACGACCTCGGTGACCTGCCGCAGGTCCTCGTCGCCGAAGAAGTGCTTGGAGCCGAAGGGCTTGGTGCGGACCGGCGTCCCGCCGTCGATTGCCAGAGTCTCGATGGTCATGAGTCTCCCCCCAAGTTGTCAAATGCTCGCCCGATGATACGCCCGGCCATTAGACTTATCAACGGGTGCGAGAGCCGCGGATTCACCACCTGATACGCAAGGCCGGCGTGACGGACTGCTTCCGGGGTCGTGATGGCGCACCATGCCGGGGATAGATTCCCGCCCCCGCCTACGCGAGGGCAGGCTCTTCGCGGGAATGACGGAAGTGGGGGATTGCGGGAGCCGCGCGTGCCCTTCGATACATCTCGGCAACTCGGGGCAGCGCTCCATGGCAGGGCAATCGCATCTGAATCTTATGCGCCGGGTCCAAAGCTGAATTCCAACGCGCCGGCACTCCAAACCGATCAGAGTCCGGTATGCAGAGCGCCTGTCCATAGCTAATGCCGAATAAAATGCGATTGCCCCGCTCCATGGCGTGTGCCCTTGACAAGTCGGCTGCATGTACTATCGTTCAGGAAGCATCGTTCCGGATGCCGGGACGTAGTTCCGCCCGTCGCCGTTGCGCCAGGTCGTAGATGGGCTAGAGGACGAGAAGCCGGCCAGAGGCTGGCCGATGGGAGCAGTCGGAGTGTTCAAGAAAGCCCTGGTCCCGTTGGACGGGTCCGACGAGGGGGCTAGAATCCTGCCACACGTCGTCCAGATCGCTCGACGCCTGGGCGCGGAGCTACTGCTGGTGAGCGTTCTGGACCCGCACGAGTCAGGTATCCCGCAGACCGACTTCTCCAAGTACGCGGTAGACGCGGACGGCCGCGCGCGCCAGTACCTGCGCCATCAGATCGCTCGGTTGGTCGAGCAGGGCGTGACGGCCGGAGCGTGGATCTCCACCGGCGATCCGTCGGAGCAGATAGTCGGCGTCGCCGCGCACCACGAATGTGACCTTATCGCGATGACCACCCACGGGCGGACGGCTCTTGGTCGGGGCATTCTCGGGCCCACTACGGACAGGGTCGTGCACTCGTCACCACTGCCCGTGCTGACCGTCAGGCCGGCCGACGAGCCCCTGGGCAGGGGACCCGTCACCCGGGTCCTCGTTCCGCTGGATGGCTCCGAGCTGGCGGAGCGGGCGCTGCCTCACGCCGAGCTGCTCGCGCGCGGCATGTCCGCCGAGGTGCTGCTGGTCCGGGTGGTGAGCGCCATGCAGACGCAGTGGCTCGATCCGGCCCCCGCGGCGGCGGCCAGGATACAGGGGGCGGCCGAGGCCGCCGCCGAAGAATACCTGGACCGCGTCGCGGGCATGCTCCGTTCCGCCGGGCTCTCTGTCGACACGGCGAGGCCCACAGGGCACGTCGCGGGCTCGATAATGGACCTCGCCGGCGAAAACCCGGGCACCGTGGTCGTGATGGCTTCGCACGGCCGTTCCGGCGTGCTGCGGTGGGCTATCGGCAGCGTCGCCGAGGCGACCGTGCGGGGCAGCGGAGTCCCGGTGCTGATAGTGCCTGCTCGGGGAGAAGACGCCTGATCGGCGGGGCGTTCCACCGTCTGACCCGGGGCGGGCTGCGCTCCGGCGGTTGAATCGGCGAGAACGGGGGCGGTATTATCCAGGCAGGTATCCGTCATGCCCACCAACGTAACTCCCCAGTACCGCGAGGCCGAAGAGCGTTTCCGCGCCGCGGAGACTACTCAGGCCAGGATCGCCGCGCTGCAAGAGATGCTGTCGATCATGCCCAAGCACAAGGGCACCGACCATCTCAAGGCGCGGCTCCGCTCTCGGCTGTCACAGCTCACGGCCGAGCTCGAAGGTCCATCCAAGGGGGCGTCGGGAGGCCGAACGGAACCGTTCTCGCTGCCCAAGGAGGGCGGCGGCCGGGCGACGCTCGTAGGGCCCACCAACGTAGGAAAGTCGCTGCTGCTCTCAAAGGCGACCGGCGCGCAGACGCGTGTCGGCGCGTACGCGCTCAGCACCCAGGAACCTGTGCGCGGGATGCTTCCCCACAAGGACATCCACATCCAGCTCGTCGACACGCCGCCGATCTCCAATCCGGGAACGCAGAGCCGCCTCTACGGGTTGCTGCGCAACAGCGAGGTTTTCGTGATCGTCGTCGACCTGACGATGGACCCCGTCGCCCAGACGGCGGAGGTGTTCCAGGCGCTCGGCGAATGGGGCTTTCGGCTGCTGACGCACGGGCAGCCGCCGGATGAGCGCGATCAGTGGCTCGACAAGCCGACCATCGTCGTCGGCAACAAGGCCGACGTTCCCGGCGCGCTCGACGCGCTGCAAGAGCTCGAGCAGGGGTACGGCGAGGACTATCCTGTCGTGATGACCAGCGCCGACGAGGTCGTCGGCCTCGACGATCTGGGCGAGGAGATATTCCAGGCGCTGAACGTCATCCGCGTCTACACGAAGTCCCGCCGCGAGAAGCTGGAGGAGTTCGTGCGAGCGGACCCGCTCGTGCTTCCCGTGGGATGCACCGTCGCCGAGGCCGCGGAGCAGGTGCACCGGGACCTGGCCCGCACACTGAAGTTCGCGGTGCTGTGGGGTAGCTCAGGCAAGTTCGAGGGGCAACGCGTCGGCCGGGGGCACGAGCTCGCCGACGGCGACGTGATCGAGCTTCACTAGCCGCCCCTACCTATGGCAGCACGGCCGGTATGCGCCCAGGGCCACGATTCGGAGGTACTCCAATGTTCGACGGATTCACGCAAACCGAGGTAGCGACCTCCGGCACGACGATCAACCTGGTCCACGGCGGCGACGGGCCGCCGGTGCTGCTGCTTCACGGCTACCCGCAGACGCACGTGATGTGGCACAAGGTGGCGCCCCGGCTGGCCGAACGCTACACGGTCGTCGCGCCTGACCTTCGCGGCTACGGCGACAGCGGCAAGCCGGCCAGCACCGACCTGGAGGACTACTGCAAGCGCACCACGGCGCGGGACCAGGTGGAAGTCATGGCCGAGCTCGGTTTCGACTCGTACCACGTCGTCGGCCACGACCGCGGCGCACGCGTGGGCCATCGGATGGCGCTCGACCATCCGGGCCGGGTGCGCACCTTCACCTCCCTCGACGTCGTGGCCTCGCAGGCTGCATTCGACAACATGGACCGCGACCTGGCGTTCGCGTGGTTCCACTGGCACCTGATGAGGCAGCCGTCGCCGTTTCCCGAGACGGTGATCGGCAACAGTGTGAAGTTCTTCCTGGACTTCCTGCTCGATCAGTGGACAGCGGTCGACGGCGCGATCACAGAGGAGGCCTACGCCGAGTACCTGCGGTGCTACAGCGACCCCGAGACGATCCGCGGCTCGTGCATGGACTACCGGGCCGTGGAGGTGGACCTGGTACACGACGAGGCGGACCGCGGCCGCAAGATCGAGTGTCCGATGCTGTTGCTTTGGGCCGGCAACATGACCAAACGCCCCGGATGGCAGACCGGCGCCAAGATGAACATGCTCGACACCTGGCGGGAACGCGCCGTCGACGTCCGCGGACGCGCCATCGACTGCGGCCACTTCCTTCCCGAGGAGGCGCCCGAGGAGACGACGCGGGAGATACTCGGCTTCCTGTCGGGCCGCTGAGCCTTGCGCTCCTGGCTACAGCCCTCGGATCGGCTTGACGTGTCCGAGGTACCTGTCTGGCTCTACCCGCAGGTCGATGACGCTCATGCGGTCCGACTCCAGCGCGGTCTTGAACGCGGACTCGAACTGGTCCAGGCCCTGCACCTCGTAGCCGACCGCCCCGAAGCTCTCGGCGAGGCGTACGAAGTCGGTCTGAGTCATGTCGACTCCCTCTCGCGCGTAGCCCTTGGCCCGCTGCTTGACGCGGATCATGCCCAGCGTGCCATCGTCGAATATGACGATGATCGGCGACAGCCCGAGGCGGGCGGCGGTCTCCAGATCGCCGGCCCGCATCAGGAAGCCGCCGTCGCCGACGAGCGACACCGCCTTCTGCCGGGGCCTGACGAGCGACGCCGCCATCGCCGCCGGGATGGAGAAACCCATCGTGTTGGCGCCACTGGAGTCGAAGCATGTTGCCGGATCGTTGACCTGCCACGCGTACAAATTGACCCTGCCATAGACGCCAGCCTCGCTGGAGACGATGGTGTCTCTGGGCGCCAGCTTGCGGGCGCGGACGAGCGCCGAGGCCGCGTTCAGGTCGGAGTCGTAGGCGCCGAGGGCGCCCAGGGCGCCGTGCCAGTAGTCCCGCAGCTCCTCCGCGTCCCAGGCCGTGCGCGGGGAGACTAGCTCCGTCATCCGGCCCAGAAGGTCGGGCAGGGGGCCCGAGGCGGCCGCCGTCGGACTGCCCACGCGCTCGTCCCCGGGAACCGGCATCGCGTCGACGGCGACGATCTCGTGGGTGTACCGCCAGGGCGACAGCAGCTCGGCGCGGTCCAGCCCGACCGCAAGGACGAGGTCGCCGCGCGACATCATGTCGCCCTCCAGCGTGTCCTCGCGGTACACGCCGGACATGACGCCGGCGTATAGCGGGTGCTCTTCCGGAATGACGCCGCGTGCCTTGGACGTCGCCATCACGGCGATCTGCAGCTTCTCTGCAAGCTCCAGCAGCCTGTCCTGGGCGCCCTGGCGCAGGACGACCGGGCCGGCGATGAGTATCGGCTTGGCGGCGCGGTCTGCGGCTGCGGCCACCGCCTCCAGGTCCCCTGAGACGGCGCCGAAGCCATGGGACTGCTCCTCAACGGCCGGCGTCGACGAGACCTCCAACGGGAAGTCGACGTGTACCGGTCCTGGCCGCTCGGCAGAGGCTATTCGGATAGCGGCGGCTACCTGCGAGCGGGCGTCGTTCGAGCCGACGGTGACCGACGCTTTGCAGGTTGAAGCGAAGGTCGCGGGATGGTCGATTTTCTGCAGCGTCATCCGCGCGGCCGTGTCGGCGCCGTAGCACTCGGTGATGCACAGCAGCGGGTGCCGCTCGAGGAAGGCGTACGCGGCGCCGGCGGTGAGGTTGGCCGCGCCGGGCGCCATAATCGAGATGGAGGCGCCGCACGAGCCGGTGAGCTCGCCGCTCACGACGGCCATCAGCGCCGCGGTGGCCTCGTGCTGGGTCAGCACGAACGGGATGCCCACGTCCCGGCAGGCCTCGATCAGGTCTATGGAGCTGCCGCCCCCGGGGATGCCGAACAGGTACGGTATGCCCGCGTCCTTGAACGCCGCGGCGACCTCACGTGCCACTCGCAGCTCGGTGGTCTGCTCAACGACGGTTCGCGTCATGGCTCATGCACCTCTGCTGAGTGTGGCCGTCCCGTGGTCGGCGGCCAGCGGCGCCGTGATAGTATAGTCCAGCCTGCGAGAGTGCGTACCCGGTCGGAGTTCGCATCGAACCGAGGAGAGGAAATCACATGGCTGACGGGCTGACGACGAATGTACTTGGACGCACCGGCCTGGACGTGACGAAGCTGGGCTACGGCGCTATGGCGCTGCGGGAGTCGTCGGACGACGTCTCCGAGCGCGTGCTCAACGCCGTGCTGGACGCCGGCATCACCTTCATAGACACGTCGAACGACTACGGCCACAGCGAGGAGATGATCGGCAAGTACGTCTCCGGCCGCCGGTCCGAGTACTACCTCGCCACCAAGTGCGGCTGCCCGCCAGCCGGCGGCGACCACGTGTGGACGCGGGAGAACCTGTTCCGCGGGCTGCACGAAAGCCTGGAGCGCCTGAAGACGGACTACGTGGACGTAATGCAGCTCCACAACGCCAAGTTGGAGGACGTCGACCAGGGCGGCCTCGTCGACGCGCTGGAGGAGATGCGCGAGCAGGGCAAGGTGCGATGGATAGGCGCGTCGGCCGTGCTGCCCAGCATCACGACCTTCGTCGAGCGCGGGGCGTTCGACGAGTACCAGATACCGTACTCTGCGCTGGACCGCGCCCACGAGGAAGCCATCAGCGACGCCGCGCGCTCAGGCGCGGGCACCGTCATCCGCGGCGGCGTGCAGCAGGGCGAGCCTGGTCTAAGCAGCAAGGGACACCCGGAGCGGTGGACGTCGTTCGAAGCGGCCGGGCTGGACGAGCTCAGAGGGTCGGGCGAGAGCCGCACGGCGTTCATGCTGCGCTACACGCTGGCACATCCCGGCCTGCACACGACGATCGTTGGAACGCAGAATGCGGACCACCTGCGGGAGAACGTGGAGGCCGCCCAACAGGGCCCGCTGCCTCCGGACACGTACGCGGAGGCCAAGCGCAGGCTGCAGGCGGTCGAAGAGGGCTAGGCCCGCTTCACGACTGAGCCGTCGGGGGCGATGCTCTCGACACCCCGGTGGGCGTCGGTGTACGCGATGACCTTAACGGTGGCGTCGACACGCTGTTCGGGCTCCACGTACAGCGCGGTGCCGTTCTCGATGGCGCTGCCCAGCCCTTCGTTCGCGAAGCTGGTGAAGGGCTCGAGACCCGCGTTGTAGGTCCGCCCGTACCACGGGTAGCCGTAACCGCCGCCGAACGACTGCCAGTACCAGAGAAACTTGAACACGTCCTTCGGGAAGACGACCCCGAGGCCCACGCCGGTGCTCAGGTTGGTCAGCCCGTACCAGCCCTCCGGCATTTCGGTTATGTAGGACATGTCGTAGGCCTCTATACTGGGCGGCGGAACCTTGCTCAGGTCGACGCGATTCCCGTCCTTGTCCTCGGTCCATGGCCATGGGCCCCGGAAGTCCGGCTTCAGGCGTGCGTTGGGGTCCCCGATGTCCGGGTGGTTGAGCAGCGTGCCTCCCGGCAGGTCGATGATGCTGGCGCCGCTGAGTGTCGGGGCGCCGATGGCGATGTGCTCGCCCCAGACGCACGGGACGGTCTCGCGACCCTCGTTCACCAGAAACTCGTCGACCTCGAGCATCGGCGAGCCGGTCTTCAGCGTCAGCGTCTTCTCGAAGTAGAAGGGCAGGCGGGCGGTGCGGATCGAGCAGCGGATGCTCACCTTGTCCGGGGTGTCGTCGATGATGAGGCAGTCCCACGGCGCGAGGTTGGCCTCGGCGTGCAGTCCCAGGTCGGCGCCCCCGTAGGCGGACGGAAACCCGCCGGCCGGAAAGACGGTCTGCCATCCGCCCTCGTAGAAGTCCAGCCACATGCCTGCGGGCGATCCCGTCGTAGCGACAAACTTCGACGGGTCGCGCACCCCCCAGGGCGAGCGCCAGAGAAAGTCGACGTCTGTCGGCTTGTGCAGCAGCTCGAGGATGTCGGCGCCCTTGTCGGCGAGCACGACGACGCGCAGCAGCTCGTTCTCCATCACGACCGTCTTCAGCCCGCGGTAGGTCCACGCGTCCGAGACGCGGCATCCGTGGTTGCGTTCGTTCTGGTAGTGCATCGGCAGCCCTCCCCGCGTCTGTGTCAGTGCTCGGCGCCGGCGGCGCTTGCCCAGGCGCCCAAGGCCATGTAGCCGCCGTCTACGCAGACGTACTCGCCCGTCATGAAAGAGGCCTTGTCGCTGGCAAGGAACAGCACTACGTTGGCGATTTCCTGGCCGGTGCCGATTCGCCCGATGGGATGCGTTCGACCCCATTCCTGAATGGTCGCCTCGATGTCGCCGCCCTCGCTGGCGGCCACGGTGCGGACCATGTTGGTGTCGATCGCGCCGGGGCAAACGGCGAGCACGCGGATGTTCTCCTCAGCGTAGTCCAGGGCCATCTGCCGGGTCAGCGACAGGATGCCGCCCTTGCTTGCGGCGTAGGCGGGCACCAGCTTCATCGATTGCAGGCCCTGCACGCTGGCGGTGTTGACGATGACGCCGCCGCCTCGCTTCCTGATCTCGGGGATCGCGTACTTGGACATCAGGAACGCGCTCTTGAGATTGACGTCGAGGATGCGGTCCCACAGCTCCTCAGACGTGTTCTCGACGTTGTGATATGAGTCCGGGCTCTGGATGCCGACGTTGTTGAACAGGATGTCGACGCCGCCGTATGCCGCGACCGCCTCGGCGACGACGCGCTTGCACTCGGTCGCGAGTCCGACATCGGCCTCGACCAGGATGCACTCGCCGCCGTCTGCCTCGATCCGCGATACGGCGGCCTGGCCGGCGTCCGCGTTGACGTCGGCTATGGCGACCCGGGCGCCCTCGAGGGCGAACTCTGCGGCCGTGTCCGAGCCGATGCCAAGCGCGCCGCCCGTTACGATCACTGTCTTGCCGTCGAAGGTGCCCATCGGTCTACTCCCTCAGCGTCGAAGATAGGAGGTGCGTCGAAGTTGGGCCAGTATATTTGCGGCCCCATAGAGGGTCAACCCGCCCGCGTCAATCCGTCAAACCGCGATGCGCTATCGAGCTCCGAAGTTGGTACACTCGGAGGCATCGTGCTGAAGGCCGTCATCTTCGATCTCTACGAGACCCTGATAACCCAGTTCGACCCCAATTGGGAGCCGCCGGAAATGTCCGTGGCGGGACGGCTGGGCATAGAAGAGGAGGCCTACAGCCGCCACTGGCCGCCGCTGGCCGTCGGTTGGCGCAAGGGCCGTCCCAAGCGGTACGAGGAAGTGCTGGAGGCGGTATGCCAGGCCGCCGGCCATATTCCCGACCCGCGGGCCATTGCCGAGCTTGCCAGGGAGCGACACGAGAGCAGGCTGCCCCCGTTCGAGAACGTCGAGCCGGCGATCGTCGAGATGGTCAACGAGCTTCGATCACGCGGGTTGAAGCTCGGCGTGGTGACGAACGCCGCGAGCGGCGACGTGGAGCCGTGGCCCCGGTGCCGGTTGGCGCCGCGATTCGACGCGTTCATCGCCTCCTACAGTGTCGGGATGCTCAAGCCCGATCCGCGAATCTACGAGTGCTGCCTGGACGCGTTGGGAGTGGCCGCCGCGGAGGCGGCGTTCGTCGGCGATGCCGGGCACGAGGCTATGGACGAGCTGTCCGGGGCCATGCGCGTGGGCCTGAGACCGTTCTGGGCCACGTGGTTCCTGGACCGGTGGCCGCCCGGCGCGCGGCGGATGCTTGGGCGAGAGCCTCCATTTCCCCGCCTGCGAGCCACTACGGACCTGCTGGACTTGGTCTAGCGGCGACCTGGACAACCGGTTGGACCATGACTGAGGCAGCCGGCCAGCTCTTTTCCCACGCTGCGACGGCTCCCGGAACGACCTGATCACAGTCTGCGTCCCGGCTCTGCCTGACATGGCGTTACCCGGCGGCCGTGTCCGAGCTGCGGCGCAGGTGCGCTCGCTCGCGGCCGGCGATGCTATTTTCGCCTCGGTGAACAAAGGCTGCTCTGAGGCGGATGTGTTTTCGTGTGCAAGCACTATCGCTAATAAGAGCTGACGCTATTTTCACCTACGCGAACAGGGGCTGCTACGGGTCGAGCTTGTTTGCGGAGACGGCCACTATCGCTAATAGGGCCCGGGCTATTTTCGGCTCCGAGAATAAGGGTTGCTACGGGGCGCGATTGTTTGCGAATACAGGTAATAGTGCTAATAAAAGCCTGGGCTATTTTCACCTACGCGAATAAGGGGCTGCTACAGGGCGTCTTGTTTGCGGTAGGGCGTATCAGCGATAATAAGAGCGCGGCGCTATTTCGTGGCCGCGCGAAACGAGGCTACTGCAGCCGCCCTTATTCACGCGAAAGTGACAAAACGATAATAACAGCCTGAGCTATTCTCATCGCCGCTAATGAGAGATGACGTGACATCCGCTCCTGAACGAACGCGCCAGCATCACGGTCGTATGGTGGACTGCCTGGGCGGCTACCGGGCCTATGTTCCGGCGCCGCTCCCGCCGCCCATGACGTGGGACGCGAGCCTCACCGTCGACCTTTCGTCCGCCGACCGGGCCATCGGCAGACTTGCGGGCGAAGGACGGCGGTTGCCCAATCCCCACCTGCTGATCCGGCCCTTCGTACGCAAGGAGGCGGTGCAATCCAGCCGGATCGAGGGAACACAGGCGACCCTCGGGGAGCTGCTGGCCGACGAAGCCGGGGCCGCCGTCGAGCGAAGCACCTCCGACCTGAGGGAGGTGGGCAACTACGTCGTCGCACTGGAACACGGGCTTGCACGCCTGGAGTCGCTGCCCGTGTCGCTGCGCCTGGTGCGCGAAATGCACGACCTGCTGATGCGGGGCGTTCGGGGCGACGCGGCCGCCCCCGGGGAGTTCCGGCGCAGCCAGAACTGGATCGGGTTCCCCGGGTCGACGTTGAGCCAGGCCACCTACGTCCCGCCGCCGCCCGCGGAGCTCATGGGCTGTCTGGATGCCTGGGAGCGGTTCTTGCATGACGAGACCCTGCCGCCGCTGATACATGCCGCGGTCACCCATTCCCAGTTCGAGGCGATCCATCCGTTCCTTGACGGCAATGGCAGGATTGGACGCCTGCTCATCACGCTGTTACTGGTCCAGCGGGACGTCATTCCGTCTCCGCTGCTCTATCTCAGCTCGTACTTCGAAGGGACTCGCCAGGAATACTACGCGCGCCTCCTAGGCGTGACGGAGCGGGGGGAATGGGAGGAGTGGCTGGCCTACTTCCTGAGGGGCGTCGCCCTGCAGGCCCAGGACGCCGTGGACAGGATACAGCGCATGGACGATCTGCTCTCCGACTGGCGGCTGCGGCTGTCCACAGGCCAGTCGAGGGCGCCCGAAAGGGCGCTCGACCTGCTTGCCGAGAATCCCTTCTGCACGGTGCGCGGCCTGGCGGACCGGCTGGGCGTGGCGTTCACCACGGCGCAGCGCGCCATCGGCCGCCTGGAGGAGGAGGGCTTCGTCGCACTCGTTGGGGAAGCGCGGCGCAATCGGGTATATTGCGCGCGAGCCATCCTCGACGTGCTGGAAGAGCCTCTTCCTCCCACGAACCAGGGCTCGGTGAGACATGGTTGAGTCAAAGAGAGTAGAGCCGTTCTCCACGTTCGTGGTGGGGAGCCTGCCCAGGCCGGCTTGGGTGAAGGAGTTGGTCCTGGACCGAAAAGCCGGCCGCATCGACGAGTCGGCCGCCGACCGGCTGCTCGACGCCGCGATCCCGACGGCCGTCCGACTACAGGAGCGCGCCGGCCTCGACTACCTGTCGGACGGCGAGTGGCGCCGCGAGAGCTACACCAGGGTGATGTCTGAGGCGGTAGTCGGCTTCCAGAACGACCTGATCCCTGTCGGCGACCCCGCGCCGCCGGACATGGCGTACCCGGCCGTCGTGTCAAAGCTGCGGCGCAGGCGCTCGCTCGCCGCGGGCGAGGTCTTGTTCCTGCGCGGGCAGACCGACTCGAAGGTCATAGTCGCGCTGCCCTCGCCCTACATCATCGGTTGGCGTATGTGGAGCGCGGCGCACTCGACCTCGGCCTACCCGACGCGGGAGGAGTTCATGGCGGCGTGCACCGAGATCATTCGCGAAGAGGTGCGGGAGCTGTCCGAGATGGGCGTCGACGCCGTCCAGATCGACGACCCCGACATGGCGATGCTGGTCGACCCGTCGTACCGGGAGCGCATGGGCATCACCGACGTCGACCGCGAGATCGAGCTGTCGCTGCGCTGCGTCAACGGCGCGGTCGCCGACGCGGGCGACACCCTGGTCAGCGTCCACTTCTGCCACTCGCACTTCGACCGGCGGCACACGACCACAGGCCCCTACGACCTGATAATGGAGGCCCTGGGCGAGATGAACGTCGACCGGCTCGCCATGGAGTTCGCCACCCCGGACGCGGGCGGAGTCGACTCGCTGCGGCGGTTCCCGTCGGACAAGACGCTTGGCCTGGGCGTCGTCGACCACACCGACTGTCACGTGGAGACCCCGGAAGAGATCGTCGACCGGGCCTCGCGGGCCATGGAGCACGTGCCGGCCGAGCGGCTGACGCTCAACCCGGACTGCGGCTTCTCTCCCTCGAGCCTGAACCCGACCGATATCGACGAGGCCTACCTCAAACTGAAGGCGCTGTGCGCCGGCGCGCGCAGCCTCCGCGAGCGTTACGGCTAGCGCTTCGTACTACGGAGACGTCAGGTCGTCCAGAACGCGTACAGGCTTGCGTCTCGGAGATCAAATCGGACCTGTACCGGCGCGTCGGTCTCGGGCCGTGCGCGCTCGCCCCAGCAAATCGGGCCGTCGATACGGTCGCCGGAGAGCGGCGAGCACTCGGCGGCGGTGAAGCCGGGCAGCGGTTCGCCCGTCCGTGGGTCGATCAGCTCTGCGCGGAGCTCGCCTCGGGCGTCGACGTTGACCGAGAGGCCCGCCCCAGTGAAGAGAAACGGCTTCGTGACGACTGAGCCCCGTCCGGCCGCATCCAGGGAGACGAAGCCGTCCAGCCGGAGCTTCCCAAGGCATAAGGCGCTCCCGTCCTCGAAGAAGGCGGGGTCCAGCTCCGGGTGCTGGTGGCTGTACGCCCTGAACCGCAGCGCGTTGTAGTAGACCCAGATTTCGTCGCCGCGAACGTGAGGGCAGCCGCTCATCAGGTTCTGGGAGGTCCCGTAGTTGACGCCGTCCCACGGGTCGATACCGATGAACAGCTCGCGGTCCGCCACGCGGCCCCACGTATGCAGGTCCCTCGACACGGTCAGCTCGACTTGGTTGAGCCCGGTATTGTTCCCCTCGCCGTCCGGGCCCGCCGGGTTGTACAAGGCAGGAAAGCCGACGTACAGCCCCTCGTACGGCATCACCGCCATCTGGTAGCACTGGGCGATGTAGTCCTCGGGCGGCTCGCCGATGACCGGCGGGGTCAGGTAGTTGGGGTCTTCCGTGCCCTGCCTGATGCGCCGCTTCCGGTTCTCGTTGTCCCGCTCGTCGGTGTTGAAGACCAGCGTGGGGAAGCTCCAATCGACGAAGTCCTCGCTGGTCGACAGGAACACCGATCGGCCCCACTCGGTGGCCTGCTTCACGGTCGCCAGGTACTGGCCGGTCGACTCGTCGTAGACGCAGTGCGACTCGTCCTGGCTCGGCACCGGGGAGATGTCCGGCAGCGTCCAGTCGAAGCCGTCGGGCGAGAAGCCGATCCGGCGGTCCAGCAGGTCGAAGAGACCCTTGTAGCGGCGTCGAGGGTCGGCGTCGCGTTCGTCCCGGATGACGTGATAGATGCTTCTCGCCGTGGGGTCCCAGGCGACGTTGCGGTCTCCGGTCCCCCGGCCCTCGTACAGCCCGAGCGACGGCTTCTCCCACTCTATCCCGTCTTTGGATACGGCGTAGTAGTCGAGCCTGTCGCCCGTCGCGTTGGGCTCGTCGTAGAAGGCCCAGTACCACCACTCCCAGACCTGCTTGTCGGAGTTCCACTGTGGAGAGCTGCGGCTCTGTACGCCGGTCTGCCCCGCGGAGACGTCGCCGCGCAGCACGGGGCCCTGCTTCTCGGGCTGGTGAAGCGTTCGCGTCACCCCTGCCGCGCTCTCCACCGCGTGGTCGTCGAGGAAGAGCTGTTTGTGCAGTTCCGGGTGTATCGAGTCGTGTTCCGTCATGCTCGCTCCGGGGTATATTGAGTCCGCTCAGGTCTCTGGGGCGCCGCTAGAGCTGGTACTTCTCGGGCGGTATCCGCTGGGACGCCGAGTACTCCATGCCGTCGGGAAGCGGCATGAGGCCTCCGACTACCTCGCCACGCCGCGTCATCATGTCCGCCGCCGTCGTCGTTGCCTGGTCGAGCTCGGCGTCGGTTATCGGGAGCGTGTAGAGCGTCATTGGCTGGAAGCGCTGGAATGGCTCGGCGTACGCGGCGAGCGCCTTCTGTCCCCAGTTGCCGTCCGACGTCTCGGCGCGCTTGCGCGCGTAGGGCCCGCCGTAGAACTGTGTCCCGATCTGGTCGAGCGCCTCGACCTTCTTCTCTATCACGTCCGTGATGTCGACGTACAGGTCGGTCTGGTCCGTGCCGCCGTACTCCAGGCTGTTGCTGCCGACGTACGACTGAGGGTTCATGAAGTAGATCACCGGGACCTTGTGCCCCTTCTGGCGCCCGCGCCCGGACCCGCCGGCGATCTGGGACGCAAAGACGGTGCACTGGCCGATCGTCGCGTGCATCTTCAGACCCCCGGTCTCGTAGGGGTGATGGGAGATCAGGATGTCCGGCTTGACGTCGCGTATCACGTCCGCGATGGCCTCGATCTTGTCCTGCGTCACGAGCACGTCGTCATCCTCGAAACCCAGGTCCCGCAGGTCTTCGAAGCCGAGGATGCGACAGGCCTTGCGGACCTCCTCCAGCTTCTCCTCGACCGCCTGCTGCACCAGCTCCTCCACGTCGACGTCGGCGCCGGCCTCCCGCTTCTGATCGGCCAGTTTCCAGTGGTGCGACCGCACTCCCGTTGTGGCGATCACCGCCGTCACCGAGTCGCCCCGGGCGACGTGGTGCGCGAGGGTGCCGCCGGCCTGGTCGAAGCTGTCGGCGGGATGGGTGGCGACGAGTAGAAGGCGAATGTTACGGCTGGGCATGAGTTAGCTCCTGATTGGCGTGCTGTTGTGTTGCCGTCCGTGATGCTAATCCAAAACGTCGTCAAGTATACTCCGTGGGACTTCCCGAGTGCGATATACCCCAGACGGAGAGATGAGATGGATTCGAACGCAACCGCCTCGAGCCGCAAGCAGGTCGGCCGGCGGCCAGTCCGGCACGACGGCGTGGAGAAGGTTACCGGCCACGCGCGCTACGGTGCGGACGTCAGGCTGCCGGGGATGCTGCACGCCAAGGTGCTACGCAGCCCGCACGCCCACGCGCGGCTGCTGTCCGTCGACATGAGCCGCGCCGAGGCCCATCCCGACGTGAGAGCGGTGGTCACCGCGTCCGACCTGCCGGCGCTGGACGCCGACGCGGAGGCCGACGTTCAGCTACGCCACATGCGCGATACGGCCCTGGCGCGCGACAAGGTGCTGTTCGCCGGCCACGGCATCGCGGCGGTCGCGTCGGCGACTCCCCACGCCGCCGAAGAGGCCCTCAGTCTCATCGACGTGCAGTACGAGGTGCTGCCCGCGGTCACGAACGTCGAGGACGCCATGAGCCCCGACGCGCCGGCGCTCCACGCAGACTTCGGCGTGGACGTCGCTCCGGGCCCGAATCTGTGCGCCCACGACGTCCACAGTCTCGGCGACGTCGAGGCCGGGTTCGCCGAGGCCGACTTGATCGTCGAGCGCGAGTTCCGGACGTCGACCGTCCACCAGGGTTACGTCGAGCCTCAGACGGCCACCGCGGCGTGGAGTGCCGACGGCCGGCTCACGGTGTGGTGCAGCAGCCAGGGCCACTTCCGCATACGCGACGAGGTCGCCCGGGTGCTCGACATGCCCGTGTCCCGCGTCACGGTCGTGCCGATGGAGATCGGCGGCGGCTTCGGCGGGAAGCTGCGGGCGTACGTCGAGCCCATCGCCGCGCTGCTGTCGCGCAAGGCGGGCAGGCCGGTGAAGCTGACGATGACGCGCGCGGAGGTGTTCCAGGCCACAGGCCCGACGTGCGGCTCGTACGTCCGCGTCAAGATGGGCGCGGCGGCCGACGGCCGGCTCACCGCGGCTCAGGCGTTTCTCGTCTACGAGTCGGGCGCGTACCCCACAGGCCAGGGCGCCGCCCAGTCCGGGGTCGTCTTCACGCCCTACCACATCCCGAACCAGCGCGGCGAGGGCTTCGACGTCGTCGACAACAAGCCGACCACCGAGGCGTACCGTGCGCCGGGCGCGCCGATGGTCTCGCTCGCGGCCGAGACTGTCATCGACGAGATCGCCCGCGAGCTGCGCATCGACCCGGCAGAGCTCCGGCTCATCAACGCCGCTTCGGCGGACAGCCGCAAGACGAACGGCACTCCCTACGGGCACATGGGCCTGCGCGAGACGCTGGAGGCTGTTCGCGCCCATCCGCACTACTCGGCGCCGATGGCCGGTGAGAACGTGGGCAGGGGAGTCGCCATCGGCTTCTGGGGCAACGGCGCGGGACCTGCCGCGGCCGTCGCCAGCGTGGTAGACGACGGGACTGTCCACCTGCTGATTGGCGCTGTCGACATCGGCGGGCTGAGGACGGTGACGGCCCAGCAGCTCGCCGACACCCTCGGCATACCGGTCGAGGACGTCAACCCGCATATCGGCGACACGGACGCCATCGGCTACACGTCCAGTACCAGCGGCAGCAGCACCGCCTTCAAGTTGGGTTATGCGGCCTACGAGGCCGGACTCGACGTGCGGCGGCAGCTCGTGGAGCGCGCGGCGCGCATCTGGGACGCGCCGGCGGACGAGGTCGAGTACCGGGACGGCGTTCTGCAGCGCCGCGGCCGGCCCGATCAGCGGCTGACGTTCAAGGAGGCCGCGGCGATGCTCGCGGACACCGGCGGCCCGATCGTCGGCCGGGCCAACGTGACGGCCCGGGGACAGGCGCCGGGAATCTCGGCCAACATCGTCGACGTCGAGGTCGACCCGGAGACCGGAAAGGTGGACGTAACTCGCCTCACGGCATTCCAGGACGCCGGCGTGGCGGTCCACCCGAGCTACGTCGAGGGCCAGATCCAGGGCGGGGCGGTGCAGGGCGTCGGCTGGGCGCTCAACGAGGAGTACTTCATGAGCGACTCCGGTCTGATGCTCAACACGAGTCTGCTCGACTACCGGATGCCCACCGCGCTCGATCTCCCCGCCATAGACGCCGTGGTCCTGGAGGTGCGCAACGAGGGCCACCCGTTCGGCCTCCGGGGCGTCGGCGAGGCGAGCATCATCCCGCCGCTCGCGGCCATAGCCAATGCCGTCCACGACGCCGTCGGCGTCCGCATGCGCCGCCTGCCCATGACCCCCGCCTCCGTCCTGAAGGCGATCCAGGAGAAGAATGCCTCGGCCTGAAACTCCTGCCGGCCGCCGTGACGTATCCGGTCGTGCCGAGGCGGTCTCCGCTAAGGTCCGCCGGTTGTTGCTGAACGATGCTCGAGTAACGCGAAATGGCACGGGTGTTACGCCGAACCACTCCCGATCCCGAACCGAGGTCATCCGGCAGAAGAGGAAGTGCAGAATAGCGGTAGGCCGTTTTCATCCGCCTCAATACCGTCGCCTAGATCCTGCTCTCGCCTGCGTTGTCGGCGCTGAAGGTACCCTGCGCCAGCCAATATCGACAGGGGCGCGAATAGCACGTCGGCGATCAAATCCAGTCGATCACTTTTCAGAGGAGTAGTATCAAGCTCCCTGGGCGGGTCGATCTTCCCAATGCGACCTCTGCCAGTCCACATACTGTTGAATCGCATCCGATCTGTAGCCGTAGAGTAAGCCGTACATGCAATCCAGTACATCTTGTGGAATGGCGGCGGTGGCGCTTTCCAAGTACAGGTAGGTATCGAGAATGATCTGTTCTCGATAGAAGATAAACTGTGTCCCAGGGAATTCAACATCGGCTGCTTCATCGTCGGACACTACCACCAGCATGCGGATTCCGAGTTCGTCGGCTGTTTCTTTCGCCTGCTTGGACACGGTTTCCGCATCCTCGCGGAACAGGTTGAAGGTCGCGATGGGCTTCCCGGTCTTCGCGACCATCCAGGCATTCTCGTAGACGAGCGAATAGGGTTCAGCCACTCCCATGCCCTCCCATCGTATTCGGACAGTCTAGCAAGCTCAGGCAGACTTGTGCGGTGGGAGTGTTGCACTTCTCTCGCGGCAGAACCGCGGTTGAAGACCGGGGCGCGACGAGGCATCATGTCTGGTAGCACTCGGCAACAAGGAGGCGGTGATGCCGCGAACCACCAGGACGGTGACGTTCTCCTTGCCGCCAGAACTGGCGGACAGGATGGACGAAATGACTGAGAGGCTTGGGCAGTCGAGGAGCAGCCTTATCCGTGAGGCGACGGTGCGCTATCTCGAAGACTGCGAGTGGCAAGAGTTGCTCCAGTACGGGGAGCGGACCGCCAGGAACCAGGGCATCGGTGTGGAGGACGTGTCCCCGCTTGTCGAGGAGTACCGGGCCGAGGTCGGTCCAGGGTCCGACGGGTTCGTCCTGCGACCACGCCGCATTGACGAATCGCGGTTGGGAACGTTGCGCGACAAGATTCCGACCGGCCATCCGCCGTTTGAAATCCGAGACTTTCGGGCCGAGGGATATGATCCGGCGCTACGGGATTGACCGCCGCCACCACGGCCTTGGTCGACCTAGTAGCCCGCGTCGGTGCAGGCCTTGGCCACGTCGGCGAGGGGCTGCGCCAGCTCCTCCACCGTAGTCGGCTTCTCGGTGGCCTTCAGCAGGGCGTCCACGGTCTCGGTGATGGGCGGCTCGGCGTTGTTCACGAACAGCGACATCTGGATGACCATCAGCCTGATGCGGGAGTAGGCGCCGGCGTCCACGAAGGCTCCGGCCGCGATGCCCTCCTCGAGCTCGCGGAAGGACTCGCAGCCCTTGTCGCCGCCCCGGTGCGAGACGACGCGCTCGCGCTCGACCCGGGTGGGCCACGGCGTCGGAGTCGAGCCGCCGCCCTCGGACGCGGCGGTGCCGCCTTCGTCGTCACCCGAGCAGGCGGCGCCCGCCAGGACGAGCAGCGCTACCAGAGCCACGATGGTCAATCTCATCGCATAACCAAAGCCTATGGTCGTCCTCATCGTGCCCTCCCGCTGGTCTATGTCGGCACCTCGACGCGGGCGCCTGTGGCGGCTGACAGGTAGGCGGCATAGCTGACGGCCACCACGTCGCGGCCGAGGAAGCTGTCCGAGACGGGCGGCCGGTCCTCGGCGACGGCCTCGCAGAAGTCCTGCGCCTCGTTCGGGAAGCCGTTCATCCAGTCCTCGTCCGGGTTCGTGAACTGCCATCCCGCCTTCGTCTCGACCTTTTCGCGGATGTACTCGTCATCGAAGACGGAGGCGTCCGCCCCGTAGGCGAGCACGGCGTCGTTGGGGTTGACGTTGATGTGGAGGGTCGCCTTGCCGGCGTAGACGGTCAGCAGGTTCTGGATGCCGCCCACGACGGTGTCGGCGGCGCTGATCTGCGCGACGCTCCCGTCGTCGAAGCCGACGACCATCGTTCCCCAGTCCTCGCAGTCGGTCCAGCCGGTGCGGATGACGTGCTCGCGCTCGCTTTGGAACGCCTCGCCATGGGTGAGATTGGCCACGGTCGCCGTGACCCACGAGGGCCGTATGCGTCCGCCTCTGCGGCGCAGCCCCTCCTCGTACTTCAGGTAGAGGGCCGCGCCCAGCGAGTGGCAGCCCTTGTTGATCAGGCTGCCGCCCCCGCTGGTCTCCCATCTCATCGCGTACGGCGAGTGGGTGCCGCTGTGGGACTCCTCGCCGACGATCCGCAGTATCGGCGTGTCGGCGGCGTCCAGCAGTGCCTTGGCCTTCTGAATGCCCGGGGCGTAGACGAGGTTCTCGGCGTACATGATCCGGCGGCCGGACCGCTTCTCGGCGGCGACCATGCGGTCGGCGCTCGCCATCGCGTCGTCGAGCGTGTCGCGCCATTCGTCGGCGCTCTTTCCCGGCCGGAACGAGCCGGTGAACGGCTTTTCGATGACGACGTGCTTGCCGGCGCCGAGCACCGATACCGCGAATTCTTCGTGGAACCGGTTGGGCACGCAGGCGTCGACGAGGTCGACCCGGGGATCGGCCAGCAGCGCGTCGAGGTCCGGGTAGGTCTCGTCGATGCCGTGTCTGTCGGCGAAGTCTCTCGCGGCTTCGTGTCGGCGGCCGTACACCCCGACGACCTCGACGTCGATCCCGTGCACCCGCCTGTACGCGTCGGCGTGAAAGTCGGCCGCGAACCCGCAGCCTACGATGGCGACTCCCACGCGGCCGGCTCGATTGCCCATCTGCTGCCTCCGGATTAGTGGCTGAGCCCGAAGGTTAGCACCTGCCGCCGAGGCCGTCCAACGAGCCCGCCCGTAGGTGCCGCAAAGCCGGTCGCCGGGCACCGCCTACGCCTGCGCCGGGTCGCGCCGGTCAATCCTTAGCCAGTCGCTGACCGCAGTGAGGGCACGCTCGGTTGCGACTCAACTCGTCGACGAATCCGGACCCTAGGATACCCGCCGGCAGCGCGAACAGCCCGATACCCAGAACGGCCATCAGTCCGGCCAGTATGCGTCCCGCGAAGGTGACCGGGGTCATATCGCCGTAGCCCACCGTCGTCAGGGTGATGATAGACCACCACATCGTCTCGGGGATGGAAGAGAAGACATCCGGCTGAGCTTCATGCTCGGCGAAGTACATCAGAGACGACGCCAACAGCAGCAGCACTAGCAGCACGACTATGACCGTGGACAGTTCGCTGCGCTTCGCCGTTATTACTCGCACCAGCGTATTGAAGCCCGACGACATACGTGTCAACCTGGCGATTCTGGCGACCAACCGGATGGATCGCAGCACTCGCAGATCCAGGCCGCGTAGTCCGAGAAGTTGCCCGTAGAACGGGAGGATGGCCAGCAGGTCGAGCAGTGCGATTGGCGTAATGGCGAACCGCGCCCGACCATAAACAGGGTGAGAGAATCTTGGGTCGGCCGTGCAAGACCACACCCGCAGTACGTACTCTATCGTGAATATGGCAACGGATACGACCTCAACCGTCCAAAACGCCCGGGGCGAAACCTGGTAAATCCGATCGACGGTCTCGACCGTCAGGGCGCCGACGTTCAGAACTATGACGGAAGCCAGGATGAAGGACACGACTCGGCCTACCCGGCTGCTGGAGGTCCCCTCGAGGACGTTGTACGTGGCCGCTCTGATGGGAACCCCCTGCGTACGCGCTGCTGGGGGCTCAGGCGTCGAGGCGGCGTAGCAGGCTGACCATCTCGACCGCGGCTTTGCCGGCGTCGTAGCCCGCGTTGCCGGTGTCGCCGGCCGCGTCGTCCGACCCGGGCAGGCCCTTGGCCTCGGGCCTGGTCGCCGCGAGGCCTTCGCCCGTCTCGCCGCCGGACCGCGCTATGGCCTGCGCCGCCGTGTCCGTGGTGAGCACGCCGAAGAGGACAGGCACCCCGGTGTCGAGAGCCGCCCGCGAGACTCCCCGGGCCGCGGCCTCCGACACGTGCTGGTAGTGGTCCGTCTCCCCGCGTATCACCGCGCCCAGGCAGACCACCGCGTCGAATCGCCCCGAGGACGCCATCTTCCTGGCGACGAGCGGCAGCTCGAAGGACCCGGGCACCCAGGCCACCGTTACGTCGGAGTCGTGGATGCCGCACTCGGCGAGCGCCGCCCTGGTGCCGGCCAGCAGCCGGGACGTGACGAAAGAGTTGAAGCGGGCGACTACTATGCCGACCCGCAGGCCGTCTCCGTCGAGCGCGCCCTCGATAGGCTCGGTCACTCTGCGGCCCCGGTGTCGGCGGCGCTGAGGAGATGCCCCATCCTGGTGCGCTTCGTCTCCAGGTAGCGGCTGTTCTCCTTGTTCGGATGCCCGATGATCGGCACTCGCTCGACGATCTCGAGGCCGCCGAAGCCGCTCAGACCGGCCAGCTTGCGCGGATTGTTGGTCAGCACCCGCATCTTCCCGACGCCGAGGTCTTCCAGGATCTGCGCGCCGATGCCGAAGTACCGGATGTCCGGCGCGAAGCCGAGATGGACGTTCGCGTCGACCGTGTCGAAGCCGTGGTCCTGCAGGTAGTAGGTCTTGATCTTGTTGTGGATGCCGATGCCGCGCCCCTCCTGCCGCATGTACAGGAAGACGCCCTTGCCCTCGTTGGCGATCGCCCGCAGCGCCAAGTCGGTCTGCTCTCCGCAGTCGCATCTGAGGCTGTCGAACACGTCTCCGGTCAGACACTCGCTGTGGACCCGGACGAGAGTGGGGGAGTCCGGGGTCACCTCGCCCATCACCAGCGCAACGTGGTCGTCCTTGTCGACGACGCTCCGGTACGAGACGGCGGTGAACTCGCCGTGGGCGGTCGGCATCTGCGCCTCGGCCACCCTCTCGATCATCTTCTCGTGGCCGCGGCGGTAGGCGATCATGTCGGCGACGGTGACGATGTTGACGCCGTGCCGCTCGGAGAAGTGCTGCAGATCAGGCATCCGTGCCATCGTTCCGTCGTCGTGCATAACCTCGCAGATGACCCCGGCGGGGTAGAGGCCCGCCATCCGGGCCAGGTCGACGACGGCCTCGGTCTGCCCGGCCCTCACCAGTACGCCGCCCTCGGTGTACTTCAGAGGGAACAGGTGGCCGGGGCGGCCCAGGTCCTCCGGTTTGGTCGCCGGATCGATCAGCGCCCTGACCGTAGTCGTCCTGTCCTGCGCGGAGATTCCCGTCGTCGTGTCCTTCAGCGCGTCGACGGACACCGTGAAGGCGGTGCCGTGGCTCTCCGTGTTCTCCTGCACCATGATGGGCAGCCTCAGCTCCATCAGGCGCGAGGCCATCATCGGCATGCAGATCAGGCCGCGCCCGTGGGTGGCCATGAAGTTGATCGTGGCTGGCGTGACCTTCTCGGCGGCCATGGCCAGATCGCCCTCGTTCTCGCGGTCCTCGTCGTCGACGATGATGACCATCTTGCCGGCCTTGAATTCGTCTATGGCCTGCTCGACCGATACGATAGGCATGTCCGCTGTCCTCTGTTCGTTTCGGCTAGACGCGGGGGGCGGTCAATCGCTCGACGTACTTCGCCAACACGTCGACCTCCAGGTTCACCGCGTCGCCGACCGCGCGGGCGCCGAGCACGGTGTTGTCCCTCGTGAACGGTATGACGGTGACCGTGAATCCAGAGTCGTCACAGTCTACAACCGTGAGACTCGTACCGTCCACAGCCACGAACCCCTTGGGCACGACGTAGCGCATCACCTCCGGCGGCGCCGCGAACCGCACCAGCAGGGCGGCATCTTCGGGCTCGACGGACTCTATGACGCCGGTGCCGTCCACGTGGCCCTGCACGACGTGACCGTCGAGGCGGCCGCCCGCGGGCACGGGCCGCTCCAGGTTTATGCCGTCGCCTGCGCGAAGGCCGCCGAGGTTAGTGCGCCGAAGCGTCTCCGGGACGACGTCGACCGAGAAGCTCGTCTCGTCGAGCGACGTCACCGTCAGGCAGGCGCCGTTCACGCTGATGCTGCCGCCGACTTTCATGTCCTCCGTCACGGTTGACGCTGCGACGGTAAGCCGGCCGCCGCCCGTGGCCCTCACCGCGCCGACCTCTTCGACGATGCCCGTGAACATTGCGCCTCCAGTCTAGCAGTAGCCGATGATGGCCGTGTCGCGGCCGAAGCGACGCACCTTAGGCCGCTCCAGCCTCAGGGCCGCGGACATCGTGCCCACGCCGAGCCCGCCGACTGCCGTCGGAGCCTCCTCCCCGCCGATAATAGTCGGGGCCACGAACGCCACCACCTTGTCGACCAGGTCCAGGTCGAACAGAGATCCGAGCAGCGTCGCGCCCCCTTCCACGAGAACACTGGTGACGTCGCGCTCCCCTCCGAGGTGGTTGAGGAGCAGGTCGAGGTCCACGGCGCCGCTGGGCGCAGCCAGGGCAACCGTCTCGGCCCCGGCGATCGGGCGGATCTCCGCCGCGGCGACGATGACCGGCCCCGGCTGAGCGAGCAGCCTGGCGCCCGGAGGCGTTCGCGCCCTGCTGTCGACCACGACGCGCAGGGGTTGACGCTCCAGCGGCCGGCCCCTGCGGCCGCGGGCCGTCAGCAGCGGGTCGTCCGCCAGCACGGTGCCCACGCCGACCATCACGGCGTCGGACGCGGCCCTGAGCTCGTGGACGTGCTGCCGGGCGCGCTCGCCGGTGATCCACTGCGAGTGTCCCGACCGGGTCGCGATCTTGCCGTCGAGGCTCATCGCGAACTTCGCCGTCACGAAGGGCCGCCGGGTCGTCACCCACTTCAGGTACGCCTCGAGGAGCGTCGAAGCCTCGGCGGCCCGCTCCCCGACGACCACCTTGACGCCCGCGGCCCGGAGCGCCGCTGCCCCGTCTCCCGCGACCGACGGATTCGGGTCGGCGATGGCGGCGTGGACCTCCGCTATGCCCGCGTCCAGGATCGCGTCGACGCACGGCGGCGTGCGGCCGTGGTGGTTGCACGGCTCCAGGGACACGTACATGACGCCGCCTCTGGCTGCGTCGCCCGCCTGCTCCAGCGCGACGACCTCGGCGTGCCGTCCTCCGGGAGGCTCGGTGCGGCCCTCGCCGACGACCGCGCCGCCGTTTACCACCACGGCGCCGACCGCGGGGTTCGGGCTCACGCCGCCCAGGGAGCGCCTGGCGAGGGAAAGAGCGCGGCGCATCGAGGACATGGCGTCTAGTCTTCCGGGGGCAGCAGGGCAGGGCGGGCCGGGGACCGTCCGTCCTCGAACAGGCTCGGCTGAACGGCCCCCGGCTCCGGCGCGTACCTGGACAGCCCGGTTATCGCGTACAGCTTGCCGGCGTTGGCGGCGTTGGGTTCGTTCCTGCCGTAGACCCAGTCCTCCGCCGTCTTCTGCTCCACGCCGGCCACGCGGGCCAGCTTCGCGACGCTGCCCGCGTACTCGCTCTCTTCAAGCCACATGCGGAGCTCGGTGGTACCGGCGGCGTACGACCGTCCCTGGCGGCCGCCGGGACCGTAGTCGAGGTGGAGCCGGCTCGGGGTCGGCCCGAGCTGTCCCTGGTACTTGCTGCCGAGAGTCCCGCTGCCGTACGGGTTCTCCGCGGGTGTGGTGAGTCGGAGGAATGAGATCTGCCCGATCTTCATCCCGTAGAAGATCGATATCCTGGCCCGCGCCACGTTGCTTATCTCCAACGTGAGCTGGCCCTTGAAGCCGGGGTCGACGTACCCGGCCGTCGCGTGGACCATCAGCCCCAGGCGTCCCAGCGAGCTCTTGCCTTCGAGCCGGGCGACGACGTCGGCAGGCAGCTCCACGTTCTCGATCGTGTTGGCGAGAATGAACTCCCCCGGCTCCAGCACGTAGGGGGCAGGGTCGGGGATCTCGTCCGGCCTCGTTATCCCGTCCAGGTTCGTGCGCACGTCGACGACGGAGTACTCCTCAGGGGCGAGGAAAACCCTGATATGGCGGTCTATGCGGATGTCGACGCTGGCCGGCTGTATGCACCCCTCGCCCAGAGGGTCGACAACGATGTGGCCCGAGTCCAACGCCTCTCTGATGCTGCGGTCGCTCAGGACCATACGCGACGCTCTGAATAGCGGACTGGCCGCCCCGCGAACATGGCCGGATTGTAGCAGCGCCCCGTTTTCCGACGCAACGAAGACCCTACGCCGGCGCGGCGCTCCCACCTCCGTCATTCTCGCGACTCATAGAGCTTCCTATCGCTGGAGTGTGCCCGATGTTGCGCGTTTCACAGGGGGAACGCCTTCGTAACGGTGATTCTCAGGAGTCCGTCAGAATGCGAACATAGACTCTGCTATGATGACCGCGGACGCAATCGGAGAGTGCATCGGAATGAACGCAGCAACTCAAGCGGCCGCAGCGAAGGCGCTCGACATCAGCATCAAAGGTGTTGCCGTAGAGGAGTTCGCTAGACTGTCGCAGGGGTTGAGTGATCGCCAGATTGCCGTAAAGACATACAGAGCGCTCAGTGCCCTTAGGGACTTGGCAAAGAACAAGATGCCCTGTTACAACGCCTGGGACGCGTTGTTCTACCTCACCTGGTACCAGCCGGCGCAAATCAACCTCGCGTACACGCTGACACGGAAGGTCTGGCGTGAGTGGAATCCCCTCGTTACCGGTAGCGGACGCCTTGAGGTTGTCGACTTTGGCTGTGGCGCGCTGGCCATGCAATTCGGATTGGCGCTCGCGGCATCGGACACGTTTGAGCAATACTCTTCGCTGCCTGAAATCGCTGTCCGTTCCGAAGATAGCAGCGATTCCATGATGAGGCTCGGACGGAAGACATGGCGCCGCTTCGTGAAAGAGATCTCCAATGTGGACGAGTACGCTGGGCTCGACGCACTTCGGCGAGCCTGCAACGCGATCGAATGCGAGGACACGGATGTTCCCGGAGCCACAAGCTGGCTTACCATCCTTCACGCCGCGTATGAGGAAACCTTTGAGACGGTCAAGAATCAGCTTGACATTTTGGTTGAAGAAGAGGTGCCTGATTTCGTGTTGGCAACAGCCCGTCCGGAGGCCGTTTGCTGGACTTACTCGCCTGACCAACGTGCGGGATATAGGCCATCTGACACAAACCTCTCAGCCAATAGCCTGAAACCGTTGGCGGGCAGTCTGAAGGAGACGACGAAGTTCCGACGATGCTTGCATAACTCCTACAAGGGGATGATCGATAGCATGGCCGATTCGCAAGATGAGCGGCCAATAGCCTATTACCTATCGACTGAAGTGCAGTGGCAGCCAAGGGATTTCAAGGCGAGATGCTTCTTCAATCCGAGGTATCCGAGCTTACGATCATGACCGGTCCTGCGCAGCGGCCACTTCCCGGTTTCGGGGTCGCCGAGCGTCCGGTGACGCCTCGGCCTTCGAAGATAGGGCACGTCGAGGTCAGCTACGGCGTGACGCGCGAGATCATGACGCGGGCTACGGGGTTCATGGACGAGTACGACTTCACGCTGAACCCGTACAGCGGGTGCTCGTTCGGCTGCACCTACTGCTACGCCGCGTTCTTCAGCAAGACCAAGGAACAACGGGATGGGTGGGGCTACTGGGTGACGGTCAAGGAGAATGCTATCGAGCTGCTGGAGCGGCGCAAGCAGGGCACCCTCGACGGCAAGCTGATCTACATGAGCACCGTCACCGATCCTTATCAGCCCATCGAACGGCAGCTAGACCTGACCAGGGGTCTGCTCGAAATCCTGGCGGACAGACACAGGCCGAAGCTGGTGGTCCAGACCCGCAGCCCTGACGTGGTCCGTGACGGTGACCTCTTCCGGAAGATCGAAGCACGCGGCGGGCGGGTGCAGGTCAACATGACCGTGACCACCGACGACGAGGACGTCAGGCGCGCGTTCGAGCCGTTCTGTCCGTCCAACGCTGTACGGCTGCGCGCCATTTCCCAAGTGCAGGCCGAGGGTGTCGACTCCTGCATCACGATGACGCCGCTGCTGTGGTTGAACCAACCCTACGCTTTTGCCGAACGTCTGCTGGAGACCAACGTCACAAAGTTCATCGTCCAGCCGTTTCACTTTCAGCGTGGCAAGTTCGTCGCCGGCACGCGCAAGGCGGCTGTAGACATGATGGTCGAGAAGCTGGGGTGCGACGAGGGATCGTTCCGGGAGAGATACATCGAAGACTACGAGAGGAGTCTGAAGGCCCTGGACACCGCATTGCCGGAGCTCGGCCAGGGGAAAGACGGGTTCAGCCCGCCCTTCTAGGCCGCGACACGGGTTTCCTCGTCGCAGCTTTCTCAGTCTGCGCCTCTTACGCCGGAGCAGCGCCTGAGCGAACTCGCGGGCCGTTCAGCATCGTTCCGACCCACGTGTAACGCACGCCAAGCTGGTAGACGACCAGCAGTATCGCCACGGCTGCGACGAAGATGAGCACGAACTTCAGGTGGACGTTGACCGGCCAGCCGCGCACGAGGAGCTGCGATGCGGCCACAAGCGGCAGGTGCCACAGGTACAGCCAGTAGGACGCGTCCGACATGTAACGCATCCAGTAGCGCTCTTTGGACGCGACCAGTCGGAACAGGCCGATCATGCCGAAGCACATCAGCCACGCGTACGCCGCCTGCATCACGTCCGACACGGCCCGCGCGGCTTCGGGTAGGTCCTTGCCCACGGTGACCACCCCCACGGGGAACGCCACCAGCAGCGCGGGCAACAGCGCGAACGCCCATTCCCGTCGCATCCTGACGCCCCGCTGGTACAGCATCGCCCCGACGACGAAGAAGAGCGCGTAGTAGAACAGCACGACGGGACTGAACACCAGTTCGTCGGACGTGTCCGGGCCGAACGTCGGCTCGTGCATGAGCACCTGCGGCAGCAGGGTGAGCGGGACGGCCAGCCACCAGAGCACGGGATGGCTGAACTTCACGCCCAGCTTCGCCGCGCCGATGAACGCCGCCATCAGCCACAGCAGCATCCACAGGAACCACAGGTGACTGAAACCTCCCAGCCACGCGAACAGCCACCAGATCGGCTGGAACTCTTCCCCGGAATAGATCACCTTGTCGGAGGTCCAGATCAGGGCGTTCAGCGGGACTATCGTGAACGCGCCGATGAGCAGCGGCAGCCCGATCCGCTTCAGCCGGTGCGCGGCCAGCTCGCTCAGTCCGCGCCGCTGCCACAGCATCGCTGTGAAGAACCCGCTCAGCAGGAAGAATACGGGCATGCGGAAGCCGTGGATCAACGCGAGCAGGTAGACGTAGGGGTTCTGCTCGATCGGCACGGACTTTGCCCACGGGTCCTGCCCGACCCAGCCGATGGGAATCAGGAACAGGAATGCGTGGAGGACGATCCCCAGCAGCATCGCGACGGCGCGGAGCGCGTCGAGTTCGTGATATCTCGTCATGCTGTCCCTGCGAGACGCATCGATTGCGTGCAATGGCCGCGTTCGCCCCGCCGGGAGCCCCCGGGAGGCCCGCTCCGGACCGGGGAACGCGGGCTACTCGATGGCGAACGCCGCCTGCACCGACAGGCGCAGCGTCAGCTCGCCGCCGCTGATCGAGGTCTTGGCCCTCGCCGCTGGGGCGGCGAACGCGAGCTCGGCTCGCGCCGGGGTCGGAGGCGACACGCCGCCCGCCTCTGCCAGGTACACGAGGTCGCCGAGGCTCGCTCCGATCAGGTCCGCGTAGTGCTGGGCCTTCTCCTTGGCGTTGTTGACGGCAGCCTCGCGCAGGTCCGCCAAGTACGGTAGCGGGTCTTCCACCGTGAACTGGATTCCGTCGATCCGCGTAGCGTCGCCGCCGGCGTCGGCGACGTCGTCGACGATATCGCCCACGATGTCGAGGTCCCGTATCTTGATCGTCGCCGAGTTGGCGACGCGGTACCCGGCGAGAGTCTGCTTCCCTTCGATGCGGTCGTACCGGGGCCAGATGTTGAACGAGGAGGTCTGGATGTCCTCGTCGGCCAGGCCGCGGTTCTTGACGGCGGCGATCACGGCGGCCATCGCGGAAGCGGCGCCGCTGCGCGCCTCGGACACCGTCTTCGCCTCGACCTCCACGCCGATGTTCAGGAGCGCGAGGTCGGGATCGAGGTCGACCGTGCCCTCTCCGGCCACCCAGATCCCGGTCGGGGACGCCGCGGACTGCGCGGACGCCGCCGCGGGAGCGGTCTGAACGGCCGGCGCCGGGGCGTCCGTGGACGGGGCCGCCGTCACGCCCGACGTGGTCGGCGACGGCGCGGGCGATACGTCATCCGAGTCGCGGCAGGCGATAGTCGCGGCCGCGGTCAAGGCGAGTGCCAGTAGAAGAATCCTGCCCATCTTGGTCATTTCATAGCCTCCAATTCGTGCTCGTGCGGATGTCACACCCCTTGAGTGATCAGGCTGACGGACGATTCATCCGGCTAGACCCGTCTGCGCCGGCGTCTGGCGCGCCAGACGGTCGCTGCCGCCAGCGCCAGGAAGCAGACCGCCGCCGCGATCTGGAGCTCTCGGAGCGGCACGCCGATTTCACCATCGGCATCGTCACCGACGCTGCCGTCCCACGTCGGTACCGGCGCCGGCGTCGCCGGTGGTTCGGCCGGCGCTTCGGCCTGCTGCTGGGCCGCGGCCGCCTGGAGAGCGGTCTCGGGCTCCGGCGACGGCTGATCGTCTGCCGGAACGCGGGCCTTCATGGCCTGGGGAGAAACGTCCGCCGGAGCCGGAGTCGCCGACTCTTGGGCCGCCTTCCCGGCAGGCCCCGCCTTGGCGGCGGCGGCAGGAGCGGACGGCGGCGGCGGCGTGGCGGCTTCTTCGTCGGATCTCCTTGATTGCGCCGCCGCGATGGGCGCTGCCTGAGCGGCGGCCACGGGCGTAGGGGTCGCGGCCGCTGCGTCGGACATGCTCAGTTGCGCTGCCTGGGGTGGCGCGGCTGCCGGGGCGGACGCCTCAACGTCCATGGCCCCTGAGGCGTCGGCCTGCGTCTCACTGGTCGCCTCGTCCGATCCGCCGTATTGGACCAGCGCGCCCGTGAAGTCGCCGGCGAGCAGGATGACGAGCAGCAGGCCGGCGACGGACGTCGCGAGGCGCGGCGCCCAGACCCCGAAGCTGACGCGCGGCTCCTCTTCGGGCAGCCTGGTCAGCTCGAACGATCGCGGAAGATCAAGCTCGGGCAGCCCGCGCACCAACTCGACGGTCGCCGTGAGCGAGTCGAGCTCGTCTCGACACGCCGGGCAAGCCGCGGCGTGCTTCTCCACCCGCCTCGTCTCGGCGGCGCTCACCTCGCCGTCGACGTAGGACGACAGAAGCGCCCGAATCCTCGAATGTCCTATGCGAAAGGGAAACTCCATCAGACCGTCACTCTTGTCTCTCTTGACGGAATTTGTCGGGCAATAGTTCCCGGCGCTCCATCAGGGCGTCCCGCACCGCGGCCCGCGCCCGGCTCAACCGCGACTTCACGGTACCCATCGAGACCTCCATCGCCTCCGCGGCCTCCTGGTAGCTGAGACCCTGGACGTCGACAAGCATCATCGTGTTCCGCTGGTCGAACGGCAGTCCCAGGATCGCGCGCTGGACGTGGTCGTGGAGCTCGCGGCTGATGACCTGCTGCTCGGGCGACGGGTCCCGAGCGGGTACGTCGAAGAACGGGCTCTCCATCGCCTCGTCGAGGGACCGCTCCGGCCGTCTCTTCGCCGACCGAAGCCGGTCGTAGCACTGGTTGGAGGCGATGCGCAGCAGCCAGGCCCGCAGGCTGCCGCCCCTGAATCGGGCCAGCGCCTTGTACGCGGAGACGAACGTGTCCTGCGCCACGTCCTCGGCCGCCGTCCTGTCGCCGAGGATGCGCGCCGCGAGGTTGTATACGCGGAGCTGGTAGCGCCGGACGATCTGGTTGAACGCTTCCAGATCACCGTCCCGGCTGCGCTCCACCAGCGTGGCGTCGTCTATTTCCATTGCGTTACCAGCATCCAAGCCTAGTCTACAACACCGCGCCGGCCCGGTACCCGGGTCGGGAGGCGCCGGATCGTTCTATAATTGGTGGTGCGCCCACGAGCGACCGGAGGCGGTAATCGAGCCGATGAGAGCCCTCATCCGCGAGCTGTTCGAAACGACGCTGCTGGCGCTGCTGATATTCCTGCTGCTCCACGTGAGCATCGGAAATCGGCGCGTCGACGGTCCCAGCATGAACCCGACGCTCACGCACGGGCAGCGCGTCATCGTCAACAAGCTCAGGTACCTGAGCTTCAACTCGGACGGCCCGGTCGCCCGGCTGCCCTTTGTCGACTTCGGAGACCAGCAGAGACTGTACGCGTTCGAGCCGCCGGAGAGAGGCGACGTCGTCGTCTTCCACTCCCTGTACGGGGACGACCGCGACCTGGTCAAGCGCGTCATCGCGGTGCCTGGCGAGACGGTCGAGATAAAGCGAGGGGTCGTCTTCGTCAATGGCGTGGAGCTGGACGAACCTTACGTCGTAGGGCGGGACCGGTGGGACATGCCGTCGCTCTCTGTGCCGTACGGCGCATACTTCGTCCTCGGGGACAACCGGCAGGCCAGCAACGACTCGCGAAGCTTCGGTGTCGTGCCCATCGAGAACATCGTTGGACGTGCATGGCTCTCCGTCTGGCCGCCCGACGACATTGGCATACTCAGGGTCCTGCCGTTGCCGTAGACGGAGGCCCACTGCGACCGCCCAGCGGCGGCGCATCCATAGGAGGCGCACCCACATGATGATCGTAGACAGCCACTGCCATGCCGGGACGAGCTGGTTCGAGCCGATCGAGCTCCTGCTCTACCAGATGGACGCGAACGACATCGACCGTGGCGTGCTGATCCAGCATCGAGGCATGTACGACAGCGATTATCTGCTGGAGTCCGCTGAGCGCTTCCCCGGCAGATTCTCGGTCGTCGTGATAGTCGACACGAGCTCGCCCGACGCGCCCTCGGCGCTGGGGGAGTGGGCGAGACGCGGCGCCGTGGGCGTGCGCCTGGCTCCCGACGCCCGTTCGGCCGGTCCCGACCCGCTGGCGATATGGCGCAAGGCCGCCGAGCTTGGCCTGGCCGTCAGCAGCATCGGCACCCTGGACGCGTTCGCCTCCGAGGAGTTCTCGGCGCTCGTGTCGGAGCGGCCGGACATGCCGATCGTGATAGAGCACCTGGCCGGGGCGACTCCCGCGGACGAGCCGCCGTACCCGGCGTTCGAGAGAGCGATGGAGCTGGCAAACGCGCCGAACACATACATCAAGGTTGGAGGTCTCGGCGAGATCGCCGAGCGGCCGGCGCCGCTGCGGAACGAGTTTCGCTTCCACGATGTCCCGCCACTGGTCGAGATGGCCCGGGACGCCTTCGGCCCGAGGCGCATGATGTGGGGAAGCGACTACCCGCCCGTGAGCGGCCGCGAGGGCTACCGCAACGCTCTACGCGGAGTGATGGACCATCCGGCTTTTCGCACCGATGAGGACCGCGAGTGGGTCATGGGCCGCACGGCCTCCGAGGTCTTCTTCCGCTAGCCCCCGCCGGCCGGCTCGGGGCCTCCAGTCCCCTCTCCCCTGCGCGGGAGAGGGCCAGGGTGAGGGGGACGCGGATGATGCGGGAGACTCATCCATGCTACGGCAGCTCCAGGCCGTGCCGCTCCAGGAGCTCGCCGTCGGCGAGAATGTCCGCCGTCGGGCCGTTTGCCACGACTCTCCCGCCGTCCATGATGAACAGGCGCGGGAAGACCTCCTTGACCATGTGCATGTCGTGGGTCGTGATGAGCACGGTCTTGTCCAGGCCGTCCAGCAGCCGGATCAGGCCTCGGCGCGAGCGGGGATCGAGGCCGGCGGACGGCTCGTCCAGCACGAGAATCTCCGGGCTCATGGAGAGCACGGTCGCGATGGCCGCGCGCTTCTTCTCGCCGCCGCTCAGGTTGAACGGCAGCCGCTCCTCGTAGCCGCTCAGCCCCACGCTCTCCAGGGCGAGCGTGACCCGCCGGTCGATGTCGTCGGGCGGGAGACCCATGTACAGGGGCCCGAACGCCACGTCCTCGTAGATCGTGGGCGAGAAGAGCTGGTCGTCCGGGTCCTGGAAGACCACGCCGACCATCGCGCGAAGCTCCTTGACCGATCTGCCGTTGCTCCCATCGACGTGGTGGCCCATCACTGAGAGATGCCCCTTGCCCCGGAGAATCCCGTTCAGGTGCAGCAGGAAGGTCGACTTGCCGGCGCCGTTGGGGCCGACTATGGCGACCTTCTCGCCCCTGTACACCGTCAGGTCGACGCCGCTGAGCGCCTCCCTGCCGTCGGGGTAGGCGTACGTGAGGCCGCGGGCCTCGATAACGGCTGTATTCTCGGTCGGTTCCATCGTGTCAATACGGCATCCGTGCGGCCACCGCTATGGCCGCGAGCAGCGCGAAGCCGAAGCCCCCGGCGGCGACGGAGAGCCGGCCGGCTTTGGGGGCGTCGCCGACCCGCCGCACGGTGCCGTCGTAGCCCCTGGCCAGCATCGCCTGGTAGATTCGCTCGCTGCGGTCCAGGCTGCGTATGAACAGCGACCCGGCCATGTTGCCCGTCACGCGGGCGCGCCACGCTACCGACCCGCCTGAACGCCCGCCCGCGGACGCGCTGCGGGACTGCCGGGCGCGCAGCATCCGCTGCGCCTCGTCGGTCAGGACGAACAGGTAGCGGTAGGTCATCGACACGATCGTGACGATGATCGACGGCACCCTGAAGGCTCTGAGCGCGCGCAGCAGCTCGATCTGCGGCGTCGTGGCGGTCAACAGCACGGCGGCGGTCACGGAAGTCCACGACTTGAGCAGCACGGTGACGAAGAAAGCGAGGCCGGCGTCGGTCGCCTCCAGCACCGTCAGAGCCAGGTCCAGCTCGAACAGGACGTCGCCGGGGCGGTTGAAGATCGTCGGCACGGCGACCATGGCGAACGGCAGCGCGATCGTCGAGCGGAGCGCCACGCGCGGCACGCTGAGGCGCGACAGCAGCACGGCGCCCCACACGATGCCGATCATCGGCGCGAAGGCCAGCCACGCCCCCGACGGCAGCGTCGCCGTCGCCAGGATCAGCGCCAGCGCCAGGGCGAGCTTCAGCCGCGGGTCGGCCCGGTGGACGATGCTCTCCCCGGGCAGGTAGCGGTCGAGTAGACTGGCGGCGCTCACGCCCTGCTTCCGCCCGAGCTGGTCTCATGCGGCCTGCGCCGGCTGACCAGGTAGGCCAGCCCGCCGACGACCAGGAACAGCGCCGTGACGCCGATCCATCCCGCGAGCACCGTCGCCAGCCTCTCGTCCTCCACGCCGGGCAGCAGGTAGTCGGGGATGGTCTCGTACACGGGGCCCCTGGCCGCCTCCTCGAATCCCTTGTCCTGGGCGACCCGCTCCAGGCCGTCGGGCGCACCGGACGCGAAGGGCGAAAGGGCGGCCGCTCCGAGAGCGATGAGATATCCGACGATCCACCAGCGCAGCTTCATCGGCGAGGTCCCTAGGCGGCTTCGGCCCGGAGCTGGAGCAGGTCCTTGCGCGCCGTGCGAATGAACGACAGGGCGCCGACCGTGATCAGTCCCTCGCCGATGCCGATCAGCGCGTGTGCCGCGACCATCGCGACAAGCGCGACGGAGAGCTCGGTCGTGCCCGACGCCGCGAGCTGCAAGACGGCCCCGACGGCGCCGACCTCCACGGATATCCACGCGGCCGCGAACGCGGCGACCGCCGTGACCGCGAACGCGTCGCCGAACCGCCGGCCCACCCAGTAGACGGCGTAGCCGGTCAGGCAGCTCAAAATGGCTATGTTGACGATGTTCAGGCCGAGGGCGAGCAAGCCGCCGTCCTGGAACAGCAGTGCCTGCAGGCCGACCACCGACGTCATCACCAGCACCGCGGCCCACGGCCCGAGAATGATCGCGGCGAGGGCGCCGCCTACCAGGTGGCCGGACGTCCCACCAATGACCGGGAAGTTGAGCATCTGCGCGGCGAAAATGAACGCCGCCATGACGCCCATCATCGGGACCATGCGCTCGTTCAGCCTGCGGTTGACCCTGTAGACCGCAAACCCGACTACCAGTGCCGCGACGGCGTATCCGGCGATGGCCAGCGGCACGGAGAAGAAGCCGTCCGGCGCGTGCAGCGGCGGAGGCGAGTCGGGCAGGGCGAATACCTGGACGACGGTGCTAAGCGGCGCCATTGCTCTCCTGATTGTCCTGGCCCGCCTGGCAGTCGTGGCACAGGCCGAATATGGCGAAGTGGTCTATGTCGGCCTTGAAACCGTAGTCCTCGAGGATGTCCGTGCCCAGGCTGGCCAGGTAGCTGTGGTCGAGACGCGTCAGGTTGGAGCATGACCGGCAGATCAGGTGGTGGTGCCGGTTCTGGTGCAGCCACTCGTAGACCGACTCGCCGCCGCTGATGTTCGTCTCGGCGATCAGCCGCAGGTTCTTGAGCACGCCCAGCGTCCGGTACACCGTCGACGCGTCAATATAGGGGTACGACTCCCGCACGCGCTCGAGCACCTCGGACGCCGTCACGTGCCCGTCCGCGCCGCGCAGGGTGGAGAGAATCAGCACCCGCTGCGGCGTCATCCGGTGTCCGGAGTCGCGGAGCGTCTGTATGGAGTGGTCCTGGCAGCTCATATCGTTACTGCAATTCGTTGCAACAGCAAACGTATCGCATGAACAATCCGATGTCAACAGACAATCGAGGGCGTGAGGCGGCGACACGCGGGAATCGACGCGGCCTGGCGAAGGCCACACAGTGGCATGAAGAAGCCGGCTGCGCTCACAACAGGGTAGGGGCGGGTTTCAAACCCGCCGTTGGGACACGGCGGCTGTCCATTCTCACATCAAACCCCGCGGGCGCAGTCGAGGCGCTGTGATATGATCCGCTTCGCTTGGCAGGCGCCCGGGGCCGACGCGCCCCGGGTCGTAGCTATCGTTGATGGAGACGCCCGTGAACCTGATCGTGATCGGCTGCGAGTACGCCGGGAAGACGACGCTCGCGGTCGGCATCTCCAACTGGATGATCGAGGCGATGGGCCTGAACATGGTCGTCTGGCACGATCACTACGTCGTTCCTCGCTCCGCTTCTTCGTCCACGTCCGAGGGCGGTCACCTCAACATCGTGCGGCCCGGGGCCGATGCTCCCGATACGCCGTACGGCGCGCACGTCATCCGGGAGGCGGACGATGAGGACGAGCGCGACGCCGAGATGCAGCGGGAGGTGCTGGAGATGAGCCCTCGGCTGCTGGAGCAGTTCCAGCGCCACATGATCTGGCGGCACCTCCACCACAGCCTGGTCCGGGACCAGCACGACTACCTCTCGATCAACTTCTACTACGCCGACGCCGTCTACGCCCCGCTCTACTACGGCTTCGGCGAGCCCGGCTCCTTCGCGGACCGGACCCGGCGGGCCCGCCATTGGGACGCCGAGATGCTCGGCATGGCGCCCGACACCGTGATCGTGCTCGTCAAGGCCTCGGCCGACGTCATCAGGGAGCGCATGAGAGCGGCCCCGCGTCCCAGGATGCTGCTGAAAGAGGCCGACGTCGAGCACGTGCTGGAACGGTTCGAGGAGGAGTACGACAGCTCCCTGTTCATGCGCAGGATCGGCCTCGATACGTCCGAGGCTTCGGCCGAGCAGACCCTGGCGCGGTTCGTCGACGAGATCGGGCCGCACCTGTCGGAGATCGACCTGCTCAGAATGACCGCCACCCGGAGGACGCAGTGACGGCCGCAAGCCACGCGGCCTCACGCATTCCGGGCACGGGCCGGTACACGAGGTGCGCCCCATGAAGGTAATCATCACCGGCTGCGAGTACACGGGAGCCTCGACCCTGGCGCGGGACTTCGTCGACTGGCTCTACGACAAGTACGGCGGCCGCGGCGAGTTTCCCCCGCCGTTCAGCGTCCACGACCACTTCGAGATTCCGGACCTGATTCACGCAGAGCTGACCGACTCCGAGCGCGACACCATGGTCGCCCTGGCGCCGAAGCTGACGGAGGCGTTCCAGCGCTACAACGTCCTGCACCACACGCCGACGCTGCAGTCTGTCAGCCAGCCGTCGAGTGGGATCATGGTGCTGGTCGGGTTCCACCTGGCCGAGGCGATATACGCGCAGACGTACTACGGCTATGGACTCGAAGGCGAGCTGCTCGACCGCAGAACATTCGCCCGGCGGATCGACAGCGAGGTGATGGAGTTCGGCCCGGAGACGATCATGGCTATGCTCACCGCCAGCCCGGACGCGATCAGGGAGCGGATGTCCTCTGACCGCCATCCCTATGGGGTAGTGCGCGAACAGGACGTGGAGGCCGTTCTCGCCCGGTTCGACGAGGAGTACGAGGCGTCGACGATCGAGCGGAAGTTCAGGATCGACACCACGGACATGACGCCGGACGAGGCTCTTCGGGAGCTCGCCGCGCGCTTCGAGGCCTACCTGACGGACGAGGACCGCCGAGTCTTCGCCCAGGCAAACGGCGAATGAGGCGACACGCCCCCGCGCGGGTGTGACAACGGGAGGGACCAATGGCTGACGATAGACTGAGAGTCGGGGTCATAGGCGCCAACGCTGACAGGAGCTGGGCCGCTAACTCCCATCTGCCCGCGCTGCAGAAACTGCCCGACTTCGAGTTGGCGGCCGTCTGCACGACCCGAGAGGAGTCGGCGCGGGAGTCCGCGGAGCGCTTCGGGGCGCGGCTTGCCTTCGACGACTACCGGAAGATGCTGGAACGCGACGACATCGACGCCGTGGCGGTGTCGGTCCGCGTGCCGCGCCACTACGAGCCGACGATGGCGGCGATAGAGGCCGGCAAGCACGTCTACACCGAGTGGCCGCTCGGCGCGAACCTGCGAGAGGCGAAGGAGATGGCGTCCGCGGCGCGCGCAAAGGGCGTCAAGACGATGGTCGGGCTCCAGGAGCGGCTGTCGCCGCTCTACCTGAGGCTCAAGGAGTTGGTCGACGAGGGCCGCTTCGGAGAGGTGTTGTCCTGCATGGTCGTCTGGTCCGGCTCCGGCATCCTCGAACGGTCGTCCGACCAGAGGTGGCGCGCCGACGACGCGTCCGGCGCGAACACCCTGACCATCGGATTCGGCCACACCGTCGACCCGGTCTGCCTGGCGCTGGGCGACTTCACCGAGGTCTCGGCCATATCGCGTCCGCAGGTGCCGCAGTGGACCGAGTCCGACACCGGCGAGCTGGTCGAGGTGACCGCCCCGGACACGGTGATGTTGTGCGGGACGACCAGCAGCGGCGCCGCGGTGTCGGGGGTGTCGCTCGCTGTGCCGTGGCACGGCAGCGGGTTCCAGCTCGAGATATACGGCCGGAAGGCCACAGCCATCATATCGACCTCCGAGAACGACGTCCTCGGGGAGCAGCGCCTGATGGTCGGCGCACCCGGCGGCGAGCTCGAAGAGGAGCCGGTACCGGACCGTCTGTCGCTGGCGCCGGAGTGGGAGACGCGGAACGACGCCTTCTTCATCGCGCAGATGTGGCGGTCCTTCTCGGCCGCGATCCGCGAGGACCGGCGTCCCGAGCCGGACTTCGACCACGCGGTCGACCGGCACCGCCTCCTCGACGCGATCGTGCGGGCCTCAGAGACGGGCCAGCGCCAGGCAGTCTGATGGCCGAGGACGTTAGTCCTCGCCCCTGAACGGCGTGAACACGAACGCGGGCTCGTCCCCGTTGCCCAAGGGCACGGACCGCATCTGGGCGGCGCGTTCAGAAGCCGCCTCTACCGCCTCCCTCAGCTCTCCGACCTGCTCGTCGGTCAGCCGATCGCCGTAGCGCCCCTTCAGCATCTCGACCAGCGCGTCGACATCCGTTCCGCTCATGGCTATACCTCGGATAGTGGATAGTGGGTAGTGGACAGTTGGTGGATTCCCACCCCCGTCTCTACAAGGGTAGACTCTTCGCGGGCATGACGGTTGTGCAAGGGTCTCAGTTGCGCGGGAGCGCCCTCGTGCGGAGTGGAGCGGTCGATTTCCGTGTGAGCTGTTCCATTGTGTTCCAAAGTGTTCCATTCCTATCTGGGCGATGGAACACTTTGCCGAAAAATGGTACAGGTGGTGTTCCACGTGTCGTATCTGAGGTGGAACAGGGCGGAACAAAATGGAACAGGGGTGTTCCATTTGCATTTGATGTTGCACAAGGACTCATCCTCACCTCAGTTCTCTCTCGTCAAAGGGAGGAGGCAAGACGCGCGTACAGGGGCGTCTTGCGTCGAATTCATCGGCGACCAGAGTAGCACAGATGTACTGCGATGTCCAGTGGTCCTGGTCGCGGGTCAGGGCCTTTTCGAAGTCGACTCCGGCGGAAACTGTCTGAACCAGGATTACTAGGATTAGAGGATGCTCAGGATTGGGACTATCCCGAAAATCTGGAAAATCCGGTACATCCTGATTCAGACGATTACTTTGAAAAGGCCCTGGGTCGCGGGTTAGTCGCGGGTAGCTGACCGGCTACTTGGCGGTTAGGCCGCCGTCCATGTAGATGATCTGGCCGGTCATGTAGTCGGATGCCGGGCTGGCGAGGTACACGGCCAGGGTGCCCAGCTCCTCCAGGTCTCCCTCGCGGTGCATCGGGATGCCGTCGAGGTGGCGCTTGCGTCCCTCGGGGTCGGACCACGACGCGTCGGTCATCTCGGTGTGGTAGTCGCCGGGGCCGATCGCGTTCACGCAGATGCTGTAGGGCGCCCACTCGAGCGCCAGCACCCGCGTGAGCATGTTGACCCCCGCCTTGGACGCGTTGTACGCGGCAACCAGGGGGAACGCCATCGTCCCGTTGTTCGAGCTGATGTTGATGATCTTGCCGTAGCCGCGCTCCATCATGTGAGGCGCGACCGCCCGGCAGCAGTAGAAGACGCCGCTCAGGTTGATGTCGATGACCGACTGCCACTCCTCGTCGCTGTGCCGGACGTCCGTCTTCCGCGTCACCCGGGGCGGCTCGAGCGTCACGTCGGGGAACGGCGCGAGCGGCGCCTTGAACAGCTTGCCCGCGTTGTTCACGAGGATGTCGACCCTGCCGAAGCGGTCGAGCGTGCGTTGGACCATCCGGTCCACGTCGTCCGAGCGGGACACGTCGGCGGCGATAGCGAACGCCTGCCTGCCCCCCTTCTCCACGAGCGCGGCCGTCACGTCTATCTCGTCTCTGGTGCGTGCTGCCGCCACCACGTCCGCGCCGGCCTCCGCCAGGCTGAGCGAAATGGCCCGGCCGATACCCCGGCCCGCGCCGGTGACGATGGCTACTCTGCCTTCCAGGTCCAGTCCCGCGGGCATTACGGCCTCCGCATCACTCTTCGTTCGAATCTCCCGTCACGCCGGTCGGCTACTGCTCTTCGAAAAACCCGACGGCCTCGAGCCCGGCCCGCAGGTCGGCTGATTCGGCATCCGACAGCGCCCGGTTCGGACTGCGTGGCTCACCGCACGGGAGGCCGATGAACTCCATAGTCTTCATCACGGTCGAGATCACGCTCGACGTTATCAGGACCGCGATGAACTCGTTGATGCGGAGCTGCGTCGCCACGGCGTCGTCGATGCGGCCGTCCTGGAAGGCCCGCCACATCCTGACGTACAGGTGCGGCATGACGTTGTAGGTCGACCCGATGCCGCCCTTCGCCCCGGCCATCAGCGCCCACAGCACCGTCGCGTCCTCGCCCTCGAAGATTACCGGGTCGCCGGTCTTTGCGACCAGGTTGCCCAACGAAAAAATGTCGCCGCTGGAGTCCTTCATCCCCACCACGTTCGGTATCTCCAGCAGCCTGGTGAACAGCGACTCCGTCATCGTGATTCGGGTGCGCTGCGGGATGTTGTAGATCAGCAGCGGGACGTCCGAGGCGCCCGCCACTGTCTTGTAGTACTCGACCATCCCGTCGTCGTCCGGGACGTAGAAGTAGGCCGGCGGCAGGGCGGCGATGGCGTCGGCCCCGGCGTCGCTGGCGTGCCGGGCCAGCGCGACCGTCTCGCCCGTCTGGAACGCGCCGACGTGGGCGATGACCGTCGCCGAGCCGTTCACCTCGTCCAGCGTCGTCTCGAGGGCCAGCTCGCGGTCCTCGCGGCTCATCAGCAGCCCCTCGCCGGTGCCGCCGCAGACGTACACGCCGTCCGAGCCGGCGTCGAGCTGGTGGCGAACGATCCCCCGCATCGCCTCGGCGTCGAACGAGCCGTCCGCGTTGTTCGGCGACACGGTCGCCGGCAGGATTCCCTTGAGCTCCTTCAATATCGTCTCCTCTTCGGCAGGCAGCGGTCGGCCGGAGCGGCCAGGCGTCCACTACCGCGGCCCGGTGATTCGTGTTAGTCTGAGCCTCGCCTCGCTCCGGAGCCGCAGCCGAGGGCCTCGGCCCGGACGGTTCGAAGTCGGGACGATGGTACGTTTGCGGGAGAAGGCGCGTCAACTCCGCGGCGGCGAAGCTGACCGTTCACGTTCGGGGTGCTTGATTTGCGGGATAGAGACCGCAGCTCGATACGAGCCGATGAGGAACTGGCTCTGCTTGCGGTAATCGGCTTGGGCATGGGTGATGAGTGGCCCGTGCCATTCGGGTCGGACGCGTCGGTCGAAGTGCCGGCCTCACTCGGGGAAACAGAGTCGGACGCGGCCGATGAAACGCGGGAGCCCCCGGTGACACGCGAACACTCATATGAATGACGAAAGGAGCATTCCGTCCATGGATAAACCTCTTCGACTGCTGTCCATCGGGGCCCACCCGGCCGACGTCTTCGACCAGTCCGGCGGCACCATGGCCCATCACTCCATGCGCGGCGACTACGTCGCCTGCATAGTCGTCACCCACGGCGCCAGGGTCCACGACGCCGTGATCAGCGAGGAGATGAGCCACCGCGATACGATCCCGGACGCCGACGAGCTCGTGAAGCTGATGGCCGAGCGCTCGGACGTGAAGACCGAGGAGGTCCGGGCGGCCGGACGCATCCTCGGCTTCGAGGACATCTACTTCCTCGGCGAGGACGACGCCGTGCTGCTGCTCACCGACACCGTGGTGCGCAAGGTCGCCCGGCTGATCCGCCGGATTCGGCCCGACATCCTGCTGACCCATTTCCCGAAGGAGGGCGACGGCACAACGAATGCCCACGCCGTGGCGGGCCAGATCGCCGTATACGCGACGGGCCTGGCCGGCGGCGTGGACCCGGGCGACACGAACCCGCCCCACAGGACGACCAGGACCTTCTTCTTCGGCACCGGCGCGGCAAACGTCCCCAACTCCGTGTGGGGCTCCGAGGGCGGCTACTACAACGACGTCTTCATAGACATCACCGACGTCGTCGACAAGAAGCTGGCGGCGCTGGACGTCCTGGTGAGCCAGGGGTACGGCGGAGCCTACGCCAGGAAGCGGATCGAGACCGTCGACGGCGCCTTCGGCAACGCGGGCGGAGTCGCCTATGCCGAGGGCTTCATCTCCCAGTCGGCCCAGACCTACGACTACCTGCCGCTCTCCGAGCACACGATCAGGCGGGCCGCACGCTCCGACCACGAGAACATACCCATCTCGTCGTATCGGATACCGGTGGACTGATACGGAGAAAGCGATTCGTTCGGGGAAGGAGACCGCATGACGAGGAACCTCGCGAAGAAGAGGATGCTCGAGGGCAAGCCGGCGCTCGGGGGGGAGGCCGGACTCGGCTCGCCGCTGGCGGCGGAGATGATGTCCGCGCTGCCGTTCGACTTCGTCATGGTCGACACGCAGCACGGGCGCTGGGACGACGAGTCGGCCATGTACGCGTTCAAGAGCATCAGCCGCGGATCGGCCGTGCCCATGACGCGGGTGCGGCGCAACGACTTCGGTCTGATCGGACGGCTGCTCGACTCGGGCGCGATGGGCGTCGTCGCTCCCATGGTCAACAACGCCGAGCAGGCCCGGATGGTCGTCGAGGCCGCGCACTTCCCGCCGCTGGGCGGGCGCTCCTTCGGCCCCTTCGGCGTCGGCCACCTCGGACCCGACTACGACTCCTGGATCGGCGACGAGCTCTTCGTGGGCGTGCAGATCGAGACCGCGGAAGGACACAGGAACGCCGAGGATATCATGTCGGTGGAGGGCATCGACGGCTGCTGGATAGGCCCGAACGACCTGTCGCGGTCGATGGGACTGGTGATGAGAAGCCCGGAGCACGACGCCGCTATCGTCGAGATCATCGAGGCCTGCGGGCGCGCGGGCAAGATCCCCGGAATCTCGACGCCCAACTCGACCATAGCCCAGAAGTGGATCGACGCGGGATGCCTCTTCGTCACGGTCGGCGAGGATGGCGGCTGGGTGGCCGAGGGCGCGGAGCAGACGCTGCGGGACCTCGGCCGCGGCGAGTAGAGGAGGGCAACGAGTGCGCGATACGCTTCTGAAGCCGGCGGAACACAAGCAGCTCTTTATCGACGACCACGCCATACACTCGTCGTCCGGAGTGAGCCGCCGGTTGGGCCGGCTCGAGAAACTCGGCCCGGTGCTGAGGCCGGACAGGTCGTGGGGCCAGATTGGGCTCCAGAGTCGCAGCTCGCCCCAGTGGAACCCGGAGAAGGGTCTCTGGGAGTGGTGGCACAACGGCGTCTACTCGTTCATCGGCCGGAGCAGCAAGCTGTCCTGCTACGCTACCTCTCGGGACGGCGTCGAATGGGAAGCACCGTCCCTGGGCCTCTTCGAGGTGAACGGCTCCCGCGACAACAACGTCGCAGGCGACCCGAACGGACGGCGGCTGTACCACGTCCTCAGGGACGAGCGCGAGGAGGACCCCGCGCGGCGGTACAAGGGACTGTTCGACAGCCACGACCGGTGGCTGGGCGTTTCCCCGGACGGGTTCGACTGGACGATGCTCGACGTTTCGCCCATACCCAGCCAGGACGAGTCCCACTTCATCTACGACGAGTACACGCAGCAGTTCCTGGCCTTCGTCAAGCAGGCCACGCAGTGGGGGCGCTCCGTCTACCTTTCCACGAGCACCGACTTCGAGCGCTTCTCGTTCCCGCGGCTGGTCTTCAACACGGACGAGATCGACAACCGCAACCGGGTGGAGCGCATCCAACGGGCCGTCGACGACCCGGACTGCCTGACGCCGCCGGTCATAGCCCCGCCGGAGTACTCGGTCGCGCAGTGCTACCAGATGGCCGTTATGCCCTACGAGGGCCTCTACGTCGGCTTTCCGGTGATCTACAACCCGGCCGGGCCCGACGGCCTGGGCAACGACACGGGGCTCAACCAGGTCGAGATGACCGTGTCGCGCGACCTGCACAACTGGGAGCGGGTCGCCGACCGGGAGCTATTCATCGGCATCGAGCCGTGGGACGGCGTCCGCTACGGCACGGCCCAGAACCTGCTGTGCGGCAGGCCCATCGTCCGGGACGACGAGATATGGGTCTACTACAACGCGTTGAGGATACGCGACAACAGGGAGCTCTACTGGGAGCAGGACCGGTACGGCTTCATCGACAAAGAGCTCTTCGACGACCACAGCGCGCTGCATCTCGCCAAGCTGCGGCTGGACGGGTTCGTCTCGCTCGACGCAGCCGTCGAGGGCCACGTCGTTACGGAGCCGTTCGACTGGAACGGCGAACCGGTGCACGTCAACGTTGACGCCCGCGGCGAGCTGCGGGCCGAACTGGTCGACGCCGACACGATGGAGCCCATCCAAGGCTACACGGCGTCGGAGAGCGCCCCCATCACGGGCGACCACCTGGCGGCGTCGGTCGCGTGGAGGGGCGGAAGCCCCGGCGCCCGCCGCGTGCGCCTGCGGTTCACGATCCGGGACTGCAAGCTCTACGCCTTCTGGCTGGAGTAGCGTCCGGGATACATGGGCTCGTGCAGGCAGCGCGCGGGGGAGGTGTAAGAGATGCCTACAAAGGCTGAGTTGCAGGCAGAGATTGAGCGCTTGCGCAAGATCATCCTTGACATGCACAAGGAGGCAGAGCGCTGGCGGCGAATCAACTTTGACCGGGCCGGGTATCCGTCGTCAGACTGGCAGGATCGGCCACCACCAATTTAGTGGCTACCGTCACCCGCTTCCCCCGTACCGTCTAGCCGCCGTCAAGGGAGGGGGGCAAGCGTCGCGTGAATGACGGTTGTGCGGAGTCCGGGCTACCAGCCGAAGGCGTAGCCTATGTCGCCCTTGGGGGAGGCGCCGCCGAAGATGACGCCGCGCTCGGCGTCGAACCTGATGGCCAGCACCTTGCCGCCGTCCCAGTCCCCGGTCCGTCCGACGACGTGGCCGCGGGACTCCAGGTCGGACGTGACGGACTCCGGTATCCGGCCCTCCGCGACCATGTGGCCGGGGTTGGCCTGCTTGGGGTAGAAGGACGACGGGAAGTGGCTCGACCGCACCGTCGGCGCGTCGAGCGCCTCCTGGACGTTCATCCCGAACTCGACATAGTTCAGGAAGAACTGGAGCGTGATCTGCTCCTGGCTGTCGCCTCCGGGCGTGCCGAAGACCATGTACGGGTCCCCGTCGCGCGTGACCAGCGACGGCGTGAGCGTCGCCCTGGGGCGCTTGTGCGGCTGCAGCGCGTTGGGCCGCGCCGGGTTGAGATAGAACATCTGGCCCCGCGTCCCGATCGGGAAGCCCAGCCCCCTGACGACCGGCGAGGAGGGGAGCCAGCCGCCGCTCGGCGTGGCGGAGACCATGTTGCCCTCGTGGTCGACGGTGTCGAGATGCGTCGTGTCGCCGTCATGGACGTCGCGCAGGTCCTGCTCGCCGGTGACGCCAGCCGCTATCCCGAGCGCCGCCCGGTTGTCCTCGCCCACGTCGGCTATCGCGTATGCCGGGACTCCGTTGCCCACGTCTCCGGGCCGCTGCTCCAGCGACGCCGTCGCGCCGATGAGACCGCGCCGGCCGTCGTTGTAGTCGCGGGACAGCAGGGCGTCGAGGGGCGTGTCGTCGAACAGCGGGTCGCCGTAGTAGGCCTCGCGGTCGGCGAAGGCGAGCTTGGCCGACTCGATCCAGGTGTGCAGGTACTCGGCCGAGTTGTGGCCCATCGCCCGCAGGTCGAGTCGGTCCAGGATCGCGAGCTGCTGCAGGAACGTCGGCCCCTGCGTCCACGGCGGACACTTGTGCACGGTCAGGCCCTTGTAGTCGTAGCTCGCCGTCTCCTCGACCGTCGCGCGCCACTCGGCGATGTCGTCGTAGGTCAGCATCCCGGCGTGCGCCCGGCCGCTCGCGTCCCTGACGGGGTTGTCGGCTATGAACCGGGCGATGCGCTCGGCGATGGGCCCCTTGTAGAAGGCGTCGCGCGCCGCCTCGATGCCCGCGGCCCGGCCCCTCGACTTCGCCCCGTCCTCCGCACGACACATCGTCTTGAGCGACTCCGCGAACTCGGGGTTGCGGAACACGTCGCCCACCTCCGGGACGCGGCCGCCGTCGAGGTAGACCTCGCCGGTGGACGGGTAGAGCTCGGTGTATTTGCCGTAGCCGTTCAGCAGGGCGTGGTGCAGCCCGGCGTACATCGGAAAGCCGTTCTCCGCCAGCTCGATCGCCGGCTGCAGCACCTGCGAGTAGCTCATCGTGCCGAATCTCGCCAGCGCGGCCGCCCAGGTGTCGACAACCGCCGGCACGCAGGCGGGCAGGTAGCCGTCGCCCGGGATCAGGTCGATGCCGTTGTCCCGGCACCAGTCGACGGTGAACGAGGCGGGCGACCAGCCCATGCCGCTGATGGCGAACGCCTTCTTCTCCCTGGCCGAGTAGACCAGGGTGGGCACCTCGCCGCCGATGCCGTTGCTCTGCGGCTCGAGGAGGTTCAGGCAGATGCACGTCGCCGCGGCCGCGTCGATCGCGTTCCCGCCCTGCTCCATGATGCGGAAGCCGGCCGCGGTGGCCAGATAGTGCCCCGAGGTCACGACGCCTCGGGTACCCATGATTACCGGTCGTGTGGTGAAGCCTGCCATTCGTTGCACTCCGTCAGCCGTGGATGTGGGCTCGGCAGGCGGCAGGCTACCAGCGGCGGTCTTCGGGTGTCAACGAGCCTCGGGCCGCCGGGCCTCGGTCGCGGTCACTCGATGTTCCAGCTGTCCGGGGCGGTCTGCAGCGTGAAGGAGACGCCCTCGGCCGCGGCGAGGACCTTTTCGAACACCTCGTCGTGGATGGGACGCGCCACCCAGGCCAGCCGCTCCTCCTCCGACGTCCAGAAGGCGACGACCTCTATGGCGTACTCCGGCACGGACGCCTGCAGCGCGGCGAGGGCGTCGTCTGAGAACGGCTTGAGCACGGCGCCGCTGATGAAGCCGGGCTGATCGGCCATGGCCGTCATCCAGTCGTCGCTTATGGCGGAGTCGAGCTCGGCCTCCTTGCCGGCGGCCGGGGTCAGGTATACGTGCAGTGAAATCATCGCGGTTGCCTCCTACAGGTCCAGCTTGAATATCTTCGCGGCCGACCCGCCCATCACCATCGCCTCGTCTTCGTCGGACAGACCCAGGGCGCGTACGGTTTCCGTCATCACGGCGGCGTTTCCCGGCAGATCGGTGCCGAGCATCACTCTGTCGGCGCCCAGCGCTTCGACCATCATTCCCACGTGGTAGAAGGTGCACCAGGACGGCTCCATGGAGACCTGCGGGTACTTCAGCCCCAGTAGGATCGCCTCCCCGCTGAAGATGCCGTGGCCCGCGTGGGCCAGGACGACCGGCACGTCGGGGAAGGCCTCGAGCTGCGGCGCGACCGACGACGGCGCGGCGAACGGGATGCCCGGCCCCGTGTGCACCATGACCGGTATCCCGAGCTCCCGGGCGGACTCGAACACCATCGTGCCGTCCGCCCCGCCGGGGTTCATCGCGTGGCCGATAGTGTGCAGCTTGACGGCGACGAATCCGAGATCGTTCACGCAGCGGCTCAGCTCGCCGAAGTATGCGCCGCGGTCCTGGTGCGGATTGATGCTCGCGATTCCGAAGATTCTGCCGGGGTTCGCCTTCGCCATGGCGGCGATCCGATCGTGGACCTCCGCGGCGGAGGGAGCTCCGGGGTAGGGCTGCACCAGGCTGACGTCGATCCCGTTTGCGTTCATGCTGTCGAGCAGACCTTGCTCGTCGTCGTCCAGGTCGAAGACCCTGCAGGGGCCGATGTGGGTGTGCGCGTCGACTATAGGCATTCTGTCGCTCCATCTGCTGTCGGTGTCTGCGCCGGGTGGGCGGCGCAGACGGATGGTACCGAAACCGGAGCCGGCCGGCAATCCGAGACGCTGGGCAAGTACGGAAGTGTCGAGGAATTAGTGAATTAACACTAGCGAATTATTTTTCAGGTTTTGATATACATGAATGGAATAACGCGCAACGCTTTTCATGAACGACGAAAAACAGTGGCGCGTCGACGGCGAGGTTGACAAATCCGTGCGACGTGTCTATTCTTAAGCACGTACCACCGAAGTAGCCGTTCGAGACGCAACGCGACCGCATAGGATCGTGTCAGGCTTGGGCAGGACACAGAGGAGGTTTCAAATGCTTCCGGTAGTCACACTCAGAAACGTATCCAGAGACGACGTAGACCGCCTCGGCTGGTGGCTCGAGGACGACGATGTCTCGGGGAAATGGTTCGGCCACTACGCCTTCGGAGACCCCGTCCACCGGGGCTACGACCCGGGGCACATGCTTGAGGCGTCCCAGGCTGAGTGGGAGAACGTGTTCAACGATTCCACCCGGCTGATCTTCTCGATCTACTCCGAGAACGGCGACCACATCGGCGAGAGCCAGATACTGTTCGACGGGCAGGGCAGCGGGGAGCTCTCCCTGCTGATCGGACGCAAGGACCGCTGGCACCTCGGGTACGGCACCTCGGCCGTGATCCTGCTCCTGGAGAAGGCTTTCGAGGACCTCCGGCTCCGTCGCGTATGGGTCAGCGTGCCGTCCAATAACGAGCCGGCCATAGGCCTGTTCGAAAAACTCGGGTTCCGCCACGAGCGTGTCCGGGAGATAGGCGCGAACCCCGACGGTTCGGCCCTGTCGATGAGCGTGATGGGGACGAACGCCAACCGCTACGACACCTCGGGGAAGAACGACAGCGAAGTCAGGACGTACCCGGTCGTCACGGTGACCGGATTGCCGGGAAGCGGCTCGGGCGCGCTGGCGGCCGGGGTGGCCCGCAGCCTGGGGAGCAGGATGGTCGACGAAGAAGAGATCACGGAGCTGGTCCGCGAGCGTCTGGGCTGCAGCAGCGGCGAGATCGAGTGGCTGCACACCCGCCATCGCTCGTTCTGGCACCGGCTGCTCAGCTCGCTGATGGTGCCGATGGACTGGTCTTCGGCCTACGACGCGGGCTACTACCACCTCGCCACGGGCCCCGACACCGACTACGACATCTACGGCGAGCACATCACGAAGAAGCAGTACGTCGAGGCGATCTCCGGCGTCATCAAGACCCTCGCGGCCGAGGGCGGCGTAGTGCTCCACGGCCACGCGAATCACCTGTTCGCGCCTGAGGGCGAGGACTCCTTGAACGTCTTCGTCTCCGCGTCGACTGAGCGCCGAGCGGAGCGAATGGCGACGGCGAGGCGCGCCGGCGCTCCGAAAGGCGCGAAGTGGCTCAGGAAAGAGGACCGGGACCAGCGGAACACCTTCGACAACCTGTTCGACGCCGACGTGCTGGACATGGACGCGTACGACATCCGGGTGAACGGAGACAGAGTGGCGTTGGATACGGCGGCCGAGCTCGTCGTCGGCGCCGTCAAGGAGCTGGCCCCCGCGTCCGGCGCAGACGAGACGCCCGCCCCGGCACGCGAGACGGTCATCGCGACCTAGCCAAGCCAGACGGAAGTGTTTCGAGCGCGGGCGCGGCCTTGGCCGCGCCCGCGTTCTTTCGTGTGCCCGGCGTCGCCGGGGCGGGGCATCGACCTCTTCGTGCGCCGGTGGCGACCTGGCGTATGGGCGTTCGAAACCCGCATTTCTTTGAGAATAACCCCTTTGCCGACCTGACGTAGAGGCGGGTTTGAAACCCGCCTTCCGGTGCAGCCTCGTTTTCATCGTCGGTGAAAGTCCCCCGCCGAGTCCATCTCCTCGAGTCTGAACAGTTACGGGAACAAATCGGACGTGCTCGGCGTCGATATAGTGTGAGCCCGGACGTAGCTCGATCTGAAACAGGCCACTGAGGTCGCTCAGATGAAGCCCGAAGTCAAGACAGCCCTGCTCGCCGCGATAGGCGTCGCGGTCGTGCTGCTCGCGGGCGGCGCCTGCGACGGCGGCTCCCAGCCGGACAACGCGACGTTGGAGGTGTCGTCGGGCAAGAGTCCCAACGCGTCCGTGCGCGGCACGGTCACCTACAGGGAGCGGTTGGCCCTCACCCCTGGAGCGAAGCTCGTCGTGGAGCTGCGGGACGTGTCGTATGCGGACGCCGCCGCTCCGCTCATCGCCCGGCAGACCATCTCCGGCCCCGGCCAGGTCCCCATCGAGTTCAGGGTCGGATACAACCGCGACGACGTCGACTCACGCAACGTCTACTCGGTCAGCGCGAGAATCATCGAGTCCGACGGCCGCCTCGCCTTCACGAACGACACCGCGTACGAGGTGATAACCCGCGGCAACCCGAACAAGGTGGACATGGTCCTGGTGCTGGTGCAGCCGCCGCCCGACATGACCGATGGCGGCTCGGACTGGCGGACATGGGTGGAGACGCCCGTCCAGGTAGTCTCCGCGAACCTGATGCCGAACGAGCCGGAGCACCTGATCCGGGTCGTCTACTACCAGTCGACGATCGAGGGCTGCGCCCGGCCCGGCAGCCAGGGCCTGGAGGTGGACGGCAACGACATCTGGGTGCGCGTGACGTTGATGCAGCCCCCGCCGACGCCTTGGGCGATTCCCTGCCACGAGGAGACCGTCGAGCTGGACGCCGTGGTGCCGGTTCGAGCGGACCTCGAGCCCGGCCAGATGTACAGGATCATAGTGAACGACCGCGTGACCGCGGCCTTCACTCTCCCGGCCCCGGGTCTTGGGCACACGATCATCGCGGAGTCGCCCATCGAGACCGCCGAGCTCGTCGTATCGGACGGCACGCCGGCCGGGTACGCGCTGCGCGTCGTATCCCGTCTGCCGAAAGGCAGTAGCTGCTCCCCCTTCAACGGCTACGAGATCACGCGCGGCGAGGCGAACAGGATAGACGTGGTCGTCACACACCGCGAGGTCGTCGAAGCGTCTGTGCCCTGTACGGCCGACCTGCCGGTCGTCGAGACATCCGTCCCCCTGGGCAACGACTTCGAGCCCGGCGTCGAGTACACCGTCACCGCGAACTCGGAGAAGGTCAAGTCGTTCGTGGCGCGCTAGCCCGGCGCCTACGTGTCGGCGAGGTCGCGCAGGAACGAGTCGGCCCAGGCGGCGGCGGTGTTCGTCCGCACCTCGTCCAGCAGGGGCGCCCAGCGGCGCGCGCGTTCCCGGTTCCCCATGACTATCCCGCGGTGGATGGCGTCCGCCGTGCCCTTGACGTCGTATGGGTTGACGATCAGCGCGTCGGTCATCGTCTCGGCGGCCCCGCAGAACTTGGACAGCACGAGGACGCCGGGCCTGTCTGCGCGGCTCGCCACGTACTCCTTGGCGACCAGGTTCATGCCATCCCTGAAGGGCGTGACGAGGCAGATGTCGGCCTCGTTGTAGAACCCGGCAAGATCCCGCTGGGTGAACGACCGGTAGAGGAAGTTGACCGGAATCCAGTGGCCGCGTGAGAAGCGGCCGTTGATCCGTCCTACGGTCTCGTCCGTGCGGCGCTTCTCGCTCGCGTATTCCGGGACGCGCTCCCGGGAGGGCACCGAGATCTGGACCAGGCCGACCTTGCCTCTGAGCGACGGGCGCCTCTCCAGCAGGCGCTCGAAGGTGGCGAGGCGCTCCGGCACCCCCTTCGTGTAGTCGAGCCTGTCCACGCCGAGGACGAGCTTCTGCTCCGGGAACAGCCGCCTCAGTCCCGCGACCGCCCTGGTCTGGCGTGGGGCCGCGCCGAGCTCTCGGAACGTGTCGGGATCGGCGCCGACCGGGTAGACGCCGACCCGGCACCGCTGCGACCCGTAGACGAAGGTGTCGCCGATCTGCGCGCCGCGAAGCTCCTCTATCAGCGCATACATCAGGTTGCGGGCGTGGCTGCGAGTCTGCAGGCCCACAAGGTCGTACTCGAGGAGGTCCTCCAGCAGCTCCCGCGCCCACGGCAGGATCGTGAAGGTGTCGACGGCGGGAAATGGGACGTGCAGGAAGAATCCGATCTTCCCCCGCCATCCGAGCTCCCTTAGTGCGGAGGCCAGAGGGAAGAGGTGGAAGTCGTGGACCCACACCGTGTCGTCCGGCCGCAGGTGGGGCGACAGGCTCTCGGCGAACCGGCGGTTGACGCGCCGGTACGCGGAGTACGAGTCGCTTCTCACCACGATCCTGTCCGGGTAGTTGTGCAGGAGCGGCCAGAGCGTGCGGTTGGAAAAGGTGTTGTAGTACAGGCTGGCCTCTCGGCCAGGCAGGTCCAGCGCTACCATCCGGCGCGGGCCGAAGTCCGAAACGGAGGCGTCGCCGCCGGCGCCGCTCGCGGTCGTCCCGCCGCTCCAGCCGAACCACAGCGACTCCCTGTGGCTGAGAACGGGACGAAGGGCGCTCACCAGGCCGCTCACCTGCCGTATGGCGACGTCGCCATCGTCGATCAGGTCCTCGGTCGGAGGCAGTCTGTTCGAGACCAGTACGACGCGTTGCGCTGCGCCCATCGCCTGCCTTACCCCAATCCCCGCGTGCCGACGGCAGGCAGAAGCGGTCCGCCGCGTCGCCGCGTGTACCCCGTATCGTGTCCGTCGTGGCCCATGCGCCGTCGGCCGTCTAGCCCGCGGACCTGACGGCGTGGCCGCCGAAACGGTTCCGCATCGCCGCCAGCAGTCGCGCGCCGAACGGCTGGTCCTGCCGGGAGCGGAAGCGCGCCTGGAGCGCCATTGTGATGACCGGGACGGGTACCGCGAGCTCGATCGACTCCTCGACGGCCCAGCGTCCCTCGCCCGAGTCCTCGACGTACGCCTGTATGCCCTCTAGGGCGGGATTCTCGCGCAGCGCGTCGGCCGTCAGGTCGAGCAGCCACGACCGGACCACGCTGCCCCGGCGCCAGGTCTCGGCGATCTCCGCCAGGTCGAGGTCGAACTCGGACTTGGCCCGCATCAGCTCGAAGCCCTCCGCGTACGCCTGCATCAGCCCGTACTCGATGCCGTTGTGGACCATCTTGACGAAGTGGCCGGACCCGGACGCCCCCGTGTGGACGTAGCCGCGGTCTTCGGCCGGGGCCAGCGTGCGGAAGAGGGGCAGGAGCCGCTCGAACTGCTCCCGGTCCCCGCCGATCATCATGCAGTAGCCCTCCGTCAGGCCCCAGACGCCGCCGCTGGTGCCGACGTCCAGCAGATGGAGCCCGCGGCGTTCGAGGGCGGCTGCGCGCCGGGCGCTGTCCTTGTAGTTGGAGTTGCCGCCGTCGATCACGACGTCGCCTGGGGAGAGCAGGGCTGCGATCTGGTCGATCGCGGCCTCCGTAGGCTCGCCGGCCGGGACCATCATCCAGACCGCGCGAGGTGTAGACAGCCTGCCGACCATGTCGTCGATCGAGTCCGCTGGGACGGCGCCGTCGGCCGCGAGGGCGGCGACGGCCTCCGGGTCTGGGTCGTGTACGACGACGCGGTGGCCTCCCCGGAGAAGGCGGCGCGTCATGTTGCCGCCCATTCGGCCCAGGCCGATCATTCCGAGCTCCATGTGCACCTCAATAGCCGCGTCGTTCAGTCCGGCCGGAAGTGTAGCACAGGCCCCCCCGCCGCCCGCCCGCGCCTGAGCGTGGCCATTCTGACCGGAGTCACCCACACAACCCGTTCACCCCGAGTAGCGCCGCCGCCTTGGGCGGCGCGTATCGAGGGGCGCGCGCAACCCCGTCGTCCACCGCGTCACCCGGAGCCAGTCGGGCCGCGTGATATAATCCGCGACCGCATATGAGCCCCCTCTCCCCTCCGCGGGAGAGGGCTGGGGTGAGGGGGCCAGGGCGGGAAACGCATAGCAGGGAGCACCCAAAATGGACCTTCGCGACAGGGTGGCGCTGGTCACAGGCGGCGGACGAGGCATCGGACGCGGCATTGCCGCGGCGCTCGGGCGCTGCGGCGCCGACGTCGTCGCGGCCGACATCAACCAGGGCGAAGCAGAGGAGACGGCCGCCGCGATAGCGGCCGGCGGCCACAGGTCGCTCGGCCTGCGGGTCGACGTCACCAGCCAGGAGTCGGTCGACGTGGCCGTCGACGCGGTCATCGACCAGTTCGGGCGCATCGACATCCTCGTCAACAACGCGGGGATAATCGCCGCCCGCGGCTGGGAGCAGCGCGACGAGTTCACCTGGGACGATTGGGACCAGATATTCGAGGTCAACGTCAAGGGCATCGTGCGCGTCACCAACGCCGTGGTCGCCCACATGAAGCCCCGGCGCTACGGAAAGATCGTCAACATAGCGTCCGTGGCCGGCAGGGGCGCGACCGGGACCAGCGCGCCATACAGCGTGTCCAAGTCGGGAGTGATCATCCTCACGCAGGACCAGGCGCTCTCGCTGGCGCCCTTCGACATCACCGTCAACTCCATCTGTCCCAGCCTGCTCTGGACGCCGATGTGGGAGCGCATCTCCACGCGCTGGACCCGCGACCCCAAGTACGAGGGCCTGACTCCGAGGCAGATATTCGACCAGGTGGTCCAGGACCGCATCCCGCTCGGCCGCGAGCAGACGCCAGAGGACATCGGCAACCTCGCCGCCTTCCTCGCCAGCGACCTGGCGAAAAACATCACCGGCCAGGCGATCAACGTCAGCGGCGGCTCCCACATGAATTGAGGGAGTAGTGGATAGTGGGTAGTCGGTAGTGAAGAGGGAGGAGGGAGGAACGGGGCGTGCCCGGATGTTCTGCAAGGGTGTCCTTGGCGTGAACGTTGGGTGGGCCTTTCGATACGCTCCGGTCAAAGCACCGGTGCTACTCAGGGACAACGGGTTGTGTGTCCACTCAACTCTGAACAGATACGTTTGCATGACCTCGAGGGATTGCCTATAGTACGAACAGGGCCAGACGGCAGGCAGCAGAGATGAAGAACATCACAGTATCGGTAGATGAAGAGACCTACCGTCTCTTCCACGTCAAGGCTGCGGAGGTTGGCACCTCCGTTTCCGCACTGGTGCGCGGCTATCTCAGAGACCTCGCTGGCGGACAGGCCAATGGGCCGGTAGCTCTTGAAGAGACCCGGAACGATGAGTTCGAGCGCCGCCGCCGACAAATGAACGACGTGATCGAGGAGATCACCGCGAACGGCGGTGGGCTGCGCATCGCCGACAACCTCCCCCGCGAAGCCCTATACGAGCGTGATGCGCTTCGTTGATACCAACGTCCTGATCTATGCGGTCAGCGAACTTCAAGGGGAAGCCGGCAAGCGCCGGAGCGCCGTCGATCTGCTGAACGAGAGTGACCTGGCGGTCTCGGTGCAGGTCCTTCAGGAGTTCTACTATCAGGCGACGCGGCCGAATCGACCGGCGGCAATCACCCACGACCAAGCACTGCGATTCATAGAGGCCGTCTGCAGGTTCCCTGTACAGGAGATCACCCTGGAAGTGTTCCACGCCGGGTTGTCGATAAGCCAGCGCTTCGGGTTGTCGTACTGGGATGGTGCGATTCTGGCCGCGGCTCGCACTATCGGTTGCGACGTAGTCTACTCCGAAGACCTGAGCGACGAGCAGGACTACGATGGCCTGCGAGTCATAGACCCGTTCACATCTTCACGGGGCCAGCGTCGATAGCCGCCTTTTGCGCGATGAAATCCGCATCCCGCACGCCTCGCGCTCGTAGAGGCCCCATGTAACCGGTTGTGCAGTGAGGCTGAAGGCCCACAGAGTGTCGATTTTCCTGTCGCCGGCGACCTCCCGGCACAGGCCACCCGCCATCCCCTGGCCCCCTGGCCTCTTAACTATCCACTACCCACTACCCACAATCCACTACCCCCCTGTATGCTGTTCCCATGCCCGCCTATCCGCACATAGAGCACTACCACTCGGCCCTGCGCGAGCTGATCGAGTACGGCGGCTCCGACAGCGAGCTGAACATCCGGCCCGCGTTCCAGAACTGCCTGGCCGCCTACTGCGGCGAACACAGGGAGAGGCTGGCGCTCGTTCCCGAGCTCCCCGTCAAGTCCGGCGCCGTGCCCGACGGCACGGTGAAGGACGCGCTGCGCATGGACCGGGGCTACTGGGAGGCGAAGGACTCCCACGACGACCTCGACTCCGAGATCACCCGCAAGTTCGACCGCGGATACCCGCGCGACAACATCGTCTTCGAGGACTCCCGGACCGCCGTCCTCATCCAGAACCGCGAAGAGGCGATGCGGGCCGACATGACCAGCCCCGGCGACCTCCACCGCCTCATCCGCCGCTTCCTCGACTACGAGCTGCCGCAGATCGAGGAGTTCAGGGAGGCGCAGAGGCAGTTCAAGGCCGACCTGCCCGCCGTCCTCGAGAACCTGCGCGGGGCCGTCGAGGAGGCCGAGGCGGAGAACCGGGAATACAACGCCGCCGCCGCGAGCTTCCTGGAGCTGTGCAGGCAGTCGATCAGCCCCGATGTGTCGGCGGCCGACATGCGGGAGATGCTGCTGCAGCACATCCTGACCAAGGACATCTTCCTGCGCGTCTTCGCCGAGGACCAGTTCCACCGCGAGAACGACGTCGCCCGGCGGCTCGACGGGCTGGAGCGGACCTTCTTCACCGGCGACGTGCGCCGCCAGGCGATAGACCGGCTCCGTGCCTACTACGGGGCCATCGGCAGGGCCGCCGACGACATCGCCGACTACGCTGAGAAGCAGGGCTTCCTCAAGGCCGTCTACGAGGACTTCTACAAGGCCTACAATCCCGCCGCCGCCGACAGGCTCGGCGTCGTCTACACGCCCAACGAGGTGGTCGACTTCATAGTCCGCGGCGCCGACCACCTGCTGCGGAAGCACTTCGGCCGTGGCCTCGCCGACGACAACGTCCAGATTCTCGACCCGGCGACGGGTACCGGGACGTTCGTCACCAGCCTGATCGACTACCTGCCGCTCGACCGGCTGGAGTACAAGTACCTCAACGAGATTCACGCCAACGAGGTGGCGATCCTGCCGTACTACATCGCCAACCTCAACATCGAGTACACCTACAGGGAGAGGACGGGCCGCTACCAGGTGTTCCCGAACCTCTGCTTCGTCGACACGCTGGACAACATGGACTGGCAGGGGACGGGCGCGACCGGCGGCGCCGTGGAGCGCCAGGCCGCCTTCAACCTGGGCGGCCTGTCGACCGAGAACTGGATTCGCGTCCAGCTACAGAACGAGAAGACCATCAGCGTCATCATCGGCAACCCGCCGTACAACGCCAATCAGAGCAATTGGAACGAATTCAATCCCAACAGAGAATATCCTGCTGTCGACCGTCGCATCAGCGAGACGTATATAGCGGAGAGCACGGCGCAGAAGACGAAGCAGTACGACATGTACAAGCGCTTCATCCGCTGGGCCTCTGACCGTCTGGCCGACGACGGCATCATCGCGTTTGTCACCAACCGAAAGTATCTTGACGCCCGACAGGACGATGGTTTCAGGAAGATGGCGTCGAGGGAATTCACCGACATATACGTCCTCGACCTCGGCTCGGACGTGCGGCGCAACCCAAAGATTGCAGGCACCACCCACAACGTCTTCGGCATCCAAACCGGCGTCGCCATCGGCTTTTTCGTGAGGGACAAGGCGCAGCTTGGGGAGTGCAACATCCATTATGCCCAACGTGAGGACGAAGAGCTTGCGTTCGACAAACTGGCCTATCTGCGCACCGCAAACCTGGATAGGATCGCCTTCGAGGACATCACGCCCGATGAGAAGGGCAACTGGCTCAACCAGTCCAACAGCGATTTCGTGAATCTGATGCCTCTAGCGAATAGGCAGACGAAGCTAGCCAAGAGAGTCGACGATGAGCAGGCAGTGTTCGGGCTGTACTCGCTCGGTGTCATAACTGCCCGTGACGAATGGGTCTATGATTTCGACATCAACAGCGTCGGAAAGAAAGTTCGCGCGTTCATCAACTCATATGAGGAAGTACGAGCGGAGCTCGGCGGCAAGTCTGTTGACAGCGCGGCTCTGGGAACGGCCATCAAGTGGACACGCGACCTCAAGCGTCAATTGCGGCTGGATTCGCCGAACGTCTTCGACAGACAAAATCTCCGATGGACTCTGTTTCGCCCATTTGTTGTCAGGCCGATGTATTTCAGTCAGAACCTGAACGAAATGCAGTATCAGATGCCGAAGGTATTCTTACAGCCCCCTGCCGAAAACAAGGTTATCTGTTTCTCTGGGGTAGGTTCTGCCAAGCCGTTTCAAGTTTTGGCTACAGACCGGGTATATTCGCACGACTTTCTGGAGAAGACCCAATGCCTCCCTCTCTACCGCTACACCCCTGAGGGCGAGCGCGTCAGCAACATCACCGAGTGGGGCGTCCGTCGGATCAACGACCACTACCGGAAGGAGTGGGGCGAGCGCTTCGAGAAGACCTACCCGGACGGCATCGGCGCCGAGGAGATATTCGCCTACACCTACGCCGTGCTGCACGACCCGGTCTACCGCTACGACTACGGCAACGACCTGCTGCGCGAGTTCCCCCGACTGCCGCTCTACCACGAGTTCGACATCTGGGCGCGCATGGGCCAGCAGCTCCTCGACCTCCACCTCGGCTTCGAGTCAGCCGACCCGTACCCGCTGGAGCGCGTCGAGAAGTCGCCGCCGGCCGAGCCCTCGTCCATCCGGGAGACGGCCGCCCCCGCCGGCTACGCCGCCACCGAACGCGCCCCGTCTTCCCCTCCTCCCTCGACGGGGAAGGGTCGGGGTTCTTCCCCCTCTCCCTCGACGGGAGAGGGTTGGGGTGAGGGTGATCGCCCCAAAGCCAGGCTCCGCGCCGACAAGGAGCGCGGCATCATCGTGCTCGACGACCAGACCAGCCTCACCGGAGTGCCGCCCGATGCCTGGGGCTACCGCCTCGGCAACCGCTCCGCCATCGAGTGGGTGCTCGACCAGTACAAGGAGAAGAAGCCCCGCGACCCCACCATCCGCGCCCGTTTCGACACCTACCGCTTCGCCGACCACAAGGAGCGCGTCATAGACCTGCTGAAGCGCGTCTGCACCGTCAGCGTCAAGACGATGGAGATCGTCGACGGCATGGCCTACTGGGAGGACGGCTACCTGGTCGTGTTCGGAGACCGCGACAAGCACGAGTGGGGAATGATGGGAGTGGAGGCGATGTTCCGCGAGCCCGAGGACGAGGAGTGGCTGAAGCAATGGTTGGAGATGTAGTCCTCGCGCCGCTCCCGTTCACCGACCTGTCCGAGATCAAGGTCCGGCCCGCCGTGGTCGTCGCCGACGTGGGAACGCAGGACTGGGTCCTCTGCCAGATCACCAGCAGGTCGCCGATAGGCGACAGGCACATACCCATTGGGCCCGCCGACATGACAAGAGGGAGACTCAGGCGACGGAGCTGGGTCAGGCCCGGTCGCCTGTACACTGTCAACGACCGCGTATTCCGGCACACCATCGGCCGCGTCTCCACCGCCAAGCACGCCGAGATCGCCGCCGCCGTCCGCAGCCTCTTCTGACACCCCGCCCGCGGGCACGCTATGGACAATCTGGCCGCCGCTTGGCTATGATCGTTAGTGCCGACCCTCGTGCCGAGGTGGTGGAATTGGTAGACACGCAGCGTTGAGGGCGCTGTGGCCGTAAAGGCTGTAGGAGTTCGAGTCTCCTCCTCGGCACCATCTCCTCGAATTCGCCGACGCACCGGTGTCCTCCGCATGGGTGGGGCCGCCGACGCATAGGCCGTTCGCCCTGAGTGCCCCGACGCTTCGTCGGGGTGTACCGAAGGGCCCGCGCAACGCAGCCCCTTGGGTGGGGCCGGCGGCGGTATTGGCGGGAAGCTTGACTCCCCCAGATTCAGTGCCTGATTTTGAGGAACAGGGTGACGGACAGCTTTCGGGGTCGTTGAGACGCATCGGGCCGCGGATGGGTTCCCGCCTGCGCGGGAACGACGAACCTGGGGAATCTGGACCCCAGACCGCCCTTGCAGAAACCAGCACAACCGTGCTAATCTACCCTCATGACGAGCCCACGTCGGCAGGTAGACCAAGACCCGCGCGCGTCGCACCGCGCCACCACGCAACTCCCCAACTATCCACTATCCACCATTCACTATTCACCATCCCTCTGTCCCATTTCGCCCCCCGGTGTCTCACGCCAGATAGGGCCGGTGGGACACCGGTGACCCATTTTCCGGGCCAGGTGTTTCATCGCCCAGATACGGATGGAACAGAATGGAACAGAATGGGACACATTTCCCGAAATCGGCCGCGGACATCTGCCGGGAGAGGACTGCGGCGAGGGTGTCCAGCGCCGGCAACCCTCGTGCCGTCGTCCGACAACCCAAGGCCACCGTGTCCGAGCGGTAACTGTTCAGAGTCGCAGAACGCCTGTCTTCCTCATGCCACCCCCAGGGCAACCCGTTCACCCCGAGTAGCGCCGCTGCTTTGAGCGGCGCGTATCGAGGGGCGCACACGACCACCGGCGCCGCCCTTCGATACAGCCCGCCCGGAGCGACGGGCCACTCAGGGCTAACGGAAAGAGAGGGGAGGCCCTTCAAGTCTGAACAGTTACTCCGAGCGCTTCGTACTTGCCGAACACGCCGTCCTGACGCTAGTATGTATGGACAGGGCGACGTAGCCAAGTGGACTAAGGCGGAGGTCTGCAAAACCTCTATTCGGCGGTTCGAATCCGCCCGTCGCCTCCAACCATGTCTCCGCTCGGAGACGGCCCCATTCTCGACGAGGCGCAGATGAAACGTCCCTGGTGGCAAGAGCCGAGGGCCTGGCACGACAGTTGGCGGGGCGCCGCTCTCGGGTTGGCGCTGTTGATCGTGCTGGTGCTGCTCGCGCTGCTGGGCACGGCGGCGCTGCTGAGCAGGAGTGGCTGAGGCAGGCGGATGCTGGACGTCGTACCCCGCCCTTCGCCGCGGCCCCGTCTTGCTCATCCTGGGTGGACTCGACGCCGGGCATCTGGCGGCGGACCCAAAGCCGAAGATACGTCGATGACTACACAGTGGGGATCGAGTGGACGAATTGACGCACGGGCGGCCCAAACTTCCCCTGTGGGTATGGTATCGTCCACTCCGGTTTGTTGGAGCGAGCGCGCGTCTTCCCGGACGGCGCCAACTCTTAGCCTGATAGGAACCGCGCATGGCTGAGACCGGCAGAAGGTTGACCGTGATCGGCGGCCAGATGGTCGTCGTGGAGGAGTTCGACGTCCCCGAACCGGGGCCCGGACAGGTGCTCGTAAGGGTCAGCCGGAGCCAGGTCAGCGCCGGGAGCGAGCGGAGGCGCTTTCGCGGCGCCGTCGAGCCCGATCCGAGCCTGCCGCTGGGCTACCTGGAGACGCCTCTTGGATACACGACGGTCGGGCGCGTGCAGGCGGTCGGGCAGGGCGTGGCCGACTTCAGCGAGGGCGACCGGGTATTCGCGGGCGGCCGACACGCCTCCCATCACGTCCTGGTCACTGTGCACGAGGGCGAGATCGGCCTCGCGCGGCCCGTCCAGCACGTCGATCCCGAGCTGACCGACGAGCAGGTCTGCTTCAGCAGGCTGGGCGACATGGCGATGCACGCCATCCGCCGCGCCGGGCTCCAGACCGGAGAGTCGGTGGCCGTATTCGGGATGGGGGTAGTAGGGCAGCTCATCGCGGCGCTCGCGCGGCGCGCCGGCGCCTACCCGGTCATCGCCCTAGACCCGGAGCCCGAGCGGCTCGGGTACGCCGAGATCAGCGGCGCGACGCACACCGTCGACCTGTCCGCGGACAACGCCGTCGACGCCGTCATGGAAATCACCGGGCGCGGCGCCCAGACGGTATTCCACGCCAACCCGATCGCCCAGTCGCTCGCCGACTGCATAGACTCCGCCGTCTACGCCGGCAAGGTGGTCCTGGTCGGCGCCACCCGCGGCGTCCTGGAAATGCGGCTGCGCAACCTGCTCGTGCGCGAGATCGACGTCCGGGGCTCGCACTTCATCGACGACTATGCCCACAAGTACTACCCGTGGACCACGGGCGGCGACCGCGAGACGATAATGCGGATGATCGGCTCCGGCGAACTGAACGTCGACCACCTGATCACGCACGTCGAGAAGCCCGAGGCGGCCGACGAGATCTTCAAGATGATCGTCGCGTCCCCCAAGGGCTGGATGGCCGTATTTTTCGACTGGAGAGACTGACCCCGAGATCTGGACCGGACACAGGGAGGGAACCCATGAGCGCGAACGACAAGCCGCTGAAGGCGGTGCATATCGGACTCAGCGTCGGCCACGCCGGCAGCTTCGACGACTCGAAGCCGCGGTTGATCCACGACTTCCGCAGACTGGAGGGCGTGGACGTCGTCGCCTACTGCGAGCTCTACGACTCGTCGTACCTCGACGACGCGAAGAAGCACCACCCCAACGCCAACGTCTACTCCGACGTGGACGACCTGATCGCGAAGGAGGACTTCGATCTGGCGTGCGTCGTGCTGTTGCCCCGCGACATCCCCGAGGTGCTGATAAAGCTCGCCAACGCGGGCAAGCACTTCCTGGTCGACAAGCAGTTCGCCCGCAAGTCGGAGGAGCTGCACGAGGTGGTGAGGGCGGTCCGCCGCAGTGAGGTGACGACCTTCCTGGCCTACCCGGTGCGGTTCCATCCCGCGATGCAGGACCTGCGGGGGCTGATCGACGACGGGGTGATGGGCAAGCCGATGTTCGTCGAGGGGCGGTTCGTGACGGGGCAGGTGGGCGGCCCCCACGGGTCGGACCCCCGTGGCGTTCCGTACCGGATGGACACGGAGGGCGGCGGCAACCTGCACTACGTGGGATGTCACCTGCTCGACGGCATGCGTTACCTGATGGGCTGCGAGATCAAGTCGGTGCAGGCGATCAACGGCAGGCCGCTCGGCTACGCCGAAGAGGGGATAGAGGACCTGTCGGTGCTGGCGCTGGAGTACGAGAACGGCGGATACGGCAGCATGGTGTGCGGCTACATGTCGGCCCGCACGGCCCCCGAGTGGGACCGCGCCCTGGTCTTCCGGGGCACGGAGGGCCAGGCGAACTGGACTCCCATGCTCGCGCCGAAGCTGGAGGTCGTCTCGGCGTCGGAGAAGTGGAGCGGCTCTCCCGAGAAGACAATCAACTACACGCTGCCGACGCTGCCGAGCATCGTCTTCCACGTCTGGTTCCACAACTGGATACGCCGGTTCGTCGACGACGTCCGGGCCGGCGCTCCGGGCGTGCTGACCGTCGAGGACGCACTCTACGTTCTTCAGAGCATCGACGCCGCCTACGAATCGGCCGACACCGGTAAGCGGGTCGACGTGCAGTACGGGTTCTAACCCGCCGGGGCGGACCTTGGCATAGCCGTCATTCCGGAATCCGGGCCGCGTCCGACCACGGGCGGCAGCTTGCGGAAGACGGCCTTCACCCTCACCCCAACCCTCTCCCGTCAAGGAGAGGGAGCTACGCGAAGGTCTTCGGGGGCGGGCCGAAGGCGCCCGCTCGACGCGGGCGGGCCACTCAAGATACGCCGGGCAGGAATATCGCCGGCGGGCAATCGGGCTGGAAGTCGGCGGTGATGGCGTCGTCGCCCGAAGCGAAGGCGCCGAAGGTGTACGCAAAGACGGTGAAGTCGTCCGAGTTGGAGCTGATCTTCAGCTCGTGGTTGCTGAACTCGGGTAGCTGCACGACCCGGTAGAGGCGCGACTCCTCCACGGTGACGAAGCTGTTTCCCTCGTCGTCCCACTCGACGTCGGCGCCGGCCTCGCTCGGGTCCAGGGGCCGGTCGTCGATGGTCACCCGGACGCGGTATGGCTCGCCGGTCGCGCTCTCCATGACCACGTTGACGCTTCGGGCGTAGAAGATCGTGGCGAGGTAGTCTTCGTAGTCCTCGGTCCGGCGCGCGTGCACCAGGTTCTCGAAGCCGACTTTCCACGTCCCCTGAACGTACAGGTACTGGTTCATGTGCCTGCCGGGGTCTTCGAAGTCGACGACGGCGTCGACAGTCCCATGTATGCCGGGCTGCAGGATGTAAGAGCCGCCGGGAGAGAAGAGCGCGGACCGGTTGCGGTCGTGGCCCGCGTACAGCTCTCGCGTCATGCTGTCGAGCCGGTAGCAGCTCACGGCGCGCCGGTCGAAGGTAGGATCGGGCGACATGTCGGGCTCGATTCCGGCGACGTCGGTGCCCAGCGCGGCGAGGAGGTCGCGTATCTGCTGCTCCGTCTCGGCGTACGCCCCCTCGCCGAAGTGCCGGTACCGTACCCGGCCTTCGCCGTCGATCAGGTACTTGGCCGGCCAGTACAGGTTGCGGAAGGCGTCCCACGTCACGTCGTCGTTGTCCTGCGCGACCGGGTACTCGATGCCGTACTCGGCTACGGCGGCGAGGACGTTGTCCCGATCCTTCTCGAACGCGAACTCGGGGGTGTGGACGCCGATGATGACCAGCCCGCGGTCGGCGTACTTGTCGTGCCACTCCTTGAGGTAAGGGAGCGTCCTGATGCAGTTGACGCAGGAGTACGTCCAGAAGTCGATCAGCACCACCTTGCCCCTCTGGCCGGCTATGGTGAGCGGCTCGGAGTTGATCCAGGAGCTGATGCCTCCAAGCTCCGGAGCGGGGTCGAACTCCTCCTCCCCGGCGGCGGCCGTCGGTGTCGGCTCGGGAGTCGCCGGCGGGGCCTCCGCGGTCGGCGTGGCGGCGGGCGTCGGCACGGCGGACTCCCCTCCGACGCAGGCGGCGGCCGCGAGGACGAGCGCGGCGGCGATGTACGATAGAAGAACGGCTGGATTCCGGCGGCGGCGTGGCGTTATGTTGTCGTTCATATTACATTAGATACCGCAAACGCCCGAACGATTCCGCGGCCGCTCGCGGTCGTCCGGTCAAACGGAACGTGGTGTTGCTTGGAGTGATCGGGCTCGTGAAGATTGGGAGGTCGTCTTTTGGATAGAGTCAGGCTGGCCATCGTCGGATGCGGAAGCATCTCGTCGCTGAACGCGGCGGGATACCTCGAGCACGAGGGCTGCGAGGTGGTTGCGCTGTGCGACCCGGACCTCGAGCGCTGCCGGCGCCGGGCGCGGGAGTGGCGCCTCGAGCCGAAGCTGTACCGGCGCTACGACGAAGTGCTGGCCGACCCCGACGTCGACGCCGTAGAGCTGCTCACCCCCACCCACCTGCACGCTGGGCAGTCTATCGCGGCCCTGGAGGCCGGCAAGCACGTCTCATGCCAGAAGCCGATGGCCGCCACTATCGCGGAGGCCGATCGGATCGGCGCCGCCGCAGCCAGGACAAAGGCGGTTTATCGAGTTACTGAAAACTTCCTCTACTATCCGCCGATAGTCAAGGCGAAAGAGCTGCTCGACGACGGCGCCATCGGTGAGCCGTCGCTGCTGCGGATACGGACCGTCCGCGGCCCCCGCACCGCCGACCCCGGGGCGCTCCGGATCGAGCCGGGCGCCTTCGAGTGGCGCCGGGACGCCGAGGCGAACCCCGGAGGGTCGCTGTACGACGACGGCTGGCACAAGTTCGCCACCGCGATGTGGTGGCTCGGCGCTCCGGAGCTGGTCTCCGGGATGGTGACCAGGACCGACGACTACCTGATCGACGCGCCCGCGGCCGTCACCTGGAAGTTCCGGGAGAAAAGCTGTCTGGCGGTCTTCGACTACGCCTACATGGCTGAGATGCCGATGAGGTCGAGGTACTATCCCGTCGACGAGTTCTTCGAGATCCAGGGCTCCCGGGGCTCGATCTGGGTGACCCGGTGCTCGGGCGAGTGGCTCGACATGGCGCCCGTGGTGCTCGTCACGGCGGACGGCGCGAGGAACATCGACGCCCCGTCCGACTGGATCGAGGGATTCAAGGGCGCGGCGCGCAGCTTCGTCGACTCGATCCGCAACGGCGAGCAGCCGGACATGGACGCCGATTTCGGGCGGAAGGTGCTGCAGGCGACGCTGGCCGCGTACAGAGCGTCGGAGACCGGCCGGGCCGTCGACCCGGCAACGGTGTAGTCGAGGATGTAGACAGGAGGGGGCCCCGTGGACGTATACGAGTGTCTGAAGACGAGATTGACGGTTCGGAGGTTCAAGCCGGACCCGGTCCCCGCCGACGTCGTGACGAGGATTGTAGAGGCGGCGAGGTGGGCGCCGAGCTCACGCAACCAGCAGCCGTGGCATCTGGTCGTGGTCACGGACCGCGGCGTTCTCGCCGAGATGGGGCACATCGCCACCAGCGGCCAGTTCCTGGCCGACGCTCCGCTGGCAATAGCGGTGCTGATGGACGGCGGCGCCGATTCTCCCGAGCTCGACGCCGGACGCGCCCTGCAGCAGATGGAGATAATGGCGTGGTCGGAAGGGCTGGGCACCTGCTTCGTCGGTGTGCCCTTCGAGGACCAGAACCGCCGGATCAAGGAGATGCTCGGCGTCCCCGATCGGCTGAAGCTGATAACGGTGCTCCCGTTCGGGTACCGGGCCGACGACATACGCGGAACGCGCCGGCGGCGCAAGCCGCTCGGGGAGATGGTCCACTCGGAGCGTTTCGGCAGTCCGTACGCCGCCTCGTAACGTCCCGCCCAACGGGGTCAGCCCTCGGAGGCTATCGGCTGCGCGATGATCCAGAGGCTGGTCGCGGTGTAGAAGACCATCAGGGCCAGCATCGGGTACTGGCCCTTCAGGGCGAGCGACCTGTCGGCCGTTCTGCGGGCGGCGATGACGTGGGCGACGTATACGGAGATGATGTGGCCTATCACGATGGCCGCCACCGAGACGAACCACACGAGCTGCGGCCCGATGACGTCGGTGTCTATCCGGTAGTCCAGCGTGCCGAACAGGTCCCATCCCCCGCCGAACGGGTCGGACGCCAGGGGGATGAGGTTCTGTCCCTGTATGGCGAGCAGTGAGATGAAGTGCGCCAGGTTGTAGGCGAGGGCGATAGGCACTAGCGACAGGACGAACGCCTTCGCGACGTCCAGGTTCTCGCTCCGGTCGCGTGAAAGCAGCCTGATCCCCGTGACGACGAGCAGATACACGCCGACGAACAGCAGCGGCAGCAGGACCAGCCCCGCCGTGTTGATGATCTCCAGGGCGCTCGATCCGAAGGCGCCGGTGACGGTACCGTAGCTCTCGGTCACGACGGTCGTCCATATCTCCGTGGCCGTCAGGCCGTCGAACGTCACGCTGGCCAGCGCGATGATGACGAACGCGCCGGCCGCGGTCGTCATGCGCACCGGACCGGCGAGCCCGACCGCGTATGGCCTGACGTTCAGCTCGCCCTGGCCGGCAGCGACCGCGGGCTCGAAGCACTGGTAACAGTCGACGCAATCGCCCTCGGCAGAACCGCAGTCCAGTGAACACTCTCCGCAGAAGGCGCCGTCGGCCACTCTGGCTTCCGTTGGGGAGAACCGAGAGAACAGCCCGAACAAAACGGTGAAGGCCTCACCGCGTGCGAGCCACCGGTGCTTGCCAAAGGCCAGCATGCCGGTCCAGGTGACGATCGAGTAGAGCAGGACGAGCATCCCCAGGTTCAGAGGGATCGCAGAGTCGGAGTAGACGTTCTCCAGCCAGGCGAATATGAGAAACAGGATCGCGGCCGGCCAGAGCTCCCAATCTGCCGGGTACCGGTCCGCTGCGGCGTCCGAGTCGTCGGTATGAAGGCCGAAGAGTCTCTCCGCCCACTCGAAGACGATCTTCCAGGGGTTGACCAACGCCCACAGGTTCCCGAGCAGGGCGACCGCGTAGCCGAGCCCGACCCACCATCCGATCCAAACGAAGGTCGGCGCGAGGTTTTCTATGGGCTTGGAGGTCCCGAAGAAGGCCGTGGCGACCACGAGTACAAAGAGAGCGACCGAGAGCGCCTTGAGGGGCGCGGTCACGACCTTGCCGGTAACGACGGCGGCTGCCACGGGCGGCGCGAGGAGCAGGACTGCCGCGAACCCCGACGCGAGGAGGCCGTCAGCCCGGTCGCCGTCCGCGACCAGGAGAGCGACGCCCAGCGCCGCGCCGACAAGGGCGTACACGGCGGCCACCGCGGCCCTGGCCGGCACGGGCAGCACCGCGGCGGTCAGTATGCGTCGAGACCGGGAGGTTCGACAGGAGGTTGAATCTAGGGTAGCCGTCGGCGGTCGGCTGCCGCTGGACGAAGAGGCCGATAAACACGAACGACAGGGCGACCGCGGCTGCCGCGCCGACGAGGAAGTAGTCCAGGGGCACCGGCAGGGTCGTAGCGTTCGCCGAAGCCGTGCGCGAGCACGGTCGTTGGCGCGAGAACGACGGCGGCCGCGAAGGCCGCCGCGGCAACCAGTCTATGCCGACGGCATCCGCCGCGGTCATCTGGCCGGGAATACGTCCAGGCTGGCGATCTGGGTCGGCGCGTCCTCGCCCTCGCCCTGCCAAGTCACGGTGAAGCTGCCGATCCGGACCGCGTTGAACTCCACCGGGGTGATCTTCGCGGGGTCCAACTGCGCTTCCACCTCGATGTCGGGTATCCGAAGAGTACCAGCCTCGTCCGTGCTCATATTGAGGAGGACGTCCCTGTGTTGCTCGACCCTGAGCACTGCGGGACTCAGGGTGAGGGCCCCGCGGAGGATCTGCAGATTGAAATCCTTGGCTCCGCTGTCGCACCCCACCGATGCGACCAGGGGGATCGACACGAGGACGGACAGCAGGATCAGCTTGATTGAGAATAGTGCCCGCATTCAAAACTCCTAACGTGTGTGGCGCAACCCGTCCGGACGCCCCTCGGGAGCCAGAGCGTCCTCGAGCGACGTTGGTATCATAGTCTCCCGCCGCCGAGAATACTAGGGCCGCGGGCGAGAGCGTCCGGGAGCGTTAGCGGGGTTTGGCGCCGGCCCGCCGCTCCCGCAGGTAGGCGCGCGCCGACAGGCCCAGGATGATCAGGAACGCGGCCAGGGCGAGAAACGTAACGACTCCGATCAGCGGGTTCGCCTGTCGGACTTCGACCGGGAAATCGGCGGACGCCTCGCCCAATTCAGCCGCGACCGCAATCGTGAACACCCACGTTCCCTCGCGGTCCACGGACGGGTTCGCCTCGTAGAACGAGGGGTCCCGCAGGCTCCCCGTAGCGATAAGAGGGCCAACCTCGTTGGCCGGTCCGTCCGGCCCCACGCCGGTGACCCGGACCTCGGCGTCGAGGAGGTAGGCTTTCGTCGAAGCATCCGCGATGGTCATCGTCATGTGGAAGACGCCGATCTGAGGGGTCTTCGGGACGGTGCCGACCGAGAGCTCGTACGGCCCGGCCTGCAGTGTCTGGAGACGGACGACGCGCCCGTTCGCGTAGGCGGCTTGGGGGACCATCCCCGCTGCCGCCGCGAAGAGCAGCAGGCAAACGGCCGGTACGCAGGCCCGGGCCAGTGTCATGACGGGATCACGGGCGGCCCAGGAGCGGCCCGGCAAGGCCGTCGCGCGGCCGTGACGCCCGCGCTTCTCGGAACCGGCGTCGACGGACTTCGGCGCCCTCCGGCCGCGGCGGCGGGTCGTGTTGGACTGCTGAGGAGCGTCGGTCTGTAGTCAACGATGAGATCCTGCCGGTGGATGGGCTTGTGAGCGCTGGCGCACGATTGCAGCCTTTTTACCATCCGCTGCCCGCGTCCTGCAAGAAATCCGTGCAGGCGGGGCGCGCTCCCGCCGCCGTGCAGCGAGCAGACCGGGACAACGGTGTACCATAGGAGTGGCCGCGAGCCCAGGTGGCGGAACGGTAGACGCGGCGGACTTAAAATCCGCTTCCCGATAGGGAGTGGGGGTTCAAATCCCTTCCTGGGCACCAAGCGCCCCTTTTCGACCTACCTGCCGAACGGCCCTAACTGGTGGCAAAATCCCCCCACCGGTGGCAAGAGCGGTGGTAAGTGATGGTAACGGAAGGGGATACCCAATGGCGCAGTTGACTACGGCGAAGGTGCGGGCGCTGAAAGAGCCGGTCGCTACGGAGACGGCCGCGGGCTCTACCTGAACGTCGCCAAGTCTGGCACAAAGAGCTGGGTTCAGAGATGCCGTGTGGGCGGTAAGCCCACGGACAAAAGCGGCCCGCCCGAGCGAGGCGCGGCTGGCCCGATGGAGCGAGATCGACCGCAAAGACCGCGTTTGGAGCATCCCCGGCAGCGGTATGAAGTCGCGACGGCCTCATCGGGTACCGCTGTCCATTCAGGCCGCCGTCCTGCTGGATGAGGTCCGCAGGCGCAACAAGGGCTTCTTTGATCTCATCGAGGAGGGCGACTCCTGCTTCTACGGTCAACACTACGTCGTTAACCAAGCCGTGGCGGCCAGCCAGTTCATCTTCCCCTCACCGAACGGGCAGCCGCTATCTGAGAGCGCTCTGAACATTAGAGCACGGAAAACGGACAATGTTACGGCCCACGGCATGGCCCGACGTGCTTTCAGGAATTGGGCAGCAGAGAACGGGTCGTCGTGGGAGGTCTCAGAGCTGGCCCTTGCCCACACGGTTGGGACTCCCACCAGTCGGGCGTACTTCAGCCTGACCTGCTGGAGGAACGCCGCGATCTCATGCAGGCTTGGGGAGACTTCTGCCTGGGGGCCCCGCCTTAGCTTCTACTACCGACATACTACCGCGTTGCCCTGTATCAGCCCGTGGACGAGGGCCTGCCGCCAATCGAGGACGGTAGTCGCCTCGTCGTCCACGATGACATGTCGATCCGCGCGGCGACGTGCAGCTATTCGCAGCGGCCGTCAAGATGGAGGGGGACGCCATGGCTCAGCTTGAGGGCCTCGAGAACGATCCGCTGTACGAGTCCGCGCTCGGAATCCTACACGAGTCGAGTTCGACGTGGCCCGGCTGCCTGTATTCGCCTTCATCCTGTTCGTTCAGGAGACCCGGCCATCGCAGCCTTCGCCTTTGCGTATGGCTTCACCTTCCTGATAACGGCTCCGCTCGCGGTGGTCTTTGCCGGAAACCTGTTCGGCCCGTCCCGGCTGGGCGCCGTCAGCGGGCTGATCAACGCGGTACACGAGGTCGCGGGCGGGCTGGGCGCATCCATCGGAACAGTAATCTTCGACCGGTGGGAGAGCTACGACGGGGCCTTAGCGCTGATGGAGGCGCTTGCTGTGGTCGCCATGCTTGCCACGCTGTCGCTTCAGCGCGGGAGGCTCAGGCCAACGTGACCGACCTTGACCACTGCCTTCCGGCGCATGTAGGCTGACTCGACTGCCTGGATGAGGATCGGGGGCTCTACTCTCCCTTGAGGATGGGACTGACAGAAGAGACGTCTCCGGACATCGAGGCCGGTATGGTCCCCGCTCGCTCCGGCTTCAGCCCACTCTCCCGCCTCCGGGGCCTCCCCATCGCCAAAACCCTCGCGTACCGGGACTTCCGCTGGGTCTTCCTCGGCTCGTTCGCCTCCTTCATGGCCATGAACATGCAGATGGTCACCCAGTCCTGGCTGGTGGTCGAGCTGATGAACGACTCGCCTCTCGCCCTGAGCCTGTCGATAGTGTCGGTCACGGCGCCGATCACCGTGGTATCTCTGTTCGGAGGGGTGATGGCCGACCGCATCCCGCGGCGGCACCTGGTGATCTTCAGCCAGAGCGGGAACGCCGTGATGATGTTCCTGCTGGCCACCCTGGACGCAACCGGCCTGATCGTTTTCTGGCAGGTGATGGCCATCGGCCTCATCAATGGGTCGATGATGGCATTCAACATGCCCAGCCGCCAGGCGATCATCTCGGACATCGTGCCGGAGTCCCGGCTGATGAACGCCGTATCGGTGAACAACTCCAGCATGAACCTGACCCGCGTTGTGGGCCCCGCCACGGCGGGATTCCTGATTCTCCTCGTCGACACGTGGGCGGTCTTCTACATCGTCTCAGTCGTGTACGTCTTGTCCGCCCTGTCGATGGCGATGGTGCGCGCCGGGTCCGAGGCGGTTGCCCGCTCGGGCAAGGGGATGCGGGGGGACATCGGGGCCGGCCTGTCATACGTGGCCCAGGACCCGACCCGGCGGGGCCTCATCATCATGTCCTTCATTCCAGCACTCTTCGGGTACTCCTACTACGCGCTTCTGCCGGCGTGGGGTCGCGAGGCCCTCGACATAGGCTCCGAAGACCTGGGCCTGCTGATGATGCTCATGGGCGTCGGCGCGCTGGTCGGAACGCTGATACTGGCCTCCATGCAGAATTTCAACCGGCGGGGGGCCTTTCTGCTGCTGTTCTGCCTCCTGTGGGGTGCCGCCCTGGCCACGTTCGCCCAGACGTCGAGCTACCTCCAAGCCATACCCCTGTTGATGCTGGTAGGGCTGCTGAACTCCGTGTTCATGTCTCTGAACATGACGCTCATTCAGACCAGCTCTTCACGGGAGATGCGCGGGCGGGTGATGAGCATCGCGATGATGAGCTTCGGGGTGATGCCCCTGAGCGGGGTGCCGTTCGGAATCCTGGCGGAGTTCACGGACACCCCCTTTGCGCTGACGCTCAGTGGGTTGTTGCTTGTCGCCTTCACACTGGTCTTCGCCGTCGTCTATCCGAGCTACCGCCGGATCGCATGAAGGGCACCCGCGTCTCTCGACGCCTGGGTGGGCTGGCCAGAGCGGATGGGGAGCAATTGGGGAGCCCCCGCGTCATCGACCCAGTCCGGCCCAAGCAGGCCGGGGCACACCCGATCCGTGGGCGCCGTGCCTTGTGATACGATTCCGGTACCGGTGCCGGACTACGTGCATAGACGCGTCGGCGCGATAGTGCGAGCGCACGCAGCGCGCAGGGGCTAACAAGTGCTAAGGACTCCAGCGGCGGTGATGATCGGCCCAAACGAGCCGATGGCTATCGACGAGATGGAGGTGCCGTACCCCGGTCAGCACCAGGTGATAGTCAAGCACACGGCGACCGGCGTCTGCCTTTCCCAGGTCCACGAGCTCCAAACGGTCCCACAGGACCAGTGCCCGCATCTGCTTGGCCATGAGGGCGTCGGCGTAGTGACCCACGTCGGGCGCGACGTGACCCACCTCAAGGAGGGTGATCACGCGATAACGACCTGGGTGCCGCGGGCCGGCTACCCAGGGCGGAACTTCATCGAGAGCCTGAGCCCCATAGGGGTAAGGTTCCGCGGACAGCTGGTGCACGGTCCGGTCGGCACTTTCGCCGAGGACTGCCTGGTCAGCGACCAATTGGCCGTGAAGATTCCGGCAGAGCAGGCCACGCCAGAGAGCAGCATCGTGGGATGCGCGGTGCTCACCGGCGCCGGCGCCGTCTTCCACACGGCGAAGGTCCGGGCCCAGGACTCGGTGGTCGTCATCGGAGCCGGCGGCGTGGGCCTGTCCGCCATCAAGATGGCGTTGCTGATGCAGGCCCACCCGGTTATCGCCGTGGACATCGCCGACGACAAGCTCGATTTCGCAAGGGACTGGGGAGCCACTCATACGATCAACTCCACGGAGGTCGACCCGGTGAAGGCGGTGTGGGAGATCACCGGCAACGGCGCCGACTTCGCGTTCGACGCGGTGGGCACCGTAGCCACGCACGAGTCCATCCTTCCAATGGTGCGCGGCGGCGGACCGGGCGCCAACAACCTGGGCGGGATGGCAGTGGTGATCGGATGGCCGCAGCCTGAGTTCAAGCTTAACGCCAGGCACTTTGTCTCTTACCAACGTCAGTACCGGGGCAGCCACGGCTCGGCGGTCCCGGACCGAGACTTCCCGATGTACCTGCGGTTGTCCGCCGAAGGAAAGTTCCCGCTGGGCAAGCTGGTCACCCGCAGCTACCCGCTCGAGCAGGCAAACGAGGCTCTGGACGACCTGAAGCACGGCCGCATCGCCGGGCGCGCTCTACTGAAGTTCTGACCGGGTGGCAGTTCGGGATAGTGCCAGAATCCCCACGAGCGAGACCTTCATCCGGCAGGCACATTAGCAACGGAAAACTCAGACTGCCGCGTTGCCCGGTATCAGCACGTGGACGAGAGCCTGCCGCCAATCGAGGACGGTAGTGGCCTCGTCGTCCACGATGACATGTCGATCCGAGCGGCGACGTGCAGCTACTCGCAGCGGCCGTCATGATGCAACGGGACGCCATGGCTCAGCTTGAGGGCCTCGAGAACGATCCGCTGTACGAGTCCGCGCTCGGAATCCTACGCGAGTTCGAGTTCGACTTGGCCCCGCTAACCCGCTAAAGGGTCGCATCCGCTGAGCCTTGAACGATTACTTGACCGGAGCGGTCCTTGGTCACAGCTACTTGACCCTGATCTGACTTGACGACCACTTGACACTGACCTGAAACGTTTGCAAGCGGACCAACGAGGCGTTCTGCCCCGTCGTCGCCGCGAACTGAACGGCAGCGCAACGCTCACCGCCCACTGTCCTCGCCGCTCGACGGGAAGGACCGCGTGCGCAGGGCCTTTCGATTCGCGCGTAGAAGCGGTGGTAAAACACGCCGAATCTAGATATATTTGTATTCAATTGCGAGGCCCTTCCTGGGCACCAGGAATCCGCACGGCATGAGTCGCGTCTCTGGAGTCCGGAGTCCAGGACCCCGGGCTTCGGCTGGACCTGTACGCGAGCGCGACTGGCCACATACAGGGGAGAGTCGACGGGGTACCCGAATGGCGAGAGAAGACGACATACAGGTGGTGCTGGACCACGTTACCGGCGTCGAGGCGTGCGGCGCCTGCGGGATGACGATCCGGTTCGGTGTCTACGAATGCCCGCACTGCGGCGGCGATCTGGAAGACGCGCTCAGAGACTGGGCGAAGCGACTGCTGTCGGCCCTCGCAGACAAGAGCGACTGAGCGCAGAACGGCATGGACGACCGGTCCGCCGCGGCGAGTTCCTCTGTAGAGGAGGGCGCCCTCCTCTGGGAGCCCTCGCCAGAGGTTGCGGCGGGCGCGAATGTGACCCGGTTCATGCGATGGCTCGCCGCCGAGAAGGGCCTGCGCTTCGACGACTATCACGCGCTATGGATGTGGTCCGTAGACGACCTGGAGGGATTCTGGGGCGCGGTCTGGGACTTCTTCGGCATCCGGTCCGAGACGGGATATGGCCGGGTGCTTGCCAATGACAAGATGCCGGGCGCGAAATGGTTTCCGGGCGCGGCGGTCAACTACGCCGAGAACGCCCTCGCGCACCCGGACGACCGCCCGGCGGTGATATCCCGGTCCGAGCTGCGGCCGCTGGAGGTCTTGACCCACGGGGAGCTACGCGAGCGTGTGGCGGCGGCGGCGGCCGGCCTTAGACGGCTGGGCGTCGGGCCCGGCGACAGGGTCGCGGCTTACGTGCCCAACATCCCCGAGGCCTTGGTCGCCTTCTTGGCGACGTCCAGCATCGGCGCTGTCTGGTCGGTGTGTTCTCCTGAGTTCGGGACGCGCACGGTCGTGGACCGATTCCGGCAGATCGAGCCCAAGGTGCTGATCGCCGTTGACGGTTACGTGTACGGCGGGCGCCGCTTCGACCGCGTCGCCGCCGTCACCGAGATAAGGAATAGCCTGCCGTCGGTCGAGCGCACCGTGATCGTGCCGTACCTGGAGTCCTCGCCCCCGCTCGAAGGCACGTCATCGGTGATGTTGTGGAGCGAGCTCGCGGTACAGGGCCAGCCGCTTGTCTTCGAGCAGGTCGCCTTCGACCACCCGCTGTGGGTGCTGTACTCGTCGGGCACGACGGGGCTGCCCAAACCCATAGTCCAGGGCCACGGCGGCATCCTGCTGGAACACGTCAAGGTGCTGTCCCTCCACATGGACCTGGGGCCGGACGACCGGTTCTTCTGGTTCACGACGACTGGCTGGATGATGTGGAACCTGCTGATCGGCGGCCTGCTGGTCGGCTCCGCGGTCGCCCTTTTCGATGGCGACCCGGCCCACCCGGACATGGGAACGCTTTGGGAGTTCGCCCGCGACGCCGGCGTCACGTACTTCGGCGCCAGCGCTCCCTACATCCAGGCGTGCATGAACGCGGGGGCGCGTCCAGCCGCCGAGTACGGGCTCGAGCTGCTGAAGGGTATAGGCTCGACGGGCGCGCCTCTGAGTCCGGAGGGCTTTCGCTGGGTGTACGACAACGTGAGCCCGACGGCGCTGCTCGGATCGTTCAGCGGCGGCACCGATCTATGCACCGGCTTCATAGGCCCGTGCCCGCTTCTGCCGGTCAGGGCGGGCGAGCTGCAATGCGCCTGCCTGGGAGCAAGCGTAGAGGCCTACGACGAGTCGGGGAGGGCCGTGGTTGGCGACGTCGGGGAGCTCGTGCTCACCCGGCCGATGCCGTCGATGCCGCTTTACCTGTGGAACGATTCCGAGGGCGTCCGGTACCGGGAAAGCTACTTCGACATGTTTCCCGGCATATGGCGCCATGGCGATTGGATCAAGGTCACCGACCGCGGTTCCTGCGTGATCTACGGCCGGTCGGACTCGACGCTCAACCGGGGCGGCGTCCGGATGGGTACGAGCGAGTTCTACAGGGTCGTCGAAGAGATGGACGAGGTGCTGGATAGCCTGGTCGTGGACACCGGCGCTGTGGGGAGTGAGGGACGTCTCCTGCTGTTCGTCGTATTGGCCGACGGGGTTGCCCTAGACGACTCGCTGAAGGCGAGCGTCGTGCGGCGTCTACGGGCGCAGCTATCGCCGCGGCACACGCCGGACGAGATGGTCGCGATACCGGAGGTGCCCAGGACCCTGAACGGCAAAAAGGTCGAGGTGCCGGTTCGGCGGATCCTGGCCGGCGCCGCGGTGGCCGAGGCGATCAGCCTCGACGCGATGAGCAACCCCCGGTCGCTCGACGTGTTCGTAAAGCTGGCCGAGACTCAGGTCGCGTCGTAGGTCGACTACTCGTACAGGCTGGCCTCAGGCACCACGAGCAGGCCGGAGTCGCGGCGCATCCCGTCTTTCGACCAGTAGTCGTAGTTGAAGGTCACCACGACGTTTCCCTGGACGAAGGACAGCCTTGGATAGTGGGACCGCGTGAAGTTATCCGGCAGCGTGCCGAGATCTTCCCCGGCCCGGACGTGGGCTATGGGCGGCAACTCGACCTGGTCGACGTCGTCCAGGCCGCCGCTGAGCTCCAACGTGATCGGCGTGCCCCAGGTGGCGGCCTCGTCGGTCGACACCGCGATCGACAGCCGGCCCCTGGAGTATCCCCGCTCGATCTCTTCCTTCGAGGACTGGTTCCAGACGACGACCAGGTCGCCCGTGGTCCTGAGTCTGCCGAGCCAGGACGGGACGTCGCCCGACGCGAGCTCCGTGGCCTCGGGCAGTGTCCAGTTCTCGCCGCCGTCGGTGGAGAAGCTCTGGTAGAGCCGCCCGACGTTGGTCCTGTGGAACATCAGCACGCGGCCGTCCTTCAGCTCCGCGAGGACGGGCTCCCAGCACACGCCGAACCCGCCGATACCGCCCTCGGACGGCAGCGGCCAGACCATCATCGACCCGGTGCAGATGTTCCAGGAGGCGCCGCCGTCGTCGGAGTAGTAGTTGTAGCAGCCGCCCATCGCCGCCTCGTACAGGTGGCCGTCCGCTACCCTGGTCCGGCGGACGCCATGAATCGTCGCGGCCACCGGGTCATCTCCCGCCGGGGGCATACCGGGGTGCCGTCCGGCGATCTCCCAGTAGGCAGGCACGATGATGCGGCCGGTCGCTAGCTGCAGTAGGTTGCCCCAGATGAAGGCGACGAAGAAACCCTTGTCGAGGTCGTACATCGCCGGTATGTCGATCTGACTGCCCGTGGACCAGCTCCTGCCCTCGTCTTCCGAGGTGGTGAAGTACCACGTCTTTGCCTTGTAGCCGGCGGTCGGATGGTCCTCCTGCCTGCTGTAGACGGTCGCCAGCCGTCCGTCCTGCAGGCGCAGCACGTGGCCCTTGTTGAGCGACGGCTCCATCGGCGCGCCGTCCTGCGTCATCTGGAACAGCGGGCCCCACGTCCGCCCGCAGTCGGAGGACACCTGCCCGGTCATGCCCTCCGCGATCACCAACAGCCGCTCGTCGTCGAGCTCCGACACCAGTGTGCTCGGCGCGACTCCTCGATGTTCGGCCAGCTCAGTCGTCTTGCCCAGAGGCTCCATTTGGCTCTCTCCCTTCCCTTTGCCGGCAATAGCTATCAGGTATCGATGTGCCGCGCGGCCGGTCTGCTCGCGCGGTGCCGCTGAGATGTACTGCTACCGGCCCGGAATGTCAAGCGCGTTGACACTCCGAAACGGGGCCGACTAGACTCCGCTCGACTCTTGCCCAGATACGGAGCGATGCGTATGGCCGGACCGGGGTCAGGGTGGATGTTCGAGCCGGGAAGTCTTGACTTTCCGCTCGTCATCGCGCACCGCGGCGCGCACGCTGCGCATCCAGAGAACAGCATCGCCGCCGTTCAAGCCGCCTTGGCCCTGTGCGCCGACGGCGTCGAGCTGGACGTAAGGCTGACGGGCGACGGGCGGGTGGCGGTCGTCCACGACCGGGCTGTCGAAGTCGGGAACGGGCGCAGGGCGGTAGTCGGCCGGATGGGCCTGGCAGAAATCAACGAGATGCGCGCGGACGCGGGCCTGTCGACACTCCCGACCCTGGAGGCGGTCTTCGCCGCGCTGCCGTCCTCTTTCCTGGTCGACGTCGAGCTGAAGGTGAGGAGTCCGAGGGTAGCCCGGCTGACGGCGGGCGTAGTCGAGGCCATTCGCGCGAACGGCAGGCTCGAGACGACGCTCGTGAAGAGCCACAATCCGCTCGCGGTGCGCCGTCTCCGGACGAGGTATCCCGACGTGACGCGCGGCTACGTCTGGGCCCGCGGGCACCCGTGGCCTATGCGCACGCGCCGGTTCAGAGCCGTGCCGGACGCTCATTGGATAGCGCCGTCGGAGGATAGCTACGACCGCAGTCTACTGGAGAGCTTCCACGCCCGTGGGCGGCGGGTGCTCGCGTGGGACGTGGACGTGGCCGACCCTGCCGCCCTGATCGGAATCGACGCTGTGATGACGGACGATCCCGGTCGGCTCGTCCGGTTCAAGGCGGACCGCGCCGGCGCTTCGGGATAGCCGTTCGATACGCGGTGACGCTCCGTCGGGCGCGGCCCAGGGCGAAGGAACGCACGTATGCGCGTGGTATAATTCAGCTTTGGACAGACGGTGCCAGACCTACCAGGCCGGACGCCCCTGGCTCTTCGGATGAACGTTCGCGTGACTATGCGGATACCAAAGCCTATTCTTACCGTGGCAGCAGTGCTGGCGGCGCTGGGCGTCGTCGGATGCGGCGGCGGCGCCGACGCGGCCGAGCAGGTCAAAATTGGGGACGCGCCGGCGCTGTCCCTGCACACCGACCAGGACGACATCGAGAGCGGCAGGCTGGAGCTCGACGAGATCATCGACCGCGGCAAGGACCTCTTCGTCGTCTCCTTCAACGCGCTCGACGGCGCCGGCCGACCCGGGACCACCGACGTGGGCGACAGCAACACGAGGTCGCCGCGGATGTTCCCGGACAACTTCAACCGCATCTCAGGCCCGGACGCGAACACGTGCGCCGTGTGCCACCATCTCCCCCGCCTGGGCGGCGGCGGGGATAACGCCGTCAACGTCTTCACCGACGCCGAGAGACTCCCCTTCGTCAACTTCGACGGTGGGGAGGGTGACGCCTTCCAAGCCCAGACGCTGCGGAGCGTTGGTAACGAGAGAAACACGGCCGGCATATTCGGGATCGGCTTCGTGGAGCTGTTGGCTCGGGAGATGACCATCGAGCTCCAGAGCATCGTCGACCTGGCGACTGAGGAGTCGAAGTCCGCCGGCGTCCCGCTGACCAGGGACCTCGTCGCGAAGGGCGTGAGCTTCGGCAGAGTGACGGCGCGGCCGAACGGGACCGTCGACACGAGCGAGGTCGAGGGCGTCGACGACGACTTCATCATCAAGCCGATCCAGTCGAAGGGCCACATAGTCTCCCTGCGGGAGTTCGTCGTCAAGGCGATGAACTCGCACTTCGGGATACAGGCCATCGAACGGTTCGGCGCCGACGCCGACGGGGACGGCGTCCTCAACGAGCTGACTCAGGGGGACGTAACGGCCTTGGTCGTCTTCATGGCCACGCTGCCGCCGCCGGGCAGGCTGATGCCGTCTCATCCCGAGGCCATCGCGGCGGTCGAGAGGGGAGAGACGCTCTTCGGCGAGATCGGCTGCGCGGTCTGCCATATCCCGGAGCTGCCGCTGGCGAGCCCGATCTTCACGGAGCCCAGCCCATTCAACCCGACCGGCAAGCTTCAGCTATCCGAGGTCACGCGGCCGTTCGCGGTAGACCTGACCGCCGAGGGCCCCGCGTCGCGTCTGCGCCGCTTGGAGAACGGCACGGTGATGGTGCCGGTCTTCACCGATCTGAAGCGCCACGACATGGGCGACATGCTGGACAACGAGACGCTCGTGATCGCGGGCGTGCCCACCGACATGTGGCTCACACGGAAGCTGTGGAGCGTGGCCAGCGAGCCGCCGTTCCTGCATCACGGCCGGGCGACGCTGATGTCGGAGGCGATTCTGGCGCACGGCGGGGAGGGCCAGGCGGCCCGCGACGCCTTCGCGGAGCTGCCCGGAGACGACCGGGACGCCGTCGTCGAGTTCCTGAAGACGCTCCAGGTCCTTCCCGAAGACAGCACGGACCTTGTGGTGACCGAAGGCGAGACAGGCGGAGACGGCGACCGGACGGTTTGGATACTCGCCGGAGTAGGGGCCGCCGAGGTCGTTGCGGTCGTGGTCCTGGTCGTCGTGGCGATCAGGCGGCGTACCCGCAGGTCCGCGGCACTCTGACCCGGGCGCCTCCGCGCCCCGTGTTCGCCGGCTCCTGGTGGCTGATAGGCCTCGGGGTCCACACTCTCGCTCATTCGCATCGAACCCCATGGCCGCCGGGTGTCGGGCGAGGCTGAGGGGTTAAAAGAGCCAGCGGGCCGACGGGCGTCTGTGAGCTCCGATCGTCACGCTCGCGGGTATCCGCGGCCATTTCAGCCGCGCGTGGACGAAGATCGAACACGGCGCCGGCGCTCCAACTTCTCATCGACCCAGCGTGCGAGCAGATGGCGAACGGCGGCGACAGAACGGTCGGCGCGCGCGCGAATCGCCGCGTTGGCAGAGTGGCATATCGGAAGCCGATGCGTTGACAGCCTACCGAGTTGGGTCTATGATTCGAACTGTTCGACAATAGAACGCCCAAAGACGCTTGTAACACGGAGGTCGTGATGCTGTATAAAATCTTAAGGCCGAAGACCCTGCTGCTGCTGCTGGTGGTGTCGATTGCGCTTGTCGCTGTCATGGCCTGCACCTCGGATGAGCCGGAGGAGGCTCCGGCTCCAACGGCCATGGTGCAGCCGACCAGTCCGCCAGCGCCAACCGCCGTGCCGGACACGCCGACGCCCGCGCCGGACCCGCTGCCGCCGGTCTTCCCGGTGGACCCGGCTACCGTCGTGCCCGCCGGCACGCAGCTGCACGACGAACAGATCATGCGGATACCGAACAGGATGTACGATGGCGGCAAGCCCCCCTGGCAAGATGGAGGCAGGCAGCGTCCGTTCTCGGTATGGCTGTACGGAACGCTCTTCCAGATCAACGAGAACGTAGAGCTCCGACCCTACATCGCCGTAGGCGCCGAGCCCAACGACGATTTCTCGGTCTGGACGTTCAAGCTGCGGGACGACGCCATCTACCATGACGGGACGCCCATTACGGCCGCGGACTTCAAGGCCTACTGGGAGTACGGAGCGCTTCCGGAGAACATCGCGTCGTGGGGAGGCGCCAGCCTGACGATCGGGGTGATAAAGGGCTGGGAGGAGCTGAGGGCAGCTGATACCAGCCAGGCGGAGGGACTCCGCGTCATAGACGAGCAGACGCTGGAGGTCACCTTGAGCGAGCCGATCCCCGGGTTCGTGACCTACGTGGCAGCCTGGCACACCGGTATTTCGAAGCTCGAACAGGCCTTGGAGGACCCCAGGGCGTGGGACAAGCCCATAGGCGCGGGGCCCTACCAGGTCACCATACACCCCGACACGGCGACCGCAGAAGCCGTGGCGTGGGACGATGCCGGAGTCCAGTTCTGGGGGCCCTCGCCCTCCATCAGGAAGCTGGAGGTGCTGGGCATCCAGGACACGCAGGTCTCGATCATCATGTTCGAGAACGCCGAGCTGGACGCGATGACAGTGGACGCGGCGACTCTCGAGGCGTCGCAGGACCCGTCGCATTACATGAACGGGCTGCATTACCACGCCAACTACCCCGGCGTCCAGTACATCAAGAACAAGCTCGACATCGCGCCCATGGAAGACCTTCTGGTCCGGCAGTCCCTGGGCCACGGGATGGACATGGGCTCCATCGTGAAGGCGGTCTTCGGCAATCTGTCACTCCCCGCCACAGGCATCATGGGGAAGGGGCTGCCGTGCCATAACCCGGACGCGAGAGGCATCTACTACGACCCCGATCTTGCTCGGCAGGCGCTGGACGAATCGACCTACGGGTCCGGCGATGCCCTTCCGTCGATGTTCCTCGACGTGGCCAAGGGACCGTTGTCGAACATGGCCGTTTCGATCAAGGAGTACTGGAAGGACAACTTGGGCGCAGAGTTGGACGTTATCGCGCGTGAGAAAGGCCAGGAGCGTAGGGAAGGCTCTCAGTTCTACCGGATCAGCATAGGATCGTGGATACTGGACCCGGCCCAGGTAATCGGCAGCCTGGTGCGCACGGACTCCATATCGTCGTTGACGCCTCGACCCGGCGGATACCCTGTGCTGGATGCCCTGGCCCTGCACGCCAAGTCGCTGCCCCTGGACCATCCGGACCGCTGCTCGGCCTTCCAGGCAGTGGAGGAAGAGTACCTGGACAAGGCGTACATGTACCCGATCCAATTCGGCGGTGGAGTGAACTGGATGGTGCAGCCGTGGGTCGTGGGGTTTGCCGGCACCGCCAACGTGGATATCAATACCCTGCCTTGGATCTACCTGACGAAGCACTAGGCCGGACGTAGGTACGACAAAGAGACGAAACCTCCGCCGGATCACGGCGGGCGACGCTAGTGCGTGGTCTGAGAGTGGCGCTAGAGGGCCGGGGCTCCAGCAGATTCTGCATGGAGGACCGGCCCTCGCATACTTGTGCCGACCGATGTCTGCAAGGCAATCGGAAGGAGGTGGAGCGGTGGCGAGGCTCGGTACGATCTGGCTGTAGTTGATGTCCGGCAGGTGCGGTCTAAAGTTCGTGTATCACCACTCTACACACCGTTGACCGGCCCTCTGTGGGACCCTCTGAAGGAGTTAGACCGATGGCGAGACTCATCAGTACGATTCTGCTGCACTTAGCAACGGCACTCACGGTTGCGATGATCATCGTCGCATGCTCGAGTAGCGCCGAGGAGAGCGGGACTGAGACGGATGGCGCGCCCGCTGCGGCCGCCACTGGCGGCGAGCAGGCGTCCGCAGGGGATGACCCACTTAAACAGACCTTCGAAATGAGCATGGAAGTCACGAGCCCGGTCTTCAACGACATCAGACGCATCCCCAAGGATCATAGCTGCGGTGGGAAGCTTCCTGGTTCGGGGACGTTCTACGAACAGGGCTACACGGGGGGCCAGACGTACCCGAACACGTCGCCGCAGCTTGATTGGACCGGGGTGCCCGAGGGCGCCAAGAGCCTGGCGCTGACAATGGACAGCGACCAGTCGCTGGCGAAGGTGACGACGCACTGGATGATCTGGAACATTCCCGCGGACGCGGCGGGCCTTCCGGAGGCTGTGGCGACGACGACGGAGGTGCTGTCCATCGGGCCGCGGACCATGCAGGGCGTCAACGACGAGGGTACGGTGGGGTACGCGGGGCCGTGTCCGGCGCCCGTGACGATGGTCTACCACCGTTTTGGCGACAAGGCGAAGCCCAAGGTGACCTTCACCTACGTGTTCCACGTCTACGCGCTGGACACCGAGCTCGACCTGGGCCCTGACGCGACCAAGGAGACCCTGCTGCAGGCGATGGAAGGCCACGTTATCGGCGCCGGCGAGATAGCGGGCCAGTTCGCGGCCAAGACGAAGAAGCTGGAGCACTGATCCCGCGCCCGAAGGATCGGTCGATGGGCCGCGCATGACCTCTCCTTCACACCACGGAGCGGCCCCATGCGCAGCCCTCGGAGTGAGGAGGTAGAGCAATGGCGAGGCTCGGTACGATCTGGCTGCAGCTGACAATAGCAATTTCTGTCGGGCTGATCTTCGCCGCGTGCTCCAGTAGTGCGGAGGACGGTCAGGCGGGGGCCGGCAGCGCCCCCGCCGCGGCGTCCGACACCAGTGGAAGCGACGAGGCGGGAGCGGGCGAGAGCGCGCTCACCCAGACCTTCGAAATGAGCATGGAGGTCACCAGCCCTGTCTTCAACGACATCAGGCGCATTCCCAAGGAGCACAGCTGTGGGGGTAAGCTCCCCGACGCGGGCCAGTTCTACCAGCAGGGCTACACGGGGACTGAGACGTACCCAGACACGTCGCCCCGGTTGGAATGGTCGGGCGTGCCGGAGGGCGCCAGGAGCCTAGCGCTGATAATGGACAGCGACCAGTCGCTGGCGAAGGTGACGACGCACTGGATGATCTGGAACATTCCCGCGGACGCGGCGGGGCTTCCGGAGGCCGTTGCGACGACGACGGAGGTGCTGGCGATCGGGCCCAGCACCATGCAGGGCATGAACGACGAGGGTACGGTGGGGTACGCGGGGCCGTGCCCGGCGCCCGTGACGATGATCTACCACCGTTTTGGCGACAAGGCAAAGCCCAAGGTGACCTTCAACTACGTGTTCCACGTCTACGCGCTGGACACCGAGCTCGACCTGGGCGCCGACGCGACCAAGGAGACCCTGCTGCAGGCGATGGAGGGTCACATAATCGGCGGCGGCGAGATCACGGGCCAGTTCGCGGCCAGGACGAAGAAGCTGACGCCCTAGGCCGGTCGGTTCAGCAAGGCCGGCGAGCGGTCCCGGACCCGTCGGCCGTTCACACAGACGGTCTCCATTTGCCGGTACAGCGTCTGCCCCTGAGTTACTCCTCCAGGAAGTCTATCTTCCGCCAGTCGTCCATGAGTATCGCGGCCTTGTCTCGATACTTCCTGATTCGGCCGGAAACGCAAATCTTCTTGCCGTCGAACCACCCGCCCGCCAGGTCGATGGACGGGTCCGCAATGTCCGGCCAGGCCGGATTGTAGCCGGCTTGGCGCTTGGTCTTACCCCAGAAGAAGACGAGGAAGTCGGGGTCCTCCGTCTCGAAATCGAGGAACGTAACCTGGGTTCTGTCGAAAGTAAGGAACGAGATTGTGGTGGCGGTCGGGTTCACGGAGTTTGGGTGCTCGAGCTCGGTGTCCGTTGCGACCACGGTGCCGCAGGCCTTGGCATCTCGCCCCACGTAGTTGATGGGCTTCGCGTCGACGGGGACCTGAGGCTGAACGATATCGGGCTCGCCCCCGCCCCCGCAGGCCGTCGCGATCACCGCCGCGGCCGTGACCGGGACGAACCAGCCGCGTTTCAGCAGCCGCATGGAATCTCCAAGTCTCTTCCGCCGCATCACTGCTCCTCCTCGATCAACTCGGTCCCACGGGGCTATCGGGCTTTCTTGACGTCTTCTATGTCCTGCTTGAGTCGGGCGATGTCGTATCCGCGGTCCTCGGCCTTGGCGACATCCTCCTCCGCCTCGGCGTCCATGCCGAGCCGGGTGTGCACCACCGCGCGATTCGCGTAAGCGATCGCGTAGTCGGAGTTGATGTGGACCGCTCTGTTGAGCGCGTCCAGGGCCATTTGATGCTGACCCAGCTCCGTACGCGCCACGCTGATCTGCACAAGAGCATCGGCGTGCATCACCGTTATCGCTTTGGCCAGTTCGTAGTCCCCACTGATTCGCCGATACCCGGCGTTATCGAGGAACGCGCTGCTCGCCGCTTCGAGCTCGACGATGGCTTCTTCCCATTGTTCTTGTTCCATGAGCGCGAGCCCCGCCCGGTATTGGTCCTCGGCATCGGGTCCACCGCACGACAATGACAATAGGGCACACGTGAGCAACGACACCGGTACGAGTAACAACTGCTTGGTGGTGGCCATGGAGCCTCCAATGATCGGACGAGGTGTTTGGTCTCTGTCTGAATCAGGCTAATTGCGGCCCGTTCGCCTGTCAAGAGAAGCGCCAGGGGAAATCGTGTGCTGTTCTTGCCTCAGCGCGCATGTGCCTGAGGCAACTCGGCACGTTGACAAACGGTTGAGCCCTGATTAACCTTACAACACCTCTGGTAGGGCACGCAGGCGTGCCGCGCCCGTTGGCCGCGCGACTAGGGCCCAGTTTGTTCTCGGGAGGTTGGTAAAGATGCGAGTTCGCAGCATGGCCTGGATAGTCTTGCTGGCTGGATCGATCGCCGCGGCGGTCGCGTGCGGCGGCGGTAACGGCGGCACGACTGGCGGCGGTCAGGTCACCGGCCGGGTACCGCCGCCGACGCCGACGGTCCCGCCCGCCGACCTCGAGGCTACGAAAGCCGCCGCCCCGCAGTACGGCAGCGGCTATGGCGGCGGCGGACTCGACACGGGCGAGCTGACTGCCGCCGAGGCGACGGACTACATCGGCAAGCAGGCCAAGGTTTGCGGAACCGTGATGTCCACGGACTACGAGCCTGAGCACCAGTACAAGGTGACCTTCCTTAACATCGACAAGGCCGAGGACCCGGACTTCTTCGTCTACTTCTGGCATTCGGGCAAGCGCATCGGGGACTGGCCGGACATAGCGGACCCGGACATCGACCTGACCGGCGGGTGGTTCGACGGCAAGATCTTATGCGCCGAGGGACTCATCCAGAAGTACCGGAACAAGCCTGGAATCAACGCAGGCTTTTGGCACCAGCTGGAAGTCAGAGAACAGTAGGAAAGGCCCCGAGAGCCGAATCGAAACTCCCGCGCGAGCCGGTTCGGTTGCGGGCCGGCTCCGATGTCCAATCCCGGAGGTCTTTGAGAGATGCGATTCCCGAGGATGAGCGTGGTGTTCGGCGCCTTTGCTTTCGCCGCCGTGGTCGCCGCCTGTGGAGGCGGCGAGACCGCGCCCGCATCCGGATCGTCCGATGGAGCTGAGACCCGCGCTCAGTTCAACAGCAGGGCCGCGCAGGCCACCCCGACCGCGGCCGCGGCAGAGGCCGAGGCGACGCAGGCGTCGGTAATCCAGTACCGGGGCGGATACGGCGGGACTTCGGAGACGGAGCCGCTGACCGTTGCGGAGGCGGCAGACTCGGTCGGCAAGAGCGGCACCGTATGCGGGCTGGTGGTCTCGTCCCTTCACGAGCCGGACCACTCATACCAGATCACGACTCTGTACTTCGAGAACGCGGAGGACCCGGAATTCTTCGTCTACTTCTGGAACGACCCGCTTCGCATCGGCACGTGGCCCGACAAGAAGGACCGGTCGATCGATCTGACGACCTACTTCAACAACAGGAAGCTATGCGTCGAGGGCCGGATCGAGCTCTTCAGGGGTAAGCCGGCGATCAACGCCAACTACTGGCACCAGTACGAGTTCCAGGACGAGTAGCTTCCGGACACAAGAAAGGGGCGCGAATTTGAACGGACCGGGACTGAAGAAGGCTGTTTTGACATTTTTGGTGATCGCGGCGATGGCGGCTCTGGCAGCTTTCGCCTGTGGAGGACTGGAAAGAGTGCCGCCCGACCAGCTCAAGCCGCCGCCCATGCCGGAGCAGCAGCGCAGGGAGACCCCGACGCCGGTCGGCGGGCCAACCTCGACCACCACCGATTCGTCGGGCTAGCGGCCGGGCCGCAAAGCGGTCCTGGATCGCCACGGAGATGGCCGGACATCCGCGAGACGCGCTGGACACCCCGCCGGGGTCTCTCAGCACAAGATGGACCCCTTGCAGGCATTCGGGCGTAGCTGGTAAGGGTTGATCAGGGAGCGCGCCCGCCGCTGTGGATACCCGCGTGTGCAACGGCGTAGTGAGAGGTTCTCACGAGGTCCGAAGAGCTGCTCTTCGGACATGTGTATTGACAAATCCGCGAGGCCGTGACTAATCTTACGCTGCCTCGGCATGGCGAGAGGCGCGGACCAACTCGACGATTCGGGAGAAATCAAGCAGTCGTGGGATGATGCGGAGGTCGGTGGAGATGCAGTTTCGCGCCCTGTTGTGCTTCGTTGCGTTGACTAGCTTGGCTGCGTTGGCGGCGGCGTGTGGAAGCGACGGATCCGATGCCGCCAGTGAAGGCGCTTCGGGTCAGGAGTTCGCAGGTAGGGTCCCTCCACCGACGCCGACTCTCGCGCCCGCTCTGGCCGAAGCTACGCAGGCGGCGTCGGTACCCTACAGAGGGGCCGTCAGCGGCGGCGTCGAAACGGGCGAGCTGACGGCCGAGCAGGCGAGGGACTACATCGGCAAGCAGGGCAAGATCTGCGGTACTGTGATGGCCTCCGTCCACGAGCCGGAACACCGGCTCAAAATAACCTTCCTGAACATCGACAAGGCTGAGGACCCGGACTTTTACGTCTTCTTTCCGTACATCGGCCAGCGTTTCGGGAATTGGCCGGACGTAAAAGACGCCTCGATCGACATCACTACCTGGTTCAACGACAAGAAGATCTGCGTCCAGGGCCGCATAGCGCTGTACAGGGACAAGCCCGCCATATCGACGGGCCAGTGGCACCAGATCGAGATACGGGAATGAGCGACCGGGCGCGGTTCGTCCTCGACGCGCTCTGGAATCCCGGCCGAAAACCCTGCCCTGCCATTCCCTCCCTCCCGACGCGCCGGTCGAGCTTCTCTCCTCGGCGTACTGGAATGGCAACGCTCCCTGAGGCATAGTGCGAGCACCTCGTTGGTGATGGCTTTGTCTGTCCAACAACCATCTTAGCCCCCTTCAACTCGGGCTCCAACGAGGTCTTCCTTTTTGTTAGGTGGGGGATTTGGGACGAACCAGGGCAATCGCATCTAAATGAAGTCTTAGACTTGGTATAAACTTGGGTCAGTCTCAGGGGGAGGGTGACCCATGGCGAGTAGTGATACAGCGTCGCTGACCGAACACTTCGGCAGTCTCGTAGATCCGCGTATAGATCGGACCAAGCGCCACAAGCTGATCGACATTCTCACCATTGCGCTCTGCGGTGCCATAGCCGGCGCGGACAGTTGGGTGGACGTGGAAGCGTTCGGCGGACGCAAGGAGGGATGGCTGCGCAAGATGCTGGAGCTGCCCAATGGCATTCCCTCCCACGACACCTTCGGCAGGGTCTTTGCCAAGCTGGATGCTCAGCAGTTCGAGCACTGCTTCGTCGAGTGGGTGCAGACCGTCAGTGAAGTTCTGCAAGGAGACGTCGTAGCCATAGACGGCAAGACGGTGCGCCGCTCGCACGACCGGTATATAGGGAAGGATGCGATCCACATGGTCAGCGCCTGGGCATGTGCGAGTGGCGTGACGCTCGGACAGACCAGGGTGGACGGGCGCTCCAACGAGATCACGGCGATACCCCGGCTGCTGGAGATGCTCCGGGTCCAAGGATGCATCGTGACGATCGACGCCATGGGCTGCCAGAAGGAGATCGCATCGAAGATCTTGGAGGAGGGCGCCGACTACGTGCTGGCAGTCAAGAGGAACCAGGGGAGCCTGCACGAGGGGGTGCGCGATGTCTTCAACCTTGCCCGCAACTCTGGCTTCGATGGTCTCAGCCATGACTACCACGAGACGCTGGATGCGGGTCACGGACGAGTCGAGACGCGACGATGCTGGGCGGTGTCCGACCTCGACAGCGTCAGATACGTGGATGAGGGCGGGCAGTGGTCGGGACTGACGACGCTGGTGATGGTGGAAGGCGAGCGGCGCCTGAGTGGCAAGACGACGGTGGAGTCGCGCTACTACATATCGAGCCTGCCGAATGATGCGAGTAAATTGCTGGACGCGGTGCGCAGCCACTGGGGGATAGAGAACAGGCTGCACTGGTCGCTGGACGTGACGTTCAAGGAGGACGGAAGCCGGGTGCGCATCGGCAACGGGGCTGAGAACTTCTCCGTACTGCGGCGCATGGCATTGAGTCTGCTCAAGGCCGAAGAGTCTACCAAGCGAAGCCTCGCCGGCAAGCGAAAAGATGCCGCATGGGACAATGACTACCTACTCAAGGTCCTTGCTCAATAAGATGCGATTGCCCTGTGGGACGAACACAATGACTTGACACGGGATGCTTTATGGCGAATAATGCCGCCGAAGGTTTGCAAGCTCTTAAATAAAAGTGGGCGTGGGATTTGGAGGGGATGAAATGAATCTTAGACTGCTATGGCTCATGACAGTGTCGATTGCGCTTGTCGCGGCGCTCGCGTGCGGCACGGACGAAGAGACGACTGAGCCGGCCGCGCCGACTGCGGCAATGGCCGCGCCGACGACGGCGCCGGCCGCGCCGACTGCGGCAATGGCCGCGCCGACGACGGCAATGGCCGCGCCGACGACGGCACCGGCCGCGCCGACTGCGGCGCCTGCCGTGCAGCCGACAGCGGCGATGCCCGCGATGGCTAAGCTGCCGCCGGTCTTCCCGGTAGACCCGTCGACGGTCGTGCCGGCCGGCACGGCCCTGCACGACACGCAGGAGCTCCGCATACCGAACGGCCACGGCGGCGTCGCCCCCTGGCGTGACGGCGGCGGCCAGCGAGTGTTCTCGATGTGGGTGTACGGCACCCTATATCAGATCGACAAGTTCGGCAATGTTCGTCCCTACATCGGCGTGAGCCACACCGTCTCGGACAACGACACGATCTGGACGTTCAAGCTGCGGGAGGATGCCGTCTTCCAGGATGGCACGCCGGTCACCGCGGCCGACTTCAAAGCCTACTGGGAACACGGGGCCAAGCCCGAGAACATCGTCGCCTGGGGCGGCGGCAGCCTGACGCTGGGCGACATCAAAGGCTGGGAGGAGTTGAGGGCTGGCGACATAATCGAGGCGGAAGGCCTCACCGTCATCGACGACCACACGCTGCAAGTCGAGACGGCCATATCGTTGCCCACGTGGCCGTTGAACATGGCTGCGTGGCATACGGGGATATCCAAGCTGGACCAGGTGCTGGGTGACGAAGAGTGGTTCACGAACCCGATCGCCGCCGGCCCGTACAAGTGGACGACGAATCCCGACACGAAGATATACGTGGCTGAGGCCGACGCGGCCGATTTCTGGGGCCCGTCGCCAACCATCAAGAAGTTGCACGGACTGAATGTCACGGACAGTCAGGTCCAGGTGATCATGTTCGAGAACGGTGAGCTGGACCTGATGACGATCGATCCCCCGACATACGAGGCGGCGCTCAACCCGGACCATCCGTTCAACCCGCTGCTGTACCTGGCGCCCGGCGGCGGCCTGTGGTTCATCAAGATGAAACTGGACATGACGCCGCTCGAGGACCTGCTGGTGCGCAAGTCCTTGGGCCACGGGACCGATATGAAGTCTATCGTGAAGGCGGTCTGGGGCCAGACGGAAGATCAGGCCACAGGATTGATCTCTCCTCAGATACCGTGCCACAACCCCGACTCCGAGGGCCTCTACTACGACCCCGATCTGGCGCGCCAGGCGCTGGGCGAGTCTTCGTACGGCAGCGCGGATAACCTTCCGCCGCTGCTGATCGATCTGGCTCGGCCGCTGATGGTCAACATGGGCGTGGCCGTGAAGGAGTACTGGAAAGACAACCTGGGGGTCGATCTGGACGTTCTGAAGCGGGAGAGCGGCATGCCGCGGCGCGAGGGGTCCCAGTTCTACCGCATCAGCCTGGGCTCGTGGATACCGGACCCGGTCCAGATCGTGAGCAACCTGACGCGTAAGGACTCGATTGAGGCTCTCAGCAACATTCCGGGCGGATATCCGGTGATGGACGCGTTGGTGGATAACGCCAGGTCGCTGCAGCTCGACGACCCGACTCGTTGCGCTGCATGGAGTGCCGTTGAGGATGAGTATCTGGACAAGGTGTACATGATCCCAATCCGCTGGGGAAGCGGCAGAAGGTGGGTCATACAGCCGTGGGTAGTTGGGTTCGAGAGCACCTTCAACGTGGACATCAACACCCAGCCCTGGATGTACGTGCTCGCGCACTAGGCAGATTCCGTAACTGACAGGGCAAGAGGGCCGGTGGGCGATTTCGCCCACCGGCCCTCTTGCTTGGGGAGGTTGCTCACGGCGGTCTTGGGAAACCTCGGAGTCCTAGGTCTTGACAGGCGGAAACCCGTCGCTATAATGTCGCGTAGCGTTTCGCAACTCTGGAAAAGTGAAATGGGGGAACCTAAATGAAGTTTAAGTTGTTACTGGTGATGTTGGTGTCGGTTGCGCTGGTGGCGGCACTTGCCTGCGGCACGGACGAAGAGACGACGGCACCGGCCGCGGCGACTGCGGCAATGGCCGCGCCGACGACGGCACCGGCCGCGCCGACTGCGGCAATGGCCGCGCCGACGACGGCACCGGCCGCGCCGACGACGGCACCGGCCGCGCCGACTGCGGCGATGGCTGCGCCGACAAAGGCCATGATGATGGAGAAGCCTGGTGTCTTCCCGGTAGACCCGTCGACGGTCGTGCCGGACGGGACGGCGCTGGAGGACCCGCAGGAGATCAGAGTCCCGAACGGTCATGGCGGGGTTGCACCCTGGCGTGATGGCGGCGGACAGCGGATCTTCTCGATGTGGGTGTACGGGACGGTCTACCAGATCGACAAGTTCGGCGTGCTCCGGCCTTACATCGGCCTGAGCCACACGGTCAACGAGGACGAGACCGTCTGGACCGTGAAGTTCCGTGACGACGCCGTCTTCCAGGACGGTACGCCGATCACGGCGGCCGACTTCAAGGGCTACTGGGAGCACGGCGCCAAGCCCGAGAACATCGTTGCGTGGGGCGGCGCGAGCCTCTCTCTCGGCGACATCTTGGGCTGGGAGGAGCTGCGAGCGGGTGACGTGACCGAGGCCGAGGGGCTGGTCGTAATCGACGACCAGACCCTGGAGATCACGACCGCCATCCCGTTCCCGACGTGGCCGCTGGCCATGGCGTCCTGGCACTCGGGCATCTCCAAGCTCGACCAGGTCCAGGCGGACGAAGAGTGGTTCACGGCGCCGATCGCCGCTGGGCCGTACAAGTGGACGACCGATCCGGACACCAAGGTGTACGTGGCCGAGGCCGACGTAGCCGAGTTCTGGGGCCCCTCGCCCAACATCAAGAAGCTGCACGGTCTGAACATCACGGACAGCCAGGTGAAGGTGATCGCGTTCGAGAACGGTGAGCTCGAGCTGATGTCGATTGACAGCGCGACCTACGAGGCTGCGCTCGATCCGAGTCACCCGTTCAACCCGCTTCTGAAGGTCACCCCGTACGGCGGCCTGTGGTTCATCAAGAACAAGATCGACATGGCGCCGATGGAGGACCTGCTGGTCCGCAAGGCGCTCGCGCACGGCGCGGACATGCGCTCTATCGTCAAGGCGGTCTGGGGCGTGACCGAGGACTTCGCGACGGGTCTGATCTCGCCGCTGATTCCCTGCCACAACCCGGATGCGCTGGGCCACGTCTACGACCCCGAGCTGGCTCGCCAGGAGCTGGCCACCTCCTCGTACGGCAGCGCGGACAACCTGCCGCCGCTGCTGGTCGACTTGGCCAGGCCTCTGATGGTCAACATGGGCGTGGCGGTGAAAGAGTACTGGAAAGACAACCTGGGCATCGACCTGGACGTATTGAAGCGCGAGAGCGGCATGCCTCGACGTGAGGCGTCCCAGTTCTACCGCATCAGCCTGGGTTCGTGGATACCTGACCCGATCCAGATCGTCAGCAACCTGACGCGTAAGGACTCGATCGAGGGTCTGAGCAACATTCCGGGCGGCTACCCGGTGCTGGACGCACTGGTAGAGCACGCGCGGTCCCTGCCGCTGGACGATCCGGAACGCTGCGCTGCGTGGCAGGCGGTCGAAGAGGAGTACATGGACAAGGTCTACTTCATGCCTATCCGCTGGGTCGGCGGCGTGAAGTGGGTCGTGCAGCCGTGGGCGGTTGGCTTCGAGAGCACGAGCAACCTGGACATCAACACGATGCCTTGGATGTACATCCTGAAGCACTAGACCGTACCGCATAGCTGACGCTGAGTCGAAGGGCCCCGGGGCAGTCGCCCCGGGGCCCTTTGTAGTTCCGCGCGAGTTCGGCTTACTCCAGGCGGGCATGGTCGCGGGTCACCAAGCCCCCGGTTGACGCCAGATCGCATGAGGGACTGGCTGGCGATAAAGGGCTGGGCGTGTGTTGGGGAGCCCGTGCTCTCAGTGCGGCGTGCGAATCGCGACAGTGGGCGCGGTATCCGTGGGCGCGGTCGAGGAGGGCAGCTCTTCCTTGGTTCGGAGCCGTCCAGGAGGAAGGTAGGGTCGCCACCAACCCCGTTCCCCTTGCCCGGACGCCAGCCCCGGAGGGACGCGACCGGCGCCCTGGCGCATCCCAGCGCGGTCGACCTGAAGGGCGGACCGGGAGCGGCCTAAAAGCAGGGCCTGGTGCCCCATCCCGGATAGCCGTCCATATAGGAGTCGTGGTCGCAGGCGAACACCTGCCTCGGTAGCCGAGGTCTTGACAGCAACCGGTCTACCCTTATAATGACGCAGTCGAATAATGAGGCATTCGAAACGCCCTCTAGCGATTGGGAGAAGAACATGTCTACGAATTGGAGATCGAAGCTTTTGCTTGTGATGGTCGTCTCGACCATCACAATGGTGGCGCTCGTCGCGTGCGCCGCCGAGGAGGCGGCGGCGCCCGTGCAGCCGCAGGCCGCGGCACAGCCCGCCGCTCCGGACGCTCCGCAAGCGGCCGCGGGCGGTCCCGGCGCGGCGAAGGCGGCGAGAGCGGCCGACACGCCGCTGCCGGCGCAGGCGGCCGCTGATCCGGATGCGCCTAAGGCTGCCGAGCAGACTGGGTCAACTGGCCCCAGCGCATCGACGCAGCAGAGGACGGCAGCGATGTCTGGCCCGGACCTTCACGACTCGCAGGTAGCGACGTCGGTCGGGCGCATACGGAGCACGATGGCCCCCTGGCGCGACGGTGGCCGGAACAGGATATTCTCGACGCAGGTCTTCGGTCCGCCGTTCATCATCAACCAGAAGGGCGACGTCTTGCCGTGGATCGCAACGGGCATAACGTCTAACGACGGATTGAACGTATGGACACTGAAGCTGCGTGAGGACGCGGTCTTCCAGGACGGAACGCCCATAACGGCCCAGTCCTTCAAGGACTACTGGGAACACGGCGCCAAGCCCGAGAACATTGTTGCTTGGGGTGGCGCGAGCCTGACCCTTGGGGATATCGTGGGCTGGGAAGAGTTGCGAGCCGGGGACGTTATCGAGTCCGAGGGTCTGCGGGTCATCGACGACCAGACGCTGGAAGTCTCGACGGTGATCCCGTTGGCGACGTGGCCGCTGAACATGGCGGCATGGCACGTCGGTATCTCCAAGCTCGACCAGGTGAAGGCAGACGAGGATTGGGGCAATGCCCCGATCGCCGCGGGACCGTTCAGCATGACGTACAATCCCGACAACGGCTTTACCGAGCTGACTCGAGTTGACTTGGCGGGCCACCAGTGGAACGGGCCGCACGCCACTCCGATTATGGAGGGACTCTCGCTGCCGGTGGTTGCGGATCGGCAGGTCCAGGTGATCATGTTCGAGAACGGCGAGTTGGACGTGATGTCGATCGGCGGTGCGACGTACGAGGCGGCACTGAATCCGAACCATCCGTTCAACCCGCTCCTGTACGTGTCGCCGTACGGCGGCCTCGGCTTCACGAAGCTGAAGATTGACATGGCGCCGCTGGAGGACCTTCTGGTCCGGAAAGCGCTGGCCCACGGACAGGACATGGAGACGATAGTGAAAGCCATTTGGGGCGCGACCGCCACGCGTGCGAAGGGCCTGATATCGAGCCTGATACCGTGCCATAACCCGGAGTCCGATCCTCAGCCATACGATCCGGACTTGGCTCGCCAGGAGCTGTCCGAGTCGACGTACGGCCGCGGGGATAATCTGCCGTTGCTGCTGATCGACCTGGCGTCGCCGGCGACGGTCGCGATGGGCGTGGCCATGAAGGAGTACTGGAAGGACAACCTGGACGTCGAGTTGGACATCCTGAGGCGCGAGCGCGGGATGCCGCGACGTGAATCGTCGCAGTTCTACCGCATCAGCCTGGGCTCTTGGATTCCGGACCCGATCCAGATCGTGAGCAACCTGACGCGCAAGGACTCTATTGAGGCGCTGAGCAACATACCTGGCGGCTACCCGGTGATGGACGCGCTGGTCGAATACGCTCGCTCGCTGCCCCTGGACCATCCGGAGCGCTGTGCGGCGTTCCAGGCGGTGGAGCAGGAGTACCTCGAGAAGGTCTACATGATCCCGTTCACGGAGGTACAGGGCGTCAGGTGGGTGGTGCAGCCGTGGCTCATCGGCTTCGAAAGCACGAGCAACCTGGACTTCAACACGCTGACGACGGCGTACATCGCCAAGCACTAGAAGGTCTGACCCGATAGAAGCGGTTTGGCGCTCGAGTCGTCGGGCGTAGGGACTGCGGAGACGACACAAGACCAGGGCCCCGGTAGGAGCACTACCGGGGCCCTGGCGTTTGTAATGGACAACGAGTGCGGCAGTGGGGTGGTCCGCAGTGTTCTGCCATCGCTTCATGGAGAGCGAGCCACCCGGAACGTTGTCGCCGATCGACGGGATGCGACCACATCGGGCAGCCGCTTTGTGAAAAGGGACGCAATGTGCGGGCTGTGGCCCCGTCCACTAGCTCCCAAATCCACCACCAAATTGACGGCGCCGCCTTACGGCACAGCGAAGGAGGGTTTCAAACCCTCCCCTACAGGGTGACGCCTGATAGACGTGGCGTCCACTATGGAGGTGGTGGATTTGGGTAGCTACAACGGTCTTGACAGGTACCCGGCCGCTCATTATGATGACGTGAGCGAATACGCCTTGAGTGACAGGAGAAGAGAACCAATGGTGACTACGATGTTGAGGGCGAAGATTCTACTAGTGATCTTCGCGTCGACCATCGCAATGGTAGCGCTCGTCGCGTGCGCCGCCGAGGAGGCGGCGGAGCCCGTGCAGCCGCAGGCTGCGGCACAGCCCGTCGCTCCGGACGCGCCGCAAGCAGCCGCAGGCGGTCCCGGCGCAGCGAAGGCGGCGAGAGCGGCTGACACGCCGCTGCCGGCGCAGGCGGCCGCTGATCCGGATGCGCCGAAGGCCGCGGACGCAGGGCCATCCGCGCCGCGTCAGCGGGTCGAGACCAGGACGGGACCGGCCGTTACCGGCCCGGACCTGCACGACACGCAGACTGTGACGACCGTGGGCCGGTTCCGGAGCACGATGGCCCCTTGGCGAGACGGTGGCGGTAACCGTCCGTTCTCGACGCACGTATTCGGCCCGCCATTCCTGATCGACCAAAAGGGTAACGTCTACCCCTGGCTCGCGACAGGAATCAGTTCCGACGAGTCGCTGCAGGTCTGGACGCTGAAGTTCCGTGAGGACGCGATCTTTCAGGACGGTACGCCGATCACGGCCCAGTCCTTCAAGGACTACTGGGAGCACGGCGCCAAGCCCGAGAACATCGTTGCGTGGGGAGGCGCGAGCCTGACCCTCGGCGACATCGTGGGCTGGGAAGAGCTGAGGGCCGGCGACGTGATCGAGTCCGAAGGCCTTACGGTCATCGACGACCAGACGCTGCAGGTCGAGACGGTTGTGCCGTTGGCGACGTGGCCGCTGAACATGGCGGCTTGGCACGTTGGCATCTCCAAGCTCGACCAGGTGCTGGCAGACGAAGATTGGGGCAACGCCCCGATCGGCGCCGGGCCGTTCGCCCTGAGCTACGACCCCGACACCGGCCTGACCGAGGCTACGAGGGTCGATCTGGTCGGGAAGCAGTGGAATGGGCCGCACGCCATGCCGATTCTCGAGAAATTCATCCTCCCGAACATCCCGGACCGGCAGGTCCAGGTGGTCATGTTCGAGAACGCCGAGTTGGACGTACTGAGCCTCGGCTTCGGCGGCTCGGCGACCTACGAGGCGGCGTTGAACCCGACCCACCCGTTCAACCCGCTGCTCTACATCTCGCCTTACGGCGGCTTGGTGTTCATCAAGAACAAGATCGACATGGCGCCGCTGGAAGACCTCCTGGTCCGTAAGGCTCTGGCCCATGGCATGGACATGGAGACGATCGTCAAGGCGATCTGGGGCGCGACGGCGACCCACTCCAAGGGCCTGATCTCGACTCTGATCCCGTGCCACAACCCTGAGGCTCGCGGCCAGTACTACGATCCGGACCTGGCGCGCCAGGCGTTGGCCACGTCGACGTACGGTAGCGGTGACAACATTCCGTCGCTGCTGATCGACTTGGGCAGCCCGGAAATGGTCAGCATGGGCGTGTCGATGAAGGAGTACTGGAAGGACAACCTGGACGTAGACCTGGATGTCCTGAAGCGCGAGCGTGGGATGCCGCGACGTGAGTCGTCGCAGTTCTACCGCATCAGCTTGGGCTCCTGGATACCGGACCCGATCCAGATCGTGAGCAACCTGACGCGCAAGGACTCGATCGAGGCGCTGAGCAACATTCCGGGCGGCTATCCCGTCATGGACGCGCTGGTCGAGTACGCCCGTTCGCTGCCCCTGGACCACCCGGACAGGTGCAAGGCCTTCCAGGCTGTAGAGGAAGAGTACCTGGATAAGGTGTACATGATCCCCATGTGGGAGGTACAGGGCGTCAAGTGGCTCGTGCAGCCGTGGCTCATCGGCTTCGAGAGCACGAGCAACCTGGACTTCAACACGATGACGACGGCGTACATCGCCAAGCACTAGAGGGGACGACCCCGAATAGAGGAGGTCCCACGCCGGCCTAGTGCGGCGTGAGGAGCTGCGGAGACGACAGGGCTGGGGCTCCGGGAGATATAGAATCCCGGGGCCCCAGTGTTCTATTGGAGGGCCCGACGGAAGGGGACGGGTGTGCGGGCTGGCCGCAGCCCCCCAGGTAACAGTTCAGACTTCGTGGGATCTGGTTGACCGGCGTCGTCGCGGCGAGCGCGATTTGGCTTTGAGCGAGGCTGTATCCCCGCCCTCTGCGGGCATTCGCCCACTCAACTCTGAACGATACTCCCCAGGCAGGACTTTGCGCCGCTTGACAACTCATGTATAATGCGGTCAGCCAATTGTGAAACCCTGCACGAACAGGGGCATTCGCATCGGGCGTCAGGAGAGAGTCGAGGTGGGGGCGTAAGTCGCGCCCGGCAGGCAGGGCGGCGCTAAATGGGCCGCGAAGGGGAGGAACCTGACGGCCCAGTGATCATCGTTGCAGTGGCGCGATGGCGCGGGCAGATCTGGAGGCAGCTATGTTTGTTTTTGTGGTCAGACGTGTACTGCTATTCTTTCCCGTCTTGTTCGGCGTGCTGTTAGGCACGTTTGCCTTCATTCACTACGGCCCGGGCGACCCGCTGTCGATCATGTTCGGTGAGGACGACTACGAAAACGATCCTGAGATACTGGCCCGCCTCCGGAAGATCTACGGCCTCGACCGCTCCTTCTTCATACAGTTTGGAGACTACGTCTGCGGCGGGCTGTGCGTGCCGGACGCCAGAAACGAAGGCATCATCAAGGGTGACTGGGGCAAGTCGCTGCGGTCGCAGCGCGACATCGCTGACATCATCCAGGCCTCCCTCCCGATATCGGCGCAGCTCGGTCTCGCGTCGTTCATAATCCTGTACACCGTCGGCGTGCCCTTAGGCATCCTGGCGGCGGTGAAACAGAACACCTGGATCGACTATTGGATAGTCGCCGGGTCGATAGCGGTAAACTCGGTCCCGATATTCGTGCTGGGCCCGATGGTGATGATCGTGGTGGTGCTCAAGCTGCAGATCATGGACACGCCCGTCGGGTGGGAGGGTCTGTTCACCACGAACTCGATCCTGCCGGTGGGGCTGATGTCGCTTGGCGGGATGCTGGGGATCGTACGCATGACCCGCGCGGGGATCCTGGAGGTCGTCAGGCAGGGCTACGTCCGCACTGCGAGGGCGAAGGGTCTGCGTGAGCGGATGGTCATCAGCCGCCACATCATGCGCAACGCGATGACGCCGGTGCTGACGGGCTTCGGGCCGACGCTGGCGGGCTTCCTGACGGGTCAGTTCCTGGTGGAGCTCGTCTTTGGGATACCCGGCTTCTCCAACGCGTTCATCTCAGCGTTCCAGGGCCGCGACTTCCCGATGATCCTGGCCGGGACGATGCTGGGCACGGCGATGTGGATCGTGTCCAATCTGGCGGTCGACCTGCTGTACGGAGTGCTGGACCCGCGGGTCAGGTACGAGTAGGCTTCGACCAAGAGCTGCCGACAATTCTGAAAGGGTAGGGTTGTGCCATGGCTGACACTGTAGAAGAGTCTGGAGTCCAACCAGCAGCCGAAAGGCCGTCGCTGGCGGCGGAGTTCGATGCGGTCAAGCAGCGCAGCCTGTGGATGGACGCGCTCGAACGGCTCGTTCGCAACAAGGCCGCCGTGATCGGGTCCATAATCGCGACCACTATCATCCTGATGGCGGTGGTCGGGCCGTACGTCGCGCCCTACGACTACCTCCGGAACGACTTCAGCCGCATTGCCGAGGCGCCCAGTTGGGACCACTGGATGGGCACGGACGTGCTCGGGCGCGACTTCACGAGTCGGATCCTCAACGGCGCCAGGACCGCTGTTTTCGTGGCCGTGGTGGTGCTGGTCATCAGCGTGACGGTCGGTGTGACGCTCGGCGCGACCGCGGGCTTCGTAGGCCGGTGGGTCGACGACGTCATCATCAGGATAGGAGAGCTGCTTTCGGCCTTCCCGAACATCCTGATGGCGGCGTTCCTGAGCGTGACGATGCGGGAACCGGTGACCATATTCCTCGCGGACCTCTACTCCAAGACCGAATGGGGGATTCTGAACCAACGGATATACATCGACTACTTCATGATGTTCGGCGCCATCTCGGCCACGGAGTGGGTGGGCTACGCCCGCCTGGTGCGCGGCCAGGTGCTGTCGCTCAAAGAGATGGGGTTCATCAGGGCGGAGAGGGCCCTTGGCGTTCCGCAGCGAATGATCATCACAAAGCACCTCGTGCCAAACGCCATATCGCCTATCGTAGTCTCCGTATCAGCCGGTGTCGGCGGCGTCATGCTGACGGAGTCGACGCTCAGCTTCCTGGGTCTGGGAATTCAGCCTCCGGCGGCGAGCTGGGGGAACATGGTCTCGGAGAACCTGACCCGGTGGCGCTACGACCCACATCTGGTCGTGATGCCGGGGATGGTGCTGGCAATCGCGGTGTTCGGTTTTAACTTTCTGGGAGACGGGCTGAACGACGCCCTGAACCCGCGGGCCATACAACGATAGGGGAACGGTGAACAGGGCATGACCACCGAAAACGTTCTGACAGTAGAGGCGCTCGAAACCCACCTCGGCTCGCGCGAGGGCGTGATCAAGGCCGTGAACGGGAGCAACTTCACGGTAGACAAGGCGGAGACGCTCTGCATCGTCGGCGAGAGCGGCAGCGGCAAAACGATGACGGCGCTGTCGATCATGGGCCTGGTCCCGAGCCCGCCCCTGGAGTTGCTCAGCGGCAGGGTCGTGCTGGACGGCGAGAACATCCTGGAGCTGTCCGACACGGAGATCAGGCAGCGGCGCAGCACGAAGATGGGGATGATCTTCCAGGACCCGGAAAACTCCCTGAACCCCACGGTCAAGATAGGACCGCAGATAGCGGAGACGATGCAGGTCCACCTGGGAGTGGACGAAAAGACGGCCAGGAGCCGTGCCGTACGGCTGATGGACAGAGTGGGTGTGCCGTCCGCGGCGTCTCGCTACTACGACTATCCGTTCCAGTTCAGCGGTGGAATGCGCCAGCGCGTCATGATAGCGATCGCGCTGTGCTGCGACCCGCTTCTCCTGATAGCGGACGAGCCGACCACGGCTCTGGACGTGTCGGTCCAGGCGCAGCTCCTGGACTTGGTACGGGAGCTGAAGGATGAACGCGGCATGTCCGTTATCTGGATCACTCACGACCTGGGGGTCGTGGCGGAGCTGGCCGACCGGGTGGCGGTGATGTACGCCGGGTACATCGTCGAGGAAGCCCCGGTCGACGAAATCTTCTTCCGGCCCAAACACCGCTACACCGCGGCGCTCTTGGAGTCGCTGCCGAAGGTGGAGCGCAAGGGCACGGTTCTGACGGCCATTGGCGGCATGCCGCCAAGCTTGGCCAACCTGGACGTCGGGTGCCCGTTCGCGCCGCGATGCGCGGCGCCGGTCGACCGCTGCAGGGAGGAGAACCCCGCGCTCATGGACGTGGGCGAAAACCATATTGCCGCGTGCTGGAACCCGCCGACAGAGGCGGAGGTCGCGGCGGCCCAGGCGTAGTCGCAAACGGCGGCGACGCTCCAATTCAAGTGTCGAAAGGACAGACCTGATGGTGGCAACGAACGACGCCCAGACCGAGGAACTGGTTCAGATCAGAGACCTCGAGACCTATTTCGAAGTCGGCACGAAGGGCATCGTCCTGGGGATAATGGCTGACCGTAAGACGGTACGCGCCGTCGACGGAGTCAGCTTGACTATCCGACAGGGCGAGACACTGGGCCTGGTGGGGGAGAGCGGCTGCGGCAAGTCGACCCTTGGCTACAACCTGGTCCAGCTGGAGCGGCCGACCGCCGGCCAGATATTGTTCGAAGGCAACGACATGTCAGGGGTGTCGAGGGGCGAGCTGCAGCGTATCCGGCGGCGGATGCAAATCATCTTCCAGGACCCCCAGTCGGCGTTGGACGCTCGCATGACGATCGGCGACGCGATCGCCGAACCGATCAGAGTTCACGAGATCGTGCCGGAAGACGAGATCGAAGACAGGGTCGCGGACCTCCTGGCGACCGTGGGCCTGAACCCGTACATGCGCAACAGGTACCCCCACGAGTTCAGTGGCGGGCAGCTGCAGAGAATCGTGATCGCGCGCGCTCTTTCGCTGGAGCCGATCTTCATCGTCTGCGACGAGCCTATCTCGGCCTTGGACGTCTCGATTCAGGCGCAGATCATCAATCTGCTGGAAGAGCTGCAGGACAGGTTCGGCCTTACGTACCTGTTCATCTCTCACGACCTGCGCGTCGTTCGGCATATCAGCGACCGTGTGGCCGTGATGTATCTCGGCAAGCTGGTCGAATTCTCGGAGACGGACGAGCTCTACGACAACCCGTTGCACCCGTACACGCGGGCGCTGCTCTCATCCGTCCCGGCCGGAGACCCGGCGGAGGCCAGGGGCAAGGTGCGCATAGCGCTGGAAGGCGACGTTCCCAGTCCGATCGACCCGCCGAGCGGCTGCCGCTTTCGGACGAGGTGCCCGATCGCGATTCCATCGTGTGCCGACGAGATCCCGCCGCTGCGAGAGGTGGCGGACGGCCACTGGGTCGCTTGCCAGCTAGTCTAACTCGAGGGGTCCCGCTCTGCGAATCTTCCTGATCGTCGGCTATCGGCTGGCGCTGGTCGTACTGCTGGTCACGTTCTTCGCTTTCGCGACCCTCGATCACCCGGTCCTGAGGACCCTGTACGCGTCGTTTGAGGCGCTGCGAGACGCCGTCAAGAGCTACTTCGACTTCCTGACCAGTGTCCACGAACACACGGAGACGATGTCGTTCGTAGGCAAAGCCTATGTACGAACGATGCTGCTCTTGGTGACTTCGGTGGCGATGGGCTCGTTTATCGGGATAGGCCTCGGTCTGATCAGCGGACTGAAACCCGGCTCCAGAATAGCCGGCGCGGCCTCATACATCAGCTTCCTGGGTGTGCTGACTCCCAGCTTCTTGCTCGGCATCTTCGTTCTGCTGGCGTTCGTGCGGTACATTAGCCCGATGTTCGGCGTCCGTTTCGTGCTCCTCGATCCGAGTGTCGAGATTCTCGACCCCCGCCGACTGGTCGCGCCGGCGCTGGTGCTCTCCGTCCGACCGATGGCCTACATGACGCAGGTGACGATCGGCGCCCTGCAGGAGGTGATCCATCGCGACTACGTGCGTACGGCGTACGCGAAGGGCCTGCGCTACCCCAGCATCCTTGGCTGGCACATTCTGCCGAACATCGCTCTCCCGGTGCTGACGGCGGTAAACAACTCGTTCTTCTTCGCGCTGAGCAGCGTATTCGTGATCGAGTGGCTGTTCAACTGGGCGGGCGTCGGCTACTACCTGCTGCAGGCGGTGCTGGGGCGAGACAGCGTCCGGGCGAGCTACCTGTTGGTGTCGATCGCCATAACGCTGTTCCTGGTCAACGTCCTGATAAGGTTCGCGATACGTCAGATCGATAAGCGCATTGCCGAGTTGGGGACGGTGTCTGCTTGAATTCCGATCGAGACAGGGGCGTGGCCAATTGATGCAGCTGAGGGCCCCGACACCGCCGCCGGCGAGCGTCTGGTGGATAAACCTCTCCTGGTTGCTGATAGGCATCGTGATCGCCCTTGTGGTGCTCAGCCAGGTACTCCGGCAGTGGCTTCCGCACGTCAAAGTGTCGGCGTGGATGCGCCGCCGCGCCCTCCGCAACCGGAGGGAAATGAGGCTGGGGAGAAGCCTGACGGAGCGGGCCGTGACCGGCGGAGTGCGATTCCTGTCCAACACGTCGCTGGTGCTGGGCAGCCTGATAGTACTCGTTCTCCTCGTCGCGGCATTCACGCCACAAGCGCTGGCGCCGTACGAGAAGGACCTGGACATCGGCCGGTTCCTTCAGATGGTCGAAGGCGAGCTGAGGGCGCCGCCGATACCCCCGAGTCCGCCGTACCCGCTCGGCACGGACCACCAGGGCCGCGACGTGCTCACGCAGATCATCTACGGCACGCGGCTGACCCTGGGACTGGCGCTGGCGGCGACCGCGATCAGGCTGGCGATAGGCGTGGGGCTCGGAGGGGTCGCAGGCTGGAAGCAGAGCGGGCTCAGCCAACAGATACTGTCGCTCGCGGCCGTCTCTGCGTCGGTGCCGAGCCTGCTGTTCGCCTACCTCTTCATCGTCTCCATCGGACCGCAGCAGGGTTTCGGGGTGTTCCTGCTTGGCCTCGCGCTCACGGGATGGGCCGAGCTGACGAACCTGGTCAACGGCGCCATCGCGTGGATCAAGGCGCAGCCCTACATGGAGGGGGCGCGAACGCTCGGCTCGACGCCCGGCCACCTGATCCGCCGGCACGTGTTCCCCAACCTCGCGCCGCAGCTCCTCCCCGCCTTCGCGTTGGAGCTTAGCGCGGCGACGCTGATACTGGCCGAGCTCGGGTTCATCGGCATCGTGTTCGGAGAGAGGGCGCCCTCCAGCATCCCCCAGTCGCTGAGGGTCGTCCAGGCCGCCGAGTGGGGCGGTATGCTGTCGGGCTCCCGGCTTCTCCTGTTCAACAAGCCGTGGCTTCCCCTCATGCCGGCACTGGCGTTCCTGGTGGCGATCCTTGGCTTCAACCTGTTCGGGATCGGCCTCCGGGGCTGGCTGGACCCGTACCGTTCATCGTAGAGTCATCCCCGGGCGGCTTCAATGGGCTCGCAGGCTGCCTTCTCGCCAATGGACGGCGCCACTGTCGACGTCCCATAGGTGTCGACGTTCGGTGAAACTCCGCACGGGCCGGCCGAGGCTCCTTCGCCTGCGAAGCGTTAGGCCGCGGCGCGAAGTCGCCCGGACGGCGCGCGGAGAGGGTCGGGGAGGGCGCTCGGTAGCAGTCCGCTAGTCGTCGAGGAAGTCTCTGAGCTTCTTCGAACGGCTGGGATGGCGTAGCTTGCGCAGCGCCATCGCCTCGACCTGGCGGATCCTCTCCCGCGTGACGCCGAAGACCGAGCCGACCTCCTCCAGGGTGCGAATGCGGCCGTCTATCAGGCCGAACCGCAATTGGAGCACCTGGGCCTCACGCTCGCTGAGAGTGTGAAGCGTGTCCTCGATCTGCTCCTTGAGGAGCTGGTACGTGGCGGCGTCCGAGGGCCCGGGGGTGTTCTTGTCCTCGATGAAGTCGCCCAGGTGGGTCTCGGTCTCGTCGCCGATTGGCGTCTCGAGCGAGGCGGGTATCTGGAAGTACTGGATGATCTCCCTGACGCGCTCCGGCGAGACTTCCATCCGGTCGCCGATCTCCTGCGTCGTCGGCTCGCGGCCGTACTCCTGCACGAGGCGGCGCGTGACCTGCTGGAGCTTGTTCATGATCTCGGTCATGTGGACCGGGATCCTGATCGTGCGAGACTGGTCCGCGATGGACCTGGTTACCGCCTGACGGATCCACCAGTGAGCGTAGGTGCTGAACTTGTAGCCCCTGCGGTAGTCGAACTTCTCGACGCCGCGCATGAGCCCGATGTTGCCCTCCTGGATCAGGTCCAGCAACCCCAGGCCGCGGCCCAGGTACTTCTTCGCGACGCTGACGACCAGCCGCAGATTCGCCTCCGCCAGATGGCGCTGCGCCGCGGCGCCTTCGTCCTTGGTCCGGGTGAAGAATCGGGTGAGCAGTGGCTCGTTGTCCTGCAGCCGCTCGGCGAGGTCGCCGGAGTCCCGCTGCCGGGAAAGCTCGCTCAGCGTCAGGCCACCGCCCAGCGCCCCGACGGCCTCCGGCGGAAGCAGGCGGCAGTCGAGTGCCAGGCCCACCAACTCGTCGCGGACCTCCTTGGGGTCGCGATTGACCGAGTCGGCGATGGCGTTCACCAGCTCCTCAGGCAGGTCGCCGTCCAGCACCTCTCTGATCTCGGGGCCGTACACGAGCTCCATGATCGTCGGCGCGTTTCCCAGGCCGAGATGAGCGGATATGGCGTTTGCCAGCTCCTCGGCTGCCGAGAGGTGGTCTATCATGCGCGCGGCGACGCCTGCCCCGGTAGCGCCGGCGCCCTCGGCCGTGAGCTCGGCTTCGATAGTCGAAATGTGCTTGGCGGCCTCTATCTGGCGCGCCAGCATTCGCTCCTCCGGCTTTGTCAGAAGCGCGACCTTCCCGATGTCCCGGAGATACATCCTGATCGTGTCATCGGTCCCGTCCGCGGCGGCTGGGTCGGGCTGCGGTTCGGGCGGGCGGTCCCCGTCCATTCCAGACCTGTATTCCAACTCGCCGTCGCCGCGCTGCACGAAGTACCCCGCGGACTCTTCCTCCACCGACCCGTACGCGTCGGTATTCCGGGGACGGTTGTCCCACAGAGTCTCCAACTGCTCCTGGGAGCCGGCCTCGTCCTCGAGAACGTCGATGTCTGACCGTCTGCCGGTAACCTGTGATTCCATTAGCTGGATTCCAATCCTTTGCTGCATCGAAGAGGCGGCTGCGACACCGGTAGGGGCTCAGGCGTGGAGAGAGGGCGACTCACGGACGGAACCTGAAGAGGTCCATGAAGTTGTGCGTCGGAATCGACCTCGGCGGCCAGAAGTGCGTGGTCTGCGGTCTGGGGACAGTCCCCGGCAGCATGGCGTTTCACGATTTGGGGCTCGCCGATTTCCACAACCCTAGCCGAAGCATACCACGAAATGCGGCGCTACGCAAATCGTCGCAATTCTCCGTAACCCCCGCCCGGTCGGGCATACTTCTCGCCGGCCGGCCGGCCGCCGGTCGGTCGATGAGCACAGCGTTAACGGACGCGGGAGGTCGCCCGCGCGTCCAGGACCGCCGATGAGGGCATACCGATGTTGAAACAATGGGCTATGGGGACTAGCATTTGGCAGGGCGGCAAGCAATCGGTAGTATGGGGACGCGATCCGCCTTGAGGCGCACGACGTCCCGCGGCCCCACCGGTTCTCAGGAGGTAGGCACGTGAGTTACGAGGGTTCTCATCAGGAATACGACGTGGTCTGCGACCAGCGGGTGATGGTGCCGATGCGCGATGGGGTCAGGCTCGCCACGGACATCTACTTCCCGGCGGCGGACGGCCGCCGCGCCGCGGGCAGGTTTCCGGTCGTTCTCGAGCGGACGCCCTATAACAAGAGAGGATCAGGCGCGGTGACGAACGGAAAGTACTTCGCCCGCCGCGGCTACGTGTGCGCCGTTCAGGACGTCAGAGGCAGGTTCGAGTCGGAGGGCGAGTGGTACGCCTTCGCCAAGGAGGCCCCGGACGGTTACGACACGGTCCAGTGGATCGCGGAGCAGCCGTGGAGCGACGGTCAGGTGGGGACATTCGGGAGCTCCTACTCCGGCAGCGACCAGTCGGCCTTGGCGACCCTGAATCCGCCCGCGCTCTCGACGATGGTCGTGGGCGTCGGAGCCTCGAACTACTATCACTGCTCGATGAGGCAGAATGGCGCACTGGAGCAACGGTTCCACGTCTACGTATTTCGCATGGCCTGCACGAGCAAAGAGGCGCAGGCCGATCCCGACCTGAGGGCGGCCCTGGAAAAGGCCTTCGACGAGGAGATGCCTCAGATCGTCGACCGCTATCCGCTGCGCGAGGGCGCGACAATCCTCAGTCGGCTGCCGTCCTACGAGCGGTGGGCAATCGACATACTCACCCGCGGCGACTACGACGACTACTGGAAGCAGCGCGGCTACGCCATATCCGAGTACTACGAGGAACACGCCGACGTGCCGACGATGTACATTGGCGGCTGGTACGACTCGTACGCACGGGCCACCTGCGAGAACTTCGTCGCGCTGAGCAGTATCAAGCAGACCGACCAGAGGCTTGTCATGGGGCCGTGGACACACGGCGGCTGGGAGGTCACCTACTCGGGAGACGCCGATTTCGGCACCGAGTCGCACATCCACCTGAACGACTTCAGGCTGCAGTGGTTCGACCACTACCTCAAGGGGATGCACACGGCTGTCGCCGGCTGGTCTCCGGTAACGATCTTCACGATGGACCCGGGCGACCGGCAGGACAGGGACAACGCGGGACGGCTCGTCCACGGCGGACACTGGCGGAGCGAGCCGGATTGGCCCCTGCCCGGCACCGCGTTTACGCCGTACTACATCCACGGCGACGGGTCGCTGTCGCCCGAAGAGCCCGGCCTCGGCGCGGCCGGGCCGACGAGCTACACGTTCGACCCCAAGGACCCGGTGCCGACCATGGGAGGCGGCCTGTCGGCGGCGGACGTCATCATGCGGGCCGGGGCCTACGACCAGCGGGGGCGGCTCGACTTCCACGGATTCACGGACACCCTGCCGCTCAACTCCAGGGCGGACGTGCTGTCCTTCCAGACGCCCGTGCTGGAGGAGGACGTCGAGGTCACCGGGCCGATCGAGATGCACCTCTGGGCCGCCTCCTCGGCCGTGGACACCGATTTCACGGCAAAGCTGCTGGACGCCTATCCGTCGGGCGGGGACTACGCCGGAGGCTTGGCGATCAACGTTACGGACTCGATCATCCGGGCCAGGTACCGCAACGGCTGGGAGAAGCCGGAGTTGATGACCCCGGGCGAGCCGTACGAGTTCGTCTTCGAGCTCTACCCGACTTCCTACGTGTTCAGGGCCGGGCATCGCATCCGCCTGGACGTCAGCAGCAGCAACTGGCCGCGATTCGACGTCAACCCCAACACCGGCGGACCGCTGGGACTCGAACGCTCCTACCAGGTTGCCGTCCAGAGCGTATTTCACGACGCGGAGCGCCCATCGCACGTCCTGCTGCCGCTGCAGCGGGTGTAGAGCCGGCGTCCGAGATCGGTGGCGCCCTCGGCGCCGACGGTCGGCACGGCCGCCCTGATATAATTCGGACGACGCTCCTTCGAGGTGCCGGCGGGGCATCCGCCGTCTTGTCGTCGAAGTCCTGGGCGCCTCGAAAACCGATGACGGAGATATGTCGTATAACTATGTATGAGCTAAAAGGCGCAGTCGCCGAGATCGCCGCCCGCATATCCCAAATTATGGTGCGTCTTTGACGTGGACTCCAAGGAAAAACAGATAGCGACCCTCGAAAAGGAAAGCTCCGATCCAGCGTTCTGGAACGATTCCCATCGAGCACAGGGAAAGATGCGAACGTTGGCCGGACTGAGGACGGAGGTCGGCGAATGGCGGTCCCTGCAGAAGGAGGTCAGCTCCATCGGCGAGTTGATCGCCATGGCCGCTGAGGAACGGGACGAATCGCTCGCCGACACGCTCGTCAAGGACGCCGCAAGGGTGACGAAGCGGCTCGAAGAGCTCGAGTTCGAGCTCGTACTGTCCGGCGAGCACGACCGGCGCGACGCGATCATGGCCCTTCACGCCGGTGCGGGAGGGATCGAGTCCCAGGACTGGGCGGAGATGCTCGCCCGCATGTACGTCAGGTGGGCCGAGGGCAGGGGATACGAGACCCGAACGCTCGATATCTCCCCCGGCGAGGAGGCCGGCTTCAAGAGCGCCGTCCTGCAGATTTCGGGCGACTACGCCTACGGGTATCTGAGAGGGGAGAGGGGCGTGCATCGGCTCGTGAGGCTCTCCCCATTCGACGCCGACCACGCGAGGCACACTTCCTTCGCCCTCGTGGAGGTGTTGCCGGAGGCGGATGAGGATAGTGACGTCGTGGTGGACCCGGCGGACCTCCGAATTGACGTATTCCGGGCCGGCGGGGCTGGGGGCCAGAGCGTGCAGAAGAACTCGACCGCGGTCCGCATCACCCATCTGCCAACGGGCACCAAGGTGAGCTGCCAGAACGAGAGGTCACAGTATCAGAATAAGGCTATCGCCATGAAGATACTGCTGGCCCGTCTCATGGAGCTCGAAATGAAGCAGAGAGCCGAAGACGTCGCGCGGCTGAAAGGCGCCCACGTTTCGGCGGAATGGGGCAACCAGATCCGCAGCTACGTTCTGCAGCCGTACAAGATGGTGAAAGACCACAGGACCGATTTCGAGACATCCGACGCCGACGGCGTGCTCGACGGCGCGCTGGACGGCTTCGTGAGCGCTTATCTGACTCACACGATGGGCGCCGACAACGAGAGCATGGAACGGGCGCCGGACGATCGTTAGAACCGCTGGGATCGGATCGGCGTCTAACTTGTAGAACCAAACACCCAGGAGGCCAGGATGAACAGGACAATGGCTGTGATGAAGCTTCTGCCGGTACTGCTCGTCGTCTTTGCAGTGGCGGCGGCAGCCTGCGGCGGCGGCTCCGACCCAACGCCGGCCCCGACTCAGGCGGCCGCGCAGGCGGCGCCGGGACAGGTCGAGACGCCTTCCGCTGGAACAACCGGCGACGGTGAGTCCTCAGCGATGACCGAGGCGCCGGCTGGCGGCGTCTTCCGACGACTGTGGAGCGACCCGCCCACGATGGACCCGCATCTGACGTCCGACACGACGTCCGCGGGCATCGTCGTCGAGATATTCAGCGGACTGGTCACGCTCGACACGGACCTGAAACTGGTCCCCGACATCGCGGAGAGCTGGACCATCGACAACGGCGTCGTCTACACGTTCAAGCTCAGGGAGGGCGTCACGTTCCACAACGGCAAGACCGTTACGGCCCAAGACTTCAAGTGGTCCATGGAAAGGGCGGCCGATCCTGATACGGCGTCGCCCGTGGCCGATACGTATCTCAACGACCTGGTGGGATTCGACGACTACGCGGAGGGGCGCGCATCGGAGATTCTCGGCATCAAGGTGATCGACGACCTTACGCTCCAGCTCACGATCAAAGCGCCCGTCGCCTACTTCCTCGCGAAGATGACGTACCCCACGGCATTCGTGGTCGACCGGGAGACGGTCGAGGCCGGCGGCAGCGACTGGTGGGTCGACGATCCCGTGGGCACGGGCCCCTTCAAGGTGCGGGAATACCGGATCGGAGACCGCCTAATCCTGGAGCGCAACGCCGACTTCTACCGCGAGCCGGCCAAGGTGGACGTGGTCCACATGAACCTGGCGGGCGGCCAGTCGATGGCGATGTACGACAACGACGAGATCGACATCACGGGCGTCGGTCTGTTCGACCTGGACGCGGTACTCGATGAGAGCGACCCGAGAAACAAGGACCTCCACGTCGCCCCGCCCGGGTTCGATGTCTCGTACATCGGCTTCAACCCAACGCGGCCGCCGTTCGACGACGTGAAGGTCCGGCAGGCGCTCAACCACGCCGTGAACAAGGAGCTGATAGCCCGCGACGTGCTGTCCGACCTCGTGCATCCCGCGTACGGCATTCTGCCGCCTGAGTTCCCCGGCTACAATCCCGATCTCGTGGGACTTCGATACGATCCGGACAAGGCACAGCGGCTCTTGGCGGAGTCGAAGTATGGAGCGTTCCTTTCGAGAGTGGAGGAGGACAGCCCGCACTACGCTTCGGCCCAGCAGTACCTGGCCGGCGTCTCCGGCAGCGCCGACGACCTGCCTCGGATAACGCTCTCGGTGCCGGGCACGGGCGGCACCGTCGGGCTGGACGTCGAGGTGATCCTGCAGATGTGGAGGCAGGTGCTCGGGGTAGAGGTGGACATCGAGCAGGTCGAGTGGGCGACCTTCCTGGACGACCTGGACCGGAAGAAGTTCCAGGCGTATACGTCAGGCTGGGCGGCGGACTACCCGGACCCGCAGGACTTCCTGGACATACTCTTCCACTCGGACAGCAGCATCAACCACAGCGCCTACTCGAACCCGGCGGTCGACGCCGTGCTCGAGGAGGCACGAACGGAGCAGGACCCGGCCAGGCGCATTCAGCTGTACCATCAGGCCGAGGAGATGATCGTAAACGACGCCGCCTGGCTGCCGCGTTGGTTCACCGGCGAGCAGTACGTGCTCATCAAGCCGCACGTCTCGGGCTACAAGCTGACGCCGATGATCGTTCCCAAGCTGAAGGAAGTCAGCATCCAGTAGTTGCCGAACGAGGAGCAGACTTGTTGGCCGCGGGCCGTCGACGCGTCAACGACGCGGCGGCCCGCGGCTTCGTACGACACCCATAGCACGGGGCCTGGGGCCTCGGATGAGTGAGTGAGACCGTGACAGGTTACATAGTACGTCGGCTGCTCTTCCTTCCGGTCGTCCTGTTCTTCGTCTCCTTCATAACCTTCACCCTGTTTCGGATAGTCCCGGGCGATCCGGTCGTGGTGATGCTCGGCCCCAAGTACCGCCCCGAGGTAGCCGAGCGGCTGCGGGAGGAGCTGGGGCTGAGCCGCCCCTTCCTGGTCCAGTACGCCGACTACATGTGGGGCTTCGTCCAGGGCGACTTTGGGACGAGCTTCAGCAAGCGGGGAGTGCCCGTCCGGGACCTGATCCTGCCGAAGATGTGGCTGTCAGCGCGACTGGCCGCCTCGGCTATGGCGATCAGCCTCGCCATAGGGTTGCCCCTGGGGTTCTTCATCGCGCACAAGCAAGGCTCGTGGATAGACCCGGCGATCGTGACCATCACGCTTGTCATCATGTCCATCCCAATCATGATTACCCTGCCGGTGCTGCTGCTCAGCTTCTGTACCAAGCTTCACTGGGTCCCGTGCTCCGGCTGGACCGGCGGCTTCGACACGAGAATACTCATCCCCGCGGTGGGCATGGGGGTGATCGGGATAGCGGCCCTCGCCCGCCTGATGCGCGCCAGCACCCTGGACGTGCTCGGGCAGGACTTCATCCGCACCGCCCACGCCAAGGGCCTCTCGCCCATACAGGTTGACCGGCGCCACGTCTTCAAGAACGCCATGATCCCCATCGTCACCATCCTGGCTTTCTCGCTGGCCGGGCTGATCGGCGGCTCCTTCATCGTCGAGCGCATCGTGGGCATACCGGGCATCGGCGGGTTCTTCCTCGACTCGATATTCCAGAGAGACTTTCCGGTCACGATGGCGATCACGCTGATCGGAGCTATCTTCTTCGTGCTGGCTAACCTGCTGGCGGACCTCACCTACGCCTACTTCGATCCCCGCATCAGGTACCGGTAGGCCGGTGGCGGTACGAGTGGACAACGCGCTCGATCTTCGGACCAGGCGCCGCAGGGGACACTTCGCCCGGGCGGCCTACCGCCTTGTGCGGAAGAAGATCGCCGTCGCCTGTATCGTTACGCTGATAGTCGTCTACTCCGGCGGCGTCCTTGCCGGGGCGATAGCACCCCACGACTACGAATTTCAGGACTATACCGTCATCAACAAGGGCCCCAGCTTCGTGACCGACCAGGGGCTCAAGGCGTTCTGGACCGAGTCACACCTGGCGGGCACCGACCGATTCGGGCGCGACATGTTCACCCGCGTGCTCTGGGGCATCCAGAACACCGTCATACTGACCGTGGTTGCGATGCTCACGGGCGGGCTCGTCATCGGCGTCACGCTGGGCCTGATCAGTGGCTACTACGGAGGCCGGACCGACGCCATCATCATGCGGACCGGTGAGATATTCACCTCGTTTCCGGACATACTTCTGGCCATCATACTGGCCGCCACTCTTCGGCCAAGGGTCGTCGAGTGGGTCAGATGGGTCGAGGACAACTCCTTCTTGGACGGCCTGGTCAAGTCCGGGGTGGCCGGCTACATCGTCATATCGCTGGCGCTGGTCAGCTTCGGATGGATCGGCATGGCGCGGCTGGTGAGAGGGCAGATTCTCGCGCTGAGGGCGACCCAGCACGTCGAGGCGGCCAGGGCCATAGGCGCCTCCACGCCCAGGATTCTGTTCCGCCATCTGCTGCCCAACGCGATCAGCCCCATCGTGGTATCGGTGTCGATGGGCATGGGTTCCATGGTCGGGGTCGAGATCATATTGAGCTGGCTTGGAATCGGGATTCAGCCGCCCAGGCCGAGCCTTGGCCTGATGCTGTTCGAGGGCGGCGTGAATCTGAGTATCCTGCGCAACTGGCCCTGGATACTGCTCGCGCCCGGAGTCGCGTCATGGCTGATGGTGCTGGCGTGGAACCTCCTTGGCGACGCCCTGAACGACGTCCTGAACCCGCGCACGAGGTGAGCGAAGGCTTTCCGCGCGGGCGCTCCGGAGCCCGATACATCCGAACGGGGCGTCGAGTCACTGATGATCGTGTCTGCCTGTTTGTCGTCCACGTCGGGACGTACCAGGGCAGGAGCGAGAGGATTCCGCGATCTAGACTTGTTTACCCCTCCGATTCATCCACCGGCGCTTGGACATGGGCATCGAGCCCCGAGCGGTTCGTTCCGGGTTGCGTGGGCCACCAGTCCGGGCGCGTCGGAGGCTGGCCGGACCCGGCCGGCGTTGCCCCGGTTCCCTGCGCTCTTCGGGAGCCTGGCGCAATCCCCCGCCTCCGTTGTTCCCGCGAAGGCGGGAATCTATCCCCGGCATGGTGCGCCATCACGACCTCGGAAGCAGTCCGTCACGCCGGCCTCGCGTATCAGGTGGTGAATCCGGGCCTGCATCTTTCGTCCCGCCCGCCGCCGCTATATCATTGCGGTTGATCGGGGTTCGTCCCGGCCGCGCCGATACGCCGGCCGCACTCGGGGTGACAGGTATTGAATAGACAGGACGATACGTGGACGCCCAAGCCCGCGGACAGGGTGGTACGGCGTCCGCGAATGGCTGGGATACTGCCGGTGCGCATGGAGCTCCCCGCGCCGCGCGTCAAGTCGCCGGCGGTCAGCCCGCCGCTGATCCTGGTGTACGCGTTCGGCGTTCTGATCGCGCTGGGCACCTTGCTCTTGATGCTGCCCATGGCCCACCGCGGCGAGGGTCTGACGCCCATCGAGGACGCGCTCTTCACCGCGACGTCCGCCGCCACGGTCACGGGACTGGTAACGGTCGAAACGGCCAGCTATTGGACGGTGCCCGGCCAGATCGTCATCATGGCGCTGATGTTCGTCGGCGGCCTCGGAATCATGACCCTGGCGAGTGCGCTGCTGGTGCTTGCCGGACAGCGGGCGTCGCTGAGACAGCGGATGGTCATGGGGGAGACGACCGGCGCCACGGACTTCGCCAACATCGCCAGGATGACTCTCCTGCTGGTCATCTGGGCGGTGGCGGTCCAACTCGTCGGTTTCGGGGTGCTCCTGATCGGGTTCGTGCCCATCTATCCGACGCCGGAAGCCGTCTGGCACGCCCTATTTCAGGCCGTTTCCGGGTTCAACAACGCGGGCTTCACCTCCCTGCCCGACAGCGCGAGTCTCTCGGGGTTCCAAACAGACTACCTGGTCGTCGGGACCATTGGCGCACTGATACTCGTCGGCAGCACCGGATTCTGGGTGACCGCCGATGTCTTCAGGCAGGGGCGCTCCCGCAGGCTGTCTTTGAACTCGAAGCTGGTGCTGTTTTGGACCGGCGTGCTGCTTGCCGCCGGAGCCGTCCTCTTCTTCGCGTTCGAGTCGGGCAATGAAGAGACCATGGGCGGGCTGTCCGCCGTGGACCGGGCCGTCACGTCCGTGTTCCAGTCCGTCAACCGGACCTCCGGGTTCTCCACGGTCGACTTCGGGGCGACGAACGACGAGACGAACTCCTTCTACATGATTCTGATGTTCATCGGCGGCGCCGCGGCGTCCGTCGCGGGCGGCATCAAGGTCAACACGGTTGCCATAGTGGTAGTCGCCGTGGCGGCGTCGATCCGCGGCAGGGCGGAGCCGTCCGCCTTCGGGAGGAGAATCCCGGAGCACCAGGTGCGGTGGGCCTTCGCGCTGACTGTTGTCGCCTTTCTGGCGGCGTCGACCGTCGCGTTGGCGCTTGCGGCGATCGAAGACGGCCTGCCGCTTATCGACGTGCTGTTCGAGTCGTTTTCCGCTTTTGGCACCGTGGGGTTCAGCGCGGGCATCACGCCCGACCTGTCCGCCGCCGGCAAGCTGCTGCTGGTCGGGGCGATGTTCGTCGGACGGATAGTGCCGCCCATGGTCATACGCGTTGCCCTGTCGCGGCGGACCGAAGGACGCCCGTTCCGCTACCCCAGCGACAGCGTTCTGATCGGCTAGCGGCCGCCGGACGGCGGCCGGCTGCGTGGGAACGCTGAGTCGTCGACTAGCGTCGACTCGCTCTGAAGCGCAGTCCCACCAGGCCCAGGAGCAGCGCCGCGGCCGATACGTCCGCGGGACCGCCTCGGAGCGGCGCGCCGCATCCAGATCCCGCCTCCGGCTTGTCGGCCCCCGTGTCTTCCTCGGCGAGCGGCGCGGGCGTCGGCGAGTCGCTGGGCTCGGTTACGCTCCTCTCGGGCGCCGGCGTGGGCGTGTCGCTGGCGGCGGAGACCGGCTCGGTGTTCGGCTGAGGAGTCAGACTGTAGAGCCCGATCTTGCGTCGGGGTACCGGTGTCGGCCTGGCCTGGTCCTCGACGGGCGGCACGTACAGCTCCGCTCCTATCTTGTCGCGCCACAGGTTCTCGAGGTCGATCTGGCTCAGGCCGTACACGCGCTCGATCGCATCCTGGATCCCGATGCCCTGCTTCATCGTGGCCATCAGCTCGGTCATCTTTTCGGCGCCGAACCGCTCGATCATGAACTCGACGAGGCTGCGCGCCTGGCCGTAGAAGATAATCAGGTCGTCCGGATTGCCCGGACTCGCGACCATGTTGAGGGTCGACTGGAGCACCCCGGTCGCGACGGCGAACTCCAGGGCGATATCGTACTCGGGACCCTCTTCGAGGTTGCCGTACTCGGCCAGTCCCTCGTTTAGCCACGACGGTATGAACTGGCCGGGGCTGTCGGCGGCGCGGTGTACCAGGATATGCGTTACCTCGTGGGACGCGGTCCCCCTCGCGTCGCTGTTGCCCAATACGAGCAGCACGCCCTCTTGCGAGAACGCCTGGCCCAGGGTCGTCGTGTTTCGGGCGATCGCGGCGCTCCGGGGCGGCTGAGCCCTGACCATCTCGAGGCGGTTGTTGTACATCGTCACGCGTATGGGCGACTCCGTCTCGGCCCCCAGCAGCGGGCCCATGACGGCCACCGTGTCGACCATCGCGTCCAGCACGAGCTGGGCCCTCGACTCCACCGGCCCGTGATAGGCAACGGTGATCGAGCCTTCGCTGATCTCGGACCACTCGTAATTCGGGTCCTCGTAGACGTACTCGTCTGGCTCCGTCTTCAGGGTGTTGCCCTCGACGTCCTGCACCTCGAAGCTCAGTGTGATGATCGTGCCGGGCGGTATGTATGTCGGGAGCGTGTTCGTGCGCCAGAACAGCTCGCCCTCCACCTGCTTGCCCGTCTCGAATTCGAGGTAGTCGTAGGACCCGGCCGTCTGCTGTCCGATCCTGACTCGCGCGGCGATGTTGTCTATGTCGTTGGGCCCCCGGAATTGCGCCGTCACGCGGAAGCCGTCGGGGAACTCGGTCGCGAATGTCGTCGACACCAACTCGATCCCGCCCTCGGCCCGCAGTGTGTCCGAGGCTGTGAAGAGCGACGCTACGGCTATCGCGGCGGCGACGGCGGCCCCCGTCGCGCTGATGATCTTTGTCCTCATTGGTGCTCCCCCTCCTCCGGGAGGGTCGTTCTACCTGACGGCAGTCGCCTGGTCGGATGTCTGTTCGGTCTGCTCCTCCGCCGTGTCGGCGTCGCCGACGGCCTGGAGAATGCGCTCCACCATCACCTCTTCCGTGACTGTCCCCACGAACTGCACGCGGTCGTTGATGACCGTCTTGGGTACGCTCATGACGTTGTAGGCGCGGGCCAAATCGCGAAACTCCCCTATCTCTATTACGTCAGCAGTGACCCGATCGGATTCCAGGGCCATCAGATGGGCCAGTCCCGCCACGGCTGGGCAGTAGTGACAGCCGGGGGTGACGAACACCTTGACGTGCACGTCCTCCTTCAGCCGTTTCAACTGGCGGCGCGTCTCTAGCTGAAGCCGTCTTCTATTGGTCGACGCCGCCGTGATCGTGTCCAGGAGCACCTGCGTCTCGAACCCGGACGGCATGCCGAAGTACCTGACGTTGTCCTTGCCCGCCCGCCCGATCAGCACCGCCGGGACCCGGTCGATTCCCAGGGCCAGCGCTCTCTCGGTGTCACCGTAGAAGTCGATGACCTCCAGGTCGACGCGGTCGGACAGGGCGCATACCTCCTCCAGAAGCTGCCTGGTCGGCTCGCAGCCTGCGCACTCGCGGCCGGGGATGTAGAGCAGGCTGTTCAACCGCGTGTACATCCTGATCGACACGTCGCCCTTCAGCTCCGTCGCGAACCGCTGGCGGATGGCGTTCCTGGTCTGCTCTTGAAGTACCGGCATCGGCTAGCTCTGAGATGCCGTCTGGCATCGAGCTCGGCGTGATCGACGGCTGCTTCCATTCTAGCCGATATCCGCCCAGCGCCGCACAGCGGGAGGCTACCCGGCCGGCCCCGCTCCCCGCGCTTGCAGCGCCCGCCGCGCGTGGAAGACGCGGTGTATGGAGGTCACCGCGGCCAGGGCGGAGACGACCGCGAGGACGATCCACACCGCCGGGAGCCACCACTGGCCGGCGATCAGACCGGCGCCCAGCAGAACGACGCGCTGCGGACGCTGCATGATACCCACTTCGCAGTCTACTCCCAGGCCCTCCGCACGGGCGCGGACGTAGCTGACCATGTATGAGCTGGCGGCCGTTGCCAGGACCAGGGCAGATTCCCACTCGGCTCCGCGGACAGCGTAGAAGACGAGCAGACCGAGCAGTACGATCGACTCCGACACCCTGTCCACTGTCGAGTCGAGCAGCGCGCCGAAGGCCGACACTCTGCCGGTAGCTCTCGCGACGGCGCCGTCGAGCGTGTCGAACGCCGAGGCGCCAAGCATCACGGCCCCGCCGACCGCCAGGTGTCCCAGTCCGAGCAGCGCCGCGCTTGCCGATGCGAAGACGATTCCCGACAGCGTCAGTACGTTCGGAGAGAGGCGCAGCATTATCAGCGTCGAGACAACGGGCGCCTCGAGGTACGCCGAGAACAGTTTGCGCGCCGTGTCGGTCTTCAAAGGCTCGCTTCGCGGGCATCGATGCCCGGAATCAGACTTGCGCCTTTGGCTGGCTTGGCAGCGACATGTAGAAGTCCTCCACTCGCCCCGCAACCGTGTCCCAGTTGAACTCGTGCGCCCTGGCGCGTCCGTTGTCGGCCAGCCGCCGGGCGAGGTCGGGGTCCCTCAGCAGGGCGGCAATGGCGTCGGCCAGACCCTCTTCGCTCTTGGGCGGCACCAGCAGCCCCTCTTTGCCGTGCGTGATGACGCTGGAGTAGCCTTCGATTTCGGTGGCGACTATCGGCTTGCCGGCCGCCATCGCCTCGAGCAGCACGACGCCGAAGCTCTCACGGCCCGTCGCGGGAGTGCAGAAGATGTCCGCCGTCTTGTAGTAGCGCACCTTTTCTTCCTCGGACACGGCGCCGGTGAATACGACGTCCTTTATGTTGCGCTCGCCGATCATCCGCGCGGAGTCGTCGTCCAGGCTCCCGGGGCCGACGACCAGCAGTCTGATGTTGGGCCAGGACCACTTCAGCCTCGCGAAGGCCCCCAGCAGGTACTTCAAGCCTTTGCGGCGCTCGAGCCTTCCGACGAACAGGATGTTGACCATCCCGTCGCGGAGATGCTCGTAGGGCAGGGCGCCGTTCGAGTACGTGCCCACCTGGATTCCGTTGGGGATGATCTCGTAGCCGCCCGGAAAATGGCTGCTTATGAAGTCCCGCGCCGGCTCCGAGACCGCTATGCACCCCTGGAGCCTGTTGAAGTAGCGTTTCGCCAGTGAGACCGTCGCGCGCGTCCACAGCCGCGTGCCGTGGTAGCTGTGGAATGTCGCGACGTTGGCCGTTTCCGACAGCTCGAGGACCGTGAGCGGGAGCACGCCGGAGAAGGGCTCGTGCAGATGGACTACGTCGAACGCCTCGTCGCGCAGCAGGGTCTTTGTCTTCGGCGCGAGCCACACCGACAGAGAGACCCGCGCGACCGAGCCGCCGCTGGGGATTGGCACGGGCCTTCCCATGGGTGTGAACCGCTCGTCGGATACGCGGACAGTGTCGGAGCAAGGAGCGATGACCCGTACGTCGTGACCGCGTTCGCCGAGATGCGCTGCCAGGTGACGGACGTGGTCGGCTACGGCGCCCGGAAACGCGTAGTCGTACGGTGACACCAGGGCGATCTTCATAGAGGTCGTCCCCAAGATGGTGCTATCTGGCAGGCCCTCGTTCCATCGAGTAGGGCTGCCAGCGCTTCAGCCCCGAGCGCTCCAGTACGGACGGGTTCACGCACGCCCGGGGCCATCGTCCCGTCAGCACGAGCGCCACCTCTCGTCCGACCCTGGTCAGACGTTGAACGTCGAACCTGGCCGACGCCGACGCCGCGTGAGGCGTCATCACCACGTTCTCCATGTGCAGCAGCGGGTTCTCCGGGTCCGGCGGCTCCTTCGCGAACACGTCCAGTCCCGCCGCGGCGATCCAGCCCTCTTCCAGCGCCCTGATCAGCGCCGCCTCGTCGACGGTCGACCCGCGTCCGTTGTTGATGAACAGCGCGGTCGGCTTCATCCGCCTGAACTGCTCCTCGCCCAGCATCTTCTCCGTCTCGGGCATGCCGGGGGCGTGCATGGACACGATGTCCGACATGCTCAGCAGCTCGTTCAGCTCGACCGGCTCGACACCGTGACCGGATATCGTCAGCTCTTCGATGTATGGGTCGTAGGCCACCATGCGGAACCCGAAGGGCGCCGCTCTCTCCGAGACGGCCCGCGCCACGTGCCCGAACGATATCAGGCCGAGCGTCTGTCCCCTCAGGCGCGGAAACTGGTACAGATAGGGACGGCCCTCTCCCCATCTGCCCTCGCGGACCATGTGGTCCATCAACGTGAGGCGCCTGAAGGTGCCGAGGATCAGCGCCATGGAGTGGTCCGCCACCTCGTCTATGAAGGTGTCGGGCACGTTGGTGACCGGTATGCCGCGCTCGGTCGCGGCATCGACGTCGACCTGGTCCGTGCCGACGCTCCCGAGGGCGATCACCTTGCACTTCTCGAGGCCCTCGATGATGGTGCGGCTCATCGGGATGCCGCCGCCGATCACGGCGTCGGCGTCGCGGGCCGCCTCGAGGAACTCCTCGGCGGTCCCGGCCGGGACCTCTACGACCTCGGCGCCGATCGGCCTCAGCGCCTCCATCTCGTACTCGAAGGTCGTCGGCTTCCCCGTGCTCGCGGTGACTACCGTGAACTTCGGCACTGGCTCCTCCGTTCCCGCCATCGTCCCGGTAGCATAACCCACGCTCAATCCGAGTGTCCAGACTTCCGCTCCGGCCCGTCACTCGCTCAGGCTTCGTAAGACGTGGAGGTCATTCGGCATTGCCGGACAGGAACGAGCCGGCGCTACGCTCATCCGTCTATTCTGCTGACCGTGACACTCTCTTCTCTAAAGACCCGCGGATTTCCGTTACAAAGACAGAGACCGCCCGGCTGGACGGTCTCGACCCTACCGCCGAAGAGATAGGGGTGGTGTCCAGCAACGTACCACGAGCTACATCAGCAGTCAAGGCTCAATGCCGATAGTGGCGCTCGGGTTTATGGGACCCTCGACCCTGAACAGTTACGCCGGGCCCGACATGGCGGCGCGCCTGTTGACACTGCTTCGGGAACGCTCGTACACTCCGCCCTGCCTTGGACGCGTATCCGAGACGGCCTTTGCCGATTCAGGAGGCATGGGAATGGCAATCGTAGTGGGCCAGGGAGACTTTCGTTACGAGCCGATCGTCGATTGGGTGAAGCTGCCCGACGGCGTCAACCTCATGGAGACCCCGGGCGTGGCCGTCAGCTCGCGCGACGAGGTCTTCGCCCTCACCCGCAATGTCGATCATCCCGTGATGGTGTTCGACCGCGACGGGAACTTCCTGCGTTCCTTCGGGGGCGGCCTGTTCAGTCGGCGGACCCACGGCATATTCATCGGGGCGGAAGACGCTGTGTACTGTACCGACGATGGCAGGCACGCGATCAGGAAGTTCACCCCGGACGGCGAGCTCCTCATGACGATCGGGACGCCGGACGAGTCGTCGGAGGCCTGGAGCGGCGAGCCTTTCAACAAGCCGACGCACGCGGCGGCCTCCCCCAATACGGGCCACATCTACATCTCGGATGGCTACGGCAACTCACGCGTCCACAAGTACGACGCCGAGGGGCGCTACATCCTGTCCTGGGGCGAGCCGGGCATAGACGCTGGGCAGTTCATCCGCCCGCACAACATCGCCGTCGACTCACGGGACCGGGTGTACGTCGCCGACCGCGAGTGCCACAGGGTGCAGCTCTTCGACGCGGACGGCGGCTTCATAACGATGTGGAACAACATCCACCGGCCGGACGGGATCAGCATAGGCCCGGACGGCAACCTCTACGTCGGCGAGCTCAACGGCATGCCCGGCGTAGACGACGCGCCGGGCCTCGGGCACAGGATCGGCATATACAGCCAGGACGGGGAGATGCTCGCCCGGTTCGGCGATCCGGACGAGGGCGAGGGGCCGGGGCAGTTCATCGCGCCTCACGGCGTCGCCGTCGACTCCCACGGCGACATCTACGTCGGAGAGGTGTCCTTCGCCATACGCGGCATGCACATGGACCCGCCGACCGAGCTGCGCAGCCTGACGAAGCTGCGCAAGGTCTGACGGCCGGCGCTACCGCCGGCCGCGGCTCCTGATCAGCGTCGAGAACACGACGGCGGTCGCGGCGAGCGCGACGCACGTCAGCATCGTGTCGCTGAAGCCGCGCCCTATGGCCTCCGCTGCGGCGGACTCGCCCAGCTCCGCCAGGTAGGCCCGCTCGCGCACCGCGAATACCGCGCCGGCCAGCGCCACGCCCGCCGCGAATGCCACGTGACGCCCCATCGCGACCGACGCCGAGGCCGTGCCCAGTCGGTCGGCCGGCACAGCGCCCATGATGACCGACGTGACCACAGGCTCGAAGAAGGCCGACCCGACTCCGGCCAACAGCAGCGCGGCCAGGGTCGCGAGCTCGTTGGAGCCCGTCCACTCCCGGGCGACCCAGAACAGTGCCAGGGCGAACAGGCCGTTGCCGAAGACCAGGAACCGGCGCGGCCCGAACGCGTCGGACAGCCAGCCCGCGGGGAACGCCATGACGGTGCGGGCCGCGTAGAACGCCGCGATGAATATGCCCATCTTTGTGGCCGAGAAGCCGAGCGAGTCGACGAAGAAGAAGGGCGCGACCAGGATGATCCCGCCGTGGGCCAGGTAATGGCTGATCTGGACCAGCAGCGCGAAGGTGTAGTCGCGGCTCTTGAACAGCGACGCCTGCAATATCGGCCGGGCCGACCGTCGCTCCGTCCAGACCAGCACCGGCAGCAGGGCGGCAGCCGCGACCGCCAGCCCCAGCACGACCGGCGAGCCGAAGCCCAGTCGTCCTCCCTGGTTGATGATGAGCAGAAACGCACCCAGCGTGACGAACAGCGTGCCAGAGCCGAGCAGGTCGATGTGGGCGCGCCCGCCCGTGGTGCGGTCGCTCGGCAGCATCTGCCACGCCAGGAGCGCTCCGAGCAGGCCCAGGGGCGCTCGCGTGTAGAACAACGACTGCCATCCAAGGACGTCGACCAGGAATCCCCCGATGAGCGGGCCCGCGGACAGCCCGACGCCCACCACGGCGCCGGACACGCCCAGGGCCCGGCCGCGCTCGCCGGCCGGGAAGGCGGCGGCGATGACCGCGTTGAGGTTCGACAGCACCATGGCCGATCCGACCGCCTGCACGATCCGGACCGCGATCAGCACCCACACGTTGGGCGCGGCCGCCGCCGCCAGGATGCCGAACGCGAACACCAGCGAGCCCAGCGTGTAGACCCGCTTCCTGCCGTGGACGTCTCCGAGCCAGCCCAGCGTTGGAAGCAGGCCGAAGCTGGTGGCCCAGAAGGCCACGCTCACCCACAGGATGGTCGAGCTGCCGGTGTCGAACGCCTCCGACAGCGCAGGGAACGACACGCCCACCATGCCGCCGTCCAGCGTCGACATGAGCGTGCCGATCGACACGACGGCGAGGATTGCCCACTTGCCGCTCGCCCTGGACGCCACCTGGCCGGCGGAGACGTCAGCCATGCGGCCGCCCAGTTTCGACGCGCGATCCGGGCCAGCGTTCGAGCACGCGGGCGCTCGGGCTGACGACGAGGCCGCTCATCGCCGATTGGATAGCGGTGACACTGGCATGAGATTCGGCTGCTCGGATGTCGCGAACGTGCGTGGGGGCCGGGCCGCCGGGGACGTCACTGTGCGAGCCGCCGCCACGGGCCGCAGCCAACCGTCTCGAAGGCCGCGTCGGTATCTCTGATCCATGCGATCTCGACGGGCGGGGTCGTGCCCGCCGACCAGACGCCGGAATCGGTCGCGGCTGCGGAGCGGGCGGTCAGCCTCGTCAGGTCGCTGAACTCGGCGACGCGGGCCCAGTAGCAGCCTGAGGACGGCGGCTCGGCGCGGTATGTGCCCGGAGACATCTGGTCCCCGATCAGCCACACGCCGTCGCCGAAAGTCGTCCGCATGCCCGTCGCCGGAGTCGGCGCCGGCGTAGGCAACGTTTCCGGCGCCGCCGTGGGGAACTTCCCCGCCTCCCGGACCTGGGCTTCGTTGCGGGCCAGGGCGCGGTCCACAAGGCCGGCTTGGCCTACAATCGGCATGGCAACGACGAGGAGCACAAGGAATGCAATCACCGCCAGCCATTGGGTGTCGGGCCTGCGACCCCGACGGCGACGGCGCTCTTCTTCCTTCCGCTCTTCCTCTTCGTATATCTGCCTGCGCTCGTCGTCGGTCAGCTTGTCCATAACTTGTCACCACACGGTCGACCGCCGCACGCGCGCCGGTTGGTCGAGCGAGCATCGGAGGGGCATGGCGGCGCCGCTGGCAGCGCCGACGGATCGTGGGACCTGGTACACCGTTCGGCTACAGCGACCATGAGAACAGCGTCGCCCGGTACATTCTTACTCTGACGGCCAGCGTGTCGGAAAGGCGGGCGACGTTCGAGCGCTCACCCCACGTTACCACCCGGTCCAGATGGTCGCCTGTGAGAGTATCACAGTCGTCGAAGCTGTAGCCACTGATCGGTGGTACCTGGGGATAGGTCATCGTGCTGACGACGGGAATCAGCTCCACCTGGATCCAGCCTCCCGGCTCGGTGCGGTAGTTCAGCCTGAGCTGGCGGGGCGCCTCGTCCGGGTCGGACAGCGGCGGGAATACGCCGCGGGGCGGCGCCTCGATCGCGTCCGGGCAGTTCTCAGGCGGCCGTTCTCGCTCCTGCCTGAGCGTGAGCTGCCCGTAGTCCCTGGCGCGTATCCCCGCAAGGCGGTCCCGCTGCCACACCGCGTACCGGACCGTCCGGGATACCCGCTCTCCCGGCTCCGGCGGGTACCAGTCGACGTCGTTGTTGTGCAGCCTGCGATTTCCGACGTATGCGAGACCCCAACGGCCGTCTCCCAGGTCGGCGAGGCCGGGCCCGGCGTGGATCTGCCCGGAGTCGTCCGTCCCCGCGGGGCCGTTGGCGACCAGGGGCCGGTGGCGTTCAGGCCGGAACCAGTAATCGCCGTCGTGGCTCACGGCGAGCTGCAGGTCTATGTTGTCGGTGTTGTGGTGGTAGATGGACAGGAACATGAGATGGAGATCGTCCCGGCCAGGATATGGCGTGTAGGCGTGACCGTAGAAGGACGTGTCCGGCGGGTCCTGGGGATCGGGCTGCAGCACGACCGTCTCGGGATCGAATCGCCTGAAGTCGGACGTCTCGGAACGGCCGACCGTCCTCCGGCCGCCGGTGTGGAACCGCAGGTAGGCGACGTACCTGCCGCGAGCGTCGTCATAGTGCGCGATGCTGTCGCCGTCGACGAACTCGGCGAGGAGATGCCTGTCTATGGCGGTCCAGCGAAGGCCGTCCGGGGATACGGCGCCGCCCAAAAAGCCCTTCAGCTGGCCCCACTTCCCCGTGTATCCCTCCCGCAGCTCTTCCTGCAGCTCGAAGTCGTCGGAGGCCGTCGGACCCAGCGCTATAGGCGAGCCGTCGGCGTCGAGCTCCGGCTCGTATATTCCGCCCCTCATCGTGGTCAGCTTGAACCGCTCCTCGGGAGGCGCGGACGGGTCTTCGAAGACGTATCCGGTCAGCCCTCGACCCCGGGCGACGATGTTGTTGCGCTTGGAGCCGTCGAACTCCACGATCCCAAGCTCGGGCTTGGTCCAGGTCGCGCCGTCTTCGCTTACGGCAAGGCACTGGCATCCGCCGTCCGTCGAGTAGTACATCTCGTACCGGTCGTTGCGCCGGAGTATCCCCTTTACCGACGCGATGCCTCCCTCCTCCCACGGTCTGTCGGGTACCAGGATCGGGTCCGACTTCCGCGCCTGCTGCACTTCGATCTCGATGCCCCTGGGCGAGTCCCACTGCTCGGCCAGTCCGCTGCGGAACGTGACGTATCCGGCGCTGACGTAGAACCAGTCCAGCAGCGGCCCCGTCGTCTTTCGATTGACTCCCGATCGGGATTCCATGTCCGTCCTCCCCGTCGCGTTGTTGAGCGTCCCGGCCAATGTACCACCGACGCCGGCATCAAGCCATCCGCCGCGGACGAGGAGAGACGTTCTCGGTCATCCCGCCGGAATCGCCTGGCCGTCGCTTCCAATCGCCGGGCCCGTACTTGCTAGAATGTGGACGAGAAGAAGCGGCGTTCTTCCGCGCCGCCGCTCCCGTCATGGAGGGCTTGGTTGAAGGTCGCCGTCCCCAGAGAGATCGCCGCAAATGAGCTCCGCGTGGCGCTCGTACCGGACGCGGTGGCGACGCTTCGCGAGGCCGGGATGGAGGTCGCCGTCGAGTCCGGCGCCGGACACGGCGCCCTGGCATCCGACTCCGCATACGTCGACGCGGGCGCCACCGTGGAGCAGGACCCGGTAGCGCTCTACGAGTCGGCCGACGTCGTGCTCAAGGTGGAGCGCCCCGTCTTGAACGAGACCGTAGGGCGGCACGAGGCGGACATGATGAATCCGGGCGCGCTGCTCGTCGGCTTCCTCCGGCCCTCGGCCGACGCCGAGATGGTCAGGAAGCTCGCCGACAACCGGATCACGGCCTTCAGCATGGACGCCGTCCCCAGGACCGCGCGCGCCCAGAGCATGGACGCGCTGACCTCGATGGCGTCCCTCGCCGGCTACAAGGGCGCGTTGATCGCGTCGAACGCCCTCAACCGGTTCATGCCCATGATGATCACCGCCGCGGGCACGCTGGCGCCGGCGAAGGGGCTGGTCATCGGCGCGGGCGTCGCCGGCCTCCAGGCCATCGCCACGGCGCGCCGCATGGGCGCCGTCATGTTCGGCTACGACGTCCGTCCCGCGGTGGGCGAGCAGGTGCGCAGCCTGGGCGCCAGCTTCGTCGAGCCGCGGGTCGTCGTAGCCGAGGCGGAGCACGCCAGCGGCTACGCCAAGCAGCTATCCGCGGAGACACAACATCGGGAAAGTGACATCCTGGCCGAGCACATCGCGGCGGTCGACTTCGTGATAACGACAGCGGCCGTGCCCGGCAGGCTCGCGCCGAAGATCGTCACCGAGGCGATGGTGGAGAACATGCGCGAGGGCGGCGTGATCGTGGACATCGCCGCCGAGACCGGCGGCAATTGCGCGCTGACCAGGCCCGGCGAGACGGTGTACGCCCACGGCGTGACCATCCACGGGCCGGTGGGACTGCCCAGCACCATCCCGGTCCACGCCAGCCAGATGTACTCCCGAAACATCGGCAACTTCCTGCTGCACGTCGTCGGCAACGACGGCGCCGGGCCGGACTTCGACGACGACATCACCATGGCGAGCTGCGTCACGCACGACGGCGAGATAGTCGGCGTGCCAGCCGACGGGCAGGTCAAGGAGCCCCGCGGCCCGGCCGTCGAGACCGCCGCCGGAAAGGACGCCGTTCAGACTTGAGTGCCCCACGCGACCCGATCACCCTGAGTAGCGCCGGTGCTTCACCGGCGCGTATCGAAGGGCGAACGCGACCTGCCCGCCAATGGTGGAGTCAGCCCCACCCAAATACGGAGTTGCACGGCCCCTTCGACACACCCCGACGAAGCGTCGGGGCACTCAGGGCGAACGGGTCGCACGGCGACGGCCCCGCCCATACCGGGACTTCGGTAACCACAGCGCAGTCGTACCCACGAGGGAAATCCACAGTGGTGGTCCGCGTTCACCTCGGCAACGCTGAACTGTTACCCGGAAAGGACGCCGCATCGTGATCGACAACGCGCTGCTCATCGAGCTGTACATCTTGGTGCTCGCCGCGTTCGCCGGCTTCGAGGTGATCACGAAGGTGCCGCCGACGCTGCACACCCCGCTCATGTCGGGCGCGAACGCGATATCGGGAATCGCGGTCATCGGCGCCATCCTCGTGGCCGGGCAGGACGGCGGCGCGCTCAGCGTGGCGCTCGGAGTGTTCGCCGTGGCCCTCGCGACGGTCAACGTCGTTGGCGGCTTCCTGGTCACCGACCGCATGCTGCGCATGTTCAAGCGCGACGCCGGGGACCGCGGGCGATGATCGACTTCGACGTGCAGACGCTGATAGGCGCCGTCTATCTCGTCTCCGCCGCGCTCTTCTTCATCGGCCTGAAGCGGCTCAGCTCGCCCGCCACGGCGCGCTCGGGCAACGTTCTCGCCTCCGCGGGAATGCTCACGGCCGTCGTAGTCACCCTCCTGGACCGCTCGATAGTCAGCTACGAGCTGATCGTCGTCGGGATACTCGTCGGCGCGGTCGTCGGCGGAGTCCTGGCCCGGACTATCAGGATGACGGCCATGCCGCAGATGGTGGCCGTCTTCAACGGCCTCGGCGGCGGCGCGTCGGCCCTCATCTCGGCCGCCGAGTTCGTCAGGCTGCGCGACACCACGGACGGCATACCAAGCGACGTCGCCGTCACCATCATGCTGGGCACCCTGATCGGGCTGGTCACCTTCTCGGGCAGCCTCATCGCCTTCGGAAAGCTCCAGGAGGTCATGACGACCAGGCCCATCACCTTCCCGCTGCAGAACGTCGTCAGCGCGCTGCTGTTCCTCGGCGTGCTGGCGATGATCGGCTACTCGATCGCCGACCCCCAGCTCGCCGTGTTCGCCGGGCTGGCCGCCGCCTGCCTGCTACTTGGCGTGCTGCTCGTGATCCCGATCGGCGGCGGCGACATGCCGGTCGTTATCTCGCTTCTGAACTCCTACTCCGGCCTCGCCGCGGCGAGCGCCGGGTTCGTGCTCGGCAACCCGATCCTGATCGTGGCCGGGGCGCTCGTCGGCGCGGCGGGCATGATTCTGACGCTCATCATGACCAAGGCGATGAACCGGTCGATAGTCAACGTGATGTTCGGGGCCTTCGGGGCGGCCCCCGCCGGGGCGACGGCCGAATCCGGCGGCCCGCGCACCGTCCGCGAGGTGACCGCCTCCGACGCGGCTATTTCCCTCGCCTACGCCAGGAAGGCGATCTTCGTCCCCGGCTACGGCCTCGCCGTCTCCCGGGCGCAGCACCAGCTCAAGGAGCTCGGCGACCTGATGGCCGACAAGGGCGTCGAAGTCAAGTACGCCATCCACCCCGTCGCGGGACGGATGCCCGGCCACATGAACGTCCTGCTGGCCGAGGCCGAGGTCCCATACGACAAGCTGTACGACCTTGACCAGGTCAACGACGAGTTCGACTCCACCGAGATGGTCCTGGTCGTCGGCGCCAACGACGTCGTCAACCCCGCCGCCAGGGACAACGCGGGCAGCCCGATCTACGGCATGCCCATCCTCAACGTCGACCGCGCCGGACACGTGCTCGTGCTCAAGCGCAGCCTCAACCCCGGCTTCGCCGGCCTGGACAACGAGCTGTTCTACAAGGAGAACACGCTCATGCTCTTCGCCGACGCCAAACAGTCCCTCACTGACCTCGTCAACGAGGTGAAGAGCCTGTAGCGGGTCGCGGACGCATTGTCGTCCTGAGCAGCGCGAAAGACCTGGGGCGGGGCCGCCTCGACCTCGATCGCGTGTCGACCCCGCCCCAGGTCCCTCACTCCGTTCGGGACGACATTCAAGGACCTGTCATCAGCCGTAGAACGCTCGCCCTCTGCCTCGGGGCACGTAGTCCGATGTGACTACAAGCCCGTCCCGTGCCGCTCGATGGCCCGAACGCGCTGCAGCAGGGGCGGGTGTGACTCGTTGAGGAACACGTGCAGCGGGTGCGGCGCCAGGTTCGACAGGTTGTCCGCAGACAGGCGCTTGAGCCCGTCCGCCAAGGCCTGAGGGTCGCTCGTGGTCTCGACGGCCCAGCGGTCGGCCTGGTACTCGTAACGCCGCGACAGGACCATTGTCGCCGTCGACAGCACGAGCTGCACGGGCGAGTACAGCAGGCCGAAGAAGACGAGTCCGGCGTAGGTCGACTGACGCTCCATGAAGAAGGCGTCGTAGAGGCCGCCGGCTTCGAGCACGAGCGAGAGGATGAAGAACAGCAGGCCGGTGGTCGCGATGCCGAGAGCAATCCCTTTGGGTACGTGCCGGCGCTTGTAGTGGCCGATCTCGTGCGCCACCACGGCCGTCAGCTCGGCGGTCGTGTGCTTCTCGATCAGCGTGTCGAAGAGCGCGATGCGCTTGTTCCGTCCGAAGCCGGTGAAGAAGGCGTTGGCCTTGCTGGAGCGCTTGGAGCCGTCCATCACGAGGATGTTCGAGACGGTGAAGTCGACCGAGCGCGCGTAGTCGAGAATCGAGTCCCGCAGCTCGCCCGGCTCCAGCGTGGTGAACTTGTTGAAGAGGGGCATGATCCAGGTTGGGGCGACGAATGCCATGACCAGGCTGAACAGGGTGACGGCCGCCCAGCCGTAGACCCACGCGAGCCCGCCCGCGTACTCGAAGAAGGCCAGCACCGCGGCCAGCAGCGGGCCGCCCAGGACGACGAGCAGGCCGAGCGCCTTGAGCCTGTCGAAGACGAAGGTGCGCACCGTCGTCTTGTTGAACCCGAATCGCTCCTCGATCCCGAACGTCGCGTATATGCCGAACGGGAGCGTCACGACCGAGTGCCCCAGGCCCAGCGCGCCGATGTAGACCAGCCCCGTCCCGACCGGGTGGTCCCAGACGCCAATGGCGACCCTGTCCAGCGCGTCGAACCCGCCGGCGAACCAGAACACGAGCAGCAGCGCCAGATCGAACGCCGCCGTGACGAACCCGAAATAGGTCTTTGTCCGGGTGTATTCCTGGGACCGCCGGTACTCGTCGGGCTCGTAGATGTCCGACAGCTCGGCCGGCATCTCCGGGTCGAGCGCCCGCAGGTTGAGCCAGTCCGAGACGACGCCCAGCGCGAGCGCCAGCGCCAGCGCCGCCAGGATGATCAGCGTGAACTCGTTCAAGTCGCCTCCGGCTCCATGGCTGTGGCTATCCTACACAATCACGGCCAGGACGGCGCGGCCATGGGAGAAACCCAGAAAAACTGTCTCATTGTGTTCCAAAGTGTCCCATCCCTATCTGGGCGATGGGACACTTTTCCGAAAAATGGGACAGGTGGTGTCCCACGGTCCGTATCTGGCGTGGGACAGGGCAGGACAAAATAGGACAAAACGGGACAGGGGTAGTGGGATAGTGGATAGTGAAGAGTGGGTAAGTTGGGGCATGGGGCGTGTTTGTCGCGGGGACAGAGTAGCACGAATGTGCTGTTGGTGCAACCCGGGGAATTCGGGGTAACTGTTCAGAGTTGCTGAGAGGAAGGCGGCCCGCCCTACAGATTCTTTCTTTCGTCGGCACGACTCTGCTGCGCTCATCGAAGTCCTGGAAGGGGAGGCGCCGTAGTCACACGACCCGTTCATCCTGAGTGCCCCGACGCTTCGTCGGGGTGTATCGAAGGGCCAGCACGACTCAGTCTTTGGGTGGGGCCGACACCAGCATTGACGTCAAGGTTGCGTGCGCCCTTCGATACGCGCCGGTCAAAGCACCGGCGCTACTCAGGGTGAACGGGTTGTGTGGGACCCCGAGTCTGAACAGTTACAATTGGGGGTAACCCGCTGTGTCAGTCCCAGGCGAAGAAGACGCCCATCCAGCCCTGCGGGCCCGCGACGATGCGCCGGTAGGCCTCGTGCCCCTCCTCCGGCCTGACGACGTGGCTGATCAGGTGGTCGACGCTCAGGTCGCCCTGGGCGATCATCCGCATGATGGCGTTCCGGTCGCGCGAGGTGGTCCACTTCCAGTAGCGCTGCTGGACGTCGCTGACCATGTGCGACCCTCGGATGCTTATCTCGCGTCTCAGGAGATTGCCGAGGTACATGCTGACCGGTCCGTAGGTCGCGCCGACGAGCACTACCTTGCCTCCGTAGCCGGCCGCGTCGACGCAGTCGGCCAGCACCTGGGCCTCCCTGTTGGCGTGGAAGACGCACTCCGCGCCGCCTCCCGTCATCGACTCGACCGCCTCGACGGCGTTCTCCTTCGCGGCGTTGACGGTGTGCGTCGCGCCGCTGATCTTCGACAGCTCCAGCCTGTCGTCGTCCAGGTCGATGGCGATAATGGGGTACGCGCCCGATATGCGGGCGAATGCGGCGATGAGCTGTCCTACGACTCCCTGTCCGAAGATGGCGACCGACTCGTCAGGCTGCAGCTCGGCGCGCCTGACGCTGTGCAGCGCGACGTCCCCCAGCCGTGAGAAGCACGCCTGCTCGTCGGTGACGTCGAACTCGATGCGCTGCACCCTTTTTCGCATCCCGCCGTCGTCCTCGTCCTTGAGTTTGGAGAGCAGATGCGACGCATGCCTGCCCGACGCGAACACCCTATCGCCGATCTCGAAGCCCTCCACGCCGGGCCCGATGGCCTGCACGCGCCCCGCGGCGGTGTAGCCGGGCGGGATCTCCCAGTACCCGAGTGGGATCTTGGGATCGGGCGCGGAGGCGCCGCGGAACCGGCCCTTCTCGCTGCCCGCGCTGACCTGGGTCCGGTTGACCCTGACCAGCACCTCGCCGGGCCCCGGCTCCCCGACCTCGAACGTCTCGACGACCACCCGCTCGCCGTCGACGACCGACAACATCCTGCCCATCTCGGCCATGTCTGAGACTCCTGCGTCTTCGCGGTCGATCTATGAGTTCACCCGCGCGGCGTCAGTCCCAGGCGAAGAATACGCCCATCCAGCCCTGGGGGCCGGCGACTATGCGCTGATAGGCCTCGTCGGCCTCCTCCGGCCTGACGACGTGGCTGATCAGGTGGTCGACGCTCAGGTCGCCCTGGGCGATCATCCTCAGGATGGCGTTGCGGTCGCGGGAGGTGGTCCACTTCCAGTAGCGCTGCTCGACGTCGCTGACCATGTGCGACCCCCGGAGGTCTATCTCCCGCACGAGCAGCTTGTTCAAGTACATGCTGACGGGTCCGCGCGTCGCGCCGACGAGCACCACCTTGCCGCCGTAGCCCGCCGCGTCGACGCAGTCGGCCAGCACCTGCGCCTCCCGGTTGGCGTGGAACACGCACTCCGCGCCGCCTCCCGCGATCGCCTCGACCGCCTCGACTGCGTTCTCCTTCGATGCGTTGACCGTGTGCGTCGCGCCGCTGATCTTCGATAGCTCGAGCCTGTCGTCGTCCAGGTCGACCGCGATGATCGGGTATGCGCCGGAGATGCGCGCGAAGGCCACGATGAGCTGTCCGACGACTCCCTGGCCGAAGATGGCGACCGCCTCGTCGGGCTGTAGCTCGGCGCGCCTGACGCTGTGAAGCGCTACGTCCCCCAAACGCGAGAAGCACGCCTGCTCGTCGGTGACGTCGAACTCGATACGCTGCACGTTCTTTCGGATCCCGGCGTCGTCGCCGTAGTGCTCGACCTGAGAAAGCAGGTGGGATTGGTGCCGGCCGTAGGCGAACACCCTGTCGCCGATCTCGAAGCCCTCCACGCCGGGCCCGACCGCCTGCACGCGCCCCGCGGCCGTGTATCCGGGCGGCGTGTCCGAGTAGCCCAGGGGCGTCCTCGGGTCGGGCGGCGAGGCGCCTCGAAACCGGCCCTTCTCGCTGCCCGCGCTGACCTGGGTCCGGTTGACCCTGACCAGCACCTCGCCGGGGCCGGGCTCCGGCACCTCGAACGTCTCGACGACGACGCGCTCTCCGTCGACTACCGACAACATCCTGCCTGTCTCAGCCATGATTGAGGCTCCCTGGTCTCCTGCGGCTCGCGTGTCCGATTGGCCTGCGTCAGTCCCAGGCGAAGAATACGCCCATCCAGCCCTGGGGGCCGGCGACTATGCGCTGATAGGCCTCGTCGGCCTCCTCCGGCCTGACGACGTGGCTGATGAGGTGGTCGACGCTCAGGTCGCCCTGGGCGATCATGCGCATGATGGCGTTTCGGTCGCGGGAGGTCGTCCACTTCCAGTAGCGCTGCTCGACGTCGCTGACAAAGTGGGAGCCTCGGATGCTTATCTCGCGTCTCAGGAGATTGCGGAGGTACATGCTGACGGGCCCGCGCGTCGCGCCGACGAGAATCACCTTGCCGCCGTAACCGGTCGCGGCGACGCAGTCGGCCAGCACCTGCGCCTCCCGGTTGGCGTGGAACACGCACTCCGCGCCGCCTCCCGCGATCGCCTCGACCGCCTCGACTGCGTTCTCCTTCGATGCGTTGACCGTGTGCGTCGCGCCGCTGGTCTTCGACAACTCCAGCCTGTCGTCGTCGAGGTCGACGGCGATGATCGGGTATGCGCCCGAAATGCGCGCGAAGGCCGCGATGAGCTGGCCCACGACACCCTGGCCGAAGATGACGACCGACTCGTCGGGCTGGAGCTCGGCGCGCCTGATGCTGTGGAGGGCGACATCTCCGAGCCGGGAGAAGCAGGCCTGCTCGTCGGTGATGTCGAACTCGATGCGCTGCACGTTCTTTCGCAGCCCGGCGTCGTGATAGCGATCGATCCGCGTAAGCAGGTGAGACTGGTGCCTGCCGAAGGCGAACACCCTGTCGCCGATCGCGAACCCCTCCACGCCGGGCCCGAGAGCCTGGATGCGCCCCGCGGCGGTGTATCCCGGCGGCTCCGGGTAGTACCCCAGTGGGGTCCTGGGATCCGGTCGAGACGCGCCTCGAAACCGGCCCTTCTCGCTGCCTGCGCTGACCTGCGTCCGGCTGACCCTGACCAGCACCTCGCCGGGCCCCGGTTCCCCGACCTCGAACGTCTCGACGACGACCCGCTCGCCATCGACGACCGACAGCATCCTTCCAGTCTCGGCCATGTTTGAGCCTCCTCGTCCCAGGTCCACCCTCGGGTTCTACCGCCCGCGCTCCAGCGCGTCAAGGGCGGGCCTGGCCCCCCGGTCGCGGCGCGCCACGGACAGGTCGTAGCTCGCCTGTCTGCGCATCCAGAAATCGGCGTTGCTCCACCCGATGTGCTCCAGGGCCAGGGCCACGCCGGGCGAAATGCCGGAGCGCCCGTTCAGCAGCCGCGAAGCGGTAGCGCGGCTGATCCCCAGGCGGGCGGCAAACTCGTTGACGCTCCAGCCTTCGGCCTCCAGACCGTCCCGCAAGCTCTCTCCCGGATGCGTACGGACGCGCTCGGTCATGACTATTTCCCCTCGGCTAGTGGTAGTCGGCAAGGTCTATGTCCACGGCTTCCCCTGCCTCGAACCGGAACGTCAGCCGCCAGTTGCCGGACACCCGAACGCTCCACGTGCCGCGGCGATTGCCGGTCAGTTGGTGCAAGCGGCGTCCGGGCCAGTCCATGTCCCACGGTCCGTTGGCCGCTTCCAGATCGTCCAGCAGCCGGCCGATGCGGGCGAGGTGGGCGGGGCTCAATTGGCGGGCGTCACCCCTCTCCCAGAATCTTCGCAACCCTGCGTGTCTGAACCTCACGGCTGCACATTGTAGCATGACGCGCTACACGATACAGGTGCCGCTTGCCTACAGCCGGCACCTCGGATATGGCGGAGGTGGCGTATCCTGAGCCGCCGCGGCGCTTGGCACTGGCCGTCCGGCAGGATATCCTCTGGTCGGAAGTCGCGGGTGCGGCCGGCGCACGGTCGGCGCGACCGCACTTTATCACACATCGCAGGGGGTGCCGCGTGACTGAGATTCGAGTCGGACAGGTCGGATACAGGGGCCGCGGGCGTCAGCTCGCGGAGTACTGGCCGGACGTCGAGGGGGCGAAGCTGGTCGCGATGGCCGACATGGTGCCGGAACACCTGGAGGACGCCCGCACCGAGTTCCCGGACATCGCCGTCTACACGAAGCACGACGAGATGCTCGACGCCGAGGAGCTCGACGTCGTGGTCATCGCGACGGCCGCGGGGTTCAGGCCGCCCATCGTCCGCGACGTGGCGGCCAGCGGCGTGCGCGGCATCTACATGGAGAAGCCGATCGCCAACTCGCTCGTCGAGGCCGACGCGATGATCGAGCAGTGCAGGGCGGGCAACACGAAGCTCGCCATCGGCCACCAGCGGCGCTGGACTCCCCGGTTCATCGCCATCAAGGACGCCATCGCGGACGGCGCCATCGGCCGGCCGACGCATGGCCTGTCGTACTGGACCGCCGGCCGCATCGGCTCGAACGGCACACACTTCTTCGACATGATCGGCTTCGTGGTCGACAGTGCGCCGGTGGAGGTGACCGGCTCCGTCCACTACGGCACCGACAGGGAGAACACCGGGTTCAACGAGTCGCTGGAGCAATGGATGGGCAGGGACCCGGGCGCCGTCGGGCACGTGAGGTACGCCAATGGCTACCGGCACATGATCTACTGCATGCCCGACGTGTTGCTCGCCCACACGCACATGTTCTGCGGGTCGCGCGGCCGGATCGACCTGTTCGAGATCGACGAGGACGACGTGCTGTACCGGGCGCGCGACGAGGATTCCTCCGACATGCGCAGCAGCGACCCGGTGACGACGCGCACTCTCGAGACGCCCCCGCTCGTGATAGGAGACGCCGAGAAGAACGGCTACCTTGAGCTGATGGAGTGCATCGAGAGCGGCGGGACGCCGACGTCGTCGGGCGAGGACGGGATGAAGGCGCTGGAGATCGTCGTCGGCTTGCACCTCTCGTCTCAGGCCGGCGGCAGCCCCGTGGCCCTCCCGATCCCGGACGCCGACCGCGGCTTCAAGCTCGACCTGCACTGATGCGCCCGGCGTGCGCGCAACCGAGCGCCTGCGGCCATCCCCTATAACTGCGCGACCGATCAATACCAGGGTGCGTAATACCAATTCGTTTTGAGGACGCCGTGAATTGCCAAACCGTAGTGGCGGGTTTGAAACCCGCCTTCCCCTATCGACCATAGGAAGCATTACCCCAATACGGCCTCATCACAGTAAATTGGCATAACTGTTCAGAGTTGAAGGGATGAACCTCTCTTTCCGTTAGCCCTGAGTGGCCCGCCGCCCTGGGCGGGCTGTATCGAAGGGCGGCGCCGGTGGTCGTGCGCGCCCCTCGATACGCGCCGCTCAAAGCAGCGGCGCTACTCGGGGTGAACGGGTTGCCTTGGGGGTGAGGTGGGGAAGACAGGCGTTCCGCGACTCTGAACAGTTACGACGGTGTTGGCCCACTAGGGTGAGGGTGCGCCATCGGTTAGAATGGAGTGGCACGAAGCGCGACCGGGGGGATCGACATGGGGACGTTCAGTTGGCCGCTCCGTATTTCGAGCATGGACGGGGAGCGGTCGCGGGAGATCGAGGCGACGGTGGACACCGTCGCCGCCTACACCACCCTGCCGAGGTCCATGCTGCATGAGCTGGGCGTCGAACCGATGGGCACGCGCGCGTTCCTGCTGGCCGACGGGCGGCGGGTCGAGATGGACTACGGGAGGGCGTGGGCGACGGTCGACGGCGATAGCGAGGTCACCCTGGTGGTCTTCGGGGAAGACGATGCTCCGCCACTGCTGGGCGCCTACACCCTCGAGGGCCTGGCCCTGGCGGCGGACCCCGTCGCGCAGCGGCTCGTCCCGACCCACCTCATCTTGTACTGAGGAGTTGCGGGCAGGCGGTTCGCGCATGAGATACCTGATCATCGGCGGCACGCGCTACATGGGACGCGTCGTCGTCGAACGCCTCCTGGAGCGTGGCGACGACGTGACCGTCTACAGCAGGGGGAACAACAGGCCTCACTGGTGGGACCGCGTCGACCACCTCATCGGCGACCGGACCGACGCGGCGGACCTGCGCTCCAGGCTGCGCGGCAAGAGCTTCGACGCCGTCCTCGACACGCAGGCCTACAGGCGGGAGGACGTCGAGTCGACGGTCCGCGCCCTGGAGGGCAACGTCGGGCGCTACCTCTTCGTCAGCACCGGCTCGGTCTACATGGCCGGGATGCTCGACTTCTGGGACCACGTCCCGTTCAGGGAGAGTGACGTCGACTGGTCGACGATAGGCTACGACTACCCGGAAGGCGAGGACCCCTACGGCGTGGGCAAGCGCCACTGCGAGAAGTGGCTCAACGAGAACAGCAGGGTGCCGTTCACCATAGTCCGCATACCCGCGACGATGGGCTGGGACGACGACACCCTCCGCATGTGGTGGTGGGTCCAGAGGGCGCTGGACGGCGGGCCGATAGTCGTGCCGGCCGAGGAGCACTCCGTTTTTCGCACGCTCTACTCCGAGGACGCGGCCGACAACTGGCTCCGGGCCATCGCGAGCCCGGCGGCCGTCAACCAGACATACCACATAGCCATGCAGGAGATCATGACCGTCCGGCGATGGGCGGACACGGTGTGGAAGGCGGCCGGGACGAGTGGCTCCATCTCCTACGTGCCCCGCGCCGCGATCGACAAGGACGAAGCGCTGACGGGATACCTGCCGCCGCTGTGCCGCGCACACCCGTACGTCCACGACCTGTCGAAGGCCGAGCGCGACTTCGGCTACACGACCACGCCAATCGACACGTGGATGAGCAAGACTGTAGAGTGGTACAGGAGCTCGTACGATGGCGGCGATTCGGCCGGCTACGAGCACCGCGCCAGGGAGACGGCCCTCGCCGATAGATGGGCGGCCGCCATAGGCCGTGCGATAGCGGAGTTCCAGGCGGCCGAGTAGCCGCCGAGGAGGCGACATGGACAAGATCGGCACGGGCGTCGTTGGACTCGGAGGTAACGGGCAGCGGCACGCGCACCTGTACGACGCCATGGACGAGACCGAGCTCATAGGCGTCTGCGACGTGATTCCCGAGGTCGCGGAGGAGGTCGCCGCGAGGCACGGCGTCAAGGCGTTCACCAGCGTCGAGGACATGCTGGCCGACGACGCCATCCAGGCCGTGAACGTCGTGACGTCGGCGTCGCACCGCGACCCGGCCGTAGCGGCCGCCGAGGCGGGCAGGCACGTGCTCGTCGAGGTGCCGTTCGCCGTGACCCTGGACGAGTGCGACGAGATGATATCCGCCGCGCACAGGGCGGGGGTCAACCTGATGTACGCCCAGACGCACCGCTTCTCCCCGGAGAATATCGTCGTCAAGGGCCTCATTGACGACGGCGCGATCGGCGACGTCATCTGGATCACCTGGACCCGGTTGGGGCCCGGCTATCCGGGCTCCGAGCGCTGGAGCCGCCGGACCGAGACCGGCGGCGGCTTCCTGACCTACGAGGGCCCGCACATCATCGACCAGTTCCGCTGGCTCGCCGGCAGCGACCTGGACGCGGCCGTGACCATCGGCATGGGCCGTTTCGCGTCCGGCGGCGACGGCGAGGACGCCATCCTCGGCGGCTTCCGCCTCAAGAGCGGCGCCTTCGTCGCCATGATTGAGGGCAGGTCGAACCCGAACCCCCGGTACACCGACTGGCGCATCCTCGGGACCGAGGGGATGATCGAGATCGCCGGCCACGACGTTCGCCTCGGCAAGGACGACTGGTCGACGGTCCCCATTCCCGACCACTACGACCCGCCTCCACCGGACATCGACCGGCTGCGCGAGGTGCGCGGCTTCCCGGGCTTCCACATCGAGTTCCAGGAGTTCGTAGACAGCATCAGGGAAGGGCGGCGGCCGTCGTGCACCGGCGAGGACGGCAAGGCCGCTCTGGAGGGCGGGCTCGCGCTCCGCAGGTCGGGCCGGACCGGCCAGACGGTCCCGCTGCCGCTGGACTGAAAGGAGCTGCCATGATAGTCGACGTACATACGCACCTGCCGTCGCACTTCGAGGCAGTGCCCGACGACGAGGCGCTGTACAACGACGTGATACGGCCGGACCGGCCGGTGCGCATGCACCACGGGTTCGAGGACTACATCCGCGTGATGGCTCCGGTCGACAAGGCCATCGCGTTCGGGCTCGCGCCCCGTCCGGGCCCGGAGGCGGACGAGCTTGCCAGGCTCGGCCCCGGCTTCGGGGGAGGCCTGAACGACGTGGCGGCCGCCCTCGCCGCGCGCTACCCGGACAAGGTCATCGGCTTCATGTCCGTGCATCCCGACGACGAGAACGTCATGGACGAGATGGAGCGGTGCGTCAACGACCTGGGGCTGAGGGGCATGAAGCTGGCGCCGAACTACCAGACCTTCGAGCCGCTGGGCGAGCCGGCGAGGCGGGTGTACGACTACGCGCAGCGCAACGGCCTGCCGATCGTGTTCCACCAGGGGACCGCGCCGACGCCGAGCGCCCCGCTGAGATACGCGCATCCGCTGGTCATGGACGAGATCGCCATGGCGTATCCCGACCTGGTCGTGGTGATGGCGCATCTCGCGCACCCCTGGCACGCCGACTGCATCGCCGTCATACGCAAGCACCCGAACGTCTACGCCGACCTGTCGGGCCAGCTCTACCGGCCCTGGTCGATGTACACCGGTTTGCGCCTGGCCTGGGAGTGGTCGGTCTTCCCCAAGCTGCTGTTCGCGTCCGACTGGCCCGTCACCGACCCCGACGAGGCGATAGCCGCCCTGCGGGGCCTCAACCGCTTCGCGACGAAGCATCATCTGCCGCCGGTACCCAAGGACGCGGTCGAGGCGGTCATCCAGAGGGACTCCCTGACACTGCTCGGCCTGGAGTGATGCACGCCATCGGCGCGGCATCTTCGGAACCCTGTATTCAGATTCTGTGCAATCGAACCTTGCGGCACGTCAATCGGAGCGGTAAGCTCCAGATCCACCATCTCCACAGTGGACGCTACGTCCAAGAGGCGTCACCCTGTAGGGGAGGGTTTGAGACCCTCCTTCCCTATACCGTAAGGTGCCTGCCCCAGTTTGGTGTGAATCCGGGCAAGCTGGGTCAAACGGCTTCAGTAAGTGACGGAGAGGCCGACCTGAGCCTCAGGACATTTCTCGTTGCGGTGATCGCATTTGTCGCCATGACGCTTGTATGCGCGTGCGGAACGGGACCGGTCGACCCGGCTCATGCGCAGACGGCCAGCGACCGTGACGCGGTGGCTGCCCTTTACAACGTCACCGACGGCCCCAACTGGACGAACAACACGAACAGGCTGAGCGACAAGTCCATCGGCCATTGGTACGGTGTCACGGCGGACGTCCATGGCAGATTTCTGGAGCTGGACCGCTTCACGAACCAGTTGACCGGGCAGATGCCGTCCGAGCTCAACAACCTCTCCAATCTGACACGGTTGGACCTAAGCTGGAATCAGTTGAGCGGGAGTATACCGCCCGAACTCGGCAGCCTCTCCAATCTGACATATCTGTCCCTGGGCGCGAATCAGTTGAGTGAAGAGATAGCGGTAGTCCTAACCGCGGATGGAGATCCTCTGCTCTACAACGACAATGTATTCGTCCTGCCGGTTGCGGGAAAACGTTGGGCAAACGAAGACCTTCTTCCAGGTAGTACCAACGTCAATTTGCGGTTTTATGAATATTTCCGCGATGACTTCGATTTTCTGATATTCATCTCCAATTTGTCCCTTCTTGATGTAGAGTCTGATCTCGCAGGAGCACAATATCAGGGCATAATGAACGATGTTGAGGGGATTGGCATAGATATATATGTTGATCCGTATTACAGAGGTTGGGGATCTGCAGGAGCGCTCCAAGGAACGATCCGAGTTGTAACACTCGAAGCGCTCGACGCAGATGTATTGCTACATGAACTCATCCATCGATGGGCGAACTACATTACGTCATTCGGTGAGTCGGAGATTGGTAGCTACTTTGGCCACTGGGGCTTCAGCAGCGCGAACGGACTATTGGGCGGATTTGATATTGCGGACTTCGTGGACCACGGCGATGGCAGATATTCAGCCGGGTCGTTCAGTCCATTCGGCACCACTTCCAGGAAACCCTACAGCCCGATCGAACTGTACTTGGCGGGGTTTATACCGCCAGGGGAGGTTCCTGACTTGTGGGTAGCGGAAGATGGCGCATGGCTGGACGAATACACCTATGACGAGCATAGGCTATTTACTGCCAGCAACGCCAGGACGTACACCGCCGAAGACATCATCGCGCAGCATGGACCGCGTATACCCGATCACACGCAGGCCCAGCGAGACTTGAGAGTCGCGGCTATTCTCCTGATCAACGAGGACCACCCGCTTCATAAGTGGCAGCTGGAAAAGGTGAGCGGCTTTATAGCACGGTTCAGCCATGTCGGTACGGACGAATTCGACGAGTACAACTTCTATGAGGCAACAGGTGGACGGGCGACGATCACCATGGGCGGCCTGTCGCAATCCCTGGAAGACACTGGTCCAGCGAGCCTGCCGGGCGCGCCCGTGGGTCTGACGGCAACCGGGAACGCCCTGTCGGGACTCGAGCTCGCATGGAGCGAGCCGGCGAGCCACGGCGGTTTAACCGTTACCGCCTACGATCTGCGCTATATCGAGACATCCGCCGACGAGACGGCGGACTCGAACTGGACCGTTGTGGAAGACGTGTGGACGATTGTCGACGGCGCCCTGCAATACACGCCCAGCGGGCTCACAGCCGGGACGCAGTACGACCTCCAGGTTCGGGCCGTAAACGGACTGGGAGCCGGCCCTTGGTCGTCAACCGCCGCCGGAATGCCCCTGCCAACGCCGACGCCCACTGCCACACCAACGTTCACGCCAACGATGACGCCTACGCCGACGGCCACGCCCACGTTCACGCCCACCTTCACGCCAACGATGACGCCTATGCCGACGGCCACGCCCACGCCCACCTTCACGCCAACGATGACGCCTATGCCGACGGCCACGCCAACGCCTACACCTCTGCCCACGTCCACGGCTGCACCTGAGCCTACGCCAGTGCCGATAGCCCTAGCGGAGGCGCAAGTGCCCACGCCGACAGCCGCAGCCCCGGCGACCGCGTCCGAAGAGGAAGTCTCAGGCGGCGGATGCGGACTGCCGACCGGGCGGACGTCGGCGCCCAGCGCGGCGGCCGATCTCGCGCTGCTGGCCGCGCCGCTCGCGCTCGCCGCCGCGCTCCGCCGCCGGAGGGACGCGTAGATTATTCACGAGCGTATTTAGACGGAAATCCCAGGCTGACCCGTATAGGCCGGCCGCACGCAGGAGACGACAGATGCCGACAATTGCCGCCAACGACCTCCACGACCTGACGCGACGCATACTGCTCGCGGCCGGCGCCGACGAGCGCAACGCCGCCCGCGTGGCCGACGCGCTCGTGCTGTCCAACCTGAGCGGCGTGGACACCCACGGCGTCTTCCATCTGCCGCGGTACGTCACCGAGATCCGGGACGGCATTGTCGTCCCCACCGCGTGGCCGGAGATCGTCTCCGAGACCCCCACCTCCGCGCTCGTCTCCGGCAACTGGACCTTCGGGCACGTCGTCGCGAAGTTCGCCATGGACACGGCCATAGCCAAGGCGCGCGACCAGAACATGGCGACGGTCAGCCTGGTGCAGGCGACCCACATAGGCCGGGTGGGCGAGTACCCGGAGATGGCCGTGGCGGAGGGCATGGTCGCCCTCGTCTGGGCGTCCGGGTACGGCGCCGAGGAGCCCGTGGCGGTGCCGTACGGGGGGCGCAAGCCGCTGCTCCACACCAACCCGATCGCCATAGGCGTCCCCACCGGCGACGAGACTCCCATGGTGATGGACTTCGCGACCACGACCATAGCCGGCTCCAAGGCGCGGGTCGCGGCGCTGAAGGGCGAGCAGGTGCCGCCCGGCTCCCTCGTCGACGACGAGGGCCGGCCCACGACCGACCCGTCCGGGTATCCGAAGCGCGGCGGCATGGTGGCGTTCGGCGGCCACAAGGGCTACGCCTTCATGCTCGCGAACGAGTTTATCGGCCGGGTGCTCTCCGGCGCCGACGACTACGTAGAGGGCGAGCGCGGCGGCCCGCTGATGCGCCGCCAGGGCGTCACGATGATCGTGCTCAAAGCCGACCTGTTCCAGCCGATGGCCGACTTCACCCGCCGCTCCGACGAGCTCAAGCGCCAGGTCAACGCCGCCCCGCCGGCCGTGGGCGTTGACGAAGTGCTCGTCCCCGGCGACCTCGAGGCCCGCTCCCGCGAAAAACGTCGCCGCGACGGCATCCCCATCCCCGCCGAGGTGTGGCAGACCCTCGTCGACCTGGCGGCGGACGTCGGAGTCGAGACTCCGGACGTGACGTAGGGCAGGGGACGTTCAATCGCACCGCACGAGGTCACGCCGCGCCGGCGAACTTGATCCATGTCCAGCGCCGTTCGCGCCGAATGCCCCACCTCTCCAGACCCCTCGCTCCGCTTCGGGGCGACAGAGACGACTCACGAAGTCTGAACAGTTACCGCTCTTCAGTCACGTTGACAAATCTACGAGGTCGTGATTACCTTACGTTGCCTCGGAATGGTCAGGGGCGCGGATCACTTGTCGTCGAGATCCATGAAGCGGCTACGGGACGGTCTGGAGGTTTGGTGGTGATGCGGTGTCGTGGCCTGTTCCGGGTCGTTGCATTGACCAGCCTGGTTGCGCTGGCGCTGGCGTGTGGAAGCGACGGCCCCGATGCCACCAGTGGAGGCGCCCCGGGACAGCAGGTCGCGGGTAGGGGTTCTCCGCCGACGCCGACCCTTGCGCCCGCTCTGGCCGAAGCCACGAAGGGGGCAGCGCCCTTTGTACAGGTATACGGAGGCGGGGGCTCCGCTACCAGCGAACTTACCGCCGCGCAGGCGACGGAACATATCGGCAAGCAGGGCAAGGTATGCGGCACCGTGATGTCCACGGTCCACGAGCCTGAGCACCAGTCCAAGGTGACCTTCCTCAACATCGACAAGGCCGAGGACCCGGACTTCTTCGTCTACTTCTGGCACTCGGGAAAGCGCGTCGGGGACTGGCCGGACATTTCCGACGCGTCGGTCGATCTGACCAACTGGTTCAACGGCAAGAAGATATGCGCCGAGGGGCTCATCCAGAAGTACAGGGAGAAGCCGGGCATCAACGCGGGCTCCTGGGCGCAGATATCGTTTCAAGAAGAGTGATAGGACCGCTGGATGCCGACGGCGTGGTGCATGCAATGGGTTCGGGCACCCGAAAATCCCCCACCTAAATGGCGGCGACGCCCTAATGGCAATGGGAGGGCTGGTTTGAAACCAGCCCCTACGGGGTGATGGCAGACAGATATGGCGCCGAATGTGGAGGTGGGGAATCTGGGGCGGCGGAGATTCAGGCGACGATGAGCGCCGACGGCCGTCGCGGTCGGGGGAGCTTGTCTATCCGTATCCCCCCGCCGTACGGAGGCATGGCGTGGGCGCGAGGCCATCAATCCCGTGGCGCTGTGCCCACGCATGAACGCACCCGGCGGTACGGGTCAGGACATCCCGCGTAGCCCACTCTCTGCTGCGCGACGACAGCTTGAGCCGCCTGGCGCGCGCGTGCCGGGCCTGTAGAAGTACATCCTCCGGGCGCCGCGTACGCGTCTGGATCGCCAAGTCTGTCCTCCGACGAGCCCGTGACCCAACCGAGACCATCGGCGACGCGACCAACTCGCCCGGCGATGTGACGAATAAAGGAGCGACAGTTCCTAAATTCACCTGAAATCGTTGTATCTCCTGTGTGTATTGCCGCTAGTGTCTTGACACGAAATGTCTTACCCCCGATAATGGCGCATAGTGGATTGCGGCTCTGGACGGAAGTGAAAAGGGGACTGGGAGGGACCGATGAAGCTCAAACTGCTATTGGCCATGTTAGTGTCGATTGCGGCGTTGGCGGCGTTGGCGTGCAGCGAGGTCGCGGAGGATGCGACAGCGGTGCCGACGACGGCAGCCGTTGCGCCGACGACAGCTCCTGCGGCGCCCACCACGGCTGCGGTGCAGCCCACGGCGGCTCCGCAGCCGGCGCCCACCACGGCGGTGTCGCAGCCGACGCGAGCGCCAGTGATGGCGAAGCCCGGGCTGCCTCCGGCCTTCGCGGTGGACCCCGCGACCGTTGTGCCGCCTGGGACAGCTCTGCACGACACACAGCACATCGTCATGCCCAATGGGCACGGCGGGATTGCGATCTGGCGTGACGGAGGTGGGCTGCGCCCTTGGGCGCCGTGGGTGTATGGACAGATATATCAGAACGCCGCGATCGGTGTCGTCCGCCCGTACGTCGCCGTGAGCCACACAGTCAACGAAGACTTCACTGTCTACACGATGAAGCTGCGGGAGGACGCGATCTGGCAGGACGGGACGCCGGTCACGGCGGCCCAGATCAAGGCCTTCTGGGAGCACGGCGGCAAGCCGGAGAACATCGCTGCGTGGGGCGGCGCCAGCATCGACCTCGGTGAGATCAAGGGTTGGAACGAGCTGAGAGCCGGTGAGGTCACCGAGGCGGAAGGTCTTGTGGCGATAGACAACCACACCCTCGAGGTCACCATGGGCATCCCGTTCCCGACATGGCCTCTGAACATGGCTGCACACCGTACCGGTTTTTCGAAGCTGGAGGATGTGCTGGCGGACGAAGAATGGTTCACGCAGCCAACGGGTGCGGGGCCGTACAAATGGACCACTGACCCCGATACGATGCAGTTCGAAGCGGTGGCGGACGTGGCCGAGTGGTGGGGTCCTTCGCCGCAGATCAAAAAGCTCATAGGGCTCAACGTCAGGGACCGTCAGGTCCAGGTGATCATGTTCGAGAACAGCGAGGTCGACCTGATGTCGATCGACAGCGCGACGTACGAGGCGGCGCTGGACACAAACCACCCGTTCAATCCGCTATTGAAGATCACCCCGTACGGTGGCTTGTGGTTCATCAAGAACAAGATCGACCTGGACCCGCTGGGGGACCTGCTGGTGCGCAAGGCTCTTGCGCATGGGGCAGACATGAAGTCCATCGTCAAGGCCGTCTGGGGTCAGACCGAGGACCACGCTACGGGGCTGATCTCGCCTCTGATCCCCTGTCACAACCCTGACGCGCTCGGCCACATCTACGACCCGGAGCTGGCCCGCCAGGAACTGTCCACGTCTTCCTACGGCAGCGGGGAGAACCTTCCGCCGCTGCTGGTTGACCTGGCAAGGCCTCTGATGGTGAACATGGGCGTTGCGGTCCAAGAGTATTGGAAAGACAATCTTGGGGTCGAGCTGGATCTCTTGAAGCGTGAGAGCGGCACGCCGCGGCGCGAGGCCTCGCAGTTCTACCGCATCAGCCTGGGATCATGGATACCGGACCCGGTCCAGATCGTGAGCGCCCTGACGCGTAAGGACTCAATCGAGTCGTTGAGCAACATTCCGGGCGGATATCCAGTGATGGACGCGCTGGTCGAGCACGCCCGGTTGCTGCCTCTGGACCATCCGGATCGCTGCGCGGCTTTCCAGGCAGTCGAGGAGGAGTACCTCGACAAGGTGTACATGATTCCCATCCGCTGGGTCGGCGCCAGAAAGTGGGTGGCGCAGCCCTGGCTCGTGGGCTTCGAGAGCGGCATGGACGGGGACATCAACACCTTGCCGTGGATGTACGTCCTCAGGCACTAGTTCGTAACATTCCCAGCAGCTCTCCCGGCGTATCGTGGCTGGCGGCGCTGAGAGGAGCCCTGGGAGCGGTCCGAAGGGCCGAGGAGCTCTACCCCCATGGAGCCCCCGGCCCTTCGTTTGTCAGCCGAGCTGCCGCAGTTTCATGATCCCTGCCCAAAGCCAGATGATTGGCAGGATCGGTCTGTACCGCACTGCCCCGCAGCAAGTCCGTCCGTCGACGTCATCCAGGCGCGGCGGCTCGGCTTCACCTTGCGAATGGGGCCGCGCAAGTCCCATCGATCTCCGGTCTGCCGCAGCGGGTGCGGCGCCCTCAGGAGGGAGCTCAGAGTCCTGGCGGTCAGGCGCTCACGCCGATGGGTCGAGTATTGGTGTTTGTCGTCGGCGGCCGACATGAGGGACCGGGATGCAACTGCGCCGGGAATCCTCAGGAACGGTTCAACCTGGTAACCCGGCCTCCAATGAGCCATTCGGCCACGGACAGGTTGCCATTGGGGTCCACGGCCAACCCGTGAGGGCTCTTGGACTTGCCGGTCTCCAGGAGGCTGGTGGGTACTATCTGCCCGCCATCGCCCTTATTGTTGGGCCAGCCCTCCACGTCGCACACCTGCTCGTTGTCGCCGATGTACGTGAGCAGCTCTCGTTCACGTCGGTGACGGCCAGGCGCGCGCGAAGCTCGGCGATCACCATGTGTCACGAAACCGCTCGGGGTGGTCAGGAAATCGGTACCGAATGACCGCCTGAATCCGCCATCCACGTCGTAGACCTGGACTCGGGCGTTGGCCCGGTCTGCCACGTAGAGCTCCGGTTCGGGCTTGCACCGGTCTATGTAGATGCCGTGAAGGCAGTTGAGGGTGCTGTAACTCGGGATCGGGAACTTCCTCTACAGACACGCGGAACGGTCCCTGGTACACGACGGCTTTCATGGAAGCTCCTCCTTCGCCCGTTTCGACCGCTAACGCTGCGCGGTCGGTCTTCTGGATCGGCGCGAATTATGTCAGGCAGACGTAGACCTGTCGAAGAGCGCGTTTCCGAGATACGCGCCTATGCGCGCAGCGGTCCGGGTCGCGGTGCCTGGGGGCTTACGGCTCCGGGTACTCAGTCCAGCGCGTGGTATTCGTGCTCGAGGCGGTCGAGGTGGACCTGGACTATGCGGAAGCCGGACGGGTCGTCGCCGAGCGGGTAGCCGACGGCGCCCGTGGTCACCATCTGCAGCCCGCGGTACTCCCCGTAGCTGTTCCTGTGGTAGTGGCCTGAGAACATGGCCGTCGCGCCGTAGGAGGTCAGCAGGTCGAGCAGGACCCGTCGTCTGACCTGCGGCACCACGAAGATGCTGTCGGCCTCGTCGTGCTCCCTGAGGAACAGCGGATGGTGCGTGAACACGACGACGTGGTCGCTGTCGCGCCGCCGCGCTTCGACCAGGGCGTCGCGCAGGAAGTCGACTTGGCGCTCCCACTCCTCCGGGACGTGACTCGGGTCGTACGCGACGTTGCTGTTCAGCACGACGAACCGGCTGCCACCGTGGTCGAACACGTAGTTGTCCGCGCCGAACCGACGCCGGTACGTCGCCAGCGAGTCGGGCGTCAGCTCGTTGCCGACGTCGTGGTTTCCCGCCACCCAGTGCATCGGGATGGAGGGGTCGAGTTCGCCCGTGATCCGGAACAGCTCGCCGAGCTGTTCCTCGTCGTCGGAGTCGTTGACCATGTCGCCGCACATGATGACGAAGTCCGGGCGCAGCCGGTTGGCCTCGGCGATGGCCTGGCCGTAGAGCCTCGTCTCGTCGGCGAAGCCGGTGATCTTGGGCGCCGGGCGGACCGCCATGCCCCTCCGGTGCATGGCCTCGATCTCAGCCGCGCTCAGGCCGCTCAGGTAAGCGAACAGGCCGAACTGCGGGTCGGCCATCTGTACGAAAAAGAAGCTCATGTGGAGGGCCTCGGAGGTCTGTCGGAAGGGGCTATTCTAGCAGCAGCCCCGCGTCCGCCTGCTGCATCCCTCAGGCCCCACACTCCAGATTCTTCACCTCGAAACGTCGGGGCGCTCAAGGTGATCGGGTTGAGTGGTGACGAAGCGTCTCAGCGAGCCTTGGGACGGGCGCCGCTGAACAGCTTGTGTCGGCCGTCACGAACAGGTCTGGGGCATCGAGGCACGGTCACTCACCTGCTGGTCCCTGATCTTCAAGGTGTAGCCCATCGTAATGTCTGCGTCATCGACGGCGGTTCGCAAGCCGATCTATTGACGCTGCTGTGGCACTGCCATACTGGCGAAGCGAGTGGACGAATCCATCGTGATCAGGACGAGGCGCAGCGGCCGACAAGCACGTGGTCATCGTCCCTATTGGTACACGAGCGGGGAGAAGGAGAAATCCGGCGGCGGAATGGGCGGGTGCTATAGAAGTCCCTATTCGTTCACGGTACCGTGAATCTTGAGATCCTTAACCACGAACCTATCCCCGTGCTTGATCGGTATGCTCCAAGAGTCGTTCGCCCAAACTACTAGATCCATCGCGCCGGTCCGATATCGAAGACCTCCCACATTGCTCTCACATTCACTGTTGACGCATACTTTTACGTCGGTAGCTACGTGAGACTTCCTAAGTTCCGGCGTTGCGTCAAGGAGTTCATGTCCCCCAATGAGAAAACCAAAAGACAGGACCGGCAGGAGAACGCCATCCTCTTCGGAGATTTGCTCGGAAGAAGCGTCGCCAGTCATCGTATCAAACTCTGTGACTGATCGACCATCCAATCTTGTATATGAGCCGACCCTACTCGCCATGCCATATCGGCCAAGGTCGATATCCGGAGCCTCGATCACGGTATCCGTCCATTGAGTCTCCGATTGGTATTCGAGACGGCGCAATTCCCTGTAGGAGTTGTGGCGATTCCCGACCGAGATGACAGGACCATCAGTTTCGTACACCATAGTCATGGGTGGCAGTAGTTTGGGCCCCAGGTTCGGGTCTAGACTGGCTTGAGCTTCAGTCCCTTGGGTGGCGTACAGCGATAAGAGGGCCAAGGCCACTCCCATACACGCAGTTCCCACGACGATGATGGTTGCTCTCATGGATATAATTCCACCTCCATCTTCACTCAAGATAGTGGGAGTGGATGACTCCTTTCCACTGTAGCCATTTTGGTTGCGGCAGTGGTACCAGATACTTCCATTTGAGCATTTGTTGTACCAGAGCTCCCCCGTCGAGGGTGGCATCGGTGTTTAGATCCCAATAAGACAGTTGCCCAGGGGTACCTGAAGTGCGCCAGCCCGAAGCCCATACTGTCTTCACTGTTACCCACTTACTGCCATTCCACTCTTTGTATTTGGTGTAGTCGCGTCGCCATTGGGCACAACAGACTATAGGATTATCGGAAGTGTCGAAATTCCTCCCACCGTAATACATCCTGTCAACCCACGCAATGAAAGGACTTAACTGCCTGTTGTAATAGACGGTACTTGAATGTGAGGTTCCTCCTCCATCCTGAAGATTGTCTGAATTCTTGGGCCCGTTGCTGTATGCCCACACAGTTGTGCTGAATGTAAGAAGCCCGACCGCGGCCGCAACCACCGCAAGCCACATACCTCGCCCTGGACGAAATCTCATGTCCTTCATCCTTGGTGTGCTGGTGTGCTATGCTGATTCTACCGAGTGCGGTAACTCGCTGTCAACACGCACCCGGAGACTCTCCCAAGTCTACCGCCTAAGCTGTAGGTCTTCGCCTGTCGGCCCCGTGAACACGGCGCTAAGGCGAGATTTGCGATGACAATAACTGTCACCAGCCAGGTGCACTGTCGCTGCGCGGGAAGCAGCCTGTCACGCCGCGCAGCCGAATTATACCAAGTTACTGTGATGCGACCGTATATGCGTTACCGGGTAATCCCAGGAATGGTTGGAGGATGCCGACAACCCTGCCAACCGGCGAGGCCGAAGGCGGGTTTCAAACCCGCCACTACGCTCCGCACTTACGGCGTAGTCAAAACCAATCGGTATTAGATGGGGAATCTGGGGACTCACCACTCCACCACTCAGATTCGTTGACTGCTACGGGCGGCCGGTGCTACTCTCGCCGCCACGTCGCGTAGAGCCGGAGGTAGCGCATGGCTGAGGTAGGCCGCAGGCTGGTGCAGATAGGCGGAAACAGGGTCGAAGTCGAGGAGTTCGACGTCCCCGAACCCGATCCCGGAGAGGTGCTCGTCAGGGTGACCCGCTCGCAGATCAGCGCCGGCAGCGAGATCTCCGGGTTCCGCGACGACGCCCCCGCGGACGCGCGCCGCCACCTGGGCTACACGACGGTCGGCCGCGTGCAGGCAGTCGGCGAAGGCGTCGAGGAGTTCGCGATCGGCGACCGCGTGTTGGCCTGGGGGCCGCACGGCTCGCACTGGCTCGCCAGCCGCGGCCCGGACTTCGACGGCACCATGCCCGTGCAGCACGTCGAGTACGACCTGACGGACGAGCAAGCCGCCTTTGCAAGGCTCGGCGACGTCGCTCTCCACGGCGTGCGCAGGGCCGAGCTTCAGATCGACGAGACGGTGGCCGTGTTCGGCGAGGGCGTCGTCGGCCAGCTCGTGACCGCCCTGTGCCGCATATCCGGCGCCTACCCGGTCATCGGCGTCGACCTCGACGACGACAGGTTGGAGATGGCGAAGACCATCGGCGCGACGCACACCGTCAACGCCGCCAGGGAGCCCGCGGTCGAGGCCGTCCGCGCCGTCGCCGGCGGAGTGCACAGCGCCTTCCACGTCGCGAGAGACCCCCGGATCCTGATCGACTGCATGGAGGTCGCGGCGACCCACGGCAAGGTCGTCCTCGTGGGCAGCCCGCCCGGCACCGTCGAGATCGGCCTGCAGGTCGATCTGCTGCGCCGGGAGCTCGACATACGCGGCACCTACGCGAACCAGCTCACCGAGCCCCACAAGTACTGGCCGTGGACGATCCAGGGCGACCGCCGCGCGATCATGCGGCTCATCGCCTCCGGGGAGCTGAAGGTCGACCACCTCATCAGCCACGTCGTGCCGCCCGAGGAGGCCGACGAGGTCTACCGGATGATCGCCGCGGGCCCGGCCGGCTGGATGAGCGTGTTTTTCGATTGGGAGTAGGGGCGGGTAGTGAATAGTGAATAGTGAATAGTGGGAAGCAGGAAGAGGGGAGAGGGTGGTTCAGGTGCGGGCGAGGTGGTGGTGGAACCAGGTGGCCATCAGCTCGAAGTACGGGGGCAGGTACTGGTGGCGGCCCGGAGGCTGGTGGACCTGGAAGAGATCGGGGTGGCCGGCGGCTTCGTAGACCGGCGCGACGGCCTTCTTCAGCAGGTCGACGCCCTCCTTCGGGGTGTCCTCGTCCTCCGTCGGCGCCACCATCATGAAGGGCCGCGGCGCGATGCAGGACGCCACGATGTCCGCGTGGTCGAAGTACCGCAGCATGTGCGGGATGTAGAAGTAGGCGCTGTGCCGCAGCGGGTCGCCCAGCTTGCTGACGACGTCGAGACTCGACGGCGAGCCGCATATCGGCGCGCCCGCCGCGATCGACGGATCGCACGCCATCGAGTACCACGTCGCGTTGCCGCCCAGCGACATCCCGGTCAGCCCGATGCGGTCGGCGTCGACGCCGTCGCACGAAGCCAGGACCCTGGCGGCGCTGAGCACCTCCTCCACGACGATACCCATCTGCGTCCGGCCGTACGGCGCCAGCAGCTTGCCCTCGACGGCCCAGCCCTCGGCCGTGCCGGACGGCCAGCGCGCCTCGGTGCCCTTGACGGTCGCCGCCAGCGTGACGAACCCCCGCCGCGCCAGCTCCCGGCTCCAGCCCAACACCGGCTCGTCCGGCTCGTCCGCCCGGTTGAACAGCGCGCGGGTGATGCTCTCCGCGGAGCCGCCGGTGCCCGGAATGCACACGACGCCCGGCAGCGGGCCGTCGGCCTCGACCGGAGCGCACAGCACTGCCGGCGCCGTTTCGCCCATCGAGTTCGAGAAACGCAGCCTCCGCAGCCGCACACCGTCCTCGACCGTTGACGGCTCGGCCGTGAAGTCGGTCTCCGTCGGGACCGACTCCAGCCCAAGAAGCTCCATCAGCTTCGAACGCACTTCGTCGGCGCGAACCGGGGAGGCGTAGGCGGGAGTAACGTCTCTGGGGATGGCGGTCATATTCCTACTGGGATCGAGCGGCTGTCGACGATGCACTCACGCTCGTGTCAATCGGTTCGAATCGACGCCTACCTTGGGCCGAGCTCAAGAGCGCGGACGGGGCTTGGCCTACGCTCTCGCGGAGCAGGCATGGCTTCCCTTTTCCAGCGTCAGCCGGTAGTCCGCTTCCAGCCTCACCCAGATGTGCGCCGGAATCTCCAACACGCGCTCAAGCCCGAGAGCAGTCTTGGGGGTGATCGCCTTCCTGCCGGCGACGATCTCGTTGACGGTATTGACCGGACGCCCCATCGCCATCGCGAGCTGCCGCTGGCTCATGTCTCGAGCCGCAAGCTCGTCGCGGATCAGGAGGCCGGGCGGTATCGCAACATCCGACTCGATCCTTTCGCTAGTCACCACAGTGTGCACCTACCTCTTTGAGAAGCGCCCGACGGCGCTATTCCATTTCGAGCCGGTCCAGCAGGTCGTTGGTGATCGCGTCGTCGGGCGTCTCGGCGAAGGTCGCCTTGACTTCGCGGTATAGGCTCTCGGGATCGAGAATCTCGCCCCTGCGGGCCACCATCGCTATTGCGTTGACGTCTCTGATGTCGTCGAGGGGATTGCCTAGCACGGCGACCATGTCCGCGTCGAGGCCGGGCGCGATCCGGCCTGCTCGCGCCTCGATAGCCAGGACTCTCGCGTTGACCGAAGTGGCCGAGCGCAGGACGTCCACCGGAGCGATGCCGGCGTCGGCATACAGGCCCATCTCGTCGTGCAGGCTGAAGCCGGGCGTCAGCCTGGGGAAGGGGGTGTCGGTGCCTATCGCCACTATGACGCCGCGCTCGTGCGCCCGTTTCAGGAAGCGTTTGAGGTGTGTGATCGTCCGGTGGCGTTCGAGCCTCGCCTCTGCCTCGTCGATCCGCGGCCGGCCGCTCTTCCAATAATGCTGATGCGCCGGATGGACCCATCGGAGCGACTCGTCCCTGCCGAAAACCAGGTCCAGCTTCCGTGAGCCCCGGTCCCCGATGACAAGCGTCGGGTCGATGGCGGTCTCGTGCTCCAGCAGCAGGTCGATCAGCTCGTCGTCTTCATCGGACGAAGCGGCCCGCCAGGCGACGTCGCACCGGGCCAGGTGCTCGATGCAGTCCAGGCCGGCCCTGACGGCGTCCTCGACGTCGCATGTTCCCAGGTGCGCCGTCACCGGCTTGCCCAGCCGATGCGTCTCGTCGATCCCGGCGGCTGTCATCTCCGCGTCGAGGCCGGGGTACAGCTTGATGGCGTCCGCACCGGCCTCGATATGCTCGCGGATGGAGACCCTGACCGCGTCGGCGTCGGCGTTGGCCGTGCCCATGCGCGGCCAGTAGACGTCGGGGCCGTCCTGCAGGTGGCCGCAGCAGACGATGGTCGGCCCGCGGCCGTTGCGTTCGTCGTTCAGCCGTCGCTGTCCGAGTATCCAGCCCAGGTTGTTGCCGGTGTCCCGCACCGTCGTCACGCCGGCCGCCAGAAACGTGGGCCCCATAACCGTGCTGTAGTGGACGTGCGCGTCGATGAAGCCGGGCAGCAGGGTGGCGCCGGGCAGGTCTACCCGCGGCAGGCCTTCCGGAAGCTCGGCGGCTGGCATAACGGACTCGATGCGGCGGCCGTCGACCACGACGGCCCGGCCGTCGGCGCGGGCGTCGGCGACTCCGTCCCATACGCCGTCCGGGACGATAGCGTAGCGCTGTGGTGGCGGGTGTGCGGTAGTCGCCTCTGTGGTCATAGCTGAGTAGCCCCTTACCTATGGTCGGAAGGTCCCCGTAACCAGCGCAGTATACGACCGGACACGGCAAGCGTGTCAATGGGGTCGGCCGCTTGCCATCGATGGCGGGGCCTATGGTAGCCTTTCACGTCGTACCGAATTAAACCCAACGTGCGGCCGCTCCTCGTAACGCGGCAAGGAGGGTTGGCCCAAAGATGACGACCGAAATGTTCAGAGTGGGTATCGTTGGCTGCGGGCTGATAGCCGACAAGCTCGACGACGTGCCGCGGCTCGCCTCAGGCCGGATCGCGCTGCCGTGGACCCACGCCCCCGCCTACGACATGGCGCCCGATACGAAGATCGTCGCCGCGGCCGACGTCAACGAGTCGGTCGCGAGCCAGTTCGCCCAACGCTGGGGCGTGCCAGCGGTCTACACCGACTACCGCGAGATGCTGCACCGCGAGAGCCTCGACGTGGTCAGCGTGCTCGTCCCCAACTTCCTTCACTGCGACGTGACGCTCGAGGCCGCCGCGGCCGGGGTCAAGGTCGTCGTCTGCGAGGTGCCGATGACCGCCAGCGTGGACGAGGCCGACCGCATGATCCGCGCCTGCGAGGATGCGGGTACCCAACTCGTCGTCGATATCGGCAGCGGCCGCGTATGGGCCCAGGAGTACCTCAACGCACGCGAGATCATCGAGACGGGCGAGATAGGGGACCTTGTCACCATGACCGCTACCGTCACCGGCGGCCTGCTGCTCAACGGCACTAGCCTGATAGACATGCTGCGCTTCTTCGCCGGCTCCGAAGTAACCGAGGTGATGGGCTGGCTCTACGATCCGTCGTCGCCCGACAGCGAGTACGTCGACCGGGGAGCGTCTGGCTTCATGCGGTTCGAGAACGGGGTCGAGGCGATATTCAGCGGCCGGGACGAGAAGCCCTTCGTGGAGTGGGACATCATGGGCAGCCGCGGCCGCATTCGCATCGGCAACAACGTCCTCGAGCTGCTCAAGATGGGTGGAGGCGTGCGTCCCGAGTTGGCCTCCTTCCAGTTCCCGCAACGCTACACGGCCAGGTCCCCGCGCGTCGCGATGGTCGAGGAGGTGGTCGCGTACTTGCGCGGAGAGCGAGACTCCGTCAGCAACGGCGCCGACGGCCGGGCGGCCATGGAGATCGCGATGGCGTTCTACGAGTCCCACGAGACCGGCGGATGGGTGAAGCTGCCGCTGGCCGACACGAGCCGGCGGGTCGAAGTCGTCCACGGGCCCCGGCCGTGGCAGTAGGGCGCGGGCTTGGTCTCAAGCTGGCGAGTTTGGCGGCGGTGGCCCTGCTGGGTGTGGCGCTGGCTGGAGTCGCGTGCTCCGAGGACGTAACACCTCCGGAGGCGGAGGCCGAGACTACGCCGGATGTGGCTGAGGTCGGAGCTGGGGTCTCCCCTCTGACGCAGGACGTCGAGATGAGCATTGAGTTGACGAGCACGGCCTTCAACCGCATCCGGCGCATACCCATAGAGCACGCCTGTCCTTCCAACAAGACCAATCCAAACCTGGGCGACATCAGGAACGGCGGAAACCTGTCGCCGCCGCTCGCCTGGACCGGCGTCCCCGAGGGGACGGTAAGCCTGGCGTTGGTCATGGAGGGCAAAGAACCCCGGGCCGGTGAGAACAACGTCCACTGGCTCCTCTGGAACATCCCCGCTGAGGTGGGCGAGCTGCCGGCTGGAACGCCGACGACGACCCAGCCGGCGTCGGTTGGGCCCCGGGCAGCGCAGGGCGCCAACAGCTTCGGACGGATAGGCTACGATGGCCCCTGTCCGCAGCCGATCAACCTCGAGGGACGGGATAGGACAGGGGGTCGGGACGCGGTCAGCCGCTACTTCTTCCAAATTTATGCGCTGGACACCGAGCTCGATCTGGCCCCGGGCGCCACTCTGGAAGAGTTGCTCCGAGCCATCGACGGACACGTTCTGGCCGGCGGTGAGTTGGTGGGGGAGAGGGTCGGCGAGTACTTCCGACGGATCATAGGCAGCTAGCGCGGTCCGCAGCCGCTATCCCCCGGTACGTCCAGGCGGCCAACCCCAACGCTGCCCTTTCGACGTTGCCCGGTTTGGCGGGCGCATCGACCGCACTGCAACTATCTGTGCGAGTCCGGCGGAAGCCACCCCAACCGGACTGGGTTGGGAATCCGGGCTCCCTTCACACTTTCTTGACGATCCTGTGATACGTTTGAAGGGGCGTCCCGTCGATCCAATGGACGGGGCTGCGCCCGAACGGGTACGTAGGGCGTTTATCCAGTAGCCAGGAGGCAGCTCTCGCGCGCCGGAACGATGCGACCGAACAGCCCCGACCCGGAGCCCCAGGCCGCCGAGGCGGCTACCGGGCCGCCAACGTGGGAGAGGCTTTGGCGGGCCCTGCGTGAACGCCCCGCTCTGCTGGCGCTTGTCGCGCTCGGCATAGTGGTGCTGCTGCTCGCCCTCGTTCTCTGGAGCAGCTCCCGTACAGACACCCAGCAGCTTGCGCCGGTCGACGTGGAGGCAGCCGTTCAGGAGATACTGGCCTCTCAGACACCCTCCCCGGCCATCTCCGCGCTGGTCTACCAGGCCATATTGCCCTCCCTGGTCGTAATACAGACGGACAAACGCGGTGAAGGGAGCGGCTTCGGCATTGGAAGCGGCGTAGTCATCAACGGCGAGGCCCACGTGCTGACCGCGTTGCACATCATCGAGGGCTCGACACAGGTTCAAATCGCCTTTGCGGACGGCACGAAGACATTCGCCACCCTCGCCAGCGTGGACACGGCAAAAGACATCGCGGTCTTGACGCCGGCAGAGCTGCCAGGCCTCGTCGTGCCCGCGACGATCGGCAGCGCCTCGGCGTTGCGCGTCGGCGACGAAGTGTTCGCGGTGGGCAACCCGCTGGGTCTCGTGGCTTCGTTCAGTGCGGGCGTCGTGTCCGGCCTGGACCGTGAATCCAAGCCGCCCGGCAGGGACCAACCGCTTCGAGGCCTGATCCAGTTCGACGCGGCCGTCAACCCCGGCAATTCGGGCGGACCGCTGCTGAACCGGGGCGGACAGGTCGTCGGCATCGTCACCGGGCTGACCAATCCGACCGAGCACGACGTCTTCATCGGCATAGGATTCGCGGTGCCCATCGACGTGGCCGTAAATGCCGCCGGAGGGCCGGCGCAGTAGTCGACAGAGGGGTGCATATCATCGATGACCAGTAACGGAACCAGCCAACCGATGGAACGCGTGCTGTACGAGGTCAAGAAAGTCATAGTGGGCCAGGACCACCTGCTCGAGCGTATGGTGGTGGCGCTGCTGTCGAGGGGGCATATCCTTGTGGAGGGCGTCCCCGGACTGGCCAAGACCATGGCGGTAAAGACGCTGGCGCAGGCCATAAGCGGGGAGTTTCAGCGTATCCAGTTCACACCCGATCTCATGCCCGCCGATCTCGTAGGTACACGAATCTACAACCAGAAGACCGGCGAGTTCAACACATCACTGGGGCCCGTCTTTACCAACCTGCTGCTGGCAGATGAGATCAACCGCGCCCCCGCCAAGGTGCAGAGCGCCCTGCTCGAGGTCATGCAGGAGCGGCAGGTCACCATAGGACGCGAGACCCACCCGGTGCCGATGCCATTCCTCGTGATGGCTACCCAGAACCCCATCGAGTCGGAGGGCACCTACCCGCTGCCCGAGGCGCAGGTGGACCGCTTCATGCTCAAGGTGCTTGTCGGATATCCCAGCGCGACCGAGGAGTTCGTAATCGTTGAGCGTATGACCGGCGCTCTGCAGGACGTGCAGCCCGTCTTCGATACCGAGCAGCTGATGGCGCTGCAGCGTCAGGCAGACAGCGTTTACGTGGACCCGGCCCTCATCGAGTATTCGGTGAAACTCGTCACGGCCACGCGCCAACCGGAGCTGTCCGGCCTCGCCGATCTGAAGCGCTACATACTGTTCGGCGCCAGCCCCCGCGCGTCGATCAACATGATCATCGCGGGCCGGGCCCTCGCCTTCGTGCGCGGGCGGGACTACGCGCTGCCGCAGGACGTTCGCGACGTGGCGCTCGACGTCGTACGCCACCGGCTCGTGCTCTCGTACGAAGCTCTCTCGGACAACGTCCAGAGCGACGACATACTGGACAGGCTGATGGAGGCCGTCCCGATGCCGGAGGTACCCTTACGTGAGTACGCAGGCGCCCGTCCTATCCACTGATCAGGAGACGCCCGAGCGGGTGCTGCATCGCATCGATTGGCAGTTGCTGCGCCGGCTCGACGGGATACTCCACGGAGACTATCGCAGCCTCTTCATGGGCGGCGGTATCGACTTCGCCGAGCTCCGCGAGTACCAGCCGCCGGACGACGTCCGCCACATCGACTGGAACGTCACGGCGCGGATGGACGCGCCGTACGTTCGCCGGTACATGGAAGACCGAGAAGTCACGGCATGGTTCCTGCTCGACCTGAGCCCTTCGATGGCCTTCGGCGCGATGGAGCGGCGCAAAGAGTCCGTCATGGTCGATCTGGTAGGGCTGCTGGCCCGTCTGCTCACGCGCAACGGGAACCGCGTTGGCGCCATCCTGTACGACAACAACATCGAGTTTGCGATTCCTCCCCGCGGCGGCCGCCCGCAGGTGCTCCGGCTGATCAACGACATCCAGAGGCAGCAGTCGTCGCCCGGCGGGGCGATGACGGACCTGGCAAGGCTGCTGGAGTCTGCCCATAACGGCATCAAGCGGCGTTCGCTCATCCTGCTGGTCTCCGATTTCATCTGCCTGCCGGGGTGGGACAGGGCCATGGACAGCCTGAACAGGAAGCACGACCTGATGGCCGTGCGGCTGTGGGACCCCCGTGAGACCGATCTTCCCGACGTGGGCGTCGTACTCGTCGAGGACTCGGAGACGGGCGCTCAGATGAGCGTGGACACGAGCGACAGGGGGTTCCGGCGACGCTTCCACGATGCGGCGCGCCGCCGCGAAGCGGAGCTGGCACAGACCTTCATCCGCGCGGGCGTAGACGAGCTGCCCCTGTCTACGCAGGAGGACCTCGTGCTGGCAATCCTTCGGTTCGCCTCGCTGCGCGGCAGGGCGCGGCACAAGCGGTAGCGGGAGTAGCAGCGGTGTCCTTCATCTGGCCATGGGTACTCATCTCTCTGTTTGCGCTGCCCGTATGCGTCCTTCTTCTACGTGCGCCTGCAGGAGAAGCGGAGCAGGGACGCGAACAGCCTGGGTACCATGGGCGCAACGCGGGAAGGAGCGCCCGCGCTGGCGGGACGGCGGCGCCATGTCCCGCCCGTCATCTTCCTGATCGCGGTCGCCGTCCTCGCGCTGGCTTCGGCCCGGCCGCAGCTGACGCTGCCGGTGCCCCGCATGGAGGGCACGGTAGTGCTGGCGTTGGACGTGTCGTCCAGCATGGCTGCCGATGACGTCGGTCCCACGAGGATGGAAGCCGCAAAGCTGGCCGCGAAGACCCTCGTGGAGCGGCGTCCCGGTTACGCTAGGATCGGCGTCGTGGCCTTCGGCGAGGGCGGACTGGTCGTGCAGCCGCCGACCGACGATGGCGAGGCGTTGGACGCCACCATCGACCGCCTGGAGCCGCAGAGCGCGACGTCGCTCGGCAGAGGAGTGATGACGGCGCTGAACCTCGTCGCGCCGGAGTCCGGCCCGGGGCAGCCAGCCCCGGCGGACGCGACGGCGCCTCGGGGTGCTTTCGCCCCCGCGGTCATCGTGCTGCTGACGGACGGAGAGAACACGGACCCTCCGGACCCACTGGAAGTCGCGCAGAGGGCCGCCGACCGAGGAGTGCGTGTCCATACCGTGGGGCTCGGTACCGATGAGGGAGCGACCATCGAGATCGACGGCTTCAGCCTGTTTACCCAGTTGAACGAGCCCGTCCTGCGGGAGATCGCGCTGCTGACGGAAGGGTCCTACTTCAGGGTCGAAGACGTCGACGGCATGTCGTCGGTGTACGAGGAGTTGGAAACGGAGTTCGTGGTCGAATCGCGAGAGGTCGAGGTCACGTTCGCCTTCGGAGGCGTCGGCGCGCTGCTGCTGCTCGCCGGCGGCGCTCTCTCGTTATTCTGGTTCGGACGGATGCCATAGCCGGAGGTCATTCTCATGGGGCTGCTCTGGCCGGTCTATCTTCTGCTTCTGACGGCGATACCGCTCGTCGTGTTGGCGTACGTCCTGGTGCTGAGGCGCAGAAGGCGGTTCGCCGTCCACTACTCCAGCCTGTCCCTCATACGCCAGGCGATGCCCGGGAGTTTTCGTTGGAGGCGCCACCTGCCGTTCGCCTTGATGGTGCTTGCCATCGCCCTGCTCATCCTGGCCCTTTCGCGCCCATTCGCGGACGTGACCGTGGCCTCCACTCGGACCACCGTCATGCTGGCGCTCGACGTGTCGCTGAGCATGTGCGCCGACGACGTCGATCCCAACAGGCTCACGGTCGCCCAGCAAGCCAGCGAGAGATTCATCGATGGTCAGGCGCCCGGGACCCGGGTGGGCATAGTGGCCTTCGCGGGGACCGCCCACCTTATCGTGCCTCCCACCACCGACAAGGAGGTCCTTCGAGAGGCGGTCGCAAATCTGACGACGGCGCGCGCCACGGCAGTGGGCAGCGCGATCGCCCGGTCACTGGACGCGCTGGCCGAGGTGAACCCGGACATTGCGCCTGTCAGAGTGTACGTGAGGCCTCGCGAAGAGCTGGCGGACCAGGGCGTCGAGCTGGACCTCGAGCCGGACGTCATTGTTCTGCTGACCGACGGGGCGAGCAACAGGGGGGTGCGCCCGCTGGCAGCCGCCTTCGCCGCCCGCGACCGGGGAGTCCGCGTGTACACGATAGGCTTCGGCACAAATGGCCCGACGGTGCTCAGGTGCACGCCGAGCCAGCTCGGGGGCGATGAGCTGTACAACCTCATCAGACAGCGCGGCTTCGGAAGGTTCGGGCGGGCGTTCGGGCGCGGGAATTTCACGAGGTTGGACGAGCAGACCCTGAGCCGCGTCGCCGAGATCACGGACGCCGAGTACTACCTGGCCGAGAGCTCGGACGAGCTTCTCGAAGTCTTCTCCACAATACCCGTGGAGATCGAGAAGAAGAAGGTCCGCATGGAGGTGTCGGCCGTGCTGACCGCTGCAAGCGCCCTCCTCGCGCTCGCCGCCGTCGCACTCGGTCTCCGCTGGAGCCCGCTGCCCTGAGCTGCCCTGGCGGCCGGACAAGACTTTCGGCCGATGGCGACTACCGTCACTCCCGCGCGGGGAGCCACCAGCCGACTGGTAGTCACTGCTCAGAGTTTCTCTGAGAATGACCCTTGGCCGACCTGGCGTAGGGGCGGGTTTGCAACCCGCCTTCCGGTGCAGACTCATTTTCATCGTTGGTGAAAGTCCTCCGCCGAGTCCATCTCCTCGAGTCTGAGCAGTTACCGACTGGTGTAACTGTTCAGACTTGAAGGGCCTCCCCTCTCTTTCCGTTAGCCCTGAGTGGCCCGCCGCTCCGGGCGGGCTGTATCGAAGGGCGGAGCGGGTGGTCGTGTGCGCCCCTCGATACGCGCCGCTCAAAGCAGCGGCGCTACTCGGGGTGAACGGGTTGCCCTTGGGGTGGCATGAGGAAGACAGGCGTTCTGCGAGTCTGAGCAGTTACCGACTGGTAGGCGCGGTTGCCAGAGCCAGTACATCTGTGCTACCCTGCCCGCGTGAAAAACAGCCTCCGTATTCATCCCTCACCCCCTTTCTCGGCAGGCCCGGCTCGGAACACGGCGTGTAAATTCGTGCCACGGTGTGCCCACTCAGATAGCGGCAGTGACACACCCGGTGTGCCATCTACCCACCTGGTGTGCCACCCGCCAGATATAAACGGCACAGAATGGCACAGAATGGCACACTTTCGCGCGAAAAAACGGCCGGCGGCCTCGACGCAACCTCGTGTCCGCTCGCCTCGACAACACAGAGCAGCTACAAGGCAGGGGGGACCATGGACTTTGATGTAGAAAGCCACCTCGGCGCTGTAGAGCGCGCTGTGTCTTCGCTGGAGCGCGATGGCCAACCCGCTCGCGCGGTCACTCTTTCTCGCACTTACGCGACGACCGTCGAGGACCTGTGGGACGCGGTGACGAACGGGGAGCGAATTCCGCGCTGGTTTCTGCCGGTTAGTGGCGAGCTCGAGCCCGGCGGGCGCTATCAGATCAAAGGCAACGCCGGCGGCTTGATCACAGCCTGTGAACCGCGGTCAGGTTTCGCGCTCACCTGGGAGTTCGGCGAGGACGTGAGTTGGGTGGACGTACGTCTCGCGGACGATGGAGTCGGCCGCGCCCGGCTGACGCTGACTCACACAGCGTATCTGTCGGAACACTGGGACGACTACGGCCCTGGCGCGGTCGGCGTCGGCTGGGAGCTGGCTCTCCTGGTGCTCGCGATCCACCTCGCACAGCCGACCGGGCAGAAGCCGGACGAAGCCGCCTTCTCCGCTTCACCGGACGGCAAGGCGTTCGTCGCCGGGAGCAGCGAAGGATGGGCGCAGGCGGCGGTCGCGGCCGGAACGAAGCCCGACGTCGCGCATGCGGCGGCATTACGCACCACCGCGTTCTACACCGGCGAATCGGGCTAGACAACTCGATGCGGCTCTAGCCGCTGGCCAGTGCTCGATGCGTCCGGGCAGACGTTCCCGGCTGTCACCTTCTCGGCCCGACAAACGTGTCGCTGGCGGAACTAATGTGCTGGCCCCGGTACCACCAGGAGAATGCGTCCCCCGTGCATCGTTCCGAAGGGCTGAGAGTTGCCCGCCTCATGATGGTCCTCAGCGCTATGGGGCCGCTGTTCGTGCTATGGGCGATTCAAGGCAATGATCTCGTGCCCGATACCTGGTTCATTGGCGGATGCGCGGCCATGGTCGTAGTCCCGAATGCCATTCTCGGCACAAGAATACTGGTGGCGAGACGCCAGAGGGACGAATTGCCGGTAACGATTGGAAAGTCTGAGGACCACCGGGTGCACCTGATTGCCTATCTCTTCTCGATGCTCTTGCCGTTCTATCGCCACGAGCTCGACGGGTGGAGGGACCTGGCTGCGATCGCGCTGGCCCTGAGCTTCATCGTATTTCTCTTCTGGCACCTCAATCTGCACTATCTGAACCTCATCTTCGCCGTTCGAGGCTACCGGGTCTACACGGTGTATCCGCCGTCGGACGGCAATCCCTTCTCCGGCAGGAGCGACTTCGTGCTCATTACCCGGCGCACTCACTTGAGCCACGGCGACAGAATAGTCGCCCTGCGCCTCAGTCAACTGGTCTACCTCGAGGAGAAGTCATGAGGCTGGACTTCGACCTGCACAACGTCAGACATACGCAGTTTGGCGTTGGGCGCGACGACTCGGACGGGCAGGGCTTCGCCACGGTAGCCGTAGACCGGAGCATACAGTCCGCGCTTCGCGACATGGCCAACGCAACTGTCGATAGCCTGGAGCGAATTGAGGACGGACCGACGAAGTACGAGCCCTCCGAACGGTATGGCAGCACGGCACACCTGTACCTGACTATCGAAGACGACATGGTCGAGACGTTCCGTCAGCTGCACGAGGCGGCAAATCTCACGCGCGACGGGAATGCCCTGCGGGACACGGCGCGTGTATTCTGCTACTTCGCGCGCTTCATCGACGTGGCCGGCCGAAGTCTGACCGCCGTTCGTCGCTCCTCGCAGTTCAAGAGTCTCGGCAAGAGCAGGCTGATGCAGCTGCTGCCGAGCGACGCATTGACACTCGTCGACAACCCGATGTTCAAGCTCGACAACGACTTCGATCTACTCGTCGATTCTGAGCGAGTCCATATCCTTCGACCGAGCGGGTTCGAGTTCACGGGCAGACTGCGGGAAGCGGTACTGGAAGCCGTGCCCGGCAACCTGGCTGCGATCAGTCCAGCGCTGCCGTTTGTCGACTTCGGGCCCATCGAGCGATACGCGTCCAAGCGGCCCCGCGCTGCCAGGTATCTGGCATCCATTCGTACTCAGGGTTGGGCAGAGAACGTCGACAAGGGAGCGCTCGAGCAGTTGTGCAACGCTACCGGCGTAGATTTTTCGGAAGCGAATGGCAAACTTGGCATTCCCGATGAACACGTCATGGGTTTCCTGGAGGTGCTGGACCGCCGCCGGTACGAGATCGAACTGGTTCGGGCCGCTCCGGAGCGTTTCAGAGCACCAAGCAGGCAGCAGCTTGGGGGATAGGGACGCGGTGACAGCCGGCCTCGAGACCGGGCGCCGGCAGGCGAGCTCCATGAGGGGGTTAGGTTTAACTGTTCAGAGTCGCGGAACGCCTGTCTTCTCCACCTCACCCCCAAGGCAACCCGTTCACCCCGAGTAGCGCCGCTGCTTTGAGCGGGGCGTATCGAGGGGCGCACGCAGCCTCCCCGTCGATGCTGGCGTCAGCCCCGCCCAAGGCCTGGGTAGTGCGGGCCCTTCGATACACCCCGACGAAGCGTCGGGGCACTCAGGGCGAACGGGTCGTGTGACGACGGCCCCACCCCTACCAGAACTTTGACGACCGCAGCACCGTCGTGCCGACGAAGAGAGGGTGGGCCGTGTTTCTCTCATCAACTCTGAACAGTTACGGTCAGGCACATGTCCTTGACACGGCAAGCGCTGTTGGCGGTAGGCGTCAACGTGCTCGTTACATACACCATAGTCGCCCTCCTGAATGGCTCCGCCATCATGATCGCCACGGTAGCGGCGCTTGGGATCGCCGTGTTGTTCGCCGTAGCGCTGTGGTTCAAGAGGCGTGCAGACGAACGAAAGCGTTTCGAGCGAGAATGGGGACGCGAGTAGCCGCACCATGGATGGCCGGAGGGGTACGGGACTGACCAAGACCTCGCTGCTGCGCGGCTCGATCTCCGAGGCTCAGGCAGCATTCCCTTCGTCGAGGTAAGTCGACCCTGCCACGGTCGTGACGGTGACCTCCTGCCGGTAGTCACCCAGTTCGGCGGCGTGCGTCTCCGAACGGGGTTCCACGTCCGACGAATCGTCGCCGCCGGCGAGCGCCTCATGCAGGACGCGCCCGTCCATCTTTTCTCCGCCGGGCAGGCCCAGGAGGTGGAGGATCGTGGGGGCGACGTCGATGTTGCCCGTTGGAGTGTCGACCACGGTCGATCGAAGGAAACCGGGTCCGCGCGCTATCAGCGTGTTCCGCAGCTCGTGACGGCTCATGCCACCGTGCGTGCCGACGCCGACCCGGCCTCCCCAGGATGCCGAGCGCCCGGGAAAGCCGGCGTCGTTGGGAGCGGAGCTCCAGGCGAAGGACATCGCGAGGTCGGGACTCCTGGGACCGTCGATGTTGGCGACGCTCGCGGGGAGCGCGCCGGGCACGGGGCCGACGCGTTCCGAAGTCAGCATCGCGCCGCACCACGGCTGCCGCGCGAGCCACGTCGCCAGCCGCACAACGGTCGCGGGATCGGCTTCGTGCGCGTAGAAGAGCGATGCCCCACCGTTCGGTGCGGCCAACACGCCGCCAGGTTGGCCGCCGCGCGGGAAGCCGGCCGCCCGCAGCTCGGCCTCGATGTCCACGGCGGCCTCGATAGTCGCGTATCCGTGGTCCGAGACCACTATCACGTCGGTCTCTTCCAAGGTGCCGTTGCGTTCCATCCATCCGATGATGCGCCCGAACTGCTCGTCGCCAGAGGCGAGGGCGCGGTTGGAGAGGACGGACCCCACTCCCGCCTTGTGGTTGGAGCTGTCCGGTTCGGAGAACCAGATCAGCGCGACCGCCGGGTCGCGTTCCGCGAGCACGTACTCGGTCAGCACCCGCGCCCCGTGCTCCATCTGCGGAGTATTCGGCGATACTTTCGCTGGCCACGGGCCGAAGCGCTCGATGAGCCGGTCATGCAAACCGCCGGGCAGGCAGAACTCCGGGTGGATCGTGGCCCCGCCCAAGGCCTCGGCCCGCGGGTTGTGGACGTAGGCGTTACCCGAAGTGCCGACGCCCACGGCCACGTATTCTTCCCCGTGGTCGTACAGGATGTCCGCCAGCGTCGGCGCCAGCAGGACGTGTCCCGTCCGCTCGGCGACTTCGGCAAGCAGCGGCTCCAGGGCTTGCACGATGTTGTTCGGGTCGTAGTCGCGGATGACGATCGTGTTGCCGGCCAGTCCGTGCGAGCTGGGGTGGCGGCCCGTGACGAGGCTGGCGGCGTTGATACGGGTTACAGTCGGAAACACCGGATGATTTCTGGCAAAGGTGACGCCCCCGGCGGCGAACGTCGAGAGGTTTGGCGCGAGGTCGGCCCGCACCTGTGAAGGCTGCAGTCCGTCGAAGGCGACTATGAGGATGCGGGCCACCTGTGCGAGTGTCCTGTCTGCTGAACGGAGACTGACTGAAAGATAGCCTTCCGGCGCGGCTCAGGCAAGAGGGCATCCTCCGAACTGGACAGTGCAAGTGGCGTCAACTACGATGTTGACGCTCGTCGCCGTGAGTGTGTCTGAGGCATAGACTGGTTTCGAGATGCGCGAAAAGCAACAGCAGCATCGCGGACAAGGGCTGGCCCTCCTGCCCGTCGCACTACGCGCCCGATTGGCGGCCCTGCGGCGCATGCCGTCGTTAGACCGCGTTTGCGCGCCCCTCCACTGCGATACTGGAGGAGTGCGGAGGAATAGGCCTTCGTCCAACGCACCCCAAGCGGGTGACTGGCCTGGAAGAAAACACCGTTCCTCGTGAGAATGCCGCCGCGCCTGCGGCTGCGTGGCAAAGGAGACAAGCAGATGAACTTGTCCAGGACGTTGCGTCACAGGTTGTCAATCACCGTGTTGGTCCTGGGCTTCCTGTTCCTGGCGGCCGCGTGTGGAGGGGAATCTGCACCCGCCGGCGCGCCGGCTTCCACGCCAGAACCTGAGTTGTCGGTGAGTGATCTGCTTTCGAGTGCGGGGGGGAAGCTAGCCGCCATGTCGACGGCAAAGTTCGAGATGATCGACGAAAAGGAGTCGGGAGCCAAATTCTTTGGGAATACGTTGAAGACCGTGAACGGAGAAATCAAGGCTCCCGAGAGCGTCAGGATGCTGGTGGACGTGGAGGCGCCGGGACTCGGATTTGTGGAAATCGAGATCCTGGCGGTCGGGGACCAGGCATTCATGAAGTTCTCCAAGGACGCGCCCTGGGTACCCCTGCCGCGAGACCAGGTTCCCTTCAATTTCGGGGGAATAGGCGCTACTCTGAGCGAATTGCTGCCCGTCATGAAGGACGTGGCGATTGTCGGCCAGGAGTCCGTAGGGGGCGCGCAGACTATCCGCATAGATGGGAATGTCACGTCCGAGCAGATGTCGACCCTCATCACGTCCGTGAACTCCGGACATGCGATCACGTTGAGCTTATGGCTCGACGAAGTTGATCATGTCTTGCGGCAGTTCAGGATAGCTGGCCAGCTCTTCGACGACGACGGGCCGGGGACGAGCCGCCTGGTCACCATGGACATCGACGTGCCCGTCGACATCCAACTGCCGGATGTAACCGCCGGTCCGTGAGCGCCGCCAGGACTTTCCTCGCTTCCCGAGCATCCTCCGAGTCGGCCGTCCTGGGGATAATCTGCCTGGGCGTATTCTCGACCGCCCTGGATCAGACCGTGGTCGTCGCGGCGTTGCCCAGCGTCATGTTGGACCTGGAAATCCCCCTCACGGACCTGGACACGGCGGCGTGGATCGTAACCGGGTACCTGGTCAGCTATACGGTGGCCATGCCGTTGGCCGGGCGTCTATCCGACGTCTATGGGCGCGTCAGGATGTTCCAGGCGGCCCTGGTCGTGTTCTCCATCGGGTCGGCGTTGGTGGCGGTTGCGCCCAACTTCCCCTGGATAGTGTCGGCGCGGGTGCTTCAGGCCTTCGGAGGAGGCGCCACGGTCCCCATAGGTCTCGCTATGGCAGTGGCAGCCGTATCACCGCAAAAGCGGGGAGTCGCGATAGGACTCGTCGCCGCCTCGGCTGAAGCCGGGTCCGTCTTGGGGCCCCTCTATGGGGGGGCCATAATCGAGTGGATCGGCTGGCGGTGGATATTCTGGCTGGACGTGCCCCAGAGCTTGTTTCTGATCGGGCTCCTGGCGATCCTGCCCAACCGCGCCAACCCCGAGGCCAGGATGGACTACCTCGGCGCGGTCGTGCTGGGCGCGGCCCTCACCGTCCTCACCATGGGGCTGTCCCAGAGAAGCATCTTCTCCGGAGAGTCCATCGTTCCGTATTTCGCGGTCGCCTTTGGAGTCCTGCTGGTGCTGGTGTTGGTCGTGATTGAGAGGCGCACCGTCCAGCCCCTGATGGCCTCTTTCCTGTACACGTCGAGGGCCTTCCTGTCCTCCAACATTACCCAATTCCTGGTAGGAGTCGCCTTGATCATTGCCCTGGTGGCCGTGCCCCTCATGGCCGGTACCGTCATGGAGAAAGCGGCCTGGGAGAGCGCCCTCCACCTGGTCCGGCTCACGGCCGTCATCCCGGTGGGTGCGGTGATCGGCGGCTACATACTGCGCTGGACTGGAGTGAGGGCGGTGTGCATCACCGGCCTCGCGTTCATCGGGACCGGCCTGTTGTTCATGAGCGGCTGGGAGACGGAGGTGACGCAGCTCAGGCTGACTGTTCCATTGGCGATGGCCGGACTGGGATTCGGGCTGGTGATCCCGCCGATCGGCGTCAGCGCCCTGAGCGCGGCGCCCAGTGACTATTGGGGCGCCGCGGCCTCGTTGGTCACCGCGGCGCGAATGGTGGGGATGGCATTGGGATTGGCGGCGCTGTCGGCCTGGGGCATAGAGCGCTTCTACAGCCTGACCGCCCACGTAACGCTTGGAGCGACGCCCGAGGAGACGGAGGCGCCGCTGATCGAGGCCGGGGTGACCGTGTTCCAGAACCTCTTCATGATCGCCGGGTTCCTGTCCCTCGTCGCAATCCTGCCGGCCCTGCTGATGAAAGTGGATAGTGTCGAAGAATCGGAGGGTCTCATTTGAGATTGTTCGACCCAACGCCGCCCGAACAGAAAGACGGTGAGCAGCCTGTCGCCGGTGGTCGTCGAGGATGAGTACAAGAAGGCCACTGAAGAGGGGATGGCGCCGCTGATAGGGCTGGCGCTGCTGCTGATCGCGGTGCTGCTGCTGCTCTTCACCCGCACCCTGTCCGACATGCTGCTGACGCTGGCGGGGCTTGTCCTCGCACTCACGTGGATTGTCGGGGCGGAGGGCTGGATCCAAACAGAGGGCGACGTCCCCTGAGCGCCTCGTTGAGGTAGTGGTCTGCGCCCTTCAGCCCTTAGGGGCGGCCATCCGCAGGAGGTCCCACTCCGACAGGTGGGGGCGCATGAGGCGCAGGAATTCGTCCATCGTCTTCCCTGGGCTGGAGCCCGTCGTGTCGAGGGCGAAGCGTCGGCGCAGCAGGGAGTCGTCGTACTCCTTGCGGAAGCCCCGCAGTACCGTCTCCACGTCCTGAGGCTGTAACACCTCCCTCGGGCGTCGAGCGGCGGCCATACGCTCCCGGATGGCGGATGGCGACGCCTCCACCAGCACCAGGACGGCGTCGGGGGCCTGGACCAGCAGTTGGTGGTCCCACTCCCTTGCGCGGCGTCGTCGGTCGGAGAAGGAGCCCGGCTCTCCATAGCCGTAGTAGAGAGGCGCGTACACCGCCTCGGCGTAGTAGAAGTCGATCGTCAGGCTGTCCTCATGCGGGCCGAACACGTCCGGGTGCAAATGCCTCCAGACGTTGTGCCGCTGCAGCTGCTCGAGCACGGACGGCCGGAGCGCCATGATCTGCTCTTCGTCCTTCGTCACGTTGAGGTCTTCCGCCTGTTTGCCCGGCAGGTCTCCCGACCCAGGCTCGGCCTCCACGATCATGTGCTGGTCGAGCCGCGGGACGACGAAGTGGTTGTGCCACCTGACGAACGGCACGCCCATCTCCCTGATCATCCAGCGGGATATCTCGACGGCCAGCGTCGTCTTCCCTGCATAGCCGCACCCGGTCAGAATGAGCTGCACCGCATCGTCTCCTCAGGCCCGTGGGCTGGCTGCGTGGGCCGCTTGGGATGCGCCGTTCGGCTCGATGCCGATGTGCAGGGCGCCGCCGTCCACGTCCGCGAACAGGTCGAACGCCGCCTCCCACTGTTCGAGCGGGAACCGGTGGGTGATGACGGCCTTCACGTCGACCATGCCGCGGGAGACCAGGTCCAGGGCCTGCTGGTAGTCTGGGGTGCTCCAGCCGGTGTTGGGCGCCAAGGCGGCGTTCTTGGCCACGAGGTCCCGCGGCGCGAACGTAACCGTGACGAGCGGGTCGTAGTGGCCCTCGACGAGGATGCGGCCGGTCGACGCGACCACCTCCATCGCGAGCTCGAAGTCCCGTCTGGCGTAGCCGCAGAGGAGCACCGCGTCCGCGTCTCCTCCGAGCGCACCGCGTACGTGTTCCACAACGTTGGCGCCGCGCACTTCCACTGTGCCCGTGGCGCCGAGCGCGGCGCCGACTGCCAGCCTCCCCTCGCCGGCTCCCGCAACCACGAGGGATCGGGGCGAGTGGAGACGCGCGACCTGTACGGCCAGCAACCCGATGGGGGTCGCCCCGATGACCAAAACGCGCTCGGCCAGACCGAGCCGCAACCTGCGTATTGCCGCGGCGGCGTTCGCGAGGTTCTCCAGCAGCGCGCCCTGCTCCACGTCCACGTGGTCCGGCAGCGCGAAGAGGCATCTCTCGGGGACCGCGGTGTACTGCGCCAGACCTCCGTCCAGTGTGAAGCCGAGGGCCTGGAAGCGTTCGCATTCGTGGGTGCCGCCCGTGCGGCAGGACGCGCACATCCCGCACAGCACGTAGGCGTGGACGGCAACGCGGGCTCCGGGCTGCGTGTACTTGACGCCGGGACCGCATTCCTGGACCACGCCGGCGAACTGGTGCCCCGGTACGAACGGGAACCCCATCTCGGTCAGGACGCCGGTGCGGATGCGAAGGTCGTTGTAGCAGAAGCCGGCGCTCTCCACCCTGAGCACCACCTCGTCTTGCGCGGGCCGGGGCCTCGGGCGGTCGTCAAGCCCGTACTCACCCGGAGCCGTGGTGTACAGGGCCTTCATCAGGAGCCGCTGCGCGCGGATGGCTCGTGTAGGGGCTCGATCATCGCCCTGACGCGCGGGCTGGCGCCGCCGGCGACGGCCCCGACGGGGTCGAAGGTGTCGACGTGCCGCTTCCGTCCGTCGCCGATTGCCATGCAGTCCTCCCACGCGTCCGCGGGCAGCCTCCAAGAGTCGCCTTTCAAGCGGGCGATACTATACTTGACCAAGGTCAAGGAGGTGTCAAGCGCGAAGCAGGGCCTTTCGATTATTTGGAAATGGCCCCTCGACGTAACTGTTCAGAGTCGCAGAACGCCTGTCTTCCTCATGCCACCCCCAGGGCAACCCGTTCACCCCGAGTAGCGCCGCCCACACAATCCGTTCACCCCGAGTAGCGAAGCGTATCGAGGGGCGCGTATCGAGGGGCGCACACGACCACCGGCGCCGCCCTTCGATACAGCCCGCCCGGAGCCGCGGGCCACTCAGGGCTAACGGAAAGAGAGGTCCTTCGAGTCTGAACACTTACCCCTCGACGCCGCCTCTTGTGCGTAACAGTACATTCGTGCTACTCTATGCTCGTGATCAAGCACTCGCCAGCAGATAGTTCGAGCCCGCTCACGCGCCCATGGCCCGGACGCGTCGGGTACACCGGTGTGCCGTTCAGTCACGCGGTGTGCCGCCTCAGATAGGACGAGCGGCACACCCGGTGTGCCAATTCTCGGTCAAGTGTGCCACTGCCCAGATAGGAACGGCACAGAATGGCACAAAATGGCACACTTTTCGCGAAATCGACCGCGGCCGCACTCGGCGAGACGGCCGGATGAGGCTGATCGACACCGCTCCGCTCGCACCGTGTCCAACAACCGAAAGGCCCTGAAGCGCGAAGGGTGCCGTCTGAAAACGGGCCGCTGCCCCCGGTAACGCTCCGATCTGACCCAATAACTCCGGTCGGAGCAAGCCGTAAGATCGCGCTCTTGACAGTGGAGGCCAGAGGAATAAACTGCCCACTGCGGAGACTACACACCAGGGGAACGGAGAGGCTAGATGCAGCGCGCCACACGAGACGTACTCTACTACGAGACTGGCCGTGACAATCCCGTCACCATGAAGGTCAGACCCGGGGAGGTCTTCGAGGTCGAGACGCAGATGAACCGCGGCCTCGACTCATCCGAGATACCGGAGGAGCTGCGAGAGCTCTGGAACTCGAAGCGCAGCGACGACCACCCCACGGATCGTGGAAACCCAACGTCGGGAGCGATCTGGGTCGAGGGCGCGGAGCCCGGCCACGTGCTGACCGTGCACGTCGAAGACATTCAGGTGCATGGGATCGGCTACACGCAGTACTGGGGCTCCACGGGCGCGGCGCCGGGCTTCCTGGGCGCCAGCGGCGTCGGCCCGCAATTCAAGGCGGTGCGAATCGAGGACGGCAGGATCATCTGGAACGACCGGCTGTCATTTCCGGTGGAGCCGATGCTGGGCGTGGTCGGCGTGGCGCCGGAGAGGGAGCGCTGGCACAACGGATGGGCCGGTCAGTGGGGAGGCAACTTCGACATCCAGGAGATCACCGCGGGCGCATCCGTTTCGATCCCCGTGCAGGTGCCCGGCGCCCTGCTCCACGTGGGCGACATGCACGCTCGGCAGGGCGACGGGGAGATATGCGGCGGCGGGGGCATAGAGACCGGCGGCATCGCCAGGCTGCGAGTGGGGCTGGCCGACAAGCCCCAATCGATGACGTGGCCGAGAATCGAGAATGCCACACACATAATGACCACGGCGCAGGCGAAGCCCGCCGAGGACGCCTTCCGCATCGCCCTGTCGGAGATGATCCTGTGGCTGGGCGACGACTACGACATGGAAAGGGGAGAGGCGTTCATGTTCCTGGCGCAGTGCCTGGAGGCCAGGGTCACCCAGTTCGTCAACCCGACATACTCCTACGTCGCCAAGGTGAACAGAGAGTATCTGCCGTAGGCAGTTGTCGACGCGTGCCGGGGACTGGGGCGGCATCGCGCGGTCGGGCAGCGTGTAGCCGTGCTCGAGCCTCACAGCTATCCGCGCGAGCGCTGCTTCTGTGGTAGCATCCCGTTGCTCGAACCGGCACGAGGAGGCGCGCGCGATGACCCACGACACGCTCCCCAAGCACGCCAGAGCGGTCGTCGTGGGTGCGGGAATCGCCGGTTGCAGCGTGGCGTACCACCTGGCGGAGTTTGGGTGGCGCGACATCGTCGTCGTCGATCAGGGCCCGCTCTTCGAGACCGGCGGCTCGACGTCCCACGCGCCGGGTCTCGTGTTCCAGGTCAACCCCTCGAAGACCATGACGGGCTTCGCGAGCTATACCGTCGACCTGTGGTCGCGGCTGGAGCTCGAAGGCGTCCCATGCGCCAAGGGCGTGGGCAGCATGGAGGTGGCCTGGACCCCGGAACGACTCGACGACCTGAAGCGGAAGACAGGACTCGGCCTGAGCTGGGGCGTCGAAGCCCACATGCTCGACGCCGCTGAAACGCGCAGCCTCTTCCCGATGCTCTCGGATCGCGTCCTGGGCGCGATGCACGTGCCGTCGGACATCCAGACGCGGGCGACCAGGCCGGCCGAGGCAATGGCTCGGGAGGCCGAACGCAAAGGCGCGGCGTTCTACGGCAACGTAAGGGTCACCGGCTTCGGGATCGACGACGGGCGCGTCACGACGGTCCACACCACCCGCGGCGACATCGCGACTGAGCTCGTGGTCTCCGCCGTTGGCATCTGGGCGCCCGCACTGTGCGCTCTGGCCGGCGTGCCCATACCGCTGTCGCCGATGCAGCACGTCTACGCGGTCACCACCCGTTTGCCGGAGCTGGCGGGCGCCGCCGAGGAAATCTCCTTGCCGTTCTTGCGCCACCAGGACAAGTCGATGTACTTCCGGCAGGTGGGCGAGGCGATCGGCATAGGGTCGTACCGTCACGAACCCCTGGTCGTGGAGGCCGACGACATCCCCGAACACTGGGGGGCTCCCACTGGTCCGGCCGAGATGCCCTTTACGCCCGACCACTTCCAGAACGCGATGACGGCGGCGCGGGAGGTGATGCCCGCCGTCAAGGGCGCGGGGCTGACGCGCAAGTTCAACGGCCTGTTCTCGTTCACCACCGACGGCTTCCCCGTGCTTGGCGAATCGCCCCAGGTGCGCGGCTTCTGGTCGGCGCAGGCGGTGTGGATATCCCACGCCGGGGGCGTCGGCAGGGCGGTCGCCGAGTGGATAGTGAACGGCGAGCCGACCGCCGACATCCGAGAGTGCGACATCCGACGCTTCCACCCGCACGCGCTCAGCCGACCGTACGTGCGGGCGCGGGCCGCCCAGCAGTACCGCGAGGTGTACGACATCATCCACCCGCAGCAGCAGATGGGCAGCCCGCGCAACATACGCCTGACGCCGTTCTTTGCACGGCAGCGGGAGCTCGACGCCGTCTTCTTCGAGAACGCGGGATGGGAGCGCCCCCAGTGGTACGAGGCGAACATGGGTCTCCTGGACTCGCTCACCGTTGCGGGAGAATCGCGCGCGGGCTGGGAGGCGCGTGAATGGTCGCCAACGGTCGCGGCCGAGCACGTCGCCGCCCGGGAGCGTGTCGCCCTGTTCGACCTCACTCCGTTTGCGAAGTTCGAGCTGACGGGACCCGGCGCGCTCGGCGCGCTCCAGCGCCTTGCCTCCAACGACATGGACAGGCCCATCGGGTCGATCACGTACACCTCGATGCTCACGCCGAGCGGCGGGATCAAGTGCGATCTCACGGTTACGCGGCTTGGCAAGGAGCGCTTCCTCGTGGTCACCGGCGGAGCGATGGGACTCCACGACCTGGACTGGATCCGGTCCCATCTGCCGGACGACCGCTCGGCGAGCGTGGCCGACGTCTCGTCGGGGCTATGCTGTATCGGACTGTGGGGCCCCAGGGCCCGCGAGCTGCTCGGCAGCGTGTCCGAGGACGACCTGAGCAACGACGGCTTCCCCTATATGACCGCGAAGCCCATAACCGTGGGAGAGGTCCCCGCGCTGGCGCTGCGCATCTCCTACGTCGGAGAGCTTGGGTGGGAGATCTATGCTTCCGCCGAGCAGGGACTGCGGCTGTGGGACACCCTCTGGGAGGCGGGCCGGCCCCTCGACCTTATGGCCGCGGGTGGCGGCGCCTTCGATTCGCTGCGACTGGAGAAGGGCTACCGTCTCTGGGGAAACGACATCCACACCGATTACAACCCGTACGAGGCGGGCATCGGATTCGCGGTAAGGATGCGCAAGGGAGACTTCATTGGCCGGGACGCCATACGGAAGTCGCGGGCGCGGGGCCTGACCCGCAGGCTGTGCTGCATGACTCTCGACGATCCGCGCTCCGTGGTCATGGGCAAGGAGCCCATTCTCGACGGCGACCGGGTGCTTGGCTACGCGACCAGCGCCAACTACGGCCACTCCGTAGGCCGCGGCATCGTCTACGGCTATCTGCCCGTCGACTACGCCGAGGCGGGAACGCACGTCGACGTCCTCTACTTCGGAGAGCGCCTCCCCGCGACCGTAGCGAAGGAGCCCCTGTACGACCCGGCCGGCGTCCGAATGAAGGCGTAGCGGGGACCTGTGGTACCAGCGATGCGCAGAGGCCCGACGGACTCCAAGAGGTTCTTTCTGCCGGCGGGGCTTTCGATCGCGGGCCTCGTTCCCGACTTGTCCGCTTCGGCGCCCCGCGACAGGCCGCAGTCAAGGTGAGTCTGGCCCCCGGAACCGATGGCCGGCCCACGGGGCTGTTCCTCGCGCCCTTCGACGAGCTGGAGTTGCGGCGCCTGTCTGGCCGGATCGACGTCGAGTACGAGAGCTGGATGGACTCGCTGCGGATGCACGACCCGGACGAGCTCGCGGCGAAGCTGAACGGCTTAGGGGCCTCGGTCCTGGTGGTGGAAGTGGACTTCGTCTTCGGGGAGGTGTTCGAGGCGGTCCCGGATCTCGAGCTCGTTGGGATTTGCAGGGCTGCCACGAACCACGTCGACATAGGAGTCGCCACGGCCAACGGCGTCGCGGTTGTCAACACCCCCGGGAGGAACGCCCCAGCCGTGGCGGAGCACGCGCTCGGACTGATGCTGGCCCTGGCGAGGCGCATCCCGGAAAGCCACAACTACGTCACCGGCGGTCGATGGCTCAATCCCCTTGGGCCGTACGTCGAGCTGCGGGGGCTGGAGCTGTCAGGCAGGACGCTGGGCATCGTTGGTCTCGGCGCCATCGGTCGGCGGCTGGCGGAGATGGCGGGAGCGCTCGGAATGAGGTGCATTGCTCACGATCCCTACGTGGAGAAACCGCCGCCTGGTGTCCTTCTACGGGAGCTCGACGAGCTGCTGGCCGGTTCGGACTTCGTGTCCATTCACGCGCCGATGAACGCCGGGACCGAAGGGCTGATCGACGCCCGCGGGCTCGCGCTCATGAAGCCGACGGCGTTCCTGGTGAATCTCTCGGACGCGAAGGTCGTGGACCGGGACGCCCTGGCGGAGGCGCTTCAGGCCAGGACGATCGCGGGTGCCGCGCTCGATGTCTTCGAGACCCATCCCATCGCACCTGACCACCCGCTGCTGGCGCTCGACAACGTGGTACTGACGCCCCACCTGGGCGGAGCGACCGAGGAGACTATCGGACGCTATTCCAGGATGATGGCCGGCGACATAGTGCGGTTCCTGGATGGCGTGCGACCCGTGAACCTCATCAACCCCGCCGTCTGGGACGCACGGTGAGCGGCAGCCGGTTCGTTGTAGTGGTGGACGCGGGGTCGACACGGATTCAATGCTTCGTGTTCGACTCGAACGGTGGTGTGGTCACGCAGCGCTCCGCCGATTGGACCTACCTCGACCCCGGTGCGATGTCGCCCTATGCCCGGGAGCTGGACGCGGACAGCGTCTGGACATCGACGGCTCGCCTCGTCGCCGAGTGTATATGGGACAGCGGGGTGGGGGCCCGCCGCATTGCGGCCGTCACGGTCACAAGTCAGCGGCAGGCGGTCGTCTTCCTCGACAGGGATGGGCGCGTCCTGTACGCGGGCCCGAACGTAGACATCAGGGCGATTTTCGAGGGAGCGGCCATCGACGACTCAATGGGCAGCCGTGTCTTCGAAGTCACGGGTAGACTGCCGTCCTTCCTGTTCGCGCCGGCCAGGCTGCGCTGGTTCAAACAGCACAAGCCGGACGTGTACGAAAGGATCGACCGGGTCGTCACATTGGCGGACTGGCTGCGGTTGAACCTGTCGGGAGAGCTCGTCAGCGAGGCCACGCTGGCGGCCGAGGCGGGCCTGCTTGATGTCCGAACGCGCCAATGGTGCGCGGAGCTGTTCGACGAAATTGGGGTTCGGGCCGACTCCGGCGTGCCCATAGAGCGCGCGGGCGCGGTCGTCGGGGCAGTGCGTCGTGACTCCGCCGACCTCACCGGCCTGCCGGCGGGCGTCCCCGTCGTGGTGTCGGCCGCGGACACGCAGTGCGGCCTTCTGGGGCTGGGCGTCGTCAGCCCGGGACAGGTGGGTGTCGTCGCGGGATGGAGCATCCCGCTGCTCATGGTCACGGACGCACCGGCGTTCGACGCGGCGCGGCGGACCTGGACGAGCTGCTACGTGGAGGAGTCGCTCTGGAGTCTGGAGAGCACCTGCGGCGACGCGGGCAACTCCTACCGCTGGCTCTCGGACACCATGTGGGCCGGTGAGGCGAGGCCGTTCGACCGCATGGACGCGGCCGCGCGGGGCGTTCCGGCAGGGTCGGACGGTGTCCTGGCCTTCCTGGGGGCGTCCCGGATGGACATGAGCAGGATCGGCCTGCGGGCGGGCGGCCTGATCTTCCCGGTACCCCTGACCTTTGGCGGCATCGGGCGTGGGCACGCGGCGCGGGCCGCCCTCGAGTCGATATCGTTTGCGGTGCGGGCGAATCTCGAACAGCTCGAATCCGTGACCGGCGTCGCCGCGTCCAGGATAGCGCTGGGAGGCGGCATGACGGCCACGTCCTCATGGGTGGAGATGTTGCCGGACGTGCTTGGACGTCCGGTCGACGTGGCCTCGGCCCCGCACGTCACAGCGTCCGGGGCGTACGTCACGGCAGTTGCGGCGCTGGACGGCCTCGATTCGCTATTGGGCCGGGCGGAGGCGAGCACGGCGTCTACGACGATCGATCCGACAGCCGTCGGCTCCGCGGAGTACGAGGACCTCTACGGACGTTGGTCCGAAGTGGCCCGACATCTGGAAGCGTCCGGAGTGTAGTGCTACGCTATGACCATGGACGCAGCCAAGCGCCAAGTCGCCGAGGTCGCCAGGAAGATGGCCGAGCTGGGTCTCGTGTCGGGGACGAGCGGCAACGTAAGCGCGCGGCTGCCGGAAGGCCTCATCGCCATCACGCCCATGGGCAAGAGCTGCGAAGAGCTGTCGGAAGACGACATAGTCGTCGTGGACGGCGACCTTGTTCCCGTGGACGGCGATCTGAACCCGTCGTCCGAGTCCCTGCTGCACGCCGCGATCTACGATGCGCGCCCGGACGTCGGAGGCATCGTACACACCCACGCGGTGTACTCGAGCGCGGCCGCCGTGGCCGGCCTGGCGATACCGCCCGTCGTCGACGAGATGGTGGTTGCGCTGGGGGGAGAGGTGAGGGTGTCCGAATACGCGCCGCCGGCCTCCCAGGAGGTCGCCGAGCGTGTGCGCGAGGCCTTGGGGACACGCGACGCCGCGCTCATCCGTAACCACGGCGCGGTAGCAGTGGGGGACAGCCCTCGATCCGCGCTGGACGCGTCGATGCTGACCGAGCGGGCCGCCAAGATATTCGTCCTCTCATCGATTCTGGGACGTCCCCGCAGGCTGCCGGACGACGTGGTGGCGTCCGAAGCCGCCATATTCGAGATGAGAAGGACCGCGCGCCGCGGAGAAAACGCACTGGCCTGATAGCGACCGCCCCCGCACCCTGGAGGACTGACGCATGGTTTCCGTACCCGGATTCATCCTTCGCAGGCTGTACGTCAAGGGCAGCCTGAAGAACGCCGCTGGAGGCTTCGAGTTCGAGCTCAAGAACGGACTGGGCGCCGGCTATTCGACCAGGATGTGGCCGCTGCAGCTCGACGGTCGAGAGCTTCCGGCCGAAAAGAGCTTCTTTACCATCGGCGGCAAGGAGACCTCCTTCAGCGAGGTATCTCAGGACAACACCTTCGCCTTGGAGATGAACAAGACGATCTGCATCTGGACCGACGGCGAAGCCCTCGATCCGGGAGTCCACACCGTCGAAATGGCTTTCGACGTTCCGGGGTTGGGCACGATGAGGTTCGACTTCACCGACGAACTGGCGGATGGCTGAGGGGCGATGACTTCATCGCCATGAGGGGCGCTGATTCGCAGGCTACGCAGTCTGTTCGATGCTGTCGAGCGCCCGCAGCGCGGTCTGCACGTGGCCGGATATCATGATCTCGTTGTGGAAGACGTTCCTGATCGTGCCGCTTCCGTCGATGACGTAGGTGACCCGGGACGTGCCCAGCCCGAACCGGCGGCGCACGTCGTAGAGTCGGCGTACCTCCCCGGCGGAGTCGCTGCCCAGGCCGAATCGAGTCTGGACGGAGTCGCCGAAGCGCTTCAGCCTGTCGACACCGTCCGTGCTGATGCCGACGACGACGGCATTGTTGGCTGTGATAGTGTCGTAGGACTCGCAGAACCCCCCGACCTCGGCCGTGCAGCCGTGGGTGAAGGCCCGGGGGTAAAAGAAGAGCACCACGTTCCGGCCACGGTGTTCCGAGAGCGTGAACCGTTCCCCGGAACCGAGTGTGACCGTGAAGTCCGGAGCCTGAGCGCCTACCTCTAGCATCGCCTCATGGCCTCGCCTCGGCGGCCGCGTTCGGCCGGACAGTCGACCCGCAAACGAGTCAGGTCAGTCTCCGGCGGCGCGGACCCAGATTTTCGAGCCGATTGCGTAGCTGAAGGCGACCGAGTTCTCGTTGCAGACCAGGGTAATCACTCCACGGCTTGTGGCCGCCTCCTGAATCATGAGCGTCTCGCCGGGGATGACGCTGTTCTCCACGAGGTACTCCAGCAGTGACTGGTCGTCTTCCGGGATCCTGTCGACGACCAGCTCCTTGCCCGGGACGGCCTGATCGAGGGATATGGCGTCTTTGGGCGAGCTGTAGCCGCTGCCCGGGACGGGATGGCCGAACGGGCACGTCTTGGGATTCCCGAGCTTTGCGACGATGTTCTCTTCCAGCTCCGCAGAGATCGCGTGCTCGAGACGGTGGGCCTCTTCGTGCGCCTTGGCGAGGTCCGCGCCCAGGAGGTCCACGACCATGCGCTCCGCCAGCCGATGCCTTCGCACGATGCTCTCGGCGGACCGCCGACCCTCCCGCGTCAGGACCACGCCCGTCTTCTGGTCGGACTTCACCAGGCCCTCCCTGGCCATGCGGCGAATCATCGCGCTGACCGATGGCAGGGACGTGCCGAGCCCCTCGGCGACAGGCAGCGTCCTCAGGTGGTCCGCAAGCTGCGTCAGGCTCAGCCGGGGCTGTTGTTCGCGCAGCCGGAAAATCGACAGCAGGTAATTTTCCGTCGACATCGACAGACGTGTCTCTTCCGACCTTGTGCGTTCGCTCTTGGATCTGCGGGCGGACATGCTCTGCTCGTTCGACAACGCGGGCTGTACCAGTGAAGTTATCAAATCAGTACGGGCCGGGTCAATTCTTCGGTGGCCGTTCAAGCTGGCGTCGCGTGGGCCGGGACGCTTCCATTCGCCCCGGAGGCGACGCGATATGCGCGGGGCGCGGGAAGCGGTACGCTCGCGTCGACAAAATCGATAAGTCTTGACATTACGGTTGCACATGTACATACTAATTCGTGGTCTATTGGCGTACGATTAAATGAACATTGTCGGCCAGAACAACTCACGTTCTTGCATGAAAAGCCCTGTGAAATCGGGAGACGATGCAGGCAGTTAGTCGACCGCTGATCCTCAGGGCAGTCGGGCATCGCCCCACCGCTGCCGGGGCGCCCCTGGTGGTCTGGGCCCCCGCGGTGCTGGTGGGGCTGGCTATGCTGCTGCCGCTGGTCTACCTCCTGGTGCGAAGCATGGGCGCCAGCGGCGAGGCGTGGGAGCTGCTGTTCCGCGCCCATACGGCCCAGACCCTCGGGCGGACGGCGTTGCTGATAGTCACGGTCACGCTGGGCTCGGCGGCGATCGCCATCCCCCTGGCCTGGCTGACCGTCCGGACCGACCTGCCACTGCGCGGCACGTGGGCTGTCCTGGGTGTGCTGCCGCTGGTGATCCCGAGCTACGTCGGGGCGTTCCTGTTCGTCTCCGTGCTCGGTCCGCGCGGCATGCTGCAGCAGGCCTTGGGCCCACTCGGCGTGGAGCGGCTCCCGGAGGTGTACGGGCTCCCCGGAGCGTCCCTGACGCTGGTGCTGCTCAGCTATCCATACCTGTTGCTCATCATGAGAGGGGCGTGGAGCAACCTGGACCCCGCCACGGAGGACTCGGCCCGCAGCCTCGGACACGGGTCCTGGAGCACGATGCTGCGAGTGACGCTCCCCCAGCTCCGGCCCGCAATCGCCGTGGGCTCGCTCCTGGTGGCGCTGTACACGCTGAGCGACTTCGGCGCGGTGTCGCTCATGGAGTATCCCACGTTCACGTGGGTCATATTCCAGCAGTACGAGTCCGCCTTCGACCGCTCGATCGCGTCGGTGCTCTCACTCGTGGTCGTTGGCATCGCGTTCTTCATTCTGCTGCTGGAGGGGCAGACCCGCGGCCGCCTCAGCTACTATCGGACAGGCTCCGGGGCGTCTCGCAGGCCAAGAGTCGTGACCCTGGGCCGCTGGAAGTGGCCGGCGCTGCTGCTGTGCGGGGCCGTCGTCGCCCTGTCGCTCGGACTGCCCACCGCCGTGCTGCTCCACTGGCTCGTGAGGGGCGTGCTGGCCGGCGAGCCGATGCTGTTCCTGTTGACCGCGACCTGGAACTCCGTGATGGCGGCGGGGCTGGCCGGCGTCGCGGCGGCCGCGCTCTCGGTACCGCTCGCCGTGCTCGTCGTGCGGTATCCGAGCGTCCTGAGCCGTCTGCTCGACCGCGTCACTTTCGTCGGTTTCGCCCTTCCCGGCGTGGTCGTTGCGCTGGCTCTGGTGTTCTTCGGGGCCAACTACGCGCGGCCGCTGTACCAGACTACGTGGCTGCTCGTATTCGCCTACGTCGTCCTGTTCTTCCCCGCCGCGCTCGGGGCGACGCGCGCCGCGCTGCACCAGGTCAGTCCCCGGTTCGAGGAGGCGGCGAGAGGACTGGGGTGGGGCTCCGGCCAGGTCATGCGAAGCGTCACGCTGCCTCTGGTCCGGTCGGGAGTGCTGATGGGCGGCGCGCTGGTCTTCCTTGTGTCGATGAAGGAGCTGCCGGCAACCCTGATCCTGGGCCCGCTGGGATTCGAGACGCTCGCGACCTCGGTCTGGTCGGCCTCCTCAGAGGCGTTCTTCGCGCGGGCCGCCGCGCCCGCCCTTACTCTGATCCTGATCTCCTCCGTACCGATGGCCTACCTCGTCACTCGGGAGCGCCGGACCGCGCGTTGGGAGACGGTCGCGTGACGAACGGCCCCGTCGTCGAGTGCCGCGGCGTAACGAAGCGCTATGGCGACACCTCGGCAGTGGACGACGTCAGCTTCGCCCTGAGGCCAGGGGAAATCCTGTCGATCCTGGGCCCAAGCGGCTCCGGCAAGACTACCGCGCTGCGACTGATCGCGGGCTTCGATAGTCCGGACGAAGGCGAGATAAGCGTGCGGGGGAGACTGGTGTCCGGGCCGCTCGTGCACGTGCCGCCGGACCACCGGAACGTCGGAATGGTTTTCCAGGAGTACGCGCTATTTCCCCATAAGACGGTCGCGGAGAACGTCACCTTCGGGCTCCACAGGCTCACTGACGATGAGCGAGGGCGCAGGCGCGCCGAGGTTATCGAACTGGTGAGGCTGGGCGGCCTCGAGGACCGGTACCCTCACGAGCTGTCCGGCGGGCAGCAGCAGCGGGTCGCCGTGGCGCGCACGATAGCCCCGCGGCCGATCGCCGTGCTGCTCGATGAGCCGTTCAGCAATCTCGACGTGGGAATGCGGCGCGATTTGCGCCGGGAGCTGATGGGGATACTCCGGGAGAACGGCATCGCCACGATCTTCGTGACCCACGACCGCGAGGAGGCCTTCGCCATCGCGGACCGCATAGGGGTTATGAGGGACGGACGACTGGAGCAGATGGACACTCCCGATGTCGTCTATCGCATGCCGGCGACGCCGTTTGTCGCGAAGATGGCCGGCACGAGCGACTTCATCGCCGGCGAAATACGCGACGGCTTGGCCGTGACCGAGCTGGGCAGGTTCCCGTTCACCAGCTCCAACGGCGCCCTGGACGACGGCGCGCGCGTGATGCTGCTCGTACACCCCGATGACTTCCAGGTCGTCGCCCACGCGGAGGGCCCGTCGGTCGTACGCGCCCGGGAGTTTCTTGGAGACGCCACGGTGCTGGACGTCCAGATGCCGTCCGGCGCCACGTTGAGGTGCAGGCAGCGCTCGCACTCGTCCCTGGCCCTCGGCGCGCAGGTCACCCTGATTCCGGTCACGGGCAAGGCGTTCCTGGCCTTCGGGGCTTCGTAGCCCGCCGCTTCACCACTTCACGCGGGGCGACACGTATCGGCGGGCGCGGGTGCTATTCGGCGGCCGCTTCGTCGGCCGTACGCTCAGCGAGGCGTCCGTCCAGAATGAGGAGGCCGGTGCCGTCTCCGTCGATGAGCTTCAGGTCATCGATGATCTCTACTACGGACTTCTCCTCCTCGACCTGCTCTTCGATGAACCACTCCAGCAGGACGTGGGTAGCGTAGTCCTTCTGGGCCTGCGCCTCACGGTACAGGTCCTCGATCATGGCGGTGACGTGGCGCTCGTGCTCGAGGGTAGTCTCCATGACTCCGAGGACGGACTCGAACTCGGCGGGAGGTTGGTCGATGGACTGCACGACCGCCCGGCCGTTCCGGTCGTTGATGTAGTCGAAGATGCGCAGCGCGTGGGAGGTCTCCTCCTGGTGCTGCAGTCGCATCCAGTGAGCGAATCCCCTGAGGTTCACCGATTCGAAGTGGGCGGCCATCGACAGGTAGAGATGGGCCGAGTACAGCTCGCTGTTCATCTGGTCGTTCAGCGCGCTCTCGAGCGTGGCGTTGAGCATGGTTCTCTCCAAAGGTGCTGTTGGACGATGGTATCTGTAACGGGCATCGGACATAGTCAGGATAGCATAGGGCAGATGCGTCAGACGGCGTCGCAGACGCCGGCCTTGCCTCGCCCTCCGTCGCTACTCATCGCCCGACGGTGCGGTCGGGGACCCGCCGTACTTCGCCCTGAAGCGCCGCTCGACGAGGCCCGTAAAGAGCATTGTCCCGATGACGACGAGCCACAGCAAGAACGCGGTCCCGCTGAGCCGGTGCACGATGGTCGCCGCGTCGAGCCAGATTAGCTGCATAGCCACGCCAATCACCGCCGATGCCGGAGCTATCCTCTTCAAGGCGCCTCCGACCCGCCACTGGTACCGTGCCGCGACGATCAGGGCTATTCCCGCGACCGAGAATCCGATCTTGCCTGTGAGCCAGCGGAGCGTCGCCGTCGCCTCCAATGCTCCCGGGGCCTCGAACGCCGCGAAGCCGCCGGCCGCGGCGGTTTCGGGCAGCTGGTAGACCGTCATCGCGCCGGCGCATGCGCCCGAGACCGCGGTGACGATACCCGACACGGCGAGCAAGTAGGGCACAAGCGGCGTTCCCAACCCCTCCCGGATGATCCACGTCCGGGACAGGTACCAGGCAGCCGCCAGCAGCGCGATGCCGGACACGAACCGCGCGCCCGCGCTGGTTCCGTACATCCACCTGCTTTCTTCGATCGCGCGCAGCGATTCGAGAAGCGTGGGCTGGTCGGCGTCCGCCGAGACGCGGGCGTACACCATCACGACCGTGGCGACAGCGGTGAGCAGCAGCAGCGCCCCCGCGGTGCGGGCTGACGTGTCGGGCTTGACCTGGGAGTCGGACATCACATGCTCCTTCCGCCAATGAACCGCGTCTTGTATAGCAGAAATACGAAGAACGGATCGCCCGTCAACGCCATGACGGTCCCCACGGACAGGAGCGCCGCCATCCAGAAACGTCTCATCTCATCCTCCAAGTATTGGTGCTCGTCCTTATGCCGTACCCGTTCCGGGAGCCGGCATCCTGTGGTCTGCGGGGCTCCGTCCGGTCGTCACCGTCCGCAGCCTCAACGACAGCTCGAGATATGCCCGCCTTGCGTGACGTCGAGCCGGAGGCGCCGCCAGGACGAAGGACGTGACGGCGAGCGTCAGCCAGAACGCCGTAAGTCCCCACGTCTCCAGTGCCCAGGCCCTGTAGTCGGGGAATAGCCCGGACAGGACCTGAAATGGCGGGAAGCTCATGTCGAAGGGGTCCACTGCGATTCTCACGTCGCCCGAGTGTCCGGCATGCGCAAGCCCGGCCGTGATCGCCGCACCGTACACGGCCACCACGGCAATCGCCGCCCTGACCCACGTCGGCGCCGCCGCTGCCGCGTGCGCCAACGGGAGGGTAAACAGCGGCAGCACCGTCATGAGCGTTCTGCCGGGGAACCACCAGCCCATCATCGTGATCGCCACGAACGTCGCGATCAACACCTGGGCGGCGATCAGTCCGAAAACCACGCGATGTGCCGAGCCGCGCCGGACCAATAGCACCAGTCCCGGTACGGCGGCAAGGAGCAGCGGAGCCCAGCGGCCGACGCCGAAACGCCGGTCGACGAACAACCCCCACAGGCGGTAGAAGCGGTCGCCGAAGTCGACGTGCCGGCCGAACACCTCGACCGTCGACTGTCCCGAGTAGACGACGTTCACCGAGTAGGGGGTCAGGCTGCCGAAGGTCTCCAGGTGGAACCAGAAGAAGAGCGCGGCCGACGCGCACCCCAGTCCAACGAGCGTTGCCCTGCCGGGCCCGTCGGCCCGGAACAGAAAGTAGGCGGACACGAGCGCGGCAAGGGGCGCGTACTTGACCCCGAGCCAGCACATGGCCGACAGCGCGGCCGCCGCCCACACGGCGTCCAGCAGGGTCGGCCTCTCCTTCTTCGTGACCACCAGGAGGCTGAGGGTCAGGGCGAGAGCGGCGGGAATCTCGGGGTAGACCTCCGTGGAGTGGACGAAGGCGACGGCGCTCAGGCCGACGCCGAGCGCCGCGAGCCAGCTCACGACGCGCCGTCCGGTCAGTCGAGCCGCCAGCACGAACGCGAGAGCCATCGTCGTCGCCGCTATCAGCATGAGCTGCGCCTGCGCACCGGCCAGCCCTCCGAGGGCGAAGCCCGGCGCCACCAGCACCGAGAGGCCTGGATTGTGCGGGCTGAGCAGCCGTCCGTCCCGCGACGGCTGCGACTGCTTCCACAGACTGTCCGGGTGGTCGAAGAACGCCTCGTACGATCTCGCGTCGTACTGGTTCCTCAGGTCGAGGTCGCCGTCTTCCAGCAGACTCTGGGTGGTCAGCAGGTAGAACGGCTCGTCGCCCGTGATGGCCGCCCCGTTGGTTGCCCGGATCCCGAGCGAAAAGGCGTACGCCAAGGTCAGTACGAGAAAGAGGGCGGCCGCGCCGAGCGGCAGATTCCAACGCCGCGCGCGCTCGGTCACGGCAGGATGCCGACGTCCCGCATCAGCGACAGCGTGCCCTGCAGATCGCTCAGATTGCTCAGGTCCACGTCGGGCGGGTCGAGCGAGCTCAGCGGCGGCAGCTCGCCCTCAGGCTCGACTCCGGCCGCCAGTGGGTACTCCTTGGTCTCGGCCGCGAAGTACCTCTGGGCCGACTCCGAAAGCAGGTATTCGACGAACCGCTCGGCGACCGCGGTGTTGGCGGACGCCTTCAGGATGCCCGCTCCCGCCACCAGGACCAGGGCGCCCGGGTCTCCGCCGCTCAGGAAGTGGTTTCGCGCGCCGAATCCGGGCCCCTCCTCCTCGAGAAAGCGTGCGAGGTAGTAGTGGTTAACGAATCCGATGTCGATCTCGCCTCGCGCTGCTGCGGCGACGGTCGATATGTTGTTGGGGTAGGCGCGGGCGTCGTTGGCCTCGATGCCCTCCAGCCAACTGCGGGTCGCGTCCTCGCCAAGCTGCACACGCATGGCGGTGACGAACGCCTGGAACGAGCCGTTGGGCGGCGCCCACCCCAGGCGGCCCTTCCAGGCGGGATCGGTGAAGTCCATGATTGAGCTCGGAAGGTCCTTGGCGGGGTCGATGGCAGCGGTGTTGTAGACGACCGTCCGGGCGCGCCCGGAGGTGCCTACCCATTCGCCGCTGCGCGACCGGAACCGGGCGTCGACTCGCTCCAGCAGACCTGCCGGCAGTCGTTCGAGGACGCCTGCCCCGGACAGCGCGCCTAAGGACCCGGGATCCTGCAGGAACACGACGTCGGCGGGCGTGTTATCCCCCTCTTCGAGGATCGTGGAGGCGATCGCGGCGCTGCTCGCGTACTTGACCCGGACCTCGATTCCGGTCTCCTCCGAGAACGACTCAAGCAGGGGATGCACCAGGCTCCGGGTACGGCCGGAGTAGACCGTCAGCGTCTCGCCCCCCTGCTCGCAGGCCGGGAAGGCGGCCATCGACAACGCCAGAACGATGGCCGTCACGGCGATACGTCCAGCCGAAACCCGCCAGGATGATGGTCTCATTCTCGTAGCCTCTCGCTACTGCAATTGGGACGGCGAAGTGACCCGAACGTCCGACGGAATGCCGAGCGCTCCGACGACCGCGTCCTCGTTCAGCGCACTGTACACGGCGTCGACCGAATCGACCGGCACCGGGCTGGACGGGTCTCGGGTCAAGACTCCCTCGACGGTGGATGCCGCGGACGCCGAGGCCGAGCGGACGGCCGGATGTATCGCCTGGTAGAAGGCCCATCCCTCGGCGAGGTGCTCCGCCCTGGGCCCCGGCTCCGCGTCATCGGCGGCGCGCTTCGCATACCGTAGTGCCGCCAGGTAGAAGATCGTGTTGAGACGTCCGCGCGCCTGGTCCGCGGCCGCGTCGTAGACGCCCAGGTCACCTGTCCTCGAGGCGGCGAGCGCCTCGGCAAGCGCCTGTTGCAGTGGCTCGTCGACCTTGCCGTCCAGGCCGAAGTTGCCGGCCCGGCTGCGGGCCGTCGCGGCGATCGACGAGTTGCGATTGCCCTCGTCGTCCGCAGCTCCAACGTACAAGGCCCACGCCTCGTCGACGTTGTGGGGCGCTCCCGAGGCGTCGTCGGTGTTGCCCTGTTCGATCTTCGATCGGGCGGCGGTAAGCTCCTGGAGTACCTTGCCGTAGATGATCGCCTGCAGGCCCTTGTTTATCAGTTGCCGGCGGACGAGATCGTCGACGTCCCGGCCCTGCCACTGTCCGGTCAGGCCGGCCCGGACGTTGCGGTCGAGGTCGGTCCCTCCGGGGAACTCAGCCAGGACCGAATCGCTGGTAGCCAACGACAGCAGCGTGCGCACCGAGCCGTCGCCCTTGACCGAGTTGGCGCCGTTCTCGTACAGCGCCGTGATCGCAGCCCAGTCGACCGCCTCGTCGGTCTTGGCAGCCCCCAGCAGGCTCCCAATGTCGCGCATGTCGAGTGCTATCGCGGCGTGCGAGACCACGTCGCTCACCGTCGTGTAGTGCTCCGTGGACGCCATCGTCTTCGCGGCGCCGCTCACTGGGACGACTCCCGTGCCACTGACCGACCCGCTGACGGACCCACTCACGGACCCGCTGACCGAGCCCGATTGCCCGATCACCTGAACGCCCGGACGGTCCTCGCCATCGTCCTCGCCGCAGGCCGCGGCCAACGACAGAATCAGAACCGCCGCACCGATCAGTCCGACCAAGCCCTTCGCGTAACTCTGTCCCCTATGGTTTCGCACAGTCCAACTCTCCTTGTACTTTCGTTCCGTGTCTCCGTCCGCATAACGACCCGAACGGACCAGATGTCGGTCGGGTCACGTCCCAAGCATCTGTCTCACCATTGCAACCGGCACACGCCACAGATAGTTGGGGCCGATGAACGACCTGCCCTTGGTGCGATGCCGGTAGGCGATCGGCACCTCTCGCATGCGCATGCCCTTCTTCAGCAGGTCCAGCGTCAGTACCTGGGCGTAGTTGTAGTCGTGGATGATCTCGGCGCGCTCGAGGGCGCGGCGGGAGAAGGCCCTGAAGCCCGTCTGCCCGTCCGTGACGACGCGGCCCGCGGCCACGCAGAGGATCGCGGTGAACACTAGGTTCGCGGCGAAGCGAACGGGCGACTGGCCGTCGCGGGAGCCAAGGTAGCGGGACCCAAGGACGTAGTCGGCCTGGCCGGCCTCGATCGGCGCCAGCAGGTCGGGTATCTGCGCCGGCGGGTACTCGCCGTCGGCGTCGATGTACACGGCCGCCCGCGCGTCCATTTCACGCGCGGTCTCAAGCCCGGTCCGAAGCGCGGCGCCGAGACCGCGGTTCCGGTCGTGGCGTACCACGACGTCCGCGCCGCCTCGACGCGCGACCTCAGCGGTGCCGTCCGTCGACCCGTCGTCGACCACGATGACCTTCATGCCGTCGACGCTCTGGCGCGGCATCTCGGCGAGGGTATCGGCGAGATTCTCGGCCTCGTTGTGGGCCGGCACGATCACGGCCAGCGGACGCGTGCGCTCGCGGTCCTCCGCCATGCCGAGCACCTGTCCGACCGACTCGGCCGGCGGCTGGGCGCCCAGGTAGTAGGCGATGGTGGGGGCGACGTCCATGATCGACCGAGGCTCGTGACTCGGGCCCGTCCGTTCGACGCCCTTACCCCATAAGATGCAGGGGACGACCGCCTCCGAGGGGCTCATGTGACCGTGCCCCCCGATGCCGATGCCCTGGCCGTGGTCGGAAGTGACGAGCACCGTGGCGTCGTCGAGATAGTCCCGGCGTTCGCACCACACGAGAAAATCCTCGATGACGCGGTCGGCGGCCTCGATCTTCGCGAGATACTCGTCGTTGTAGCTGCCCCGCGCGTGCCCGGTCTGGTCCACGCCCAGGAGCTGGAGCACCATCAGGTCTGGATCGTCGCGTTCCATTACGGCGCGTGCCCGCGCGGCCAGCGCGTCGTCGATCTCGTCGTTGGATGTGACGGCAGTCACCGTCTCGACGTCGCTCTTGCCGAACGCGTCGACCAGGTGAGCGATTCCGACAAGCCTGCCCTTCAGCCCCGATTCGCGGAGCGAGTAGAAGACCGAATCGCACTTGATCCCGAGGCTCGGTACAAAGTTGCTGCGCATGCCGTGCGCCTTCGGCGGCGCGCCCGTGAGCATCGAGCTGAAGGCGGTCACCGTCCTGGCGGGGTACACGGTGGTCATGTTCGTGTAGTCGGCGCCCTCTCGCCTGAGCCGGTCGATGAACGGAGTGTCGGCTTCGAGGAGACGGTCGGCGCGACACCCGTCTATCACGATCGCGATGAACCGGCGGGACCTGCGGACCCCGTGATCTGCCCGCAGGCGCGTCGGGGCCAGCGGCGGTGCGGGCGGCCACCTAAAGAACCACTGGTGGAACAGGACGGCCGTCACGCCGACGGCCAGCGTGAAACCCTCGAACGCGAACACGTCGCCCAGACCGGGACGCTCGACCAGCATCTGGAAGGCGAGCACCAGCAGCGCGGCCTTGGGTACCTGCTCCAGGAAGTTGCCGCTGGTCGGGTCGTGGTTCTCGACGACCAGCCGCCAGAATCGCGTGAAGTTGGTCCAGGACGTGCCTATGCGGAGGTGGTAATAGACCGTACCCCACAGGAAGACGGTGAACGTCGCGTAGAGGGCGAGAATCAGCGCGACGGCGGCGACGTCGACGAACCGGAATACGACCAGGAAGAGAGCCAGGTAGCCCCACAACGCGGCCCGAAGCCTGATCGGGAAGTCGAACCGGTAGAAGACGACGAACAGCGGGACCAGTGCGAGCAGGGCAGCTCCCGCGCGCCCCCAGTAACCGAGGTCTGCCGCGTGGGGGATGCTCAACAGCATGACGACCCCGGCCACGAAGACCGGCGTAAAGGGCTTGCCCTCGTTGACCACGTTCCACAGACGCGCCGCCGCAATCTCGAACCGCGAGGCCGCCTTCGAGCCGTCCGACGTTCCACGAATGGCCCCCAGGGCTTTGACTCCGAGAAGGCTCCTCGCCGCGACCAGAGTGAGCAGAACGGCTACCGAGTACGAGTACGCGAACTTCAGACCGTGAGTGAGGACCGCGACGGTGAGAGCCTGCTCGATCGGCACTCCGACGGCGGCCAGCGCTCCGGTCATGCTCGCCTCGTAGACGCCGATCCCGCCGGGCGTCACGTGGAACACCTGGAACACTATGGTGAAGGCGGTGACGGCTATCGCCGCGGCCGGGGACAGCCCCACGCCGAGAGCCTCCGCCGCAACCAGCAACACGCCGGCCTCGAGGACCCAGCTCGGAGCGGTCCACAGCGCCGCGGCCGCGATCCGGCGGGCCGACACCTGCCGCAGCCGGACTCGCACGGCTTCGACCCAGGGGCGCAGCGCCTGCGGCAGCCGCACAGGCAGACGATCCGACCGCACCGTGACCAGCGCCGCCGCGGCAGCGACAATCACGATCACCGGCAGGGCGAGGCCGGGCGCCCCAAGCCGCTCGCCGCCGGCCACGGGGAGGAGGGGACTGAGCAGCAGCACTATCGCGGTGAGACTCGCGAGGTCGAGAAGCCGCGCGATCGCGGTCGTCGCTGCGGCTTCGCCGAGAGGAACGCCGCGCTGTCCGGCAAGGTATGGCCGCACGGCCTCCCCGGCCTTGAAGGGCAGCAAGTGGTTTGCCAGCAACGCGGCGTGGAGCACGGCGAACAGCGAGAACACACTCGTCCGGTGCGTGAGCAGGCGCCTCCACGCGACGGCCCTCAGCCAGAACGCGGCCGCATAGGCGGCCAGGAACATCGCCAGGAGGTCCGGGCGGGCGCCAAGAACGACTATCGCCGACCAGAGCTCGGACCGGTCCACCAGCAGTCCGACGAGGGCCAGGACGCTCAACCCGGCGGCCAGTCCCGCCATGATCTGTGGAACGCTCGGCCGATGCGAAGACTGTGCCGACGGCTCTGTAGCAACTGCTACATTGTCCGAAGGGGTGACAACGGATAAGTATTCGTGCCCTCTACCGGCCATATATCGTGTACACGCTGGTTATTACACTATGTAGCCTAAGAAAATCACTAAGAGTCTAGATAGCCTGCCGGTGTTTGTCAAGGTGGTTGGAACAGTCATCCGGACTTATTGTTGCTGGATAGCGAGGCAACGGAACGACGGCGGGTGGCTGCGGCTATGGCAGAGGGCGATGCGTCATGACCGACGGTTCATACCCAAGCGGTGGCGCACGGAAGTCGTCTGCGGGCGAACGCAGGTCTGAGGTCCGCGGTAGCGGCTATGTCCGGGTTACCCGGCGCCCGATTGCGGAGCACGCCGACCTGGAGGAGTGCCAGCGCTGGACCGGATCCGGCGGGTCGGGGAGACCGTCGGGCTAGTCAAGCGGTCGGTCCACTCGAAGGAAGTAGCCATCGCCGATCGATTCTATGCTTATCGGAACGACGATAGAGGATGGACTTGGAGGCGAGTCCCGGATACACCGGCTGATTTGGAGGAGCAGGGTAACGGACTGCTCCCGGGGTTATCGAGACACACCGGGCCGGGGATGGATTCCCGCCTTCGTACCAACGGCGGAGGTGGGGGATTTTGGGGAATCGGCTGCCGTTGACCGGTATCGGCGGGGTCACCACAATGCGTGGCAGCGTTCGGACGGGGCGGCCACGCCCGCTGATCCGCCCGCCGGCGCGGCGCGACCCGCTGGACGGCGACGGAAGACCGGGGGTCACGACGTCGTCGGTGGCTTCCTCGTGCGCGTAGACGCCGAGCGCCCATCGGCGCCGCCGAGCCCCCGCTGTCGGAAGACCGTCGCGTCCAGAACCTGGGCGTCCCAGGCAAACGCGACACCGTGCACTCGAGCCGGTGACCGCCCGGCGTCACCTCAGCTCTCGTCGGTCTGGCCTGCCGACGCCTCTCTCCACAGGCTGCATCCCGTGACGCCCACGACGATCGGCAGCAGTGTGTCGACCGCGGCCCAGATCGTCCAGGCCGCCCGCCTGTTGTCGTCCAGGCTGTCCGAGCCAAGGGCCAGCAGCGAGAACCAGTTGTGCAGGAACAGCACCGTGACGCCCGCGGTCAGGTAGAAGGCGACGTTGACCTCCAGGTATCGGCGGGTGACGCCGCCGCTCGGATCGCCGCCATCCTCGTCTTGCTTGCGGGCGTAGTTGTAGGTCAGCGCGATCGCGATCGCGACTAACATCAGGACATCCAGCACGTGCCAGACGTTGAGCACGTCGATCTCATCGTCGAGAAGCACATTGACGATGAAGAACACCGCCACCACGACCGCTACGCCGACCATGTAGACCGCGCCCAGTTTCTTCAGTCCCGCCATGGCATCTCCTCCTCCATCTGTTCCCCGTCCGGACGTGCCCGGGAAAGGGCCCCGCGCGACGCGCGGAGGGACGCACGCCGCCGATTTCGACGAGTCGGCGCCAACATATCATCGTCCATTTCCCTTATCAACCGCGGTGGCCCCGCCGCGATCCAATTCTGCCGCGCTTGCGTATATTGAATAGGACAACATCGGCTTTGACTAAGCTCTCGTCGAAGCGATAGCATGCAAGATGGCAATCTGATAGCCAGTCTTAACAACCCACGTGCCAAGGAGTATGTCTTGCCTGAGCAGATGCAGACGAATAGTTGGACGCTCGCCGTCCCGCTGGTCAGAATCGAAATGCGCACGCTGGCGATAGCCTGTGCAGCGGTCGCGCTGGTCGTCGGCCTGCTGGCCGCAGGAGGGTATCGTGCCGCCTCGGCGCAGGCCGACCCCGCCTGCGAGGTTAACGACCTGGGCACGCTCTTCTCCAACTCGGGAGGGGGCCTGAGCGCGAATGGGAGCTGGACGACCGAGGACTGCGATTCGCGTTTTCGGGTTGGCAGCGATGCCCACACCTATCGCTTCGAGGTGGCCTCGGCCGGGCGGTACAGGGTCGAGCTGAAGTCCGCGGATGCCGATTCCTACCTGTACTTGCTCGCGGAGGATGGCAGCCGCCTCGCGGACGACGACGACGGAGGAGCGGGCCTCGACGCGCGCGTAGAGCGTGACCTGGCGCCGGGCGTCTATATGGTCGAGGCCACTACGGTGGGCGGGCGCGGGCGCGGCCCGGCGGACTTCTCTCTCTCAGTCAGCCGCGTGACAGGCTGCGATCCGGTCCACCTCGGCGCGCTCAAACCAGGCGTCGACCTGACGGCATCCGGGTCCTGGTCGCTCGATACCTGCGGCTCGGGCTTCGTCGTCGAACACCCCGCGCATCGCTACCTGTTCGACCTGCCGCAGGACGGTCGGGTACTCATCGACCTGATGTCGACAAACGGCGACGCCGTGATGTCGTTGGTGTCGCCTACGAGGGGCGTGATCGCCGCCAACGACGACGGCGGCGAGAGACGCAACTCGCGCATCGAGCGCTACCTGCCGGCGGGCGTTTATCTGATCGAGGCGACGACCTATCTCGAGCGCGACTACCAGCCGCTGAGGGCCGACTTTGTCCTCGTCGTTCAGTTCGTGGACGAGGAGGCGAGACAACAAAGCTTCCAGTTGAAGATCGAGGAGAGCCATACGCCGGGCCAGGTGGTCGCGGGCGAGCCGTTCGCCGTCCACTACCGCGTCGGCAACCTGGGCGGCGGCGATCTCGCAGCCGTCGGCGGAAGCGCCGAGGTGTACGTGGTGGGGCCACGCGTGTACGACTACACCTTCCCGATCGTAGCGTCGGCAGACCGTTGGCAGGCCGGAGTCTCCTATCACTCCGGCGCGCAGGTCGCGAACGCTACCAGTGTCGCGATTGGCGAGGTGACGCCGTTCGAGGCCACTTTCGGCAGGCCCGGTCCCTCGTGGGTGTTTGTCGGGGTCGTGACCTACGACCGGTTCGGGCAAGAGGTCGGGTTCCACGGCCTCTGGCGGAACCTGATGGTGCTGAGCAGCAGGACATTCGGCCCGGTCACGGTGAAGGTGGACGGTCTCGACTACCAGGTCGTGGCCGAAGCTGACGCAGACGGGAGAGTGACAACCGCAGTCAGCGCTGCCGCCGACCCGGACGCGGAAGTCGACTCGTCTGTTCGGGCGAAGGCGATCTACGCCGCGGGCGTGCGGACGCGGGTGCTGGACGGCATCTTCGAGCGCTCTGCGATTGCCGAGCTGTCGGTCACGGAGGAGCCGGCGCCGGTCGACGTGGAAAATCCGTCTTCGAGCACACTGCTAAAGGCGTTCGCCGCCCAGTACGCGGGCGCGGTCGCGGCGTCCGGCCTGGCCGACGTACTGACCGCTGGAGAGGCGATCATCCCGAGTGCGGTCGAAGAGATAGCGCTCGCCATCGCCGGTACTTCGTCGGGCCAGTACGCTTCGCTGGTCGCGTCCTGGACTGCGCTCCAGGAGCGGGTCAATGGCGGCGAGGCGCTGTCGTTCGCCGAAGCGTTCGCGTTACAGGCCGGGCTCGCATACGCGGAACGCGTGCTGTCCCCGGCCATCGCGGCCGGCGAGACCGTCCAGGCGAGCCGCGATGCCGATCTTGGCTGGCAGGACGCGAGTGTCCAGGCAATGGTGGCGGGACTGCTGCGGTACCCGTCCTGCGACGATGCAACGGCCGTGCTGCGCGGCGCGCTCGAGGCGGCCGAGGTGGCCGACGTCGACGACCTGATCGCGCTCGACGCGGAGATGCGGGCGCTGGCGCCCGTCTACGGCCGAGCGACCGATGGCGCGTTGTGCGGAGCGACCGAAGTCGATCCGGTGAACTCCCGCTTCCTCAGTAGTCTGTCGATTGCGGGCAGCGCGGAGCTGCGCGAGCTGCTCGCGCCCGCGCCGCCGCCGCCCGCGCCGCACCGGCTGCGGATCATCGCGCGGCTGGGCGAAGATGGCCGCATCGAGCACGGCGTGGCGCTCTCCAGCGGCCAGCGGATTCTGCCGCCGGTACGGTTCCTGGCCTTCGATGCTACCGTCGATCAGTGGCGGATCAGCAGCGCCGTCGAAGTGGCCGGCGCAGAAATCGGCAAGATTCGCACGCGGCGCCTGGCGGACGGTCGGATAGAGCTGGGCTTCCGAACCGCGGACGGCGAGGCGATCGAACCTGAGATTCGCTACCTGCCTGCCGACCTACCGGTCGACGTCTGGCTCCGCACCAGTGAGATCGAGGTCCCGCCGGCGCCGGAATCGGAACCGGAGTCTGAGTCTGAATAAACGGAACGTTCCGAGAGTGTAGTCCCACGTAGGCCGTGCCCAAGCGCGGTCTACGTGGGAGCATCGCACCGCTGGGACATTCGGCCCGCCATGCCGTCCCTTCAGCACAAATCCCCCACCTCCGTCATTCCCGCGCAGAGCCTGCCCTCGCGTGGGCGGGGGCGGGAATCTATCCCCGACGTGGTGCACCATCACGACCCCGCAAGCAGTCAGTCGCGCGTGCCTTCCCAATCAGGTCGTGAATCCTGGTCCAGCAGCCCCGGTTGCGGTCGTCGCTGTTGCCACGCTGCGCCGGCGCTGTCCGTCGGGATGATGAGATGATTGGGCTCTTTGACAGGGGCATCCCGATAGTGGAGTATCGGGACGCCCCGGCAGGCCTCGGAGATGGAATCAGGCCCCGGCTCGAAGGAGGTACTACGCGACAATGGATATGGTAAAGCGGGTTCTGGCGGTGTTTCTTGTGCTGACGGCCGTCGCCGTGGTACTCAACCTCATACTCACGCCGGTGTACCACGACGGGTCGGACGAGTACGCCGTGTGGAAGATAGTGAACTGGTTCATGGCGGTCGCCGTGCTCGTGGCACTGGTCGTGAGCTTCCAACGGAGACGAGCACTGGGCAACATGGAAGCCGGCGTCCTCGAGTACGTGCGGACCAGCGTCACCTGGTACGGCGCGATCGTGCTGACCATGCTCTTTTTTTGGGAGTGGTTCTGGACGTTGAATCCCGATAGCGAGACCGGGGAGGCCGTGACGTCGCACATGGTGTACTTTCCGATCGTGGACGCGCTCTTCGTAGTCGTCGCGCTGTCCACCGGCCGCCATCTCTGGAACGTCGCCGCCGACTCGGAGGAGTAGACCCCGCCAATCGTTCGGAGCTCGGCCTTCGACCCTGGCCATTCGGCGTAACTGTTCAGTCTTGAGGGGATCTCTCGAAGAGCCGCCGCATCTCTCCGTCATACCCGCGAAGAGCCTGCCCTCGCGTAGGCGGGGGCGGGTATCCAGGGGCGGGGTATTCCCCTCATCGAGTCTGAACACTTACCATTCGGCCGGTCGCGTCGCAATTCCGGTCGGTTTTCGGTAGGATGCTCTCGCGCGGGACGCCGTAGGTGAAGCCGCACCGCTATGGGATCGCGGGGGTTTGCTTCGTCCGTCCAGCGCGTCAGAGCTCTTGAGGTGTTGTGCCCGTCATGCGTTTCCTCTTCGATACCTGGCGCCGCATCGGTGCTCGACTGTACCTGGCCCTGGGGTTCGCGGTGTTCCTGACCCTGGTTTCCGCCGCGGTGGGTGTGTACTACTTCGAGCGCAGCGGCGACCTGAACTATCGACTGGAATCCGAGTCCGTACCCGTGCTGGAGGCGACGTGGACGGTGGCTCGCGAGGGCGAACGGCTGCGGGCACTGGGACTGGGACTTCTGGTCGAGACCGGCTCCGGGTTCGAGTACTCGCAGGCCGATTCCACGGCCGTGTACCTGGAGCGGATCGACGAGGCCCTGAACCGGGTTGGCGGCGTACCGTCCCTGGAATCGGATGCGACGGCGGTCCAGGATGCGGCCTACGACCTGGCGGACGTCATCGACGAGCTTGTCGTGTACCGGGACGGAGTGTCGAGCGCCAACGCGGAATTCGCGGACCTGCTGGCCCGCCTCGAGGGGCTCGCCGCCGACCCCGCGGCGGTAGAGGTAGTGGCAATGCTGGGGCGGATGCTGCGCGCGGACGACGAGGCGGCCCTGGATCTGCTTTGGGACGAGTTCGCGCGTCTGCCAACGGCAGGTGTCGATTCGACGTTGGGACAGCAAACATACGTTGCGCGCGGCCAGCAGCTCGCGTTGCGTGCGAGAGCCGACGAGCTGGCAGCGGACTTCGACAGCGCCAGCACGGCCCTGGACGATTCGTCGTCCGTCCTGTTGGCCGGAGCCCGGGCCGAGTCTTCGGCGACGTTGGAGTCCTCCGTACGCAGCTTCGACGAAGGACGCATCTTGCTGGCGGTCATCAGCGTCGCCAGCGTGACCGCGGCTACGCTCACAGCCTGGCTGTGGGTGGGGCAGGGAGTCGTGCGGCGGCTGTCCCGATTGTCGGAGCGTATGCGAGGGATGGCCGCTGGAGACATCGAGACGCCTATACCCGAGGTGAGCCAGGACGAGATCGGGGAGCTGGCCGGCGCGCTGGAGGTGTGGCGTCAGCAGGCCCTGGAGGTGCAGCGTCTGAATCTTGTCGAGCGTCTGTATGGCGAGCTGCGCGAGGCGAACGATGAGCTGCATCGGATGCAGGCCAGGCTGGTAGCCCAGGGCAAGCTGGCGGCCCTGGGTGAGCTCGTGTCCGGCGTGGCCCACGAAATGAGCAACCCGCTGAACTTCGTCAACAACTTCACGGAAGGTTCGCTGGAGTTGTACAGCGAGCTGAGCGAGATGCTGGAGGGCTACCGGGACAAGATGGCTGATGACGACGTGGCCTTGCTGAACGAGATCAGCGAGGAGCTGACCGCCAGCCTGAGGCGCGTCCAGTCCAACGGGGGACGGGCCTTCGCGATCGTGGAGCGAATGCGAGGACTGGGCGTAGTCGGTGGAGACGTGACCCCGTCGGACCTGAATGCGGTGCTGCGGTCTGCGGTACGGGCGGGCTGCGACGCTTTCCAGGCGAACTGGGATGATTTCGAGGTGCAGCCCGTCCTGGACCTGGACGACTCCCTGACCGACGTGCCGTTGGTGGAGCAGGACTTCAGGGAGGCCCTGGTCAACCTGGTATCCAATGCCTGCTACGCGATGCGACTCAAGGCCGACGACCAAGGTGACGGCTACGAACCTTTCCTGACCGTGTCGAGCCGGCGAGTCGACGACGCTGTAGAGGTACGGGTGCGGGACAACGGCCCAGGGATTGCGGACGACGTGGTCGATCGGATATTCGACCCGTTCTTCTCGACGCGTGAGGGCGTGCTGGGCGCGGGTCTGGGCCTGCCCATCGCCGCGGACGTGGCGCGGAGGATGGGTGGCGACCTGTCCGTTGATACCGTCTTCGGTGAGTACACCGAGTTCACGATGAGCCTGCCCGCCACGATCGCCGAGCAGGACGACTAAACCGGCTGCCAAACGGCGTTCCTCGCCCCCCGATTCGGGGTATCTAGCTGCGCCTTGTTCTAGCGTCTCGCCTGAAGACCAGGTACGCGAAGACGCCTATTGCCACGATGCCCGCGATGACCAGGATGACGATCAGGGTCGTGCGTTGGCGAGGACTTTCGGCGATGCCGGTCAGCGTGCCCCGGACGCGTTCCGCGGCGTTTCCGACGATGGGTATTCGGGGCCTGCTCGGAGGCTCGATGGTCGGTGTCGGCGACGGCGTGGCCGTAGGTACGGCGGTCGGCGTCGGTGTGGGCGTCGGCCTCGGCGTCGCTGTGGAGGTGGCCGTAGCCGTGGGCGTCTGAGTCGGCGTTGCGGTCGGCGTGGGCGTCGCTGTCGGCGTATCCGTCGGCGTGGGTGTGGGCGTGGCCGTGTGGGTCGGAGTGTAAGTCGCGGTCGGGGTGGGCGTGGGCGTATGGGTCGCCGTCGGGGTGTGCGTGGGAGTGGCTGTGGGCGTCGGCAGGGCCGTAGCTGTAGCTGTAGGCGTCTCAGTCGGCGTCGGAGTGTACGTAGCCGTCGGCCTGGGCGTGAACGTGGCTGTCGGTCGGGGAGTGTAGGTGGCCGTCGGCCTGGGGGTGTACGTAGCCGTTGGCGTGTTGGTAGGCAGTGGCGTCACCGTGGGCGTATGGGTCGCCGTCGGCGTGGCAGTGTGCGTAGCCGTGGGAGTGGGAGTGGGCGTGTCTGTAGGCGGCGGCGGCGGCGGCCGAGGAGTGTAGGTGGCCGTCGGCCTGGGGGTGTACGTAGCCGTTGGCGTGTTGGTAGGCAGTGGCGTCACCGTGGGCGTATGAGTCGCCATAGGCGTGGCGGTGGGCGTAGCCGTTGGCGTGTTGGTGGGCAGTGGCGTCACCGTCGGCGTATGTGTCGCCGTCGGCGTGGCGGTGGGCGTAGCCGTTGGTGTGGGAGTGTGCGTATCAGTGTCCGTGGGCGGAGGCGGCGGTGGAGGAGGAGGCGGTGGAGGCGGTGGTGGTGGTGGCGGGTCTCCACCGCCAGCGTCTATCACCCGCACCGTCTGCTGCGACGGCGAACCTATCCGGTGATCGTTCCAGCCCGGGTGAAGGTCTACCAGGATTGTCCGATTCGTGGTCTTAACGCCATCGTCGGGCACCCGATACGTCATTTCGCGGGTCTTCTGACCTGCCCGGAACGCCCAGGCGATCAACGCGTCGGCAAAGACGCCCTCCGAATCGTTCCACGTGTCAAATACCCTGATACCGCCCTTGATCACCTCGGTCGATGTCGCCGGAAGGGGATCGCTGATGCGCACCGTGACCGTCAGCCCGGTGCCTTCCCGCACCGGTGACGGCGAAACGCTCTCGAGCCAGACCGTCGGCAGAGACTGTGCGCTTGCGTCCCTGTCGGCGGTGACGTCCGCCAGGGCGAGGTAGGTGACGAGAGCGACGAACGGAACGGTCACCGCGATCAGGGTACGAAATAGTCGATCCGCCCGTACCGGCCTGTTTCGCCGAATGGGTGCTGAAGCCATCGCCTTCAGATAGAGGGCGGACTCGAACGTTGGCCTTGCGACGCCGTCAAGCTGTTTCGCATCCTACCCTATGCGAAGACGCCCCCGAGCCCGTTCGCAGGTGAGTAGCTGGCCAGATATTATACAATTCCGGCACTCTTATCAAATCGTAGCCTGCACCCAGGACTAATCAGAGGCCAAGAGGAACCGCGATCGTCGCACCGCTGGTTGCCAGCCGTGCAGTTGCAGTCCGGCAGCCCGGACTATGGTGAGCCAGCGGCCGCGCGCGGGATCGCCGCGGCCTGTCGTTGCAGCTGCCGGGTGCGGTCGGCGTAGTTGGCCAGCTCCGCCTCGCGCTGTAGGCGGGTCGTTTCCAGTTCGCGGCGCGCCTTCCTGACGCGTCGTATTTCGGAGAGGATGGCCCAGGCCGCCAAAACGGGTCCCAGGATGATGCCGACTACGCTGACGGCGCCCAGGGCGAACCGCAGACCGGTGGAGACCGCGATCGAGCCGCCGGCGCCTCCGGCCGAAGCGAGCCCGGGTGCGAGGGTGAGCAGCCTGGCGCTGAGCGGACGCACGACGTTCAGAAGCGGCTCCGACAGCATTCTCCAGACCGTGCCGGCCGCAAAGCTCGCCCCGTGCCGGCCGATGATGCCGGACCGGGTGCGCGTGGATCCGTCGGCCACGGTGGTGGTCCGTCGCCTCAGCAGCCGACGCCATCGCGGCGGGGGCGGCTCAGCGGTTTCCGGTTGCTCGGCTTCCGATAGCACGAGGGGAAGCTCCGGTTCCGGCCGGCCCAGTTGGCGACAGAGCTCGGTCTGGCGGACGTAGTGGCGCCGCATTTCGTCACGGTGGTCCGATTCGAGCTGCTCCAGCTCGTCCCGCAGCGCGTTGAGGCGGCCGTGCGTCCTCAGCTTGGCGACCGTCTGGGCCACGGCGGAACCGCCGGCGACGGCCAACGGGACCAATAGTAAGGGTAGCGGCATTTTGCGGGTGGTTGCTGTTCGGTCTGGGAGGGCCGGTGTGAAAGAGGCGGAACGCTGTATCCCGTACAACTATTCTAGCAAGTCCGGGGTCCTGCGCAACAAACGCCGGCGAGTTGTAACTCTCGTTGCGGGAGACAGATGTCGTGGAGATGCGTAGATTTCCTACTTGGAAAACCCTCCGCTAGATTCCCGCTTTCGCGGGAATGACGGTTGTGCAAAGGTCTCCCTGCGCGGGAATGACGGCTATGCGCGGGTCTCCGTTCCTCAGGACAGTTTCTCGATAGCCTGCCCGGGGTTGTTCAGGACACGATCAGCCCGTCCTGGGGCTGTGTCCAGGGCAGATTGTAGAGAAACGCGATCTGCGGCGCGCGCGGTATCGGCATCTCTCCGAAGGGCACGTCGATGACCACCGGCGCCTCGCGTTGCAGGGCGAGCGGAATCAGCGTGCCCAGCTCCAGGGGGTCGTTGGCCCTCATGCCGACTGCGCCGAACGACTCGGCGAACTTGACGAAGTCCGGGTTGTGCAGGTCGGTTTCGTAGGTCCCTCCGAACTCCGTATCCAGGTCGCGGGCGACGTTGCCGTAGGAGTCGTTCCTGAAGACCACGACCACCACGTTGATCCCGTATTTGACCGCGGTCGCGAGCTCCACCGCGTTGAACATGAAACCCCCGTCGCCGGCCATGCAGAACACGGGGCGGTCGGGCCTGGCCACCTTCGCACCCAGGGCCGTTGGGAAGGCGTAGCCGAGGTTGAACGAGTAGCCGGAGTCGATGTACGTCTTGGGGTGGCTCACCCGGTAGTGGGTGCGGGCGTAGTAGCCGAACTGCGTGACGTCCCAGACCACGAAGGCGTCCTCCGGAATCCCGCCTTGTATCGCCTCCAGGACAGCGTACTGCGACTCCTTGAGCCTGATGTCGTAGTAGGCGATGAGCCTGCGGGCCGCGGCTACCGCTTCCGCGGGTGAAGGGCGTTCTCCAGCCCCGGCCTCTGTCAGAAGCGGGACCAGGGCTTCGATCGTGGCCCTGGCGTCGCCGTGGAGGGGTATGGTGTTGGACTGGACTTTGGTGAGCTCGGCGTCGTCTATGTTGATGTTCACCAGGGTGGACGACTCACCGGCCGGATTGCCGAGCGAAAAGCGTGCGCCGATACCTATCACCACGTCCGCGGACTGCATCACTTCGTAAAGCTGGTTCATCTCCTGTCTCTCGCCTCGGGGGCTGAAACAGGAGCCGTAAGACAGCGGATGGCTGTCCGGCATGGTTCCCTTGCCGCCGCTGGATGTAACGACGGGAATGTTCGTCGCCTCCGCAAGCTCGACGAGGGCATCCTCCGCGTCCGACCTCGCCACGCCGCCGCCCGCGAATATCAGCGGCGAGTCAGACCCGGCGATGATCCTGGCGGCTTCCGTCAGGTCTTCCTGGCTTGGGACGATTCGTGAGATGCGGGCGGGATTTCGCAGCTCGACCTCTTCTCGCTCCACACCGGCGTCAGGTGGAATCTCGAGCAGAACGGGACGAGGACGGCCGGTGCGCATCTGCCTGAACGCTTCGAACACGGCGTCCGGGATTTCACGGGGCCGGAGCGCGAGTCGCTGCCACTTGGTTACGGAGCGCACCGCGTCAGGCTGGTTGGCGATTTCGTGAACTGCCCCCATGTTCTTGCCGATTGCGCCGCGCGGAATCTGGCCCGCAATGAGCAGCACGGGCGTGGAGCGAGAGTACGCGTTAGTCAAGCCGGCCGCGGCGTTGTAGAGACCGGCGCCCGGCACCACCAACGCCACCCCCGGCTTGCCCGACGCGCGGGCGTAGCCGTCGGCCATGTATGTCGTGGCCTGTTCGTGCCGGGTCGTGATCATGCGAATGCCGGGCTCGTCCCGCAGCGCGGCGACAATGCCGTAGATCCTGGATACCCGGGATCCCGAATACGACCTCGACGCCTTCGTTCACGAGCGACTTGACGAGGGCCTCGCCCCCGCTCATCTTGACCACTGTTCATCTGCTCCTGCTGCTCGAACTGGACCGGAAGACGGGGCACAGCCGTCTTCAACGTGGTTGCCCGCCTTGGAAGGGCGCTCTTGCGGCGTGCCGGGTCCCGGCTCTGCTATGAGCGGACGGCGGACGTTGCCGCGTCGTAGCGCCTGGCGCAGGCGTCGACGACCATGTCGACGTCCTCTTCGAGCAGGTATCGCTCATCGACCAGGCGCAGAGCATGCTCCCGGACCCGGCCAAGGTACTCGTCGCGGCTGCCGTATCGCTCCCGCAGCGACGGGCGGCTGTCCCCGGCGGCCTTTCGCGAGCCGGCGTCCGGTGCGAAGAACAGCGAGGTCCCCTGCATCGGCACGATCTGGTCGGGCGCGCCGGTCTCCGGTGCGCGGGTGTTCCAGCCTGCGTGTGTGGCGACTGGGACCGCTATGTCAGGTAGTCGGATGCCCGCGGTCTCATTTGCGTCGGAGTCGACCGCGGACACGAAGCTCGGATAGACTCGACCCTCGCTCACGGGGTACCTGCCGACGCCACTGTCGGCGTCCGGGCCCAGGTCGACTTCACGGAGCACCCACAGCTTTTCCGGTGCCGGCTTGATCTCGTCCGGGACCGGGCCAAAGGAGGCCAACACCTCTTCGCGCGTGACCGCAGTCCCGTCGTCGAGCCGGGGGTGGCTGCTCGGCGGCGGCTCCACCCGCTCGCTCACCCAACGGTCGAGGTTGACCAGCGCCGCCCGGATGAGCGGCCGATAGTCGACGACGTTGAACCCGTGGCGGCCCCGACAGCCGTCCGTCTCGTTGAACTGGCCCTGCGGCAGGGAGCCCGGCCCGTGCTGCGTGCCCCCGAAGTGGTACACACGCGTCCCCGCGGCCGGGTCCAGGTCGCGCCCCTCGAGCCCGTCGACGTGCACCAGGGAGCCGTCGCCCCGCCAGTACTCGGCCGACGTGTTCGTGTAGAAGATTCTCGGCACGCCGCCCAGCTCGGTCTGACGGCTGAGCAGACCGGAGCGCCGGCCGGTGTGCGCGTCGGTCATCTCGTTGTCCGCGAACGGGAACAGGTGCCCGAATCCGGGCGTCGACTGGACCGACGGCTGGGCGAACCGGTGGTTGAATTCGCCGCGCCTTGCGCCGGCCACGTGCGGCATGAGCCCGTCGAAGACCTGCCTGCCGTCCTCGTCCAGGTTCAGGCCGAGAGAGACGAAGTGTCTCAGCAGCCGGCCCGTCTGCGACGAGCCGAACGCGTAGGCGCGGTCGAGTCCGCCATCGACCGGGTTCAGCGGCGACGGGTGTTTCAGCCACGTTGCGGCCTCCCGCACGGCGAGCAGTCCGACGCCGACCACGGGCGCCCCCTCGGTGGTGTAGACGAGGTGGTATATCCTGCCGGGCTGGAACCCGGACTCGAGGTAGACGTGCTCCGGGCTGGGGACGACGCCGTCGCTTGTCTCTCTCGCGAACCACCACTCCGAGGCCGGTACCGCGGTGTCGGGACCGTCCTCCCAGTCGCGCACGAACAGCGCCGCCTCGGTATTCTCCATATCCGCGACAGGGTAGGGGTGGTGGACGCGATCGGCCAGCAGCCAGGTGCGCTGGAGGCTGTTGGGCCACATCTGGACGACCGTCTGGCCGCGAACGGGTTTCCCGTCTATCTGGGCGCGAGGGGCCTCCAGCCCGATCAGCCCCTCGCTCCGGTACACGTCCCACTGCCATCCGATGGAGACTGTGGAGTAGCCGTTGCGGTATAGGAACCCGTCGCCTGCCGGGATTTCTCCGGAGCCCTCCGGCGGCGCGTCGCCCAGGTTGAACATCGAGCTCATGCCGTACCGGCGGCCGCGGTTGACGACGTCCACGATGAGGCCGCGGTTGCCGCGCTCGGGATCCTCCGGGGCTATCAGCGCGAAGTCGGACCGGAACAGCACGCGGCCGGCGGCGTCTCTCGGCGCCAGGCCGAGATCTACGATCGCACCGTTGGCCCTGTTGTCGGGGTCCACGCCGAACGTAACGACGCCGTCCGTCCGCCGGTACGGGCCGGCGCGCCCGAACGACTTGCCCCCGGCGAACGGTTCGCTGTGGGTCGTCTCTACGTTGACGACGGCCATGAGTCCTCCTCTGCCGGTACGGCGCCCGGCGCTACTGGTCGAACTCCTCCCGGAGCTCGGCGAAGATGCGCGTCGACGCGATGGTGCCGAGTGCGAGGACGCTGCTCACGTTCATCATGCGGTAGCCCTCGCCGATCCACCGTCTGCAGTCGTCAACGTCGGCGAAAGTGGTGGCGAGCGCCTTGCCCGTGCCCTCGATCTTCTGGGCCACGTCCAGCATCGCGTTCTCTACCTTGGCGTGATGGATCTGCCCCGGCACTCCCAGGGACGCGGCAAGATCGGACGGCCCCACGAGCAGGACCTCGAAGTCTTCGATCTTCAGCGTCTCGTCGATGTTCTCGTAAGCCTCGGCGCTCTCCATCTGGATGATGAGCATCGTTTCGTCGTTGGCATTGGCGAGGACGTCGGCCGCGGGGACGCCCATCGACATCGCGAACCACGGGGCGATGCCGCGCTCGCCTATGGGCGGGTACTTGGCGTAGCTGATCGCCTCCCGGACCTCCTCGGGGTTGTCGACCTGGGGCACCATCACCCCCACGGCGCCGACGTCGTAGGCCTTCTTGATATCGCCCGGCGTGTTCCAGGGCACCCGGATGACGGCCGCGATGCCCGCCTGCCTGGCCATGATGCAGATCATGCCGACCGACTCCGGGCCCCACGGCGAGTGCTCGTTATCGATCCACACCCAGTCCGGGCCGGTCTGGTGGATGGCCGCGGCGACGTGTGGCTCACGGCCGAACATCGCCGTGCCCAGCAGCAGGTCGTTGGCGGCGATGCGCTTTCTTATCGTGCTCGGATACATGTGGTCAATGCTCCTTGTGTGTCTCGCTCGGGGTTGAAGCCGTCGCCGGAGTTTACCACCGGCGGGCGTCGAGGGATACCGGACGAGGCCGGAAGGCCTCCAGGTCGACGGGTTCGGTACCGTTTGATAGACGGGGATCGGCAGCCATCGCGGCAGGCTGCGAGGAGTGTTGGGGAGTAGACGGGGCAGGGCGTCCCGGCGCGGTCGGACCGCGGCCGGAGCGCCGGCTCAGCTACCCTCCTCCGACGGGCCGTCCTCCGCAGGTTCCGCGGACTCGTCCGTCGGTGGATTGGCGTCGATCAGCCGCTGAATCAGCGTGCCCAGGTCGTGCAGGGAGGCGACGTATTGAAGACTGGCCACGGCGCCGTTGTCCAGCATCACGTCGACCGTCTGATATCCAAGCGACTTGCCGAACATGCCGAAACGAGACCGGACGTCCCGGAGCGTCGATATCGGCACCTCGTACTTCTGGACGCCCGCCAGGCCGCCCTGCTGGTAGAACAGCGTGTCCTTTGTGAGCACGTACTCGGTCCGGCGCCACCTGAGGTACCTCGGCACCACGATGACGACGATGAAGAGCGTCAGCAGGATCGGGTCGTCCAATATCGGAAGGCCCGAAACGACCAGGATGACCGCCAAGACCAGCCACGGCATGGATGACCACACCCACGCCCATTGGACCTGCCTGATAACGAGCCCATCTTCGGAAATGCGGTCTCTGGGATCTGTCCCGGCGGGATCGGATCGCGAATCTTCGGTGCTCATGCGGAAAGTATACAGGATGATCGGCGCCTGCACCGGTCGCCTAGGTCGAAGCTGTGGCGCCCAACTCGCGTCTGAGGCGCTCGTTCTCGGAGGTCAGGTGCTCAACCTCGGCCTCGGCCCTCTCGACGCGGTCCATGAGCTTGAGCGCCACCTCGACGCCCGCGAGGTTCAACCCCCAGTCCTCCATGTAGTGCCTGATGCGTCTCAGGCGGTCGACGTCGCGGCGGGAGAAGATGCGCTGCCTGCCGGGGCGTCTCGGGCTGACGAGCCCTTGCCGCTCGTAGTAGCGCAGGGTCTGCGTGCGGACGCCGAGCATACGGGCCGCCACGCTGATAACGAAGAGCGGCTCGTCGTAGTCGAGCATTTCGTCGCTTGTCATGACATCAACCTCGTCCGGGCGGCTCAGGCAGCGCCCGTGCCACGCAGCTCCTTGAGCCTGCGGAACAGCTCCTGTTCCTCATCGCTGAGATTCCTGGGCATCGTGGGCCGAACTGTCACCAATAGATCGCCCACGGACTCAGGAGACCCCAGCCGCGGCATGCCCTGGCCCTTCAGGCGTATCTTCTGCCCGTTCTGGCTTTCGGGCGGTATCTTCAGGCTAAGCCTGCGCCGCAGCGTCTGCACCTTCACCTCGCCTCCGAGCACCGCGTCCTCCAGCGGTACCTCGACCTCCGTGTGCAGGTCGTCGCCGTCGCGGCTGAACCGGACGTGAGGGGTGACCTCGATGTTGAGATGGACCTCGTGGCCCTGCCGCGGGCTGACGCGCACCACGGAGCCGGTCTTGACTCCGGGCGGGATGGTGACCTCCAGCCGGCGCTCGCCGTCTCGGGTGGTGATCGTCACGGTTCGCGTGGTCCCGGCCATCGCCTCTTCCAGGCTGACAGTCACCGAGGTCTCCAGGCGGGCAGGGGCGCTGCGCCCACGGCCAAACGGCGAGTCGCCAAGGAGATCGCCCAGGTCCGCGAACGGGCCGCCGAAGCCGCCCGCGCCCCTGCGGGTGTGCCCGGCCCAGGTGAACGGCGACTCGTAACCCCCAGCCGCGTTCCCCATGCGGTCGACGTCCCGCCAGCTCTCCCCGTAGCGGTCGTACTTCTTCCGGCTGTCCGGGTCCGAGAGCACCTCGTAGGCCTCGTTGACCTGCTTGAACCGGTCCTCGGCCCCCTTGTCGTCCGGGTTCAGGTCGGGGTGGTGCTTGCGCGCGAGCCGCCGGTAGGCCTGCTTGATCTGTTTCTCGTCGGCGTCCCTGGGTACGCCGAGCTCGCTGTAGTAGTCTTGAGTGCGCGCCATGGGATGCCTTCGTCACTCGCGATGGTCGTGGTATGGGTAGCATAGCAAAAATACCACACTGGTGCAAATATCTACGATACGCTAAGCATCAGTATAGTTGATACATCCATGATAGAATGGCTATAATGCGGACAGCGCTGAGGAATCCCAGCCTCGCGAGAAACAAAGAAGCACAACAGGAGGTGCGCAATGGTCTTGCAGAGATGGTACCCACTGGCGAGCAGGCGAATCGGTCACGACCCCTTCGACCGGCTATGGAAGGGTTTCTTCACGCCGACCGGCCCGGGGGCGGGAAGCGTCGACCGGACGGCCCCATTGGACGTGCGTGAGACGGACGAAGCGATCGTCGTCACGACCTCGCTTCCCGGCGTCGCGCCCGAGGACATCGAGGTGACGATCGAGGACCGCGTTCTGTCCATCCGGGCCGCGTCGACCGCTGAGGACGACGGCGAGGAGGGCAGCTACCTGGTCCGAGAGCGCCGGACCGGCTCCTACCGGCGCGCGCTCCGGCTGCCGGGGTCCGTGGACGCCGAGAAGGTCGAGTCCGGCTACGAGCACGGCGTACTGACGATCACACTGCCGAAGCGCGAGGAGGCGCAGGCCCGTCGAATCGAGGTCACCGTAGCCTGACGCGCCTGACCTGACAGCCGGTTCACCCCCAGTGAGGCCCCTCCGCCAGGCACGGCGGAGGGGCCTCTGCTTTGTTGGCGGCCCGCAGCCGCTGCACGTGTGCGAGACCCTTGCCCAACCGTCATTCCGGCGAAGGCCGGAATCCAGGGGCGGGGCTCCCTTGGCAAGGGCCTCTGTGCCGGGAAACCCGCTGCTATAATTGTTGCCTGTCCACGGAGGTCGACGATGTCTGAGGCGCGCGCGCCGCAAAGAGGCCGGGCTGTCGTCCGGCGAGATGCGGGCCCAGTGACCTGGGGCCAAGAGCCATGAGCGCCCCCAAGATCGCCATCGTCGACTACCAGGCCGGCAATCTGAGAAGCGTCGAGAAGGCCCTGCAGAGATTCGGCGCCGATGTGCGCGTGACGAGCGACAGCGACGAGGTCGCCGGCGCCGACGCGCTCGTGTTTCCGGGGCAGGGCGCCAACGACTCGTCGATGCGCCATCTGAAATCGACGGGGCTGGTGGAGCCCATCAGGGAGTTCGTTCGCAGCGGCAGGCCGTTCCTCGGCGTCTGCCTCGGCCTGCAGCTCCTGTTCGAGGGCTCGGACGAGGGAGTCGAGCCGGGCCTCGGGCTGCTCTCCGGTTGGGTAAGGCGTCTGCCGGGTGGCGTCAAGGTCCCGCACATGGGTTGGAACCGGGTCGATCTGCGGGCCGACCACCCCGTGTTCGACGGCGTCGCGAGCGGCAGCTACTTCTACTTCGTCCACAGTTACTATCCCGACCCGGCGGACGACAGCCTGACGGCCGGCACGACCAGCTACGGGGTCCCCTTCTGCAGCGCGGTCTCGTGGGACAACGCGGCCGCCGTGCAGTTCCACCCCGAGAAGAGCGGCGTGACGGGACTGCGCATCTACGAGAACTTCGTGAAGCTGGCCGGCAGCGCGTCGATATAGCTACCATGGACGTGATCCCGGCGATAGACATCCGCGGCGGCCGATGCGTCCGCCTCTACCAGGGCGACTACGGGCGCGAGACGGTCTTCTCCGACGACCCGGTCGAGATGGCCGTCCGCTGGGCTGAGATGGGTGCGCGCCGGCTGCACGTCATCGATCTCGACGCCGCCAGGTCGGGCAGACCCGAGAACCTGCCGGTGGTCGGCAGGATAGCCTCCGCCGTGAGCACGCCGGTCCAGACCGGAGGCGGCATCCGCGGCCCGGAGGCGGCGAGAGCCGCCGTCGACGCCGGGGTCGACCGCGTCATCGTAGGCACGGCTGCCGTCGAGGACCCGGATATGCTGCGGTCGGTGTGCGACGAGGTCGGACCGGAGCGCGTCGTCGTCAGCATCGACGCGCGCGACGGCTACGCCGCGACCCGCGGCTGGACCGAGACCAGCCGGCGCCCCGTAGCCGACGTCGTAGCCGAAGTTCGGGCGACGGGGGTGTGCCGCATCGTCTATACTGACATATTCAGGGACGGCACGCAGACGGAGCCGAACTTCGCCGCGGTCGAGGCGCTGATCGGCTCGGCCGGAGTCGGTCTTCTGGTCGCGGGCGGAGTCGCCTCGATGGAGCATCTCGACGCGCTGTCTCGGATCGGCGTCGAAGGGGCCATAATCGGAACAGCCGCCTACACCGGCCGCATCGACATGGCCGAGGCGTTTCGGACGGTAGGCGCGGCCTGACCCGGAGAGGCACGTGACGGCGTCGCCGGCCAGGACGCGGGGCCGGGCGCCGGAGTCCAGAACCAACACTTGAGGTAGGAGCGAGATGCCCACAAAGGTGAAATTCGACCCCAAGAACAAGGAGCTGCTGGTATCGCAGGACCGGCGCAACGCGCTGGACGTGTACAAGCTCCTGAGGATATTTCCCATACTGTCGCACCATGCCGTGGCTGACGTCGGCTGCGGCCCGGGCTTCTTCACCATCCCGATGGCCAAGATGGTGTTCGACGGCAGGATATACGCGCTCGACATCCAGGACGAGATGCTCGACGCGGTACGCGCAGAGGTGGCGAAGGTCAACCTGACCAACGTCGACGTCGTCAAGAGCCAGGAGAAGAAGCTGCCGCTGGAGGACGAGTCTATCGACGGCGTGGTCGCCGCGTTCGTCCTCCAGGAGGCGACCAGCCCTAAGGCCCTGCTCAAGGAGGCACTCAGGTGCCTCAAGAACCACGGGTGGCTCGTGGTGCTGGAGTGGTACAAGAGAGAGATGGAGGAGGGCCCGCCCGTAAGCCAGCGCATCGACATGGACGAGATGAAGGAGCTGACCGCGAAGGCGGGATTCCGCGTCAGGGAGACCAGGGACCTCAACGGCAAGCAGTACATGGTGATGGCGAGGAAGTAGGGTTGCTGACCAAACGGATCATCCCCTGCCTCGACATAGACCGCGGCCGGGTGGTGAAGGGCGTCAGCTTCGTCGACATCCGGGACGCCGGGGACCCCGTGGAGCTCGCGGCCCTGTACGATCGCGAGGGCGCCGACGAGCTCGTCTTTCTGGACATCACCGCAAGCTCTGACGCCCGCGAAATCATGATCGACGTCGTGAAGCAGGTGTCGGAGCAGGTCTTCATCCCCCTGACGGTCGGCGGCGGCGTGCGCTCGGTCGAGGGGGTCCGCGCTCTGCTGGAGGCGGGCGCCGACAAGGTGTCGCTCAACACCGCGGCGGTGCGGCGGCCGCAGCTCATCGCCGAGACATCCGACTTCTTCGGCTGCCAGTGCATCGTGGTCGCCATCGACTACAAGCGCCTGGACGACGGGGATCAAGACGAGCCCCGCCCCGAGCCCGCCGACGCGGGCCTGGCGCTCGATCAGGGCTCCCGCTGGGAGGTCTACACCCACGGCGGGCGCAATCGCACCGGGATCGACGCGGTAAAGTGGGCGAGGCGCGCGGCGGAGCTCGGCGCGGGCGAGCTGCTCGTCACCAGCATGGACGCCGACGGACGCCAGGACGGGTACGACCTGGAGTACACCCGGGAGGTGTCGGACGCCACCGGGATACCGGTCATCGCCAGCGGGGGCGCCGGCGAGCTGGAGCACGTGCGCGAGGCCCTGGACGAGGGCAGGGCCGACGCCGCGCTGGCCGCCAGCATCTTCCATTTCGGGAAGCTGAGCATACGCGAGACCAAGGACTATCTCGAGGAGCGCGGTATTCCGGTGCGCCCGATAGTCGGAGAAGCGACCGTGGAGGACGTGACGGTCCGGCTGGACGGAATCGGGCTGGCGCCGGCGATCGTGCAGCACGCCGAGACGGGCGAGGTGCTGATGATGGCCTGGGTCAGCGCCGAGTCGCTACAGCGCACGCTGGAGACCGGCGACGCCTGGTTCTACAGCCGCAGCCGCGGCGAGCTCTGGCGCAAGGGCGAGACCTCCGGCAGCGTTATGCGCGTGAGATCGGTCTCGGTCGACTGCGATGGCGACACTCTTCTGCTGAAGGTCCATCCGGAGGGACCTGCCTGCCACACGGGCGCCGAGACGTGCTTCTTCACCCCCCTCGCGGAGATGCCGGAGTTGGAGCGCGCCGACTCGGGGCCGGGGATCGTCGAAGAGCTGTTCGCCGTGATCCAGGACCGCAAGCGCGACATGCCCGAGGGCAGCTACACCGCCGATCTGCTGCGCCAGGGCGTCGACCGGGTGAGCCAGAAGGTCATCGAGGAGGCGGGGGAGACGGCGCTGGCGGGCGCCAGGGGCGACAAGGAACACCTCGCCGCCGAGGCCGCCGACCTCGTCTACCACACGCTCGTGCTTCTGGCTGCCTCCGACGCCAGGCCCGAGGACGTCTGGGAGCAGCTCCGAAAGCGCAGGCGGTAGGCCGTAACTGTTCAGGCCACCTGAGCGGAACGTGGCCCATCTCTGTGGTCTCCCGCTCTGCATCCGCAGCACGATACTGCTGTCGTCGAAGTCTTCATGGGGTGGGGCCGTCTCCACCCAACCCGTTCGCCCTGCGTGCCCCGACGCTTCGTCCCCACCAAACCCCGTTCGCCCTGAGTGCCCCGACGCTTCGTCGGGGTGTATCGAAGGGCCAGCACGACTCAGTCTTTGGGTGGGGCCGGCACCAGTGTTAACGTCAAGGTCGCGTGCGCCCTTCGATACGCGCCGGCCAAGGCACCGGCGCTACTCAGCGTGAACGGGTTGCCTCGGTCTGTGCGTCTGGACGGTTCCGGCAGCCCGCCCCCGAACTCCAGGCGGTCGGTCTAGCCCGACGGCGCTTCGTCCGCGGTCGCCGCCTCGTCGCCTTCGAGCGTGTTCTTCATGGCGGCGATGGCTATCTCGATCTGGTCGTCGTCGGGCTGGCGCGTGGTCAACGACTGGAGCGCCAGGCTGGGCGACGCGACCAGGCGGACGATCGGGTTGTCGCCGTAGGACCAGCTCAGCCTGATCGCCTCGTAGCCAAGGGCCGCGACGAACGGCACGAGAACGATCCGAGAGGTCAGCAGCCACCACAGCGGCTCCCGGCCGACGAGCGTGAACACCAGTATGGCCAGCACCACGACGAAAAGCAGGAACGCGGTGCCGCATCTCGGGTGCGCTGTCGGGTAGCGCCTTACGGCTTCGACCTCCAGGGGATCGAGGTGCTCCTGGGCGTGGACGGTCATGTGCTCCGCGCCGTGGTACATGAAGACGCGCCTGATCTGATCCATCTGCCCGATCAGGACGATGTAGCCGAGAAAGACGGCGAGCCTGATGACGCCCTCCGCCACGTTGCTGACGATGTCCGAGCCCCCGAACAGCGAGCCAAGTAGCTCGCTGCTGACCACGGGCAGCAGGAAGAACAGCCCGATTGCGAACACGACCGAGAGCGTGAGGACGGCCGCCACCGTCACGCTGCCGATTTCTTCGCCTTCGGCCTCCGCCGCGACGTTGGCGGAGTACATCAACGCCCGCATCCCCAGCGTCAGGGACTCGATCAGCGCCAGGACGCCCCGGAGGAAGGGCACCTTCCGCAGACGGCCCGTGAACAGCGTGCTGAGGGGTTCGGAACGCAGAGCGACGGTGCCGTCCGGGCGTCGGACAGCGATAGAGGAGCAGCGCTGTCCGCGGATCAGGATGCCTTCGATCACGGCCTGGCCGCCGTAGCTTGGAGGGGTGCTCGTACTCATCTGCGTCTAACGGCCTCGCCGGGAAAGAAAAAGGAGTGAGCCGGCCTCACCCCCAATTCGGCAATGATCGCTGCCGGATGGCTACTGCAGGTTGAAGCGGCGCTTCATCCTCTCGACCCGGCCCTCAGTGTCGACGATCCTCTGCTCGCCCGTGTAGAACGGGTGGCACTCGTTGCACAGCTCAACGCGGAGGCTCTGCTTCGTGGAGCCGGTGGTGTAGGTGTTCCCGCAGGAGCACGTCACCACGACGTCCTCGTAGTAGGTCGGATGGATCTTTGGCTTCATCTTGGCCCCTATTGCTCGATGGGGTAGACGCTCGCGCGCCTCTTGTCCCGCGTGACGGCCTCGAACTTGACCGTGCCGTCGATCAACGAGAACAGTGTGTGGTCCCGTCCCAGCCCGACGTTGGAGCCGGCCTCGATGCGCGTGCCGCGCTGGCGGACGATGATCGACCCGGCTGTCACGAACTCGGTGTCGTAGCGTTTGACGCCGAGGCGCTGGCCCCGGCTGTCGCGGCCGTTCCTGGTGCTGCCGCCGCCCTTCTTGTGCGCCATGGGGCTCTCCTCCCGCGGTCCTACGCCGTGATGTCCTTGACGGTCAACGCGGTGTAGGACTGCCTGTGTCCCTGTTTGCGGCGGTACCGGGTCTTCGCCTTGTACTTGAAGACGACGATCTTCTTCGCCCTGCCGTGCTCCGCTATCTCGGCGGTCACCCTCGCGCCGGAGACGTTCGGATTCCCCAGCTTAACCTCGCCGTCCTTCGACACCATGAGCACGTCGTCGAGCTCCACCGTCTCGCCCGCCTCCTGGGGGAGGGACTCGACGCGGATGGTGTCGCCCGGCCGCACCTGGTACTGCTTTCCGCCCGTCTGTACGATCGCGTAGGTAGTCATGATATGCCCAACATCAGATTCTACGGCCCGCCCGCCCCCACGGTCAAGGCGCGTATAGCCGTGTAGATGTTCAATGATTATGTCAGGGCGTAACTGTTCAGAGTCGATGGCCCGACAACCCGTTCACCTGAGTAGGCCCGCCGCTTTGGGCGGACCGTATCGAAGGGCGCACCCGGGGTTCCCTCGAACGTGAACAGTTACGGCGCAGTGTAAGTGTTCGGAGTTGACGCCCAGACAACCCGTTCACCCTGAGTAGGCCCGCCGCTTTGGGCGGACCGTATCGAAGGGCGCACGCTGGGTTCCCTCGGTAGCCTGGGTCGGGTATTCTAGGCGGCATCCATCCGGAGAGGACGAGGATGAGAGGCGGAAGAAGAAGGCCAAGGAAGGGCATGCGGGATGGCCAGGATGACCCGCTAATCTGGGCGTTGGTCGTTCTGGGCATCATGATCCTGGGTGCGGCATGGCTTATCCAACATTGGTGGCTCTGGGCTCTTGCCATTCTCACGGCCCTGCTGATAGTCGTGAGAGGGGGCCTTCGGGTCTGGAAGAATCGGAAGGCCGGGGAGTAAACGGCGTAGCCTAGCGCCTCAGCGTGCCGACCGCGGCGGTCAGCAGCGCCAATGAGAACCCGCCCAGGGCTGCCAGGTTGGGCCACAGCTCCGTCAGCCCCGTGCCGTGCAGCATGATCTCCCGCAGCGCGTCCACGGCGTACGTCAGCGGCAACACGACCGAGAACCACTCGAACAGCGTCGGCATCTGCTCCACCGGTATGATCACCCCGGAGAGAAAAATCTGCGGCGCCAGGACGATCGGGATGAACTGGACGACCTGGAACTCGTTGTTGGCGAAGCTGGAGATGAATATCCCCAGGCTGACCGCGACGGTGACGACGAGGAAGAGTATCGCCGCGACCTCCCAGAGGCTTCCGACGTACTCGATGCGAAGAGCGAAGATCGTGAAGACGAGGATCACCGCGGCCTGGACTACGGCGAAGATGAGGAAGCCGAGCATGTAGCCCAGCATGATGTCGAAGCTGCCCACGAGAGTGGTCTGCAGCCGCTCCAGCGTCCCCTGCGCCCGCTCCCGCAGGAACCCGACGCCGGTCAGGATGAAGGTGAAGAACAGCACGAACACCGCCAGCAGGCCCGGCGCGACGCGGTCGAGAACGTCTCCCTCCTCCACCAGGCTGAAGCCCACCAGCGACATGACGATCAGCGGCCCGAGGATCAGCAGCCCGACGGAGCGCCGGTCGCGCAGCATCTGCCGGATGATCCGCTCGGTGATTGCGAGAGTGCGGTCTACCGACATCAGTCGCCAGCCCGGCTGAGGAAGTGTATGAACGCGTCCTCCAGGGAGGCGTCGGGCCGTCCCGTTGCTTCCCGGAGCGCTGAAGGCGTGTCGAGGGCGATGATCGCCCCGTCCCTCAGGAATGCCAGCCGGTCGCAATGGGCGGCGTCGTCCATCGTGTGGCTTGACACCATGATCGTCGTGCCCGACTCGGCCATCCGCCGGAACCGCTCCCAGAAAACGGCGCGAACGTCGGGGTCGAGTCCGACGGTCGGCTCGTCGAGGAGCAGTAGGGCGGGACGATGGACGAGTGCAATCGCGAGGCTGACGCGCTGGCGCATGCCGCCGCTGAGGTTGAGGATCGTGTCCGAGCTTCGCGGCGCCAGGTCGACGAGATCGATCGCCTCGTCTACGGACCGGGTACGCGAACGACGGTCGGACATCCCGTACATCCGCGCGAAGAAGTCGACGTTCTCCCTGATCGAGAGCTCCTGGTACAGGGCGTTGAGCTGGGGCATGTAGCCGACGCCTGCCGCCTGCCGGGGAGACGGGGCCTCGCCGTGGACGGTCAGTGTCCCGCCGTCGCCGCGGAGCAGGCCGACCATCATCCGCATGAGAGTCGTCTTGCCGGCGCCGTTGGCCCCGAGCAGCCCGAAGACCTCCCCCTCCCGCACGGATAACGAGAGGCCGTTCAGCACCTGGAGGCTGCCGTAGCTGAACGTGAGGTCGCGCGCTTCGACTACGGGAGAGCCTTGCATGAGCGTGTCGGTGTCCAGGTCCGATTGTCGGGGTTGTGCGGCCTGCTATGTCGTCAGAGCGGCGGTCACGCGCTCTATGACGATCTCGTCCTCGCCGTCGTTCAGGGCGTAGACGTTCAACTCGACGGTGTCGTCGTCCAGCGGCAGGATCCAGATGCGCGGGTCCTCCTCGTACAGGTCGTCCGCCATCTGGGGCACGGTCTTGCCCACGGCCTCGACGTCGATCTTCGCCCGCAGGCTGTAGCCGAAGTAGAACGGGAACCGCTCCACTATCTCGCCGTCGAACACCGCTAGCTGCGACAGCGCGTCGTTCATCCGCACCAGCCGGCGCTCGATGTCGGCGAGCCGGTCTTCGTGGTTGGCCGTGAGCCACGAGTCGACGGCGGAGACGAGCGCGACGATCTGCCCGCGGTCCATCTTCATCCCGCGCCCCAGGCCTTGACCGTCCCCGTGGAACTCGATGAAGCCGTTTGCGACCACCGCGTCTATGAGGTCCTTGCGGCCGCAGACGTATCCGCCCGCGTTCGGGCCGCCGACGTACTTGCCGCCGAAGCAGACCAGGTCCGCCGCGCGGGCGGTCGTGACGAACCGGTCGAGTGGGTAGATGACGGCCGCCGCGTCCGCGATCAGGGGCACGCCTTGCCGGTGAGCCGCGTCGACCGTCTGCTGCAGCGTCGGCACGTCCGCGTCGCCCGTGTAGCCGACGTAGTACTCGACGGCGGCGGTGTTGGGCCCGATGGCGGCCTCGACCTGCTCGATCGTGCAGCCGCTTTCGTCGCCGACCCGGACCAGCTTCCCGCCGGCGTATGTCAGGCACCTGGCGAAGATGTAGTCGTGCGCCGCGAGCACGACGACCTCGTCCTTCATGCCCGTCGTGTCGGGGAGCTGGCCCATCTTCTGCTTGTCGTTGCCGGCCATGCACGCGGCGGCGCTCAGGGTGAGCGCGGACGCGGCCCCGGAGGTCACGTGGGCCGCCTCGACGCCGAGCAGGCCCGCGATGTGTGCCCCGGCGTTCCGCAGCAGCTCAGGCATGTCGACCCAGTTCCGGTTCGCGTCGGCCATCAGGTCCAGGCTGTGCTGGGTGAGTATCGATCCGCCCTTCGTCGTATCCGCCCCTGCCGCGTTAATCAGCCGCCTCACGCCGAGAGCCTCGTAGGCGTCACCGCCGTCGAATATCCCCATCTGAGTTCGTCCTCCGGTAGTCTTGTTGGCGCCCAACCGCTTCGGGCGCGATGAAAGATACTCACGCCCGAGGGGTGTGTCAATGGCCTCTCCCCGTTGTGGGCGTCCAGGGCAAACGCATTTTACTGAGCGAGCACCAAGAGCAGGTAGTCCTCGTCCCATCCGGCGCGTTTGCGCTTAGCCGCCACGCCTCCCTGTGACGTGGTCTCCTGCTTGAGCATGTTCAGAGCCATGCGACGTAGCACGGAGAGGTCCTCCGCCGCATTGCCCTGCCGCACCCTGCTAGCGTCTTCGCCGAACGCTACGTCCAAGACCCAATGGACGGAGTTCTCGATCCCCCAATGCGTTCTGACGCTGGCCAGCAGCATCCGGGCATCGTTCGGCAGGCTCGATATGTAGTGGCGAGTTTGTGTGGCGGTCTTACCATTCTCGGTACGCTCCGACTCGACCATTGCAAGACTCTTGAGCCCAAGCGATTGGCTGATGCCCACGCGCTCACCATGTGGATCGGCGACTTGTCCGCACGCCTGTCGTGTGAACGACGGATCGTCTTGCCGTCTATGGCTACGACCTGGCCCTCCATCACCTCGTTGACTGCCCGGACCCAGTCTGTGAAGCAGGCTTCGAACTGAACCGGGTCTAACCTCGCGAAGACTCGACCGAAGGTGTCGTGAGACGGAATGCCAGTCAAGTCGCCGAGCTCGGGTGGTACGTAGACTGCACTGAGTGTGCGTTGGGGTTTCTCAAGAATGTGCCGCCCGTCCGAGCCACCCGGCGCCCCCTCCGACTGGCGACCGCCGGTAGCCGCTACAAATACCGGAACGCAGATGTAGCGCGGATCGACCGCCCGTGTCTCATCGTATCACCCAACCCCGGCACCACCAAAATGGCGGCGCCTCGTTGCGCCTCGGACTACGGGTTGAACGCGTCGTAGATCGCCCGTGACACGGTGGCCATCCCCAGGTCGACCTGGAGCTGCTCTCCGTCGACCTGCTTGGCCATGATCGCGACGGCGTATGGGCCGGACGGGGAGTAGACGACCCCGACGTCGCACCGAACCGAGTGGTAGCCGCCGGTCTTGTTCGCCACGAGGGTCCCGCGAGGCAGCATCAACGGGATGATGGTGTTGAGCTGCTGTCGCTTCAGGATGTCGAAGAACGTCTCTCTCGACGACGGCGACAGCACGTCGCCGCGGTGCACTTTCTCCAGGAGCTCGCACATGTCGTCGGGCGACGAGACGTCGGACTTCTCCTCGTCCAGTGCGTCGGCCTCCAGGTCGAATTTCTGCCTGCGCATCCTGTCCGCGACCATGGTGAAGGTGTGGCTCGGGTCCTCCGGGTCCAGGCCCGTGATGCTGTGGAGAAGCTCGCGGGTGGACATCGGGATGCGCGTCTTCGTCAGGCCCAGCTCTCGGATGGTCGCGCCCAGGTTGTCCCGGCCGACCATCTCGTAGAGGAGGTCGGTCGCGACGTTGTCGCTGATGACGATCATCAGCATCGCCAGGTCGCGTACGGTGGGGCGCAGGCGCGCCTCCAGCTCCTTCAGCACGCCGGACCCGGATACCCTCATCGCGTCCGTCAGCTCTATGCGGCGCGAGAGGTCGATCGTGCCGCGGTCGACCTGCCGGAGCAGCTCGAGCAACAGCGGCACCTTGAAGGTGCTGGCGGTGAAGAACTCCGTGTCCGCGTTGTGCCGTATCCGCGCGTGGGTATCGAAGTGGCGCGCGGCGACTCCTGCCACGCCGGGGACTTTCGCTATAGCTTCGTCGACGGAGCTCATGGCCTCCTCCTCACGCCTGGCAGGGTCTACGGCGGACTGCTCTCGTTGGCGGTTGCGTACGACACGCCGTCTACTCGTTGCCCCACGGGAACGATTCGATGCGCAGAGCACGGTCGGCAATGGGATAGCCCACCCGGGCGCCGCCGGCGCGGTCGGAGACGTGGACGGCGAACCCTATTTCGGTAGATCTGCGCGCCTCCTCGACGTCGCACGCCGTCGTTCCACCGCTCCAGACGGCGTCCGCCAGGTCCTGCGCGGCGGCGCGGCCGGCGAGCCACTCCTCCTTCTCCTCCGGCAGCGGGAGCCTGTTCCTACGGCTTCGAGAACCGTTCAGCGTGTAGTACGCCTCTACGTTCTCGTACTGGTCGTTGCCCACCCCGAGGGTGACCAGGCTTCCTTCGGTGCCGGACACGATGCATGACATGCCCGGCAGGCCCTCCGGCATCGTCGTGACGTGGACTCCGTTGTCCAGCCGCGTCGACGACCTTCCGGGCGGGTCCAGTGGTCGCCTGGAGTCCGGGCCGTCGCCGCTCACGTCCTCGACGTGGCCGCTGGTCCACACGGGCTCGGCGTCGCCGGCCAGCGCGAGGGCGGTGTCGTACCAGTGGCAACCGTGGTTGATGAGGTTCGGGGCGCCGTAGGCGGCGACGCCGGTGACCTCCCCGATGATGCCGTCGCGCAGGTGCCTCCGGATAGCGCGATACGAGGCAAACCACCGCCGGTCCAATAGAAACGCCAGGGCGATTCGCCCATTCGTGCATGCCGAGACGATCCGGTCGGTCTCCTCCAGGCTGGTCGCTAGAGGCTTGTCGCAGGCGATGCCTCTCACGCCGGCGCTCGCGGCGGCCTCGATCTGGTCCGCGTGCATCGTCTGGCGTGTCGCGATGCAGACGATGTCGGGCGCCGTCTCGGCGAGCATGCGGTCGTAGTCGCCGTAGGCCGCCACGTCGCCCCAGGTGTCGCGCCAGACGGCGCGGAACCGCTCGCGGGTCGCGTGATCCTTGTCGAACACGGCGACGACCGTCATGTCGGTAGCCCGTGCGAAGCCGTTGGCCCAGTTGTGCCCCCGGCTGGCGGTGTCCAGCATCCTGTGGCACCCCGCTATCGCAACCCTCAGCTTGTCCACCTTGTCGCCTCCCGCGAGCCCGTAGCGCCACCTGTTCCGGGCAGCCGTTGGGCCTATCATACGGGAACGCGCCCGGGGAGATCTTTGAACGACCGTCATTCCCGCCAAGAACCGTCATTCCCGCGAAGGCGGGAATCCAGGGGGGTTCCTGCCAGGAATGCCAGGCATCTCCGCCACGGTAACTATTCAGAGTTGAGGGGAGCGGGTCGGTTCACCGTGTGAGCTGTTCCATTGTGTTCCAAAGTGTTCCATTCCTATCTGGGCGATGGAACACTTTGCCGAAAAATGGAACAGTGGGTGTTCCACGGTTCGTATCTGAGGTGGAACAGGACGGGACGAAATGGAACAAAATGGAACAGGGGTGTTTCATAGTGGATGGTGGGTAGTGGATAGTTAAGAGTGAAGAGTTGGGGGATGTCACGCGGACATAGTAGCACGGATGTGCTGTCGGCGCAACGCGGTGTACTCGGCGTAACTGTTCGTAGTCGAGGTGACCAACGCCTGCTGAGCTTGGCGATGTGGCATTGGTCAAAGGCAAATGACCGTATGGGCGACGTCGCTGGTCGAGAAGATCCCACGAAGTGTGAACAGTTACCCGCCACGCCGTCTCCCGCAACGGGAGGTACGCAAAGGTCTCCCTGGGCGGCAAGGCTCGTTTGACCGGTCCTGACTTCGACGCCGCGACACCCGCATTCGTGTTGACCGCGAACGCCGCGTTCGCTAGAATCATTGGTACGAGGCTAGTGCCGGGCGACCGGCGGCTAGCCGCCTTTGTGTTCAGCGGGAGCGACCGCCATCCTCGCGCGGCTTGCCGGGCCCCAGTGGCGCAATGGCAGCGCAGCCGATTTGTAATCGGCAGGTTAGTGGGTTCGAGTCCCCTCTGGGGCTGCTCGTCCTCCCCGGGCCGCGCGGGCCAGGCTAATTGGCCTTGGATTCGGGAAAACCGCTGTGCTAAACTGGCTTGCGCCCAATTTTGGAGGGGTGGGTGAGTGGTTAATACCACCAGACTGTAAATCTGGCGCCCGGAAGGGCTACGTAGGTTCGAATCCTACCCCCTCCACCAGGAAAACGGAAAGGCACCGAACAACACGGGCCCACATAGCTCAGGCGGTAGAGCGCGTTCTTGGTAAGAACGAGGTCAGCAGTTCGACTCTGCTTGTGGGCTTAGACCAATAACGAGGGGACCAATGGCGAGAGAAAAGTTCGTTAGGGACAAACCGCACGTAAACGTAGGCACGATCGGTCACGTCGACCACGGCAAGACCACTCTGACGGCGGCGATCACGAAGACGCTGGCGAACCAGGGACTGGCCGACTTCCGCCCGTTCGACTCGATCGATAACGCGCCCGAGGAGAAGGAGCGCGGCGTCACGATCGCGATCCAGCACGTCGAGTACCAGACCGAAGCTCGGCACTACGCTCACGTCGACTGCCCCGGGCACGCCGACTACATCAAGAACATGATCACCGGGGCCGCGCAGATGGACGGCGCGATCCTGGTCGTCAGCGCGCCCGACGGCCCGATGCCGCAGACGCGGGAGCACATCCTGCTGGCGCGCCAGGTCCAGGTGCCGAACATCGTCGTCGCTCTGAACAAGGTCGACGCGATGGATGACGAGGAGCTGCTGGAGCTGGTAGAGCTGGAGCTCCGCGAGCTGCTGACCGAGTACGACTTCCCCGGCGAGGACATCCCGATCGTCCGGATCAGCGCACTCAACGCCCTCGAGGCCGAGGACACGTCGAGGGAGTCCGAGTGGGGCAAGGGTATCTGGGAGCTCATGGACGCGGTCGACTCCTACATCCCGGTTCCCGAGCGCCCGAAAGAGCTGCCGCTGATCATGCCGGTCGAGGATGTGTTCAGCATCAAGGGCCGCGGCACGGTCGTGACCGGCCGCGTCGAGCAGGGCATGGTGAAGACCGGCCAGACGGTCGAGATTGTCGGCATCAAGGACACGACGTCGACCGTGGTAACCGGCGTCGAGATGTTCCGCAAGACGCTCGACGAGGGCGAGCCCGGAGACGCCGTTGGCGTGCTGCTGAGAGGCATCGAGCGCGGAGACGTCGAGCGCGGGCAGGTCATCGCGGACCCAGGCAGCATCCTGCCGCACAACGAGGCCCAGGCGCAGGTCTACGTCCTCACCAAAGAGGAGGGCGGTCGTCACACGCCGTTCTTCAGCGGTTACAAGCCGCAGTTCTACATCCGCACGACCGACGTCACGGGCGAAATCGAGCTGCCCGAGGGCGTGGAGATGGTCATGCCCGGCGACAACATCGAGATGAAGCTCAAGCTCATGACCCCGGTCGCGATGGACGAGCAGCTGCGCTTTGCCGTGCGCGAGGGCGGCAGGACCGTCGGCTCGGGGGTTATCATCCAGGTGATAAACTAGGCGATGGCACGCAAAGGCGACGCTCGCTTACTCACCACGCTCGGCTGCACGGACTGTCGGGAGCGGACGTACTCGTCCACCAAGAACCGGCGAAACACTCCCGACCGCCTGGAGTTGAGGAAGTTCTGCCCCAGGTGCCGTTCGCATAAGCTGCACCGAGAGGTCAGGTAGCGCCGATGGCCAGAAGCTCAAGCCCGCCCGGCCGCATCAACCCTGAGGCGGCGCGGCGGGCCTTCACGTTCCGGTACTTCGGCGAGGCGTTCACCGAGTTGCGCCGCGTCACGTGGCCGTCGCGCCAGGAGACCGTGCGACTGTCCATCATGGTCATCGCGGTCGCGATAGCCGTCGGCATCATACTGGGCGTGATCGACCTGGGCTTCTCCAGACTCATGGACGTGATTCTGGGCACGCGGCTGTCATGACGCAGAACGGCGACACCGAAGTGCGCTGGTACATCGTCCACACCTACTCCAGCCAGGAGGATCGAGTCAAGAAAAACCTCGAGCTCCGCATCGAGACCATGGACGTCAAGGACCGCATCTTCCAGGTCATCGTTCCCACAGAGGACGAGGTCGAGATCAAGGACGGCCGGCGCAAGAGCGTTCCGCGCAGGGTGTTCCCCGGATACCTGATCATCCAGATGAAGATGGACGACGAGAGTTGGTACGTCGTCCGCAACACGCCCGGTGTCACGGGCTTCGTGTCGGCCGAAGACGAGCACGAGGGCCGACCCAAGCCGGTCCCGCTGGAGGAGGCCGAAGTCCAGGCGATCATGAACCAGATGCAGTCCTCCAAGCCCCGCGTCAGGGTGGGCTTCGAGATCGGGCAGACCGTTCGCATCAAGGACGGTCCCTTCGTGGACTTCATGGGGGCCGTCGACGAAGTGTATCCCGACCGGTCGAAGGTCAAGGTGCTGGTGTCGTTCTTCGGAAGAGAGACGCCGGTCGAGCTCGACTTTCTGCAAATCGAGAAGACCTAGTCGGAGGGCAGTGTGGCTAAGAAAGTCAACACGATAATCAAGCTTCAGATCGAGGCGGGCAAGGCCACTCCCGCGCCGCCCGTGGGGCCCGCGCTCGGACAGTACGGCGTCAACATCATGGCGTTCGTCAAGGAGTACAACGAGCGCACGTCGTCCCAGATGGGAATGATCGTTCCGGTCCTGCTGACGGTCTACGAAGACCGCTCCTTCTCGTTCGAGATCAAGACTCCACCGACCTCGGCGCTGCTCAAACAGGCCGCGGGCATAGAGAAGGCCAGCGGCAGCCCCAAGGCCGAGAAGATCGCCAGCGTCCCCGAATCGGCCATCAGGGAGATCGCGGAGCAGAAGATGCGTGACCTGAACGCGGCCGACGTCGAGGGCGCGATGAAGATCGTGGCGGGCACCGCCCGGAGCATGGGAATTACGGTCGAGTAGCCCCGGCAAGGGCCGGCGGCTCCCCTGCGGGGCAAACCCGCCGCGAGTGCGAGAATATCGACGGAGATAGTGGATGCGCAGAGGAAAACGATATCGAGAGAGCGAGACGCTCTTCGAGGCCGAGAGAGAGTATCGGCCTGAGGAAGCCGTCTCCATTGTGAGGGAGGCCGGCACGGCCAACTTCGACGAGACCGTGGAGCTCCACCTCCGCACGGGCGCGGACCCGCGCCACGCTGACCAGCAGGTGAGGGGCGTCACCATCCTCCCCCACGGCGTCGGCAAGGTCGTGAGGGTGCTCGTGTTCACCGAGGGCGAGGCCCAGCTCGCGGCCGAGGAGGCCGGGGCCGATTTCGTGGGCTCGGACGATCTCGTCAAGCAGATCCAGGGCGGTTGGATCGAGTTCGACGTCTCGATCGCGACTCCCGACATGATGAGCCGGGTAGGGCGGCTGGGCCGTATCCTGGGCCGTCGCGGGCTGATGCCGAGTCCGAGGACCGGCACGGTGGTCCCGCCCGATGGCGTCGCCGCGGCCGTCAGAGAGGCGAAGATGGGCAGGGTCGAGTACCGGCTGGACCGCGAGGGGCTGGTGCACGTGCCGATCGGCAAGATCAGTTTCACGGAAGATCAGCTCGTCACCAATCTATCGGCGCTCGTCGAAGACATCGTCCGGGCGAGGCCGAGCGGGGTCAAGGGTCAGTTCATAAGGACGGCTTTTCTGACGAGCACAATGGGGCCCAGCGTCCGCATGGACGTTGCCAGCATGTCGGCCATGACTGTAGAATAGAACGAGACAGCCGCAGACAGTGGGTCCCCTTCGCGGGGGTTAAACTTCCAGCCCGCCGAGGCTAACGGAGACGGCGCCGCCTTACGCGGCGTTCGACCCTGGGCCTGCGGCTCAGGGTTTTTTGTTGTAACGAGGTGAGCTATTGCCGACCGATAAGAAACGAGAATTGGTTGCGGAGATCCGGAAGCTCCTCGAAGGCTCCACGGTCGCCATTTCGGCCGACTACACCGGCATGGGCGTCACGGACATGACGGCCCTGAGGCGGGCGCTCCGGGAGACGAACGTCGAGTTTCGCGTCGTCAAGAACCGGCTGACGTACCTTGCCGCCGATCAGGCCGGCAAGCCGCTGGTCAAGGAGATCGTGGAGGGGCCGACCGGCATCGCGTTCGGCTTCGACGACCCGGTGGCGCCCGCGAAGGCGATGGTGGAGTACATTCGGGTGAGCCGCTCTCCGCTGAAGATCAGGGGCGCCGTGCTCGGCGACCGGCAGCTCACTCCGGACGAGGTGTCCGCGCTTGCCGTGCTGCCCTCCCGCGACGAGCTGATCGCGCGTCTCATGGCGCAGTTGCAGTCCCCGATAACCCGGCTGGCCGGCGCGCTCAACGCGCCGCTCGCCGGACTGGTGACCGTGCTTCACCGGGCGTCCGAGTCCGGGTCCGAAGCACCGGCGGAAGCATAGCGACAACGTATTCGACAACGCAGAGCAGCCCAAGGAGCGAACATTGACCAACGAAGAGATCGTAGAGGCAGTCAAGGGAATGTCGGCCATCGACCTGGCCGAGCTGGTCAAGGCCCTCGAGGAGACCTTTGGCGTGAGCGCCGCGGCGCCCGTCGCGATGGCGGCCGGCCCGGCAACGGCCGTAGCCGACGCGCCAGAGGAAGAGGAGCAGACCGAGTTCAACGTCGTGTTGAAGGAGATCGGGCCCAACAAGATCAACGTGATCAAGGCCGTCCGCACCATGACGCCGCTCGGCCTCAAGGAGGCCAAGGAGCTGGTCGAGAGCGCTCCGGCGACCGTCAAAGAGGGTATAGGCAAGGACGACGCTGACGGGGCCAAGGCCACTCTGGAAGAGGCGGGAGCGGTGGTCGGGGTCGAGTAGGCTTCTGCCGACGCGCCATCATCCTGACGTTCCGGCGGTGCATCCATGAGTCGCCGCAGAGACCGCGAGCGCTACGAGGCGATGAAGCGGCTGGACCCGGACTACCGGGGATTCCGCGGCCACGACAGCGAGCCGTCCAAGCCCGGAAACGCGCCGCTCGAGTCGATCACGTGCAGCGCGTGCGGCCGCAAGCGCAACGTACCGCGCGGTATAGCGCTGGAGCAGGGCGATCGATTCGTCTGCGCCCGCTGCCGCGAGGAGCAAGGCTAATGGCCACGGGTCGACCCGGTAAAGTTGGTGCTTCAGCCTCCAACGCTGTCCGCTCACCCCGAGTAGCGCCGCTGCTTCAGCGGTGCGTCTCGAGGGGGCGCAGGCAGGTGCCCATCCAAGGTGGGCTTGCGGGCTCAGCCCGTCTTGACCAGCTTCTGAAAACTCCGGATGCCGTCCGCCTCGTCGCCCCAGTTGTTGGCGTTGGTCCACGCGACCTCGCCGACGTAGATGTCCCCGCGCGAGTCGATGCAGATGCCGTGCGGGGCGCAGAACTGCCCCGTCGCCGTCCCGTAGCCGAGGTCGCCGATCCTGGCCAGCCTCTCGCCCGCGGCGTTGAAGACGGAAATCCTGGGCCCGATGTTGGGCATGTCCCGGTTCACGTTCATCCCGGCGCCCAGCTCCCCGACGTAGACGTCCTGCGCGTCTGAGATGTAGACAGTGCACGGCCGGTGCATGTCGACCCACTCCGTCTCGAACCTCCCGTTGGAGTCGAAGATCTGGACCCTGTGGTTCTCCCTGTCCGCCACGTAGACGTAGCCGTCCTTGTCGGTCGCGATGTTGTGGACGATGTTGAACTCGCCCGGGTCGGTGCCGGGCCGCCCCCACGAGAACAGCAGCCTGCCGTCCGGCGAGTACTTGTGGACGCGCGAGTTCCCGTAGCCGTCGGAGACGTACAGCTCGCCCGTCGTCGGGTCCAGGGCCACGTCGGTGCAGCGGTTGAACGGGTCGCCGCACTGGTACGCCGACGGCGTCCCCGGGGTGCCGATCGTCATCAGCACGCGGCCGTCAGTCGTGCATTGGCGCACGGTATGGTCTCCGTCGTCCGTGCAGAACAGGGTGCCGTCCGGCGCCATCGTGAGGCCGTGCGCCCGGCTGAATACTCCCTCGCCCCACGAGCGGAGGAAGTTGCCGTCCCGGTCGAAGACGATCATCGGGTGGTCGCCGCGGTTGAAGACGTAGACGTTGTCCTGCGAGTCGACGGCAACGGCCGCGGCGTCCGTCCACGAATAGCCCTGAGGAAGCTTCTCCCAGGCATCCACGAACTCGTAGGTGATGCTGCCGCTGCCTGTCCTGACGGTGCTGCCCATGTGTCTCCTCCCGCGCTGACGTGCGACTGTTCTCGGAACGACTCGATTATATCCCACGCGGCCGCGCCTGACTGACGAGTCGCGGCGTCCCATGCGTCGGGGCTCGGTTACAATCGTGAGGAAATCCGTGACGGGCCCGGCCCGGCAGGCTGGAAATGCCAGAAGCTCCAGAGCTGGAAGTGATCAAGGACCTCCTTCGCGAACGCGTCGCGGGGCAGCGCGTGCTATCCGCCGCGGAGACCCGGCCGGGCGTCGTGCGGGCCTTGGCTGCGGACCTGTCCGACCTCGCTGGGCGCAGGCTGGAAGAAGTCGAGCGCTGCGGCAAGTTCCTCACGCTTCACTTCTCGGGCCAGCGCCTGCTCGTCATCAACCCGATGCTCGCGGGCGGGCTGCAGCACTGCCCGCCATCCCGCCGGAGATTCAAACGCACCTTCTTCGTGCTGTTGTTCGAGGACGGCAAAGAGCTGCGCTACGTCGACCAGAAGCAGATGGGGCGCGTCTACTACGTGACCCCGGAGCAGCTATCGGAGGTGCCGCAGCTTGACGACATGGGGCCCGACGTTCTCGCGCCGCTGACCTTCGAGGAGTTCCAGCAACGGATCGCCCCGTTTCGCGGCGAGATCAAGGGCGTGCTGACCCGGGGCCGCGTCGTGTCCGGCATCGGCAACGCGTACGCGGACGAGATCCTGTTCGCGGCTGGGGTATATCCATTTCGGAAACGGACCTCGATGTCGGAGGAGGAGTTGCGGCGCGTCCACGAGCAGTCGCGCGCCGTCGTCCAGGAGGCCGTCGAGCAGGTGCGAGAGCGCATCGGCGACGACATACACCTGAAGCCGCGCGACTTCCTGAAGGTGCACAATCGGGGCGGCGACCCCTGTCCCCGCTGCGGCGCCAGGATCAGCGAGCTCACCGCCAATCGCCGCATCACCAGCTACTGCCGCACCTGCCAGCCGGGAATGCTCATAGGCAACCGGTAGATCACGGCAACAAAGCGGATGCCAAGTCGCCGCGTGGCGCCGCTAGTAGAATTCGGGAACGGGCAACAACGCCTTCAGCGATATACCTTGTCCCTTCTCCCGACTCTAACCACCAGGACACGAACGGCATCATCCTGGATGTCGCAGATGACGCGGCAATCCCCGACCCGATAACGCCACAGCCCGCCGAGCGGGCCCGTCAGCACATGGCCGACGCTCCTTGGATCTTCCAGCGCGGCGATGCGCTGGGTCATGAAGTTTGCGATGCGGCGCGCCGTGGTTCGGTCAAGCCTCCGCAGTTGGGTTCTGGCTGCGTTGGTATAGTCAATCCTCCAGGCCAAGCTCTCTCCTCACATCCTCGGCGCTGTGGATCTGTTCCTGTCCTTTGCGAACGCGTTCCAGAACATCGGCTGCCAGGTAGTAGTCTTCGATGTCCTCCAGGCCGCGGTCGATGATCTCCCGCAGGTAGAAGGCCTTGGTGCGCCCGGTCTGCACGGCCAGGAAAGCAAGCCGCTGCTCCGTTTCTTGTGACAGCCGGATCGATGTGGCCATGTCGTGCTTCTCCAGTGTAGTATGTGTATTCAACATATCACACTGACCAGTGGCGCGTCTGTCTTGTCTGGGACGGAGGCGATGCCTACCATGTGGAGATCGTAGACTACCACTGAGTACGACGAGGGTTGCGATGACCAGTCAGATGGAACACAGTCCGGAAAGGCTGCCTCCAATTCATCCGGGAGAGATACTCGACGAGGAGTTTCTCAGGCCGATGAACGTCACCCAGTACCGGTTGGCTAAGTCCATCGGCGTGGACGCGCGTCGCATCCACGCCATCGTTCACGGAGAGCGGTCCATCACGGCCGAAACGGCCCTGTTGCTGTCCCGCTTCTTCGGCAACTCCGCGGAGTTCTGGATGAGCCTGCAGAGCCAGTACGACCTGGAGCTCGCCGAGGACCGCCTGTCCCAATGGCTGAGCATGGTCGCGGCCCACTCACCGGAGTAGCCTACGCCTCGCTTGCGTGAGTTGGGCTCCGTGTTTGCGCGAGGGCAGGCTCGTCCGGTAACCGAGGTGTGACCGTATTAGCGAATACGGGACATAACGATAATAACGGCCCCGCCTATTAGCGTCGCCGCCAACAGGATGCGCCGCGCTGTGTTCCTGGCGATGTGCCACCGAATAGATGGCCGAGGCGGGAGTGTTGGTGGCCGCCCTCGCCTTGTTTGGCAATTGGGCCGTTTGCTATAGTCACACAGGTTCAGCCAGGTAACGAGGCGCATTCAAAAGATGCTCGATCACGACGTGCTGGTGATCGGCGCCGGTCTCGCCGGAATGAGAGCGGCGCTGTCGGCGCGAGAAAACGGCGTTGACGTCGCCGTCGTCAGCAAGGTACATCCCGTTCGCAGCCACTCGAACGCGGCCCAGGGCGGCATCAACGCCGCGCTCACCGACCGCGGAGACGCCTGGGAAGATCACGCCTTCGACACGGTCAAGGGCAGCGACTACCTCGGCGACCAGGACGCCATCGAGGTCATGTGCCGCGAGGCGGGCCGCGAGGTCATCGCCATGGAGCACATGGGCGTCGCGTTCAGCCGCGACGACGAGGGCAGGCTGGGCACCCGCGCCTTCGGAGGCCAGCGCCGCGAGCGGACCTTCTTCGTCGCCGACTTCACCGGCCAGGCCCTCCTCCACGTCCTCTACGAACAGGTGCTCAAGGCCGGCGTGAGGGTCTACGAGGAGTGGTTCGTCCTCTCGTTGCTGATGGACGACGGCCGCTGCGCCGGCGCCGTCGTGATGGAGATCAGCTCAGGCGAGATCCACGTCATACGCGCCAACGCCGTCATCGTGGCGTCGGGCGGGCTGGGCCGGGTGTTCGAGCCGAGCACCAACGCCCTGATATGCACCGGCGACGGCATGGCCGCGGCCTACCGCGTCGGCGCCCCGCTGATGGACATGGAGATGGTCCAGTACCATCCGACGACCCTCAAGAGCAACGGCGCGCTCATGTCGGAGGGCGCCAGGGGCGAGGGCGCCTACCTGGTCAACGCCGAGGGCGAGCGCTTCATGGAGCGCTACGCCCCCAACATGATGGAACTCGCCTCCCGCGACGTCGTCTCCCGGTCGGAGCAGACCGAGATCAACGAGGGAAGGGGAGAGAACGGCTGCGTCTTCCTCGACTGCCGTCACCTCGGCCAGAAGCTGATCGACGAGAAGCTGTCGCAGATACGCGACCTGGCCCGCGATTTCGCGGGCGTGGACATGGCCCGGGAGCCGGTCCCCATCCGCCCCGGGATGCACTACCACATGGGCGGAATCAAGACGGACGTGGACGGCCAGACGTCGGTGTCGGGCCTGTACGCGGCCGGCGAGACGGCATGCGTCAGCGTCCACGGCGGCAACCGGCTCGGCGCGAACTCGCTGCTCGACACGCTGGTGTTCGGCCGCAGAAGCGGCGAGCACGCCTCCGACGCGGTCAGGGGCCGGTCGCGCCCTTCCATCGACGACTCGGCCGCGGACGGGGACCGGGACCACATCCACGACCTGATGAGCAACTCCGACGGTGGAGGGCTGTTCGGCCGTCTGAGGATGGAGCTCGGCCAGACGATGAACGAACATCTGGCCGTCTTCAGGGACGCGGACGGCATGGAGCAGGCCCGGATCAAGCTGGGTGAGCTCAGGGAGCGGTTTGCCAACGTCTACGTGGCCGACAAGGGCAAGACCTTTAACACGAACCTCGTCTTCACCCTCGAGCTCGGCTTCATGCTCGACTGCGCCGAGGCGGTGGTCTTCAGCGCCCTGGAGCGCAAGGAGAGCAGGGGAGCCCACTTCCGGACGGACATGGGAGACCGCGACGACGAGAGTTGGCTGAAGCACGTTCTCGTCACCAGGGGCGAGGAGGCGCCGTCCATCGAGTACCTGCCGGTGGTGATCACCCAGTGGCAGCCAGAGGCCCGCAAATACTAGGCGATATCGAATGGAAGTAACTCTCAACGTCAGACGTTTCGACCCCGATTCGACCAGCCCTGCGCCGTACACGCAGGAGTACCAGATCGAGCTCGGGGACTCGTCCACCGTGCTCGACGGGCTGATCAAGGTCCGCGAGGAGGTCGACGGCACGCTGGCCCTCCGGTGCTCGTGCCGCAGCGCCATCTGTGGCTCATGCGCGATGAGGATCAACGGCCGCGCCGGGCTCGCGTGCAACACGATGGTCTCGGACGTCGCGGACGGCGACGGCAATGTGGTCGTCGAGCCGGCCGGCAACATGAACGTGGTCAAGGACCTGGTCGTCGATTTCGACACCTTCTGGGACAAGGTCCGGGACGTGAAGCCGTGGCTGCAGCCGCAGGGCCCCGACCCGGAGCCCGACAAGGAGTACATCGCCTCCAACGAGTCGATGCTGGAGATCGCGGACGTGATGGCCTGCATCATGTGCGGCGCCTGCGTCTCGGACTGCACGGTGCTGGCGGTCGACTCCAACTTCCTGGGGCCCGCCGCGCTGGCCAAGGCCTACCGGTTCGTCGCCGACCCGCGCGACGACGTGGACACGGCCAGGCTGGGAGAGTTGAACGAGTACGGAGGCATCTGGGACTGCACCCGATGCATGCAGTGCGTCGAGGTGTGCCCCAAGGACATCGATCCTATGGGCCGCATCATGGCCCTGAGGGACCGCGCGATGGAGGCCGGCTACACTGGGACGTACGGCGCCCGGCACGCCGAGGTCTTCACCGACTCGATCAGACACAGCGGTCGGCTCGACGAGTTGCGGCTGCCAATCAAGACCTTCGGCATGTTCAACGTCAAGGAGATGCTGAAGCTGCTGCCGGTGGGCGTTCGAGCCCAGCTCAGGGGCAAACGCCCCCCGATCTTCCACCGCTCCATACCGGGAGTGCGGAACGTGCGCCGACTCTTCGACAAGGTGGGGGACAAACGATGAAGTTCGCCTTCTATCCCGGCTGCGTGTCCCGCGGGGCGTGCCCGGAGCTTTACTCCGCGACGATAGAGGTCTGCGCCAGGCTCGGCATCGAGCTGGACTACAAGCCGATGGAGGGCGCGTCCTGCACCGGGTCGGGCGTCCTCCAGGAGAAGAATCAGCGGCTCGGCGACACTCTGAACGCCCGTACGTTCGCCATGGCCGAGCGCTCCGGGCTGCCGCTGCTGACGATCTGCAGCACCTGCCAGGGCGTGATGTCTCAGGCCAACGCGCGTTTGAAGGGCGATCCCGACTACCTGGTCCAGATCAACGATGACCTCGCCGAGGAGGGCCTGGAGTACTCCGGCCGCGCCGACCCGAAACACCTCCTTTGGGTGCTGGTCGAGGACTACGGGCTGGGAAGACTCAGGAGCATGGTCAAGCGGCCTCTCACCGGCTTCAAGGTCGCCCCGTTCTACGGGTGCTATATCGTCCGCCCCAGCGCCGCGCTCGGCTTCGACGAGAGTCCGGAGCGCCAGGACTCGCTGGAGCGGGTGATCGAGGCCGTGGGCGCCGAGGTGGTCGACTTCGCGGGCAAGAACCTCTGCTGCGGGTTCCCGATTCTGACGATCAACCAGACGAACTCGGTCAAGATGGTCGCCAACCACACCGGGGATGCCAAGGAGCTGGGAGCGGCGGCGATGGTCACGCCGTGCCCGCTGTGCCATCTCAACCTGGACGGCTACCAGCCGCAGGCCGCCGCGGCCGCGAGAAAGCCGATCGACCTGCCGATCCTGCACCTGCCGCAGATGCTCGGCCTCGCGCTCGGTATCGAGCCCGGAGCCATGCGCCTCAACCGCCACATCGTGTCCACGAAGACGATGCTTTCGGAGCTAGCCCTGGCCCCGTAGATGTCGTTCTCGCTACTGGAGCGGCAGGGGGGGCTGGAGCCACTTCGAGGTGTCGTTGACCTCGATCTCCTCCACCCACTTCACCCACTCGAAACCCCGCTTGTCCGGCGCGACGAGCCTCGCCGGGAAGCCGTGCCCGCGTGACAGCGGCTGGCCGCCGACGTGGGTCGCCAGGATGTAGGACCTGGCCTCGGACATCGAGAACCTGCGATAGTAGCCGGTCGCCGAGCGAACGGTGACGCTGGAGGCATCGGCGCTCGGCCCGACGATATCGAGCAGCTCGTCGAGCCCGACGCCGCTCCAGCTCTGCTCCGAGTACCAGCCGCCCGTGCAGTCGATGACGGCTGTAAGGTCGCGCGACGCCTCGAGATCGGAGTATCCCAGCGACAGCGGCCGCTCGACCGCGCCGGTGATCGAGAGGCGCCACGAGTCGGGTTCGACCCGTGGCGGCCTGTCGTTCAGCCACGAAACGACCGGGAACCGCGAGCCGTACCGCCGCGCCGAGTCGTAGGAGCCCGTGAACCGGCGGGCCGACCCCGAGGGCCGCGCGAACGCGGACGCCGCTTCGGCGACCTGACTGAAGACGAGCCCGGCTACCGCGATGCCGGCGAGCCTGAGGGCCCATCTGCGCTCGACCCAGAACGCCAGCGGCAGCCTCTTCGTGTAGACGACGGCGTGCCAGGCGATCACCGGAGCCAGGGCCGCGCCTACGTAGATGTGCCAGCTAACTCCGCTGAACAATGCGAACCCGAACGGCCCAGCGTACGACCAGGCGAACCCCAGCGCCAGCGTGGTCACGAGCAGGGCCGCCAGCGCGAGCGACGCGTACTGCCTCGGCCCGCGCCTGCGCCGGCGCACCGACGATACGATGATCGCCGTCTTCCAGACCAGCACGGCCACTATGGCGAACCCGCCGATCCTGTGCACCGCGATGAACAGGGCCTCGTCGGACGAGCCGGACACCAGTCCGAAGAAGCCGCTCACCAACTCTACGCAGATGAGGGCGAGCAGTATCGTATTGGCCCACGGCGTCTTCACATCTATATGATGCGCCGGGCGCCGATTCGGTCAACGGCGCCGGCTCCTGTGGGCGAATGTTAGCTTGGAATCTCGCTGCTAACCAGACCTACGCAGTTGCCCTCCGGGTCCGAGAACATCGCGTACGTCACCATGCCCGAGATAGACGTCACCGGCGTCACGACCGTCGCGCCGCGCTCCTCCGCTTCCTTGAGCTTGGCGGCTATGTCCTCGACCTCGACGTAGAAGGTGACGAGGTTCGGCCCGTCGACCGCGGTTCCGATCCCGCCGTTGATCCCTTTGTCGGTACCGGTGTCGACCACGCCGTAGCCCATAGGATTCGACGCGTCTACGCGCCACTCGAAGATATCTGTTATCCAATCGACACCAAGAACTCAGGTATACATGGGCGGTGGGACTTGGAACCAGTTGACTTCGACGACGGTTCGCATGGTCTTGTGGTTGACGCTTCGTCGATCTCCAACTGGACCCTGCGTCTCGTCCCTCTATGTCCGATAGCAGACGCGAAGGAGGAATCTCAGTCCACCGGGAGCGGCAGCCGCACCCAGAGAGGCATATGGTCGCTCACCTTATGCTCGAACCTCGCCGTGAAGCTCGATCTCTCAGAGGACGAGAGCTCCTGGTAGGGCCGACCCAATATCGCCTCGCTGAAGAGGTTGCCGAATTCAAACACCCCGTAGTCCGGCCCTCTGGCCTCGGTGCCCATTACCGCATTGTCCATGTAGGTCGGCAGACGCGAGTCCCGGTTGAACAGGCCGATCTGGTCGAAGGTCTCCGACATCCGGGCATTGGTCCGGAAGACTTCCTCGCGGTCCGGGTGGACATCGAGGAAGGGGAAGTTGACGTTGGCCCCGTCCAACTCCCCGTTCAGCGACTTGATTCGCTCCTCTATCCGCCCCCGGTCCCTGGCGGGATTGTCGTAGTCGAGGTTGAGGTCGCCCAGCAGCATGAAGTCGGGGTAGTAGGCATGGCTCTGGGTCCTGAACCGGCTCATGATCCAATCGACCAGGGCGTTGAACTCCTGGCGCCGGTCGGCGATGTAGTTCCCGAAGTAGAGATGGGCGTTGACGGCCATGAACTCATACGGCCGGGTGCCGGGATGCCCGGGTATGCGGAACGCCACGCAGAAGGGCTGGCGGATGAAAGACAGGAAGACGCTCAGCTTGAGCCTCGGCTTGGTCTTGCGCCTTCCCGACCGGTAGTCCGCGAGCCTCTTCGAGTAAGGCCCCAGGTCGTCGACGAACGCCTCGTAGTTACCCGCGATGGAGTCGATGACCTTGGTCCGGTCGTAGGTGACATCGCTGGCGACCTCCATCCGTTCCACCGTATTCCAGCGGTAGATGAATCCAAGCCGCTCCCCCAGTCCAGGCTCGCCGGGGAAGACGCCGGTCAGGTCCGAGACCACCATGCTGAACTCCGGCCCAAGCACGGACATCAACCGCCGCAGTCCGCCGAGGTCGTCCATTATCTCCTGAACGGCCAGCAGGTCGAAGCTGCGGCAGACATCGGCCAGGAACTCCCAGGTGTCGGAGTTGCGGCTCCGGGCCGACCCTAACTTGCGGATGTTGAACGACCCCAGGAGCACCGAGCCGTACTCCCTCTGCGGCAGACCGTACCGCCGTGGGTCCTCGTCCAGTCTGGCCCTGATCAGTTTCCAATCGGCTGATGTGAATTGCCTGGCCATTCTGTCCTCCATTAAAGTCAAGATAAGTCGTTAGCGTCGTCAACGTAAGGTGAGCCCTCGTGCGGGGTTGTGATGTCCCCCTCCTGCTCCTCCCTCTTCTCCCATCCGGTAGCCGACCCTGGGCTCGGCGAAGACTAAGGCCGGGTCTGATGCGTCGTCGCCCAGCTTGCGGCGGAGCTGCGTCGCCGCGTGGGCAACCGCTGCAAGTTGCCGAAGCAGCCCGTGCGGCACAGCCCAAATCACCTCCTCACCGTCCCTGGCGTAACCGACCCATCTCGAACTCCCCGGCCCCCTCCAGTATGAGCCATAGACTGCCCCTCATGACAGGGCAAAGGCATAGACAATTGCCTATAGCCACTGTGGTTCATACGCCCTTGATACCTTCAGTTCCTTGGACTAAATTCTAGGATATGAATGAGGGGTGGACGGGTGTTTCCACCTGGCCTGTTTGCCTACTTAGACCCTCTCATTTCGAGGCTGAGCACACCGCGCCGGGTGGAGGGACATAACCCATTCCAGCCGCCATCTGCCGGAATCCAATGTGAAGGAGACGAGTCCTGAGTCCAGTGAGCACAGCGGCCAGCGCGCTTCCAGCCTTCCTGCGGAGCTTCGACCTGCCGGAGCCGGGCGAGCTGCGCCGCGTGGCCAGGGTCTATGTCTGGGGACGCTGGTTCGTCCTGTCTATTGCCACCTTCGCCTGGCTGTACCCGCTCAACGTCGACGAGGTGGTATACGCGCCGAACGTAGCCCTTGCAGCGCTGCTGTTCGCCACCAACGGATACGTGCACTACCGGATCGCCACGGAAAGGACCGTGTCCTGGCGGTGGATGCTTGCGCTGAGCGCCCTGGACCTGGCGATGCTCAGCGCCGGGGTTGCGGCGCACCGCGGGTTCGAGTCCCCCTTCTTTGTGGGGTACTACCCGTCCCTCGCCATGTTCGCGGTGGTCTTCGGATCGGTCAGGCTCACCCTCGTCTGGGTCACGATGGCGGCGGCCGTCTACGCGGCTCTCTGCCTCGCGGTGGAGCCCGGGGTGGACTTCTCGGCGAATGATGAGGAGATTCTGCTCATACGGGTTGCCGGGATGTACACGGTGGTGGTGGTCGTCAACCTGATCTCCAGGGTGGAGCGGATCAGGAGGATGGAGGCGGTGGAGAGGGAGCGGGCGCTTCAGCGGGAGCGCATCGAGCTCTCCCATGCCATTCACAACACGATGGCCCAGTCCGCCTACATGATCGGGGTGGGCATCGAGAGGGCGAAGGAGCTTGCCGGCCGGTCGAACGAGAAGCTGATGTCCACGCTCGACGAGACCTCGGCCCTGTCCAGGTCGGCGATGTGGGAGATGAGGCACCCGATGGAGATCGGGGAGATCTTCGAGGGCATGGAGCTTGGCGGGGTGCTGGAGTCGCTGGCGGCGACCTTCTCGACCATCTCCTCCATTCCCGCCGACCTGGTGCAGTCGGGCGTCGAACCGCCCCTGCCCATCGCAACGCGGGGCGCGCTGTTCTCCATCGCCTTCAACGCCCTGACCAACGCGCTCCGCCACTCCAATGCGAGTCACGTCCGCGTCGGCCTCGACTTCGAGGGGGACGGCCTGCGGATGTCGATTGCCGACGATGGGACCGGCCTCCCCGACGACTACGCAACGCGCGGCCAAGGCTTCAGGAACATGAGGGAGGACGCCGAGCGTCTGGGCGGCAGGCTCGTCGTTGAGACGAACGGGACCGAGTGGAGGACGGCGGTGACCTGCGAGCTTCCCTACAGGCACATGAGAGGAGGGAGCTGAAATGGCTTCGACACCGACCAGAGTCTTGCTGGTGGATGATCACCCGGTGATGCGGGACGGTCTCCAGCAGTTGCTGGAGCGGACCGGCGAGTTCGAGGTGGTGGGACACGCCGGAGACGGCGAGGAGGCGGAGCGGATGGCGAAGGAGGTTCTCCCGGACCTCATCATCATGGACGTGCTGATGCCGGGCAGGGACGGGATAGACGCGTGCCGGGAGATCATAGACGCCCTGGCGGACGTCAGGGTGCTGATGCTGACCGCCTCCACCGAGAAGGACGCCGTCATAGAGGCGGTGGCGGCCGGCGCCGACGGATACCTTCAGAAGTTCACCGGGACGGAGCAGCTCTTGACTATGGTCAGGGACGTCGCCGGAGGCGAATACCGGATGCCGCGGGACGTGATGAGACGGGTGTTCAGGCGGCTGCGCCACCTGCCGGAGGAGATCGATTCGCCACGGCGGAGGGAGCTGACATCGAGGGAGAAGGAGATACTCGCACAGTTCGCGCAGGGGATGTCGTACGCCGCCATCGCCGAGTCCAGGGGCAACCGCTCATCGACGGTCCGCAACACCATCTACCACATACAGGACAAGCTGGGGTACGGCAGCAAGCAGGAGATCGTCGTCTGGGCCGTGCGAAACGGACTGGTGGACCGAGAGCTCGACTGAGTTTCTCCCGCACCAACTCCCGATGACTCGATAGCGCCTCCACCGCCCGCCCAACGTCCCACGGCAAGGCAGACCCGCAGCGTTCGCGCCGCAAGCCGCCTGCCTTGCCCCGCCGTCGGCCCGCCGGGAACCGACGGACCTGGCCGACAGGCAACGTACCTGCAAGCGGAGAGGCCCCTGCTGTAACGGCGGGGGCCTCTGGCTTGTTTCAGACCGCCGCAGCGATTTCGACGCTCGCGGCTGCGCCCCGCGCACTCCCCGCCATTCCCCGGCCGTCAGCCGATGGGAGTCCCGTCGAGCGTCCACGCCGCTTCCTGAACACGCTGGGCTGAGACCTGACCCATCATGGGGCATAGGCCGTTTGTAGGCATTTGCCTACGAATCCCTATAGACAAATGTCTGGTGCAAAATAGACACCTGCACCTTATATCCGGCTTGGAAGCTCTCTACGATTTATGTTGACGAGGGCTGCTTTTTGGGCGGCAAGCCTTGTCATGGGCAACGAAAAGTCCAGGCAATCATCCGGCGTTAGGCGATAGTAGCGATGACCAGTACCGGTAGACGAGGAAACGCAATCCTCGACGGAGCACAGACGGCGGTCACAGCGGCCCGGGTTGCCGTGAGGCCCGCGACCCGGCCCGCCTACCGTCGCGGCCTGGCACAGACGTCCCCCTCATCTCAACACACGTGTCCGTAAGGACATAGAGAAACCGTGCAAGAGTCCAACTCCGTTGATGCAGACCGGGCTGAAGCCCCACGAGAGTCCTCGGCCGATACGCAGGGCACCGCAGGACTAGGTGTGCTGCTCTTGGTTTGCCTGCTGGTGATGCCGAACCTCTACCTGTTCTACTGTCTGAACACGGGGATGGACCTGTACGGTTTCTTCACCCTGGAACCAGTGTCCGCCTACCCGCTGCCACTGGTGCTATCCACACTCCTGAGCTCCGGCATGGCGGTTGCGGGATACGGGCTCTACCGGTGGCTCTGGCGACGACAGGCGCGGTTCACTGGAGAGGGTTGGGGGCCTTTTACTAGGGGCGCGGTTCTCATGTGCGCCCCTGTGCTTCTTACATACGCACCGATGATCGTTCTGGCCCACAACGGGGATAAACCGAGTCTTATCGGGATACCGGGAATGATGGCTGGTTCGCTGTGCGTCACTCACGCCCTCAGAGACCCTGAGATGAAGCTCGATCCGAGCTTGGCCCGGTACCTTTTCATCGCCGCTTTTGCGTGGATACTGGTGGCCCTCATTCTTACGATCGGGGCTATGTTCATGCTGTACGTCACAGAGAAGGCGCCGCCGTCGGGCAACCTCATCTGGACGTGGGACTACGAGTGGGCCGACCTGGGATATCCGGCTGAGGAGTACCAACAGCACCGGCGCTCCGCCCTGGTGGGATTCGTGCTAACGGGGTCGGGTTTCCTGATCGTCGTGGTCGGCGGGAGCATGTTAGGGGCGATCCTGAGGTGGACGCGGGTGCCGCAATACGACGCCCCACGCTCCCCGCCCAGCCAGCGGTACCTGGATGCCCCTGCGTGGGTCGCACGGGTGGCTCTACAGCTAGAGTCCACCCAGCCACCCGGTTCCGAAGATGTCGACTATGTCGCTGTGATTAGCGGCCATGAGATTCGCATTACGAGGAGACAGTATGAGCACCTCGTCGCAAACAAGGATGATCTGCTTCAAGACTTCAGGCTGCTTGTAGACAGGGTGGCAGGGGATGTGTTCCTAAAGACCGGCGAGACGTGGACCAGACAGGACTTCCGCATACGCGACACTTCAACCGGTATCCGAAGCGGCCCATTCTCCCTTCTGAGCATATACGCACGCTACCCGGGTCGGCGGTTCACCAACGGTGAGCTTCGAGCGATGGTCTCCCAGGACCTGACTGACCGCTTGTCCGTCAATGTGGGAGACTTCATCTCCCAGTTGCGGCGCAGGAGACCCCAAATCCCTGTAGAGCAGGATGACGACACATCGTTCTTACCTGACCGCGTAAGGGTGTGCCTCCTAGACCAACGACAATAGTCCGCCGCCGAAGCTGGTGTTGCCAGCGGACCGGAGGCCCTCCGAACGCCCCAGCCGCGCCAGTCCCAGCGGATCTCACCCCAATTCATCCTCGATTTCCCTCCTGCCGTCCTGCCGTCCTGAGCAAAGCCAAGGACCCGGGCCGGCCGGGCCCACCTAGCCCACAACTCCTCCCAACCAAACCCTATCTCTACTCGCCCCTACCCTACGCCTATTTGGGTTCCTATTACTTGGCCCGCTACAGCAAGCTGCACTCCAGCTTGTTGGGATCCTAGTCCTGCCGTTGCTTCTACCGGCGTCCCCGGAGCAATGGTCAGGAGCCCGGAGGTACATATGCCAGTGCCGCCAGCACTCTGCGAATTGAGCCGCCTTCGATTGAGTTCTGACCGCAGATGAGGAGTTTTCATCTTGGCTTTCGATAGGCCCGGAGACGCGCTGACCGGCGAGGAGGACCCTCCCTGTAGCGCCAGTAGGCCCCGCCGCTGCCGGGTCCGCGCCCCGCGCGGCCCAGGGGGTAGGCCGTGATTCGCGCCGGGCGCCGCGTCTTACCGGTTTTCCTGGTTGCCGCGCTGGCGGTCCTGTTCTCCGTTCTGTCGGCAATGCCCTGGTCCGTCCATGCCCAGACGGTGCCCACGCTGCAGGTCGAGGACGTCAGCGTCAAAGAGGGCGCGGCCCGCCTCAAGTTCAAGGTCAGCCTCGCCGATGGAGCGCGCGCCACCGAGGTCGTGACCGTGGACTACGCCACCGCCGACGGCGAAGCCCTCACGGGGAACGACTACGCCGGGACAAGCGGCACGGTGACCATCTCGTATGGCGAAAGCTTCGGCTTCATCTTCGTGGCTCTTCACGACGACCGTGTGCCGGAGTTCGACGAGACCTTCACCCTCACCCTGAGCAACCCCTCCAACGCGGCGCTGCCCGGCGGCGCGAGTTCCGTTGCCGTAACCGGGACCATCATCGATAACGAGGGGCCCTACCTTACGATTAAGGCCCTCGAGTCTGACATCTTCACAGGAGTGCCGGCAGTCTTCGAAGCCGCCCGGACCGGCTCCACCGAGGAAGCTCTTTCAATCTCTTTTGAAATACGCTACCTGTACGCCAACGGCAGCATTATCCCACTTATTGATGGGCAAGAGGGTACGGTTTCTCTGTCTTATATTTCTTTCGCGCCGGGCGAGAGGAAAGTCGAGTGGCAGCTTGAGCCGGTAGGCAGAATTGAAGAGATCTTCCTGTTCCAGGTGAAGTTGGAACGAGAGTACTGGGATGACTATGACTACGATCCCACCCCGGTTCGCGTGCGGGTCCAGCGGAGACCGGTACACCAGAGCCTGGACATCCCCGACCCTGACGGCACATTGCCCGCCGTCTCCATTATCGCCAACCCCGGCGGCGATGCCGGTGTGCCCTCCCTGTCCGAGGATCAGGGCGCCACTTTTACCCTGGCCCGCACCGGCGACGTCTCGTCGCCGCTGGCCGTCCGGGTGTACACCGAGGAGTCTTTCCACCCCGACTGGACCCCGGGAACCCCGAACCCGACAGCAGCCTTCCACGACGTCACATTCACCGCAGGTTCCACCACGGCCACCCTGTCCGTCGACATCCACGACGACGGGGTAACCGAACGCGCCGACTGGCTGGAGGCCCACGTTTCTCCCACCGCCGGCAGCAGCTACCGGAAGGGGACTCCCCACCGCGCCTATGTCAACATCATTGGGGACGACGTGGATGACCGCGAAAGCGTAAGCCTCGGTAAGGCTCCATACTTTAATCGATTGTGGTTTAACGAGGGCGAACCGGTCTTTGTCGCAGTCTTCCGGGACGACCTGGACGATAGAGGGCTGCGCAAGCCACTGACGTACCGGGTGCTTGTCTCCCAGGACGGTTCGGGCGTTCCGGAGGATTGGCTGGGAATCATCGCGCCCGTTCACATCAGGTACAACGAAGCCAATTATCATGACGTCATTTTGCCCACGCTGGCCAACGACGGGGACGAGCCGGACACCACGGTGACCTTCACCCTGCTTGAGAGCCCCCATTACACGATAAACCCGGACAAGGCCAGCATAACCGTGACCGTCCGCGACCTGGACCCGGCGCCCGTGCTGGAGATCGCGGACGCCACCGCACGGGGAGGCGTGGACAGCATCGACTTCCAGGTCTCCTTCGCCGACGGCGTTCCGTCGCGCCAGGACGTGTCGGTCGACTACCGCACCCAGGACGGCACGGCGACGGCGGGGCAGGACTACTCCAATACCAGGGGCACGCTGACCATTCCGGCGGGAGAGACAGGCGGCGTCATCACCGTGCCCCTGCTCCCCGATTCGGCGGAGGGACGGGATGAGACCTTCGACCTGCAGCTCAGGGACCCGGTCAACGCCACGCTGTCCGGAGGCGGGACCAGTATCTCGGCCACCGCCACCGTGAGCTACCGGCCCGAAATCAGGATGAGGGCCCTCGACTCCGAGGTCCTGGAGGGGGATCCCGCGCGCTTCGAGCTCACCCGGACCGGCGCCGCATCTTCGGAGCTGACCGTGCGCGTGAACACGCGGGAGCCCAACTCGCCTCTTGCGACCCACGGCGGCAATCCGACGGACATCGACCGCGACGTTACCTTCCTCGCCGGCGCCAATACGGCCATCCTGGCAGTGGACACCGTCCAGGACAATACGGACGAGGGGCTAAGCAACTTCCTCCGGGCGGAGCTTCTGGAAGCCAGCGGCAGCCAGTACAAGAGGAAGACCAAGGACCCCGTATTCGTCGAAATCTTCGACACGATACCGGATGTGACCATCGCCGCGGACCAGGAGACCATCGTCGAAGATGACATAGAGGAGGGCGAGGGCAAGGACGTCACCTTTACGCTGACCCGCGCCGGCGACGCCTCGGAGGAGCTCACCGTCAAGGTGCGCGTCGACGACCCGGAGATGATCCGCTGCTTCGACCACCTTTTCTGGAGGTCTCTTTGCGACAACAGCCCGACCTTCGAGGAGGACGTGACGTTCGCTGAGGATTCGGCCACGGCCACCCTTGCGGTGAAGATATACAACGACTGGCGCGACGTGCCGGACGGCGCCGCCGTGACGGTGACCCTGATCGACGAGAACGGCTACCGGCCCGGCGACCCGGACTCGGCCGGCGTAACCCTGGTGGACAACGATTTCGCCTCCCATCTCGCGTTGAGCGACGATGCGGTGGTCGCGGAAGGGGAGGAGGTACGGTTCATCGTATGGCGAGGGGACCAGGAGAGCGACATCGACGCCTACCAGGAGCACGTCCCCTGGACGGTTACCGACTCCAGGCCGGGGAGACCCAACGAGACCGATGTGACTGTGATGGAGCGGGGACGCAACTCGTTCACCAAGACCATCCAGGTACCCGACAACGACAAGGCCGAGGGGGACTGGAGCTACACCTTCAGTATCGACCGCATCGAAAAGAACAACCTGGGGCAACCCCTCGAAATCGAGGTGGAACGGGCGCAGTATTTCACGGTGCTCCTCGACCGCAGCGTCACCGTCACGGTGCGGGACGCCGGCGGCCCCCGCGTGACCATCGCCGCCGACGAGGCCGGCATCACCGAGGGCGAGACGGCCAACTTCACCCTGACCCGGCCGGGCGACACGTCCGAGGCCCTGGCCGTCCGCGTCTCCGTCGAAGACCCGAGCCACTACATGCGGGGGAACCACATCTGGCCCGATCCCCAGCCGCCCACGACGGTGGAGTTCGCCGCGGGCTCGGCCACGACCACGCTGTCGCTGCCCACCGCCGACGACTGGCGCGACATCCCGGACGACGACCTGACGGTGACGATCGAGCCGGGCGACGACGACGAGTACCGGCCGGGGGACCAGGCCTCCGCCTCGGTCACCGTGCGGGACAACAACACCAGGCCCGTGTTCCATCTGAGCGTCAACAAGGAGACGCTCACCGAGGGAGAGAACGTCTTATTCACGGTGACCCGCACCGTGGACTTCACCCATGAGATGAGTGTGGTGGTCTATGCGGGGATACAGGGGGAGACGCGGTCGAGGTGGCTGGCTTTCCCGCCGGGGAAGACGGTGGAGACCATCGGCTTTTCGACGGAAGACGACGACCTGGACGAGGCCGACGTGGTGTACGAGATACGGGTGGCCAACCCACGCACCGACTACCGGACGGTGGCGGCGCCGCACACCCTCACCGCCACCGTGGTGGACGACGACCTGCCCAGGGTCGGCATCGAGGCGCTCTCCGATTCATACGAGGAAGGGGACTACGCCCGCTTTCGATTGACGCGGGAGGGCCAGACGAACAGCGACCTGCCGGTCCGCTTCCGTCTCACGCAGACCGGCAGCGTCGTTCGCTACTCTCCCCAATACACGTTCGGGGAACGCACCGCATCTATATATGAGACCACCAGCGCCTGGGAATCCGGCTTTCGGATTTCAAAAGGCGACGGCGACGAGGAGGACGGCGCAGTCGCCCTGGAGGTGCTGCCGAGCGATGACTACGTCATAGACCCGGACAAGGCCACCGACTCCTTTACGGTCATCGACACGGACCCGCCGCCGACCCTCATGGCGTTTGCCCCGCCCGTGGCCGAGGGTGACGGCGAAATTAGGCTGGTGGTGAACTTCGACGGGCTCCCGCCGCGGAGGGATGAGAGGGTGACGGTGGACTACTCCATCCTGCCCGGCACGGCCACCGAGGGCGTGGACTACACCGCCGTCAGCGGGACCCTCACCTTCGAGCCGGGGCAAGAGCCCCTGTACATCACCGTGCCGGTGATCCAGGACTCGCTGCCGGAGCCGGACGAGACCTTCTTCCTGGTGCTGAGCAACGCGCAAAACGCCCGGCTGCCGAGCCGCGAGCGGAGCACCACGGTGACCATCAAGGACGACGAACCCCATGTCATAGTCGTCGCGTCCTACGGAGAGACAGAGATAACGGAAGGCGAAACGGCATCCTTCTCCGTCATCCGCGACGGCGACACCACACAAGAGCTTTCCGTGCAGGTGTCGCTTCTCGTGGGAAGGCCCGGGTCCGATCTCACCGAGCTGCTGGACCACAGCGTGACCATCTCGACGGGAGAGGACAGCGCCCAGCTGACCCATGACACGGAGGACGACGACCTGGACGCGCCGCCCTTCACGATCTTCGCGATAGTCCGGGACCCGGCCGACTTCAACCTGCCCAGCACGTACCTGCCGCCGGTGGAGCAGGCCTACGTCACCGTGCTGGACAACGATGTGGCGACGGTGACCATCGAGGCGGCCAACCAAAGCAAGCTGTTTGGCGAGGTGAGATTCAACCTGACGCGGGAGGGCGATCCGGCCGATCCCCTCACCGTCAGCCTGGACATCACGCAGACGGGCGTGTTGGAGGATGGAGACCCGCTGCCCGACACGGCGTCATTTGCCACCGGGACGTCCACGGCTACCTTCGAAGCTGGGAGCTCGACGACCAACGTCAGGCTGACGGCCACGAAGGACTTCTCGCATGGGGGGCAGAGCTTCAGCATGGACAGGGGCCTGGTGATTGCGGCCCTTGCCGACTCTGACGACTACATAACCGGCGACCCCGCAAGCGCGACCACATTGGTTTTCGAGAGGATCGACGACTTTCCTTTTGTGTACATCGATGACGCCGGCACGGTCATGGAAGGGGAAGACCTGGTGTTCACCCTGCACAGGACCGGGGACGCCGAGACCAGCCTTACCGCCTGGTTGCAGATGAGGGTAAGAAAGTTCGCGTCGTTCATACCTTACTCATACCAGGAGGTGACGTTCGAAGCAGGGTCGCATACAACCACCTTCACCGTGCCCACACAAGACAATGAGCTCAACGACGGGAACCGCTGGTACAGAGTAAACCTGGTGTTGAGCAGCATTTTTGACGATGGTGTTGCCCCACACTCCTTTATCTTGGGATACCAGATTGGCTATCAATATCCGGCTATAGGAGAGGGGTGGGTGCGGGACGACGACATCCCCACGGTGTGGGTCACCCCTGGAACAGGCGAGTATTTTGAGGACCCGGAAGGCGGCGGTCCGCAGTTTACTGTTCACCGCGACAGCTACACGTCAACCTGGAGTTATGTGTTCACCTCAGTTCGGAGTCTCGTTCGCTGGCCGCCGCCCATACCCGACAGTCTCTACACCAGGACCGGTTTACGGAAGACCGCAGACGGCGCTTTTTGGCTGCTACCGGGTGAGTCAAGTCTCACGCGAAATTTTGATCCGAGATTTGTTGGACCCCTGGGGGGCGAGGCCGCCGTATTCCTTCTGCCCAACTACTGCGGCGAGGACGTCCTGGCTGACTGCTACACATTTCCCCAGTACCACATCGGCACGCCTTCATCGGGCATCATCCAGGTGTACAACAGGTTCGCCGGCATCATGGTCGAGCCGGTCGAGGCGGAGGTGGAGGAGGGCGAGGACGCCGTCTTCAGGCTGACCCGTTTCGGGGGCACGCCCGTCAGCAACGACCACCCGCTGACCGTCTGGATCGAGGTGACCCAGGACGGCGAGTACATCGAGGGGATGCCCCCGCAGACGGTGAAGTTCAGGGGATGGCCGGAGACCACCGTCGATGAGGCCGACGACACCATAACCCTGAGCATTCCCACCACCGACGACGACGACGACGAGCGCCACGGCGCCATCACCCTGAGAGTCCTCCCGCCCGAGACCATCGACGTGAACGAGCCCTCGTCCTACGAGGCTGGGGTGGAGCAACTACTCATTCCCTTCGAAACGGGGACGGTGCGGGTCAACGACAACGACTACGACCCGCCGCCCATGTCCATTTCCGACGCGCGGGCCGGCGAGGCGGACGGCAGCATGGAGTTCTTCGTCACCGTCGCGCCCAGCGAACTGGAGATGAGCGTCAACTGGAACACGTTCACCGAGACCGGCGTGGGAGTGGCCACCGCGGGCACGGACTACGACGCCGCCAGCGGGACGCTGACTTTCGCCGCCGGCGAGACGACCAGGAAGATCACCGTGGACGTGCTGGACGACGAGCTGAACGAGCCCGAGGAGACCTTCAAGGTCGTCCTGTCCGGGCCGAACAACGCAACCCTGGGCGACAGTTTCGGCGCCGGCGTCATCGAGGATGATGACGAAGGCACGGTGGTGACCATCCACCCCCTGGGCCCGTACGGAGGGACTGAGGAGGGGAAGCCGGCGGAGTTCATCCTGCAGAGAGTGGGCAGTACCGGCGCCATTTACGTCGACCTGGAGATCAGCCAGGAGGGAGAGTTCCTGTGGTCCCTGCAGCCGACCACAATATCCCCGCAGATTCCCGCCGGGGTTAACGAGGTGACGGTGGAGATTAACACCATCGACGACAACGCGGTGGAGGCCAACGGCTCGGTGACAGCCACGGTGAAGGCCACCCGCGACTACTACTTGCCCGGCAAGCCGGACGCGGCCACGGTGCAGCTCAGGGACAACGACCGCATCCTTTCCATAAGCGACGCGGAGGCGGGTGAGGGCGATGGTTCGATTACCTTCACAGTCGCGTTGTCGGCGGCGGCGGAGAATCGGGTCAGGGTTGAAGTGTTCACCTCGCCCGGCAAGGCCACCTCGGACGCCAACATCACGGCAACCAGCCTGGGCAAGGACTTCGAGCCCAAGACGGAATTCCTGGTCTTCGCGCCGGGAGAGACCGAGAAGTCCTTCACCGTGACCCTGGTGGACGACGACATCGACGAGTCGGCCGAGGACTTCACGGTGACACTGTACCGCCCGACATCCAACGTCTGGGTGACGGATGCCTCCGCCACCGGAACCATCCTGGACAATGACGACCCCATGGAGGCCCGGATTGTCCGGGAGGTCAGGCGGGTCGACGAAAACCAGGGCAGCGCAGTCTTGTTCGCGGTGGAGCTGGTCCACGCCGACACTGTCGGGAGCGAGCGCGACACGAGACTGTACTGGGAGGTGAAGCCGGGCGAGGCCACTCAGGATGAGGACTACGCCAAGCCCTACTCCCAGGAGCGCGGCACGCTCAAAATACCGATAGGGCACCTCACGGCGAACCTCGAAATCGATCTTATCGACGATAACCTGCTGGAGCGGCAACTCGAGACCTTTACCGTCGAGCTTGTCGGAGGGCAAAGCCTGGTACTCCCGCAAAATGACAACCGCAGGACGGTCCGGATCAGCATCAGGGACGACGAGCGGCTGACGGCAGCCATCAGTCCGGTTACGGACTCCGTAATCGAGGGAGAGGACGCGGTCTTCGAGGTGCGGCTGTCCGGCGGGGTAACCACGGAGAACACGGTCCTGGAGTACACGGTGGCCGGTACCGCGGACTCCGGCGACGACTACACCGTTCCCGACGACTACACCGTTACCGGCGGCACGCTGACCATAGCGGCAGGCAGCGACACGGGCGCCATCACCATCCCGGTCCTGGTGGACTCTGCGCTGGATCCCGACGAAACGGTGGAGGTGACGCTGGTGTCCGGCGCGTCGGGCGAGCGCAAGGCGCGCATCCCGGACCCCGTCGCCACGGTGACCATCCTGGAAACGGGCACGCTGACGGTCTCGGTATCGCCCGCGGAAGCGGAGGAGGGCGGGACGCTGTCCTTCGCCGTGACGCTCTCCCTCGCCAGCCAGGACGACGTGACGGTGGAGTGGCAGACGGCGGACGACCCGGAAGCTGTTTCCGCCGCAACCGCGGGCGTCGACTACACCGCCGCCAGCGGCACGCTGACCGTGCCCGCGGGATTGACCTCAGCCGTCATTACGGTCGAGACCAGTGAGGACACGCTGGCGGCCGAGGGAGACGAGACCTTCCGCGTGAACCTGACCAGGGCCCGCTCCGCCTCCCCTTCAGCCCTGGACGATCTGCCCCTGGGGGTCTCCACGGCGGTCGGAACGATCTGGGACAACGACATCGCGCCGACCGGCATGACGCTGTCGGCGTCACCGGACCGGGTGAGTGAAAACGCGGGAGCGACGGCGATCACCGTCACGGCAACCCTGAGCGGCCAACGGTCGCTGGCCCACGATACGCGGGTGGAGCTCGCCCTGGAAGGCGCGAGCGCGGCGGCGGACGACGACTACGAGCCTGCGACCGCCCTGCTGACCATCCCCGCCGGTCAAATGAGCGCCAGCGCGACGCTGACCCTTGCGCCGGTGGACGATACCGTCTGGGAAGGCGACGAGACGGTGACCATTGCCGGGACCGCCGGCGACCTGTCGGTGACGCCCGCCGAGGTGACCATCACCGACGACGATGCCGCTCCCACCGGCGTGACCCTGACGCTGGCGCCCGACGTGATCGGCGAAGCGGCGGGCGAGACGGGTCTGACGGTCACGGCGACGCTGACCGGCGGCGATTCGCGAATCGCGGATACCGAGATAGCGCTGTCGGTCGAAGGGGTGTCGCTGACGCTGGACGACGGCAACGGGACAACGACCGCTACCACTGCCGCAACCGGCGACGACTTCGCCTACGCGACCACGACCGTGGTCATACCCGCCGGCCGGATGAGCGGCTCGGCCACGCTGGCGTTCACCCCCGTGGACGACACGATGGTCGAGGACGATGAGACCGCCCAGGTCACCGGGACCGCGGGGGGCCTGATCGTGACGGCGGCGGGGCTGACCATCGAGGACGACGACCAGGAGCCAACGCGCATCGGCCTGTCGGTAAGTCCCGCGGAGGTGAAGGAGGGCGACGGCGCCACCACCCTGACGGTCACGGCGACGCTGGAAGGGGGAGGTTCCCGGACTTCCGCCACCGCCGTGTCCCTCACGGTTGCGGGCGTGACCGCTATGGCCGGCGACGACTTCACCGCCCAAACGGGCGTGACGCTCACCATCCCCGCCGGTCAGCTGAGCCACACGGCCGAGCTGACGCTGACACCGGTGGACGACAATCTCGCGGAGGGACGGGAGGAGTTGTCGATTGGCGGGTCCAACGCGGAGCCGGGTCTGCCAGTCACCGGGGTCCGGGCAGCCATTGCCGACAACGACGCCGAGCCGACGAATATCACCCTGTCTCTCAATAAGGACTACATCGAAGAGAACCGCGGGTCGCAGTGGATAACTGTCACGGCGTCGTTGGACGGGACCAGCAGGCGGACCGTCGATACATCGGTCAGGCTGAGGGTGGCCGGCGGCACCGCCACGACGGCGGACTACTGGGCGTTGGCTGGCGATCTGGTGATCGAAGCGGGCGAACGTCAAGGCACGGCTGACATTGTGCTGGTGCCGACGGACGACCACATCGACGAAGATGACGAGACCCTGGAGGTGTGGGGAACGACGAACAGGTCCCGGTCCCGGGCCCCGCTGCAGGTGTCGAGAGAGCAGGTCACTATCAGGGACGACGACGTCGCCGGGGTGACCGTTACGCCCACGGAGGTGTCGGTGGTCGAGGGCCAGAGCGGCAGCTACCGGGTGGTACTCGATTCCCAACCAACCGGCGAAGTGACGGTCGCCATCGCGGGCCATGCTGATACGGACATCACCCTGTCCGGCGATACGTTGACCGATGACGCGCTCACCTTCACCTCGGCCAACTGGAACATTGCGCAGCAGGTAACCGTGACCGCCGCCCACGACGCCGATACAACGGCCCCCCCTGACGTTACCCTGACTCATACGGTGACCGGGACTGCCGAGTACGCGACGGTCACCGCCGACAGCGTGACGGTAAACATCACCGACGACGACACTGCCGATGTGACGATCTCCAAGACTGCCCTGAGCATCGAGGAGGGCGCCAGCGACACGTACACGGTGGTGTTGGACACGGAGCCCACGGCTAACGTGACGGTCGCCATCGCGGGCCACGCCGATACGGACCTCACCCTGTCCGGCGCCACGCTGACCGATGACACGCTGACCTTCACGTCGGACAACTGGGGCACGGCGCAGACCGTAACGGTGACCGCAGCCCAGGATGACGATGCGGCGTCCGACGCTGCCGTGACTCTGACGCACACGGTGACGGGTACTGCCGAGTACGCCGGGGTCACCGCCGACAGCGTGACCGTCACCATCGTCGAGAAGGACACTTCGGTGCTGGCGGTCAGCGACGCCGAGGCCGCAGAGGACGGCGGGAACGTGGTGTTCACGGTGAGCATCAGCGCGGCGAGCGGCGAGGAGGTGACGGTGGGCTACGCCACCTCCGACGGCACGGCGACAGCGGGGCAGGACTATACCGAGACCAGCGGCACGCTGACCTTCCCGGCCAACTCGGTCGCCAGCCAGACCATCTCGGTCCCGGTCACCGACGACGCGGTTGACGAGGAGGAGGAGACCTTCACGCTGACCCTGAGCAACGTACAGGTAGCGTCGCTGTCCGGCGGCACGTCGACCCTGGCGGTCACCGGCACAATCACCGACAACGACAACCCAGCGGTGACGGCCAGCTTCAAACAGGCTAACTACAGCGTGGTTGAGGGGAACACGGTGGAGGTTACGGTGACCCTGAGCGCCGACCCCGAGCGTGAGGTCACCGTCCTGCTGACCCACGATCCCCAGGGCAACACCGGCTCGGACGATTACTCCGGCGTACCTGGGAGCGTGGTGTTCCAAATCGGCGACACCGAGAAGTCGTTCACCTTCACCGCGACTGCCGACGACATCGACGACGACGGGGAGAGCGTGGCGCTGGGGTTCAGGGCCACGCCCGACGACGTGACCGCAGGGACCACGGCCACGGTGACCATCACCGACGACGATACGGCCGGGGTGACGGTCTCCAAGACTGCCCTGACCATCGAAGAGGGCGGCAGCGGTACCTATACGGTTGTGCTGGACACGAAGCCGACGGCTGACGTGACGATCGCCATCGCGGGCCATGCCGATACGGACATCACCCTGTCCGGCGCCACGCTGACCGATGACGCGCTCACCTTCACGTCGGAAAACTGGAACACGGCGCAAACCGTGACGGTGACCGCGGCCCAGGATGACGACGCGGCCTCCGACAACGCCGTGACTTTGACTCACACCGTGACGGGTACTGCCGAGTACGCCGACGTAACCGCCGGCAGCGTGACGGTCACCATCACCGACGACGAATCCGCATCGCCGTCCCTGGACCTCTCCCTGCCTGTCCCGACTAACAACGACGCGGACGACTCGGGGGACGTGACGCTGAACGACGTGCTGACCTACACGGCCACGGCCACCAACGACGGCAACGTGTCGCTGTCCAGGGTGACGTTGAGCGATCTGCTGGTCGACGAGGACGGCCACGACTGCGGCTCCCTGGACATCGGGGAAGAGTGCGTGCTCACGGGGACCCATACGGTGTCCCAGGCGGACGTGGACGCGGGAGTCGTCTCCAACACCGTCACGGCCGAAGCCAATGAGCTGACAACTGCGGTCACGGCGCGCCAGCAGACCCAGGTAGCTAGGGAGAGTACGCTGACGCTGACCAAGACCACCACCGCTACCGGCTTCACTTCTGTAGGGGGAACCATCGTCTACAGCTACGAGGTGACCAATAGCGGCACAGTGACCCTTTCGGGGACGCTGGCAATCAGCGACGACAAGATAGCGTCGACGGGCATTTCCTGCGGAGCAGTCCCGGACGGGGGGCTGGCGCCATCGGCATCGGTGACTTGCAGCGGGACCTACACGGTGGTGCAGGCCGACCTGGACGCGGGCGGTGTGACCAACAAGGCAACCGCTTCGTTGGACGGCGTTACATCCAACGAGGCGACGGCGACCGTGCCCTGGAAGGCCCCCCAGGCGTTCACAGAACCGCAGGTGTCGATAGGACTGGCCGTCCAGGTAGCGGAAGACGCGGGAACGGCAGAAGTGGCGGTGTCTCTGACCGAGTCGAGCCTTCAGACGGTGACCGTGGACTATGCGACATCCGACGGTACGGCGACGGCGGGAACGGACTACGTCGCAGCCTCGGCCACACTGACCTTCGCCCCCGGGGAAACGGAGAAGAAGATAAGGGTAACGATTACCGACGACGAGGTGGACGAGGAACAGGAAGATGAGACCTTCACCGTCACGTTGAGCAGTCCGAACAACGCATCGCTGGACGTCAGTTCAAGTACCGTCACCATCACCGACGATGACGACCCTGCTGTGACGGCGAGCTTCGGGCAGGCGTCCTACAGCGTGGCTGAGGGGAGCACGGTGGAGGTTACGGTGACCCTGAGCGCCGACCCCGAGCGTGCGGTCACCGTCCTGCTGACCCACGATCCCCAAGGCGGCGCCAGCTCGGGTGATTACTCCGGCGTGCCTGGGAGCCTGATCTTCCAAATCGGAGACACGGAGAAGTCGTTCACCTTCAGGGCGGTTGCCGACGACATAGACGACGACGGTGAGAGCGTGAGGCTGGGTTTCGGGACGATGCCCGACGGCGTGACCGCCGGGACCACGGCCACGGTGAGCATCACCGACGACGATACGGCGGGGGTGAGGGTCTCCGAGACCGCCCTGAGCATCGACGAGGGCGGCAGCACCACCTACACGGTAGTGCTGGACTCGGAGCCGACGGGGGACGTGACGGTAACCATCGCGGGCCATGCCAGCACGGACATCTCCCTGACCGATGACACCCTGACCTTCACGTCGGACAACTGGGACACGGCGCAGACGGTGACGGTGGCGGCCGGCGCGGACAACGACGCTGCGTCCGACGCTGCCGTGACTCTGACCCACACCGTGAGCGGGACCGGCGAGTACGCCGGGGTCACCGCCGGCAGCGTGACGGTCACCATCGTGGAGAAGGACGCCTCGGTTCTGTCGGTCGGCAACGCCGAGGCCGCCGAGGACGGCGGGAACGTGGTGTTCACGGTGAGCATCAGCGCGGCCAGCGGCGAAGCCGTGACGGTTGCCTACGCCACCTCCAATGGCACGGCGACGGCGGGTCAGGACTACACATCCACCACTGGCACCCTTACATTCGCGGCCAGCTCCGTTGCGAGTCAGACCATCTCGGTGCCGGTCACCGACGACGCGGTGGACGAGGAAGAGGAGGAGACCTTCACGCTGACGCTGAGCAACGTACAGGGGGCGTCGCTGTCCGGCGGCGGGTCGACCCTGGCGGTCACCGGGACCATCACCGACGATGACGACCCTGCTGTGACGGCGAGCTTCGGGCAGGCGTCCTACAGCGTGGCTGAGGGGAGCACGGTGGAGGTTACGGTGACGCTTAGCGCCGACCCCGAGCGTGCGGTCACCGTCCTGCTGACCCACGATCCCCAAGGCGGCGCCAGCTCGGGTGATTACTCCGGCGTGCCTGGGGGCCTGATCTTCCAAATCGGCGACACGGAGAAGTCGTTCACCTTCAGTGCGACCGGTGACGACATAGACGACGACGGGGAGAGCGTGGCGCTGGGTTTCGGGACGCTACCCAACCGGGTCTCAGCCGGGACCACGGCCACGGTGAGCATCAACGACGACGATACGGCGGGGGTGACGGTCTCCCAGAGTGCTCTGGAGGTCGACGAGGGCGGCAGCGATACCTATACGGTAGTGCTGGACACGGAGCCGACGGCTAACGTTACGGTCGCCATCGCGGGCCATTCGGGAACGGACATCAGCTTGACCGGCAATACCCTGACCAACGACACGCTGACCTTCACGGCAGACAATTGGGAAACCGCGCAAACCGTAACGGTGACCGCAGCATCGGACAACGACGCTGCGTCCGACACCGCCGTCATCCTGACTCACACTGCCAACGGCGGAGGCTATGTCGATGTACAGGAGACGGTGACGGTCACCATCGTGGAGAAGGACGCCTCGGTTCTGTCGGTGGGCGACGCCGAAGCCGCAGAGGACGGCGGGGACGTGGTGTTCACCGTGAGCATCAGCGCAGCCGCCGGCCAAGAGGTGACGGTCGCCTACGCCACCTCCAACGGCACGGCGACGGCGGGCCAGGACTACACATCCACCACCGGCACGCTTACCTTCCCGGCCAACTCGGTTGCTAGCCGGACCATCTCCGTGCCGGTCGCCGACGACACGGTTGACGAGGAAGAGGAGGAGACCTTCACGCTAACGCTGAGCAACGTACAGGGGGCGTCCCTGTCCGGCGGCGCGTCGACCCTGGCGGTCACCGGCACAATCACCGACAACGACACGGCGGGGGTGACGGTCTCCGAGAGTGCCCTGAGCATCGACGAGGGCGGCAGCGGTACCTATACGGTTGTGCTGGACTCGGAGCCGACGGCTAACGTGACGGTCGCCGTCGCGGGCCATTCGGGAACGGACATCACCCTCTCGGGCAATACCCTGACCAACAACGCGCTCACCTTCACAGCCGCCACCTGGAACACGGCGCAGATCGTAACGGTGACCGCAGCCTCCGACAACGACGCTGCCTCCGACACCGCCGTCACCCTGACCCACACTGCCAACGGCGGCGGCTATGTCGATGTAAAGGAGACGGTGACCGTCACCATCGTGGAGAAGGACGCCTCGGTTCTGTCGGTGGGCAACGCCGAAGCCGCCGAGGACGGCGGGAACGTGGTGTTCACGGTGAGCATAAGCGCGGCCAGCGGCCAAGAGGTGACGGTCGCCTACGCAACCTCCGACGTTACTGCGACGGAGGGTGATGACTACGAATCCACCACTGGCACCCTTACATTCGCGGCCAGCTCCGTTGCGAGTCAGACCATCTCGGTGCCGGTCACCGACGACGCGGTTGACGAGGAAGAGGAGGAGACCTTCACGCTGACGCTGAGCAACGTACAGGGGGCGTCGCTGTCCGGCGGCGGGTCGACCCTGGCGGTCACCGGGACCATCACCGACGATGACGACCCAGCTGTGACGGCGAGCTTCGGACTGGCGTCCTACAGTGTGGCTGAAGGGAGCACGGTAGAGGTTACGGTGACGCTGAGCGCCGACCCCGAGCGCGAGGTCACCGTCCCGCTGACCCACGATCCCCAGGGCGACACCGGCTCGGGCGATTACTCCGGCGTGCCTGGGAGCCTGATCTTCCAAATCGGCGACACGGAGAAGTCGTTCACCTTCAGTGCGGCTGCCGACGACATCGACGACGACGGTGAGAGCGTGACGCTGGGCTTCGGAACGCTGCCCGACGACGTGACCGCCGGGACCACGGCGACGGTGACCATCACCGACGACGATACGGCGGGAGTGACGGTCTCGGAGAGTGCCCTGAGCATCGACGAGGGCGGGAGCGACACATACACGGTGGTGCTGGACACGAAGCCGTCGGCTGACGTGACGGTCGCCATCGCGGGCCATGCCGGCACGGACATCACCCTCTCGGGCGATACGCTGACCAACAACGCGCTCACCTTCACGGCGTCCAACTGGGGCACGGCGCAGACGGTGACGGTGACCGCAGCCGCGGACAACGACGCTGCGTCCGACGCTGCCGTGACTCTGACCCACACCGTGAGCGGGACCGGCGAGTACGCCGGGGTCACCGCCAGCAGCGTGACGGTCACCATCGTGGAGAAGGACGCCTCGGTGCTGTCGGTCGGCGACGCCGAAGCCGCCGAGGACGGCGGGAACGTGGTGTTCACCGTGAGCATCAGCGCAGTGAGCGGCGAGGAGGTGACGGTCGCCTACGCAACCTCCGACGTTACTGCGACGCAGGGCCAGGACTACACCGAGACCAGCGGCACGCTGACCTTCCCTGCCGATTCGGTTGCCAGCCAGACCATCTCGGTGCCGATCACCGACGACACGGTGGACGAGGAAGAGGAAGAGACCTTCACGCTGACGCTGAGCAACGTACAGGGGGCGTCGCTGTCCGGCGGCGGCGAAACTCTGGCGGTCACCGGGATCATCACCGATGACGACGACCCTGTGGTGACGGCCAGCTTCAAACAGTCTGCCTACGGCGTGGCTGAGGGGAGCACGGTAGAGATTACGGTGACTCTGAGCGCCGACCCGGAGCGCGAGGTCACCGTCCTGCTGACCCACGATCCCCAGGGCGGCGCCAGCTCGGGCGATTACTCCGGCGTGCCTGAGAGCGTGGTGTTCCAAATCGGAGACACGGAGAAGTCGTTCACCTTCAGTGCGACCGGTGACGACATAGACGACGACGGTGAGAGCGTGACGCTGGGATTCGGGACGATGCCCACGGACGTCACCGCCGGGACCACGGCCACGGTGACCATCACCGACAACGACACCGCCGGGGTGACGGTCTCCAAGACTGCCCTGAGCATCGACGAGGGCGGCAGCGCAACCTATACGGTGAAGCTGGACTCGGAGCCGACGGGGGACGTGACTGTCGCCATCGCGGGCCACGCCGATACGGACATCACACTGTCCGGCGATGCGCTGACCAACAACGCGCTCACCTTCACGTCGGACAACTGGGACACGGCGCAGACGGTGACGGTGGCGGCCGGCGCGGACAACGACGCTGCGTCCGACGCTGCCGTGACTCTGACCCACACCGTGAGCGGGACCGGCGAGTACGCCGGAGTCACCGCGGGCAGCGTGAGAGTCACCATCGTGGAGAAGGACGCCTCGGTGCTGTCGGTCGGCGACGCCGAAGCCGCCGAGGACGGCGGGAACGTGGTGTTCACGGTGAGCATCAGCGCGGCCAGCGGCGAAGCCGTGACGGTCGCCTACGCTACGTCCGGCGGCACGGCGACGGCGGGCGAGGACTATACCGAGACCACTGGCACACTGACCTTCGCGGCCAACTCGGTTGCGAGTCAGACCATCTCGGTGCCGGTCACCGACGACGCGGTGGACGAGGAGGAGGAGGAGACTTTCACGCTGACGCTGAGCAACGTACAGGGGGCGTCGCTGTCCGGCGGCGGGTCGACCCTGGCGGTCACCGGGACCATCACCGACGATGACGACCCTGCTGTGACGGCGAGCTTCGGGCAGGCGTCCTACAGCGTGGCTGAGGGGAGCACGGTGGAGGTTACGGTGACGTTGAGCGCCGACCCCGAGCGTGCGGTCACCGTCCTGCTGACCCACGATCCCCAAGGCGGCGCCAGCTCGGGTGATTACTCCGGCGTGCCTGGGAGCCTGATCTTCCAAATCGGCGACACGGAGAAGTCGTTCACCTTCAGGGCGGTTGCCGACGACATAGACGACGACGGGGAGAGCGTGGCGCTGGGCTTCGGGACGCTGCCCAACCGGGTCTCAGCCGGGACCACGGCCACGGTGAGCATCACCGACGACGATACGGCGGGGGTGAGGGTCTCCGAGACCGCCCTGAGCATCGACGAGGGCGGCAGCACCACCTACACGGTAGTGCTGGACTCGGAGCCGACGGGGGACGTGACGGTAACCATCGCGGGCCATGCCAGCACGGACATCTCCCTGACCGATGACACCCTGACCTTCACGTCGGACAACTGGGACACGGCGCAGACGGTGACGGTGGCGGCCGGCGCGGACAACGACGCTGCGTCCGACGCTGCCGTGACTCTGACCCACACCGTGAGCGGGACCGGCGAGTACGCCGGGGTCACCGCCGGCAGCGTGACGGTCACCATCGTGGAGAAGGACGCCTCGGTTCTGTCGGTCGGCAACGCCGAGGCCGCCGAGGACGGCGGGAACGTGGTGTTCACGGTGAGCATCAGCGCGGCCAGCGGCGAAGCCGTGACGGTTGCCTACGCCACCTCCAATGGCACGGCGACGGCGGGTCAGGACTACACATCCACCACTGGCACCCTTACATTCGCGGCCAGCTCCGTTGCGAGTCAGACCATCTCGGTGCCGGTCACCGACGACGCGGTGGACGAGGAAGAGGAGGAGACTTTCACGCTGACGCTGAGCAACGTACAGGGGGCGTCGCTGTCCGGCGGCGGGTCGACCCTGGCGGTCACCGGGACCATCACCGACGATGACGACCCTGCTGTGACGGCGAGCTTCGGGCAGGCGTCCTACAGCGTGGCTGAGGGGAGCACGGTGGAGGTTACGGTGACGCTTAGCGCCGACCCCGAGCGTGCGGTCACCGTCCTGCTGACCCACGATCCCCAAGGCGGCGCCAGCTCGGGTGATTACTCCGGCGTGCCTGGGGGCCTGATCTTCCAAATCGGCGACACGGAGAAGTCGTTCACCTTCAGGGCGGTTGCCGACGACATCGACGACGACGGTGAGAGCGTGAGGCTGGGGTTCGGGACGATGCCCGACGGCGTGACCGCCGGGACCACGGCCACGGTGAGCATCACCGACGACGATACGGCGGGGGTCACGGTCTCGGAGAGTGCCCTGAGCATCGACGAGGGCGGCAGCGATATCTACACGGTTGTGCTGGACTCGGAGCCGACGGCTGACGTGACGGTCGCCATCGCGGGCCATGCCAGCACGGACATCACACTGTCCGGCGATACGCTGACCAACAACGCGCTCACCTTCACGGCGTCCAACTGGGGCACGGCGCAGACGGTGACGGTGACCGCAGCCGCGGACGACGATGCGGCGTCCGATGCTTCCGTGATTCTGACCCATACTGCCAACGGCGGTGGCTATGTCGATGTACAGGAGACGTTGACGGTCACCATCGTGGAGAAGGACGCCTCGGTGGTGTCGGTCGGAAACGCTGAGGCCGCAGAGGACGGCGGGAACGTGGTGTTCACCGTGAGCATCAGCGCGGCCGGCGGCGAGGAGGTAACGGTCGACTACGCCACCTCCAACGGCACGGCGACGGCAGGCCAGGACTACACATCCACCACTGGCACCCTTACATTCGCGGCCAGCTCCGTTGCGAGTCAGACCATCTCGGTGCCGGTCGCCGACGACGCGGTGGACGAGGAAGAGGAGGAGACCTTCACGCTGACCCTGAGCAACGTACAGGGGGCGTCGCTGTCCGGCGGCGGCTCGACCCTGGCCGCGACCGGGACCATCACCGACGATGACGATCCTGCTGTGACGGCCAGCTTCAAACAGGCTAACTACAGCGTGGTTGAGGGGAGCACGGTGGAGGTTACGGTGACCCTGAGCGCCGACCCTGAGCGCGAGGTCACGGTGAACCTGACCAAGACCGATCAGGGCGGAGTGACCGGCTCCGACTACAGTGGCGTACCTGGGAGCGTGGTGTTCCAAATCGGAGACACGGAGAAGTCGTTCACCTTCACCGCGACTGCCGACGACATCGACGACGACGGGGAGAGCGTGACGCTGGGCTTCGGGACGATGCCGGACGACGTGACCGCCGGGACCACGGCCACGGTGACCATTACCGACGACGATACGGCGGGGGTGACGGTCTCGGAGAGTGCCCTGACCATCGACGAGGGCGGGAGCGGTTCCTACACGGTAGTGCTGGACTCGGAGCCGACGGCTAACGTGACTGTCGCCATCGCGGGCCACGCCGATACGGACATCTCCCTGTCCGGCGATACGCTGACCAACAACGCGCTCACCTTCACGGCGTCCAACTGGGGCACGGCGCAGACGGTGACGGTGGCGGCCGGCGAGGATGACGACACGACCGCGGACCCGGCCGTGACTCTGACCCATACCGTCACCGGCGGCGACTACGAGGGACTGAACGCCGCCGGGGTGACGGTGAGCGTCACCGAGAATGACCAGGATACGCCGCCTGGGGTGACCGTGTCGTTCGAGAAGGACTACCACAATCTGGCGGAGGGAGCATCCGGCGTCGGCGTGGGCCTCTTGCTGAGTGCGGCTCTTGAGAGCGACGTAACCATACCCATCGTCGTGCTCCCCAAGAGCACTGCCGGCGCGGAGGACTATTCAGGCGTCCCCAACGGCATCACCTTCGCTGCGGGGGAAACCTACACCCATTTCTGGGTATATCCCGCAGCCGATATCGTGGAGGAGCTGGACGAACAGGTCTGGTTCGGTCTGGGTTCGCTGCCGGACGAGGTCAGCGCGGGCAGCAACAGCCGGACCTATGTCAGAATCATCGACTCGGCGCGTGTGTCGTTTGACTCCTCCAGCTACTCAGCCACGGAGGGCGAAGCCGACGCGGTTGTGACGGTGCGGCTGAACAAGCCTCTCCCGGACGGGGAGACTATCCCGCTGACGGCGGAAGGCGGCAGCGGGGCTACCAGCGATGACTGGTCGGGAGTGCCGGACGAGCTGTATTTTGCCGCGGGCGAAACCGAGAAGACCTTCACGGTGACCGCAGTCGATGACACCGTGGAAGACGACGGCGAGATGGTGACGCTCGGCTTCGGGACCCTTTCGGACCGGCTCATAGCGGTGTCGCCGGCTACGGCGACAATCACTCTGATGAACATCGAGGAACGTACCAGTGCCGGGTTGCCCGCCTGCAGCGACAGCCCCTCCATGGAGGTGGGCATGGTGTATTCGGGCAACATCGAGGCGGCCGGCCGGACCGAGTGGTTCAACTTCTACCTGGAACCCTATCGGTCGCACGTCATCGAGATCAGGGGCGTCGACACCGGCGACGGGACGCTGGAAGACCCGGCCCTGTTGCAGTGGCGAGCGGCTCTGCGTTTATTCCACGTTACTTTGCCTGTGCCGAGCCCGGCCTCCGGGAACCGCAACGTCGAGCGCACCGTCTGGGTCTCCTTGCCGGGCGTGTACTGCTTCGAAGTGGCATCGGGAGACAATGGCACGGGAACCTACAAGTTGGAGCTGCGGGTAAATGAGGATCGAATGTCCGGTGGAGGTCCGGACGGCTATGGCGGCCACGACGTGCCCGCCGATACCAGTACCAGAATCACCACTCGTTTGGACATCGAGGGCATGTCCGGCTACCTGGGAGACGACGGGGCCGCGGGAGACGATGAAGACTGGTTCCGGATTGACCTTACCGGGGGAGTCGAGTACCAGATCGACCTGGAGCCACTGACGTACGACCTGGTGCACCAGGTTGTTGACGGAAGGCGGCAGGAACGGCGGGTCCCTATCGAAGAACGGTACTGGCTCACGCACCCCAGGATAGCCGGCGTTCACGATGCGAATGGCACAGTGATCGAGGACACCGCCAGCGCCGGCGAGGACATGGAGGTCAGCGTGGATTTCACCCCTCCCGCCGACGGCGCCTACTACATTGCCGTGGGATCGAACAGTGGCGACCGCACCGGTCTGTTCCAGCTCTGTGTGAAGGAGAAAGGAAGCTCCGGCGCCAACAGGTGCAACGAAGAGGCGCCGCCGGAACAGGGTTCGTCGCCGCAGCGGGTGGAAGCGGAGAACAGCCCGGCCACCGGCGGGCCGGGCATCGGCGGCACGCCGCGGGTGGGCGAGACCCTGACGGCCGCCACGGAGGGCATATCGGACGAGGACGGTCTGACCCGGGCGGTCTTCACCTACCAGTGGGTCCGCCATGACTTCGGGACGGGCACAGACACTGACATTGGCGGCGCCACCGGCGCCAGCTACACCGTGGCGTCTTACGACGCGGGCCACGGCATCAAGGTTCGGTTGACCTTCACCGACGACGCGGGCCACGAAGAGTCCCTGACCAGCTACGCGGCGGCGGTGCTGGAGCAGCCACTGACGGCCGATTTTCCGGAGAGCCCGTATCAGTCGCAGTCCCACAGGGGCGCGGACGACCGTCCCCAGGTGATAGTGGCGTTCAGCCGGGCCGTGGCATCGATTGCCGAAACCACGCCCTCCGTGTTGGTGGCCGGCGGTACGGTGTCCAGCGTCCGGGCCCACGAGGAGGATGGACTGGAGCACGCGTGGGTATTCTTCCTGGACCCCGCGGGCACGGACGACATCCACTTCACCCTGCTGAGCGGCCAGTCCTGCGAGGCGGGCGGCATCTGCGCCGCGGACGGGACAACGCTGTTCGATGCGCCCGCAACCCGCACCATCCCGGGCCCGGAGGAAGAGACGGAGCCTCAGCAGCAACAGCGGGAGCCCGAGGAGCCGCCCGCCAAGCCCACGGGCCTCGAAGCCACGGCGTCGCACGACTCGGTGACCCTCACCTGGGACGACCCCGGCGACGACTCCATCACCGGCTACGTGATCCTGCGGCGCGTCCGCGTGAACGATCAAGGGGGCGACTTCAGTGTACTGGTCGCGGACACGGGCAGCGCCGCGACCACCTACACCGACGGCACGGTGGCGACAAGCACCACCTACACCTACCGCATCAAGGCCATCAACGAGCACGGGGCAAGCGAGCAGTCCCGCTGGTACCACATCGACATCCCGGCGGCCCCGTAGCGGGTAGCGAGGACTGCGAGGGCTAGGGAGCCGTCTGCGCGAGAGACGGCAGGAAGTTGCCCGACGAGTTGGCGCCGACCGTCAGCGGTCCGGGCCGGCAGAGGGCAACGAAAAAAGTCCGCACACATGGATAGAGCGGGGAAGGCCGCCGTCCTGCGGCAAAGCGGAGCCGTGGCCTCCCCCAGGGCTCCGGGTTGGATCGACTGCGGGAGCTTGCACTCCGCACGCCGTACCGCCTGGGGTTTCCGTCCTGCGGAAGGATCGGACAATGCCGAGACAGCGAATTGACCACAGCAGAATAGTCTACGTCCTGCCCCCCGACTTCCCTCGGCGGCTGGAGCTGCTCCAGGAGGAGTCGGGGCTGCCGTGGGCGGAGATCGCTCGCCGTCTCGGGACCTATCCCTACACCGTATGGCGTTGGTATAGAGGCCGAGCGCGGCCCCATTTCCGGCACCAGATGGCGCTGCTGGACCTGGCCGGCGAGCTGGGGCTCGCCCACCTGCTGACCGCGTGGACCCTCCCGGACGAAGCGCGGCGCGAGAAGCCAGCCAAAGACGTCCCGCCCGGGTGCGAGAGTCCTGGGAGGGAAGCCGAGCGTCGGCGAGGCGGCCGCCACCGCAGGGACTGAAACGCAACGAGGGCGGCGCACGCGGACAACCCCGCGGCGCGCATGGCGATGGGACGCGCCCGCGAGGGGCAGGCGGAGGCGGACGGGCGCTGAAGCGGCGGCGCTGCCGCGCCGCCGCCCGCACGTGAGCGCCGAGCTTGCGCGCCCGCCTGCCCCCTCCGATGATTTTGGGCAACAAGAAAAGGCCCGCACACATGGGAAGCCGGGGGAGGCCGCCGTCAATACGGCGACGGCCTCCCCCCCATGAGCGACGGCCCGGCGGTACTACGCCGGGCCGTCGCTCATGCCTCGCTAGGCGGCGGCCAGCTCCGGCTGCTTCAGCATGGCGGAGTAGCCCCTCTCGACGACGTGGGTGACCGACACGCGGCCCGTGCCGTCGTATCCGGCGCGGTAGGCGAACTCCGCCTTCGCGCCCCAGGGCACACGGCCGCCGACACGAATGGCGGGCCCGCCGAGCCTGCCGCGGCGCCCCGGCCCGCCCGCGCCGTGCACCACCATACCGCTCCGCTCGCCCTTCCGCCAGCCAAGCATCTTCACCTCGGCGGGCATGACCCGCTCCGCCTTCGTCGGCTGGAACAGGACACCGTGCAGCCCCTTCAGCACGCCCGCCGACGGGTTGGACTTGCCGTTCATGATGTGGGAGAGGTACGAGGAGCTGATGCCCGCTCGCCGTGCGACCTCGTTCTGGCTGAACCCGTGAGCGTCCATGCGGTCCCACACGGCCTTCGGGTCGACGCAGGCAAGCTGCGCTGACGCGACCGTCGCCTCGGCCTCCAGCGCCGCCTCGACCAGCGCCTGGACCCTCACGCCCATGCTCCTGCGGCCGCGGGACACCTCCGACATGTAGCTGGCGGACACGCCGACCCGCTCGGCAAGCTCCCGCATGGTCATGCCCAGGGCGCGGGCGCGCTCCCGGACGTAGCTGCTCTGCCCGTTCACCACGCGCTCCGGGCGGTTGGCTGGTCCAGCTCCAGCACACGCGCCGCGCCCTTGTATCCCTTGTCCCGCACCAGCTCTTGCAGCAGCGTCATCAGCCGCATGTGGTGCATGTTCTCGATGTCTTTGCTGTCTTCGATGCCGTGTTCTGTGGTTTTCATGGCTCTTTTCTCCCTCTGCAAACTCCGCCTGACCCTCCGGTCAACCACTGGCCGGCCTTTTTCCCGCTCTCCGGCCTCGGTCTTGGGCACGTCATGCACCCCCAATTCAATCGCATTTTTCTGGGGCTAATGTCATTGGGACGCCGCTCCAACCGAACCGCCGATGTCATTTCCCACGTTTGGCGATGTCATTTCCGTCCGGAACACCGTGATTCGACAAAGTGTTTCCTGTTTACGTCCTGTAGGGGGGTGATTTACCCCTGTTTCAGCTACGAAATCACGACTCTGGCCGCGCTGTTACAAAACTCAAACTCCTGTACACCCCCAGTACTGCACGAACGGGGCCGAAAAGAAGAGGGCCTGTAGCACCCCGCATCCCTGCGCAGAGCCACGGAGGAACGGCCCGTAACGCCCCGCATCCGTGCGCAGAGCTACCAGGGGTCTTATTTCCAGTTTCATTTGTTCACACTTTTTTTGCGACCGCCGTAATCCGTCCATCGGCGGCAGACCGCAGGGAGGTGAACGAGTTGGCGCGGAGACCATCGACCAATCGCCGGTCGGCGAAGTGGGGATCGCCGTCCCACTCCACCGAGCATCGAGGGAAGGTGCGGCGTGAGCAGCCCGTCCCGGCCCGGATGATCGCCCGAGCCCACCTGCGGCGTCAGGCGTCCTCATTTTCAGCCTTCCCACGGCCCCGCAAAAGTGCAACTGTCAGCTATGGCCTCTGCAACCCCGCCCCAACCCCAGTCGCCTGCATAAGTGCAACTCTCAGCTACGGGGCCTGCATACCCACACCGGAACGTACCCGCAAGTCAAAGTGTTCAGCCCAAATCCCCCACCTAACGTGCGGCGAGGGGTTCTGGGGTGCTTGTAGCCTGTTCTCTGAGTGGGATGGGCGGGTGAAGTGTGTCAGGTTCTGTGGGAATGAGCCGTCGTAGCCGGGCCTGATGGATCATGACGGCGTTTTGGCGCCATTGGAGACCGCGCTGGGTCCGAGAAGGGCATGGCACGCCAGGGCGACTGTGCTGAGTCGCCTTTGACAGACGGCTAAGGTACGTGGGCCGGGCTCAGGGGTCGGCGGCCAGCGCCAATATGCTCCGGCGCATCCCGATCAGCAGGTCGTAGGACGGGTGGTCTCCGGTCAGGCGTATGATCAGCCGTCTGCCGTGGCGCACCATCCGCCCAGGCAGGTTGACGACGCCGAATCGGACTGCCTTGAGCCGCTTGTTCAGCCACTCGCCGCCCATTGCCAACTGCTTGACCGCCGAGTTCAAATTGAATGCCAGGGTTGCGATGGACCACCAGGCGGCATTGGCTCCGAACAGTCCGGAGGGCAACCGTCCAGCGGCAAGGTCTCTCTTGAGAACTCCATGTACCTGTTCGCCCCTGCCACAACGCTCCCTGTACCACCTGATCAGCTCCTCCCCAGCAATGGTACGGTTGGTCACCACCCCCGACACCTTGTACCAGCCTTCCCCCTGTATATCGACGAATCTGGACGCTCTGTCCGACTCGATCTCCATGCCGGGCAGTGGCGGTCTGTGCATAGGCTCCCTGACGGCCAGGAACCTGTAGTACGGGTCTTTCTTGCTGTAGGCCGTCCAGTTGGGTACGAACTCCACCTCAGCCCACTGTTGCCCCGCAGCATCCATGGACCCTTCAGCCTCACAACGCAGATCGCGCCACTCCCCCTCTGGAGTCTGTGCAACTGCCTTCCTGAACTCCGGTGTGATCATCACTCCCACCGCGAACTCAATCTCCCCGAAGCGTGCGTCTTGGCCTTTCGCACAGTACCGCAACAACTCCTGCTGATACCCCGCCGTGTCCGACCTGAGCATCACCTTGTTCACGCCGCTCGGCAATTGCGCCAGCGCTTCGGTCAGCACTCGCTTCTGCTGATAGCCCGCAGGTACGTTGCCGTCCCTAAACTCCGTATGCGCTATCAGGCCAGCCTCATGCCAGTAGGTCGTCAGAGGCTGGTACGCCTTGTACTTGTCGTAGCAGTACTGGGCCTGCTGCTTGTGCGTCTTGACCAGCGTCGCATCCATATCCAGCGTTGCACAGCTCTGCCGAATGTGGCGCTGTACGAAGGCAACCATATCTGCGTTCACCCTGCTCAGCCCGCGCAGACACGCACTCGCCGCAGGTATGAACGCCCTGCCGGGCTCTCGTTTGGCCTCCTCCGCACGATCATGGAAGCTCTCCAGGTACCTGGACATCGCCGATGCCGATGGCACGCTGCGCTGACGCTCGACCCGCCACCTCCGCTCCGTCGCCTCACGCTCGCGACGGTGCATCCCATGAGTCTCCATCCTTCGCAGCAGACGTCCCAGACCCTCGTCACCCTCCAGTACATCCAGATCGGACACCGATTCCCCGCCCGCCACGTTCAACAGCACCAACGACGTGATCATCTGGATGTCAGTCCAGCCCTGGCTCATCCTCTTGATCCCCACGTGACGACCCACCGATTCCCACAGACCCGCCGCGACCATCATGTCCAGGTAGACCCCGGCTCCCGCCATTGCCGTCATACCGGTCGAGCTTCTCTCCGCAGCGTACTGGAATGGAAGAACTCCCTGCGGCATAATAGTTGCACCTCGTTGGTGATGGCTTTGTCTGTCCAACAACCATCTTAGCCCCCTTCAACTCGGGCTCCAACGAGGTCTTCCTCTTTGTTAGGTGGGGGATTTGGGTTCACTGTCTGTGTCCTGTAGAGGGGTACTCCGCCCCATTTCAGCTACGAAACGGCCCGACTTGCATTTTTGCAACCAACTTCATTTCTCTGTACACCCCAACGGCATCGCCAACGGGGGTATTCGCCCCAGGTCTTACAGGGGCGCTCACGTGAGCGCCCCCATGGGTAGTTATGCCCAACGTCTCGACCGCTCACACTAGACAGGCGCCCGGCCCATGAGACGCCCAGAGGCGGGATAAGCGGGATGAGAAGCGATAGCGGAAGGAATCCACAGGCCAATCGCCGGGCGGCGGCGAGGCGGGAATCGCCAACGCGCTCCGACGAGCATCAGCAGACCCTCAGAGAGGCGAACGAGTTGATGTTGAAATCCGCGATCCGGTCCAAGCGCAATGCTGAACGCTGCTTCAGCGGGTGCTCGAGACCCCTCCACCACCCGAAAGAGGCCGGCGGCCCGACCCGCCGCCGCTGCGACTACGCACCATGAAAGATGCCAACAACAGGGACCAACTGAACGGACGACAGAGGCCCGCCGGGGGAGCCATGCTCTCCATCCTGCGCTTCGCCTCCGGCATCCCCGGAGGCATGGAGATCCTCCTGGGGGAGGGCTTCCGGATGACCTTCTTCGATGAGGAGAGCTGAGTCACACGGCCCGGCCGAACACCTGCAACGAGAGGCCAGCGGCCCGGTGAATCGCCGCTGAGACCAGGCGACATGGAAGACACCAAGCGGGGCACGGCCAAGCAGGGCCGCATTCCGGTCAGCAACATCCCCTACGGATACCGCGTCGGAGACGACGGCAGGCCCGAGATAGTGGAGTCCGAGGCCCAGGTCGTGCGGCGCATCTACCGAATGTGCGTGAAGGACGGACTGGGAGCGCGGGTGATTGGCCAGCGGCTGATGGCCGACGGCGTTCCCGCAGCCAATAATGCCAAGCGGTGGTGGGACGGGCAGGTCTACCGCGTCCTGAGCAACGAGACCTACAAGGGCACCTGGTGGTACGGCAAGGCCCGCTACATCTCCACGGACGACGGGATACGGGTCCACGAGAAGGACAGGGACACATGGATACGGGTGCCGTTCCCTGAGATAGTGGACGAGCAGACTTGGGACCTGGCGCAGAGCATCATGAAGAAGCGGAGGACCCAATCCGGGCGCAACACCAAGATATTCTACCTGTTGCAGCACCTGGTCCGGTGCACCGGGTGCGGGATGCTCATGGGATGCATGGCCACCAGGAAGCGGACCGTCAAGCGCAACGGCAAGGTCTACAAGTACGAGCTGGAGACTCCGCGCCGCTACTACAAGTGCTATGGCGTGCAGCATTTTCGCACGGGATGCCGGGAGCACACGATGATCCGGGCCGAACGGCTGGAGGGCCTTGTCTGGGGCCAGGTCAAGAGGGTGATGGAGAACCCCGAGCTCATCGTCGCTGGAATCGAGTCCCTGGACTCCCAGGAGGGCGAGGGGTTGGACGAGCAGATCGCCGGGGCGGAGCGCGAGCTTCAGAAGGTGCAGTTCGAGGAGGACCGGGCCATCAGGCTGTACGTGTCGGAGAAGATAAGCGAGGAGCAGTTGGACCGCCAGCGCAAATTCATCACCGAGAGGCTGGAAACTCTGCGGGCGAGGCTGGCCGACTACCGCTCCAAGGAGACCGCCTCAATAGAGAAGCGGGCGCTGGGGGAGCATGTGGTGGAATGGGCGAATAGGGTTGGCGACGGGCTGGACGACCTGCCCCAGGAGAAGCGGCGGGAGGTCCTGCGGTAACTGTTCAGAGTTGATGCCCACACAACCCGTTCACCCTTGTATCTTGAATCGGGTAGAGTGCAGGCGGGTACAGGGGCGTGACAGATCGATGCCACCCGGGTCATTGAAGACCGCTACTCAGCTGGATCGTCACGCCCCGGTCTCCCCAGAGCCCGAACAGTTGCCCGGACATCGAGTCCGTATCTGCAAGGATGGGACAGAGTGGGAGACCAGCCTCAGTATAGACAGGAGGAGAGCGATGGGCAATGAGGAAGTGTACGTAGGGATCGACGTGTCCAAGGCCCACCTGGACGTGAGCGTATCGTCTGAGGCCCGGGTCTGGAGAACGACCAACGACCCTGAAGGTATCGCGTCGCTGCTCACGAGTCTGGGCCGCGTAGCGCCCAGACTCGTGAGCATGGAGTCCAGCGGTGGGTACGAGTACCAGGCGGCAGCAGATTTGACTGTGGCGGGACATGCCGTAGCTGTGGTCAACCCACGGCAGGTACGCGACTTTGGCCGTTCCATAGGAAGGAACGCCAAGACCGATGAGCTCGACGCTGTGGTACTGGCCCGCTTTGCCGAGGCGGTCAAGCCACAGGTCCGACCTCTGCCCGACGAGCAGGAGCTGCAGTTGCGAGCTCTGATCCGCAGAAGGCGCCAGATAGTGGAGATGATCACGTCAGAGCGCAACCGGCTCCGGCAGGCGGCCCCCGTGCTTCGACCCCACATCGAGGCGCACATCGCCTGGCTGATCAAAGGTAGAGGAGAGATCGACCGTCAGATCAAGGAGTTCATCCGGTCCAGCCCTGTGTGGAGAGCCAAAGACGATCTGCTCACCAGCGTTCCCGGAATCGGGGAGGTGGTGTCGAGCGTGATCATGGCTGAGCTGCCCGAGTTGGGGCGTCTGAACCGCAGGGAGATCGCCGCCCTGGTCGGAGTGGCGCCCTTCAACAGGGACAGCGGACTGTTCAGAGGCAGGCGTACGACGTGGGGCGGCAGGAAATCGGTGCGCAGTGTCCTGTATATGGCCACGCTAGTGGCCATACGTCGCAATCCGGTGATCAAGGAGTTCTACGACAGGCTGTGCGCGGCGGGCAAGGCAAAGAAGGTAGCGCTGACCGCAGCAATGAGGAAGCTGCTGACGATCATCAATATCATGGTCCGCGACCAGACTCGGTGGGACCCGACCCGTAGCCACACCGCCGCCCAAATCGCTTGACTTCCAAGACAGTTGCTGAGTAGCGCCGGTGCCTTGACCGGCGCGTATCGAAGGGCGCACGCAACCTTGACGTCAATGCTGGTGTCGGCCCCACCCAAAGACTGAGTCGTGCTGGCCCTTCGATACACCCCGACGAAGCGTCGGGGCACTCAGGGCGAACGGTTTCTCAGGCGACGGCCCCGCCCTTGGGAGCGACCGGCGACCTCGACGCACTCTCGTGACCGTTCACCTCCTCAAGTCTGAACAGTAACGTCCTGCGGCTGCTGCTTGACGAGGTGACCATCGACGGGGAGAACAACGTCAATTTCACGCTGGCAGTCCCGATGGAAGAGTTAGAGTCGATTGGATCACCGGTATCAACAGGCCCGTGTAGAACTCGTGGAGCTTGCTCGGGCCGTTCGACTGTATCTCGAAATGGACCACCGGATTGGGCATGGCGTTCTCTCTTCTGTTATGAGCGATTCCGCCGCAGTCGGCCACGAACTGCCGCCGGAGGCCGCTAGTCGCCGGCGTTGGCCATCACCTCGACCAGCTCGCGGACCGCGTCGGCTGAGTGGCTGAGGGCCGTGGACTCCTCGTCTGTGAGGTCGAACTCGACGACCTCCTCGACTCCGGACGCTCCGAGCTTGACCGGCACGCCGACGAACAGGCCGTCTATGCCGTACTCGCCCTCGAGATAGGCGGTGCAGGGGAGTACCTGCTTCTTGTCCAGCAGTACCGACTCGACCATCTGGGCGATGGCCGCCGACGGGGCGTAGTAGGCGCTGCCCGTCTTGAGCAGGCCAACGATCTCCGCGCCGCCGTCCTGGGTGCGCTTGACGATCTCGCCCAGGCGCTCCGGCGACAGGAGGTCGGCGACCGGCTGCCCGCCGACCGTGGTGCTCCCCACGATGGGGACCATCGTGTCGCCGTGGCCGCCGAGCACGTAGGCCGTGATCGACTCGACGGAGACGCCGAGCTCGAGGGCCAGGAACGTCCTGAACCGGGACGTGTCGAGGATGCCGGCCATCCCGACGACGCGGTGCTTCGGGAAGCCGCTGACCTGGAACGCGCGCTGAGCCATCGCGTCCAGCGGGTTGGTCACCGGCATGAGAATGCAGTCCGGCGAGTGCTTCGCGACCTCTCGGACCACGCTCGTCACGATCTTCATGTTGGTCAGCAGCAGGTCGTCCCGGGACATTCCGGGCTTTCTGGCGATCCCCGACGTGACGACGACGATGTCCGATCCCGCCGTCTCCTCGTAACCGTTGGTGCCGACGACGCTCGCGTCCGACCCCACGGGCGGCCCGGCCTGAAGCATGTCCAGCGCCTTGCCCTGGGGCAGGCCCTCCACGATGTCGACCAGCACGACGTCGGCGTAGCCCTTGTCGAAGATGCGCTGCGCCGTGGTCGCACCGACGTTGCCCGCGCCCACTACCGTTACCTTGCTTCGCATTCGCTTATCTCTCCTGGTTCGTTCCCGGCCAGTTCTCGTCGAACCACCGGTCCAGCCCGCGCCTCACGCTCCCCTTGGCGAAGAACGGCACCCCGTCCAGCCTGAGGAGCAGTTCCTCATCGGTGATGCGGACGGCGCCCCGCAGGTCGAATCCCATTACTCTGCCCGAGAACAGCAGCGCGTCGCCGCTCCACTCGGCCGAGGGATTGGACACGTTGCCTCCGTAGGCGCGCATCATCGCCGGGAGAAGCCTGTCGATCGTCTCCCGCGCCCGTTGCGCGGTCATACCGTGGCTCTTGACGATATCCATGAGACGCCTGCGGGCCGCGCTACGGCCGGGCGTACTCCTCCCAGCGTGAGTCGAGCGTGGAGTCCTCGACCGTCGCCATGACGTAGTCCCCGAACTCCCGGTTGGTGACGCCGGTGTCGCGGCCCGTGATCTTCACCTTGCGCTCGTACATGCCGCAGACGTCGATGGCCTTGTGCAGCTTGGCCGCCTGGTCGGCGAAGCCGACGTGCTCCAGGAGCATCGCGCCGGCGCGGAGGAGCGAACTCGGATCCGCGTACATCGTGCGGCCCTCGTCCACCATGCGGGGAGCGCTGCCGTGGATGGCCTCGAACATCGCGGCGGACTTGCCTATGTTGGCGCTGCCAGCGGTGCCGACGCCGCCCTGTATCTCCGCGGCCTCGTCCGTCAGGATGTCGCCGTACAGGTTGGGAAGCACGATCACCTGGAAGTCCGACCGTCTCTGGACGTCGAGCAGCTTCGCCGTCATGATGTCGATGTACCAGCCGTCCCACTCGATCTCGGGGTACCGCTCGCCGACGCTGCGGGCAACGTCCAGGAACTTGCCGTCAGTCGTCTTGACGACGTTGGCCTTGGTGACGACAGTTACGCGGGACTTGCCCGTGCGGCGGGCGTGGGCGAACGCGGCGTCGATGACTCGCTCCGACCCCGGCGTCGTCGTCACCCGGAAGTCGATGGCGAGGTCGTCAGTGACGTTGACGCCCTGGCTGCCGACGGCGTACAGGTCCTCGGTGTTCTCGCGGAAGAAGGTCCAGTCGATGCCCTCTGCCGGGATACGCACCGGCCTCACGTTGGCGAACAGGTCGAGCGCCTTGCGCATACTCACGTTCGCGGACTCGATGTTGGGCCAGCCGTCGCCCTTCTCGGGGGTATGCGTCGGGCCCTTCAGGGTCACGTGGCAATCGCGGATTTCGGCGAGCACGTCGTCGGGGATCGACTTCATCTTCGCGGCGCGGTTCTCGATGGTCAGTCCCTCTATCGTCCTGAACCGGACCCTGCCGCCGTCCACGGCGTCCTGCAGCAGGTACTCGAGAACGCGCTGCGTGGCTTCGCTGATCGACGGCCCTATGCCGTCGCCGCCGATCATCCCGATCACGATCGGATCGATCTTCGAGTAGTCGATCCAGTCCCCCTCTTGCAGCAGCCGCTCGACGCGGTCGAGCTGCTCCGCAAGCACGGTGCCGAAGTGTTCCTTGGCGCTCTCTATCGCCTGTGTGTTGAGCAATGATTGTCCTTTCAGGGTCTTCGAGGTTCGCCGCGGCGCGGGGGCTGCGGTCCTCGTCCGAGCGCCTCGCGTCGAGGGCAGGGAAGGCCGCCCACTATGGGTCCACGACCGCCAGCACGTCGCCCTTGGCCACGCTTGCGCCCGGCGAGATTGGCAGAGACTTCACGCTGCCGGCCGCCGGCGACGGCAGTGTGTTCTCCATGTTCATCGCCTCGAGTACGACGACCGTATCCCCGGCCTCGACTCGCTGGCCTTCTTCGACTTCGTAACGAGCGATAACGCCCGGCATCGGCGCCTCGATGACGGCTCCGTTCGGCGAGCTGCCGTCGACGGCGTCAGAGCCGCCGGCGGTCCGGGCTCGCTGTTGCGGCGGGGTCGTGGCGGGGGCCGGCTGGACCGGGTCGACCTCGACCTGGTACACCTCGCCGTCCAGGTGGATGTTGAACGACCTGGACTTGCCGCTCTTAGGCGGCGGAGCGCCGTCGAGCCGTCTTGGCGTCCCGATCGCCCATTGCCCTGTCCGCGCCGCGGGTTGCGGCTTCATCTCGTCCGGGACCGGGTCCAGACCGTGCTTGATCCGCAGGAACCGCATCCCCGTGGTCGGGTACAGGGCGTAGATCAGCACGTCGTCCGGGTCGTCGGATATCTCCTTCACCGAGCTCGCCGCGGCGTCCAGCTCCGGCTCGAGCAGGTCGCCGGGACGTACGGTGATGGGGGTCTGGCCGTTCTTGTACCCCGCAAGCGCCTTCGAGACGACCTCCTCGTCCAGCGGCGCGGGAGGCTTGCCGTAGAGCCCGTAGACGTAGTCCTTTATCTCGTCGCTGACCAGCTTGTACCGCCCGAAGAGCACGTTCACCACGGCCTGTGTGCCGACCATCTGGCTCAAGGGGGTGACCAGCGGCGGGTACCCGAGCTCCCGCCTCGTGCGCGGGATCTCCTCCAGTACCTCGTCGAGCCTGTCGATGGCCCCGGCCTCGCGTAGCTGGGAAGTCAGGTTGCTCGCCATGCCGCCCGGTATCTGGTGGCTCAACACCTTCGCGTCGATGACGGCCGCCTTGGGGCTCTCCATGTGTTCCCGGTACTTGGGCAGGACGGACTCGAGATGGTCGCCCATCTCCAGCAGCCTGTCGAGGTCGAGCCCGGTGTCCCTGTCGGTGCCGCGGAACGTCGTGACCAGGGGCTCGACGGCCGGTTGGGACGTGCGGAGAGCCAGCGGCGCCAGCGCGGCGTCTATCACGTCGACGCCCGCCTCTACGGCCTTAACGCAGGTCATCGAGGCCATGCCGCTGGTGTAGTGGGTGTGGAGCTGCAGCGGTACGTCGATCGCCTTCTTCAGCGCCCCGAACAGCTCGTGGGCGTCGTAGGGCGCGAGCAGGCCGGCCATGTCCTTGACGCACAGGCTGTCGGCGCCGAGGCCGACCAGGGTCCGCGCACGTCCGACATAGTAGTCGAGATTGTAGATCGGCCCGCCGAGCTTGCCCTCCTCGGTGACCGAGTAGCATATCGTCGCCTGCAGGTGCTTGCCCGCCCTCTTGACGGCCCGCGCGGCCGTCGTGACGTTGCGCTCGTCGTTCAGGGCGTCGAAGACCCTGAACACGTCGATGCCCGTGTCGGCGGCGCGCTGCACGAACGCCTCGACCACGTCGTCGGCGTAGTTGCGGTAGCCGACGAGCGACTGGCCGCGAAGGAGCATCGTCAGGGGCGTGTCGGGAATCAGCCGCTTGAACGTGCGCAGCCGCTCCCACGGGTCCTCGGCGAGAAAGCGCGTGGTCGTGTCGAAAGTGGCGCCGCCCCATACCTCCATCGAGTGAAAGCCGATGGCGCCCATGTCGGCCGCGATCGGCTCCATGTCCTCAATGCGGAGGCGGGTCGCGATCAGGCTCTGGTGGCCGTCGCGGAAGGTGGTATCGGTGATCTTGACCGGGTTCATCGGGAAGGGCAGCTATGCACGTGGGGTTGAAGGAGGATCAAAGCCGGCGCCACGGAGACAGCGCGCGGACCGTGGAGCCCCTCATGACCTCCCACGGCGCGGCCTTCCACCGGCCCCGTCCCGACGGCTCGGCCGCCGGTCGCTCGCTGGCCTCGGCTTCGAGATAAGCCTCGACGGCTGCGATCACGGCCTCCAGGGTCTTGGCATCGTCCCACTCTGCGGTCGGCTTATGGTCGTTCACAGCGGTATGCTTCCGTGCTTCTTCGGCGGCAGCACCTCGCGCTTGTTCCTGAGCATCTCTAGCGCTCGGATGATCTTGGGCCTCGTCTCCGCGGGTTCGATAACGTCGTCGATCATTCCCGTGGCGGCGGCGACGTACGGGTTCATGAGACGGTCGCGGTACTCCTCGACCAGCTCGGCGCGCAGTGCGTTCTTGTCATCCGCTTCCTGTAGTCTCTTGCGATGCACGATGTTGACCGCCCCGGCCGCGCCCATGACGGCGATCTCACCCGTGGGCCAGGCGTAGTTCACGTCGCCCCTCAGGTTCTTGCTGCTCATCACGATGTACGCGCCGCCGTACGCCTTGCGCGTGAGCACGCTCACCTTGGGCACCGTCGCCTCGGCGTAGGCGTAGATCAGCTTGGCGCCGTGTCTGATTATCCCCCCGTGCTCCTGGGACGTTCCCGGCAGGAAGCCGGGCACGTCGACGAAGGTGACCAGCGGTACGTTGAAGGCGTCGCAGAACCGCACGAAGCGGGCCGCCTTCGTCGAGGCCTGGATGTCGAGAACGCCGGCCAGCGCGTTCGGCTGCTGGGCCACGATGCCGACCGGCCGCCCGCCCATCCTGGCGAAGCCGACTATGATGTTGGGCGCGAACCGCTCGTGCACTTGCATCAGCTCGCCGTCGTCGACGACGCGGGCCAGTATCTCCGCCATGTCGTACGGCTGGTCGGGGGAGTCCGGGATCAGGTCGATCAGCCCCTCGTCACGCCGCTCCGGGTCGTCGGCGCTATCACGCGCCGGCGGGTCTTCGGCGTTGTTTCCGGGCAGGAATCCGAGCAGGCGGCGTATCTCCTCGATGCAGTGCTGCTCCGACTCGGCGGCGAAGTGGGCCACGCCGCTCTTGGACGCATGGCTGTCCGCCCCGCCGAGCTCCTCGTGGGTGACCTCCTCGCCGGTGACCGCCTTTATCACGTCCGGCCCGGTGATGTATAGCTGCCCCGTGCCCTTCACCATGAAGATGAAGTCGGTCAGGGCGGGGGAGTATGTCGCGCCGCCGGCGGCGGGCCCGAAGACGGCCGAGACCTGAGGAATCACGCCGGAGCTGCGCACGTTCCGCAGGAAGATTGAGCTGTAGCCCGCCAGGCTGCTGATCCCCTCCTGGATGCGGGCGCCGCCCGAGTCGATCAGGCCGACCATCGGCGCGCCGCTGTTCGTCGCCAAGTCCATCGCCTTGCAGATCTTGTTGGCCGCCGCCTCGGACAGCGAGCCGCCGATCACCGTGAAGTCCTGCGCGTAGAGGAAGACGAGGCGACCGTCGATACGCCCGTAGCCGGTGACGACCGAGTCGCCCAGGTACCGCTGGCTGTCCAGCCCGAACTCGGAGGACTGGTGCAGCACGAACGGGTCCAGCTCCTCGAAGCCGCCCTCGTCCAGCAGCAGGTCGATGCGCTCACGGGCGGTCAGCTTGCCCTTCGCGTGCTGCTGCTCGATCCGGCGCGCGCCGCCGCCGAGTTGAGAGCGCTCGCGAAGCGACTGCAGCTCATCCTGTTTCTCGTCGACCTTGCGGCGCACGACCATGTTTGAAATCGTTCCTGAAACCGTGAAATAATCGCAAAGAAGTTAACAGATATTCAGATAGGCAGCAAGGAACGCGGGGGTGCGCAACCGGCCCACACACCCCGCCGAAGACCCCGCATGCTATGAGATACAACACTCCGAGACGCGGCGAGACGACCGTGGGTAACAGGACGTTCCACTGGGGCGCTCGTACCTACGTGATGGGCGTGCTGAACGTCACGCCCGACTCCTTCTCCGGGGACGGCACCGGCAACGACGTCGACGCGGCGGTGCGCAGGGCGCTCGGCTTCCAGAAGGCCGGCGCCGACGTGATCGACGTGGGCGGCGAGTCGACCCGGCCGGCGTCGATATACCCGGGGGCGGCGCCGATCTCAGCGTCCGAGGAGCTCGCGCGCGTGCTGCCGGTGATCGAGGCGCTGGTCGACGTGCTCGACATTCCCGTCAGCATCGACACCCACAAGGCCGAGGTCGCCCGGCGGGCCGTCGCCGCCGGCGCCGCCATGATCAACGACCAGTGGGCGCTGGCACGCGACCCTGAGATAGGAGACGTCGCCGCAGAGGCCGGCGTGCCCGTCGTGCTCATGCACAACCAGCAGGGGACGGCCTACCGGGACCTGGTGCCCGACGTCATCGCGGCGTTGCAGCGGGCCATCGACCGCGCCCAGGCGGCCGGGATAGCGTTCGAGGACATCATCGTCGACCCCGGCATGGGCTTCGGGAAGACGGCCGAGGACAACCTGGAGCTGCTGCGCCGGTTGGACGAGCTCGACGTCCTGGGTAGGCCGGTGCTGGTCGGCATGTCCCGCAAGTCGACCATCGGCTACGTACTCGACCTGCCGGTCGAGGAGCGCGTAGAAGGAACGGCGGCGACCGTCGCGTTCTCGGTCGCGGCGGGCGCGGACATGGTACGGGTCCACGACGTCAAAGAGATGGTCAGGGTGGCCCGGATGAGCGACGCGATCGTTCGCGGCTGGAGCCGCGGCTGATGGCTACGGAGGTCTTTCTCGGCCTGGGCTCCAACGTCGGCGACAGGTACGGGAACATCGAGAAGGCGGTCACGTCCCTCGCCGAGCTCGTCTCCGACGGGTCGGGCGTGATCGTCTCCAGCCTGTTCGAGACGGCCCCGGCGGGCTTCGCCGCGCAGCCGGCGTTCGTGAACGCGGCGTGCCGGTTGCGGACGACCCTCGACGTGTTCGAGCTGATGGCGGCGGTGACGGCGGTGCAGGCCCGGTTCGGCCCGAGGCCGGCGATCCCGAACGGCCCGCGCGCGATCGACGTTGACCTGCTCCTCTTCGGGCGGCTCGTCGTCGACCTGCCCGGCATCCAGGTACCGCATCCGAGGATGGCGCAGCGCGATTTCGTGCTCGCGCCGCTGGCCGACATCGCGCCCGGGGCGGTGCACCCCGTGCTCGACGCGACCGTCGCCGAGCTGCTGGCCGCGTTACGGCGTCAGGACGGCTCGGCGTCGTCGGAGTCGGCGGCCACCGCGTCGCGAAGGTCGGGCGGCAGCAGGTTGGGGATGCCGCCGGCGATAGGGTAGGTCTCCCCGCAGGCCGCGCAGCGGAGACTGCCCTCCACGATATCGCCGCCCTCCTCCGTCTCCACGCGGAGCTCCAGGCCGCTCTTGCACACCGGGCAGGCGAGAATGTCCATCAGGTCGCGCTTCATGGCGTTACTCCAGAGCCATTATGCCTCAGTTGGCAGCGAGGGCGTTTTCGTACAGCTCCTTGAGCAGGTCCGACAGCAGGAAGACCGCGAGGCCGAGGGCGACCAGCGCGTTGAAGCCGGATGCCGCCCGCATCAGCCGCCGCGGCATGGAGACGGGCTCACTGCGTTCCGCCGCCCCGACCGCCGCCCGCGCCCTTCGCCTTCGCCGCTCCGCGTGCACCAGCACGATCATCCACACCGACAGCGCCGCCTTGAGGGCCAGCACGGCGACGTACGGCGCGCCGATGACGCTGTCGGTCAGCCGGTTGAAGCTCATGATGATCCCGGTCGCCACCAGGATGGCGATGCAGGTGTTGACGAGGATGCGAAACTCGTCCGCGGCGCCCGCCAGCAGGCCGGAGGGCTCCTGGCCGCGTCGGGCGGCGGGGCGGAGCACCAGCAGGTAGAACAGGCTGCCGCCGACCCACGCGGCGCCGGACACGAGGTGCAGCCACCTGACTGCGAGCAGAAAGACGTCGCCGGCGCTCATTGGAGTTGGAGCCGGCCCCGGCGAGGGCGGCCGGCGATGCGGTCTGCCCTCGAGGGATTGCCGGATGCGTTCACGGGACTCCCCGCAGGCCTACTGGAGCAGTTCCTGGACCAGCTCCTCCAGCTTCTCCGCGTCGAGCGCGCTGACCCAGGTGCGCACGATCTCGTGGTTGTCGTTCAGAAACACGGTGCTGGGGAAGCCGATCAGCTTGTAGTCGGCGATGATCTGCGCGTTCTCCGTGTAGCCGATGGAGAATGTCAGACCGAGCTCGTCGACGAACTCCTGCCCGTCGTCGGCGGAATCGAAGCCGGGCACCTGGACTGCCAGGAACTTGAGGTCATCGTCGTCGTACTTGTGGGACGCCTCCTCGAAGTCGGGCATCTCGATCCTGCACGGGCCGCACGACGGGTACCAGAAGTTCAAGACGGTCGGCGTGCCCTCGAAGTCGGCCAGCTTGACCGCCTCGCCGGCCGTGTTGTTCGCGTTGCCGAACAGGACCAAGTCGAGTTCCGGCGCGGGCTCGCCCGCCGGGATGCCGCCTGAGCAGGCCGCCGCCAGCAACAGGACGACGGCCGCCGTGACGGCCGCCCACGCTCGCGGCAGACGCGTCCGGGAACCCGGCTGGCGTGTCGCGGTACCTCCGAGGGCCTTCTGAATCGTGTCGATCATTGTCATCTCTTCTCCTCGCTGTTTCGCCGTGCCTTCATTCTATTGGATGACGGCACCGGCGCGGGAGATGCGGAGGCGCGGGTCAGTCTGCCTCCGGCTCCTGCATCAGCTCGGACGCGTGCCGCATCAGGACCTTCGCGCGGTCGTCCGGCACCTGCCTCGACTCGAGGTAGAGCCGCAGCGCCTCGCGCGGCTCCAGCCCGTCGGACGACCGATTGCCCAGCCGGTTCCGCGGCTGCTCGGCGACCTCTCGCGATATCGACGCGACGAAGTGGGCGTCCTCGAGCGCCTGCCTGATCTCCTCCTGCCTCAGGTAGGCGTCCTGCTCCGCCTGCAGCCTGATCGACACCCTGACTATGGCGCCGTCGACGTGGCGGCTCCGGATGGCCTGCACGACCGTGGCCGTCGGGTCCGTGTCGCCCCGGCGCACGTCGACCTCGACGGTGAGGAAGCGCCTGGCGTCGACGTGATGGAACTGGAAGTCGGTCACCCTGCGGCCGGCCGGCCGTGAAGGGTCCAGCTCGATCACGCAGAAGCCCTTGTCGTCCTTCTCCTCGCCGAAGTCCACCCGCTGCAGGCTGCCCGAGTAGACCATGAGCGGGTTGCGGCCGAGCACCTGGTGCCGGTGGACGTGCCCCAGCGCCACGTAGTCGAGCTGTGGGAGAGACAGGTCAGACTTCAGCAGGACGTGATCGGTTCCCAGCATCATCGATTGCTCCGACCCGGCCTCGGCCTCGCTGACGGACACGTGTCCAGCGAACACGGCCGGGACGCTTTCGTCCAGCTCGGACGCCTGCTGGCGAATGGTGTCCGCCAACGAGCGCTGTATCGCTTCGTTAACCTGGTCGGGCGTCAGGCCGCGCATATCCTCGCGGGCGAGAAAGCCGCTGCGCCGTATCCACGGGAGGGCGACGATCTGCAGCGGGCCGTCCCGGGTCTCGACGACGTACGTACCCGCGCGGTCTCCGTTGTAGACGTTGGGCACGTCGAGGGTGCGGAAGATCTCCAGCGCGGTCGCCCTGCTCGCGACGTGGGGCATGTCGTGGTTGCCGAGGAGCAGGAAGACCGGCACGCCGGCCGACGAGAGGCGCGCGACGCGTTTCGCGAACTCGCGCTGGTGGGTCTGGGACGGGTCGCGGCTCTTGTAGGCGTCGCCGCAGAACAGCGCCAGGTCCGCGCCCTCGTCGATCGCGTAGTCGACCACCTCGTCCAGCGAGGACAGGAAGTCGCCGAGCCGCGTCGACAGGCCGGTCTCCGGGTCGGGCCGGCCGTAGTTCTCCACGCCGATGTGCACGTCGGAGAAGTGGACTATGCGCATGAGTGCCAGCCGGGGAGGGGAGCCGCAGGTTGAGTCTTCCGCCAGTGTAACACCGCGGCCGGGCCCGCATGCGGCGCGGTCGGGAACAGGGCAGGGGGCGCGGTCAGGCCGAGAGAGCCTATCTCAGTGGGTCGATCGCGCGCGCGTCAGGCGTCGGCCATCGCGCGGTAGAGCTCGTCCCGGTTGGAGACGTCGACCAGCAACTCGCCGCCGGGCCGCGTCGGCAGCGGCGGCAGAGGGTCGGACGAGGTTTCGGCCGCGGGGTCGACGAAGAGGATGCGCCGGAGGCCCGCCTCGACGAGTGCGGACATGGTCATCCCGCGTCGCTCGGCCTCTTCCCGCAGGGCCTGCACCAGGGAGTCGTCGATGTCGAGGGTCGTCTTCACGTGGCAAGCCTTATGGCGGACATGGCGATGCCGTCGACTCGCGGCCGCTGGGGGACTCGCGCTCGCGGGTTCGGGTCGGGCCGTCCGTGTGAGGTGTTCCATTGTGTTCCAAAGTGTTCCATTCCTATCTGGGCGATGGGACACTTTTCCGGAAAATGGGACAGCGGGTGTCCCACGGTTCGTATCTGGCGTGGGACAGGTCGGGGCAAAATGGGAGACGAATGGGACAGGGGTGTCTGATAGTAGATGGTGGATAGTTGATAGTGGATAGTTGGGAAGTGAGGAGTGGTTGTCACGGGGGAAATAGTAGCACTAATGTGCTGTGGCCGCAAGTCGGGTTCCTCATTTGTAACTGTTCAGACATCAGGGGCCGAGACAACCCGCTTACCGTGACTGTTCAGACTTCTTGGGGATCACGCAACCCGTTCACCCTGAGTAGCGCCGCTGCCTTGAGCGGCGCGTATCGAAGGGCGCACGCAACCTTGTCTCCAATGGTGGCATAGGTCCCACCCCAAAGACTGAGCTGTGCGGGCCCTTCGATACACCCCGACGAAGCGTCGGGGCACTCAGGGTGAACGGGTTCTCCGACGACGGCCCCACCCCTACCAGCACTTTACGGCCGCAGCAGCGTCATGCCGACGCAAGAGGCAATCTATGGGCCGTGTTCCCCTCAGCAACTCTGAACAGTTACCCTTGATCAGGGGCTAATGGTTTCGTGGTTGGCGCAACCGGTTCATTGGGAGTCCGATTGGCCGAGGAGGGTGCCGCTCCAGAGGCGGTGTAGGAAGGTCTCCGCGGGCAGGATGTCGATGCCGTCATCGGTCCGCCGGGCGCGGGGCTCGAGGCAGACGACGACGCGGCGGCCGGTCTCCGGATACTCCTGGGCTATGGAGCGCAGGCCCTTCAGATGGTTGCGGTCGATCCTGGCGCTCGCTTTCGCCTCGACCGCAAGCCGCACGTCGCCGAGCACGAAGTCGACCTCGATGCCGCTTGGGAGGCGCCAGTACGACAGCTCGTCGTCGACCTCGCGGTAGCCGACGAACGCTCGCAGCTCGTGATGGACCCAGTTCTCGAAGGCCTTGCCGTAGAGCTCGGACCCGGGCGCGACCTCCCCTCTGCGGGCGAGACGGTTCACGACGCCGACGTCCGCGAAGTAGAACTTGGGCGCGGCGGTGAGCCTCCGCTTGCGCCGCCTGCGGTAAGCGGGGAGCCAGCGCCCCAGCAGCGTGTCTTCCAGGATGCCGAAGTAGCCCTTGGCCGTATGGTTCGAAACGCCGCACTCGCGGGCGACGTTCGAGATGTTGACGATCTCGCTGTCGCTCAGGGCCGCGGCGTCGAGGAAGCCGGAGAAGGCGGGCAGGTTACGGACGAGACCCTCCGCGGCGACCTCCTCCCTGAGGTAGTCGGCCACGTAGGCGTCGAGCAGCCGTCTCGGCCGGCTAGCCCCGTATATCCTGGGCAGGTAGCCGTGGTTGAGCATCCTGGTCAGGTCGAAGTCGTCGCCGAGCTCGCCGGCGGTCAGGCCGCGCAGCTCGAGCCGGACGGCGCGGCCTCCGAGCAGGTTCGCGGCGCCGCGCCGCACCTTGCGGGCGCTGGAGCCGCACAGCGCGAAGCTGAGGCCACGGTTCTCCATGAGCCAGTGGACCTCGTCGAGCAGCGCCGGCACCTTCTGCACCTCGTCGATGACGACCTGGCGCGTCGGGTCCGGGCCGTCGGCCTCGATCTCCTGGCGGAGGAACTCGGGGTTGGCCGAGTAGCGCCTGAAGTCGTCGCTCCTGAGCAGGTCGACCCAGCGTGCGTCGGGGTAGGACTGCCTGAGCAAGGTCGTCTTCCCGGCCTGGCGGGGCCCCCACAGGAAGAACGTCTCGGTTCCCGGTGCGGGCAGTTCGAGGAGCCGTTCGGTGAGCATTGCACCCTATTATAGCATGCAAAGTGGAAGTACCACTTCTAAATATCATGTAATTTGGAAGTAGTGGTTCCGATTTGCACGCCAGTTGACACGGCGCGGCGCGCTCGTTCGGCAATAGGTGGGCTCCGATCTGAACGGGAGATTGGAGCGGTGGTGGTACGGCCTCGGCGACCGCGGTGACGGTCGCGCGGCCTCTTTGGTACCGAGTAGGCGAGGCCCGTCTCAGGCGGTGCGCCGGCCGTGGTCTTCGCCTATGTGCATGACCGCAGGTAGACGATATGGGTGGTATGGCAGTCTAGCCTATCCTAAATTCCGGGGCGACTATGACCTCGTGAATCCTCCCGGAGTATTGATTCTGTAGCCGCAGCTGGTGATTCTGGATGGCTTCCACTTCGCCACCTACCGGAGCGGCAAAACGTCCTGTCTCAACTCCATGGCGCGCGATGGCTCCGCAGATTGCCTCTGAGATAAGTTCAGCTAGGATCACTTGGCCCTGAGCGGTATCAGTTCCGGCACCAGAAGCATCACTAATGTAGGGATGCACTGAGGAATGGTTGACCGCGACGATGATGTCTTTGCTGTCGCGGTCATATCGAACTCGTTGCCGTGGGTCAGATTCCTCGCTGAACCGTATCTCGCCAAACAGCCCCCTACGCCGGCGGGGTTGCGGGGGCTGATCTCCGCTCTCAGCCCGGGCTATGATCCTGACCAGAGCTTCACTCGCTAGCCCTTCGCACTCTGCAACGATGATTGCCTCCGCACCGACTTGAACTCCCTCGACAGCCACAGCCGCCTCAACTATCCACTCGAAATCATCTCTCGGTTCCATAACTACCGCTGGCGCGGATACGCTTACGTTCGGGTGATCGGAACTCACAGTGACCATCGTCCCACCGGGAATGATCCGAGCAAACGCTCGAAGCAAGAGCGTCTTCCGTCGCCCTATCAGCACATTGGCATACTCGGGTACAAAACCGAAGCCGCTTGGGGGGATATATGGGTCACGCTGATCACCGGGTTCCAGTGGGTTCAACTCTGCTAATTCATCACGAGCAATTCGGTTTAGGCGGTTCAGAGCTGTGTCAAGCTTCTGCTGCAATGCCCTGTTCTGAACATGATGCAGTTCCCGCCGCACCCGCTCTGCTTCTTGTTGGACGAGCGGCTCCAGGACCTCTTCGCATAGATCGAATAGCTCCCTCACGAACCAATGGGCCCGATCTAACCCGTCCCGTGTTGCCAGGAGGATAGGCTCGTCCGCGCGGAGCAGATCGTCAAGATATTGGCATGACACAGTACCGTAGAATCGCTGTGCGTTGACATCGCCATCGAACTTCAGAAGGGTGTTGTCAAGGATTGCGTTCTCACTCTTGATCAAGAAACCGGCTTGGGCGTTGTACCCTTGTTCTCGTGGTGTATCAAGTGGATCGTCAGCTCGATAGACAACAATCCTGCACAATGCGTCAACATTCGGCACAGGTTTGGCGGTCTCGTGTAGGAGTTGGGCCCGCGGGAATTGGTAGTTGAGCGTGGACTCCTGGGTCGGATTTCCGTTCGCATCCAATGTCCTCACCACAACGGTCCGGGAGTCGTTGCTGAGGATATCTCGCAAAGCAAAGTGAAGAAGCAGTCGCGTCCGAAGGTTCTGCCATTGCGGGATGGCGATGTCGTCCCGCGTTACGGTGACTTCAACAGAGGTGGAATTCAAACCTGGGTCGGCTCCAAGGTCGACAGGTTCGCGGGCTTCATAGTGTGCTCTGCCATCTCGTATCCCCAGCCATGCTCGATGCTCTTGATCGTTGACGATCCCGACAACAGTGCCCTCGCCGAGTCCCAAGATGGCGTCCTTGATGCCTCTTCCAAAGTATCCTCTAACCGGCTCACCTTCAGTGAATCCGCTGGTTTCTTCTGCATAGACTCCGAGCGCTCGATCCAAAGACAGCCCGTCCATCCCCTCGCCATAGTCGATCACCCTGACAAATGATCCCTGACGCCTCCTACAGACTTCTACCAGTACTCTTCCGTCCGGTGACACCCCTCGGTTCTCAAGTCTCCGGTAGCTGTCGTCGCTGTTTGTGATGAGTTCGACCAGAGCCCGTATCAAGTCCTTCTTTATGGCCTGATCGGCTTGCTGCCGGCCAAAACGACCGGCGTAGTCCATAGGGCGGGATATGCGAGTAGTCATGTCGACAGGTTCATGCTGCGGGGCGTGCCCGGGGCTTATCGGAATCCCGCTCCGTTGTGACCCTTGGTGACGATGGAGACGCGGTCCTGGAGAGCATCGAGGAACTCTTGCACGTCAGTGCGATCGTACAGCTTGGCCGCATCCCTGAATTGCTCTAGGTTCACGAGTAACTTGCTTGTTGGGGTATCTGGTAGAGCCAAGAGTACATCTGCCACGTCGCCCTTTGTTAGCGCCTCCAGTTGACCGGTCTTCGCGAAATGCAGAAATGGGCGGGAACGTTCTATTGAACGGAGCAATCGGCCGGACCGAGTCCTCAGTTCGCTCCTTATGTTCCTGCCTCCCTTTGTCGGAGTTAGTCGCAGTTGCTGTTCGACCCGTTCGGCCACCGCGAGACCGCGCTGAGTCAGTCGAAATCCATCCTTCACGCTACCTACGATGTACTTCTTGTCGGTTCGTGACCGTAGCCAGCTCTTATTCACCACAGCAGAATCCGGCCATTCGGGGTGGCCACGAAGACTAAACCTCTTTGGAAATAGCCGAAAGGCTTCGGCTACTATGTCTTCAAACGTTGTCTGCGAACCGTTACCAGCAGTCAACCGATAGACCACATATGTGACCAGATCATCGTAGCTGATGTGTTCGTATCCCACTATGGGCGCGGACTGCGCTGATGCCACAATTCCTCCCTTCGGCTCGTTCAATTTGCGCGGTGTCTGGGTTTGTGTCCTGACTCACCAGCTCAAGTGCAGCATGATCACGTCACCTCGCCAGGGCAGGCCATCTATCCAGCTACGGATTCCCTCGACGTCAGTGGGAGTAAGCTCGCCATCGGCGGCAAATTCATTCATCCGCGCTAGCATGTTGTCACGGGTGAACTCCACAAAGGTGTTCTCGGCAGCCGAGCTGTTCCAGTCGGCTTGGTCGGCGTTGAGGTTCAGATGCCATAGGAAATCATAGGTTGGCTTATCCGGTCGAGCGAGATAGCCGATCTCCACAGTGCCCACGTCGAGTCCCATTCGTCCGCCTCCTCAAATCGGGACCCGTATTGTATCGGACCGTGTCAAGCCCGAGGCGGGTATCTTCGTGATCGGGGAAGAAGGAGGGGGTTGCGGCTCGTTTGGTCGATGATGCTCCGGACGATGGATTCACTCCGTGTCGTCCATGAGCAGCTCCGCTGCGGGGCGTTGCAGGGCGCCGGCCAGGGCCGTGAGCGTCTCGAATCGCGGGAGTTGCTCGCCGTTCTCGATTCGCACGAGGGTGACGCGGCCGATTCCCGCCTTGCTGGCCAACTCCTGCTGCGTCATGACCGCCCGCTTGCGGAGCGATCGAATGCGGCGACCCGTGGCGTCCCTGCCGCGCGACGCCGCGGCTTCCGCCCGGGCGCGATACCCGGGGTCGCAGTAGTGACGGGCGAAGTCCCAGGGGATGTCCACGGCCTCGCCCGTCGTGGTACGCAGGATCAGCTCATGAGGGCTGGGAAGCTCGAGGCCGGCGAGCCGCTTGCCCTCCATGCCACGGGCGTCGCCGAACGGAATGACGCCGGAGCGGCCATCGGCGAAGGTAACCTCGACGCTTGCCGAGAGTGCGCGCACGGATGTCATCAGCCGGTCGGCGTTCGCTTCGACTGTAGTCATACATCGCCTCCCGGCAGGGTCGGCTCCGCGGGAAAGCGGTACATGGGCGCGGAGTAGGCGGGCTCGCCCCGGATGGCAAGTTCGATGCCTTCGGCGGCGTTCTCGGCGAGTATCCGGTCGCCGCACGTCCCGCACACGAGGGCAGGGACGTCTTCCACCACGATCAGCCGGTCGCCGCGGTGCTCGCTATGCAGCACCAGCCTTTCCCGGTACGCGCCCGAGTGGCACGCCGCGCATTCGTTCATTCAGCGCCTCTCGCCGGGGCCGCCACTGTCGGGGAAGCGGTAGATGGGCCATGATCCGGCGGGCTCGCTTTGGATGGCGACCTCGACGCCCGTGACGGCCTTCTCGGTGAAGATCTGGTCGCCGCACGTTTGACATACGAGGGCTGGGACGTCTTTCACCACGAACACCCGGCCGTCACGCCGGGCGCTGAACGCGACCAACTGATCCTGATAGATGCCCGCGTGGCATAGCGTACATCCCTTCATCTCTCGCCGCATTTCCACTCCAGGCTCATTCAGCAAAGCGGCGGCGTAGCTCCTCGACCAGGTTGGCGATCGGGACGCGGTCCTGGGCCATCGTGTCGCGGTCGCGGATGGTGACCTTCTCGTCGTCCAGCGTGTCGAAGTCGACGGTGACGCAGAGCGGGGTGCCGACCTCGTCCTGGCGGCGGTAGCGGCGCCCGATGCTCTGGGCGTCGTCGTACTGGACGAGGCCCTCGACGGCGCCCGAGCCGCGGACGAGGTCGTGGACCTCGCGGGCCGTCGGCGCCAGGCGCTCGTTGCGGCTCAGAGGCAGCACGGCGACCTTGACGGGGGCGAGGGTAGGGTGCAGCTTCAGCACGACGCGCTTCTCCGGCTTGCCCTTCGCGCTGAGCGCCTCCTCCTCGGAGTAGGCGTCGACGAGGAAGGTCATCACGGACCTGTCGACGCCGGCGGACGGCTCGATGACGTAGGGCGTGTAGCGCTCCCTGGTCTGCTCGTCGAACCAGGTGAGCGACTCGCCGCTGGCCTCCGAGTGCGCCTTCAGGTCGTAGTCGGTCCGGTTGCAGATGCCCTGTATCTCGCCCCAGCCCCAGGGGTAGCGGTACTCGATGTCGTAGGTCGCCTTGGCGTAGTGGGCGAGCTCGTCCGCCTCGTGGGGGCGCAGCCGCAGCGCGTCCGGGTCGACGCCGAGGCCGGTGTACCAGGCCATGCAGTCGTCGAGCCACCTGCCGTGCCACTCCTCGTCCTCGCCCGGCTTGACGAAGAACTCGATCTCCATGATCTCGAACTCGCGGGTGCGGAAGATGAAGTTGCCGGTGGTGATCTCGTTGCGGAAGGCCTTGCCGATCTGGGCGACGCCGAAGGGCGGCTTTCGGCGGGTCGACGTGACGATGTTGTCGAAGTTGACGAAGATGCCCTGGGCCGTCTCCGGGCGCAGGTGCACGCGGCTGTCGTCCGACTGGACGGGGCCCACGTGGGTCTCGAACATGAGGTTGAAGTCGCGCGCGTCGGTGAAGGCGCCCGTCGCGCCGCATCCGGGGCAGGCGTCGCCCTCGAGCTGGTCGGCGCGGTAGCGGCGGCGGCAGCTCGTGCAGTCGACGAGCGGGTCGGTGAAGTGGCCGACATGGCCGCTGGCGACCCAGACGGACGGGTGCATGAGTATGGCGGCGTCGAGGCCGACCATGTCTCGGCGGCCCCAGACGAAGGTCTGCCACCAGGAGCGCTTGACGTTGTTCTTGAGCTCGACGCCGAGGGGACCGTAGTCCCAGGTGCTGGCGAGCCCGCCGTAGATCTCGCTGCTCTGGAACAGAAAGCCCCTGCGCTTGCACAGAGACGTGATGGTCTGGAGGTCTATAGGTTGGGAGTTTTCTGACAATGGAGCCTCGCTTGCGCCGCAGTGGACGTCAGGTCTGGGGTGGCGGCGTGACGGCTCCAAGGTAGCAACCCGCAGGCTCCAACGTCAAAGCGCGGCCCGATGACGTTCCGCGCTTCGAGGTGACCTTGCGATACCCGCGGCGGCGGCCGGATCAAGCTGGCGTCTCTAGGTCCGTGTGCCCCTGTGCAGCAGGCCGTTGGTGTGAACGGCTCTACCTGCGCGATTCCGCGTTGAGGATGGCGAAGGCTACTTCGCTCCGTTCCTCATGGCCTTCCTGGCTTCCTCGATCAGACGGTCCACCTCTTCCAGCCTGTCCGGCGGGGCAACTTCCCGCAACCGCTCGAGGATCTCCTGCCGGCCTTCCTGCCGGCCCTCCTGCCGGCCCTCCTCACGGCCCTCGCGGTAACGTCTCTGAAGATATCTCTCTGCCAGCATCGCATACCCCTGTACCGAAGCGGCGGCTGGCTGTTGGGCGAGCGGTCCGGCGCTTCGGCCCGTCTCGCGGCTACAGACGCCTACTCTGCTCCGTTCCTCATGGCCTTCCTGGCCTCCTCGATCAGACGGTCCACCTCTTCGAGCCTGTCCGGCGGGGCAACTTCCCGCAACCGCTCGAGGATCTCCTGCCGGCCTTCCTGCCGGCCTTCCTGCCGGCCTTCCTGCCGGCCCTCCTGCCGGCCCGCCTGCCGGCCCTCCTCACGGCCCTCGCGGTAACGTCTCTGAAGATATCTCTCTGCCAGCATCGCATACCCCTCTACGATCGTAAACGTCAAGGCGGCGGACACGACTACCGCCGCTTCCATACCTCGTCCTATGGCGAGCGCGGTCTCCAGCGCGCTGTCCTCCGTATTGTAGCGCACATCGTACACAGTGAGCGCGGCCAGCCATACGAGGCACATGCCGGAGAATGAGATCAGATACCAACCCTCTCTGGACCTATCCACGTTGGGAAGCGACACGTTCGAGCTCCATAGTGTGATTGCGACGATACCCTATAGGCCCTGTTTGATCGCTGTCAATGCAATCTACGCCCGCGTCGACGGCATATCCTGTTTCCGCCACTCTCCGGCGCGGCGCTGCTGCATCCCTGTAGTAGGTGAGGGCGCCGCCTGCATTGGCGGCCGCCTCATCTCGCCTTCCGGCGGGCGAAGAGGAGGCCGGACCAGGTCGAGTCGATGGCGCAAATCTTGTAGTCGACCAGGCCGGCCGCCAGGCCGACCTCGCGCACGACCGGCTCGCTCACGTCCGTGACGACGCCCGACGCCTTTTTGGGCCACGCGAGCCAGAGACGCCCGCCGTCGGGCATCGCGTCCCTCATCTCGGGGGCGCCGGCCTCGAGGTGGGCGCGGGCCCTGGTGAACAGCATGATGACGTCCGGCCTGCCCGCGACGCCGCGGCGCAGCTCGACGCCCTCCGGCAGCGTGCCGAGGGTCTGCTCGAAGTCCGGCGGCGCGTCGACGAGCGCGACGGCCGCGCCCGGCTTGATGCCCAGCTTCTTCGGCAGGGGAGTGCCCGAGTAGCCGGCGAGCGTGGACGCGGGTACGACAGGGTTGTCCGGCGGGTTGGCGATGGCGTGCTCAATCGCGGCGGCTGCGTCCTCCCACGCGGCATAGACCGCGTCGGGCAGCCGTTCCTTGGCCCGGGCGACCTTGTCCGGGGCGCCGCCGACGAACACGATCGGCACGCGGCGGGTCGCCTTGCGCTCGCGGACGTAGAGCCCGACGTCGCGGCCGTGGGACGGCAGCCGCGTCAGGTCGATCACGAACGCGTCGGGCGGGTCGTTGGCGAGGCCGCGCAGCGTGTTCGGGTCGAAGGGCTCGAATACGACGTCGTAACCGGCGTCGACAAGCTGCTCGACCCGAGGCAGCGCCTCTTCGGGCTTCCAGTGGACCAGGCGTATGCGGGACATGCGCCTATTCTACCGAAACCCTCTCCGCCTGCCTCGAGCCCCCTGATCCCGCTATCCACGATCCACTATTCACTATCCACTATCCACTATCGGGTCGTTCATGTAGGGGCTGGCCCTCGGGTCGTCCGGGTCGAGCGCGTACTGCTCAATCACGTCGTGGACCAGCTCGATGCCGAGGCCGGGCCGGTCGGACGGCCACAGCGCGCCGTGCCGGTGCTCGAACATCGGCTTGACGTATTCGCTGAAGTCGTCGAACCGGGTGTGTATGCACTCCTGGCGGTACAGGTTGGGCGTGGCCATGCAGACGTGGAAGGCCGCCATGAGCGCGACGGGGCCGATGGCGTCGTGGGGCGAGAAGGGCACGTAGTACGTCTCGGCCATCGCCGCGATGCGCCGCAGCTCGCTGATGCCGCCTGTCCACGCGACGTCGGGCATTACGTAGTCGGCGAGCCGCTCCTCGAAGATCGGGGCGAAGTCGTAGCGTGAGAAGAGCGTTTCGCCCACCGACACCGGCACGTTGGCCTCCCGCCGGAACTGCGCGAGGGCGGCGTAGCTCTCGGGCGGCACCGGCTCCTCGAACCAGAACAGCCCGTACGGCTCCAGCGCCCGCGCGGCCCTGATGGCGCTGCCCACGTCGAACCGGGCGTGGGCGTCGACCATCAGCTCGTAGTCCGGCCCGACGGCGTCCCGGATGGCCTCGATCCACTCGACGGCGCGGGCGATCATGCCCGGCGTCAGCCACTCGAGCAGCGACGCGCCCTGGAACGGGCCGGCGCGGTTGCGCGCCCAGGCGAAGGGGTCGGTCTTCAGGGCTTCGTAGCCGTCGGCCCTGGCGCGCAGGGCCTGTCCGTGCACCTCGTCGAGAGATATGCCGGACGTGGCGTCCTGCACGTGGGTGTACAGGGGCACGCACTCCCTGACGGGCCCACCGAGGAGCTGGTACACGGGCGCGCCGAGCACCTTGCCCTTTATGTCCCACAGGGCGATGTCGACCGCGCTGATGAGACAGGTCACGACGCCCCGTGGGCCGATTCGCAGGAAGCGGCGGAAGAGGCGCTGCCATATCTCCTCGATGTTCGACGGATCGAGACCCACGACGAGCGGGCGAATGGCGTCGACGCCCCGGAATAGCAGATGATTGGCCTGCGCGAGTGTGGCCTCGCCGACTCCGGTGACTCCCTCGTCGGTGTGCACCTCGACGAAGAGGAACGGGGCGCCGTGCGGCGCCGTCAGGTACGCTCTCACATCCGTGATCTTCATTCCAGTATCCCGTTCAGAGACTAAATCCCCTCTCCCTCGATGGGCCTCGATGGGAGAGGGCCGAGATGAGGGTGACGTTCGCGCCTTTCCCCCTCTCCCTCGACGGGACCCGTCAAGGGAAAGGAGGCAAAGCCGCTACCAGGCGGCGCGGTTCACGGCTACGCCCTTGCCCCGCGGAAGCGGAACGCGTATACGTCCGCGTCTTTCATCGCGAAGCGCAGCCTGACGGGCGTGCCTGACAGCGCGCCGAGCGCGCCTCCGCTCCAGCGCACGACGCCCTCCACCTCGTCGCCGATGATCTCGCCGCAGTCCGCGAGGCTCAGGCCGTCCTGGACGGCGCCGTCGGCGTCCTGCACCTCGACGCTCACGTGGCCGGCGGCAGACGTGGAGTAGTTCAGCTCCAGCTCGTCGCCGCCGAACACAATCGGCGGCGTGGTCAGCTCGCCTCCGCCGTAGCCGGCGCTCGCCGACACGAAGCCGTCGAGCCGCAGCGTCATGCGCTCGAAGTGGCAGGTCGGGAAGTCGCGGTTCCGCAGCACGTACAGAGACAACTCCTTCTCGCCCGTCTGCACGACGCCGTTGGAGACCAGGCTGGCGCGCGACATCCAGTTTCGCGGGTCGGGCCCCGGGCGGATGAAGGACTCCAGGAACGTCCTGTCCCAGTGGACGCCGTCGCGGCTGCTCATGAAGATCGGGTCCGCGACGCCGGGCCAGTGGGCGTCGGCGTGGCGCGTATGCTCCGGCACGAAGCGCCTCGGGAACGCCAGGTAGACGCCGGGAGCCCGCAGATACGGTGTCGTGCCGTTCGTGTACATGTGCTCTATCGGCGCATCCCCAGTGTCTATCGGCTCCAGCGCCGACCAGTTGAGGAAGTCCTTCGACGTGCCGCGCCTGATCCAGCGGACCGACTTGCGGCCGCCGCCCTCGGAGGCGCGCCCGTGCGTGAACCCGCCCGCGCCGTGCTTGCCGCGCACGTATATGGCGTACTCGCAGCGCCACGGGTCCCAGAACGGGAGGTTCTGGGTGTCGAACGGCGGGTCGTCCAGGATCGGCTCGTCCCGCATGCGCCGCCAGTGAACGCCGTCGGCGGACGCCAGCGCCTTCAGCGTCTCCTTGCCGTCGACCGCCTCGCGCACGATCGCCTTGTACCGCTCGTCGGGCTTCGCCGCGGGATTGCCGTCAACGAACGGGACCAGGTCAGACCCGGGCTCCATCCAGACGATGCTATTGTCCCTGGAGCCCTCGAACTCGAAGATGCCCAGCGACGGCTTCGTCCACGTGATGCCGTCCGTGCTCTCCGCGTACGACGTAAGGTCGGCGTGCAACGGGACCTTCGTCTCTCCCGGCGACATCAGCGACTCGATCTGGTAGCCGTCGTGGCTCGTGCCGCGGAAGTACATCCGGTATACGCCGTCGTCCTTCAGCACCGTGTGGTAGTCGCAGGTGCTGCCCTCCCACGGCGCGTCGGTCACGATCGCCGTGCCCGCGGACTGGGGGCTGTGCAGCTTCAGGTCGACACCGTTAGCCGAGTCGACCAGGTAGCGGTCGACGAATAGCTGACGGTCGCTTCCGACGTCGATGGGTTGGCCAGTCACGTTAGTCACCTCCAGGGGGGCGTTGCGGGATTGGGCGGATGAACCCGGCCGGAACCGGTGCGTACGGCCCGCGCCTCCGGCCGCCGCAATTATACAGCCGCCAGGACGAGCTTGCGCCCTCAATCCGATCGGGGAGGCGGCTTGCCTGTCCAGGCTTGCTGAGAGGAGCGGCTCACCTTTGAGCAGCAGGGCTACGATATCCGCCGCACTAGTGGCACAGAGAGCAGTCGACCGCTCTATCACTCGGTTCAACTGTCGTGATATGTTTCACATAGGCCAGCTTGTTGCGGTTGTTGTGCAAACATAATATCCTATGAACGCCCCAGCGGTGAGTCTTTGGAGTCATGAACCTCCTGGTTTCCCGCCTGCCGATCGCACCGGCCCTGATCGTCGTTGTCGTCGGTTTCGGCTGTTCCACGCCGGATCGGGAGCCGGCAACCGAGCTTGCGACAGCCACGGCTCCCAGCCCCGAGCCGGTGTTGGCGACCGCCACGGCTCTCAGCCCCGGTCCGGATCCGACGGCGGCTCGTGTAACCAGGGGCGGTGGCCCACTCTGGTCGTTTCACGTCAGCGCGTCCACGACCGTGGCGGTGCTCTTCTCCGAGACGTCCTTCGACGGCCGGGCGCTTGAGGCGGCCGGGATTGACCCCGCCAAGCTGCGACCGTCGGACAAGCCATCCGATCAGGAGAGGGCCGCCCTGCAATCGGTTGTCGGGAGGGCCGTAGAAGGAGATTGCCGATTCACGCCGCCGAGTCTCCATGTGTGCGACCTGGTTGACAAGACCACCGGCCTGATGGTCGGAACGTCAAAGCGGGCCGGGGGAGGTTGGCACGTGGAAGCGGACTACGTTCTCGGCAGAGGCTTCTACGCGGACGCGCGCAACGTCCTCGACCACGATGTAGGTGATCCGGCTTACAGGAGAAGGATCGAAATGCTCTACCTCGACGGGACGAGGTACAAGGGCAAGGCTCCGGACCGATGGCAGCGCGGGGACCCCTTATTCGCATTCTTCGCTTCCCCCGATTACGTCTGGGAGATATTCAAGGACGGGTACGGCGCGGTCTCAGACCTCGGGCGATGGTTCGACAGGGTGTCGCGACTTCCCGACGAGAGATTCGACGAAACGGTCACGGCGCACCGCTATCGCGCGGAGCAGGACAACCTGTACGGTCCAATGAAATTCGATCTGTGGATCGATGCGGATACGGGGTATCCGCTGAAAATGACTCGCGAGTACAGCACGCCGCTCGGGACCGACCGGAGCACCTACGTGTTCAGCAAGTTCAACGAGGTCGAGCTTCCCGAGGCCCCTGCGTCGGCCGGATCGTAGATCCGTCCGAGGGGCCGCAGTTTCGCCGAGGCGACCGGACCACCGGCGTCCCTGTAGGCGCCTCCCATGATTGCCCTGGCGCTGCTCGCTCGCCTCGTCCTGGGCGCGGCTTTCCCGATGTCGGCGCTGACCAAGCTCAGCGCGCCCGCGCCGCTCCGCCTAGAACGTCAGGCAGTACCGCATTCTCCCCGGCCACTCTCGATCGCCTTCGCCTGAACCCCTCCCCACAACCTGGCCCGCCGTTCGCCCCAGAGCCATCGATGACGCGGCCAAATCCCCCACCTCCGTCATTCCCGCGCAGAGCCTGCCCTCGCGAAGGCGGGGGCGGGAATCTATCCCCGACATGGTGCAGCATCACGATCCCGCAAGCAGTCAGCCGCGCGCGCCTTCCCAATCAGGTGGTGAATCATGAGCGGACGGGCCGTGTTGTGAGAGGCGTACAGATGTGCTATTCTGGCCGCGTGGCAACAGTCTCCGTCTTCATCGCCCATTCCAATTCCTGTCACACCCGGCGCGGGTCACGGCGTGTCATTCCGCGCCACGGTGACCCGGCTCAGATAGCCCGAGTGGCACACCGGGTGTGTCATCTACGGGACAGGTGTGCCACCAGCCAGATACAAACGGCACGGAATGGCACAGAATGGCACAGATTTGCGCGAAAAACCGGCAGGCGGCCTTGACGCACTCTCGTGGCAGCTCGTCTCGTCGAGTCCGGACCGTTGCCTGCGGACACAGGCTCTTGCCGGGGCACGGGCCCGAACCTATAATCGCCTCAGGTTTCGGGGCGCCCGCCGACGCCGTCCACGATGGTGTCCGGGACGTGCGGTGGGCCACGACCATGGAGTGAAGTGAGCATGACAACCTACCGCGCGGCGGTCATCGGCCTGGGACGCATGGGCAGCACGTTCGACGACGAGATCGACCAGGGCGGTTCGATCTTCCTGCCCTACTGCCACGCCCCGAGCTACGACGCCGCCCCGAACGTCGAGCTCGTCGCCGGGGCCGACCTCCACGACGGCCAGCGGGAGATCTTCGGAAGACGTTGGGGCATCTCCCCAGACCACCTCTACGCCGACTACAGGGAGATGATCGCGCGCGAAGAGCTCGACCTGGTCAGCGTCTGCACGACGGCAAGGGTGCGCTCCACCATCGTCCAGGACGTGGCCAGGTCCGGCGTGGGCGCGATATGGGCCGAGAAGCCCATCGCCCTCAGTCTCAGCGAAGCCGACGACATGGTGCGGGCCTGCGAGGAGAACGACGTGCGGCTCGCCGTCTACTGCAGCCGGCGCTGGAACCCACTCTTCCACACGGCCAGGCAGATGATCGAAGCGGGCGACATCGGCGACGTTCTCCACGTCGCCGCGCTCGCCCGGGTCGGACTGTCGCACAACGGCAGCCACTCCATCGACATCCTCCGATACCTCGCGGGCGGCAATGTCGAGTGGGTATTCGGCGAGATGGAGTCTGACGAGGCCGCGGCGGGGGACGACGACCCGCGGGGCAACGGCTACCTCGCCTTCGACAACGGCGCCAGGGGATACCTCCGCTCCACGGACACGGGCGCGGTCCAGTGGGACATAGACGTGGTCGGGACGAAGGGCCGGATTCGCTCCACGGACAACGGCGACGACTGGGAGCTCCGGCGGGTCTTCGACGCCGGCCCGACGGGCCGGCGTGGTCGCCCGTACGCCGTCAGCCTGCCGTTCCCGTGGCCGGCGCGGATGCAGGGCATGGGGCTGCACGCGGTCGCGGACCTCGTGTCCGCCATCGAGAACGGCCACCAGCCGAGGTGCTCCGGGCGCGATGGCCGGGCGGCCCTGGAGATCGCCGTCGCGCTGCGCGAGTCGCACCGCCGCGGAGGCGTCAAGGTTACGCTCCCGATCGAAGACCGCAGCCTGAAGATCGACTCCTCCGAGATAGCCGGCGACGACGTTCCGGCACGGCTGCGCCGGGAGCGACAGCAGAGGAGCACGGCATGAAGGCGCTCGTATACCACGGCAACAGAGACGTTCGGTACCAGGACGTCGACGACCCGACTCCCGGCGACGGCGACGCGCTGATCAGGATCGACTACTGCGGCATCTGCGCGACCGACCTGGAGGAGTACCAGTTCGGCCCGAAGTTTATAGACCACGAAAAGCCCAACGCAATCACCGGCAGGATGCTGCCTGTCGTCATCGGGCACGAGCTGACGGGCACGGTGGTCGAGCTTGGCCGCAGCGCCTCTGCCGTGGCCGTCGGGGACCGCGTGGTGATTGACGGCGTGCTCACCTGCGGCCGGTGCTGGTGGTGCCTGAACGACCGTGGGAACCGCTGCCCCGGCAGCGCGACGGTCGGGTTCGGGGCCGACGGCGGCCTGGCCGAGTACGTCGCGTGGCCCGCCGCCCAGGCGGTTGCCCTGCCGGACAACGTCAGCAGCGAGGAGGCCGGCCTCAGCGAGCCCACCGCCGTGGCCCACCACGCCGTGCGCCAGGGCAACGTGACCGCGGGCGACCGTGTGGCCGTGCTCGGCGCGGGCGTCGTAGGTCTGCTCGCCATGCAGGCCGCCAGGGCTATGGGCGCGTGGGTCTGCGCCATCGACGTCCGACCGATGAGCCTCGAGCTCGCGTCCGAGATGGGCGCGGACGCCACGATAGACTCCGGCCAGGAGGACGCCGTGGGCCAGCTCGCCGAGCTGACCGACGGCCGCGGCGCCGACGTCGTGATCGACGCGGCTGGAGCGCCGAGGACGCCGCACCTGGCCATCGACCTCGTGCGGCGCGGCGGACGCGTGGTCATCGTCGCGATCTACACCGCGACGCCCGAGTTCGACTTCAACACGATCCTGACAAAGGAGATCGAGGTCGTCGGCTCCATCGGCTACGAGCGCCAAGACGTGGACGCCGCAGTCCGCATGCTCGGCGACGGCTCGGTCAGGACCGCGTCGCTCATCTCGGGAATAATCGGGCTGGACGAGGTCGTCGACGTCGGCTACCCGCGGATGATGGCCCCGACCAAGGATATCTTCCGCCTGCTCGTCTCACCCACCGGCGGCCGGTAGACCGCCTCGTCCCGCGCAGCCGCGCCCGTATAGGTCTGAGGTGCGTCTCCGGCCCGACCGGTTCGCGGATCAACGACTCCAGCAGCCGCCTGCATGCGGGCCGGCGCACTCCGGCCAGGCGCCACCAATGGAAATGCCTTAGACAAGGAGAAAAATGGTCGGGGTGACTGGACTTGAACCAGCGACCTCGTCGTCCCGAACGACGCGCGCTACCGACTGCGCCACACCCCGACGACATAGATTGTAGCCGTGCCAAGGGCCCTACGGCAAGGCGAGCGGCGCGACGTAACTGTTCAGACTTGAGGAGGCGAACGGTCACGAGAGTGCGTCGAGGTCGCCGGTCGCTCCCAAGGGCGGGGCCGTAGCCTGAGCAACCGTTCGCCCTGAGTGCCCCGACGCTTCGTCGGGGTGTATCGAAGGGCCCGCACGACGCAGTCCTTGGGTGGGGTCGACATCAGTATTGGCGACAGGGTCGTGTGCGCCCCTCGATACGCGCCGCTCAAAGCAGCGGGCCTACTCGGGGTGAACGGGTTGCCTTGGGGGTGAGGTGGGGAAGACAGGCGTTCCGCGACTCTGAACAGCTACGGCGCGACGTGCCTGTCCACAACTTCACGGGAAGACTGTCTCCCCAGCTCTTTGGATGCCCGCCCTCGCGGGCATGACGACTCGGGCCACCTGGGTCCGACGCTAGGTGGACGGGTCGTCCGGAGTGTCTGGCAGGGCGCTCTTGAGCGAGGCGAAGTTCATCTGGTACAGGTGGGCGTAGAGGTTGCCGTTTTGCATCAGCTCGTCGTGGGTGCCGACCTCGACTACCTCGCCCAGGTGCAGCACGACGATCTGGTCGGCGCCTCGGATGGTGGAGAGCCGGTGCGCGATGACGATCGCGGTCCGGCCCTTCAGCAGCCGCTTCAGGGCCCGCTGCACCAGCATCTCGGTGTAGCTGTCGATGTTCGCGGTCGCCTCGTCCAGGATCAATACCCTCGGGTCGGCCACGATGGCCCTGGCGAAGCTGACGAGCTGGCGCTGCCCAACACTCAGGTTCACCCCGCGCTCGTGCAAGTACGTGTCGTAGCCGTCCTCCAGCTTCATGATGAAGTCGTGGGCGCCGACGGCCTTCGTGGCATCGATCATCTGCTCGTCGGTGACGTCCGGGTGGTTGTACTTAATGTTCTCCCGCACGGTGGCAGAGAAGAGGAACGGCTCCTGCAGCACCATGCTCATCTGCCTCGCGAGCGACCGGCGCTTGACTTCGCGGATGTCCTGCCCGTCCACCAGGATGGCGCCACGATCCGGCTCCACGTCGTAGAAGCGGGAGATCAGCGACACGAGTGTCGTCTTGCCGGCCCCGGTCGGGCCGACGATGGCGACCGTCGAGCCGGGCTTGACGTGGACGTTGACCTTCTTCAGCACGTCCTCGCCCTCGGCGTAGCCATAGCTGACGTTCTTGACCTCGATCTCGCCTTTGAGCCGCGGAAGATCGCTGGCGGCAGGGGCGTCGACCACGTCCGGCTCGGTGTCGAGCAGCTCGAATATCCGGACGCCCGACGCCATGGCCCGCTGGAGCTGGGTGTACTGCATCGTCAGGCTGCGGATCGGCTCGAAGAAGCGCTGGATGTACAGCACGAAGGCGATCATCGTCCCGACTTCGATGGCGTCGTCGGTCACCATCCGCGCGCCGAAGTAGACCACGAGCCCGATCGCGAGATGCGTCAGCGTGTCCACGGGCATCAGCAGGCTGGACGCCATCCGAGTCGCCGACAGGGACGTGGTGAGGCTGTCCCGGTTCTTTTCGTCGAACTGCTCGAGGTTCCGCTCCTGGCGGTTCATGCTCTGGACGACGCGGACGCCGGATATGTTCTCGTTGAGCGCCCCGTTGACGATGGAGATGGTGCGCCTGACCTCGACAAAGCCGCGCCTCGCGAACGGCTGCCAGACCATCACGATCAGGACGAGGATGGGCACGAACGCCATCGAGATGAGGCCGAGCTCGAGGCTCATGGTCACGACCGCGGCGACGATCAGGGTCAGGCTCAGCAGGTCGCCGAGCGTGATGACGGCGACCGAGAGGAACTCCTGTAGCTGGTACACGTCGCCGAGCACGCGCGACATGAGGCGGCCGACCTCGGTCCTGTCGTAGAACTTGAGCGACAGCTTCTGCAGGTGGGCGAACATGTCCCCGCGCAGTCTGTACAGCACGGCCTGGCCCGCCCTGGTCATCGCGATTTCCTGGGTGAAGTGGGCCACGACGCTGATCAACGCGTTGCCTACGAACAGCGCCACGATGAAGCCGAGCCCGCTCAGGTCTCCGGGCACTATGTAGTCGTCGATGGCGACCTTGATCAGCCAGGGCACGGCGACCAGGGACACCGCGAAGGCGATCATCGCGACCGTCGCGATCGCCACCAGGTGCGCGGAAGCCTTTACGTACGGCGCCAGCCGGGCGACGACACGGTAGGAGAAAACGGAGCCGGCAACGTCGTCGGACAGGTCGCCGCCCTGCATGCGGGCGATCCGCGCCCCTCCGATCATGTGACCCAGGCTGCCGCCCCCCGATCCGTACATCTAGCCGCTCCTCCAGCCCTGGGCCGTTCCCGCGACGTCTATCTCCTTCATGACCTCCTCCTGAGGCCGTAGCTGGAGCTCGTGGATCCGGTGGTACAGCCCACCCAGCGCGAGCAGCTCGAAGTGCGTCCCGCGCTCGACGATCTTGCCGTCGTCCAGGACGAGTATCTGGTCGGCCCGGTGGACGGTGCTGAGCCTGTGAGCGATGACGAATGTCGTTCGCCCCTTCATCACCGACTCCATCGCAGCTCGGATCAGCTCCTCGGTCCCCGCGTCGACGCTGGAGGTCGAGTCGTCGAGGATCAGGATGGGTGGGTCCAGCAGCACGGCGCGCGCTATCGACATTCGCTGCCGCTGGCCGCCGGAAAGGGTCACGCCCCGTTCGCCGATCACGGTATCGTATCCGTCTTCCAGGCCCTTGATGTGGTCGTGAAGCTGGGCTATCCTCGCCGCCCGCACGATCTCGTCCATCGAGGCATCCTCGCGGCCGTAGGCGATGTTCTCCTTCAGGCTGGCGCCGAAGAGGAAGACGTCCTGCTGGACGATGCCGATGTTGCGGCGAAGCGACTTCAGCGTGACGTCCCGGACGTCGATGCCGTCGACTGTCACGCGCCCCGCGGTGACGTCGTAGAACCTGGGGAGCAGGTTGGTGGTCGTGCTCTTGCCGCTGCCGGGGGCGCCGAGCAACGCCACGACCTGCCCCGGCCTGGCGTCGATGTCGATTCCGCTCAGCACCTGGGCGCCGCGATCGTAGGAGAATCGGACGTCCTCGAAGCGGACGTGGCCGCGGACTGCGGGCAGATCGGCCGCGTAAGTCGACTCCCGGACGGGGGACTTGGCGTCCAGTATCTCGAAGAGCCTGTAGCCGGCCGATACGGCGCGGGCGAAATTGTTGACCAGGAAGCCCGAGAATCTGACGGGCTGGCTCAGTATCTGCAGGTAGATGAGGAACTGCACCATCTCGCCGACGGTGATGTGGCCGCTCATGATGTGGTAGCCGCCGTACATCAGGATCAGCGCCATGGCGAGCAGGTACATGCCCATGACAAACGAGGTGTTGATTGCCTGCAGCCGTGCGGCGCCGACCATGTCCGCCTGGACGTCGCCGCTCTTGTCGCTGAACTTGGCCTTCTCGAACTCGTCCGCGGCAAACGTCTTGACCACCCGCACTCCGGTCAGGTTCTCCTGAAGCGTAGTGCTCAGGTCTCCCATGTCCTCCTGCACCTTGGTCCAAATCCGGCGGAGGCGCAGCCGTACGAAGATGGACATCGCGGCGACCGCTGGCATGAAGCTCAGCGCCAACAGGCCGAGCTGCCAATCTAGCCGCAGCATCATGAAGGCGGCGACTACGGCGAGGACCAGGAAGTAGGGGCTGCGCACCAGGCCGCCGTTCACGAACATGCGCATCGCCTCGACGTCGGTGATCGCGCGCGACATGAGATTCCCGGTGTGCTGCCGGTCGTGGAAGGCGAAGCTGAGGTTCTGGACGTGGTCGTAGAAGCGGTTCCTGAGCTCGTACACGACCCGGAGCCCGACGGCCTCTCCCATGAACGTCTGCCCGTACGAGAGCAGGCCGCGGAGCGCGCCGAGCCCCAGGATCAGCAGCGCCGTGATCAGCATGGCCCTGTCGGAGATCGGCTCGCCCTGGGCGTAGGCCGCCATGTCGTCGACCGCCCCGCCCACCAGCACGGGGAGCACCATATAGGCGGCCGTGGCCCCGGCCATGAACAGGTAGGCGCCCAGCAGCATCCACTTGTGCCGCAGGGCCAGACCTACTATACGGGCGAGCATCCGCATCCGCGGCTCCGGGGCGCTCGACGCCTCTTCGCGTATCGACAAACGGGCCGACCACGCGAGTCGGCCCAACTATTCCTAAACTATTCTAAGTATTCGTCCAAAATGTTCAAGGTTTTCTGTAGTTAATTCTCTTGAATTATCTTTCATAATATGTGATTCAGCACCAGGAGAAGGCCCAAATACACGGATCGGCCCGCAGCCGAGTCAGGCCCGAGTCGCCGCCATCCTACGGTCCACACTGGCAGGGCATGGCGTCGTGCTAGAATCGAGCAAGTCTACGGTCTGGGGCCGATGCGGTCATAGAATGACGACCTCCGGGGACCCTTCACTCGACTCGGCGATGCCGTTCGCGGTGCGTCCGCTGACGGTCGCCGACGTGCTTCAGGTACAGGCTATCGAGCGAGAGGTCTTTCCGGGCCACTTCCCGCCAACGCCCTTCGGTCGCGAGCTGCAGAACTCGACCATCTCCCACCTCGTAGCCTGCCGCGTTCCGATCACCCCGCCGGGCTTGTCGGGCCGACCGCCTGCGGACCGGCGCGTGACCGCCGGCAGCGGCCCGGCACGGCTGGCGGCGACAATCCGCAACGCCTCGGCCGGCCTGTGGCGCGCGAGCGGGCCTGCCGGCGAGCCGATAGCCGGGTTCCTGGGAGCCTGGTACGCGGCCGACGAGGCGCACGTGATCACCTTCGGAGTCCGCCGGACGGACCGCGGCCGCGGTGTCGGGGAGCTGCTGCTCATCGCAGCCATCGAGCAGGCCTACGCGAGAGGCGCCACCGCTGTTACTCTCGAGGTCCGGCCGTCCAACTTCGCGGCCAGGAACCTGTACGGCAAGTACGGCTTCGACGTGAGCGGAGTCCGGAAAGGTTACTACGCTGACAATCGTGAGGACGCCCTGATCATGACCGCCGGGCCCATCCGCGACCCGTCCTACGTCGACGCGTTCGCTCGGGCGAAGGGGGAGCACCGACGCCGTTGGGGTGAAGCGACCCTCCCGGCGCCGCTTCGCGCGCCCCGCCGATCCATCGACGCCGCTCCGCGTGAACGGGCCGCAGGCTCCTCGGCGCCGGACGGTTCCCGCGCGGTCCGGTGTACCGACCGCTGATGGCCGGAAACGCCAGGCGCGGACTTCCCCAAGTCGAGACGCCTGAGGGCCTATACGAGAATCCTGGCCGCGGCGACCAGCAGGCCGAGGCTGACAATCAGTGCGATGACCCACCATGCCAGCGCGACGGACGGCTGCTCGCGCCGGCGACGGTTTCTCATGTCTCTTCTGCGGCGGCGGCGAGAGCTCACGGCGTTATTCGCGATTCCCGCGCTGTGAGGCGGCGGCTGGGGAGTAGACGCACCTCATACGCGTCGAGACTCCATCGTCGTTGCTCGGAAGGACCACGTCGCGTCGAGTCCTGTCAAAGCCGCCCGGTCAGCCGTCGGCCACCGCCCAAAGATGTTTGGGACGCGGCCCGGGCGAGGGCGTCGTGAAGTCAGAGACCTGCCGCGCCTACTCTTCCGACTCTTCGGCAGGCTCGGCGGCGGCGTGGGTGAGCGGCCACAGCCACTCGACCTCCTCGTTCTTCTGCGCCTTGTGGACGGGGGTACCATCGAGCACGGTAACCGCGTAGCTCAGCATGTCGTCGGAGCAGTATTGACAGTAGCCATAGCTGTTCATGAGCCGGCCCTTCATCGAGTTTCGCAGCCGCTGCCATTCGGCCCTCTGCCGACCCCCTCGCGGCCGCGACAGCGCGCCGAGGAGGTTTCGGCGCGTCGTCAGGAGCTGCTCCTCGATGGCCGCCTTCAGACGCGGCTCCGACGAGTAGTCGAAGGTCAGTCCCCGTTTGCGCCATTCCTCCAGAATTCCGAGAATCTCTCGCCGGAAGTCGGGCTTCTCGCGCTCGGGGACTCCGACGGCTCGCTCGATGTCCCGCACGTCGCGGTCGCTGATGGTCCTGTCCGTGGCGTCGGTCGGCCGAAAGCCGGTCTCCGAGAAGCTGGCGATCGTGTTCAGATAGCCGTCCAGGAGAATCTCAGCGGCCTGCTCGAAGTTCTCGTCGTAGGCCCTCTGCACCTCGTTGATGGCGAGATCGTTGTACTCGCGGATCGTGTCGTTCAGGAAGCCCACGTACTTCCCGCGCTCCTCCTCTCCAAGGCTTATGTTCTCCCTGAGCCCCCGCCACAAGCTGTCGACGGCCGCCAGCGGGAACACGCAAGAAACGTCGGGCGCGCCTGCGATATTGTCGAGCCGGTTCATCACGTATCTGGGCGAGAGGCCTGACATGCCCTCGCGGTGGTTGTGCCGCTGCATCGCTGCCACGTCGTCTTTGTCGTACGGCTTGACAATGTTGCCGTCGTAGAGCCTCATCTTGTCGAGCAGGCTCATTCCCTGACGAGCCGGCGGGTCGAGGCGGGACAGGACCGCGAACACGCTGGCCATCCGAAGCGTAAGGGGCGCGAGATGAACGCCCTGCACCATTCCAGACGCCAGCATCCCGGCACAGATCTTGACCTCCTCGCGGACCCGGAGGTTGTACGGGACCTCGACAGCGATTATCCGGTCTTTGAGCGCCTCCGAATGCTTGTCGGCGGCAAATTCGTCGAAGTCGCCCTCGTTGGAGTGTCCAATCAAGACCTCGTTGGCGTAGATCGAGCCGAACTTGTCGTTCTTGATGATCTGTTCCTGCGCCAGGCCGAGCAGCGTGGTGAGAAGCTGTCTGTCGGCCTTGAAGATCTCCACGAATTCCATGAGACCGCGGTTGGCGATGTTCAGCTCGCCATCCAGCCGGAAGGCCTTGCTGGCCACCTCCTCACGCTCGCCCGACAACTGCGCCTGGTCGACGCTGCCGACGAGTACGGAAGAGTCGCCTCTCGGATTCGACGCGATGAAGTATCCGATCCCGAGGGCCGATCTCTCGGAGAAGACGACACGGCGTACGGGCATTTCGGAGGCTTTGCCGTTGTATTCGGTCTTGAGAGTGTAACGGCATCGCGGACACAGATCACCCTCGACGTAGACGCCATAGTTATCCAGCAGGGCCTGTCGCATCCTCTCCGGGACGAGGTGCAGCGGGTCCTCCTGTATGGGACACCCGGCGATCGCGTAGGCGACGCCTTCGTCGGTACGGGTGTGCTCCTCCAGCGCCCTTTTGATCAGCTCCACTATGGTGGACTTGCCGCTGGCCGGAGGGCCGAGCAGGAGGAGTATCCGCTTCCGGACCTCCATCCTGTTTGCCGACGCCTCCAGGTAACGGACGATCCGCTCGAGGGCCCCTTCCAGACCGAAGATGCGGTCCTTGAAGAGGCCGTACACCGGTACGCCGTCCGGCGTCGTCTCGACGCCATTGGCCATGACGGCCTCGTACACGAGGGAGTGGGCCAACCGCGAGCGAGTTGGGTCTTCAATGACGAGCTGGAGATAGTCGGCAAATGTGCCCTCCCAGGCAAATCTGCCCAACTCTCCGTCGCTCTCCGCAAGTATATGGTCTATCGAGGGTATGTCGGTCATTCGCCTCACCGCATGGGAATAGTCAACCGCCCCGTCGGAGCGGCGGGCTCGTCGTTAAGAAATTGGCCGGTCACGGAGACGTCAAGCGGCCTCCGTGACCGGAAAGAGCACAAGCCGAGTCCGGCTATTAGGTGACCACCACGGCCCCGGCGACGATCGCCAGTCCGATAAGGCTGACGACGGCGCCGCCTATGAGCAGGAACCATCCGGACACCAGCTTCAAGACGTTGAACCCGAACGCCAGGTAGAAGAACGTTAAGGTGGCGAGGACCGTCAGCACGAGCGTCGCGGCCGACACCGCGAGCATCACGTTTTCGCCGTACCTGGCATCGAGCTCGCCCGCGAAGTGCGCAAACGCGCCCAGCGACACGACGGCCACAACCGCGCTCAGGAAGCCGATCGCCCGATCGTCCAGGTCCCACAGGCCCTGCGCGCCCACGCCGATGGCGTAGATAGCCCACACGGCCGCGAGAGTGGTGAGCAAGGCGGTCGACGCCGCAACGTCGCTCGCGGCCACCGTGCTGGCTTTCTTGCCCGCCTCGGTGAGCAGTATTGGCTCGACAGACGAGCCCAGCATGAACGTGCCCAGGATCAGGACTCCCAAGCCGCCGACTACTACGCCCATCGTCCGTCCGTCGGAGTATAGGCCGAGAAGTTGCCAGGACTGAACCACCAGCGCCGCCCCAACCAGAACGAAAAACAGCCCTTCCATGTCGTCTCCTTTTTAGCTAAGTACCTGCGGGCACCTCTTTTTGTGCCGCGCCGCGCAGATTTTCCCACATCGTACGTATCGGTGTCCAGACCCAATTTCAGCCGGACAGGATTTGGCGGGTTTCACGTTTCCGCGAATGGCCCCTGGTCAATCCGGATTCCGCAGGAAATGCGCCAGTCGCGCCGCGACCGACGGCAATGCCCAGCTACCCGGCGCCACGTCCGAATAACCCGCAGGCCTGACGGCGGCAATCGACGTGTCGGACGCGGCCGGGCTATCTGAAGAGCGCGGCGGGGCGCTCGATGCTCTGTTGGAGACGGCGCAGGAACCCGGCGGCTACGGCCCCGTCGATGACCTGGTGGTCGACGGTCAGGCTGAGCGTCATGATCTCCCTGACGACAACTTCTCCGCCTCTGACCACGGGCTTTTCGACAGACCTGCCCACGCCCAGGATCGCGCTCTGGCCAGCGTTGAGGATCGGCGTGAAGCTGTCGACGCTCCCGAGCACGCTGATCGTGAATGTGCCGCCGGCGGTCTCGTCGGGGAGCAGCTTTCCGTCGCGGGCCCTGTCAGCCAGATCGGTCGTCTCCCGGGAGAGATCGGCGAGGCTCTTGCCGGCCACATCGTTGACCACCGGCACGATCAGTCCCTCCTTGAGGGACACGGCAACGCCTATGTTCACCTGGTCGAAGTAGAGGACGTTTCCGCCGCCCATCACGCTGTTGATCTCCGGCTGGCGCTTTATCGCGGCGGCGCAGGCTTTCATCAGCACGTGGGCGATCGAGATCGTCACGCCGTCCTCGCTTACCTGCTTCCTCATCTCCTGGGCGTCGGTCACGTCGACTTCGACGCTGAACGAGAGCTGGGCCGTGTCGGCGATGCTCCGGCGCATGTGATCGGCGATGGACTTGCGGATGCCCGACAGCGGCGTGGTCCGGGCTGCGTCGGGCAGACCCGGAGGCAATGGAGCGACCGAGGGCGCCGCGGGGGCTTCTGCCTTCTTCTCGGCGTGCGCGCGTACATCGGCTTCCACCACCCTGCCGCCGGGTCCGGTGGGCGTGACGGCGCTGAGCTCGACTCCGAGCTGGGAAGCCAGCTTCCGAGCGCCGGGTGTTGAGCGGACCTCTCCTCCGGCGGCGGACCGACGCGCGGCACGGGAGCGCCTGCGGGGCGGTGCAGCCACCGGGGCAGGGGCCGCGGGCGGGGGTGGCGCGGCCGGGGCCTCTTCTCCCTCGGCGAGCAGATAGGCCACCACTCCGTCTACCAGGACGCTCGCACCTTCGTCGACGACGTGGTGGAGGATGCCGTCGTCGGTCGCCTCGAGCTCGTAGTTGATCTTCTCGGTCTCGATCTCGGCGATGACCTCGCCGCGATTGACGGCCTCTCCGGCGGCTTTCGCCCACCTGGCCACGGTCCCTTCGGACATGACCATGCCGAGCTTAGGCATCACGATGGGTACTGCCAAGGGGAACCTCCTGAGGTCCGGTCCTTCGGGGTTTTACTCGAGGACGCTCAAGGCCGCCTCGTAGACCCGCTCCTTGGCCGGCAGGTACGCCATCTCCAGGGGTAGGCTGTATGGCACCGAGGTATGGGGTGGCACGACTCTCCTCGGCGGGGCGTCGAGATAGTCGAACGCCTCCTCGGCTACGAGTGCCGAAATGTCGCTGGCGATGCTGCAGCGCGGGTAGTCCTCGTCGACGATGACGATCTTCCTGGTCTTCTTCACCGATTCGAGTATGGTCTCCTCGTCGAGCGGCGAGATCGAAAGGAGGTCGATGACCTCGGCGGAGTAGCCCTCCGCCGCCAGCATGTCGGCGGCTTCCTGGCAAACGATGGTCGTGTAGGCGGCGCCGAGCAGGGTCACGTCCGTGCCCTCGCGGGCGATCATGGACTTGCCTATCGGAATCTCGTAGGGTTCCTCCGGCACGTGGCCTCCGTAGCCGACCCCGTCGCTCATCTGGGGTGTGGGAGTTCGGCCCATGAGGAGCTTGTGGTTGAAGACTATCACGGGGTCGTCGTCGCGGATCGCCGAGATCATCAGGCCCTTTGCGGTGTAAGGATCGGACGGCGTGACGCACTTGAGCCCGGGGAAGTGGGCGAACACCGAGTAGAGCGTCTCCGAGTGCTGCGCCGCGGACGCGGTGCCCGCGCCCGTGCTGGTCATGATCGTCAGCGGTATCTTGACCTTGCCGCCGAACATGTAGTGCATCTTGGCGGCGTTGTTGACGATCTGGTCGCCGCACACGCCGAAGAAGCCGACGAACATCAACTCGACGACGGGGCGCATGCCGGACGCTGCCGCGCCAACGCCGGCGCCGACGAATCCGGCCTCGGAGATTGGCGTGTCGCGTATCCGCTCAGGGCCGAAGTCCCCGATCAGACCCTTGGTCAGCCTGAACGGGCCGCCCCAGGCGTCCTCCTTGTCCGGCCGCCCGGCGCCGCCGGCGATGTCTTCGCCCATGATGAACACCGTCGGGTCGCGCTCGAGCTCCTGTCGAAGCGCCTCGTTGACCGCCTGGACGTAGGTGATTGCGCGTACAGCCTGCTGAGCTTGCGCCATTTGGATTCCCCCTCTGGAAAGTTAGGAGCGGCCGGATGGGCGGCGACGGCTCATCTGGCCGCCGGCGATCGCGGACCGGGTCACCCGCTGCGCCCGCCCGCGCCGGGGATGGAAATCTCTGTCCCAATCATCTCCGGTGCGGCGCCTGCGTTGATCTTCTGGTCCGGATAGGAGATGTACACGTCGGTGAACAGCTCTTCGAGCTCCGGGAACGGGCTCTCGTTCGCGAACCTCGCGGCCGCGGTCACGGCGGCTTCGGCCTTCTCGTCCAAGGCTTGGAGGTCCTCCTCGGAGGCAACGTCGTTCTCGACGACGTGGGCCTTGAGACGAGCGATGCAGTCCCTGGCCTTGAAGTGGGCCTCCTCGTCCTCGGAGCGGTAGCCCAATGGGTTGTCGGCGCCGAAGTGTCCGAAGTATCGGTAGGTCTGCGCCTCGATCAGGGTCGGCCCGTCGCCCCGCCTCGCTCGGTCCACCGCCTGTCCGCCGACCTCGTACATGTCGAGGACGGACTGCCCGTCGACCATTATCCCCGGCATGTCGTACCCGGCGGCGCGATCGGCGACCGAGCCGCCGGCGATCGCGTACTCGAACGGCGTGGACTCGGCGTAGCGGTTGTTCTCGCACAGGAAGATGACCGGCAGCTTCCAGATCGCGGCGAGGTTCATCGCCTCGTGGAGACTGCCCTGCCCTACGGCGCCGTCCCCGAAGAAGACGACGCTGACGTTGTCGGTGCCGCGGAGCTTGGCGCTGAGCGCCGCGCCTGTGGCCACGGGGATGTTGGAGCCGACGACGCCGTTGGCGCCGAGCATCCCCTTGGTGATGTCGGCGATGTGCATCGTGCCGCCCTTGCCGCCGTTGGTCCCGGTGGCCCTGCCCAGCAGCTCGGCCATCATCTCGCTCAGGTCTACGCCCTGGGCGATGCAGTGGTGATGGCTGCGATGGGTCCCCAGGACGTAGTCGCCGTCCTTGAGATGCGCGCATATGCCGGTTGGAACGGCCTCCTGGCCGACGGAGGAGTGCATGCCCCTGAGCTTGCCCGCGTCGGCCTCCCGACGGCACTGCTCCTCGAAGAGGCGGATCGTGACCATCGTCTCGTACATGTCAAGCAGGGTCCTGGCGTCGGGGCTGGCTGTTGGCATCACGGTCTCCTGCGCGGCAATTTTATCGTCGATCAGATACGGCCGGTGAGTTGCGGGATTATATCACAGCCCCCTATGGGCCGCGACGGCCGGGGCGCGTCCTCGGATTACCCGAACCAGATGCCGAGGTACTTGGTGAACCAGAACAGTCCGGCGTAGGTTGCGCCCCCGGCCAGCACCAGGGCCGCCAGCATGCGCCAGTAGCGGCGGGCGCCGTCGATGCTGCAGCTTCGGCGTCGGCGGAGGTATACGATCACCGCAGCCGCGGCGACGACGGCGCCGAAGGCCCTGAAGAACCAGCCGTAGTCGTAGTACAGGGTGTCGCCCAGGGTCACGGCCTCGGCGGCGGTCGCGATGCCAATCAGCACGAACACGACCGGCGACACGCAGCACGTGATCGCGGCGAAGCCGGAGACAAGCCCGATGGCGGCCCCGTTCTTCAGCTCGGAGCGGCCCTCGACGGCGGACGTGCCTGTGGGCTGCGTCTGTCGTACGTGAGTATCCACGTCCACGCCCTGTCAGCGTCAGCCCGTGCGCACGAGCTTCTGGAGGGAGCGCAGCTCCCGCGGCGGGTCCATCGCCTGGCCGAACTCGGTCCAGGCGACCTCGGCCACGTACACGTCGCCCCGCGAGTCGACGGCGACCGCATGCGGGGAGTAGAAGCGGCCGGCCTCGTCTCCAGGCGGCTGGTCGCCCACCCTCGCGAGCACGTTCCCTGACGCGTCTAACACGGTTACGCGCGGGCCCAGGTTGCGACCGTCCTCGTTCGAGGCGATGCCGGCGAAGTACTCGCCTACGTATACCGTTTCGCCAGCGGCGTCCACGCAGACGGCCGCGGCGCGGGACAGGTTGCCCCACTGCTCCCGGAACGCGCCGTCAGGGTCGAATAGCTGGATGCGCCGGTTTTCCCGGTCCGCAACGTAGACGACGCCGTCCGGGTCGACGTCAATGTTGTGCGGGATGTTGAACGTGCCCGGGTCGGTGCCGGAGTCGCCCCACGACGCCAGGTGCTCGCCGTCGGACGTGTACCTGTGGACGCGGGCGTTGCCGTACCCGTCGGATATCAGCAGATCGCCGTTCCTGGCATCGACGGCGAGATGCGTCGGTCTGCAGAACGGACGGCCACTCATCGCAGGCGCGGCGTTGCCAGGCTCCCCAATCGTCATCAGCAGCTCGCCGTCCGGGGTGAACTTCCGGACGGTGTGGTCGCCCGTGTCGACGCAGTAGACGCTGTCGTCGGGGCCGACGGCGACGCCGTGCGGCAGGGTGAACACGCCCTCGCCCCAGGAGCGCAGGAAGTTGCCCTCGGAGTCGAACACGATGACGGGGTGTTCGCCGCGGTTGAAAACGTAGACGTTGTCCGCGGAGTCGACGGCGACGGCCGTCGCCTCCTTGAGGCTCCATCCTTCGGGCAGGACGCCCCAGTCCTTCGCCGACATCTCATATGTATACGGTCCGCTGCCAGCCAATGCCATGTCCTCCTCCTTTATCGTGGTTATCGGACGTCGACCGTCATCGGGACCAGTACCATCTGGGCCCCCATATCGCGGAACTTGTCCAGCTCATCCCGGGAATAGGCCCGCAGGCACGGCGCCGCGGCGTAGCCGTCGAGCTGGTCGATGAGGTGTCTGTAGCAGTCGTCGACCGTCTTGAGCGGGTGACCGGGGTTGGACTCCAGGTCGAACCCGAGGTCGGCCGGCCCGAACGAAAGGCAGTCGACGCCGGGCCTGGCCAGCCGCCGGGCGTTGGTGACCGCGTCGAGCGACTCGATTTGCAGCCACAGAACCCCTGTCCCGGCCCACCAGTCGGCGTAGTCCAGGCGGTCCGGGTGGTCGCCGATGCCGACGCGTACCGTCCCGCCCCAGCTCCTGATTCCGGCCGGAGGGTAGTAGAAGTTGGCCACGGCCTCGTCGACTGTAGAGTCCAACTCGACCTGCGGCACCTCGATCCCGGCAGGCCCGAGGTCGAGATAGTTACCGATCAGATAGGCGTTCCTGGTGTGCTTGATGCGGAACTGGACGTGGACTCCGATCTCGGCGGCCGCGGTGCAGAACGCGACGAGCCGGTCTTCGTTGTACGGCGTGTGCTGACCGTCGACCCACACGAAGTCGTAGGAGCCGCCGTCCATTACCGATTCGATCTCATCCCTGGTCAGCGTCATCGGCACCGAGACGCCGAGGATGCTCTCGCCCGCGTGTATCTTCCTTTTCAGATCGTATGCCAAGTGATCCGCCTCCCGTGGTGTTGTATCCGGCCGCCGGCCGGCCCGCAGCCATTATATAATCCGCGGCGAGTAACCGCTCGTGGACGCTCCGAGAGAGAGGTAGCCCGCAGAGCCGCATGATCCCGCTGAAGCTGACCGTCCGCAACTTCATGTGCTACCGGGACGACGTCCCCACGTTGGACCTGGACGGCTTGCACGTCGCGTGTCTCTGCGGCGACAACGGCCACGGCAAGTCGGCGCTGCTGGACGCGATCACCTGGGCGCTCTGGGGCAAGGCCCGCGCACGCACGCAGGAGGAGCTGGTCCACCAGGGCCGCAGCGACATGGCGGTCGAGCTGGACTTCAAGGCGCGAGAGCAGACGTACCGCGTCAGCAGGAAGTACTCCCGGACGGCCCGGGGCTCGCAGAGCACCCTGCTGGAGCTCCAGGTGCTGACCGACGACGGCAGCCGCCCGATCACCGGCAACACCGTCCGCGACACGGAGTCTCGAATCCGGGACCTGCTGCACATGGACTACGACACCTTCGTGAACACCGCGTTCCTGCTGCAGGGGCGCGCGGACGAGTTCACGCGGAGCACTCCGGCGCAGCGCAAGGAGTGTCTGGCAGAGGTGTTGGACCTCGCCTACTACCGCCGGCTCGAGGAGCGGGCCAGGGAGCGCAGCCGGAACGTCTCGGGGCGGCTTCGGGAGATCGAAGGGGCCATCGCTCACATGCGGGCGCAGGTAGACGGCAGGCCCGCGTCGGAGGAGCGCTTGGCCGAGATCGAGGCGGCGCTCACGCGCCTGCGCCCCGAAGTCGAGCAACGGCGGTCGGCGGTCGAGTCGCTGAGAAGTGAGATAGAACAGCAGCGCCGCAGATGGAGTGACGTCCAGGCGCTGGATCAGCGAATGGGGTCGAGCCGCGGCGAGGTCGAGGAGCTCGGCAGACAGATTCGGGACCACGAAGCAAGAATCGAGCGGCACGAGGCCGTCCGGCAGCGGCAAGCGGAGATCGTCGAGCGGTCCGCGCGTATCGAGGAGGTGCGGACGGAGACGGCCCGCCTCGACGAGGCGGCCTCCCGGGCGCACGCGCTGGCGCAGGAGAAGACGCGCCTGGAGGGCGCGATAGCCGTCAGCCGGGAGCGGTTGGGCGTCGAGCTCTCGCAGCTCGAAAAGACGATCTCGGCCGATCTGGAGCCGAAGGCGGCGGGGCGGCCGCGCATAGAGGAGATGCTCAGGGCTGTCGGGGCCGAGCAGGAGTCGTTGACGGAGCCGGAAGCCACCCTGGCGCGGCTGCGGGAGGAGACGCAAGACCTCGCCGGCCGTGTCCAGTACCTGGACCGGCGGTCGACGGAGCTTCGCGAGGAGATGGAAGAGACGCGCAAGAAGTTCGACATGCTGGGCCAGGGCGAGGCGGTGTGCCCGCTGTGCAAGCAGCCTCTGGGCGACGAGGGGCAGGAGCACCTCGCGCTGGAATACCGAACGCAGGGCCAGCAGGCGAAGCTGGAGTATGCGAAGGGCGAGGAGGAGTCGAAAAGAATCGAACGGGAGCGTTCCAACAAGCTGACGGCGCTGTCGATCGGGGAGTCAGACCTCGAACGAAAACGCCGCGACATGCAGACGAGAATCGCCGCGTCTGAGCGAGACTTGGAGGACTCAAAGAACGCCGTGGAGACGTTGACGGAGATGGGTTCCCGCCGCGACCGCCTCAGAGTGCTGATCGACGCTGGTGACTTCGCGCACGACGAGCGGCGAAGCCTGGAGGCGGTCGAGCGCGAGGCCGCGGCCGTCGACTACGACGGCGAGCGGCATCAGCGCCTGCGCGAAGAGATGGCCGCGCTGGACGAGTACGTCGTCCTGGCCCGCAGGCTGGCAGAGGCCGCGGACGAGTTGCCGCGGGAGCGCGAATCGCTGGACCGGGTGCTCGGCATGCGCGACCGACGGCGGACCGATCTAGCCGACGACGAACGGCGCAGGAACGATCTGGCCTCCGACCTGAAGTCGCTGCCGGCGTTGGAGGCGCAGCTCTCGGAGGCGCAGGCCGGCCTGTCCGCCCTCGACCGGAAGCTGCAGGAGGCGCTCGTCGACCGCGGTGTCGTCGAGGGGGAGCTCAAGCGGCTGAACTCCCTCGAGCGGGAGGTCAAAGCCCGCGAACGGGAGCGTCACGGGCTGCAGCAGTCGAAGGGCGTCTTTGACGAGCTTGCGGTAGCGTTCGGCAGGAACGGCATCCAGGCGCTGATCATCGAGACGGCGATACCCGAGCTGCAGAACGACGCCAACGAGCTGCTTGGCCGGCTCACGGACGGCCGCATGACGCTGAAGCTGCAGCTCCGGGAAGGGCGCAAAGAGAGGCTGACGGGCATGCCTTCGGAGGAGCTGGACATCCGCATCGGAGACGAGGTGGGTACGCGGGCGTACGAGATGTTCAGCGGTGGTGAGGCTTTTCGCATCAACTTCGCGCTGCGGATCGCGCTGTCCCGGCTTCTGGCCCAGAGGTCGGGGGCGCCGTTGCCTATACTGTTCATAGACGAGGGGTTCGGGTCGCAGGACACGGCCGGACAGGAACGGCTCAGGGAGGCCATCCAGTCGATCCAGTCGGACTTCCAGAAGATCATAGTGATCACCCACCTGGAGGGCATCAAGGAGTCGTTCCCAACGCGCATCGAAGTCACGAAGACGGCCAGGGGCTCGACGTTCCAGGTCGTGTAGACAGCAGGAGGTGTCGTCATGTCGGCTGAGCTAGAGCACCCTTCAGGAGAGACGTACCCGGAGACGCTGGAGGAGCAGGTCGCGGTGCTGAGACGGGACGAGACGCTGCGGCGGTTCCGCGAATCGAGGGAGAGCCTCGCCTCCGATCCGTACCGACCCCTTTACCACCTCTCGCCGCCCGAGAACAGCATGAACGACCCCAACGGGCTGTGCCAGTGGCAGGGGCGCTACCACCTCTTCTACCAGTTCAGGCCCGTGGGCATCGACCGCGTGCACTGGGGCCACGCCGTGAGCGACGACCTCGTCGACTGGCGCGACCTGCCGCCCGCGCTGTACCCGGACAGGGAGCACCACTGCTTCAGCGGTCAGGCGGTGGTCGATCGTGAGCGCGTCGTCGCGATCTACCACGGCACCGAGTCCGGCAACAGCATCGCCACGGCCTCGGACCCGCTGCTGTTGAACTGGCAGAAGCACCCGGACAATCCCGTCATCCCCATCGTGCCCATCGACGAGAACGGCCGACCGTACCGCGTGTTCGACCCCTGCATCTGGAAGCAGGACGACGGCTACTACTACTCGCTGTCCGGGACGTACCGCGACGGGGAGATCGGACAGGACTGCCGGGCGGTCGACTACGTGTTCCGCTCAAAGGACCTGGGTACCTGGGAGCTTCTAGGGCCGCTGATCGAGGGCACGCCCAACACGGAGCCAGGGGAGGACGGCGCCGTCCCCAACTTTCTGCCTATCGGCCCGGACAAGCACATGCTGTTGTTCTTCAGCCACAAGCGGGCCGGCCAGTACTACGTTGGCGACTACGATCCCAACTCCCACCGGCTGACGCCCGAGCGCCATGGCCGGATGAACTACGGCCCCTTCACCGTGGGCAGCCTGCACGCGCCGTCGGCGACCATCGACGACCGGGGGCGCTTCATCGCCTTCTTCAACGTGAAGGAGGGGATCGAGCCGCGCGGTTGGAACGACGTCATGACGCTGCCGCGGCACTTCTCGCTGGCCGACGACGGCTCCCTGCGTATCCGTCCGGCGTCCGAGACCGACGGTCTGAGGACGGACGGCGTCTCGGTCGGCCCCGTGGAGATATCGGCCAACACCGAAACTCCGATACCGCAGGTTGCGGGCAAGGCGATGGAGATCGAGGCGGTGATCGAGCCTGGGAACGCCCGCGAGGTCGGGCTGACCGTGCTCCGGTCGCCCGACGGGGCCGAGCAGACGCGCATATCGCTGCTCAGACAGGACCACCGGCGCTTCGGGGTCAGCTCGCTGCAGATCGACGTTTCGGCGTCGTCGCTGAGCGCCGACGTGTTCGCGCGGTCGCCCGAGATCGGGCCGATCGACCTGCCGGACGGCGACCCGCTCACACTACGGGTGTTCGTCGACCGCAGCATCGTGGAGGTGTTCTCGAACGATAGGCAGTGCCTGACCGTGCGCGTGTACCCGGAGCGCGAAGACAGCGTCGGCGTGTCGGCGTTCGCGCGCGGCGGCGACGCGCGGCTCGCGTCGATGACGGCGTGGCAGATGCGGAGTATCTGGCCGGAGCTTGCGCACCTGCAGGGACGGTAGGCGGCCCCGGGCCCCATCGACACATAGGACGGCGCGCGCGTACGACGTTGGGCGGGTCCCTTGATACCCCAACTGGGCATCGGGACACTCGAGCAATCGGTCCAGTGTCATTTGTGGAGTCCGACCGAAGGCTTCTTACCTTGCCGCCCTGAGGAGTCGACCGGGCGTTTGACAACGTCCGTATCCCAGACACAATCGAAAGCGAAACGACGGGACGTGAAACAGTAAGCTCGGCCACGCGTCGCGCGCTGCCCAGATTCACCACCTAGTCGGCAAGGCCGGCGTGACGGACTGCTTCCGGGGGCGTGATGGCGCACCATGCCGGGGATAGATTCCCGCGTTCGCGGGAATGACGGAGGTGGGGGATTCCGGGCTATAGGACTACTTGATTGTCTTCTTGTTCACGTACTCGCCTGTGAGCTCACCTCCGCCCAGTACATGGCCCTCCATCGCGGCCAGCAGATCGGCCTTGGCTGCTCCCCCGGCCAGGCCCAATACCGTGTCCAGTGCGTAGACCTTGAAAACGTAGCTCCGGGGGAGCTGTGGCTTCAAGCGGTATATCGACTCAACGTTGGGCGGCGGGCATGGTCCAGACCACCCGACCTTTCCGAAGTCATTTGTGCCCTGCCTGGTGTCGGGACCTATTGACGCTACGTCGGTGGTGGTAGCTATCCGCTCCTGGAGCTCAGTGATGTCCGCCGGAATGTTCCACATAAGCCAGTGGACCCTTTGGACTCTTGGGGCTTCGACATCCCCGTCGGGCCTGACTGCGTCCGGGTCTTCGACAAGGACAGCAAAGCTCCTGGTGCCCTCTGGGGCGGTGGACCACGCCAGGGGCGGCGACTTGTCCTCACCGTATCTTGTTCCGACTCCTCTCTGACCATATGCGATGTTTACCGTGCAGGTGTACTCGATGGGGATTCGCCTGATCCTGTTGAACACAGAGCTGGTGAGCTCCATGTTCAGGTCGAAGGTCTGCTCCAGCTTGTCTGGAGCGGATTCGGCAACCGGATCTTGGTCGGCGCGAGCCGCCGCGGTGTCATCGGAGCCGCTGCTCGAGCAGCCCAGCGCGACTAGCGGAAGAAGCACCCCGGAGATGCACATGGCACTCAGTCGACGGTATTCCAAGGGGTGTGCCTCCTCATGCGGCCACAGGCTGCTTCGGCAGCCCATTGCCCGCGGCGGCCGCCGGCCGAATAGCCGGTTGACGGTAATCTATGAGAATGTGTCAACGGCTGTCAACGCCAAGGGCGGCCAGAGCCGAATCGACCAAAGAGGGAGCGGCAGCCCCTCCCCTTACCTGAAGCCCCGATTTGTTGGTGCCGTACTGGGCACCGCCGGGGCCCGACGAGCACAGGCTCCAGGTCAGTCGCTGGAGCCTGTGCTCTCAAACGATGTGCGGTGTCGTAGAGTTCTAGTGTTTGACCAGGTACGCCGTGGGGAGCGTGGAGAAGTCAAAGTTGTACGACCCGTCGAAGCCCTTAAGCCAGGGCTGCACCAGCCACGGGAACGGATTCTTCCATTTGACCGGGATCATGTACACTTTGTCCATGTACTCTTCCTCTATCGCCTGGAACGCCGCGCAGCGATCGGGATGGTCCAGGGGCAGCGACCTGGCGTACGTAAGAAGCGAGTCGATCACCGGATAGCCGCCTGCTTGGGGGGTCAACGCCTCGATAGAGTCCGTACGCGTCAACATGGAGATGATCAGGACGGGGTCCGGTACCCACGATTCGACGCTGATCCGGTAGAACTGCGCTCCCGGCCGCCGCGGCATACCCCTCTCGCGCTTCAGCAAGTCCAACTCGACGCCAAGATTGTCCTTCCAGTACTCCTTGATAGCGACGCCCGCGTTGATCATCAGAGGGCGTGCCAGGTCCATGATCAGCGGCGGAAGGTTGTCGGCGCTGGCGTAGGTGGATGAGCCCAGCTCTTGAACCGCCAGGCCGGGATCGTAGGCGTGCTGATTCGCATCCGGGTTGTGGCATGGGATCGACGGCGAGGTCATCCCTGTCGCGTAGTTCTCGGTCGTTCCCCAGACCGCCTTTACTATCGTCCTCATGTCCGTCGCGTGCGCCAGCGACTTCCGCACCAGGAGGTCCTCGAGTGGCGCCAAGTCGGTCTTCAATTTGAAGTACCAGATGCCGCCGAAGGGCGTCTCCATCAACAGCGGGTTGAGCGGATTGTCGGGATTGAGGACCTGCTCATGGGTCGGCGGGTCGATCTGCAAGAAGTCCAGCTCCTGGTTCTCGAACATGATCAACTGGACCTGACGGTCGGGGACCGAGAGCTGCACATACTTCTCAATGATCGGCGTGTCACCCCACCACTGGTCGCCCGCCAAGTCCGCCCGGGTCAGCTCTATCAGCCCGGTGTCCAGGTCCTTCGTGAGCGTATACGGTCCGGCTCCTATGGGGCGCTTCACCCACTCGTCGTTGTCGGGGTCCGCCAAGACTTGGGCCAGCTTCGAAAGCCCCGCGTGCCACGCAGACACGTAAGAGGGCCACGCCGCAAACGGTATCGACGTCGTCATCTCCAAAGTATGATCGTCGATCGCCACCAGGCCCTCGGCCTCGGTGACGTCGCCGGCTCGCAATTCGTCCCAGCCTTTGATCTCGCCCAGGGTCAGGCTGGCGCCACCCCACGCTACGATGTTCTCCGGTTTGGCTCCGTGCTCCCAGTACGCCTTGATGTCGCCGGCAGTGATCGGCGTCCCGTCCTGGAACACTGCGCCTTCCCGCAGCTTGAACGTGAATACCGTCTGGTCATCGTTCGCGGTATGGCTCAGAGCGATATATGGAATGACATTGCCGACCCTATCGTTTTGATAGAGCGTCCCGAAGACGTGCGTGCTCCAGACCCAGGTCGCGGGACCGGAATTCTTCCATGGAACAACGCCGCCTACATATGTCATCGCGGACGTCACGACCTGCGAGTCATGCAGATCGATGACCGGTCCGGTAGGGCCTGTGCGGGTCTCGATCTTCTTTCTCACCGCCGCCGGTTTGGAAGCAGCCTTGGGCGCCTCGGGATCAGCCGCTGCCTGGGCCGGCAGCGGCGTGTCGGCCGCCTGAGCGGCCTTAGGCGCTCCCGGCGCCCCTGCAGATGCCTCCGGAGCTTGCGGCGCTGCCGCAGCCTGGGCAGCCAGCGGCGCAGCAGGCTCCTCTGCCTCGTCCGCGCAGGCCACGGCAGCGACCAAGGCGATGGACGGTATCAACGCCAGCAACAGGAATTGCGACTTCAGTACTCTAAACAGCATGACTCTCCTCCTAACAGAGATAAGAGACGTGCCGCTATTATCACATCCTCTCAGCATTTGTCAAGAGCCCGCAGATCTCGTAACTGTTCAGTGTTGGGGGGACGAATGCCCCTCAAGACCCCTGGATACCCGCCTTAGCGGGCATGACGGCAGGTCGTGTCTGCCACCCCGGACGGTAGGTCGTGTCTGCCACCCGCGTAGAGTGTAGTCGTCATTCCGGTCCCCGAGCCGGAATCCAGAGATGGGGAGGTCACGCCGAAGGTCGCCCTGCTGCTGTCGAGATTCATGCGACCCAGAGATTTCTGCCAAGGTCTCCTAAAGCGGGCATCCACGGGCGTGGTGGTGGGTAGCTCCTCAGCAAGACTGAACAGTTACGAGATCTGGTAGCTGTTCAATGAAAATGTCAGTCCATGAGAGGATTGACATTGAACCAGAGGGAACAGGAACGGTTGCAGGTATCGAACAGGCTGTCGGCAGAAGTGCTGGACGTACGAGGGCGCCAGCAGGGGGTTCGCTGCCTCGGAGGCGACATTGGTCGGGCCGCACTGACGTCCGTACGAGGCGGCTACACGAGAACCAGCTTGCCGCCAGGACTCAGGATCATGATGTCCGTGGAAGGCATCTTGTAATTGCGAGCCGCCAGGGCGGTGACGAGCTCGGCCGGGTGGCCTCCCATCCACCGCACCGGTGGATAGGTGTACCCGTAATGGCATGGGATCACCACTCTTGGCTGGAGGAGGTGTGCGAGCAGCGCGGCGAATCCGACCCCCATGTTTGTATCGTTGATGGGCAGCAGCAGGTACTCCACGTCCAGGCTCAAGTTAGCCGCCTTGTCGGCATGGTCGAACCTCCCGTCGCCGGGATGATAGATGTTGCCGTGCCGGGTCTCTATCAGGTAGCCGCAGGCACCGGGCGAGTGCGACGCGGGCACCACCGTGACCGTGAAGGCGCCCAAGTCGTGACGCTCGCCGTATCGCGCCTCGACGATGGAGTCGTCCGGTAGACCCACACGCCCTAGCGCTTCGTGGCACGACTCCGGCGCGATGAAGGTGGGGCCCAGGCGCCCGATGCGCTTCAGGCCGTCGATCTCGAAATGGTCCTCATGTTCGTGCGTGATCAGCACAAGGTCGGCGCGCTCTACCTCATCGGCAGCCAGCGGCGGCGCGTGCACCTCCTTGAAGAGGTTCTCCCACCGGTCGTGGTACTTGAGCTCGAGCGCGGCGTCGTGAAGCCTGCCGGTCTCCGCGATCTTCCGTCTTTCGGCCTCGTATACCGGATGGGGTGACGTGAAAATCGCGTCCAGGAATATGATCTTGCCATCGAGCCTGATGACGAACCCGGAGTTGGGTAGCCGCCAGATGGCGTCGTAGCCGGTATCACCGTAAAGCTCGTCGCGGATTCTCCTTACGGGCCCTTCGACCACCAATTCGTTCGCATAGCTAGGCTCGAGAGTTGCTCGGGCTGGCGCACCTTTCTTCATCTTTTTCCTCCTCCGCACTGCGGTTTGTCGTCGCCGTCATCGCCCTTAGGTATCGCGGCAGCGACCCTTCGACACCCGGCTCGTCCTGTCACTCGACGACCACCAGGTGTTGATTGGCCGCGACGTTGGTCAGCGTTTGCACCTTGCCACTCGGCCATTTCACGGTGACTGAGTCTGCACTGTCGGCCTGGCCCAGACCGAAATGGGCCGCCAGCATGTTCTGGCCCATCTGGCTCGACCCCGCCGTCACTTCTCTGATCTGAGCTTTGCCTCCCGCCTGTACGGTGATCCTGGCGCCGACTGCATCCCCGCTCCCCGATGTGCCGACCGGCTTGACGATCAGCCAGTTACTTGTCGATTCACACGAGTTCCGCAGCAGCTTGGCGGCTTGGCCCAAGTTTACGACGAAGAGATCGAGGCACCCGTCGTTGTCGTAGTCCAGATACACGCCACCCCGACCGACACCCGGGTCGTCGGCACCGCTATTGGATACGACTACGAAGGTCCCGTCTCTTTCGTTGCGCAGCAGAACGTTGGGCTGGTCGTTGGGGTTCGCCGCCGCGTTGATCCCTGCGACGTCGGCTCTGAGGTAGCCACTGACCACGTAGAGGTCCTCGTCGCCGTCGTTATCGTAGTCGAAGAACACCGCGCCCCAGGCGACACGGACCTTACGATCGATGGTCCCGATTCGGACCCCGGCCTCCTTCGCCACGTCGGTGAACTTCAGGCCGCTGCCGCGGTTCCTGAGAAGCACGTTGTTCTTGATGTTGGTCACGAACAGGTCCAGGAAGCCGTCCAGGTCATAGTCTGCCACCGCGAGGCCCATGCCGAACATCTTCCGGTCGGCCCCGGAACCGAGCGAGACGTCAGTAAAGCTCCAAGAGCCATCCCGGGCGGGCCCGTCGTTACGCCAGAGGACGTTTGACTGAATATCGTTACCCAGATCGTTTACGACGTACAGGTCCAAGTCACCGTCGTTGTCCAAGTCGGACCAGCCCGGCTGGAAGCCGGCCCCCCAAATATTCCCCAGCTGGTCGAACTGTCCCATCCGCGGGCCGGAGATGTCTCCCAACAGGGCTGTGTCGTCGCCGAACGTGGCGTCCCCGTTGTTGTGGTACAAGACAAGCCCGCCGATGCCCTCGGCGAAGTCCTTCGTCGTAAACATCGCCTGGTTATGTTCGTACAGGTGGCGCAGTACGATCAGATCGAGAGAGCCGTCGAGGTCGTAGTCACCCCAAGCGCAGCCGGTCGACCGAAAGGCATCTGCCGGGTCCTGGACGCCGGCGTCCGCGGTGACATCGGCAAAAGTCCCGTCACCGTTATTGCTCAGGAGCTTGCTGGGGCCGTAGTTGGTTACGAAGATGTCTACGTCGCCATCGTTGTCGTAGTCGGCAGCGCAACCGCCGTTGCCTGCCCCCGACGGGTCGTCTGCTCCAGCCGCTCGAGCCACGTCGGTGAAAGTCCCGTCACCGTCGTTGCGGAAAAGGGAGTTAGGCCCTTTGGAGTTGACGGCGTAGATATCGTCGAAACCGTCTCCATTGAAGTCCAGCACTACCGCCCCACCCCCCAGGGGAAAGAAGACCTCCCGGTCCTCCCCGTGCTGGAAGTCGACCCCCGACTCCAGGGTTACGTCACGAAACGAAGGGTGTTCGGTGACCATGACCGCAGTCGGCTCCGTGGCGGGGGCGCTGGGCGCAGCTATCCTCAAGCCGGGAGCGTCCTCCCAGATGAACGCTCCGATCGCCAGCACGCTCATGCCGCCAAGGAGTCCGAGCGTCCAGGTAGCCGAGGCGAAGGCGGCTATGGCCTTCTTGGGCATCATCCTGGCCAGACCCCAGAAGGTCACGGGTCCGCCCGCAGCCGCGGTGAAGAGCAGTGTGGCGGCCGGTGCGGTGCCCATGCCCAGCAGCAATAGGAGCGCCACCAGGGGAATCTCGAATAGCAGCGGGACGTTGATCAGAATGCCGAAGGTGGCCGCGATGGCCACACCAAGGATGTCGTTGCCCAGGTAGGAGGACACCGTCTCCGGGCTCACCCACTGGATCGCCAGCCCGCTCGCGAATCCGGCCACTACCATGACCGGACCCATGCGGACGGCGTAGCGGAAGGTGGTCTTCGCCCATTCGCGAAAGGCCTCCGCAAGGGCCGGTCTCCAGCCAGACGCCTCAGCCTCCTCGACGGGAATAGACAGGCCTTCGACGACTGGTGGCTCTCGCGTCCGCCCGCGGACGGCCATCACCACGATTGGGCCGATGACCAGCGCTCCGACGAGGGCCAGGAGGAGACGGCTCAAGCCCAGCAGCGGGGTGAACACGAAGAAGACCATTGCCAGGGCCGGGATGTTCAAGGTGGCGGAGCCTTGCACCATGGCCAGGGCCCCCTCGACGCCTCCCCTTCGCTGGAACGCGACGGAGACGGGGACTATGCACGCCGAACACAGGTTCATCACCGGACCGGCGACAGCGCCCTCGAGCGTCCGCTTGAATACGCTCCCAGGCGGATGGCTCCTGTCGCTGCGAGACGGGAACAGAAAAGACTCCGCCAGACCGGCCACTACGAAGGCAAACACCATGCCAATGGCGACCAGCCTGAGATAGCTGACCGAGAAGACCCACCATCTGGAGACAAATGTGGTCCCGGGGTCTCGTTCGATGCAGAAACCTTGGAAGCACTGGACCTCGGGTGCAGTCACCGCGTCCAGATCGGCGCCAACGGCATCCAGCTTTGGGAATCGATTGAGACTGACAAACAGGACCAGAATGGCCGCGAATAGCAGCAGACCGACCACCCGCTTTTTGCTGGAAGCCGTCTTGAGCAAGAGCGGTCAACCTCGAGGGAGTATTGCTCGATTATAGAGCCATGCGGCCCGACCAGTCGACAAGAGCATCATCGGGGTAACTATTCAGAGTTGAGGGGAGCGGTCGGTTCACCGTGTGAGCTGTTCCATTGTGTACCAAAGTGTTCCATTCCTATCTGGGCGATGGAACACTTTGCCGAAAAATGGAACAGTGGGTGTTCCACGGTTCGTATCTGAGGTGGAACAGGGCGGGACGAAATGGAACAAAATGGAACAGGGGTGTTTCATAGTGGATGGTGGGTAGTGGATAGTTAAGAGTGAAGAGTTGGGGGATGTCACGCGGACATAGTAGCACGGATGTGCTGTCGGCGCAACGCGGTGTACTCGGCGTAACTGTTCGTAGTCGAGGTGACCAACGCCTGCTGAGCTTGGCGATGTGGCATTGGTCAAAGCCAAATGACCGTATGGGCGACGTCGCTGGTCGAGAAGATCCCACGAAGTGTGAACAGTTACTCATCGGGCTCCAGAGGTGGATAGGGTCGGACCATCGGTGTTCTCCCTGTCGGTGTGGGCGTCGGCCCAATTCTTCTATTCGCAGTGACAGAGTGTGACCGCGAGGAGGTACCTCGAAGCTGACTAAGGGGTGCGGCCGGTTAGGATGGAGGCCAGCTTCTGCGGGTCGAGGTTGCCGCCGGACACGATGCAGGCGATCTTGCCGCCGCCCGCCTGGCCGGCCAGGGCGGCGGCGACCGAGACGGCGCCGGCGCCTTCCGCAACGGTGCGATTGCGCTCGGCGAGGAGCCTGACCGCGGCGGCTGTCTCGTCGAGGCTGACGACGAGTGAGCCGTCGAGCAGGCTGTGGGCCAGAGGCCACATCTCGTCGAAGGTCCTCGACTCGCTGATGCCGTCGACGAAGCTTGGCGTGTAGTCGACCCTGACCTGCCGCCCAGCCGCGAACGACGCCGCGAGCGGAGCGCCGGTCTCCACCTCGGCCGCGTAGATCCTGACTTCGGGCCTGAGTGCACGGACGGCCGACGCGATGCCGCAGGCGAGGCCGCCGCCCGCGTAGGCGACGACGATGGCGTCCACGTCCGGCAGGTCCTCCAGTATCTCGAGGCCTATGGTGCCGTTGCCGGCCATGACGGCGGGATCGCTGAAGGGGTGAACGAGCAGCCCGTTCATACCGGCGCGCCGGCGCGTGACGAACGTCTCCTCGAACTCGGCGAACGGTACCTTTATGTACTCGGCGCCGAGGCGTCGGACATTCGCCAGCTTCGTGTCGGGGGCGGTCTCGGGGACTACGGCCGTGCATGGGACGCCGGCGTCTCTCGCGACCCAGGCGAGCCCCTGGGCCATGTTGCCCGCGCTGACCGTCCAGACGCCGTCGGCGAGCCGCTCCGGGGAGCACTGGCGCACGGCGTTGGCCGCGCCCCGCAGCTTGAAGGAGCCCACCGGCTGCAGGTTCTCCAGCTTCAGGTACAGCTCGGCGGAGCCGTCGGCGTTGAGCCGCACGAGCGGCGTCCTGAGCGCCGCGCCGCGGATGCGCTCGCGGGCGGCGCGGATGTCGTCCAAGGGGACCTGGGCGTGGGGTTCGGTCATCGCGTCGTCCTCTATGCTATCGTCCTCGTTCAAGGATAACAGGGCGGCCATAGATGAAGTCGAACATGCAGGTGCTGGTCGGGTTGGCGGCGGTGATGTGGGCCGTCGAGGTGCTCAACGGCTTCATGGGCCATCGGCTCAACGACTACGGCATCCTGCCACGCACGACGGCCGGCCTCATCGGCATTCCGCTCGCCCCGTTCCTGCACGCCGGGATCGGCCACGTGCTGAGCAACACCATTCCCCTGCTGGTCCTCGGCAGCCTCACCGCGTTCCAGGCGAAGAAGGCGTTCGGGGTCACGACGTTGTGGATCGTGTGCGTCGGCGGGGCCGGCGTGTGGGTGATCGGCCGGTCCGATCTGCACGTCGGGGCCAGCGGTCTCGTGTTCGGCTACTTCGGCTTTCTCGTGGCCAGGGGCTGGTACGACAGGCGGTTCTTCCCGATCCTGATGGCGGTCGCCGTGGCCGTGGTGTATGGGGGCCTGCTGTTCGGCGTGTTGCCAACACGTGGGTTCGTGTCGTGGGAAGGGCACCTGTGCGGCCTGGTGGCCGGAGTGCTGGCGGCGCGGTTTATCGGGCGAGGCGGCGACGCCAAGTAGCCGCCAGCCCGCGGCGTCAGTCTCCCGTGGAGGCTATCGGCTCAGCACTGGCTCACTCCCCCGATGATATCGTCGAGGGGCAAGTCACCTCGATAACGTAACTGCGGTAGGTCAACGCCGTCGCCTCTCTCAAGTCCACTCCGCCGGCCGCGTCAGAACGTAACCGTCGGACTTGATCAGCCGGCCTGGCAGTTGGCTCTTGCTCAGCATCCTGCGGCCTATAGTAAGCGACGCCGTCGCCGCGCCGCGCAGTCGAAATGAGCTGCGATTTGGGGGGAAGGCCGCCACTACTCGCTTGCCGGGATGACGCCGGCGGATGGCAGATATCGGGCCGGTCAAGTCACCATCCCCCGAGACGACGATCGCCGTGTCAAAGACGTCGTCCTGAGCGTCCCCGATCATTTCGACTGCGATGTTGACGTCTGTCATCTTCTCTTCAGGGAGTTGCCAGGACGCGCCACACCGCTGGCATCTTCTTTTTTTCAGGACGTAGTAGCCGAAGTGAATGGACAAGCCAGGCAGGGTCGACAGCGCTTCCAGGTAGACACTCTGTCTCACCGACCTGCCATGATGCCCAAGGTCCCGAGGCATGCGGGCGGTGAAGTAACGGACTGCCGCCAACTCTTGATCAGAGCGGAGCAGGTTTACCGTCAGGCGGCACGGGTCTAGCCAGTAGTAGCGCCGCCAGCCCTTGGACCTGAGGCCATAGTATAGATTGAATCCGTCGACATACACCACTACCCGTTGCACTAACCTGGTCCTCTGGCATCAACGGCCTTCGCCGCGGTTATCGAGCTCCGATTGGCGGTCGGCCCCTTCGAATCCGGACACCTGTATCTCAAACGAAAGATGGGTTGACACATGTAAACACAGGCGTATACAGTATCCTTTACCACGCCAGCGATTAGCTTCGCTGGTCTGACGTCCCCCGGTACCGGGGGGCGTTTCTTTATGTTCCGCTCCGCGCCGTCATGGCCGCGGGCCACCTCGCCAGCAACTCCAGACCCCCTGATCTGTCGGGACGGGTCGATTGGAACGAATGGCAGCGTCAGTCTCCCGTGGCTGCTACCGGCTGGGCGCGGGCCAGGTGTCCCCGGAGGTAGCGGCCGGTGTGGGAGCGGTCTATCGCGGCGATGTCCTCGGGCGTGCCCTCGGCGATGACGTAGCCGCCGGCGTCGCCCGCGCCCGGGCCGAGGTCGACGATCCAGTCGGCGTTCTTGATCAGGTCGAGGTGGTGCTCGATCAGCATGACGCTGTTTCCGGCGTCGACGAGACGGTGGAGCACCCTGAGCAGGTGGGCGCAGTCCTCGAAGGACAGCCCGGTGGTTGGCTCGTCCAGGATGTAGAGCGTGTTGCCGGTGGCGCGCTTCGACAGCTCGGTGGACAGCTTGACGCGCTGGGCCTCGCCGCCGGACAGCGTCGTCGCGGGCTGGCCGAGCCTGATGTAGCCGAGGCCGACGTCGAACATCGTCTGCATCTTGTTGCGGACCCTGGGGATGTTGGCGAAGTGCTCCATAGCCTCCGAGACCGTCATGTCGAGCACGTCGGCTATGTTCTTGCCCTTGAACAATATCTCCAGGGCTTCCCTGTTGTAGCGCTTGCCCTTGCAGACCTCGCACGGCACGGTGACGTCCGGCAGGAACTGCATCTCGATCTGGTTGTAGCCGTCGCCTGAGCAGGCCTGGCAGCGCCCTCCCTTGACATTGAAGGAGAAGCGGCCGGGCTTGTAGCCGCGCATCCGGGCCTCGGGGACCGTGGCGAACAGCTCGCGTATGGGCGTGAAGGCGCCGGTGTAGGTCGCGGGGTTGCTGCGCGGGGTGCGTCCGATGGGCGACTGGTCGATGTTGACGACCTTGTCTATGGCCTCGACGCCCTCGATGCCGTCGCTCTCACCAGGGCGGTCCTTGGCCTTGTAGAACTGCTGGGCCAGCCTCTTGTAGACGACCTCGTTGATGAGGGTGCTCTTGCCCGAGCCGGAGACCCCTGTGACGCAGACGAGCATTCCAAGGGGCAGGCTCACGTCCTGGTTCTTGAGATTGTTGGCCCTGGGTCCTTTGACGACGATGCTCGATCCGCTGCCGGGCCGCCTCATGACGGGAAGCGGGATCTCCCTGCGGCCGCTGAGGTACTGGCCCGTGATCGAACGGGCGTCGCGGCTGACCTTGGCGGGCGGGCCGGTCGCGACGACGTGTCCGCCGTGCTCGCCGGCCCCGGGGCCGAGGTCGATCAGGTGGTCGGCGGCCCTCATGATCGCCTCGTCGTGTTCGACGATGATGACGGTGTTGCCGATGTCGCGCAGCCGCTGCAGCGTGCCGATGAGCCGGGCGTCGTCGACGGAGTGCAGCCCGACGGACGGCTCGTCGCAGACGTAGAGCACGCCCATGAGCCCGGAGCCGATCTGCGTCGCGAGGCGTATCCGCTGCGCCTCTCCCCCGCTCAGCGTGGAGGCGGTGCGCTCCAGCGTGAGGTAGTCGAGGCCGATGTCGACGAGGAACCGCAGCCGGGCCTCGATCTCCTTGAGGATGCGGTCGGCGATGGCCCACTCCCGCTCGGTCAGTCCGTCGTCCGATTCGGCGGCCCCGTTGGAGCCGGCGGCGGGCGCGGACAGGCCTCGCGTCCATTCGAGAGCCGCTGCTATGGACTTGCTGGTGACGTCGATGATGTTGAGTCCGCCCACCTTGACGGCGAGCGCGTGCGGCTTGAGGCGCTGTCCGTCGCAGTCGTGGCAGGGGTTGGACGCCATGTAGCGCTCGATCTCCGAGCGGACGTAGGAGGACTCGGTCTCCTTGTGACGCCGTTCGAGGTTGTTGATCACGCCCTCGAACCGGGTGTCCCACTCGAAGGAGCGTCCCTTCTGTGTGGTGTGCTTCATCCTGACCGACCTGCCCTTGGCGCCGTACAGGATGATGTCTAGGTGCTTCTTGCTCAGCTTCTTTATGGGTACCTTGGTGGAGAAGCGATAGGTCCGCGCGAGCGACTGGATGAGGCTGACGAACCACGGCGTCGAGGTGCCGGCCCGTGCCCAGGGCTGTATCGCGCCCTCTTCGAGCGAGAGGCTCTTGTCCGGGACGACGAGCTCGGGGTCGACCTCCATGCGGAAGCCGAGCCCGGTGCACGTGGGGCAGGCGCCGTGCGGGTTGTTGAAGCTGAAGGTGCGCGGCTCGAGCTCTCCCATGGAGATGCGGCAGTGGACGCAGGCGAAGTGCTCGGAGAAGAGCATCTCCTCGCCGCCCTGCACGGCGACGAGGACGACGCCTCCGGCCATCTTGAGGGCACTCTCGACCGAGTCGGCCACCCTGCCGGGCTCGGCGCTGTCGCCGACGACGAGGCGGTCGACGACCACCTCAATCGTGTGCCACCTGCGCTTGTCCAGGTCGAACGTCTCGGAGAGATCGCGCACCTCGCCGTTGACTCGGACGCGGACGTACCCGGCGGCGCGGGCCTCTTCGAAGACCTCCTTGTGCTCGCCCTTGCGGCGGCTGACCATCGGGGCCATGATCTGGATCCTGCTGTCCTCGGGCAGGGCGAGAACGGCGTCGACGATCTGCTGCACGGTCTGCATCTGGACCGGCCGTCCGCAGTTGTAGCAGTGAGGCCGGCCGGCCCTTGCGAAGAGCAGGCGCAGGTAGTCGTAGACCTCGGTGACGGTGCCGACGGTGGAGCGGGGGTTGTGGGAGACGCCCTTCTGGTCGATGGAGATGGCGGGCGACAGGCCCTCGATGTAGTCGACGTCGGGCTTGTCCATCCTGCCGAGGAACTGGCGGGCGTAGGCGGAGAGCGACTCGACGTAGCGACGCTGGCCCTCGGCGTAGATGGTGTCGAAGGCGAGGGAGCTCTTGCCGGAGCCGGAGACGCCGGTGATGACGACGAGGCGGTTCCGTGGGACGGAGACGTCTATGTTTTTGAGGTTGTGCTCGCGGGCACCCCGGACGACGATGTTCTCCAGCGGCATTCAGGCGAACTCCAAAGGCGATGGCGGGGCGAGAGTCGGCCTCATTCTAACATCGCGCGGGCCGCTGATGGCGGCGCGGGCGGGCGGGTCGATCGGGACGCGCGGAAGCGCCCTACGGTGGTCGATGCCGGGCATTCGCTCGAATTTCTCTGAAACTGTGCCATTCTGTGCCGTTTGTATCTGGCCGGTGGGACATTTGGCCGGGAAGTGGGACACCGGGTGTCTCACCAGGCCTGTCCAAGGCGGAACGCGCCAGACGAATGGGACGCCGGCGTGCCGCCTGTACGAAGCCTGGCCGCGGCCGCTGTCGGCCCTTTCGCGCGACGACACGATAGCACATCCGTGCTGCCACGTCCAGAGCTCGATGGCAGGGTAACTGTTCAGACTTCGTGAGAAACCCTCGATAACCACAGCACCGTCGTACCCGCGAAGGCGGGTATCCAGGGTCTGAGGAGCATTCGCCCCCTCAACCCTGAACAGTTACTGGCAGGCCCGAATCGCGCTCGCGATTGCCCCGCGCGCAGCGGACGGCCTTCACCCGCCTTCACCCTCACTCCAACCCGAGGGAGAGGGAGGATCAGGGGCCCGCATCGCGCGCGGGGTGAACGGTCGTGTGCGCGGCGCTACTCGGAGGCCCTGCCTGAACGCGGGAGGCAGGCCCCGGCGCTACAGGCCGAGGTCTTCCAGCAGCTTGTCGAACTCGGCGACGACGATGTCGACCGTCTCGGAGACGGGCGGCGCCGAGATGTTGTAGGTCTTGACCGAGGCCTCGACGGCCATGCCGCCCTGCGCGACCGTCTCGGCGCTGGGCAGATAGCCGACGTTGCCGTTGCCGTACCCGGCGACCATCGTATGGGCCGCCTTCGAGCGCTCTTTGACCCCGAGCGCGATCTCGACGAACGGCTCTCCCGGAAGCGCGACGAGCACGAAGTCGTCGAGGCGGTAGCCCACGATCTCGAAGACCAGTTCGTCCTGCTTGACGCCGGCCCTCACCTTCTCCAGGACCCCCTTCGTCCACCGCGCGATCATCAGCGGCGGGACGCTCTCGCGGACGGTCACGCCGCTTCGCACGGTCTCCGCCAGCTCGCGTTCGGCGTCCGCGGCCTGCGCCTCGGCCTCCGCCAGCGGCGGCAGGGGCTGCAGCGGCACCGTCGCGATCCGCGAAGCGACGTCGAGCACCCGGTGCGTCGGGCCGTCGTGGAACCGCTTGCTGTACAGCGCCAGGTTCGACATAGAGCCGCCGGTCTCCATCACGACGTCGTGCGGGCGCGTCTCGATGCCGATGGCGGTCTTGGCGGCCTCGCAGCCGATTATGCCGCCGATCCGCTCGACCTCGTCCCAGTCGTGCTGCAGGAACTCGACGGTCGCCTGGTTGCCCGCCGCTCCGGTCAGGAACAGGGTCGTGCCGCCGACGGCCTGGTCGACGATGCGCCTCACGACGCCCGGATAGTCGGGGCCCAGCAGGAAGCTGTCCATGCCCATCACCACCGGGTGGGCGGCGAAACAGCACACGACCGATATCGGCCGGCCCTGGAGGTCGTCGATCCTGAGCACGTCGACTCCGTGGTCGGTCACGCCGCCGGGGTTGCGTCCCACGAAGACGCGGCCGTCGTCCATCATCTGCTCTCGGTTGATGTTGACCGCCGCCTCGCCGCGCGCCGCGCCGGCACGCGCCGGCCGGCGGTCGGCGTCGGCGGCCGCGGCCACGCCTGCCAGCTTGTCCACCAGCTCGGCGACGTAGTCGTCCAGCGCCTCGACCTCGCCGGGCCGCGGCGCCAGATCGTGAGGGCCGGCGAGGCTGTCGCGGACGGTGCACGGACTGTTGTGGGTGTGGGTGCACGCGACCGTGACGTGGCTCGGCTCGGTCCCTATGCGGTCGGCGACGGCGCCGCGTATCTCGGCGGCCAGCGGCAGGTCCAACCCGACCAGATCGCAGTCTATAATCGCAATCTTGCGGTTGCCGTCGGCCAGCACCAGCGCGGTCGCGTGCAACGGCATGTGGACGCCGGTCGATGGCTCTATACGCCGGATGATGCCCTGCAGCCTGAAGCCGATGGGAGGCGTTATGTCTATCCTCGAAACCCCGGCGGTCAGCATGTTCTCACTCATATCGGCTCTCCTCGGAAGGCGGTTCTACGTGGAAGAGACGGGCGGCGCGTTTACCTGGCCGTGTAGCCGCCGTCGATGGGGATGATCGCGCCGTTGATCAGTGCCGCGTGGTCGCTGGCGAGGAACGCCACTACGGACGCCACCTCCGTCGGCACGCCGAAGCGTCCGAGCGGTATTTTCTCGAGCATCGGCTCGCGCCTTTCGGGCTCGTTCCAGAACGCCTCGCCCATCGGGGTGAGGATCACCGTCGGCGCGACCGCGTTCACGGTCACGCCGCGCGGGCCCCACTCGACGGCCAGCACCCTGGTCAGCATGTTCATCGCGCCCTTGCTGGCGCCGTAGGCCGCGTGCTCCTCCAGCGCCACGAGGCCCGCCTGCGAAGACACGTTGACGATGCGCCCCCGGCCGCTGTCGAGCATCGACCTGCCGAGCGCCTGCGACAGGAAGAACGCGCCCTTCGCGTTGACGTCGAGCGTGGTGTCCCACTGCTCCTCGGTGACCTCCGTCGCCGGGGCGTTGTCGGCGACGCCGGCGTTGTTGACCAGCACGTCGGGCGCGCCCAGGGCGGCGCCGGCCTGCGCGGCGACGTACTCGGCCGTCTCCTTGCCGCGCAGGTCGACGACGCTATAGGCGTAGCGGACTCCAGTCGGCCGAAGCTCCTCGCCGAGGCTGTCCAGGTCCGACTGCGTGCGGCTGACGGCGAATATGTCCGCGCCGGCCTGGGCGAGCTCGAGGCAGATCGAGCGGCCAATGCCCTTGCCGGCGCCCGTGACGACGGCCCTACGGCCGGTCAGGTCGATGGCTACCGGCATCAGATTGTCACCATGACCTTGATGGCGCCGTCGCGCGCGTCCCGGGCGGTCTCGAACGCCGGGACCACGTCTTCCAACTCGAAGTGGTGGGTGACGATCGGGCCGGTGTCGACGGCCCCGGACGCAACCATGTCCAGCGCCGTGGGGTACGCGTTGGCGTAGCGGAAGACGCCGCGCAGGTCGATCTCCCGCGTGGCGGCCCGGACGATCGGCAGGGTCATCTCCGCCGGGCCCAGCCCGACCAGCACGACCGCTCCGCCGGGAGAGGTCGCGTCGATGGCCGTCCGCACGGCGGGCTCGGCTCCAGAGCAGTCTATGGCAGCGTCGATGTGCCCGAGGCTGTCGCGGATGTCGTCCAGCAGCGTCGGGCTGTCTGCGCGGAGCGCCGTTCCGCCGAGGGTCTCGGCGACGTCGAGCCGCTCCTGGCGCAGGTCGGCGACTCCGACCGCGGCCGCGCCCGCGGCGCGTGCGGCGAGCAGGCAGGCGAGGCCGACGGGCCCGGCGCCCATCACCAGCACCCGGCTGCCGGAGGTGACGCCGCCGCGCCTGCAGGCGTGCACGCCTACGGACAGCGGCTCCAGCGTCGCTCCGCCGTCGAGCGAGACGTGGTCGGGGAGCCGGTAGCAGAAGTCGGCGGGGTGCGCGACGTACCGCGCCAGCGCTCCGTCGATCGGCGGCGTGGCCATGAAACGCACGTCCGCGCACAGGTTGTAGCGCCCCGACTTGCACGCGGGGCAGCGTCGGCAGGGGACGCCCGGCTCGATGGCGACCCGGTCTCCGGGCCTCAGGTCCGTCACGTCGGCTGCTACGTCCTCGACCACCCCCGCGGCCTCGTGTCCCAGGACCAGCGGAGACTCGACGACGAAGTCGCCGATGCGGCCGTGCTCCCAGTAGTGGATGTCCGACCCGCAGATTCCGACCGACCGGACGGCGATCACGACCTCGCCCGGACCCGGCCTCGGCGCGGGCCTGTCCTCGATACGCAGATCGCCTACGGCGGCGAGGACTGCCGATGGGTTTTTCATATCAGTGGTGGGCATCGTGGGAATCCGGATAGCGCGTGGGTAGCCTTTGAAGGCGGGGCAGATTATATCGGCGGCGACCCCGTTTGCCTAGACGGGGCGGCGGTGATACGTTGGGCCGCGACGCGTGATCGCGGCAGGAGGGCGAGACTGAGGGAGCCAGCCAAAGCCGTTCTGGGGATCGACGTCGGTACCACCGGGGTCAAGGCGGTGGTCGTCGACGACGCGGGCGCCGTGTTGGCGGACGCCGACGCCGAGCAGCCGCTGTCGGTGCCCCGGCCCGGTTGGGCCGAGCAGGACCCCGAGCTGTGGTGGAGGTCGACCGGTCAGGCCGTCGCGGCGGCCATGACGGAGGTCCGCCGGCTGCCCCGAAGCGTGGAGGTCCACGCCGTCGGTCTGTCGGGCCAGATGCACAGCTCCGTGTTTCTGGACGCGTCCGGAGACGTCATCCGTCCAGCGCTGCTCTGGGCCGACATGCGCACGACCGAGCAGTGCGAGGAGATCACCGAGACGCTGGGACTTCCCGGCCTGCGCCGCGCGGTGGGCAACCGGGCGCTGGAGGGCTTCACCGCGCCCAAGGTTCTCTGGCTGCGCCAACACGAGCCCGGAAGCTACGAGCGGCTGCGCCGGCTGCTGCTGCCCAAGGACTACATCCGCTATCGGCTGACCGGCGAGCTGGCGACCGAGCCATCGGACGCGGCTGGGACGTTGTTGTTCGACGTTCGGGAGCGCCGGTGGTCGACGGAGGCCCTGGACGCGCTGGAAATCGACGGCGACATGCTGCCCGAGGTGGTCGGCTCAGCCGAGGTATCGGGACGCGTGTCCGTCGGCGCGGCGGAGACGGTCGGCCTGCAGGTCGGGCTTCCCGTGGTCGGGGGCGGGGCCGACAACGCCGCGGGCGCCGTCGGAAGTGGGGTAGTGGGGCCGGGGACGGTGCAGTCCAGCATCGGCACGTCGGGCACGATGCTGATGCCGTCCGCGAGCCCGCTGGTCGACGGCGAAATGCGGCTGCACACCTTCTGCCACTGCGTCCCGGACCGGTGGTACCTGATGGGCGTGATTCTCTCGGCGGGCAACGCCATGAGATGGCTGCGGGACGTCCTGCTGGAGGGCGGGTCGTACGAGACGCTGACGGCCGAGGCCGAGGAGGTCCCGCCGGGCAGCGACGGGCTGTATTTCCTGCCGTATCTCACGGGCGAGCGCACTCCCCACAACGACTCGGCCGCCCGCGGCGTGTTTTTCGGCTTGCACCTGGGCCATACCAGGGCGCACATGACGAGGGCAGTGATGGAGGGCGTCTGCTTCGCGCTCCGCGATTCACTGGAGCTGATGCGTCCGTTTGCGGAGGAGGTCGGGCAGATTCGGGCGATCGGCGGTGGCGCGCGAAGCGGTCTGTGGCGGCAGATGCAGGCGGACGTGTTCGACGCGTCGGTGGCGGGCATGGGCGACGGCGGCGGGCCGGCCTATGGCGCGGCAGCGCTGGCGGCGGTCGGCGCGGGAATGTTCGACTCCGTGGAGCAGGCGATTGGGGCGTGGGTGTCGACGAAGACCGTCTCGGACCCGGACGTGGGGCGCGCGCGAGTCTGCGACGAGCTCTACGCGGAGTGGCGCGAGCTATATCCCAGCCTCAGGACGCGCTTCGCCTCCGCGGCGGCGCTGGCCGAGCGACTGGGCTGACGAAGACCGAGGGTAACTCAGGCCGATGCGGCGTCCTCAGACTCCAGGTCGGCCAGGACGCGCCTCAGCCGATCCTCCATGACCTCCTTGAGCTTGGGGAGATACTCCGCCATCCACTTTCGCGTCTCGTCGAGCTTCTCCGGGTGATCGTCGATGGAGCAGCCGTCCCTTCTCAAGCTGATGCTGGAGAAGAGGAACTCGTCGTATCTGTGCCAATCCCACTTCTGTACCTCGACGCACCGTTCGATCTCCTCTTGGTCCTTTTTCAGTTCATCGAATATCCTCTTGGTCAGTGCGTCGTCCTCCATTCGAATGTGGAGAGTTACCCAGGCGGCGTTCTTCCAAAAGCTGACCGCATAGCCGACACCGCTATGGAGACTGGAGGGAAACAGACGCCCGCTGGAGTCGAAGTATTGGGTGGCCTTGTCGGCGAAGCACGTCCCAATCAGCTCTCCAATCAGCGGCTGGAAGAAGTGGTGGAACCGCAGATCCTTCGGTGACATCGTTTCGCTTGGCGGCTGTGTGATGTCCTTGTTCCAGCAGCCGGGGGACACGACAGAACGGAATACCGGCGCGGGTGACGAATCGCCGATTCTGATGACGCTAACCTGGACGCCGTAGAACTCAATTTCATCGCGCGTCCATTCGTTGAGCCGGTGCAAGGCCTCGGCATGCTCGTACCTGAACCCGGTCGCGACCCATATCGCGATGCGCGTGTCGAGTCCGGCAGCGTAGGTGAGCAGCTGGCCGAGATGGGTCAAGTCAGTCCACTCCAGTTGGTTCTCGATGGCGACCATCACGTCTCTATCGATCTCTTTCGCCTGGATATCGAGGTAGTACGGGCCTACCGGCGCTTCAGGCTGGACCAGCTCCAACTTCATGTGGAGCGCCTCACCCAGAAGATCCAGGTTCTTGGCGAGCCACGGCGTAAAGTGATGGGCCTCATGAGGCCAGATTCCCCGTACGTCCACTGGCTCAACTCTCCCCAGCTCTGGTCTTGCCATAGCGGTCCATTCTCCTCACGTGCCGGTGTCGCCCGGCCCGATTACGAAGTCTCGGCGGTCGTGGTACAGCGGCGCACGGTTGAGCACGTAGTCGTCTGCGCCAAGGTCGATCTTGCTGCACTCAGTCATTGTCCAGTACTTGTAGTCGCCAAGAAAGAGGTACTCCCGCCTCTGTTGGAAGAACCAGCATTCGACGCCCTCACGCCGGCCGATGCGTTCGCAGAAGGCTGCCAGCAATTCGTGCTGACGGTCCTTCTTGATGATTACGTACTCGTGGGGCCAGGTTTCACGATAGGTGACGGCCTCACGCCACGGAGCGCGGGCAATCAGGTCCATTATGTCCGTGTTTCTTTGCTCCACTTCGTTAACACGGCTCGGGCGGCCGCTTGGTAGGCCTGTCCATTTGATCTGGCCATGTCGCGCCGGTCGGCGTCAGCAGGCGGACCCGTCGGGGACGCCGGTGTGTTCGCCGGTCTCCAGCGCCAGAAGCGTCTCGTCGCAGCTCAGCCGGCCGACGTGGATCACCTTTTCGCCGTCGCGGTCGAAGTATACGAAGGTCGGGTCGGAGCCGCGGTCGCCGGCCGGGAAGAAGATGTAGGCGTAGTACGGGCTGTTGTCCAGATTGGCCCCGTCGGGGGACAGCCGGAGCTCGCTCATGCCGCCCGTCGGCACGCCCACGTTCCATGCGTCACCGCCGTCCCACCTGTCGAGGTAGAGCACCGTCCACGGCGGGGTCGGCTTGTTCATCCGCTCGAGGACCTCGCGCTCCGTCATGCCGACCTCGACGAGTTGCAGGGCGCTGAGGTTGTCCCCGATCCCGTCCGTGAAGTACGGGTCATCGCAGAACAGGGGGCTGATCGCGATCAGGCTCGTGAACAACAGGAAGGTCAGACATCCCGCCGCGGCCTTCTTGACGCTGCGGCTGGTCTGTTCGTCCTGAGGACTCTCCCGACGGCCACGTAGAGTGTCGCGCTGTCTGCTCGCCATTCCCGCTCCGATTGTGGTGTGCACTCAAAGGATATACCGAGCCGGCGGCGTGAACAATGCGACGGCGGCGCCGCAATCCCCGACCTCCCTCATTCCCGCACCCCCAACCGTCATTCCCGCGAAGGCGGGAATCTATCCCCGGCTTGGTGCGCCATCACGATCGCGGAAGCAGTCCCTCACGCCGGCCTTGCGTATCAGGTGGTGAATCCGGCGGCGGCCGCGGACCGGATCGGGCATGTCGGGATGGCGTGTTATTCTGAACCCATGACGGTGGAGGAGCGCGCGGAGACAGAGGCGGAGACAGCACGGGCGCCGGGTTGGCGGCGCAGGCTCGTGCTCTGGACCCTGCTGGTTGCGGCCGTGTTGCTGATGACAGGGACCGACTCGGCCCGCCGACCTCCGGCCGCCACAGTCGGAAATCCGTACGTCTTCTCCGTCTTCTGGTGGGAGGTCGCCAACGTTCCGGACAAGTGGACGAACCTCCTGCGCGAGACCGTCTTCGGCGGGCGACCCCAAGAGAGGAACGCCGCGCCGATCTCGAGGAGTATCTCAAGACGGCGCGGCTGGCCCGCAAGGAGGAGAGACGCCTCGACGGCAGGCTTGTGAGGGGCGTCAGCCACGCCGGGAGCGTCGAAGAGCTGGAGAAGGCGCGCGAATACCTGAGGGAGCTCCTGGAGACTAAACGCAGGCTGCGCCCTTCGGCCGAGGAGGCCGTGGAGGCGGAGCTCGACCGCGTTGTCAAAGACGAGGGACTCGCGTGGCCGGGAGGTGTCACCTTCCCACCGGTCGACTTCCGATTCGAGCAGCCGCCGACGCTTCTGGTGACGTCGAGCCGCGACCGGCTGCGGGTGCTGGAGGCGGTGCTGCTGGAGCCAGATCTGGACGTCCTGGTCCGCGACGAGCTGGAGAAGAGACTGTTCGATTGGTACGGCGTCTCGGCGCTCGTCGACAATCTCGCGGGGCTCGCCACGTACCCGTTGCTCGTCTCCGACCTGTACCCGCTGCGCGATCTGCTGCGAGTCGCAGCCCACGAGTGGCTCCACGCCTACTTCCTGTTTCGGTCGCTGGGCCGTAACATCTACACCTCAGAGGCGATGTTCTCGCTCAACGAGACGATTGCGGACGTGGCCGGCCGGGAGCTGGGCGACACTGCCTTCGCGCGCATGGGCGGCGATCTGAGCGAGAACGCGAGCCGGTACCTGGCCCCGGAGCAGCGAGACCCGGTCTTCACGAGGGAGATGCGCGAAACGCGCGAGACCGTCGAGGAGCTTCTCGCCGACGGCAAGGTGGACGAGGCGGAGGAGTACATGAAGCGGCGTTGGTGGGACTTCAGGCTCGGCGGCTATGGGCTGCGCAAGCTGAACCAGGCCTACTTCGCGTTTCGCGGCCGCTACGCGGAGAGCCCGGCGTCGACCAGCCCGATCGGCCGCGAGGTGAACGAGATGCGGGGCTATCACCACGACGTGGGCTCGTTCATCAAGACCGTGGCAAAGCTGTCGAGCTACGAAGAATTTCTGGACGAGCTGGAGCGGTTCAGGGCGCTGGCAGCGGCGGAGCGGGCCGGGTAGTACAGGGCACGGAGGACCAAGCGATGATGACCAACCACGTGCGGCGACGCCTCGCCGGGGGAGAGCCGACCATAGGCGCGTTTCTCGGACTCGGCAGCCCCGGCGTCGCCGGCCTGATGGCGAACGCCGGGTTCGACTGGCTGGTGATCGAGACAGAGCACAACGGGCTCGACTCCGCGGAGATCGAGCACATGCTCATGGCGATGGCCGGCACCGACGTGGTTCCCATCGTCCGCGTGCCGTCGTCGGACCGCGTTTACATCCAGCGGGCGCTGGACATGGGCGCGCTCGGCGTGCTGGCGCCACTGGTGAGCTCGGCCGACGAGGCCAGGGCAGTGGTCGACGCCACCAGGTTCCCGCCCGAGGGCTCGCGCAGCTTCGGGCCGCTGCGCGCCAGCCGATACACCTTCGACAACGACGACTATCTCGAACGGGCCAACGAGAACATGCTTGTCGCGCTCATCGTCGAGACTACGGGCGCCCTCGACGAGCTCGAGGAGATCGCCGCGGTGCCCGGCGTCGACGCGCTGACGCTGGGCCCGTTCGACATGTCGCTGGCCCTCGGGCTCGATCCGCGAAAGCTGCCGCTCCCGGAAATCGACGACGTGATGAGGCGCATGGTCGAGGTCGGCCGCCGCCACGGAGTCGCCATCGGTGCGTCACCCACCGCGACGGGAGGGATACAGGAGCTGCTCGACGCCGGCATCATCTTTGTCAACTGCGGCTCCGACTACGGCCTGCTGGCCGCCGCGTCCAGGGCGAATCTCGAGGAGTTCCAACGCCTCACGTAGGCTCCACTGTGCTGGGCGCGCTTCCGAAAGTCCTGGTACCAGTTTATGCTCTAACAAGATTGTAGGGGTATCCCGCCGGGTGGAAGCCCCAATTCCCGGGATCAAAGGATAACTGGACAAGGCCTGGCTGATTGGTACATTCTGTCGACGCGAGTTTGTGAAGCGTCGCTCCCGAATGCCGGGGCACAGCAGGATTTAGAATGTCCGATAGCTACGAACGCCATTTCCGGTTTTACGACAACCGTGAGAAATACCTGCTCTTTGTGAGCACCTGCAGTGAGAAGCAGGTGGTCGCCGAGCGCGTCGCCCTGGACATCAGGGGTCTCCGTCCGGTGCCACCGGCTCTACGCATCTTCGACGCCGGTATGGGCGATGGGACCGTTCTCACACGTCTCATGAGAGACCTCCACCGCCAATACCCCACGGTCCCCTTTCTCATCGTCGGGAAGGAGATCAGCCCGGAGGACATTCGTATCGGCCTGGAGAAGATGGCCGACAGGTTCTACGAACACCCGCTCACAGTCCTGGTGCTGACCAATATGCTCTACTCCGAAGCGCCCTGGCTCCGCCCCAAATCGAAAGCGATGCAGACGCGTCTCAACTGGCTGGAGGTGCCGCTCGAAGGCAGCACGGCGTTCGAATTCGACGAACAGATTGGCGACCTGGAGCAACGTGTCCAGGACTGGTGGAAGACGACTCCAAGCGAGCGCACGGGGAATCCTCTCTACGTGACTCCCTCGGTGCTCGTGTTGTACCGCAAAGACCACGCATGGCCGTTGGCGCCGGTCATTCCTCGGCAAGGGAGCCCGGACCACGAATACGACCTGATTGTCGCGGCCCAACCGTTCAGGGCGAGGCTGACGGCGAAGGTAAAAGTCAGGAACGTACTTGCTCCCCTGGCGCGCTCCCTGGCGCCCGGGGGCGTTATGGTCGTCATCCAGTCAACGGGAAAGGACCCGGGGATGGAGATAATTCGCGGAGTCTGGCCTGGCGAGAACCCCTTTGTCACACCTCGTCAGGAGCTCCTTAGAGAGCTGAGCTCGCAGCTGAGCGACAGCCATCCGGAGCTCCGGTTCCTGAGCTATCCCGATTCCCGGGCGCAGTTCCGCTACGACTTGCGGTTGCCGCCGTCCGAGCTGGAAACCAACATCAGCACATCGACGTTGCTGGCAGCCTGGAATGCCGCAACCTATGTCGCTCAGATAGAGGACGAGCGGCTCAGGCCGGCGATGGGTCGGGGCGAATACATCGACGTGACCTCGCGGGTCCTGGAGAAGTACCAGGGACTGTGGTTCGTCGATGAGTCCTTTAACGTGGCCAGGGTGGTCCGAGAGGAATAGCCCTACGGGCCGCGGCTAATCGAAGCGATGGGCGGCGAGTCTCGTCCGCATGGAGGAATCCTCAATACGATGCCGCTGGACCGCTAGTCGGCCTTCGCTCGCCGCTGGGCGCGCCTCGGGCTCCGGGGTCGGCGCCGCTTGTTGCGGTAGTCCGGGGCGTCGACCGGCACGACCTGGGATATGTCGCCGTCCTGTACACGCGACGTGATCGGGTCGAGGTCGTCCTTGAAGTCCATGCCGCTCGTGATGACGGTGGGGAGCCGGGCGTTGTGCCTGTGGACGACTATCTGATACAGCTTCTCGACCGCCCACGAGCTGCCCCGCTCACGGCCAAGGTCGTCGAGGATCAGCAGCGGCGCGCTCTTGACCTCCTCGAAGACGCGGTCGTAGGCGACGGGGCTGTCCGGGTTGAAGGTGTAGCGCAGGTAGTCCATCAGCTCGGGCACGAACCAGAACACCACCGGGCGGCCCGCCGCCATCTGCTCGCCGGCGATCGCGACGGCGAGGTGGGTCTTGCCGACGCCGGTCGCGCCGCTCAGCGTCAGCCATCCGTCGGGGTTGTCGGCGAAGGTCCTGGCCGAGGCGTAGGCCGCTTCGAGACTGGTGCGCTGGCTGGCCGTCGGGTTGTTGCCCCTGACGTCGAACTTCTCGAAGGTCATCAACTCGATCATGCGGGGCTCGATCCGCCCTTCCTTGATCGACGCCTCGGGCGCCCACCGCCTGACCTGCAGCACGCGCGAGAATCCCGGCGTCCGCAGCCGGCTCAGTATGTAGGGGTCGACGGTGTCGATGCTCCCGGAGACCGTCACCACGGTCGGGAGCTCGGCGCTGAAGCGGCGGTTGACGAGCTGGCGCAGCTTCTCCTCCGCCCACGCCGTGCTGCTGTGGCTCCCCAGCCCGTCCAGCACCAGCAGGGGAGTGTTGCGCACCTGCTCGAACAGGTCGCTGTACGACAGCTCGCTGGTGGGCCCGAACGTCGACCTGAGGTGGTCCAGCAGGTCTGGCACGTCGGCGAAGAAGACGACCTGGCCCTGGAGTATGCGGCGCGTCGCTATCGCTGCCGCGAGATGGGTCTTGCCCGACCCGTGCGGGCCGGTGAACACGAGCCAGCCGCTGGGGCTCTCCGCGTATTCTTCCGCCGCCCGCGCCGCGCCGCGAAACATCGCCTGGCTGTCCGGGTCGCCGCTGAGACCGTCGGAGGCGAGCGTGTCGAATGCGAAGCGCGCGAGATGGCCGAGGTTGCTGTAGCGCAGCAGCCGCTCGGTCTGCTCCTGCTCGATCTCGCTCTCACGGCAGTCGCACGTCACGACCTGGCCGAAGGCCGGATCGCCGACGGGCACGTCGAGCGTGAGCAGTCCGCGCCCGCCGCAACGCGGGCACGGCTCCCCTTCGTCCTCGGCGCCGTCGAAGTAGCGGCCCGGGCTACCTTTGGAAATACTCCTGGTACCCAGTTTTTTTAGGATGTCTCCCAGGTTGTCCATCGCTCCTGCCCTCTTGTTCCCACCTCTCCAGGATCGCGGATACGTACCGCCAGCTCCGCCGGTTAGCGCGGACCGCCTCCCTGATGGCGTCCTCGATCCAGCGCCGCGGGTACAGCTTCTCCGCTTCCCTAAGCTCCTCCGCGATCATCGGGCTGAGCATCCCGATGTTGTCCTCGTAGAGTCCGTAGATGTTGGGGCGCTCTCCGGGCCCCTCCCACGGCGTCGTTTCTGCCTCGTCGTCGTCGCCATCCGGCTCCGCGTCCGCGGCCCGCCTGCCTTCCTCCGTGTTCAGCGTATAGCGCTCCGATCCGGCGTCGGCGCCCCCGCTCGCCAGGATTATGCCATGCCTGACCGCCAGCTCCAGCCCTCTCAGGATCTCCGCCTCGGCGTTCCTTCCGCCGGCCGACGATGCCCTCAGCAGCGCCCTGTCGGCCATCAGCTCCTTGAGGGAGACCCAGCGCGGGCTGCCCTTCTTCTGGTGCAGCAGCCAGACCAGCCGCAGCGTGCAGCGCAGCTCCGCCATGTCGTCGATCTGCTCCAGCAGCTCGCCGAACAGGGGGTTAGGCACGGGTGTCGACCGCACGCCGCGCGGAAAGCCGGAGAAGACCACCTAAGCGTATTCCCTCGTCCTCGACGACTGATCGAGGTTCTCGAAGCGCACCACGTCTCTGCGAAAGTAGAGCGAGACCCGCCCGGTCGGCCCGTTACGGTGCTTGGAGACGTCGATCTCGGCTATGTTCTCCGGGTAGGGTTCGCTCGGGTTCCGCCGCTCCCACTCCTCGCGCGAGGTGTACATGTCCTCGCGGTAGATGAACGATACGACGTCGGCATCCTGCTCGATGCTGCCGCTCTCGCGCAGGTCGGAGAGAATCGGCCTGTGGGAGGGCCGCTGCTCGGGCGCCCTGCTGAGCTGGGAGCACGCCAGGACCGCGGCGTCGAGGTCGCGCGCGAGACCCTTGAGGGACCGGGAGAACTCGCCCATCTCCTGCACCCGGTTGTCGCTGCGCCGACCCTCGCCTGAAGACATGAGCTGCAGGTAGTCGACGACGATCAGGTCGAGGCCGTGCTCGGCCTGCAGCCGCCGCGCCTTGCCCCGCATCTCGACGACGCCCTGGATCGGCGTGTCGTCTATGTAGACCGGCAGCTCCGAGAGGGTGCCTATGGCGTCCAGCTCCCGGCGCTGCTCCGCCTCGCTGACGAGGCCGAGCCGCAGCCGCTGTCCGTCGACGTTCGCCTCGCTGGACAGCAGGCGCAGCGCGATCTGCTCCGCGCTCATCTCCAGGCTGAATATGCCGACGCGGGCGCCCTGTCCGGCGGCGTGGCGGGCCGCGTTGAACGCGAGCGTGCTCTTTCCCAGGCTCGGACGCGCCGCCAGTATGATCAGGTCGGACCGCTGCAGGCCGTTGCCGAGCAGCCTGTCGAGGTCGGTGTAGCCCGTGGGCACAGGCGCCTTCAGCCTGTCGCTCTCGACGTCGACCGTGGCCGTCTCCTCCATGTGAACGTCGAGCACCTCGCGCAGCGCCTTGAAGTCGCGGGACTCCCTGCCGGACCGCACGCGGAACAGCAGGTCTTCGGCCCTGCCAAGCGCTGAGTCGGTGTCGGCGGTGCCCGCGTAGCCGATGGAGGCGATCTCGCCGGCCGCGTCTATGAGCTGCCGCATGACCGAGGCCTGCTGCACGATGCGGCCGTAGTGCTCGACGTCCACGGACGTCGGCACGACGCGGACCAGGTGCCCCAGGTAGGCCGCGCCGCCGGAGTCCTCCAGCCGTTCCCGGAGCGACAGCTCGTGGGCCACGCTCACCTGGTTGATAGGCTCGCCGCGGTCCGCCAGCGACAGGCAGGCCTCGTAGCACCAGCGGTTCTTGGCGAGATAAAAGTCGGACGCCTTCAGGAACGAGGTGATCTTGTTGAGCGACTCGCCGTCGATCAGAATGGACCCGACGACCGATTCCTCGGCGTCGGCGTCGTGGGGAAGCAGTCGGTCAGCGTACAAGTCCCGGTCCCTCGCGTGCGGTTTCTCGGCGCCGCCGCGTTCGACCGGGGCCGTCCGGGCGGCGGGCGGCGGATCGGCTCGTCTCATGCCGGGCCCGATTGGGCCGCGGCGTGGGCCGCCGCGTCCGGCTTATTCGGCGGCCTCGGCCTCGGCGTCGTCCGACTTGGAGACGGCCGCGTCCTCCTCGCCGTCGGCGCCCTTTTCCTCTTCCTCGAGCTTCTGCGCGAATTCCTCGGGGTCGGTGCCGGCCGGATAGACCAGCAGCGACAGGGTCGCCGTCACCTCGGAATGGACGCGCACGGCGGCCGAGTGGATGCCTACCTCGCGGATGGAGTCGGGGACCTCGACGGTCCTGCGGTCGATCTCCCTTTCGGTGATCTTCGATAGCTCCGCGGCGACGACCGCGTTGGTCACCGAGCCGTACAGCCTGCCGTTGGCGCCGGCGCGCATCTCGATCTCTACCCGGGTGCCGTCGAGCGCTTCGCCCAGGGCCCTCATGTCGGCCAGCTGCTTGAGCCGCTTCTGCTCCGCGTCCCGCGACAGGCGCTGGACACGCTGCAGCGCGTCCTTGGTAGCCGGCACGGCCAGCCTCTTCGGGATCAGGTAGTTTCGGGCGAACCCGTTCTTGACGTCCTTGATGTCGCCTCCGAGGGCCACTCCGCTAACGTCTTCGAGGAAAAGAACCTTCATCGTTTGTAAGTCCTGACTGCGGGAACCGCCCGCCGCCCGGAGCGGACGAGCGAGGTCCCCGGTAGTGTGAATCTGGCAGCCGGAGAGCGTCGACTGCGGCCCAACGGCCGGGCCGCCGGCGCCCTCAGGGGTGCGGGGGATTATAGCACGCGCAGGCCGTTGTCGGGAGCCTTTGGCCGGGTCGGGCAGGCCGATCGCATCCAGGCATTCGAGACGCGCCGGAGAGTGCTGGTCCGGAGCGGAGCGGTCGATTTTCGTGAGAACTGTCCCATTGTGTTCCAAAGTGTTCCATTCCTATCTGGGCGATGGAACACTTTGCCTAAAAATGGGACAGGTGGTGTTCCACGGTTCGTATCTGAGGTGGAACAGCGCGGGACGAAATGGGACATTGTGGGACACCGGTGCTCGATAGTGGATAGTGATTAGTTGGGGCGTCGGGCGCGGTCGTCATGCGGAGATAGTAGCACGGATGTGCTGTCGCGGCAACCCGGCCAACGTGGCCCAAATCCCCCACCTCCGTCATTCCCGCGAAGGAACGTCACCCCCGCGCAGGCGGGGGGCGGGAATCCATCCCCGACAGGGTGCGCCACCATGGCACCGCAAGCAGTCCGTCACGCCGGCCGGCCCAATCAGGTGGGGAATCCAGGGTGGTGTAACCGTTCAGAGGTGATGAGGTGAATGGCTCCACGCCCGTCGTTCCTGCGCAGGCGGGGACCCGGGGCTGGGGTTCCCGGATACGAAACGACGGCCGGCCATCGTTCATTGGGGGGCGGCCCGCAGGGACGCCCGCCCGACTTCCCTGGTTGGTCTTCCTCCGGACGGGTCGCACCGCACGATCGCCCAAAAGTCCGGGACACTGTCGTACAGCCAGCCCGTAGAGGACGTGACGGTTGATACCGTCGGCGCATGGAAGCCCAGGTTCCGAATGAGGCTCCTTTCGGTACCCACGTACACGAAATAGCGGCCGTCGCACGCTTGCGGGTCGGTCCAACTGACCGCGAGGTCAAAGTACGTCAGGGCTCCCTGCGGCCGGGGGGTAATCGTCACGGTCACCGGTTCCGGCGGCACGGGCTCGCGGATGCGCAGCATGAGCAGGTCGCCGTCGCTCCAGGGCTTGTCGGGCACGGTCCACGTGAGCGCCGTCGTGCTGGCGTTGTCGGAAGTCAGGCTCAGGGTCGTTGTGCCGATCGTGTCGATGAAGTCGATGGCGTAATCCGCGAGCGACGTCGACGTGGGGCTCAGCGCCATCGTGACCTCGCCGTCTTCCCACTTCAGGCTCGTGATCGTCGTCGTGCTGGAGCCGTCCAGCGAGAAATCAGCAGGGCTCAGGTCATCGGACCCTACGGCCTCGCCGATGGCCACCGGATCGAAGAACGCCTCATGCACTGACCGGGCAGGCGCCGTCACGTTGAGGGTGACGACGGTGGACGTCGCAATAGCCGACAGGTCTTTCGTGCAGTGCGGCGATTCCCAGTGGGGATGGTACACGTAGGTGTCCGCGGGCAGTGGTCTCGTGGTGTGCAGGCGGAGCGCGAATGCGTAGTATTCAGACCCGGTTTCGAAGGGCCTGACGTTGACATGATCATAGCGCACCATTTCTCTGTCCAGGCCGATGAACTCCCATATCCCTAGCGTGTTGGGAGTCTTCGAGGCAGGCCCCTCTTGGACATCTATGGTCGTACCCGCTGGCAGGCCGGACGGTATGGCAAAGTCAAGCCGCGAGGGTCCAGGGCGGGCCTTTACCAAGTAGGCCACATACCGCAGACTCCAGTAGGCCCCTTCGATACACGCTCGGGATAAAGCAGTCCCGCCAGCGTTTGCCTCGGCTTCAAGCGTGGCGACGCGGGTCTTCAGGTTGCCCAGGGAGATTGTCGGCAGGGGGCTGCCAGGACTTCTGGTAGCAACCCTCTGGCCGTACGCGGTCTCAGGCCCGTGCGGATCGTCGGTCAGATACAGCTTCTCGCTGGAAGCTGTCGTCCGGGCGCTTGCGCTCTTGGCTACTTCTGGAAGCCACCGCTTGCTGTGAGGGCTCGCCACTGAGATGCCGAATATCCCTCCCCCTTCCCGTAGGGGGCCAAACCAGTATCGGTCCGACCCGCCCGGCAGTACCGGACCCCTGGAAATCCGTTCAGCTTCCAGGAACACGATTGCCTCGCGGTTGTCCCACCGGCTGTCGTGGGCGTCGGGCAGCTGCGCCGCAACCGTCCGCGCGTCGGCTTCGGTAGCTTGACTTTGCGACAGCCACGCTAGACCGCCTATCTCGTTAGAGCCTGAGCCTTTCAGGTACTCATGGACACGAAACCGGAACTCGAGCACTGCGAACCATTTCGTGTCTACCTGTACGACGTCCGGTCGTTTGCTCACAAGGGATACGCGAGCGATAACGTCTGCATTCAGAATGGTCTCTTCCATAGTTTCCAGGCCGTCGTGGTAGTAGTAGGCGTTCGTGGAGGGGAGCGCCTGGAGCGCGGCGTTGACCGCCGGGTCGGGCGTGGGGATCAGGTCGAGGCGCACGGGCGGGCTCTCATCTTGACCGCAGGCCGTCCAGACGACAGCGACCAGCAGGAATAGCCAGATTACTCTACGGATGATTCTCACCATCCTTGGTTTCTCGTGTGCGTCTCGTAGACCGATGTTATGTAGGCGTAGTCGGCCGGGAACAGGGTCTTTGTGCTCGTCGCGCCCGTCGACATTATCCCACGGTAAGTTGGCGTCGAAGAAGAGCGGACTATGGCGACTATTGCGGTCGGCCAGCCCGTAGAGAAACTCTGAACAGTTACCGATAGGGCGGGCATCCGGGCCGAAATTGCAGGAAAACCGTGGACCTCGGGCCTGCCGGGGGATCATGCCGCCCTGTGGTGGCGTCGGGCAGGTTGGGAGGTGCAGGATGGGCGCGAACGCCGCATGGGCAATAGAGGCGTGGTACTGGAAGCGGTTTCGCGTTGACACCGAAATGGGCCGGTAGATACAATCTTCACGTGCCCCGGGCTCGACTCGGGGCCAAGAGGAAGGTACATGCTCAGAATTCGACTGAGACGGGTCGGCGCGAAGAAGCAGCCCGCATACCGGGTTGTTGTCGCCGACCAGCGCGCCGCCCGCGACGGCAGCTTCGTGGACCAGATCGGGCACTACAACCCCCGCACCGAGCCCCCGACCGTCGTCATCGACGAGGACAAGGCGCTCAGGTGGCTGCGCAACGGCGCCAAGCCGTCGGAGGCCGTTGAGCGCATGCTGAGGCGACTCGGCACGCTCGACAGAGTGGCCGAGACCGAGAGAGTGGCCGAGGCATGAGGGAGCTTGTCGAGCATATCGTCAAGGCGATCGCGTCCCGCCCGGATGAAGTCAGGGTCACCGAGGAGGAGGACGGTGGGCGGCTCGTCTTCCGCGTCGCCGTCGCGCCCGAGGACAAGGGCAAGGTGATCGGCCGGGGCGGACGCGTGGCGCAGTCCATCAGGGCGTTGCTCAGGGTCGCCGCGGTCAAAGAGGGGACCCGCGCGGTCCTCGAGATCGACTGACCTTCGGAGCGACGTTCGTGGACGCTCCCGGCTCCGCGCAGGCCGAGGATTCTCACGCCGACGATTGGGTCGTAGTCGGCCGTGTCCTAGGTCCGTGGGGCATCCGGGGCGACGTTCGCGTCGAACCCCACAGCGACTCTCGCGAGCGTTTCTCGCCGGGCAGCCGCGTCTACCTGAACGGCGCGGAAACGGCCGTCGTCAGCAGCCGCCCCCACAGGGGCGGTCTCGTCGTGAGACTCGGGTCCGTGGCCGACCGCACCGCGGCCGAGACCCTCAAGAACGCCGTGCTGACCGTGCCTCGAGACCAGGTCGATCCGCTGCCGGACGGCTCCTACTACTACTACGAGATCATCGGACTCCGCGTCAGGACGGTCGATGGCGAGGAGCTGGGCGAAGTGCGAGAGGTCCTGGCTACCGGCGGCAACGACGTCTACGTCGTCCGCGGCCCGGCCGGGGAGCGTCTCGTCCCGGCGCTCAGCGACGTCGTCCTCGACGTCGACCTCGACCGAGGCGTGATGACCGTCAGCCTGCCCGAAGGGCTGTAGCGCCGGCGCCGCCGCGCCGTGTCGAAGGCTCGTCGATGGTGGGCGACGACCGTCACGCGCCCACATCCCCGGCCCAGAGCCGACGCATCTCGGGGGATGTCTCCAACAATTCCTCGAGCTGCCCCACCGCTTCGACTCTGCCGTTCGTCAGCACGACGATGCGGTCCGCTCGGCGCAGCGCCGGGCGCCTGTGGGAGACGACCAGCGCCGTCGCGTCCCGCCGCGCGAACATCCGCTTCCACAGGACGCTCTCGGTGTCCACGTCGAGTCCGCTGGACAGATCGTCGAGCACCAGCAGCTCGGCGTTCCGCACGAACATCCTGGCGGCGGCCGATCGGCGGACCTGGCCTCCCGACAGCCTGACGCCGCGGGGACCCACGACGGTGTCGAGGCCGCACTCCAGATCCCTCACGTCCTGCTCCATGACCGCCGCCGAGACCCCCGCGTCCAGCTCGACGTCCGATTCCCGAAGTCCCATCAGGATATTGTCCCGCAGCGGCTCGCTGAACAGCCGAGGCACCTGGGGCGTGTACGCGCATCGGGGCGGCACCAGAAACAGGTCGGCCCGCTCGACCGGCTCGCCGTTCCACCTTACCTCTCCGCTGTCGGCCGGAAGCGTCCCCAGCAGGGTGCGAAGAAGAGTCGTCTTGCCCGCTCCGACTCTTCCGGTCACGACGACGAACGATCCCCGGCGAACGGCGAGGTTGACGCCCTCTATTCCCCTGTCGGAGCCCGGGTAGCGGTACGTAAGTCCCATGACTGTCAAGGACTCGAATCGATCGGAGGCAGCCTTGACGGGACGAGGCACCTGCGGCAGCTCCCCCCGGAGCAAGCCGGTACGCGGCGCTGCCACCTCGCCCGGGCCGGCGTCCGGCAACAGGGCGTCGAGTCGTTCCGCCGCAACGTCTACCTGCCGGTACCGGGCCATCATGTATCCGGCCAACCCGGGCAGCAGGCTCACCAGCCTGAGGTAGCTGACGAACAGAGCGAAGTCGCCGACCGTGAAGTCTCCAGCGGTCATGGCGCGACCCGCTGTCAGCAGGATCAGGCCGATTCCGAGGTCTTCGACGTGAGCGAAGCTCGCCCTGAGGCCACGGGTCAGGAGCGTGTCCTTCAGCGTCTCCGCGCGGCGCCGAGCGTTGATCAGGTCGAATCTCGCGAGCATGCGAGACTCGGCGCCGGCAGCCTTGATCGTCTCCGCGCTCGAAAAGAGGTCGCCGATGAAGCCGGCGACGTCGCCGGCCGCCTCCCGGCTCGCCCGTCGGTAGTCGTGGAGCCGTCGTGCCGACAGACCGGCGAGCATGGCTACCACGGCCAGCGGTAGGAAGACGTACAGCGTGATCAGCAGGTCGACCCTCGACATGATGTAGCCCGCGGTGACCGCGAACACGACCGAGACGGCGTTGTAGTTGAGCTGGAGCAGGTACACCCCTATCTCATCGGTGTCCTCTCGGAAGCGGCTCACGGCTTCGCCGGACGACCCGGGCAGCACCTGGCTTCCGCGGCTGTCGAGGAGGTGCTCGAAAGCGTTTGCGCGCAGCAGCGCCGACACGGCGAATCCGCCGCCTATCCTGAGCATAACCTCAATCAGGCTGAACGCGACCGACGCGACACCGAGGCCGAAGAGGAGGGCGCATAGCGTGTAGACGTTCAGGCCTACCCTGGCGTTGCCGGTGAGAGTGTCGAAGACCTCCCGCGTGACAAGTATTATCGCGTGGTCTTGCACTACGACGAGGAGAAGCACGGCGGTGAGCAGGGAGGCCATCCACCACCTGTTGCTCCGGTACAGGGCGCACAGCAGACGCCAGGTCCTCATACGAGCACCTCCTCCAGGCCAGTCCGCAACAGCCTGTGGAACTGGGAATCGGGGTCGTTCGCCAGCGCCTCCCGGCCGCCGTGTTCGACGATACGTCCACCCTCCAGGATCATGATCTCGTCCACGCGCCGCAGAGTCCCAAGGTGGTGAGCGACTATGATCGCGGTGCGGCCTGAGAGCAGGTTTTCGACGGCGCCGGCGATCAGCCTCTCCGTCCCACGGTCGAGACGAGATGACGCCTCGTCGAGGACGACGACACCGACGTCCCGCAGGAACACCCTGGCGAACCCAAGGAGCTGTGCCTCCCCGGCGGAGAGCCCGCTTCCGTCCGATTGCAGCTCGGTATCCAGACCAGAGGACAGGCCGTCGAGCCATGGGCGAAGCTGCAGCGCGTCGATGGTATCCAGCAGTGTCGTGTCGGGTACCGTCCGATCGAAGAACGTCAGGTTGTCGCGTACCGTGCCCTGGAACAGGCGGACGTCCTGAGTCACCATTCCCACGCCGCCACGCAGGTCGGCGGCCGCCATCCGCCGGACGTCGATGCCGTCGAGTCTCACCACCCCGGAGTCCGGATCGTACAGTCTGACGAGGAGTCGTGTAAGCGTGGTCTTGCCGCTGCCGGTCCGTCCGAGCAGTCCCAGAACGCGGTTCGTCGCCAACTCGAACGAGACGTCGGTCAACACCGTCTTCCCGCCGTAGCCGAACGAGACGTTCGCCAACGACACGGACGGCGCGGTCCGCGGCAGTACCACGCCCGGTCCGTCCGGCACCTTCGTCCTGGCGGCGAACAGCTCGTTGACGCGCACCAGGCTGGCCGTTGATTGCTGGAGCGCGTCCAGCTCCGACGACAGCGCGCGTATTGGCGCCCTCAGCATCCCGGTGTAGTGGAAGATCAGATAGACCGTGCCGATCGTGACGCCGCCCTCGAGGAGCAGATAGGCCCCGGTGGCGAGGGCAACCGCGCTGCCCGCCACGAACAATAGCGACGTGACGTTGATCACGGCTCCGACCACCAGGGCGGACTTCAGCCTCACGTGGAACCAGCGGCGCATGTGCTCGTGGAACCGCCGCAACACGTAGGGCTTGGCTCCGCTCGTCCTGATGTCTTCGATGCCGACGAGCCGCTCTTCGAGGAAGCCGAACATCGACGTGCTGGCCTCCCTGGTCGCCTTGTGGCGCTCCACGGCCGCGTTGCGCAGCAGTGAGAGGACGACCAGGCTGAGGATGGCGAAGGCCGCCAACGGCAGGCCCGCGCGCCAGTCTTCCCGAAACAGCAGCACCACGATTCCGGCGAGCATCAGTACGTTGCCGACAACGTCGATGGCGAGTGTCGAGAAGAAAGTGCTCAGAGTGTTGGCGTCGCCGTCGATTCGTTCGATCATCTCGCCCGGCGTACGTTGATTGTGGAACGACATGTCCAGCAGCAGACAGTGCCGCGTCAGATCGGCCCGAAGTCTGTTCGTCGCGGTCCAACCGATTCGCTGACCGAAGTAGTGGGCCAACAGCGAAACGAGCTGGACGACCAGCGCTATGGAGACGAACAGGACCGCGGCGATGACGAGCGGTCCCATATCGCCACCAGCCTGGGACTGGTCGATGAAGTGTCGGATAATCTGGGGATTGATCAGCTGGAGGCTTATCTGTCCGAAGAGCAGGGCAGCCAGCAGCGTCACTTCGCCAAATTGCGGCGACAGGTATCTCGTCAGCAGGGCCGCATACTGCCTGAACGACAGCAGCCTCGCCTCGGTCGCTCGGCCGACGCCGGTCTGCATGGGTCCCCCCTGGAACGCTTCGCCCGAGGCACGTCACTTTCGACTGGCACTCGGCACAACAGTTAACACGGCGTTCAGGGCGATGTGAACAAGGCCCGCCCCGTCGAACGGGAGATTGGACCGTCGATTGACCGGGTGTCCTGATAGCGATAGAATAGAATCCGCTTCGGAGATGGGCGCCGGGCCCCCGGGGCCCGGTTTTCTTGTCTACGCCAATCCGTTCCCTCTACGGTCCAAGACCGCGCCTGGCAGGTGCTTTGAGGCCCGTTCGCCCCGCGTGAGGACAGACCGGCTCCGCTTTGACCCGTTTTTCGGCTGCGTGATAGAATCCGGCTAGCTCCGATACCTCTCTCGCCTACGAGGCTTTGTCTATGTCGGGTCACTCCAAATGGTCGACGATCAAGCATGGCAAGGCGGTCACCGACGCCCGCCGTGGGAAGCTGTTCACCAAGCTGGCCAACGAGATCATCGTGGCGGCCCGGCAGGGCGGCCCAGACCGGGACGCGAACTTCCGCCTTCGCATGGCGATCCAGAAGGCGAAGGACAACAATATGCCGGCGAGCAACATCGAGCGCGCCGTCAAGCGCGCCACCGGCGGGAGCTCCGGGGAGAGGCTGGACGAGATCACCTACGAGGGTTACGGGCCGGGCGGGACCGCCATCCTGCTGCAGACGCTCACCGACAACCGTAACCGCACCGTTTCGGCCATCAGGTCGACCTTCACCAAGACGGGCTGCAACCTGGCCTCAGTGGGAGCCGTCGCGTGGCAGTTCGAGCAGAAGGGCGTCGTCATGGCCGAGTCCGGGTCGGAAGACCTGGACGACCTCGCCCTGGCCGCGATCGACGCGGGCGCCGACGATTTCGAAACGGTCGACTCCACGATACACGCGTACTCCACGCCCGAAGCGATGGAGACCGTGCGGACCGCGCTGGAGGAGGCGGGAGGAACGGTCAGGTCGTCCGAGCTGTCGATGGTGCCGACGAACACGATGATGCTGGGCGACAGGGAAGGGGTACGCACGCTCAAGCTGCTGGACAGCCTGGAGGAGCTCGACGACGTGCAGAAGGTGTTCTCGAACGCCGACTTCTCCGACAGGGCGCTCGGCGAGTACGGCACGAGCGGCGGATAGCGGGCACAGGAGTAACTGTTCACGTTTGGTGGGTCCGGCGTGCGCCCCTCGATACACGCCGCTGAAGCAGCGGCGCTGCTCGGGGTGAACGGGTTGTCGGAGCATCAGGTCTGGACAGATACGGTCAGGAGGCCGACCTTGCGCGTACTCGGCATCGACCCGGGCACCCTCCACATGGGCGCGGGCGTCGTCGACTCATACTCGCTGGACGTTGAGCACGTCTACTCCACCGTGATCAGCCCCGCCCGCAGGGACGGCGTGCCAGCCCGTCTCCACTTCCTGTTCCGGGAGGTCTCCGACATCATCGAGCGCTGGGAGCCGACGGAGATCGCCATCGAGCAGCCGTTCGCGGGCCGTAATGTCCGGGCGGCGATGGCGATAGGCCACGCCCAGGCCGTCGCGATGGTGGCGGCCGCGGGCAACGGTCTGCCGGTGTCCACCTACACGCCCCGGCAGGTGAAGCAGGCCGTGACCGACTACGGAGGCAGCTCCAAGGAGCAGGTCGCCGACATGGTGCGGCTGCTGCTCGGCGGCGATCTGCCCGGCGCCGGCCAGGACGCGACCGACGCGCTGGCGGTCGCGATCTGCCACGTCAACGCCAGCCACGTGCGCGAGCTGACGGTGATAGACTAGGTGCCCGCCTCGTGATCACCGGCATCGAGGGTCTTGTAGCCGACTCCGGCCCCGAGTGGCTGGACGTGGCCGTTGGCGGCGTGACGGTGAGGGTCAACGTCCCCATGTCCACCGCCGAGCGACTTGGCGCCGTCGGCGCGCCGGCCAGGCTGTATACGACTCTCCAGGTCAGGGACGACAGCCTGACGCTCTTCGGCTTTCCCGACCGGGATGCGCGCGCCGCGTTCGAGTCCCTGATCGGCGTGAACGGCGTCGGGCCACGCGTGGCGCTGAGCGTGCTATCGGCCCTGGCGCCCGAGTCGCTGGCCCTGGCGGTCGAGTCTGGCGACGCGGACGCGTTCAAGTCCGTGCCGGGGGTCGGAAAGCGCACGGCGAGCCGGATCATCCTCGAGCTCCGCGGCAAGCTCGACTTCGATCTGACCGCCACAGGCGTGGGCCAACAGGACGACGCCGACGTGGTCGACGCGCTGACTGCGCTGGGCTACACGGCCTCGGAGGCGCGGCGGGCGCTGGCATCCCTGGAGTCGGCCGAGGAGCTTCCGCTCGAAGAGAAGGTCCGGCTGTCGCTCGGGCAGCTGGCCGGCGAGTAGGCCCGTGGACTCCTATGACTCCTGGGCGCGGCACTACGACTCGATCTACTCCTACGTACGGGAAGATATCCCGTTCTACGTCGACGCGGCGAAGAGAGCCGGCGGGCCGGTGCTGGAGCTCGGTTGCGGGACGGGCAGGGTGACGGTCCCCATCGCGGAGGCGGGCGTGGAGATCGTCGGCCTCGACTCGTCCGAGGCGATGCTGGAGGTCGCCTCGCGAAAGGTGGAGCGGCTGTCTCTCGAAGGCGCGGCCACGCTGACGAAAGGCGACATGGCCCGGCTGCCAGCCGAGTACGAGGGGAGGTTCTCGCTCGTCATTGTCCCGTTTCGCGGCTTCCTGTCGCTGTTGACTGTGCCGGAGCAGGAGCGGACGCTGGAGGGGGTCCGGCGAAGCCTGGCGCCCGGCGGCCGGCTCGCCTTCAACGTCTTCGTCCCGGACCTTCGGATGCTCGTGGAGGACGGCGACGCCGCTCACCATCTTCGGGACGTCACCGATCCGGAGACGGGGAAACGCCTCGTCGTCTGGCATCAGAGCAGCTATGACAACCACAACCAGGTGGTCTTCGTCCGTCTGATCGTGGACAGGCTCGACGATCGGGGCAGGGTGGAGGAACGCGTGTACCATGACTATGAGCTGCGGTACGTCCACCGCTGGGAGATGCACCATCTCCTGGTGCGGTGCGGCTTCGAAGTGCTGGACCTGTTCGGCGACTTCGACGGCTCGGAGTTCGACGAGACGAGCGGCGAGATGGTCTGGGTCGCCGGCCCGGCGTCGCCGCGGTAGACCTCAGGAGGCATCCGAATGAAGACGCGGCTCAGGCGAAGGGCGGTTATCATCTCGATAGTGCTTGGCCTGGTCGCCGCCGTCGCGTCGGCCGCGTCCGCCCAGACGGTCGCCAGCGAGCGAATCGTCGCGGGTATCGAGCCGGTGGTCGGCCTTACCCTGCGCGGCCTCAATACGTCCGACCACATGGGGCTGGATGTCGCCAGCGGCGACGTCAATGACGACGGCGTCGACGACCTGGTGGTCGGCGCTCGTCTCGGGGACCCGAACGGCGTGTTGAACGCCGGCGTCACCTACATCTTTTACGGCCCGCTGGAGCCCGGCACGGTCGACCCGGCAGCCGCCGCCGTGACCGTTCACGGCATCGATCCCAAGAGCCAGGCAGGCAGGAGCCTGGCCGTCGTCGACGTGAACGACGACGGCTCCGACGACCTGGTCCTGGGCGCGGTGCTGGCCAGCCCGGACGAAGGGAGGGCCGGCGCGGGCGAGGCCTACGTAGTCTTCGGTCCGATAGGCCCCGGCGTCGTCGAGCTGTCTACCCGGGCAGACATAGTCCTGGAGGGCATAGCGGAGCGCGACCATCTGGGAAGCGGCGCGGACGGTGGAGACCTTAACGACGACGGCGTTGCCGACCTGGTGCTCGGCGCCGTGGGAGCGTCCCCTGACTCCAGGAGCAGCGCGGGCGCCGCCTTCATCGTCTTCGGACCCATGACCGCCGGCAGCTATAGATTGGAGCAGATGGTCGATGTCACCGTGGAGGGCATCGATATCGGTGACCAGCTCGGATACGGAGTCGGCGTCGGCGACTTCAACAGCGACGGGGTCCAGGACCTCGTGATGGGGGCGCAGGGGGCCAGCCCGACCGGGCGGATCGACTCCGGCATCACGTACGTCATATTCGGCCCGCTCGCGTCGGGGAAGCTGGAGCTGCTGCTCGAAGCCGACATCATCATCGAGGGAGCGGCCAGGGGCGACCTGTCGGGAGCCGATACCACTGCCGGCGACATCAACAACGATGGGATCGACGACGTGGTCATCGGCGCTCAGTGGAGCGACGGCGATCCCCGGAACGCCGGTCAGTTCGCTGTCTTCCTGGGCCCCCTCGACGGTCAGAAGTTCGACCTGTCGACCGCCGACCTCACGTACAACGGCATCGACAGGGGGGAGATGACCGCCGGAGGCCTGGCATTGGGCGATATCGACGACGACGGCCTCGCCGACCTGATCATAGGCGCAGGCCTCGCGGACAACGGTGAAAAGAAGGACGCGGGCGCCGTGTACGTGATTTTTGGCTCCGCGCTCCCGTTTCCACAGCCCGAGCCCGCCGTCGGCCTCTCGGCCCTCCAGATCGCCGGCCTCGCGGTCCTCGTGTTCCTGATCGTAGCGCCCATCGCCTACTGGCTGCTCCGCCGCAAGCAGGACGAAGACGGTCCCGGCCGCCCACCTCTGTGATAGGCTACGGACCGTAGGCAGGCGCGATGGCCGAGTTCAAGATAGTCTCAGGGTTCGAGGCAACGGGCGATCAGCCCCAGGCGGTCGACAGGCTCGCCCGGGGTATCGACAACGGCGTGCGCCACCAGACCCTGATGGGCGTCACCGGCAGCGGCAAGACGTTCACGATGGCCGGCGTTGTAGAACGAGTCCAGCGGCCGACCCTTGTGATCGCCCACAACAAGACGCTGGCCGCGCAGCTCGCGACCGAGTTCAAGGAGTTCTTCCCGAACAACGCGGTCGAGTACTTCGTCAGCTACTACGACTACTACCAGCCCGAGGCCTACGTGCCTCGCACCGACACCTACATCGAGAAGGACGCGGACGTAAACGAGCAGCTCGACAAGCTCAGGCACTCCGCCACCCGGGCGCTGCTGACGCGCCGCGACGTCCTGATCGTCGCCTCGGTCTCGTGCATCTTTGGGCTGGGCTCGCCCGAGGAGTACCAGAGCTTCGTCGCATACGTGCGCCGCGGCGAGCGGCGGGGGCGCGACCGCCTCGTCCGACAGCTCGTGGACATGCAGTACGAGCGCAACGACTTCGACATGTCGCGCGGCAAGTTTCGCATACGCGGCGACACGCTGGAGATCGTACCCGCCTACGAGGAGGAGATCGCGGTCCGGATCGAGTTCTGGGGCGACGAGGTCGAGCGGATCGTCCAGCTCGACCCGCTGACCGGGGAAATGCTGGGCGAGCGCGAGGACGTCGAGATATACCCGGCCAAGCACTTCGTCACGTCCCAGGACAAACTCCTCGCGGCGGTCGACGCTATCGAGCTGGAGTTGAAGGACCGGCTGGCGGAGCTGAGGCTCGAGGGTAAGCTGCTCGAGGCCCAGCGGCTCGAGTCCCGGACGCGGTACGACACCGAGATGCTGCGTGAGACCGGCATGTGCGGGGGTGTCGAGAACTACTCGCTCCACCTGTCGCAGCGCCTCCCGGGCAGCGCCCCCTACACCCTGTTGGACTACATACCCGACGACTTTCTGCTGTTCGTCGACGAGTCGCACATGACGCTGCCGCAGGTCCGGGGGATGTACGGCGGCGACCGGTCGCGCAAGCAGGTGCTCGTCGAGTACGGCTTTCGCCTGCCTTCCGCGATGGACAACCGGCCGCTCAACTTCGGAGAGTTCGAGGGGCGGGTCAACCAGGCAGTTTACGTGTCCGCCACGCCGGGGCCGTACGAGTACGAGCACAGCCAGCAGATGGTCGAGCAGGTGATTCGCCCCACCGGCCTGGTCGATCCCGCCGTCGACGTGAGGCCGACCGCGGGGCAGATTGACGACCTGTTGCAGGAGATCCGGCTGCGCACGGAGCGGGGCCAGCGCTGCCTGGTGACGACGCTCACGAAGCGCATGGCCGAGGAGCTCGCCGACTTCCTCCGGGAGACCGGCGTAAGGACCCACCATCTGCACTCCGAGATCAACACCCTGGAGCGCAGCGAGGTGCTGCGGGACCTTCGTCTCGGCGTCTACGACGTCGTCGTCGGCATCAACCTGCTCCGGGAGGGACTCGACCTGCCGGAGGTCAGCCTCGTGGCGATACTGGACGCCGACAAGGAGGGATTCCTGCGCTCGCAGACCTCCCTCATCCAGACCATCGGGCGGGCGGCCCGGCACGTCGACGGACAGGTCATCATGTACGCCGACGTCATGACCGCGTCGATGCGGCAGGCGATCGACGAGACCGACCGACGCAGGGTAATGCAGGAGGAGTACAACCGCCGGCACGGCATCACCCCGCAGGGAATCCGAAAGACGGTGCACGACATCACGGAGCGTGTGAAGGAGATCGCCGAGACAAGGACGCCCTACGCCGTCCCCGGCGCTCTTCCGAAGGACGACCTCCAGAGGCTGGTGAAGGACCTGGAGTCGCAGATGAAGACGGCGTCCCGGAACCTCGAGTTCGAGAAGGCGGCGCTGATCCGCGACCAGATAGTCGACCTCCGCAAGGTCATGGCGGAAGACCCCGTGGGCTAGCGTCAAGACCGGTCGGGTACGAACGCTCCTACCCGGCCCGCCGTGTCTCGCGGCGTGGAGCGGGCGGAAAACGGAGGGTGCGCGAGGCGGGCTGTCATTGACACTGTCTCGCCGGGACACATAGAATCGATATAACCCGTTCGCCAAACAGCCGAAGCACGGCATGGAGACGCAAATGGCTGAAACCACGACGTTGAACAAGGATGCGGTGATGGAGGCCCTAAAGGACGTCTACGATCCGGAGATACCGGTCAACGTGGTCGACCTCGGCTTGGTGTACGGCTGCGAGGTCGAGGAAGGGGACGTCCGGGTCCAGATGACGCTGACCTTCCCCGGCTGCGGCATGGGGCCGTATATCGCCCAGCAGGCCGAGTGGCGGATCGCGGAGATCGAGGAGGTCGAGGACGTCGAAGTCGAGATGGTGTACGAGCCGGCCTGGAATCCCGAGATGATCTCCGAGGACGGCAAGGCCGCCCTCGGCCTCGACTAGCACCCGCGGTCCACGGCTTAATCACCGGCGTTGCGCACCGAGGGACGGGCCTCTGGCCCGCGCCTGAACGTTGGCGCTCCCCCATCAAAACATGACACAACGACCACGACCGAGCGAGCCCCAGGCCGCGCAGGCGAAGGCTAAGATTGAGCAGATGAAGCGCAGCTTCGAGCAGAAGCGCGCTATCTCCGACAGCTTGGGCCGCATCGGCGCGAAGATCGGCGTCTACAGCGGCAAGGGCGGGGTAGGCAAGACGACCGTCGCCGTCAATCTCGCGACGACGCTCGCCCAGCAGGGCAAGGCGGTCGGGATATTCGACGTGGACATCGACTGCCCCAACGTGGTCCGCGCCATCAACATCGCGGAGCCGCCCATGGCCACGGACGAGAACCGGATCATCCCCCCGGAGCGGTTCGGCGTCAGGGTCATGTCGATGGGCTTCTTCCAGAAGAAGGAGGACGAGGCGATCATCTGGCGGGGGCCGATGATCCACAACGCCATCAACCAGCTCCTCCAATCGACCGAGTGGGGCGACCTGGACTATCTCGTCATCGATCTGCCGCCCGGCACTTCCGACTCTCCGCTAACCGTGATGCAGACCATCCCGATGGACGGCTTCGTCGTCGTCACCACGCCTCAGGACCTGGCCAAGATAGACGCGAAGCGATCGATCAACATGATCCGAACGCTACAGGTCGACGTGCTGGGAATCGTCGAGAACATGTCCGGCGAGGTGTTCGGCTCGGGAGCGGGCGAGGAGCTCGCGCGCGAGATGGACCTGGGCTTCCTGGGTCGGCTCGAGATGCGGACCGACTACCGCGACACGTCCAAGCCCGCCGTCCTCAACAGCGACGCCGTGCTGTCCGAGTACGAGCACGTCGCCGACGAGACCCTGACCGCCCTGGGCAAGCTAACCGCCGCGACGGCGTAGTTGACCGCTACCAGCTCGCACGGGGCGGGAGTGTGGGTAGTGTATCGTTCTCAGTGAGGTTTGCTAGTACCGATTCTAGTGTCCTGTCTCTGAAGGCAGCGTGGCCCGCTTTTGCCAGCGTACTTGGGATACAGGACACTAGCGTGGCCTAACAGATTTGGTAACACTGACGCTTTTCACCCTATGCCGTAGCTAGCTCATAGTCCCCCCAGCTCAACCAGACTTGATAAAATCAAGAACCTTCGCCTTGACCCTCGTGCTAGACCTATAGCCAGGCCGAAGTCCCGCCTACGGGTGTTTCCAGCCACGAACACCGCGTCATGAGGCGGGAGCATTTCAGAATAACTTACCGGCATCACCACGCAGCACCCTGAAGGCAGCACAGGTCATTGAGGAGCCGCATCAATCAGAGATTCCATCTCATCCAGGAACAGTGGATCGTAAGTTTCATCGACATGATTGCTGTTCCAAAGGCCGGAGAAACGAACCCGCTCCCGGTCACTGTATTGGCCTAGCCACTCTGGCGACGGCCCGTCGGCGGCAGGGCAGCAATAGCTGCTCAAGAGCGCTATAGCGTTCCGTTCTATCAACCCCCGCCTTGAGCGTGGGCCTGGAGGGTCGTTCACGTTCAGACAGATGAACGGCATCCGACCGATGTACTCGCTAACACTAGCCTCAATACCGGCTTCGGTCTCGTTGACTGTCGCCCTGTCAACACCTAGCCTTTGCGCAGCCCCGCCTGCGCTGCTGGCAACCCCCCACGAGTCCGGTAGCGGGATATTGCACCGTTTGGCCAAGGCGATACCCACCATTAGCCGGAAGATCGACCCACGATGGTTGCCGCGACCAGACCGAGGGCTGCCGCGGTGTTGAGACAACCGAGCCCACAACGTACTTTCGGAGCCATCCGTCAGCCCATGCGTGCCTATGCGAACGACCCTTGGCCCGGTCTCCAGTCCTGACCTAACTTCGCCACTCTCATAGAAGAAATAAACGCCGCGCCGTGGCCATTCCAGACCGGCGTGGCACCCTTCCAAGAGCCTCGAACCGCCCACTTGGGCTGCAAGGCGGTCGAGAAGCTCATAAAAGCGGATGGTGTCGGCTATCCGGTCAGCCACGAAGCTTCCTGGTCAACCACCTCAACTGCTCCCCGATTCTTAGCCCCTCCATCGGCACAGAGACCATGAGACCACGACTTCGCAGGGACGGCTCCAGGAACTCGCGGTAGCGTCTGCCGGCCAAGAACACGATGGACTTGGCACCGCCCAGATTAGGCTCCATTTGTGTGAGCACCTTACCTGCCCATTGGCGTCTGCCCCCAACAGGCATGATGCTCAGAGTAAGGTCATATGGCACTATCACATCACAGGGATGGACCAAGCCATACTTGGCGGATAGTACAAACCAAGGCTGACCTGTTCTATCCGCATAGGTGCGAGCCTTCTGGAACCAGGAAGAGGTGTACAGGTCCCTCGCGGGAGCAGGAGCCGACCGCTTTTGTCCCACGCACGACACCAGATAGATAACCAGCCCCCGATCCAACTAGCCGATCCCTCTATGAGCACATTCACCCATGATGCTCACTATTTGGAGCTACATTCCGACTCGAATGAGAACAGGTCGGCTGTGTTGACATCCATGGCTTTGGCAATGGCACGGATGTTTTTCAGTGACGGGTTGCGCTGGCCTCTCTCAATACCAGAGAGGTAGGTCACGTGGACGCCAGCACGGTGAGCCACCTCCTCTTGGGTGGAACCCTGTAGCGTCCGTATGTAGCGTATATGTCGGCCAAACGCCGTTTGGTAAGCGTCCACTTGACATGGACGCTACCAATGCATAGACTATCCGTCCATAGACTATCAGTCAATGCCAAATCGTTCCCCGTCGAGTTGTCGGTCGATCCGTCCAGGGAGGTTGTTTGAATCTCTCTAGGATTGCCGCGTGCTTGGTGCTTCTTGTGGCCATGTCGCTTGCTTGCACCGTATCCGAAGAAGAAGTCGAGCAGGTAGAACTTGACATCGCCGATGCGCCCATTGAGGTGCGGGTCACTGCCAGGCAAATGTATGACGATTATGAGAGCAACAAAATTGCCGCCAACCAAAAGTATGATGGGAAGGTCCTGGCGGTCAGTGGAACAGTGGAGGATTTCGGAGGTGGTGACGGCGAGGCCTATTGGGTAGACCTAGTCACCGGAGACTTCACGCTCGAAAGCGTGCGATGCCACTTCAGCCAGAGTCACCTGAGCGATATAACATCGATCGCAAAGGGGGATCGGGTAACTCTACGCGGTAAGGGGGACGAAGGAGAGGACAGAGACCCATTCACCATTGATGTAGTGGGATGCAGCATCCTCAAAGCGGAGTGAAGAAGAGGGTATTCCATTGCGAGTAGCAGTGTCCGCAGTCCCCTCTATGGACACTGGCGTAGTCGTTGGGGCAATTCTCGTAGACCCACCATTCGGGGTCGCCAACGAGGGCATCAATAAGTCTCTCATACGCTGGCTTCTCATCTCGCAGCCTACTTCCATCTCACACAGTTGTGTTCCGTATGCTCGGCTTCTGACGCTATGGCAGCATCAGTGGTCTCAGATAGCGGAGGAACTGCCGGAGATGGCCCTCAATCCTTGCCTACGGCCTGGTGCACTTCGTCGAGCCATACGACCATCTCCGCGGTGGCGTCGTTGTTCGGCCCTGGAGTCAAGCCCGGTCCGCTGTGCCACGCTCCCGACGCAGCCTGCACCGCGATCACGTTGTCACCCACGCGGGTCGCCATGTCCCGGTACTTCGACTTTCCGGTCAGGGTGTAGAGGACGGACGATGCCCAGGCGACCTTCCCGGCGCGCAGCAGGTGGAAGAGAAAGTCGCTTGCGATGTCGGTGAACGTCATGTACTCCTCGGCCAGGTCGAGCCACCGCCGCTCGCCCGTGGCCGTGTACAGCTTCGAGAGAAAACCCGCGGCGATGCCGGGGTTGTAGAAGGGCTCGTCCTTCTCGGCGTCGTGGTTCAGCACGTACCGGAACTCGTCCTCTGGGTCGGGCTCGGTGATCACGCCGCGGGTGCGGCTGTAGACCCCGAAGAGCTGCTTGGGGAAGTTGGGCTGGCCGCGCAGCAGCGCCTCCATCCAGCGGCCGACGCCGCGCGCCACCTCCATCCTGCCTGTGTACAGGGCCGCCTGTCCCGCGCCGCTGGTGATCCACAGGTCCTGCAGCGTATCGGCGGAGCGCTCGTCGGCGCTCGAGTAGAAGCCCCCGCTCTCCGCGTCCCAGAAGTCCAGAAGGAAGTCCATGCCCCGTTGAGAAACGTCGAACTGGCCGAGCCGGTGGGAGCCGATGATCGTCCACGAGTTGAAATATACGTAAGCGTAGCCGTAGGGGGAGTCCGGCCGCGGTACGTAGTCGCCTTCGTCCGTCATTCCGTGGTCGCGGATCCACGAGCACAGCCTGCTCGCGGCGCTGCTCTCGCCGCACACCACGAATGCCGACGGGACCTTGTAGTAGTCCATGACCCCGAGCTCCGGGTCGCCGAAGCTCCCGTCGTCGTGAAGCTGCGTCAGCAGGTACGCGCCACCCCGGTCCCTTGCCTTGGCGAATCGGTCCATGTCGGAACCTCCCTTGCGGTCAAGCGGCCGCCTGGCCGGCCGCGGTTACATGCCCAGATCGATCCGTTGGAAATTCGACGGAGACGGCGCGAGCTCGCCGGACTCCACTCGCTTGGTGAGCTCGACGACCTGCTCGTTGACCGGCGTCGGGACGGCGACCTCCTTGCCCCTGCGGACGACTACACCGTTGAGAAAGTCCACCTCGGTGCTCCGTCCCTTGATGACGTCCTGGGCGAGGGACGGGCGTCCCGCGCCGAGCGACCTGCCGTACGCCCGAATCTTGTCGGCGATCCGCTGCCGGGCGTCGGCGTCCGTGTTCGCCCTCAGGAACAGCTCCGCCGGAATCCCGCCGATGGGCTCGACGCTGACGCCCAGCGCCGTGGCGACGGCCATCAGCTCGGACCCGATACGTATGCTGATGGCTCGCGCCTCGTCGTTGTCCCTGAGCTCGGCCGACGCCATGCCGGCGCACCCCGCGAGCGCGTTGCTCATGCTGTTCGTCGCCAGTTTGCCCCAGCGCTGGCCCCACAGGTTCGTCGTCGTCTCGGTCGCGCCCACGTCGCTGAGAATTTCCGCCAGCCCGGTCAGCCGGGGCGTGATCAACCCGCTTGGCTCGCCGACCGTAAACGCGGTGCGGTCGTTGGCGCTGGTGCGCTCCGCGTGGCCCGGCTCGTACATGCCCGCGCCCAATGTCACGACGCAGCCCACGACGCGCGTCCAGCCAGCGATCTCGGCGATGGCGTCCTCGTTGATCCCGTTCTGAGCGGAAACGACGTAGCCGCCTGGCGCCAGGTACGGCAGAAGGAAGGTGGTCGCCCAGGGAGTGTCGTATGACTTCATGGCCAGGAAGGCGACGTCGAAGCTGGGCCGCGCCGCGGAGACCTCGGACAGGTGGAGGGCCCGAGCCTCCACCGTGAACACGCCCTCAATCGTGGTGACCTTGAGCCCGTCCGCCTTGATGCGGTCGACGTTCGCCGGCCACATGTCGATCAGCGTGACGTTCCGGCCGGCGCGGGCGAGATACCCGCCGATCACGCCGCCGATGGCCCCAACGCCCAGAATGCCTATGCGCATGTCGACTCCCTCGTCCGCGTCCCAGGACGCGGCGGGGCTATTCTAGCACCAGCCCGGCGCTCCGGCGACGGCGCGGACTGCCACTGATCCGGTATCCTTGTTGGAGGTCTTGTGAGAATGGAAAAGGTCATGACCGGCGCCGCTACCCCGATACACCCCGGCGAGCATCTGCGGGAGATACTGAGCGAGCTTCGCATCAGCCAGTATCGCCTGGCGAAGGCGGTGGGCGTAGCCCCGATACGAATCAACGAGATCGTACACCGCCGCAGGTCCGTTACGGCGGACACCGCGTTGAGGATCGGGAGGGCCTTGGGGATGACGCCTGAGTTCTGGCTCAACCTGCAGCGAATGTACGACCTCGACCTGGCCCGCGCCTCGTTCGACGGCGACGCCATCGAACCACTCGTAGCATCGACGGGGTAGCGTCGGCCTGTTTGCCGCCCCAACTCATCCCGTCGCCGTCTTTGGTCCTGGCCCGTGCACCTGGCTCAGCGCGAGGGCGGCCACGACGAACATCGCCGCGATCCGGACGAACGCGACCCCGTATCCGCCCGTAACGTCGGCCGAGGCGCCGGCCAGCACGGGGCCGAGTACCATCGACACCACCGAGGCCATGCCCGCCAGGCCAGAGATGCTCCCGAAGTACCTGAGGCCATATGCCTCCTGGACGATGAGCGTCGAGAGCACTCCGAAGGACCCCATGAAGAGTCCGTACATCGGGACCGACACCCAGACGAGCGGGCTGGACGGCTCCGCGACCATCAGCAGCACGGCCAGACACTGCCCGGTCAGCGTCAGCATCAGCGTGCGCCGGGCCGTGATGCGCTCGGCGACGTAGCCGAACAGCAGCTTGCCGGCCATTCCGAACGCCGCCAGCAGCGCGACCGCGGTCAGGACGACGGCGTCGGACAGTCCCTCGATCTCGAGATGCGCCCCGACGTGAGGAAGGACGGCGCCGTAGGTGAAGGTGGCGAGGGCCATCGACAGCGTCAGCGCATAGAATCCGCGCGTCCGGAGCGCCTGTCGGACCGTCCAGCCGCGCAGCGCAGGCCTCGACGCGCTGGGCTCGACTCCAGCCGCTCTCGCGGACGGCCGCTCGTGGACGACGGCAAGGGAGACCACGGCAAGGGCGAACGATATTCCCCCGATGACCACGAACGCGGCCTGCCAGGAAGCGTCGTCGCCTCCGCCCACAACAGGCCAGTCAACGGTGCTGGCCATCACCGCGCCCGCCAGGAGCGGCATGGTCAGGCCGCCGAAGTTGTTTCCCATGGTGGCGACGCCCATCATGCGGCCGCGCGAGTCCGGGAACCATATCCCCACCAGCCTGCCCGCCGGCAGCACCGCCGTACCCGAGAATGCGACGAACTGCACGAAGCTCAGCACGTACAGGTGCCACAGCTCCTGGATGAACGGCCGCAGCAGGAAGCTGCTGCCGAAGACGACGAGGCTGACGGCCATTATGGGCCTGGCGCCGTACCTGTCCATCGCCCTGCCGATCATCGGCCCGGTTATGCTGCCCACCGCCATGAACGACAGCGACGCGCTGATGGCAGTGCGCGGCCAGTCGAAGGCGCTCTCCAGGGGTTCGACGAACAGGCCGAAGGCGTAGTTGCTCGTGCCGATCGTGAGCCCGGCGGCAAGGAAGACGACCCCGACGATGATCCAGCCGTCGTACTCGGCACGGGCTCTGGCTGCGAGGTCGCCTGCGCGCATCGGTCTATGGTAGCCCGAATCGCCTAGGGCTGTCCGCAAAGGCCGCGTCCGATATGGTACAGTGGCGCAGCGGCTCAGCAGCGCCTGTTTTTCATACCCGGCGGACAGCCATCGGACAGCCGGTCTCGCGCCCTGTAGCGGCGCGGAGGACTCCTATGCTCGACGAGTTAGAGCTCGTCAACTTCAAAGCGTGGCGGGAGTTGGACGTCAAGTTCGGCAAGATCACAGGGCTATTCGGGCCCAACAGTGCAGGCAAGAGCAGCCTGTTGCAGTTCCTCCTCATGCTCAAGCAGACGAAGAACGCCGCGGACCGAAGGCTTACGCTGGATCTCGGCGGCCCGAACGACATCGTGAACCTGGGCACCTTCAGGGACGTGGTACACCTCCACGACGACGACGCGGAGATTCGCTGGACGCTCGATTGGACGTTGCGTGAGCGCTTGCGGGTCGCCGCACCCACGCCCGGGCGGGGCACCGCCAGGTTCCGGGGCAACAGTCTTCGCATAGAGTGCCAAGTTGCTTGGAGGGAACCGGGCCTGTGGGCGGACAGCCTGGTCTACGAGTTCGGCGGCGCCGCATTCGGGCTGGAGTCGTCGTCCGACGGTCCGGCCGGGTTCGATCTTCACGCCGACTCCAAGAGGTTCGAGTTCATCCGGGGGAGAGGCAGACCTTGGGCGCTGCCGGGTCCGGTCAAGACGCATCGCTTCCCGGACCAGGCCAGGACGTCCTATCAGAATGCGGACTTCCTCGGCGAATTCGAGGCGGCGTACGAGGCGCTGATGGATCGCATCTTCTACCTCGGGCCGCTGAGGGAGTATCCCCAACGCCAATACACGTGGGCCGGCGCCAGGCCGGAAGACGTAGGACAGCAAGGCGAACGCACGGTCGACGCCCTGCTCGCGGCTTCCGCTCACAGGGAAAGACGGCATCTTGGCAGGTACAAGAGGTACAAGCCCTTCCAAGAGTTCATCGCCCAATGGTTGCGTGAGCTGGGGCTGGTCGAGTCGTTCGACATCCGTGAAGTCGCCGAGGGGTCGAATATCTACCAGGCCCTGGTCAGAAAGCACCGCTCGGGCGCGGAGACGCCGCTGACGGACGTCGGCTTCGGAGTATCCCAGGTGCTGCCGGTGCTCGTCCTGCTCTTCTACGTGCCGGAGGGTTCGATAGTCCTCATGGAGCACCCCGAAATTCATTTGCACCCGGCCGTCCAGAGCGGCCTAGCCGACGCAATGATCTCGGCGTCCCAAACGCGAGGCGTCCAGCTCATCGTTGAGAGCCACAGCGAGCACCTTATGCGCCGGCTCCAGCGCCGCGTCGCGGAAGGCGGCGTCCCGTCGGATGACGTGAAGCTCTACTTCACGTCGATGGAGGACGGCGCCGCCCGCCTCTCCGACCTCGAGCTCAACGAGTGGGGAGAGATCGAGAACTGGCCCGACAACTTCTTCGGCGACAGGTTCGGTGAGTTGGCGTCTACCAGGATGGCCACTCTGGACCGCAGGATAGGCCACGAAGAGTGACGGCGGCGCCGGTAGTCGTAGACACGAACGTTCCCGTCGTCGCCAATGGCCGCGATACGCACGCTGACTCTGCGTGCCAGAGGGCATGCTTGAGAGCCCTCTTCGAAGTCACGAGCAAACGAACTGTCGTGCTGGACGAAGGGCGCCTGATACTGGGTGAATACGAGAGGAATCTGGGCTTGACCGGGTGGCAGGGTGAAGATGGAGTCGGTGACGCCTTCCTGGAGCACGTCCATGACCACCAATACAACGGGGCTCGCGTGCGCCGCGTAGGCACGACACCGATAGATGACGAGCGACGTGGCTTCGAGGAGTTACCGCCAAACGACCTCGACCCGGATGACCGTAAATTCCTGGCAACCGCGGTAGTGGCGAGAGCGCCCATCATGAACGCGACCGACAGCGACTGGATCGAGCAGCAAGCGTTGCTCGGCCGCCTGTCCGTCGCGTTGGAGCAACTGTGTTGACCCCAGCGGCGTTGGATGGCTGTAGCGGATTTTCGGCCGGTGCCCCCATCCGGTAGAATGGGCCGATTCCAGCCTGACACCACGAGGAATGTTTTCCCTATGTCCAAGCCGAGAGTATTCGTGTCCCGCGAGATATTCCCCGAGGCGTTGAGGGCGATCGAAGACGAGACCGACGCCGAGCTTTGGCGGGACGAGATGCCGCCCCCCAGGGACGTCCTGCTGGACAAGGTGCGCGGCGTCGACGGGCTGCTGTGCCTGCTCACCGACGGCGTGGACGCCGAGCTCATGGACGCCGCGGGCCCGCAGCTCAAGGTGGTCAGCCAGATCGCCGTCGGCTTCGACAACATCGACGTACCGGAGGCGACCCGCCGTGGCATCGCCGTCGGCAACACCCCGGACGTGCTCACCCAGACGACCGCGGACGCGACGTTCACCCTGATGCTGGCGGCCGCCAGGAAGGTGATCGAGGCGTGGAAAACGGTGCAGGAAGGCCGGTGGCGGACATGGCATCCGCTGCACTTCCTCGGCCAGGACGTCTACGGCGCGACTCTGGGCATCGTCGGAATGGGCCGGATCGGCTTCGAGGTGGCAAGGCGGGGCCGCGGCTTCGACATGGAGGTCCTGTACTCCGACATCGTGCGCCGCGAGGACCTCGAGGCGCTGCTGCCGATGACCTACGTCGACATGGACACGCTGCTGGAGCGGTCCGACTTCGTCAGCCTCCACACCGTCCTGGACGACTCGACGTACCACCTGATAGGCGAGGCCGAGCTCGCGAAGATGAAGACCACGTCGGTCCTCGTGAACGCGGCTCGCGGTCCCATCGTCGACCCCCGCGCACTCTACGAGGCCCTGAGGGACGGCGGCATCGCGGCCGCGGGGCTGGACGTGACCGAGCCGGAGCCGATCCCGACAGACGACCCGCTGCTGACGCTGGACAACTGCCTGGTCGTTCCCCACATCGCCAGCGCGAGCGTCAGCACGCGGGCGGAGATGTCCCGTATCGCGGCGCAGAACCTCATCAACGGCGTAAAGGGCGAACGCCTGCTCACCTGCGTCAACCCAGAAATTTACGACGACCGTTAGGAGTAATTCCGCCCGCTCTACAACGACTTGGAAAGATGATCGGTTATGTCTGCTAGGTCGCGTTGGACACGCCACCAACTGCTGGTTGCCTTCGCCTTGTATTGTCGCTTGCCGTTTGGCAGGCTGCACGCCAGGAACCCCGAGATTGTCAGCGCAGCGGAAGCCATTGGCCGAACATCCTCGGCCCTGGCGATGAAGCTGACCAACATCGCCAGCCTTGATCCTGCAATAACCTCCTCCGGACGCACGGGACTGAGAAAGGCATCTGCGAGCGACCGCGCAATGTGGTTTGAGATGCATGATGATTGGGAGCGCTTTGCCGTCGAAGCACAGAACGCGTTTGACGCAGCTCAGCCGCCCGCAGAACAGATCGACAAAACAGCCCAAGAGGAGCCGGAGTATCCTGTAGGCGAGGATCGTGTAGTCGAGACCACAACTCGTACTGGACAGAGCTTCTTTAGGGCGATGATTCTGTCGGCCTATGACGAACGCTGTTGCATCACTGGCCTGTCCATTCCATCGTTACTGGTGGCAAGCCACATCGTTCCCTGGAGCCACGACAAGCAAGATCGGGTGAATCCCAGAAACGGCCTACTTCTGTCTACTCTGCACGACAAGGCGTTCGATGGCGGCATAATCACCCTCGGCGACGATATGACCGTCAGGATTTCTCCCAGGTACACAGGGAGAGACGACAGGTACTTCTCTGAGTCGATTGAACGTTACGAAGGGCAACCGATCCGGCTCCCGGAGAAATTCGCGCCTGATCAGGACCTTCTCTCCTACCACAGGACTCATATCTTCCAACACTGAGCACACAGGAGGCATTGGACATGGCTGACTACGAGCCGCTCGACATCTCAGCGCATTACAACGCGGGCGCAGACGTTCTGGGCGAGGACAGCGCGTTCGAGCCCGGGGCGCAGGACCTGCGCGGGCTGCCGTTCCTGGTCGGGAACGGCGCCAACCCCGACGCCGATTGCGTGATCGCCTTCGACGGGAAGTCGGAGAGCGTCACCATCCCGATAGGCAAGCCGGCGCATCGTGTCGTCGTAGCCCACCGGATGATGGAGTCGGTGCTGCACTCCGGCGGTCCGTTGGGCGCGCCCGTGGCCGAGTACGTGTTCCGACTGGCCAGCGGCGTGGAGGTCCGGGCGCCGCTCAGGGAGAGATTTGAGATCGGCACGCTGCAGAACCTGCAGAGCGTCCCCGGCGTGCCCGGCTCGCCGTTTCTCGCGGTCGCGGACTCCACTGCCGGCCTGATGCCCCGCCGCGAAGGGGAGTGGGACCAGATGGGCCGGCGCCAGATGGAGGGCGTCCAGGAGTGGCCCCGGTGGTTCTACCTCTGGTCATGGACGAACCCCGATCCCGGCAGTGTCGTAGAGTCGGTGGAGATAGTCCCCGCGGGCCCGAGTTTCGTCGTGGCAGGCATTACGCTCGGCCATCTCGACGAGCATCCGTTCGCGAGGCAGGGCCGCCGTCCGGCCCGCATCGTGCTCAAGGACCCGGACGACGCGTCCAAGCCGTTCGACGTAGACGTGAGCGTAGACCGGGGCGACGCCACGTACGTCTTCCCGCTGTCGCAGGCCCCCGACGAAGAGTTCCTGGAGGGCGCGCTGAAGGGATGGGGGGAGGTCGAGAACTTCGACTCCAGCCCCAGCTACGTCGAGATCAGGGCTGTACCGTCCGCGACGGTCGACGTGAAGCAGGGCGGCGAGACGGTGGACACGGCCAACTGGGGCGAGGTCGTCGACAAGGGCGCGGTCGAGACGCCGCGGATGCGCGTCGAGCTGGTCGAGTCCGGCAAGAACTGGGTGCACGTGACCATCCTGGACGACGACACCGGCAAGCCGGTGCCGTGCCGGGTCCACTTCAGATCGCCGGACGGTGTGCCGTACCAGCCCCACGGCCACCACAACCAGGTCAACTCCAACCTCGGCACCTGGCATCTCGACATCGGCGGGGACGCCCGGCTGGGGCAGATAACCTACGCATACGTCGATGGCGCCTGCCAGGGCTGGCTCCCGCGCGGCGAGGTGATCGTAGACGTCGCCCGCGGCTTCGAGTACGAGCCGCTTCGGACCAAGGTCAACATCGAGCCCGGCCAGCGAGAGCTGACGCTGAGGCTGAAGCGCTGGACCGACATGAAGGCCCAGGGCTGGTACAGCGGGGACTCCCACGTCCACTTCCTCTCGACGCAGGGCGCCCATACGGAGTCGCAGGGCGAGGACCTGGACGTCGTCAACCTGCTCCAGTCGCAGTGGGGCAGCCTGTTCACGAACACGGAGGACTTCACAGGCCATCCCAGCGTATCGCGGGACGGCGACAACATCGTGTACGTCTCCCAGGAGAACCGGCAGCACTTCATGGGCCATACGATCCTGTGGGGGCTGAAGCGGCCGGTCATGCCCTGGTGCAGCGACGGACTCGGCGAGGCGGAGCTCGGCGGCCCGATGGAGACGACGTTGAGCCACTGGGCGGACGAGGCGCACGCCCAGGGCGGATACGTCATCAACCCCCACTTCCCGTACCCCAACGGCGAGCCGGCGGCCATGATCGCCACGGGCCGGCTGGACGGCATCGAGATGCTGCGCCAGACCGAGTTCAACCACGCTGAATACTACCGGTACCTGAACTGCGGCTACCGCATCCCGCTGGTCGGCGGCACCGACAAGATGTCGAGCGACGTGCCCGTCGGGATGTACCGGACCTACGCCCGGCTTCCGGACGACGAGGAGTTCAACTACGACAACTGGTGCCGCAGCGTGGCGGCCGGGCGTACGATCCTGAGCGGCGGCCCCATCGTCAACCTGACTGTGGACGGCAAACGGGTAGGGGACACGCTCAGCATCTCCGGGCCCGGGACGGTCGAGGTCGAGGCGTGGGCGGAGAGCATCTTCCCGCTGCACCGGCTGGAGATAGTCAGCGCGGGCCGCGTGGTCGCCTCCGCGGAATCGTCGAACGGCACGCGCCGGCTGGAGCTCCGCGAGCGTATCGCCGTAGACGGACACACCTGGCTGGCCGCGCGCTGCGGCGGCCCCGGCTATTTCTCAGAAGGCAACATAAGCAGCCTGAGCGGCGCCAGGTACGGCCACCTGGACAGCGCCCACTTCGACGCCTGGCGCCGGGGCATCTTCGCGCACACCTCGCCCGTCTACGTGGCCTGCGGCGGCGACTGGTGGATGTTCGACTCCGAAACGGCCCAGTACATGCTCACGCTCATCGAGGGCGACCTGGAGTACATCCGGCACACCTCCACGCAGGCGGACCACGGCTCGGTGACCCACCACCACGGCGAGGAAGACCATCTGGCGTACCTGGAGCGTCCGTTCCACGAAGCCCGCGCGGCGATCCACGAGCGGGTGCACAGGCTCGGCGTGAGCCTGTAGGGCACAACGCCGCCCGCGGCGCGGGAGCCCGGCGTCGAGGGTCGGCGGCAGACGATGGACCGGCCGCGGGACGCCACGTGCGACGCCCTCACCGCGGTTGGTCAGGCCGATCTCGTTCCGAAGTGTGGGGGATACTTCCCGGCTGCGTCCTCTTCGCTATGGGCCGGTGTGTGGGGTTGCGTTCCATACCCACAGTGGAGTAGCATGTAAGCATAACAGCATGCATTCGGAGGTTCGGCCATGAAGCGGACTCAGCTACAGGTGGACGAGACGACCTATGAGGCGTTGCGCGCCGCAGCGTTCGACCGCGGCGTATCGATGGCGGCCGTGGTGAGAGAGTCGCTGCGGCAGTACCTAGCCATCGACAGTACGCCGGTATGGAAGCTCGACGACCTGACTTTCGTCGGCTCCGGCCGGTCCTCCCGGACCGGTTTGGAGCCCGTCTCCGAGCGCCACGACGAAGCGCTGGCGGAGGACTTCGCAAGTTGATCCTGTTGGATACGTCGGCGATCTACGCCCTGGCCGACCCCGCGGACGCCAACCACGAGCGGGCGCTGGAGCTGGCCGGACGCGCGTCCGTCGAGCGCGAGACGTTGGTCGTGCACAACTACGTAGTCGTCGAGGCCGCCGCGCTGCTCCAGCGCAGGCTCGGCCTGGAGGTCACGGCGCGCTTTCTACAGGACGCCACCCGGCTCAGGATGCACTGGGTGACCGAGGACGATCACGCATCGGCCGTCGAGCTGCACGCCCGGGCGGGCCGCAGGCGGCTCAGCCTGGTCGACTGCGTAAGCTTCATAGTCATGCGCAGACTCGGTATAGTGTCCGCGCTGGCATTCGACGCCGACTTTCAGATGGAAGGCTTCCGAGAGTACCGATGACCGCGCCGCGTTGCACGGGCGTGTCGGATCGTCCGGGCCCACTGAAGTAAGGACTTCCCCATGACCGACTACGGACTGGACGGCAAGGTCGTACTCGTCACCGGCGCGGCGGGCGGCTTCGGGCAGGCGATGGCCCGGGTCTTCGCGGAGTGTGGAAGCCGGGTCGTGCTCAGCGATCTCCGGGACGAGGGCGAGGACCTCGCCCGTGAGGTCGGCGGCGCGTTTTTCCGCGCAGACATCTCGAATGCGGAAGAGGTAAGAGACCTGTGCCGCCGCATAGTCGAGAGCGAAGGCGGCGTCGACGTGCTCGTCAACAACGCGGGCTACCAGAACATCGACCCCGTCGACGAGTTCGACGAGGACGTCTGGTGCAAGATGATCGAGGTGATGCTGACCGCGCCGTTCAGGCTGACGAAGCACCTGCTGCCCGGCATGAAGGAGCGCGGCTGGGGAAGAATCGTCAACATGTCGTCGATCCACGGGCTGGTCGCGAGCCCGTACAAGTCGGCCTACATCGCGGCCAAGCACGGCCTCATCGGACTGACGAAGACCGTCGCGCTGGAGGCGGGCGAGTTCGGGGTCACGGCGAACGCCATCTGTCCGGGTTACTCCCGTACGCCGCTCGTGGAGAACCAGATCGCCGACCAGGCGCGGACGATGGGCATCCCGGCCGAGGAGGTCCTGAGCACGGTCATGCTGGGGCCCGCCGCGGTCAAGCGGCTCGTCGAGCCGGAGGAGATAGCCCAGCTCGCCGCGTTCCTGGCGTCCGACCACGCCGGGACGATCACCGGCGCCGCCTACACCGTCGACGCCGGCTGGACCGCCCGCTAGCCCGCTCCGCAAGCACGAACAACCGCGGCTTGCCGGTACTCCAACCCTATGGTAGATTCCGAGCGCGGTCGACCGGAATTCCTCAGCAAATGGCCCGTCCGGGCAGGACACGGATCTACCATGGCTGACGACCAGACGCTGCTCTCCCATCTAGCCACGACGCTCAGCCGTGACCCCGAGTACATCGCAGTCGAGGCGCTGGGCTACATCCTGTCTGAGTCCGAGGAAGCCCTCGCCGCGCTTGGCGACGTGCTGGGCCCTGAGGTTGATGCGATATCCAGGGTGCAGACTCAAGTTGTTGACGAGCAAGGGTCCCGGCCGGATCTTGTCGGTTTCGATGGCGCTGGCATGAAGCGCCTGTTGATCGAGGCGAAGTTCTGGGCCGGACTCACCGATCGCCAACCAGTCAAGTATCTCGAGAGCTTGAAGCAAGATAAGCCTTCGGCGCTCCTGTTTGTCGCGCCGGCCGCGAGAACCGAGTCGCTGTGGGCCGAGTTACGCACGCGGGTAGATGAGGCGGATGACCTCGAGTGGCATCCGATACTGTCGGACAGGGATTCTAGGAGTGCTGCGGTAGGAGGCAATCGCCGGCTGTTGCTGACCAGTTGGGCGGCCCTACTCCGACGCATCGCGTCTAGCGTCTCGGGGATGTCGCGGACGGCGGAAGACATTCGACAACTCCTCGGGCTCACCCAGCGGATGGATGAAGAGGCCTTTCTGCCGCTACGCCAGGCCGAGTTGGGCCTGGACTTTCCGCGCCGAATGCGCGGCCTCGCGAGTCTTATATGGAAGGCTGTAGACCTTGGTTCTGCAGCGGGGTGGGCCCAGAGGTCGCGACTCCGCACGGGGGGCGGGGAGGAGGGCTGGGGCCCGTACCTCCGGCTGGGGCGCGGCGAAGACCTTGGAGGCGCGTGGCTGGGATGGAACTTCGAGCTCTGGGCGAAGAAGCGCGAAACGCCGCTGTGGCTGACCTTCACCGAGGAGGGTTGGACAAGCACGTTGAAGCTCGACGTGCTGCGTCGTCGGCTTGAACCCCTCCTGGACGAGGACCCGCCCGGCATTATCGACGACAATCACCGTCTGCTCGTTCCGATAGTCCTGCCTCTGGGCGTCGAGGAGGAGAGGGTGCTGGATGCGGTGGTGGCGCGGCTGGGGGCAATCGCCTCCATGATCTGCGAGAGGGAGCCGTAGCAATGGCGGGCCCCTATTCGATCAAGTTCGAGCCCAATCTCCCCCTGATGCTGAGGGACGGGACGTTCACCTACGTGGACGTCTTCAGGCCCGACGCCGCGGGCGCCTTTCCCGGACTGCTGCAGCGCACTCCATACGACAAGAGCTCGCCGGGCAGCCGCGGCGGGTTTCTCGACGCCGTCCACGCCGCCATGCGCGGCTACGCCGTCGTGATCCAGGACGTCCGAGGCCGGCACAGCTCCGGGGGCGAGTTCGTGCCCTTCGTCGACGAGATGAGCGACGGGCACGACTCGGTGGAGTGGGTGGCCGGCCAGTCCTGGTGCAACGGCAGGGTCGGCATGTACGGGTCGTCCTACGTCGGGGCGACGCAGTGGCTCACGGCCAGGGACGCGCCGGACTCGCTGGCCTGCATCGCCCCGGGACTAACTGCCTCCGACTATCACGAAGGCTGGGTGTGGCAGGGTGGCGCGTTCCAGCTCGGGTTCAGCCTGTCGTGGACGATGGGCCTGACGCTGGGCAACTGGGACCACCTTGCCAACAGGCTCTACCTGTCCCCTCAGCTCCTCGACTTGCTGATCGACGCCAACGACGACCTGGGCGACCTGTGCGGCTTCCTGCCGATGAACGAGCTGCCGGGCCTCGAGTACGGGATAGCGCCGTACTACTTCGAGTGGCTGGAGCACCCCGAGTACGACGACTACTGGAGGCGAATCTCGATAGAAGAATCGTACCCCTCGATCTCCGTGCCCGCATACAATATCGGAGGCTGGTACGACATCTTCCTGGGTGGCACCGTGAGGAACTTCACGGGCATGCGGAACGCCGGCAAGACGCCCGCCGCCCGCGATGGGCAGCAGCTCATCGTAGGCCCGTGGAGCCACTGGGGGTTCGCTTCGGGGCTGAACGGCGACCGTACCTTCGGCAGGAGGGCTTCGCAGGCGCACGTGGACCTGCAGGGCGGCATCCTGCGCTTCTTCGACCGATGGCTCAAAGACGAGGACCGCGCGACGTCCGACGACCGGCCTGTTTGCATATTCGTGATGGGCAAGAACTCGTGGCGCGCCGAGGACGAATGGCCGCTCGCCCGCGCCCGGCCGCGGCGGTTCTACCTCCACAGCAAGGGCAAAGCCAATACAGCGGGCGGGGACGGCTGGCTGTCGGGAGAGCCGCCGGGAAGCGAGCCGTTCGACGTCTATCTCTACAACCCCATCGACCCCGTGCCCACACGCGGAGGCGCGACCACCGGCGACCTGGACCTCCTGCCCGAGGGCGCCTTCGACCAGTCGCGGATCGAGGCGCGGCAGGACGTGCTCGTCTACACGACGCCGCCGCTGCGAGAAGACACGGAGGTCACAGGCCCCGTTTCGGTAACGCTCTTCGCATCGAGCTCGGCGCAGGACACCGACTTCACCGCGAAGCTCGTCGACGTCAGCCCTTCGGGATACGCCACGAACCTGACCGACGGGATCGTCCGGGCCAGGCACCGCGATCCGAAGCAGCCCGCGAGCCTGATCGAAGCCAACGAGGTGTACGAGTTCACTATCGACCTGTGGGCGACGAGCAACCTGTTCAAGGCCGGCCACAGGATTCGCGTCGAGGTTTCCAGCAGCAACTTCCCGCGCTTCGACCGGAACGCCAACACCGGAGCGCCCATCGGCTCGGACACGGAGTTCGTAGCCGCGCTGCAGACGGTGCACCACAGCTCCGACTACCCGTCCCACGTGCTGCTGCCGATCGTTCCCCCCGCATAGCCCCTGGCGCCAGCGGGGGGATGATTCGCAGTAAGGCGGCGTGCGCCTATACCCCCGCTGGATCGTGCCGCCGGCCCGCGATCCAGACGAAGCCGTCGGCGTCGACGGTCGCCCTTTGGCCGGTGAGATACCATCCCCGGCGAAATCTCGCCGTATACGCGTCCGGGTCTCCCCAGTAGGCTCGGAACATCGACGGCCATCCCGGCCGGACGGCGAGCTCTCCCGCGGAACCCGGCGCCGCCGGCCTGCGTTCAGCGTCCAGCACGGCGACCTCCAGCCCGTGCACGGCCCTGCCGACGGAGCCCGGCCTGACTCCGAGGCCTGGCGAGTTGGCCAACACGGCGGTCCCCGTCTCGGCCTGCAGCCAGCAGTCGTAGACCGGCGCGCCGAGCACGGCGGCGGCGCGTTCCACCGTGTCGGCTCCGAGGACGCCGCCGTCGGTGACGACGTGCCGCAGGCTGCTGAGATCGTGGTCGTCCGCGATGCCCTTTCCCGATGCCGACATGTCCTCCAGTGCGGAGGCGGGGGCGTGGAGCACCGAGACGCGATGCCGCTCGATGGCCGCGTAGCAGCCTGCCGCGTCGACGTCGTCCTCGTGGACGAGCAGTCTCGCTCCCAACGTCCACGGGGCGAGGACTCCCAGCGCCAGCCCCGATGGCGTGGCGGGCTGAGCGAGCGACCAGACGGTGTCGCCGCCGTCCAGCCCCATGACCCACCTGCCGGTGACGAAGTGCTGGGCGGCGGACAGGTGCGCCTGCACAGCTCCGGGCCCGTCTCCCGCGTAGTGGACCGTCGCGCAGTCGTACTCGCCGGTCGGCGCCGTGGCGAAGGTGTCGGGCGCCTTGCCCATCTCCTCGTCGTAGTCCAGGTCGGCGGTCTCCGGCGGAAGCGGGTCCCGGCCGTTCTTGTTCACGACGACGATGTGCTGGAGGTCGAACATCTCGAATACGGCTGTGTACAGCGAGCGTCGTGTCTCCGGGTCGGTCAGGAGCACCTTCGCCCTGGTGTCCAGCATCCGGCTCTTGATGGCGTCGGGCCCGACCCCCGCCGGCAGTGGTACGGCGACGGCCCCCGCCTTGAGGATGCCCAATAGCGCGACGTACAGCTCCGGCAGGCGGCCGAGCGACGTGCATATGCGGTCGCCCTTCTCGATTCCGAGGCTCCTGAGGAGGTTGCCGAATCGGGACGTGAGCCGCGACAGGTCCTCGAACGTGTGCTCCTCGCGCTCGCCGTGCCGCCCGATCCACACCAGCGCGGCGTCGTCTCCGCGGGGGCCTCCGGCGTGCCGGTCTATCGTCTCGTGGGCGATGTTCAAGCCGCCGTCCGGCAGCCATCCGAGCTGCTCGTACACCTCGGCCCAACTGAAGTGCGCGCCGCTCTCGTTCGCTGCTCCTAAGCTCATGTCCACACGATTCTACCCGAGTCAGATCAAATTCGGGGGCTCGCCCTCCGGCCCGGCGAAGCCGTTTTCTTGACCGTCCGGTAGGCCACTCCTATAATTGGGCCGCCTGAACGACGATCATTGGGGGCGGATATTTGGGCTTCGAGAACATCATCGTCGAGCACGACGAGAACGTGGCGATAGTCACGCTCAACCGTCCGAAGGTCCTCAACGCCCTGAGCAGCGCCCTCATGGCCGAGTTGGACGCAGCCGTCTTCGAGCTGGAGAGCGACCCGGAAGTCAGCGTGATCGTCGTTACCGGGCAGAAGAGCCGTGCGTTCTCGGCCGGAGGCGACATCAAGGAGATGGTCCGGCTGGCGAAGATGGCCGAGCCGCCGCCTCCGGCGCCCCGCCGCGCGGAGTACGGCTGGCACATCGCGGCCTGCGTGAAACCGACCATCGGGGCGATCAACGGCCTCGCCTACGGCGGAGGCGCGCTGATGGCCTCCAGCTTCGACATCCGCGTCGGCTGCGAGAACACCAGCTTCAGGTTCCTTGCCGCGACGTACGGCCGGGCCAACTCGACCTGGAACCTCCCAATGCAGATCGGCTGGCCGGCCGCCAAGGAGTTGCTCTTCACGGGACGAGTCGTCGAGGCCGAGGAAGCCTACCGGCTCGGCCTGCTGAACCACCTGGTGAGCGCCGACGATCTGATGGACAAGGCGCTCGAGATCGCAAAGCTGATCGCGGCCAACGACGACAGGATGGTCCAGGGCATCAAGGAGCTGATGATCGAGGACGTCGGCATGTCGTGGCGCGGGATGTATGACAACGAGTGGGAAGCCCTGTCCGGCAGACTCAAGGGCACGCCCGTGGAGGAGGGTTTCAAGGCCTTCCTCGACCGCAAGGGCGCAGGGAGGACGAGTTGACGTCCGAAACGACGGCGCTGGACGGCATCCGCTTGCTCGACCTGGGGCGCTACCAGGCCGGCCCGCGCTGCGCGCTAATGTTCGCCAGGATGGGCGCCGAGGTGATCAAGGTAGAGTCGCTGCGCGGAGACGAGAGCCGCGGCAACGGGCCGATGGTGCGGGGCCAGAGCGCCTACTGGGTCCAGTACAACAGCGGCAAGAAGAGCCTCGCGATCAATCTGCGCACCGAAGAGGGCAAAGCTGTGCTTCGCGACCTGGTGAAGGTCTCCGACGTTCTCCTGCAGAACTTCCGGCCCGGCACCATCGACAGGATGGGCTTCGGTTACGACGTGCTGCGCGGCCTCAACCCCCGAATCGTCATGGTCAACGTGTCGGCGTACGGGCAGGACGGGCCGTACCGCGACCGCATCGGGTTCGACCCCATCGGCCAGGCTCTCGGCGGTATGATGATGATGACGGGCGAGCCGGGCGGGCCGCCGGTGCGCACCTACTTTCCGCTCATCGACCGGATCACGTCGCTTCACGCCACGGCCGGCGCCCTGGCCGCGCTGCTTGAGCGCGAGCGCTCCGGCGAGGGCCAGACCATCGACGTCTCGCTTGCCGACACCGGGTTCACGACCAACGAGATACCGATCTCGGCGTATCTGGGCGAGGGCGTCGAGGAGCAGCGCGAAGGCAACGGAAGTGGACTGACCAACGCCTACCAGACTGCCGACGGATGGGTGTACCTCGCCGGCGGCAGCGACAACATATGGCCGCGCGTCTGCGCCGCAATGGGCCACGCCGACTGGCTGGAAGACGAAAGATTCAGGACCCGGCCGGACAGGACTCGGAACGGCGATCTGATCGAGGAAGAGGTCGCGGCCTGGTTTGCCGAGCGGACGACGGCAGGCGCGGTCGAGCAGCTATCGTCTCACAGCGTGCCCGCCGCGCCGATCAACGGCGTCGCGCAGGCTGCCGCGGAGCCTCATCTGCACGAACGCGAGGTGCTGACGGAGGTGCCGGACCCGATCGCGGGGAAGATCCACGTCGCGGGCAAGATGGTGAAGTTCGGCCGGACGCCGATGGTGGTCGGCTCGACGCCACTGGTGGGCGAGCACACCGAGCAGATACTCAGCGGCATTCTCGGGTACGACGAGGCGAGGATTCGGGCGCTCGTCGATGCGGAGGTCGTGGGCGTGGCAGGCGCGAGCTCGGAAGGTTGAATCCAATGTCCCGCGCGCTGCGTATATCTAAGTATGCAGCCGGCGGGCCAGCCGGTCGGCCTTTGGCAGACCATCGTGCCTCTTCAGGCCACGTCACTGGGGGATGAGAATGGTGTCGGAGTCCTGCGGGCGCATGAAGGCGTGCGGCGAAGCCGCCTCATCACGTCGAGGCGCGCCGGCTGTCCATTCTCGTGACAGGAAATTGACAGATATGCAACGCGCAACGGTCGTGAAGATAGTACCGGTTCTCCTGGCGGCAGCGGTTTTCGCCGCCGCGTGCGGCGGCGAGACGGAGCCAACGCCGACTCCGACGGCTCTGGCCGCCCTGCCGCCCCCTGAGTCGTTCGGCGCGGCACCGGCGCCCGCGGGCGTCCAGATCATTCCCAGGACAACCGAGTTCCCGGAGCCGGCCGGCGAGGGCGCTCCTACCGATTACTCCGCTGTCGGCCCGGACTACGCCGCTGCCCACGACCCGATTCTCGACCGCGGCCGAGAGCTCGCGGCGCTGCTCGCGGCCGGTGATACCGCCGCTATCCGGGAGCGGTTCCACAGGACGCTCCGCGGCGGGATGACGGAGGAACGCATTCAGGAGCGCGTGGACGCCATCACCACGAACAGGGTCCACTTCGCGGCCAGAGCCCTCGGCGCGATGTTCGACGGCCACGTGGACGGCGAGACGATCTCCGGCGGATACGTGGACAACACACTGACGGCCTCGTTCATGCTGGAGGCGGACGAGCTGAGCGGCACGGGCCCGCTCGAAGGGCGGTGGACGGGCGCGATCGCCCTCGGACAGAACCAGACGCTTCCCATAGAGGTCGTCTTCGAGAGCGACGGCGACGAGCTTGCGGGTACCCTGGCGTTCCCGGAGCAGGGACAGGACGGCATTCCGCTGAGCGAGATCGACTACGACGAGTCCAGGCTGATCGGCGACGTGATAGTCGACCTCGCGGTCCAGGGCCTGTACGGCGCGGACCATAGCTGGGGAGACCGCGTTCTCTCGCTCTGGATCACCTTCGACAGCCTGGGCAGCGTCATCGGGCTGGATACCGCGCCTAGGCGACAGCTTGACCAACATCCGACGGCGGAATACCAGTCGCCGACGAAGTGGCGGCTGCCGGTGGACGGCATCTGGTGGGTCAACTACGGCGGCCCCACCTACCTGCAGAACCGCCACGCGAGAATACCGGCCAGGCGCTACGCCTACGATCTCGCGATCTGGAAGGACGGCGGCTTCGCCAGGGGCAGCGGGTCGACGAACGAGGACTTCTACGCCTTCGGGCAGCCGGTCGTAGCGCCGGCCGACGGGACCGTCGTGGCCGTACTGGATGGCATGGAGGACAACCGCCCGGGGCAGGCCAGCTCGCTCGCCCACCCCGCGGGAAACCATCTCGTCATTGGCACGGCGGCCGACGAGTACGTCGTCATCGCGCACCTGCAGCACGGCAGCATCCGCGTGCAGCAGGGCGACGAGGTCAGCGCCGGCGATCTGGTGGCGCTGGTTGGAAACTCGGGTCTGTCAGCCGTGCCGCACGTCCACTTCTTCGTGCAGGACCAGCCGGATGTTACCAGCCCGATCGCGTTGGGCCTGCCGGTCTCCTATTCCAACTACTACGCCGACGGCGAGCTCGTCGCCAGCGGCGTGCCTGTACAGGGCCAGCTCATCCAGCAGGCCGAGCAGTAGGCGGGCGGAGACGGTGTCCGGTGCTATAATCGGGTCGTCATCCCTGCGAGGCATCGGCGCCCTGAACGTCACCGTAAGACTCTTCGCCGGCTATCGTGAGAGAATCGGAAAGGGCTCCCTGTCGTTGGACCTTCCCGCGGAGGCCACGGTAGGCGCTCTTATAGGTGAAGTCGCGCGCCGCCACCCCGCTCTGACGGACGAACCCGACGCACTCGTGGTGGCCGTCAACGACGAGTACCAGGACCGCCTGTTCGTCCTGAGCGACGGCGACGAGGTCGCCCTGATCCCTCCGGTTAGCGGCGGCGCCGTCGGGATGCGCCAGACGGACGCGGTAGGACGCTCACAATGATCCTCATAACGGACGAGCCGCTGGACCCGGATGCGATAACCTCCCTGGTGTTCAAGAGGTCCAACGGGGCCGTCGTGACGTTCCTCGGCGTAACCCGCGACGCGACCGCCGCCCGCCGCGTGCTCCACCTGGAGTACGAGGCCTACCGGCCGATGGCAGACAAGAAGCTGGCGGAGATCGCGCGCGAGGTGTCGGAAGCGTGGCCGGTGGAGGACGTCGCGATCGCCCACCGCGTCGGCCGCCTGGAGATAGGCGACGTCAGCCTGGTGGTCGCGGTGGCGTCTCCGCACAGGAAGGACGCTTTCGCGGCGAGTCAGCACGTCGTGGACCGCATCAAGCAGACCGTGCCCATCTGGAAGAAGGAATTTTTCGAAGGCGGCGAGGTATGGGTCGAAAGCCCCGAGGACGTCGCCCTACGGGAGCGCCAAGCCGTCGCTTCGCCCGCCGAGACCGATTAGCGGGCAGTTATCTGTTCCAGGACGGTCGAAGACAGGCCACCAATTCGTCCTCGACATCTGCGCGGACCGGTTTGCCACCGACTATCGAACGAAACCACAGGTCTAGCTGTACGCCGGTCCTGGCTCGGGTGTAGATCAGGTTATTGATGCGACAATTCGTCTCCTGCCCACCTTTGTAGCAGGCCCGGGGCGATATACTGCCGTACCCGTTCGTTCCCCAACGGGCTTCCAGGCTCTCGCATTCGCCGACGTAGAGGGGACGCTCTCCTGTGGCGAGAACGTAGACGCCGCCCCGTCTCCACCCCACCGCTACCCGAAACTTGCAGAATGGCCCGTCGCCGTAGTTGTGCATCGGCAGATTGCTGTCATTCTGATATCTGGCCTGCGGCATCATTCTGATGACGTCTCCGCGTTCATCACGGTCCGGCAGAATCCGCCCGACGTACGAGAAAATGAGACCGCCAATGCGGAGTTCACTCATCGCCGTCTACTGGCCTCCGCCGCCTCCACCCGCGGCGCCTCCGCCGAGGCCTCGTCCTCCTCCGCCTGCGCCTCGGCCTCCGCCGAAGCCCCGAAAGCCGCCTTCGGGCAGCCCGATGACGTTCTCGGCGGTGAACGAGCCGTCTTCGGAGCGCTCGCCGGTCACGGCGACGGTCATCCCGTTCGACAGGTCCCCGATGACGCCTGTCTTGGTCACCTGGATCGTCGCCTCTGAGGCGACTGTGACCTCTATGGGGCCCTGGAAGGTATTCAGGGTGATGACATTCCCTTCGATCCCCTCGATGGTCCCCTGGACTGCGCGTCCGGCCAGGAAGCCGCCTCCGCCTGCTCCGGCTCCGGCCCCAGCGCCGCCGCCGGCCGCGCCGCCGGCGAACTGCTGCCGGAGCTGCGCGATATCCTGCGGCGTCAGCTGGCCGGACTGGATCTGCGCCGCGAGCTGTTGCCGCATCGCCTGACCGCCGTCAGTCTGGCCCCCGGTCGTTGGGGCCGGGATAGACGGCGTCGTGGCCGCCGTCGCCTCCTCGTCGCCGCCGCCGACAATGGTGCCGGCCACAAAGGCGCCGCCCAGGGCCAATCCGAAGACGAGCATTCCGCCCAGCAGTATCATGAATCCCTTCATGTCGTACTCCTCAATCGCGTTCTTGTCCGGCTATTCGTACCGCAGCGCCTCTATCGGATGCAGGTTGGCCGCCCTCGCCGCGGGGTATATCCCGAAGAAGAGGCCGATGATCACGGCCACGCCGACGGCCAGCACGACGATGTTGGTGCTGACCGCCGTCAGGAACGTCTGCCCGCCGAGGTCCCGGCCGTCGAGGGCGACGGAAAGCCCGACTCCGAGGGCGGCGCCGACGAGGCCGCCTCCGAGGCTGAGCAACGTCGCCTCGGACACGAACTGGGACAGGATGTCGCGCCACTTGGCCCCCATCGCCTTTCGGATGCCTATCTCACGCGTCCGTTCGGTGACCGATACCAGCATGATGTTCATGATGCCGATGCCGCCGACCAGCAGGGATATGCCGGCGATCGCTCCCAGGAAGATCACGAACGTCTGCGTGGTGCCTTCGAGCGTCTCGATCGCCTCCCGCTGGCTGGTAATCGTGAAGTCGTCCTCGTTGGACAGGTGATGGCGCAGCCGCAGGACGGTCGTTATCTGGCGGACCGCGTTGTCCATGACGGCTTCGTCGGCGACCTGGACGTTGATGGCGTTGACCGTGACGTCGCCGTGCACCGTTCTCTCCGAGCCCATCCTGTAGTAGACGGTCGTGATCGGCACCAGCACCTGGTTGTCGAAGTTGCCCAGGGCCGTGCCGCCGCGGCTCTCCAGAACGCCGACTACCGTGAACTGGCGCGGGTTCAAGGACTGGCCTCCGCTGATCCTGACGTTCTGCCCGACCGGGTCTCGGAAACCGTAGAGCGTCTCCGCTATATTGGAGCCCAGCACCGCGACGTCCGATATCGCGGTCACGTGCGCCGCCGAGACGAACTGTCCCGAGGCGACCGAGTAGTTGCGCACTTTCTCGTACTCCGGTGTGACGCCCACGATCTGCCCGAACGTGTTTTCCCTGCCCACGACCAGCCGGCCGGAGGTGTTCAGCTCCGGCGCAGCGGCCGCGACAGCCGGCGCGAACGTCGGATCGACCAGGGCGAAGGCGTCGGCCAGCGTGAGGGAGGACAGCTCGCCCTGGGCGCCCACGTCCGGCCGTACGAAGAGCAGGTTGGTGCCCAGGGACTCGATCCGGTTCGTGATCGACTGCTGCGCTCCCCTGCCGACCGACATCGTCGCTATCACGGCAGCCACGCCGATCACGATGCCCAACAACGCCAACAGGGTCCTGAGCTTGTTGGACCCCAGAGAGGCCAGGGCGGTGAAGACTGTGGTGGTCGGGCTCACGCGTCCTCTCCCCTGGCGGCGCGGGCCTGCGCCGTCCTTGGCGACTCCACTGTCTCGTCGGCCGTCACCCGGCCGTCCAGCATGTGCACCGCGCGCTCGGCGTGCGCGGCGATCTCGGCGTCGTGGGACACCAGCACTACCGTAACGCCGTTCTCACGATTGAGCCGTTGCAGTATCGCCATGATCTCTTCGCTCGACCTGCTGTCCAGGTTGCCCGTGGGCTCGTCGGCCAGCAGTATCGCCGGGTCCTTGACCAGCGCCCGCGCTATCCCGACTCGCTGCTGCTGACCGCCGGACAGCTCGGTCGGCCGGTGTCCTACTCGGTCGGCCAGCCCCACCCATTCCAGCGCCTCCAGCGCCCTCCGCTTGCGGTTCCGTCCGTTGCCGTACAGCAGGGGCATCTCGACGTTGGCCGCGGCGGTCAGGCGGGGCAGAAGGTTGTAGGTCTGGAAGACGAATCCGATCTTCCTGTTGCGGATGTCGGCAAGCCGGTTCTGGCTCAGCTTTCCGACCTGCTGCCCCTCCAGCTCGTAGGTGCCTGACGTCGGCACGTCGAGGCAGCCGACCACGTTCATCAGCGTCGACTTACCCGAGCCGGACGGCCCCATTATGGCGACCATCTGTCCCTTTGGGATGGCCAGATCGACGCCGTCGAGCGCCCGGACCGCGACCTCCCCGATCCGGTACGTCTTGGTCACGCCGCTGAGCCTTATCATCGGCGCTGACCTCCGCCGCCGGTGGGGCGTCTGCCGCCGAACCCGCCTCCCAGTTGCCTTATCGCCCCGAATCCGCCGAAGCCGAAGGTGGACGCGTCTCTCACCTCCATCACTATCGAATCGTTCTCGGCGACGCCCCCCGTCACGACGACCCAGAAGTCGTCGCTGTTGCCCAGGGTCACGGGGCGCTCGACGATTCCGTCGACGGTCTTTACGCGCAGAATCGGCTCCTGAAATGAGCCCTGCAGGGCGTCGAGAGGCACCAGCAGCACGTTGCGGTCTTCGCGGATGATCACTGACGCCACCGCGGTGAGGCCCTCGGGGAGCTGGGCGCCGGCCGGTATCTCGACTCGTATGCTGAGCGGGTAGGTGACCACCCCCTGCTGGGACGTGGCCGTGGCCGCGATCTCCGACACGGCGCCGGTCAGCGTCTGCCCTGGCAGCGCGTCCATGGTGATGGACGCCGTGGCGCCGACAGTGACGAAGAGCACGTCGATCTCGTCGACGGAGCCCTGCACCTCGACGACGGTCGGGTCGAGAATCTCCAGTATCTCCGTGTTCAAGTTGACGTTCTGGCCGACCTCCGCCATTATCTCCGATACGATGCCCGCCATGGGCGCCCGCAGAGTGGCGCCGGCCAGCTTCTCCACTGCGTCGTCCAGCTCGGTCTGCGCCGCGGCGACCTCCGCCGCCCTGAGCGTGACCTCGAGCGGATCGGGGCCCGCGGCCAGGTCGGCCAGCTCCTCTACGGCCTCGTCCAGCTTGGCCCGGGCCACGTCGACCTGCCGCTCCTTCGCGTCGAGGTCGACGGGGTCGGGCCCTGAGAGCAGCGTGGCGAGCGCCGCTTCGGCGTCTTCCAGCGTGGCCCGGGCCACGTCGACTTGCCGCTCCTTCGCGTCGAGGTCGACGGGGTCGGGCCCTGAGAGCAGCGCGACAAGCGCCTCTTCGGCGTCTTCGACCTCGGCCCTTGCGACGAGGACGTCGCTCTTCTTGGACGCGAGTGCTGTCGGGTCGGGTTCGGCCGTGAGCGTCTGCAGTGCGTCCTGTGCGGAGTTGAGGTTGGCGGCGGCCAGCGCCAGCTTGCTCTCCTGGGCCTCGACGTCGAGCGGATCGGCGCCGGCCTCGACCTCCGCGAGGTTGTCCTCGGCGGATGCGAGCGCCTCGTCGGCCATTGTGACCTTGTTTTGGGCGGCCGTCACTGCCTTGTCGCCCATCCTCACCGTCGTCTCCAGGGACTCGCGGCCATCGCCGTAGCCCTCCGAGGCGGTCTCGATCTCCTCACCGACGCATGCGCCCCTTGGGGGAACGGTCCGGTTGTCACAGGTTGGCAGGAGCGTGCTCGGGAACAGGTTGAGCCACGCGTGCACGGTCGTCTCGTTCCACGGCGTAGCCGGATCGTCCGCGGGAGGCCCCACGTAGAAGTAGAACGAGCCGGAGTCGGTCACCCTGCCTCGCAAAGCCGGATCGAAGATAGCCGCCAAGTCTATCCCGTGGCGCTCGAACAGATCGTCCACGCCGAGGTCCAGGTCCTCGTCGGCAAGGTTCATTCCCAACCACTTTGTCATGACCGCGCGGTAGTTTGCCAAGGCGTCTTCCAGCGCGTCCTCCGCGTCGTCGATCTTGCCGTCCCATTCGGTGCGTGCGAGTTCGAGATCGGTCTGAGCGATCGCGAGATTCGCCTTGGCCGTGTCGACCTGCGACTGCGCTTTGGCCAAGTCTTCCGGCGTCGGACTCTGCCGCATCTCGTCCAGCTTCACCCGAGCGGCTTCGACGGCGACGCGAGCGTCTTCGACCTTTGCCGCCGCGGCCTCGATCTCGAGAGGCGTCGGCGCCATGAAGTCTGAGACGGCGTCCGCGGCATGCTGAAGCGAGAGTCGGGCCGCGGCGACGCCCGCTTCGGCCTTCGCGATGTCCGACGCGGTCGGCGCTTTCAGCGCCTCGACAGCCTCCAGGGCCTCTTCGAGGTCCAGCTCGGCGTTGGCGACGTCCGCTTGGGCCTTCGCGATGTCCGACGCGGTCGGCGCTTTCAGCGTCTCCACGGCCTCGAGGGACTCGTTCACGTCCAGCTCGGCGTTGGCGACCTTCAGCTCGGCGTTGGCGGTCTCCAACATGGTTGGAGGCTCGTTCAACGCCTCCAGCGCGTCCTGGGCGTCCTTGAGATCGACCTCGGCTTCGGCGACGGCCTTTTCCAGAGACCCAATGGACGCGGCGTCGAGGGTCGCGAGGACTTCGTTCGCCGCGACGGTCTGCCCCTCTTCGACTTCGATCCTGCCCAGGGCGCCCTGGCTGCCGAACGTCAGGGTCTCTCGTTCGGAGTAGGCCAGGCTGCCGCTGATCGACACGTCGTTGACGAGGTCTCCGCGCTGTACCGGGATGAGCTGCTGGTCCTCGGCCAGGCCGTCGTCGGCCTCACGGGTCGCCCAGGTATAGGCGCCGTAGACGGTCCCGGCCACGATCAGCGGGACCGCGACGAGCACCACGATCTGCCATGCTCGAATGGCGCGCAGGTTGTCCGTAAGTGTAGTCATTAGTCTGGCTTCCTCCAGGTGGGGCTAGTCGGCGCTCGCCGCGTAGGGGAGCTCGAAGGCGAAGGTGGCGCCTTCACCCGGCTCGCTCCGCGCCGATATGGTGCCGCCGTGCGCCTCCACGAGCTGCCTGGCTATCGTCAGTCCGAGGCCGACGCCGCCGGTCGCGCGGGCCCTGGACGGGTCCGCCCTGTAGAACCGGTCGAACAGGCTGGGCAGGTCTTCGGGCGGAATGCCCTCTCCGGTGTCGGCGACGGTGATCCGTACCATGCCGGGGCCGCCGCGGCCTGCGGTCAGAGTAACGGCTCCGCCTTGTGGAGTGTGCCGGATGGCGTTCTCCAGCAGATTGGAGACGACCTGGGAGATCCGGGTCCGGTCCATCGCGGCGTAGGGCAGGCCGGGCTTGACCGACGTGGAAAGCTCGATGTTCCGGGCTTGCGCGCGCGGCCGGAACGGCTCGACGGCCTCGCGGAGAACGTCGCCGACGGCATGGGCCTCGATGCGGAGCCGCAGGTCTCCCGCCTCGGCCAGCGCCAACACCCTCAGGTCCTCGACGAGGTCCGCCAGGTGCAGCACCTGCTTGTGCACCGATTCGAGGGTTTCCGAGGTGGGCTCGATCAGCCCGTCACGGATCGCCTCTACGTATCCCTGTATGTTGGACAGGGGAGTCCTGAGCTCGTGGGCGACGTCGCTCATCAGGTTGCGCCGCTGGCGCTCGGCCTGCTGGAGGCGGCCCGCCATGGAGTTGAACGTGCGGCCCAGCTCGCCGATCTCGTCGCGGCCTGCAACCTGCACCCTTTGAGACAGGTCGCCCTGGCCGACTCTGCCGGCGGCGACGCTGAGAGTGCGCACCGGGGACAGGATTCGCCGTGAGAGCAGCCACATGAGCACTACGCCCACGGCTGCGGCGACGGCGCCGCTCCACAGCAGCGACTGGTTGAAGGCCGCGACCAGCAGCGACGACCTGGGCTCGGGCGCTATGACCGGCGGCTCGTCTCTGCTCACCTGCGCCCATCCCAGGTCCTCGCCCTGCTTCTTGAGATGGACCCACCTGTAGCCGCGCACCTTGCCCGGGACCAGGCGGCCCGATAGACGGTGAGAGTCCGCCACCAGGCGCCCTTCCCGGTCTCGCAGCACGATGCGCCAGCCGTAGAGCTGGCCCGCGTCATCGACAGCGCTCTGCACGCCGGCCCGGGAGATCTTGTTGGCCAACAGCTTGGATACGACGTTTTCCATCCTGGCCACGCGGACGGCCTCCACCTTCTCCTGGAACGCGTCCGCCTCCCGCTTGGCGGCGTACCCCACGGACAGCCCGACGCCCGCGAGCGCCAGCGTCATCACCAGCGTGAACCCCACCACCAATCTGAACTGCAGACCGAAAAGTAGTCTACTCATCGCCAAACCTGTATCCGACTCCGTATACGGTGTGTACGTATCGTCGTTTTGTTCCGACGCGCTCGATCTTCCGCCGCAGGCTCGACACGTGGACATCGACTGTCCGGTCGAAGCCGTCGAAGTCGAACCCAAATACCTGGTCGATGAGCTGCGCCCGGGTGAACGTGCGTCCGGGCTCGCGCATCATCGTCGTCAGGAGCCGGAACTCGGTGGGTGTCAGCGCGACCGGCGTCTCGCCGACGCGCGCCGAGTGGCGCCGAGGGTCGACCGCGACGTCGCCGTATTCGATCATGCCGCCGCCGGCGGAGTCCGCCGCGTCCCGGCCGGCCCGTCGTAGGACCGCCCGCACCCGCGCGGCGAGCTCCCTGGGGCTGAACGGCTTGGTGACGTAGTCGTCCGCGCCCAGGTCCAGCCCGGCCAGCCGGTCGTCCTCCTCGACGCGCGCCGTGAGCATGATGATCGGAGTGCTCGACTCCTCGCGCAGCGTCCGGCATATCTCCATGCCGTCCAGTCTGGGAAGCATGATGTCGAGCACTATCACGTCCGGCTTCGCCTCCCGGGCGAGGCGGAGTCCCGAGAGCCCGTCCCTCGCCGACAGCACCTTGTGGCCGTCCCGTCCGAGGTAGAGCCCGACCAGTCTGACCGTGTCGGGATCGTCTTCGACTATCAGCACCGTGTTGGCCATCGCTGTCGCTCTCTAGCTCTGTCGCCCTATCCGGGTTTCGACGCTCGGCCTCGCGCCCAGGACTACCCTGACTTCGGCCCGCTCGCCGCCTTCTCTGATCAGGTCGAGGACAATGTCGTCGCCGGGCCGAGTCTCGGTGACCAGGTACGTGACGAGGTCGTCTATGCCGGTGACGGGCACGTCGTCTATCGCCGTCACGACGTCGCCGCCGATCCAGTAGGGCGTGCCGTCCACGTTCTGACGCTCGCCTGCGGTCAGGCCGGCTTCGTCGGCCGGGCTATCCCTGACGATGTCGACCAGGAGGGCGCCCTTCGTGTTCACCGGCAGGGAGTTCGCCTCGGCGAGGTCGGGATTGAGCGTCGCGGCGCTGATCCCCAGGTAGGAATACCGGTACGAGCCGTCCTGGATCAGCGAGGGCGCCACCCGCTTCGCCGTGTTGATCGGCACGGCGAAGCCAACGCCGGAGTTGACCCCCGTGGGGGTCGATATCTGCGCGTTGATCCCGATGACCTCGCCGGAGCGGTTCAGAAGCGGGCCGCCGGAGTTGCCGGGGTTGAGCGGCGCGTCCGTCTGCACTATCTCGGGGTTACGGTAGCTGCTGCTTCCCGAGCGCACCGTCCGGCCGACGGCGCTCACGATCCCCGTCGTCATGGTGAACCGGTGCCCGAACGGGGTGCCAAGCGCCACAGCCGTCTGGCCGACTCGAAGGTCGTCGCTGTCGGACAGCGTCAACGGGCGCAGCGCGCGGTCTCCCGGGTCGATCTTCAGGACCGCGATGTCCGAAGCCTGGTCGCCGCCGAGCAGCTCGGCCCGGTACTCGGAGCCGTCGGCGAACGCCACCACGATCCTGTCCACGCCGTCGACGACGTGATTGTTAGTGATGATGTGCCCGTCTTCGCTCCAGACGAATCCGGAGCCCACGCCGGCCGAGCTCAGACCCTGGGTCCGTTCGACCCGGATGGCCACCACCGACGGCACTGCGTTGTCGTAGATATCGGCGAGGATTCCCTCGACCGCGGCCACGACCAGGCCGGCGTCAATCGACTCGAGGGAGGCCTCCGGGGTCTGGGAGTCTCCGCAGGCCGCCGACAACGCCACGATCAGGGTCGCCGCCGCCAGTGCAATCCAACGCTTCGCCGCCGTCGCTCGACTCACGGTCACTGTCTCACCTCCTCCTATACGTGCCACTTCCGTCGTCGCTCAAGGCGTCGCGGCCGGCTTCGCCGACAGGACGATCTCGACCCGGACCTCGTCCTCGAGGCTGACGACGCTCCTCGCGGTGGGCTTCGTGATGCTGAGGTCGTCCCAGGTGAACGTGGTGCGGCCCAGGATGAACAGCGCGCTGCCGTCGTCCCTTGCCTGGATTTCGAACGTGATCGGCACCTGCACATCCCTGATGTCCAGCGTGCCGGTCGCCTGCGTGGTTATCTCGGTACCCGCGGCGAAGCCGTCGGGCGGGGGATCGGGTGCCGTGATGGTGAAAGTCGCGGCCTCGTAGCCGCCGAACATGCGCTGCCGGACGTACCGGTCGCGGAACTCGGAGTCGCTGCTCATCGAGTGAAGGTCGAGCAGTATCGTGGAGGGACGCCCGTCGAGATGCACCTCGCCCGACAGGCCGGTCGTGCGCATGACGGCCTGGATGGGCAGAGGCACGTTGGCGAGCTGCTCGGTCACGGTGAAGGTCGCCTCCGAGCCCTCCGACACGACGAAGGTGATGCCGTCGTAGTCGCCGGCGGTGCGCGGCTGGTCGGCCGGCTGCTCGGCGGCGGCGGTCGGCTCGGCCGCCGTTGACGCGGTCGTGGGCGCCGACGCCGGGGCCGCGGTCGGGCTGGCAGCGGCCCGGGCCGGAAGCTCGAGCTGCCCGCTCTCCGCGTCGCCCTGGCCCGACAGCGCGCCGCCGACCGCCAGGGCGGCCACGACCGCCACGGCAGGTACCCAGACAGGCCGCAGTACCGCGACGCGGTCGAGCGCGACGGTCAACGCGGCTGTCCCGGCGAACGCGACGACGGCCAGCGGAAGCCCGAACGAGAAGCTGCGCTCGAGCTGGGTCTCCAACACGACCAGCGCGAGGGCGACGACGACCAGCGCGACGGCCATTATGATCACGAAGTTGCGGAGGCGGTCGGCGCTCTCGCTCAGTCTGTCCCAGACCAGTCCCGCGACCGCGCCCACGATCAGGGCGGCTATCGCCACCGTGGCGCTGTTGACCAACGTGTCGTGCGGCGAGCGCAACGGCAGCGAGATCAGAGCGGCTGCGATTGCGGCTATCGAGGCGGCTATCAGTGCTGGACCCACTGGAGACTCCTTCTACCGGCAATTGCGCCGGTACACCTAAGTTATACCCACCAATCGTAAAGGAATTGTGAAGACATCAACAATGACCGCGCCCACACGGCGACCGTTCAGACGCGCAGGGCTGAGACAATCCGTTGACCCTGAGTAGCGTCGGCGCTCTGACCGGCGCGTATCGATGGCGCGCACGACAATGATGTACGATAGGTGTCTCGAACGGAGGTCTACTTGTGGGCGCGAAGTCGTATCTTGCGCGGTGGGGCGCCAGTCTCGCCATCCGCATGCCAGAGTCAGTTGCCAGGCTGTGGGGAGTCAGGGAAGGCACCGCGATAGAGATCGTTCCCCACGGCGACGAGGTCGTGCCGCGGAGGAAGAGCTACGACTTGGACGCGATGCTGGCGCAGGTGTGTCCCGACAACCGCCACGCCGAGGTCGATACGGGTGACCCCACGGGTGTCGAAGCCTGGTAGGCCCTCAGCAGGGGATAGGCATGGTCATCGCTGAGCCCGGCGGGATTGGACCGGTCCCGTGTGGTACCCTTCTCCGCGTTCCGACCAGCTCCCGAAGGCCTCTCCTGACATGTCCTCCGTCACCATAACCGTCACCGGCCCCGCACACGACGTCGACGCCGCCCCCGTCAACGTGCGCGTTGACGCGGCTCCCGAGACGCCTCCGACTATCCTGCGCGACGTCGACTCCGGGCGCGAGACGCCGTGCCAGTGGGCCCCAGACGGAGTCGGCGGCGTTCTCACGTGGGTCGAGCGCGGCCTCGGCGCCGGCGAGGCCCGAGTCTACCGGACCTCGGACGGGCCGCCGGCGGCCCAACGCGGCGGCGTGACGCTGGCCGAGTCGCCGAATCGGCTCGACGTCATGTTCGGCGGCGAGAGGTTCACCAGCTACAACCTGGACGGAGGTGACGCTCGCCGCCCGTACCTCCATCCCGTCATCGGCCCCGCGGGCGAGGTCCTGACGCGCAACTTTCCCATGGTCAAGGGCGTGCCGGGCGAGACCACCGACCACCCGCACCACAAGGGCATCTGGCTGGCCCACGGCGACGTCAACTCCGTCGACAACTGGAGCGAGTACGAGAATGCCGGCTTCACCGTTCACCTCGTGTGCAGTACGCTGGACGACGGACCGGTCTACGGTCGCATCGTCGCCGAAGCCGCCTGGATAACCCCCGACCGGAACGCGGTGCTGCTGCGCGAGACCCGCGACATGACCTTCTACGACCTCGGAGACGCGCGGGCGATCGACATCCACGTAAGCCTGAACGCGGCCGAGGGGGACGTCGTGTTTGGCGACACGAAGGAGGCCGGGATGGTCGCGCTCAGGGTCGCGACCACGATGGACGAGGTGCGCGGGGGCCGCGTCGAGAACGCCGACGGCGCCGTCGGCGAGGCCGAGGTCTTCGGCAGGCGCTCGCCGTGGTGCGACTACTCCGGGCCGGTCGGAGACCGGACGTTGGGAGTCGCCCTGTTCGACCACACGGGCAACTACCGTCACCCGACGAACTGGCACGCCCGCGACTACGGCCTGCTCGGCGCGAACCCCTTCGGCCTGTCAGTCTACGAGGGCCCGGACCGCAACGGCGAGTATTTTCTGCCCGCCGGCGAGGCGCTCGAGTTCCGGCACCGGGCCTACGTCCACTACGGCAACGCCGCCGACGCGCGGCTGGCCGACCGGTACCGCGACTACGTCAGCCCGCCCACGGCGACGGTCGGTTAGCCGCCAACGACGGTACGGAGAAACAGAATGTACGACCTGCTCATCACCGGCGGCCTGGTACTGGACGGCAGCGTCAACCCCGGCATCTACGCCGCCGTCGCCGTCGAGGGCGACACGGTCAGCATCCTCCGAGGCGACGTCTCACGCGCCGAAGCCGTGCGAACCATCGACGCAGCCGGAAAAATCGTCTGCCCCGGATTCATCGACATCCACTCGCATTCGGGCCTGGTGCTGCTGGCGGAGCCTGAGCACATGGCCAAGGTGCACCAGGGCGTCACCACCGAGGTCGTCGGCGTCGACGGCCTCTCCTACGCGCCGTTCGACGACCCGGAGGACCTGCAACGTCTGCTCAGGATGAACGCTGGCATCGAGGGCAACCCGCCGCTGCAGCGCACGTGGTCGACCGTCTCCGAGTACCTCGACCTGTTCGACGGCAACGCGGCCGTGAACGTCGCCTACGTCGTCGGCAACACCCCGCTGCGCGTCGGGGCGATAGGCTGGGACATGGTCCCCGCGAGCCGTGCGCACGTCGAGAACATGAAGGCGATGCTCAGGCAGAGCATGGACGAGGGCGCGTTCGGCCTGTCGACCGGCCTCGACTACCCGCCGGGCAGCTACGCCGACCACGACGAGATCGTCGAGCTGGCGGCCGAGGCAGGCAGGCTGGGCGGCTTCTACCACACCCACGCCCGCTACACGCTCGGCGACAAGTACCTCGACCCGTACCGCGACGCCATAGAGATCGCCCGCAAGGCCGACTGCCCGCTGCACGTCACCCACATGTTCCGCCGCAGGACGCACAAGGGCGGCGCGAGGAGGTTGCTGGAGCTGGTCGACGAGGCCGAGGCCTCCGGCATGGACATATCGTTCGACAGCTTCCCGTACCCCAACGGCGGCAGCCGGATGACCGTCTACTTCCCCCAGTGGGCCCAGGAGGGCGGCCCCGACGGCCTGCTCGACACGCTGCGGACGCCCGCCCGGCGGCAGCGGCTGCTGAGCGAGTGGGACCGCCGCGGCGGCAACTGGGACGCGATGTGGCTGACCTACTTCAAGACGGAGGAGAACCGGCGCTACGAGGGCTGGACGGTGGCGAGGGTCGCCGAGGAGCGCGGCGTCGACCCGCTGGAAGCCATCTGCGACCTGCTGATCGAGGAGGACCTGCAGCTATCGTTCACCGGCACATTCATCGACTCGACGGCCATCGCCGACTTCCAGACTCACCGGCTGAACATGGTCGCCAGCGACGCGATGCTCGTGGGCGACCACCTGTCGCCGATGGCGTACGGCACCTACCCCCACGTGCTCGGCGACATGGTACGCGAGGAGCGCCGCATGTCGCTGCCCGAGGCCGTCCGCAAGATGACCTCGTACCCAGCGCAGCGCCTCGGCCTGCCCGACCGCGGGCTGCTCGTGGACGGCTCGAAGGCCGACGTAGTCGTCTTCGACCCGGAGACGGTGCGGTCCAACGCCACCGACGCCGAGCCGCGCCAGCTCTCCACCGGCGTCGACTACGTCATCGTCAACGGCCGCGTCGTGATAGACCAGGGCGCCCACACCGGCGCCCTCCCAGGCCGCGCCCTCCGCCGCGGAGGCTGAGGAGCCGCCTGCGGCGGTCTGCCAAGGCGCCATCTGCGCGTCTCGCCTATGGCTCGCAACGCTCTAACCCACTCGCTTCGATCCAAAGGTCCGGCAACTCCGGGGGTACGCAGCCACTGAGATTGTTACCCAGAGTCAGATTTTCAAGCATCGTCAGCTTGCCCAACTCCGGTGGGATCGCACCGGACATCTCGTTGCCGTGCAGATACAATGCATCGAGCATTGCCAGCCTGCCAAATTCTCCCGGCATGCCTGTCAGTCCGCTCCATTCGAGCATCAGCTCGCGGATTCGGGGCGGGTCGCCGCCGACGGTAACTCTCGACCATTCCGCGATGGGCGTATCCGCGTTCCAACCCAGTGCCTCCCACGCCGGCAACTCGACGAGCCTGCCCACGGCCCGTACCAGCGTCTCGCAGTCCTGCACCAGGCCGGGATTCGCCCCCGGCTCAGGGACGACAACGCCTGCCGAGCATGCCGCGGAGGGCAGAGGCGGCGTGTATTGCCGGATGAAGGGATCAGAGCCTTGGTCGGAGTCTCCCTCAGCCACTATCGTGACGTCGGTCCCATTCCTTGTCATGACTGATACCACGTATGCCCAGTCGTAACGGTCTTGCGTGGCGGACTGCCGTACCGCAATCCACGATCCATCCGGCGACCATGTGGCATCGTGTATCCGACCGAGGCCCAACTGGCTGAACGCTCGCAGGTCAGTGCCGTCCGGCCGGACGGTCAAGAGCAGGTCAGACGCGATCAGAAGCTCGGAGCCATCCGGAGACCACGACACGTGGCGAACGTTCGAGTAGTCATGATGCCAAAACACCTGGCGTTCTCGCAGGTCCAGAACCTGACGTGCATCCGAACCATCGAACCGAACGGTAAAGACGCCGTAATCGAAGTCGTCGTCACCATAGATCGGGGGGTTAAACCCGAACGCGAGACGTTCGCTGTCCGGGGACCACGTTGGAAGAGTAGAAACCTCTCCTATCCTGCTCAGCTCGGACCCGTCTATGCGGACCGTGTACAAGATGCGCGCATAATGGGGGTTTGCTGACCTTTCTTCGTGGACGGTGAACGCCAGGCGTTCACCGTCAGGCGACCAGACGGGGGGATACAGGCCCACCCCTTCGGTGTTGGGAACGACCTTCACGTCGGTTCCGTCCGGGGCCATCGTGAATATCCGCGTTTCCGATGGTTCGTAGCGGCTACTCCCCGAATCGGGGTCACTCTCCGAATCGTAGTTCGCGATGAAGGCGATTCGCGTCCCGTCGGGAGACCAGACCGGATAGTTCTCGAAGCTTGTACTTCTCGTCAGCCGCTGCCGACCCGTGCCGTCCGGGTTCGCCGTCGCGATCTCATACCTGCCGCTCGTTCCGGAGTAGTATGTGTACTCACAGGTGGCGTACACGATTCGAGAGCCGTCTGGCGAGACGTCGGCGTGGTGTCCATACGCAAGGTCCCAGTCGGCGTCATCGGGCTGCGGGTTCAAGTCAGCAATCTTCCGCACCCATGCGCCTCCTGTGTCGATGCCCCAGATCGCCTCGTCGACGCCGACGATCAACGTGGATGTGCCGTTGGCCCAGTGAAGGAACCGGCGATGGGCGACGAACCCTGGTCTATATTCGCACGGTTGGGTCCGGTAACCGACGTACCGGGGCGTGGGGGTAGGGACTGGGCTTGACGAAGGGGTCGGCGTGAAAGCAGTTACGCTGGTAGACGATGGCGTAGGCGTGGCCGCTTGGGGAGTCGTCCGAGCGGGTTGCTCGGCCGCGCCGAGCTCGGCCTCGGCTGTGGCGGTCGGCGGTGCGGCCGCGGTCGGGTCCACGGCACCCTCGCGCTCGCAGCCTGCGATCCACGCGACGGCCAGAAGCAGCAGCACCGGAACGACAGCGCCTCGAAGCGTCCAAAACATCAGCAGTGACCCGACGTGCGCCAGCATGTGTCCCACCATCCGCCAGGGTGACAAGCCGTGTCAATACCTAGGCTTCCGAGGCAGCTCCGAACGAGAGCATCCGAGGCACGGTGATGCGCTGCAGCTGTCGTTCACCGGCACATTCATCGACTCGACGGCCATCGCCGACTTCCAGGCCCACCGACTGCCTTGGGCGCCCCGACGCTCCGTCGCAGTGTATAGAAGGGCCGGCACGAAGAGCGGGCGAGCCTCAGCCGCCAATCATGGCCATCGCCAAAATCCTGCGAATCACGGTTCAGACGTTCCCCGGCCCCCTCGGCAAGTCTGAACAGTTACCCGTCCACGGAGGGATGTCGTTGGACAGACTCGCCGCCACCGTATATTCTCACACCGGCAGCCGTGTCAAGCCGACCGCGGACCAGGACCATCGAGGTGAGAAGATGACCAAGCTACTCGACGCCGCCAGGTACAAGCAGCTCTTTCTGGACGACCACGCCATCGAGTCGACCCAGGGGGTCGTGCGCCGGCTCCACCAGCCGGAACGCCAGGGGCCGGTGCTGAAGCCCGACCGGTCGCGTGATCAGACGCTCGTGCAGAGCGCCAGCGTGCCGCAGTGGAACCCCGAAAAGGACCTCTGGGAGTGGTGGTACTTGGGGTTCTACGACGCGGCCCCATACCAGGGCCCCGGCGCTCCCGTCTGGGGGGACATCCATTACGCCACGTCGACCGACGGGGTGGAGTGGGAGCGCCCGAGCCTGGGGCTGTACGAGTGGCGGGGCTCCCGGGACAACAACCTGGCGTACCACTCGAAGGTCGACTTCCTGCGCCGGCGCGGCATGCGCAACCCGGTCGACATCGGCGAGCGGCGGTTGCACCACATATTCCGGGACGAGCGCGACCCCGACCCGAGCCGCCGCTACAAGGCCTTCTTCGCCAACGGCGACAACGTCGACCGGTATCCCGGACTCTCGCCCGACGGGTTCCACTGGACGTTCCCGCACGTGGACGGCATCCGCAGCGACGACACGTCCCAGCTCATCTACGACGACTACAACGACCGCTTCGCCGCGACAGTCAAACAGCGGACGGAGTGGGGCCGCTCCGTCTGGCTGACCCTCAGCGACGATTTCGTGGAGTGGTCGGAGCCCGTCCTCGTCCTTCACACGGACGAGACCGACCAGGCGAACCGTCGCGAGCGGATCCGCAGGGTCGTCGAGGACCCGGCGTACCTGTCGCCGCCCCACGTCGACGAGGAGACCGACTTCATCGCGCAGCTCTACAAGATGCCCTTCATGCCGTACGAGGGGCAGTACGTGGGCTTACCGCTGCTGTTCAACCCGGCGGGGCTCGACGTCCCACAGATGAACCACGTCGGCCTGAACCAGACGGAGCTGGCGGTGTCGCGGGACCTGCTGCACTGGGAGCGCGTCGCCGACCGGGAGGTCTTCCTCGGCGTCGAGCCGTGGGACGGAGTCAACTACGGCACCTGCCAGGTGGCCGTCTGCGGCCGGCCGATCGTGCGCGACGACGAGATATGGGTCTACTTCATGGCTGTGCGGTTCCGCGGCGTGCCCGAGAGCTATCCGCCGGAGTACGCGGAGTACTTCAAGGACATGGGCGCCTTGGAGCTGGCCAAGCTCAGGCTGGACGGCTTCGTGTCGATGGACGCCGACGGCGAGGGCTCCATCGTCACTCAGCCGATGGAGGCTCGCGGCCAACGGCTCCACGTCAACACCGAGGCGGCGGGCAGCGTGCGCGCGGCCGTCCTGGACGCCGAGACGATGGAGCCGCTGCCCGGCTACGGCGCGACCGAGTGCGCCGCCGTGCACGGAGACCAGCTGTCGGCCGCGCTCACGTGGCCCGGCGGGCCCATCGCCGCGGAGCGCCCCGTGCGCGTCCGCTTCGAGCTGACCAACGCCAGGCTCTACGCCTTCTGGCTGGCTGAGTAGGTTCTCGCGACTCGTCCGTGTACGGCCGGCCTGTGGCAAAATCGGGCCAAGGCTATATCTGGAGGTAGCGCTCGCAAGGTGACCTGCGGCGTCCCGGGTATTCCCGCCGCGTTCGGACTATAGTCTCCCCGCGAGCCACTGGATGCCGCGGACTACGACGGTGCGGAACTCCGGCGTGTTGTACGCGATGCGGCTGTGGCCGCCGGTGTACACCATCACCCGCGAGCGGCCATGCTGCCGCGTCCACCCCAGCGTCGTCATGCTGTGCGGGTCGTCCGTCGTCAGCAGCGGCTCGCAGTCTTCGCCCGGCTCGTTCATCATGTACGTCTCGTCGACCATCTCCCACGGCGCCATGCCCTTGGTGACCGGGTGGTCCGGGTTGGCCGGCGTGATGGTGATCGGGTGCTCGCGCTCCGACCTCGATGCCCGGTCCTCGATCCCGCAGATGTCCGACCACGGCTCCCATCCCTTGTACGCGAGCACGGCGTGGTGGAGCATCAGTATCCCCTGCGAAGTCTCCCCCAGCAGCTTGACCACCTCGATCTCGCGCTTCTGGAAGCGGTCCTCCGGGTCCGGCAGCCTCCGCTGCATGTTGTAGAAGACCAGGACGTCGTAGTCGAGGTGGGGATGGCCCCAGTGCGTCTCGCGGTTGATGTGCCGGGCGCTCCCGATGTCGTTGACGAAGTCCTCCATGTGCTGCGGGTAGCAGTCGACCTCGTCGACGCTGCGGAAGAAGCCCTGGAGGTCCTGTACGACGAAGGGGTGCTGACCGGTGATGAGTGCGATCTTGATCTTGCCGCGCCAGTCCGTCATGTCATTCCTCCATCCGAACAGCTTGCCGTGCTGCGACGGAGTGTATGTTCGACCCCAACCAGCTGTCAACGCCGGACCGCGCCCAAACATCAGCCCACAACGGTTCAGACTCGAGGTGGCCAACTCGCGCCCTGTTGGAGGTACAGCATCGATTGGAGTCTCTCTCCTGGAGTGGGCCGCGTCCACGCAACCCGACTGCCTTGGGCGCCCCGACGCTCCGTCGCAGTGTATAGAAGGGCCGGCACGAAGAGCGGGCGAGCCTCAGCCGCCAATCATGGCCATCGCCAAAATCCTGCGAATCACGGTTCAGACGTTCCGCGGCCCCTCGGCAACTCTGAACACTTGCACCCGTCCACCGGAATGGACACCGCAGCACATCTGTGCTACACTCGTCTCCGATAAACTCGATGCGACACGCCGCGTGCCCGCGTCGTACCTCCTGTCCCTCGAGGCGGAGAATCGAAGAGCAAGTGAGGCTCGCGCCAATCATCTCCATCACCAAATCACAGTTCAGACGTTCCCCGGTCTGCCCCGCGGTGTTCCACGCCAGATACGAAACGTGGAACACTCCCTGGTCCATTTTTCGGAAAAGTGTTCCATGGCCCAGATAGGAATGGAACACTTTGGAACACAATGGAACACTTCACACGAAATCGCCCACTCCACGCCCGCCCCACGGCGCTCCCGCACGCCTGTCGCCGCGGAAATGACAGCCATGCGAGGGTCTGCCGCCCCGGGAAATGAGGGGAGGGGCGTCCCGCCGCCCGTCGTTCCCGTGAAGACGGGGGGTGGGGGATTCGGGACTCCCAACTATTCGCTATCCACTATTCACCATCCACTATCCCACTACTCCCCCTCGTTGACACGTCGCCGCGCCGTCCGTATCGTTGTCCGCCGAGCCAGCAGATATGATCCGCAGCCTGAAAGACAAGACGCCGGCGGTCCACCCGTCAGCCTGGGTGAACGAGGCCGCCTACGTGGTCGGCAACGTCGAGATCGGCGCCGGGTCGACCGTGTGGCCCTGCGCCGTGCTGCGCGCCGAGGGCAGGATCACGATCGGCCGCGACACCCACGTCCAGGACGGCACCGTCATCCACAGCTCGGCCCAGGCCGACATAGGGAGCCACATCAACATCGGCCACTCGGTCGTCATCCACGACGTCAAGATCGGCGACCGGTGCCTGATCGGCAACAACGCGACCGTGCTGTCGCAGGTCGAGATCGGCCACCACTCCCTGGTAGCCGCCAACGCGATGGTGCGCCAGGGCACGAAGGTCCCGCCGTACTCGTTCGTGGCCGGCGTGCCGGCCCAGGTGCGCCCGCTCAGCCAGGCCCAGCGCGAGCGCCTCGACAACGGCGTGACGCGCGGCTTCGCCGACCTCGCCATCGAGTATTCAGAGTCCGGGCTGTAGCGCGGTCAGCTTCCCCGGCGCAGTACCCTGCCGGGCCGCGCCCCGGTGTGGACGCCGCCCTTGACGACCGCCTCGCCGGCGACGAGGACGTGGTAGACGCCCTCGGCCAGGTTCTGCGGGTCTTCGAACGTGGCGCGGTCGATCACCGTGTCCGGGTCGAACACCACGACGTCGGCGACGAGGCCCTCCTCGATCCGGCCCCGGTCCCTGAGCCCGATCCGCGCCGCCGGGAAGCCGCTCATCTTGTATATGGCCGACTCCAGCGAGACGACAGCCTCGTCGCGCACGTACCGCCCGAGGATGCGCGGGTAGGTGCCGTAGAACCTGGGATGCGGCTTGTCGGCGGCCCACGCGCCCGTCGGGGAGATGGCCTTGCCGTCGGAGCCGACCATCGACTGCGGGTGCGTCAGGAACACCCGCATGTCCTCCTCCGTGCGGTTGTGGGCCACGACGCCGACGTGATTGTCCTCCTCGTCTATCAGGTCGAGCAGCGTGTCTGCCGGGTCCGCCCTGCGAAGCTCGGCGACCTCGGCGAGCGACAGACCGACGAGGCCGCGGTTGGCGTCCGTCTCCACGTGCGATAGCACAAGGCTCTCCCAGACCCACGGCAGTCCACGGAACCATCCGCCGTCCATCTCGCCCCGGATGCGGCCGCGCATGTCGGGCTGGCGCAATCGCCTGAGCAGGCCCGGGACGCCGCCCTCGCTGGCCCAGTCCGGGATCAGGGCGGACAGGCCCGTGCCGGCCGCCGTGTACGGGTAGACGTCCGCCGTGGCGTCGATCCCCTCGTCGCGCGCCCGGTCGAGGATGCCCATGAGCTCTTCGGCGCGGCCGTGGTGGCGCGAGTCGATGATCGCCAGGTGCGAGTAGTGGACGCCGATGCCCGTGCGGCGGCCCACCTCGATCAGCTCCTCCATCGCCTTGAAGTGCCAGCCGGCCCACACCCTGGTATGCGAGGCGTGGAAGGCGCCGTCGTAGCCCTTGATCGCGTCCGCGATGGCGGCTATCTCGCCCACCTCCGAGTAGCACGACGGCGAGTAGGTCAGGCCCGTGGTCATCCCGAACGCGCCCTGCTCGACGGCCTCCTCGGCGAGCCGCCTCATGCCCGAAAGCTCGTCCGGGGTTGGCGGCCGGTCGTCGACCGCGCCCACCGATATCCTGAGCGCGTGGTGGCCCACCAGCGGCGCGATGTTGATGCTGACGCCGCTCGACTCGATGCGGTCCGCCCACTCGTCCAGCGTCGTCCAGTCCCACTCGACCGCCCCCCGCATGATCGATCCCAGGGCGCGCTGGAGCACGTCGGGCCCCGCGTCGCCGCTGGGGAACGGCGAGTAGGCGCAGTTGCCGGTGACCTCGGTCGTCACTCCCTGGAATACCTTGCTCTCGCCGCCGGGGTCTTCGAGCATGCACACGTCCGAGTGGCTGTGCATGTCGATGAAGCCGGGGACAACTACGCTGCCCGAGGCGTCTATCCGTGCTGCCGCCTCCTGCCCCGCGAGGTCGCCCACCGCCGCGATGCGGCCGCCGGCGACGCCCACGTCGGCCCGCCTGCGCGGCCCTCCCGTCCCGTCGACGACGGCGCCGTTCACGATCAGGGTATCGAAGTCCATCGGTTCCTCCGTCGGCGGGTTATTGGACAGACCTGCCGCCGCCGTATATTCTCACACCCGGCAGCCGTGTCAAGCCGACCGCGAACTACGCGAACAGCCATCGAGGTGAGAAGATGACCAAGCTACTCGACGCCGCCAGGTACAAGCAGCTCTTTCTGGACGACCACGCCATCGAGTCGACCCACGGGGTCGTGCGCCGGCTGCACCAGCCGGAGCGCCAGGGGCCGGTGCTGAAGGTCGACCGCTCTAGGCTGCAGACGCTCGTCCTGAGCTCCAGCGTGCCCCAGTGGAATCCCGAGAAGGAGCTGTGGGAGTGGTGGTACCTGGCCTTCTACGACGCGGCGCCGTACCAGGGCCACGGGACCCCGGTCTGGGGGGACCTCCACTACGCCACCTCCCCCGACGGAGTCGAGTGGCAGAGCCCGGCCCTGGGGCTGTACGACTGGCGGGGCTCACGCGACAACAACCTGGCGTACCACTCCAAGGTCGACTTCCTGCGCCGGCGCGGCGTGCGGAACCCGGTCGATATCGGTGAGCGGCGACTGCACCACATCCTCCGAGACGAGCGCGACCCGGACCCTCGGCGCCGCTACAAGGCACTCTTCTCTGACGGCGACAATAACGACCGATTTCCCGGCCTCTCGCCCGACGGCTTCCGCTGGACGTTCCCACACGTCAAGGGCATCCGCAGCGACGACACGTCCCAGTTCATCTACGACGACTACAACGACCGCTTCGTCGCGACCATCAAGCAGCGCACGGAGTGGGGGCGTTCGGTCTGGCTGACCACCAGCGACGACTTCGTGGAGTGGACGGAGCCCGTCCTGGTACTTCACACCGACGAGATAGACCAGGCCAATCGGCGCGAGCGGGTGCGCAGGGTCGTCGAGGACCCGGCGTATCTGTCGCCGCCCCACGTCGACGAGGAGACCGACTTCATCGCACAACTCTACATTATGTCGTTCATGCCGTACGAAGGACAGTACGTCGGCTTCCCGCTGCTGCTCAACCCGGCGGGGCTCGACGTGCCGCAGATGAACTACGTGGGCCTGAACCAGACGGAGCTGGCGGTATCGCGGGACCTGCTGCACTGGGAGCGCGTCGCGGACCGGGAGGTCTTCCTCGGCGTCGAGCCGTGGGACGGCGTCAACTACGGCACCTGCCAGGTGGCCCTCTGCGCCCGGCCGATCGTGCGCGACGACGAGATATGGATCTACTTCAACGCAGTCCGGTTCCGTGGGATGCCCGAGAGCTATCGCCCGGAGTACGCCGAGTACTTCAAGGACATGAGCGCGCTGGAGCTGGCGAAGCTCAGGCTCGACGGCTTCGTGTCGATGGACGCCGACGGCGAGGGCTGCATCGTCACCGGGCCGATGGAGGCCCGCGGCCAGCGTCTCCACGTCAACGCCGAGGCGGCGGGCAGCGTACGCGCGGCCGTCCTCGACGCCGAGACGATGGAGCCGCTGCCCGGCTACGGGTCTGAGGAGTGCGCCGCCGTCCACGGAGACCGGCTGTCGGCGCCGCTCACGTGGCTCGCCGGACCCATCGACGCGGAGCGCCCCGTGCGCGTCCGCTTCGAGCTCACCAACGCCAAACTGTACGCCTTCTGGCTCGCCGACTAGCGCGACGGAGGTTGCTTACAATGGTGCGCATGGGCCGCAGATCCCTAAGTGTCCCACGATGGGATGGTCGCGGCACTCGGAGCCGGGTGCCCATGGTGCTTGCGTGATACTCTTGGTCCCACACTCCGAGGAGGCATGATGTGAAGGTCAGCGGCTCATATCTTGTGGCCCGGTCGCTCGAGGCCGAGGGTGTGCGCACCGTCTTCGCGCTGGCCGGAGACCACACCCTGCCTCTCATGGACCTGATGGACCGGAGGGGGTTCCGGTTCATCGACACTCGTCACGAGCAGGGAGCGGTCCACATGGCGAACGCCTGGGGGCGCATTACCGGCCAGCCCGGCGTCTGCATGTTCACGACGCCGGGCCATGCGAACGCCATTGCCGGCCTGGCGCTGGCTCAGCACATGGAGTCTCCGGTCATAAACATCGTCGGCTGCGCCGATCAGGACCGGCTCGGTCAGGGCGCCATGCAGGAGATCGACCAGATCGGCATGGCCAGGCCGGTGACCAAGGGGGCCTGGTTCGTCGGCGACGTCCGGCGGATACCCGAATACATCGCGCGGGCTTTCCGGACCGCCCTGTCGGGACGGCGCGGGCCCGTACACCTGACCATCCCGCTCGATGTCCAGCAGGCGGAGGTCGACGAAGGCGAGATCGAGCTCTACGACCCGCAACGGGCTCGCGCCAGGGGGCGGCTGCTCGCCGATCCGGAGTGCATCCGGGAGGCCGTCGATCTTCTGCAGTCGGCCAGGCGCCCGATCATATTCGCGGGCGGAGGCGCATATACCGCGACGCGGGCCTCGCTCGAACGCCTCCTCGACATCACCCGCATCCCCCTGCTCACGGAGGAGGCCGCTCGCGGGATCGTCTCCGACGACCATCCCTGCTGCGTGGGATACGCCGACTCCAGGATCAACGGCGCTGCCGCCACGCTGTCGGAGGCGGACGTCGTGCTCTTCCTGGGGAAGAAGCTCGACTTCACCGTATCGTTCGGAGGGCCTCCGGCTCTGGCGCCGGACGTCAAGATCATCCAGGTCGAGCCTTCCGGAGACCTGATCGGGCTGTCGAGAGGAGTGGACGTGCCGATCATGGCGGACGTGGGCGCCGTCGTGGAGCAGCTCGCACTCGAGGCCGAGGGCCGGCCGTGGAGCGGCCATCCCCTGTCGGATGAGATGAAGGGACTCCGGGACGCGGGCATGGCGAAACTGGAGGCGTTAGCCGCCGAGCCTCCGCTGAACGCGATGACCGTCCATCGAAGCCTGCGCCCAATGCTGGATGACGATACCGTCCTCATATTCGAGGGGTCCGACTTCGCCTTCTACGGCGCCGGCTACTATCCCAACCGGCTGCGCGACCGGTGGTTCACCAACGGCACGCTGGGCATGATCGGATGGGGCGTGCCCTTCGCGGTCGGCGCCAAGGCCGCCCTCCCGGATAGCAAGGTCGTCGTCCTGACCGGCGATGGCGCGTTCGGCTTCCATCCCATGGAGATCGACACCGCGGTAAGATTCGACCTGCCCGTCCTGATCGTAATCGGCACCGATTCCGTCTGGGGCATCGACTACCACCAGCAGGCGCAGCTCTACGGCCGAGTGGTCGCGACCGAGCTGCTCCCCAGCCGCTACGACAAGATCGGAGAGGCGCTTGGCGCACACTCTGAACACGTCGAGGAGGAGGCCGGGCTGACACCGGCATTGCGACGGTCCCTCGACTCCGACCTGCCCGCCGTCGTCAACGTCCGCATTCGGCCGTCGCCGAGTCCCCTTACCGAGGCGATCATCCGCAGCAAGAGCGGATAGGCAGGCAAGCGGGATGGCCCCCGCCCCCTCGACTTCACGGAAGAGCAGCTTTAGCCGGGCCAGCTTCTTCCGGAGGTCGAACAATAGTCGCCCGTCCGTGGCTGCCGTGGTCGAGCCGACGGACAGACCCCTCCGGCAGGCGGCGAGTCCCACGCCGAGGGCCACGTGGGGCCTGCCGGTGCCGCTGTTGCCGACGGCGATGACGTTCTCCCGCCGGTCGACGGTTGACGGCACACGTGAGTGGCACTACCATCGCTCTCGTCGAGGATGGCGCGTTGGCTGCGTCCAGGCAGCGTGATATGGGGAATTCTCGCTGTCATCCCCACGGATCAGGCTGGAATGAGTTGAAATGAGAGATTCCAGCTATGATCGTGTCAGTAATCAAGGAAGCCGTCTGAAACTACCGTCAAATCCGAGGGTGCCGATGAAAACGCTCCTTATGCTCGCCGCGTTTTGTTTACTCATTGTGGCTGGCTGCGAGTCCAACGATGGCCCTGCTGGCCCTGTTGGCGATGACGGTAGTGGGGTGACCGAGGCCGGCGACATCGTGACGCAGCAGGACCGGGACGTCTGCGAGTGGTTCGCGAAGCTGATCGAGGACGTCAACGTGGGCGAGGTTCGCGGGACGGCAAGCGCCGAGGGAGGGGCTGTGGGCGAGACCAGGTACCGGATCAATAACATGTACGGGCTGTCGCTGGGCGCTCACGAGCCGATACCGACCGCGGTCAACAACCTCGCGGCCAAGACCCGGGGGAGTTTCGAGTTCGAAGACGTCAGGGAGGAGGTAAACGCTCTGCGCGACGCCTGCGCCCAGTTGGGACTTCCGGTCCCGGAGCTCCAGTGATCGTCGGACAAGCCCGAGGACGGTGGAAATACCTATCCAAACCGGAACGCGCACACGTCGGCATCGTTCAGGCCGAATCGCGGCCTCGCCGGTCTGCCGGCCAAGACATGCCCCCATCCCATCCGGCGCTGTGGAACAACCAGCCTGAGCTGTGACGCGGCTAGTCGTCCCAGTCGAAGAAGATGCCCATCCAGCCCCTGGGCCCGGCCAGGATGGCATGATAGAGTCTGTCGGCCTGCTCGGGCTTGACCACGTGGCTGATCAGGTGGTCCACTTTCAGGTCGCCAGTGGCGATCATCCTCATGACCGCGCCGCGGTCCCGGTTGATGGTCCACGGGTAGTACTTGTGCGCAGCGCCTTCCTGCCAATGGGAGCCACGGACGTCGATCTCGCGTACCAGGAGGTTTCGCAGCCGCATCTCCAGCTTTCCCCGGGTCGCGCCCACCAGGATCACCTTGCCCGCGTACCGCGCGGCGTCGATGCAGTCCGCCAGCACCTGGGCGACGCGGTTGGCGTGGAAAACGGTCTGGGCCCCGCCGCCTGTCAGCTCCTTGACCGCCTCGACGGAATCGACTTCGGACCCGTCCACGGTATGGGTCGCACCGCTCCTCTTTGACAGCGCCAGCCGCTCCGGCTCCAGGTCGACCGCGATGATCGGGTAGGCACCCGCGATCCGGCACATCGACGCGATGAGCTGGCCGACGACACCCTGTCCGAATATCGCGACCGACTCGTCCGGCTGGAGCGCGGCCCTTCGGACGCTGTGCAGTGCTACGTCTCCCAGGCGAGAGAAGCACGCCTCCTCGTCCGTGATGTCGAACTCGATCCGCTGGATCGAGCGAAGCATCGTCTCGTTCTCCACACGCTCGGGGTTGACGACGAGGTGCGAGGAGTGCCTGCCGACGGCGAACACCCTGTCGCCGGGGCTGAACCCGCTGACGTCGGTCCCGACGGCCCGGACGCGCCCGACCGCTGTGTACCCGGGAGTATCCCGCGGACGTGTGGGCTGCAGCGGTGGTGTGTCCTCCGAGGTTGCGTCGGCTTCCGTGTCCGTCGAGCGCTCCAACCCCACGGAGGGATGGTCAGGCGGCGGCGGCAGCAGGTGGCCCTTCTCGGTCCCCGCGCTGACCTGAGTCCGGCTCACGCGGACAAGTACCTGGCCCGGACCGGGGTCCCGGACCTCGAAGGTTTCCACGTCGACCCGCTCCCGATCGACGACCCTGAGCCTTCTGCCCAGCTCTGCCATGGCTGTCTCCTCCGGCTCCCACAACCGTTCGCGTCGATACAATGCGCGCAGTCATTCTAACCTGGTCGGCGGCGGCGCCGGCCGAGGTGCCGCATACGCCGTACGTGTCCCCTGAGCGAGGGCTATCCACCTGCCGCCGGGCGCCTTTCATGGAGGCATAGTAGCACACGCGTGCTATTATGCCCAAGAGTCCGTGGAAGGTAACGCCGCAGTGACCGCGGGGTTGATGGGACGAAGGCTTCCCCGCCCGTGGATACCCGCCTTCGCGGTGTGACGGGTTGTCGAAATGCAGGGAGGGGAGGGCCGTCGCCACACGATTCTGGGCAGTTGCCCTCAGGCGCGCATCTCGCCGCCGAGCCGGGCCTCGCGTATAATGGGGGGTGCCGCAACGTGATAAGAGAGGGTCGCCAGATGCCTCACCTTGGGACTATCGAGCGCATGTTTGTTGCAGCAGCGCTTGTAGGGGCTCTGGCGCTTGGGTGTTCGAGCGGCGACGACAGCACCACCGGCGCTGAGGCCCCAGCCGATACCGGCGCCGCCGCCGGCGCAGAGGCCAATCCCGATGCCGCTGTCGTCGAGCAATACGCGCTGGCCCAGCAGTTCGATCTGAGCATCGCCGTCACCAGCTCGAAGTTCAGTGAAGAGCGGCGCATCCCGAGAAAGTACAGCTGCACGGAAGAGGGCATATCGGTGCCGATAACCTGGGGCGAAGTTCCCGAGGGCACCGTGTCCCTTGCGCTGGTGGTGGACAGCGACCAGTTCCCCGGCGCCTCGTGGGTGCACTGGGTACTGTGGGGTATCCCGCCGGATGCCAGGGGGCTTCCCGAGGCCGTGCCCAACACCGCGGAGACGCCGTCGATCGGTTCCGGAGCGAGGCAGGGGACCAACAGCGACGACAAGGTCGGGTGGTCGGGACCCTGCCCGCCGCCCGTCCTTCTCTACCAGAGCGCGGGTGGGCCGAGAGATGCTGTGAAGCACTACTCGTTCAACCTTTACGCCCTGGACACCGAGATCGAGCTGGGCTCCGAGGCCACGAAGGAGGACTTGCTGCGGGCTATAGACGGCCACATTCTGGCCGGTGGCGAGCTGGTGGGCGAGCACGTGGCCAAGGAGCGCCTCCAGCGCCCCAACTAGAAGGGGACTCAGAGCGTCGCTGTCCAGCCGCAGTCTCCTGTATAATCGGGCGCACCGCAACGTGATGAGAGAGGTCAGCATATGTCTCAGCCTCGGATCATCGATCTCGTGCTTGTTGTGATGGCGCTTGCGGGGGCTCTGGCGCTTGGGTGTTCGAGCGGCGACGACGGCGCCACCGACGCCGCGGCCCCAGCCGAGAACGCCGCCGCCGGCGCAGAGGCCGATACCGATGCCGCGGCGGTGGAGCAGTACGCGCTGGTCCAGCAGTTCGATCTGAGCATCGCCGTGACCAGCTCGAAGTTCAACGAAGAACGGCGCATCCCGAGAAAGTACAGCTGCACCGAGGAGGACGTATCGGTCCCCATAACCTGGTCCGAAGTTCCCGAGGACACGGTATCCCTTGCGCTCATCGTGGAGAGCGACCAGTTCCCCGGCGCCCCGTGGGTGCACTGGGTGTTGTGGGGTATCCCGTCGGATGCCAGAGGGCTCGTGGAAGCCGTCCCCAACACTGCGGAGGCGCCGCCAATCGGTGCTGAGGCGAGGCAGGGGACCAACAGTGACGAGAAGGTCGGGTGGTCGGGACCCTGTCCGCCGGCCTTTACTCTCCATTGGGGAGACGGTAAGGGCGCTCAGAAGCTCGCCGTCAAGCACTACTGGTTCAGGCTTTACGCCCTGGACACCGAGATCGATCTTGGTCCCGGGGCCACGAAGGAGGACCTGCTGCGGGCCATAGACGGCCACATTCTGGTCGGTGGCGAGCTGGTGGGCGAGCACGTGTCAAAGAAGAAGATATCGGGCTCGTTCTGAGTCGCTCGCGGGAAGGGCGAAGAGTCTGACCCTGAACGAGATGCCTCGCCTCCGGTTGCGGGTTCCAACACTCCTGATCGCACTCCTCTTGCATCAACCCGGATTTCCGACCTGATCGGGAAGGCCGGCGTGAGGGACTGCGTCCGCGGTCTTGTTCGCGCGCCAACGCGGAGATGGGTCCCCGTGTTCGGAGACCCTTGCGCAACTCCCCTTGCGTAACGATGGGTGCGCCGCCGCCCGTCGTTCGCGTGGAGACGGGAACCCATCCTCCCCCACGCCTGGATTCCCGCCTTCGGAGACCTTTGCGTAACTCCTGTTGCGGGAAACGGATGGTGGTGGAGACGCGTAGATTTCCTATCTGGGAACCCCCACGCCTGGATTCCCGCCTTCGCGGGAATGACGGTTGTGCAAAGGTCTCTTGTCGGGGGAGTGTCGGGGTGAGAGTGAAGGCCGTCTTCTGCAAGCTGCCTCCCGTGTTTTAGAGGGGCCTTTGCGGCTTTCGCCGGAACGACGGGGTCATGCAAAGGACTCCGTTCACGGGAATAGCGGAGGCTGTGGATTTTGGGGCAAGGCACCAGGGTATTGACGCGGCGAGGCTGAGGCAAGATAATGGCGCCCCTAGCGTCCGATCCTTGAGTGAAGAGTGTGAGGAGGCTGTCATGTTTTCCGCAGTACTGAAGTCGAAGGTCTTGCTCCTGATAGCGATCTCGTTGATCGCGCTGGTGGCGGCCGTGGCGTGTGAGGAGGCAGCGGAGCCCGAAGCCCCTGCCGCCCCGCAGGCGGCTGCCGAGCCAGACGCGCCCCAGGCGCCAGCCGGGCAAGCGCCCAGCGCGCCCAAGCCTGCCGCAGCTCCGGCCCAGCCGAAGGCGGCACAGGCGGCCGCCGACCCCGAGGCGCCGCAGGCTCCCGAATCGGGTCCGGCGGCCCCGAGAAAGAAGGTCCAGACCAGGACCGGGCCCACGGGCGTGGTGCTCAACCTGCACGACAAGCAGGAAATCACCATGGTCGGGCCGTGGGGCGAAGTCGGCTACGGTAACGTCCCCTGGCGCGACGGCGGCGGGAACTCGTTCTTCGGAAAGAACGTATACGGGACGATGCTTGGCCTCAACCCCGACAACCAGATCATCCCGTGGATCGCCACGGCCTGGGAGTCCAACGACGACTTTACCGTGTGGACCTACAAGCTGCGAGAGGACGCGGTGTTCCAGGACGGGACGCCGCTCACGGCGGCCGACTTCAAGGCCTACTGGGAGCACGGCGCCAAGCCGGAGAACATCGTCGCGTGGGGCGGCGCATCCCGGTACATCAGCGAGATCATGGGATGGGACGAGTTGAAAGCCGGCGACGTGACCAAGGCGGAAGGGCTCGTCGCCCTCGACGACCACACCCTTCAGATCACCTTGACCGCACCGCTGGCCACCTGGTCCACGCACCTGATCGCCTGGAACACGGGCATATCGAAGCTCGAACAGGTGCTGGCTGAAGAGGAGTGGTGGCGCGCTCCCATTGGCGCGGGTCCTTACATGTTGCAGCAGGACCCCGACACGGATGTGAAAGTGATGACCAGAGTAGGGCTGGCAGGCGGCCAGTGGTGGGGCGGCGAAAACATCATCGACAAGGTCTACATGCCCCGCATACCGGACTCGCAGGTCAAGACGATCATGTTCGAGAACGGCGAGGTGGACATTTACACGTTCGTGGATGAACCGACCTGGGCCGCGGCGGCAGTCGATCCCTACCACTACTTCCACGACAAGCTGAGGCCGATCGGTAACGCGGGCGTCTGGTTCAACATTCCCGTTCTCACCATGGCGCCGATGGAGGACCTGTACGTGCGGAAGTCGCTGGCCCAGGGTGCGGACATGCAGACCATCATATCTGCGGTGATGGGCCCGCTGACCAAGAAGGCAACGGGGTACATATCGCCGACTTTGCCCTGCGGAAACCCCGCTGCCAGCGGACACGCATACGATCCCGACCTGGCGCGTCAGTACCTTGGCGAATCGACCTACGGCAGCGCCGCCAACCTCGGTGTTCTCAAGATCGATCTGGGAAGGTCCGAAATCATCAGCATGACCGTGGCCATGAGGGAGTACTGGAAGGACAACCTGGACGTGGATCTCGACATCCTCAAGGTTGAGAGGGGCATGCCGAGACGGGATGACTCGCAGTTCCGGCGGGCCAGCGGAGGCGCCACGTTCCCCGATGAGCTGACAGTCCAGGACATCTTCGTTTCCAGAGACAGTTACGTTCTGGAGGACACCGGCGACACCACCCAGTTCACGGAACTGGACGCCCTGGCGGCCTACGCCAGGTCGCTGCCCATAGGCCATCCCGACCGGTGCGCCGCCCTGAACGCCACCGAGGAGCACTACATGGACCGGGTCTACATCATTCCGTATCACTGGGACCTGATCCGTAGGTGGGCGATACAGCCCTGGGTGAAGGGCTTCTACAGCCACCTTTACGGTCTGGCCCCGTTCTATGACATGTACGTAGAAAAGCACTAGAGCTGCCGAGAGACCACCCCTTCGGACGCTAGCAGGGGCTCCAGGCTACTCCTGGAGCCCCTGCTTTGTGTCCCACGACGCCCGCCTTGGAGAAGTACGTCGCGAAGAGCGCCTCGCGGCGGGCCATCGGGAGCCCCCTCAGCCGATCAGCGTCTGGCCTGTACTCGGCAGCGAGCTGGCGGCGGCAGGGCCTCCAGGTCCCGACCCATCCGCTGGCCTGTCGTCTCGTCGTGCCCACGCAGCCGTCTTCCCAGCCGCTCCAGGCACCGCTCTTCTAGATAGGCGTTCACGCCGCCTCACCGGTACTTTATGCTCCGCCCTTTACACCCGGCACTCCCGCTCCTACAAACGTGACGACTTCGTCTTCGACCCTATCCACTACTTGCCGCTGTTGGAGTACAAGACGGGAGCTCTGGACCAGGCGGCTCCGCTGGCCGGCTGGGAGTTGCCGGAGGAGTTCGGTGTGCTGCGCCGGCTGCTGGAGTCCCGGATGGGCAGGCGCGGCAAGCGTGAGTTCGTGCAGGTGCTGCGGCTGATGTTTGAACTTCCGGACGCAGGAGGTATACGGCGCCGTACGGGATGCCCTCAGGCTCGGCGCCGTCAGCTTCGACGCCGTCAAGCACCTGGTGTTGTGCAGGATAGAGGGTCGCCCTCAGAGACTCGACCTCGAGCTGTACCCCCACTCGCCCCAGGCCGCCGTGACAAAGACATCCGCCAGCGACTATATGGCCCTCATGTTGGGAAGCAGGCGATGAGCGAGAGGTCGACGGTGCTGTTGGAGCACCATCTGAATGAGCTGAAGCTGCCGGCCTTCCTGAGGGAATACGGCAAGGTGGCCGGCCGGTGCGCTGCGGAGGTGTCGACCATCCGGGCTACCTGCTGAGGCTGTCGGAGCTGGAGCTGATAGACCGCCACCATCGCATGGTGGGCCAGAGAGGACTGTATTGCGAACTTTCCGCTGGGAGGTCGCCATATAGGAACAGGGCCAGACGGCTCCGGCTACCGGCGGCGGTGCACCACATAGGCCCCGGCGCCTGCCGCGAGCATCGTCGCCACTATCGCGGCCACAATGATCAAGATCGGCAAACCTCCTACTCTACCCTCGACCCCCCATGCGTAGATGTTGGAGTATATTGGCGATTTGCCGGCAATTCGCTGTTCTGTGTACGCCCTTGCGTATTTCTCTGATTTGGCAGCGTCGATTTGTTCCGCGTGGGTTTGGGCGTATCGCGGTGTCTTGCCGTCTTCAATTTGTTTGATGTAGGCGCTGGCGTGTCGTGGTGTTTTGCCGCCTTCAATCTGTTCGGCGTAGGTTTGGGCATGTCGCGGTGTTTTGCCATCTTCAATCTGTTCGGCATAAGCGTGGGCGTATTCTCGTGTTTTGCCGTCTTCACGTTGTTCGGCATAGTTCTCAGCGTAGATGTGGGCGCATTCTTCCGACTTGGCATCGCGATACTTAGCCCGGGCATAGGCGTAGGCGTAATCCACTGTTCTGCCAGCCACCGATTGCTCAGCGAAGTACTTTGCAAATCCCTCGGACATGGTGACTTCAACAAGGTTATACCCTTTGTGAGCACCCTTGAAGAAGTAGTAAGCGAAGTCCTTTGATATGCCACGTTCAACCATATCGGCGTAATCACCACTAGATAATCCACGCGCATATACGGCTAGGCGCTTCTCTTCCGCTTCGGCGTAGGCGTGGGACCACTTCGAAGACTTTTCCCAATCAACACGTCGGCGTGCGTAGTCATCGGCGTACTCAGAATAATGGCCAGCGGCTTTCGCACTGGCGTAAGCGCGAGCGTACGCTTGGGCCCTCTTCGGGGGAGGGCCGTTCCGGGGCATACGCCCATGCCCGAAGTTCTCCCAAGCTTCAAGACCCTCGGCGTAGAAGTCACTATGGTAATTCGCAGACGTGCTTCCCTTTGACTTACCGTTGTCAAGGTCAAGGATCTGGGATACGCTTTCGGTGCTGAGTCCGCCGCTAATGGCCCCTTTAATCAGAGCGGTCGACTTGTCAACGTTTTCATCATCGAAACCATCGCCGCCATATTGCTTTAGGCCCTCCCCAACTAGCTCAACTCCGGCTTCCATGCGCCTTTCGAGTTGTATCTCACCACCAGTGATTAGCGTGTAACCTTCCTCCGCCGTCCGCTGCGTGCTGTCAGTATCCCATTCACCGTGGGAGAATTGCCACGCGAGATAGCCCAACGCTTCTTTGCGTTCTGTCACCGACCATTCGGGCGCTATGGTGTCCATAAGCTTAGAGGCATTATCGACGTTCAATTCTCCCGCTTGTGAAAGCCGCACCATCTCACGCGCCGCTTCCACACGTTGGTCGGCGTCAATACCATGGCCGGTCATGAGTCTGGTCAACTCGTTGGCAACCTGCATGCTTTGATCAGGGGATAACTCACCATCGCCTTCGCCTTCGCTTGAGATGCTCAACAGTCTGTCCGCGGCTTCCTTACGCTCACTTACAGACGCTTCCGGAGCAACATCGTTCAGTAACCGTAACGCAGTGTCTAGGTCCATGTCACCGCGCCTGACAATGCTTGTGATCTGGATAACAGAGGCGGTGCGTTTGTTTGCCTCCGTATCGTCTGTTGTGGAGTACATGGCTAGTACAGCGGCGGCATTAGTTGCTTGTTCAGAGCCTTCATTAGCGCCCCCCGCATAGTCAGTTGACGTGGCAGGCGCGCACAAGAACGCGGTACCCGCCATCTCCATCATCTCACGTGCTCCTTGAACTGTTAGTCCTTCTACTCTTGTGGCGTGAACGTATGCTTTAGCGTATCGATCTGTCTTGCCCTCTTCAATCTGGTGGGCATAAGCTCGGGCGTATTCCGGCGAATACCCGGCCTCAATAGCCTTCGCGTACGCGTGGGCGTGTTTGTCATGGCTCATGATCGCCCAATGCAGAGATCCTCTGGTTACCTTGGCCATCGCTTGGCCATAAGCGCGGGCGTATTCTGGCGAGTACCGAGCCTCAATGGCCCAGCCGGAAGCCGAGTCGAACGCTCTGCGTTCCAAATCTGTTTCGACGACGTATCCCGGCGAAGAGCCCATGCAGGCAAAGCCGGTAGCCGCGAGGGTGAGAATTGCAGTCCAGATCACCTGCTTACTCATTATGACTAACGCTCCTTTAGGATGGACCCTGTACCGCGAGATGGCGTATGTCTTCCCGCATCGGGACAGAAATCGCCTACTTCAAGCAACGTAGTTGTATCTTGCCTAACCTCGAATTGTACTGATTAAGGCTAGGCATTCCCTCCGACCCATATTGCAGGATGCAGTCGGAATTCAGCCGCGCCCCGGTCAGCGGGCAGGGCAATCGCATTTAGGAATCTGTAGGTTGCTGTGTGGTCGATTGGTGTACTACGAGCAGCAGATCTCGGCCGGGCGTGGCTCAATTCAGACCATGCCTGACTGCGTCAGTCCACATTTGCGGGGCCTAATCGACGATGTGACCAGCAGTTGCGTCTCATGAACTCAAAATGCGATTGCCCTGGGTCAGCGGGCCGATTATACGTTTGCGGCAACGGTATCACAACACCTCAACATGAGTGCGGTAGATCAGAGGGTCAGTCTGCCCGTCGGTTAGGGAGGCACGCTCTTGGCATTTGACTGGAGAATGCCTCACAGCCGTCGCTTATGACCTATTGCACTTCCGATGGGGCGAAGGGTAACGGGGACTCGAACCGCCGGGAAGCAGTCTATGGAGCCGCTGCGCCGTTCCAAGCCCCTAGATGCCGTAGCTGGTGGGCCAAGGCGTACCGATTTGCGAACTTTTGGCTGGGAGGTCCTCATATTAATGAGAGATTCACCTTCCACAGGCCTCCGGCCCATCAGGGCCGGAGGCCTGTTCAACGCCGTTGCAGGGTGACCCAGCCACTTCGCACCACGAACGAAAGTTACTAGCGCACCTATGACTCAGGTCCTCGAGTTCTACGCAGGCTCTAGCCCTTCCGGGAGACCCTTTGGAGACATAGGGGCACCGAGAATTACCCCTACAGGGGGATGTAATCGGTCGAGGATGAAGCGAAGATAATGCCATGACCTATGAATACAGCCCGTTCGCATCCTCTTATCCGTCCAATCGCGGGCGGATTGGAAAGATCCTATGGCCTGTGGTTGACCGTCGCACTTATTTGCGAGCCTTGCACATGTTGCTGATGTTTCCACTTGGGATTGGCTATTTCGTCTTCCTTGTCGTCTCACTCGCTCTGGGCGGAGCAATGATCTGGACTATAGTGGGACCCGTGGTCTTGCTGGCCTGCCTGTTCATTTCCCGGTGGCTCGGTGATCTGGAGGCGGTTTCGACCGGGTATGTCAACGGCGTGTCAATTAGACGTCCTCCTTCAAGACTAGAGGGGGTCACCAATTTTCGGTCGCAGGTGCGGGTCCGTCTTGTCGACCCCACAACTTGGACCGGACTGGTCTATCTTGCGATACAGTGGCCGATAGGTGTCGTCGCCTTCGTAGGTCTCGTGGTGGCGGGCCCGGTCTCTGTCGCATTCATGCTCGCCCCGGCGATAGTCTCATTCACAGACCAGCCGCTAGAGGTCGTTTGGCCTGGCGTCTTTTCGTCTGGCGATGGTATCGCCACATTCGAGACGCCGCTTGAAGCCCTGCAACTCACCCCGCTAGGCATCCTGGGGTTCGTGCTCACCACGCACCTGATCTTGGTTTTCTCGTCATTACACTGTTGGTGGGCCAGGCTCATGCTGGGCTCTCGCTCCACGCGAATCTCCGGCGGACCGCAGCCGACACAGGGTGGAGGAGGCGAACCTGGAACAGTGAAGGCTTCCATATTGGAAACGGCCCCTCACGATCCGTGCGCCAAGGTCACCTCGAGTTCGATGAGACAGTCCCCGGCCTCCACAGTCCCAGAGGGATTCCTAACTCTGATGCGGGATCCGCCAGAGCCCAAGTTCGCCCTCAACGCAGCCGCAATTGAAGAGCTGACCGACCGCGAACAGGAAGTGTTCATGTTGATGGCACGCGGTGACACGAACGCTGACATTTCCGAAGAGCTTTTCATAAGCGAAGGGACAGTCAAGACTCACGCGAAGCGAATCTTTTCGAAACTTGAACTGCGGGATAGGACGCAGCTAGTGGTGTTCGCCTATGAGCATGGCTTGGTGACTCCGGCATCGAGCCGCGATACTTTGGACTCTGACGCCCGAACCTCAGGGCTAGCAGGCGCTCCCTAGAGGTCTGGCCGGAAAGCCATTGGCCGGGTTTCGCGCTACGTCAAGCAGACGTATTACAGGTTCAACTGGCATAATATGTTATGTGATACGGTTCAATAACCTACTATTACGTCGAGTAGCGTTGTCAAGAAAACGACGTTGTTGGGAGAATAGGGGTTTCCGTCCGAGTTTCTAGGAGGTCTCGGCCGGCGTCCTCGCGTGGTCGAGGTCCCCCTCGAATTTCAAGAATGGAGACTACACGCATGGGCCTAAAGCATCGGGTGGGAATGTTTGTAGTTGCGCTGGTGGCGGCTGCTACTCTGGCCGCCTGCGAAATTGAGGTTGGCAACTTCGGGGCGAGTATTGGCGGCAATGCCCCCAGCTTCACGATAACAATGTATCAGGGCCAGGACGCCGTCGGCGGCGAAACAGTTACTCTAGAGGAGGTCCAGGATAAAGGCCCTCTCATCCTCCATTACTTTGATGTGGAATGCGAGCAGTGCCCTGGTGGACTGCAGGTGTTGCAGAATTTCTATGCAGAGAATCAAGATGGACCTACAGTGCTGGCCGTTTACGTCGGGCATCTGACCGGCAAGGGGAATGATGAGGATGCCAAGAGGATGCTTGCGGAGACTGGAGCGACATTCCCGGCTGGGTTCACTACTGACGCATTTGTTATTGAAGAGTACGACCTAGAAGCGATGCCTAGTACTTCCTTTTACAAGGAGAACGGGCATTTTCGGTCGAAGATATTCGGCGGATTGTTGGAAAACGACCTGCGTAAGAGTGCTGAGGGCATACGGCGATGAGTAGTTGCTAGTACGCACACATGGCCGAGCGGCTCTGTTGAAACGCAAAAAGGGCCTCATACATGAGCAGCCAGGGGAGAGCATCGCACTATCAGAGATGCCCTCCCCCTCTTTCGTGACGGCCTAGCGTCCCGCGCCGACCGGCTCCTTCTCTCGCTCCTACTCCAACGCCCACTCGAACATTGAGAGGGATGCGGGCTGAGCTTTCCGTTGCGGCGCTTCGGCTTGACCGGTTCCTCGGCCATGGACTCACGCAAAGGGAGACCGTAAAGGCCAAGGAGTTATGAATTCAGTACGTCAAGGCCGAAAAAGTGGGCCAGCCTGGACTCGAACCAGGGACCTCAGTCTTATCAGGACTGCGCTCTAACCGGCTGAGCTACTGGCCCTTCGGGTCTGAAAGCAGTGGAGGGACTGCTAGACCAAACGAGTATAGCCGTGGCCGGCCAATGGTTCAAGGGCATGCGCTCGTTCGGCGCGTCGAGGCCACGCGACCTGGCTTTCAGACGGCTGTGTACCTGTGGTGCATCGCCGGCCACGGGAGGGGCATGCGTGGTCGGCACACTGGCCGGCGAGCTCTCCGGTTGTGCGAAGGGCTCCTACGCGCGCTACCGGAAGGGAGGGGCGTAGATCTGGCCGCCCTTAGGGCAGTCGACGCAGGGGGCGTCGGCCCACAGGGCGTTCCTGTCCCTCGGCAACCCGAGTCCCCCTGAGCCCAGATGGCGGTCATAGATCTCCCCGTAGTTGCCCACTGCGGATATGACCGTCTGAGCCACCGTGCGGTCCAGACCCAGGTCCGGCTGCCCCCACGACCCTTCGACCCCGAGCAGTCGCTTTACCTTCACGCTGTCGCCGGCCGCGAGCTCGGCGACGTTCGCGGAATCGACGCCCAACGCTTCGCCTTGGATCAGGATCGCCATCACCGTCTTCACGATGTCGAACCACTGGCTGTCGCCGTGCGGCACGAGCGGCGTCAGCGGTTCCTCGGATATGGTCTCCGGCAGAATCACGTGTTCGCCGGGGTCGGGGAGGTTGGACCTGAGGGCCGCCAGGGCGGAGCGATCGGTCGTAAACGCGTCGCACGCCCCATTTGTGTATGCCTGGAAGGCCACGTCGGCGGACTCGAATATGACGGGGGAATACTTCGTCCGGTTCTGGCGGAAGAAGTCGCTCATGTTCAGCTCGCTGGTCGTGCCGGCCACCGTGCAAACGGAGGCGCCCACCAGCTCGTACGCGCTCGATACTCCCAGGCGGACGGGCACCATGAACCCTTGACCGTCGTAGAACATCGTCGGCACGAAGTCGCCCCACGCGGCGTCGCGCGAGCTGGTCCAGGTGGTCACGAAGACGAGCAGGTCCACCTCGCCGGACTGCATGACGGGACCACGCTCCGCCGACGTAATCTTGCGAAGCTCGACCGCGTCGGCGTCACCCAGAGTCGCCGCCGCGACGGTGCGGCAGAGGTCGACGTCGAAGCCTCCGAGGTTGCCGTCCGCGTCCAGGAATCCGAAACCCGGGGTGTTCGCCAGGGTTGCGCAGACCACCTTCCCGCGGTCCCGCACCAGCTCCAGCCTCGACTCTCCGCCCTGATCGCCCGCCAGAGTGCAGGCTGTTGCGGCAGTCAGCGCGAGCGATACAACGATGAGATGCAGTCGCACTTCAGCAGGGACCTCCAGATCGCGTGCGTGCGGTTGCGATCGAAGCCTGCGCTGGACCGGCCTCGGGTGCTGTCAGCGGGCGCCTATGTGGTTGCGGCCGAGAGGTTGTAGTGGAGTCATTCTTGCCCCTGCCGCGTATTGTGCTTCTTCGCATGTCTGGCGTCAGGCAGCTTCTCGAAAAATCTGGATCCTGTGGCGGTTGCTCTCCGTAACGAGCAGCCGGCCGGACGAGTCGAGCTTGACTGACATCGGAGACCAAAAGAGCTTTTCGATCTGAGACGACTCCTCGTGCGGGTCGTCCGGGTCGAACAACTCGATCTCCGGTTCCAGGTTCGCCCGCGAACGGGCGTCCGCCTCCTCGTTGTTGATCCTCAGGAAATTCTCGGCCCACTTCGACAATGTCGCCTCGCCCCGCGTCTTCATGACGAACTCGCCTTCGGGACTCAAGACTTGTACGCGCTCGTTTCCCCAGTCGGCGACGTACATGTACCCGTCGTCGTCTACGGCCACGCTCGCCGGCCGCCGCAGCTCTCCATCGCCCCGACCGGGCCTGCCGTACGAGCCGACCAGCTCGCCCGAGGGCGAAAAGCGGGCGATTCGGTCGTTGCCCCAATCCGCCACGTAGACGTCTCCCGACGGGGCTAAGGTCAGTCCCCACGGCAGGTCGAGCTCTCCGCGTCCGAATGCGAGCACGTGGTCCCCGTCCGTCGTGAACTTCTGTACGCGTCCGTTGTGCGTGTCGGAGACATAGACGCAGTCCTCGCCGTCTATCGCTATGCCCGACACCCCATCCAGCTCTCCGTCTCCCGGGCCGCTCTCGCCCCACCTGTGCAGGAAATTGCCTTCCGGGTCGAAGACCGAAACGCGGTCCAGGTGCTCGTCGGTGATGTAGACGCGGCCCTCGCTGTCGACGGCGGCGCAGCTTGCCCAGATGAACTGCCCATCGTCTTCACCAAACTTGCCGAAGATGCCGTAGAACTCGCTGTCGATGTCGCACATGGTGACGCGCACGCCCTGGTTGACACTCTCCAGCGAGCGGTTGACCACGTAGAATCGACCATTCCTGCCGATTGCCGTGTCGCTCGGGTAGTAGAACCCGCGCCCATCCATAGCCGATAGCCCGACCGTAAGGTCGTATTCGATCATCCCTGTTTTCGGACTCTCGATCTGGACCATGATTACAACCTCTGCCGGCTCCGCAGGCGTGGGGCCGCCTAAGATCGTTGGAAATTGTCGGCCGAGGCCGACAGCCTGAGAATGCCCGCGATCGCCTCGGCAGAGCGGTCCGACTGCTCGGCAAAGTCGACCAGGATGTCGCGCGAGGAGCCTGAGACCTCGACGTTGCCCATCTGCTCCAGGCAAAGGTCCACGAGGCGTTCGGAAGAGAGCAGCTCGCCGTTGTTGGACGCAATGCTGTCGACCATGGCCTTGACGCCCGGCTTGCTCAGGTCCCCGACCTGCTCGGAGGCGAAGTTGATTCGCTCGACCAGCGTCCCGGTGTCGACCCACTCGATGCCCTGGTGCCAGCCCTCGACGCTCGGCGGATTGTTCAGGTGCTGGCCCATGTACACCATCTGGCGGGCCCGGTCCATGATCTCCCGGCGGGGCCGGTCGAACTCGCCCGTCAGCCGCAGGACCCCCGCAACGAACTCTGCCGGACTCTTGACCTTCTCATACCTGATGTCCTCGGCCTTGAAGAAGTCCGACGTGAACAGTGTCCGAAGCATCGACTTGATATCGTACCCGCTGTCGAAGTAGGTCTCCACCAGCGTGTCGATGGCCGCGGCATCCCGTGGAGGCGAGTAGGGCCAAGAGGGCACGGGCGGCTCGTCCGCGACGAAAAAGTGGTACATGTGCCGCGAAATGAACCGTGCGGTCGACTCCTCCTCGCAGATGATGTCGACGATGTCGGCGCCATTGAAGTTGCCCTTCCTTCCCAGGAACTCCTTCTCGCCGCCGTCGTGGTCGTTGTCCTTGTATTCGAAATGCCACGATATCCGCCCGTAGGGCCAGTCGGAGTCGCGCTCCGAACGCATTACCATGTACTCGGTGTTGCCGATGGTCCAGCCGGTGAAGGCGCGGGAGCATTCCTTGATGTCCTGCTCCGAGTAGTTGCCGACCCCCATCGAGAAGAGCTCCAGCAGCTCGCGGCCGAAGTTCTCGTTGATGGCCTCTCCGTGGTTGTCGTAGTTGTCGAGCCAGACGATCATCGCGGGGTCCTTGGCGAGCTCAGTCAGGAGCGTCCTGAAACTGCCAAGCCCGTAGCGGCGGAACATCCTTGTCTGGTCCGACAGCATCTTGCCGTGGATCACCTTCGGGTATCCGGTGGCGAAGATGCCGTGCCAGAATAGAGCCGTCTTTTCGACGAGGGGAGCGGTTGTCGTGATCATCCTGTAGAGCCAGTTATCGCCGCTGCCCCACGGCCCCATCATGCCTGACTGCTCATGGTGGAACCGCCTCGCCATGAAGTCGCCCATCCAGCGCGTGTCGGGCGGATCGAGGAGCTCCTCGACGGTCGCGTCGTACCCCTTCTCGGCGTATGCCTCGATCTCGTCACGGGTCGCGCCGAAGCCTGCTCGGCGCATCAGATGGGCTATCAGCCTGGTGTCCTCGTTCATGATGTCCTCCGGTGTGACCTCTTCCTTGTGTACTCCCCAATTCTACGGCGGATGACGGCGCGAGGAAAGCCGCCGCACTCACCAGTTCCTGGAATCGCGACAGGCGGCACAAGCTCGGGGTGTGGCCAGTCTGCTACCATCGCGAGATGTACCGCACCGGGAGACGGGACAGATGATTGCCAATTTGAAGCTGGCGATAACCATTGTCGGTATCACGCTGATTTCCGCGGCGTTGGTTGCCTGCGGGCCCGAACCGTCGCCTACTCCGGGTCCGGAACCCACCACCACCGCAACCTCGGAGCCGACGGCCACCGCGGCGCCGGTGGCACTGGCCCCCACGGCAACACCTGCGCCCACGGCCACCGCCGCGCCGGTCACGCCCACGCCCACACCGACACCCACGGCCACGGCCACCCCGGAACCCACGGCCACCGCGACGGCAACAGCCGTGCCCACCGCGACTCCGACGCCCACCGCGACTCCGACTCCCACCGCGACCCCGGAGCCCACTGCCACCGCGACGGCGACAGCCAGTCCCACACCGACACCCAGTCCCACACCGACACCCACACCCACCCCGACTCCCAGTCCGACTCCGGAGCCCGCGGCCACGGCCGTGCCGACGCTGAACTCCGATGGGAGCCTGGTCTTCGATCCCTCGGTGGTCCGCGGCACGCTGACCAACGGCCTGGTCTACTACATCAGGCACAACGAGGAGCCGCGCGACCGGGCCCAGCTATCGCTGGTGTTGAGGGCAGGCTCCGTCCTCGAAGAGGAGGACCAGCGCGGGCTGGCGCATCTCGTGGAACACATGGCGTTCAACGGCACCGAGCGCTTCGCCAAGCAGGAGATCGTAGAATACCTCGAGTCGATCGGCAGCACCTTCGGTCCCGACCTGAACGCCCAGACCGGCTACGACCACACCCTGTACTGGCTCGAGATCCCGACCGACGATCCCGACATACTCGAGACCGCCTTCCAGATTCTCAGCGACTGGGCTTACGCGATAAGCTTCGCACCCGAAGAGGTGGAGCTGGAGCGCGACGTCGTCTTGGAGGAGTGGCGGCTGGGGCAGGGGTTCAACTCGCGCATCTGGGAGGCCCTGGTCCCGGCGATGTTCGGCTCCTCGCGCTACACCGACCGCGACCCGATAGGCCTGACCGAGGTCATCGAGACGGCCCCGGTGCAGCGTCTCAGGGACTACTACGAGCGCTGGTACAGGCCCAACCTGATGGCGGTCGTCGCCGTGGGTGACTTCGATACCGAGCTGATCGAGTCGAAGGTCAAGCAGCACTTTGCGCCGGCCCCGGAGGGCGAAGCCTCGCAGGAGCGCGCCGCCGTCGCGCCACCGACAGACCGGCCCCGCTTCGACATTCCCGACCACGACGCTCCGCGCGTCGTCGTGTTCACCGATCCCGAGGCGCCCGGCACGCAGGTGAACCTGTACCTCAAGCGCACTCCGGGCACCGGCCAGGACCTGCCGGCCTTCCGGCGCATGGTGGCGGAGCGGCTTGCCTTCATGATGATCAACACCCGCCTGACGGAGCGGGCCCAGACCGCCGACCCGCCCTACATCGTGGGCCAGGCGGCCCGCGGGTCGTGGATCCAGCCCCTGGACCACGTGACGTTCGTGGCGTGGGTGCGGCAGGGCGGCATCGAGCGCGGATTCGGGGCCCTGCTGGAGGAGATGCAGCGCGCCGCTCAGCACGGCTTTACCAACGGCGAGCTGGCGCGCGAGAAGGACAACCTGCTGAGTGCGGTCGAGAGCGAGTACAAGCAGCGGGACCAGCGGATGTCCACACGTCTGGCCCAAGAGTACGCAGACCACTTCCTAGGCGGGACGCCTGTTCCCGGCATCGAGGCCGAGTGGGCGCTGTACCAGGAGTGGTTGCCGCAGGTCTCGCTGGCGGAAGTCGACGAAGTGGCCTCTTCCTGGAACCAGGTCGCGAACACGGTGCTCCTGATCATGCGGCCCGAAGCGGCCGGCGCCAGCTTGGACGACGAGTTGGCCGCGATGGTGCGGACACAGCTCGAAACGGCCAGCGCCCTGCAAGTCGACGCCTACGAGGACGCCTTCGAAGACGTCCCGCTGCTGGCGACGATCCCGACTGCCGGGAGCATCACCGACGAAGAGCAAATCGAGTCGATCGATGCCGTGAAGTGGACGCTGTCCAACGGCGTTACCGTAGTGGCCAAGCAGACCGACTTCCGGAACGACGAGGTCATATTCGGCGCCTACAGCCCGGGCGGGAACTCGCTGGTCGCCGACGCGGACTACGTGTCCGCTCGGTACGCCGCCGTGTTGGTCGGCGGCAGTGGCGCCGGTCCGCACGACAACGTGGCTTTGGAGAAGCTGCTGGCAGGCAAGCAGGTCTCGGTGTCCCCGTACATCGGAGAGCTATTCGAAGGCTTCAGGGGGAACGCGTCTCCGGAGGACCTGGAGACCCTGTTCCAGCTAATAACCCTGTACGCGACCGAGCCGCGGTTGGACCCGGTCTTCTTCGAAAGGTACCAGTCCGCGCTTCGGAGTAACGCTGAAACTCGCAGCACCCAGCCGGACGCGGTCTTTGCCGACACCTTCAACGCCGTGTTGAGCCAGGGCCACTTCCGCAGTCGGCCCCCCACTCTCGAGTTGCTGGAGGAGCTCAGCGCTGAGCGCGCGGAAGCAGTGTACGCCGACCGGTTCGCCGACCTGGGCGACTCGACATTCGTCTTCGTGGGCGCGTTCGACTGGGACAACCTGCGCTCGTTGGCGACCACGTATCTGGCCAGCCTGCCCACCACTGGACGCGTCGAGCAGTGGCGCGATGTCGGGATCGATCCCCCGATGGAGTTGGTGGATCAGGTCGTCCGCAGCGGAATTGAACCGCGCAGCAGGACGGTGTTGGCATACGCGGGCGACATGGAGTGGAGCCGCGAGGAGGCACTGACGATCACCGTGGCAGGCGAGATTCTCCAGACGCGTCTGCGCGAGAGAATCCGGGAGCAGCTCGGTGGCACGTACAGCATCGGCGTCATAGCGAATTCGATGTCTCTCCCGGACCCCGAGTACCTGGTCTACATCCTCTTCGGCAGCGACCCGTCCCGTGCCGAAGAGCTCCTGGACGAGGTGATGACAGAGCTGGAGTGGCTGCGCGACGGAGGCGAGCAGGAATACCTGGACACGGCCAAGGAGCTGCTGCGCACTCCCCGACAGGAGCAGCTCCGGGACAATCGGTTCTGGCTCAACCAGGTCCAGACCATAATGCGGCGCGGTGAGTCGTTCGAGGAGATAAACCGCTTCGATGAACGGCTGGACGCGCTGACCTTGGAGCAGGTCGCGGCCGCCGCTCGCCTCTACCTCACCGAAGACCGCTACGTACGGGTGGTGCTGCTGCCGGAGGAGGGTTAGCTCAAAGGCGCCGAGGATGGCCCGGTCTCCCAGTCGACCAGGGTTTCATAACAGTCGAAGCTGAGCCATTCGAAGCGGTCGACGTCAAGCATGGGTTTTTCCTGTAACTGTTCAGAGTCCCATAACGCCTGTCTTCCTCACCTCATCCCCAAGGCAACCCGTTCACCCCGAGTAGCGCCGCTGCTTCGAGCGGCGCGTATCGAGGGGCGCACACGACCACCGGCACCGCCCTTCGATACAGCCCGCCCAGAGCGGCGGGCCACTCAGGGCTAACGGAAAGAGAGGGGAGGCCCTTCAAGTCTGAACACTTACTTTTTCCTTGGTGGAGATGGCGGGTTGCGCTGACCGTGCACTCTTCCACCTGGCGAGCCCATCATGAAGCTGGCTCCACCACAAGGACGCTGCTGCCGCGTCGTCGCTTGCGTTCTTTGATAGTCCCCAGCCTCTCTCTCTTGCACAGGCTGCCCAGCCGCGTAATCGTGGCTGAGTTGGCTGCTACGATCATGAGGCCGCCCGGTCTGAGCTGAGCGGCGGCCTGCCGGAACTGCGCCGCGACAACGTGAGGCCCCTCCTCGTCTCTCATTTCCGCCACGATCAGATCGTACTCCGGATCGTCGTCAGCCAGTCCCAGTTGATGTCTGGTGGAGACCCTGGAGCCGTCGTATCCGTCGAGGAGAAGGTTCCTCTCCGAACAGCGCAGGGCCAGCAGGTCTCTGTCGACCATCACGATAGACGCAGGTGTCAGGGCTCTCCGCAGGATGATCGGGACGTGTCCCTGTCCGGGATTCAGCGCGAGGACTCGATCCGGCCGTCGGTCCAGGTTCTGCAGGACGTTGGACAACAGCCTCGTTCGATAGCTCAGCGAGTCGAACTGCGGTAGCCCGGAGACCGTCCTCAGGCCGTAGTGTAGCCGCCCGTGAGAAAACTCGATCTCGTCACGGTCATAGTCGCCCCGGTCGAACGACTTCGACGGAGAGGGTAGGGGATCTCGCGCGCGACGGACCGAACAAAGGAAGGCGGTATGCCCGGCCCTGCGCTGACGGAGGAGAATGTCGACTCCCTCCGTCGCTTCGAATATCTCGCGGACGAAGGGCTCCAGGGCGGAAACGATCACGACCGCGACCCGCCCCTGGTCGCGAAGAAACAGCGGCGCGTCGCTCAGCCAGGACGCGATCACCTCTCGCCCCGCCTTCCCGGGTATGTTCGCGGCGATCAGGTCGAAGTCCCTGTCTTCGACGTCGTCGAACCCCAGACTGGAGTATGTCGCGGCGTCTTCGAACCCGTTCAGCAGGGCGTTTCGCCGCGCATACTCGACCGCCAGCGCGTCCCGGTCGACCATGTGCAGGGTTGCCGTCGGGTTCAGGCCCTTCAGTACGACGCCGATCGGACCGTACCCGCAGCCGATGTCCAGCACCTTTTGGAACCCGACGCCCTCACGGTGAAGGGTCCTCAACAAAAGCTCGGTCCCGACATCCACCGAGTGGCTGCTGAAGAGCGTCTGCGACACGCGAAACGAGAAGCCGCGGCCGCCGATGTCGCAAGAGACGGTCTTTTTGTAGTAGGGATCGTCGGGAGTCGTCACGGTGGTTGTCCGAGGGGCATTATAGGCCGGCGGTTGGCCGGTCTCCTGAATACAGGGGACGGGTAGGGACGTCCTGTACAGTACGAGTCGAGACCGTCGCCGTCCGTAACGGCCCTAAGCTGCGGCGGTGACCCGGCCGAAGCGCTCCGTCACCTCGGCGGAGGGCGGAGACGTGAGCAGTGTGACGACGATGGCCGCGATCGTCGCCGCGATGAAGCCGGGCGCAGTTGCGATCTCCGGCACTACCCCCTTTTCAAATTTTCCTCTGGAACCTAGATTCCGTCTGCTAAAATACTTGCATGGAGTATCGCCACCTGCACGTCACCCAAGAATATGATGGCCGCCACCATCGTTTCCAATTGACTCTTAGTGACGGCTTTACGGTGGCTCTTTCGTGCGTCGTTCCAAATCACGTAGCTGCCGACGCTGAGCGCCGGTATGTCTTGTGTACCATAGCCAATGCTTTTGGTAGATATAGCGAAGAGATCGAAGCCCATCTTCAATCCAATTAAGAAACCGTGCTAATACTCGATATAGGTATTAAATCGAGAAAACCCGAATACGAAAGCCGCTTGATCCTGTCGAGGTCCAACGCCAGTATGACGAGGTTCTGCAAGCGGGGGGTCTAGAGGCTCTAAGGCTACAAGGGCGAGTCGAAATGCTCGCAGCCCTTGTAGCCTTTCTTGTTGGCGAATCTATAGCTCTAGAAAGCCTAGTACACGAGCTGCTCGAAGAAGCAACGATGGGTGGGGAGACGATGAAAGAAGCAGCGGTACAGCAGGGTCGCTATCAGAGTCTCAAACAACTGCTCGGAGAGAGAACAGTATGAACATAGCAATAACCGTCGTGTGGCTCGTTGCCTACGGTCTGACCGCTGCTGTTGGACTGATGATTGTCCGAGAGATAGACGGGAGATGGTGGAAGATTGTCGGTAGCGCCATGTTGACCACCTACGGCTGCTTCTTCCTGCTGCTTAGTGCATTCTGGTTCTTCAGCCAGGTGGATGGCTCCGAGGCCAGACAACGCGAAACAACTTGCCATCGCTTCCCCTCTCAACGCTCGGCCCAAGCGTTCTTCGGAGAGTTTCGATACGACGATGCTGTAGACGTAAGCGGTCTAGATCCCGACGGTGACGGCATCGTCTGTGAGGATGGGCCATTTCTCAGTACCAGCCGGTTCGAGTCGAGATTCGGAGATGTGTACTACATATATGAGAGAGAAGAATGAGTGTGGCTCCTAATCCACCTACTCCAACTAACCATCCCCCTAGCCCTGTTAATCTTCTTCGGCTATTGGGGTTGGCGAGTCACCAAGGAATACAATCGGTGGTTGGGTATCGCATTGATAATCGTGGCAGGATATGGCCTCCTAACCGTTATCCTCTTGATCCTGTCAAATGCTTAGCTGTTCCTTGGCCTTTAGGGGGCATTGCTTAGGAGCGTCATGCTTCCACTTCGTTCTTCGCCCACCTAAGCAATCAACGCGGTGTTACGGGCGCAGACATCGGCCCCGCTCACAGGAGAGGAATAAATGAAGCTTCTACTAGCCTTAACAATCATGCTTGGGACGATGGCGTGTGGTGACAGATAGAGAGAGATGGCGAACGTCAGTGATACCTCCGCCTTGATCGTGTTCAAAGTCACCGAGGGAAGCTGGACGTGGGCACAGTCGCCGTGTCGCAAGGTCCCGGCAAATGGCGAGTATCAGCTACTCGGACTAGCGCCAGGAACAACGTACAAGGTCTCATACTTCTCGGATGCTGACTGTGGCAAGTTAGCTGAGTTTGTGAGTTTTGAGACCGAAGAGAGATAGGCATGAGATACAAGCGTATCCGTTACCTGTTGGCAGCAGTGGGATCAAAGGTAGAAGGCGGCCCAATACCTTACGAGATGTCATCGGACGAATTGGAGTTTTGCGTGGAGAGGGGATGGATGGAGAAATTTACTCCTTACTCCTCCACGTGGGCGACCACCACATCCTGCTGCCAAGGTGACGGACAGCGGTAGAGAGATGTTGGCAATTCTTTGCCACTAGGGGTGTTTGGGCGTGTTCCGGCAGTTTGCGAGTCGAACCGGGTGTGGACGTGAGGCGAGGCGACGTGCTGGGCCTCCTGGGCAACTCCGGGAACTCAACAGAACCCCATCTTCACTTCCATCTCGGAGACGCAGACTCGCCTCTTGGAGCTGAGGGCCTGCCGTATGTGTTCGATTCGTTCTTCAGGACGTGGGGCCTGCGCAGACGCCGGCTGGAGATGCCACTCCAAGGAAGCGTTGTTGCTTTTCGCTGACCGGCGCCAGGAGTGCCAGCTACCCGACAACCAATGCGACCATCGCCTGCCCGAGGCCGTGTGCGTTGGGATGCTTGAGGAAGAACATCGCCGACGCCAAAGAAAGTAGGTCTTATGCGGAAGCTAATTGAGAATGGCGAGATGCAGGAGAGTCCGTTAGCCGGGAAAATCGTGATCGTAACCGGCGCGGGCAGCCCCATAGGCATGGGCCGCGCCATGACGCTCGGCCTCGTGCGGGCCGGCGCCCGCGTCGCCATGCTCGACGTCAACGAAGACTGGCTCGGGCGGACTGCCGACGAAGTCCGAGCCGTCGGTGGGGACGACTCCGTTCTGGCCCTGGTTGCGGACGTCTCGGACCCCGATAGCGCGGAGGAAGCCGTCCGCAAGACGATAGCCGCGCTCGGCGGCCTCCACGTCCTGATCAACAACGCGGGAGTAACCCACGACTCCGGTCCCGCTGGCGGCGACCGTACCGGCTTCTGGGACATCGCGCCGGAGACGTGGGACCGAATAGTCGCCGTCAACGCCAACGGGGCGTTCTACATGGCACGGGCCTGCGTGGGCCATATGCTCGCCCAGGGTTGGGGCCGAATCATAGGCGTCACGACGAGCGTCGACTCGATGTACCGCGAGGGGATGTGTCCCTACGGACCGTCGAAGGCCGCCCACGAGGCACTCGTCGCGCTCATGGCGCGAGAGCTGGAGGGCACCGGCGTCACGGCGAACGTCCTCATCCCCGGCGGGACGACCGACACCAACCTGTTTTCCACGGACAGTGGGTACGACCGGGAGGTACTGATCCGGCCGGAGGTGATGCAGGCGCCCGCGGTCTGGCTCGCATCCAAAGCGTCGGCGGGGACCAACGGCATGCGCTTCATCGCGTACCGCTGGGACGAGAGCCTGTCCATCGAGCAGCGGCTGGCGAAGGCCGGTGCCCCCGCCGCCTGGCCCCAGTTGGGCAACCAGGCCATCCTCCCGTCATAGCCCACCTGTTCACATCTCGTGTAGGACGCTGGTCGTCGGGCAGGGCAATCGCATCTAAATGAAGTCTTAGACTTGGTATAAACTTGGGTCAGTCTCAGGGGGAGGGTGACCCATGGCGAGTAGTGATACAGCGTCGCTGACCGAACACTTCGGCAGTCTCGTAGATCCGCGTATAGATCGGACCAAGCGCCACAAGCTGATCGACATTCTCACCATTGCGCTCTGCGGTGCCATAGCCGGCGCGGACAGTTGGGTGGACGTGGAAGCGTTCGGCGGACGCAAGGAGGGATGGCTGCGCAAGATGCTGGAGCTGCCCAATGGCATTCCCTCCCACGACACCTTCGGCAGGGTCTTTGCCAAGCTGGATGCTCAGCAGTTCGAGCACTGCTTCGTCGAGTGGGTGCAGACCGTCAGTGAAGTTCTGCAAGGAGACGTCGTAGCCATAGACGGCAAGACGGTGCGCCGCTCGCACGACCGGTATATAGGGAAGGATGCGATCCACATGGTCAGCGCCTGGGCATGTGCGAGTGGCGTGACGCTCGGACAGACCAGGGTGGACGGGCGCTCCAACGAGATCACGGCGATACCCCGGCTGCTGGAGATGCTCCGGGTCCAAGGATGCATCGTGACGATCGACGCCATGGGCTGCCAGAAGGAGATCGCATCGAAGATCTTGGAGGAGGGCGCCGACTACGTGCTGGCAGTCAAGAGGAACCAGGGGAGCCTGCACGAGGGGGTGCGCGATGTCTTCAACCTTGCCCGCAACTCTGGCTTCGATGGTCTCAGCCATGACTACCACGAGACGCTGGATGCGGGTCACGGACGAGTCGAGACGCGACGATGCTGGGCGGTGTCCGACCTCGACAGCGTCAGATACGTGGATGAGGGCGGGCAGTGGTCGGGACTGACGACGCTGGTGATGGTGGAAGGCGAGCGGCGCCTGAGTGGCAAGACGACGGTGGAGTCGCGCTACTACATATCGAGCCTGCCGAATGATGCGAGTAAATTGCTGGACGCGGTGCGCAGCCACTGGGGGATAGAGAACAGGCTGCACTGGTCGCTGGACGTGACGTTCAAGGAGGACGGAAGCCGGGTGCGCATCGGCAACGGGGCTGAGAACTTCTCCGTACTGCGGCGCATGGCATTGAGTCTGCTCAAGGCCGAAGAGTCTACCAAGCGAAGCCTCGCCGGCAAGCGAAAAGATGCCGCATGGGACAATGACTACCTACTCAAGGTCCTTGCTCAATAAGATGCGATTGCCCTGGGTCGTCGGGTTGCGGCCACCGCACATCCGTGCTACTATGCTCCCATGACAACCCCCAGCCCAACTCTTCAACTATCCACTATTCACTACCCACTATCCACTATGAAACACCCCTGTTCCATTTTGTACCGCACTGTTCCACCCCAGATAGGGCGAGTGGAACACCGGTGTTCCATTTTTGCGCCCAGGTGTTCCACCGGCCAGATACAAACGGAACAGAATGGAACGCTTTGGAACAGATCACACGAAAAAGCGTCCTCGGCGCACTCTTGCAGCCGTCCGCCTTGCGGAGTCTCAGTCGCGTCGTCGAGGTCTTCGTGGACTTGTGGGGCTCAGAGGATTATGCTTCCCTCCCGGTGGCCGGTCCCAGCGTATATGACCCGCCGCGCAGATAGCCGCCGCCAGCGGACAAGGAGACGAGACTATGGCAACCGAGACCGAGCGCAAAGTTCCGACGGTAGTCCACGGCACTCGTCCTCCGGGCGATACGGCCCAGACTCCGGGAATGGAGCGTCGTCCCGCGATCGACGCGGCGGCGGTAGGCGCCAGCAGGATCTGGTTCGGCACCGTCACCTGTGAGCCCAACTACACCGGCCCGCCACACCAGCACGGAGAGGCCGAGACCGCCGCGTACGTGATCTCGGGTCGCGTCCGCGTCTACTACGGCGAGGACTTCGAGCAGTGGGTGGAGGCCGGACCTGGCGACTTTCTCTTCGTGCCGGCCCACATGTGGCACATCGAGGAAAACCCCTACGACGAGCCTTCGGAACAGTTCCTCGCCCGAGGCCCGGACAACATCGTCATCAACATGGAGCAGTAGGGACCGCGACCGACTGCGGCTCATCAAGCGGCGAGTGCTCCCGGAAGGAAGAGGTCGCCCTACGGGCCGTCTCCCGCGCGCCGTTCAATAGGTCCCTGACCGACGCCGGTTGACGGTCGCCAGGCCTACGCTTCCCAGGTGGGTTGGGCCGTCAGCATGCCGCCGTCGACGACGTAGGTCGTCCCTGTCACCGCCGACGCCCTGGGACTCGCCAGGAACAGTATGACCTCGGCGACTTCCGCGGGGGTCTGCAGACGGCCGATGGGCATGCGGTTGTTCCACTTCTCGATCGTGCCCTGCTCGTCCCCTGTCGCCTCCGCGAACCCGCGGAGCAGGGGCGTGTCGATATAGCCCGGCGCCACGGCGTTGACGCGAACGCCCCGGCGCGCGAAGTCCAACGCCATGGCCCGCGTCAGCGACACGACGCCCCCCTTTGCCGCCGCGTACGCCGACGACCCTGGCATGTTGAAGTAGCTCTGGACCGAGGCGACGTTGACTATCGACCCGCCGCCGGCCTCGAGCATGTGCGGGATGCAGTACTTCGAGCACAGGTAGATGCTCGTGAGGTTGGTGTCCACGACGCGATGCCACTCCGCCTCGGGCAGCTCGACCGCGTCGGCCACCATGCCCTGTATCCCCGCGACGTTGACGAGAACGTCGATCCGGCCGAGCGCGTCGGCGATCTGGTCGGCCATCCGCCGCACGTCGCCGGAGTCGGACACGTCGGCCTGGAAGAATCGCGCGCTGCCTCCGCCGCACCGAATGTCATAGGCGACCGCGGCGCCGGTTGTCGCGTTGATGTCCACGGCCGCGACGGACGCGCCCTCGGCGGCGAACAGCCTCGCCGTGGCTTCCCCGATGCCCTGGCCCGCGCCGGTCACGATGGCTACCCGGCCTTCTATCTGCATGGCTCTTGGCCCTCCGGCTGGTGCCGATCCCGCGTCGTCCCGTGCCCGGACGCGGACGCTACATCATGTCCTTGTACTTTGTCGTCTCGGTATTGGCGACGTGGTACTGCCAGTCCGACGACGCCGGCAGGTCGTCGGCCCTGATATTCAACGCCCTGAGCATCCGTTCGAGGCCCGTCTCCCGCGCTCCCAGGGCGTCGAAGCGTTTGCGGTCGGCCTCGGTCCGGGAGCGGAGCTCCAGCAGCGGGTCCACCATCGCCCGGATGTTGGGGTTGTCGCTGTCGACGAACGCCGGCTGAGCCTCGTAGATGCTGCCCCGGTCGTCGTAGCGCATGAACGACGCGACCTGCTCGTCCGTCTCGGGCTTGCCCACGAATCGAAGTTTCAGATAGCGCCGGTTCGGCAGCATCCCGAACACGCCGTGGTAGATCCTCTGGTCGAAGAAGACGATGTCTCCGGGGTCGCAGTCCACGACGTAACCCGGCATGTTCGTCCAGTCGAGCCCGTAGACGTCCTCCGTGGTCTCGTCGCCCTGCTCGGACAATGGCAGGAGCGTGTCGTACAGGGGCGACTTGTGCGAACCCGCTATGAGTCGGAACGCCCCGGTGTCGGCCCTGAGCGTGCTGAGGTAGAGGTTGCAGCTGAACGTCGTGGAGTCGGGCTCGACGGGCCTGTCCGAGTGCCAGTGGGTCTCGGTAGTCGTGAACTGGAGGCTGCCCCCGGAGCCGTTCCAGACGAACCCCGGCCCTAGCAGACCCTCTACAGCGCCGAACAGCCGGTCGTCGGCGACCATCCGTGTCAACACCTCGCCCTTCTCCACTATGTCCGAGATGCCCTGGTTCTCGCCTGTGGGAGGCCCTCCGCCCCGGTCCCGCTCCCAGAGCTCGTCGCACTCGCGGTAGATGGCGTCGACCTCCTCGGGCGAGAAGGTGTTCCGGAGAACGAGGAACCCGAAATCGTCGAAGTGCGCCTTCTGCTGTGGCGTGATCATGTCTTGTCTCCTCAGGTCAGCCATACGGACGGGTCGCGGGCCTACGATATCACAGACTGGCGATGGTCCGGTTCGGCGTCTCCTGCTCGGCTCTTACGGGGTCGGCCACGACAGCCCGACGTCTGCCCATGCACTACCCCAGGAGTTCTTGGTTAAGCCCGAGACGGACGGAGGCGAATGCCTCCATAGGGTGCACAGGTATATAATTCCCAAACCAAACGCCAGGAAGAATCGCATGCTGATTATCGACGGCGACTACCCGATGGCCACCGGCGCGCTTTTTTGGGACAGGGACTTGTCCTGGGAACTGAGCCGCATTCGCACCGCTGAGCGGGGTACTGTGAAGAACCGGGGCTGGCCCGACGCCTACGCCATGGCCAGCCTCCCGGAGATGCGCAAGGCCCAGATAGCCGCCGCCCTCGTCAAGGTTGTCTCGTGTGTCAAGCGGCCGGGCCATCCGCACGGCGAGTACCGCACCCAGAACCTCGCCTATGCCGCCTCCATGGGCCAGCTTGCGTACTATCGACTGCTGGCGTCCCAGGCAGAAGCAGCCATCCTGGATACCCGCGAGGCGTTCGCCTCCCACGTGGACGCCTGGTCGAATGCCACCGACTACTCCGAGTTGCCGGTCGGCTTCGTGATCGGCATGGAGGGTGCGGACGCGATCGTGTGGCCCGAGCAGGTCCACGAGTGGTGGGACAACGGCCTGCGCGTCGTCAGTCTTTCCCACTACGGTTTCAGCGCGTACTCTCACGGCACGGCCACGGGCACCGACGGCGGCCTCTTTCCACCCGCAAAGCCGCTGCTCAAAGAGATGGACAAGCTCGGCATGATCCTGGACGTATCCCACACGTCGGACGCGTCGGTACGCGAAGAGCTGGAGATATTCGGCGGACCGCTGCTCGCCAGCCATCAGAACTGCCGCGCCGTCACCCCGGGCGAGCGACAGCAGCCCGACGACATTCTGAAGGCCGTCATCGACCGGGGCGGGGTGATCGGGGCGTCGATGGACACCTGGATGATATACAAGGGCGGCCTCGACTGGAGCGAGCGCATCCCCAGCCCGTGGGAGGTCTTCCCGCGCGACTCCGTGACGCTGGAGGACTACGTCGACCACATAGACCACGTGTGTCAGCTCGCCGGCAGCTCGGAACACGCGGCGATAGGCGGCGACACCGACGGGCAGGGGGGTGTACCCGAGGCCCCGTTCGAGATAGACACGGTTGTCGACTATCAGAAGATCGCCGACGTACTGTCGGCCCGCGGGTACAGGGACGACGACGTCGAGAACGTCATGTACCGCAACTGGCAGCGGTTCTTCGAGAAGTGGCTGCCGTCCGAGAAGGACCGGCCGTAGGCCTGCCGCGCAAGTCGGGTAAGCCGCGGCGGTCTCGATGCGACCCGTGCCATCGAACGTCTGGCTGTCCGGAATCGTCTTGCCGATACGGACATGCGCTGATGATGGGTGCAATCTACGGTAAACTCGTGGAAGGCTGGAGCTACTCATGACCGGTTCTCAGATCGAACCTGCACGCTTCCCGCTGGGCATCCAGTACCATCGCCCTCCCACTCCGCCCCCGGACGAGTGGGAGTCCGACCTCGCCCACATCGCCAGGTTGGGCCTGGACCACATCTACATCTGGGTGACGTGGCCCTACGTGGAGCGCAGCCAGGGCTCGTACGCCTGGGACGAGCTCGAAGAGCTGGTCGACCTGTCCGCGCGGCATGGCCTGGACGTTGCTCTCGACCTAGAGCTGTGGGCCGTTCCCACGTGGGCTGAGAGGGACGAGTTCCGACAAGTACGGCTGGACGGTCAGCCGCGGCCGTTTGCCAGCAGTCCGATCCACAACCTCTATAGCTGGCGGCCCTGCCTCGACAATCTCGAGCTGCGGAAGCTCATCGAACCCTTCCTGCGCGCCGCAGTGGGCAAGTTCGAGCACACGCCCAATCTGCTCTGCTGGAAGGTGTGGAACGAGCCGGACGTCGACAACTGTGCCTGTCCCGATACCAGCGCCAAGTACCGGAAGTGGCTGGAGGAGCGTTTCGGGTCGCTGGAACGAGTCTCCGCCTTCCTCGGGCGGCAGTACAACTCCTGGCAGGACATCAGGCCGCCCGTCGCCCGCGGCGACACGCCGGCCAGGCTTCTCTACACGGAGTTCCGGTTCTGGTCGGCCACCGAGATAGCGTCCTGGGCCGTTCAGATGGTCAGAGAAGCGGACCCGCGCCATCCCATTCTCACCGATACGCGAAGCATCGGCACGGCCAGGCTCGACCTGCTGGGCGAAAGGATATGGGACGACTGGAGCATGGCGAAAGTGCCGGACATCTTCGGAGGGCATCTCCACACCGCGGTCGGCGCGCCCCACGCCTCGGCGGTGGAGTTCGCCGGGCCGGTCATCGACCTGGAGTGCAAGCGGTCGGCGACACGGGGTGACCCGCGGGGATTCTGGGTGACCGAGGTCCCCGGGGGGACGGCCTGGATCGGGGATTCCTACGATCACGTCAGGCCCGGCGAGATGCGCTACAACCTCTGGAGCACGATCGCGCACGGCGCCACCTCCGTGTCGCCCTGGCAGTTCAAGCCCGAGCGGGTCGGTCCCGAGGTCGGTACCTTCGGCGTCGTCGAGATGGACGGCGCCTCCACCTACCGTACCGACGAGCTCGATGATTTCGTGCGGGCCATTCGCCGAAACGAGCGGCTGTTCCTGGGTGCCCGGCCGCCGGCCGCCGACTACGCGGTGCTGTTCAGCCCCGAGTCGAGCGTTGCCGTGTCTTCCGTGAGGCCGCTGTCCTACAGCGACGCGATTCACGGCATCGTGGCCGCGCTGTGGAGGGAGAGCGTCCACTTCGATCTGGTCCGCACGACCGAAGACCTGGGCCGGTACAAGGTCGTCTATCTGCCCATGCCGTGGCTGATTCCGAGCGCCGACCTCGAGGCTCTGCTGAAATACGCCGACGACGGGGGCACCGTGTGCGCCGAGGCGGGCTTCGCCTGCCTGGAGGACAACGGCTGGTACGCCCCGCGTGTCCCCCGCATGGGGCTCTCGGAGAAGCTGGGCTACCAGGAGCGCGAGGTCGTCTACGACACGACGGGCGAAATCGACACCGCTCACGGACCGCTGAGAAGCGTGGGTGAGCCCCGCCAGATCGACGTCGGCGCGGCCGAGGTGGTCGGCACGAACTCGGACGGCTCGCCGGCCGTGGTCCAGTCGGCGGTCGGCAGGGGACGCTTCGTCTACTTCTCGAGCTACCCATCGCTGCATCAGCGAACGGGATACGACGGCGTCAGCGCCGCTACGCTGATGCGGATATGCGGTCTGGAGCCGATTGCGCGGGTCGAATCCGAGTCGCCGGTCACCTGCCGGGCGCTGGAGCACGAAGGGGGCCGGATACTGCTCGTGTTCAACCACGGCCGCGACGCCGCAAGCGCGAGAGTATCGCCTTCCGTCGATTACGGCGATTGGACGACGCCGTACAGTAGCGGGACGTCGAAGGCGGAAGACCTTCGCGGTGGCGGTCTCGCCATGAGCCTGGAAGGCAAGGGCGTCGTGGTTCTGGATATGAAGCAAGGGACGTAGAGGGCTTCGCCTCCGCGCGTTGCGCCACAGGACGCCTCGACCGGTCATCGAGGCGACCGGCCAGGGAAGGTCCACTGCTTCAGGGCGGGCTCGGTCTCGCCGCAGTCGACCAACACAAGGTCGCGGCGAAGATGGCTTGGGCCGCCGGTAGACTCCCCGGCGCCCGGCGACACCGCCACGCAGAGGCCGGTGCCGGACAGGACGAGCGCGCCGTCGGAATCGAAGTCGAAGCGTTGCAAGGCCGAGTCGGAGCACGCACGCAGGTATAGCTGCGCCGGCGCGTCGGCCCCGTCCGCCTCCACGCAGAGATCGTACGCGGGCATGTAGAGGTTGCCCGGCCCGGGGCGGTCTACGGCGAATATCTCGTCGTCCGCGCCGGGCTTGCAGGTGTGCCCCGCGAGGGGAGCCCGGAGATTCAGGCTTGCGCCGAAGCCGGGCACATCGACGCAGTAGTACTCCGGCTCGTCCAGCGCGTCCACGAGCTGCACCAGCGTCGCCGCGGCCGTTGCCGTGTCCACCCCGATGCCCGCCGTCGGGGCTTCGGGCGCCGGCTCTGCGGAGGTCGCCGGGGCGGCTGTCTCAGTCGCCACAGGACCGTCGGCGCGCGCCGGGGCGGACTGCTGGTCCGGGTCTGACGCGCCGCAACCGGCAAGCGCGATGACCGCGAGCGACACCGTGATGGCGTTGATCCAGCGAGACCTCGTTACGCGTGCGGGCATGAATACCCCTCCCAGCCCTTCATCGTGTAGGCCGCCATGTGGCGGTCGCGCCGAATCGAAACGGCCGTTCATCCGCCCTCGTGGTACGGTTTTGCAGCGCCACATCTCTACCCCATCGCCCGCCTTGCCGGTACATTATTACTCCGCCATTTACAACTTCCATGTCTTAAGGGGTTTGTCAGTCGAGACCAGCCCACGAGCAATCTCATAGTGTCGTTTTGGTCCTGGTCTCTTTGCGTGGGGTGTTCCCAGGATGATCATCGGTTGACCGGCTATTGGCGCGGTGCTAGTCTGCGGTACCAGCTTGGGAGCCCAATCTGATTCCATCAGGTGTCTTGCAGGGATGGCCCGTTTCGACAATTCCTTGCTACAGCGCACAAGTGGGGGAATCGGTTGTGTACCTAATTGTCGGCGTCCGTAGTCGACAACTGGCGGAGAACCCTATCTGGAATGGCTTGAGCTGTTCGAATCGTGTATCTGCCGATCTGGCAGGTCGTCGGGCGCTGCTCGTCGAAGCCCATTCCCGGACTTGCCCAGATAGCCTTTAACACCGGCACCCAAACTACGGGTGTCGCTGATGCCGAATCCCGCGACGTCACGTCGCGTTTTCGTCGATGGACGAGACGGAGATCGAGCTTGCACCGCTCATCCCCAATGAGTCCCGTAGTGCGCTGTGATCGCGGGAGAGGAGGGCCAGGCACGGGTCATCCAGCCACAACGTGAGCATTGCTGGCAGCAGGGCAATCGCATCTTATTGAGCAAGGACCTTGAGTAGGTAGTCATTGTCCCATGCGGCATCTTTTCGCTTGCCGGCGAGGCTTCGCTTGGTAGACTCTTCGGCCTTGAGCAGACTCAATGCCATGCGCCGCAGTACGGAGAAGTTCTCAGCCCCGTTGCCGATGCGCACCCGGCTTCCGTCCTCCTTGAACGTCACGTCCAGCGACCAGTGCAGCCTGTTCTCTATCCCCCAGTGGCTGCGCACCGCGTCCAGCAATTTACTCGCATCATTCGGCAGGCTCGATATGTAGTAGCGCGACTCCACCGTCGTCTTGCCACTCAGGCGCCGCTCGCCTTCCACCATCACCAGCGTCGTCAGTCCCGACCACTGCCCGCCCTCATCCACGTATCTGACGCTGTCGAGGTCGGACACCGCCCAGCATCGTCGCGTCTCGACTCGTCCGTGACCCGCATCCAGCGTCTCGTGGTAGTCATGGCTGAGACCATCGAAGCCAGAGTTGCGGGCAAGGTTGAAGACATCGCGCACCCCCTCGTGCAGGCTCCCCTGGTTCCTCTTGACTGCCAGCACGTAGTCGGCGCCCTCCTCCAAGATCTTCGATGCGATCTCCTTCTGGCAGCCCATGGCGTCGATCGTCACGATGCATCCTTGGACCCGGAGCATCTCCAGCAGCCGGGGTATCGCCGTGATCTCGTTGGAGCGCCCGTCCACCCTGGTCTGTCCGAGCGTCACGCCACTCGCACATGCCCAGGCGCTGACCATGTGGATCGCATCCTTCCCTATATACCGGTCGTGCGAGCGGCGCACCGTCTTGCCGTCTATGGCTACGACGTCTCCTTGCAGAACTTCACTGACGGTCTGCACCCACTCGACGAAGCAGTGCTCGAACTGCTGAGCATCCAGCTTGGCAAAGACCCTGCCGAAGGTGTCGTGGGAGGGAATGCCATTGGGCAGCTCCAGCATCTTGCGCAGCCATCCCTCCTTGCGTCCGCCGAACGCTTCCACGTCCACCCAACTGTCCGCGCCGGCTATGGCACCGCAGAGCGCAATGGTGAGAATGTCGATCAGCTTGTGGCGCTTGGTCCGATCTATACGCGGATCTACGAGACTGCCGAAGTGTTCGGTCAGCGACGCTGTATCACTACTCGCCATGGGTCACCCTCCCCCTGAGACTGACCCAAGTTTATACCAAGTCTAAGACTTCATTTAGATGCGATTGCCCTGTGCTGGCAGGCCCTGCGTCACAGAGTTGTTCGGGGGGTGGTATCATAGCCGGCCAACCAGGGATGTCATCGTAGTATCCGGAGAGCGCAGGTTGGTAGTGACACGCTCCGAGGCAAGCGAGGTTCCCAGGGACCGGGATGAGAGATATGCAGATTGTCTTTCCGGGGGCGACGAAGGCCGCGCTCGTTGCAATCGCCGTGCTGGCGGGCGGAGCGATAGCGTGCTCGAGCGGCGGCGACGAAATGGATACGCAACCCGCCGCGCCAGCCTCCGCTCCGACCGCAGTTGGGGCAGCCACCCCGACTGCCGCTGAGGACGACGCCGCCAGTGGGTCTGAAGAAGAACGCCAGCTTGCGCAGCAGTTCGATCTGAGCATTGAGTTGACTAGCCCGGAATTCAACGAGAGAAGGCGCATCCCCAAGAAGTATGGCTGCGAACAGGAGGACGTGTCGCCCCCCGTAACGTGGACGGACGTGCCTGAGGGCACGGTCTCCCTTGCGCTTCTGGTCGACAGCGATCAGTTCCCGGGGGCCCGCTCGGTACATTGGGTGTTATGGGGTATTCCCCCGGATGCCAGAGAGCTTCCGGAGGCCGTGCCTAACGGCCCGGAGGCGCCGGCGATCGGTCCGGCAGCCAGGCAGGGGACCAACGACGACCAAAAGGTCGGATGGTCGGGTCCGTGCCCGGAGCCTGTGATCTTCAGGACCACCAGCGAAGGCCATCCGAAGGGCGATACGCTTGTGAAACGCTACTCTTTCAGCCTGTTCGCGCTCGACACCGACATCGATTTGGGCCCGGAGGCGAAGAAAGAGGATCTGCTGGAGGCAATAGACGGCCACATTCTGGCCGGCGGTCAGTTGATCGGCGAGCAGGTGGGCAAGGTCGTGCGTCAACGATGATCGGCGCTGGGCGGCTCGATCGGCCGAGGGCATCGGGCCGTACACGCCCACGCCAACAGTCCGGCCGGATTGTGCCCGAGAGTCGTAGGGCCACAGCCACGCCGAAGATGTCAATCGAGTTCCGTCGATGCGGTCTCCCAAGTTGATTCCAGCGTCCTAGGTCCCTAATAATCCCGGGCTATGTCGGTGGTGCCCGGCCGCCCGTGGGCGACGGTGCTGCCGCGATGCCCATGTCCTCGTCGCCAGGCCCTCAACGCCGAAACGCACGGGACAGCCGAAGCAGTGGTGGGTCGCCAATCGCCTTCCTTGTAGAACGTAGTGTTTGACATTGGGGCGCTTTGCGTTCGGCCCGACGTAGTGGTATAAGAGCAACGCTAGACACGCTGCCTCGACCGTTCTCCCCTGCGTGTACTAGACGTTTCTCCCACTAACAGGACGACGCAGGGGCAATGGGGCGTGCCTAGCAACCCGGCCCAAAAACGTGCGGAGCCACCTTCCCAGTGCCAGGCAGGGGGTTGTGAATTGTCTCGTCTGGGGTCGATCAACGCGGCATCTGTTGCGATGGCGCTTCTCGTCGCCACCGCCGTTGCGTGTTCGAGCAGCGACAGCGACGTTGAGGTGGACGCCCCCGCCGAGGTCCCCGCTTCGTCCGGCTCCGGGGTCGCAAGCGATACCTCTTCGGGCTCTGACGGAGCCGATGTTGAGGCAACTGAAGGGTATGCTGTGGCCCAGCCGTTCGATCTGAGCATTGAGCTGACCAGCTCGGAATTCAACGAGAGAAGGCGCATTCCGAGGAAATACAGTTGCACCCAGGAGGACATATCGCCTCCCATAGCCTGGTCCGAACCGCCGCAGGGGACTGTCAGCCTCGCGCTGGTGGTGGACAGTGACCAGTTCCCGGGCCCCCCGTATGCACACTGGGTGGTGTGGGGCATCTCTCCGGACACCAAAGCGATTCCCGAGGCCGTCCCCAACACCCCGGAGGCGCCGTCAATCGGGCCGACGGCCAGGCAGGGGACCAACGGCAACGAAATGATCGGTTGGTCGGGCCCATGTCCCCCACCCGTGCGTCTCAACTGGACGGGCCCCAAGGCGGATAACAACCCCGTAAAGCGGTATCTATTCAAGCTCTACGTGCTGGACACCGATATCGAGCTGGGGTCTGAGGCGACCAAGGAAGACCTGCTGCGAGCTATTGACGGCCACATACTCGCCGGCGGGGAATTGCTGGGTGAGCACGTTTCCAGCCAGCGCATGTCAGGTAGCGAGAATTGAGTTCCCCGACGCTTCGTGGAACATCCACCTCGGGCAGCCAGAGGGGTTGACGCCGACGGGGGAGAATCATATGATAGCATCGCCGCCCCGAAAAGGGACGGGTTAATGACGTGCTAATGATGCGAAAGGAGCCAAACATGTTGTCAAGAGCCATAATTCTCCGCGCCCTCCTTGTGGGTGCGGCTTCCTTACTGGTCGTTGTGGTCGGTGTGGCGTGCGCGGAGGAAGCCGCGGAGCCTGCGCAACCCCAGGCCGCCCAGGCCGCTGCCGATCCGGCCGCGCCATCGGCGCCCAGCGGACAGGGACCCGCACCGGCTAAGGCCGCCCAAGCGGCGGACACACCGCTTCCGGCCCAGGCCGCTGCAGCGCCCGAGGCCCCCAAGGCTGCAGATGCACCGGCCCGGGTCTTCAAACCCTCAGTCAAGAGGACCGGTTCAACAACAGTCCAGCTGGACCTGCACGATACGCAGGTGATCACCATGCCCGGACGCACGCGAAGTAATCTAGCCCCCTGGCGCGACGGCGGGGGCAACCGGCAGTACTCCATGGGAGTCTACGGGACGCTGCTCCAATTTGACGGCCCCACCGACAAGCTGGTCCCGTGGATCGCCACGGGCTGGACCGTCAACGATGACGCCACGGTATACACGGTGTCGTTGCGTGAGGACGCGGTCTTCCACGACGGTACGCCGATTACCGCGGCCGACGTCAAGGCCTACTGGGAGCACGGGGCCAAGCCGGAGAACATCGCCGGTTGGGGTGCCGCGAGCATCGCCCTGGGCACCATCAAGGGATGGGATGAGCTCAAGGCCGGAGATGTTACGGATGCGGAGGGTCTACGCGTCATCGACGACCACACCCTGGAGATAACACAGAGCCTCCCCTGGCCTGCCTGGCCTCAGTACATGGCTGTCTGGATGACGGGCCTGACCAAGCTCGACCAGGTGCTGTCCGACCCGGACTGGGGCAACAACCCGATCGGCTCCGGTCCCTACGACCTGAGCTATGACCCCGATTCCGGCCTGAGCATAACGAATCGGGTGGAGTCGGTGGGCAAAGTGTGGTGGGGCGAAGACAGCATCATCGACAGGATGGTCATGCCTCTTGTCTCGGACGCGCAGGTCTCGCTCATCATGTACGAGAACAACGAGATTGACATACTGCAGATCAACGAGGTGACCTTCAACCAGGTCCTCGATCCGAGCCATCCCTGGAGCACCCACCTGCGGAGACCGAACTATCCAGGCATCTGGTGGTGGGGGACGAAGCTCTCCCAGGCGCCGATGGAGGACCTGTTCGTGAGGAAGGCGCTGGCCCAGGGTATGGACATGGAGACCATCGTGCAGGCCGTGGTCGGCCCGGCGGCCCACATGGGAACAGGGATATTCGGGCCCAGCGCCTCCTGCTACAACCCCGACAGCCGGGGTCACTTCTACGATCCCGACCTGGCGCGGCAGTACCTTGACGAATCGACCTACGGCAGCGGCGCGAACGTCCCTGTAATCCTGGCCGACCTGTCACGTGGCAACTTTATCACCATGTCCGTTGCGATAAAGGAGTACTGGAAGGACAACCTCAACATAGAGCTCGACGTACTCAGGCGTGAGCGCGGAATGCCGAGGCGGGAGAACACGCAGCTGCGATTTTTCAGCGAGGCCGCCTGGGTACCCGATCCGACCCAGGTAATGACCACCTTCACCGCCAAGGATATCGGAGTACTGGACCCCGTGCCGGGCGCATACGACGTCATGGACGCCCTGCACGACTACGCCAGGTCGCTGCCGCTGGACCATCCCGACCGGTGCAAGGCCTACCAGGCCGTGGAGAATGAGTGGTTCGACAAAGTTTACGGGATACCGTTCCAGTGGTTCGAGTTCTTGAACTTCGTGATCAAGCCCTGGGTGGGGGGCTTCGAGACGAACTCCAACATCAGAGTCAACCTCTGGGACATGTACGTCGAGAAGCACTAGGCACACGAAGGCCGCCCACTCAGGGCGACAACTGGCGGTCTTAGAGCGAGCCTTCGGAGAGCCGACTCTCCGAAGGCTCGTTGCTTTGTGCAGGCCGTCCAACCTTGGGGATGTCGCTGGTGCGGAACGTCTCCGGCATCATGCGACAGCCGAACCGGGAAGAAAGCGATTCGATTGGAGAAGCCTGGGCGCCATTGACCACGTGCCGTCGGGACCGCCAAAGCGGCCTGTGGCGCACGACTGCAGGGCGCTCTACATCATGTCGGAGGCTTCGCCGTTCAGAATATGCCTGAAAATACCCGGGACGTTCGTGCCCGTCGAACCTCGGTTGAATCCGGCCGATCTACACCTGAGAGGTGAACAGGGCCGCCTGCCGTCAGGCGACTGGCGGCGATCGGCGTCACGCATGCAACGATCACACACTACGTCTAGAAGCGGATGATCTCGCCCACCTGCTCACCCGTCAGCTCACCGCCAGTGATTATGTGGCCGTCTATGGCCCGCAGCAAGTCTTCTTTGGTCGCGTCGGACCCCAGCTCGATATCGGTGTCCAGCGCGTAAAGCCTGAACGTGTACTTCTTGACGACGTCCCTGGTATTCGGTGGACGCGTGCTACTCATAGGGACACGGCTAGGTTGCGGGCATGGTCCCGACCAACCTACCTTATCCTCGCTGTTGGTCCCCTGCCGCGCCGTCGGGCCGATTGACGGCGCCTCCGGGGTGTTGGGGACGGCTTCGGGAAGCGCACGCGCGGCGGGCGGGATGCCCCAGAGTACCCAGTGCGCCCAGCGGGGCCCGGGGTGCTGATTGCTGTCCACCACCAGCGCAAGGCTAACAGTCCCCTGCGGCGGTTCGGACCAGGTTAAGGGAGGCGATATGTCCTCCTGGGTGCAGCCGTACTTCCTCGGAATGCGCCTTCTCTCGTTGAATTCCGGGCTGGTCACCTCAATGCTCAGATCGAACTGCTGGGCCACCGTGTACTTTTCGCTTGATTCAGCACCGGCGCCACCAGAGCCCGACGTGGTATCGCCTACGACTACGGAGCCGGCGGAGGCCGGGGCCCCGGCTTGTGTGTCCACCTCTTCGTCGCTGCGCGAACACGCAACGGCGGTGGCGACCAGAAGTGCTATCGCAAATACTGCCCTGATGGACCCACGATAGGACAATCTATTTACCCCCTATCCTCATCTTGGGGACTTCGCCGCCCTTCAGCGACATGCACATCCCAAGCTGTGGAACGCAGCCAAGTCGTCCGGGCGATGCCTTCCGAGGACGAGCCGATCACTCTTGAGCAACTCCGGTGCTCCCCTGTTGTCAACGTATCAGCGGCCTGCGTCGACGTCAACGACGTCCGGGTCGGCGTCCCCGCGCCCATGTTACCCGCGGTTTGTGAAGTCTAGCAGGCTTGCCATGCCGACCTGCTCACCGTTCAGTCGTCATGGCTGATGCGGTCGTTGTTGAGCAACCCCATGGTCGGATCCAACTGCGTCGTGGCGATCCTGGTCCTCACCAGGCGGCTGTCGCGGTCTACCGATAACGCGACGCCCACAAGCTCAACGTGAGTTGGAGCGGACCTGGCCAGGAAGACGGAATTCGTCTACGTACCGAACATTTCAGTTGACGGCCATGGGACCCTTCCCTACCATCGGGGCGGATGACATACCATGGAGAGGAGTTGAAGGCGATGAAATACAGCTTCGACGTAGGGCCGGAGGGATGGTGCTCCTACGACTACCACGGCTGCATACGTGCGGGCCGAAACATCTTCATTCTCGCTGTATGGCAGCGTAGCGGCGGAGTCGACGACGGCGGATACATATGGAGCGACGAGCACGGCTGGAGCGCCGACACGCCCGAGAACCCTATATCGGTGTTTCCATTCACCCTCAAGAGAAACTGGATCGGCGGCGGCCCCATAGACCTTCGAAACGCGGAGGTATCCGTCTACCTGCGCGGCGATGGCCTGCAGTTGCACGGCGGACAGTGCTACTTCCATATACTGAGCAACGGAACGAGCTGGCACTACAACAGCCATCCTCTGGAGATCGGCGACGGCAGATGGCCATCGCGGCCCAACAGATTCATTCTCAAAGACGACGAGTCCCTCTGGCATCGGGCCTGGGCCTCGGACCCGTCAAAGGCCCGCGGCGTAGGCGAGGTGCTCGCGGAGTGCACCAGCTTCGCCGTCAAGCTCGCGGGATTCACGTCCGTGCCCTCAGGCAAGATCGCGATGGACGAGCTTGAGATCAAGCTGGCGTAGCTTCTCCTCTGCGAACCGCGGCCGCCTCGAGTAGTCCCATAGCCAGCACCGCGCCCGTGCCCTCGCCCAGCCGCATGTCCACGTCGAGGAGCGGTCGCAGTCCCATGTGCGACAGTATGACGCGGTGTCCCGACTCGGCCGACAGGTGGGCGGCGACGAGGTAGTCGCGGGCGTTCGGGCACAGACTGTACGCGATCAGTCCCGCCGCGCCGGAGATGAAGCCGTCGAGCACCACGGCCCTGCGGGCCAGCGCCCCTCCCAGCACGACGCCGGCCAGCACGCCGATATCGAGTCCGCCGACCTTCGCGAGCACGTCCAGGCCGTCGGCAGGATCGGGGCGGTTCACCTTGATGGCGCGCTCGACGATGGCGGTCTTGTGCGCCAGCTCCCGGTCATCTAGCCCGGCGGTCTGCCGGTCAGGACCGCGGCGATGGCGCTCGACGGCATGGTGTTGCCGATGCCCCTGTCGCCCGTGCCGATCAGGTCGGTCCCGCTCTCGGCGGCCTCCAGCGCGATCTCGATTCCCGCCTGCACGCACGCCTCGGCCTGATCCCTCGTCATGGCGGGCCGCCGCGTGATGTCGGCCGTGCCGCGTCCCGCGCCGACGACTCGCAGGGCAGGGTGGTCGGGCAGGGGCGTGGCGACGCCGGCGTCGACGACCACGAGGTCCACTCCCGCGCTCCACGCCATCACGTTGACCGCCGCTCCGCCCGCCAGGAAGTTCAGCACTATCTGCGCCGTGACATCCCGCGGGTAGCCGGTGACGCCCTGCGCGACCACGCCGTGGTCGCCGGCTGCAACGACGACCGTCTTCCCCCGGGGAGTAGGGCGCTCCTCGCCGAAGATCCCCGCGAGCTGGATGGACAGCTCTTCGAGCCGGCCCAGGCTGCCGGGTGGCTTGGTCAGGCGACTCTGGCGAAGCTCGGCCGCGCGTCTCGCGTGGGGTCGGCGGGACGGATGCGCCCGACCACGTCGTCGAGGGTCATCCTAGAACTCGATGCCCTGCTGCGCCTTGATGCCCTGCTCCTCGTAGGGGTGCTTGATCATCTTCATCTCCGTGACGAGGTCGGCGCAGTCGATCAACTCCTGCGGGGCGTATCTGCCGGTGATGATGACGTGCAGCGTGTCCCGTCGCCGCTTCAGCGTGTCGACGACGTCCTCCACCGGGACCCAGCCGTAGTGCATGGCGTAGGTGAACTCGTCGAGGACGATGATGTCCTCGTCTCCGGTCAGGATCGCGTCCTTGCAGCGCTTCCACTGCTCCACGGCGAGCGCCGTCGTCCGGTCCATGTCCTTCGAGAGCCAGGTGAAGCCGTCGCCGAGGGCCTCGATCGGGATGTCCAGTTTCTTGGCCGCCCGCTGCTCTCCGAACCGGGCGCCCGTGTGCTTGATGAACTGGAACATCCTGATTCGGAAGTCCCGCCCCCAGGCGCGGAAGATGACGCCCAGCGCGGCGGTGGTCTTGCCCTTGCCTTCGCCGGTGTTGACGATGACGAGGCCGTGTCGCACACGGCGGCGCTTGGTCAGCCGCTTGGGCTCCTGCTCCGTGTCCCGTTCGCTCATGAGTCACCTCCCGGCTGCGCTGACCGCTTTGTGTCCGTTGGCACCGGCAGTTCTTCCGTGAGCGGCGCTGGTGCGCGCCCTCGTTCGGCTGGCGCCAGGGCGTCCGCCGGCTCGATCAGGCTTATTGCCAGCGAGCCGGTTATCGGCTCCCGGTACACCGCCGCCCTCACGCCGAACGCCGACTCGATAGTCTCCGGCGTCAGCACCGCTTCCGGTGGACCCTCCGAGAGCACCCGTCCGCGGTGCAGCAGCACCAGCCGGTCGCAGTAGCGCGCCGCCATGTTCAGGTCGTGGATGGCCGCGATTGCCGAGAGGCCGTCGTCGACCAGCTTGCGCACCAGGTCGAACACCTTGAGTTGGTGAAGGACGTCGAGGTTCGACGTGGGCTCGTCCAGCAGCAGGACGCGGGGCTGTTGCGCCAGGGCGCGGGACACGAACACGCGCTGGCGCTCGCCTCCGGACAGGGTGTCGAGCGTCCTGTCGGCGAACTGCTCGATCTCGGTCAGCCGCATCGCGTCCCTGGCGATGCGGTCGTCTTCCTTGCCCTCGATCTGGAAGCGTCCCAGGTGGGGATACCTGCCCATGAGCACGAGCTCGATGGAGGTGAAGCCCTGGGTGTAGGGCGCGATCTGCGGGACGAGCGCGAGTCCGGCCGCGATCTCCCTGGACGACAGCGCTTTCAGGTCCGCGCCGTCCAACCGGACCGCGCCGTCCCGGTAGCCGAGTATCCCCGATATCGCCCTGAGGAGGGTCGACTTTCCGGCGCCGTTGGGCCCTATCAGGCCAACGAGCTGGCCGCGGTCGGCGTGCATGGTCACGCCGTCGAGCAGCGTCTCCGCCTCGACCTCGTAGGAGAGGTCCTGCGCGCTGACCGCCTCTGGTCTGTCTCCGTTCATTTGGCCACGCTGAAGAGGGCGGTGGACGGCTCCGGGAAGGCGTCCGGCCAGAGGATGCGGGCGAGGTCCTCCGCCCCGCGGATGTTCCAGAACGAGAGTGTGGTGAAGTGCTTGCCTTCGACCATGTGGACCCGGTCGTTCTTGATCGCCGGTACCTCGGCGAGCGCCTCGTTCGCGAACAGGCTGGCCCGGAAGTCCTCGGCGCCGAACTCTACCGGCTGGGCGATGATGATGACCTCCGGGTTCATGGCGATGACCCCCTCGAGGCTGGTGGTCTGGTTGCTATCGACGCCAGCCTCTTCGGCCGCGTTGATTCCGCCGGCGGCGGTAATGACGCCGCCCTCGGTGGAGTTGCCGCCCGCGACCCACAGCTTGTCCGAGTACCGCGTGAGCGCGAGGACCCGTGGACGAGGCTCCGCCTTGCCGGTCACGGCGACGAGGGACTCGTACCGATCGCGCACCTCCGCCGCGAACTCGAGGGCGCGGACCTCCTCGCCGAAGATGTAGCCCATGAACAGGATGCTGTCGATCCGCGCCTCGGGGTCGTGCTTCAGCTCCGTCTGGACGACCGGTATCCCGATCTTGGACAGCGCCTCGATGGCCTCGGCGGGGAAGAAGGGGCTGGTGACGATAACGTCCGGCGATTGGGCGATGATCGTCTCCGGATCGCGCGATATCTCGGCGATGCCCTGTGCCAGCGAGGCGACGTTGGAGTAGGTCGAGTTCTTCGTAACGCTCCCGACCCCGACAAGCCGGTCGCGGGGCACCAACGCCAGGGTTATCTCGTCGTGTCCGACGGACGCGGTGATGATGCGCCGCGGCTTCGACGGGATGCTCACGACCCCGTTCAGTCCCTCGACCTCGCGCGGCCATCCGAAGTTGGTCGGGTCCACGATGCCGCGGACGTTCTCGAACGCCTTCAGCACGGGCTCGGGGGTCGCCGTGGGCTCGGGCGCCGCTGCAGGCACGACGGTTGGCGCCACAGTAGCGGCAACCGTGGGTACCGCGGTCGGCGTGGGCGTGCCCGACGAGCACGCAGCCAACGCCAAGGCGAGCAGGACGATCAGCGGGATGGTAAGGGTGCGAATCTGCCTGACTGACACTATGACTCCTTTCAAATCAAAGCCGCTCCTTACAACGAGTAGGTCTGACGTTTGTTCTTGATCAGCAACAGAATGAAGAAGGGCGCGCCGACGAACGCGGTGAGGACGCCGACGCGGAACTCGGCCGGCTGGATGATGGTCCTGGCCACGGTGTCGGCGACGATGACGAAGACGGCCCCTCCGGCGGCGCTGAGTGGGATCAGCACGCGGTGGTCGGGCCCGATCATCAGCCGAAGGACGTGCGGCGTCACGAGGCCGACGAAGGCGATTGTGCCGCTGACCGCCACGGCGGCGCCGGTCGCGAGAGCCGACGCGGCCAGCAGCGTCACGCGGGCGAATCCGACCCGGACTCCCATCGAGCGCGCCTCGTCGTCGCCGAGCGTCAGCAGGTTCAGGTCGCGGGCCATCAGCATGATCACGACGGCGCCGCCAATGATCGGCGGAGCGGAAATCCGGACGTGCTCCCAGGAGCGGGAGTCGAGCCCTCCCGCCAGCCAGAACAGGATCTCCCGAAGCGCTCCGTTGTCGGGCAGCATGATGATGACCGCGGAGACGATGGCGCCGAGGAAGGCGTTGACGGCGACCCCGGCGAGCAGGAGCGTCGCCATCGAGAAGCGCCCGCCAACGGCCGCGATGCCATAGACCAGGAACGTGGCCGCCGTGGCGCCGACGAACGCGAACGCGGGCAGCGCCAGGAAGAAGAGGCCGGCCGTTCCCGTGGCGATGGCCACGACCGCGCCGACGGCGCCTCCGGCGGATACGCCGATGATCCCGGGGTCGGCCATCGGGTTGCGGAACAGCCCCTGCATCGTCGCCCCGGCCACCCCGAGCGCCATGCCGACGGAGGCGCCGACGACGATCCGGGGAAGCCTGATCTGCTCGATGACGAGCTGCTCGGTGCGGCCGAAGTCGGCGAAGTCGAGCCCGATGAAGGACAGCACGATCGAGGCGACGTGGCTCGCCGGTATGGAAACGGGGCCGACGCTCAGCGATACGAGGGCGGTCGCGAGGACCAGCAGGCCCAGGACCGAAGAGCCTATCGCCAATCGGGTGTTGACTCCCGATTGGCGGTACCCCTCCAGGCTGGCCGACCCGACGGCTCTCAACAAGAACGACCTCCAAGCGGCTCTCCGCTGGAGGTCATCTTTCGCTCTGCCCGGGACTGTACCCGAAGACCGAGGGACCCTCTCTGGTGCGGAGAGCGGTCACCTTCCGTTCAGGCAGGTCTCCTGGCTCGCGGGTGTCTTCGTTCGCCGGGCCCTTCCCGTCGTATGTCTACGACAGTGAGCTCCGGCTCCAGATTCCGCTTACAGTGGCGCTACCGCGGCGGTCTTTCACCGCCTTCCCTATTCTCCCTGGGCGGGCACCCGAACGGACAGTGGCTGTATGTGTTGTGCGGGATGATATGGGCCGGATGGCGGGGTGTCAAGGGCGGGATAGTGGGATAGTGGATAGTGGGATAGTGAAGAGTGAAGAGGGGATATGCAGGGGGCTCAGGCGTGGGGGAGCGCCTTGGGGTGGGAGTGGAGAGAGCGATTTCGTGTGAGGTGTTCCATTGTGTCCCAAAGTGTTCCATTCCTATCTGGGCGATGGGACACTTTTCCGAAGAATGGGACAGGTGATGTCCCACGGTTCGTATCTGGCGTGGGACACGGCGTGACGGTTAGGGGCAGGGGTGTTCCATCAGCTGTTGACGAGGCCGCAGAACGTCTGAACTGTGATTTGGTGATGTACATGATTGCCGCGAGCCTGACGCGCTATTCGATTCTCTCCCGTCAAGTGAAGGAGGCAAGACGCGCGCACGCCGCGCCTCGCATGGGATCCATCGGAGGCCATAATAGCACAGACGTGCTGGTTTGTCCAGAGACCTGAGCTTGGAGTAACTGTTCAGACTTGAAGGGATGAACCTCTCTTTCCGTTAGCCCTGAGTGGCCCGCCGCCCTGGGCGGGCTGTATCGAAGGGCGGCGCCGGTGGTCGTGCGCGCCCCTCGATACGCGCCGCTCAAAGCAGCGGCGCTACTCGGGGTGAACGGGTTGCCTTGGGGTGAGGTGAGGAAGACAGGCGGAGGTGAACGGTCACGAGAGTGCGTCGAGGCCGCCGGTTGCTCTCAGGGGCGGGGCCGTCGCCTGAGAAACCGTTCGCCCTGAGTGCCCCGACGCTTCGTCGGGGGGGTGTATCGAAGGGCCCGCACAGCTCAGTCTCTGGGGTGGGGTCGACATCAGCATTGGCGACAAGGTTGCGTGCGCCCCTCGATACGCTTCGCTACTCGGGGTGAACGGATTGTGTGGGCGGCGCTACTCTGAACAGTTACAGCCAGGAGGACTACTCGTCGCCTGAGTAGCCGCGGGTTCTCTGGAGGCGCTCGAGGTATCCCCTGACCATCATTGCGGCGGTGGTGCCCTCGCCGACGGCCGAGGCGAGCTGCTTGGTGCTGCCCGCGCGTACGTCTCCCGCGGCGAATACCCCGGGTAGGGACGACTGGAAGGTCATGTCGGTGACGATGAACCCCCATCGGTCGGTGTCGAGATTGCCGCGGACGAAAGCGGTGTTGGGGTCGAGCCCGATGAAGACGAAGACGCCGGAGGGGTGAATCTCCTCGGTCTCGCCGCTTGTCGAGTCGGCTACGACCACCGATTCGACTTTCGAGCTGCCGCGAAACTCCCGTATCGACGTATTGGTCCTGACTTCCAGCTTGGGGCTGTTCTCGATCCGTTCCTGGAGGATGCGGCTCGCCCGCAGGCCCTCTCCTCTGACGAGCAGGGTCACCTTTGAGGCGAACCTGGTCAGGAACAGGCCCTCTTCCACCGCGCTGTTTCCGCCGCCTATGACGACCACCTCTTCGTCTTTGTAGAACGGGCCGTCGCAGGTCGCGCAGAAGTGGATGCCCGCGCCGATGAGGTCGTCCTCGCCCGGCACGTCGAGGCGCCTGTACCGGCTTCCCGTGGCGACGATGAGCGCGCCGGCCGAGTACTCGTCGTCCGCCTCCGTGGACACCACCTTGAAGTTGTCCGTCGCCCGCACGCCTGTCACGGACTGCGCCTGGAGAATCTCGACGCCGAAGCGCTCGGCCTGGAGGCGCATCTGGTCGGCGAGGTGGGCCCCCTGCACTCCGTCGGGAAAGCCGGGGTAGTTCTCGATGCGCTCGGTCACGCCCGCCTGTCCGCCGACCGCGCTCTGCTCGATTATCAGCGTATCGATCCCCTCGCGGGCGGCGTAGAGCGCGGAGGTCAGGCCCGCGGGTCCGCCCCCTACGACGATCAGGTCGTAGTGAGTCCGGGACGCCGTGAGGCCGATGTCCAGCTTCAGCGCGAGCTCCGAGTTATCGGGCTCGACCAGGATCGACCCGTCCTCGAATACGATGGTCGGGATTATCTGCTTGCCTTCGTTTACGCGCTGAACGTAGTCGCGGGCATCCCCGTCCAGGTCGATGTCGACCCAGTCGTAGGGCACGCGCTGCTCTCCGAGGAACTGCTTCGCCCTCTTGCAGTCGGGACACCAGGGCGCGCCGTAGACGGTCATCTTGGGTGTGGGGCTGTCGGTCATCTTCAGTCCTCCGGTTCGGCGGCGTGGTCGTATCCTATATCACGGAATCGGTCTTTCGCAGCGTACGTCCACCCGAACTCTCGGCGAGATCGAGGTTTCGCGCCGTGGTTGAGAGCCACTACTTCGCGGCGCGTTCCAGGGGCATCGGTTGAAACGCCTTCCAGAGCGCCCGCCTGATATCCTATCCGGGCCGCATGGACGGAGCCGCGGCGAGTCAGTACCGCGGGGAATGTTCCAGGGCGAGGAGTATCACATGACAGGGACGACGGAGTTCACGGTACGGCCGCACGAGCGACAGCTTTTCCTGGATGGTCACGGGGTCGCCGGCATAGACAACCTGACCGGGACTATGCATCAGCCGGAGAAGAAGGGCGCCGTCATTCGCAACTTCGATCAGCACGGCATCGCGGTGCAGACGGTGATCCGGGACCCGGACAGCGGGATATGGAAGGCATGGTGCTCCCCGCCGGTAGACGCCCCGTCGGCCGCCGCGTACTGGGAGAGCGATGACGGGCTGCACTGGCGCAAGCCGATCGTCGGGCGGGTCGAATACCGCGGCTCGAAAGAGAACAACCTGGTGGATATTGACCTGGGCAAGGACACGGGCAACTTCGGGCCGGGCGCGGTGGTCTACGACCCGAACGATCCGGACCCGGACAGGCGCTACAAGTGCGCGCTGCCCCCTCACGGGTTCGGGGTCTCGCCCGACGGCGTCGACTGGACGGGCATTCCGATATACGTGAGGAACGAGGACTCGTGGACGTTCGCGCTCGACGAGCGGGACGGCCTGTTCATCCTCCTCATGCGCGAAGGGGGGAGCGAGGACCGGCGCGTGATCCTGAGCACCAGCACCAATTTCGAACACTGGACCGAGCCGGAGCTGGTATTCCGCGCCGACGATCTTGACCAGGAGGTCGGGCGTGAGACGGTCGAACGCCATCTCCAGGACCCGACTCTGCAGTCCCCGGAGTTCAGCATTCCGGCCACCTACAACGCCCAAGCCTACTGGATGAGGATGTTCCGCTACGAGAGCCTGTACGTAGCCCTACCGATGCTGTACTACAGGAGCGGCCAGGTGCCGGGGGACTGGGAAGGTTTCCAATCGCTGGACCTGTCCCCGCGGGTCCGCCGGCGCATCGCAAGGGGAGACTGGACCGGCGTCCACGTGATCCAGCTTGCCTGCAGCAGAGACCTGAAGAGCTGGGACCGGCTGGGTGATCGGACGCCCTTCATCGGCCCTTCGACACTGGGAGGCGGCGCCTACGATACGCTGGGCACCTACCTTCTTCCCGAGCCGGTGGTCCACGGCAACGAGCTGTGGTTCTACTACACGGGCTCCAAGTCCTACGCGATCATCAGCGAGGACAAGCTGGACCAGACGGCGGTCTGCCTCGCCGTCCTGCGTCGAGACGGGTTCATGTCGCTCGGCGCCGACAACGGCGAGGGCGCCGTGACAACGCGGCCGTTCAGGCTGCCGGACGGGCGGCTGTCCGTCAACGTCGACGCGGCGGGCGGTGAGCTGCGCGTGGAGGTGCTGGAACCTGGTGGTCGTGTGGTGGCGTCGGCTGCGCCGGTCGTCGGCGACCGGCCCGATACGGCCGTCCGATGGGAGGAGGGCGACCTGTCTCAGTGGGCCGGCAGGAAGGTGTCGCTGAGATTCCGCCTGCGGAACGCGCGGCTCTATTCCTACTGGCTGGGATAGGCCGGGAGTTAGAGGACGTAGCGCGCCTTGGCGGCCCCATCGTTCGACGTCATGACTCCACGTCGGCGTGGATGCCTGTTTCGTCCGCGACGACCGGCACCGGGTCGGAGATCGCGGTCCGGCCGTCGTCGTCTCTCACGGTACCCAGCAGGGACCACTCTCCGTCGTGGCGCACGAGCTGGCTGGCGTACCACCATGATGACGGGGCCTTGGGCATGATCTCTCCCGTGCCGTGGATGCGGAACGGCCCGAACGGCGAATCGCCGACCATCGAGTAGTCCGTGCTTCGGAACCTGTGCCCGGGAAACCGCGACCTGTACGACGGGGAGAGCCACTGCGAGTGGGCGCAGAAGACGAGATAGTACCGTCCGCCGATGGCGTATACCTGCGGCACCTCCATCTCCTCGGCGATCGGGTAGTGCTCCAGGGGCGGCAGCGTCTCCCAATTGCGCACGTCGGTCGAGCGTGCCAGGCCGACCGTGCCCCGCGAGGATACGTCCCCGTCGGTATTTCTCGCGCAGACGTACTGGACGACCTCCTTGCCGGTGTCCAACAGGAACGGGTCCCGCCAGTGGGTGAGCGTGCGCTGACCGGTGGAGACGAGCTCGTAGTGCGCTGGGTCCGCCTCGCTGGTCGGGTTTTCGGGCAGCCTCTCCCATCGCACGAGGTCGTCGGACACGGCCATGCCGACGCGCTGGACGAACAGCGGCTCGTCGATCTTGTGGCCGGTGTAGGCTATCCAGTACCTGCCGTCGCGGGGAATCACGCTCCCCGTGGCGAGGCTCTTGTCGTCCCACGACCCCGGCGCTCCACGGGTCAGCGCCAGCCCGAGAAACTCCCAGTCGACCAGGTCGCCCGACGCCGCGTGTCCGATGTCCCAGCCGGCGGTACTGCCCTCGGGCTTGGTGAGGAAGTACATGTGCACGGCGTCGACCGATGCGTGGTACCAGGCGTCGCCGATGTCGTGTCCGTCCAGCCTGAACATCTCTGTGCTCTTGGGTTGGGGCCGTTAGTTCGGTGCGCGATGCGGCGCCCATGCTAATGCGGGCCGGGCCGGGCAATCAACCTTACACCAATTTACTGTGATGAGGCCGTATTGGGGTAATGCTTCCTATGGTCGATAGGGGGAAGGCGGGTTTCAAACCCGCCACTACGGTTTGGCAATTCACGGCGTCCTCAAAACGAATTGGTGCTACACCAATTTATTGTGATGAGGCCGTATTGGGGGTAGTGCTTCCTATGGTCGATAGGGGGAAGGCGGGTTTCAAACCCGCCACTACGGTTTGGCAATTCACGGTGTACTCAGGACGAATTGGTACTATACCAATTTATTGTGATGAGGCCGTATTGGGGTAATGCTTCCTATGGTCGATAGGGGGAAGGCGGGTTTCAAACCCGCCGCTACGGTTTGGCAATTCACGGCGTACTCAAGACGAATTGGTATTACTGCCCCATCCTGGATCATTGAGCCGGCCGGGGTGACAGACTGCTTCCGGTGTCATGGTGGCGCACCCTGGCGGGGATGGATTCCCGCCCCCGCCTACGCGAGGGCAGGCTCTTCGCGGGAATGAACGGAGGTGGGGGATTTGGGACCATCGTTCCCGTCGCACCCGTATTCGTCGGGCAACCGGCGGGACGTGCGACAGACCGATCAGGTACGGCGCTATGGAGTAAAATGTCGACTGTTCGGTGTGCCCGGGCCACAGGACCATGAACGCCATTGGTGACCGGCGCTCCGCGCCGAGGGGAGCTTGAACATGTTCAAACCGATCGTCGCAGCCGCCATGCTGATCGCCATCTGCCTTTCGTGCATCGGGGAACAGGCCGTCGTCAAGATGGGAACGGAGGGGGCCTATCCCCCGTACAACATCATCAACGACGACGGCGAAGTGGACGGGTTCGAGCGTGAGCTAGGCGACGAGCTGTGCCGGCGCGCCGGTCTCGAATGCGTCTGGGTGACCAATGAATGGGACACCATCATTCCCAACCTGGTCGCGGGCGACTACGACACGATCATGGCGGGAATGAGCATCACCGAGGAGCGGGACGAGACGATCGACTTCACGCAGCCGTATTTCCCGCCGTCGCCGTCGGTCTACATAGCCCAGTCGGGCGCGGGCGATGAAGCGGCCGCCGGGAAAATTGCCGCGCAGGTGTCGACCGTCCAGAGCGACTACCTGTCGGAATCGGGTGCGACGTTCCAGGAGTACAAGCTGGCGCCGGAGGTGGTCTCGGCAGTCCTGAACGGCGAGGCGGATGCCGCGCTTGTCGATCTGGAGTTCGCCCACGAGAGCGTCGACAAGAGCGATGGCAAGCTGGCTATAGTCGGACCAAAGGTGACATTGGACTCCGGTATCGGAGTCGGCGTCCGGGAGAGCGATACCGAGTTGAGGGGCAAGCTGGACCGGGCCATCGACGCCATGAAGAAGGACGGCTCGCTGAACGCGCTGATCGAGAAGTGGTTCGGCCATTCCGCCGAGACGTTTTGACCGAATCGGGTTGGCCTGATTGCGCTGAGGAGGGTAGGCCAGGCAGGCACACCCGGGCTGCCATGCACGACGGTATCGTATGCGCCTCAGGCTGGTACGAACTTCAGGCTGCCCGACGACACCGCGTACGCTCCTACGCGCAGCCGCTAAGGCTGGCCCTTGACGGCGGCCAGCGCCGAAGCAAGGTCTGGGTGTAAGGGGATGAGCTGGTCGAACCCTATTATCTCGAAGACACGCCGTATGTAGGGTTTGAGGCCGCAGATGTAGAGGCCGCGGCCATCGTCCTTGAGCTCCCGCCAGAGAAGCAGGAACGCACGCAGGCCGGCCGTGCTGAGATAGGTGACCTCCGACGTGTCTATGATGACGTCGTTGTCGCTGTCGGCGATGGCGCGCCGGGTGCGTGCCTCGAACCCTCCGGCGGTGAGAATGTTGATGCGACCCCGAGCTCGCAGCAAAAGCGCGGATCCGTCGGACTCGACAACGTCAAGCATCATGATGTGTTTCCCTCTGTCGAGCGTTCCGCTCTTGCCGATAGAAGGTTAAGCCAACGGGCTCGCTGGCGCAACCGCCGGCCGCATCCCTTGGGTAGTGGGAGACCGTGCGGCATCGCAAGACACCCTGAGTGGCCGTCAACGCGGACGGCGCCTCGTGCCACCGGGGGGCGCGATGTGTGGACATGTCCCAGGCACGGAAGACGTTGCCTCCGACCGGCTGAGCGCTCCCCGGGGCAGCGCCGCGTGGCCGACGCGCCCCTCGGTAACTGTTCAGTCTTGAGGGGATATCTCGAAGAGCCGCCGCATCTCTCCGTCATACCCGCGAAGGCGGGTATCCAGGGGCGGGGTATTCCCCCTCACCGAGTCTGAACACTTACGCCCCTCGAATCGGAGGCGCGCCGCGGGATAGTAGACTAGATGATGCGGACGCCCGCATTTCCGAAAGGCTCGGGGAGGAAGCGGCATCACGAGACCCGTCGTCCGATTGGCGTTCGTTCTGTCCATTGTCCTGTCGGCGGCTGCGGCGATGCTCTCGGTCGGCTGCAGGGCTGCTCCTCCGGACTCCGAGCGCTCGACTGCCGGGTCCGTCCCGGCCGCTGCCTCCAACGCGGGGGACTCCGGTCCGGCCGTAGACCGCAACCCGACGCCCGCCAGGGTGACGTCCGGGGCCGACTCCACGTCCCAGGACGGCGCCCAGCCCGCGGCGGTCTCCGATACGGGACAACAGCCCACCCCGGTCGAGTCGCTGCCCGTCGGGAAGGTGGACGCGTCGGCTTCGCCGCGTCAGGAGGCTTCTGAGCAGGCCCCGCCCGTGGGGAGCGGCGCGAGTCGTGCGAATAGGGTAGTGGGGACCCCGGTCGACGCGGCCTAGAAACTCGGACGGAAACCCCTATTCTCCCAACAACGTCGTTTTCTTGACAACGCTACTCGACGTAATAGTAGGTTATTGAACCGTATCACATAACATATTATGCCAGTTGAACCTGTAATACGTCTGCTTGGCGTAGCGCGAAACCCGGCCAATGGCTTTCCGGCCAGACCTCTAGGTCCCGGCCTGGAGCAGCGCTATCCCGATGGCGCCTGGGCCGGTGTGGACTCCGAGGGCCGAGCCGAAGCGGGCGACGAAGGGCTCGTTGCCTTCCGGCAGCAGGTCCTTGAGGTCGTCGGCGACGGCCGCGGCGGCCTCCGGGGTAGTGCTGTGCATTATCGCCAGCGACTCGAGGGGGCCGAAGTCGCGTGCCGTCTGCTTCATCTTGACCAGCGCCTTCTGGAACGTGCGGGCCTTGCTCAACGGAGTCACCTCGCCGTCCCGCACGATGATCATAGGCTTGATCTTGAGCACCGAGCCGATCATCGCCTGCGCCTTGCCGATCCGCCCGCCCTTCTCCAAGTACTCCAGCGTCTCGAACAGGCAGAAGCACTGGGCGCGGCCAACGGCGTCGCGGGCAACCGCCGCGACCTCGTCGTGGCCGGCGCCCCGGTTGGCGGCCTCGGCGGCCGCCGCGACCACCAGCCCCAGCCCCATGGAGGCCTGCGCGGAGTCGACCACCTCGATCGGGCAGGAGGCCGAGGTCAGCTCGGCGGCCTGGAGGGCGGAGTTGCAGGTGCCGCTGATCTTGGCCGACACGTGGACCGATACGATCCCGTCGGCGTCAGCGCCGAGCTCGTCGTACACTTCCTTGAAGTCGCCGGGCGATGCCTGCGACGTCTTCGGCAACTCCGTGCTCTCGGCCAGCATCGAGTAGAAGTCGTCCGGGGTGATAGTCACGTTGTCCTTGAAAGTCTCGGTGCCGAAGTGGACGTTCTGAGCGACCACCGTGACGCCCAGGCTCTGAGCGGTATCCTTCGGGAAGTCGGACGTGCTGTCGGTCACGATCTTGACGGTCATGGCGTAACCTCTTCCGGGGCATTCCCCACGGTTTTCGACGCGAATCGCGGTCTGAGATGTACCTTCGAATTGGCGGGGCCGATAGTACCACATCATGTCGGCGGCCCATACCACCCGGCCGTCGCGCCACACAGGGCGCCAAATCCCCCACCTCCGTCATTCCCGCGAACGCGGGAATCTATCCCCAACAGGGTGCGCCACTATGACACCGGAAGCAGTCCGTCACGCCGGCCTGCCCAATCAGGCGGGGGATCTGGGGGTAGCCAAACGGTTGCGGGTAAGTGTTCAGACTCGGTGAGGGGAATACCCTGCCCTGGATGCCCGGTTTCGCGGGAAACACCATGGCCTTGCGCAGGCCACATAAGGGTATGAAAATGGGTGCTGCTGCCCCCGGCGTTTGGTCCAGAGTCCAAAGGCGGGGATGGGTTCCCGCCCCCGCCTACGCGAGGGCAGGCTCTTCGCGGGAACGACGGGCGGTTGCGGCGTAGCGGCCATGCTAGAATAGTCCCGGCCTGCTATCGGGCGCAGGAGCGTAGCTCAGTCTGGTCAGAGCATCGGTCTCCAAAACCGAGGGTCGCGGGTTCAAATCCTGCCGCTCCTGCCACTCCGCCAAGCCCCACATCCCGCCGCGCCCAGCGCGGCCCTTCTCCGGCAATGTCGTCCAGCCGCCGCGCTCGTTCCGACAGGCTGCTGAAAAGGTGGCCCGAGTCCTCCCGATGACGGACGCCGGCGCCAATCAGGGCCGCGGGCTTCAGCTTACGACGGGGTAGTCCGGCGGGCCCCAGTCTATGTCCGGACGGGACATCATCAGGTTGACGAACAGCGGGACGAGGAACGCGAGGATTCGCGCGCCGTCGCGGACCTGGTCGCGGTTGACTGAGCTTTGCCACGTTGCGCCGCCGTGGATGAGCTGGATGCGCAGCACGTAGAGCCGATCGAATACGGTGGTCAGCACAACCGGCGTGTCGAGCTGCGCGAGGGCGGCGCGGACCCTGCGCTTGCTCCGCTCGAAGCTGTCCTCCCAGTTGTCGTAGCCACGGCCCGCGTGATGGTTCCAGAACGGCTGAAATACGAACTTATTGTCGAGCAGCACCCTGATCGAGTTCGGGAACCGCTTCCAGAGGGCGTCGTAGACCGTGTTGTCGCGGTCGAGAGCCAGGATTGTCCCGAAGAAGTCGGCGAAGCGGTGCCGCTCGTTCGATTCGGCAACGTGGGGTCCGTCCCTGGCGTACGCGGCGTTGAAGGCTATCCAGTAGAAGATGAACGCCGCGTCGTCGTCGTCCTTCTCCCCCTCAGCGCGCTCCAGCCAGCTCAGGGCGCGGCGCATGCGGAGGCCCAAGTGCTCCGGCAGCGTATCGCGGACACGCTCCCACGTGGCCTGCAGGCTCTCGAGCGTAACGTCTTGCGAGCTGTCTGGGCTCATCTGGTTGGGCGCGTCCGGCGCCGTCGCTCAGGGGCGTATCTCTTCTTTCATGAAGCGCAGGTAGGCCGCGGCGAATATCAACGCCAGCATCGCCAGCATGCCGGTGAGGTGCGGCCACACGAGCGAGATGCTCTGCTCCAGCGGCACCGGGTTGGGCAGCACGCCTTCCAGGTCTTCCAGCGTGATCAGGCCCAGGGTCCGGACCTGCGGGTTGAGCAGCGTCTGCGTGGTCTCCCGGTACAGTGAAGCCGGCGAGAGCCGGTCGATCCTGCGCTCCCACTTGACCTGCTCGGCCGCGACGACCTCCGGGTCGTCCCCTTCGGATACGACGACGTCGGCTATGCTCGTGGAGAAGAAGGGCACGAAGAAGGTCAGCACCAGCCACAGCCCCAAGCCGGCCATCGCCGAGACCACCGCGCGCTCGAACGCCAGCGAGAACAGGATCGACAGCGCGAGCCACACGGCGATGTACGCGAGCGTCGCGACGAAGAAGAGCGCGATGCGGGCCATTTCCCCCGCGTCGGGCGCGAAGCCCAGCGTGTACAGTCCGACGCCGACGATCACCAGGATCAGGCACAGCGTCGTTATCCCCAGGACCGTTATGGCGGCGAAAAACTTGCCGTTGATCAGCGCGTCGCGGTGGATCGGCTGCGACAGCAGGCGCGGCAGGGTCCCGCGGGCCTTCTCGTCGTTGATCGCGTTGAACCCCAGCGACAGGCCCAGCAGCGGCCCGAATATCCCCAGGAAGAACACGAACGTGATCGCGCTGTCGCCGCGGCTGGTCGTGAACAGCCTCAGGAAGACGAAGTCGGTGGGCGCCTGGCCCGCTTCGTCTAGGATCACCTGCGAGGCGTTGTAGGCGGCCCACACCCCGGCCAGCGCTATCAGCAGCAGCAGTACCGCGAACCGGCGGGTCGCGAAGAAATCGGCCATCTCCTTCCAGTAGACCGCGGTCAAAGTCTCACGCCTCCTCCTGGAAGTACCGGAGGTATATCTCCTCCAGCACCGTGTCGGTGCTCCGCATCGACAGCAGCCCGTCCCCATGCTCGGCCGCCACGGCCGCCAGCTCCGGGCGCACGTCCGCGGTGCACTCGACGGCAATAACGTTGCCCCGCAAGGCCACGCTCTTGACTCCGGACACGTGGGTCAGCTCCCGCTGCAGATTGCCGTCGACCCTGTTCGCCTCGATCTCGATCACGATACTGTCGCCGCCGGACCGGCGCGCGAGCTCTTCTATCGTGCCGCTCGCCACCAGGCGGCCCCGGGACATTATCCCGACGCGGCTGCAGATGCGCTGCACGTAGTGGAGCTGGTGCGAGGAGACCATCACCGTGATGCCCTCCTCACTGGTCATCCGCGTTATCAGGCTCAGCAGGCCCGGAACGGAGGCAGCGTCTATCCCCTGGGTCGGCTCGTCCATGATCACGACCTGGGGCCGCTTCATGAGCACGTCGGCAAACCCCAGCCGCTGCCGCATGCCGTGGGACATCTGGTCGACCCGCTGTCCGGCGCGTTCACCGAGCCCGACCTGCTCCAGCACCTGCTCGGCGCGCGCCATGGCGTCGTTGCGTTTCATGCCGTTCAGGCTGCCGGTGTACAGCAGGTTCTCCCTGGCCGAAAGCTCGCCGTAGAATCCCAGGCTCTCCGGCAGATAGCCGGTGACGCTCTTCACCGCGATGGGGCTCCGCGTGCAGTCGTGTCCGTGGATCCGCGCCGAGCCCTCCGTGGGCACCGTCAGCCCGAGCAGCATCAGGATCGCGGTGGTCTTGCCGGCACCGTTCGGGCCGAGGAAGCCGAAAATCTCCCCCTCGCCGATCTCGAGGTTCAGGTTGTCCACGGCGACGAAATCGCCGTAGCGCTTGGTCAGGTTGGAGGCCTCGATAACCGGGGTCATCGTCTTCCCAGCCTCACCAGCAGAGCGCCCAGGCCCGCTACGACGAGGACGATCACGGCTATCCCCAGGATGCCGAAGGCGGACGAGCGCTCGATCGTCACGCGGAAGCGGAAATCCGCGGAGGACTCGGGCACCGTGCCGAGCAGGTCGATGTTGTAGTCGCCGCCCTCGACGTCGGCCGGCGGCTCGACCGTCATGCTCAGCTCGAGCGCCTCGTTGGGACCGATGCCTGGCACCGGATTGGTGTCGAAGGCTACGTTCCACCCCGGAGGCGCAATGGTAGTCAGCTCCACGTTGGACGCCGGACCCGTGCCGGAGTTGACCAGCAACACCTTGACCTCGGTCGCCTCTCCGGCGGTCGCATCGACCTCGTTGCTCTGGTCGATCGTGCCCAAATTCAGGACCGGGCTGCCGGACAGCTCGGCCTGCACGGCCGTACCGGCGGGCTCGAAGCCCTCCGCGGCGGCCTGCATCACAATCTCGTACAGGCCGGGCGCCGCGTTGCCGGGAGGCGTGACCCGCACGTCCATGTCCTGGTTGGAGTTCGGCCGGAGCGTGATCGCGCCGATCTGCTCCGATTGGAACGACGGCCTGAAGTTGACGCTCCACCCCAACGGGCCTCCCGCGGCGAGCTGGAAGTCGAGCTCCTGGTCGGTGCGGTTCTTGAGGTTGACCCTGAACGTGAAGTTCGTACCCACCGGCCCGGTCAGATGAGTGTACTGCGGATCTAGCCTGACGTCCTGTGGAAGCTGCGGCCCGGTCGGTTTGGGAGGCGCGGACGGTATGGCGATCACCACGCGGTAGTCGATGGAGCTGAGCATCCTGTCCGCGTCGTCGAACAGGCCGACCGTGAAGGTGTATGTCCCGTTCGCGGTCCCCCGCGGTATCTCGAAGTGGAACCTCAGGTCGCTGTTTTCCTCTCCGGGCGCGAGCTCGACCTTCTTGACGAATACCTCCTTGACCCTGTGGAACAGCCCGGCCTTCCAGTCTTCGGGCCCCGACAGGACCTTGGCCTCGGCGCTGACGACTCCTGTCCCCGGATTGGCTATCGTGATGTCGAGGTTGTATCCCAGCGGCCTCGGCGCTGACGACTCCACCTTGATCCCGGTTATCGGTGCGGTCAAAGTCGCCCCGGCCGCCGGGTCCTGCGCCAGCACCGGCTGGGCGCCGAGGACTCCCATGACAGCGGCGACCAGCAGAACACCGAATCTCGTTCGTATCACCCTCATCCAGCTTTTCCTCACGCCGTCTCTCCTCGCGAAGCCCGCGGTCACGGCCTGCTGAGCCTGAAGAACAGGCCCCCCAGACCCAGGACCACGACTCCGATCAGTGCGATACCCAGGATTGCGAATATGTCGGAGCGGACAACCGTTACGCCCACGATCAGCCCGGTGCTCTGGCCCTCTACCGAGGCTATGAGCTGGAACTTGTAGTCGCCCGGGATCGTCTTGTCGGGCGGCGTCACGCTGACCGTAACGTCGAAGACGCCGTTCGCTTCGACGCGCGGCACCGGGTTGTGGTCGATCTTGACCCCCCATCCGGGAGGCATGGCGGTGACGAACCGGACGTTGTCCGCGGCGGCGCCCGCGTTGACCACCCGGACCTCGACATCGGTCGTCGCGCCGGCGTTCGCGTCCACTGTCAGCAGCCCGGTGGCGGTCGTCAGTCTCAGGTCCGGGACGCCTCTGAGCTCCACCTGCAGTGCGATCTCCCGCGGGGCGACGCCGCCAGGTCTCGCGCGGATGACGACCGGATAGACGCCGGGTGCGGCCGTGGCCGGAGCCGTCACCACCACGTCGACCGACGCCGCCCCGCCGGGCCTGACCGCGATGGCGCGAATGTCGGCATCCTGGAACGATGGCCTGAAGGCTACGCGCCAGCCCAGCGGCGCGTCCGCCTCGAGCCCTAAGTTGAGGTCGCTCGGGTCGCGGCTCCTGATGTTGACCCTGAAGTCTATGGGCTCGTCGACCGGCGTCGTCAACGAGGAGAACCGCGTGTCGAACTCGAAGCCGCCTGACAGTCGTCTTGTGGGGGTCTCGACCTCCACCTCTACCTGCTCTTCCGGTATGTCCACTACGACGACGAAGTCGCTGTCGCGGATCAGAGCGCCGTTGGGGCCCGTAAAGCGAAGCGAGAAGGTGTGTGGGCCGTTCTTCACGTCCGGCGGCGTGACGAACCGGAACTCGAGGTCCTGTGTCCTCTCGCCGGGGGTGAGCGAAAGCCTGCTCACGGAGACCAGCTTGAACTTGTGGAACAGGCTCGCCTGCCAGTCGTCCGGACCTTCGACGGATACGTCGGCCTCGACCGGCTCGTCTCCGACGTTCAAGACAACCAGATCGAGCGTCGTGCCCTGCTGGGTTTCGTCCGGCGTGCGGACCTCGATGGACTGGATCGGGACCTCCAGTATCAGGTCCTGTCCCTCCGCGTTCGCCGCAGGGGCTCCGGCCGGCAGGATGCCGATCCCACCTGCGATCAGGCCCGCGGCCGCTATGGCTTTCAGTCTGTTCATGACGCCGTCTACCGCCTGCCCGACCTGACGAACAGCCCCGCCAGTCCCACGACCACGGCGACGATCACCGCGATGCCAATGAACCCGAAGGAGCTGGATTGGACCGCCGTGATGCGGAACTGCAGCTCTTCGGACTCGCGTCCCACGACCGTCAGCAGCCTGAGGTTGTAGTCCCCGGGAACGGTCTGCTCCGGCGCTTCCACCGTCACGCCCAGCTCGACGCTGGCGCCGGCCTCGATGCGGGGGATGGGGTTTTCGCTGAGCGTGACCGTCCAGTCGGGTGGCGTTTCGGAGACGAACCTGACGTTGTCGGCGGCTTCGCCCCCGGAGTTGACCACCATCACGGTCAGCTCCGCGGACTTGCCCGCGGTAACCTTCTCCGTAAGCCGCCCCGACTCGGTCGTCAGGTTGACGTCGGGGGCGCCCGCCAGGTCCACCTGGAGCGGCAGCTCGACCGGGTCCAGCCCCGCGGCGACGGCCTTGAGCGTCACGATATGCATTCCGGGTCCGGCGTTTGCGGGCGGGACGACCTCGACATCGAAGTTCTGCGTGGCGCCGCCTGTAAGGGAAAGCGCCCCGACACGGGTGTTTTCGAATGATGGGCTGTACGCGACCTGCCAGCCGGGGGGCGTGTCCGCCCCAAGCGTGAAGCTGAGCGGCGCAACGTCCCGGCTCCTGAGGATCACCGAGAAGGTCATCGTCTCGTCCACGCGGCCTTGCCGGTTCGTGAGCTGGGCCTCGAACTCGAAGCCGCCGGGAAGCACCCGCTGTGCCGCGCTGGCCGCACCAGAGGGCTTGGCTCCCGGCGGAATGGCTACCGTCACGTTGTATTCAACGTCGTCGAGCAGCCGGCCCCCATCGAAGAGACCGAGCCTGAAGACGTACTCCCCGTTCTCGGTGCCCGGCGGCACGATGAAGTGGAAGTTGAGGCTGGTGTCCCGGCTATTGGGTGGCAGTACCACCCTCTCGACGATCAGCGCATCGACCCTTTTGAAGAGGCTGGCCTGCCAGCCGTCCGGTCCTGAGATCACCTGCGCGTCCGCCTCGATCGCTCGGTCCGTGGGATTGACCAGCGTGATATCGAGGTTGTAGCCCTCGGCCGGCGGGTCGTAGGTCTCGACTCGCACGTCGAACAGCGGCGCGGTCACGACGATCTGCTGCGGAGACTGCGCCGAGATCACACCCGGCGATAGCAGGATCGATGCCGACGCCAGCGCCGCGATCGCGGCGGCTTTTGCGGTGGTCCCGGTTAGCGCTGCAAGTATCATGTCTCTTCGGTTGGCCTCACCCGACGCCGCGATCGCCCCGCGGTCCTGATCGGGTGCGCCGCTTTTGCCCTTTGCTCGACTAATTATACGAACCATCCGCGCGAACGGTTTTCGCCCGGCCCGCGGACGCCCGAAACGGTCCTCCGCGCCCGCCTCCGCGACAACCGCTCGCCCAAGCCTCTCTCGCGGCTTCGCCGCTCCCTTCACCCCTCTGCCTCGTTTTCGGGCGTCTCCGGTCCCGCGGAAACGCCAAGCGCGTTCAATGTCTCGTTGATTCTGTCCTTGTCGAAATCGAAGGCCTCGAGCAGAGCGTCGGTCTGTCGCTCGGTGACCTCCTGCTCGCCCCGCTTCCAGAACGCCAGCCGCTGTCCTTGCTCGTCGGCCCTGAGAAAGCCGAGATAAAGTACCACGTTGAGGGCCTCAGTGTACGAAACGTCGCGCTCCAGCGCCAGCAGCAGCTTGGCTTGCAGCTCCCGTATCGCCCTGTCGAAGCCCTCTGAAACCATGACGGTGCGGCGAGGCATTGCGGTGATCCATCTCCGATGTAATGCAGCGTAGCATCAGAGATGCTGGGAGTCAAGCCGGGGCCTGGGCTCCAAATCCTCCACCTCCGTCATTCCCGCGAACGCGGGAATCCATCCCCGAAAGGGTGCGCCGCCATGACACCGGAAGCCGTCCGTCACGCCGGCCGGCCCAATCAGGTGGGGAATCCAGGTGGGCCCGGGGTGTAGATGTTCAATGATTGTGTCAGGCTTAACTGTCTCAGACTAGCTGAGAGGAATGCGGCCTGCACTGTGGATTCCCACTTTCCTGGACGTAACGACGCCGTGGTCATCGAGTCTCGGTAGGGGGGCGGGCCCTCAAGTCTGAACAGAGACTCTCTCCCAACGCCCCCATCCAATTCGGACGAGCGGCGTGAAGAGCCGCTTTTCGATTCATGATGGCGCGCCTCGTCGGTGATTCTTCGTAGCGCGGCCCCGCCCCGTCGTCCCGATCGCAGAGAGGGATCTGGGGAGGGGTCCCCCAACCTGGCTCACGCCGCGGCCTCTCCCCACCCCAGGCCCTTCACTTCGTTCAAGGTGACACTAGCACTGGAGAATCTGGGTTTGTCTGCTCCCCTTGTGCGTCCTGCGGAGCAAGGGGTAGCATTGCGCCACGACAGAGCCCCGCGCCGGGGCGAATCAACGTAGAGGGAATGTCATGACGACCTTCAGCGGCGGCGGCTTCTACGAAAAGCTCGGAGTTCGGCCCTTCATCAACCTGGAGGGCTCGCTGACGTTGTCCGGCGGCTTCACGCCGTCTCCGGCGGTGAGCGCCGCCATGGAAGAGGCGAACGCCCGGTTCTGCGACATGGGGGACCTGCTCGACGGCGCGGGGAGATTCATCGCCGACGCCCTCGGAGTCGAGGCGGCCTACGTCAGCCCCGGCGGCATCGCCGGCCTCATCCTCAGCTCCGCGGCGCTCATGGCCGGCGACGACCTGGAGCTGATGAGGCGGCTGCCCGACACGGAGGGCATGAGCAACGAGTTCGTCGTCCAGGCGTCGAACAAGGCGGCGGAGCGCGCATACGAGATCGCCGGCGGCAGGGTAGTCTACGCGGGCGACGAGGCCGGCTGCACCGCGGCCCAGCTCGAGGCCGCCATCGGACCCAGCACCGTGGCGGTAGGCCAGTACTTCGTGCCCGACGAAAACGTCCTCCCGATCGAGGAGACTCGCGCCGTCGCGAATGCCCACGGCCTCCCGCTCGTCGTCGACGGCGCCGCTACCAGCCGCCCGCTCGACCTCTTCCGGGAGGTCGCCCACAGCGGAGACCTGGTCAGCTTCGGCGGCAAGTACTTCGGCGGGCCCAGCGCCACCGGGTTCGTCTGCGGAAGCAAGCGCCTGGTGGACCTGGTCGCGAAGCAGGGGGTCTCGCACCACCCCGGCGACTTCGTGGCGTTCGGACGCGGCTACAAGCTCGACCGGATGCAGATCGCCGGCCTCGTAGTCGCCCTCGACGAGTGGATGAGCATGGACCACGACAAGCGGTTGGAGGACACGGCCCGCATGCTGAAGGTGATCGAGGACAGGCTCGAAGGCGTGCCCGGCGTGCGGACAGAGCAGGTGACCGGGTTCGGCTACGCCGACCTGACGTTGGTGATCGTCATAGGTCTGGACGCGGCCAGGACCGCCGAGCAGGCCATCGTCGAGCTGGAAGTCGGGCACCCCAGCATCAAGGCGAATTCCGCGGGCCCGGAACTCTACAAGCCGGCCCCCGGCGAGGGGACTATCCAGGTCCGGCCGTTCAACATCCACGAAGGAGAAGAGGTCATCGCCGCCGAGCGCCTCCGCCAGATACTCCGCGGCTGAACCGGGACCGTGATCCGCTATGGGAAGTACAAGAATTGGGTAGACTCGAAGGTCAAATAGCCGTCGTTACGGGCGGCGGAACGGGGATAGGGAAGGGGATCGCCCGCGCGTTCGCCGCGGAGGGCGCAGACCTCGTCATCGCGTCGCGGAACCGCGCCAGGCTCGACACGACCGCGGACGAGCTGCGCGGTCTCGGCGCCGACGTGCTGGTCGTGACCGCCGACGTTGGCGACGAGGGACAGGTCGTCGCGCTGTTCGAGCAGGTCGCGGAGCGCTTCGGCAGGCTCGACATCCTGGTCAACAACTCCGGCATCTTCGAGCGCGCCGCCATCGTCGACATGAGCTACGAGGCGTGGCGGAGCGTGGTCGACGTCAACCTCAGCGGCGCCTTCCTGTGCACCCGCGAGGCGATGCGGATCATGAAGCCGCAGTCTGGTGGCCGTATCATCAACATCGGCAGCATCTCGGCCCAGGTGCCGCGCTTCGACTCCGCGCCGTACACGGCAACTAAGCACGGCCTCGTGGGCCTCACCAAGTCGACCGCGCTGGAGGGCAGGGAGCATGGCATTTCGGCCTCATGCCTTCATCCTGGCAACGTCGAGAGCGACATGACAACAGTAGTGCAGGGCAAGGAGCCGATGATGACCCTGGACGACATCGCCTCCGTCGCGCTCACGATGGCCGCGCTGCCGCCCCACGCCAACATGCTGGAAGCCATCGTGCTGCCGGTAGACCAGGAGTACCTCGGACGCGGCTAGCGGCACCTTCCGTGTGGAGCAGTATCAGCCCGTTGAGCATGAACATCACGCAACAGAGCGGACCGACGCGTCGCCGCATGCGTCTGAAGGGCCACGACTACTCGACCCCCGGCGCGTATTTCGTCACGGCCTGCACCCAGGATCGCCGTCCGCTGTTCGGACGGGTCATCGATGGCAGGATGGCCGCGAATCCCCTCGGGACAGTTGTTGAGGAATGCTGGGCTGAGCTGCCTGATCACTACGACAGAGTGGCTCTCGACGCGTTCATATTGATGCCCAACCACGTCAATGGCGTGATTCTCCTGGAGGACGAACCTACCGGCGCATCCGTAGGGGCGGGTTTGCAACCCGCCTTCCCCAGGGATGAGGCGTCGCGACGACACGGCGTGCCGGACCAGCACATTCGTAGGGGCGGGTTTGCAACCCGCCTTCCCCCGAGGGCTGAGGCGTCGCGACGACCCGGCGTGCCTGAAATCGTACGCGCGTTCAAGACCTTCTCTGCCCGCAAGATCAATCGGATGCGTGCATCAACCGGCGCCCCGGTATGGCAACGTGGATTCTATGACCACGTGATACGCGACGAGGATGAGCTCGACAGGGTCCGCACGTATATCTTGGACAATCCCAGGAAATGGTCTGAGGATCCCGACAATCCTGACAACTGGCGAGGCCGAAGGCGGGTTTGAAACCCGCCCCTACCGAATTGGCGATGTAGTCAACATGAGAGCCGGCGGAGTCGCTTTCATATCATAGACGAAGGGGAACAGACATGAAGAAGGTCTTGATCACCGGGATGAGCGGTCTCATAGGCGGGCTGCTGCGAAGCAGGCTCGAGGAGGCCGGCGGCTACGAGCTGACGGCCCTCAACCGCAGGCCGGTCGAGGGCGTGAAGACCCTACAGGCCGACGTCGCCGACCTGGACGCGATCAGGCCCGCCTTCGAGGGGCAGGACGTCGTCGTGCACCTCGCGGCGGAGCTCTCCGAGGACTGGAGCAGACTGCTCGCCACCAGCGTCGTCGGCGCCTACAATGTCTACGAGGCGGCCATGTCGGCCGGAGTCCAGCGCGTCGTCTTCGCCAGCTCCGGCGCCACGATACGGGGCTGGGGCAGCGTCGCGCCCTACGAGGCCATACAAGCGGGCCGGTACAAGGACGTCCCCGAGCCGTGGCCCATGATCACGCACGAGGACGTGCCCAGACCCCAGGGGTTGTACGGCACGACGAAGGTCTGGGGCGAGGCCCTCGGCCGCCACTTCTCCGACACCTACGGCCTGTCGGTGCTCTGCGTGCGTATCGGCGCCGTTCCCGCCGACAACCGCCAGGGCGATCCGACGACCGCGGCCAACTTCCTGAGCCACGGAGACGTCGCGTCCATCCTCCAAGCCTGCATCGAAGCGCGCCCGATGCTGGCTTACGACGTCTTCTTCGCCACGTCCAAGAACCGGTGGGGCTACCGAGACCTGGAGCACGCGCGCGACGTGCTCGGCTGGGAGCCCCAGGACTCCGCCGAGGCGCTGTCCAAGTAGGCAGGGCTAGTCTTCTGCCCCGGTCGCGCGCCTGAAGGCCGGGATAACCTCGCGCCCCAGCGCGTCGAGCTGCTCCAGCGTGACGCTCTTGGAGGTGCTCACGACCGGCCCCAGGTTGACGGCCGCTAGACCCGGCAGGCGCTCCTGGATCTCCTGGAGCTGCTCTACGATCCGCTCTGGCGGGCCGAGAAGCCACGAGCCGGCGGCGACTCCGTCCTCGATCGTGGGCAGCGACGCGGTGACGGCCTTCGCGGGGTCGGCCAGCGCCTCGATCTGCTCGTCGCTCAGGCCGCGGACGAACCCGAGTGGCGCGAACATCTTCATGTGCTCCTCGAAGAAGGGCCTGGCCTCCGCGATCGCCTTTTCCGGCGTCTCCGCGACGTGGGTCGAGAACGTGACCAGCAGGTCCTCCCCGATCTCCGCGTCGCGGCCGGCACGCGCCAGCGCGTCTCGCCACGCGAGCACCGCCCGCTCGTTCGCTCCGCCCACGGCGGCGCCTCCCCCGATCACGCCCTTCATCCCGTGCTTGACCATGAAGTCGAGACCCCGGGGACTCGCGCTGACGATTGGCTGCCAGCACTCCAGCGGACGCCTGAGCGGCTTCGGCACCAGCGTGATCTCCTCCAGCTCGTAACCGCGGTAGGGCACCCTGGGCGGTATGTCGTAGTGCTTGCCGTGGTGCGAGAACGACCGCTCCTTCAGCGCCGCCATGATCACCTCGACCTGCTCCTCGAACAGCTCCCGGTTCGCGTCCGTGTCCAGCATCGGCGCGCCGAACACCTCCACCTCGCGGGTGTGGTAGCCGCGGCCGACTCCGAATACGACGCGTCCGCCGGTCAGGATGTCCGCGGTCGCGAAGTCCTCGGCCAGCCTCAGCGGGTGCCACATCGGGGTGACGTTGAAGCCGCAGCCGAAGTCTATGCGCTCCGTCAGGTGGGCCAGGTGGACGGCGAGCATCAGGATGTTGGGGATGCACTCGTACCCCTCGCGCTGGAAGTGGTGCTCCGCCAGCCACATCGTGTCGAACCCAGTCTCGTCCATGACGCGGGCGATGTCGGCCGCCTTCTCGAACGCCGACGCCAGGTCCTCGTCGGACAGCCACCGGTCGTTGACCGGCGTGCCCGCGAGTCCCAGGTCGTCCAGGTCCACGTGTCCGGCGTAGAGATATCCGAACTTGGTTATCATCGCTGCACCCTCCGCGCGCGTCGCCGCTCCGATTCTATCCGAATCGCTCAGTCGCCGGTACCGTGTGTCCCAATCCGGCGAGGTTCCGCCTGAAACCCGGCAATCGCTCCAATTTCAGGGGTGCGCACAACCCGCTCGCCCTTCCTGAGTAGTGCCGCGAGTAGTGCCGCCAACTCAACCCGCTCACCCCGAGTAGCGAAGCGTATCGAGGGGCGTGCGCAACCATTCCTCCGATGGTCGATTCGGCCCCACCCCAAGAACTGGGTTGTGTGTCCCCTTCGATACACCCCGACGAAGCGTCGGGGCACTCAGGGCGAACGGGATTGCGGCCCCACCCCTCCAGATTTCGACAATCCGTCACGAATAGGATACCTGGAATCCACAGGAGCAAGCCGCCTTCTTCTCCGCACCGACGGATTGCTTGTCCATGCGTCCGGCCGAACCTATAATCCAGCACTGTCGGACCGCTCCAAAACGGACTCCAGGAAACGTGCGCAGACCTCTGGCAATAGCGATAGACGGCCCGGTGGCGTCCGGCAAGACCGCCGTGGGCAGACTCGTGGCGCGCCGGCTCGGCCTGCGTTTCCTGGACACCGGCTCGATGTACAGGGCGGTCACCCGCGTGGCGTCGGACACGGGCGTCGACCTGAACGACGCCGACGCCCTCACCGCGCTCGCTGAGCGGCTTGATCTGCGCCTGAGCTTCATCGATGGCGCGGACAGGCTGACAGCCGACGGCGCCGACGTCACGGACGGCCTCAGGACCCCCGACGTGGAGCGCGGCGTCTCGTTGGTCGCCCGCGTACCCGGCGTGAGGCGTTCCCTCGTCGCGCAGCAGCGGCGAATGGCTGCCGACGGGCCGGTCGTGATGGCAGGCCGCGACATCGGCACCGTCGTGATGCCGGACGCGCCGGTGAAGGTCTATCTGAACGCCTCCGCCCGGGTGCGGGCGGGGCGCCGCCGCCGTGATATGGTGGCCGACGGGTCCGAGGCCGACGAGCGGCAGGTGCTCGAGGGGCTGATAAGGCGTGATAAGATTGACTCCGAGCGCGCCGATTCGCCGCTCCGGCCGGCCCGCGACGCCGTAATCATGGACACGGACGATCTGGGGATCGAGCACGTGGCAGACAAAATTGTCGACCTGGTCGAGCGCGGCTAATGGAGCTGGTCAACCCGGCCGCCAACGTTCTGCAACGGGTGCTCCTGATGGCCTTCGCTGAATGGCGCGTGACGGGCAAGGAGAACGTCCCGCCGCACGGCCCGCTCATCATCGTCGCGAACCACCAGAGCTATTTCGACTCGACCCTGCTGTCTACCAGTATCCCGAGGCGTACGCGGTTTCTGGCCAAGGCCGGGCTCTTCCGCTGGCCGGTCATCTCGTCGTTCTTCCGGTTGTATGGCGCGTACCCGCTGACGCGCAGCACTGCGGACATCGGGGCGTACCGCTGGGCGCTCAGACAGCTCGAGCGCGACCACGCGGTCGTCCTGTTTCCCGAGGGTACGAGGTCGCCGGGGGGAATGAGAAAGGCCCAGGCTGGCGTGGCGCTCTTGGCGCTGCGCTCCCAGGCGCCCATTCTGCCGGTCGGGATCACCGGCACCGAGCGGCTCGGCTCGATGCTCCGAATCTTGAAGCCGACCGGCGCCATCGAGGTCTCAATAGGGACGCCGTTCTCGCTGCCCACCGTCGAAGGTCATCCGAGTCGGGAGGTGCTCGACTCGCTTACCGAAATGATCATGCACCGGATCGCGGCCGTGCTGCCGGCCGCGTATCACGGCGTGTACGCCATAACCCCGCGGGCGCGTGCCTCGGACGCCGCGCCAGAGCGAGCGACGCCCGTTGACTGACACCGCCGACCCCGAGGAGAGCTCGACGTGTGCGGGATAGTCGGCTACACCGGCGGCAGGTCGGCCGCCCCCGTGCTTCTCGACGGTCTGTCCCGGCTGGAGTACAGGGGCTACGACAGCGCCGGAATCGCCGTGATCGGGCCGTCTGGAGAGCCTGCGGTCCGGAAGGCCCAGGGCAAGCTGTCGGCCCTCCTCGAGGTGATCGACGACCGGCTGCCCGAGGGCAGCAGCGGAATCGGCCACACCAGGTGGGCGACCCACGGGCCGCCGGCCGACTTCAACGCCCACCCCCATACCGACTGCGCCAACGAGATAGCGCTCGTTCACAACGGGATCGTCGAGAACTTCGTGGAGCTCAGGCGGGAGCTGCGGGCAGACGGCCACCGCTTCTCGTCGCAGACCGACACCGAGTGCATCAGCCACCTGATCGAGCGGTACCTCGCCCTGGAATACGACCTGGAGGACGCGGTAGCCGAGGCTGCCGGCAACATCAGGGGCGCGCACGCGGTCGTCGTCGCATCCAAGCGGGAGCCCGGCAAGCTTGTCGCCTTTCGCCTTGGCAATGCCGGGGGCGTGGTCGTTGGCTACGGCGAGGGCGAGACGTTCCTGGCAAGCGACCTTCCCGCGCTGCTGCCGTACACCCGCGACGTCGCGTACCTTGGCGACGGGGAGTCGGTCACGATCACCGCGGACGGGCCGACCTACGCGCGGCTGGGCGGAGCGCCCCTACAGGTGCGGCCGTCCCGCGTCCCGTACGACGAGGTCGCGGCCGCCAAGGGCCCCTTCGAGCACTTCCTGCTGAAGGAGATCAACGACCAGCCGGAGACGGTAATCGACGCCATGCGCGGCCGGGTCTCGTTCGACTCGGGCGCCGTAACGATGGACGAGGTTGCGCTGACCCCGGCCGACGTCGGGAAAATCGACCGCGTCGTCCTGATCGGGATGGGCACGAGTCTGCACGCCGCGATGGTGGGCCGGACGTGGATCGAGTCGCTGGCCCGCATACCGGCGGAGGTCGAGAACTCCTCCGAATTCAGGTACCGCGACCCGATCATAGACGAACGCACCCTGGTCGTGTCGGTCTGCCAGTCGGGCGAGACGGCGGACACTCTGGCCGCGATGAACGAGGCCGCCGGGAAGGGCGCGCAGGCAGGTCACGCTGTGCAACTACGCCGGGACGCAGACGACCAGGATCGCCGAGAGCACCGTGCTGATACGCGCGGGGCTGGAAATCAGCGTCGCCTCGACCAAGACCTTCGTGGCGTCGCTGGTCTCGCTGCTGATGCTGTCCGTCCATCTCGGAGTCAAGCGCGGAACGCTGTCCGACTGAGCGAGTGTCCGGAGATCGTGGACGAGCTCGCGCGGCTGCCCCAGATGATCGGAGGACCTGGTGGCCCAGAAGGAGCGGTACGAGGTGCTGGCCGAGCGGTACGCCGGATACGAGGACTTCCTGTTCCTGGGCCGCGGCGTCCACTATCCGCTCGCGATGGAGGGCGCTCTCAAGCTCAAGGAGCTGAGCTACATCCACGCCGAGGGCTACCAGGCCGGCGAGATGAAGCACGGGCCCATATCGCTGATCGACGGGAACATGCCCGTCGTGGCGCTCATCCCGAAGTACGAGCTGTACGAGAAGATGCTCGCCAACGTCAGCGAGGTCCGGGCGCGCGGCGGGACGGTGATCGCCATCGCGACCGAGGGCGACACCGACGTCGCCGACGTCGCGGACGACGTGCTCTACATCCCCGAGGCGTCGTCGCTGGTCGCTCCCATGCTGGCGGCGATCCCTATGCAACTCCTCGCGTACGAGATCGCCGTACGCCGCGGCTGCGACGTCGATCAGCCGAGAAACCTGGCCAAGTCCGTCACGGTAGAGTAGGGGAAGGCCGCTAGCCGGCCGTCCGCGAAACGCGGCCGTTTCAGGAGCCCTGCCGTCCTCTCCTCACCACGATTGCCGCCAGGACCGCCAAGGCCAGCAGGCTCGTCCCGAGCGCGGCGGCGACCAGGAGCAGCACCGGCAGGTCGTCGACGGGGCTGACAGTGACCGACACCAGGACGGTGGCGCTGTCCGTCCGGTCGGAGACGGTGTAGGTGAAGCCGCCCGTCGTCGTCTCTGAGCCGTCGTGCTCGTAGCTGATCGCGCCGCCGTCCAGCGTGACCACTCCGTTGATGGCATCCCCGATCGCGGTGATCCTCAGCGCATCGCCTTCCACGTCCGTGTCGTTCGCCAGGAGTTGCTGAGACGAGACGGAAATTGTGCCGCCCTCTTGGACTGCGAGCGCATCGCCGACGCCGACCGGCGGATCGTTGACCGGGCTGACGCGAATCGAGACGGACGCGATAGCGCTCTCGGCGCCGTCGGAGACGGTGTACGTGAAGCTGCCCGCGTTCGTCTCAGAACCTTCGTGCCGGTAGAAGATCGTGTTGCCGTCGAGGGTGACCAGCCCGTTGGTGGCGTCTCCGACCGCGGTGATGCTCAGCTTGTCGCCCTCCGCGTCTGTGTCGTTGGCCAGCAGCTGTTGGGCTTGGACTGACACCGTGCCGCCCTCCTGGACGGCGAGTGTGTCGCCGACGCCGACGGGGGAATCGTTAACCGGGCTGACGGTCACGTTGACTAGGGCCGTGGCGGTGTCGGTACCGTCGGTGACGGTGTAGGCGAAGCCGCCCGTGTTCGTCTCGGATCCGTTGTGCCGATAGACGATCGTACCGCCGTCGAGGGTTACAAGTCCGTTGGTGGCGTCTCCGACGGCGGCGATGCTCAGCGTGTCGCGCTCCGCGTCCATGTCGTTGGCCAGCAGCCGTTGGGATTGGACAGACACTGAGCCGCCCTCCACGCCGGCGAGCGCATCGTCCACGCCGGCGGGCGGATCGTTGACCGGGCTGATGCTGACTATGACACGTGCGGTAGCGCTTTCGGCGCCGTCGGTGAAGGTGTAGGTGAAGCTGTCCGTGTTCGTCTCCGAGCCGTCGTGCGTGTAGGTGATCGCGTTGCCGTCTAGCGTGACGATACCGTTGATGGCGTCTCCTACCGCGGTGATGCTGAGCGTGTCGCCCTCCGCGTCCGAGTCGTTGGCCAACAGCTCCTGGGCCTGGACCGACACCGTGCCGCCCTCCTGGACGGTGACGGTATCCGCGACGGCGAGGGGTGGATCGTTGACCGGGGCGACCCTGATCGTGACGAGGGCAGTCGTGCTGTTGGTACCGTCGAACACGGTATAGGTGAAGCCGCCTGTCGTCGTCTCCGAGCCGTCGTGCGTGTAGACGATCGTGGCGCCGTCCAGCGTCACGAGGCCGTTCGCGGCGTCTCCAACCGACGTGATCTTGAGCCTGCCGTCGCGCAGCAGGTATCGTGCGTCGACGGTCAGCGTCGCACCCTCCGCCGCGAAACAGACCGGCCCGCCGTACCTGCCCCGTCTGGGAGGCACACAACCGCGCAGGTCGTTGCCGGAAAGGTCGACCTCATCGAGATGAAGGTCTCCGAGCTGCGGCGGTATCGTGCCCGTCAGTCGGTTGCCGCTCAGGTCCAGCGACCGCAGGTTGGATAGCCGGGCGAAGTCCACGGGAACCTGTCCGGTAAGCCGGTTGTCGCTAAGGTCCAGCGACTGCAGGTCGGCGAGCCTCCCGAGCTCCGCTGGTACCGGGCCGGTCAACCGGTTCTCGAACAGGTGCAGTCGCTGCAGGCCGGTCAAGTTGCCCAGCTCCGCTGGAATCGCCCCGTCCAGCCCCCTGCTGTTGAGGGACAGGCCGACCACGCGCCGCGGCGTTCCCCCCACGGTGACGCCGTCCCAGTCCTCGATCCGCGTACTAGCCGACCAGTTGAGACGGCCGCTCCCGGCAAGTGCGTCACGTGCGGCGAGAAGCGACTCGCAGTCGGCTATGATGCCGGCGTTCAGCGTCTCCGTTACCGCGCCGCCGGTCACGCACGCGCTCGGCGTCGTCGGCGTTCCCGTGACGGACCCCGACCAGGCGGCTGGCCTGCCGTCACGGCCCACGGCCCGCACCTGCACCTCGTACTGAGTGCCGGCGCTCAGACCGGTGATCACGTACCGTGGACGGCCGCTTGCTGAGGCGGTCCATACGTTCTCCACCACCGTCCAGTTCGCATCCACCGACTCGTCCGCGGCCGTGGGGATATGGCGCAAGTCGTAGGAGGCGGTCCTGGCTTCCGCGAACTCGTCGGGAGCCGCCCACGACACGGCAATGTACCCACCGCCCGCCTCGACGGCGGCGATCGTTGGAGCGCCAAGCACCCGGCGAATCCCTATGGTGTACTCGTGGGTTGCCCCGCCGTCGGCCGCTACGACGACAATTGTGACTCCTATGAAGACGGTGCCGATATCGATCTGCATTCCAGGCGCGATGTCGTCGGCATCGGCCAATTCACGGCCGTCCTCACCCAGGACCTGAAGAGTGGCGTCGTGGCCGCTGATGGGGCGGACCGTGACGATCGGGGTGGACACCTCCGTGGCGTATTCGGTGAGATATCGGTCGAACGGGGATACCAGCGATCCCGGACTCACTACAAGGTCGTCCAGCAGCACGTCGCAAAACGGCAGACCAAGGCTATAGAGATCGTTGTATTCTGCCGTCCGCAATCCACCGGGGATGCACCCGGTCAGCTTGCTATGGCCGAGCCACAGGATTGTCAGGTTGGTCATGCGCGTCAGTTCGCTGGGTATCGCCCCGCTCAGATCGTTGCCCCGGAGCTTTAGCACGGTCAGGTTGGAGAGATTGCCCAACTCGGCCGGGATCGGCCCAGACAGCCGGTTCTCTTTGAGATTGAGAATCCTCAGGCTACCGAGATTGCCCAACTCGGACGGAATCTGTCCCGTCAACTCGTTATCGGAAAGTCGAAGCTCAATCAGCTTGAACATCCAGCCGAGTGTGGGGGTATCTCCCCGCTCAACCGGTTGTAATCGAGAAAGAGGCGCTTCAGATTAGACAGACTAGTGAGCTCAAGCGGTATGCGCCCACTCAACTGATTCCCGGCCAGCCCCAGCTCCGTCAGGTTGGAAAGCCCGCCGAGTTCAGGCAGTATCTCCCCGTTCAGCCGGTTGTAGCTAAGTGTCAGCGATTCCAGATTGGATAGGCTGGTGAGCGCGGTTGGTATCCGCCCGCTCAACCGGTTTTGGCCCAGATCGAGTTGTACCAAGTTGGATAAGCTGCCGAGTCCGGGCGGTATCTCGCCCTCCAGATGGTTGTGGTGGAGCTGGATACGTTTCAGATTCGAGAGGTTGGTTAGCTCAATTGGGATACGCCCGCTCAACTGATTGGCGCCGAGGACTAGCTCCTCTAGATTGGATAGGCCGCCAAGTTCGACTGGGACTTCCCCGCTCAACTGGTTCCCATAGAGATCCAGTTGTCTCAGCTTGGACAGGCTGCCGAGCTGTGGAGGAATCGGCCCGCTCAGGCGGTTGTTGCGAAGAGTCAGGGAGGTCAAATTGGATAGGGTGCCTATGTCGGGAGGGATTTTCCCGCTCAACTGACCATGTCCGAAGTACAGGCGTCGTAGGTTAACCAGTCTTCCCAGCTCAGCCGGTATCCCTCCGATCAGCCGGTCGCTGGATAGAGACAGGTCCTCTAGGTTGATCAGAAGTCCCAGTTCGCGCGGTATCTCCCCACTCAGCTCGTTGGACAACAGGTTCAATATATGCAACTCCGAGAGCCTGCTTAGCCCTGAGGGAATCTCTCCGGTCAACTTGCGTTGATAGAGATTCAATTCTATGACACGCTGTGGGAACCCACCGACAGTTATGCCGTCCCACTGATCCATCGGTGTGTCCGCCGACCAGTTCAGCGAGCCTGTGCCGGCGAGCGTGTCGCGCGCCTCGAGCAGCGCCTCGCAGTCCGACACCAGCCCCGGATTGCTGGACGGGTCCGGCACGGCGACGCCGGTGGAGCATGAGCCCTTATTGCTCTGAGCGAACGCGGGGTAGAGCGGCACGAGGGCGGCGGCCAGCAGCGCCACCACCCCGGCAACGACGCCAAGCCTCATCTCCGCCTCCTACGCCAGCGCATCGCCGCGGCTCATCCGACCGCGCGCGAGATCGGGCCGCCGGACAGGTAGGCCTTCGTGATGTCTATGACCAGCGCCACGTCCTCCCTGGACGCTTCTATCGGCGACCTGTTCGGCGTGCCGTTCACGATCGAGTCGTGGAAGTGGCGGAGCTCCCTGCGGAACGGGTTCTCCCAGTCCATCGCCGGCTCCTTGCGGACGGTCCTGCCGTCGGCGTCGATCTCCTGCACGACGACGTGTCGAGACCGTGCGGGAGAAGCCGGTGCCGAACTTGACGATCACCCGCTTGCTGCCGCCGTACACCTCCAGCGTCTCGTGGAAGTCCCACAGGTCGGGAAGGTCGACCCAAGTGGCGACGCACCGGTGGCCCTCCGGGTACTCCAGAGTCGTGCTGTACGCCCGGCCGTCCGCCCATATCTCGGTGCTCACGACCCGGCTGGGCACCCCGAACATGCCCCGCAGGCAGTACAGGTCGTGTATCAAGCTGCCCGACAGCGAGAAGAAGGTCTGCAGCACGTGCGGCGGGACGTCTCCGATGGCCGCCCTGCGGGCCGCGTCCCGCGCCTCCTGGGCCTGGCGAACGGCCGCCTCGGGCAGGTCGTCGAACCGCCGCGTGCGGAACTGGCGCACATGCAGGTCGTTGTTCGGGTGCAGGTGGTTGACCTGTACGAACCGGATGTCGTCGATCCCCGCGACCTCCCGCCGCGCGAGCTCGTAGGCAGGCTCGAACAGCTTCGTGTACCCCGCCTGGACGACCTTGCCCGACCGCGCGGACGCTTCGATGATCGCGTCCGCCTCCTCCAGCGAGAAGCAGATCGGCTTCTCGACGAAGGCGTGCTTCCCCGCTTCCACTGACGCGATCACGGCCTCGGTCTTCGGGTCTGAGTGGCACAGCAGCACGGCGTCGACATCTGAGTCAAGCATGTCCCGATAATCGGTGTAATGGCGCTCGACATGGTACTGCCGTGCGGCGTACGCGGCCTGTGACGGCGACGCGTCGCACACCGCGGCCACCTCGAACTCCTCCGACAGCTCTGCCAGGAACGGCAGGTGCTGCACCTGCGCGATGGCGCCGCACCCGACGACGCCGATTCGGACTCTGCTCATCTCGCCTCCTTGTCTCGTGTGACGCTCAGACTGCCCCGTCCGCCCTCGGTGCGAGCTCGTTCCACAGATCGGCGACCGCGTTGGCCTGCTGGAAGACCGGGAAGAGCGTGCCCCACACGCGGTCACGTATCTCCGCGGCCGTCGCGAGATCGCCGTCGTCGATGGCCTTTCGCAGATGCCCCAGCGCCTCTTCCTGGCCGCCGGCCGCCTCCGCCGCGCCCGCGAGCAACTCGATGGCGCCGGCAAGCTCGCCCGTCAGCGCCCCCAGCGGTCGGGGCGCTCCGTAGTCGATGTCGTAGTTGGCGGACGGCGCGAACCGGAAGGGCATGCGCTGACCGTCCTCGGTCCACGTCGTGTGCGTCGGCTGGATGTGGGGCGTCACGGAGAGGTACATCGTCACCGGCTCGTCCCCGAGCGCGCGGACGGCGTGGGGCTGATCGATCAGGGCAACGCACATCTGGCCCGGCCCCACCTCCGCCTTCTCGCCGTCGATCTCGAATTCGGCCCGCCCGCTGAGAACGAGAAATATCTCGTGTCCGAGGTCGTGCGTGTGCGGGTCGGGCATCGGACCCGGCTCGACCCGCAGGAATCTCGACCGGATCTGCGGCGTCACCAGCACATTGCGAAGGTCTGTCCTGTAGTCGTAGACGGGGAATCCCATCGTGTCGTCTCCTTGGGTCGGGGGTGGTCGGCAGCGGCGGCCGCGGCCGGATTGCGGCCGCCTTATTCTAGGCGCGACACGTCTCGTGGACAAGCTGCCTCGGACGTCGAGGCCTATGGGTCGGAAGGCCCGGTCGGACGCACTGTCCCGCCTTCGACGACGAACCTGGCCATCCGGTCGCGGAATGAGCGGTCGATCTGCCCCGGATCCGAGGTGGTGATGAACGACTGCTCGTAGCCGGCCGCCACCTCGAGCACCTGGAGCCGGCGCCGCTCGTCGAGCTCCGAGAACACGTCGTCGAGCAGGAGTACCGGCTCCTCGCCGCGGACACTGCGCAGGTATGCGGCCTCGGCCAGCTTCATCGAGAGCGCCGCGGTCCGTGACTGGCCGCGAGAGGCGTACGGCCCGGCCTCCAGTCCGCCCAGCGTCAGCCGCAGGTCGTCGCGGTGAGGGCCGCCGGACGTGACGCCCTGCCCTATGTCCCGCGGCCTGCGCTCCGCCAACAGCCCCGCCAGGGCGTCCCGGATATCGGGCTCGGCGCGGTCGACGGCAATCCCGCCGCTGGGGTCGTAGGCGATGTCGAGCGTCTCGCCGCCGGCGAGGTCGGCGTGCACCGGTGCGGCCAGATCCGACAGCGCCGCGACGGTCTCGCGGCGCCGGTGAACGATGTACCCGCCCGCCGCGGCCAGCTCCTCGTCCCAGAAGTCCAGCTCGGAGGCCTGCGCCCGGCCCTCCCTGGTGGCCTTCAGCAGGTAGTTCCGCTGCGTGACGACGCGCTGGTAGCGCTGAAGCGCTCTCAGGTAGGCTTGGTCGAGCTGCGATATCAGGATGTCCATGTAGCGGCGCCGCACCGAGGGCGCGCCGAGGACGATGTCCAGGTCGCCCGCCTCGAAGATCACCGCGTTGATCTCGCCGACCAGGTCCGACGCGCGGCGCCGGAGGCCGTTAACCCTCACCTGCTTGCGGACCTGCGTGCCGTCGTCCAGCGGCCCGACGGCGCCGCCGCTCTCCTGGTACGCCGAGCCCTCGACCGTGAGGTCGACCTGGACTCGGACCGGCCCGTCCGACCGCCGCGCCTCGGCGGCGACCTGCGACTGGAGCGGCTGGCCCGCCGGCGCGTGACGCACCAGCTCGCGCTCCGAGGCGGCGCGATAGGACTTGGCTATCGCGAGGACGTACAGCGCCTCGAGCAGGTTGCTCTTGCCCTGCGCGTTGCCGCCCTGGAGCAGCACGATGCCGGGCGCCAACTCCAGCTCCAGCTTCGCGTAGCTCCGAAAGCCCAGCAGGCTGAGCCGGCTGATGTAGATGGCTGGCCTCCAGGCGGCCGGACCGGTCCGGCGCGCGGGGTAATGGCTTGCGGGCGCTATCTGCCGCCGGGCCGGCCGTCTCCGGCCGACGGCGCCGTCCCTTCCGCGAGTTTGAGAAACTCCTCTTCGGTGATGACGGTCACGTCGAGCTGCTCCGCGTCGGCCAGCTTCGACCCCGCGCCTTCGCCCGCGACGAGGTAGTCGGTCTGCCGGCTGACGCTGCCGCTCACGGCGCCTCCGAGCTCCTTGATCCTCGCCTGTACCTGCGACCGGCTGAGGTCCTCGAGCCGGCCGGTCACGACGAATCGCATGTCCGCGAACGGCTGCTCGGTTGGCGCCTCCCTGGCCTCGTCCTCCATTCTAACGCCGGCGTCGCGGAGCTTCTCGATCACCTGCCGGTTCGACTCGTTGGCGAAGTAGGCGACGACCGCGGCCGCGATCTTCGGCCCGATCGACTCGATCTCGACGAGCCGTTCCTCGTCCGCCTCCATCAGCGCGTCCATCGACGCGAAGTTGGCGGCCAGCAACTCCGCCGCTTCGGTCCCGACGTGGCCGATCCCCAGGGCCACGAGCAGCCGCGCCAGCGGCCTGTCCTTGCTTGACTCGACGGCGGCCAGCAGGTTGGCGACGCTCTTCTCACCCATGCGTTCGAGCTCCAGCAGCTCCTCCTGCTCCAGGGTGTAGATGTCGGCCACGTCACCGATCAGCCCCTGCTGGAGCAGGACCGTGGCCTGCCTGACGCCGAGGCCCTCGATGTCCATGGCGCCCCTGCTCACGAAGTGCTCGAGCAGCCGGACGAGCTGCGCAGGGCACTGCGAGTTGACGCACAGCGACATCGCCTCGCCCTCGGGACGGGAGACGGGCTCGCCGCACGACGGACACTTCTCCGGCATTTCGAACTCGCGCTCGCAGCCGGTGCGGCGGCCCGCAATGACGCTGACGACCTGCGGGATCACCTCGCCAGCCCGCTCTACGACGACCCAGTCGCCGATACGCAGGTCCTTGGCCCTGATGTAGTCCTCGTTGTGCAGCGTGGCCTGCTTGACGGTCGCGCCGCCAACGTCGACCGGCTCCAGCACCGCGTACGGGTTGATCGACCCGGTCCGGCCGACGTTTACCGCTATGTCCAGGAGCTGGGTGACCGCCTGCGTGGCCGGGAACTTGTACGCGATCGCCCACCGCGGCTCCCGTCCCACTACGCCCACGTGCCGCTGCAGGTCGAACCGGTTGACCTTGACCACTACGCCGTCGGAGCCGTAGTCGAGCTCCTCCGCCTTTTCCCGCCACTCGCGGTAGTATTCGTTCGCCTCTTCCGGAGAGCGGACCAGCCTGTTATGCGGGCTGATCTTGAAGCCGAGACCGCCCAGAAGGCGCAGCGTGGCCCAGTGGTTGTCGGGGATGTCCGCGTCGGCGTAGCCGAGGCCGTACACGAAGATGTCCAGCGGCCGCGCGGCGGTCATCTTCGGGTCCAACTGCCGGACCGATCCGGCGGCCGTATTGCGGGGATTGGCGTACGGGGGCTGCCCTTCGGCTACACGTTCCTCGTTGAACCGCTGGAACGCCGACTTGGGAAACAGCACCTCGCCCCTGACTTCGAAGCGCCCGGGGGCGTCTCCGAGTACGCGCAGGGGGATGCTCCTGATCGTCCTGAGGTTGTGGGTCACGTCTTCGCCGACCGTGCCGTTGCCCCTGGTGGCGCCGCGCACCAGGACGCCGTCCTCGTACGTTAGCGCCACCGCCAGGCCGTCGAACTTGAGCTCGCATACCATGTCGAAGTCGGTGCTCTCGATCAGGTCCGAAACCCGCTGGTACCAGGCCATCAGCTCGTCGTCGTCGAACGCGTTGCCCAGGCTGAGAAGTGGCGTCGGATGGCGGGCCTGCTCGAACCCCTCGGCGGGCTCGGAGCCCACCCGCTGCGTCGGCGAGTCGGCGGTGACGAGGTCGGGGTGTTGCTCCTCCAACTCCCGGAGCTCCCGCATCAGGCCGTCGTACTGTGCGTCGCCGATCTCCGGCTGGTCGAGCGCGAAGTAGAGATGGTTGTGACGGTTGATCTCGGCCCTGAGCGCCTCGACGCGCTCCACAGCCCCGGATGTTTCGGGCACTCTTTTACCCCTGACTCAGGTTCGCCGCGATAATAACACGCGGGCCGGCGGGCCAGTGGGCGCGGACCGCGTCCCGCGGCTCGACGAGTGTGGAGCCGGGACCCAGAGGGCGCCATTCGTGCCGGGACGAGACCCGTAACCTTGCAATTGGACGCTATCAAACCTTGCAATCAGACGCCCACTAACCTTGCAATTGAACGACATATAACCTTGCAATTGGACGAGGCCAAAGGTTACAATTGAACGAATCATAAGGTTACAATCGGACGAGCCCAAAGGTTACAATCGGCCGTACCCGAAAGTTGCAATTGGACGATGCTACGAAACACACTCCACCCACGGCTGGTCGCGTCTCGGTTCGCCGAGGCGCTCGAGGACTCCCCCGTAGTTCTCATCCAGGGTCCGCGCCAGTGCGGCAAGACGACGTTCGCACAGATGGTGTGCGCGCCTGAGCTCGTTCATGGCCGCTCGGCGTTGGGCGAGACCGGGGCCGGCTATGGCTATCTCAGCTTCGACGACGACATTGTACGGACCGGCGCCGAGGCCGATTTCATGGGCTTCGTAGCTGACCTCCCGGAGCGCGTCATCCTGGATGAGGTCCAGCGTGTGCCGAAACTTTTCACCGCCTTGAAGCTCGAGGTCGACCGGCGGCGCGTGCCCGGCAGGTTCGTCCTCACCGGATCGACGGACGTGCTGGCAGTACCAGCCGTCGAGGACTCTCTGGCCGGCCGGCTGGAGGCTATTCGACTTCACCCGCTTGCGCAGCGCGAGCTGGAGACGAGCCGACCCGCCACAGGCGGCTTCATCGACGCGCTCTTTGGCGATGACTTCTCGGTCAGGCAGGTCGAGCGGCTGGGAGCTGAGCTGGCCGAGCGGATCGTGTCCGGAGGATACCCGTCCGCCCTTGCCAGGACCACCGGACGCAGGCGCGCGAGCTGGTATCGGAACTACGTCGACGCCCAGGTGCGGCGGGACGTTGGCGCCCTGTCGCGTATCAGCGGCCTGGACGTGCTGCCGCGGCTTCTTGCCCTGGCCGCGACGCAGACCGGACGCCTGTTCAATTTGAGCCGCCTGGCCGCGCCGTTTCAGCTCAGCCGGCCGACGCTGGGGGACTACGTCGTGTTGTTGGAGCGCGTGTACCTGCTGGAGAGGCTGCCGGCGTGGCACGGCAATCGGGGAAAACGGCTCGTCAAGACCCCGAAGCTCCACGTCTGCGATACCGGGCTCGTGTGCGCGCTGCTGAGCGCGTCCGCATCGACGCTCCTCGCCGACCGCTCGCTGCTGGGACAGCTCCTGGAGACGTTCGTATTCCAGGAGCTGCGCAGGCAGGCTACCTGGTACGCCGGACACGTGGAGTTCTTCCACTATCGCGACAAGGACCAGGTCGAGGTCGACATCGTCATGGAGCAGGGCGGACTCGTGGCCGGCGTGGAGGTCAAGGCTGGCGCGACAGTAACAGCGTCGGACTTCCGGGGGCTCCGCAAGCTCCGGGACGCCTGCGGATCGTCCTTTGCGGCGGGGGTGGTCATCTACGACGGCATGACCGGCGTCGGCTTCGGAGACCGCCTCCACGCCGTCCCACTCAGGCTGCTCTGGGAGACGTCATGAGGAGTGGACGGGGACGCGGACTCGCGCCTACGTGACGTCGAGGGTAGGGGACCTGAGCGGCGGGATGATGTCGGCCTCGCTCAGAGGCACCACGTCCTTCTGGTAGACCTGCACGCGGTAGGAGCCGAAGTCCGGGATGAAGATGCGGCCGCGGTCGTCTACGCGCACCGTCTTTGGGTCCCTGAGCCGCTTCTGAGGCTCCAGGCTCGTCATCTCCCGCAGGCGCATCGGCTTCGCGTTCGAGAGCAGGTACTCGCGGCCCGACCGTGACAGCGACGCGTCGCCGATGATCTTCTCCAGGTAGAGCCCGTCAGGGTTGAACATCTGCACCCGGTTGTTGCCGGAGTCGGCGACGTAGATGTCGCCGTCGGAATCCACCTCGACCCCGGCGGGGTGGTCGAACTCCCCGTCTCCGCTGCCGGTGCGTCCCAGGGAGAAGATGAAGTCTCCCTCCGCGGTGAACTTCTGGATCCGGTCGTTGCGCCAGTCCGCCACGTACACGTCGCCCAGCTCGTCGACCGCGATGCCCCACGGCATGTCGAGCTCGCCCTCGCCCGAGCCGTGGACTCCGAACGAGAGGATGTGCGTCCCGTCACGCGTGAAGCGCTGCACGCGGTGGTTCATCGTGTCCGAGACGTATATGCTTCCCTCCGGGTCGAACGCTATCCCGGACGGGTGGTCTAGCTGGCCCTCGCCGCTGCCATGCTCGCCCCACTTGGACACGAACTCGCCGTCGGTCGTGATGGTCGTGATGCGGTGCAGCTCCTCGTCGGAGATGACGAGGTTGCCGTCGTCGTCCATGAGCATCGTGGCCGGCCACCTGAGCTGGCCGTCGCCGGTGCCCGCGCTGCCTATCGCCCCGAGGTCCTCGTCTTCCCAGGCCAGCTTTCTGATCGACGGCGCGCCGGACGCGCGACAGAGCACGTAGACCGTTTCGTCGCCGCCCACCGCCACGTCGGCGGGATAGTTCGTCCACCGACGCATGCCCAGCGTCTTGAGGTAGGGCAGTCCCGCTCTGAGCAGTGCGTAAGGTCTGGCCATTGCCTAAGCCGCGAAGGGTGCGATCTGCTCGAAGTCGCCGCCGACGATGGGCGCGGCCTCCACGCCGAGCCACTGCTCCAGGAGGGTGCCGTAGATGCCACGGAAGTCGATGGTGTGCTTCAGGTCCTCGCCGTTCTCCCAGTCGCTCGGATGCAGCGACGGGTACTCGGAGTACAGCCCGCCGTCGACCCGGTCTCCGATGAGGAATGCCCCGCCGCCGGAGCCGTGGTCGGTGCCCGAGCCGTTGTCCTTCATCCTGCGGCCGAACTCGGTGAACACCAGCATCGCCACGTTGTCGGACGTGTCGTGGTCCCTGAGGTCGGCGAAGAAGTCGGAGATGGCGCCCGACAGGTCGGACAGCAGCCCGGGGTGTGTCGGCATCTCGTTGGAGTGCGTGTCGTAGCCCCCCTGCGCCGTGTAGAAGATGCGCGTGCCCAGATCGGCCAGGTGCACCCTGGCGACGTCCCTCAGGCTCTGGGCGATCGCGTTGTCGGCGTACTCCACGTCCGACGAGTAGATAGCCGGGGCTCGTTTCAGCGCGTCGGCGCCCCTCAGCACGTCGGAGCCGGTCTGCGCCAGGTACTCCATCACCGGCCCGGAGCCGACTGCCGGGCCGTACATCCGCTTGAATATGTCCAGCGCCTGCGTCCGCTGGTCGACTTCGCCGATGCCGGTCATCAGGCCGTAGTTGTCGAGGTTGCCGACCGAGCTGACGGGCACCCCCGGCGCCGCCATCGCGCGGGGCAGCCCCTTGCCGAAGTTGACGCCCGTGAGAACGTTCTGCTTTCCGGGGTCGATCTCCCGTATCGCACGGCCCAGCCAGCCCTCAGTGCCGACCTCGACCGGCTCGCACGTGTGCCAGATGTCCATCGCCCGGAAGTGCGACCGGCTCGAGTTGGGGTATCCGATGCCCTGCACGACCGCGACGTCGCCCGCGTCGTACATCTCCTTCAGCGGCCCGCAGCTCGGGTGGAGACCAAGGGTGTCGTCTATCGGCAGCACCTCGTCCTGGGGGATGACGACCTTGGTGCGGCTGTCGTAGTAGATCGGGTTGGTGTAGGGGACGAGGGTGTTCATGAAGTCGTTCCCGCCCGAGAGCTGGACGACTACCAGGACCGGTGGCTTGCCGTTGCCTTTCATCTGTGTGACCTCCGAGGGTCTGAGGGCCTAGTCTAGGCGAACTGGAACTCCCGCGAGGCGACCACGAGCTGTAGCATCCGTCCTACTCGCGCGGTGCTCTTCGCGGTCTCCTCCGCGGTCCGAAAAGTCAGCTCTCCACGGGACTCCGCGTACTCCATCAGGCCGTCGCGCGTCTCCTCTCCTGCTTCGATCGGGCCGGTCAGCTCCAGCACCCGGTCGACGAACTCCTCCGGAGGCACGGTGTCGCCGTTGGTGCGAAGCCTGGCGACCACCTCCTGCACCCCGGGATTGTCGAGGTCGGCTATGTGGTCCACGGCGAAGTTGACCCGGTCGTTCAGGGTGCCACCGTCGATCCACTCCTTGCCCGTATGCCAGCCCTCGACGGTGGGCGGGTTGAGCAGGTGCTGGCCCATGAGAGCGCTCGCGGCGGCCAGCGAGGTGAGGCTGGTGTCCGGGAAGCGGTGAGTGCCGGCCAGCTTGACGGTGCTGGCCACAAGCTCTACGGGAGACTTCACCCGCATCTGGCGCGCGTTCTTGAAGAAGTCGGAGTTGAACAGCACCCGGAGCACGGAGCGGATCTCTCCGCCCGACTCGAAGTAGGCGTCCTCCAACGCCTTGATCGCCTCTGGGTCCTGCGGAGGTACGGTGTCCCACGCGGGCACCTGCGGCTCGTCCGCGACGAAGAAGTTGTACAGGTGCCGGGCGATGAATCTGGCCGCCGCCGGCTGCCGGACTATGATGTCGACGATGTCCTCGCCGTTGAACCGGCCCGTCTCGCCCAGGAAGGTCTTGACGCTGTGGTCGTGGTCGTCGTCGTCGTAGACGAACGACGGCGTGAAGTGGCCGTACGGGTACAGCGGGATGGGCTGCGTGAAGGTCCAACCCGTGAACGCCCGGGCCGCCTGCTTGATGTCGTCCTCGGTGTAGTTGCCGACCCCCATCGAGAACAGCTCGAGCAGCTCGCGGCCGTAGTTCTCGTTGGGCTCGTCCTTGTGGTTCTCGTTGTTGTCGAGCCAGAAGATCATCGCCGGGTTCTTCGACAGCTCGATCAGGATCGTCCTCATGTTGGACAGACCGACGCGCCGGAGCATGTTGATCTGTTGGAACATCGACATCGTGTGCTCGCCCTTGTACCAGGCGGTCGCGAAGACCTGGTGCCAGAACAGCGCCGTCTTCTCCTGGAGCTGACGCGGGCTGTTGACCATGCGAAATATCCAGCGGCTCGCCCAGACGTCGATCGCCTCGCCGTCGTTGTACCGTCGGAGAAGGTCCTCGGGGAAATCGGGGAACCGCTCGGGGTGAAGCAGGTCCTCGACGATCTCGGCGTAGTCCCTTTCGGCCAGCTCTTCGAGCTCGGCGCGGGAGGCGCCGAAGCCGGCGCGGCGCATCAGGTGGGCGGCCAGCGCCAGGTCGGTCCGTGCCATGTCTCAACCTCCGTGACGTGCTACCGCTGTCGACGCAAAATATACCACAGTGCGAGCCGACGAAACCGGTTCTGCGGGCCAATCCCCGATGAACGCCTGCGGGTGTTCACGGCGGGATGCGGGGAAGGGAGGTGCGCGGGCGGAGTGCCTAGCGCATGAAATCGGCGATCCGCTCCCCGATGGCGAGCGAGGTCACGTTCGTGTTCGCCCGGATGCAGTCGGGCATTATCGAGGCGTCCGCGACGCGCAGGCATTCCAGGCCGTGGACGCGGCCGTACTGGTCTACGACCGCCGTCGGGTCGGACGACGGCCCCATCTTGCAGGTGGCCGAGACGTGATGACTCGTCCGCACCTGGCGCCTCATCCAGTCGTCGAGCGCGGCGTCGGACGTCAGGTCCGCCTCCGCCGGCTCGACGAGGTCGGCGACGATGTCCGCGAAGGCCGGGTGCTCGGCCAGCTCGATGCTGATGAAAACGCCCTCCCGCATCCGGTCCACGTCGAACTTCTCCCGTAGGTAGTTGTAGTCGAGGAAGGGTTGGACGCGCGGGTTCGCGCCCCTGAGCCGGAGCTCTCCGGCGCCGATCGCAAGGTCGAGGCAGTTGACGATGCCGAAGCCGATGTCCGCGTGCCGGTCCGGGCCCCATATGGCCTTGCGTCCGCCGACGTGCAGCGGCATGCGCGACGCCGGGTGCAGCAGCATGTCGTTCTCCAGGTGCGAGCCGGTCGCCGTGTACCTCAGCGTCATCTGGATGCCGGGCGCGTCTCCGTCCTGCTCGAACCCTTCTCGCGTTCGCCACTGCAGGGGAACCTGCGGATGGTCTCTCAGGTTCTTGCCCACCCCCGGCATGTCGTGTGTGACGGACACGCCCACGTCCTCGAGCTCCCGCGACGGGCCCACGCCGGACAGCAGCATCAGATGCGGCGACCCGATCGCGCCGGCGGACAGGACTACCTCGTCGGCGTGCGCCGTCTCGGTACGTCCGTCGGCCTCGAATTCCAGGCCCACGGCTCTCCGTCCGTCGAAGACGACGCGGTGGGCCAGAGCGTCCGCCCGGATGGTCAGGTTGGGCCGGTCGCGCGACTGGCTCAGGTACGCCATCGCCGTGCTTACGCGAACTCCGCCGGGGTTGTTCAGCGGCGTGGGGCCAACCCCGGTGGAGCCGGGCTCGTTGTGGTCCGGGCAGGCCGGGAACCCCCTGGCGCGGCAGGCCTCGTGGAAAGCCCGCTGGTCGGCGTTCAGCTCGTGGTCCTTGAAGCGGCGCACCGGAATGGGGCCATCGCTTCCGTGGAAGTCGCCCGAGAAGTCGGTGTCCGTCTCGATACGGCGGAAGTACGGCAGCAGCTTCTGGAAGTCCCACTCGTCGTTGCCCATCGCGGCCCAGGTGTCGTAGTCGTCCGTGACGCCGCGCAGGAATATCTGGGCGTTGACCGCCGACGAGCCGCCGGTGACCTTGCCGCGCGGCACCAGCATGGGCGGCTGCTCCGGGCCGCGTTGAGCCACGAACGTCCACTGGTTGGCGGGCGGCCAGGCGCGGCTCCGGTCCCGGTTCGGGCCGTAGCCGTACTTGACGTCCGGAGGGATCGAGTCGTAGTCCGGGTAGTCGTGGCCCGCCTCGATCAGCAGGACCTGGTGCGCGGGGTCTTCGGTAAGCCGCGTGGCAATGATGGCGCCCGCGGACCCGGCGCCGACGATGATCGTGTCGTACGACACCGAATCAGCCGAGTGCCACGCACCGGACGCTGGGCAGTCCCTCGGCAATCGCTGCCCAGGTCTCGCCCTCGTCGCTCGACGCGAAGACGCGCCCGTCAGACGTGCCGAACGCGGCCTCCTGGCCGGTCGCGGCCAGGCACGCGGTGTCGATGTTGTCCCCGAACCAGCCTGGCAGGCCGTCCTCGCACTTGGCAAACGGCTGGTCGCCCACGATCGGCCGTTTGTAGACCGCCGCCTGGTCGGTCCTGGGGCCGGTCGACGCCGAGACGAGTACCGTCTCGTCCGCGACCGCGACGGCCCGCAGATAGGGCCCGTGAAGCCCCTCGGTCTCGAAGACCCACGAGTCGCCGTCGTCCCCGCTGTCGGCCAGCCCATTCGCGCAGGCCGCCAGCAGCAGCCCCGAGCCGCGGTCGAACAGCACCTGGTGAACGTCCGCGTCGATGTCTATCGTAGGCTCCCACGATTTGCCGCGGTCGTCCGACCTGAGTATCCCCCCGACGTGGACGTTGACGTACGACGTGCCCGCCTCACCCGCGGACATCGACCTCACGTCCGGCGGGCCGCCCCACGGAGTGCCCCAATCGGAGCGCCCGGCCACGTTCTCGAAGGAGTCCACCCGCTCCAGCCGGTCGTCGTGCAGGGCGAACAGGTGCGCTTCGGACGTGCCGACGAAAGCTCCTCCGGAGAACGGCAGCAGGCACGTCACCTCGAGGCCGTCCACCGTTGCCACGTGCTCCCACTCGCCCCCGTGGGAGGAGCGCCACACCTCGGCTTCGTCGACGACGGCCCACCAGTCGAGAGCCCGCTTGGCAACGGACTTGACCTCCCGGCCCGCCAGCTCGACTCCCGACCCGGCGCCGAGGCGATGAAGTCCGTCGGTCGTTCCCACTACTATAGTGCGCACCATCAGGTCCTCCTTCGCCTGCGGATCGGATGACCCGCCTCAACGTCAGTTTAGCAGGAAAAACCGGCGTCGACAGACCGTCCGGCCGTCGCCGCCGGGTTTGGCCGTCTCGCAAGACCGACCCGACCGACGGTGTGATAAGCTCGGTAACCGTGTAGCCGGGTTTCCCCCGGCGTGGCGTGTTCTCGACTGTCACTGTGTCTTGAGTCCGCGGTCCGCCGCAGCGTGTAAGGAGCTACGACAATGGTCGAAGGTAGGGTACGGTCACGGCCGCTGGGCGCCACCGGCATCGAGGTCAGCGAGATCGGTCTCGGTTGCGGGAACTGGGGCCGGGAGATCGACGAGGAGTCCTCGAATCGGCTGATGGACTACGCAGTCGAACGGGGCATCACGCTCTTCGACACCGGTGAGGCGTACGGTGGCGGAGAGTCCTACGAGACCCGCAAACGGGTCTACGGCACGGACGACGTGCGCGAGGCGTCCCTGGAGAAGGGGTCTTCGGAGCGCATCATCGGCACGTGGATGCGCAGGAACGGTTGCCGGGACGAGATCACCGTCATGAGCAAGTTCAACTCCGGCGCCAGCGCGGACAACATCCCCCGGGCTCTCTCCGGGAGCCTGGGCCGCCTTGACACCGACTTCGTCGACGTCTACCTGCTCCACACCCCGGACCCGGACGTCCCCGTCGCCGAGACCGTCGAGGCGCTGTCGGCCGAGGTCGACGCGGGCCGAGTGGGCGTCATCGGCTGCTCGAATCACTCAGCCGCCCAGGTCCGGGAGGCCCTGGACGCCAGCGACGCGGGCGGCCATCGCCGGTACGGCGTGCTTCAGACCGCCTACAGCCTGGCATGGCCGGACACGGAGTGCGAGGCGCTGCCGCTCTGCCAGGCCGAAGGCATCGGCGTCACCGCGTTCAGCCCGCTGGGCGCGGGTTTCCTGACAGGCAAGTACACCCCCGATCGTAACTTTCCGGAGGGCTCTAGGTACCATATAATGCCCGCGCACGCCGACATCTACTTCACCGATCACAACTTCGGGCTGCTGGAGAAGCTGGCCGCCAGGGCGCGGGAGCTCGGCGTGCCGCAGGTCAGGCTGGCGATGGCGTGGGTCATGACGCACCCGGCCGTCTCCACCGTCCTCGTCGGCGCCCGCACGACGGCGCAGATCGACAACGCTATCGAGGCCAGGGCGATGGGCATGGACCCCGAGCTGAGGGCCGAGCTCTCCTCCTGGACGCGGCCGCGATTCTAGACCGGAGGCGCGAACGATGCACATGGTAGACCTCGGCCGGACTGGCCTCAGAGTGAGCCGTCTGGGCTTTGGCGGCTCGGAGTTTCACAGACACCCGGAGCAGAACACCGCGGACCTTGTCGGCCGGGTCCTCGGCGCCGCCCTGGACGAGGGCATCAACTTCCTCGACACCGCGGAATGCTATAACAGGAACGAGACGCTGATCGGCGAGACCGTCTCACACCGCCGGGACGAGTACGCGCTCGCCACAAAGTGCGGCCATCTCGACGACTTTACCGAGGGCGAGGACTGGACGCCGGAGACCATCGCCGCCAGCGTAGACCGCAGCCTCCGCAGGCTGCGCACCGACCACCTGGACCTGCTGCAGCTCCATTCGTGCGACCTGGACGTTCTGGAGCGCGGCGACGTGATCGAGGCGCTCCAGCGGGCGCGGGAGCAGGGCAAGACGCGGTTCATAGGCTACAGCGGCGACAACGAGAACGCGCAGTGGGCGGTCGAAAGCGGCGCCTTCGACACGCTCCAGATCAGCTTCAGCATCACCGACCAGCAGCCCAGGTCCAGGGGAATACTGGCGGCCGCTGAGGAGCGAGGCATGGGAATCATCGCCAAGCGCCCGGTCGCCAACAACGTCTGGCGGCGAAAGGACGCCCCTCTGGCCTACGGCAGCGAGTACTGGCGCCGCGCACGGTTGATGGAGGCGATCGGAGACGTGCCTGGCGAGCCGGACGCCCCGTTCCTGACCGCCTATGGCTTTGTCCTGGCTCACCCCGAGGTCGACACGATCATCGTCGGGTCCCACAACTCGGACCATGTCCGGGACAACGTCAGGGCGTTCACCGACGGTCGCCTGCCCATCCCTGAGGAGACCGTCCGCGAGCTCCAACGCAGATTCGACCACCTCGACGACGGCTGGCCCGGCCAGAACTAGCCCCGCCGCCAGGGCCTTTCCATTGTTCCCTCTCCCCTTCGCGGGCCTTCGCGGGAGAGGGGTAGGGTGAGGGGGCGTTGAACCCGGTGCAAGTTTGTCTCCCTCATCTGTGGCGACTTTGGAAAGGCCACTACCCGCCGCCGGCAACGGTTGCCAGGGAAGGCGGCGTTGGACTATCCTCAAGATATGGACGTCACGATAAGCCAACACAACTTGGAGCGCATCGGCCACAAGGTGCAGTCCAGCGGCTACTCGTGCGCCGACGACGTGGTCGAACGGGCGCTGACGCTGCTGGACGACGCCGACGACGAAATGGAGCGCGAGCTCGCCGACATGCGGGCAAGCGTAGCCCGCGCCACTGCCCAAGCGGACGCGGGGCAACTCATTCCCGCCGACGAGGTATTCGCCGAGCTGCGTCGCCGCAATGAAGAAATGCGTCGAAAGGCTTGATGAGCCGCTATAGGCTATCGCCGCAAGCCATGGCCGACCTCCTCGAGATTCACGACTATGTCGCGCGGGACAGCCCGGTCAGAGCGAGCGAATTCCTCGACCGTATCGAGGCCCATTGCAGCCAACTGGCGACCCACCCCTACATGGGGGTAGCGCGTCCCGAGTTCGGCCCGACCCACCGCCTCTTCGTTGTGCCCAAGTCTCGTTACGTCATCGTCTATCGTCCGGCATCCGAGGGCGTCGAGATACTCCACGTGAGGCATGGCGCCCGGGACATGCGGCGGCTGTTCGAGTAGAGGTCAAACCATGTCAAACCAGCCCAACGTGCTCCTGATCTGCACCGACCACTGGGCCGGCCGGATGATCGGCGGCCTCGGCCACCACTCGGTCCTGACGCCTACCCTGGACCGGCTGATGGCCAACGGCGTCACGTACACGAACGCCTACACGACGACGCCGATGTGCGTGCCCGCCCGCCGCGAGCTGATGACCGGCGCCTTCTCCCGCACCCACGGCGACCGCGTGCAGGGCAGGGCGCCGATGCCCAATCTGCCGACCGTCGCCCAGACGTTCCGCGACGCCGGCTACCAGGCCTACGGCGTCGGCAAGCTCCACATCCACCCTCCCCGGGACCGCATCGGCTTCGACGACGTGCTGATCAACGAGGAGGGCCGGCTGGCCGCCGACCAGGGCAAGCCCGACGACTACGAGATGTTCCTGACCGAGCAGGGCTATCCGGGCATGGAGCAGGCATCCGGCATCCACAACGCCTGGGACTACCGGCCGTTCCACCTGCCGGAGCATCTCCATCACACCAACTGGACGGCGCGCGAGATGAGCCGCTTCATCGCCCGCCGTGATCCGACCCGGCCCGCCTTCTGGTACATGTCGTTCACCGCGCCCCACCCTCCGATGATCCCGCTGGAGGGCTACATGAACATATACCGGGACATCGATGTTCCCCTGCCTTACGTCGGCGACTGGGCAGCCGACGCCGACAGCCTGCCCTTCCCCGTGAGGGCGAGGCAGGCCGCCCATCGCCTGGTCGTCGAGTCCGAGGGCAACACCCTGCGCGCAAGGCGGGCCATGTACGCGCTGGCGACGCACGTCGACCACCAGATCAGGGCGGTCATCGGCACCCTCCGCGAGCACGGCGTCGTCGACGACACGATCGTCATGTTCACCGCGGACCACGGCGACATGGAGGGCAACCACGGGCTGTGGAACAAGATGCTCTACTACGAGGGCTCGGCCAAGATACCGATGCTGCTGACCGGCTCGGCGGCCCTCAAGGACCGCGTCGGCTACGGCCGGCTCGACGACAGGCTGGTCGCCCAGGCGGACGTCATGCCCACCCTGCTGGAGCTGTGCGACATCCCCGTGCCCGACTCGGTCGAAGGCGTCTCGATGGTCGACGGCCCCAGGCGCGACTACCTCTACGGCCAGTTCTACGAGGACGAGTTCGCGACCCGCATGGTCCACGACGGCCGGCACAAGCTGGTCTACTACCCCGTCGGCAACCACTTCCAGCTATTCGACCTGGAGCGCGACCCCGACGAGATGAACGACCTCGCGGACGACACGTGCTACGCGGCCGTCCGGGAGCGCCTGACCGGCCTCCTGGTCGAGAACCTGTACGGAAGCGACCTGGACTGGCTCGACAACGACCGCCTCGTCGGCCTCCCGGACCGTGAGTGGACCACCGACTACGACCACGACCTCGGCTTCTCCGCCCAACGCGGCTACCGCTTCAGGTAGGCGGCGTTTCCAGGGCACCGGACCTGGGATATCTACACCGACGGCGCTGGCCGTTGTGTTGGAGGAGAGTCAAGCATGGACAGCAGAAACGTGTCGGTCTGGTACGACCATGACGGGGACATGCTCGAGGTGCTGTGGGCGTTCAGGGAGGGGTACTTCACGCCCACCGACGATGAGCGCATCCTCAAGCGGCTGGACTACGACGGCGAGGTCATCGGGTTCCTGGTCCACGAGATGAGCACCCTCAAGCAGCCAGGCCCCCTCGAGTTCGAGCTGGCGTCCGAGGTCCCGCCGGCGTAGCAGAGCGCGCAGCGCGGCGAAGACGGCCTAAGGCGGCGAATCGTGGATGAAGCCAACCCCTCTCTCGGTCAGTCGCCCGGACAGGTACTTGTGGATGACGCTGGAGAGCAGCGTCTGGTAGGGAATCCCTTCTTCTCTGGCCCGCGAGTGAGCGAGGTTGAAGTCACGCTCGGTCATTCGCAGGTTCACCCGTTTGGTCTTGTTGAACGTATTGCGGGCCGCTTCTCGGGCCAGCTCGACTTCGCGTGCGGCGCCAGGGGCGGAGCGCAGCTCGCCTCGCTCGAAGCGCTGTAGAATGTCACGTTCTTCCGCGCTTAGCTGGTCGTTCATGACCGTCATCTCCTGCGATAGTCTCTCGTCGCCTTCCGGCTGGGAATGATCGTCTTGAGAAAGCGAGTGCCGTCAGCCTGAGTAACGAAAGGGATGAGATGAATATACTCGTCGATTTCCACGGCGTAGATCATCTGCCCTGGGTAGCGATCCTGGTTCGGATGCTCGAGCACGTCCACCAGATCGCCTTGCTCTATAGCGGCGACTACTGTTTCGAATGAGACTCCCCGTTGCTGAATGAGCTGTTCGTTCTTGCGCGGGCTCCAGTCAAAGCCGACGTCCATGGGTCAAGTGTCGCATAATGTGTGCTTAATGGCAACAGCGCGCAGCGAACATAACTGTTCAGACTCCGTGAGGAGTTCTCGACAACCATAGCACCGTCATACCCGCGAAGGCGGGTATCCAGGGGCTGGGGGGTCTTCATCCCGTCAGGACTGAACAGTTACCAGCGAACATGCCGCGATGGGATAAGGGGCGCTCCCGGCTCCGCCGGCGTTGCACAGCGCGTCGGTCTCCTGGGGGAACAGTGCCTGCGGCCATTCTAACCCCCGCCCACGAGACGCCGCAGATCGTGCTTGGACTCCAGTATATTCTCCCACAGGTCCCCCAGGCGCTCGACGCGCTCCGGCACCGTGTCGATGTTGAACGCCGTCGGATAGACCCTGTCCAGCTCGCCCCACTCGACCGGCGTGGAGACTGGCGCCCCAGGCATGGGTCGCAGCGAGTAGACGGACGCCATGTTCTTGCCCCGCACGTTCTGATTGTGGTCTAGAAATATCTTGCCGGCGCGACGTTCGACGCTCCACTCCATCGTCACGTCCCGCGGTCGGCCGCGCATCAGGAAACGCCCGATCGTCTCGCACGCCTTGCGCGTCACCTTGTAGTCGTACTGGCGCAGCACCGGCAGGTATATGTGCAGCCCCGTCTTGCCGGACGTCTTCAGGAACGACGACAGCGACAGCTCGTCGAGAATCTCCTTCAGCGCGAGCGCGACCTCGACGGCCTTCAGAAACGCGTCCCGGTTCAGCTCCGGCTCGTCCCCCTTGCGCTCCCGGCCGGAGTAGATGTACGGGTCCAGGTCGAAGACTATGAAGTCGGGGTGATTGAGCGCGCTCGACTCGATACGCTCGCGCGAGCCGCCGAAGTCGGTCGTCAGGTGTGCGCCGTCGACGCCCGTCGCCGTGCGCGAGAGCCACGGGTGCATCTCGATGTCCGCGAGCTGCGCCAGCCATACCAGGGTCGCCAGGTTGTTCACCGTGACGTAGTCCTGGTCGCCCTCGTTGTGCGACGAGTACAGCCGCACCGTCTCGACGAAGTCCGGCAGGCCGTGGCCCCAGTGCTTCTGGTAGAAGCTCTCCGCCTCCACGCCGTCCGGGTACCGGGTCATCGTCAACGGCCGGTCGCGCAGATGCGGCACCAGCACCGGCCCCATGCGGGCGTAGTACCGGATCATGTCCCGCTTCGTCACGGCGCGCCCGCCCGCCGTCTCGGGCCACAGCACCTTGTCCAGGTTGGTGACGGCCACCCGGTGGCCCTCCACGTCCAGGACGGCCCGGTCGCCCGCGGCTTCGAGCTGCTCGACGACGTGGGCCGCCGGGTCCGCCGCGGCGGGGCGTGCCTCCTCCTGGACAGTTACGGCCGGCCGTGCGCCCGCCTCACGCACGACGGCGCTCGGATCGGCGTCCCGGCGCACGTGCAGAAAGACCGGCGCTCGCAGGTGGCCGCCGTCCCGCCACTCGGCGTACCTGACCTGTACCACCAGCTCCGGCGTCAGCCACACCGGCTCGACGCCCGGCAGCTCGGAGGCGTCGACGAACGGCGACGCCTCTGCCGTGAGACCCTCCAGCGCCGGCAGCATCTCGCTCAGCGTGCGGTCGTCGAACCCGCTGCCCACCCGGCCCGCGTAGCGCAGACCGTCATCGTCGTGGTACCCCAGCATCAGCGCTCCGAAGGTCGACGACCTCGCGCCCGCGCCGGCCGTGTAGCCCCCGACCACGAACTCCTGCGCCTGGACCGCCTTGACCTTCACCCACGCCGGGCTTCGCGCCCCCTGCTCGTAGCGACTGTCCCGCCGCTTGCCGACCATGCCCTCGATCCCCATGCCGACCGCGGCCTCGAAAAACGACTCGCCGTCCGCCTCCACGTACTCCATCGGCCGCAGCGCCTCTCCGGCGACCACCGAGCGCGACAGGAGCGACTTGCGCTCGATCAGCGGCAGCCCGGTCACGTCGCGCCCGTCCACGTACAGCAGGTCGAACGGGTAGTAGGTCACTGATCCCGTCTCCGGGGACGAATCCGTGACACCGGGCAGTCTGTGTAGGCCCATCGTCCGCTGCAGCAGCGTGAAGTCCGGCAGGCCGTTCTCGCCTGCCGCGACGAGCTCGCCGTCCATCACGAGCTCTTCGTGTTGGAGCTGCGACACCTCCTCGACGATGGCCGGTACCCGGTCGGTCATGTCGTTGCCCGTCCGGCTCAGCACCCTCACGTCGCCGCCCCGCTTCAGCACCAGCGCCCGGAAGCCGTCCAGCTTCGGCTCGAATATCCACTTCGCGTTCGAGAACGGGCGGTCTGCGGTCGCGGCCATCATCGGCTTTGGCCTGGTCGGGAAGGGCGCCGCGACGCCTGCCGCCTGTCGTTGCGGGTCTGGCAGACGGCCGGCCTTCAGGTCGGCGATGGTCAGGCCCGACAGGATGGACCTGTCCTCCAGGAGGACGTCTCTGCCCGGATCGGCGTACCGGTCCCTGTGCTTGATGAGCAGCCACTCGTGCGGGTCCCGGGTCGTCTTGACCAGGGTCCACGAGCCATGCAGCTTTCGCCCGCGCAGAGTGAACGACAGCTTGCCGTTCTCGAGCCCGGCCCGCATTCGCCGCTGCGACTCCTCGCGGTCGCCGAAGGACAGCCTGCCGTCCTCGTCGGGCGAGTAGATCCCGGCGTCCCAGACGATCATCTGCCCGGCCCCATACTCCCCTCGGGGTATGACGCCCTCGAAAGACGCGTACTCCAGCGGGTGGTCCTCGGTCATGACGGCGAGCCGCTTCTCGTCGGGGTCGAGAGAAGGACCTTTGGGCACCGGCCACGACTTCAGCGCCCCGTCGATCTCCAGCCGGACATCGTAGTGCATGCGCCGCGCGGCGTGCTTCTGCACGACGAATGTCAGGCTCCGGCCGGCCGGCTTCAGTCCTCCCGGCTGGGGTTCGGGCGTCCTGCGGAAGTCGCGCTTGTCCCTGTAGCTTTCCAGCATCCCTCGAGCTCGCGCCAAGCCTCGGAATTATATCAACCACCCGTATCCCAAGAAGCTCACCCTCGCCTCAGTCCTCACGCATCGACGGAGACCGGCAAAACCCACGGGCTCTCAACAGCTACCCGAGACCTGCCGTGGTAAGTGTTCAGACTTGAGAGGCGCACGCAACCCGCTCTTCCTGAGTAGCGCCGCCCACTCAACCCGCTCACCCCGAGTAGCGAAGCGTATCGAGGGGCGCGCGCAACCTTCCCGCCCATGGCTTGGCGACGGCCCCACCCGAAGTCCGAGTTGTGTGGCCCCCTCGATACACCCGACGAAGCGTCGGGCACTCGGGGCGAGCGGGTCGTTCGGCAGCGGCCCCACCCCTGTCTGGACTTCGACAACCACAGCCCCGTCATGCCCGCGAAATCCCCCGCCTACCGGGGGGCCACACGTTCCTCTCAGCAATTCTGAACAGTTACCTGCCGTGCGACCTCTGGAAATGGACGTACATCTGTGCTATTCTCTCCGCGTGACAACCGCACCCCTTGCCCCAACTATCCACCATCCACTATGGAACACCCCTGTCCCATTTTGTCCCGCCCTGTTCCACGTCAGATACGAACCGTGGAACACCACCTGTTCCATTTTTCGGCAAAGTGTCCCATCGCCCAGATAGGAATGGAACACTTTGGAACACAATGGGACACCTCACACGGAAATCGACCGCCTCACGGCCCAACTATCCACTACCCACTACCCACTATGGGACAGCTCACACGGGGATCGGGTGACAGCCTCCCCCTCGCCAGGCCGCCCTCTGGCCGACCGCGTCACGTGGCTGTAGAATGCGGCCATGATCTTCGTCGGCACCTCCGGCTACAACTACCCGGAGTGGAAGGGCAGCTTCTACCCGGAGAAACTCTCCGCGTCCAGGATGCTGGGCTACTACGCCGCGCGCTTCAGGACTGTGGAGATCAACTACAGCTTCTACCGGCTGCCCAGCGACAAGGCGGTGAGGGGCTGGGCCGATCAGACACCGGACGACTTCGTGTTCACCCTCAAGGCCTCACGCCGGATAACGCACGACGCCCGCCTGCGGGACTGCCAGGAGCTGCTGGACGTCTTCTGCGAGCGGGCCCGCAACCTCGACGGCAAGCTGGGTACCGTGCTGTTCCAGCTTCCGCCGTACGCCCGCAAGGACGTGGACGCACTGGGAAAGTTCCTGGAATGGCTGCCGTCGGACATCCGGGGCGCCTTCGAGTTCCGGCACGCCTCGTGGCTGTCCGACGACGTCTACGACCTCCTCAGGGCGTCCAACGCCGCGCTGTGCGTCACTGACGGCGAGAAGGTGTCGACGCCGATGATCTCGACCGCGGACTACGCCTACTTCCGGCTGCGCGACGAGGGCTACGGGCCCGCCGAGATCGCGGACTGGGCCAGGAAGATCAGCGCCCACGCGAAGGACGAGGCCGACACGTTCGTCTACTTCAAGCACGAGAAAGAGGGAAGGGGGGCCGGATTTGCGAAAATCTTCATCGACAACCTGGCGGCCTGACTTGCTCGGACCGCTCTCTATCACATTGCCCATCGCCCTGGCCGCGGCCGCGATGGTGGCGGCAGCCTGCGGCTCGGGCGACGGCGAAGCCGCACCGGCGCCCCAGCCGGAGTCCCGGCCGACCTTCGCCGCCGCGCCAGCCCCGGCAACTCCGACACTGCCGCCGGCCGACGCCGAGGCTACCAGTCAGGCCCAGATCCCCAATCCCGTGAGCGTGAAGGCCGTCGACAAGGACGACAGGATTACACCCGCCGAGGCGGCCCAGAACGTCGGGAAGAACATCAAGGTGTGCGGCACGGTCGAGGAGATACGGCCGGAGCCCGAGATCAAAGAGGACCCGTTCCTGCTCAACTTCGACAGCACGCACCCCGACGTGCTGTTCTTCGCCCTCGTCCGCAGCGCGTTCCAGTACAGGGTGGGGGACTGGCCGGCGAACCCCGAGACGTTCTACCTCGGCAAGAAGGTGTGCGCGTCCGGGGTCATCCAGGTGTGGCGGAATATCCCGTACATCACGGCCGGACACGACTACCAGCTAGAGGTCGTCGAGTAGTACGGCGGGCTGCGAGGCATCCCAGTGGACCACGGCAACGGCACCTGCTGCGCTCCCAGCGCCGGACGAGACTCCGGCGCGGCCGCCCGCCCCCAGGGCGGCTTCGAAGTCGCCGACAACGGCTCCCGCGACGGGATGGTCCGGCTCGGCGGCTCGTTCCTCATGGGCACGCGCGACCGCGATCAGGTCCCCGGCGACGGAGAAGGCCCCGTGCGCGAGGTCCACATGTCCGACTTCTACGTCGACGCGAAGGCCGTGACGAACGCCGACTTCCACCGCTTCGTCGACGCCACCGGCTATGTGACCGAGGCCGAGAGGTTCGGCTGGTCGTTCGTCTTTCACCACTTCGTGTCCTCCGCGGTGGCCGGCAATGTCGACCAGGCCGTGGCGTCGGCGCCGTGGTGGTGGCGGGTCGACGGCGCCGCGTGGCACAGGCCCGAGGGCCCCGGGTCGGACGTGGACGGCCTGCTAGACCACCCCGTCGTCCACGTATCGTGGGCCGATGCCTCCGCCTACGCGGCGTGGGCCGGCAAGCGGCTGCCGACCGAGGCCGAATGGGAGCTCGCCGCCCGAGGAGGCCTGCGCCAGAAGCGGTACCCCTGGGGCGACACGCTGACGTCGGGAGGGCAACACCGATGCAACATCTGGCAGGGCAGCTTCCCGGAGGTCAACACCGGCAAGGACGGCTACCTCGGCACCGCCCCGGTCGACGCGTTCGAGCCGAACGCCTACGGGCTGTACAATACGTCCGGCAACGTCTGGGAGTGGTGCGCCGACTGGTTCGGCACGCTGCACCCGCGCGGCGAGATCGAGGACCCCAAGGGCCCGCCCGCGGGCGACGCGAAAGTCACCAGGGGAGGGTCGTACCTGTGCCACGCCTCGTATTGCAACCGCTACCGCGTCGCCGCCAGAACGGCGTCGACGCCGGACAGCTCCACCGGTAACATGGGCTTCCGCCTGGCGATGGACGCCAGCTAGACCGCAAGACTGAGAGGAGGCGAACGATGGTGAAGCCGCCGTTGGCGTTGAGTTTGATCGCCGCACTCGTGCCGCTCGTGGTCGCGTGTTCCAGCTCCGATCGAGGCGACGGGCCGGACGCACCAGCGGCCGCGGCGGACGACGCCGCCGTCTATGTAGAGAAGCCACCGGAGTACGTGCTCCAGCAGGAGTTTCCTCTGAGCATTGAGCTGACGAGCAGCGTGTTCAACAGGATCCGGCGCATCCCCATCGAGTACACCTGCGCCGCGAACTACTACTATCCTGAGGCAAGCTCCGACTTTCGATATGGCGAGGACAAATCGCCGCCATTGGCCTGGACCGGCGTCCCGCAAGGCACAAAGAGCCTTGCCATCGTTGTCGACGACCCCGACGCGATGACGCTGGAGAAGGGGATCACGGCGCCGCGGGTCCACTGGGCGATCTGGAACATCCCCCCGGAGGTGACAGAGCTTGCGGAGCATCTGGCGACGACTACGGAGCTCGCGTCGGTGGGTCCTCGCACGAGGCAGGGCGCCAACGATCTGAAGACGTTCGGCTGGGCAGGGCCGTGCCCGCCGCCCAACATCACCTCGATACAGCGCGGCGGCAGCTCGGCACCGACGCAGAAACCCCACGGCTACCGCTTCCGGGTATTCGCGCTGGACACCGAGTTGGACGTCCCCGCCGGCGTCACCAAGAACGAGCTGCTTGAGGCGATGGAGGGCCACGTCCTGGCCGTCGGCGAGCTGAAGGGCGAATACGTCAACAAGCGACTGTACAAGTAGACGCGCGGCCCCAAAGCCCCCACAACCGTCGTTCCAGGGAAGCCATCCCCGGTTGCCCCACAGACATGTCGCAGCCGTGAACCCCACGCCATCTTCATCTCCCTGAGCGGCCTTCGCGGGACCGGTCTGGGTCGCGAGGACTCCAGGCGGCAATGTGGTATCGTCTGCCAACACTCCGGGGGAGGACTGCGGATGGCTGCACTCAGGAAAATCAGAGACATCGACATCTATCGCGATGAGACCTGGTACTGCGGCCCCGGCCCAAGCGTCGTCGTCTACCCCGACGACGAGATAGTGGTCGCCTTCCGCCGTTCCCGCGCCGGCGGACACGGCCATCCCGCCGTCGAGGCCTGCATCGTCAGGTCCACCGATGGCGGGGACACCTGGTCGGAGCCCGAGGTCTTCGACTCCGGGCCCATCCGCAACCAGAACCTGACCTTGCTCAGCGACGGCACACTCCTGGTCGCCATGCCCAGCGGCGAGCTGGTCACGCGTGAGGTCTACGAGGAGTTGATGGCGAACACGCCTCCCGGCGTGGACGACGTGAGAGAGTACCCCGGGCGGGAGCGGGCCATCGCCCCGGACCAGGACACCTGCTACCTCGCCGAGCGCGGGCCCTACGTCCGCCGCTCCACCGACCGTGGCCGCACCTGGAGCCAGCGCTACTATGTCGAGTCGGTGCCGGGCTGGGACCCCGTCATGCCGGGCTTCTCGGCCCCGTTCGGGCTGAGGGCGCGCGTCATCGAGCTCAGCGACGGCGTCCTCGTCTTCCCCATCCACAGCATGGGCCTCCCCAGCGATGCCGGCCCCGACGATGCCGCCAACATCACCTTCGTCCCGGTGCTCGTCGCATCGGAGGACGGCGGCATGAATTGGGACTTCAGGGGAAGCATAGCGCCGCCGCAGCTGGAGACCCACTTCAACGAGACCGAGGTCATCGAGACCCCGTCAGGGAAAATCGTCGCCTTCATGAGGCCGACATTCGACGACAACGAGGACATGCACATCTACACCGCAACGTCCGGCGACGGCGGCAGGACGTGGTCCGCGGCAAAGAAGGAGCGAGTTTGGGGATACCCGGCCAGCCCGCTCAAGATGCCCAGCGGCGGGACGCTGCTGACCTACGGCTACCGCAGGCCCGAATGGGGCATCCGCGCCGTCCTGGTCGACGAGGAGTGCACCGACATCGACGACGCCAACGAGCTGGTGGTGCGCGGCGATGGCGGCGGGCGCGACCTCGGCTACCCCCAGGCCTGGCTGCTGAACGACGGCCGCGCATTCGTCTCCTACTACTTCAACCACCAGGACGACAACGGCGACACCCGATACATCTGCGCCACCATCCTCGAGGAAGAATGACGTTACTGTTCACCGGCGAAGACGTCGCCCCCTTCACTTCGAGGAGACCCCTGCAAACCGTCGGTCCCGCACAGGGAGACCCTCGCACAACCGTCATTCCGGCGCAGAGCCTGCCCTCGTGGACACGGGGGCCGGAATCCAGGGGCGGGGTTCCCCAGCCAGGGAATCTACCCACTTCGACCGCGTTTCATTACCAAAGCAGGGGTTACGCTAAGGTCCCCGGAACTCGGCTACCGCATCGGGACGATGTGGCCGTGGTCGCCGCGGGTCATGAAGCTGCCGTCCGGGTGCATCCCGATCGACACCCATCGGCCAGGGCCGACGAGCGTCTCCCACGGCTGAACGCCGCAGCGCTCCGCCCACTCGCGGTACAGGTCTGACAGGTAGGCTACGGTGTCGGGGTCGCTCGCCGACAGGTCGTGCAGCTCGGTGCGGTCGACCTCCATGTCGTACAGCTCCCAGGGCTTGCCGTACTCCGCGACGAGCTTCCATCTGCCCAGGCGCACCGCCCTGTGGCCCTCGTGCTCCCAGAACATCGGCCGTTCGCTCGCCGTCCCCTCGCCCGCGATCAGCGGCCTGAGGCTCACGCCCTCCGGGGGAGGGACGGCCCGGCCGTTGTGCTCCGAGGGGTAGCTGGCGCCGGCGACGTCGATGCACGTCGCGGTGATGTCTATGAGCTGCGCCGGCTCGTGGACCAGGCTCGGCGTGTCGACCATCGCGGGCCAGTGCGCGATGAACGGGGTCGAGATGCCGCCCTCGTGCACCCACCGCTTGTGACGCCGGAAGGGCGTGTTGCTGACGTTGGCCCACTGCACGTCGTAGCTTGCGTACGTGTCGACCGGGCCCGGGGCGATGGAGGGGTCGTTTCCGGTGCGGACTCGTCTGCCGTCCGGGGTCATCCCCGCGCCCGGCATCGCCAGGCTCCTGTGCCCCGGCAGCGTCGGGTCCTCTTCGAGAAACTCCGCGCAGCCGCCGTTGTCGGACAGGAACATGACCAGCGTGTCGTCGAAAATTCCCAGCGACTCCAGGCGGCTCACGATGCGGCCGATGCCCTGGTCCATGATCTCGACCTGCGCCGCGTAGACGGCCATGCGCAGGTCCTCCCACTCCTTGTCGGACGCGTCGCCCCACGGCGGGACGTCCCCGTCCCTGGGGCTGATGTCCCAGCGCGAGTCGACGAGTCCGTGACCCTTCATCTCCTCGTGCCGCGCCGTACGGATCGCGTCCCACCCCTTCCGGTACTTCCCGATGTGCCGCGCGACGGCCTCCTCCGGCGCGTGCAGCGGCCAGTGGGGCGCCGTGTACGCGACGTACTGGAAGAACGGCTGGTCGAGCGCCGCGCTCTCCTCGATCATCTTGACGGCGTTGTCCGAGATCGCGTCGGTCAAGTAGAAGTCCGGCTCCGACTCCACGATTTCGTCGTCGTTCCACAGGCTGTCGCAGAAGTAGTAGCTGCCGCAGCCGCCCGCGATCCCGTACACGCGGTCGAACCCGCGTCTGCGGGGGGAGGACATGTCGGGCGCGCCAGGGTCGGCGGGATTCTCGCCGACGTGCCACTTGCCCGACATGCACGTCCGGTACCCGCTGGCCCGCAGCACCTGGGCGACCGTCACGCAGTCGAGCCGCAGGAATCCCTGGTACTCCTGGTACTGGACAGGCCCCGGTATTCCGCCGGTCATGTGGCCGATTCCGGCCTGGTGGGGGTTCAGCCCGGTCAGCAGTGCCGCGCGCGACGGGCAGCACCGGGCGAAGTTGTACATCTGAGTGAACCGGATGCCGCCCCCGGCCAGCCGGTCGAGGTTGGGCGTCGGTATCTCCGAGCCGTAGCAGCCAAGGTCCGAGAACCCCATGTCATCTGCCAGGATGAGAACGATGTTGGGTCGCTGCGAGGTCATCTGTCAGCCTCCGTTCGGTACCGGTCTGCGGTCCGCCGATTCGCGGGCGAGTGTATCACCCCGCAGATGAGACCCTCGCACAACCGTCGTTCCCGCGCAGAGCCTGCCCTCGTGAAGACGGGGGCGGGAACCCGGGTCAGTCCTTCAGCTCGATCTCTATCCCGCCGATCCATCCCGCCACCATGTTGTACAGCCGCGCGGCGACGACCCCCACCAGCACGCCGATGACCGGGTAGAGCAGCGCGAGAAGGCCGATGGCGATGATGTCGGCGACGTCGAGCGTGCCCTCGAAGGCCAGCCGCAGCACCAGGAACACGCTGATCATCGTGCCGACGAGCCACGAGAATACGGCGGAGACCTTCGCCACCGATCCGACACGCACGCTGACGATTGTCTTCATGCGTTTCACCTCGGTTCACGGGCCCCGAATAGTACCTGCGCCAAGGTTAGCACGCCGGCACGGCTCGCAAGGCTGCATTTCCGCGTAGGTAGCCCCTCGCACAGCCGTCATTCCCGCGAAGGGAGACCCTTGCGCAACCGTCATTCCCGAGGCAGGGCGGCCCTTGCATAATCGTCGTTCCCGCGCAGGCGGGAACCCAGGGGTGGGGCTTCCTCAGCCAGACAATCGCCGCACCTTGCGCCACATGCCGTTTCCCGCACGTGAGTTGCGCAATGGTCCCTCGAGACGGGATTGACGGTTCTGCAGGAATTTCTCCTCGCGGGCACGACGGTGCTGTGGTGATCGAAGTCCAGGCAGGGGGGGCCGTCGCCACACGACCCGTTCGCCCCGAGTGCCCCGACGCTTCGTCGGGGTGTATCGAGGGGCCCGCACAGTTCATTGTTGGGGGGGCGACGCCAGTATTGGGGCACGGTTGAGCGCGCCCTTCGATACGCGCCGGTCAAAGCAGGCGCTGCTCAGCCTGAGCGGGTTGTCCTCGCCCCTGAATTCTGAGAATAACCCTTGGCCGACCTGGCGTAGTGGCGGGTTTGAAACCCGCCTTCCGGTGCAGCCTCATTTTCATCGTTGGTGAAAGTCCCCCGCCGAGTCCATTTCCTCGACTCTGAACAGTTACCCCTGAGCAGACCGGTTGCCGGGACAGCACATCTGTGCTACTCTATCCCCATGACAATTACGCCCCATGCCCCAACTATCCACCACGAGGCACCAGTGTCCCATTTTTCGTCCCGCGTTGTCCCACCTCAGATAGGATGAATGGGACACCAAGCGTCCCAGTTTCCGGCAGAGTGTCCCATCGCCCAGATAGAAATGGAACAGAATGGAACGGAATGGGACACTTCGTGCGAATCGTGAATGCCGCTCTCATCCGGCAGGCGCGACTCCACGTCAACAGCGGCCCGTATAGACCCGCATGAATGCCACAGGCGCGGCGGCCTCAAGACCGACCTACCGGCTCACCGAGTGCAAGACCGCGTTGAACAGGGTCGCGGGCATGGACTTCAAGTGGTCGCTGAACCCGTACCGGGGCTGCGTCCACGGCTGCCACTACTGCTTCGCCCGCCGCTACCACGCCCACCTGGAGCTCGACCCGGGCGACGACTTCACCGGGATAATCTTCGTCAAGGCGAACTGCCCCGAGGTGCTCGGCCGTGAGCTGTCTCGGCCGTCGTGGCGGCGCGACACCGTCGCGGTCGGCACCGCCACGGACCCGTACCAGCCCATCGAGGGCAAGTACAGGCTCACGCGCCGATGCCTCGAGGCGTTCGCGGCCTGGCGCACGCCGATCGCGCTCCTCACCAAGGGCACGTTGGCCGTACGCGACGTCGACGTCCTCCAGGAGCTCACGAAGAAGACCGACTCCACCGTCTGCTTCAGCGTGACCACGGTCGACCGCGCCACGGCCCGCAGGCTCGAGCCCGGCACTCCGCCCCCGGAAAAGCGGCTGCTCGCGATGTCCCGGCTCGTCGACGCAGGCGTCAACGCCGGCGTGGCCCTGGCGCCGGTCGTACCGGGCATCACGGACGGCCGGGCGAACATCGAGGCCGTCGTGCGTGCCGCCGCCGACCACGGGGCCCGCTTCCTCTGGTCGAGCGCGCTCTACCTCAAGCCGGGGACGAAGGAGCACTTCCTCCAATTCGTCGACAGCGAGTACCCGTCCCTCCGGCATGAGTACCGGCGCATGTATCCCGGCGCCTACGCGCCCGACTACGTCCAACGCCGCCTACGCCGACGCGTGGACGACGCGATGCGCGGCCACAGTCTCCCACCCCGTCCGCCCCGCCGCCGCCCGGAGCCCGTACAGCTCAGCATGGAGCCGATGACCTCCGCACGGCCGGCGCGCTGACACCGATCCATCGCCCCGGCGGATGGTAGAATCGTCGTCCGGGCCAGGGAGGACGAGCCTCCCACTACGCCCCGAGGGGAGCACGCATGCCGATACTGACTGCCGAGGCGATTCGGACCATAGCGAGCGAGGTCCTGCGCGCGGCCGGCGCGGCCGAGCGCCACGCCGGCGCGGTCGCGCGGCACCTGGCCGACGCCAACCTGGCCGGCCACGACTCCCACGGCTTCATACGAATAACGCAGTACGTCCAGGAGATCGATGACGGCGACGTCGATCCCACCGCGTCCCCCGAGGTCGTCCGGGAGAACGCCGCCGTGGCGCACGTCGACGGCAATTCGACCTTCGGTCAGGTCGTGGCCGGGTTCGCGCTCGACCTCGCCATGGAGAAGGCGAGGCAGTACGGCGTCGGGCTCGTGAACATGTGTAACCTGACGCACACGGGCAGGGTGGGGGCCTACCCCGAAAAAGCGGCGAAAGAGGGTATGGCCGCGATCATGTGCACCGGCTTCGTCGGCGGTACGAGCGCGATCAACGTAACCCCGTTCGGCGGCCGGGCGCGGCGTCTCGGCACCAACCCCATCGCTATGGCGTTCCCCTCCGCCTTCGGATCGCCCGTGCTGCTCGACTTCGCCACGTCGATAGCGGCCGAAGGCAAGCTGCGCGTCTACCGCGCCAAGGGCGAGACGCTGCCCGATGACTGGGTGCTGGACAAGGACGGCGTTCCATCCAGGGACCCGAACGCCTACTACGAGGGCGGCTCGCTGCTGCCCATAGGCGGACTGCACGGCGGACACAAGGGCTACGCGCTCTCGTTCATGGTCGCCATGTTCGGCGCCGTCATGGGGAGCGTCGCGCTTCCGGCGGCCACTCTCCCGGACCAGATCGCCGGCTCGACCATCATCGTGATCGACCTCGCGGGGATGGGGGCCATCGACGATATCCGCGCGACCGTGGGCGAGGTCGTGGACTACGTCAAGGACACCCCTCTCGCCGACGGATCGAGCGGGATCCTCTACCCGGGTGAGCTCGAGGCTCTGACGCGCGAGCAGCGCCTCGAGGAAGGCGTCTCGATCGCCGACGCGACGTGGGACGAGGTATCCGCGCTGATGGACCGGTTCGGGCTCACCGAGAAGCTGGCCACGCTCGCGACGGACGCGTAGGCCTGACGGGCCGCTCGGAACGGCGTTAGTCGTCGCTGCCCTTGGAGGCCTCCGGCCTGAACGGGTACACCCAGTCCGCCAGCGTCCGGGGGTTCCGGGACTGCACCCAGAGCCTGCCGCGTCCCTCGAACCGCATCAGGACCTGGTCCGAGAACAGGAACGACCGTATCCGCCGCGCCTTCGTCAGGTGGTAACTGAGACTCGGCTCCCACGCCACGGCGTGGCCGTTGTCTATGACGTATGAGCCGTCCACGTCGATCCGCTCTACGTCCCCGTAGCCGTTGAAGAACAGGGTGCCGGTACCGCCGACCGTCAGCACGAACAGGCCCTCGTTGAACAGGCCCCGCAGACCCTGGAAGTTGGAGTCTGTGTGGATATCGGGCGTCGACGCCAGGTAGGCGTTTTTCTCCAGGAACAGCTCATCCCGGTCCATGTCGTGGGCGACGATGTTGCCGGACTGCCCGGGCGCCAGCCCGATCACGCCGTTTCCACCCTCGGCCCGGTAGGTGTTCTGGAAGAAGCTCTCTCCGGTGAGGAACGTTCGCTTGAGCCCGGCGATCGCGCCTCCGCGGGCCGAAGTCTCCAGGCGGACGTTGTCGCTCATCCACGCCATCGCGCCGGCCTCGGAGACCAGCTCCTCGGACTCCCTCAGCTCGACCTCCAGGATGCTGTACGTGGGCTGGTGGTCGATTGTGTATCTCATCAGTTCTACCTCTCGGGGAGCATCGGCCCAAGGGTCCGGCCGAACTCGTCCGGGTTATGGCTCTGGACGTAGAGCTTCCCCTGTCCGCTGAAGTTGAGCACGATGCCCTCGCCCGCCAGGAACGACTGGATCCAGCTTCCCCCCGCCTTGCCGAGGCTGTAGCTCAGCGAGTCCTGGAACGCCACGACGTGCCCCGTGTCTACGGTGACCTCGTCCGTGACGTCCACCTCCTCGATGCTGCCGAACGCGTTGACCAGCAGCGTGCCCGCGCCCGTCACGTTCAGGAAAGACAGGGACTCGCCCGAGAACACGCCGCGAAGGCCCTGGAACTCGGTGTCGATGTTCAGCCCGTCCGTCGAGCCGAGATAGCTGCCGCCCGCGCAGACCCACCCCGCCACGCCGTCGCAGGGTATCGAGGCTATCTGCCCCTGCAGCGTGGGCGCCAGCCCGACCTCGCCCTCCTCACGGTCGGTGCAGCTGTAGGACGAGAAGAAGAAGCTCTCGGACGCCAGCATGCGGCGAACGCCGCTCATCAGGCCGCCGGTGCTCTTCGAGCGCGTCGTGACGTCTACGTCGATGTTGGTGGACGCCCTGAACATGGCGCCGGACTCGGAGACGAAGCGCTCGCCCGGCCGGATCTGGACCAATGCCCAACTGAAGGCGCCTCTGTCTACTATGCGTACGTTCACTGGCTCTCTCCGTTAACCGCTGCAGAACGGCGTCAGCCATCCGGCGATGCCGCCCAACGTCCGTGTCTGGAGGAACACCTTGCCCGAGCCCGAGAAGTTCATCGCCAGCCCCTCTCCCGACAGCAGCGTGCTCTTCAGATTGCCCATTCCGCGGATCGAGTAGCTGACGCCCGGCTCCCAGGCCACGACGAAGCCCGTATCGACCGTCAGGGAGCCGCTGACTTCCTTTTCGACCATTGCCCCGTAGGCGTTGTAGAAGAGATCGCCCGTCCCGCTGCACTCGATCAGGAACGCGCCCTCGCCGGAGAGCAGGGACCGCAGCCCGCCAAATCGCGTCTTGAGCGTGACGCCCGCCGTGCTGGCCATGTAGGAGCCCGCGGTCAGGATGAACGAGTCGCCGTCGAGCCTGCGGTGGGCGACCGAGCCCGGCGTCGCCGGCGAGAATGTCACCATGCCGATGCCGGGGTGGCTGTACTCGGCTACGAACAGCGACTCCTTCGCTACGAGCCTCCGGATCAGCGCCTTGAACGGTCCGCCAAGCAGGCGCACCTTGACCTTGGTGCCTGCGGACATCCACGCCATCGAGCCGCCTTCGGCGACGATTCGGTCCCCCGGTCGCAACTCGACCTTGAGATGCCCGTAGTCGGGGTTGCCGTCGATACGGAAATCCATTCTTCGCAACCCTCCTGGCTTGCCCTGCCCCACGCTTTGACGCAGTCGACCGCGGCGCTTCGCATCCGCTGCGAGAAGCCCCACCGTGTAACGCAATGTAGCCTGTTTCGCACGGTAACAAGCGGACGTATTTCTTGTCAAACACGTCATGGGTCTCAAATCCCCCACCTCCGTCATTCCCGCGAACGCGGGAATCCATCCCCGCCAGGGTCCGCCGCCATGACACCGCAAGCAGTCCGTTACGCCGGCCGGCCCAATCAGGTGGGGAATCCAGGGGGTGCAGTTTGGAGCAGGTTGGAAAAGGCGCTGAAGTCGCCGTCGAGGACCGCCCGATCCCACGCGGTCGTGACGGGCACGTCGTAGGTCCGACCGCTCCGGCGTCGACACGACATCCCCGTGCTCGTTCGGAGTGATGCCTCGGACTCACAGCGCCAGCGCATCGATGCGGGACGAGCAAACAGCCTTGCTGCCGAAATGCCCCCTTTGCTATAGTGGCCGTGCCACGGACGGCGCCCGCCGTCCGGATCCGGTGGGGCTGTAGCTCATCTGGGAGAGCGCTTCAATGGCATTGAAGAGGCAGGGGGTTCGAGTCCCCCCAGCTCCACCAGCTACGGCATCTAGGAATCGAAACGCGCTTGGAACGGCGCAGCGGCTTCGTAGACTGTTTCCCGGCAGTTCGAGTCCCCTCTACCTCTGACTTCGTGGAAGCGCTCGGCGAGCGGATTCCCATACGTATCGGAGCTTCCGGCGACGCAGGCTGGGGCAGATCACCAGCATGTCACAGTCGGCTCTTCCTCGCCCCACCTATCCCTGAACACTTTACACTCCACCTGGCATAAGACAACGGGTTGGATAAGAATGTGGGGGCGGTTCAGGTAACGCGAACCACTGCGGTCTTGAGCCGGTTTGGGGCTCTGTCGATGGATTGAGCTTTGCGCCCCTGAGTTCTCATCGGAAGATGGGACCCACCGGGTAACGCGCCCTAGGCCGCGCCATCTGGTATCTGCCGAGTGGTTGCGGACGCCCCGATGATGGAAGTGCTAGCGTCCGGCAGGACCGAAGAGAACCCGGCGGTATCGCTGGGAGTGACCCGATGCCGCATGTGAACCCATGGCAACTCGCTCATTCCCTATACTCCACCCGGCCCACTTTGGCGGCACGAGACGAGCCCATAAACTTAATGATCTCTTCAGCCTTCTGCTCGGCCTGCCGTCTATCAGAGAAAGCCGAAACGACATGTCCGCCGCTCTCAACCAGGTATCGGACCTTCCTGACCTTAGAGTGACTCAGGCGGATCTGGTCATAGAGTCTTCCAGTACCTCCACAATGAGTGCATGTGCCCCAGAAATCCTGGTTATCCATGCCAGTGCACTCAAAGCACCTGCATCTACCTCCTCCGCAGTGACTGCACGACCTACTCAGAGAATCTGGTTCCCATCTCATAGCTTCCTCTTGTTGCGCTCTAGGCGGTCGTATATGGTCTTGAATACTGTAGAGGGCGCCATCCCACAGATCGCAAGCGTCCTGCGGGCAACTCCAACACCTTGGGGCTTCGCTGGCCCCGCCGTTTCAAGCGGCGGGGCCAGCCTTGCTCGAAGCCATCTGTTGAAGGCACCTATGGGGACGGGATCCTGGTTCGTGCTGTTCATGTCAGTCGATCCTATCTAGCTTCGGTCTCGTTCCCGCTAACCGCAAACCCCGCCGAAACCCTACCGGCTTGCGCCGAACGATTCGGCGGACTTGACGAAGCCACGCTGCGGAGGTGATTTTAGCTCCCAAAGGAGACGCGGCGGTTCAGACAGCCGATGCAGGCTTGTTGCTTCTCTCTGCCTATCGTCAGCGGAAGCGCCCTACAGGCATAAGCATTCCATTAGCCACGATGTCCCAATCAAAAAAATCTCTGTTATCAGCGCGATGTACGTACACTCTTCCGAACCCATCTATCAAGTCCGGTTCCGCCGCATTGTCGACCAAGAACTGATACAAGTCCTGACCTCCTAGATTGGGGCCTAATTCGTTAAGAAATGCTTTGAAAGCAGAGCTGAACTTTCTGAACTCACTACAGGAATAGAGATAGTTAGCCTGCGGGACTCTATCGCGCACCATGTTGTTTCTGGCATATTCGTATGATTTCCTCTTTAGTTCTATGCGGCCAATAAGGGCCTCCTCCAAATCGTTGTTCGATGAAAAGAGACTGTGATACTGGTGGTCCGGCTCAGTCTCTTCAACCTTCTCAAAGGTCCAGTCGTCCATGGTGTATCCGCCATTGGGTAGATCGGAGGCCACATAATATCTCGAGTATTGGCAGAAATTGTCTAGGTCATCAAAACCGCCCTTGTTGCACGGTCCACCCATATCTATTACACCTAGTGGGCGCCCCAATAAGCGAGTCCATGAGGCAAGAAACGAGCCCGCGTCGTTACGGAGCAAATAGGCTCCAAACAAATTGCCGCCGGGCCCGCCGTGGCCGCTGTATACAGGTGATGCTCCGATTCAGGGTGTCGCGACGCTAATACCTCCGCGAAATCCGAGAAGGCCCGCCGCAGAAATTCACTGCGCTCTGGCGAGAATCCCGATGGCATATCGGTGTGCACTCGGAGGGAATACTGCTCCCTATAGCCTATCTTCTCATCGTCCGTCATGTTGTGCCTCAGCTCCCTGAGGCCATGAAATTCGTACAAATGAACCGAAGCTGTCTCCTCCCAGATAGCTGCTTCGTAGTACTTGAGGGCATTGCTCTCCTTCGTAAGAACAGCCTGAGGCCAGCCGCTGGTACTAGGTAGTGTTGACATTTCATCTTAGCCATATGAGAGCGCCGACAAAGTGGAGGAATCCGAGGTACCTATTTGCCAGCTTGTCGAATCGGGAGAAGATGTGGCGGTAGTGCTTGAGCTTGCCTATGAAGCACTCGACGAGATGCCGCTCTCGGTACAGATACTCATCGTATAAGGGCAGCTCCCTTCGGTTCGAGCGAGGCGGGATCACCGGGGTAGTCCCGTTGCCGATGATCGACTCACGAAACTGGCGGGAGTCATATGCGCGGTCTGCAATCACATACTCACTCTCCATATCGGATATGAGCGCCTCGGCCTGAGTGACATCGTGCTCCTGCCCTCCGGTCAATCTGAATCTCAACGGGTTGCCAAGGCCGTCGACACCGACATGGACCTTTGTAGTGAACCCCCCTCGGCTGCGACCGAGGGCTTGAGATAGTTGACCACCGTTTTTTTGGGAGCGCCCGCAGCGGAATGGTGGGCCCGGACTACGGTACTGTCGATGATCAGGTACTCCATGTCAGGGTCATCGATGAAATGCTGATGCATTCGTTCCCATATTCCGCCCTCACACCATCGGGCAAACCGCTTGTAGACGCTGTTCCATTTCCCGTACTCGGAAGGCAGTAGCCTCCACGGCGCACCAGACCTGCTCATCCAGATGATGGCCTCGATGAACCGCTTACAGCCGGACTCCTGTCCGACATACAAGTCTGGCTGACTACGAAGGAACTCCAACACCCGCGACCATTGTTCTGGAGATAGTTTAATTGTTGACATATACCCAGTATAATATAAATGTCAACACTACCTAGCGAAGGGCATCCAATCTTCTGTTACTGTCACGACCCTGAGAATGACGTGCGGCGGTTTCGCGTGCGGGGAAGCCGGTATGGGCGTGGCCGTCGAGGTTGGAGTAGGAGTGGCCGTTGCGGTCGGGACAGCGGTAGGTTTGGGGGTGGTCGTTAGTGCAGAAGAAGGAGTTTCTATTGCTATGGATGCTGACGCGGAAGTGGGGCTGGTAAGAGTTCTTGCCACTGGTGAAGGGTCCGGCTCATCGGAACATCCGACCAGAAGGATTGCAAGGAACATCACGCTGGCAACCAGCCAACGTGCACTGCCCGTCACAGGGAGGGCGGCCTCAACGTCTGTCGTCACGGCGTCGGACGCCGCCGCCGCGACCGTTGTCTTCGTTCCATGCCGAATGCCAAAGCGAATGCCTCCCTCTTGACGGCCCAATATGCTTTATCATACGCGCTCCGTGTGCGATTCCTGTGAGAAAAATGGGCATTTCTCGTGAATTCGTGTCAGTTTGAGCCAGACTGGTATATCTGGGGCCGGCTGATCTTTTCCTCATAGAAGAACCTCCCCACCGAAAAGTTCGCAATTCAGTCCTACACGGCCCACCAGCCTCAGTAAGCGGGCTTCTACGGCTTCATAGACTGCTTCCCGGCGGTTCGAGTCCCCGATACCCTTCGCCCAAATGGAAGTGCCTGACGAGCAGTTTCCCGCAGGCCCTGGGGCTGCTAGTCGATCTAGGACGGACATCCCCGCAGTCACACGGCTCTCAGGGCTGGTGCCGTGCACCAGGGTGCCAGCGCAGCCATCGACGGAGTGGAGCGAGACATCCTTCGTGCCGGGCCTCGCCAGATTCGGTACACTGTCGCCACACATCCTACTCACGTGGACTGAGAACTCGCATAGGAGCCTCCGTACTGCCATGATGGACATTGCAGGATTTCGCCAGATCAACGACTTGGTAGAGAGTGAGGCGCGGTTCGTACACGCTCTCATCGCTGAGATTCGGAAGACGATCATCGGTCAGGATCGACTGGTCGAACGTACTCTTGTGGGACTTTTGGCCGACGGCCACATTCTGCTGGAGGGCGTACCCGGTCTCGCCAAGACGCTCCTAGTCAAGACGATCGGCCAGGCGATTCAGTCCGGGTTCTCACGAATCCAGTTCACCCCCGACCTTCTCCCTGCAGACCTTATAGGCACTCGTATATACAATCCGCGCACCAGCGAGTTCAGCGTTCAGAAAGGACCGATCTTCTCGAACCTGATACTGGCTGACGAGGTCAACCGAGCGCCGGCCAAGGTCCAGAGCGCGTTGCTGGAGGCGATGCAGGAAGAGCAGGTAACCATCGGCGACCAGACATTTCCGATCGAGGCTCCTTTCCTAGTCCTGGCGACGCAGAACCCGATAGAGCAGGAGGGCACTTACCCGCTGCCGGAAGCCCAGATCGACCGGTTCATGATGAAGCTCGTCGTGGACTACCCGAAGTATTCCGAGGAGCGTGAGATGATCGGCCGATTCACGGTGGGGGCTGTGGCCGAGGTACAGCCGGTCGTGGACTCGGAGTATATCCTCAATGCGCGAGACATCGTAAGAAAGGTGCACGTCGACGAAAAGATCCAGGACTACGTGCTCAACATCGTGGTGGCGACACGCAACCCTGGTGTGGCCGGGCTTGGCGACCTTGGGAACCTGATATCGTATGGGGCTTCACCGCGCGCGGGCCTCTTCCTCATCGCCGCGTCCCGGGCGTATGCGTTCCTCAAAGGTCGCGGCTACGTCACCCCCGACGACATCAAGCAGGTTGCCCCGGACGTCCTGCGACACCGGATAATCACGACTTTCGAAGCCCAGGCCCAGGAAGTTACGTCTGAGCAGATGGTTCAGCGCATCCTAGACAACGTCGAAATCCCCTGACATGCTGACGAACGAGCTGGTTGCCAAGGTCCGGAGAATAGAGATCAGGACGCGCCAACTCGTCGACGACGGTCTCGCGGGGGAGTACCACTCGGTGTTCAAGGGTCGGGGCATGGAGTTTGACGAGGTCCGTCAGTACGTGCCCGGCGACGACGTGCGCACCATCGACTGGAACGTCACCGCCCGCACGGGAGAGCCGTACGTCAAGAGCTACATCGAAGAGCGGGAACTGACGGTCATGCTCGCGGTCGACGTCAGCGGATCCGGAGATTTCGGCACCAGAAACTGGTTCAAACGCGACTTGGCGGTCGAGTTGGCTGCCGTCATGTCCATTGCGGCTACCACCAACAACGACAAGGTTGGATTGCTCCTCTTCACGGACAGGGTGGAGTTGCTGATACCTCCGACGAAGGGACGCAGCCATGTCCTGCGGATGCTGCGAGAGCTGCTGGCCTTCCAGCCAGAGGGCACCCGTACTGACATCAGGCTCGCACTTGACACGATCTACGTGCTCCTCAAACGGCGCAGCATCGTGTTCCTGATCTCAGACTTCCTAGCCGATCCTGGGCCGTACCGACAGGCGATGCTGGTCACGAACCGGCGGCACGACGTTGTGGCGTTCGACCTCAGCGATCCGATGGAGCGAGAGATACCAGACGTGGGGATCATCGCTCTCGAGGATGCCGAGAGCGGACAGCAACGCTGGGTGGATACCGGAGACCGGCGATGGAGACGGGAGTTCTCGGAGAGAGTGGCAAGGCTGGACACAGAAAAGAGTGATGCATTCGCCTCAGCAGGCGTAGACCGCGTCAGGGTGACGACCGAACAGGACTATATCTCCGAGGTCGGAGCGTTCTTCAGTAGTCGGCTACGAAGACTGTCGCGATGAGAGGAGCGTGTCGTACTTGGCCGATCGGGTGTTGCGAAGCGCGGGTGACCTAGCCGGCCGTGTAAGGGGCTCCCGGGTCTGGGTCCTGTCGGCGGCCTCCGCCGCCCTGGTTGCCATGTTGCCCGGCGCCGCCGTCGCGCAGGACGGGTCCCACGCCGGCGTCCGCGTTGCCTTCACGGCCGACCGCGCCGACTTGACTGTCGGCGACCCGGTCACCTTGACCCTGGAGGTGACTCACCCGGCCGACCATGTTGTGGTCGTTCCACGTCTGGGTCCTGAATGGGGACCGTTCGAGGTCGTTTCGCAGACCGCAGCTCATGCGAACGCCAACGGGGACGGTACGGAGACGACGAGCCAACAGCTTACGGTAACGGTCTTCGCCCCGGGCGCCTTCGAGACACCGGACCTGTCGATATCCGTCCGCGGTCCGGACGGCGGCGTCGAGCGAGTATTCCCTCCGCCGGTGCGGTTGACCGTGAACTCGGTGCTGGCCGGTACCGACGAACAACTGAGAGACATCCGCCCGCCGGCCGATCTTGCATCGCCGCTTTGGACGCGGCCAGCCGCGCTCGTCGTCGCAGCGCTGGCCACCCTGGCGATGCTCGTACCGGCGGCGTACGTTGCCAGCCGTCGCCTCGGTGGACGGGCGCCACGGGCCATGGCGCCTGTCGACCCGCGGACGCCCTGGGAAATCGCGGTTCAGGAGATCGACCGCATGGAGCGACTCGATCTACCCGGGGATGGCCGCTTCAAGGAGCACTACGCACTCGTGGCAGAGGTCGTGCAAGCCTACCTCCGGGCGACGTACCTGGAAGACGCGGGGCGTCCACACGCAACGGACATGACCACGGATGAAATCGGAACCGCGATATGGCAGTCGTCGCTTGATCGCAAGAACGCGGGTTTGGTCGTAGACCTGTTCCTTGAGGCGGATCTCGTTAGATTCTCTAACTACACGCCCCTCGAGGCACAAGCTTACGAGGCTTTGCGTCGGGCGCGTGACCTCTTGGAGAGCACGAGGCCACTAGCCGAAGAAGCGACTCAACCGGAGGCGACGGGGTGAGCGACCTGACCTTCCAGTCATCATGGGTCCTCTTCCTGTTGCCGGCGGCCTTTGTGCCGGCCGTCCTGCCGTACCTGTGGAAGCGGCGGATGGGGCCGGTAACCCTGCGGTACGCGGACACCGGGCTGGTCCCCGTGAGCACGAAATCGCTGCGGCTTCGGTTGACTCCGTTCGTCCCGATGATACGGCATCTTGCGCTGGCGCTGGTAATCGTCGCCGCGGCACGGCCGCAATTGGTGGATGCGCGAGAGGTCATCCGGGGCGAAGGCGTCGACATCGCCATAGCCCTCGATGTCTCGGGGAGCATGGGAGAGACGGACTTCGAGCCGCACAGACTGGGAGCGGCAAAGCAAATCATCGCCGATTTCATAGAGGATCGGAAGTACGATCGAATCGGCCTCGTGGTCTTCTCGCGCGAGGCGTTCATTCAAAGCCCCCCCACGCTGGACCACCTCGCTCTGGAACGGCTGCTCAGGGACATCTATCTCGCCGACGAAATGAGGATCGAAGACGGGACGGCGATTGGGAGTGGGATGGCGACCGCCGCGAACATGCTGAAGGACTCCAGCGTCGAGAGCAAGATCGTCACCTTGATCACGGACGGGGTGAACAACGCGGGCGAGCTCGATCCCATAACGGTTGCCACAGCGGCGGAGGCGGTCGGCATCAAGCTGTACACGATCGGGATGGGAAGGGGCGAGGAAGCGGGCAGCTCGCAGTTCGGCCCATCGGGCACCGGGAGCGTAACGCAGGAGAATCCCCTAGACGAGGAGACGCTGAGGCAGATCGCGGCCATAGCGAACGGAAAATACTATCGCGCCACCAACACGGAGGAGCTTCGTGGCATCTACGCCGAAATCAACGCGTTGGAGAAGTCCGATGTGGAGATCCAGAACTTCATCCGGTACCGGGAGATTCTGACGTGGTTCCTGGTCCCGGCGCTGGTGCTTCTGCTGCTGGAGCGGGTTCTGTCGAATACCGTGTTCCGAAGACTGCCTTGAGCTCGCCATGACCTTCGCAGCTCCACAGTTCCTCATCGTCCTCGCGGTGATCCCACTGCTGGCGGTATTCGCGCGGTGGTTTTCGACACGCAGGGCCGCCGCGGTTTCGCGCATCGGTGATCCGGCTCTCGTGGAAAGACTCAGCACAGCCGCAAGCCGAAGAATGCGCCTGGTGCGGTTTGTCCTTTGGTCTGGTGGCATAGCGCTGTTGATCGTCGCCCTGGCGCGGCCTCAATGGGGCAGCGACATCGAAATAGTCGAGCGCCGTGGCGTGCAGGTGATGGTGGTCTTGGACGTGTCTCGCAGTATGCTCTCCCAAGACGTGAAGCCAACTCGCCTCGACCGCGCCAAGCTGGAGATATCGGACCTGATATCTCGATTGAGGGGTGACACGGTCGGCATCGTTCTGTTCTCCGGGGCCAGCTTCGTCCAATTCCCGTTGACTGCGGACTACGACACCGCGCGGACCTACTTGAACAGCGCCAGCCCGAATGCGATCACCCGGCAGGGCACCGTGATCGACGAGGCGATTGAGATAGCAATGGGCAGCTTCAACGATCATCGGGTGAGCCAGAAAGTCATCGTCATCATGACGGACGGCGAGAACCACGAGGGTGATCCCTTTGCGGCCGCCCAGCAAGCCGCAGAGGCGGGAGCGGTCGTGTACACCGTCGGTTTCGGCTCGTCGGATGGGTGGCCCGTCGCCGTTTACGATGAACAGGGCGACGTGATCGGACACCGACAGGATGCCGAGGGGCGCCCAATCGTCTCCAGGCTTGACGAAGGTGCGCTTCAACGCATTGCGGAGGCGGGCGGGGGCCGGTACTTCAGGGCCGCCGATCCCAACGCGACGGTCGGTTTACTCGACGAGTTGGGATCGTTCCAGAGCGAGAGCTTTCAGAGCGAGCTCAACGAGAGAAGAGTCGAGCGGTTCCAGCTATTCCTGCTCGCGGGCGCTCTCTCGCTCCTATTGGCCCAGGTCCTGACGGACCGGCTCCTACTCACGTCACGAAGTCGACTGCAAACGGTTATGGAGGGGGCGGAACATGTTCGGCCTTAGAACTCTGATCGCCTTGCCGGCCGCTGCCCTCTTCCTGTCGGCCTGCGGGCCCACACCGGATCAGGTCAACAACTCGGGCCACGGGTCGTACGCGAATGCGGACTACAGCGCGGCCCTCGATGCTTACGAAGCGGCACGAGAACGTGTCCCGAGGGCGGGCGAGCCGCACTACAACGTGGGAAACGCCCTGTACCGGATGGAGAATTTCGAGGAGTCGATCGAGGAGTACGACGAGGCTCTCGAGTATGCGAAGGGCGACTTGCGCTCGCGGGGGTTCTTCAACCGAGGCAACGCGGCCTTTCGAACCCGGCAGTACGCACAGGCTGTCGAGGCGTACAAGGAGGTGCTGCGGATGAACCCCGATGACTCCGACGCCAAGCACAACCTGGAGTTGGCCCTGAAACAGATGCCGCCGCCGGACCCGGACGACGAGCAGGCTTCTCCCCAAGCCCGGTCTCCCCAGGCCCAGCCTCCCCAGGCCCAGCCGCCACCTCAGGCCGATCCGTCTCCACAGGAACCCCAGACCGAGCCGCTGACCGGGGATCAGGCGAGGCAGGCGCTTGAAGCGGTTGGAGAGGATGCACAGACCCTTCAGGAGCGAAGACAGCAGACCCTGGTTTCCAAGAAACCTCAGACCGAGTTTGACTGGTAGCCCTTGACCGCGGCACACATCGGAACCATACCGCGAACTCTGGCCGGCGCAGCTCTTGTAGCGACGGCGCTGCTTCTTGCCGCTCTGCCCGTTCGTGCACAGCAACCGCCGTCCGACAAGTCTCTCTTCGTCACGGCGTCCGTGGACAACGACCGGCCCTATCTTGGTCAGCAGATCACCTACGCCTCCAAGATATACCAGCGTTCAGGCTTTCCCCACTCCGTCCACTACGAGCCTCCCGGCTTCGCCGGGTTTTGGAACGTCCGCGCGACAGAGCAGGACGAATATAGCGAGACTATCGAATCCGAGGTGTACCGGGTCATCGAGCTGCGAACCCTCCTGTTCCCGAGCATAGTCGGAAGAATAGATATTGAACCCGCCGTGCTGACTGTGTCCGACGGCTCATCGGAAGGGCCCACCGTCGTGGAAGGCGTACCCGTCACGATCGAGGTGCGTCCGATGCCCACGGAGGCCCCGGCGGGGTTCGCGGGCGCGGTAGGCAGGTTCGAGATCTCCGCCACGGTGGACACTACGACGGGACGGATGAACGATTCAGTCCAACTGACGGTGACGGTCCAAGGCGCGGGAAACATCGACGCGCTCCCGGACCCGCTCTGGACAGAGTTTCTGGGCTGGCGTGTGATCAGATCGCCTGCCTCCGTCACCAGTGAAGTCATCGATGGAAAGCTCGTCGGGAGTCGGACGTACGCGAGTATCCTGGTGCCCGAAATGGCCGGCGAGCTGACGGTCCCGGAGATCTCGTATGCATACTACGACCCTGACCTCGAAGAGTATGTCCAAGCCGCGACGTCGCCGATCGTCGTATCCATTGGCGAAGCGGACGGCGTGCCGTCCGTTCCTCCGTCGTCCGCTGGAGGAACGGAGGACGATGCGGAGTTGAGCGGCATCAAGCGCGTCAGGGCCGCACCGCCCGTTCTTGGCAAGGCGGGCGGGAATGTGACGGAAAACTACGGGTACTGGGCTGCGTGGACTCTGCCGTTGCTGGTGATCTTCGGAGCGGCGGTCTGGCGACGTAGACGCGATGCCTTGGAAGCCGCTCTCGTGGACTCCAGACGGCGGGATGCGCTGCCGAATGCTCAGTCGACACTCTCACGCGCTGTCGCCGCGGGCGATGACAGCGCAGTCGCGGCTGCCGATGCGGTGCTGTCCTATCTCGCTGACCGGTTCGCAGAGCCGTTGACGGGACTGACTCGGGAGGCCCTTGGAGAGCAGCTTCGGGATGCGGGGGTCCCGACCGAAGTGGCAGAGCGAGTGGAGAACACCTTGGCTTCGGGCGAGGCGGCGAGGTACACGCCGGAGGCGGCGTCCGCGGGTCAGACTGAGGACCGCGTCCAACGCGCCGCGCAGCTACTGGTCGAACTCGATGGGGCTATCGAGCAATGACCAGGTCGCTGAGGTACCGCTTTACGCCAATGGCTGCTCTCGTCATTCTTGCGGTTCTCGTCGCGGGCAACGTCCTGGCACAGGAATCGTCGGCCACCGACCTGATGACCAGGGCAAATGAGAGATACGAACGTGGGGAGTACGCCGAGGCCGTTCAGCAGTACGAGGCTCTGATCGATCAGGGGTTTAGTGACACGGCCCTCCACTTCAACCTGGGAAACGCGTACTTGGAGAGTGGCGATCTCGGGCGGGCCGTCCTGAACTACATGCGTGCTCGTGAGCTGTCTCCTCGCGACGCGGACATCACGGAGAATCTGGAGCTGGCGCTCGGCATGACGGTGGACAGCATCGCAAGCGAGCGAGACTCTCTGGTCGAAAGCCTGTCCTACTTCGGGTACCGCTGGGCGACAAGGGGTGAGGTCAGCGTCGTAGCCCTGCTGCTATGGGTGTTCGCCGGAATGGCCATTGGGGCCCTTCTGGTGTGGCGTGCCTTCCCCCTCAGACGCGTGCTGCGTATGGTGGCCGCTGTCGCGACAGCGGCCACCGCTTCGTCATTGGTGCTTCTCGTGAGCATGATCTACGCCAATCCCTATGACAGTACCGGCGTTGTGACCGCCGCGGCCGTCGAAGTCGTGAGTGGGCCCGGAGCGCAGTACCCCGAGCATTTCACACTTCACAGCGGGGCTCAGGTGCGCGTTACCGGCTCCCGTCACGGCTGGATCAGGATTGCGTTGCCCGGTGGGGAGCTTCAGGGGTGGGTACCGTCTCACGCCCTCGAGTCCGTCGGGCGGAGCGGCCCGTCAGCTCCGTAACGTCCGGACCCTGGTGTCGGCCTGCGGGGCTGATTGGAGCCGCCGGGGGCGGGCGACTCGACATACTGCCCGTTGACTGGATCGTAGACGTACTCCTTGAGGTTTGTGGGGCTGCTTTCTTCAAAGATGCGCAGACGGGTTATCCTCAAGCCGTCCCAACCAGTCTTCCATGTGCTGCTGGTCCTGCCGCAGACCTCTTCAGATGCGTATGTCGGAAGGCGTCCCAATCGTTCCTCTTTGGTATAAACGACGCTTGAGCGTTCCAACTCTTCGTTGGCAAAGCTGCAGCCTCTCAAACTTCCGAGCAACATATACGCGACGGCGCCAAGGCTCGAATCGGTGGTGAACCTCTCGGGAGTCCCATATACTCCCCCTCGGTCGGTCAGCGTGACTCGAGTGTAGCCCGACGGCGTGGACGCCTCGAACGACCTCCGGGACGTGTCAGACTCGGTCGGCGTTTCAGATTGCTCGGGAGACGGACTGGCCGTTGGCGCCGTTGTGAACGGTCAGGAATCCTCGACCACCGCAAGAACCGGATCCGAGCACCCACTGCGGTTACAGGAGGCGACCCAGTGCCTGTTCGTTCCGTCACTACCACTGATTAGATTTGCTGGGCTTTCAAATTCGTGGGTCGTTTTCTTTAGGTTAGTGATAACCATTCGGCAGAAGTAAGCCGGATCGCACAGCGGTCCTCCATCGTCAAACATCCACGCCCTCGCATAGACCTCGTAGTAATCCGCTCCTTCCACGGGCTCCCAACTCACTCGCACAGACTCGGCAAATCCCGAATGAACAACCTGGCCATGTCGATCCCTGTAAATGTATCGCACATTGGCTGGGCCGGAGGGTGTGGCCTTGGGACCGGCCGTTGGCGCTGTTGTGGACGGTGAAAGATCCCCGACCACAGCCGGATTCTCGCGATCGACCTCCGAACAACCGCCACTGTTGCAGGCGACGACCCAATAGTAATTCTCGTCCCTGTCCGGGTCTGTGTGGAGGTAACTCGTCTGCCGTATATCTGAAGCCAATAGGTCGCAAAAGCTGGAGTCGCCGTCTCTGCTCACTCGGCAATTGTCACCGAAGAAATCGTCGTAGTAGATCCTGTAGTGTTCTGCGTCAGGCACTGGATCCCAGGAGAGCTGTATCTGCGTGTTTCCGAGGACAAACTGCACCTTCACGTTTGTCGGACTCGCCGGCCTGGTGTCGACGTACTCGGCCGGGCTATCGGAGTCGATATCCGAGCATCCGTCGCGGTTGCATGCGGCTACCCAGTAATGGTTTTCATCCCCGCCCGGCTCGGCATGTACGTATGAATTCTCAAGGATGTTCGTCGACAGCTCTTCGCAAAAGGCCGTGGAGCCGTCGCTCGCAATTCTGCAGACATTGTCGAAAAAGTCATCGTGATAGATGGTGTAGTACTCAGCGCCTTCTGACGCATCCCAAGTCACGACGATCGTCGAGTTGTCCCAGACATACCGCGCGTTTTCGGGAGCAGGCGGTCTGTTATCAACTGACGGGGCTGAAGCGGGTGGTTCGTCGCGGCCCTCTGTCCCCTCTCTTCGAGATGTGGCAGCCGCGCCGGCGCGCGCGACGTCCCCAGTTAACGCGCTCACCCCGTCGCAAAACGGCAGGCCGCCGAGATCTGATGCGCTCATATCCAACTGTTCCCTGAGACTGATCGGAATACACCCGCTCAAGTAGTTCCTCCGGATGGTGGTTTCGGCCGATTCCGCCAGTTGTTTGCCTGCCTGTTTGAGCTGAGATGAGAGACTTGGGGAATCGCCCCCAAGCGTGATCCTCACTCCCCCTCTGACGGTCGTCACGGTCCGCTCGGCGGTCAGATCGAGCTCTCGCAGTCGGTCAAGGTTGCCCAACTCGGGAGGTATCGGGCCCGATAGTTCGTTAGCGGCAAGGTCCAGCTCAGTCACTCGACCGTCCTCGTCTGTTGTGACGCCAGTCCATTCACTCAAGGGGACCTCGGTCAACCAGTTCTCGTTTTCCAGCCAGCTGGGCCCGTCCGTGGCGTGAAACAGGACTGCCAACGCCTCTCGATCTGTTTCGGGTGAAGAACCTGCTATCTCAGATGCCGACTCGAGGACGAGGAATATGAGGCCTACGATGACCAGCACCACGACGAGCCCCACACCAGACGCAATCCAGATCCAGGTGTTCGCCTTCGTGGGAGCTTCGATTGCCTCCGGAGTGCCGCCGCTATCTCCAGAGGCGACTCTCTCCACGCCCGGCGACGATCCGGTGATTGCGCGGCCACAGTCCCTGCAGAACCTAGCGCTATCGTCGTTTTCCGACCCGCAACTCTTGCAATACATGGGCTCAGCCTCCGCGATTCATGACAGCCGGCCGCCAATCGGCCCGAAGCGCCTCACGTGCCCTTTTGGCCCGCGCGCTTTCAGGTACCGGGCTGGTCTGAGAGTCTTCCGCTACCTGTCGGCACGTTGGGGTTGTCCCTGTTCTTGTGGAAGTGCCGTACCACCAATAGCCCGATAGTAGTGATGGTCACAAAGACCGTACCGCCGTGGATAAGCGCTATCGGGCCCTCGTCGTGTTCCTGTAGTAGAGCAAAGAAAGCGATCGTAAACCCGACGAGCCCGAGGATCACGTACGTCACGAGAACGGCGAGACGCGCCTTGCTGTCTCTGGCTTGAGCCAGGATGACGGCTATGATCGAGTACACGACCGCAGCAATAGCTACGGTCCCGCCGACAGCCATGAAGTCATTCAGCTCTTGCCGAGACAGGTCCTGATTGCTCAGCCACATCGCGTCCAGAATCTCCGCCGCGATGATGGCCAACGCGATGTACACCACCCAGCGCGCGACTTGGTAGATCCGCTCCGGCCCGGTGACCACAAGCGCCAGGTATCCGCCATATATTCCACACAGGCCAACGCCGATGAGCGAGAACATGGCCCTTCGGAGGTCGTCCGGACCCCACGAGAAGTCAGTCCACACCTGCAATATCATGATGAACAGCCCAGCACTGATGAGGGCTCCCGGGAGGACCGGGAGAAACGAAAGCGCATACCAGAGCTGTCCGTCCCGCTCGCGGTAGGTGCGAACGAGGTAGTAGCTGGCGGTAGCGCTCACCACTATCCCAACCACGATGAGCATGCTGAACAGCAGGTTTGGGAGGTCTATCAGGACGCCGATGTCGAAACGAAGCGAAAGGAGTCCGATGACGGACCATATCAGGACACCCGCCGCGCCATACCAAATCAGTGCAGGCGCCACGGTTGCGAAGAAACCGCCGGATGCATCCATGGTCAGAAAGCGCTGATAGCTGCCCCTGCCCTCAGCCGCTGCCTCAGTAGGATCGGCCTCGGGACGTTCGGCGCCTTCCGCGGCCTGTTGGACCGGGGTGCCGCATCGCGTGCAAAACGGTACGTCTTCTTCAATTTCGCTGCCACAGCTTACGCATGTGGCCGGGACGCGCTGATAGCTGCCCCTACCCTCAATCGCCGCCTCAGGAGAATCGCCCTGTTGGATTGGGGTGCCGCATCGCGTGCAAAACGACGAGTCTTCTTCAATTTCGCTGCCACAGCTTACGCATATGGCCGGGACGCGCTGATAGCTGCCCCTACCCTCAATCGCCGCCTCAGGGGAATCGGCCTGTTGGATTGGGGTGCCGCATCGCGTGCAAAACGATGAGTCTTCTTCAATTTCGCTGCCACAGCTTACGCATATGGCCGGGACGCGCTGATAGCTGCCCCTACCCTCAATCGCCTCCTCAGGGGAATCGCCCTGTTGGATTGGGGTGCCGCATCGCGCACAAAACGATGCGTCTTCTTCAATTTCGCTGCCACAGCTTGCGCAGTTACTGTTCTTTCGTACCATTTTGGCTACCTTTCCTTTCTGGTCGCTGGTGCATCTGGTGGTCGCTGCGAAACGCTTGTCGTCCCGAATAGGAGCCGCCGAGAATCCGCACACCATCTCGGTACTGCCCCGCCTGACCGCTTCGTTGATCGGCGAATCGCCGTGGCGATTTCTGGATTCAGCCTCTCCTCCAGCGTTGACCCGATCCGCACCACCCTATCCATCGTCCTCCGCAATTGCATTGTGAAGGGTGAACTGCTGGAGGCTGAGGGCGCGAGAGCGACGCATTTGCTGGATGCGATCACGTTCTTACTCATCCTCAGTTTGAAGTACCCGTGAGGACTCTCACGATGGCTGTGTAATCTTTCTCGGTTGCGATCTCGAGTGGACTCACTTGGTCGAACTGATTGAGTTTCTTATTTGGGTCTGCGCCTGCGTCGAAAAGGACACGCACCATTTCAATATCCTCGGCCTTGACCGCAATACTGAGTGGCGATTCTTCGTAGAACGGCTCGGTGTCCACCACGTTGGGGTCTGCGCCAGCGTCCAGCAGAATCTTCACGACCTCCGTATTTCCAAGTCCAACGGCGTAGGTTAGGTGCGTCCCTGAGTCAGAATCAGGTTTGACCTTGACGCTTGGGTCCGCCCCAGCTGCGATCAGCTTGTTTATCAGTTCTGTATTGCCGGCATGTATCGCGAGGCTGAGTGGTGTTTGGTCATAGAACGCCTCGATGTCCACCACGTTGGGGTCTGCGCCAGCGTCCAGCAGAATCTGCACGACGTCTGTCTCTCCAAGTCTAACGGCGTAGGTGAGGTGAGTCCCTGAGTCAGAATCAGGTTTGACCCTGACGTTGGGGTCCGCCCCAGCCGCGATCAGCTTGTTCAACAGTTCTGTATCGCCGGCATGTATCGCGAGGCTGAGTGGTGTTTGGTCATAGAACGCCTCGATGTCCACCACGTTGGGGTCTGCGCCAGCGTCCAGCAGAATCTGCACGACGTCTGTCTCTCCAAGTCTAACGGCGTAGGTTAGGTGCGTCCCTGAGTCAGAATCAGGTTTGACCTTGACGTCAGGGTCCGCCCCAGCCGCGATCAGCTTGTCTATCAGTTCTGTATTGCCGGCATGTATCGCGAGGCTGAGTGGTGTTTGGTCATAGAACGCCTCGGTGTCCACCACGTTGGGGTCTGCGCCAGCGTCCAGCAGAATCTGCACGACGTCTGTCTCTCCAAGTCTAACGGCGTAGGTGAGGTGAGTCCCTGAGTTAGAAGAAGGTACGACCCTGACGTTGGGATCCGCCCCAGCCGCGATCAGCTTGTTTATCAGTTCTGTATTGCCGGCATGTATCGCGAGGCTGAGTGGTGTTTGGTCATAGAACGCCTCGGTGTCCACCACGTTGGGGTCCGCGTCGGCGTCTAGCAGAATCTGGATGACGTCTGTGTCCCTAAGTCTAACGGCGTAGGTGAGGTGAGTCCCTGAGTCAGAATCAGGTTTGACCTTGACGTCAGGGTCCGCCCCAGCCGTGACGAGTACCCTGACAATCTCTTTGTGCCCTTTCCCAATAGCAAGACTGAGGGGCGTCTGATCGTAGAAGTCGTCGTCACTGACGACGTTCAGGTCTTCGGGGCATTTGTCGGCTAGAATCCTCACGACCTCGAGATTAGTCCGCTTCACCGCGCGATGGAGGGGTGTAGGATCCGCCCCCTCGGAGCAGGTGTAAGTCGCCCCGGGTGTGGCCGAGGGACTGGCCGTGGCGGTCGGACTGGCCGTGGCTGTTGGGCTGGCTGTGGCCGTCGCACTGGCCGTGGCCGTCGCACTGGCCGTGGCCGTCGCACTCGCCGTGGCTGTCGCACTGGCTGTGGCCGTCGCGCTGGCCGTGGCCGTCGCACTCGCCGTGGCCGTCGCACTCGCCGTGGCCGTCGCACTGGCCGTGGCTGTCGCACTGGCCGTGGCTGTGGGATTGGGCGTAGCCGTGGGATTGGGCGTGGCCGTGGGATTGGGCGTGGCCGTCGGGTTGGGCGTGACCGTCGGACCGGGCGTGACCGTTGGACCGGGCGTGACCGTTGGACCGGGCGTAACCGTCGGGTTGGGCGTGGCCGTCGGGCTGGGCGTATACGTCGGATTGGGCGTGTACGTCGGATTGGGCGTGTATGTCGGCTGCGGCGTAGGCTCGATGCTTACTTCTTCGGGGCGGTCGCCAGCGCCTGGAGATTCGGCCGTTGGCGTGAGGAGGTTGACGGACATCATCACGGGAGCTGGCGTGCTGGTCGGGCTCGGATCTCCGATCCCGAAGTTGTCTCCAAACAGGAAGGCCATGAGACCGACGAAGAGCAGGACCACGGCAAGGCCGGACCCAATGGCAACCCACATCCAGGTCCTCGCCTTCGTGGGGGCTTCAATTTCATCCGCAGTGTCACCGGCCTGCGCAGGGTCGAGTCCCCCTGCGTTCGGCGGCGAGCCGGTCATTACACGTCCACAGTTCCTGCAGAACCGAGCGCCGTCGTCGTTTTCGACTCCGCAGTCCTTGCAAACCATCGTGCTCAGCCTCCGAGATTCAGGACAACCGGCGGGAGCTTGGCTTCGTGACCCTGCGTCACCATCTGGTACCTGGCCCGCGGCCGTAGCTGTTCGGGCGCGGATCGGTCGGTTGCACCAAGAAGATCAATAGCGGTATCCAACCAACGAACGGTACCAGGATAACCAGCCACCACCAACCACTTCTCCCCGAGTCGTGTAGCCGTCGGACGCCAACTGCCAATTGTGGGATGAGCGTGCCCAAGCCGTGTATCCAGAGTATGACGGTAGATAATATCCCAAGGCCTGGAGAGAATGTACCCAGTACTGTGCCGAGGGCGACGATCGCAATCTGGATGGCGTAAAGGACCAGAGTGAACCACCAGAACTCCGCTCGACTGGAGCGCCCTTCGAACTCTGCGAATTTGTGAAACCCTTCGAGGTAGTAGCCGACTGTCATCCCATCGCCCGTGCCACCGTGTGACGTCGGCTCGGATCTCGCAGCACTCGGCGTCGATCCGGACATGGCCTTGCCACAGTCCCTGCAGAATCTCGCGCCGTCGTCGTTTTGCGACCCGCAGCGCGTGCAATACCTAGCCATATCTCATCTCCTGTTTGCCCAGAGCACATTCATTGAAATCGCCTACTCTAGCGACGGCCGTGTTATTCCTGAGCGCCCGCGTCGACCAGGATCTGCTCGATGTCCGTATGACCTCTCCAACGCACTACGTACAGGAGGGACTCGCCATTCGCCCTCCTGGCGTTAACGTCCGCGCCCGAGTCTACTAGGATCCGTGCGATTTCGACATGGTTTCTCCATACAGCTTCGTACAGAAGAGGATCGCCGGCGGAGTCCTTGGCGTTAACGTCCACACCGGCGTCGACCAGAATCTGCACTATACCAGCATGGTTTCTCCATATGGCTTCGCGGAGAAGAGGGTCGCCGGCGGAGTCCTTCGCGTCAACGTCCGCGCCGCCGGCGACCAGAATCCGCACGATGCCAGCATGGTTTCTCCATATGGCTTCGAGCAGAGGAGGGTTGCCGTCGGAGTCCCTGGCGTTTGCGTCCGCGCCTGCGTCGACCAGGAGCTGCGCAACTTCACGATGGTCTCGCCATATCGCCTCGTGCAGAACGGGCTCGCCATCCGGACCCTTGGAGTTCGCATCCGCTCCGGCGGCAACGTGTTTCCTTACTCCGTCGATGTCGTTCGTCCAGACCGCACGGTAAAGATCGGAGCCTTCAGCCGCAGGCGTGGCCACCGATCCAGACGGGGCAACCGGGGAGGTTGCCGCTGCGGTCGGTCGTGCGGGGATGGCCGTGGGCGTCTGGACAGACGGAGCGGCCGGTGCCGTTGCGGCCGGCGTGGGTTGTTCGGGAACGGCAGTGGACGTTGGAACAGGCGCCTCGTCAACCGGAAAGATGCCGCAGGCGACAACCGTTATCATGGCCAGCGCGCCGACCATCGGTTGCAAATGCCGGCCAGTAACGCGGCGCACAGCATTGAGATAGCTCACGTCGTACCTCCTCCGGACACTTCCTCGTCGTTCTTGATTCAATTGAGTTCCCCCTGCTAGACGGTCCTCAATTCGTTGGCGATCAACCCACTTCTTCGACGCGCCAGCTCCCGTCACTCTGTTTACTTGCAACGAAGGTGTACGTTACTCCGTTAATTGTCGTATTGCGCAGATTGATGCTCGAGCCTGAACTGAGAAACAGGAATCGCCCGGTCCCGTCAGCATCGACCGAAAACTCCGTGGACGTGCCGGGATACGTGCAGCTTTCGCCAAGCTCGACTATCAAGTCCACAGTGCAAGTGCCATCCGAGACAGATGCCTCGGTGGTGGTCGCCGAGTCTGTGTCCGACGCTGAGCCAGTGCCGGCGGAGTTGATGGCAGAGACCCGGTAGTACCGGGTGCTGCCCGCCGTCAGGCCGGTATGGGAGTAGCTGGTGGCGGTGGAGACAGTGTCGGCAACCAGGTCGCTCCAAGAAGAGCCACCCGTCGACACTTCGATCCTGTAGCCTGTGATGACCGCCCCGCCGTCATCCGACGGCGCACTCCACGACAGGTCTATCTCGGTCTGGCCGTCCGCGGTCGCTGACAGGCCCGTCGGCGCACCGGGCTTGGCCGCAGGCGCGGCCTCCGTGGTCGCCGAGTCGGTGTTGGACGCTTGGCCCGTCCCGGCGGAGTTGATGGCAGACACCCGGTAGTGCCGAGTGCTGCCCGCCGTCAGGCCGGTATGGGAGTAGCTGGTGGCGGTGGAGACAGTGTCGGCAACAAGGTCGCTCCAGGAAGAGCCACCCGTCGACACTTCGATCTTGTAGCCTGTGATGACCGCCCCGCCGTCATCCGACGGCGCACTCCACGACAGGTCTATCTCGGTCTGGCCGTCCGCCGCCGCTGTGAGCCCTGTCGGCGCGCCGGGGGCGCCGACAGAGCCGCAGTTGGGTAGACTGAGCTGGGCAAGGTCATTGCTGTCTACTTCTCGCAGTGCCGCCGGGATACATCCGGTCAACTGGTTATTCGACAGCTGCAACTGGCGCAGCATGGTCAATCCGCTCAACTCCGTTGGGACCGACCCCGTCAGCCGATTTCTATGAAGCAGTAGTGCCATTAGGTCGGTCAGGTCTCCCAGTTCGCTGGGTATCGTTCCTGTCAACTGGTTGCCGCCGAGGGACAGACTCTTGAGCTTGGTCAGGTTACCCAGACTTGTCGGTATCGCTCCGCTCAGCCGGTTAAATCCCATGGCCAGTGTTTCCAGGTTGAATAGACTACCCAATTGCGTCGGTATGGTCCCGCTCAACTGATTGAATCCCAGGGAAAGTACCTTCAGTTTGGTCAGATCGGCCACCTGGGTCGGTATCGTTCCGCTCAACCGGTTGAGGCTGAGGTTCAAGCTTTCCAGTTCAGCAAGGTTTCCGAGTCCCGGTATCGCCCCTGTCAAGCCGTTGTCGTATAGGTTCAGGGTCTTGAGGTTGGTCAGTCCTCCCAGTTCCGCTGGTATCGCCCCGCTTAGCTGGGTGAAGTTCAAGTTGAGCGTCTCCAGGTTGGTCAGGTCCCCGATTTCGACTGGTATCGTTCCGGACAGCCGGTGCTGATGAAGAGTCAGCTCCCGCAGGTTGGTCAGTTGCCCAAGCTCCGCTGGTATCCTTCCAGTCAACCCAATTGGCTGGTCATCGCTGGTTGACGCCCCGTAGATTGACAGCACCTCCAGACCAGCTAGGTTGCCCAGGTCTGACGGTATCGTCCCTGTGACACGGGTGACGCCTCTGACTCGAAGTTCGAGCCGGGTGACGCGCTGCGGCGTTCCGCTGACGGTGATCCCGTCCCAGTTTGCGATTGGCGTATCTGCGGACCAGTTCAGGGTTCCGCTTCCTTTGAGGGTGTCTCTGGCTGCCAGCAGCGTCTCGCAGTCGGCTGCCAGTCCCGGGTTGGCAGCAGCGTTCGTCACGGCGCCACCGGTCGAGCACGTCGTGGCGCCTGCCTGAGTGTCCGTGGTTGCGTCGGCAACGTTGGATGCGGAACCAGTACCGGACGAATTGATGGCCGACACGCGGTAGTGCCGTGTGCTCCCGGCCGTCAGGCCGGTATGGGAGTAATTCGTAGCGGTGGTGTCGGTGTCGGCTACAAGATCACTCCAATCCGAGCCGTTGGTCGAAACCTCGATCCGATAGCCTGTGATTTCTGAACCGCCGTCGCTCGATGGCGCGGTCCACGAAAGGTCGATCTGCGTCTGACCGTTCGGAGCCGCCGTCAGTCCAGCCGGGACACCCGGCACGTTGGCGGGCGCATCTCCAACGGTCACCGTCCCTGCGGCGGAGCAGTTGTTCGTCGTGTTGGTCTCCCCGGACACCGCCTGTACGCACGCGCCGTAGTAGTACGTGCCCGGAGTGGACGGGGCAAAAGTAGAGACCTGTGCAGTACCCGACTCCGATGGGGCTAAGCGTCGTACGTACTGTCCGTCGATTCTCGTGTCGCTCGTGGAAATGGTCGCGTCAGTGGAAAGGTAGAAGGAAACGGGAGTCGTTGCTGCCAAACCGGTACCCTGATTGCGCACACGGGCATACAGAGGGAGGAACGCTCCAGCGTCCAGGTTGCTGTTCTGCGGGGTAAAGGACTCAATGACCAGGTCGGACCCAGAAGCGGAAACAACCGTCACCGATTCTGCCGAAGAGCAGTTGTTCGTCGTGTCGGACTCGCCGTCAACGGGATCCACGCACACCCCATAGTAGTACGTGCCTGCCGTCGACGGCGCGGTTAGGCTGAACGACTCGGCACTGCTCCCCGCGGCACTCAGACCACCGACGGAGTCCGTGCCCACCGCTGTGTCGTCAGCGGTGATTGTCGAGTCGGTGGACTGGTAGTAGCGCAGGGTGGTGAACGCCGATGAACCGCTGCCCTGGTTACGCACCGTGGCGTTCAGGGTGAAGGACGCTCCGGCTGTCGGGGCGCTCTCGCTCACCGTGGGCGTGTCCACCACCAAGTCGGCCGCCGGCGCGGCCCCGACGGTCACCGTCACGGCGACTGAGCAATTGTTGGTCGTGTCGGACTCATCGGACACCGCGTCCACGCACGCGCCGTAGTAGTAGGTGCCGGGCGTAGACGGAGCCGTCAGGCTGATCGACTCGTCTCCGCTCTCTGCCGCGTCAAGGCTGGACACGGAGTCCGTGCCCACCGCTGTGTCGTCAGCGGTGATTGTCGAGTCGGTGGACCGGTAGTAGCGCAGGGTGGTGAACGCCGATGAACCGTTGCCCTGGTTGCGCACCGTGGCGTTCAGTGTGAATCGCGCTCCGGCTGTCGGAGCGCTCTCGCTGACCGTGGGCGTGTCCACCACAAGGTCAGGCGCGGGCGCGGGGCCTTCCCGCCGGGCAGGATTCGCGCTGTCGATCGCCGAACAACCCGCATCGTTGCATGCGGTTATCCAATAGTAGTTCGTCGTCTCGTCTGGGCTCATGTGTGTGTACGATGCTGAGGTGATGTTGCTCGCCAACTCTTCACAAAGGAAGGGATTTCCGAAGCTCAACCGGCAGTTCGAATCGAAGAAGTCGTCGTAGTAGATGTTGTAGTAGTCGGCATCCGGTACCGAGTCCCATGAGACGACTGTCGTCGAACCCTGCCACGTGTATCGTTGATTGGGAGGGTTGACTGGCGTTGTCCCAACAGTAACCGTCACCCCGGTTGAGCAATTGTTGGTCGTATCGGACTCTCCGGATACCGACTCCACGCAGGCGCCGTAGTAGTACGTGCCAGAAGTGGACGGCGCGGTCAGGCTGATCGACTCGTCTCCGCTCTCTGCCGCGTCGAGGCTGGACACGGAGTCCGTGCCCACCGCTGTGTCGCCGGTCGTGATCGTCGAGTCGGTGGACCGGTAGTAGCGCAGCGTGGTGAACGCCGATGAGCCGCTGCCCTGGTTACGCACCGTGGCGTTCAGCGTGAAGCTCGCTCCGGCTGTTGGGGCGCTGGTGTCCACCGTCGGCGCGTCCACAACAAGGTCCGGCGCCGGCGCTGAGCCGACCGTCACAGTCACCGCGACTGAGCAGTTGTTGGTCGTGTCGGTCTCGTCGGACACCGCGTCCACGCACGCGCCGTAGTAGTAGGTGCCGGGCGTGGACGGCGCGGTCAGGCTGATCGACTCGGCTCCGCTGGCAGATGCCCCAAGCCGGAACACCGAGTCCATGCCGACTTCCGTGTCGCCGGTAGTGATCGTCGGGTCGGTGGACTGGTAGTAGCGCAGCGTAGTCGAGTCCGAGCGACCGCTGCCCTCGTTGCGCACCGTCGCGTTCAGCGTGAAGCTCGCTCCGGCTGCCGGGGCGCTCGTGTCCACCGTGGGCGCGTCCACCACGATGTCCGGCGCGGGCGCGGCACCGACGGTCACCGTCACGGCAACGGAGCAGTTGTTGGTCGTGTCGGACTCCCCTGAGACCGCGTCCACGCAGGCGCCGTAGTAGTAGGTGCCGGGCTCAGAGGGAGCCGTCAGGCTGATCGACTCGTCTCCGCTCTCTGCCGCGTCGAGGCTGAACACGGAGTCCGTGCCGACCTCTGTGTCGCCGGTCGTGATTGTGGAGTCGTTGGACCGGTAGTAGCGCAGGGTGGCGAACGCCGATGAACCGTTGCCCTGGTTCCGCACCGTGGCGTTCAGGGTGAATCGCGCACCAGCCGTCGGAGCGCTCGTGTCCACCGTGGGCGCGTCCACCACGATGTCCGGCGCGGGCGCGGCACCGACGGTCACCGTCACGGCAACGGAGCAGTTGTTGGTCGTGTCGGACTCCCCTGAGACCGCGTCCACGCAGGCGCCGTAGTAGTAGGTGCCGGGCTCAGAGGGAGCCGTCAGGCTGATCGACTCGTCTCCGCTCTCTGCCGCGTCGAGGCTGAACACGGAGTCCGTGCCGACCTCTGTGTCGCCGGTCGTGATTGTGGAGTCGTTGGACCGGTAGTAGCGCAGGGTGGCGAACGCCGATGAACCGTTGCCCTGGTTGCGCACCGTGGCGTTCAGCGTGAAGCGCGCACCCGCCGTCGGAGCACTGGTATCGACCGTCGGCGTGTCCACCACCAGGTCGGCCGCCGGCGCGGCCCCGACGGCAACGTTCACCGCGACTGAGCAGTTGTTGGTCGTGTCGGACTCATCGGACACCGCGTCCACGCAGGCGCCGTAGTAGTAGGTGCCGGGCTCAGAGGGAGCCGTCAGGCTGATCGACTCGTCTCCGCTCTCTGCCGCGTCGAGGCTGAACACGGAGTCCGTGCCGACCTCTGTGTCGCCGGTCGTGATTGTGGAGTCGTTGGACCGGTAGTAGCGCAGGGTGGCGAACGCCGATGAACCGTTGCCCTGGTTGCGCACCGTGGCGCTCAGAGCCAATGTCGTGCCCGCCGCCGGAGCGCTGGTGTCCACCGTAGGCGTGTCCACCACCAGGTCTGGCGCGGGCGCAGCGCCAACCGTTACAGTCACCGCGGGCGAGCAGTTGTCGGTCGTGTCGGACTCATCGGACACCGCATCCACGCAGGCCCCGTAGTAGTAGGTGCCTGCCGTCGACGGGGCCGTCAGGCTGATCGACTCGGCACCACTCCCCGACGCGTCAAGACGCGATACCGAGTCCGTGCCCACCGCCGTGTCGCCGGTCGTGATCGTCGGGTCGGTGGACCGATAGTAGCGCAGCGTGGTCGAATCCGATCGGCCGTTGCCCTGGTTGCGCACCGTCGCGTTCAGCGTGAAGCGCGCCCCCGCCGACGGAGCGCTCTCGCTTACCGTCGGTCTTTCCACGACCAGGTCAGGCGCGAGTGCAACGGCGGTGGCGGCGAAGTCGACATTGGACACAGGGCCTGTTCCGGCCGAGTTGATGGCCGAGACGCGGTAGTGCCGGGTACTCCCACCCCTCAGACCTGTGTGGGCGTACCTCGTCGCGGTCGATCGCGTGTTGCTCACCAGATCGCTCCAACTAGAGCCGTCCTGGGACACCTCTAGACGGTAGCCTGTGATATCTGAACCTCCGTCGATCGATGGCGCAGTCCACGATAGGTCGATCCGAGTTTGTCCGTTCGCCGTCGCCATCAGTCCGGTCGGCGCCCCTGGTGACGACGCCGCAGTTGTCCCCCTCATCGTTGCGGACCAGGGCCCATCTCCCGCGGCTGTGACCGCCCGTACCTCGACGTCGTACTGGGTGCCGACTGCGAGGTCTGTCAACACGTATGTCAGCGGACCGGAGCCGGTCCGGGCATCCTGCACCACCGTCCAGTTGGGATCGGCCTTGTTGGAGGCGTCGCTCCGGATGTGTCGCAGGTCGTAGGCCGTGATGTTCGAGCGGTCGTCGTTGGACGGCGCCCTCCAAGCTACGGTCAAGGAGCTCGCGCCGGGAGTGACCGATGCGATGGTCGGAGAGCGCGATAGCTGCGGTGAGATCGTTGGGAGCACGATGAAGCCGTGGCCCCAGGTGTCATTGGGGTCGGGGCTGCTAACCCGTTGCTCCGCGTTCTCCTCCAGGTAGGAGACGACCTGCGCCGGGGTATAGCCGGCAAACCTCTGACGCACCAGCGCCGCCAACCCGGCGACGTGGGGCGCTGCTTGGCTGGTGCCGCAGAAGGGACGAGAACGCGCAGCCGTTTCCCCGCAATCCGCCGCGACCACGTCCGGTTTGATACGGCCGTCGGGCGTTGGTCCCCGGCTGCTGAAACTCTCTATGGCGTTCACGTTACTCCAGCGAGCAGCGCCCACCGTCAGCATGCCGGGGTTCGCGCTTTCAGCCGGGTTGGTAATGCTGCCGCCATCCGGCGTGTTGAACGTCAGCCCTTCTCCTCTCCACGCCAACAGCTGAATCCACCCTGGCTCACTGTCACCACGGTTGGCAATCATGATGTCAAATATCGCGCCGGAGCTAACCCTTTCGTAAGGGTCGTGTCCATCCTCTCCCGATTGGGGGTCGATGCTGGCCAGGGCGATGTCGCCGCTACCCGGCATGACCAGAAAGAGGTCGAGGTTGCGGGTTGCTCCACTCCACATATCGTCCCATCGCAATTGGAGCGAGCCGCTTAGATGGAACCGATTCGTGAAGTTCGATCCTTCGAAGTTTACGACTCTGACATCCTCGCCATCGATGCTTATGGTGCTATACGAAAAAGGGCCGCGTTGGAACCATGCGCGCCGACCCGAGTTTCCCGCCGCGTTGACCCAGACGATCCCTGCTGCCACCGCCCTGTCCACAGTGTTCAGGGGGCTGATGGAAGACGAGGATGTGCCATCGCCGGGACCGTCAAATAGCCACGTTCTCGAGTGGTTGATGACCGATACGCCCTGAGAGATCATCCAGTCGACCGTGTCCCTCAGGTCTCCCGGCGATTGTGGATCTGCTATGTATAGCGACACATCCGGGGCGATGTCCAAGACCGACTCTGCGACAGCCGTACCGTGAGTGCTGTCCCCACAATGCTCCAGGTCCTGGGAATGCTCCCCCAACCACCTGTAACATCTGGCGTGGACATCTGCTGGCACCTCAGTGCCCATGAGTTCCGCGAATCCGCCAAAGCCGCCGTCGATCACCCCTACCTTGATACCCCTGCCGGTGAACCCCGCCTGGTTCCAGGCTGCCGAACCGTGAACCCCGGGGCCGTTGCCGGCAATCCCAGACCCGCTCTGGGGTTCTTCCGGGGGTTGAATCGGCCGTACGCGGACGACTCCGGGCTGTTCAGAGGTTTCCGCCAGCAACAGGACGGGCACATAGGCTTCGATGTAGTCGTCTCTGGCAGATATGTTGGAGGCGCCGTTGGCTTCCAGGAAGCGAACCACGCCGTCCACGTTTCCTGAGAGGTGGATGGCCACTCCGACCGAGTCTCCCCGATGAATCGGAGCTTCCTTTGCCGCTTCCTCGGCAGAGATTTCGCCGGCCTGTACCCTGGCGATCAGGTCATCGAGCGCGGACCCGACCTTGGGATATTTCAGTTCCGTCCTTCCCGGGAAGGTGAACTGGGTGGGCCCGGTTGAGGGCCCTGGCGATGATGTGCCCGCCACAACTGTCGCCGTGGGTATGACCGCGGGACTCGATCCGGGCGTCGCGGCCCCCTCGGCCGACGCCGGAGTAGGCACAGTCGTTGGAACCGATGGCGCAGCTCCGGCCAGCTTCGTAGGATCGGGTGCAGCCGTTGGAAAGGCCGTCGCTGTCGGATAAGGTGTGGCGGTAGGAAGGGATGTGGCTGTCGGCCGTGGTGTGGCCTTGGGCTCGAAATCGATTCCCGTACCGGGCTCGCCATCCTTTCGCGAGCCGGCGACCGCCGAAGACGAGCTATCGCTGGGAGGCGTTGTTGGCGACGATGCCGGATCGCTTGTAAGAATTCCGCATGCCAGCGCGGCCGGCATGACCAGAGCCGCCAATACAAACGTAGCGAGAGGGGCGGATAGCCTGTGTACGACATGCGGACGGCTCATTTCACTAGGCTTCTTCGCTCATCACCACATCCTATAGTTGCCTGCCCGTGCCTCCGCTCAAGCCTTGCGGCCTTCACGAAGCCGCAAGCCGATCTGGCAATAGCTGTTGTCCGGGAGCCTTGCGGCATTGTGCATTCAAATTCTTATCGTGGCAAGGCACACGCCCAAGGTCCAGCGAGCTGCCGCTGGCAGGCCCACATTGGACTTTGGCACTTCGCTGTCTGCTCACGGGATGGGGGCGCTAGGTAACGATCACTTCTACAGTACGACCAACGGCATCTCCATCGGAGCACATGTTGCCTTTCCCCGAGCGACGACGCAAGGTTCGCCCGTACCCACTTCGCGTGGTACATTTGTACCTGTCCGACGGGGTACAAACGAACCTTTGCCACCCAGGCCGAGCGGCGTACACTACCGGAGTCGAGGCTTGGATTTAGGGATGATGCCACGCCATTCCCGTAGAGAGTTAAGCCAGGCGTCTGACTGGATCGATCCTGACGACCTGAGCTACAGCCTGAGGATTTCGGTATGGGTACGATGGCTCCTCGTAGTCGCTTGGTTGGCCCAACACAACTATCGAGTCGACTTCGAGCATCCCGCCTATGTCGCCCACACGCTGTTCTCCGTATTGCTGTTGGCGCTCAACGGCTACGTTCACTACCGCATCGAGACAAAGCGTATGGTGACATGGCGCTGGGCGCTGGCTCTCAGCGTTATGGACGCAGTGATGCTTACAGCAGGGCTGTGGATCTCAGGCGGATTCGCGAACACCTTCTTCGTCCTGTACTACGCCGTACTGGCCATGTTCGCGGTGGTATTCACATCGCTCAGGCTCAGCTTCGCAGGGGTCACGGTAATAGCGGTCGTGTACACGACGTTGAGTCTGACAGTGGAGCCGGGCGTAGACTTCGAGATGAAGGAGGAAAAGGTCCTGTTCATGAGGATCGCCGTCATGTATGCAGTTGTAGTGGCGGTCAACTTGGTGTCCAGGTTTGAACGAATCAGAAGGAGAGAGGCAGTGGAAAGGGAACGGGAGCTCCAACGAGAGCGGGTAGAGCTCTCGCAGACCATTCATGACACGATAGCCCAGTCCGCCTACGTCATCGGCCTAGGCCTGGAGACTGCGATCGAGCTCGCCGACACCGACAATAACGAAAACCGCGTCGAGTTGTTAGCCAAGCTAAGGGCCACTCACGCGCTGTCGAAGTCGACGATGTGGGAGTTGAGGCATCCTGTCGACATAGGGTCGATATTCGAAGGACGGGAGTTGAGCCGCGTACTGAGGTCGCACGCCTCGGCCTTCACGACAATCACGTCTATCCCAACGGAAGTGATCCAGTCTGGCAAAGAGCAGCGGCTCCCCTCCATCACCGGGCGCCTGCTATTCTCAATAGCCCACAACGCCATGACGAACGCACTTCGTCACTCGGATGCTACCAGGGTGATCATCTCGCTCGGCTTTGAGGACAGCACGCTCCGAATGTCTATATCCGACGACGGGAACGGCCTCCCAGACGACTACACAGACCGCGGCAACGGCTTCAGGAACATGAGAGCTGACGCAGAGCGGATGGGAGGCAGACTCGAACTGGCCTCGGGAGAGTTCGGCGGCGGTACTACCGTAAGCTGCGTGATTCCGCAAGGTGAAAATCAGGGAGGAGTTTGACTTGCCGCTAACCGCACCGACCAGGGTGCTGCTCGTGGACGACCATGAAATCATGAGGGACGGCCTGCGGGAAGTGCTGGAGCGTTCAGGCGACTTCGAGGTCGTCGGGGAGGCTGGCGACGGCGAGACTGCGGTGATGGTCGCTCAGAGTGTCGAGCCCGACGTGGTCATAATGGATGTCATGATGCCAGTGAAGAACGGGATCGATGCCTGCCGAGACATTACCGAGACACTTCCGGACACTCGGGTGCTGATACTCACCGCAGCATCGGAAGAGGACGCTGTGATGGAGGCCGTAACCGCGGGCGCCGTGGGATACCTCCAAAAATACTCGGGCAAAACGGACCTACTACGCACCGTCCGAGACGTCGCTGACGGCGACTACCGCATACCCGCCGACGCCATCCGGCGGGCATTCTCCGGAATCCGCACGGCGGAGCAGCAAAAGACCGATGAATTGAGCAGGCTGACCGAGCGGGAGCGGGATATCCTCACACTGTTTGCGCAGGGGCAGTCCTACGCGAAGATCGCCGAGGTCAGGGGCAATCAGTCACTGACCATTCGAAATGCCATCTACGGCATCCAGGACAAGTTAGGGATAGAGACGAAGCAGGAGTTGGTAGTCTGGACCGTGCGAAGCGGCCTGCTGGATGACATGGAGCCTGGAAACTGACGGTGCATCGCCCCAGCGAAGAGTTCGCAGTGCAGTGCGTTTTGGGCCCCACGTCGACGGAAGCGCCTGCCATGCGTTCTGTGTCTGCGTCGCCGGACCGTAGACTCGGACCTTGGAGACCCCTGGCGGCACGTGCAATGCGAGTATCGCGTCCGTCCGCCGTATGGGTGATGCGGCCCTGATGCCTCTTCCCCCGCTCTGGTTGGTGGGTTTCATGGACTGTCGTCGATGCAGACGTGGACCAGCCGGCTCGGCCTAACCAAAACGTGCTCGCGCCTCCCCTGCCCGGCTCCGCAAAGCTGCGTACTCCTCCTCGCTATATTGACACGGCGTACCGAAAAGTTCGCAGTACAGGACACGTTAGCCCGTAACTGTTCAGACTTCGTGGGATCTGAGCGGAGTCCCAAGTGTCGGAAGTGGCGATCCAGCTATGAGAGACCGTTCCCCTTGAACGGATATTCCGAGAGGTCCCCTCAACTCTGAACAGTTACGTTAGCCCACCACCGCTTGACAAAATCAAGAACCTTCACCTTGCGGGTCAGGTTGGCGCTGTAATCTGACGCCGACCTTGCCCCGCTGGCGGTCCGCCGAGAACCGACAGGTGACGTACCGAGCAGCGACGAGGCCCCGGCTGTAACGGCGGGGGCCTCTGTCTTGTTACAGACCGCCGCGGCGATTTCGACTCTCACGGCTGCGCCCCGGCCGTCAGCCAATTGGAGTCCCGTTGAGCGTCCACGCCGCTACCTGACCACGCCAGGCTGAGACCTGCTGCGACATGGGTATAGGCACCTGGTAGTCATTTGCCTATGCAACCTCTATAGACAAATGTCTAGTGCAATTTAGACATTTGCACCTTATATCCGGCCTGGAAGCTCAGTACGCTTTATGTTGACGAGGTTTGCTCTAAGGGCGGCCAGCTTTGTCATGGGCAACGAAAAGTCCAGGCAATCATACGGCGTCAGGCGAGAGGAGCGAAAATGTCAAAGTCCATTGCACACCGGATTCCAGGTGCTGGCGCGATGCTCTTGGTCGCACTGCTGTCCATCACACTCTCAATGGCCGCATGCGAGGACGATGCTCAGTCCGTCCGCCAAGCCAACGAGTCTGCTGCCGCGTCCACCGCCACGGCAGAGACTCCTACACCCAGCGCCGAAATCCACGTGACAGAGCTAAAGGACGGCGACTGCGTCAATTACACGTTGCCCGAGGGCAAAAGCATCGACACCGTGGTCATCGTGCCCTGTTCGGGCGATTGGCAATACCGGGTGCTCAAGTCATTCCAGGTTGCCGACGCCGAGGCTTATCCGGGCGAGAGCTTCTTCGTAAGCCAAGCTTCCGAGAACTGCGACCGGCAAACCTCCTTCTTGCTGCCACCGTCAGCCCAGAGCTGGGAGCAGGGAGACCGTACGATTAAGTGTTTTCAGCTAGCGCCGGAGTTGGTGATCTCTGCCTTGCTTGAAGGTTTGGAGGTGAACGAGGAGGCTCTGAGCGACGACGAAGCGTCATGCCTGGAGGAGTGGGTGGCAGGCGCCAACTTGCTCGCGATTGTTGTCACACCCGACGACCCTGCTGTGATTGATGATTTCATTGCACAGTTGGAGAGATGTGCTCCCAACCTGTTGGGCTTCGCCACGCCGACGGCCGCACCGGAGCCCACCGCCACGCCGACGGCCACACCGGAGCCCACCGCCACGCCGACGGCCACACCGGAACCCACCGCCACGCCGACGGCCACACCGGAGCCCACCGCCACGCCGACGGCCACACCGGAGCCCACCGCCACGCCGACGGCCACACCGGAACCCACCGCTACGCCGACGGCCACACCGGAACCCACCGCCACGCCGACGGCCACACCGGAACCGACCGCCACGCCGACGGCCACCGCCGAGCCTGTAACCGACGCTCCATTGACGGCGACAGAAGTGTACGCCCTCGTCGCCCCGACCATAGTGTTCATCGAGACCCCGTCCGGAACGGGCAGCGGCGTCCTCATCGACGGGGGGTACATTGTCACCAACCGGCACGTCGTCTGGCCTTACGAGTCGGTCTGGGCCACATTCCCGGACGGCACCTGGTTCGACGGCGTGCCCGTCATCGGCTGGGACGCGCTATCGGACCTCGCTGTGCTCGGACCCGTGGACATACCGGTCGCCCCGGCGGAACTGGCGGACGGAGAGGGCTTGTCGCCCGGCAGCGAGCTCTACCTGGTCGGATACCCTGCCGAGACTGAAGCCTTTCCCGAGCCCACGATAAGCCGCGGCATCCTGTCGCGCTTCCGCGAGTGGGAATGGTTAGGTATGACCTACATACAGACCGATGCGGCGATCGCAGGTGGGCAGAGCGGCGGAGCGCTTGTCAACGACAGGGGCCAGGTGGTTGGCATCTCCACGTTCCGCTTCAGCGAGGCCGGATTTGGACTGGCTACCTCAATCGCCGATGACATCGTGATCGTTGAGGAGCTGATCATGTGGGGATGGGACTCCGCCGACCCGTCCAGGAGAAGGCTCCCCACCGGCGAAGGCGACTTCGAATATACGGTCACACTACCCGACAGTTGGACCCACTTCACCTTTGCCTTGCACGGAGAGGCCGGGCTGATACTTCAGGTTCAGCTCGACGGCGCAGGGGATGGTGCGTTCGCCATCATGGGACCGGGCGGGCTGATAGTCGACGTGGACGAAGGCGTTTCGGGTACCGAGTATGTCGAGTTGGAGCTGGACGTTGACGGACCTCATTTCATCACGGTCGGCATGTCCTCCGAACAGCCGCAGTCGTTCGAGCTGTCCAGCAACGTGCTGTTGACATACTTCGCGGATCCGGATGATGGAGAGACCATCCAGGTATGGGAGACTCTCGCCGGAAACGTCGACCACCATCTCGACTCTGACACCTTCACGCTGAGACTGGAGGAGGGCGAGTCGGTGGCGATCTTCGTCGAGTCCGTGAGCATCGACACATATGTCATCGTGAGACTTCCCGGGTTGCCGGAGACGATCGCCTTTGACGACGACGGAGGAGGAGGCACCTTCGGGACTGACTCACTGTTGTTCTACCGCGCCTTGCAAGCAGGGAGCTACGACATCATCGTAGGCGACGCGACCAGCGCTAGTGTCGGCGGCTACCTGCTGGGCGTGGAAGCAGTCGATGCCCTTGAGTTGTGGGACGGCAACGGCGACGGAAAGATCACCTGCGATGAAGCGACGGCCAACAACATCGCCCCTGTCAGCTTCACGCATCCAGCCTACCAGTACATGGACGACGGTAACAGGGACGGGGTGGTCTGCGAGTAAGTCAGCCTGGTTGGCAGGCTGTGTGGCGTCTGGAATGAATTAAGGGCGGTGGTGCCGAGTTGGGTTGTCGCTCAGCGACAGCGGAGAAGTCAGGCAGCCAAGAATGGGCCGAGACCAGGGCGGTGGGACGTGTTGCCTTGTTGCCCGCGCTCAGGCGCCGGTCCCGGGGAGGACCGGACCGGCGCCATCCGGGTCAGGTCTGGTCAGCATGACGGCGCAGTCCCGCTCGTCCACCAGGCGGTTGACCGACACCCGTCCGTCGCTGTCGTAGCCGGTGGTGTAGGCGAACTCCACGTCGGCCCCCCAGGGAACCCGGCCGCCGACGCGGATGGTCCCGTCGCCGATCCTCCCGTTGCTCCTCGGCCCGCCCGCGCCGCGTATCACCATCCCGTTGCGCCCGCCCTTCTTCCAGCTCACCAGACTTGATAAAGTCAAGAACCTTCACCTTGCGTAGCTGTTCAGACTTGAGGAGGTGAACGGTCACGAGAGTGCGTCGAGGCCGCCGGCCGCTCCCAGGGGCGGGGCTGTCGCCTGAGGAACCGTTCGCCCTGAGTGCCCCGACGCTTCGTCGGGGTGTATCGAAGGGCCCGCACTACCCAGGCCTTGGGCGGGGCTGACGCCAGCATCGACGGTGAGGCTGCGTGCGCCCTTCGATACGCGCCGGTCAAGGCACCGGCGCTACTCAGGGTGAACGGGTTGTGTGGGACCCGGAGTCTGAACAGTTATCACCTTGCGGGTCAGGTTGGCGCTGTAATCTGGCGCCTGCCTTGCCCCGCCGTCGGTCCGCCGGGAACCGACGAATCAGGCCGACAGGCAACGTATCGAGCAGCAGCCAGGTCCTTGCTGTAACGGCGGGGGCCTTTGGCTCGTTACAGACCGCCGCAGCCATTTCGACGCTCGCGGCTACGCCCCGCGATCTCCCTCCATTCCCCGGCCGTCAGCCGATGGGAGTCCCGTCGAGCGCCCACGCCGCTTCCTGAACACGCTGGGCTGAGACCTGACGCGACATGGGTATAGAGGCCCCTAGTAGTCATCTGCCTACGAACCTCTATAGACAAATGTCTAGACCAATTCCTAGAGCAAAATAGACACCTGCACCTTATATCCGGCCTGGAAGCTCAGTACGATTTATGTTGGCGAGGGCTGCTTTCCGGGCGGCAAGCCTTGTCATGGGCAACGAAAAGTCCAGGCAATCATACGACGTTAGGAGCGAGGGGCAATGACCCGCACCGGTAGACGAGGAATCTCAATCCTCGACGGAGCACAGACAGCGGTCGCAGCGGCCCGTGTTGCCGTGGTCTCCGCGACCCGGCCCGACTTCCGCCTAGCACGGATGTTCACCCCCCCCCCCCCCCCGATTTTCCCTCCGCTCTAGCCCCCTCGTCCCCTCCGGCTCATGCCGGCAGGCCCGATTCTCCCCCATCGCCGCTCCCTCTGAGCGCGCGCCCGAAGCAACCGGAGTCCTCGAAGGACGCCTTCCCCCGGACTTCGCACGTCCCGCACTCACCCGAAACAGCCTTCATCCATGCAACGCCCTACGCCGCTGCGCGCCGCTCCTCTATCGGCTGACGCCTGCGGACCGGACGGGCTGCGTCCCGCACACCCGCACCAGCACAAGGAGGAACGATGTTGACTCGCACCGATAGACGACGATTCCCCGTCCTGCTCGCCGTCATAGCGGCCCTGGCGATGGCCATGCTCTTCTCCCCGGTACAGGCCCAGGAGGGCTCGGCCCCCGACCAGCCCACGGGCCTCGAAGCCACGGCGACCCACGGCCAGGTCGTCCTCACCTGGGACGACCCCCAGGACGACTCCATCACCGGCTACGTGATCCTGCGCCGCGTCCGCGTGAACAACACCGGGGGCGACTTCGATGTGCTGGTCTCGGACACCGGCACGGCGGCGCTGACCTACACCGACGACACGGTGGCGGCCAGCCTCACCTACACCTACCGCATCAAGGCCATCAACGAGCACGGGGTGAGCGAGCGCTCCCGCTGGTTCCACGTCGACACTCCGGCAGCCCCTGAGCCGGAGGAGGAGCAGGCTGCCGAACCCCCCGACAAGCCCAGGGGCCTCGAAGCCACGGCGACCCACGACTCGGTGACCCTCACCTGGGACGACCCCCAGGACGACTCCATCACCGGCTACGTGATCCTGCGCCGCGTCCGCGTGAACAACACCGGGGGCGACTTCAGCGTACTGGTCTCGGACACCGGCACGGCGGCGCTGACCTACACCGACAACACGGTGGCGGCCAGCCTCACCTACACCTACCGCATCAAGGCGATCAACGAGCACGGGGTGAGCGAGCGCTCCCGCTGGTTCCACGTCGACACTCCGGCAGCCCCTGAGCCGGAGGAGGAGCAGGCTGCCGAGCCGCCCGACCAGCCCACGGGCCTCGATGCCACGGCGACCCACGACTCGGTGACCCTCACCTGGGACGACCCCGGCGACGACTCCATCACCGGCTACGTGATCCTGCGCCGCATTCCTGCGGTCGACCCCCAGGGCCACTTCAATGAGCTGGTCTCGAACACGGGAACGGACGCCACCACCTACACCGACGACACGGTGTCGGCGGAGACTCGCTACACCTACCGCATCAAGGCCATCAACGAGCACGGGGTGAGCGAGCGCTCCCGCTGGTCCCACATCGACGTCCCCGCCGCGCCGGAGGCCGCCGAAGGCGACGACCCGGACGGGGAGGGCGACGGCGGCGGAGCGCCCGGCGGTCCCGGCAAACGGGCCAACGTCTCCGAGCCCTCGGATGGCGACTGTCCCGGCGACGTCAGCACCACGTGCGAGGTGGACGTGGGCGGCTCGGTCGCAGGCAACATCAGCAGCCGCACTGACTTTGATTGGTTCCGCGTCGATCTGGAGGCGGGCACGCGCTACCAGATCGACCTGGAGGGGGCGCCGACTAGCCGCGGCACCCTGCCTGACCCATCCCTGGAGCTCCGCGACACGGATGGGTCACACGAGGAGGAGAACGAAAGCAGTGGCGTGGGCGATAACGCCCGGGAGATCTACACGCCGACCGCGACCGGCACTTACTACGTGGCAGCAGGTGAAGTGGACGGCGAGACCGGCACCTACACGCTGTCGGTGATCGTGCTGGGCGCGAACGGCGCCTCGGAGGCCGACACGGACTTTCCCAACAACAGCATGACCACCGGCCGGGTCGAGGTCGGGGCCTCGGCCACGGGCAACCTCAGCACCGCAACTGACCAGGACTGGTTCAAGGTCGATCTGGAGGCGGGCAAGAAATACCAGTTCGACCTAGAGGGTGCGTATACCAGCCGCGGCACCCTGTCAGACCCGTTCTTATGGCTCTACGACGGGTCTGGAACCATCATTACGCAGAACGACGACATCGACTCCACGAACATCAACAGCCGGATTCCCTACACAGCGACCGCAACCGGCACCCACTACCTGGGAGGGATTGAAATCCTCGGCGCCACGGGCACCTACACGCTGTCGGTGAGCGAGGTCCTGCCGTGCACGCTGAACGAAGGCGACATCTGGTGCGGCGTGGTGGACGTGGGGGAGGTCAGGTCTACCGCCGCCGTCCTTACCGGACACGGGTTTGTGGGTATCACTGGCCGCGAGACGGGCGGCCTTGCCGGCCATCCCGACGACACGATGTTCTCGGTCGGGGACAACGACTACACGATCCAAGGCATATATGTCGGATCAGCGGCCAACAACGAGGGCGCCCTGTTCTTGTTGCTCACCGCCGACCTCTCCGACGATGACGAGGGAATCCTGGTGCTCGCGTTCGACGGCGTCACCACCCTGCGCCCGCTCGACGATGCCACTAAATTGAGCACCGGCCTCTACAACTGGAGTACGGACCTGGATTGGTCTTCAACGACCGAGGTCACGGTCCGCTTGCAGACGCCGTCCGACGATGCCGACGACCCGCCGGCGGCCCTGCCGACGCTGAGCATCGCGAACAAGTCGGAGACCGAGGGCTCGCTCATGGTCTTTCCGCTGAGTCTGTCGGAAGCGACCTCAGAGAACGTGGCGGTGACCTGTACGGCAACGTTCGGGGGCGGCGACACGGCGGTCGCGGAGGATCTCACGTTTACGAGCGCGAACGGAGGTGTCCGGAGCGGCCAGGTGGTGGGGATATGCTCGTTCCGCTCGGTGCAGGACACCATCGTCGAGGAGGACGAGACCTTCACGGTGACGCTGTCGGGCGTGTCGTCGAACGCGCAGCTGGCGACGGACCCGACGGCCAAGGGCACGATCCTGGACGACGACGATCCTCCAGTTGACGACTCAGAGACCGAGGAAGACGACCTGCCCGCCGACACCAGCACCACCGGAACGGTCGAGGTGGGCGGGGCCGCGGCGACAAGCATCATCCGCGAACCGGTCAAAGAGACAGTAACATGGACGATCATCGACGCCGAAGGGGACGAAGTAGAAAAAGAAGGCACCGTCTACGACTTCGACACCGACTGGTTCGCGGTGGACCTGAAGGCGGGCCGGACCTACCGGATCGACATGAAGGGCGAGACTCCCGACGACGATCTCACCCTGCACCTCCCGGAGATCCACGCCATCTACGACGCCGACGGCGTCGACCTGCCCAACACGTCGTCCCGTGGTGCAACCGACGATGCGAACAGTTCCCACCACCTGGCCCGGGTGGAGTTCACGCCGGAGGATGACGGCACGTACTACATCGCGGCGACCGGCGAGGCGCACGAGTGGGGCAGCTACGAGCTTCGGGTCATCGACATCACGCAGGATGACGACGAGCACCCGGCCGACCGCAGCACGACCGAGCACGCGCCGATCGGGACCTCGGTCACGGGCAAGATCGACTTCTCGGGCGACGTCGACTGGTTCAAGCTGAACATCGACGAGAAAACCAGATACCAGATCGACCTGGAGGGCCAGGAAACCGACAGCGGCTCCTTGCGGGACCCGCTGCTGCTCGGGGTCTACGACGCGGACGGGAACTACATTTCCGGCACCCGGAACGACGACGGCGGCGAGGTCTTCAACGCCCGGATCAGCCGCACCCTCAAGGTGGGCATCTACTACGTCGCGGTCGGCGCTTTCGGCAACGGCGAGGGCACCTACACGCTGACGGTGACCTACTAGCAGGTGACCTGTCCCGCAAGAAGGGCAACGAAGAAAGCCCGCACGCATGAACACACGGGGAGGCCGCTGCCCTGCTTGCCCAAGGGCTGCGGCGGCCTCCCCGAAGGCTCCGGGACGGGCTGACCGCGTGAGCTTGCGCTCCGGACACCGTCCCGCCTGGGGTTTCCGGACGGCCCGGACATCCCCGTAGGAGGGAGCTTGCAGCCGTCCTGCGGAAGGACAGGCGATTCCATGCCTCGACAGCGCACACACCACAGCAGAGTGACCTACCAGGTCCCCCACGACTTCCCGGAGCGGCTGGTGCGGTTCAAGGAGGAGTCGGACCTGCCGTGGAGCAGGAGATCGTCGTCTGGGCCGTGCGAAACGGACTGGTGGACTGAAAGCTCGGCTGAATTTCTCCCGCACCAACTCCCCATGACTCGATAGCGCCTCCACCGCCCGCCCAACGTCGCACGGCAAGGCAGTCCCGCAGCATTCGCGCCGCAAGCCGCCTGCCTTACCCCCCGGCACCCCCTGGCCGTCCGCCAGGAACCGGCGAATCAGGCCGACAGGTAACGTACCCGGCATCGACGAGGCCCCTGCTGTAACGGCGGGGGGTAACTGTTCAGACTCGGGATCCCACACAACCCGTTCACCCTGAGTAGCGCCGGTGCCTTGACCGGCGCGTATCGAAGGGCGCACGCAACCTTGACGTCAATGCTGGTGTCGGCCCCACCCAAAGACTGAGTCGTGCTGGCCCTTCGATACACCCCGACGAAGCGTCGGGGCACTCAGGGCGAACGGGGTTGGTGGGGACGAAGCGTCGGGGCACTCAGGGCGAACGGTTTCTCAGGCGACGGCCCCGCCCTTGGGAGCTACCGGCGACCTCGACGCACTCTCGTGACCGTTCACCTCCTCAAGTCTGAACAGTTACGGCGGGGGCCTTTTGCTTGTCTCAGACCGCCGCAGCGATTCCGACGCTCGCGGCTACGTCCCGCCATTCCCCGACCGTCAGCCGATGGGGGGTCCCGTTGAGTGTCCACGCCGCTTCCTGAACACGCCGGGCTGAGACCCGACGCGACATGGGCATAGGCCGCTGAGGGCATTTGCCTATGCACTTTCCATAGACAAATGCCTAGATAAATGCCTAGTGCGAAATAGACATTTGCCCCTTATATCCGGCCTGGAAGCTCAGTACGATTTATGTTGGCGAGGGCTGCTCTTCGGGCGGCAGGCCTTGTCATGGGCAACGAAAAGTCCAGGCAATCATACGACGTTAGGAGTGAGAACGATGATGACTAACACCGATAGACGACGATTCCCCGCCCTGTTCGCCGTCATAGCGGCCCTGGCCGTGGCGGGCGCCGTGCTTGGCCTGCTGCTCGCCCCGGTGCAGGCGCAGGAGTCTCAAACGCTGCTGAGCAACACCGGGCAATCCTATATTCCAGGATCATCAATATCTGTCGGTACTTTCAGACAGGCTCAAGGGTTCAACACCGGCTCAAACGCTCTCGGATACCGCCTGGACAGCATCGAGTTGCACGTAGACAGAGTACCTAACACCCCGTCCGACGTGACGGTCGAGCTTTGGTCAGCGACCAGCGACTCCAAGCCCGACGCCTCGGTTGCCACGTTGACCCATTCGACCGGGACGTGGGCCACCGGCGCCAACACCTTCAACGCTCCTGCGGATACGGAGCTGGACGCCAACACATTGTACTTCGTGTTCGTCTCCTACAACGGGGAAAGGGAATATCTGGATATCTCTTTCACAGGTGTGACGTCCCACGACAGCGGCGAAGCGGCGGGATGGAGCGTCGGCCGGCTGTATGAACGTGGCCAGGGCAGTTGGTCCCAAAACGTCGTCCCTGGTAGGCGATTGAGATTCAAAATCAACGGCGCAGAGACCATGCTGATCAACCAGCCCGGCGAGATCAGGGCCTACTGGACCGGCCCCGATCCTGACAACAACAAAAACAACGGCAATTTACGGGTGGAGTGCGCCGGCACGGAGCCTTTCAGCGCCTACTGGGAGAGGCCGAAGAGAGCCGACGAGTGGGAGGCCGAGGTGGAGGCCGAGCGTGGCGCCAGCAACGTGAGCTTCACCATGAGTAACACCGGCGGGGAGTGGCCCGAGCTGAACGGGTTCGTCCGCATCCAGGACGGCGAGTTCGGTGTGGTGAGCATCCGGGTCCGCGGTAACTTCGGGGACGATGGATGGGGCGCGTGGTCGCGGCCTACAGAGTTGTTTTGCAACCCGCCCGGGGGCCTCTAATCGCCCGGGGATTGCCTGGTGAAACGGTGACTCAACACAAGCACAAGGAGGAGACACGACGACTCGCACCGGTAGACGGGAAAACTCGCTCGCCCCCTCCGGCTCATACCGGCAGGACCGGCGTCAATCCATCGCCTCTCTCATGCAGATAGCAGACTGGACCAACCGAAAGGAGACGACATGCGTAAAAAGCTTCTCACCATAGCGGCAATACTGACTCTAGCGGCGGTATCAACGACCATCCTCACCATGACGGTCATGGCAGGTAAGGGAAATCCCGGCGGCATTGACAGCCTGCACCCCGACCACTCCAGCGCGAGCCACGCGGCCAACAAGATCGTGGGCGTCCCCTGCGCAACCGGATCGCATCACAAGCACGTTGGAGAAACAGATGACGTTTCCAACCACATTCATCACTCCACCTACTACTGGTACGACAGCAATGCAGACGAGAATTCTCCACCGCCTGAGCGGGTGGTCAAGATAGCGTGCGGCATGGCCCATGACGACGACGACGAAAGCATAACCTCCTTTGGCGATCACGGGACCGTGGGCTGGAACAGCAACACCGGCAGGTTCACTTTCGCCGGCGACACCGCCACGGGCTTGGGCAACTACACCTCCGAACGGGTGAACTACTGCAACGGCTTGATCGGCGGCGGCAACAACGGCGCTTATCCGACCTTCGAAGGCGTCCCAGACCTGTGCAACAGGTTCTTCGTCGATGTGAGGGAGGCGGTGCGCCCGGCGCGGGTGGGCGGACTTTAGAGAGTTGTGGATTGCCTCGTAAAGCCGTGACTCGATACATGATGAAGGAGACTGCCGACTGACGTGACGAGGACCAGGGCCGCATTGTCATTGGCGGCGCTGGACGTCTTTGGGCCGGCAAAAAAGGAGAGTGAGGATGAGAAACCCGAATAGCAATCGAGCCGGACTGGAGAGATACGGCGGGGTCCGCCTGTTGTCCACCCTAATGCTCCTGGCCGCCATCTGCTCTTTCACCCTTTTGGGGGAAGCGCCTCAACCCGTAGCGGCGGATGATGCCGCCGCGCCTACCGTATCGTCGCTCGAGATCACGTCCGATCCCGGAGACGACGGCGTATACGGCGTCGAGGACTACATCAGGGTCACTGTGACGTTCAGCGAGGATGTCGTCGTAGAGGGATTCCCTGGCCTCACGGTGGAAATTGGGGATAGAGAGGCCAAAGCCCGCTACGAAAGCGCATCGGGCGCAGAGGCTGTATTTGCGGCCTGGGTCAGCAACATTGACCTGGACACCGATGGCGTATCCGTCAAGGCAAACTCCCTCCAGATGTTTGGCGGTAGTTCCATTGAGGATGCTGACGGCAACGCGGCCAATCTGGCCCACGACGGCCTTGACGATGACATCGACCACAACGTTGGCGTGACGCCGGTCATTACAGGCATCGAGATCGTTTCCGACCCCGGAGACGACGATACCTACCAGAGAACGGACACCATCGACTTCAAGGTGTCTTTCAATATCGACGTTGGCGCAAGGGGTGGCAGACCCCAGCTCAACTTCGTGATTGGAGATGGGGACAGAGTGGCCATCTCCAATGGCAGCTCCCAAAACGCCTACCACTTTCTGTACTACGTGAGATGGAACGACCAGGACGCCGACGGCATCTCGTTCAAGGCCGACGCGCTCGATCCGAATGGCGCCCGCCTTCAAAGCGCCGCCGGACTGGCGCTGATCCTCTCGAGCGACGCTGTCCACGACGATGCCGGGCACAAGGTCGACGGCTCTCCCACCCTGGAACTGTACGGCGATCAGTCCCCGGTGGTGCGCGAGAACCACCGTCGAGCGATAGGAAGATACCTCCAGACAACCGGCTTCTACGGACAGCAGGACCCGACGTTCGGGTTGACGGGCGACGACGGCGACGACTTCGAGATCACCAGCGATGGGACCCTCTCTTTCAAGAGTCCGCCCGATTTCGAGGACCCTGCCGACTCGGACGGCGACAACGTGTACGAAATCACGGTGACGGCGTCTGCTCCGGGGACGAAGGACGGCTCGCTGGACGTCACGGTGACTGTCACTGACGTGGTGGAGAGAACCGACCCGGCCGGGGCTCCCACCATAACCGGTGTCGCGATCACGTCCGATCCCGGGGATGACTATACCTACGGGCTCGGAGACTCCATAACCGTTTCGGTGACGTTCAGCGAATTTGTCGGTGTCAGAGGCACGCCACAGATCGAATTGAACGTCGGCGGCGAAGCCAGGAGCGCCGATTTGCATCCTCCCGCCGGCGCGACGCTGACCTTCACCTACGTGGTCGCCGGCGGCGACGTGGACAGCGACGGCATAGCCATAGGCGCGAACAAACTCACCCTGAACGACGGTTTCATCAGCAACTCGGTTGGAAATCCAGCGGTCCTGACTCACGACGCCGTCCCCGACGACCCGGAGCACAAGGTGAGCGCTCCCGGAGGACTTTAGGCCTCCGGGGAGCGCCCCGTAAAGCCGCGACTCAATACATGATGAAGGAAGCAGACAACTAACATGAACATTGCCAAGGTCCCATTGTCATTGGCGGCGCTGGCCCTTCTGACAGCGCTCCTCCTCGCAGCCTGCGGGGACGGAGACGCGGGGCTGTCCCGCGCCGAGGTGGAGGAGGTAGTGCAGGCGGAGCTGGCCGATGCGCCCGCGCCGGAGCCGGGACTCACCGCCGCCGACGTGGAGGAGGCGATCCGCCGTGCGATGGCGGACATGCCCCAGCCGGAATCGGGACTGTCCGAGAATGAGGTCGCGGAGATAGTCAAGGCCGCAATCGCGGCCATCCCCGACCCTCAAGCCGGGCTGACCACCGCCGACGTGGAGGAGGCGATCCGCGGGGCGTTGGCGGCACTGCCCCAGCCGGAATCGGGACTGTCCGAGAATGAGGTCGCGGAGATAGTCGAGGCCGCAATCGCGGCCATCCCCGACCCTCAAGCCGGGCTGACCACCGCCGACGTGGAGAAGGCGATCCGCAGTGCGATGGCGGCCCTGCCTCAGCCGGCGCCCGGACTCACCGCCGCCGAGGCCAAGAGTATCGCCCGGGGCGTGGTGGCCTCCGTCCCGCCCAGGTCGGCCCCCGCCGAGTACACCAGGTTCTTCGTCGACAACGCCATCAGCATGTACGAGACCCAGGGACTCGACGCCACCCTCGCATACTACAACCGACCGGAGAGCACCGACGGCCAGTGGTACGTCTTCATCGCCGACGAGAACAAGATCATCGTCGCGCACGCTGCGGTCCCGGGCCTCGTGGGCAAGCACGCTTCGCAGGCGCTCGGTCCCAACTCCTACCCCGCGGGGTCTGCGCTAGCCGCCTCCGCCACGGAGAACGGCGCCTGGTTCGACTACACCTATGCAAATCCCGCCTCCGGCGCCGTGGAGACCAAGCACTCCTGGGTGATCATCCACGACGGGTTGATCTTCGGGTCCGGCTGGTACGAGCCCGGCCCCAGCAAGTCGGACGCCCCCTCCTACACCAAGGCGTTCGTGCGGCAGGCGGCGAAGCTGTACGACGCCGTGGGCCAGGAGGAGACCCTCGCCTACTACAACCGGGAGGAGAGCATCGACGGCCAGTGGTACGTGTACATCATCGACGAGAACGATCTGGTCATCGGCCATCCCGACGCCAACCGCCTGGGGCTGGACGTGAAGGGCTGGGTGGGCACAGACGCCAACGGCTACAACTTCGGGCCGGAGATGCTGTCGGCCACCGGGGAAGGCAAGTGGGTGTCCTACGTGTACCGGAACCCGGAGAGCGGCGGTCTTGGCATCGATTTCGACCACCTGGAGCTCAAGAATGTCTGGGTGGTGCGGCACGACGGCCTGCTGTTCGCCTCCGGCTGGTACATCGACGCCGACGAGTTCACCAAGTCCCTGGTGGCCACAGCCGCCCGCGTGTTCCGTGAAGTAGGGCTGGAGGGGACCATCGCCTACTTCGCCAGCCCCGAGATCGCTTTTGGGGGACTGGCCGCGGTCATCGCCTACTACAACAGCGCCGAGAACGTTGAAGGGAACTGGTCCGCGTTCATAGCCGACGAAAGCGGCACGATCATAGACCACTACGACAAAGCGATGGTCGGGCGAGCCCTGAGCGATATCCTCGGCACGGATACGTTCGAGGCCACCGCAGAGGGCAACTGGGTGACCACTGAAGACGTGCGCGTCTGGTTGGTCGGCCAGGACGGGATGACGTTCGGCTCGGGCTGGCACAGCGGTCACGACGAATCCAACTGACGCCACGCCCATTTTCCAAGAGATGTTGGCTTGGGATTCGATAGGCCAATAGACGGAGCTCGGAGTCGCGACGCCCTCTATCCAGACGGTCGGAGGACCTACGTCTTCAGGGCAAAGGGCTTTCGTATGACTGCAAAAACCATGACTCTAATCAAAGGTGAGGTGAGATGGTCAGACTAAGACGGTTGGGCGCAATTGGAACGATAGCCGCATTGGCAGCGGCGCTTTGGTTGGCCTCGCCTGTGATGTGGCAATCCGTCGCTCATGCCAGCTCCACGGACGCTACATTGAGCGTTCTGATGGTGAAGAGCGGAACCCACCTATGGGTGATAGCGCCTCCGGACAGGACATGGGACGTGGACGTGCCGAACTTCGCGTCGACGCTGACTGTCGATGCCCTCCCAAGCAACTCCCAGGCGAGCTACGTCGTCAGGTTCGACGGCGTGACCGCCCATGACGGCGAGGTCTCGCTGAGTGTGGGAAGCAACGTCATTACAGTTGAAGTCACCGCCGAAGATGGAGAGACCACCGAGACATACACCGTGACGGTGACCCGCGCTGAGAATACGCCCGCGACGGGCGCGCCCACCATCAGCGGCACGGCGCAAGCAGGCCAGACCCTGACGGCAAGCACGTCCGGAATCTCCGACGCCGACGGCCTGACCAACGTGACCTACGGCTACCAATGGCTGGCCGACGACACCGAAATCGACGGTGCCACGAGCTCTACCTACACGGTACAGCCATCCGACAACGGCAAGGTCATCAAGGTGCGGGTGACCTTCACCGACGACTTGGGCAATGAGGAATCGTTGACCAGCGAGGGAACGGCGGCGGTGGTGATGGGCGGGTTGTGAACGGCGCCGAGTTTAGCAGCGACGAGTCGGGGAGCTGAGCGGAAGACCGTCGCTCAGCTTGTCGGACAAAGGAAAAGCAAGCACATATAGACGGGTGAGGCAAGCGTGTCGGAGCGGAAACGGGAGCGCCCAAGGTCCGGGGCTGGCGCCTGCGGACCGCACGGTCTGCGTCCCCATACTCCCGCGCAAGCGTAGGGAAGACGCATGATGACTCGCACCGATACTAAGGCTGTCAGGCCTGCCCGGCGCCTGCGATTCCTCGCTCCCGCAGCGGCCCTCTGCGGCGTCCTCTTCGCGGCCTCGCTCGTGAGCGCGCCGCCGGCCTCCGCGGAAGACGTGACGATCTGGTCCGCCGACCTGGACGTGAAAACCCTGAATACCGCCCAGGACGAATTCGGTTGTTCCGAAAGTGGCCCCTTCAATGGGCAGTGCGCCAACTCCAATGTTCTATCCGACGACGACTTCGAGTTGCACGGCACGACGTACACGATCAGGAGGATCGAAGACGACGGCAGCGATCTGAAACTGACTCTGAATTCCCTCCTTCCCTCGAACGTGCTCGAGATCCTGACCCTGCACGTGGACGATGATACCGAGCTGGACTTCGGGGACGCCAGCGTCAGCTCCAGTAACAAGCGTTACACCTGGTCGTCCGACAGCCCCTCCTGGTCTTCGGGCGACGACGTGGACCTTAGCATCAAGGACTCCAGCGGGCCGTCCCTGGTGAGGAACACCTCCTTGGACGATAACGACAGGGACCTATCTGAAAACGGCCATCGAAGTGCGCAAGCATTCACGGCCGGGACCTGGGCGCGGGTCACATCGATCGGAATCGGGATTGGAGATGAAGTCGATGACGACGTCGAGGTCACATTGCACAAGGGCGGGGGAAGCAATCCCGGCGACAGACTGAAGAGGCTGTCGAACCCTTCGAGCATCACGGAGAATTCGGTCAACGTGTTCACCGTTCCCGACGACGGCATCGTGCTGGAGGCATCGAAAACCTACTTCGTGGTGGTCAAAACGACCTCGAGCGACAGGGTAGCCGTTTCCGTGACCGATAACGATTCCGACGGCAACGACGAAGACGCCGGGCGCGCGAAGAATTGGACCATCGACAATGATTCGTGGACAAACAGGCCTTCGATCGGTACATGGCAAGAAAGTAATCAGTCGATGCGAATCGACGTCAAGGGCCAGGTGCTCCTGCCCCCGCCGACCAACCCGAGCGCTCGCGCAGCTGCGCCGATGCGGGTCACGCTCGAATGGGACAGGACTTTACCGTCTCTAACAGGCACTATCGATCGCGACGACGGTTACAAGATCGAATGGTCCGCCGACGGCAGCGCGCCGTGGACGTCGCTGGTGAACTACACGAACCAGCACGGGACGTTCGATATCTGGTGCGTGTGCTACCCCACGCGATACAACGACGACACCGTCACGCCCGGGACCACGCGCTACTACCGGATCAAGGCGGTCGACGACGACGACGAGAGCCCCTGGTCCGACGTGGTCAGCGCCACGACGCCGGCGCTGGTGGAGTCCGACGGAGGACTGATCGACTTTGGCGTGTGGGCTTCGGAGCTCGAAGCGCTCAACGATCAGAAGGTGTTCCGAGTTCACTTGGAGGCGGGCTACAAGTATTGGTTCACCGTCTGGAGCAGGCATGCGCACAAGCATCGGGTGATCGTGACCGATGCGGCCGGCACGGAGATCGAGAACTTCGTACAGGAAAGTACCCAGAGTCTCGCTCAGAGAATCACGGCGCAGGCCTCGGAGGAACACCAGATCAAGATCTCGCATGGCGGGAGTCTCGGAAACTCCGGCGGCCTGAACGCGGAACCGTTCCACTTCGCGTTTCTGCCGGTGAGAGACTCGGGTCCGGAATCGCTTGCTCTAGGTGCTGGGGATCTGCTGCTTGATCCGGAACACGTCGTACTCAATACCTATGGCGACACTGACCGAATCAGGCTTTTCGTGCAGCCTGGCAGGGCCTATTCCGTCCAGGTCCTGGGCCGGGAGAACGAGCTCTACCCTCTCACTGCCGCGACGCCACGAATCAAGCGCGCAAATCCGCCATCGATCCACACCGATCACAACATGGGCAAGCCGTGGGTGGACGGCGTCACCATTTCGGTGATCTGCCCAGAACACGGCCAGATGAGCAGGGACTGCGAAGAATTCCAGGCCTTCGTCATCGACCTGCGCGGGCTTAGCGGGGCGCAGCAGACGTGGCACATCGACGTCTCTGGGACCCAGCGCCCCGACACGCGGCCGTACCGGGTCGGCACTTACGGAGTTCAACTGCGTGAGCTTTCGTCCAGCGAGCTGGCCGGTGTACGGATGCCGTTGCGGGCGTGGTTCGCGTCGCAGCCGGCGCAGCACGACGGGTCGACGCGGATCAAGGTCCGGGTGGCGTTCAGCGACGCTATCGATGAGAGCCCGCAGAACGTTGGCGAGCACGGCGTGAGCGTCGACGGCGGCGAAGTGACGTCGGTGCGCCCGGTGGACGGACAGGCAACGGGCGGCAGTGCGGAGCGCAAGGGGGCTCGCTCGGCCGGAGGTCAGGACGAAGGGCCGGAAGACCGGGAGGTGGTGTGGGAGATCGAGATCGAGCCGGACTCGGACGAGGACGTGACGGTGTCGCTGGCGGCGTGGCGTCCGTGCGACGAGCCGGGCGCGATCTGCACCGCCGACGGCCGTACCCTCTCCGCGGCGATCTCGACGACGGTGCGGGGGCCGGACGAGGCGGCGGCCCCCGCACCGCCCGATAAGCCCAGGGGCCTCGAAGCCACGGCGTCCCACGACCGGGTGACCCTCACCTGGGACGACCCCGGCGTCGACACCATCACCGGCTACGTGATCCTGCGGCGCGTCCGCGTGAACGATACCGGGGGCGCGTTCAGTGTATTGGTCGCGGACACGGGCAGCGCCGCGACCACCTACACCGACGACACGGTGGCGGTCAGCACCACCTACACCTACCGCATCAAGGCCATCAACGAGCACGGGGTGAGTGAGCGCTCCCGCTGGTCCCACGTCGACATCCCGGAGGCCCCGTAGCGGGTAGCGAGGACTGCGAGGGCTGGGGAGCCGTCTGCACGAGCGACGGCGGAAAGCTGTCCAACGAGTTGGCGCTGCCCGTCAGCGGTCCGGGCCAGTAGAGGGCAACGAAAAAAGCCCGCACACATGTATAGAGCTAGTCGTCTGGGCCGTGCGAAACGGACTCGTGGACTGAAAGCTCGGCTGAATTCCCCCCCCACTAACTCCCCATGACTCGATAGCGCCTCCACCGCCCGCCCAAGGTCCCACGGCAAGGCAGACTCGCAGCATTCGCGCCGTCTGCCTTGCCCCGCCGTCGGTCCGCCGGGAACCGGCGAATCAGGCCGACAGGTAACGGAGCGAGCAGCGACGAGGCCCCTGCCGCAACGGCGGGGGCCTCCGGCTTTTGTTTCAGACCGCCGCGGCGATTCCGACGCTCACGGCTGCGCCCCGTGCGCTCCCCGCCATTCCCCGACCTTCAGCCGATGGAAGTCCCGTTGAGCGTCCACGTCGCTTCCTGACCACGCTGGGCTAAGACCTGCCGCAGCATGGGCATAGGCGGTTTGTAGGCATTTGCCTACGGAATCCCTATAGACAAATGCCTAGTGCAAAATAGGCATATGACCCTTACATCCGGCCTGGAGGCTCCTTACGATTTAGGAATACCGCCTCACTGGCGGACAGCCGTGCTATTGGCCGGGAAAAGTTCCGGCAACCATGCGACTGTTCAGGAGGTTAGAGATGACCCGCACCGGTAGACGACGATTCCCCGTCCTGCTCGCCGCTATCGCGGCTCTTCTTGTGTTCATTGCCGTGGACCCCGCACCCAGTCCCGTGCAGGCCCAGACCCCGTCCGAGGATGCGTCGCTGAGTTCGCTCAGCCTCAGCGACATCACGCTGAGTGCCACATTCTCCGCCGAGGTCACCTCCTACACCGCAAGCGTGGAGAGCAGCGTTTCTACCACCACGGTGACGGCGGAAACGACGGATGAGGACGCGACCGTGGTGATCATGATCAACGGCGTGGAAGATGCGGACGGGACGGGGGACCTGGTCCCGGGCTACAACGTCATCGCCGTGAAGGTCACTGCGCAGGACGGAACGACGACGCGGACCTATACCGTCACCGTTCTTCGGGCACAGCCCGATGACGATGACGATTCCACGGACGGCACCATAACCTCCCTGCTGGCCCGGCTGGACGTGGAGGTGACCGAGACGGCTGTCGGCACCTATCAAACTCAGCTTGCGGGATACCTCTCGGAAGACAATCTTGAAGACGGGAATCCCCAGGGCAGCCTGAGCCCCGCGGGATTCAACTACCCGGCCGGGTTCGGCCCCTGGTACACGGTTAAGGCGGTTATAGTCAACCAGGAGGGCCAGCCAAACAACATCGATCCGGTCGGCCTTTTCATAGATGTGCGCGGCGTGGTGACTTCCGTTGCGAGTTCTGGCACGCACCGTGCCCACGTTTTGCCGGCTGGTGTCGACATCACCCTCCATCTGGAGGGAGACAACTGGACCAGGTCCTATTCTCTTAAGAATCCGGAGACTAGACTAGTTACCAAATGCACCGACCCAGGCGAAACAACGGGTAGGCATTGCAGGGCGGGGGAGACTGCCACGGAGCAATACAAATGGAACGATGACCTGCCGCCTACCCTGACCGACGGCGAGAAGGTCATCGTCCGCCTGAGGTACTCGGCGCCGCGGCCGGGCACGCCCGGGAGGCCGTTGGTGACGGCGCCGGAGGGCAAGTCCGGGGCGCTGGTGGTGAAATGGATCGCGCCTGCGAACGACGACCCGAAGGTGCGCGGCTACGAGGTGCACGTGTCCCCTGCCCACAGCTCCTCGGGCGGGGTGACCAGGACCACGGGCGGCTCCAACACGCGCCTGCCGGTGCTGCTGCTTGAGCCGAACACCGCCTACGACGTGAGAGTGCGGGCGCGCACATACTTTGCCTCGGGCCCCTGGTCGGAAACGGTGCGTGCCAAGACCAATAAACTCGTGCCCTCGGGGACGAACAATCCCGTGGTTACGCTGGACCTCGACGGCGTCGCGAAAGTCAAGGTGGGAGACAAGCTGTACAAGCGGCTCAAGGTGACGGGGATGAACAACCTGCACGCCGACGCGTTCTCTTCTGATCGCCACCATGACGTGGAGTTCCGGGTGCTTGGCAGCATCCATGACTCGTACGAGTACGAAGACCTCACGCGCGGCTATGGAGAAGGCGCCTTCTACGCCGGCGCCCTGACGATCGGTGAGGACGGGGAGGTTTACCACAACTTCGGGTACGAGGTGATTGCCACGGGCGCGATCAATGAAAATGGAGTGCCGCAATACGGGCCGTTGTACCTCTGGCTGGATAGGACGACGGGCGTTGTCCAGATCGGCAGCACCGCCAATTCGCGCGCAACGGCGCTGTGCGTGGAGATCGCCGACGACTCGAACAATGTCCCGTCCGGCCGCGAGTGCCCCTCCATGGACGTGTCCGCGGGCCACGCTGTGGACCGGCTGACGGGCCGCTTCGTGAACGTTCCCCAGTCCCACGACGGTGAGAGCGAGTTCACCGTGCGGCTGGCCTTCGTCGAGGACGTGGGCATCAGCCCAACCTCGCTGCATGAGGACGCGCTCGCGGCGACCGGGGGCGCGGTCACGCAGGTGCAGCGGGTGGACGACCGCAGCGACCTGTTCGAGATCACGGTGGAGCCGGACTCCGACGAGGACGTGACGATCACACTGTCGTCGAGTGGAGACTGCGGCGAATCCGGGTCAATCTGCACCCAGGGGGAGGACCCCAGGAAGCTTTACAACAGCCCGACGGCGACGGTGGCCGGTCCCATCCTGACGGCGAGCTTCCAGGGCCTGCCGTCGCAGCATGACGGGGAGACGGCGTTCAGCTTCAGGATTGCGTTCAGCGACGAGATAGCGACCGATGAAGCGGAGTTCCGGGACCACAGCGTGGAGGTGTGGGGCGGCGAGGTGACGCGGGCTGAGCCGGTGGGCCAGCGGCGCGACCTCTGGGAAGTCGAGGTCGAGCCGGCCTCGGACGACATGGTGATGGTCTCGCTCAAGCTGACGCAGTCCTGCGCTGCCACGGGCGCGGTGTGCACGGCGGACGGGCGGTTCCTGTCGGTGGTCCCCGCAACGATGGTGCCCGGCCCGGCGACGTGGCCGGTGCAGATTACCGGCGAGGCGCGGGTGGGGAAGACCCTGACCGCGGACTCGTCGAACCTCTCCGAGCGGTACGGCGTGCAGGTCACCTCCATGACCTACCGTTGGCTGGCCGATGGCGCCCGCGTACCGGGGGCCAACGCCCGGACCTACAAGCCGGACGATGACAAGCAGGGCAAGAGAATCAGCGTGATGGCGACCTACACCGACGACCGGGGCAACGAGGAGACGGTGATCAGCGCGCCCACGGAGCCGCTGGCGGCCAGGGACCGCATCAGGCGGGCCACGGGCCTGCCGCTGATAAGCGGCCGGGCGCTGGTGGGGCATACGCTGACGGCGGACACGTCGCTCATCATCGACCCTAACGGCCTGGAGAATGCCGTCTTCTACTACTTCTGGGAGGCGGACGACGACAGCATCCCGGACGCGACCGACTCTACGTACACGCCGGTGGAAGCCGACGTGGGCAAGGAAATCACCGTCATAGTGGCTTGGGTTGACGACGCGGGCCACGGACAGAACATGACCAGCCAGCCCACGATGCCGGTGATGACGGCGGAGGCCGCGGCGGCGATGGAGTTCCGCAAGAGTCTGAGGGCGGCGGCGAATGCCGGCGGGTCGGTAACCCTGTACTGGAACGCGCCCGATGAGGATGTGACCGGTTACCGGATATTGCGCCACCGCCATTCGCTGGGCGAGCTCGACCCGCTGGTGTACGTGGCGGACACGGGCAGCACGGCGACCGCCTACACCGACACCGGTATGGTTGCGGGCGTGCCACACAACTACCGCGTACAGGCCATCAGGGACGGGGTGCTGGGCGAACGGACCATACAGATCAAAATCTTTCCGGTGCAGAAGGCAACCAACAGCCCGGCCACCGGCGCGCCCGCCATCAGCGGAACGGCGCAGGTGGGGGAGACTCTGACGGCGGACATTTCCGGCATCGCCGACGAGGACGGACTGGAGAATGTGACCAGGAACTACCTGTGGGCGGCAGTCGGCAGCAGCGGCAAAATCGGCGCCAGGTACGCCTACCAGTGGCTGGTCGACGGCGCTGATAGCGGTTCGGGCGACCACCATGCAGGGTATGACAATACGACCTATACCCTGACGGAAGACGACGTGGGCAAGGCCATCAGCGTGCGGGTGACTTTCGTTGACGACGGGGGCCACCAGGAGACGCTCACCAGCGCGGCAACGGACCCGGTGGCGGCGCTGCCCCAGCCCAACAGCCCGGCCACCGGCGCGCCCACCATCGGCGGGACCGCCCAGGTGGGCGAGACGCTGACGGTGGACACGTCGGGCATCACCGACGAGGACGGGCTGGACGATTCCACCTTCACCGTCCAATGGATAACGGACGATTCAGTCATGGTCGCCAACGCTGCCAGGTCCTACACCCCGACCGGCGGCGACCGGGGCAAGTCCGTCAAGGTCCGGGTGTCATTCACCGACGACGCGGGCAACCCGGAGACCCGCACCAGCACACAAACGGCGACGGTGGAGGCTCGGGATAACAGCGCGGGCATCTGCGACCGCACCGAGCGGGTGAGGGACAACATCATCGGCCTGCTGAACGCGCAAGACCTGGGCAGCTTGGGCATCGAGGACTGCAGCGAGGTGACGGACGAGCAATTGACCAGGATCAGGTTCCTGGACCTGGCCGGAGGAGGGACTGGCGGGAAGATCACCTCATTGAAGTCCGGGGATTTCGAGGGGCTGTCGGGGCTGAGAGAACTGAACCTCGAAGACAACAGCCTGAGCGAACTGCCCGAGGGCGTATTCGACGGGCTCTCCAGCCTGGAATTACTCACGATGCAAGGGAACGACCTGAGTTCATTGCCTGATGGCGTGTTCGACGACCTGAACCTGCACACCCTGGCGCTGTACGACAACGATCTTGCGGCATTGCCGGATGGGGTATTCGATGGGTTGAGCAAGTTGCGCACGCTGGCTATTTCCGACAACAAGCTGACTGCCCTGTCCAGCGATGTCTTCACAGGACTTGGTGGCCTGACTAGTCTGGTGGCGTCCAACAACAAGCTCACGTCGCTGCCGGATGGCGTGTTCAGTGGTATGTCGAAGCTGCAATCGGTGAGCTTTTCGGGCAACCCGAGCGCGCCGTTCACTTTGACGGCAGAACTGGAAAGGCAGGGCGAAGACGGGGTTGTGGTCAAGGTTTCCGAGGGCGCGCCGTTCGCCATGACCGTCACGCTGTCGGCGGAAGGCGGAACGCTCTCGGCCACGACAGTTGTGATTGGCGGCGGCGACACAGAAAGCGCAGTTCTCACGGTCACGCCGGAAGGCGCCGGGGCGGTGACGGTCAGCGTGGATTCGGCTGCTTTCCCCGATGCCGGTACGGTGCACGATGGCATCCAGACCGGGGTTGGCGGAAGCCTGACCCTGGAGACCGTTGCATCCGGCATCTGCGACCGGACTGCGCAGGTGCGGGACGCGATCCTGGCCAGGCTGGATAACGTCAGCGACTGCGCGAACGTGACCGACACCGACCTGAGCTACCTCTTACTTACCTTGGACCTGGAGAATTCTGGTATTACCACGTTGAAATCGGGAGATTTCGACGGCCTTTCCCGACTAAATGGCATAAACATGAGCCGCAACAATCTGAGTGCGCTACCTGACGGTGTGTTCGACGGCCTTTCCCGACTACAGATCATAAACATGAACCACAACAATCTGAGTGCGCTACCTGACGGTGTGTTTGACGACCTTTCCCGACTATTTAGCATAAAATTGCGCCGCAACAATCTGAGTACGCTACCTGACGGTGTGTTTAGCGACCTCGGTGACTTACAAGTGCTGTATTTGGATGCCAACCACCTGAGCGAGTTGCCAGCCGGTGTGTTCGACGACCTCACCAACCTGTTTTATCTCAACTTGGGACAAAATGGGTTGAGCGAGTTGCCAGCCGGTGTGTTCGACGAACTCTCTAACCTGGTACATCTATATTTGTCATTCAATAATAACCCAGACCCCGCCGTGTACCCCGAAAACACCCTGGACGAGGACGACTTGTCCGCAGGTGTACTTGGCAATCTTTCAAAACTGCGGAAACTGGACTTGTCCGACAACAACTTGAGCGTGCTGCCTGACGGCTGGTTCACCGGCCTCACCTCCCTGGTGAACGTGAAACTGATTGGCAATCCGGGAGCCACGTTTACCGTCACGGCTGAGTTGAAGCAGAACGGCGCCGATACTGTCGTGGTCAAAGTCACCCAGGGGGCGCCATTCGATATGCTGGTTACCCTTTCGGCGGAAGGCGGCACACTGGCCACCACGACCGTTACTGTTGAAGGTGGCAGTGACAGCAGCGGACCTGTCACCGTAACCCCAACCGGCGAGGGGGGGACACCGGTCACGGTCAGTGTGGAGTCAGTCACTTTCCAAAACTATCAACCTCAACACACGCGAGGCATCCAGGCAGGCACCGGCACCAGTCTGACTCTAAATACCCCGGCCACGGACCCTGTGGCGTCGGCATCAAACAACCCGGCCACCGGCGCGCCGGCCATCAGAGGCACGGCGCAGGTGGGCCAGACGCTGACGGCGGACATCACCGGCATTGCCGACGCCGACGGTCTGAGCGGCGTGGCCTACAACTACCAGTGGGTATCCAGTGACGGAACAACCGATACGGATATTACGGATATAGAGAGGGTGACCGGCTCGACCTTCACCCTCGTAGCCGTCGACAAGGGCAAGGCCATCAAGGTCAGAGTGACCTTCACCGACGACGGCGGCAACGAGGAGACGCTCACAAGCGCACCCACGGGTCCGGTGTTTGGCGACGGCCTGCCGGGAGCGCCCCGCAACCTCACCGCCACCGCCGGAGACCGGGAGGTCACCCTGTCCTGGGACCCGCCCGCCGACAACGGCAACGCTCCCGCGACGAGATACCGCATCGAGTGGAGGGTCGACGGCAAGGACTACGACAAGAACGATTGGGGCACAGCGCGAAGTACCACCTATACGACGAACGACCAGGCCAATCTGGCCAATGGAGTCAAGTACTTCTTCCGGGTAAAGGCCGAGAACGATAGCGGCAACAGCTACGGACCATACGGACCGGCCTCCGAGGAGGTGAGCGCCACTCCCACGTCCGGCTCGGCGGTGGACCTGGGCACGCCGGTGCTGTCGAACACGGAGACCCTGCATCACGGCATGGTGAGGCTGGACTGGGAGGACATAGAGGACGCCGGTTGGTACGTGGTCCAGTACTACCACGTCAAAGGCGGAGAGTGGCTGGACCTGCCCGCCGAGGGAGTGGACATCGCGTTCCACGGTTCCAGCGCGGTGGTGAGCAACCTGCATGGGCTCTCGTGGCTGCGGGTTGGTGCGATGAGCTGTGCGGGAGAATCGGAGTGGTCGCAGATCGAGCAGTTGTTCGGGACCAACGCGTCTGACTGGGAGGGCGTGCCCGTACCGGAGGTGGCGGAGGGCGACGAGATCGAGCCATGCCCCGTGGTCCTGGGCACGCCGGTGCTGTCGGACACGGAGACCCTGCATCACGGCATGGTGAGGCTGGACTGGGAGGACATAGAGGACGCCGGCTGGTACGTGGTCCAGTACTACCACGTCAAAGGCGGGGAGTGGTTGGACCTGCCCGCCGAGGGAGTGGACATCGCGTTCCACGGTTCCAGCGCGGTGGTGAGCAACCTGCATGGGCTCTCGTGGCTGAGGGTTCAAGCGATGAGCTGTGCGGGGGAATCGGAGTGGTCGCAGATCGAGCAGTTGTTCGGGACCAACGCATCGGACTGGGAGGGAGTGCCCGTACCCGAGGTGGCGGAAGGCGACGAGATCGAGCCATGCTCAGAAGACCCGGACACATCTGACAACAGCCCGGCGACGGGCGCGCCCACCATCAGCGGGACCGCGCGGGTAGGTGAGGTGCTGGAAGTGGACACGTCGGGCATCGCCGACGCTGACGGTCTTGCAAATGCCACCTTCAGCTATCAGTGGCTGGCCGACGACTCCGAAATCGCAGGCGCCAGCGGCTTGACCTACACCCTGACCGATAGGGAAGAAAGCAAGGCCATCAAGGTGCAGGTGAGCTTCACCGACGATGCCGATAACGAGGAGACGCTGACCAGCGCGGCGACGGCTGCTGTGGCCGGTGCGCAACCCACGGAGCCGCCGGACAAGCCCACGGGCCTCGAAGCCACCACGGCGACCCACGACTCGGTGACCCTCACCTGGGACGACCCCGGCGACGACACCATCACCGGCTACGTCATCCTGCGGCGCATTCCCGGGGTCGATCCGGAGGGCCACTTCGATGTGCTGGTGGCGAATACGGCGACGACCGCCACCACCTACACCGACGACACCGTGTCGGCTGAGACTCGCTATACCTACCGGATCAAGGCGATCAACGGGGCCGGAACGAGTGAACGCTCGCGCTGGTCCCACATCGACGTCCCGGCAGCGCCCGTACCCGACAAGCCCAGGGGCCTCGAAGCCACGGAGTCGCACGGCCAGGTGGTCCTCACCTGGGACGACCCCGGCGACGACTCCATCACCGGCTACGTGATCCTGCGGCGCGTCCGCGTGAACGATCAAGGGGGCGACTTCGATGTATTAGTCGCGGACACGGGCAGCGCCGCCACCACCTACACCGACGACACGGTGGCGGCCGGCACCACGTACACCTACCGGATCAAGGCCATCAACGAGCACGGAACAAGCGAGCGGTCCCGCTGGTCCCACATCGACATCCCGGCGGCCCCGTAGCAGATATCGAGGACTGCGAGGGACAGGGAGCCATCGGCACGAGCGACGGCAGAAAGTTGCTTTGCCCCAACGTAGGGCGGGGAGGCATTTACTTGGGATTCGACAAGCTCGTAGATAGAGTGGAGACAGCGGTCACAGCAGCCCGTGTTGCCGTGAGACCCGCGGCCCCGTCCGCCTTCCATCGCAGCCTAGCAACCGCCATCATTCTGGCGATTGCGTTGACCCTGCTCTTTGCCGCCTCGTTGGGAAAGGGCGTTCCACTGGCCCAAGCTAGTGTTGAGAACACCCCGGCGACCGGCCTGCCAACCATCAGCGGCACGGCCCAGGTGGGCGAGACGCTGACGGCGGACACGTCGGATATCGTGGATACCGACGGACTGACCAACGTTTCGTACAGCTACCAGTGGCTGGCCGACGGCGCCGAAATCGCGGGCGCTACGGGGTTGACCTACGCCCTGGCCGATGACGACGCAGGCAAGGCCATCAGGGTGCGGGTTAGCTTCACCGACGACGCGGGCAACGCAGAAACGCTGACCAGCACGGCCACCGTTGCAGTGGCCCTGCCAGCTCTGGCCCAGGCGCAGACGGTCGTTCGCGGCCCCTATTTGCAGAGCGGCACGCCGTCGAGCGTCATCATCAAGTGGCGAACGGGCGAAGCGACCGATAGCGTGGTGCGTTACGGCCTTGATCACGACCCGGACGGCTTGACGCAGTCGGCAACGAACTCCACCTCCACAACCGAGCACGCAGTGCAACTCACGGGCTTGTCCCCCGGCGTCAAGTACTTCTATTCCGTGGGCAGCTCATCGGCCCTGCAGCTGGCCGGCGGGGACAGCGATCATTTCTTCGTCACCGCTCCCGTCCCCGGCACGGCGAAGCCGACGCGAATCTGGGTCATCGGAGATTCCGGCACCGCCGATGCCAATGCCAGGGCCGTCCGTAATGCCTTTCTCGAATTCACGGGGTCGCGGGACCCGGACCTCTGGATCATGTTGGGCGACAACGCCTATTACCACGGAACCGACAATGATTACCGGAAGGCGGTCTTCAATACCTACCCGCAGGTGCTGCCCAAGACGGTGCTCTGGCCGACCCTCGGAAACCATGACGCCGACACAGCCGACTCCACCACCGAAAGTGGTCCCTATTACGACATCTTTTCGCTCCCTCGCAACGGCGAAGCCGGCGGAGTCGCCTCAGGGACGGAAGCCTATTACTCCTTCGACTACGGGAATCTGCACTTCGTTTGCCTGAACTCCGAAACCGATCCCTCGCCGCCGGACGGGGCGATGATGATGACCTGGCTGGAAGCGGATTTGGCGGCGAACGAGAAGGAATGGATTATCGCGTTCTGGCACCGCGCGCCCTATTCCAAGGGCTCGGCCGACTCCGACGAGGAACCGATGGGCTCGTGGATGCGGCAGAACGCCGTGCCCATTCTCGAGCGGTACGGCGTCGATCTGGTGCTCGCCGGGCATAGTCACTCCTACGAGCGTTCGTATCTCATTGACGGCCATTACGGGCTGTCCGACACCTTCACCGACGTGATGAAGAAGGGTCCCGGCGACGGCAGCGCAACAGGCGACGGGGCCTATCGAAAGCCCGTAACGGTTGGCACGCCCCACGCCGGCACCGTGTACGTCGTAGCCGGGACTGCGGGCGTCATCAAAACAGGAGGGCCGCTGGACCACCCGGCCACTGCCGTTTCGTTCAGGACTCTCGGGTCAATGGTGCTCGACGTGAACGGGAACCGTCTTGACGCCATGTTCCTGGACAGTACCGGGAACATCCGGGACGACTTCACGATCCTGAAGGTCCTTAATGTGGCGCCGACGTTCAGGTCATCGGCGACGATCAGCGTGTTGGAGAACCAGACGGCGGCGGGCACGGTGGAGGCGACGGACGACGATGCGGACGACAGCATCACGGGCTACGCGATCACCGGCGGGGCGGACCGGAGTTTCTTCTCCATCGGGGCGACGTCCGGGGAGTTGACCTTCAAGACCGTGCCGAACATCGAGGACGCGCAGGACCAGGACGCCGGCAACGACTACGTGGTGGAGGTTACGGCGACCAGCGGCACGGGGACACGGGAGAAGACGGCGACGCAGACGATCACGGTGAAGGTGACTGACACGATACTGACGTGGTCGGCGACGCTGACGGTGGGCGAGGACACTTCTGTAATCCCCAGAACATCCGGCTACTCAGCCTGGGGAATGGACGGGACTCTGTCGACCGACACCTTCACACGCGGCGGGAGGACTTACCGCGTCCGAGTCATTGCTCATCAATCTGATGGTCTGGTCTTGGTCGTGGACCGAAAACTCCGAGCGGACTTCACGCTCGGCATTGGGGATGCTAGGTACGAGAGGCGGGAGGGTTCGCGCCCGAGCACCAAGTTCACAGACGCCTACTGGTGGGAAGCCCGGGACGTGAACTGGTCTGCGGGCGACGCGGTGGAGGTGAGCCTGACTGTCGCGTCGGGATCAGAGGCTTCGTTGCCGGAGCTACCGCCGGCCCCGCCGACGGCGTACTTCAGATTGGCGCCGGAGAATCACAATGGAGTGGACCCATTCACCTTCCGGCTCCACTTCAGCGAGGACATTGCGACCGGCCGGGAGGATTTCCGGGAGCATGCCTTTGAGGTGACCGGAGGTTCGGTTAGCGGCGTAGAGAGGGTGAACGGACTGAACAGGCTATGGGAGATAACCGTGGCCCCAGACCCTACCGGCGACGTAACGATCGCATTACCGGCGGGCGTAGCCTGTGAGGCGCCTGGAGCTATCTGCACCGCCGACGGCAGGGAACTTCACAACCGGCCCGAATTCACCGTCCCAGGCCCGGACCCGGGCAGCGATTCGAGCAGCGAGGAGCCTCCGGCCGACGAGCCTACTCCCGCCTGGTCGGCCACGATGACGGTGGAGTGGGTCCACTGGGGCTGGGGATACTACTCCACCAGCGCCAAGCAGGCCGGATCCCTGTCCCCGGCGTCGTTCGAGGTGGACGGCACGACCTACACCGTGAACATGATCGAGACGAGCGGCTGGATGTACATCGGCTTCGACCAGCAGCTTCCCTTCGGCTTCGTGCTGGAACTGGACGGGGAGCAGTTCGCCTCCAATGATGCGTCCTTCCAGTCCTACAGCTACGGCAACCTCTACCAGTGGAGAGGAACGGACCTGAGCTGGAACGACGGGGATACCGTGGAGGTACGGCTGCTTCCGACGGCCCCCGACGGTCGCGCCACGGGAGCGCCCACCATCAGCGGCACCGCCCTGGTGGGAGAGACGCTCACCGCCAATGCGTCGGGCATCGCCGACCCGGACGGACTCGCAGGCGCCAGCTTCGCCTACCAGTGGATGGCCCGAGGGAGGGACATCGACGGAGCCGACGGCCCCAGCCTCACCCTCACACGCAACGAGGTCGGGCGGACCATCAGGGTGCGGGTGTCCTTCACCGACGACGCGGGGAACGTGGAGTCGCTGACCAGCGAGCCTACGGCCGCGGTTGCCGCCCGGCCCAACAATCGTGCCACGGGAGCGCCCACCATCAGCGGGATGGCCCAGGTGAACCGGGTGCTGCGGGCGCACACATCGGGCATCGCCGATCCAGACGGAATGGCCGACGCCAGCTTCGCCTACCAGTGGACGGCCGGGGGCAGCGACATCGACGGCGCTGCTGGCGCCAGCCTCACCTTGACGCCGGACATGGCCGGCCGGGCCGTCGGGGTGCGGGTGAGCTTCACCGACGACGCCCGGTACCGGGAGACCCGGGCGAGCCTGTCGACTATGCCGGTGCAGCCGGCGGGCCAATGCCCCGGGACCGGCTCGGCCCCCACGCCGAGGTCGATTGCGGTCGGGGCAATTCCGATCGTCGTCGAGTCCACGGCTGAGAAGTACTACGTGCTCTATGTGCACCACCAGTTGAACGGCGAGACCGCGGTGGAGATCCCGGTGTCGGTGACGCTGGGCCAGGCCGGCACGACGACGCTGACCGAGCAGCTCTCGGCTCTCCCAGCAGAGCGCTACCGGGTCGATGAGTTTCTCATCGCCGAACCGGGCGACCTCGACGGCGACTGCATCGACGACATCACCGAGCTCGGGAATCCGGCGGGGATGAACCCGCTGAACCCCGCGCCGGCTGTCGAGTTCGTTGACGGCGTGGTGGCGATTCCCGACCGTGAGACCTTCGAGGCGCTTTCCTACCAGGGCAGGCGTGTCGTGATTGATAAACATCTCAGAGACCTGGAGTTCGTCAAGTTCTACCTGTTCGTCATGGACACCGACCGCCCGGTTGTTTATTTCATGAATACCGAGACACACCGGGCACACTCCTGGTTTGGATGGGTCATCGATCTTTGGCACAACCTTCTCTGGTTGCAGGGTGCGATGAGGGGTGAGATCGTATACCACCCCAATGTGGTCGCTCCCGACGGTTCCCTGGGCGTCTACCGCTTCGAGTTCGAGCCTCAGGATGCCTACTCGTTCGAGGTAGTGGCCTATGCGTACGAGGTGCTGGCAGCCAGCATGCCGCTGCTCGACGACAACTTCGCGTACTACCCGATGCCGGCGCGAGCTCTGCCGCTGTATCACGAGGAACGGGCGCTCTTCGACGATTCCCGAGTCAATGTGCTGTTGGAGGAGGATATCTTCCCCGACGTGGACTTCATCTCCCTGAACAAAGCGGAGGGGTACGGTTTCCTCCGGGTCATGGCGTTGGAGGAACGCCCCAACCCGCGCGACGTCGTCATCTATGAGACCCTGCCCAATGAGCTCTCCCGTGTCGCCGGCATCATCACCACCGTGCCCCAGACCCCGCTGTCGCACGTCAACCTGCGAGCTGTGCAGGACGGCGTCCCCAACGCCTTCATCCGCGATGCTCTCGACGACGACGACATCGATGATCTCATCGACAGCTACGTTCACTACACGGTGGCCGGTGACGGATGGACCCTGCGTGCCGCTACCCCTGCGGAGGTCGATGCCCACTACGCCGCCTCCCGCCCTGCGCAGACCCAGACGCCCGAGCGGGACCTTGCGGTCACTCAGATCACTGCGCTCAGCGACATTGGATTCGGCGACTGGACGGCGTTCGGCGTCAAAGCGGCGAACGTGGCGGTGCTGGGAACGTTGGGCTTCGAGGACGGCACCGTGCCGGACGGGTTCGCGGTGCCCTTCTATTTCTACGACGAGTTCATGAGGCACAACGAATTCTACGACGACATCGAGGAGATGCTGGCCGACCCGGATTTCCAGAGCGATTTCGACACCCAAGAGAAGGAGCTCAAGAAGCTGCGCAAGAAGATCAAGAAGGGCGAGACGCCCGAGTGGATCATCGAAGCGCTGGAGGACATGCACGCCACCTACCCTGAAGGGCAGTCGCTGCGCTACCGGTCCAGCACCAACAACGAGGACCTTCCCGGCTTCAGTGGCGCGGGGCTGTACGACTCCAAGACCCAGGACCCCGACGAGACCGAGGAAGACGGCATCGACAAGTCCATCAAGGGCGTGTGGGCGAGCATGTGGAACTTCCGGGCCTTCACTGAGCGCGAGTTCCACCGCATCGACCACCTGGCGGCGGCGATGGGGGTGCTCGTGCATCCCAACTACTCCGACGAGTTGGCCAACGGCGTCGCCGTCAGCTTCGACCCCTTCGGCCGCAGGGACGGGAGCTACTACGTCAACACGCAGCTGGGCGAGGACTTGGTCACCAATCCTGAGGCGCACTCGGTGCCTGAGGAAATGCTGTTGCACCCTGACGGCGCCTACACCGTTACCGCGCGCTCCAATCAGGTTCCCGCGGGACAACTCCTCATGAGCGACGCCCAATTGGGTCAGCTGCGCCGTCATCTCGAAGCGATCCATGACGAGTTCGAGGAGCTGTACGGCATCGGATCCGGCCAAGAGTTCGCCATGGAGATCGAGTTCAAGATCACCAGCGAAAATATTCTGTCGATCAAGCAGGCCCGGCCCTGGGTCTTCAGCTCCGGCCAGGTAGCGAGCGGCGCGGAAGGGGCGCCACCCGAACACTCTAACCGCCTTGCCACCGGCGCCCCCACCATCAATGGACCTGCCCGGGTCGGTGAGACGTTAACCGTGGACATTACCAGCATTGCCGACCCGGACGGGCTGGAAAACGTCGCCTTCGCCTACCAGTGGCAGGCCGACGACGCAGACATCAACGGAGCCACCGGCGCGACCTACACCCTTATCGATAGCGAAGAGGGCAAGGCCATCAAGGTGCGGGTTAGCTTCACCGACGACGCGGGCAATCACGAGTCGCTGACCAGCGGGGCGATAGACGCGGTGGCGGCAGCGCCGAATCCCAACAGCCCGGCCACCGGCGTTCCCACCATCACAGGGACGGCGCAGGTGGGCGAGACGCTGACGGCGGACACCTCGGGCATCGCCGACGCCGACGGGCTTGGCAGCGTCCAGTACGAGTACCAGTGGCTGGCCGACGACGCCGAAATCGCGGGTGCTACCAGCTTGACCTACACCCTGACCGATAGCGAAGAAAGCAAGGCCATCGAGGTGGAGGTGTCCTTCACCGACGATGAAGGCAATAACGAGACGCTGACCAGTGTGGCTACAGCTGCGGTGACGGCAGAGCCTGCTCCCAACAGTCCGGCCACCGGCACGCCCACCATCAGCGGGACGGCCCAAGTGGGCGAGACCCTGACGGCGAGCACATCTGGCATCGCCGACGCCGACGGGCTCAGCAACGTCCAGTACGAGTACCAGTGGCTGGCCGACGACTCCGACATATCAGGAGCGACCAACGCCACCTACACCCTGACCGATAGCGAAGAAAGCAAGGCCATCGAGGTGGAGGTGTCCTTCACCGACGACGCGGGCAATGATGAGTCACTGACCAGCGCGGCAACGGCTGCTGTGGCCGGTGCGCAACCCACGGAGCCGCCGGCCAAGCCCACTGGCCTCGAAGCCACCACGGCGACCCACGACTCGGTGACCCTCACCTGGGACGACCCCGACGACGACTCCATCACCGGCTACGTGATCCTGCGGCGCATTCCCGGGGTCGACCCCCAGGGTCACTTCGATGAGCTGGTGGCGGACACGGGGACGGCGGCAACCACCTACACCGACGACACCGTGTCGGCTGAGACTCGCTATACCTACCGGATCAAGGCGATCAACGGGGCCGGAACGAGTGAGCGCTCCCGCTGGTCCCACATCGACGTCCCGGCAGCGCCCGTACCCGACAAGCCCACGGGCCTCGAAGCCACGGAGTCGCACGGCCAGGTGACCCTCACCTGGGACGACCCCGGCGACGACTCCATCACCGGCTACGTGATACTGCGCCGCGTCCGCGTGAACAATACCGGTGGCGACTTCAGTGTATTGGTGGCGAACACGGGCAGCGCCGCCACCACCTACACCGACGACACGGTGACGGCCAACACCACGTACACCTACCGGATCAAGGCCATCAACGAGCACGGAACAAGCGAGCGCTCGAGCTGGTTCCACATCGACATCCCGGCGGCCCCGTAGCGGGTAGCGAGGACCGCGAAGGCTAGGGAGCCGTCTGCACGAGGCGGTCCCGCAGCATTCGCGCCGCCAGCCTCCTGCCTTGCCCCGCCGTCGATCCGCCAGGAACCGGCGAATCAGGCCGCCAGGCAACGGAGCGAGCAGCGACGAGGCCCCTGCCGTAACGGCGGGGGCCTTCGGCTTGTTTCAGACCGCCGCAGCCATTTCGACGCTCGCGGCTACGCCCCGCGATCTCCCTCCATTCCCCGGCCGTCAGCCGATGGGAGTCCCGTCGAGCGCCCACGCCGCTTCCTGAACACGCTGGGCTGAGACCTGACGCGACATGGGTATAGAGGCCCCTAGTAGTCATCTGCCTACGAACCTCTATAGACAAATGTCTAGACCAATTCCTAGAGCAAAATAGACACCTGCACCTTATATCCGGCCTGGAAGCTCAGTACGATTTATGTTGGCGAGGGCTGCTTTCCGGGCGGCAAGCCTTGTCATGGGCAACGAAAAGTCCAGGCAATCATACGGCGTTAGGAGAGAGGGGCAATGACCCGCACCGGTAGACGAGGAATCTCAATCCTCGACGGAGCACAGACGGCGGTCGCAGCGGCCCGTGTTGCCGTGAGCTCCGCGACCCGGTCCGCCTTCCCTCGCGGACTAGCACAGATGTTCACCCCCCCCCCCCCCCCCCCCCCCCGATTTTCCCTCCGCTCTAGACCCCGAGCCCCATCCAGCTCATGCCGGCAGGCCCGATTCTCCCCCATCGCCGCTCCCTCTGAGCGCGCGCCCGAAGCAACCGGAGTCCTCGAAAGACGCCTTCCCCCGGGCTTCGCACGTCCCGCACTCACCCGAAACAGCCTTCAACCATGCAACGCCCTACGCCGCTGCACGCCGCTCCTCTATCGGCTGACGCCTGCGGACCGGACGGGCTGCGTCCCGCACACCCGCACCAGCACAAGGAGGAACGATGTTGACTCGCACCGATAGACGACGATTCCCCGTCCTGTTCGCCGCCATAGCGGCCCTGGCGATGGCCATGCTCTTATCCCCGGTGCAGGCCCAGGAGGGCTCGGCCCCCGACAAGCCCAGGGGCCTCGACGCCACCGCGACCCACGACTCGGTGACCCTCACCTGGGACGACCCCCAGGACGACTCCATCACCGGCTACGTGATCTTGCGGCGTAACCGGGATACCGCCAGAAAGGGCGAGTTCCGGGAATTGGTCTCGGACACCGGCACGGCGGCGCTGACCTACACCGACGACACCGTGTCGGCGGAGACTCGCTACACCTATCGGATTAAGGCGATCAACGAGCATGGGGTGAGCGAGCGTTCGCGCTGGTTCCACATCGACACGCCGCGTGCTGCCACCCCCGCAAAACGAGGTAACATCTCCGAGCCTGAAGGCGAAGACTTCCCTGAAACTGAATGTCCGTGTGGTGAGGTGGAGATCGACGGAGTGGTCACGGGGCACGCTGGGGGTCAGCTTACAGATAGGGATTGGTTCCTCGTCGTGCTTCAGGCTGGTGTGAGGTATCAGATCGATCTGGAGGGGAAACCAACTAAACGGGGGAGCCTTGAACGTCCCACCCTTGAGTTAGCAGAGGAGGCGGGTGACTCTGGTGATGTCAATGGTGCACAGGATGGGATTGGAAGAAATCCTCGTATTGTCAAGGAGTTCTCTGGGACTGGCCCACGCACCAGGTATTTAAGAGCAAGCCGGAACAACCAAGGAGGGCCGGGCTCTTACACTTTGTCGGTGATTGTACTCGGCGACGGTAAGTCGGAAGGTGCGTCTGGTTCATCGACACAAGATGACGACTTCCCCGCCTCCAAATCAACCGCCGGTAAAGTCGCGGTTGGCGCATCAGCAACGGGATGGATCAATAGTAATTCTGGAGAACGGGATGCATTCCGGGTCGATCTGCAAGGCGGCAAGCGGTATCAGATCGATGTTGAAGGCGAGGAAACAGGGCGTGGTTCGCTCGACCACGTGAAAATGAAACTCCTTTCTGGCGACTACAAAACAACAGTAGTCCGTGATTACAGCAGTGGCAACTCCAGCGTGACCGTTTCCCCCAGGTCGGGGCGTTATTTCGTGGAGGTGCGAGGCGACGAAAAGGGCTCCTATACCGTGTCGGTGCGGGACGTTACGCCGCTTGCGCCCCCCGATCTCCCACGCAATAAAACGACTAGCGGTACGGTCAATGTCGATGGAAAGGTTAGGGGCATTATCGACGTGCCGAACGACACCGATTGGTTTGCTGTGGATCTGGAGGCTGACAAGACCTACCGGATCGACATGAAGGGCGCTATCCTCGACGGCTACCTATACACAGACCCCGAACTCACGCTGCGCCTCCCGCAGATCAACTCGATCCATGACAGGCTCGGTGGTCAGCTTGTCAACTTGTGGGGCCACGACGAATCACCCGCCCACCACCTGTTCCGCGTGACGTTTCACGCTCACCGCACTGAAACCCATTACATCGCGGTGACTGGCGAAGGGCGTAATTGGGGCGGCTACGAGCTGCGGGTCAAAGACGTCACGCAGGATGACTGAAGGTGGCGGACAACTCCTGCCCTCTCTCCGCCCGCAGGAACGACAACGAAAAAGCCCGCACACCCGCACCAGCACAAGGAGGAACGATGTTGACTCGCACCGATAGAAGACGATTCCCCATCCTGCTCGCCGTCATAGCGGCCATGGCGATGGCCATGCTCTTCTCCCCGGTACAGGCGCAGGAGGGCTCGGCCCCCGACCAGCCCACGGGTCTCGAAGCCGCGGCAACCCACGACTCGGTGACCCTCACCTGGGACGACCCCCAGGACGACACCATCACCGGCTACGTGATCCTGCGGCGCGTTCCCGGGGTCGACCCCCAGGGCCACTTCAGTGAGCTGGTCTCGGACACGGCCACCGCAGCCACCACCTACACCGACGACACCGTGGCGGCGGAGACTCGCTACACCTACCGCATCAAGGCCATCAACGGGGCCGGAACGAGTGAGCGCTCCCGCTGGTCCCACATCGACGTCCCCGCCGCGCCGGAGGCCGCCGAAGGCGACGACCCGGACGGGGAGGGCGACGGCGGGCGTGCGCCCGGCGGTCCCGGCAAGAAGGCCAACGTCTCCGAGGCCTCGGATGGCGACTGTCTCGACAACACCAACACCACTTGCGAGGTGGACGTGGGCGGCTCGGTCACGGGCAACATCAGCAGCCGCACTGACTTTGATTGGTTCCGCGTCGATCTGGAGGCGGGCACGCGCTACCAGATCGACCTGGAGGGGGAGCCGACTAGCCGCGGCACCCTGCCTGACCCATCCCTGAAGCTCCGCGACACGGATGGGTCACACGAGGAGGAGAACGAAAGCAGTGGCGTGGGCGATAACGCCCGGGAGACCTACACGCCGACCGTGACCGGCACTTACTACGTGCAAGCAGGTGAAGTGGACGGCGAGACCGGCACCTACACGCTGTCGGTGATCGTGCTGGGCGCGAACGGCGCCTCGGAGGCGGACACGGACTTTCCCGAAACCACCGCCACCACCGGCCGGGTCGAGGTCGGAGCCTCGGCCACGGGCAACCTCAGCACCATAACTGACGTGGACTGGTTCAAGGTTGTGCTGGATGCGGGCAAGACCTACCAGATCGACATGAAGGGCTTAGATGGCGGCGGCGGCACCATAGGAGACCCTTATCTGCACGACATCCGCGACTCATCCGGCACCGGGATTAGCAACACCGGGAATGACGACGTCGATGCGGATAACGACATCTACGACAGCCAGATAACCTACACGCCGACCACGGCCGGCGCTTACTACCTGGTAGCAGCCGGGGCGGCCGACAGTGGCACCTACACGCTGTCGGTGGGCGAGGTCGAGACGGAGGAGCCGCCGTGCACGCTGAACGACGGCGACTTCTGGTGCGGCGTGGTGACGGTGGGACCCATCCTGAGCGGAACAAATACGATAGGACACGGGTACATAGAATTCAGTGGGATCAGCGGGGGCAGCTTTGAAGGCGAAACGGAATTCACTGTTGGGTCCAATAACTACACGTTCGAAGGAATATATGTCTCATCTACTGGCGGGACCACTGGCGCGCTGAACTTCAAAACGGTCGCCCTCTTCAGCGACGACGACAAAGAGGCCCTGGAACTCCATATCGATGTCGATGGCACCAGCAGCACACGGGCGATCAGCGACGCCGTTTCCGGCGTGGCCACCGGCCTGATCCTCTGGACCTCGGCGGGGCTCGACTGGTCGTTAGCGACCACCGTCACAGCTCGCCTGCGGACGCCGCCGTCCGACGATCCCGTCGACGACTGTCCCGGCGACACCACCACCACGTGCGAGGTGGACGTGGGCGGCTCGGCCACGGGGAACATCGAAACCGTGACGGACCGGGACTGGTTCAAGGTCGACCTGGAGGCGGGGAAGTTCTACCAGATCGACCTGGAGGGCGATGCTGGCGGCGGCGGCACCCTGGAAGACCCCTATCTGCGCAATATCCGCGACTCATCCGGCGCCGAGATTTCCGAGACCGAGAACGACGACGTCGATCCCGGCTCCAATGCCGACAGCCGGGTGATCTTCAACCCGACCGAGGCCGGCGCCTACTACCTGGTAGCAAGCGGATATGGCGGCGCTAGCGACACGGGGACCTACACGCTGTCGGTCACCGAGCTGGAAACGAGAACCGAGGAGGGCGGTACGGACTTCATCAAAGGCACCACCACCCTCGGCTTGGTCGAGGTCGGCGACTCGGCCACGGGAGAAATCGACCCCGCCAGCGACATCGACTGGTTCCGTGTCGTGCTGGAGTATGACAAGACCTACGTATTCGACCTGGAAGGTTCGGAGACGAGCTCCGGAACCCTGGCAAACCCGTTCCTAGCGCTCCTTGATGCTTCAGGAAGGATCTCATATTTCGAAGACGATGACGGTGGCCAGGGCCTCAACAGCCGGTTCGAGTTGACTGCGGTCTATAGCGGCATCCATTATCTTTCGGCGTCCAAGGGGGCCTCAGCGAGCTCAGGTGGCACCTACACGCTGTCGGTGAGCGAGGTCGTGGTGCTGGTCAGCAATATCGAGGAGATCCATGAAAGTGAATTTGGACTGCACGATGAGCAACAGCTGGCCCAGGCGTTCTCGATCGCGACGGGCAGTGGGAACTACACGCTCACGTCGATCGAAATCCCGATCGTCGATAACGGCATTGCGGCCGCGGATATCGACTCGCTCAGCGTCAGCGTCTGGTCGACCGATTCCTCGGGGTTGCCGTCCGCCTCGCTTCATACGCTGACGAATCCGGCGAGCATCACGGCGGACACCACGGCGACGTTCAACGCGCAGCCGGGCATGACACTCACGCTCGAAGCGGGCAACACATACGCAGTCGTGGTCCGATACGACAAGACGATCTCCGACTTCGCCAATCACCCCGGTTGGTCGAAGACTGGGGAGTATGACCAGTCTGGCGCGGTGGGGTGGGAGATTGCGGATGAGAATCTAGCCTCGGAGGTTTCTGACGTACAGTGGTTTTCAAGCGACCTTAATGTTCACCGCATGCGAATCAACGGCACCGCGGTGGGCGGCGACGAGCCGCCGTGCACGCTGGAGACCGGCGACATCTGGTGCGGCGTGGTGACGGTGGGAGATATCGAGTACAACAACGCTCTATTCGCTCGCGGGTACATCAATGTTACTGGGCTCAGCGGGGGCGGCTTTGAAGGCGAGACGGATATCCCTGTTGGGTCCAAGACCTACACCTTCACAGGAATATATGTCCCAGTTACTGGCTCGTTCGAAGATCAACTGATCTTCAGAATGGACGCGGACTTCACCCGCAGCGAGAAGGAGACCCTGGAACTCCACATCGATGTCGATGGCACCGGCAGCACGTGGCCGATGAGCGAGTTCGCTGACAGCACTTCCGAAGGTCAGATGATCAGGGCAGGGGAGGATTTCGACTGGTCGTCAGCGACCACCGTCACAGCTCGCCTGCGCCCGGTCCCGCCGGTGATCAGCGTCGGCGATGTCACGGTGACCGAGGGCCAGCGCGCGGATTTCGCGGTGACGCTGTCGAGGGCGAGCGCGGAGGCCGTGACGGTGTGGTGGGTGACCACTGCGGAACCATCGGATACGGCGACCCCCGGCGAGGACTTCACGGCGCCGAACAGGACGCAGCTGACCATCGCGGCGAACGAGACGACGAAGACGGTATCGGTCACGACGATCGACGACGCGCTCGACGAGGACGACGAGACCCTCAAAGTTCGGCTGGCCTTCCCGACCAACGCGACGCTCGAGAGCGGCGGACAATTCGAGGACGGTGTCGCCACGATCACCGACAACGACCCGACGCCGACGGTGACCGTCGCGCCCGCGTCGGCGTACGAGGGCAACAAGGTGGAGTTCGTGGTGACGCTGTCGGCGGTGAGCGGCCGCGACGTGGAGGTGGGCTACGCGACGTCGGTGGCGACGGGCGACACGGCCGTCTCGGGCACGGACTTCGAGGCGGCGACCGGCACGCTGACCGTCCTGGCGGCCGACAGCACGAATACCGGGACGGTCGAGGTGCAGACGAAGGTGGACGACGAGAGCGAGAACGCGGAGACCTTCACGCTGACGCTGTCTGCGACGAAGAACGTGATGCTCGGCACGCCGTCCACGGCGACGGGCACGATCAACGACCGGCCGCCATTGGCCTGGTCCACGACCCTGACGGTGGGAAATCATGAGTTTACTGACCATCTCTACGGCTACATCCAGCGCGCGACCGGTTCCCTCACCGACGAGGACTTTGAGTTCGGGTCCGACTCCTATGTGGTGACGGTGGTCGCGGTGAGCACGGAGGTGAGCACGGCACAGACGGTGGTTTTATATCTCGACAGGATCGGACTTCCGACAGAAGACTTCGTGACGCTGGTGATCGACGAGCACGAGTTCCCGTTCGCGGACAGAAAGTCTGAATCTACCGATGCGGTTTGGGTGTGGGATGCTCCGGAGGAGCTGCACGACCCGGCGACCAATTTTCCGGTCGGCTCCACGGCGATCGTGTGCCTGCGCAGCGAGGGGCAGATGTGTCCGACGCCGGCGCCCCCCGACTCGGCGCCGACGTTCACGTCTTCGGCGACGTTCGACGTGGCGGAGAACCAGACGGTGGCCGGCACGGTGGTGGCGACGGACAGCGACACGGGCGACGACGTCACCGGCTACGCGATCACGGTCAGGGCGATCACGTTCGGGACGGACCAGGGGGCGTTCAACATCGGGGCGACGGACGGCGTCCTGACGTTCAAGACGGCGCCGAACTTCGAGGACCCGCACGATTCCGACTTCGAGAACGACTACAGGGTGGAGGTTACGGCGACCAGCGGCACGGGGACGCGGGAGATGACCGCGACGCAGACGATCACGGTGACGGTGACCGACGTGGCCGAGCAATCCGCCAAGCCGGACAAGCCGACGCTGGCGGCGGTTTCGGGCTCGACGACGAGCCTGACCGCGACGTGGACGAAGCCGGACCTGAACGGCGGCCCGGACATCACCGGCTACGACCTGCAATACCGCGCGGGCGCGACGGGCACGTGGTCGAGCTCCACCAGCTACGGCGCGACGGTGACGACGGCGACCATCACCGGGCTGACGGCGGACACGTCCTATCAGGCGCGGGTGCTGGCCAAGAACGGCGAGACGGACAGCGACTGGTCGGACGCCTCCGACGCGGTGAGCACCAACGCGGCGGTGGCCATGATGCCCCTCGACGTGCTGGTCAGCAACTACCCCGACGGCTCGGGGACGAACTACTCATTGAACTTTCATTCCACGGTGGGCGCCAACCAGCGCCACTACTTCGCCCAGACGTTCACGGCCGGCGCCGGGTTCACCCTGACCGCGGTCGACATCCCCTTCAGGCGCGTGCCCGACAACTCGCGCGTGACGGTGTCGCTGCACGCGCGGAACGGCAGCAACCCGGGAACATATCTGGGGGAACTGGACCTGTCGGGGGCGCTGGCCGTCGGCGACAACACGTTCGCCGCGCCCGCGGGGACGGCGCTGGCGTCCGGAACGTACTTCGTCCGGGTGCGGTGGCGCGACGGCGACACGAACAGCCTCAGCATGACGAACGGGGTGGACGACGAGATGAGCGCCGAGAGCGGGTGGAGCATCGAGGACCGAGCCCAGTACAGCGCCAGCGGCTCGAGCTGGTCGAACTGGAACACTCCCTTCGCGATGCGGGTCCGGGGCACGATCGACGGCGTGCCGCGGGTCGCCACCGGCGGCGTGCGGATCGAGTCCGACCCGGATGCGCACGACAGCTACGGCGTCGGCGAAGAGATCGAGGTTGCCGTGGGCTTCACCGACGACGTGGCGGTGGACACGACGAGCGGCACGCCGCGCGTGGCGCTGACCGTCGGCTCCAACACCCGCTACGCCGACTACTCGGCGAGCGACAGCGACGACGACGAGCTGGCGTTCGTCTACACGGTGACGGAGGACGACCACGACCAGGACGGCGTCTCCATCGACGACGACGCGCTGGAGCTGAACGGCGGCGCGATCCACAAGGACGGCGACACCAGCACGAACGCGGTCCTCGACCACGCCGACCTGGGCAGGGATTCCGATCACCGGGTGAACCGCGACCCCTTCATCGTCTCGGACGGCGTGTCGGTGATCTCCACCCCGGTCGCGGCGACGGACACCTACGGCCTCGGCGAGGTCATCGAGATCGAAGTGGAGTTCAGCGCCGCGGTGGACGCCACGACCGACACGGACTTCGTGCTGAGCGTGGGCGGCGCCAAGCGCGCGCCGCTGCTGCGCGGCTCGGGCACGGCGACGCTGGTGTTCGGCTACACCGTGGTGGCGAGCGACGACGACGACAGCGGCATCTGGATCGGGGAACAGGACCGGACGCTGGTCGGCAACCGCAACGGCGAGCCCCAGAACGGCGAGATCACGAGCGCGGTCACGGACCGGGAGGCAGACCTCGACCATGACAGCCCGGGCGTGCTGTCCGGCCACAAGGTGGACGGCAGCCTGGCAGCGCCGAGCATGGACGACAACGCGGCGCCGTCGTTCAGCTCGGCGGCGGCCTTCGACGCGACGGAGAACCAGACCGCGGCGGGCACGGTGGTGGCGGCGGACTCCGATGCGGACGACAGCGTCACGGGCTACGCGATCACCGGCGGGGCGGACATGGCCCTGTTCGAGATCAGCGCGTCCACGACGCTGGACCCGGTGCTTGGGGTCGTGCCCCCAGGCGTGCTGACGTTCAAGTCGGCCCCCAACTACGAGGACCCGCAGGATACGGACACCGGCAACGACTACGAGGTGACGGTCCAGGCGACCAGCGGCACGGGCACGCGGGAGATGACCGCGGACCAGACGATCACGGTGACGGTGACCGACGTGGACACGGAGGCGCCGGGCAAGCCGGGGACGCCGACGGTGTCGGCGGGGTCGGCGACCAGCCTGAGGGTGAACTGGTCGGCGCCGTCCAACGCGGGTCCGCCCATCACGGACTACGACGTGCAGTACCGGGCGGGCACCAGCGGGGACTGGAGCGACGGGGGCCACGTCGGCACGGCGACGACGGCGACGCTGACGGGCCTGTCGGAGGACACCTCCTACCAGGTGCAGGTGCGGGCGACCAACGCCGAGGGCACGGGCGACTGGTCGGACTCGGGCAGCGGCACGACGGACGCGGCGGCGTCCGACGACTGTACCGACGACACCACCACCACTTGCGAGGTGGACGTGGGCGGCTCGGCCACGGGCACGCTCGATGCAGGGGACCGGGACTGGTTCAAGGTCGAGCTGGAGGCGGACACGAGATACCAGATCGACGTGGAGGGGGTGGACACCGGCCGCGGCACCGTGGCAGACCCGACCGCAACTGTTCTCGATCCGATGGGAGGAGACCTGGTCGTGAATAGCCTCAGCGTGGGTGACACCGACTCGGGCGTGGGCAAGAACGCCCGGGTGATCTACGCGCCCACGGCGGGCGGTACGTACTTTGTGCAAGTGAGGGACCTAACTACCAGTACCGGCACCTACACGCTGTCGGTGATCGTGCTGGGCGCGAACGGGAACTCGGAGGCGGACACGGACTTTCCCGAAACCACCTCCACCTCCGGCCGGGTCGAGGTCGGGGCCTCGGCCACGGGCAACATCAGCACCGCAACTGACAAGGACTGGTTCAAGGTCGTGCTGGAGGCGGACAAGACCTACCAGATCGACATGAAGGGCGTAGATGGCGGCGGCGGCACCCTGGTAGACCCTTGGCTGGACAATATCCGAGACTCATCCGGTAACGAGTTCCTCGACACAGGGCATGACGACATCGGTGGCGAGGACGACATCTTAGACAGCCGGATAATCTTCACGCCGACCGAGGCCGGCACCTACTACCTGGTAGCGACTCTTGCGACCACTCCTACCGGCACCTACACGCTGTCGGTGCGTGAGGTCCCGACGGTGACCCTGCCGACGCTGAGCATCGTGAACAAGTCGGCGGACGAGGGCGAGCCCATAACCTTTGTGCTGAGTCTGTCGGAAGCGACCTCAGAGAACGTGACGGTGACCTGTACGGCAACGTTCGGGGGCGGCGACACGGCGGTCGCGGAGGATCTCACGTTTACGAGCGCGAACGGACGTGTCCTGAGCGGCCAGGTGGTGGGGGCATGCTCGTTCCGCTCGGTGCAGGACACCACCGACGAGGAGGACGAGACCTTTACGGTGACGCTGTCGGGCGTGTCGTCGAACGCGCAGTTGGCGGCGGACCCGACGGCCAAGGGCACGATCCTGGACGACGACGATCCTCCAGTTGACGACTCAGAGACCGAGGAAGACGACCTGCCCGCCGACACCACCACCACCGGAACGGTCGAGGTGGACGGGTCCGCGGTCAGGGGAGACATCTACGAACCGAAATTCGCGGAAGGGGACGGCCCCAACGAGGTAGACGGTTGGGACTTCGACACCGACTGGTTCGAGGTGGAGCTGGAGGCGGACAAGACCTACCGGATCGACATGTGGGGCCACACTACCGCGAACGGTCTCACCCTGCGCCTCCCGCAGATCAACGCGATCTACGATTCGAAAGGGAGTTTCATTGTCAACACGTGGTACAGCGACGAATCAGACTCCCACTACCTGTTCCGGGTGACGTTTACCGCCTCTAGCAATCGCAGCTATTACATCGCGGCGAGCGGCGAGTCGTTCGAGTGGGGCACCTACAAGCTGTGGGTCAAAGACATCACGGAGGATGACCACGGGGACCACGGGGACGAGGGGGACGAGGGGGACGGCACGAACGGCGGGAAGGGGCTCAAAAACCTGCGTGCGGTCGAGGAGAAGGGCGGGGTCAGGCTGACCTGGCAGTCCCCGGACGGCGCCGCGGTCACCGGCTACCGCATAGAGCGTCGCCGCGCCGGCGGGCAGGGCAGCGGTCCCCAGCGTTCCCATGGGCAGCCCAGGGACCACCACACCCTGGTGGAGGACACCGGCAACACCGAAACGAGCTATGTCGATGAAAGCGCGGAACAGGGCGTCGAGTACGAGTACCAGGTCAGCGCCCACAACGAGTCCGGCCCGGGCGAGGAATCGGACTGGGTGAGGGCCGGGCCGGAGGAGGAGCCGGTGTTGGGCGACGCCCTGCCGGGAGCGCCCCGCAACCTCACCGCCACCCCAGGAAACCGGGAGGTCACCCTGTCCTGGGACCCGCCCGCCGACAACGGCAACGCGCCCGCAACGGGATACCGCATCGAGTGGAGGGTCGACGGCAAGGACTACGACAAGACCATTTGGGGCACAGCGCGAAGTACGACCTATACGACGAACGTCAACGCCAATCTGGCCAATGGAGTCAAGTACTTCTTCCGGGTAAGTGCCGGGAACGGCAGCGGCAACAGCTACGGACCATACGGCCCGGCCTCCGGGGAGGTGAGCGCCACTCCCACGTCCGGCTCGGCGGTGGACCTGGGCACGCCGGTGCTGTCGAACACGGAGAACCTGCATCACGGCATGGTGCGGCTGGACTGGCAGGACGTAGAGGACGCCGGTTGGTACGTGGTCCAGTACTACCACCTCGACGGGGGCAGCGGGGAGTGGGTGGACCTGCCCGCCGAGGGAGTGGACATCGCGTTCCACGGTTCCAGCGCGGTGGTGAGCAACCTGCATGGGCTCTCGTGGCTGCGGGTTGGTGCGATGAGCTGTGCGGGAGCATCGGAGTGGTCGCAAATCGAGGAGTTGTACGGGACCAACGCGTCTGACTGGGAGGGAGTGCCCGTACCCGAGGTGGAGGAGGGCGACGAGATCGAGCCATGCCCCGTGGTCCTGGGCACGCCGGTCTTGTCAGACACGGAGAATCTGCATCACGGCATGGTGCAGCTGGACTGGCAGGACATAGAGGACGCCGGTTGGTACGTGGTCCAGTACTACCACCTAGAAGACGAAGAGTGGTTGGACCTGCCCGCCGAGGGAGTGGACATCGCGTTCCACGGATCAAGCGCGGTGGTGAGCAACCTGCATGGGCTCTCGTGGCTGCGGGTTGGTGCGGCGAGCTGCGACGGGGCATCGGAGTGGTCACAGATCGAGCAGTTGTTCGGGACCAACGCGTCGGACTGGGAGGGCGTGCCCGTACCGGAGGTGGCGGAGGGCGACGAGATCGAGCCATGCGATGAAGACCCGGACACGCCTGACAACAGTCCCGCCACCGGAGCGCCGACCATCAGTGGCACGGCCCAAGTGGGCGAAACGCTGACGGCGAACACATCTGGGATCGCCGACGCCGACGGGCTTAGCAACGTCCAGTACGAGTACCAGTGGCTTGTCGACGACACCGACATATCGGGAGCGACCAACGCCACATACACCCCGGTGGCTGCCGACGAGGGCAAGGCCATCAAGGTGGAGGTGTCCTTCACCGACGACACGGGCAATGGTGAGACGCTGACCAGCGCGGCCACGGATGCTGTGGCAGCAGCGCCCACGTCCAACACCCCGGCCACGGGAGCGCCCACCATCAGCGGCACGGCCCAGGTAGGCGAGACGCTGACGGCGGACACGTCGGGCATCGCCGACGCCGACGGGCTTAGCAGCGTCCAGTACGAGTACCAGTGGCTTGCGGACGACGCCGACATATCGGGAGCGACCAACGCCACCTACACCCTGACCGATAGCGAAGAAAGCAAGGCCATCACGGTGCAGGTCGGCTTCACCGACGACGAGGGCAACGAGGAGTCACTGACCAGCGCGGCAACGGACGCGGTCGCGGCAGCGCCCACGCCCAACAGCCCTGCCACGGGAGTGCCCACGATCAGCGGGACGGTCCAAGTCGGAGAGACCCTGACGGCGAGCACATCTGGGGTCATCGACGCCGACGGTCTTAGCAATGTCCAGTACGAGTACCAGTGGCTTGCCGACGACGCCGACATATCGGGAGCGACCAACGCCACCTACACCCTGGCAGCCGACGACGAGGGCAAGACGGTCAAGGTGCAGGTGAGCTTCACCGACGACGCAGATAACGAGGAGACGCTGACCAGTGCGGCGACGACTGCTGTGACCGGTGCGCAACCCACGGAGCCGCCCACCAAGCCCAGGGGCCTCGACGCCACGGCGACCCACGACTCGGTGACCCTCACCTGGGACGACCCCGGCGACGACACCATCACCGGCTACGTCATCCTGCGCCGCATTCCCGGGGACGACCCGGAGGGCCACTTCGATGTGCTGGTGGCGGACACGGGGACGGCCGCCACCAGCTACACCGACGGCACGGTGGAGGCTGAGACCCGTTACACCTACCGGATCAAGGCCATCAACGGGGCCGGAACGAGTGAACGCTCGCGCTGGTCCCACATCGACGTCCCGGCAGCGCCCGTACCCGACAAGCCCACGGGCCTCGAAGCCACGGCGTCGCACGACTCGGTGACCCTCACCTGGGACGACCCCGGCGACGACAGCATCACCGGCTACGTGATACTGCGGCGCGTCCGCGAGAACAACACCGGGGGCGACTTCGATGTATTGGTCGCGGACACGGGCAGCGCCGCCACCACTTACACCGACGACACGGTGGCGGCCGGCACCACGTACACCTACCGGATCAAGGCCATCAACGAGCACGGAACAAGCGAACGCTCGAGCTGGTTCCACATCGACATCCCGGAGGCCCCGTAGCGGGTAGCGAGGGCTGCGAGGGCTAGGGAGCCGTCCGCACGAGCGACGGCAGAAAGTTGACCGACGAGTGTGCGTCGACCGTCAGCGGTCGGGGCCGGTAGAGGGCAACGAAAAAAGCCCGCACACATGGAAGGAGATAGGGAGGCCGCCAGAGCCATTGGGCAAGCAAGCGGCGGCCGCCCCCAGGGCTCCGGGACGGGGCTGACTGCGGATGCTTGCGCTCCGCACGCCGTCCTGCCTGGGGTGTCCGTCCTGCGGAAGGACCGGAGAATGCCGAGAGAGCGAGTTGACCACAGCAGAATAGTCTACGTCGTGCCTCCCGACTTCCCGGAGCGGCTGGAGCTGCTCCAGGAGGAGTCGGGATTGACGTGGGCGGAGATTGCGCGTCGTCTCGACGTCCACCACGAGACGCTGCGGCGCTGGAGGAAGGGTCGCGCCCGCCCCAGCATGCGGAACATGATGGCGCTGGTGGCGCTGGCCGACAGCCTGGGTCTCGGCCACATATTCAGAGACTGAGGCCGCCCTGGGCGCAGGGGCCTGCAACGCAATAAAGGCCGCATACATTGACGTGCTGGGGGAAGGACACCGCGATTCGGTGTCCTTCCCCCGCGTCTCTAGGCGGCTGCCATCTCCGGCTGCTTCAGCATGGCGGAGTACCGAGCACTTCTGTCCTGGTGGCTGTGCTGATCTCTCCAACCATGTCCGTGCCTCCGTGGTTTGGGTAACTCCATCATGAGGCAACGACCCTGGTTCGGTAACATCTATCGTGAGGCAATAGCTCGACTTCGGTAACGCCTTACCTGAGGCAATGCCAATGGTCGCCTTACCAGGGCTGACCGTGATGTCCTTGACGAATGTCTTGATGAATGCCCTCCGCCTTTGACGCCGCCCCCCTTGACAAATTCATGCCCCTTACGATACTAGTATCGCCCTTAGTCTACGGCGGCAGAAATTGTCTTAGGGCTACGAGGAGGCAAAGAAATGTACCGTCAACTAGTGAGCGTCAAGGTTTTGATGGTCATGGGGGCGGCAATGCTCTTGCTCGTGGCCATGGCCTGCGGGGACGAGCAACCGACACCTACACCCCGGCCTGAACCGACACCTATGGCCCCAGGCATAGACATCGCCGCAATCAGAGCCGTTGTGCAGGAGGCGGTGGCTGCGGTTCCCGAGGGGGTTACGAAAAGCGAGATTGAGGCAATGGTGCAAAAGGCGGTAGCCGACGCGGCCGCCGCGGCGCCACAGCCGCTGTCCGCTGCTCAGATACAGCAGATCGTGGACGACACTACCAGGGCGATGGAGGCTCCCTCCATCGACACCGACTTTATTCGATCTATGGTAGAGGAAGCGGTTACCGGAGCGGTCCCTGAGGGTGTTAGCGCGGAGGAAATCGGCAGGATGGTTGAGGCCGCGGTGACGGCGCAGGCGCAGCCGGGCGTCTCGGCCGCTGAGGTCTCGGCTGCGGTAACCAAAGCGGTAGAGGACGCCACCGCCGGGCAGCTGACGTCTGCGGAAGTGGAGGCGATCGTGCAGGCGGCGCTGACGACGGCCGAGGAAGCTGAGCAGATCCTGACACGTGCGGAGTATGCCGATCTGTTACCTGCAGAGGAACAGGTGTTGCGCTTCAATTCGCGCGGCGGGGGGCGGGGCGGCCATGTGTTCCCCGAGCCGTGCGGCGCGCTGACCTCTTGGGCGGTCCTTCGCATGGTCTTCTGGCCGCTAGTCAATATCGCCGAGGACCACATATCTTTGGCCCCCGGCTTGGCCTCTAGCTGGAGCGCCAACGACGACTACACGCAGTGGACCTTCAACATCGACACGAGTGCCAAGTGGTCCGACGGCACCGATGTCACGTCACGTGACATCAGGCGGACTATCGGCTACCAGTATCTCCAGGAGCAGCAATGCCCCTGGGGCGGCCTCCGCAAGCTGAACGAGGCAGTAGTTGGCGCGAAGGCGGCCTGGGACAACGGCAGCGCAGACATTCCCGGGATCAGGACCCCCGACGACGACACGTTGGTCTTCGATCTGGTAAGCAGGAATCGCTTCTTCGGCCACATGTTCGTACACGGCTGGTTCCCCACTGGCTTCAAGGTACCGGACGAGGCAATGAATGACCCTGATCCTGCGAAGAACCACCTGAGGTTGATAGGGACCGGACCCTTCAAATACCAAGAACCTCCTGATATCGACAACTTCACCGCCACGTTGGTACGCAACGAACATTGGTGGGGCCCGACACCCAGCCTGGAGCGGATCGAGATCGTTGGGGCCATCCGAGACCCGCAGAGCATGTTGATCGGATACCTGAACAACGAGTGGGACATGATGGCGGCGATTTCCGGTCCCGCCATCGAGGAGCAACTTGCGGAGACGCCGGCGCGATTGGACGTCCATCCTTGGCCGGGAGGCGCGGGGATATCAGCTATCGGATTCAGAATGGATCTGGCGCCGTTCGATGACATCAACGTGCGCAGGGCCTTTGTGCACGCTATCGACTACGATTCTGCTGCCAAAGCTCTGCTGGAGGGGACGCAGTCCCAGCCGGTCTATTCGTTGTTGCCGGAGCTTCCGATTTCCACACCGAAACGTCCCTTCACGTTTGATGCCGACCTGGCAAAAAGGGAGCTCGCCGAGTCCAAGTACGGTGGACCGGATGGCCTGCCCCCGATCACCATGGCGATCCAGGCCACGGGGCCCTCTGAGATAGCCAAGTTTGCCCAGGTGTTTCAGCAAATGTGGAGGCAGAACCTCGGAGTAAGTGTCGACCTCGTACTATACAGCGTGGCCGATCCCGAGGCCTTCAGGAAATGGCAGATCTTCCGTACAGGTGAGGGTTTCGAGAACGTGCTCGACGTTGCAGGCCAACTCCAAAGCTTCTATGTGTCCGAGAGCACCCACGTCTGTAACGAGGTGAGCTGGGACCGTGGCGGACAAATATGCGAAAAGGTCGCCCCCGATGCCGTGCAGCAACGAGCGGAGTGGAAGGTGGTCGACGACCTGATCGCGGAGATGCAGACCATCGATCCGGACGACCCGGCCTACGGCAGGCAATACAGCAAGATCGAAGATGCCTTCAACGAGCTTTACTACGGCATCCCCCTCTACAAGTCCGTAGTCGGAGGAGGCGCATTCATGATCAAGCCGTGGGTCGTCAACGCGACAACGGGGAGTGGCTATAACACCATACTCAACCTGGAGTCAATAGCTTACATCGCGCCGCACTAAGGTCTAGGTCGAGTTGGCAGATCCGGACTAGGAGCGATAGCCTCCAAGTCTGGATCTGTCCGGTCATCTGACTAGTGCCTGACCACTGGCTGCAAGTAGTCCCTCGGCTCGGCTATTGGAAATCGGTCGGGAAGTAGCGTAGTTGCAGGCTCTCAGCGCTTTGCGAGCCCGCCGAATCATCACGGTGAAGGGCTCCTGGCCGGATCGGTTGGTGGAGTTGCCCCGTCGAGCGGATGCCGTGCAACCTCTGGGAGACGCCTCGGCCAGCTTTCTCTACGGCTGAAGAGAACGACAAAGGGATTCTAGCCTGATGGCTCGAGTCATCATGAACCGGGTTGCGGGGCTATCCTTAGCCATCAGATAGTGAACACGCCGTCGAGCATAGGCCTGCTAAAGAAATAAGGGAAACGCCATGGTCCGATACACGCTGGTCCGCCTGCTGCTGGTCGTACCGATGGTGCTGGCCGTGTCCTTCTTCGTTTTCTTGATTGGTCATGCGGCGCCGGGTGATCCACTGTTGACGTATATGAGGCAGGAGGGCATCCAAGATATCGACCCGGAGACGTATGAGCGTCTGCACCACTCGCTCGGTCTGGACCGTCCCATGATGGTGCAGTGGGGCGATTGGCTTTCCCGCGTTGTTCGTGGGGACCTGGGCAAGGACTTGAGTAGCCGCCGTCCGGTGATCGACCTGATACGGTACCGCTTACCTATCTCGGTCCAGATTGGGATGGCCGCCTTCGTGTTGCTGGCCGTCGGCGGGATAGCATTGGGGGCTGTTGCGGCGATCAAAAGAGACACGTGGATAGATAATCTAACGGTCGGCGGCACGCTTCTCATTAACTCCTTTCCCGTGTTCGTCCTGGCGCCGATGTTGCTCATGGTTGTGGTACTGTGGCTCGGTCTCATACCCAGCGGCTTCGGTTGGGATGGACTGCTCAGCCCCAAAGCAATAATGCCCGTGGCGATCCTTGGAATCACCGGCTGGGTCGGCGTCGTCCGCCTGACCCGCGCCGGACTTACGGAAGTGATGGGCGAGGACTATGTACTTGCCGCCAGGGCGAAGGGACTGCCCGAGCGCATGATAGTCACGCGCCACATCCTGAAGAACGGGTTGACGGGGACCCTCACGTCTCTCGGTCTCGGTGTGGCGGGGATCGTCACGGGGTCGATATTCCTGGAGATCGTCTTCGGCATCAACGGATTCGGGGAACTGGCCGCGCGGAGTCTCATAGCCATCGACGTCAATATGATCATGGCGGTAACTCTGGTAAGTGCGCTGCTGGTCATAGGATCGAACCTGCTGACGGACCTACTCTACGGATTCCTTGACCCCAGGGTCCGCTACGATTGAACCGGGCGTGGCTGACCCACGTATCCGCCTCATCGGCCTGCGACTTCCGTATCGCCCTATGCCCATGAGACCGCTGCACCCCGCCCCGAGCGTCGTAGCCCAAGCCCGCCGTAGCCTCACTTCGAGGAAGGCTGCAGAATGACAACAGCCGACAGGTCCGAGCCGACAAGACCAGAGGACACCGTCGTCGCGGCCCGGATGTCGGAATTCGACCTGGCCCCTCAGAGGGGCTTGTGGCAGGACTCGTGGCGGCGGTTCAGGCAGAATCGGACAGGGATAGTCGGTCTGATCGTGGTTGTCCCTGTTGTCTTTCTCGGTATCTTTGGGCCGATGCTGGCTCCCTACGATTACACCTTCATCGAACTGCAGCATGTAAACGAGGGGCTGTCTTGGGCGCACCCACTAGGTTACGACGAGGTCGGCCGCGACATGCTGAGTCGCATTCTGGTGGGATGGCGGACGGCGTTCGCCGTCGCGCTCTTCACGACGCTTATCTCGTTTGGGATAGGCCTCACGATCGGGTCCATCGCGGCTTACGCCCGCGGCGTCGTGGACAATGTGCTGATGAGGATGACCGATATGGTCATCATTTTCCCCAACCTGATGTTGGCGGCCGCTGTCAACGCCCTGATACGTAGTCGTGTCGATGATTTCGCGCTGGATATGTATCAGTCGACCGGGCTGGAGCTGTTCAAGAACAAGATACTCTTCGACTACATGATCGTGATGGGCGTTCTCACGCTGGTCTCATGGCCAACAAAGGCGCGTCTGATTCGAGGGCAGATACTCTCCCTGCGTGAGAGAGAATTCATTCGAGCCGAGCAAGCCATGGGCGCCACCGGCTGGTACATCATCTGGCGCCACCTGGTCCCAAACGCGTCCGGCGTGATGATCGTGGCCGCCAGCGCCACGATGGGCGGGGCAATGGTGCTCGAGTCGGGCCTTAGCTTTTTGGGGTTGGGAATCCAGCCACCCGGGGCGAGTTGGGGAAGGATGATCTCCGAGAACATGAGCTCCTGGGCTGTTCATCCCCACCTTGTGGCGGTGCCCGGGCTGGTCCTTGCGACATGCGTTTTCGGCTTCAACTTCCTGGGAGATGGCATAAATGACGCTCTGAATCCTCGGCTGTCTCGTAGGTGAATGACGCGAGCGCGCGAGGCGCGACTATGTCCGGGACGTGAGCCGTCGCCACTCTCGCGTCGCGGAAAAGGGTCGCGGTTTCGCGCCGACAAACTTAGACATCGGAAAGCTGACATGACTGCTGTCTCCCAAGAGTGGAACAGATCTTCTCAGGGCGATGGGCCGAGACCTTCTTTCGCAGGCCCGTTGCTCAAAGTCGAAGACCTGCAGACTCACCTCTACACCGAGGAGGGTCTCCAGAAGCCGGTAGATGGGGTCTCGTTCGAGGTGGACGCCGGCGAGACCCTGGGGCTGGTCGGTGAGAGCGGCTGCGGCAAGACCATGACCGCCCTATCGATCATGGGAGTGGTCCCCGATCCCCCGGGGCGGATCGTGGGCGGAACCGTCGTGTTGGATGGTGAGGACCTGCTCCAACTGAGCGACCGGCAGCTGCGCAGGCGGCGGTCCGCCGTCGTAGGCATGCTCTTCCAGGACGCCGCGACGGCACTCAATCCGACCCTCAGCATCGGCACTCAGATCACAGAGACGATGAGGTACCACCTGCGATTGAGCAAGGCGAATGCCAACAAGAGAGCGGTGGAGATTCTGGACCGGGTGGGCGTGCCATCGGCTCAGCAGCGGCTGAACAACTACCCTCATCAGTTCAGCGGCGGCATGCGCCAGCGAGTCATGCTGGCGATAGCCATCTCGTGCAACCCAAAGCTCCTGATAGCAGACGAGCCGACAACGGCGCTGGACGTAACAGTCCAGGCGGAGCTTCTGGACTTGATAAAAGAGCTGGCTCGGGAAATGGGGATGGCGGTCATTTGGATTACCCACGATCTGGGTGTGGTGGCGGAGCTTTGCGACCGGGTGATGGTCATGTACGCCGGCCACGTGGTTGAGACGGGACCGGTGGCGGAAGTCTTCAAACGCCCCGCGCACCCGTATACTCTGGCCCTGCGGGGCGCGGTGCCGACAGCGGAGCTTCCGTGGCGATCAAGGCTCGCGACGATTCACGGATTGCCTCCCAATCTGGCTCGCATGCCGGCCGGCTGTCCATTTAATCCGCGCTGCTTCAACTCAACCGCCGAATGCCTGGAAGCGCGGCCCGAGCTGGAGCAGATCCTTCCAGACAGGCAAACGGCCTGCTGGCATCCCCGCCACGAGGTGGCCCCACGGGCGGCGGGCGATTCTGACGTGGAGACGGGAGCGGCCTTCCAGCCATGAACGGCAAGGAGATGCCGCTCGTCGACGTACGTGATCTCTCGATGCACTTTCGAGTAGGGCACAGACCCTATCTCATCGCCGGGCCAAAACCGAGGCTACGCGCCGTTGATGGCGTCAGCTTGTCCATCTATCGCGGCGAGATCGTGGGGCTTGTAGGGGAGAGCGGTTGCGGCAAATCCACCCTGGGCCAGGCCATCCTGCAACTGTATCGCCCGACCGGTGGAGACGTCTTCTACGATGGAGCGAACCTCGTAGAGCTGAACAGCAGCAGACTGAGGCCTATCCGAAGGAGGATGCAGATCGTGTTCCAGGACCCCTTCGCCTCGCTTGACCCACGAATGACGGTCGGGCAGGCGGTCGGTGAGCCGTTGGTAATCCAGGGGATCGCCAAGGGTCGCAAGGAAGTGCGGGAGCGCACGGATGAGGCCCTGACGACTGTGGGCCTCCTCCCGGGGCTGCGCAATCGATATCCCCACGAGTTTAGCGCCGGACAACGGCAGCGCATCGCAGTTGCCCGTGCCATTATCGTACGTCCTGAGTTCCTGGTATTGGACGAGCCGATCTCCTCAATGGACGTGTCCATCCAGGCCCAGATCATAAACCTCCTCCTCGAGTTGCAGGAGAGTCTGGGACTGACGTTCCTTTTCATCTCGCATGACCTCCGGGTCGTTCACCACATCTCCGATCGTGTGCTGGTGATGTACCTGGGCAAGATCGTGGAGTTGGCAGGACACGCCGAGCTTTACGAGCACCCGTTGCACCCCTACACGGAGGCTCTGTTTTCGGCGGCGCCTAGACTTGACGCGGACAAGGCGGGCATTTCGGAACGCATCAGGTTGAAGGGCGAGCTGCCGAGTCCGCTTCGCAGGCCACCAGGCTGTGCCTTTGAACCCCGTTGTCCTCGAAGAATGGATATTTGTAGGACCGTAGAGCCGCCGTTGCTGGCCTACGACGAGGGCCACCTCGCGGCCTGCCACGCCGTTGAGAGCGAAATCGGGCCTGGCCGGTCCGTGTCTTCCACGGCGGGAGTCGAGACGTAGGATAGGGAGGTCGTGTCGCTGTTACTCACCCTGCCTATAGCACATGGTGGTTGCGCGTCGGTATGTGCCGATTCCGCGCCGGGATCCTCGTTTTCGAGGTGTAGAGATCTAGGGAGAGCACGACGCCCTGAGTATGCCCAATGGGATTCACACCAAGCCTTAGCAGCGCGTTAACCAAGAAGCGCGTGGTCGGGCTGCTGCTCTTCGCGGCAATCCTGGCGCTGTTTTTCGCCCTCAACCGATTCCCAAAGCTCGATGCGGTAGGCGGTGACCTGGCCGCCGTCACGGCGCCCGGCGTCCAGTGCTTTCAGGGATTCTGCATCGAGCGGGACCCCGGCACGACGTTTCTGTCCCGATGGTGGTCGTTCTCCGTCACCTACTTCCGACTGGTCGCCGTCGGCATGGCCTTCGCCTTCGTCGTTGCCGGTCTAGCGGAGGCGTTTCTGCTTCCATCGGGTACGAGCAGGAGCTTTGCGTCCGGGAGTATGTTCAAGAGAACGGTCAAGGGCGCGGCAGTCGGGCCGCTGATGAACCTGTGCTCCGCGTGCATAGTGCCCCTCTCCGCCGCACTCCGCAGAAGGGGAGGTGGAATCGAGGGAGCGATAGCCATGGTGCAGGGATCGGCCACCATGAACGTGCCTGCTCTGCTCATGGTCTTCTTCGTGTTCACTCCCCTGCTCGGACTGAGCCGGCTTCTCCTCGCGCTCGTGGGAGCGCTCGTCATCGGCCCCATTGTGGCTCTGGCGGTCCGCGGGCAAAGGGGCGAGTCCTTGGACACAAAGGACCTGGTCGCGCCCCCCGGGGAGGCTCAGACATCCGACTGGCTTCCCACCCTGGCGGAGGCCTTCAGCGAGTGGGCTAAGGCCACAATCGGGTACATAGTCCGCTTGGGCCCGATCATGGTAGCAGCTGGCTTCGCCAGTGGCCTGGCGATCCAATGGCTAAGCCAGGAAAACGTCTCTGAGTACCTTGGTAACGACATCCGGGGGGTCGCCATAGCGGCCACTTTCGGCATCGCCATCAACGTTCCGTTGCTGTTCGAGATTCCGCTGGTGGCGCTATTGTTGCTGTTGGGTATGGGCACCGCGCCCGCCGCCACTCTCCTGTTCACGGCGGCCGCGGGCGGGCCGGTAACCTTCTGGGGCCTGTCCAAGGTCATGCCCAAGAGAGCCATAGCCACATTCGCGGCGGCCACCTGGTTGGTCGGCCTCGTGGGGGGCCTGGCGGTCCTCGCGACCGTTGGTGGAATCCACGCCTTATCGACGTCGAGAACCCTGTTCGATGGCTTCACCGACCGATCGCCCTCCGTGGCGCAACCGCCGATCTTCACCGACGTGAGCGTCAGCGCAGGCGTGGACTTCCTCCATCGCGAACGCATCACAGATCTCCTGCCGTTGGGGGGCGGTGCGGTTATCCTGGACTTCGACAGTGACGGATTTCAGGACATCTACGTTGTCAGCTCAGATGGCGCCAATGCTCTCTATCGCAATAATGCCGAAGGTACGTTCACGGACGTGGCCGCGGCGGCGGGCGTCGACGACTGGAAGGGATGGGGAAACGGCGGATGCGCCTCGGATTACGATAACGACGGCCACCAAGACCTGTACGTCACCAACTATGGACCCAACAGGCTCTTCCGCAACAACGGAGATGGGACGTTTACCGGCGCGACCTCCGATGCCGGGGTGGACGATCCGGACACGGAACGTCGTTCGTTGGGATGTGCATGGGGCGACTACGACCGAGACGGCTACCTGGACCTGGTCGTGGTCCACCATCTGGACGAGTGGGGGGCCCCCAAGTATCTGGAAACGAGGAGCTTCGAATCGGTTGTAAGCGTCTTGGTCCTGTTTCACAACAACGGCGACGGGACTTTCACGAAAGTGACCGAGTTGCTTGCAGGCGATAGCGCTTCGACCATAGGCCTGCACGGGAGGCCGCTCGGCATCTTCCGGTTTCACCCACCAAGCCTCTGGGGGGCAGGCTACCAGCCCGGCTGGGTCGACTTCGACAACGACGGCGACCTCGACCTTTACGTGGTCAATGATTTCGGACGTGAAATTCACCCCAACGTCATGTGGCGCAACGATGGCGCCGCGGCGGACGGAACCTGGAGGTTCGTCGATGTCTCAGTTGACTCGCGGTCGGACGTGGACATATTCGGGATGTCCCTTGCCATAGGAGACTATGACCTTGACGGCTACTTCGATTTCTACATGACCGATATTGGCGATAACGTCCTCTTGAAGAGTAGCGGAGACGGCCTGACGTTCACCGATGCCACCGCTGAGGCGGACGTGGGGGCAGGCAGCATAGGCACGAAGGTACGAGTCTCTTGGGGCGCCTTCTTCTTTGACTACGACAACGATGGGGATGAGGACCTGTATGTGGTCAGCGGGCACCTGAAGGGCGGCATTGCGGCAAACCCCGACGCGCAGCCCAATGTACTGTTGAACAACAGCGGGAACGGGACATTTACGGACGTCTCCACGATGAGCGGCGCAGACGACCAGGGAGTCGGGCGGGGCGGAGCCTATCTGGACTTTGACAATGATGGGTGCCTCGACATATTTGTGGTCAATCTCGGACAGAGAGCCAAACTGTTCCGCGGTACTTGCGACTCAGCCAACAACTGGCTCGCGATCAGGACCGTGGGCAGTAAGAGCAATCGCGACGGCATCGGGGCCAGGCTAACCGTCGTTGCCGGAAACCGGACCCAAATCAGGGAAATATCAGCGGGAGGCAGCTCTGTTGGGCAGAACACGCTGGTAGCCCATCTTGGCCTCGGTCAGATCGCCAGAGTAGACTCAGTGACCATCGAATGGCCGAGTGGCAAAGTGGAGACGCTGACCGATGTTGCCGTCAACCGTCAGCTCACCATAACAGAGCAGCAATAACCAGGGCATGGCTCTTGATCAGCCATGCTGCTGTAAGAAATTCTGCCGACGAGCTCTGATATGAAGATTACCGCGATCGAAGCCATCACGCTGAAGCTGCCTGGGATTCGCCGAGGGCACAGCCAGCGTACGTACGAACACTTGATGCGTGCGTGGGAGCTCTTCGGAGCCGTGGGCGAGGGACACACGTACCGCCAGTGGACGATGTCGGACACCGGCTACCAGGACACTCTTGCTCTACATGAAGCGCAGTACGAGGCGTTCCTCAGAGAAGATTCGATACGCGATGCCGGGTTCACTACGGTCTACAGGGTGCATACCGATGACGGGCTGATCGGACTGAGCGATAGCCCGCCCAATGATCCTGAGCGCTTTCTCGGCCGCAGCCCCTTCGAGTTCATCGGCGACGATTCCGTTGGTGCATTCCAGATGGCCCTGTACGACCTGATGGGCAAGGCCACCGGCCAACCGGCCGCCAAGCTTATCGGTCCCATTGTACGGGGTAAGGTCCTGGTATCCTACTGGTCTCACTGCTTTCCGCCAGAGGTCCTGCTGTCCGAGACGAAACGCGCGGTAGAGCTCGGATTCATGGACCACAAAATAAAGCGCCGGCCTCACTACAATATCCTGGACCAGCTGGAAGTCATGTCTGAGGTTATCCCTGAAGGCTATCGCATAACTATCGACAGCAACGCCACTCTGCGGATACCCGACCGAGTCATCGCCCTGGCCCGTGAACTGGAGCGTTTTCCAAACGTCCATGCGCTGGAGGAGCCGATTCCGCAAGACAACATCGATGGCTATCGGCGCCTGCGGGCCCAACTCCCCTATCCCATCATCGTCGATCGCCCTGAACTTGGCGGGGTCGGGTATTTTCAGGCGATTGTCAACGAGATGTGCGACGGGATGAAAATCGGCATGTACGGAGTAGAGCACTGCCGTCGACTGTCAGCCCTTGCCGAAGAGGGAGGCCATATCCCGGTGTACATGGAAGGAGGCGGTCTCCTTGGCTCTATCTTTTTGGTCCACGTTGCCGCCACTATCAGGAACGCTACCCTCGCGCACCCGCTGAGCGTGTACCTGGATGACAACCATCTGATCTCCAACCTTATGAAGATCAAAGACGGATACGTCGATCTCCCGCAGGGACCAGGGCTGGGCGTAGAGCTCGACGAGGACGCTATCGAGGAATACCGTGTGGAATGACAACCGCAGGCAGCACGGCGGAAGAGCTCATGGAAATAGTAGATGCGCACCGCCCATGGGTACCGATCAGATGAAGAGAGTTACCCGCCGAGGCCCGACGCCAAGAGGCCACCCAAGGTTGCAGGCACCCTCGCTCACCTGAAGCAGGCGATGACGGAGACCCGGGTAACCAGGATGTTTGTAGTACAGTCTCGCTTGGCCCACCTGATCGACAGAATGCCGTTCGAGGTCAGGGCCATCCAGGAGATGCTTACAACCCGATGCAGAATCAGATGCTAATCCACGCGATACTTGTCGATGGCGTCCTCGTCCAGCTCGACTCCCAGGCCCGGTCCCTCAGGCAAGTGGACATAGCCATCTCTTACCTTCATGAGATTACTCGTCACGTTCTTCTCATTCCGGTACACGGCAAGGGAATGGGGAAGGGTCGCGTTCCTGATCGTAGCCAGGATATGTACCAGGAAGGTGCAGCCGATGCCCAGCCCCCCGCTATCGCTAAAGAAAGGTATGTGTCCTCCTTCCTCAGCCAGAGTCGCATTCTGACGAAGGTGGCTCACGCCGTACATGCCGATCTTGAGACCGTCGCACATGCCGCTGACGATCGCCCGCCAATATCCCGGCCAGTGAATATCGGGGCGATCCACGATTATCGGGAGATGTTGGCTGGCGCGAAGATGCCGATACCCGGCGATGTCGTCTTGAGGGATTGGCTCCTCGAGAGCGGCGACGTTTGGGAATCGTTCCAGGCTCCTCGCTAGAGCGATTGCTCGCGCCGGCGTCCTCAGGGTAGTGTTGCTGTCGATTTCGATCCGGTAGTCCTCGGGAATCACCTCGGACATGGCTTCAACCTGCTCCACGACGTCATATAGTGGCCGGCGCTTGATCTTGTGGGCTATGAATCCCATTTCTACGGCGCGCGCGGCCTCGTACCTCATAACCTCCGGCGGGTAGCAGTGAGACCAATATGACACCATGATTCTGGTGCGCACAACTGGGCCTATCAGCCTGGCTGCGGGCTGTCCCGTGGCTTTGCCCATCAGATCGTAGAGGGCCATCTGAAACCCTCCCACCGAATCGTCACCAATGAATTCAAACGGGCTGCGCCCGACAAAGAAATCGGGATTCTTTGGCGGGCTGTCGCTGAGACCAATGAGGCCTTCGTCAGTGTGCACCTTGCAGACTACGCCTGAGTCACGGTCGCCAAGGACGTTCTCCAAGTGATCCGAAGTTCCCTTGAGGAACGCCTCGTAGCGTTTCTGACGGAGACGGTAGGTATCGCGGAATCCGTCGTCAGACATGGACCACTGGCGATCAGCCTGGTTGTCACCGATGCCACCGGCAAGGAACTCCGCGCGCGCCTCGTGCCGGCTCAGGAGTTGGCCTCTGGCGCTCACGGCAACAGGCAGCCTCAGCTTGATGACCTCGATCTTGGTGATCTTCATTTCTTAGCCGGGATTCATCCGTGCTCTAACCAGCACGGGGTGCTGGAGGGATCACGATGATGGGTTGACCTCTTTGAGTTGACTGGCGACCGGAGGATACACCGGCAAGCTCCTCTCTTTCGAGTATGTCGATCCGAATAGGATAGGTGTTTATCTCTCCGAGCTCGGCTCGCGCCGCCTCGACATGCTCGGGCGTATCGTCGCCGACCGCTGCCGGCTTGGCGTCCTCCACGCCCTGCCAGTACCGGGCGAGCCAGCGCCCCCGTCCTCGGTAGCCCACGACCCCAACCCGGCAGGCGCCGTTCGCTCTTCCCATGTCCTTCGCCACTTGAGGATTCGGGGATCGTAGCAACGCAAGCTCAACGTTACTCGCTGGCTGTCGTGGTGCGCCTATGGAGAAGAGTATTCGGCTACCTCAGGGTCGGCAGCGGTGCGCCTGGGAGCCCGTAGAAAGTCAGCATGCGACCCCAACGCGTCCCAAAGCCCTCCGGTCCAGGTCCGATTACCGAGGAATCAAGCATCTCAGATTCCATCCGCGCCGCGAGTTCGACCACGGCGTCATTGGCTGGCGTAGGTATGTCCGCTTGCCGGCCCTTGCGGGTCACGTATCCATTCAAATCGTCTACCTCGGACCTACGCCCCCTTCTGAGCTCCAAGGCCTTGGGGAGGTACTGGCTCTCCGGGGTCCTGCGGCCGCCCATTACTACGTAAGGCGATATGGGCGACCGTCCGGCAGCACTCATAGCCATCTTGCGCATTTCCTTCGATAGCACGCTCCGCATCGCGGCGTCTTCACCTGCTCGAAGGAACTTGGGGGCTGGAATACCGGCTATGGTCTCTATGTAGACGCCCAAAGCGGTGGCCACCCGGACCACTTCGGATATGACGAGAATTGACAGGATTTCAGTGCCCGTGTGTGAAGAGGCTCTGTCCAACCCGGCTCCAAGCGAGTGGGCATTGACCCTGCTTATGCAGCTCGCCGCGAGTTTGGCCCAGCGTTCACCCCAAAGGTTGGTGGTCATCCTCGTGGGGCTGACGGCGCTCAGTAGCTTGGATATCACCTTGAGCCTGGGCGTTACCCGACCGCTGGGCTCCCCAACAATCAGGTGGCTGTCGGAGTCCCCTGTGCGCAAGACGTGACCCGGCTCGTACATTCCGCCTCCTAGCATAACGACGCAGCCGACGACCCGCTCCCATCCAACGATCCTGGCCAGGACGGCATCGTTCATTCCATTCTGCGCTGAGATGATGAATCCATCGGCCGCGAGATGCGGCTCGATGAACCGCCCTAGCCACTCGGTATCATATGCCTTGGCGCAGAGGATGACCGCGTCGAGCTGCTCCCTCGTGTGGAACACCTCCCCCAAGTGCCACGCCCGTGGGCGCACTCTGTATTCCTCATCAGCGGAGCTTACCGTGAGCCCTCGCTCTTTGATGCGCTCGATATTGGCGGGCCACGTGTCAATCAGGGTGATGTCCTGCCCGGCGCGCGCCAAGGCCGCGCCAATCATGCCTCCGATGGCGCCAACACCGAGCACTGCTATTCTCACGGGCGTGGGCCTCTTCTGCTTCCTGCCTGCAACTGGCCAGCATCAATGATAGAGTCCATACCTCCTCTATGTACACCGTTGTACCGTAGAGCGCCAGTCTGAACTTCAATGTGAACTCATCCAGGAGGCCAGTCTTTCTTCTAGCTCTCCTCCCTGAAGAAGGTCATCTGAAAGCCCTCGCCGATGAGGATCTGCAGGCCGCCGGGTATCCGGCACGCGAAGCGGACGATGGAGAGCATGGCTCCCCCTGCGGGCTCGACGCCCCTGCGCCACCTGCTCAGCTGCTTGGGGTCCACGCCGAGGGCCTTGGCGAAGCCGCGCCAGCTTAGGCCGGCGGCCATCTTGAGGCGTTCGAGGCGCTTGGGGAAGTCCTCCATCAGGACGCCGCTCTCCAGGGGCTGCGTCCCATCCGCTCCGGGGCTGTGATGCGGGGTCCCGTCGAAACGGGCCGTACCGTTAGTGTTGTTGTCCATCGCTCTCCTCCAATCTGAACGGGTCGTGAAACTCGTTTACCTGGAGGGCCTTGAGCATTCCGGCGGCGGATGCGACCGGAGGGAGCGCGCCCCGTGTTGACCAGCGTCGACACGGATCCGGGGCTGACCCCGATCTCCCTGGCGAGCCAGTTCTGGGAGCGGTTCAGCAGAGTCAGACGCTTCCAGAGGGCCGCCGTGTCGAGCCGGACGACGATCCGTCCTCCGCGCCTCCGGGGGCCTTTCCGCTTATGGGTATCCCTGGACGTGATTGAGTTCGCGAAGTCTCCCGATTTCGAAGGGGAGTACGCCTGTTTGTCAGGACCGGAGGCTGGCGCCATTGGCGTCTACAAGATTCCCTGGCAGAACGATCAGGGCACTCCGAGATGGGAGGGTCTGCTGCCTGTCTTCCTGCCGGAGGGCGGAAACGGGCCGGTTGCCAACCCTGACTTCTTTGGTACACTGCTCGCGAACAAGGCAATGGCCGAGCGGTGGCCGTGGCGGGTCGACATAAGAGAGCTACAGGCCGCGCTCGCTGTCCTGAAGAGCAGGGCCGACGCGGAACTGGCGAACCAATGCACACGGCTGAGACACCCCAACGACATCGTTCTCCTGGCAGCGGCCGACCTGGCATCCCAAGAGTAGTCCAGACGGGACCCAATTGTCTGCCAAAGCTACGGAGTTTGGGCGTCCCGTCGTCTTTCCGTCGGCGGCGGGAGGATTCGGCGTTGGGCTACAGACCGGCGCTCGGGGTTCGCGTAGCTTGAAGCTCGTCGGATTGCGCGGCCCGTGCCCGTACCGCCGATGCCGGGACGGCGGCTCGCAGGGCGGCCGGCCTGTGGTAGAATCGGGCCGAGAACATATCTGGAGGTAGCTCTCGCATGGCATCCAACGTCGTCCTCTCTACCAAAGAGTACAAGGTGGTCGGCACGCGGCCCATACGCCATGACGGCTATGACAAGGTCACCGGCAAGGCGCAGTATGGCGCCGACGTCAGCCTGCCCGGCATGCTGCACGGCAAGGTCCTGCGCAGTCCGCACGCCCACGCCCGCATCGTCTCGATCGACACCAGCAGGGCTGAGGCGCACCCGGACGTGGAGGCGGTCGCGACCTCGGCCGACCTCGCGGACGCTGGCGGAGACCTGGCGAAGCAGCAGGCCAGCGACAAGATACTGGCCGGCGCCAAGGCCCTGTACAAGGGCCACCCAATTGTGGCCGTCGCCGCGAGCAGCGCTCACGTCGCCGAAGAGGCGCTCGGGCTCATCGACGTCGAGTACGAGGTGCTGCCGGCCGTCACCGATGTCCACCAGGCCACGGCGGACGGCGCCCCGCTGCTCCACGACGAGTACGAGGGCAACGTAGACAGCCACGACGAGCTGTCCATAGGCGACGTCGAGGCTGGCTTCGACCAGTCCGACATCGTCATCGAGCGAGAGTTCACGACCAAGACGGTCCACCAGGGCTACATCGAGCCCCACTCCGCCACCGCGTGGTGGCTGCCGAACGACCGGATCACGCTGTGGCAGTCTTCGCAGGGCCACTTCCAGATAGGGGAGGGCACCGCGGCCGTGTTGGGGATCCCGGCGTCGAGCATCAAGGTGATCCCCCTGGAGATCGGCGGCGGGTTCGGGGGAAAGACGCTGACCTACCTGGAGCCGATAGCCTGCGTCCTGTCGCGCAAGACGGGCCGTCCGGTGAAGCTGACGATGACCCGCACCGAGGTTATGGAGGCGACGGGCCCGACGTCCGGGACGTACCAGAATGTGAAGATGGGCGTGACGAACGACGGGAAGATCGTAGCTGCAGAGGCGAAGCTGATGTACGAGGCGGGCGCCTTCCCGGGCTCGCCCGTCGGCGCCGCCGCGCAGTGCATGTTCACGCCCTACGATATCGACAACGTCTACGTCGACAGCTACTCCATCGTCGACAACAAGCCGAGCACCGCCGCCTACCGCGCTCCGGGCGCGCCGTCGGGGTCGTTCGGCGCCGAGACGATCGTCGACGAGTTGTGCGAGCAGCTCGGGATGGACGCGTTGGAGTTCCGGCTGATCAACGCGGCCAAGGAGGGTACGCGGCGCGCCACAGGTCTCGTCAACCCGGTCATCGGGTGCGTCGAGACGACCGAGGCTACCAAGGCGCACGACCATTGGACGACGGCGAAGCAGGAGGGCCCGAACATCGGCCGCGGCGTCGCCTCTGGCTTCTGGATCAACGGCGCCGGCGCTGCCTGCGCCACCGCGAACGTGAACTCGGACGGCACAGTCAGCCTGACGATCGGGTCCATGGACATCGGCGGCATCAGGCCCGTCGCGGCCCAGCAGTGCGCCGAAGTGCTCGGCATCCCGGCCGAGGACGTCAATCCGCAGGTCGGCGACACCGACTCCATCGGTTACACGTCGATGACCGGCGGCAGCGGCGCCGCCTTCAAGACGGGATTGGCCAGCTACGAGGCCGCCCAGGACGTGAAGCGCCAGATGATCGAGCGGGCCGCGCTGCTGTGGGACGCTTCGGCCGACGACGTCGAGCTGGAGGACGGCGTCTTCCAGCACAAGTCCGACCCGGAGCTGAAGCTCAGCTTCAAGGAGCTGGCCGGACAGGTGCAGGACCTTGGCGGGCCCGTCGTGGGGCGCGCCAACCTAAACCCGAGCGGCGCCGGAAGCGCCTTCGCGACCAACATCGTCGACCTGCAGGTGGACCCCGAGACCGGCAAGGTCGACATCCTGCGTTACACGGCGGTCCAAGACGCGGGCAAGGCCATCCATCCCAGCTACGTCGAGGGCCAGATGCAGGGCGGAGCGGTGCAGGGCATCGGCTGGGCGCTGAACGAAGAGTACTACATGAGCGACGACGGGGAGATGCAGAACACCAGCCTGCTGGACTACCGCATGCCCACGGCGCTCGACCTGCCCATGATCGACACGGTGATCGTCGAGGTCGCCAACCCGGCGCACCCCTACGGCGTGCGCGGCGTGGCCGAGGTGCCGCTGGTGCCGCCGCTCGCGGCCGTCGCCAACGCCATCTACGACGCCATCGGCGTGCGGATGTACGACCTGCCGATGAACCCGGCCTCCATAGTCAAGGCAGTCCAGGGCAACAACGGCGGATAGACGCAAGTCCGCGCCGCTTACCGGCGGCGCGGACGGTCTCTACCGGGCCCGCGGCTCCAGGTACGGGACGACCTCCTCGGCCAGGGCCTCGACGTGCTCCATGTGGTCGAACGCGTGGTTGAGCATCAGCATCTGGGCGCCGGAGTCGAGCACCTTCTGCAGCCCCTCGACGCACTGTGCGGCGCTGCCCCAGACCGACACCTGTGGGCCTAGCTGCGGGCGGGGCGCGTAGCGGACGCCGAACCAGTCGCGGAGCCGCCGCTCCGCGCGGGCCCTGTCGTCGTCCAACGCAACGTAGACGCGCTTGGCTATCGGGAACGTGGCGGGGTCGCGGCCCGTCTCGTCCATCCTGCGCTTGATGATCCCGACGTGCTCGGAGAACTGGGCCGTCGTCGTCGAGCCCGCGCCCATCCACCCGTCGCCGTGGTCTACCGCGCGCCGGAGCTGGTCCGGGTGTCTGCCGCCGAACCAGACGGGCAGGGGCTGCTGCGCCGGCCGGGGCGCGATCCAGGCCCCGTCGAGCTGCCAGAAGCGGCCCTCGAAGTCGACCCGCTCTTGGCTCCAGAGCGCCCTCATCAGCCGCAGGCCCTCGAGGAAGTGGCCGACACGGTGGGAGGACGGGCCGTCGAGCGGGCCGTAGTCCGCCGGCCGTCCGCCCAACGCGATCCCCGGGACCAGGCGGCCGCCGCTCATGGCGTCGACGGAGGCGACCTGCTTGGCCAGCAGTATCGGGTTGCGGGTCGTCGTGATGATGACGGCGGTGCCCATCCTGATGTCGGACGTCACGGCGGCGACGTAGCTCAGCAGCGCCAGCGGCTCCAGGACGGGCGCCTGGCCGATGATCTGCTCCTGCACCCAGATGCTGTCGTAGCCCAGAAGCTCGGCGCGCGCCACGAAGTCCCGGACCAACGTCATGTCGACCGGCTGGCCGTCGGTGAAGACCTGCGGTATTGCGATGCCGCACGGCACCGTGCTGTTGGCGATCATGGGCCGATACCTCCCCTGATTGGTGAGACCGCTCCGGTTGCGCGGATTATAGCAACGGCACCTGATACACTACCGCACTCTCGATGCAGGAAGCGCCGGTATGAAGCACTCCATAGTCTTCAAGGACAAGGGCGTCTACGGGGCGTTTCCCGTCCTGGATCACCTTCGGGACGGGCGCCTGACGATCGGCTTCAGCCGATCGACCTTTCACGACCACTACGCTGTCGGCGAATGGACCGTTCTCGTCTCTGCCGACGAGGGCGATACCTGGGTGCAAACCGACGATCCGACGCTCCCGGCGGCGTGGCCGGGCTCGACCACGAGGGAGCGCAGCGACCGCTTCGCGGGGGTCATGGAGGACGGCTCGTACGTGTGCGCCGGCAAGATGGGCGCAGAGGTGTGGCCCGCTTCCCGAGAGGAGGAGGCCAACAGGCGAGGCTTCTGGGCCCGAGCGCATCCGCGGGGCGATGGGCGAATAGTGGTCAACCCGCCGACGGTGTTCGTGCAGCGGTCCAAGGACGGAGGCCGGACGTGGCGGCGCAGGGAGTGGGACGTCCCCGGACTCCGCGGCAACGGGTTCTCCCGCCCCACGCTCCTGCGCGACGGCGCCATCCTCGCGCCGGTCTACGGGACCGCGGCGGACGGCGCTCCCCGGGTCTACGTCTGGAGGGGAGTCGAGGGCGGCCGCACCTGGAGACTCTACCGGGTGGGCTCCCCCGGAGGCGAGTCGGCGTTCCTCGAGGTGGAGCCCGGCCGCGTGCTGTGCCTGTCGCGGACGGACTACGGGGAGTCGGGCGGGCTGCTGGTTCAGATGTGGTCCGAGGACGGAGGCATAACGTGGTCCGAGACGCTGACCACCGAGGTATGGACGCCCAGGTCGCCTCCGCACCTGATCAGGCTTCGAGATGGGCGGGTCTTGCTGACCCACGGGTACCGTGCGGCCCCGATGGGCATACGCGCGGTCTTCAGCGGCGACGGCGGTCGGTCGTGGGACATCGACGAGACGGTCGTGCTGCGTGACGACGGCGGATACGTCGGCGCGCTGTCGCCGCGGGGGCGTCCGGAGAGTGACGTCGGCTATCCGCACTCGACGCAGCTATCCGACGGCAGCGTGCTGACCGTCTACTACATCACCCTCGAAGACGGCGTTACGCACATAGCCTCGACCCGGTGGGACCCGTAGCGGGCTGACTGCCCGTCAGTCGAGTCGTTCCAGGACCGAGGCGAGTTCGGCCAACGGCACTACGTCTCCGTCGCTCCGTGACTGGCTGGCGTCGCCTCCGTAAACGACGGTCCTGGTCGATATCGCGGGGAGCAGCCCTGCGATGCGGTTGAGGGAAGCGAAGTAGTCGGAAGCGACCGTGGAGCCCGACTTGATCTCGAAGGCGGCGATGCCGCTGCCCGTCTGGTAAAGCAGGTCGCATTCCAGCCCCCTGGAGTCGCGGAAGAATGACACGTTGGGCCGCAGCCCGCGATTGAAGCGATGCTTCAGCGTCTCGGCGACCACCGCGTTCTCGAAGAGAGCGCCCCGCAGTGGATGCGTGGCCATCTGCGCGGCGCGCTCGATGCCCACCAAGTAGCTTGCGAGCCCGACGTCGTAGAAGTAGAGCTTCGGCGACCTGATCAGGCGCTTGCGGATGTTCGCGTGGAACGGCGGCAGGAGGAAGACGACGTAGCCGGCTTCCAGCACGGAAAGCCACTTGCGCGCCGTCGGGTGCGTGACCCCGGCGTCGGCGCCCAGCGACGACAGGTTGAGTAGCTGCCCGACCCGACCAGCGCACAGGCGGACGAAACGCCGGAAGGACGACAGGTTGTTCACCTCGCCCAGCCTGCGCACATCGCGCTCGACGTAGGTCTCGAAGTAGTCGCCGAGCGCCTGTGTCGGGTCGAGTCCGTGGTCGTGGATGCGGGGATAGAAGCCGGAGTAGAGCACGTCGTCGATGTTGCAGCTCGCGCCCGCGCGCCGGCGTTCCGCCACCGTGAACGGCAGCAGCCTCAGCAGCGCCGTGCGCCCGGCCAGCGACTGGGCGATCGCGTCCGACAGGCGGAACTGCTCGCTGCCGGTGAGCGCAAACAGGCCGTTGCGCCCCGCATCGTCGGCGATGACCTGTAGGTAGGAGAGGAGTTCCGGGACGTGCTGGACCTCGTCTATGACGGCGCCGCCGTCGAGCCGCGAGAGGAAGCCTCGGGGGTCGGACTCGGCGAACTCGCGCTGGTCGGGCGCTTCCAGGTTGACGTACGGGAGGTCGGACAGGGTGGCGCGGCACAGCGTAGTCTTGCCAGACTGCCTCGGCCCGGTGACGGTGACGAAGGGGTACTGCCTGAACAGGGCGAGCAGGCTGGCGGTGATCTCACGGTCTATCATAGCGTCGATTATAGCGACGCTCTGCACAAATTGAAAGTATCAGTTTCAATTTGCGCAGCTTTGCAACGAGGGCGAGGCGAGCGGCTGGATGGCGTTCCGACTACGCAATCGTACGAAAACCTGGCAGATCCCGCCTCATAATGCTTGCACAATCTGAAAGCGGCACTTTCAATCTGTGCAGAACGCGCCTGCGCTGGACGCCCGGTTCAGCGGCGGGTGACGCGGCCTCGGAGGGCCCAGAGGGCGAGCGAGAGGCTGACGGCCCCGACGCCTGCGACGGACGCGAGGCCTTTGGCGAGGGCAGGCCAGTCCCAGCCGTCGATCACGAGAGAGCGGAGCGCCTCGAGCAGGTAGGTGACGGGGTTGTACGTCGCTATGGTCGCCATCCAGTCCGTCATCGCGTCGATGGGGATGAAGATCGGCGTCAGGAAGATGAACGGGAAGAAGAGCACGAAGCTGGTGTTGACGGTGGCGGGGTTGCCGGTCTTGAGCGCGATGGCGTAAGGAAAGCCGGCGTAGACGAGGCTCCAGACCGCGGCGATGGCCACGAAGGCGACGATGCCGGGTATGCCGCTCTCGAAGCGTACGCCGACCGCGAATCCCATGATGAGCACCGGGATGGACAGACCGACGACCAGAGCGACGTCCGCGACCATCAGGCCGAGCAGCAGCGCGGACCGGCGGACGGGCGTCATCGCCAGACGGTCGAAGTAGCCGCTCTGGATGTCGAGCACGAGGGTGACGGCCCGTGACACGCCGGTGACGGCGAAGATGATGGCGACCGGTAGCTGGAACGCCTTGAAGTCGACGGCGCCGTTCCGCTCGACGATGTCCTGCAGTGCGCCGATGTTGACGGCGAAGAAGAAGACCGGGATTATCAGGCCGGGGATTACCGTCTCGGGGTCGCGGGTTACGGAGCGCAGCGCGCGCGTCGCCACCGAGACGACGTCGCCGAGGTAGCCCGCCTCACGGGCCTGGACCTGGGTCGGCGCGATGGCCGTCATGCCGCCTCCTCGCCCCGGCGAGCGTCTTCGGTCGCTCCGAGCCGCGCGCCCGAATAGTGGAGGAAGACATCGTCCAGGGTAGGGGTCCTGAGGATCAGCTCCTGTACATTCGCGCCGTACTGGTCGAGGGCGATGGCGACCGGGCCGATCAGCCTGGCGCCGTCCGCCACGCTCAGGGTGAGCTCGTCGGCGTGCACGCTGACGCTTGAGACCCCAGCGATCCGCTCGCAGAACTGGGCGGCGTCGGCCGTCTCGCCATCGATCTTCGCGATGATGACGTCGGAGCCGATGGCCCGCTTCAGCTCCGTCGGCGATCCCTCCGCCACGATCCTGCCCTCGTCGATGATGCCGACGCGTTGGGCGAGATGGTCGGCCTCTTCGAGGTACTGGGTCGTGAGAAACACCGTCACGCCCGTCTCGGCGTTGACGCGCCGGACCTCGTCCCAGACCTTGGCCCGGCTGATCGGGTCGAGCCCGGTGGTCGGCTCGTCGAGGAAGAGTATCTGGGGGCCGTGGATGAGCCCGGCGGCCAGGTCGAGGCGCCGCTTCATGCCGCCGGAGTAGGTGCCGATCAGGCGGTCGATGGCGTCGCCGATGTCAACGAGCTCGGCCATCTCCTCGACGCGGCGCTTGACGTCCTTGCCGCGAAGTCCGTAGAGGCGCGCCTGGAGCCGGAGCAGCTCGCGTCCCGTCTGCTTGGCGTCGAGGGCGGCCTCCTGGAGCGCGGCGCCGATACGGAGCCGCACGGCGTTGGGCTCGTCCACGACATCGTAGCCGGCCACGCGGGCGCTCCCGCCGGTCGGCAGGAGCAGGGTGGTGAGCATGCGCAGGACCGTCGTCTTGCCGGCGCCGTTGGGTCCGAGGAAGCCGTATATCTCGCCGCGCGAGACGGCCAAGTCTATTTGGTCGACGGCCTTGACGCTGCCGAAGTGTCGCGTGAGACCTTGGGCCTCGACGGCGTGCTGGTCCAATGTTCCATCCCTCCGGGTCATAGGCAACCTGTCAATGCTAGCACGGGGGCGCGGGCCGGGCGGGACCGGGGCTGATCCGGGAAAAGTGTGTCATTCTGTGCCGTTCTGTGCCGTTCCTATCTGGGTGGTGGGACACTTTCCCGGAAAATGGGACAGGGAGTGTCTCACTCGGCCTATCTGACGTGGGACACCGCGGGCCGATATTGGACACTGGTGTCCCACGGCGAACGTCGTACATGTGCTCTGAGGGCGGGCGATCCATCTGCTGCCGGGTAGCCGTCATGCGGGCAGAATAGCACACGCGTGCTACTAAACTCAAGGGCCGTTTGCGGCAGGGCCGGGCCTTTCCAAAGTCGCCACAGATGAGGGAGACAGACTTGCACCAGGTTGAACGCCCCCTCACGCTAACCCTCTCCCGCAATGGGGAGAGGGGACAATGGAAAGGCCCTAGCGGCAGCGTAGTTTCTACGCCGCGAGCAGGGTGTTCCTGCCGGTGTATTCGATCCTGTGGGAGTAGTCGGTGACGGTGGTGCGGGAGGGGCCCTCGCCTACGGCGATGGGCTTGCGCAGGATGAGCTCGCCTCGGTCGAACAGGTTGTAGACGACGTGGGCCAGGTCGAACCGCGCGATGGCGAGGTCGCCCGTCGAGGCGAAGTCCGGGACGATGATCGGGCCCGTGTCGACCTGGTACCTGACGGGGTTCTTCATCACGTTCATCGTCTTGACGGGGTATTCGAGGACGGCCCGGGCTCCGGACGCCTCGTCGGCCAGCTCCGTCCTGGAGACGAGCGGCCGGTTTTGGAGCGTGGCGTCGACGACGGACTGCCGGTCCGCGAGCTCGGTGAAGCTGTCGAAGCGGCCGATATCGAGCCTCACCTCGGTCCACCTGTCGGCGTGTCGCCCCGCCTCGTCGAGGACGCGGCCGCCCGTCGTGTTCAGGCCCGCGTCGCCGAGGTAGTCCGGGTCGCTGACCCAGTGCTTGCGGAGTATGCGGTACTCGGTCCGGCCGAAGATGCCCCGGAAGTCGTAGTTGGGCATGACGATGAGCTGCCCGTCGGAGTGGGTGTGCTCCGCGCGGCACGGGGCGATCAGGTAGAAGTCGTCCTCCCGGCCCGCGGCGTCGACGAGCGTGCAGGCGGCTTCGACGGCTATCCGCGAAATACTGTCTCCGGGGGCGCCGAACCAGGTCATGTACGAGTTGGCGAAGTCGATCACGGTCTTCCTCCACACGGGATGCGTCAGCACACAGTGTTACATGTTGCGCGAACGGTGTGAATCTCCATACCCGGGGGACCGGCGGGTTCACATATGGAGGCACGATGAGTGCGCCCCTCGATACACGCCGATGGGGCATCTGTCTCACGGTAGGCGGATTCGGCTCTTGACGATAGTGGATCACTTCAGTCGTGAGAGCCCGGCGATCCCGGCGGACGGGAGGCTGGGAGGTCGACGAGTGGCGGAGGCCCTGGCGTTGCTGGCGCCGCGCGGCAGGAAGCCGGCGACCATAGCCTTTGGACCAGTGGGCGTTTCTCAACGGTGATGAGAGGTCACACTTCCCGCTGGACAATCAATCCCCTGGACAGCGACCTGTAGCCACGAGACGGCCTGCAGCTATGTTGGCGAATGAACAAAGAAGGCTGTCGGTGTCCGCTGGCAGCATGATTACTATGTCTTCGACATCGGCGTCTTCCACGGCCAACCCGAACGCCTGACCGGGCTCGGTGGTAATGCCGCCGTTACCGTTGTACCACCCAACGAAGTAATGTTGGATGCGCCCCTGTGCGAGTTCTTTGGAGACGTACACTTCCAGAGTGTATGAGCCGGAGGACAGTGACGCTTCAAAGGAACCGTCCGGCCCTGGGTTGACCCAGATCCCTATGTCCCCTTCCCTAAGATTCAACGCTATCCCGCCTGGCGGAGGCTGGCCGTCAGGACCGGTGAACGTTCCTCTGATGCTGTGGTAGGCATCCGGGAGCCTGATCTCTATGCCCTCGACGTCCGCACCGTACACCGCGACCTCGTAAGCCTGACTTCGCACGGTGGTGATGCCGCCCTTGCCGTCGTACCATCCAACCCTGCGCCACGCGGATCCGAACAGTTGAGAAACTTGCAGAGTGTATGAACCTGGCGGTACCGCGACATCAAATGTGCCATCCGGTCGTATGGTAGCCGTGAACTCCCGGCCCGCTCCAGTCGCGGACAGTTCCGACTTTCTTTGAGGCCGGCCGTCGGTTCGGATAAACTTGCCCCTGATGCTGGCATCATTCATAGCCGGGATTCCGATCGCTACGCCGTTGACGCTGGCGCCGTCTACGACTATCTCGAACGCTTGGTTGGGGTTGGCCGTGACACTGCGCCGGCCGTCGTACCATCCAACAAGGTGCTGCTCGGAACCGACCAGGATATGCAATTCCAGGATGTATGATCCGAACGGCACCTCGAGAGCGAATACACCGGAAGGTCCGGCTTCTACGCTAAATCTCTCTGCTCCCCGGTAGGCGGATAAGGTAACGATTCCGGGCAGTCGGCCCTGTGGGGCGGTTACCACTCCTCGGATACTGCGTCGGTCCGCTACTCGAACCGACTCGAATGTCGTCTCGGCTATCTTTTGCCCTTCCCAATACGCCTGCACCCAGTAGCGGCCCAGCGCCTCAGCCCGCGGGAGCCAGATACTGTGGGTCCTTCGCGCGCTGTCGACGGGCAACGGAAGGTTCGTCCGCATACGACGGAATTCGAAGCCATCTTCGAATGACACAGCTATCTCGATTGGCAAGCGGTCGGGGCCGCCAGTGTGTTCGTAGGAGTATTCCAGGTTCAGGTAGAGGCCGGTATTCCGGTCGCCCTCCACGGCAACTGTAGAGACGGGAGCCCCGCCTCTCGAATGGCTGAGGGAGGCCTGCAGGATCCGTCCAGCGATGGCGGTTATGCCGGCTTCAACGGGGGAGTCGTCTATCCCCGATAGATCGTGCAGTTCGCCGGCGTCGTACCAGCGCGAGATCACCCTTTCCACGATTGCCGTTGTTTCTCCGGAGGCGTAGGTTGTGAAAGCCTCCTTCACGTGGGAAATGACTGGAGCGTCGCTCCCGCGCTCGTCGAACGAGTCGTTGAACACGGTGTGCAGGTACAGGCGACGAAAGGCGAGTCGGAAATTCGTTTCGTCCATGTTGCGATATAGGTCGTGAAAGAGGCGCTCGCCCAGAGAGTAGTAGCAGTTCCAGGGAACTGACCGGTCGTCGCCCCTGTCATCGAGCTCTCCGATTGTTCGATGGAGAGCGCACGGAGCCTGGTCAAGGGTGCCATTGGGGGTGTTCCTTGTAATGGACTCGAAGAACGTGGCCGCCCCTTCCCTAGTCCAGTGCGTACGGCCGTTCCAGTAGTAGTGGCTCGCTTCATGGGTGAGCAAAGCCAGCATTCGCTCTTCGCTGAGGCTCTGCTCGTCGGCCCCAATTGACACGTGGCCTATCAGCCAGTTCCCGCCGCCTGAACGGCCTTCTTCAAAGAAGAAGATCAACTGTTGTCGTGGGAATGGAACTCCCATGAACTCCTCTATGTTACGTACGGAACGTTCAAGCAAGTCCATCGTGAGATCCATCCCAGGGCGGGTTCGGATAATGGTCAGCTCTCGTTCGCCCGACAGAGCCAGTTCAATGATTCGCTCCTCCAAACTGACCCGGTCGGGGTCCAACAGGGCGTTCTGCAAGTCTGGGTTACTTGTCATCAAGTACAGCGGGGCAATTGTCTTTGCCTCCTGCTCGGTGATGCCATCGCTTATGTTGGGATGGGCCATGATCCTGTCGAGAACCTCTGGGTAGTGTTCCTCAAGAGACGACAGTGACTCCAGCGCCGGATGAATCCTGCCTTCGATGACCCACGGCAGGTCGAGCAGGCTGTCCCCATAGCCTGCAAGGGCCAAGCCAATCAATCCGCTTGCGGCCCAGAGCTCGTAGGTGCTAATGCCGTCTGCGATCCAGGGCAGGTTCTCAATCTTCGTTGCGAGGTTGGGCATAGTCTGTCGCGCCGTGTTGAGGGCTTCCCTTACTTGCTGTTCGCGCCGTCGGTTACCTGGCGCGGCCAAAGCGCCAATGTCCATTTGAACGGGTGGCAAGGTGGGCCAGGCAGTCGTTGTTTCGCCCACGTAAGATGGCCACGGAGTAGGCGTAGGCGTGGGAGTAGGCGATGGTGTGGGCGTGAGAGTAGGCGATGGCGTAGGCGTGAGCGTGGGCGATGGCGTGAGTGTCGGCGATGGCGACGGCGTGAGTGTGGGCGTGGGCGATGGCGTGGGCGTGAGCGTGGGCGATGGTGTGGGCGTGAGCGATGGCGTGAGCGTGGGCGATGGCGTGGACGACGGAGTAGGTGTAGGCGTGGGTGAGGGCGTTGCTCTGGGCGTCGCTGATGGCGTTGGTGTGGACGTCGGCGACGGTGTGTGTGTGGGCGTTCGTGTTGCGGCAGGTACGACCTGCTCAGTATGGAGGGTCGCCTCCGTAGGGCTGGGGCTCGCTACGGCCGTCGGTTCCGCGATTGACAGTTCCGGGGAAGGAGTGTCCGAACATGCCGCCACGAGCGCCAGGCTGGTACCAAGCAGACCCAAGTAACGAGTTACGGTGGGACTAACGACACGGCCCAAGGCTGACCGCATGTCTGCACCTCGTGACTGACGACGCGCGACTGAGATTCGCCGTGCTGTTCGCGGCGATCATGCTCACAGTCTATGGTGTTGATGGTAGTGTCCGGGCGGGCAAAGTCAAGACGGCTGTCGTTTCGAGGAGCAGACCATGTCTCCGCCGTCCGTCGACGGTTGTCCGGAGCGTCCACGACCTCGATACGCCGTTGGCGACGACCGGGTACGGTCCATCGCCGTCGAGGTATCGATCGGTCTTGTTGAGTCTTGGGCGTCGGACTGTGGCGGTTGTGAGCGTCGAGAAGCATCGGCGCTACTCGGGGTGAACGGGTTGTGTGGCCGGCGACGGTTTTCGTGGAGTGGGCCCAAGATGTCCTGACACTGCCTCGACCGCGTGGCGGCCTAGATTCTCCACCTGATTGGGCCGGCCGGCGTGACGGACTGCTTCGGGTGTCATCCCTCGCGCACCCTGTCGGGGATGGATTCCCGCGTTCGGAGGCCTTTGCGTAACCCCGCTTGCGGGAGACAGATGTGGCGAATGTACGCCGGTCTCGTAGCTGGAAGGCCCCGCCCCTGGGTTCCCGCCCCCGCCTACGCGAGGGCAGGCTCTGCGCGGGAACGACGGTTGTTCAAAGGTCTCCGTGCGCGGGAATGACGGAGGTGGGGAGTCTGCGGCAGCTTGTGTGCTTGACCGTCGGTCGGTGCGCGCCTAGACTGAGGCCCGTCGGACGGGGCGCCGCGGAGTGGGCACGACGGCGGCGCGCGAGGGGTAGTCGATGGCGTTTTCGGAAGAGTTGGCCGAGCGGGTCAGGGTGCATCTGCAAGAGGCGCCGGACTACGCCGAGAAGAAGATGTTCGGCGGGCTGGCGTTCATGGTCAGGGGACACATGTGCGCCGGGATTCTCGGCGACGAATTGATGGTGCACGTCGGCAAGGACCTGTACGACGACACGCTCGACCGCCTTCACGTGCGGCCGATGGACTTCACGGGCCGGCCGATGACGGGGTTCGTGTGCGTGGAGCCCGAGGGGGTCGCGGAGGACTCCGGGATGAGCGACTTCGTGGAACTCGCGCTCCAGTTCAACTCGACGATGCCGGCGAAATAGACTCCGACACGGGAGTGGGTATGCCTCCTCAATACGACGTAGAGATGGACCTGAACGTCAGGACGCCCATGCGGGACGGGGTCAAGCTGTCGTCCGACATCTACAAGCCGAGGGCGCGGGGGCCGTTTCCGACGGTGCTGTTCCGGACGCCTTACAGCAACAACTCGGACGTGATGATCGCCAGGGCGCGGGCGCTGGCAAACTCCGGCTACGCGTGCGTGCTGCAGGACATCCGGGGGCGCTGGGACTCGGACGGCGACTACTACCCGTTTGTCAACGACGGCGTGGACGGGTACGACACGCAGGAGTGGATCGGCGCGCAGGAGTGGAGCACCGGCAAGATCGGCATGGCGGGCGGGTCGTACGTCGCGCTGGTCCAGTGGCAGAGCGCTGTGCACGGCAGCAAATACCTGACGTGCATGGCTCCGCGGGTGATCGCGACCGACTTCTTCGGCGGCCTCGTGTTTCCCGGCGGGGCGTTCCAGCTCAATGTCCTCGCTACGTGGGGCATGCGGACCAACGGACGGACCGGCCAGAGCATCGAGTACCACGACTGGACGGAGGCCTTCCGTCATCTGCCGATGGTACAGATGGACCGTCTCGCGGGGCGCGACCTCGACTTCTGGAAGGACTGGATCGAGCATCCGACGTACGACGACTACTGGAAGGCGATGGACGTCGAGGGGCGCTGGGACGAGATCGCGGCTCCGGCGTTCAACATGGGCGGCTGGTACGACCTGTACGCGCCGGACTCCTTCACGAACTTCAACGGCCTGCGGCTGCACGGCGGCACGCCGGAGGCCCGGCAGAGCAAGCTGATCGTCGGGCCGTGGCCCCACGGGCTCAGCGAGTCGTCCAAGACCGGCGACGTCGACTTCGGCGCGGGCTCCCTGGCCGACCTCGACGGGATGGAGACGCGCTGGTTCGACTACTGGCTGAAGGGGATCGACAACGGGATCGTCGACGAGCCGCCGCTGCGCCTCTTCATCATGGGGGTCAACGAGTGGCGAGACGAGCGCGAGTGGCCGCTGGCCCGGACGGCCTGGCAGAAGTGGTTTTTCCACTCGGGCGGCGGCGCAAACAGCGTGCGCGGCGACGGCCGGCTGTCCACCGACGAGCCGGCCGACGAGCAACCCGACCGCTTCGTCTACGATCCTCGGTTCCCGGTGCAGACGATGGGCGGCGCGAACTGCTGCTCGAGCCACATCGTGCCTTGGGGGCCATACGACCAGCGCAACGTCGAGATGCGGACGGACGTGCTCTGCTACACGTCGGCGCCGTTGGAGCGGGACATGGAGGTGACCGGGCCGATCACCGCGGTCCTGTACGCCGCCACAGACGGGCTGGACACCGACTGGACCGTCAAGCTCGTCGACGTGTCTCCCAACGGATACGCCATGAACCTGTGCGACGGCATCCTGCGCGCCCGCTACCGCGAGAGCCGCACAGATCCGACGCTGCTGACCGCGGGCCAGGTCTACCGCTACGAGATAGAGGTCGGCGTGACCGGCAACGTCTTCAAGCGGGGCCACTCGGTGCGCGTGGAGATATCGTCGTCCAACTTCCCCAGGTTCGACCGGAACCCCAACACCGGACACGCCTTCGGCAAGGACGCCGAGCTCAGGACCGCCCGCCAGACGGTGGAGCACTCCCGCAGCCATCCTTCGCACGTCGTGCTGCCGATGATCCCGGCCGAATAGCGATGTCCGAACTCGTGACTACCACAACCCTGAGCGAGGTGTCTCCATGAAAGCCGGACTTTTCCTGATGCCGTCGCATCCGCCGGAGCGCCCGATGAACGAGGCGCACCAGTTCGACCTGGACGTGATCGCCTATGCGGACGAGCTTGGCTACCAGGAGGCGTGGATTGGGGAGCACTTCACCGCGCCGTGGGAGCCGATACCGTCGCCGGACCTGATGATCGCGCAGGCCCTCACGCGCACGAAGAACATCAAGCTCGGCGCCGGGGCGCACCTGCTCCCGTACCATCATCCGGCCGAGTTGGCGCTGCGGATAGCGTACCTGGACCATCTCGCCCAGGGCCGGCTGCTCGTCGGGATAGGGGCGGGCGGTCTGCAGACGGACGCTGTGATGTTCGACGTCGACTTCGACGCCGGGGAGAACCGGGATATGACCCGGGAGGCGCTGGAGATCATGCTGATGCTGTGGGAGGGGGGCGACGAGCCCAGGGAGAAGCAGACGAAGCACTGGAAGGTCGCGGTGCCCGACCCGAAGGAGTGGGAGTGGGCGAGCCTGAAACACTTCATAACGCCGTTCCAGAAGCCGCATCCGCCCATCGGCGTCGCAGCGGCGAGCCCCGGCTCGGAGACGCTCAAGATAGCGGGAGAGCGCGGCTACATCCCGATGAGCCTCGGCCTGGGGCCGGCCTACATCGCCAGCCACTGGGAGTCGGTGCTCGAAGGCGCGCAGCGGGGCAACCGGGAGCCGCCCTCCAGGAGCGAGTGGCGGCTCGTCCGCGACGTGTGGGTCGCGGATACGGACGAAGAGGCGTTGAGGGCCGCCCGGGAGGGCATGCTGTTCCGCGCCTGGGGGGAGTACCTGTTCCCGCTGTTCAACTACGGCCCGTACCCGCTGGTGGCGGGGATGAAGCACGACGAGAGTGTCGCGACCGAGGACATCGACCTTGAGTACATGCTCGAGCACCTGTGGCTCGTCGGCTCCCCGGACACGGTCGCCGGCAAGATCCGCAAGCTGTACGAGGCCGCGGGCGGCTTCGGCGTGATCCTGGGGATGGTGCTGGACAACAGCGAGGACAGGGAGGGCTGGTTCAAGTCGATGCGCCTGTTCACGGAAGAGGTGCTGCCGCGGGTCGCCGACCTGACCGGCGACTAGGGGAAACGACGTGGGTGAGGTAGACCTGCACTTCCTGACTGGGAGGAACCAATGAGCAGTGAACCGCAGCTCTTCAGAATCGACCGAGATAATGGCAAGTCCGAGGCAATGACTGAGGTGGAATTCGCCGAATTGGGATTCCAGGAACGGCGGGACATCCAGGAATGGGTTGCTGATAACCCCGGCATCCTGGGTGAAGACCTACTCATCATCGGCAAGGAATTCAGCGGCTTCGACAGGACGAACGAGAGGCTGGACCTGCTAGCGGTTGACGGGGACGGGAAGCTGGTCGTGATCGAGTTGAAGCGGGACGACTCGGGCGCGGACGCCCACTGGCAGGCGATCAAGTACGCGAGTTACCTGAGCCGCGTCGACGCGGAGCGCATCATCGGGATGCTTGCCGACCACGAGAGCATGTCCGAGACGGACGCTCGGATCAGGCTGGTGCGACACGTCAACTCAGACGACCTCAATGCTCTGAACAACGATCAGCGGATTATCCTAGCGAGTCACAGGTTCGCGCCGGAAGTGACGTCAGCCGCAGTGTGGCTAAACGAGAAGTTCCCCGGTGAGAACCTGATGACCTGCGTACAGTTGGTACCGTATTCGGACCCCGAGACCGATTCGCTCTATGTACAGGCGAACACCATCATACCGGTACCCGGAATAGAAGATTACGTCGTCGGTGTGGGTGGATCCGTGACAGGGGAAATATCTGATGCTGGCGGAACCAGCACTCTCAGCGAGACCTTCGCGAGGAACAGGAACGATGACGTTACGCGATTCCTGAGAATGGCTGCCGATCTGGCCGTAAAGGATCTGCCCGACCAGTTCAAGCCTGACAAGAAAAGCAGGTGGGCAGGCGATGGCGGAGGCCATCGCTACTATCACCTGTGGTACTCGAGTTCGCTTTGGGCGAATTGGGGAATGACCTATCTGGTTAACTTGTACCCAGGAAGTGACGAGTCCCCGGATACAAGGGAGGCTCACGTGGGATTCGCATACTGGGAACCAGGCATTGTGGATTTGGAGAGCAGGCTAGAACGGCTGCATGTATACGACGGTCAAAGAGTTGAGAACCGCGAGATTCTCGTAACGCGTCGTGGCGCGCTGAATGACTCCTTTGCAAATGAGCTGGCAACCACACTCAGACACTTCATTGAAGTAATAACGCCGGTGGTGCATGGATTCGAGAACGAGCGGAACGAAGAAGACGCGTGAAGGGCAAGGCACCGTTCTCAGCTCAGGGCCTTTCGGTTATCCGGTTTCGCCGCCGCGTCCAGCATCGGTTCCTAAGTTTGCGGCCTTCGTTTGAACAACCGAGAAGGGCCAGAAATCGTCAGCAGTTGGCAACAACCGAAAGGCCCTGGTTCTCAGCCGACATGACTGTACCTAGACCACACGCCACGATAGCGGACCGGCTCTACCGAGTCGGCTGCGACTAAGGAGGCGCCGTGGGCGAGGTAGACCTGCACTTCAGGCCGGCGGTGCCGGTGTTCGACGCGAACATGGCGCTGGGGCGGCGTAGCGACCGCCGCGTGCTATTCGACTCGGTGGAGGACGCGCTGCGGGAGATGGATCGCGCGGGCGTCGAGCGCGCGCTGGTCTACTCGACGGTGGCGGCCACCGACCCGATCGGCGGGAATCGATGGCTGGAGGCCGAGCTGGCGTCTGAGCCGAGGCTGGTGCCCCAGCCCGTCGGCAGCCCGGCGCGGGACGATCTGCAACGCTTCGCCGAGGCGATGCAGGCGGGCAGGGCGTCGTCGATGCGTATGCTGCCCGCGCTGCACGGCTATCCGCTCCGGCAGTGGATTGTCGGAGAGTGGTTCGAGTGGGCGTCCGACGCGGGTGTTCCGGTGTGGCTGCCGGTCAACTACGGGGCGCCCAGGCGGGGCGAGGTCCAAGGGTACCTCGACGAGTTCGACGCTTCGGCGCTCTACGACACGCTGTCGGCCTTCCCTGACCTGAACGTCGTGCTCACCGAGGTGCAGTACGCGCAGGCTCCGTGGGCGCTGGCGCTGTTGAAGGTGCTGCCGAACCTGCACATGGAGATTTCGCGCTTCGTCAGCACCGACGGGGTGGCCAAGCTGCTCCGCATCGCGGGCGAGTCGCGGGTGCTGTTCGGGTCGCGGTTTCCCGACTCGCCGCTGGCGGCGCAGCTCTACCACCTGCACCGGTACGGCCTGCCGGAGTCGACCCTGCGGGCGATATGCGGCGGGAACCTGGACCGGCTGCTGCGGGGAGTCACCCTCACCCCAGCCCTCTCCCGTCGAGGGAGAGGGGATAAGACTTGTCCTCCCTCCCCTGGCGGGAGGGAGTTAGAGGGAGGGGGATGACACCGAGCCATGAGCAGAGCCGTTATTCGGACCGAACGGGCTCGTGAACTGAGGAGGCGGCAGACCGATGCCGAAAGAGTGCTCTGGGCCAACCTCCGGAGTAAGCGGCTGTATGGGTTGAAGTTCCGACGGCAGCAGCCGCTTGGGTCCTACGTTGTCGACTTTGTCAGCTTCGATCGACGGTTGGTGATCGAGGTAGATGGGGACAACACGATCGCGCTTCCGTTCGCGCCAGAGACGACGAGAGGACGTTGTGGATTGAGCGCAACGGTTATCGCGTGTTGAGATTCTGGAACAACGACGTGTTGGGGAATTTGGAGGGTGCGTTGGAGGAGATTTCGCAGACGGTGGACCGAGGGGAAGCGTCACCCTCACCCCAGCCCTCTCCCGTTGAGGGAGAGGGAGCGAGGCGGTCACCCTCACCCCAGCCCTCTCCCGTCGAGGGAGAGGGGGCGAGGCGGTCACCCTCACCCCAGCCCTCTCCCGTCGAGGGAGAGGGGGCGACACAAGAGCCGGAGGGCTCAATGATGCGGACGCCGGTGATTGATTTTCATAACCACGTCGGGCGGTATGGGCACCTGGCGATGGACGACGATCCGGAGCGGTTCGTGCGCATCATGGACGCGGCCGGGGTCGACCGGGCGTGCGTGTTCTGCATCTGGTACGGCGACGCGCGGCGCGCCAACGACATGACGGCGCGACTGGTCGCGACGCATCCGGACCGCTTCATCGGCGCCGCCTACGTGACGCCCAACTACGCCGAGGAGATGCTTCCCGAGCTGGAGCGCGCCTTCGACCTGCCGGGTATGAAGTACGTCAAGCTGTACCCGACGTACCACGCAGGCAGGCTAATCGACGATCCCGTCTTCTTCCAGGTGTTCGAGTGGGCGGACGAGCGGGGGCTGGCGGTGATGAGCCATCACAACGACTGGCCGCAGCCGCTGCGCTACGTCGGGCTGGCGAAGCGGTACCCGAACGTCAGGTGGGTGATCGCCCACGCGGGCAACGGGCCGATGGGGCAGGAGGAGGCGGTCCGGGCGGCGCAGTCGGCCGACAACGTCTACCTGGAGGCGTCGACGTCGTGGGGCGACCACGGCACGATCAAGTTTCTCGTAGAAGGCGCCGGCGAGGACAGGGTGCTCTTCGGCTCCGACATGCCCGAGCAGGACGCCCGCTATCAGGTGGGACGTGTCGCGACGGCCGACATCTCGGACGAGGCCAAGCGCAAGGTGCTCGGCCTGAACGCGGTCGAAGTGCTCGGTCTCGGCCCGGACGGCGGCGGCTAGCCGAACGTCAGGACGGTCCGGGCGGTGACGCCGCGGTTCATGTCGTCGAAGGCCTCGTTGATCTCGTCCAGCGGCCGGTACCTGGTGATCAGCTCGTCGAGCTGCAGGCGGCCGTCCATGTACAGGTCGACCAGCCACCCGAAGTCGACACGCGGCCGTGCCGAGCCGTGGAAGGCGCCCATGAGGCTGCGGTCCATCATCAGGTCCCACGCGTCGACGGTGATCTGGGCGCCGGGCGGCTGTACTCCGACCATGACGGCGGAGCCGCTGGGGCGGACCGACTCGAACGCCATGCGCACGAGGTTGGGAAAACCGATCACCTCGAAGGCGTAGTCGGCGCCGCCGCCGGTTATCTCCTTGATGCGCTGGACGGGGTCCTCGGTGTCGGCGTTGACGAAGTGGGTCGCGCCCATCTCCTCGGCCTTCTGCAGCTTGAAGGGCACCTTGTCGACGGCGATGATCTTCGAGGCGGCCGCGAGGACGGCGCCCTGGATGACGTTCAGGCCGACTCCTCCGCATCCGAAGACCGCGACCGTGCTGCCCGGCTCGACCTTGGCGCGGTTGACGACGGAGCCGACGCCCGTGACCACGGCGCAGCCGATGAGGCACACCTGCTCGAGCGGGGCGTCGTCGCGTATCCTGACGACCTTGTCGGCGGGGACGACGGTGCGCTCCGAGAAGGTGGCGACCATCGAGTAGTAGGGCACGCCGTCCCTGCTGAACCGCGTCGTGCCGTCCGGCAGGGTGTAGGACCGGCCGTAGGTCTCGCACAGCGTCGGCCGTCCCTGGGTGCAGTTGCGGCAGTAGCCGCACATCGTGTCCATCGAAAAGATGACGTGGTCGCCGGGGGAGACGCTCGCCACGCCCGGCCCGACCTCACGGACTATGCCCGCGCCCTCGTGGCCCATCACGAAGGGCAGGTGGCTGGCGGTGATGTGCCCGTCGAGGAAGTGGTAGTCGCTGTGGCACACGCCGGCTCCCACGAGCTCTACCATCACCTCGGCGGTCTGTGGCGCATCCAGGTCGACTTCCTCGACGACTGCCGGTGCGTTCGCTCCATGACATACGACTGCTTTCATCGTGCGAGCCTCCTCGGTTTTCGGGTCGGGCGGGAACACCTCTCGTCTCCGGGCGAGTATACGTCCCGCGCCCTTCGGCGTCCAACCTGCGCGGGGTGGCCGCGGGTTCACCGCCAAGCTGGCGCCGCCCTACGGCATAGCGAAGGAGGGTTTCAAACCCTCCCCTACGTAGTGACGCCTGGTGGAGGTAGCGTTCACTGTGGGGGTGGTGGATTTCTGGGCGGGCGCATCAGGCTTGAAAGGCCGTCGAGGGTGCTGATATGCTTCCGAAGCTGCCTGAACGCCACTTCAACAGCCCGCCCGAGTAGCGGGCCGACCGTATTCAGGACGACCGCAGGAGGACACAGGATGACAGAGTCCAGGAACCAGGACGAAGTAACCGAAGCCCAGATCGCCTCGCATTGGCGGGAAGAGGAGCTGATACACCCGACTTCAGGGTTCATCGCCCAGGCGAACATGGCCGACCCCGCCGTGCACGAGCGGTTCTCCGCGGAGAACTTCCCGGACTGCTTCCGCGAGTACGCGGAGCTGCTGACGTGGGACAAGTACTGGCACACGACGGTCGACACGTCGAACCCGCCCTTCTGGAAGTGGTGGGCGGGCGGCAGGCTCAACGCCTCGTTCAACTGCGTCGACCGCCACCTGGAGGAGCACCGGAACAAGGCCGCCTTCATCTGGGTAGCCGAGCCGGAGGACGAGCAGGACCAGGTGATCACGTACCAGGAGCTGTACGTCAGGGTCAACGAGTTCGCGGCCCTGCTTCGGGACTTCGCCGGCGTCAAGGCCGGGGACCGGGTGACGTTCCACATGCCGATGATGCCGGCGCTGCCGGTCTCGATGCTGGCGTGCGCCCGGCTGGGCGCGGTGCACTCCCAAGTGTTCGGCGGCTTCAGCGGCTCCGCGTGCGGCGACCGGATCGTCGACTCCGGCAGTCACGTGCTCATCACGATGGACGGCTACTACCGCAACGGCGACCTGCTGGACCACAAGGTGAAGGCCGACGAGGCCGTCGCGCAGGCCGAGGCCGGCGGGCAGAAGGTCGACAAGGTGCTCGTGTGGAGGCGCTCCCCGGGGCAGTACGCGTCGGAGACGCCGATGGTGGAGGGGCGCGACTTCTTCGTCGACGAGGTGATCGGGAAGTACCGCGGCGAGCGGGTCAAGCCCGAGTCGATGCCGTCGGAGGCGCCGCTCTTCCTGATGTACACCAGCGGCACGACGGCCCAGCCCAAGGGCTGCCAGCACAGCACCGGAGGGTACATGTCCTACGTCGCCGGGACGTCGAAGTACTACCAGGACATCCATCCCGAGGACGTCTACTGGTGCTTCGCCGACATCGGCTGGATCACCGGCCACTCGTACATCGTGTACGGGCCGCTGTCGGTCGCCGCGACGAGCGTCATCTACGAAGGCGTGCCGACGTACCCCGACCCCGGACGGCCGTGGCGCATCGCGGAGCGGCTGGGCGTGAACATCTTCCACACGGCGCCGACGACCATCCGCATGCTGCGAAAGGCGGGCCCGGACGAGCCGCAGAAGTACAACTACAACTTCAAGCACATGACCACTGTGGGCGAGCCTATCGAGCCGGAGGTGTGGCGCTGGTACTACGAGGTGGTGGGCAAGGGAGAGGCCGCTGTCGTCGACACGTGGTGGCAGACGGAGACGGGCGGGTTCATCGGCACGACGCTGCCCGCGCTGCAGCCGATGAAGCCTGGGAGCTGCGGTCCCGGCGCCTTGGGCATCAGGCCGGTGATCCTGGACGAGGACGGCAACGAGGTCGAGCCGGGGAGCGGCAAGGCAGGGAACATCTGCATCAGCAACCCGTGGCCCGGCTTCATGCAGACCGTCTGGGGCGACCCGGACCGGTTCATCGCGACATACTTCGAGAAGTACAACAAGGACCCCGACAGCAAGGACTGGCGCGACTGGCCGTACTTCACCGGCGACGGCGCCATGCAGGCCGAGGACGGCTACTTCCGAATCGTCGGACGCGTCGACGACGTGATCAACGTCGCCGGACACCGGCTCGGCACGAAGGAGCTCGAATCGGCCGCGCTGACGGTCGAGGAGGTAGGTGAGGCGGCGGCGGTGCCGGCCTACGACGCCCTGAAGGGCAGGGTGCCGGAGGTCTTCGTTTCGCTCAAGCCGGGCTTCGAGGGCTCGGCGGACGTCGAGGCCAAGGTGAAGCAGGCGACGGCGGAGATCATCGGGCCGATCGCCCGACCGGCCCACGTGTGGGTCACCAACGACCTGCCGAAGACGCGGTCGGGCAAGATCATGCGCCGGGTCATCGCGTCGATATCCAACTTCATCGACGTCGGCGACACGACGACGCTGTCGAACCCCGAGGTGGTCGAGGAGATCCGCGTCCAGGTCCAGACCGCCAAGGTCGACGCGGACATCGTCCCGGAGGGCGTGCCCGCCCACGTCGTAGACGAGATCAAGCGCTTCGGCGAGGAGAGCTAGCAGTCCAACAGTTTGGAGGAGAGCGAAGGTGACTATACTCCGTATTCGCCGGCTCGTGGTACTGGGAATCCTGCTTGTCACCGCTGTTCTATCCGCCTGCGACGACAGTCCGGCCCCCACACCAACACCGACACCCACGTCCACCCCTACGCCGATACCCACCAGCACGCCTACACCCGAACCTACTGATACTTCCACGCCAGTGCCCACCAGCACGCGCGCGCCAGTGCCCGCAAGCACGTCCACGCGAGTACCCACCAGCACACCCACGCCAGTGCCCACCAGCACACCCACGCCAGTGCCCACCAGCACACCCACGCCAGTGCCCACCAGCACACCCACGCCAGTGCCCACCAGTACACCCACGCCGGTGCCCGCCAGCACGCCTACACCCACGCCGGTACCCACCAGCACGCCTACACCCACGCCGGTGCCCACCAGCACGCCTACACCCACGCCATCTGCCACACCTACACCCACGTCCACGCATACATCTACGCCGTGCCAGAGGGGGACAGCGGTTGCGGAGCCTCAGAATAATCCTGGCCTCGTGGGCGACTGCGATGCGCTGCTGGCGGCGCGGGACACCCTGGCGGGGAGCAGGTCGCTGAACTGGTTGGCGGATACTCCCATCACATATTGGGATGGCGTCACAGTTGACGGAACACCGCAGCGAGTAACGGGGCTAGACCTTCTGGGGATCGGTTTGACTGGAGAGATACCGGTGGAGTTGGGCAACCTCACCAACCTGACGGAGCTGGACCTGTATTTCAACTGGTTGACCGGGACGATACCAATGGAGCTCGGCGACTTGGCCAATTTGCAACGTCTAAACCTCGGTTCGAACCAGTTGACCGGAGAGATACCGACGGAACTGGGCAATCTCACCAACCTGACAGAGTTGACCCTGTGGGGGAACGAGTTGACCGGAGAGATACCGACGGAACTGGGCAATCTCATCAACCTGACAGAGCTGACTCTGAATCACAACCAGTTGACCGGTGAGATACCGACGGAACTGGGCAACCTCACCAACCTGACAGTGCTGTCCCTGTACTACAACCAACTGACCGGTGAGATACCGACGGAACTGGGCAACCTTGCCAACCTGACAGAGTTGTTCCTGAGTAATAACGAGTTGACAGGCAGGATACCGACGGAGTTGGGCAGACTGACGAACCTGCAAGTGCTGTACCTCGGTGCCAACCAGTTGACCGGAGAGATACCGGTGGAGCTGGGCAGCCTCACCGGCCTACAACGTCTGTACATCGTTGACGGAAACCAGCTGTCCGGCTGTCTTCGGGAAGCTGTGTCTCAACTCCTGCCAAATCTATTGGGTACTGACGTCGGCGTGGTGCCGTCTTGCACGGGAGAGAACGTTGTCGTCTCCGCGGATGGAGACCCACAAATATACAACGGTAATGTTTTTGTCTTGCCTATTGCGGAAGATATTGCTACTGATTCTGAGTTGCCACTCTCACACTATGCTACGCGGTTCTTCGAGTATTTCGACGATGAGTTCGATTTCCTGTTCTTCGCCTTCCTTGTGAAGGACAATGTGAGAAATTACGCGGGCCGTTACCATCCCGCGAAGAACGACGTGGAGGGCATTGGCTTGGAGAGCTTCTCTCACGGTGACAGATACGGATCAGCAGGCAAGCTTCAAGGGGTGATTGAACTTACGAGATATTACCAATTCAATAGTTTTCTTACGCTGCATGAATTGATGCACCGATGGGCAAACTATCTCATGCCAATAGGTAGCGGTTTCGGTTCACATTGGGGATTCAGCAGCGCTTACGGACTACTCGGAGGATTTGACATTGAGTATCTGGTGGATCATGGCGATAGCCGGTATTCCGCTGATCATTTTTCTGCTACAGGGTCTTCGACTACCGCCTCCGGGTACAGTACCATCGAACTGTACTTGGCAGGTTTGATACCGCCAGAGGAGGTACCCGACCTTTGGGTGGCGGAGGACGGGAGGATGCTTCGTGCGGAAGATGGCAAGTGCGTTAGGGACCACAACAGATATTGCATGTTTACGGCAAGTAAAGTCAGGACGTACACCATTGAAGACATCATAGAGGAGCACGGAGATCGGAATCCCGACTTCTCGCAAGCCCAACGAGACTTTCGAGCGGCGGCCATTCTCCTAATTGACGAGAACATCCCGGCCACGAAATGGGTATTGGATAAATTGAGCGCAGAAATAACAGCGTTCAGTTACGCCGGCACGGTCGAATCCGACGACACGCACGACTTCGCGGACAACTTCTACGAGGCAACGGGTGGAAGAGCTACGATTACTATGGACGGGCTGTCGCAATTCTGGAAAGGTGGCAGATAGCAGACTACGGAAGAATAGGCTGTGCCGGGGCAAAAGTCGAGCTTCGGAGATTTCTAGGATGTCCGGGATGTGGGCGATGCCCCGTTGTTGATTATGCGCTCCAGCTATCGAATGGGTTGTTGGCGTCCTCCAGCGGCAAGTAGATGCGGGTACCCGCGACGTGGGCGGCCATAGCCATTTCAAGATACAGGCGGGCCTGGGATCCCTGCACCAGCGCGTACTCCGGCTCTTTTCCTTCCAGCATGTCCATCATGGAGCGCGCCATCCTGGCACCTTCGCCCGCGGCTCCGCGCCTATGGCGGCGCCTGCTTACGCCGCTCTCTCGGCGGCTTTTGTGGCTGCGAGCCGGAACTGTGAGGCGGCTCGGCCGCCTTCGGGGAGGCCTAGGGGGAGTCTGACGTCGAGGAGGAACGGGCGGGCCTCGGTCTCGTTGACGCGGAGGCCGTGGGTTATGGCGTCTTCGAGGCGCGACTCGTCGTCGACGCGGAGGCCCTCGACGCCGAACGCGTCGGCGATCTTCACCGGGTCGATGCCTCCGAGGACGACGCCTGCGTACTCGCCGGTCTCGCTCATCGTCTTCGCGCCGCGTTCGAAGGAGTTCGCCACGATGCCGTAGGCGCCGTTGTTCGAGATTATGTAGAGCACCGGGACGCGGTGATGCGCGGCGGTCCACAGGCCGGAGTCGGCGTAGTAGAGCGAACCGTCGCCGACGAGGCCGACGACGGGCTTGTCGGGCGCCGCGAGCTTTACGCCGATGGTTGCGCCTACGCCGTAGCCCTCCGAGCCTCCGGCGGCGAAGATGTACTCGTTCATGTCGGGGCCGCCGTACTCGCCGATCGTGTCGACAGGGACGGCGAACTGCTCGATGGTTATCAGGCCGCCGCCGGCGCGCCGCAGCGTCGAGTCGAGCGCGTCGCCCAGCCTGGCGGGGCGGACGGAGCCCGGCTGTGCGGGCACGGTCGTAGCGCCGCGCCTCCGTTCGGCGCGGAGGTCGGCGGCCGTCTGCAGCGCCCAGGCTCGGCGGGCGGCGAATCGCGCGGAGTCGTTGGGGTCGAGCTCGACGCTCTCCAGCGTGCGCCTCTCGTCAGCCAGGATGGCGTGGCCGATACCCGGGATGCCCCGCAGGTTCCTGGAGTCGGGGCCGATGGCGAGAATGCGCTCGGCGCCGGCGAACGGCGCGAAGTCGTTCGGCGACGACCGTCCGGGGTGCCGCACTCCGACGGCGATGACGCAGTCCGGGTCGACCGCTGGCATGGCCGCCGGAGACAGGCCGCAGTTCAGCGGGTGAGAATAGGGGACGCTCTGCGGGTAGGCGACAGCGATCGGGGCGCCGAAGTGCTCGGCGACGGCCGACAGCGCCGACCGGGCGCCGCTCTTCGAGACGCCGTCTCCCGCGTAGATCAGCGGACGTTTGGAGTCGTGCAGCGCCCTCGTCAGCGCCTCGACGTCGTCGCCGCCGGGATGGCCGGCGCGCAAGTCTGTGATGGGACTGTCGGCGATTTGCGCCCGTATCGGGCCCATGTCCAGTATGCGGTCGTATACGGCGAGGTGCACGGGGCCGACGGGCGGCGTCTTGGCGGCCCTCAGCGCCCGCTCGACGGCGTGCGGCAGGTGGTCCGGCTCCATCACCGACCATCCGGCCTTGGTGAAAGGCGCCGAGATCGCGGTCGGACCGAAGTCGTGGCTCAGGTCGAGTCCCATGCGGTCGGCATAGCTGCCCGTGTCGCCGGCGAAGGTGAGCACGACGACGGGCAGGCTGCCCTGCCACGTGTTGATGAGCTGTCCGAGGCTCTGCGCGAGCCCGGCGCCGAGGTGTACCAGCGACACCGCCGGGTCGAAATTGACCTGGGTGTAGCCGGACGCCATCGCCGTCACGCTGCCCTCGTGCAGGGCGAGGATGCCGTGAATGTCGGGGTGCTCGTGGAGCGCGTCGAAGAACGACGCCTCCCGCGACCCGGAGTTGTTGAAGACGTACCGGACGCCCGAAGCGGCTAGCTGCTCGACGATTAGCTGCGCCGGCGTTGCGGTGATTTCTCTCATGCGCATCGGTGACACCTCCGTGCCGGCCGCGGGTCTGTTCGGCCGAACGTATCCGGCCCGAAGCGGTCGGCGGCCGAGAAATGGTAACATCCAGCCACACCGTCCGCACGATCCTGTACTCTATCAAAGCATCAGGAGATAGGGACATGACCACCGCGACCGACGAAGGCAGACTGGGAATCCTCGAAGGACGCATGACTGAGCTATCAGCGGCGCTTGACCGGCTCGACCGCCGCTTCGCCGACATTGACCGGCGCTTCGGCGAAGTCAACAGCCGGATTGACCGGCTCTTTCTCGCCATGCTGACCATCGGCGCGGGCCTCGGGGCCGCCCAGATCGGCCTTCTAGTGACTCTGATTCTGCGGACGTAGACAGCCAATGACTGCGACGCCCTCGGACATGCCCGACCGCCAGGGCTGTGCATGATTGCATACCGACGATAGGCCGGGCCGCCACACGGAGCTTGGCGCGGTGTGAATCGGAGGCGAGACGTGGACTTCAGGCGGACCGCCGTCTCGAACGAGACCCTGGACACGCTGAGGGCCGTTAGCACTCCGACGCTGACGGGGCAGCTCGACGGCGCCTACCGCAACAGCTACATGATCGGCGTGGACCCGCTTGCGGTGGAGCCCGGTCAGAGGATGGTTGGCCGCGCGCGGACACTGCGGTTCATCCCGTATAGGGAAGACCTGGTGGAGGCGCAGTACGGCTCGCTCACGTCGTCGCCGCACCGCGCCGCGCTCGAGGACGTAGGCCCAGGCGAGGTACTGGTCATCGACGCTGGGGGCAGCCGCGAAGCCGCGGTGTTGGGCGACATGTTCACGCGGCGGGTGATCGAGCGGGGCGGGGCAGGGGTCGTGATAGACGGGGTCGTGCGCGACCTGTCTGCGATCCGCGAGGTTGGTCTGCCCGTCTTCGCCAGGGGAGTGCACGGCGCCGGCATACCGCGGGCGCTGATGTCCGTCGGACGCGACGAGCCGATCCGATGCGGCGGAGTCCCGGTCATTCCCGGCGACGTGGTTGTCGGCGACGAGGATGGCGTGGTCGTGATGTCGCCCGGCATCGCCGCGGAGACGGCCGAGGCGGCCTTCGAGCACCAGGAGGAGGAGATCTGGATACGCGAGCGCCTCGAGGCCGGGGAGTCGCTCCACGACGTCTATCCGCCCAGCGCCGAGAGGCGCGAGGAGCTGGAGGCGTGGACGCGGGAGCGGCGAGGGGAGTAGTGGGTAGTGGATAGTGAAGAAGTGAAGAGGGGATGGTGAAGAGAGGAGATGAGGGCGGGTTGTACTCGCCGTCGGTTAACCACCACCACCTGATCGACTCGTCTTCGCCGTCGATGTCCTATGACGGCGGCGATGTTGGGGCCTGGCAGCGCCGGTTGCGCCGGAAGGTCAAATCGCTCATCGGCATGCCGTCTGGCGACAGGGTGGCGCTGGACGTGCGCTCTCTCTGGAAGCGGCGGCACCCGCTGGGCACGATCGAGAAGATCGTCTTCACGAGCGAGCCGTACTCGGACGTGATGGCCTACGTCTGCCTGCCGAGCTCAGCGTCGGCCCCGTACCCCTTCTTCGTCTGCGTACAGGGGCACACGACGGGGGCGCACGTCTCGATCGCGGTTGACCGCGACGACAACGACGTCCCCATGGAGGTCGAGGGCGACCGCGACTTCGGGCTGGGGTGCATGAGGCGAGGGATCGCCGCGCTGTGCATCGAGCAGCGCTCCTTCGGCGAGCGCCGCGAGCGTCTACAGGAGCGTGTGTCGCCCCACGGCTGCCACGACGCCGCCATGCACGCGCTGATGCTCGGCCGCACGCTGATCGGGGAGAGGGTGTTCGACGTCGACCGCGGGCTCGACTACCTGGCGACGCGCGACGACGTCGACTGGTCGCGAGTCGGGATCATGGGCAACTCGGGCGGTGGCACGATCAGCCTCTTCGCGGCGGCGGTGCTGCCGCGAATCAGGTACGCGATGCCGTCATGCTACTTCTGCACGTTCCGGGACTCGGTGATGTCGATCTACCACTGCTCGGACAACTACGTGCCCGGTCTGCTGCGGTACGCGGAGATGGCCGACGTGATGGGGCTGTTCGCGCCGCGGCCGGTGGTGCTGGTCGCGGGAGAGCACGACCCGATATTCCCTATAGAGGCGGGCCGGCGCGCGTTTGGCGATCTGAAGGCCATCTACGAGGCGGCGGGGGCGGGCGACCGGTGCCATCTCGTCGTCGGCGCCGGGGGCCACCGCTTCTACGCCGCCGACGCTTGGCCGGTGATGCTGGGGGAGCTGGGGGGATAGTGGATAGTTGGAGAGTCGGCGGGGTCGGCTACTGTTCCACTTCCTCCACCTGGTCCGAGTGGTTGATGATCATGAAAGGGTTGCCGTCCGATAACTCGACGCGGGCCACGGCGCACAGGCCCTTGCCGACGTAGTACGTTTCGGGACTCTGAGGCCAGACTCCGTGTCGGCGCTGCGGGTTGTCACCGACCAGGATCGAGAATGTCAGGTCCGGGGTCGCCGTTTCGAAGTTGAATACCCAGATGTGCCTCCGGACGCCGTGTGGCACGATCTCGGCTACCCTGCCGCACACCTTGACCGTCTTGCCCCCCATCGCGCTGGCCTCTTCCGGGGTGATCGATTCCTCGAAGTCCTCGATCCTCGGCACCGCGCGGCCCACGGCGATGACAGACCTCGAAGCCGCCTGCGTGGGATTGGGCGTAGGCGTAGCGACAGGAGCCGGGAATTCGGACTCCGCGGCGTTTGGCGCAGCGGCAGGCCCCGGGGCCTCCTCGGCCCCACCACAGGCTGCGACGCCAAGCACCAGCAACGCGGCGGCCACCGCGGCGGCCAACTTGACGTACATCATCCGCGAACCTCCAGGGTGTCCCCGACGTTCACGACCGGGGCGGACCGTCCGACCCGCGACCGGCGCCCCGGACCGCGAGCCACCGCGTCCACAGCGCGCCCCCGACTCTACCACAGACCCGCGCCGCCTGCCCGCTCCAGCCGTTGGAGTCGGGACGCCATCGACACGATGCGGCCACAGCCAGGAGCACGTGCCGCAGGCCGTGATGTTAAGATATGGCGCAGCCATCTACGAGAGCGCGCATCGCTCTTTCCCCCTCCACCGGGCCGGTAGCTCAGTTTGGCCAGAGCATCGGACTTTTAATCCGAGTGTCCTGGGTTCGAATCCCAGCCGGCCCACTTGAGTTTGGAATTGCATTTTTCCCCCAACCACTTCAGCTGTGCGAATCACGGAGTGGAGTGAAGGAATGGCCTCCAAATCGTCCAAGAAGTCATCAAAGGTCTCGAAGAAGACCGTTTTCGAGAACGCCGGCGCAAGACCGGTCCTCCTCTCAGGCGGCAACCCTCAGATTCCGAAGGGGGACGGCGACGCGCCTGTGCGGGCTTACATCGCAGCCATGCCGGGCTGGAAAAGCGATCTCGGGCGCAGACTCGACGACCTTATCGTGCGCGCCGTTCCCAACGTGCGCAAGGCCGTGAGATGGAATTCGCCCTTCTATGGTATCGAGGGCCAAGGATGGTTCCTGAGCTATCACGTCTTTACCCGCTACGTAAAGGTGACTTTCTTCCAGGGCGCGTTGCTGCAACCAGCTCCACCCGGGGCAGGCAAGGACAAGGACTCGCGCTGGATCGACATCTATGAGGACAAACTCGACGAGGAGCAGTTGACGGTGTGGGCCCGGCAGGCGGCCGCCATACCCGGCTGGGACTTGACCTGACATCCCTTTCACAACAATAGCTGAAGGGCGCGCCTGCAGTCTCACAGCTTGCCCAGGGAGTCTGTCAAGGCACCGTGGACTCGCGATTCCGGTATCGTAAAGCGTTCTCGATGAGGTCTACTCTGTTGTTGTAGTGCGCCCGGCCAAGGCATTCGAGATATCGAGCGCTGCTTCGGTTGATAGTGCGACGTTCAAGGTCGAGTCGCCATCTGTACGGCATGCCAAGGCGCAGACATGCATCGCTGTCTGGTCTTCACCCCAGGTGGGTCCGAACGGTTTCGATGCCAAGGCGCAGAGCGTCTTGATCATGCTCGTCGTCCTTGCCTAACTGACGTAGCGAGTGGTACAAAGACTGAGGCAGGTCACACGATCCGACGCTCGCCCCCCGATAGCGTCATGCCACTATTGGCGCAACGGACCCATTCATAGGGAGGTACCGAGGTGGCCCAGACTCTGATGATCGACGGTCTCAAGCGGCGTAGGGTGCCGATCAACCTCCGACAGAGCGGGAACAGCGACGCCAAGATGCTGATATCCGCCCGCATCAGGAAGTCTCCGTGGTGGCACCTCTCGAAGGCGGCGGGGTGCTGGGCGTACACGACCTACAATCACACGTACCACCCGCGCGCGTACTTCAGCCCCGAGGATGGCGGCCTGCTGGGGGAGTACCGGTATCTCACCCAGCACGTCAGCATGTGGGACGTCGCGGTCGAGCGTCAGATCCAGGTCAAGGGCCCGGACGCGGCCGACTTCGTCAACCTGCTGATCACCCGCGACGTCCACGCCCTCGTGCCGACGATGCAGGCGCGATACGTGATCCTGTGCAACCAGCACGGCGGCGTCATAAACGACCCGGTACTGCTGCGAGTCGCCGATGACGAGTTCTGGTTCAGCATCTCGGACTCCGATGTCCTGCTCTGGGCGCAGGGGGTCAACGCGTCTGGAGGGCACAACGTAGAAATCAACGAAATCGACGTCGCGCCGGTCCAGATACAGGGTCCCAAGTCGGTGTTGCTGATGGAGAAGATGTTCGGCTCCCACGTGAGGAACATCCCCTACTACGGCCTCATTCACGAAAGGCTGAACGGCCGCGCGGTAACGATCTCCCGCACGGGCTTCTCGGCCGAGGTGGGCTTCGAGATATACCTTCACGACGCCACGCTCTACGCCGACGACGTCTGGCCGTACATCCTGGAGCAGGGCAGGGAGTTCGACCTGCGCGTCATCGCCCCCAGCCACATCCGCCGCCTCGAGGCCGGCATCCTCTCCTATGGCCAGGACATGGACATAGAGAACAACCCCTACGAAGTCCGGCTCGGCTGGCAGGTCGACCTGGGCAAGGACAGCTTCATCGGGAAAGACGCCCTGGCAAAGATAGCGAACGAGGGCGTCAATCAGCGTCTCGTCGGTCTGAAGGTCGGGGGCGAGCCGATCCTCTGGTACAACGAGGGCTTCTACCCGGTCAGGGACATCCACACCGGCGCCGACGTGGGCTACGTCACCAGCGCCTTCTGGTCCCCAAACGTGGGATCGAACATCGCCCTGGCCGTCATGCCTCCGACGCACTGGAGGCGAGGCACTCGCGTCGAGGTGCTGCTGCCAGGGGACGGGACGGTGGGCGCCGAGGTTGCTCGCGTCCCGTTCTTCGACCCGTCCAAGGACCGCCCCAAGACGGATCTCTGAACCGGCTGAGCGCAGGTACCCCTCTGGCCCCGCTAGTGTGGAGTTTCCGTAGCGGACGCGTGGATCGACCGCGCCGTCCGCTCCGTGTCGGACGCCTCCAGGATGGCCCCGCGGACAGCGAGCCCGGCCGCGCCGGCGGCGATGACGGCGCCGGCGTTGGCCGCGTCGATGCCGCCGATGGCCAGCACCGGCAGGGGAGATACCGCGCGTGCCGCCGCCTCGACCAGGCTTAGGCCGAATCCGGGATGGCCGGGTTTGGAGTCGGTGGGGTAGACGGGGCCTATCAGCAGGTAGTCGGGGGTCTCTTCCGCGCGGCGCAGGGCCTCTTCCGTCGAGTGCACCGAACGTCCCCAGAGGGGCCAGTCGCGCTCATCGGGGGCCGGTGCGTCCGCCGGCAGATGTAGCCCGGCGCCCAAGGCCTTCGCCACACCCGGCCTGCCGTTGACCAGGACTGCGGCTTGTCCCTGCACGGCTCGCTGCACGTGACGGGCCAAGGCCGTCAGCTCGTCGTCCGGAAGGTCCTTCTCACGCACCTGGACGGCGTCCACGCCCCCTGCCACCGCCGCGGCTGCTACCTGCACCAGGTCACGGCGACCCACGGCGCGGCGGTCGGTCACGAGCATCAGGCGAGGGATCATACAGCGCACCTGGGCGGCCACACGTCGGCAGCCGCACGGCCTGAGCTCACTCCCTCCACGACTCGCTGAAGAATCCGTACTCCAGCCTCATCGCCTGCTGGTACCGGTCGCGCTCCTGCTCGGTCCCCTGGCCGTAGCGGTCCATCAGCCCCTCGATGCGGTCCACCAGCTGAGCGAACTCAGGGCTGGCGTAGGTCTCTATCCAGGACGTGTAGCGGTGCGTGGGATGGCCCTCTTCGGCAAGGCGTGAACCGAGGAAGCAGTAGAGTCGCATGCAGGGCGCCATGGCCGCCACCAGCTCTCCGAGAGTCCCGCCGAGGGCGTTTGCCAGCAGGAAGTCGGTGTACGCGCGGGTGGCCTGGAGCGGCGTTACCCGTGCCAGGTCGATGCCCAACTCCGCCGACGCGGCGGCGTGGAGCTCGAGCTCTTCGAATACCCCGCTCTGGAGCTCATGCCAGACGCGCCTCCCTTCGTGGTCGGGCGCGCGAAAGACCCCCGCGGCGTAGCCCCTGGCGAACACGTCCAGGAAGAAGGCGTCCTGGGCGATGAACTTCGCGTATCGCCGGGGAGGCAGCGTGCCATCGGCGAGACCCCGCACGAAGGGATGCTGGAGACAGCTCTCGGCGATCTCCGCGGAGCCTTCCCAGAGCTCCTGTGACAAACTCACTCCCGAGCACCTCTAACGGGAGGCGCGACCTCCACGCGTCCGCCCATGGGACTCGTGGCCTCTGCGTAGAACTTGCGTGGCATCCGGCCCGCGAGGAAGGCCTGACGGCCGGCGACAGCGGCGTGTTTCATGGCGCGCGCCATGCTCACCGGGTCCTGGGCCCGCGCGATGGCGCTGTTCAGCAGCACCGCGTCGCATCCAAGCTCGAAAGCCACCGCGACGTCCGAGGCGGTACCGACGCCGGCGTCCACGATCACCGGGACCTGCGCCCGGGCCTTGATGAGCTGTATGTTGTGCGGGTTGCGGATGCCCAGGCCGGAGCCAATCGGAGCGCCCAGGGGCATGACTGCCGCGCAGCCGATGTCCTCCAGCTTCTGCGCCAGGACAGGGTCGTCGTTGGTGTAGGGGAGGACGGTGAAGCCCTTTCCCACCAGCGTCTTCGCCGCCGCCAGCAGGTTCTCGCCGTCCGGGAGTTGAGTCTCCTCGTCGGCGATCACCTCCAGCTTGATGAGGTCGGTGCCCAAGGCCTCCCTCGCCAGCTCGGCGGTGAGCACCGCGTCCCTGGAAGTGAAGCAGCCAGCGGTGTTGGGCAACACCTTGAGTTGGCGCTCGCCCAGCACCCGGTACAGGTTCTCGTCGCCCGTATCCACTCCCACCCGCCGCAGGGCGACGGTCACCAGCTCCGTGCCCGAGGCCTCCAGGGCGTCCAGAAGGACCTGGAAGCTGGGATAGCGGGCGGTGCCCACTATGAGACGGGAGCCCAGGGCAAGCCCTGGCAGCTCCCAGCGGTCCTTCGGCTCCGTGTTGTTATTCACCTCAGCCTCCTTGCACCGCCCTGACCAGCTCCACTCGGTCTCCGACGGTCAGGGCCCTCGCACTCCACTCCTGCCTGGGTACGACCTCGCCGTTGACGGCGACGGCAACGCCCCTCTCCCCGGGCTCGACGCCGAGGTCCAACAGCAGATCAAGAATCGTGCTGCCTTCGGGCAGGAGCCGCTCTTCGCCGTTTACCGCGATCATATCCCTGGGTGTACTGCTCACCAGCCCTCTCCCGCCTATCCCGCCCGGACCTGTAGACGCCGCGGTCCGAACGGGGCCAGCAGCGACGACTCCCGACCGTTCGCGATGAGGTCGGCCATCAGCAACGCCGTCGCCGGGGTCAATAGAATGCCGTGCCGGTAGTGGCCCGTCGCCACGAACACGCCGTCCAACTCTGTCGCGCCCATCAGGGGCATGTGGTCCCGCGCCGCCGGTCGCAACCCGACGCTGAACTCGGCAAAGGCGCAGTCGTAGATGCCCGGCAGGACCCGCCAGGCCTTTCGCAGCAGGTCCATGACCGCGCCGGCCGTCGGGGTTGAGTCGAAGCCCGACTCTTCCATGGTAGCACCCACGACGAGCTCGCCGCTGCCGCGTCCTACGAGGTAGACCTCCGGAGTGCGGAGGACGTGCCGGATGAGAGCCGGCCCTCGAAGCCGGGCGATCTGTCCCTTGACGGGTCGAATGCCGAAATCGCTTACCGGCGAGTCGATGGTCGTGCCGCTCCATGCGCCGGCGGCCACCACCGCCGCGTCGCAGTCCACGGTGAACTCGCGGCCGCCGCACCGTCCCGACACCCGCCGAAGACGTGTGCCTTCGGCCGCGATCGTCTCCACTCGCGCTCCTTCGGCAATGATCCCGCCGCCGTTCCTGATAGCGGTCGCCAGGGCTTTCACCAACATCCTGGGGTCGACCTGGTAGTCTTCCGCCGCCAACAGACCCCCGGTGACCCAGCCGCTCAGGTGGGGTTCGCGCTCGAAGACCTCGTCGGCCGTAAGAGGAATAGAGCGCAGGCCCCGGGACTGTTGGGCCTCCCGCAAGTGCTCGAGCTCCTGTTCGTCGTCGTGGCCAAGCGCCACGACCAGGGTGCCGTCCTGGCGGAATCCGCACGACAGGCCGGATGCGGCCTCTACCGCCTCGACGAACTCCGGGTATCGCCGGTGGCTTTCCAGCGCAAGCTCCACCATCGCCGGCTCTTCGGCCTGGGCTTCCGAGACCGGCGCCAGCATGCCGGCCGAGGCCCACGTGGCCCCCGAACCGACGCGGTCTCGCTCCAGCACCAGCACGGACCTGTTGCGTCGGACCAGCTCGAAGGCGATGGCCAGGCCGATCGCTCCGGCGCCGATGATGACGATCTCGGCCCTGTCGGGCAGTTGGTCGTTCACTGCGATCGTACTCGACTTGACGCCACGGCACTGTCGACGGCTTGCCGATACATACGGGTCGCGGCGCTCCGATCGGCCTGGGTGACAACACCGGAGAGCACGGCGACGCCGTGGGCGCCGGTCGCCAGAACGTCTGCCACGCGCTCGGGCGTGATGCCGCCGATGGCGATGACGGGCTGGTCGCAGCTACGGACGATACGGCCCAGCAGCTCCAGGCCCATCGTGGGCGCCGGATTCGCCTTCGAGGCCGTCCCGAAGACCGGGCCAACGCCCAGGTAGTCCACGGGCGTGCCCGCGACCTCCAGGGCCTCCTCCAAGTTGTTGGCTGTGCCGCCTATCAGGGCGTCGGGGCCCAGCAGATGCCGCGCAACCGCAGCCGGCAGATCGTCCTTGCCCAGGTGGACCGCCGGGGCTCCGATAGCCGCCGCCACGTCCACGCGGTCGTCGACCACGAGAAGGGCTCCGGCATCGCTGCACGCGGACGCGACGGCGGACGCGGAGGCCATGAGCTCCCGGGTGGTCCTCGGCCGCTTCTCGCGGAACTGGATGACGTCGGCGCCGCCCTTTAGCGCCAGTGTCGCGAGCTCCGCATGCGTGTAGCGCGACTGGACCACTTCGTCCGTGATGACGTGGAGGCGTCCGAGGGAGGGCTTCATATCTCTTCCGCCGATTCCTTCAGCCGCAGGTCGCGGGCCCAGGCCTCCGAGTCGCCCTGGCGCAGGTAGAAGAAATGGTCGGTGGGTCCGGCTCCCTGTCCGATGGGGAGCCCGTTGCGTATCGCCCCCGTGACGTAGGCCTTGGAAACGCCGACGGCCTCGAACAGAGAGCGCCCGCGCGCCAGGTGTGTGGCGATGGCCGCGGAGTACGTGCAGCCGGTGCCGTGGGTGTGCTTCGTGTCGATCCACTCGCCGGGGAACACCTCCACGCCCTCTGGCGTGACTAGGATATCGGTCGCCCGGTCCGTCAGCAGGTGGCCTCCTTTGATGAGCACGGCGCCGGGTCCGTCTTCCAGGAGCTGCCGCCCGGCGTCTTCAGCGTCTCCGCGTGACCGCACCTCTCGCTGTGTAAGCGCTTCCGCCTCGTGCACGTTGGGAGTGATGACGGTGGCCAGGGGAAATAGCTCTTCACGCAGGGCGCCCTTGGCCTCGTCTTCCAGCAGCCTATAGCCCGACTTGGAGACCATGACCGGGTCCAGGACGAAGAATGGCGGCCGGTACCTGCGCAGGGCCGTGGCGACCGTCTCGATTACGGAGCTGGAGGCCAGCATGCCGGTCTTGACGGCGGCCACGGGAAGGTCGCTGAACACCGCGTCGAACTGGGCCTCGATCAGCGCGGTCGGGAGCTCCTCGGCCATGGTCACTGCCTGGGTGTTCTGGGCCGTCACGGCGGTGACGACCGATCCTCCGAAGCCGCCGTTGGCCGAGATCGAACGCAGGTCGGCCTGTATCCCCGCCCCGCCGCCGGAGTCCGATCCCGCTATGGTCACGACCACCTTCATTGCTGTGTGTCCTCGTCGGGCCAATGGTCTCCCCGGTAGACGGCCTCCCAGAACAGGTACTCGTAGCGCAGGGCGGTGTGGAAGACGCGCTCGGCCCTCGGTCGACCGCCTTCGTCCGTCCCGTCCAGGTGGTTCCCCAGCCAGCCGACGAGCTCTCCCAGCACCTGCGGGCCGTGGATATCGATCCACTCCCGGTAGATCCGGTTGTCCGGCCTCTTCCCCTGCGCGATGAGGCGCGTACCCCAGTCGAGATAAGTTCCCTCGGTGACGTACAGGACGGTTGCGACGTCGTCGAAGTCGCCCTCCAGGCCGGTCCGCACCAGGAAGTCGCCGAACGCGCGGGTGGTGGGCGACGCTTCGGCCGAGGCGTATTCCCGCTCGGAGACTCCCATCTCCTCGAACGCGCGCAAGAAAAGGTCGTTCTCAGGATCGAGGATGCCGGTCAGAAAGCGGTTCAAGACGTTGGCGCTCTCGAAGTCCGGCGCCTTGGAGATTCCGAGCGCGGTCATCGAGACCAGGTCCCTGACGAACACGTAGTCCTGCAGGAAGTACGTCCTGAACTTCTTCACCGGCAGGGCGCCGTCGCCCATCTCGGTGACGAACGGATGGGTGACCATCCTGTGCCAGAGGACACGATGTTTTCGGCGGAGCTCCTTGGTCAAAGACACGTTCAGCCTCGGAGAGTCCTATTCGGGGATAAGGCGTACATCGTCTTTCAGCCGGGAGTAGTCGTACACCCGGGCGGTCATGATCTGCCGGGACAGGACGGTCAGCACCAGGCTCACCAGCGTGGAGGCCCCGAGCGCCAGGCCGAAGCTCACGACCAGTTGGGTAGCCCAATCTATGTCGATGATCCATCCCGTCAGGTACGGCGCCTCCGGAGTGGGGAAGAACAGCGTGCCGACGACGAGGCCGACTACGCTGCTGGCCAGGGCCGCGCGTCCTCCGAAGCGTTCCGAGTAGAGGCCCCAGAACACCGGGAAGACGGCCGCGGCGCAGACCATGTCGGCTATCAGGAACAGGTACAGGACGCTGTAGCCCTGGGACGCAATGAGTATGGCCGGGATGACCAGAACGATGGTGATCCCTCTCGAGTATCTGAGCAGAAGGGCGCCGGAGAAGTTGGGCTTGAAGCGCGCCAGGTCGCTGGTGACCGCGCTTGCGATGCCGTTGAGGAGCGTGTCCAGGCTGCTCATGACCAGCACCAGCGCCAGCAGCAGCACACCGACGACCGCCCAGGTGGGCATGACCTCCTGCACGAGCGAGAACAGCGCCACCGAGGCCGGCGCATCGTCGCCCACGAGGCCCTTGCCTACGGCCATGATGCCGAGGAGACCCGCGATGACGATGACGGGCACGACCGTTGCTCCCGCTATCCCGAAGCCCCTGCGCAGCGCCCGGTCGTCCCGCGCCGTGTACACCCGCTGCCAGAATCCCTGGTGGAACATGTTCGCGGCCAGGATGGCCACGATCAGCGTGAGACCGAACTCCACGCCGGGACGATGGTCGAGCGCGAGAAGCTGCGGATTGTCTGCGCGAACAGGATCGAGCGCGGCGCCGAAGCCGCCCAGCTCCACGACCGCGACCACGAAGGCCAGCAGCAGCAGTGGCAGGATGATGGTGAACTGGATGCTGTCGGTGAATATGGAGGCCCTGATGCCTCCGTAGGCGGTGTAGGCGACGGTGAGGACGCCGACGATCACGGCCGTAACGCCGAGGGGTGTTCCGGCTACGTTATCGAAGGCGAGCGCGATACCGGTGAGCTCGGCGGAGAGGAATATGAACATGTAGAAGACAATCACGGCGAGGGTGAACGCGTACATGGCGGGTCCGTACCGATGCCACACATACTCGGTGAGAGAGTGGCCGTCGGGCATGAGCCGGCGCATGCGCGGGCCCACCAGGACGAACGCGGCAAGAGGCGCAGCCTGGCCGATTCCGTATCCGATCAGCGCCACGAGGCCCGCCCAGGTACCCGCTTCGGCGGGGCTGAACAGTACCCAGGCGCCAATGACCGAGGCCACCAGCGTTGCCGTCGCAACCGGCGCACGGGCGCTGTTGCGGGCTACCAGGTACTCCTCGATGTTCATGCGGTGGCGTCTGACGTTCAGAACTCCGGCCGCCACGAACGCCGCAGCCGCGACCACTGCTATCGCGATGGCTACCCCACTATCGATCATTTCTCAGATGCCTCACTTCCTGAAAAAACAGATAGGCCACCCAGGTTTCCTGGGTGGCCTATGATGGGCACGAATGTCATCTCTTCCCTTCGCTGGCATTACCCAGATCAGGTTCGCGGGGTCGTCCCTGCACGTCGGGACCTCTCAGCCTGGCTAACCAAGCTCCCCCAGGAATTATTTTGCTGCTGGGCCGCAGTGTAGACGAGGGCGAACCCCTGTGTCAAATCGATTTGAACCCTCGTAACTGTTCAGAGTTGATGAGGCGAACGGTCACGAGAGTGCGTCGAGGCCGCCGGTCGCTCCCAAGGGTGGGGCTGTCGCCTGATGAACCGTTCGCCCTGAGTGCCCCGACGCTTCGTCCCCACCAACCCCGTTCGCCCTGAGTGCCCCGACGCTTCGTCGGGGTGTATCGAAGGGCCCGCACTACCCAGGCCTTGGGCGGGGCTGACGCCAGCATCGACGGGGAGGCTGCGTGCGCCCTTCGATACGCGCCGGTCAAAGCACCGGCGCTACTCAGGGTGAACGGGTTGTGTGGGACCCCGAGTCTGAACAGTTGCGAACCCTCGTATGGACACGTCGCGTTGTCGGGCTACGTCCCCTTGACGTTGACGATCTGACGGAACTGGTGGACCGGCTCGACGAGCGACTCAGCGAGGCGCATGACGTCGTCGATGTCCTTGTAGGCGGCCGGCAGCTCGTCCAGGAACGCGTCGGAGCGGCGCACCTCGATGCCCTCCATGTCCCTGTCGAAGTCGTCCATGGTCAGCGTTCGCTTGGCCGCTCCGCGACTCAGCCGACGACCCGCGCCGTGGGGGGCGGACCGGAACGCCGCGGGATTGCCCTTGCCGCGCACGACGTAGCTCCGGGTGCCCATGGAGCCGGGTATGAGCCCCAACTGTCCCTCTCGCGCCTCGATGGCGCCCTTGCGGGAGACCCAGATGTCTTCGCCCATGTGCTCTTCGCGCTGCGTGAAGTTGTGGTGGCAGTCGAACTCCTCTTTGATTTCCATTTCGGGGAAGCGGTGGGTCAGCAGCTTGACGACGCGGCTCGCCATCTCGTCGCGGTTCAGCAGCGCGAACTTCTGCGCCCACCGGAGGTCGGTGATGTAGTCGTCGAACTCCCGCGTCCCCTCGACTAGATAGGCGAGGTCGCGGTTGGGCAGCGAGATGTCGCGCTGCTCGACGTAGGCCTGGGCGACCTCGATGTGGTGCTGCGCGATCTTGTTTCCGATGCCGCGGCTTCCGGAGTGGAGGAATATCCAGACGCGGCAGCGTTCGTCGATGACGAGCTCGATGAAGTGATTGCCGCTGCCTAGGGACCCGATCTGCCTCCGCCAGCGCTTGTCCACCTTGTCGTAGAAGACGAGACGGCGGCTGTTCTCCGCGTCTGCCTCCAGGAGGTCGGCGTGAGCCTTGGCGGTCCCCCTGACGCGCGAGTTGTACCGGCCGGCGCTGAGCGGGACCTGCTGCTCGATTGCGCGCCTGATTTCCGAGAGATCGTCCGGCAGGTCGCCTTCGGTGAGCGACGTTCGCGCCGCGATCATGCCGCAGCCGATATCTACTCCGACCGCGGCGGGGATGATCGCCCCGAGGGTCGGGATCACGGTGCCTACGCTGGCGCCCAGGCCGAAGTGGACATCGGGCATGACCGCGACGTGCTCGAAGATGAACGGCATCTTCGAGAGGTCGATGATCTGCTCCATCGACTTCTGTTCGACGTGTTCGGCCCACGAGAGGGCGTGCTTGTTGACCTTCCACGGTGCCTGGGTCATGGTCGTTCCTCTCTGCTACTCGTTGTTGTCCTCGATTGCGCTCGCGGCGGGACCTTTCCCGCTTTCGTGGACCTCAAACTGTCCGGTCATGATATGGATCGGCCTCATTCTTCGCCTGCACTGAATCATAGCCGCACCGGACGGTTGAGCCTGATCGTGCGTTCCGCCGGGCCGTACCACCCCTGCGGCGCGTACTGCGACGTGTGCAGGTAGCACTGGACCAGCACCTCGTCGCTGCCGTCCTCGAAGGTTAGCAGGCGGCTCATGGGGACGTTGGTCGAGCCGTGGTACCGACTGAGCGCCGCGACGTTGATGAAGTTGCAGCCCCACTTCCGCTCGACGTGAGAGCGGCCGCCCTTGCGGTCGTCCGGGTGGGCGTGCGTGTGGCCCCCGAGCCACAGGTCCAGCGAGCCGGGATTCTCCGCCAGATGGCCTTCGAAGGCCTGGGCATCCGGTCTGTCTTCGATGAAATAGAGGTAGGAGGCGCCCTCCGGCGCGCCGTCGGGGAAGTAGCCGTGGTAGTGTGACTTCCAGCCGCCCTGACCGTCGGGCACGTATCCTTCCCACGGGCCGGAGGCGACGGTCGTCTCCTTCAGCATGTGGTGGTGCGCGGCGACCAGCACGGAGTCCTGGTCTGTCGCGAGCATGTGTCTCCACTATTCTAATGTCTCGCCGCTGACGGCGCCCGACGGATAGCCGCCCCACGGGGCGTGGAAGGTCGTTGCGGTCGCTCATCATGAGGAACCGGATGTTGCCGACAACGAAGGTGTAGCGTTCCCACGTGCCGTCCACGGGATACGGCATCCTGGCGGCATCCATTCTCGAGTACTCGGTGCTTTCCCCGGTCGGGTCTATCCACTTTCTGGCCCACCACTGAAGGGGGGCGTCCCACTCTACAGGCGCGTCGTGATTGCCCACGATGGTGTAGAAGTGCTCGCGGGGATGCCTGGTGCTCGCTCCGAACTGGCGGACGATCTCGCGGCCCTCCTCGTCTGTCGGCGTGGTCTGGCCTCCTGAGTGGTCGCCAAGATGTACCGCGATGTCCCAGTCGAAGGGGGGGCCGCCCTCCGCTCCGCCCTGTTCGGACTGCCGGATGGCGTCGGCAAGGCTCTCACGTCCGAATTCGAGGTCGGTACCGACATGGGAGCAACAGGTCGCCCAGAGTCTGAATTTCCTATTCGTCATTGCTCCTCCCACTTGTGCTTCGTGTTCCAGTTTTCGCCATCCGCTGTATCGGACGGGCCTTTGCAGACCCTCTCGCAGGACTATCCGTCCCTGGATTCCGGCAGGTGGCGCGGCGACCACACGGGCACCAGGAAGAGGACAGCGGCCAGCTCACCCCCGGCAGCCAGGAATAGAGCAGGGCGGCGTCCGATGGTCTCTCCCAGTATACCGCCGATCAGAGCGCCAGCCGGGACAAGTCCCAATTCCAACGAGCTCATCACACCGTTCATCCCTGCGTGGTCCAGTGCGATCAGCACGCGAGAGGCGGCGCGCGTGTCCGGCTGCAGCGGTGGATTTCCTGCTCCAGGCGCGAGGGCTTCGCGTAGCAAGGCGGGCCCGTGTTATTCTTCGTCGGAGGAGGATGCTCCCATGGACAAGCTGGAGTTCGTCGATCCGCACGTCCACTTCTACGACATGCAGCACCCGGAGCTGGTGTACGAACACTGGCAGCCCGGAGTTCCGCACCCGACCCTGGGTTGGCAGATACAGAAGCTCGCCAACAGGAACTATGTCGCCGAGGACTATATCGCCGAGACCCGGAACGCGAACGTCACCAAGGCGGTGCACGTGCAGGCCGCCATCGGCAGCCCGGACCCGGTCACCGAGACCGAGTGGCTGCAGGAGGCGGGGGACCGCACGGGGTTTCCCCACGGGATCGTCGCGTACGCCGACCTGCGCGATCCCGGCGTAGAGGGCGTCCTGGAGCGTCACTGCGAGTCCCCCAACATGCGCGGCATACGGGATTTTTCGTACGGCGACTACCTGGTCGAGCCGGACTTCCACCGGGGCTTCGCCCTTCTCGAGAAGTACAACCTGGTGTCGAGCATGGCGGTCGGGCGGCAGGACATGGAGAAGCTCAGGGCGCTGGCAAGCAAGTTCCCCAACGTCATCATCGTGGTCGACCACACCGGCACTCCGGCGGAGCGCACAGATGAAGAGTTCGAGAGGTGGAAGGACGGCGTGGCCGTCGCGTCCGCCTGCGACAACATCCGATGGAAGATATCCGGCCTCGGCATGGCCGACAACGACTGGACGGTCGACAGCATCAGGCGATACGTGCTCACGTCCATCGAGACCTTCGGCGTGGACCGCTGCTTCTTCGCCACCAACTGGCCCGTGGACTGGATATGGAGCACGTACGACGAGCTCGTTGACGCCTACACGGAGATCATCTCGGGCTTCAGCCGGGACGAGCAGACCGCGCTCTTCTCGAAGAACGCCGAAGACCTGTACGGCATCTGACGGCGGCGGCCGTCAGGCGCGGTCGGAGGCGGGCTTCCGGTCGGCGCCGGGGGCTGTTCGGCCCCGTTGGAGGGGTTGCCTTGGGGCTCAGGGCCGGTTGCGGAGCTCCTGCAGGGCAATGTTCGCCTCGCGTCGTAGCCTGTTGGCGTTGTCCCGCTCCCGGTCCACAGCTATGAAGGCGTCAACGGTGAAGGGCTGCCAGGCATTGCGCAGGGCCCGGATGGCGCCCTCTTCTCGTTCTAGCGCTTCCACCAGCAGGTTGTAGATGGGCAGCAGATAGCCAGACTGGGGAAGGTCACGCACCTGGCGCCCAAGCTCGCCAATGCGTGTGTTGAACTGGGCCAGGGACTGGAACACTTCACTCCGGTCGCATCCGCCCTCGGTCCTCCGCCATTCGTTGTAGCCCTCGTGGAACGCGTCCCACTCCTTCAGTAGCCTCTTGTAGTCGCCAATGAACGCTCGGACGTCCTCCAGATCCGCCACCGCGGTCCGGTCGAGAGATTCCTCGATGGTGCGGCTGATGTCCTTCAGGGCTGTCTCGACCCTCCTGACGATCGGGTCCATCGCCGCCAGCAGCGGTACGGCTACCTGATCGGACTCGTCGTCTCCCGAAGTATCGGCCTCCTCAGCGTCTGCGGCTGCGGCCGCTGCTGCTGCGGCGTCCGCGATGGCTTTGGCGATGGCGTCACGTACACTTGTCAGGGCCTCGAGCTCGGCTTCCGCCGCCGCTTCGAGCGTTTCGGTTTCGTCTTCGGCGGCGTCCGCCGTCGGTAGTCGACTTACGGCGCGAAACACCGCGCCGAACTGTCGGATAAGCTGCTCGAGCCGGGCCAGGACCGCCGCGTCGTCCAGGCTGGCCGCTTCCTGCAACAGGTCTGCGTAGTTATCGTGAAATTTCTCCCAGTCATCCCTGATGAGATCGAATGCCGCGGAGAACTCCTCCATTGCCTGCAATTCTTCCGGGTCGGCGGCTTTCTCAAGCTCTTCCTGCAGCTCCATCGCCAGATCTTCCACTTCCTTCTGGGCACGGGCCGCATTGGAACGCTGTTGCTCCACCGTCTCGAACAGTGAAGGGCTGTTGGGCTGCCACCGGTCCCGCAGGCTACGGAATGCGGCCTCCTCCTCTTCGGCAGCCGCTATCAGCATGTCGGCCAGCTTCCGAGTGACCGAGGCTCTGGGAAGGTCCCTTGCCTGCTCCGTCACGGCGTTGAAGCCTACGGCGAAGTCCTGCAGTGCCTTCCGCACCGAGCTTCCGTGGCAAGAGGTCAGCCCGGCGCGCCACTGGTCGAACTCCTGGTGGAATCGGTCCCACTCCTGGCCGACAGCCTGCTGTCGGCTTGCGAACTCATCGACCGCCTCCAGGTCGCTGGCCGACAACGGCTTGGCAGACTGGGGAGGCGACTCGGTGGGCAGGGCTACAGGTATGGTTCCGGGACTGGAGGTATCCGTACAGGCCAACGCCAGGGCCAGAACCGGTACCAATACGGGTAGCAGAAGATAGGAGCCGAATATCGTCTTCATTTACTACTGCGCATCCCCACGAAATCACCTACCAGGTCTTTCCTGAATTCACCGCTGAGTAAGGCGCCCACGGCATCGCCCAGCGCATCCGCCGTATCGGCCAGCACCACCAGCACCTGCCGATCCCGGTCTCGGTGGAGCAGGGTGATTGCCGTACCCTCCCGGGGCAGGTCCGGAGCGAACTGAGCGCTCAGGACATCGCCAATACCTATCCCGGCCGCTTGGAGGTATTGCCTCACCGGGAGAGCGTCATCATACAGCCCCAGGAACAGGGTGTCCCGGCTTACGTCCTCCACTCCGCTGACCGCGGGAGACAGCCCATAGGCGGCAAGGCCGTTTCTCATCCCTATGCCAATATCCCACAGAGAGGGTTGCCCCAGCAGGATGTCTATGCTGTCTTCCGGATCGCCTTCGAAGAAATAGGGGAAATCGGCCAGGTCGAACTCTCGTTGGCTGTCCGTCAGATAGTCTGCCAGATTGGACAAGAGCTTGTCGTTGTCCAGCAGGGAGTTATAGGGCGGAACCATAAAGGTGAAGTCTCCTATGGCAAGAACGTTACGGCTGTCGCCCCAGGCGATGGGATAGAAGTTCCGGGCAGCCTCCACCAAAGAAGACCGCGTGTTGTTGTCCGTGAAGACCAGTCCGTGACCGGAAGACCGGACCGAGCCGGCGATGTACAGGGTTATGGCGTCCAGGCCATTGGTGAGGGGGTCGGGCTGGAAGTCTCTAACGAAAATGTTTCGGAAGTTCAGGTCGTACTCCACCGTGTTGTAGAGGTAGTCGGGCTGAAACTCCAGCCCGAACCTCTTGGCCAGGACGTTTATCCCGTTGGGCCGGGTCGGGTCCGAAACGAGCAGCAGTTTTCCGCCCTTCTCGACGAACCGCTCCACCAGGGCGATCTCCGCATCCAGGTAGGCATCCCGGGGAAGCATGACTACGAAAGTGTCTGCGCGCCGCAGCTTTTCCTCGAGCAGCCTCAGCCTGACATCTGGTTCCACCTGAGCGAAGCTGCCAATCACCTCCACGTCAAATCCGCGGTTGGCGACCCACGAGGTCAGCGTGACTATTTCGCTCGTCCTGAAGGAGTTCACGTGCAGGGCGTCGATCAGCAGCAGACCCCTCCGGACCTGAGCCGAACCCGAATCGACAGGAGTATCCGGGGCCACGGCAGGCGAAGTTATCTGCTGAAAGGGAATATCCACCGAGGCCGGCGGCTTATAGCTTCCCTGGTTGAAGAAGAGGAACGCTCCCGCAAAAGTGGCGGCGGCGGATATGGGAAGCAGGGCAAGTATCGCTAGTCTACGGACCACGTCCCACGTACAGGTAGTAGATATTGGGGCGATGTATATCCAGGGGCAATTCGGGGAAAGGGTCTTCCCCATCTGATCCAAGGCCTCCGGGAGCCATCAGTTGCCGTAGGGCCTGGAGTCGCGATATGTTGCCGTTGGCCTCGGCCCCCGTAAGGGCGCCCTCTACGTCATTGGGGTTTCTCGACAGCGAGGCCAGGGCATCGGCGAGACCCGAATCGGTCCCGCTATCTCCGGGTGGGAGAATCTGCTCCAGCTCCCGGACGAATTCTCGCAGCACCTCGAAGTTGACATCTACGAAGCCGTAGTTGGAGATTCCCGCCAGCTCAGCCGCCTTTCGGATGGCGTCGCTATCGCCGCCGATCTCATCGGCCAAGCCCAGTCTCACGGCGACCATCCCCGCATAGATGCGACCCTCGATCAGCTCTTCTCTGGAAATGCGCAGCTTGTCTCCACGCTCGGCAACTACCATTTCAGCGAAGGACGCCTTCAGCAGGTCCACTGTCCCGATCCACTCTCTCCTGGTGCCACCGTCCAGCTTGCGGGGACTGCTGAACACGGTGGTCTCGTCGGGCAGCTCGGGGATCAGCGGCCCCGCAACGGAGATGACGCCTACGTTTCCGACCAGGGAAGAGGTCTGGGCGTAGGTATACGAAGCCCCCATCGACATCATGTACCCGCCGCTGGCAACGAGACCGCCCATGACGATCACGACGGGCTTCTCTTCTCGCAGGCTGCGCGTCTCGATGTACAGGCGTTCGCTGGCCGAAGCGCCGCCGCCGGGAGTGGTCAGCTTGATGACCACCGCCTTGATCGAGTCGTCCCGGCGAGCGTAGTCGAGATACTCGCCAATCACGTAGGCCGAGTCCTCGGTGATGACGCTGAAGGGCACGTTTATGACGCCAACGTTGGGCTTGCCGGGAGACACGTAGAAGAAGACCAGTACACCCGCCGCCACGCCCATGCCCACCGCAACCGGCGCGAGGACGTACGAGCCAGTCAGCACTCTTCCCAAAGCAGCGAGAAAACCCATGGCGCACCTCGGCGACCTTCACGGCATGTCGAAGAGTCTCGGGAGGCTCTGGACCGGAAGCCCTCAAGAAAGAAGGTTCACGGAGCGCGGCGTCTTCCGGCTTTCCGTTCTGCGGAGGCGTCAATCTCTAATGTAGACAGAACGGTCACGCTGCGTCAAGTGAACGAGAATCCAGGAATTCAGAGGCGTGGTCCACATCACACGCGACGATGTGCACGTTGGGCTGCCTGGCGCTGGCCGCCGTAGAAGTCGCTCTCCGGATAGCAGAACGCGTTCCAGAAGTTCATCGCGATGGTCCGCCCTTGTCCTACTGTGTCATCCGATGTCTCATGGCACAATAGCCTCGTCGGCAGGCTTGACGCCCTTCGTTGCGCACGATGAGAATGACGCATGGCTGAAGCGCTTGCCGAGGCTCGGGGTGTCTGACATCGCTCGCCCCGGTGCACTCGCTTCGGGGCAGGCCGGCGACCGGCAAGCGCGAAGAGGTATTCGACCAGGAGGTTACGGTGGTAGCAGACCGCTTCATAGCAATGGTCGGCATGCTGGTATGGCAGCGGACCGACGGACGGTATCTCCTGCTCCGAAGGGCCCCGGACAAAGACTTCGCCCCCGGGCAATGGGAGTCCGGTTCCGGTCGGCTCGAACGGGGAGAGGGCTTCATCGAGGCTTTGAGAAGAGAGTCGCGGGAGGAGCTGGGGTTCGACGTGCGCATCGAGTGTCTCCTGGGCACGGTTCACTTGTATCGCGGCGCGGTTGTGCCGGACAATGAAATGGTCGGTGTCAGTTTCGGATGCTCCGTCGACGATGCGTCAGGCTTGCGCCTGAGCGACGAGCATTCCGAGCACAGATGGGTCACGGCGGCGGAGGCTGCAGCGCTTCTCCCGCCCGACCACTGGCTGATTGCACTGATCGCCCGGGCCGAGGCGTTTCGGAAGTCGATGCCCGTCGAGCTGAGAAGGCTGCACTGGCAGGGTGACCTGGAGTTCTGAGAGTGAGAATCAGGCAGGAGGTGTGGGTGCGGCTATGGGCAACTCCAAGGTCTGCAGACGTGTCCGATATTGGTCAGATCCCTGTCGAGGCGGGTTACTTGGGCGTTGAGAACTAGAGCCATGTTCAGCTATCGGCCTCGTCCGCATCTAAGGTCGTCGTGAGCCTCAACGTCGGGTTCCGAGAGCCCTCCGTCAAGATAGAGGCCCGGCAGTACGCCGGCCTGCTTGGCCGCTACCTGGGGCCCCAGCTTCCGTTCGTCGTCACCCTGGGCGTTCTGCTCTTCCTCAGCCTTGGGCTCCAGCTCGTTCTGCCGCAGATCATCCGCTACTTCATAGACGAGGCGCAGAAGGGCGCCCCGGTCGAGGCGCTCGCGGTCGCGGCGGGCGCGTTCATAGCCATCGCGGTGATTCAGCAGTTCGTGCAGGTCTTCGCCACCTACTTCTCGGAGCGCGTGGGCTGGACGGCCACCAACAACATCCGCGAGGACCTGGCCGCGCACGCGCTGTCGCTGGACATGTCGTACCACAACGACCGCACGCCGGGTGAGATGATCGAGCGTGTCGACGGCGACCCGAACGAGCTGGGCACATTCTTTTCGCTGTTCATCTTCGAGATGCTCGGGAGCCTGCTTCTGCTGATCGGCATCCTCGTGCTGCTGCTGCGCGAGGACTGGAGGGCCGGCCTGGCGCTGACCGCGTTCGTTGTTGCGGGGATGCTGGTGCTCACGAGCATCCGCAACATAGCGGTGCCGTACTGGAAGGCCAACCGGCAGGCCAGTGCGGACTCGTTCGGCTTCCTGGAAGAGCGCCTGTCCGGGACCGAGGATATCCGGTCGAACGACGCCAAGCCGTACGTGATGCGCCGCTTCCACGAGCTGATGCGGGGCTGGTACGGCAAGGCGCTCAAGGCCGGACTCATGAGCAGCATCATGTTCAGCACGACGATGTTCATGTTCGGCGCCGGGAGCGCCGTCTCGCTCTCCCTGGGCGCCTATCTGTACTTCGGCGGCTCGATCAGCCTGGGCACGGTCTACCTGATCTTCCACTACACCCAGATGCTGGTGATGCCGATAAACCGGTTCACACAGCAGCTCGACAGCTTCCAGCGCGCGAGCGCCGCGATAGCGCGCATCCTGGAGCTCCACGCGGTCCGCAAGAGAGTGCTCGACCCGCCGGCGGAGGACCGGGTCGAGCTGTCCGCAGGCGGGCCTCTCTCCGTGCAGTTCGACGGCGTCACTTTCGCCTACGGAGAGGACCCGGTGCTCTCCAACATATCCGTCGAGCTGGCGCCGGGGCGCGTGCTGGGCCTGCTGGGGCGCACGGGCAGCGGCAAGACGACGATGACGCGGCTGCTGTTCCGGCTGTACGACCCAACGTCAGGCGTCGTCCGCGTCGGCGGCGAGGATATTTCCCGGATGCCGGTGACCGAGCTCCGGCGGCACATCTCGATGGTGACCCAGGACGTGCGCCTCTTTCACGGCACCGTGCGCGACAACCTGACCTTCTTCGACGAGTCGATACCGGACGAGCGGCTGGTCGAGGTGATCGACGAGCTTCGTATGCGGCCGTGGCTGGACTCGCTGCCGGACGGCCTCGATACCCGGCTGCTGTCCGAGGGAGGCGGCCTGTCCGCCGGCGAGGCGCAGCTTCTAGCGTTCGCCCGAGTGTTCCTGAAGGGGTCCGGCGTGCTGATTCTCGACGAGGCGTCGTCCCGGCTGGACCGAAGCACGGAGCAGATGATCGAGCGGGCCGTCGACCGCCTCGTACGCGACCGGACGGTCATCGTCATAGCCCACCACCTGGCCACCATCCGGCGTTGCGACGAGGTGCTTATCCTGGAGCAGGGCAGGGTGGTCGAGCACGGCGACCGCGAACGGCTGGCCGACGACGGCACGACCCGGTTCCACCGCCTGCTGCAGACCGGACTGGAGGAGGTGCTCAGGTGACCACCTGGCAGTACCTCCTCCGCCTGGCGCGGTACCAGCCGCGCTACTTCGCTCAGCTCGCGGCCCGCACCATCAGCATCGCGCTGATACCGCAGGGCGTGGCACTCACGACCCGCGCGATATTCGACAACATAACAAATGAGCAGGCCGCGACGGTCGGATTCTGGAGCCTGGCGGCGATACTCGTGGGTCTCGCGGTGACACGGTCGCTGATCATCTTCGGCAACGTCGTGCTGAGCGTCCGGGTCGAGTTCACCTTCGCGACGTTGCTGCGCAAGAACGTCTTCGACCACGTGCTGGACCAGCCGGGCAACCGGGCGCTGCCGGAGTCTACGGGTGAGGCGGTGACGCGGTTCCGGGAGGACGTCGACTACATCACCCGGTACCTGCAGCGGTTCGGCTTCGCGTTCCCGCTCGTGGTGTTCGGCGCGGTGGCGCTCTACATCATGGTCCAGATAAGCCCGCTGATCACCTTCGCGGTGTTTCTGCCGCTGGCGCTCATCATGGTCACCGTGAGCATCGCGACCCGTTGGCTGCGGCGCTTCCGCATCGACAACAGGGAGTCGACGGGCGACGTGACCAGCCTGCTGGGGGAGATGTTCGGCTCTGTGGAGGCGATCAAGGTCGCGAACGCCGAGAGCCGGATGCTGGGCGAGCTGAAGCGGCTGAACAGCCGCCGCAAGACCTACACGATTCGGGACACGCTGCTCACTCAGGCGCTCAACTCCGTCTTCCAGAACACGGTCACGATCGGCACGGGCCTGGTACTGCTGATCGCGGCGTCGGCCATGCGGAGCGGCTCGTTTACCATCGGCGACTTCGCCCTCTTCGTGAGCTACCTGTACACGGTCGGATGGCTGAACACGGAGGTGGGCGGCGTGCTGGCCGAGTACCGCCAGACCGGTGTCTCCTTCGACCGGCTCAGGCGGTTGATGCCGAGCGCGCCGCCCGACGGTCTCGTGCGCCACCAGCAGGCCCACCTTACCGGTCCGCTGCCCGAGGTGCCGTACTCGGCCAAGACCGAGGCCCACCGCCTCGACCTGGTGGAGGTCGATGGCCTTACCTACCGCTACGGGGGCAACGGCCGCGGCATAGAGGAGATACGGCTGCGCGTGCCCCGCGGCTCCTTCACGGTCGTAACGGGGCGCATCGGCTCGGGCAAGACGACGCTGCTCCGGGTGCTGCTGGGGCTGCTCCCCAGGGACGCGGGCGTGGTGAGGTGGAACGGCGAGCCCGTGGACGACCTCGCCGCCTTCTTCGTCCCACCGCGTTCGGCCTACACCTCCCAGGTGCCGCGCCTGTTCAGCGAGCCGCTGAGAGACAACATACTCATGGGCATGCCCGATCACAGCACCGATCTCGACGGTGCCGTCCATGCCGCGGTCATGGAGCGCGACGTCGAGGAGTTGGAGCAGGGCCTGGACACGGTGGTCGGCGCGCGAGGTGTCAAGCTCTCGGGCGGCCAACTCCGGCGCTCGGCGGCAGCCAGGATGTTCGTTCGGGAACCGGAGCTGCTGGTCTTCGACGACCTGTCGTCGGGCCTGGACGTGGACACGGAGCGGGAGCTCTGGGCCCGCCTCTTCGCGCGCCCTGACGCCACCGCTTTGGTGGTATCCCACCGCCGCGCCGCGCTCCGCCGCGCCGATCACGTCGTGGTCCTGAAGGACGGCCGCGTCGACGCGGAGGGGACTCTCGACGACCTGCTCGTCACCTCCGAGGAGATGCGCCGCCTCTGGGCCGGCGACGTCGGGGAGCCCGGAGAGCGCGACTCGTGAAGGTGGATCCCGACCTGAGAGCGGTCCTTGTCGGCGGATCGTCCCACGCCGGAAAGACTACGCTGTCGGAGTCGCTGGCGGCCCAGTTGGGATGGGACCGAGTCCCCACGGACTCCCTGGCCCGTCACCCCGGCCGACCGTGGTGGCCCGAACCGGAACAGGTCTCAGAGAAAGTCGCGAACCACTATCTGTCCCTGTCGGTCGATGAGCTGATCACGGACGTGCTACGTTATTACAGGGACAACGTGTGGCCTAAGGTAGAGGCGATTGTGGCGTCGTATCTGACAGGCGCATCCGGTCGCGGAGTGGTCGTAGAGGGATCGGCACTGTGGCCGGACTTCGCGACGAGCCTCGACTTCGACAGGACCGCCGCGCTGTGGCTGACGGCCAGCGAGGAGGTCTTCACGCGAAGGATCTACTCCTCGAGCCGGTACTACTCGAAGTCGCCCAGAGAGCGAATGATGGTGGACAAGTTCCTGCTACGCACCCTCGCCTACGACTCCCGGATGGCCGAGGCTGTCGGGCGACATGGGTTCATTCTCGTGGGCGTCCCGGAATCCGACTTGACGGAGCTAACCGCAAGATGCCTGTCGGTGCTTAGCCTGGACTGAAGCAGACGATGTCCACGACCTCGGTGACGTGGTCGATGGTGTAGTCCGGGGAGTGTAGGTCGGCGGGGTATTGCCGGCCGCGGCGGAGCCACGCGGCCTTCATTCCGAACCGCTTTGCGCCGTCTATGTCGTGCGCGGGATTGTCGCCCACGAACATGACGTCTTTGGGCGCCGTGAGTCCGGTCGCCTCGAGGGCGTCGCGGAAGATGCGTGGGTCCGGCTTCGCGTACCCGGCCTCCTCTGAGACGATGACGAACGGCGCGAGCGCGGCCAGTCCGGCCTTGCGGCACTTCACGTGTTGGTTCGGCGTGCCGTTCGTGACGATGCCCCACGGCACGCCGCGCTCGTTGAGGCCGGCGAGAAGAGCGTTGACCTCCGCGTCCGGCTCGAACTGCCGGTTCATCTCGGCGCGGTACCACCTCCTCAGGGAGTCTTCGTTGAGGCCGGTCTCGGGCCACTCGTCGAGCCACCGCGCGCGCATCCCTTTGCTGTCCCGGTACCCGTCGTTGTCCCACCGGACCATCATCTCTACCGCATCCTCCCGCGTCACGGGAGTCACGCCGCTGAGATACTCCTCGTAGAAGCTCTCCGCGACTCCGACGAACGCGGAAAACCTGTCAAACAGGGTGTTGTCCAGGTCGAACACCAGGCCGCGTACTTCGGTACGCAATCTCAACCTCCAGTCACGAACAGTAGGGCATAGTATCGCACGGCCACGAGACTCACGACACCGGTGGTCTGCGCCCGATCCACGGCCGGGCTCGCTCGAACGCCGCGGACGCGGCGAGCACCGTCTCCTCGTCGTACTTGCGCCCGATGATCTGAAGGCCGATGGGCAGGCCGTCCGGCGAATAGCCCGCGGGTACGGACGCGGCGGGGTGGCCGATGGCGTTGGCGTGCATCGTGAACGCCCCGTTCCAGTACTGCACCGGGTACGACGAGCTTCCCGTGATGCTGCCGGGGAAGGTCTCGTTCGGGAAGGCGGGGAAGCACGACACGGGCGACATGATCAGATCGTAGACCTCAAAGGCGTCGTCGAACGTCGCCTTCAGCTCGGCTATGCGACCCTCGGCGCGAATGTAGTCGCCGGTCGTGACCCGTGAGCCCATCTCGATGAAGAAGCGCGCGAACTCCGTCATCCGGTCGCCGTATTCGTCGAGGTACTGGGCGAAGCTCTGGTAAGCGCCCGCCGACTGGATGGGCCCGAACGAGTCGTACGGCTCGGGCAGGACCATGCTCACCTCCTCGACTCCGCATCCCATATTCTCGAAAACCATCGCGGCACTGTAGGTGACGTCGACGACCTCCGGCAACACCGGGGCGAACCCGAAATCGGGGCTCCAGCCGATCCTCAGACCGTCGACATCGCGCTCCGTGGCCGCCATGAAGTCGGGCGGAGTCTGCCGTATCGACGCCTGGTCTCGCCGGTCGAAGCCCGCCATGATCTGGAGGAGCAGGGCGGCGTCGCGCACCGTCCGCGCCAGAGGCCCCGGCTGCGAGAAGATGTTCAGTATGGGAGGCCCGCCGAGCCCGGTGTAGCCCGACACGCGGCCAAGGGTGGGCTTGATGGCGTAGATTCCGCAGAAGTTGGCGGGTATCCGCAACGACCCGCCGCCGTCGCTTCCGGTCGCCACCGGGCACAGGTGCGCCGCGACCGCCGCGGCCGCGCCGCCGCTCGATCCGCCGGGCGTCCGGTCGGTGTTCCACGGGTTGCGTCCCAGGACTCCGAGGGAGTTCTCGCACGTGCCCACCATGCCGAACTCGGGCACGTTCGTCTTGCCCAGCATCACGGCCCCGGCGTCCAGGACCCGCTCGACGACTGCGGCGTTCCGCTCCGGGACGCGGTCTTCGTGAACGACCGACCCCATTGTCGTCCGGACGCCCGCGGTCATGTGTGTGTCCTTGATTGACACGGGCAGGCCGTGCAGCGCGCCGAGCTCGTCGCCGCGCATGATGGCATCCTCGGCGGCGCGCGCCTGCTCCAACGCCAGGTCGCGTGTCAACAGCAGAAATGAATTGAGTTGCGGGTCGATGCGGTCGATGCGGTCGAAGAACATCTCCGCAAGCTCCACGGGCGAGACCTGTTTCGCCGCGATCAGCTTCAGCAGCTCGGTCGCCGGCTCGTATGCCAGGCTCTTGTCTACCATGCCTATGCCTCCATGCGCGCCAAGCCGTAATCGGGACAATCCTCGTGTCCCAGGCCGCGCACGCGGCAATTGTAGTGGTAACCGGCGGCGCATGCGGCGACCCGGAGGCAAACCGGTTTCGAGGCGGGCTCGGTCCGGCCGGCAGCGATTGCACGCCCTCGGAAAAGCTGACACGATGCGCCCGCCGAAAGGGGTAGGGTAGGTACCAGTGGCGTTCCTGAACACCTGGGTCATCTCCGTCTTTGCGGTCTACTTCGCGATTCTCATAGGCATTGCGGTGGTGCGGTCGCGGCAGATGCGCGAGATGCAGGACTACGTGCTCGGCAGCCGGAGGCTGGGGGCGGCAACCTCGGCCCTGAGCGCGAGCTCGTCGGCGGTCAGCAGCGGCTCGATGCTGGTGGTGCCGGCGCTGGCGTTCGCCGACGGCGGGATGACGCTGTGGCTGGCGGGGAGCGTCTTCCTGGGCGCGGTACTCTCCTGGACGATACTGGCCAGACGTCTGCGCCGCTACACCTTCGCCGCCGACAACTCGCTGACCATCTCCGAGTTCCTGGAGAAGCGGTTCGACGACCGGACAGGCGTCCTTCGCACCCTCGTGGCGGTCGTCACGCTGTTCTTCGTCATCATCTACATCTCGTCCGGGCTGGTGGGCGGGTCGAAGCTGCTCGAAGAGACATTCGGCCTGGAGCCCAGCGCCGGCATAGTGGTGACGCTCGTGGCGGTGGCGTCGTACACGCTGGTGGGTGGATTCCTGGCGGTGTCCCGGACGGACGTGTTCCAGTCGCTGGTGATGCTGGCTTCGTTCATCATCATTCCCGCCATGCTGCTGCACGTGACGGACAACCCGGTGACGGAGATGCTGTCGGGCCGTTCGGAGTTTCTGAACCCATTCACCGACGGGACGGGCGCGGCCCTGTCGTGGGTCTATGTGGCGTCGCTGCCGGGCTGGGCGCTGGGGGCGTTCGGGTCCCTGCGGGTGTTGCAGAGGTACATGGCGATAGAGGACGAGACCCGGATTCCGGCAAGCCGCAACATCGGCGTCGCATGGCTGTTCCTCATAACCGCGTTCGGGCTGCTCATAGGCTGGGCGGCCCGTCCGGCGCTCGAACAGGCGGGGACGCTGGCGGCGGAGGCCGACCCGGAGAAGGTGTACTTCGTGGTGACCGAGGCGTTCTTCCACCCGCTGGCAGCGGGCGTGCTGCTGTGCGGCGTGGTAGCCGCGGTGATGAGCACGGCGGACTCACAGCTGCTGCTGGCCTCGGCTGTTGCCGCCGACGACCTGCCGCTGACGCGAAGGTTCGCCTACGCCATCCGGACGCGGTCGCGTATCTGGCTGGGACGGCTGCTGCTCGTGGCGATAGGCCTGGTCGCCATGGCGATCGCCATGTACAAGCCCGACTCTATCCTGGAGCTGGTGGCGTATGCCTTCGGCGGCATGGGGGCGGCGTTCGGCCCGTGCATCATCCTGGCGCTGTACTGGCGGCGTTTCAACTACTGGGGAGCGGTGTCGGGCGTGGTGGCCGGGACGGTGGTATCGTCCATCTGGGGTTTCGCGTCCGGCGGGCCGGGCGGCGTCTGGGACATGATGGCGGGGACTCCCGGATTCGCGGCCGGCTTCGCCGTGTCGGTAGCGGCTACGCTGTTGACGTCCGGCCCGCCGACTGCAGTCGTGGCGCTGTTCGACGAGGTGAACGCTGCGCGACGATCGGGGCGCACGGAAACGATGGGCTAGGTCAGGCGTCCTTCTTCCCGTGCCGCTCGTATGTAGAGCGCCGCCGGCAGTGCGGCCAGCGCGACGGCCGCGCTCACGAAGAAGGGTGTGCCCAGGTCGACCGCCATTCCCGCAACCAAGCCGGACACCCCGGACCCTATAACGACGCCCAGGGAATATACGGCGTAGAAGATGCCGAACGCCATGCCCCTGCGGCGGCTCGATGCAACCTCAGAGACGGTCGTGCCCAGGGATGGGAACAGCAGGCCGAAGCCGAGGCCGAACACCACCATCGCGCCAAGCGCCGGGGCCGCCGCGCCGTCGGAGACCGCCAGGACCAGGCCGCTGCCGCAGAGAAGCGCGAGGCCCAGCGCAACAGCGAGCGAGCGCGAAACGTCGTCGACCGTCCTGTGGGCCGGGCTGCCCATGACCACCGTAGCTACCAGCGAGAACGTCGCGAAGGCGATCCCCGATATGCGCGGCGCGGCGCCGGCCGTCTCGAGCGCTATAGGGAGATGGTTGATCAGCGCGCCTATGCAGAACGTCATTGCCATGACCGCGCAGAATACGGGCGTCAGCTGCCGCCACACCTGAGTCGGGGGCCGTGTCCCGTCCTCGCCCTGCCGCCCGACCGTCCCTGACGGCGTCCCGGGCACCAGTGTCCAGAACAGTACCGCGGCGAGCAGCATCAGCGTTCCGCTCGTCGCGAACACCACGCCGAAGTCCCATATGTCCCGGATGTAGGCGGCAACCGGGGGGCCGATGACGGCGGACACCGCTATAAGGGCGCCGGTCATCCCGATCGACCGGGTCTGATGGCGTCCCGCGCGGTCGCCGAGCATCGCGAACGCGCCGGGAGCCAGCACACCCGCGGCCAGCCCATGAAAGGCGCGTAGAGCCAGGAGCTGGCCAGGGTTCGAGACGAAATCGTACAGGTATAGCGACCCTGCCGTGAGCAGCATCCCGGCGGCCACCAGGCGCTTGCGGTCCAGCCTGTCCAGCAGCGCTCCCGCGCCGACGTTGCCTACGAGATTGGACGCCGAGTACATGCCGACGATCGCGCCGCCCATCGCCGCCGCCGCCCCCAGCGACTTGGCGTACGCCGAGATCACAGGAAGCTGCATGAACAGGTCGAGAAACGCGACCAGCACGACGGCGCGGATGGCCCATGCGGTGCTCTTAGTCATTACCTGCAGATCGGGCTGCATACTAGCGGCGAAAGCGAACGGCTGCGAACCTGCCGCACGTTGACTTATTCGTGCCCAACGCTAAGGGGCTACAGCAAGCGGTTCGCATCGACGTCGAGTCCGGCTTCCTTCAATTCTCGGAGAAGCCTCATTTCCCATGCCCCTCCGTCGTCCATAGGGACATAGAGGATCCCATCATAGTCCGAGGGTATCTCCACGTCTTGCTTTCGTAGGGCGCAGGTTCGGTCTCTTCCCAGCTTCCCAAGAAAGAACCCGAGCTCGAGAATCACATTCTGTCGGGTGCGGGGTTGCAGGGCGTCCGGTTGGCCGTTAGGCCCGCCGATGTCGTCCGGCGTAAGCAACACTACAGCAAAGGTGACCTGGGCGTAATCTTCGAACTTCTCGATGATCGTACGACCTTGGTTCGGCAGCTCATGGAGGACTACGGGCACAAGGCCGAGCTTTGTCAGGAACCGAGCCACGGCATCTTTGGCCCCCTCGTCCCTACCGTGAACGACGAATATCTCGTTCGTGGTCAACTGCTCGCTTGTCTTGGTGCTGGGGGTGGAGTCTGGCCGATCCTCGTCTTCCCAGTATTCCTCGATTTCATCAACCATGGACTCGAGCAGCGCAGTCGCCAACTCTAGGCCTTGCAGATAAGCCCGGTTGTCTTCGGAACTGGGCATATCTGAATGGATTACAACTGGCCAGTATCTGATCTGCTGGAAGTCTCCAATATGGCGAGATTCGCCTCCAAACGTGTTTTCGATGGCCACCTCGGTGTCCCTACACCATTTCTTGAATTCCGGGGAACCATGCGATCGCCCCTGCAATTCCGGGATTGCGTCAAGCGTCCTTTGGAGACGTGCGATTGCTCTACTCGTTGAGGGACGGTTATTCAGCCGGCCTAAGCTCTCGCCGCGCCATCGAGACATGCCCCACTACATAAAGTGGCTGTAGTGGCCGACGATTATCTCCATCTGCATCTGGTCCCAAGCTTCGCGCTTCTCGGTGATCTTCTGCTCCATGATTCCCGCGTCGCCGAGGAAGTGGTCTTTCCAGAGGCCGTCGCCGAACTGCATCGCGTCCACGAGTCGGCCGAATCCTTCGAGGATGATTCCGTTGACGCGTTCCGGGTCGATTATGGACAGGCACACGCCCTCGTACTCGGCGTCGTCGGGTGGCTCTGAGAGGAAGTAGGCGCGCATCTCGATTCCGCTCGACGCCGGCTCCGTATTGCGGAACAGGACGCTCATCTCGGGGCCGCCTGTGGTCGGCATGCTCTCCCAGTCGCAGTCCTCGTCCTGCAGGTACCGCTCCAGCTCGGCCTCGTCCCTGCGCTTCATCAAGTACATCGTCCCGAAGAACGCACCGACGATCGCCAGCGCGAACAGGGCTATTCCCAATACCACGTAGACTACGAGCACGGCAGCATCTCCTCTCGGGCGGCTCTCCGCCAGACTCCACGACAGTCTGAAGGCCTGCGCCGACGCCGCGCGGCGCGCCACAATGGTAACACCCGGAGGGGCAATGGCAATTGGGGGGCCCGGTCACGATTGTGGATGTTCGGCCTTCGGTGAGATGGGCTTGGTCGCGCCCCTCGATACGCGCCGCTGAAGCAGCAGCGCTACTCGGGGTGATCGGGTTGCACCGGATGATTCATCGGGCAAATAGCCGAGACCGCCTGTGTGGGATGGCTCATTGGGGGCGGACTGGCCCGACTGCTGTTGCGGCGCGACGTATGGTGCGGCACAAGCAATGCGAGTTGACGAAGTGCGCCAGCGGGTCAGGCGACGCCCAGCTCCCGCAGCCTGTCGGCCATGCGCTTGATGCGGGGGCGGTCGCACTCGAGGAAGGCGTCCTCGTGGGCCTGTTCTCGCTGCCGGTACTGGATGGCCTGCTGCGCTCCCATCGTAGTCTTGTGCATGTCGTGGATCGCGTCCACCTGCGCCGTGGTCGTGGGGTTCGCGAAGTAGTTCAGAGTGAACATGCGCCGGCCCGTGCGGCCGCCCCACGAGCCGTGGTACAGGTGCTGCTCGAAGAAGACGACGTCGCCGGGCTGCGACTCGACCGCGTAGCCGGGCAGGTCGGGCTGCTCGACTCCGAATACGGGCTTGTTTGGATCGAGCCCCTGCTCGAGATAGGGCTTGAGCGCCTCTTCGGTCTGCCTGCCCTCGACGATGGTCTGCAGCGTCCTCCACATCCTGAGCGGCCTGAGCTGGTCGTGGAACGGCATCCGGTGGGAGCCGGGGATGAAGCGTATACAGCCGCTGTCCCGCGTGACGGCGTCGAGATAGAACGCGATCTTGATGCGGCCGTGGCCCATCTCCGGGTCCGGCGCGTCGGGGTGCCAGGCGGTGTCGCCGACGTACAGATTGCCGTCGGAGCCCCACCAGAGAAAGTCCGGCCCCAGTAGCTGCTCCATCGGCCCGTAGATGCGGTCATCGTCGATCAGGCTCATCAGCTTCGGGCGCAATTCGGCGAACGCCATAACGGCCTGGCGCTTCTCGCCGCGGAAGGGCTGCCCCTCCCGCTCCTCGACCACGACCTCCTCGAACTCGCGCTCGATCTCGGCCATCTCGTTCGGGGGAAAGAGCCCCGGCAGGGCGACGAATCCGAACGTCTTGAAGTGCAGCACTTGCTGGTCGGTCAGCATCGTGGTTCCTCCACTCTTACTGGTCGACGACCGATCCGTCGACGTTGAGCCGTGTCCGCACCTCTCGCGGGGTGGGCGGGTACTTTTCGTGCGCGTCGGCGGCGAGCTCGATCCCGATGCCGGGGGCGTCGGGGACGACCAGGAAGCCGTCCTCCAGCTCCAGCGGCGTCTTGACTATCTCGCTCTTCGGAGGCTCGTGCTCGCCGGCCGGGTACTCCTGGATCGCGAAGTTCGGGATGCAGGCCGCGAGCTGGAGGCAGGCCGCGGTGCTCACAGGGCTGAGCGGGTTGTGCGGCACCACGCCGACGTAGTGCGCCTCCGCGACGGCCGCGATCTTCTTGCTGTGCGTGAGCCCGCCCGCCAGGCAGACGTCCGGCCTGACGTACTGGACGGCGCCCCGGCTCAGCAGCATCTGGAACTCGTGGATAGTATGGAAGCGCTCTCCGGTGGCTATGGGAATCGAGATATTCTGCGCCACCAGGGCCATCGCGTCGAAGTTGTCTGGGAGGATGGGGTCCTCGTAGAAGAGCGGGTGGTAGGGCTCGATGCCCTTCGCCAGCGTGACGGCCTCGGCCGGGGTCAGGCGGCGGTGGATCTCGATGCACAAGTCGACGTCGTTGCCGGCCGCCTCGCGGTACGCGGCGACCGCCTCGATAGCGCCTCGCATCTTGTCGGCGTGAGTCTGGAAGAACGGTATGTCGGTCGGTTCGTCCAGGAAGGGCGTCAGATGGCCGACCGCGGTGAAACCGGCCTCCCTGGCGTCCTTGACGCCCTGTACGAGCTTGTCCCGGGTATCGCCGAAGACGTGGTAGTAGACCCGCGCCCTGTCCCTCGTCTTGCCGCCCATGAGCTGGTACACGGGCACGCCGAAGTGCTTTCCGGCGATGTCCCAGAGCGCGATGTCCAGCGCGCTGATCGCGCCCATGATGGCGGCGCCGCGAAAGTGGCTGAACCGGTACATGTACTGCCAGTGGTGCTCGATCCGCAGCGGGTCCTCGCCGACCAGGTATCGTCCGAGCTTGTCGATGGCCGCCTGCGACGCCTCGAGGAAGCCCCACGCGCCCGACTCGCCGACGCCGGTCAGCCCGGTGTCGGTATGGACCTTGGCGAACAGGTACCGGTCGACCGGTATCGACTCGACAGCGGTGATCTTCATGGAGTGCCGGCTCCGTGGCCGGAGGCTCTCTGGCCTCATCCCGGCCGCATTATAGGCGAAACACTCCTTGTCGTCCCGATCGCAGATAGGGACCTCAGGGCCTTTCGGCGGTTGGACACGGTGCGAGCGGAGGGGTGTCGATCAGCCTCATCCGGCCCTCTCACCGAGTGCGGCCGCGACCGATTCCGCGAAAAGTGTCCCGTTTTGTGCCATTCTGTGCCGTTCCTATCTGGGCGGTGGTGCACTTGACCGAGAAATGGCACGCCGGGTGTGCCGCTCGTCCTATCTGAGTCGGAACATCGCGGGACAGGTAGCGGTAGTTGGTAATTGGCGCGGCGCGACGCTCCCAAGCTTCGATCTACCTCGTGCGCGTTACTTGTCACGGACACAGAATAGCACGGGTGTGCTGCTGCATACAAGATATGCGAAGGGCCATCTTCGAGTAGTCGAAAGGCCCTGAGAGGGACCGGAGGAGGGGTCCCGCGAGCTGGCTGCCGCTGAGGCTCTGCCCACGTAACTGTTCAGACTCGAGGAGATGGACTCGGCGGGGGACTTTCACCAACGACGAAAATGAGGCTGCACCGGGAAGGCGGGTTGCAAACCCGCCCCTACGCCAGGTCGGCCAAGGGTTATTCTCAGAGAAACTCTGAACAGTTACCTACCCACCCAGGCCCTTGACTTCGTTCAGGGCGACATGAGGCCAGGTAACTGTTCGCGTTCGAGGGGACCTCGGGTGCGCCCTTCGATACTGCCCGCCCAAAGTGGCGGGCCTATTCAGGGTAAACGGGTTGCGTGGGCGTCCGACTCTGGACGGTTACGAGGGCAATATCCACCGCCCAAATGGCGGAGGCGCTCCAGGGCAAGGGGAGGCCAGCCCCTACGGGGTGATCGCCGATAGATATGGCGCTGAACCTGGAAGTTGAGGACTTGGGGTCAACCGCCGTCGTTGACAGGCTCCCCGCGAAAACCTAGAGTACGGGCGCCGAACATACGGCTGAAGGAGCGAGGTCCACCATGGCAGACGGGAACGGCGAGCCGCTGCGGCTCTGGAACTGGCGCGAGCTCTTCGTCGACCACTACCTGATCGACCGGCTCGAGGGCGCGTCGCTCAAGCTGCACGAGCCGCGGCCGGCGGGCACGGCGATCGAGTACGACCGGCCGTGGGAGGGCCGCGGCTCCGCCTACATCACGGTGCTGGAGGACGACGGCGTCTACAGGATGTACTACCGGGGCGTTCCAGGGGACGGGCCGCAGGTTACCTGCTACGCCGAGAGCGCCGACGGGATCGAGTGGGCCAAGCCCGACCTGAGGCTGTTCGAGGTGGCCGGCACGCGGGACAACAACGTCATCCTGACGCCCGAGGTGGCCGGCGACGCGACGCACAACTTCTCGCCTATGCTGGACAGACGACCGGGAGTCCCCGAATCGGAGCAGTACAAGGCGCTGGGTGGGTCCTCAAGGAAGGGGCTGACGGCCTTCGTGTCCGAGGACGCCGTCACATGGCGGAAGCTCTCCGAGGAACCGGTGATCACGGAGGGCGCGTTCGACTCCCAGAACGTGTGCTTCTGGTCGTGGTCGGAGAACCTGTACCTGTGCTACTTCAGGATATTCACGAACCGCGTCCGCACGGTCGCCCGGACGACGTCCAAGGACTTTCTCACGTGGTCCGAGCCTGTGGAGATGGAGTTCGGCGACGCGCCGATGGAGCAGTTGTACACGACCGGCACGACGTCGTACTTCCGGGCGCCGCACATCTACGTCGCGCTGCCGGGGCGTTTCTGGCCGGCGCGCAAGGCCCTGAGCGACGAGGACGCCGCCGCGCTCGACGTCTGGGCGGGCTCCGGGGCCGCCGACGACTGCTCGGACGCCGTGTTCATGACCACGCGGGGCGGCAACCGGTACGACCGCACGTTCATGGAGAGCTTCGTGCGCCCGGGGCTGGAGAAGGGGAATTGGGTGTCGCGGGCCAACTACCCGGCCCAAGGCGTCGTCCCGACCGGCGATACGGAGATGTCGATCTACGTCGGCCGCGGCATGGGCCAGGAGGCGGCCCGGCTCGAACGCCTGGCGCTGAGGACGGACGGCTTCTCGTCGCTGCACGTCGGTTACGGAGGCGGCGAGATGCTGACGCGGCCGTTCTGGTTCGGCGGCAGCGAGCTCCAGATCAACTACGCCACTTCGGCCGCGGGCAACATCCGCGTCGAGCTGCACGACGAGACCGGCGCGCCCATCGACGGCTTCACGCTCGAGGACTGCGACCCGATAATCGGCGACGACGTAGACCGTGCGGTGACGTGGAACGGCAGCTCCGACGTGAGCAGCACGGCCAAGCGGCCTATCAGGCTGCGCTTCGCCCTGGCGGACGCCGACTTATACTCGCTGCGCTTCCGGTAGGTCTTCGGGCGGGTTTAGGGTCGAACAAGTGCCGGGCCATCGGGTCAGTCCTTCAGTGCGCCGCAGAGCGAGCTTCCAGGTGAGAAGTGGGCGAATCACAAGGTCCTCTGTACCTCGCGCTTGACGTCGGGGGCACCAACATCGAGGCCGGACTCGTTACAGGGACCGGGCTTGTACTCTCGACCAACACGGTCGAGAGTCATGTGGGAGGCACACGCGAACAGGTCCTGAAGGATATCGACCTGGCTCTCGGCCCATTCGTCAAGGAGCCCGCAATTGGACTCGGCGCCGGGTTTCCTTCGTTCGGGGACTACGAACGGGGAGTGCTCGACAGCGAGTTGTCGGCGTACCCGTCGATGCACCGGTTCCCACTCCGTGCCCACCTGGAACACACCTACGGCGTCCCAACGAGGCTCGTGCCCGATGCCAACTTGCTCGCCTACGGGCTACTTCGATTCGGCGAGGGTAGAGGAGTCGACAGCTTCGTGGCCATCGGACTGGGCACCGGCGCTGCCGTCGGCCTTGTCCGACACGGCGAGGTGCTTGCGGGCCCAAGAGGCTTCCCAGACGTGATCATGCGCTTCTACACGGATTGGGGCTGGCCGGGCGCCTGGCGGCATTCAGGCTATCACTTTGGCGAACACTACGGCGCGGATTCCGAGACCATGTACAGGCGGGCTTGCAATGGCGATCCAGATGCCCTGGACGTCTGGCAGCGGGTCGGCGAGGCGCTCGGAGGCACGATTGTCCGACTGGCTTCGGAGGCTGAAACGTCGACCGCGGTCATCGCCGGAGGACTCGCCGCGGCATGGCGCTTCTTCGAGCCTTCGGTCAGGAAGCGTGTCGAGCGCGAGGGCGTCCACGTAGTCAAAACCAGTCTGCCGTATCCCTCGCTATCGGGCGGTGCCGCTCTGTTCTCGCCTGCCACGGCGTGAGCGCGCGGGCGCCTACTGGATGACGCCCTGCAACCTCAGCGCCTCGCGGACCAGGACCACGAAGCTGGTGGCCAGTATCACGCCGACGCCGCTCTGGCGGAAGCGCGTCTCCGACATTCTGCCGACGAGCGCCGTGCCCAGGACGTAGCCGAGCAGCACCGGGGGGATTACGAACGCGATCAGCGCCAGTCGCTCAGTGGTGAAGAGACCAGTGACCGCGTAGCCGACCACGGCGACCGACTCGACTACCAGGAAGAACAGTGCGAGATGGCCTCTGACGGTCTGGCTCGGCAGTTGTCGGGCCAACAGGTAGACGGCGACCAGCGGCCCTCCGATCCCGAACCCGGCCAGCAGCGCTCCCACCGACAGGCCGACGAGCGGCCCGGTCGACCTCCCGCGGGCGAGCACAAGCAGCCCGCCGAAACGCAGCGACGCCGTGAACAGCACGACCAGCACCGCGATGGCTATGCTGAGCGCGCCGCCACTCAGCGTGCTCAGCATGAACACGCCGATGGGCACTCCCAGCACGCCGCCGGCGATTATGGGAAGGAGCTCCCGCGCGCGGAGATGCCGCCGCGTCTGGACGATGATCAGGGCGAACACCGCGAGCGACACGGTGTTGACGACCACCACGACGGTCTGCGGCTCAATCACGAGCAGCAGCAGCGGGCTCGTCGCGATGCCGATGCCGAAGCCGACGGTGCTCAACACCGTCGCCCCCATGAGCATCACCGGGACGGCGACGAGAATCTCGGTGAAGTCAGGCATTCGGGTGGCGGGCTACGCTGTAGACTTGCGGGAGTCGCGCCGAGGTTCCGTGTCGGCCGGACGCAACGTCGTGGCTTTCACCCTCACCCCAGCCCTCTCCCGTCGAGGGAGAGGGGGTAAGAGTCCCGCCAAGGGAGAGGGGATTCGCGTCCCGGTGGGCTCGCTGGGCACGAGGCTGACGCTGGCTGCTAGGGGATGGCGCGGCCGGCGAGGACGCCGGTGCACCGCTCTTCGCCCACGGCGACCTGGCCGTTGACCAGCACGTAGGGTATGCCCGCCGGGAACTGCTTCGGGTCGTCGTAGGTGGCGTTATCGATGATGCGCTCCGCGTCGAAGACGACGACGTCCGCGAAGTAGCCCTCGGCGATCCTGCCGCGGTCGGTCAGGTTGAAGCGGCGCGCGGGGTTGTCGGTTATGCGCTGTACGGTGTCCTCCAGGCTGATCGTGCCAAACTGGCGGCGCAGCCTGCCCAGGAAACGCGGGAAGGTGCCGTAGCCGCGCGGGTGGGGGATGCTGCCGACGGGTACGGAGTCGCTGCCCACCATGTAGTCGGGCCGGGACAGGAGCTCCAGGGCGTCCTGGCTCACCTGCCTCCAGAGGGCCACGCTGTCGGGAGGCGAGCCCCAGTAGCCCACCTGGCCCTCCTGCTCGAGCAGCAGCTCGCACAGGGCGTTCCCGGTGGTGATGCCGCGCTCCGCGGCGATGTCCTCGAGGCTCATGCCCTCCAGCGCGGGGTCTTTGCCGAGGTACGAGAAGACGGCGTCGACGAAGCGCTCCCGCGGGTTCTCGTCGAGGTCTCTGGCCATCTCGGCCCTGGCCACGGGGTCGCGAAGCTGCTCCAGCACCCCGTCGATGCCGCCCTCGTGCGCCGGACTCGGCAGGTAGCTGAGCGGATAGGTGCTGCCGGTGGGGTAGGGGTACAGGTCGGCGGTGACGTCGACGCCCTCGGCCTTGGCCTCGTCGATCAGCGCCATGCGCTGCGCCACCTGTCCGGCGGTGGGGGCGTGCGTGCGATGGTGAGAGAAGTGGACCTTCACGCCGGACCGGCGGCCGATCTCGAGCGCCTCGGGAATGCCTCCGCCTCCGAAGGCGCGGTCGGTGTTGACGTCCCGGAGATGCGTCACGTAGACGCCGCCGGCTTCGCGGACGACCTCGCACAGCGCAATGATCTCACGCGTGTCACTCCAGGCATGCGGGTGGTAGGAGAGTCCCGTGGCCAGACCGACGGCGCCCTGCTCCATACCCTCCGCGACCAGCTTCCTGGCCCTGTCCAGCAGATCGCCCTCGAGCTTGACGTCCCTGAATCCCGCGACCTCCAGGCGCACGGCTCCGTGGGCGACCAGGTAGGCCGTGTTGACGCCCACGCCGTCGTAGTGAGAGCGGAACGCCGCCACGGTGCTCATGTCGAGGTCCAGGGGCGGCATGCCGAGAATCCCGGACAGGTAGCGCGCGTAGGTGGCGTAGTTCTCCGGGGAGAGCGGCGCGTAGGAGAGGCCGTCCTGCCCGAGGATCTCCGTGGTGATGCCCTGGCGCAGGCCCTGGGCGTGCTGTGGATCGGTCAACAGGGCTGCGTCGGAGTGGACGTGGGTGTCGATGAATCCCGGCGAGACGGTGAGCCCGGGGGCGTCGATAGTCCGGCCGGCCTCGGCCGTGGAGAGGTCGCCGACGGCCTCTATGCGCTCTCCGGATATTCCAACGTCGGCCGCGCGGCCGCGACCGCCGGTACCGTCTACGACCGTTCCGCCGCGAATCACTACGTCGAACGCCATTGATCCTCCTCCAGGCGCGTCACCGGACGCAAGAGCTCGGCGCGCGCGGGCCTTATAGCAATTTACTGTGATGAGGCCGTATTGGGGTAATGCTTCCTATGGTCGATAGGGGGAAGGCGGGTTTCAAACCCGCCGCTGCGGTTTGGCAATTCACGGCGTCCTCAAAACGAATTGGTATTATTCGATTATCCTGATGCGGAGCTCGTCGAGCTGCTCCGCCTCCACGCTGTCCGGGGCCTCGAACAGCGGGTCGATAGCGTTCTGGGTCTTTGGGAACGCCATGACGTCGCGCATGTTGTCGATGCCGAGCAGCACCATGATGAGCCGGTCGATGCCGGGAGCTATGCCGCCGTGCGGCGGCGCACCGTACTCCAGGGCGTCGAGGAGCTGCTTGAAGCGCTGGCCGACCTGCTCCTCCGTGTATCCGAGGACCTTGAATATCCGTTCCTGGAGGTCGCGCTGGTGCACCCTGATGCTGCCGCTGGCCAGCTCCACCCCATTGCAGACCAAGTCGTACAGAGTGCCGATCACCCTGCCCGGATCGCTCTCGAGGTACTGAATCGTGTCGGCGTTGGGCATCGAGAAGGCGTGGTGCATGGCGTCCCAGCGGCGCTCGTTCTCGTTCCACTCGAAGAGCGGAAAGTCCACGATGAACGCGAAGTGGAGCACGTCCCGGTCAACAAGCTCGTGGCGCCGGGCCATCTCCTCCCTAAGGGCGCTCAGAGCGATATTCGTAGACTTGGCCGGGCCCGCGACGATGAGTACGAGGTCGCCCGGTCCCGCGCCGGTCAGCACCCCGGCCTCCTTCACCTCGTCGAGGGTCAGGAAGCGAGCGGCGGGCGACCTGAAGTCGTCGCCGGTTAGCTCGTCGAGCGATGAGGCGGACTCGTCCAGGGCGATATAGACCAGGCCCTGGGCTCCACGCGTCTTCGTGAACTCTACCAGCTCGTCGAGCTGCCGCCGCGGGTATCCCCCCGCGCCGGGCACGCTGAATCCCTTTACGATGCCGCCGTTGGCAGCGGTAGACGAGAACACGCGAAACGCGCTCTTCGCGGCAAGGTCGGTCAGGTCCGCCATCTCCAGTCCGAAGCGCAGGTCGGGCTTGTCGCTCGCGAAGCGGTCCATCGCCTCCTGGTAGCTGAGCCGCGGGAAGGGCTTGACGAGGCGTTTTCCCGGCACGAGCTGCTCTATCATCGCCGTATAGAGCTCCTCGATAAGGCTCAATATGTCGTCCTGCTCGACGAAGCTCATCTCCAGGTCGAGCTGTGTGTGCTCGGGCTGTCTGTCGGCCCTGGGGTCCTCGTCCCGGAAGCAGCGGGCGATCTGGAAGTACTTGTCCATGCCCGCGACCATGAGGAGCTGCTTGAGCTGTTGCGGCGACTGGGGCAGGGCGTAGAACTGCCCCGGATAGAGCCTGCTGGGAACGAGGTAGTCCCTGGCCCCTTCCGGCGTGCTCTTGATCAGGATTGGCGTCTCGATTTCGAGGAATCCGCGTTCATCCAGGAAGTCGCGAATGTACTTGACGACCCTGTGCCTCAGCGCGATCGTCTGCTGCATGCTGGGCCGGCGAAGGTCGATGTAGCGGTACTTCATCCGTAGGAGCTCGTCCACCTCCGTGCCGTCGACGACCTCGAATGGGGGCGTCTTGGACTCGTTGAGCACCTCGGCCGAAGCCGCGGCGACCTCGATCTCTCCGGTGGCGAGACCGGGGTTCGCCGTCCCCTCCGGGCGCGCGTTGACAGTGCCGGATACCCTCACGACCCACTCGCTGCGGAACCGCCCGGCGGCCGCGTGCGCCTCCGGCGCCAGCTCGGGATTGAAAACCACCTGCACGGGGCCATACCGGTCCCGCAGGTCGATGAAGATCAGGTTGCCGTGGTCGCGCCTGCGGTCCACCCAGCCCGCCAGCGTGACGGTCTGGCCGACGTGGCCGGTCGTAAGCTCCCCACAGCCAATCGATCTGAGCAATCTCTGTCTCCCTACGAGGGTTGCGGCGGTGTGCCGGGCCGCCTAGCCGAGGATCACGAGCCCCCACACGACCGGCACGTTGATCAGCGCGACGAGCACCGCGGCGGAGCCGATGTCCTTGGCCCGGCCGGACAGCTCGTTGCTCTCCGTCCCCACGCGGTCTACCACCGTCTCCACCGCGGTGTTCAGCAGCTCCACGATCAACACGAGCAGAAGCGACGCCAGCAGGACGGCGCGCTCCAGGCCGGTGCTTCCCAGCAGGATGGCGGCAGGCACCAGGACGATGCCGACCAGCAGCTCCTGGCGCACCGCGGCGTGATGCTTGATCGCCTCTCTGAGCCCCGCAATCGAGTACCGACCCGCGTTCCAGAGACGGAGCACGTTCAGTGTTCTAGCCAACGGCGGTCTCCAACGGTCGCTGAGCGCAAAACCGTCGCACCAGCCGCGCATCCGATCCTATCGGCGCCCCTGGTACGAGGCCTTGAAGCCCGTGGATGATGTCCCCGCGCCGGGTGAAATGCGGGCCGACTCGCTGCCGGCCCGTGCCCGCCTTTCGCGACAATCGGTCCGACGGGTTCAGATGATCCTGCCGTTGCCGCGCTTTTTCTTGTCCAGATTGACGAAAGTCTCGGTCCTGCGCACTCCCGAAATCACGCCGACCTTTGTTCGCAAAAACAGGCCCAACTCTTCGGCCGAATGTACGGTCGCCCATGCGAAGACGTCGAATGACCCCGTCGTTATGGCGACCCAGCTGATCTCGTCAAGGTCGGCGAGACCGTTGGCCACCTGGTCCACCTTGTCGGGATCGACCTGTACCCCTACCAGGGCCTGAGAGTCGTAGCCCAATTTGACCGGGTCGGGCAGCGCGACGATCTCGATGTAGTCCTGTTCCACCAGCCGCTTGAGCCGCCGGCGGACGGTGCCTTCGCTCACCCCGACGAGCCGGGCCATCCCGGCGTTCGACGCCCTGCCGTCCTGTTGAAGAATGTCGATGATCTTGGTATCCAGTTCGTCCATTCCGGTGTCGCCTCTCTGTGGTGATTATCGTATCGAATAATAGCGTTATCGACGAATACTGTCAATGCCAAATCCGCCCAAACCCAGCGGGCCGAGCGCCGGTTTGGGCGGGACGCTACCGCAGACGCATCCACGCCACGTAGACCGCGAGCGCGGCGGCGAGGATGTCGAATAGAGACCAGTAGCCCAGAGTCGCGAGGCCAATGGCCGCGCTGATCGAGCTCGCGAGCACAACCCCGGCTGCCGCCACAACCTGAAGTCTCGTACCTCGCTTGCGACCGGCGACAAGCCCTACGGCTTCGGCCAAGCCGAAGCCGAGCCCCGCAAGAGCCGCGAGATGGAGCACGTCACCAAGCGGCCGCACGACGATGCTGAGCGTCAGACCGCCGACGAGACCGAGTACGGCCGCAGTTACCGCGGCAAGGACCAGGGCCGAAGCGTCGACGCGGTACGTAGGGGGCACCGTGCCCTTCCCGCACTCGCCGCATCGTATCCCGACCGCGGCGTGCACCAGGCAGCGCGGGCAGACGGGCGTGTCGCACCTGCTGCAACGCAGGTTCGTTGGCACGCCGGAGTGTTTTGCGCAGTCTGTTGTCTGGGACATGACGGTCTGTTGCGGGCTACGGCTCCCGCCGGCTGATCCACGACTCCCTGGACGAGATATCCCTGTCCCACACGATACGATTTGCTACTACCCTGAACCATCGCTCCTCTGAGAACAGGCCTTCCCAGTTCCCGGTGACCCGTTTCGCGACGATGACGAGCGCGATGGCGATGGCCGTGTAGCTGAGCGCCGGCGGCTCGGCGAAGAGGTACGTCAGCGGAGGCAGCGCGATTAACGCGGCCAGCGTCCCCAGCGCGGTGTCCTTCATGATCAGGCGACCTATCAGACCGAACAGCACGCCGAAAACCAGGACTTCACGCCACATCAACAGTCCGAGCAGAGCGCCTACGGCCACCGAGACTCCTCTGCCGCCGGTCATGCCGATGTAGGGAGACCAGTTGTGACCGGCTATCGCCGCAACGCCGACCAGTCCCTGCGCCCAGGCATCCAGACCTACGATTCGGGCGAGGACGACGGGCAGCATGCCCTTCCCGACGCAATCGAACGCCCCGATTGCCACCGCGGGCCAAGCCCCCAGGGCCTCCGCGGCGTTCGAGGCGCCGACATTGCCAGAGCCGAAGCGGCGTATGTCCAGTCCGCGCAGGCGACGCGCCGCCAGATAGGAGGACGGGATTGCGCCCCAGAGATAGGCCGCAATGACCGCGACTGCTCCCTCGACGCCTGTGGAGTATGGGATGTCGTACATAGCGAGGGCCTCGTGCCCGGCTGCTCGCCGGACCTATGACGGCAGGACCACGGCCCACTCCATGGGACCGTTCATGCTGCCGCGGGTGACCGCCGCGCACCCTCCAGCGCGGCCACCGTCTCGAGGGGAGGGCCCACGGCGCCGGGCTCGGGCTCCCCCGGATTGCCCGACGCGTGATAGTCCGTACCGCCGCAGGGTATCAGCTCCAGGTCCAGGGCCAGCGCCAACAGGGACTCGACCTGCTCAGGGGTGTAGTCCTTGTAGTACACCTCCATGCCGACGAGCCCGGCCTCCTTCAGGTCGGCGACCACGCCCTTCAGGGCGCTCCCACGGTCCTCGGAGTCCTCCGGGAGCACGTAGCTGGGATGGGCGAGGACCGGAACGGCGCCGTTGGCGCGCAACAGCTCGATGGCTTCCACGGGGCGAAGATTCGGTCGGCCCACGTATGCCGGGCCGTCGCGTCCCAGGTAGAGATCGAAGGCCTCCGCCGGATACTTGACGTAGCCCCGCTCGACCAGCGCCTTGGCGATATGCGGCCTGCCGACGGCGCCGCCGGCGGATATCTCCCGCACCCGGTCCCACTCTATGTCCAGGCCGAGGGCTCGAAGCCTCCGCACCATCTCCCGGGCTCGGTCGTCGCGCCCCGATCGCAGCCATGCCAGCTTCGCCTGGAACACCGCATCGGCCGGATCGACGAAGTAGCCGAGCATGTGGACCTCCATCCCCGGCGCGTCCGTGCTCAGCTCGATGCCCTGCACGAGGCCAAGACCTGGCGCATCCTCCGCGGCGGCCAGGGCCTCGGGGATGCCCTCCGTGGAGTCGTGGTCCGTAATGGCGATCATATCGAGCCCGTTCCGCGCGCACAGGCGCACCAGCTCGGTGGGGGACAGGTTCCCGTCGGAAGACGTGGTGTGCAGATGCAGGTCTACCAGGGCCACGGGGGTAGATAGGCCTCCCTAGCGGGCGGCCGCGACCGACGCACAGGCGCTTGGCGGGTGGGCCACAGCCGGAGGCACTACGCCGGCCTCCGGCTATGCACGGTACACATCTAGCGTGCGAACTCTACGGACCGGCTCTCGCGGATGACCGTCACCTTGATCTGGCCCGGGTATGCGAGCTGAGCCTCGATCTGCTTGACGACCTCTCTGGCCATCTTGTTGGCCGCCAGATCGTCGACGCTCTCGGGTTCGACCAGGATGCGCACCTCGCGGCCGGCCTGGATGGCGTAGCACTTTTCGACTCCGTCGAAGGCCAGGGCGACCTCTTCCAGCGCCTCGAGCCGCTTGACGTAGTGCTCGACCGTGTCCCTGCGCGCCCCGGGTCTCGCGGCGCTTATCGCGTCGGCGGCCGCGACAATGAACGACTCGGCGCTGCTGTGGACGTCGTCGTGGTGTTCGCGGATCGTGTCGCAGACATGGCGCCTGACCTTGTTCTTGACGGCGACGTCCGCACCGATTTCGGCGTGAGGGCCCTCGACCTCGTGGGTCAGCGCCTTGCCGATGTCGTGCAGCAACCCGCCCTCTTTCGACACCCGGACGTCCGCGCCGATCTCCGCGGCCATCAGGGCGGCCAGATGGGCGACCTCGATGCTGTGCTGGAGGACGTTTTCGCCGTAGCTGTACCGGTACCGAAGTCTGCCCAACAGCGAGACCAGCTCGGAGTTCAGCCCGCGGACGTCCACGTCCATGAGCGTTCGTTCTCCGGTCTTCCGGATGGCCTCGGCAAGCTCCTTTTCCGTCCGCGCCACGGTCTCTTCGATCCTGGCCGGGTGAATCCTGCCGTCCGCGATCAACTTCGTGACCGACAGGCGCGCAACCTCCCGGCGCAGCGGATCGAAGCACGACAGTGTAACGGCCTCGGGCGTCTCGTCGATGATCAGGTCGACGCCGGTGGCCTTCTCTATTGCCCGAATGTTCCGTCCCTCGCGGCCTATCAGACGACCCTTCATGTCGTCGCTCGGCAGCGGCACGGTGGTTAACGTAATGTCTGAGACGACTTCTGAGGCGAGTCGCTGTATGGCCTCACCAAGGACGTTGCGGGCCTTGTCGTTGGCCTCTTCTCTGGCCCGCTGTTCAGCGTCCCTGTAGCGGACGGCCACCTCGTGCTGGATCTCGTCCTCGGTGCGACGCATCAACTCTTCTCTCGCGTCTGCCACCGAGAGGTTCGCGATCTCCTCGAGGCGTGTGACCTCCTGCTCCCTCAGGTCTTCCAACTCGGTACGAAGGCTTTCGGTCTTCTGATGCTTCTTGGTTAGCTCGTTCTCTCTTCGCTCGAGGTTCGCCGCCCTCCCGTCTGCGTTCTCTTCGCGGTTGGCAAGCCGGCGTTCGTAGCTCTGTAGCTCAGAGCGCCGCTCTCTTAGCTCGCTCTCCGCCGCCGACCGGATCTTGAGACCCTCTTCTTTCGCTTCCAGAAGAAGCGCTCGCTTCTGTTCCCGGGCCTCGCCAAGTACTCCTGAAGCCTCTTGCTTCGCGGCCTCGTACCGTCTGCCTACTACCAGTCTCCTGACTACGTAACCAATCAGTGCGCCTATCGCCAGGCCGATCAGGACGGCGAGTACCATGATGGCGATATCCATCGCTACTCACCCTCCTCTTAAGTTTTAGGACCTCCTTGTCCTATGTCCCGTGGGTTTCATGTTAAAGCTACGGCGAATCTAGTGTCAAGCTGAGAGATTGCGGCCCGACGGGCCGCAGGCTGCCGATGCCGGGAGGCCGGGACTTCGTGTGCGCGGGGGCGCGCGATTGCCGCGGCGCGCGGCCCGCGGAGGCCACGTGCCGGCCATGGATGACAAGAAAGCGTCATAGACGATGCCTTTTCTATTCCATGCGCCTTACGCCGGGCCATACAATACGGCTGCCCGTGATGAAAGCCCGTCGGAGACCTCCCGTCACAAGCGTCCACCTGCCCGGCACCTTCCGGGCGTTCAGGGACCGCAACTATCGCCGGCTGTGGCCGGCGAACCTGCTTGCGTACTCGTCCCGCTGGATGCAGATGACCCTCCTGGGCTGGCTCGTGCTGGAGCTGACCGACTCGGCGCTGCGGGTGGCCCTCGTGGGCGTGTTCGCAATGGCGCCGATGCTTCTACTTGGACTCGTGGGCGGGATGCTGGCCGACGTCGTGGACCGCAGGCGCATGCTCATGGGAGTGCATGCCATGACGTTCACCGCCGCTCTCGTCATGTCCGTCCTGCTATGGACCGGCGAGGAACGTTTCTGGCACGCGTACGTCGTCATCCTGGTTGCCGGGATAGGCTGGTCGTTCGACATGCCGGCTCGCCGCTCTCTGTTCCACGACCTCCTGGGCAGTTCCGGAGTGACGAACGCCGTCGCGTTGGACTCGATGGGCCAGAGCGTGAGCATGATGGCGGGCCCGGCGCTGGGCGGTGGGCTGATCGCCGTGCTCGGCGTCAAGGGGGGATACCTCGCCGTTACGGCTTTTCTCCTGACTTCCATGGTCCTCATCTACCGGCTCAAGCTGAAGGCCCCTCAGACTCGCCGCTTTCGCGCGGAGCGCCTCGCGCCGTCCCTGGCGGACGGGCTTCGCTACGTTGTCGGCAACCAGACGCTTCGGGCCACGGTCCTGGTCACGCTGGCTATGAACGTGCTGATGTTCCCATACTCCAACCTGATCCCGGTCATCGCCAGGGACGTTCTCCTCGTGGGGCCTGGCCTCATGGGGCTGCTGCAATCGGCGTCCGGTCTGGGCGCGGCGGTGGGGGCGGTGTCCATAGCGTCGTGGGTGACCCTTCGATACCACGGCCGCGTCTATCTCGGAGGAGCCTTGCTGGCATGTCTTGCACTGCTCTTGTTCTCGTTCTCCGAGTGGTACGCCGTGTCGTTTCCCCTGCTTCTGTTGGTCGGACTGGGCACCTCCGGCTTTTCTACGATGCAGAGCACGATCGTAATGCTCATCGCCGACCAGGACATGCGGGGCAAGGCGCTGGGAGTGATAACGATCGCCATCGGCACGGCCCCGTTGGGGGCGTTCACCCTGGGATTGATGGCCGAGCGGATAGACGCTCAATTCGCCATGGGGACGAACGCCATCCTGGGAGCGGTGCTGTTGGGCCTGATCGCGTTGGCGTCCCCCGGCCTGCGCGGCCCCTTCCGAGCGAGGCGATAGCGGCGCGTCAGGATGTCCGCAATAAACGACACCGACCGCCCCGCGGGAGGGACGGCCGGCGTCAAAGGAGCGGTGTCCTTACGGATCTAGTTGATATCCTCGTCGTCGGCCAGCCGCTTGGCGGGACGCTCTACGTCGGTGGGGAACCTGGTGCCGCCGGCAAGGTGGTCCAGTGACACGTCGTATCCCCAGGTCGAGCCTTCGATGTAGTTCATGAACTCTCGTTCCGCGCCGCACTGCCTGCACGTGCCCTTGCTGGACGGCCCGGCCGGCGTGTCGATCATCCACTGGTGGCTGCAGGCAACAGCCTCCACGGCGGGTATTTCCTGCTTTTGCGTCGATGTCGATGCGTCCACTTTCTTCCTCCAGTGCCTTCGGCGTCTGCCCTCGCGCTCCGCAGGTGGTTGAGCGTCAGGGCTTAGAACGCTTGTATTGCTGATTTGAGGGCGCGAGTCTAGCAAGCGGTTTCTTCGAGTGTCAAGGCGAATATGCGCCTCGCCCTAGACTTTTTCTACGCCGGTCGTCTTTGGCGCAAAACGGCCCTGTTCACAATGTGCATTCAGGGCAACGTCTGGCTGACGACATGCGACCCTGAGCGGTGTGCAGTACTCGGCGTCCGTCGGACGCGCCAAAGGCAAGGTACGCGCGACGCCCGGTGGTGGCTTCGGGACGGTTCCCGTTCGAAAGCGTCGGAGTGAGGTCAGCCCCGTTCCACGGTGACGCCGGCGCCGGCGCCGACCGACTTGAGCGCGGCGGCGTCGCCTTCGATCTTCCCGATCACGTTCACCGGACTCGCGGGCCTGATCTCGTCTCCCCGGCTCATCGGCGTCGGCCCGAAGAAAAGGCACAGCGCCTGACCCGGCGGCCAGTACCCGACGTCTCCGAGCTCCACCACCTCGCGGGCGTCGTCCTCGCCGGCCTCCACCTCGGTACCAAAGTAGATCTCGTCGCCCCAGGTGCTGGCCTGCGCATCGATGGGCAGCGCGTCCCACAGCAGGTCAGCGGTCGAGGTCTCGTTCAGGACCGCCGTCACGGTCACGCCGCCCGCGGTGATCTTGATTCGTCTCTCCCGCATGACTATCCTCTCCGTCACGGGTCTCATTATAGCCTCGCCCGCCGCCGGCCTGCGGCAGACGGAGCCCGGTCTGCCTTCGGCTCCGTAAGCGGGTAGGGCGTTTGACGGACGACGACCGGAGGAGCGGAACATGCCAACTGAACCAGCCGACCGTCTCAGGACGATCGCGGCGCGGCTGCTGCAAGGTGCCGGCGCCAACGAGCACGAGGCGGCCACGGTCGCCCGCCACTGCGTTGACGCCAACCTCGCGGGCCACGACTCTCACGGCATCATCCAGATACCGACTTACATCGACCGCGTCAACGAGGGCCACATCGTCCCTGGCGCCGAATTCGAGATAGTCGGGGACACTCCCACCACCACGGTAGTCAACGGCAACTGGGGATTCGGCTACGTCGTTTCCGAGCGCGCCATGGAGGCCACGATAGCAAAAGCCCGCGAGAGCAACCTCGCGGCCGCGACCGTCTACCAGCAGAGCCACGTCGGGCGTGTCACCGACTACCCGCTGATGGCCGCGGAGGCTGGAATGATCGGCATCATGACCGCCGACTCCGGCCGCACTGCCAAGTCCGTCGTGCCGTTCGGAGGCCGGGAGCCCCGCCTGGGGACGAACCCGATCTGCATAGCGATGCCGAGCGACCTTGCGGGCCCCATGTTCATCGACGGCGCCACCAGCGCCGTGGCGGCCGGCAAGGTCGCTGTCGCGGCCGCCAGGCAAGAGCCCATACCCGAGGGGTGGATAGTCGACGCGGGAGGCAAGCCGACGACCGATCCGCACGACCTCGGGCGTGGAGGTGCGCTCTTACCCCTGGGAGGTCCTGAGGGCCATAAGGGCTACGGGCTGTCGGTGATGGTCGAGATACTGTCGGGCATCCTCACCGGCCTGGGCTACGGCTACGATACGTCCGGCCGCCACAACGACGGCTGCTTCATGGCCGTGTTCAACGTCGAGGCCTTCCGGCCGCTCGACGAGTTCAAGCGCGAGGTCACCGACTTCGCGGCCTACCTGAAGAGCTCGCCACCGGCGGAGGGCTTCACCGAGGTCTACTACCCCGGCGAGCCGGAGTACCTGCGGACGCAGAAGCTGATGTCCGAGGGGATCTACGTCGAGGACTCGACCTGGGCAAAGCTCACGGAGCTTGCGGCCGAGTACGGCATGGCCGGCGAGCTGGGACTCGGCTGACAGAGGAGCGGAAGCCAGTCGCGGTCTTCGATCGCACAGAGCCTTGCGGGGCAGTCCCTGCCCCTTCGGCCTCCGGTCCTACACAAGTGTTTCCTTGTCGACCAGCGCCTCCGCGCGGGCCCGGTCGTCGGCGGCCAGGGCTACGGTGGTGTAACCGTCCCGACGGTCTACGATGTGCAGGCTCTGCAGGTTCACGCCGGCGTCCTTGAACCTCTCGGCGACCCTTGCGAGGGCTCCCGGCTCGTCCCGGAGTCTCAGGACGAGCGCTTCGTCGGTGACGGTCTTGAAGCCCGCGTCCGTCAACACGCGCAGGGCGTGGTCGTCGTCGTTGGTCGTCAGGGTGACGACGCCCTTGTCGCCGAGTGCCTCGGCGCTGATCGCCTCGATGTTCAGGCCGTTGTCGGCAAGCACCCTGCTGATGTCGGCGATCACGCCGACCTCGTTCTTCGCCATCACGATGATCCTGTTCATGCTGTCCTCCTCCCGGTCCTATGGTTGATGCTTAAGGCAATCGTCGACTACGGCGTCGACTGTCTCGCGGGTCACGTGAGGCATGGCAATCAGGTGGCCGATGTCCTCGAACGGGGCGATCTGCCACTTGCGGACGACCTCCGGCGACGGCTTGGGGAAGACGACGGTCACGGAGTTCTTGTTTCGCCACGCGGGGATGCCGCTGTCGTTGAACCGGGCGACGGCGTATTCGGCGACCTCCAGGCAGCCGGCCACGATCTCCCTGAAGCCGTCCATCCCGTGCTGGCGGAGCGCGTACCACATCATGAGCGGCGTGATGGCGTTGCGCGACCCGGCGATCGTAGTATCCAGCGCGCCTATGTACTCGATCGACCGGGCGATGCGCGTCACGTACTCGCGCCTTGTGAGGGCCACCCCGCAGGGGATGGGGGCGCCGATCATCTTGTGGCCGCTGATGGCGACGCTGTCAAATCCGGCGTCGAAGCCGTAAGGCTGGGGGTCGTCCACAAAGGGCAGTATCATGCCGCTAAGGGCCGCGTCCGCGTGTATGTACGAATTGGCGACCGCCAGATCGTCGAGGATGGCCCGAACCTTGCCGACGTCGTCGACCGCGCCCTTCATCGTCGTGCCGATGTTCGCGATGAGGATGGCCGGCAAGTCCCGGTTGATCCTTATGGTCTCGTGCAGGTCTTCGTAGTCGATCTCGCCGTTGTCCTGGCTCTTGATCATGATGTTGCGCGCCCTGAGCAGGCGCAGGATCTTGACGACGCTGTAGTGGGTGTCCTCAGAGAAGTAGACGACGCCGTCCGGGAACATCTCTCGCCCGATGTACAGGCCGTAGATGTTGCCCTCGGTCCCGCCGGATGTGACGTAGCCCCAGGCTTCCTCCCGCGGCAGGCCCGTCATTTGCGCGAACTGGCCGATGACCTCTCGCTCCATCTCGTGGGTGTTGCTCCGAAAGTTGCTGTCGTGGAACGGGTCGCCGACGTTGTTTGCTGAGTATTTCATGAAGGGCAGCAACGCCGTGTAGTCGAAGTCGTGGTTGCACGGATAGCCGACCTGCTGTCGGTGCAACGCCTCGAGGTCGTCCCGCAGGGCGTCGAGGCGCCTCAGTGTTTCTGCGTTCGGCTCGTTCATGTTGTTCTCTCGTTCTGTCCGGCTACCGTATCAACGTTAGCTGGACGCCGACGTCCACTCGCCGCCAGGCCTGGTCCGCGGTGGCTGCCGGTACGCCGAGGCGCTTCGCCAGGACAAGGCAGGCGCGGTCGCCAAGCGAAAGACCGGCCGACATCGTGGCCCTCCTCAGCATGCCGGCCTGTACCGCCTGCTCGGCGTCGAACGGCACTATGTCCAGGACGAACCCGCCGACCGCCCTCCTGATGTCGTGTTCGCGGATGCCGGCTTCCGCGAGCCTGGCCGTCACCTCGGAGACGCTGACCGTGCTCATTGCCGAGTTGCGCAGCAGCCCGGCCACGACGTCCGCGCCCGGCTCGTCGTTCAGCAAAGCCAGCAATGCCGAGGAGTCCAGGACGACTTCAGTCGCCATGGGCCTCCCCCCGGCGCTCCCGGATCAACTCTTCCACCAGGCTTCGCTCACGAGGAACATACTGCCGTACCAAGTCCTGCGCTTGCCGGATCGCTGTCTCTTGGGTCATTAGCCGAAGCTCCTCATTTTCAAGTATGAGGATCACTTCGTCGCCGGGATTCAGACCGAGCGCCTTGCGGTGGGCCGCCGGTATGACGAGCCGGCCTCCCTCTCCTATGCGTGCCCTTTTTTCCAACATATGTCACCTCAACCATATGATGGCACGTCAGGACGCGATATTCCACAATTGTCCCGCGTTTCCTACATGTTTCGGACCAGGTAGCATTGGGTCGAACTCTGCGACGGGATCGGCGGTCTACATCCGGACGCGTTCGCTTCGGGGGTCGTAGGGTGGTCGCAGAGACGCGGCCGCCGCGTGGCGTTCGTCCATGATCTCGATCTCGTAGCTCCCACGCCGGACGTAAGCCGGGGCCACGCCGCTCTCGTTCTCGACGTATCCGAGGCCCACCGAGCGGCCGACCGTATGGCCGTACGCGCCCCCAGTCGTGCGGCCGACCAGCGCGCCGTCGCGGTAGATCGGCTCGTCGCCGAGCAGCAGCGGCTCGGGGTCGTCCAGCGTGAACACCGCCAGTCGCTTCGTCAGAGGCAAGCCTGCCTGCACCGCAAGCGCTCCCTTGCCGATGAAGTCCGGCTTGTCGAACGCCACCGCGAAGCGCAGTCCGGCTTCCAATGGGGTCTCCAGGTCGGTAAGGTCGCTGCCCCAGGCCCGGTACGCCTTCTCCATGCGAAGCGACTCCAGGGCGTGGTATCCGGCGAGCCGCAGCCCGAAAGGCCGGCCCTCGGCGACGATGGCGTCGTAGACGTGGGCGGCGAACTCGGTCGGGACGTACAGCTCCCATCCCAGCTCGCCGACGTAGGTGATGCGCGTGGCCCGCACGGGCGCGTAGCCCAGCTCTATCTCCCGGCTGGCCAGGAACGGGAACGCCTCGTTCGACAGGTCCGCGTCGGTCAGCCGCGACAGCAGGTCGCGAGACCGCGGGGCCCATCACGGACAGCACGGCGTAGGCGGACGACACGTTCGTCACAAAGGCGTGCGCGCCGGCCGGGATGCCTTGCCGAATCCAGTGCTCGTCCCGCGTCTCAGTCGCGCAGCCGGTGACGACCATGTACGCGTCTTCGGAAAGCCGGGTGACCGTGAGATCGGCCTCGAAGCCGCCGCGATCGTTGAGCATCGCGGTGTAGATGGCCCGTCCCGGCGGCACGCCCACGTCGTTGGCGCACAGCATCTGGAGCACCTGCTCCGCGTCCCGGCCCTGGACCAGCAGCTTGGCGAACGAGGTCTGATCGAACAGCCCGACGGCCTCACGGACCGCGCGGTGCTCCTCGGCTGAGCAGTCGAACCAGTTCTGGCGGCCGTAGGAATACTCGTACTCCTGCGCCACACCCTCGCGGGCGAACCAGTTGGCACGCTCCCAGCCGCTCACGACGCCAAACACGGCGCCCGCGGCCTCCAGCCGGTCGTGCAGGGGCGAGTGTCTCGCGTCACGAGCGGTCTCGGGCTGCAGGTGGGGCCAGTGCATCCCGTACAGCGTGCCGACGGTCTCGACGGTGCGGTCGTACAGGTATCGCGAGTGGTTCTGGTAGCGGTGGAAGCGCCGAATGTCCACCTCGGTCAGGTCCATCGTCGGGTGGCCGGCTACGATCCACTCCGCGATGGCCTTGCCGACCCCGGCGCCGGCGGCGATGCCGGTCGAGTTCAGCCCCGCGGCGACGAAGAACCGCCTGAGCTCCGGGGCCTCTCCCATGATGTAGCGGTTGTCGGGCGTGAAAGACTCCGCGCTGACGTAGAATCGGTCGATGCCGGCTTTCTCCATCGCCGGGACACGGTGCGTAGCGGCTTCCCAGAAGACCTTGAAGTGGTCCCAGTCGGGCTTCAGCAGGCTGAAGTTGTGGCCCGCGGGAATGCCGTCCGCGCCCCAGGGCTTGGCCCTGGACTCGAAGCCGCCCATCAGGATGGCTCCCCGCTCTTCCTTGTCGCGCCGGAAATAGATCTGCTCGTCGGGGTCGCGCAGCGACTTGAGCTCGTGCGGGACCTCCATCGGGTTGGTCACGAGGTACATGTGCTCGGCCGCGTGAAGCGGGACGTTCACCCCGCACAGCTTCCCGATCTCCCGCGCCCACATGCCGGCGCAGTTGACCGCGAACTCGCACTCGATCACCCCCCGGTCCGTGGACACGCCGGTCACCGCGCCGTTCCGTTGCTCGATGCCCGTCACGACGACGTCCTCGAATATCGCTACGCCATTGTTTACGGCGCCGGCGGCCAGCGCCTTCGCCGTATGCTCCGGCAGCGCCTCGCCGTCCTTGGGGATGTGCAGCGCGCCGACGAGGTCGTCGGTCCGCATCAGCGGCCACATTTCCCCGGCCTCTCGCAGGCTGATCGGCTCGACTTCGATCCCGAAAGACCTGCCCAGCGATGCGATCTTCTTGAGCTCGTCCATGCGGCCTTCCGTCCGCGCCACGGTTACGCTGCCCGACTGGCGGAACCCGGTGGGATGGCCGGTCTCGGCCTCAAGCCCGCCGTAGAGCTCGGCGCCGTACTTGGCGATCTCGATCAGCGTACGCGTGCTGCGGAGTTGGGTGACGAGGCCGGCGGCGTGCCAGGTCGTGCCGCCGGTCAGCTTGCCTCGCTCGAGGACCACTACATCTCTACGGCCCAGCTTCGCCAGGTGGTAGGCGACGCTGCAGCCGACAATTCCGCCTCCGATGATGACGATCTCGGCACGGTCGGGAAGATTCGCGCCCATGGAAGCCCTCCGGCATGGAACTACTGGAATGCGTGTGATGTTCTCATTGCGGGAGCGTCCGGCGCAACCTCCGAACTCAATGCCCGGCGAGACGGTGCTACACTTGTCGTGCCCAACGAAACGGCCCCGATGGAGGGAGCGAACTATGGCGGAGCGTTACTGGCTGTTCAAGTCCGAGCCCACGGCCTACTCGTTCTCGGACCTGATGGGCGAGCCCGACCAGACGGACCATTGGGACGGCGTGCGGAACTACCAGGCCCGCAACTTCCTTCGCGACGAGGTGAAGGAGGGCGACGGCGTGCTCTTCTACCACTCGAACGCGTCGCCGCCGTGCGTGGTGGGCACCGCCGTGGTCGTGCGCGATGGCTACCCGGACTTCACGGCCTGGGACCCCGACTCGGACCACCCGGACCCGAAGTCCACGCCGGAGAACCCGCGGTGGTTCATGGTCGACATCAAGGCCCTGGAGGCGCTGCCGAACGAGGTGACGCTGGCGCAGATCAGGGCGAACCCGGCGCTCGAGGAGATCTCGCTGTTCAAGCGTCCCCGCATCTCGATCCACCCGATCACGCGGCAGGAGTGGGACATCATCCTCGCGATGGCCGAGTCCGGCGCGTAGGGCAAAGCGGGCGGCCGAGACTTTTGCGTCTCATTGCGGGAAGCAGACGTGGTGGAGATGCGTAGCTTTTCTGGCTGGTGACACCGCCCCTGGATTCCGGCCTTCGCCGAATGACGGTTATGCGAGGGCCTAGACTCACAGCCGCAGTGGGACATCTGCCGGTAGGGTGGCGGGCGTCAGGCAGCCTCGCTCGAAGCCCCAAGGCTGCCGCTGATCACGCCGTCGAACATCGTCAAGGTGCGGCCGCAGGCCTCGCCCACGCGCGCGTCGTGCGTCACCACCACGATCGTCTGCCCGCGTTCCGCGTTGAACCGGAGCAGCAGGCCGAGAATCTCGTCGGTGCTCTCCGAATCGAGGTTGCCCGTGGGCTCGTCCGCCAGCAGAAGAGCGGGCTCGTTCACCAGCGCCCTGGCGACGGCGACGCGCTGCTGCTGCCCGCCGGACAGCTCCATCGGCCTGTGGTTTTCGCGGTCGGCGAGTCCCACCATCCGAAGGACGTCCGCGGCGGCCGCCTTCATTTCGGAGCGCCGCCGCCCGGCGTACTTCGCCGGCAGCGCGACGTTCTCGATGGCCGTGAGGGTAGGGACGAGGTTGAACGCCTGGAAGACGAATCCTATCTGTTCCGCCCGCATCCTGGTCCGCTCCCGGTCCGGCAGGGCCGTAACGTCCGTGCCGCCGATCGCGAGGCTCGGCGGCGGAACCCTGTCGGCGTCCGGCGAGTGCAGCAGGCCCATGATGTGCATCAGGGTGCTCTTGCCGCACCCCGACGGCCCCATGATTCCCACCATCTCGCCCTGGTCGATCGTCACGTCGACCCCTCGCAGGGCGTAGACCAGGTTGTGACGGCTGAGGCGGTAGGTCTTGTGGAGATTGCTGGCTTGCAGGAAGGCCATGCGGGCGCCTCTACTCGTACTTGAGCGCGACGACGGGGTCCAGGCTTGCCGCTTTCCAGGCGGGGACGACGCCTGCCACGGCTCCAAGCACCGTCGAGAAGGCCACTGCGAACAGGGCCGTCCATGGAGTCAGAAGGAACAGGATCGTTCCCGAGCTTCGACCGGCTTCGTTGGAGGAAAAGACCACAATTGCGCCCATGGCAAGGCCGATTATCCCGCCCAGCAGCCCCATGAACGCCGCCTCGGTCATCAGCTCTCCCATGATCGAGCCTCGCGACGCCCCGATCGAGCGCTTGATCCCGATCTCGCGGGTGCGCTCCGCCACGCTCATGGCCATCGTGTTGATGACCGAAAGGCCGCCCACGACGAGGCTGATCAGGGCGACGCCGAGAATAATGCCGTTGAATATGGCGACGGTCGACCCGAAGGCCTGGTCGAAGTCGTCCGCCGTGGTCGCCTGCACCTGGACGACCCTCTCCTCTATCGTCCGCGCCAGGGCGTGAATATCGGCATCGGCCTCGGGGTATACGAGCACGCGAGACACGAGCTGGCCCGCCTCCCGGCCGGCGCCGGCAAGGATGGGCGCGTCTTTCGCCAGCAGCGCCTGTCCGGCCTCGAACGGGACCACCGCGGTCGTGTCCGGGGTCGTCAGCGTTGGCTCCATCACGCCGATTACCTCGAAATCGATTCCGCGTATTTGGAAGATATCCCCGGGCCTCTTGTCGAACTTCCGGGCCATGTCCGCGCCCAGTACGACGACCATTCGGCCCTCGTCCTCCGGCGACATCAGCCTTCCCTGGGCGGCCCTGAGCTCGAACACTTCGCGGCCCTGGTCCGCGTCCGGCGCGACCCCCAGGACGAAGTCCGGCGAGCCGAAGCCGCTCCCGAGGTCGTCGGTGTCGAGAAGCAGCAGGACCTGGGGGACCGCGACCGCCACGCCGGGGACCCGGGCTACCTGGTCCGCGATGCCGATCGGCATCGGCGTCAGGCCGAACTGGAAGGCCGGGGCGTTGGCGTCGCTGACTACGATCTTGTCCCCGTAGTAGGTGATGTTTCCGTCGACGAGCGTCTGGACCTTGTCCGCCATCGAGGTCATGACGACGAGCGCCCAGATGCCGACCGTGATGCCGACGATCGTCAGCGCGGTGCGGAGCTTTCGCCTTGCCAGGTTACGCAGAAGACTCACGTCGTGTCCCTCGTCAGGTTACGCACGTCCCCTGGACAGTCCCGGCCGTCAGACACCGTGAGCGATCGCGTCGCCGATGCCATCGGTGCCCAGTCCGCTCTCCTCTACGTCCTTGGCGGACAGGCCGCCCATCTTGCCGCTCTGCAGGAACTTCGCCACAGCGTCCTCGATGCGCTTCGCGGCCGCCTTCTGTCCCAGGTGCTCCAACATCATCCGCCCCGCCTCGATGGCGGCCAGGGGATTGACGGTGTTCATTCCCATGTACTTCGGAGTGGAGCCGCCGATGGGCTCGAACATGGAGACTCCGTCTGGGTTGATGTTGCCGCCGGCGGCTATCCCCATGCCTCCCTGGATCATCGCGCCGAGGTCCGTGATTATGTCTCCGAACATGTTCCCGGTGACGATCACGTCGAACCACTCTGGATTCTTGACCATCCACATAACCGTGGCGTCGATGTGCGCGTAGTCCCGTTGGATGTCCGGGTAGTCAGCGTCTCCCATCTCGTGGAATGCCCGTTCCCACATACCGTAGACGTTGGTCAGGACGTTGGTCTTGCCGCACAGGGTGAGCTGGCGCTCGCTGTCGCGTTCGCGGGTCAGGTCGAACGCATATCGAAGGCATCGATCGACCTCAGGCCGCGTGTAGGCCATGACCTGGGTCGCCCGCTCGTCCGGCATACCCTTGTTCGTCACCTCTCCGAGGCCCGTGTAGACGCCTCCGCAGTTCTCCCGCACTACGACGAAGTCGATGTCGGACGGCCCCTTGTCCTTCAGGGGCGTTTCGACGTTCGGGTACAGCTTGACCGGCCGCAGGTTGATGTACTGCTCCAGCTCGAACCGCAGCCTCAGCAGGATGCCCTTCTCCAGGATGCCGGGCGTGACGTCAGGGTGACCGATGGCTCCGAGGTAGATCGCGTCGAAGCCGCTGATCTCCTCGACGGCCGAATCGGGGAGGACCTCTCCGGTGCGGAGATACCGGTCTCCGCCGAAGTCGTAGGAGACGAAGTCCAATTCGAGGTCGATGCCGGAGGCGGCAGCCTCCAGTACCTTGATTCCCTCGCTCGCGACTTCAGGGCCCGTACCGTCGCCCGGAATGACCGCTATCTTGCAATTCATTGTGCCCTGGTACTCCCTGCGCCATGTTTGCTGGCCTACCTGACCATTATAGGAAAACCGCGCCGCCCGCGTCGGATAGGCAATGTCAATCCGGGAAACGAGAACACCGGCTCACCCGTAGGATGCCCAGGCTGTGGGGCGGTTGCCGGTAGCCGCTGCCAGGCCGTTGGACTATGATATGGCCCGCCGCACAGACACGGCGCCGACGGAGGCCGCGTGAAGTACTCGCTGTTCAACCTGGTCCGCAACGGACTGAGCCACCACGAAGAGTGGCCGCGCGCCTGGCGCCACCCCGAGCCGAGGGGGGAGTACGAAGTCGTGATCGTCGGCGCGGGCGGCCACGGCCTGGCGACGGCGTACTACCTGGCCAAGGAGCACGGCATCACCGACGTGGCGGTGCTGGAGAAGGACTACGTCGGCGGCGGAAACACCGGCCGTAACACGGAGGTCGTGCGCTCCAACTACCTCTGGGACGAGGCGGCGCACCTGTACGAGTTCTCGCTGAAGCTGTGGCAGGACCTGAGCCGCGATCTCAACTTCAACCTGATGTACAGCAAACGCGGCCTGCTGAGTCTCGGACATAGCCTCCAGGAGATGCGCGACATCGCCCGCCGCGTCAACGCGAACCGCCTCAACGGTATCGACAGCGAGCTGCTGACCCCTGAGCAGGTCAAGGAGCACGTTCCCATCATCGACATATCGAAGGACGCCCGGTACCCGATACTGGGGGCCTCGTACCAGCGCAGGGGAGGCACCGCGCGCCACGACGCTGTCGCGTGGGGGTTCGCCCGGGCGGCGGACGCGCGCGGCGTCGACGTCATACAGCAGTGCGAGGTCGTGGGGTTCCGCCAGGAGAACGGCCGGGTCGTCGGCGTCGACACGACGCGCGGATACATCGGCGCGAAGAAGGTCGGCGTCGTCACCGCGGGCAGCTCCGGCGTGCTGGCCGACATGGCGGGCTTCCGGCTGCCCATCGAGAGCCATCCGCTCCAGGCGTGGGTGAGCGAGCCGATAAAACCGCTGCTGCACGCTGTCGTCATGTCGAACGCCGTACATGCCTACATCAGCCAGACCGACCGCGGAGAGCTGCTCTCAGGCGCTGGGATCGACTCGTACAACGGCTACGGACAGCGCGGCAGCTTCAGCGTCCCGGAGCACGCCATAGCCGCCCTGGTCGAGCTGTTCCCGGTCTTCAGCAGGCTGCGCATGATGAGGCAGTGGGGCGGCATCGTCGACACCTGCCCGGACGCGTGCCCGATCATCGGCGCGACGCCGGTCGACGGCCTCTACTTCAACTGCGGCTGGGGTACAGGCGGCTACAAGGCGACGCCGGGCTCGGGATGGGTGTTCGCCTACGACCTCGCCACCGGACAGCCGCACGAGTTGGCGCGGCCGTTTTCTATGGACCGGTTCAGGACCGGCGCCCTGATCGACGAGCACGGCGCGGCCGGGGTCGCCCACTAGCCGCGAACGGAGAAGCCGGAAGGACATGCTGCTCATAGAGTGCCCCTGGTGCGGGGCGAGAGACGAGTCCGAGTTCGCCTACGGGGGCGAGGCCCACGTCGTCCGCCCGGACCCGGACGCCGCGACGGACGAGGAGTGGGCCGACTACCTCTTCTACCGCAAGAACCCGCGGGGCGACCACCTCGAGCAGTGGTGCCACGCCTCCGGCTGCAGACGCTGGTTCAACGTGAAGCGCGACACGATGACCTACGAGATCAAGCACGTCTACCGCATCGGGGAGACGCCGCGAGGCGAGTCATGACACAGCCCAACAGGCTTCCGCAGGGTTTCCACGTCGATCCCGGCCGGCCGCTCGCGTTCACGTTCAACGGCAAGAGCTACACCGGGTTCCAGGGGGACACGCTCGCCTCGGCGCTGCTGGCGAACGGCGTTCGTCTCGTCGGCCGGAGCTTCAAGTACCACCGGCCGCGCGGAATCGTCGGCAGCGGCGTCGAGGAGCCCAACGCGCTCGTGCAGCTCGGGACGGGCGCGCAGACGTTGCCCAACTACGTCGCCACACAGGTAGAGCTGTACGACGGCCTGGAGGCGACCAGCGTCAACTGCTGGCCGTCGGTCGACTTCGACCTGCGCGCCGTCAACGGCCTGATCTCGCGCTTCCTCCCGCCGGGCTTCTACTACAAGACCTTCATGTGGCCGAGGTCGTTGTGGCCCCTCTACGAGCGTCAGCTCCGAAAGGCTGGCGGCTTGGGCGCCGCGCCGCAGGAGCCGGACACGGACCGGTACGACAAGATGCACGCCCACTGCGACGTCCTCGTGGTCGGGTCGGGCCCGGCAGGCGTCTCCGCCGCCCTGGAGGCGGGCAGGGCAGGAGCGCGGGTAATCCTTGTCGACGAGCAGCGGGAGCTCGGCGGAAGCCTGCTGGCCAGCCGCCGTAGCATCGAGGGCGAGTGGGCGGGGGACTGGCTGGAGGCGGCGCTGGCGGAGCTGCGCGGCATGGACGAGGTCCGCCTCCTCCCGCGAAGCACCGCGTTCGGTTACTACGACCACAACTTCGTCGCCGTGCTCGAACGCGTCACCGACCACCTCGGGCCGACCGCCGGGCACGCCCCGCGGCAGCGCATCTGGCGAATCAGGGCGAAGCAGGTCGTGCTGGCCACCGGCGCGATCGAGCGTCCCCTGGTCTTCCGGAACAACGACCGCCCTGGCGTGATGCTCGCCTCGGCGGTGTCGACCTACCTGCTCCGCTACGGCGTCGCACCGGGGCGGCGCCCCGTCCTGTTCGCCAACAACGACAACGCGTACGTCACGGTCCTCGACCTGTATGACGCCGGGATCGAAGTGGAAACTGTCGTCGACCTCCGTCCAGAGCCTGAAGGCACGCTGCCGTGGAAGATTGCCATGTTGGAGATCGAGGTGCTGGCGGGCAGCGCGCTGGTCGACGTGCACGGAAGCAAGGGCGTGGAGGCCGTCGACATAATGCGCGTCGAAGGAGGGTCGGCCGTCGGCGAGCCGCGGCGGATCGAGTGCGACCTGGTGGCGATGTCGGGCGGATGGAACCCGACCCTGAACCTCCACTCCCAGTCGGGCGGGCGGCCGAGGTTCGACGACGCCCTGTCGTGCTTCGTGCCCGGTCCGCCGGCGCAGGCGGAGCGCTCCGCCGGGTCGTGCAACGGCGCGTTCACCCTCGAGGAGTCGCTCGCGCAGGGCGCGGCCGCCGGCGCGGCCGCGGCCGGCGACGCCGGACTCGGCAACGGCCGGCCCTCCGCACCCGCTCCGGGCGCCAACGACTGGCCGGAAGAGCCCCATAGCGCCTGCTGGATCGTGCCGGGCACGAAGCCGGTGACGAGGGAGACCAAGAGCTTCGTCGACCTCCAGACCGACACGACCGCGGCCGACATTGCCGTCTCCGCCCGAGAGGGCTACGAGATGATCGAGCACGTCAAGCGCTATACGACTTTGGGCATGGGCACCGACCAGGGCCGCACCGGCGCGGTCAACGGGATCGGCGTTCTTTCCGAAGTTCTGCGACGGCCGATCCCGGAGATCGGGACGACCACCTTCCGGCAGCCGTACACGCCGGTCACGTTCGGCGCCATGGCCGGCCGCGACCTCCGGGACCTCTTCGACCCCGTGCGCAAGACGCCGATGCACGAGTGGCACGCCGCCGCCGGGGCGCCGTTCGAGGACGTCGGCCAGTGGAAGCGGGCGTGGTACTACCCACGTCCCGGAGAATCGCTGCACGAGGCGGTCAACCGGGAGTGCCTCGCCGTGCGTAACGCGGTGGGCGTCCTCGACGCGTCGACCTTGGGCAAGATCGACGTCAGGGGGCCGGACGCGGCGCGGTTTCTCAACCGCGTCTATATCAACGGCTGGACGAAGCTCGGCGTCGGGCGCTGCCGCTACGGCTTCATGTTGAACGAAGAGGGCATGGTGCTCGACGACGGCGTCACGGCGCGGCTCTCTGAAAATCACTTCCTGATGCACACGACTACGTCCGGGGCCGCCACGGTCATGACCTGGCTGGAGCGGTGGCTGCAGACCGAGTGGCCGGACATGAAGGTGTACCTGACGTCGGTGACCGACCACTGGGCGACTGTGTCGATCAACGGGCCCCGCGCGCGGCGGGTCCTTCAGAAGGTCTGCGGCGACGTCGACCTCTCCGACGACGCGTTCCCGTTCATGTCGGTCCGCACCGGGACCGTGGCGGGCGTCCCGGCGCGCATCTTACGGATCAGCTTCGCGGGCGAGCTGTCGTTCGAGGTCAACGTTAACGCGAGCTACGGACGCCGCGTGTGGGAGGCCGTGATGGAGGCCGGCGAGGAGTTCGGGATTACGCCGTACGGCACGGAGGCGATGCACGTGCTGAGGGCGGAGAAGGGCTACATCATCGTCGGCCAGGACACCGACGGCTCCGTCACGCCGGTCGACCTCGGCGTCGGGCGCATGGTATCGCGGCGCAAGGACTTTTTAGGCAGGCGGTCGCTCTCGATGGAAGACCTGGCGCGGGACGACCGGAAGCAGATCGTCGGCCTGCTCACAGAGGACGACCAGGAGGTGCTGCCGGAGGGCGGCCAGATCGTCGACGACCCGTCCGCTCGCGCCCCGGCGCCGATGCTGGGCCACGTGACGTCCAGCTACTACAGCGCGAACCTCGGGCGCTCCATCGCGATGGGCATCGTCAAGGGCGGCCGAGCCCGCAAGGGCGACGTCGTCCACGTGTCCACCGGGACCGGTCGGGCGATCGCGACGAGGATAGCGGACCCGGCCTTCTACGACCCGGAAGGGGAGAAGCAGAATGTCGACTGACGGCACGGGACGCCGGTCCTCGCTGACCGGCTTCTTCGCCACGGCCTCGGGCGATCCTGCGGACGACGCCGCTGTCGTCATCTCCGAGCGGCCGTTCCTGGGGCACGTGGACCTGCGCGGCGACCCCGCAGACGGCGGCTTCACCAGCGCAGCCGAGGCCGTCCTCGGGTTCAGACTGCCGACGAAGCCCAACACGACGGCCGGGAAGGGCGGACTGCTCGCGCTGTGGCTGGGGCCGGATGAGTGGCTCGTCGTCACGCCCCCGGACGCCCAGACCTCGCTCGCGCAGTCCCTCGAATCAGCGCTCGACGGCGTACACAGCACGGTCACCGACGTGACCGGCGGTCAGACCGTTGTCACCGTGAGTGGCCCACGGGCCCGCGACGTGCTGGCCAAAGGCTGCCCGCTCGACCTCCACCCCGCGGTCTTCCGCCACGGCGACTGCGCCCAGACCCTGCTCGCCAAGGCCAACGTGACCATCTACTGCGTCGACGACTCGCCGGCCTACGAGCTCATCGTCCGTCGCAGCTTCGCCGACTACACCGCGCTGTGGCTCCAGGACGCGGCGTTGGAGTACGGGTGCACGGTGGTGGCGGGGTAGTCCAGTGGTTTGTTGCATCGGAGATGGAGACGGATGCACGAACTTCCTTTCTGCGCTAGGATACGCTGCGGAGACAGTGAGAATGGGTAGAAGATCAGAGGCCCACAACGCGGCAGAGCCTCCAGGATTCAGGTGGCTGTCGCCCGTCACGGGAACCTGACCGAAGAAGAAGACCACATTGAATAGAACTCCAGGACTAGCGACAGCTGCTTCCGGATTCGATACGCGGGGATCGGCCAGTCCCGTCGGCCGTCGTCTCCCGTTACCGGGTTTGGAGTCTGCTGGAGACGACTATCTCAGATTAGACACCGCAGAGAACTTCCGAGTAGACGGCATGAAGCAGTCGCTGCTCATACGAGGGTCAGCAGATGAAGTGTTGGATCGACTTCCTGCTGGGACTGTCCAAACAGTAGTGACCTCACCCCCGTATTGGTCGCTTAGAGACTACGAAGTCGACTCGCAGATTGGCAGAGACGACACCCTTCCTGACTACGTGGCGACTATTGTCCGCACGTTCGAAAAACTGCGTAACATTCTGACTGACAGCGGCACAGTGTGGCTGAATGTCGGAGACTCGTACACTTCCGGCAACCGGCGATATCGAGCACCGGATCGCAAGAACCGGGCCAGGGCCATGGCGGTTCGGCCGCGTACGCCCGACGGTCTCAAGGCGAAGGACCTGATTGGGGTACCTTGGCGACTCGCCTTTGCGCTTCAAGCCGCGGGCTGGTGGGTCCGGTCGGAAGTGATCTGGGCCAAACCCAATGCGCATCCGGAATCCGTGCGAGATCGTCCTACGCTAGACCACGAGACGATCTTCCTGCTCTCCAAGAATCAGAATTACTACTACGACATAGATGCCGTTCGAGGACCGAACGGGAGAAGGCTCCGAACCACGTGGTCAATCCCAACTGATCCACAACAGAGAACATACGCGAATGGGGTGAACCATCCGGCGGTCATGCCGATTGAGCTAGCCCACAGGTGCCTGAAGATCACAAGCCGTCCTGGCGACTTGGTGCTCGATCCGTACGCCGGATCGGGGACTACTTTGGTCGCTGCTCGTAACTTGAACCGAATGTGGATCGGCGTTGAATTGAGCTCGGCATACGTCGACATGATCGAGCGGCGACTTAACGGATGAGCGACAGGGAAGACCTCAAGTCAAGAATCGACGACCTGTCCGAAACAGCGGTCAGATTCGTGGCGCGCGTAGTGGATTCCCTGTCTTCGCCACCGTCTGTGACTACTGGCCAGCCAGCAACGTGGCTTTCTCGTACACCAGACTGGATCGAGTACTTCGGCCTGACACTGTCGGTGCATCATGGGACGACCATCGATGCGCTTGGGCTCACCGGTTTTGAAACGGCCTTTGCCAATGCCTGTGAATCCGTAGGGTGGAACGTCGAATGGGTCAAATCCCCGACGCATCGTTTCAGTGACCTCACAGTGACGGACAAATACGGCAGAGCCCGGAGACTATCGCTGAAGTCTACAGCGGCTCGGAGCCTTTCCGAGAGAACGGTTCACATCTCGAAGCTCACAGAGGCAGCGTGGATTCAGGATGTGCGCTCGGCCCGAGAACGGCGACGGCGAACCCTCGAGCTCTTCGAACAATATAGTGCCGCCGTAGACGCGATCGTGATGCTCCGCGCATTCAGACAGCCGAATGAGATCCCCGAGCGCTACCAACTCGTAGAGATTCCCAGCGAGATATTCCGGTCGTTGCAGGACGCGCCATTGGGCGAGTTCGACAGCGATAGGCCTCGAATCGACTGCGCATTCGGTGGGCAACAGCGTGCCGCACGGGTCTCGCTTGACAGGTCCGACGCCAAAGTCACGGTCAGCGGGATCAGATTGGACGTATGCTCAGTCCATGCCGAATGGCTGCTGTCCTCAGCTCAATCTTAGTCGACCAACTAGGATGTCCCGGTTGATGGGTTCTTCAGTGGATGCAGCCTATGCTGCTCTCAGCGGTTGTATTGTTCGCCACCCCTCTGGCCATTGCGCGGTATCTTGGCTCCACGACACCGTGCTGGAGTATGTGTGCGCCCGGCGGGGCAATCCGAATTGGACGCATAGGAGGGTCAAGCTCAATCGTTCTCAGCCCATTCCTTCGGTGTCTAGTTGTGGCGGTTGTTGGGTTTAGTGAACGTAGGGAGCACGATGAGTAGTCGGCGTATGCAACGCTCCGTCGATTGGTTAGACAGGAATCCTCGGACAGCGGCTACCCTGAACGTCTTGGTCACTACAATGCAAGGGATGCTGCTCGGGCTGGCAATGGGTCTGTTTGCGAGTCTGGTCACAAGCGGGTGGCCGAAGGTGTGGACCTATGCGACAAACGCGCTTTCCGTTATGGCACTGCGAGTGGCCCTCCAATGGGTTTGGGTACTAGGGATCATCCCATGGGTGGGCAATCTCAGCCGATCCTTCGTAGAGAGAAGGACTGGACAGGAAATACCGGAAGAGACTCGAGACGAACCATCAGAATCCCGGTATGTAACCACATCAACGGCTCCAGCAATTGTCGCCTTGGCTATCGCGACTATCTTGGCAACGGAGAAAATGAGCCCTCCGTGGCTGAATAGTATCTGGGCCACTGTGGCGTTGTCGGCATTGGGAGGGGCTGTGGCCTCCCTTGCAGAGGCACTGGCTGTGCCCAGCAACATATACGCACTGCGATGGAACCGCCATCGATACCAAGAGACGCTTGGCTACAAGACAAGAGCCAAGCGTAACCGCGGAAATCGCCGTAGATGAAACTTACGGCTGCGGCCGTAGCTGGTTGCCGACTCGCCCAAGACAGGCACCAAACAGGTAGAATTTCAATTGACGCCACAGGGGTCGAACATGGATGCGAGTGGTTCGATGCGGCTTGCTTAGCTACTCAGGTGCTCCGGTTCCACGACACCACCTTGTCGTGCGGGTGGGCCATCGTTCCACCAAAAATAGCTTGTTGGACTGCCGCCGCCCGCTACTCCAGCGCGAGCAGGTAGGCTGCACCTTCCTGGCGGATGACTGCGTAGAGGATGTTGTCTTCGACGGTGAGGTAGCCGGAGGGCGTGCCCTCGACGTTGAAGTCCCACCAGGGCTTCCCGGACTCGGCATCCACGGCGTAGACGCCGCGCCAACTGGTCAGGTACAAGAGGCCGTTGCCGCCGGATATGATGGGCTGCGCCGAGGAGCGCTGCGGTACGATCTCGGTCTTCCATTTCTCTTCGCCCGTGGCGGCGTCGAGCCCGTGGACGTACCCCCTCTGGAATACGACCGTGCCATCGAAGACGACCGGAGAGGCCTTGAGGGGCCAGTGGGATCTGAAGCGCCATTTCTCCGCGCCGGTCGCCGCGTCCACCGCGTAGAGATTGAGGTCGTCGCTGCCGAAGTACACGACACCGTCGTATATCGCCGGCGAGCCCCACACCGGGCCCTTCGTCTTGAATCGCCAATTCTCCTGACCGGTCGCGGCGTCGATCGCGTAGAGGTGCCAGTCCAGGCTTCCCGCGTAGACGACACCGCCATCGACCGAGGGGGAGAGCCAGGTGCCCCGCCCGAACGAGTTGGCGTCCAGCTGCCTCGGGCCAAACAGCTCGAATCGCCAGCGCTCTTCTCCGGTCGTCGCATCCAGCGCGTAGAGGTGGCCATCCGACGCGGTGAAGAAGATGGTCCCGTCCGAGACAACCGGGGAGGCCCACGATCCGCCCACGGCTTCGAACCTCCACTGCTCCTCTCCGGTCGCGGCATCCAGGGCGTAGAGGCGGCTGTCCAGGCTGGACACGTATACGACTCCGTCGGACACGGCAGGCGCTGAGTATACCTGGCGGCCCGTGGCGAATCTCCACAGCTCTCTCTGCGCTCGTGCGTCGAACGCGGTCAGGTAGAATCCCGACTCTGATGTCCCATCAGCCACGCCGACAAGGATGAGCCCGCCCGATACGACGGGAGGGGAGGTGATGTCGGCGGCCGGAAACCTCCACGCCTCGTCGGGAGCGAACGTCGGGCCGCGGGCGTCGAAGACGCCATCGCCGCTCGGATTTCCTCCGAACATCGCGACGACGTCCGCCACGGGCGTCGGGGACGGCTCCAGTTCGGCGACGGCCGTGAGGTCCTGCGGCGACAGCTCGCCGCACGCGGCCAGAACGAGCATCCCGAACGCCGCCCCTACCAGCAACGACTGGCGCGCCGCCAGCGACAGGACACGCGTGATCGCGCCGCAACTCCGGGAGCTCCGTTGCCGTGCTCCTGTCGTCATCTGAGCTGCCTGCGTATCCACGCTGACGTCACGGAAGCGACCTCCGATAGCGTGTCCGACCTCGTTCTGCCCGACTCGACCGGCGGATCGTAGAAGTGGTCCGCGCCCTCCACGACGTGCAGAGTCACGCGCTCCCCCAATCCGTCCAGCACGGGCCGAAGCTCGCGCAGGTCGCAGAACTCCTCGTCGCGGCCGCCCTGAACGAGCAGCATCGGGACCGGCACACGGTTCAGATGGCCCACGGGGTCCTCCATCAGGTTGCGCCATCGCATCGGAAAGACATACAGGACCAGGCCCCTGACGTCGGGCCAATCTTGGCGCGCCAGGGCGAGCGAAACGACCTGGCTGCTCATGGAACGTCCGCCAAGGAACAGCGGGAGGTCGAGCGACAGACGCGCCGCGGCGCTCCTGGCCGCGCTCGTCGTGTCCAGCAGGACTTCGAGGGAGTCGATCAGGTCGGGAGAGTAGTTGTTCATGCCCTCGCTGTACGGGTAGTTGTACCGGAAAGTCGCGATCCGATGTCTGGCAAGCGCTTCCGCCATCTGCACCATCAGTGGCCTGTATATCGGGGTCCCGGACCCGTGACCCAACACCATCAGCGCGACGGCGTCGTCCGGCTCCACCAGGATGGTAGCGACCTCCGGTCCGTTGGAAGGCGCTACCATTCTACTCTCTGTAACCCTTACCTCAGCCAATCTGGGCCACGTCCTTCGCAGTCCGCGTCTATTTCGCGACTATGTTGACGAGCTTGCCCGGGACGTAGACGACCTTGACCACGTTCTTGCCCGCCGTGTGCGTTTGGACCCGGGGGCTGTCCAGCGCGGCCGTGCGGGCATCCTCCTCCGTGAGCGGCGCAGGCAGCTCGATCCGGTCCCGCACCCGGCCGTTGACCTGGACGAAGTCCAATACTCCGATCTTATACCAATTTACTGTGATGAGGCCGTATTGGGGTAATGCTTTCGGTGGGCGATAGGGGGAAGGCGGGTTTCAAACCCGCCGCTACGGTTTGGCAATTCACGGCGTACTCAGATCCGCAGTCGTTGGTGTGGACGTCGGCAGGCTGAAGCTGCGGAGCATGGTCTCTACGTCCGAAACGGCACTCAAACTCTCCGCGCCGCAAACCAGACCCTGCAAGACAACTCCGTACTTGATTCCATCGTGGGACGTGATCAGCACTCGTTCGATCAGGTCTATGTCACAGTAGTTGGCCGATTCGTGCCCATAGTAGAGGATCCAGTAAGACTCTTGCCCGTCCAATGTCTTTTTCTCAAAGGACTTAACCTCAGACTTGTCCCAGCCTTGCGTCCATCGCTCCCAGTTCTCGCGGCTCGATTCTGCCAGCCGCAGTAGCTGGTCGTCACCATCTGAGCCATCAGGCAAGCGTGTGTAGCTGATGCTAATTTCGGCCGGGGGGCTGGACAGCGCCGACTCGTAATCGCTTTCGTCTTCGACTTTCCATTCAGGCAGCAACTCTATGCTATAACCCAAAGTGCCGTGTTCATACGTGCCTCCGCTAGGAACAAACCATGGAAGTGGAGCGCCCGAAGAAGTCACATATTGAACGTAACCTGGGCGGTCCGTCTGCTGGGGTGTCAGAAGACCATAGAAATCTTCAAGAAACTCAAAAGCTTCAGGGAAGAATCGTTCCGCATGTCTCCTCGGTACATCGTGCCGGAAAAAATAGAGTTGAGACAGTCCAGCAAAAAACTCATCGATGTTGACCATAAGGCCCTGATCGAAAGGCGGCGCATCAAACCCGTAGACTGAAAGAACTTTATCAACCGAACTTTCGTGTATGTCTGACCATGTCTCATAATCCTTCTCTGTGAAGCAAAGATTCATCACATGGTGTCCAAACTCATGAACCGCTACCTTGTATAGCACAAAGGAATACCCGGGGTCGGTCAATGCTGGCTCATATACCGCCGACACACGGCCCGCCTTGGTGGCGCCCAGACCGTCGATTTGTCTGTTATCGTCGTAACGTTGGCCCCACATATCCGCTTTCCCCTTCAAGAACGAGAATTCTGGCAGCTCAGTTACACCCGCTCCCCTTGGGAATATCGCATAGGCGGAGCCCGACTCGTCAATACACTCGACGACATCTCGTCTCCCGTCCACCATTACCGCAACGATTTCTGCCGCCTTTTGCATCGCCGCTGGGGCTACTCTGGCGGGAGCCTTGACGGCAACGCCCCGTATGGTCAGAAACTGAGTGTAGTAAGTTGCTGGCTTGGTAACGATGCGGAAAGTGTCCAGCACCTCTCTTCTGCTCACGTCGAGCCCCCCGGTCAATTCCCCCTCACACGCCGCGTGGCGTAACCGGAATCCTTTCGTAGGCCCTGGAAGATGGGATCCCAAGGCCAGTTGCTCTACCACTTCGAGCACACAGTTATCGGACGTTTTCTGCACACGGTACTCCATGAAGTAAGAGTCTTGGTCCTCCACCCGTCTTTGCTCGAAAGACGTTATCTCGAACAGCGACGCCGAAGGCCACCACTCCTGCCTCACGTTGTTTCTGACCGACTCTGCGAACTGATCGAGTTTAGTTCCGGCAGCCAGGTCAAGTTCTCGAATCAACAGAAAACCACCGGGGACGCTTCGGGCGTATTGCCCTTCGTCTACCCAGTCGTCCGGTATGTCTATGGTGTATCCATACTCCTGGTCTCGGGTCACGACTGGGTATGGGGTGGGTGTTGGAGTGGGCGTGGGTGTCGGAGTGGGCGTAGGTGTCGGAGTGGGCGTGGGTGTCGGAGTAAGCGTAGGTGTCGGAGTGGGCGTAGGCGTCGGAATGGGCGTAGGTGTCGGAATGAGCGTAGGTGTCGGAGTAGGCGCGGTAATAGAAGTGTTTGTTGGGGGAGGTGTCGGAGTGTTGGCGGTTTTGGGCGTGGGCGATGGCTCCGGAGTAGGTGTACCGGTAGGCGTGTTTACGGGTGTGCGCGTAGTCGTAGGTTCCGGTGTAGGTGTAGGCGTGCTGGTGGGTTCGGGTGTGGACGTAGGCGTGTTGGTGGGATCGGGCGTGGGTGTAGGCGTGTTGGTACTTGCAGGGGGCAGGGACTCGGCAGACTGTCCGGGGCCGTCCGAGCATCCGGCGACCATGCCGATCAGTATGATCGATAGGAGAAGCAGTCGACACGAGTGGCCATTCATTGGAACCACTACACGGCAACAGGACATAGGTCACTTGCCAAGTGTCGGCTTAGTGTCCCCAACGTGAACCGTGAGAGTTCACGGGAAAGCACAAGCACTCCGCCACTGTTGCGACGTTCGCGCACTCTTGGTAGCCGAGACCCCCGGCAGGGACAATCATAGCATGATTCCCTCGTAACAAGTCATGGGCGAGGACATTGGAAGCGAGAGATAATAGGAGCGGGGAAAGTGGAGGAGAGAACGCTCAGGAGCAGGTAGTCGATGTTTCAAGCACGGGAACCGCAGGAGAGCCTGTGGCAGTCGGAGTTTCTGATCACGCCGAGGAAGGCGAAGTTGATGCGGAGGAGCTGGGCGTTTCGGTGTGATCGACTTTGCGGTAGGGGTCGACGTGACGGTTGAATTCACACGCGCGGTGTCTGATGTCGCTCCCGTGAAGGTACACCTGTCCGCAACTTGCTCTTGCGGCGTTACGGTCGTGCCCCGCTGCGTGTCGTTCCCGTACAGCAAAACCATTGCATAACCGTCATTCCCGCGCAGGCAGGAACCACTCATGCAGTCCTTACGGCCTGCGCAAATGACGGTCTCGATCCAGCCGCGTCACTCGCGCCCGTGTCTACTTCGCAACTACGTTGACGAGCTTGCCCGGCACGTAGACGACCTTGACCACGTTCTTACCCGCCGTGTGCGTCTGAACACGGGGGCTGTCCAGCGCGGCCGCGCTGGCGTCCTCCTCGGTGAGCGGCACGGGCAGCTCGATGCGGTCCCGCACCCGGCCGTTGACCTGCACGACGAGCGTTATCGTCTCGTCGGCCGCCAGTGCGGCGTCCCACTCCGGCAGCAGCCGGTCGTGGATGCTGAACGGGCGTCCACTCCTCTCCCACAGTTCCTCGGTGACGTGGGGCGCCATCGGCGCCAGCAGCACCAGCAGAGACTCCACCGCCTCGCGCCACGCGTCCGACGTGATACCGCCGTCCGCCCAGGCGGCATTCATCGTGTTCGACAACTCCATCAGCGACGCGATGGCCGTGTTGAACTTGAACCGCTCCAGGTCGTCTATGGCTCGCCTGATCGTCTTGTGGACGTCCCGCCTCAGGTCGGCGGAGGCGTTCTCGTCGACCGGGCCCGCGTCCAAGGCGTTCGGGTCGCGCTGCGCCAGCTCCCACAGGCGGTTCAGCCACCGGGACACGCCGTTGATGCCCGACTCGCTCCAGCTACCGCCCTGGTCCCACGGGCCGATGAACATCAGGTAGCAGCGCACGGCGTCCGCGCCGTACTTGCCGACGTACTCGTCGGGCGCGACGACGTTGCCGCGCGACTTGCTCATCTTCTCGCCCTCGGACAGGATGTGGCCCTGGTTGTACAGCCGGATGAAGGGCTCGTCGATGTCCAGCAGGCCGAGGTCGCGCATTGCCTTCGTGAAGAAGCGCGCGTACAGCAGGTGCATGACCGCGTGCTCCGCCCCGCCGGTGTACTGGTCCACCGCGCCCCAGGCCTGGAACGCCTCGCGCTCGAACATGCCGCCGTCGAACTTCGGGCTCGCGAACCGGAACTGGTACCACGACGAGTCCACGAACGTGTCCATCGTGTCCGTCTCGCGCTTCGCCGGCCCGTCGCAGCGCGGGCAGTTGGCGTTCACGAAACCCTCGTGCAGCGTCAGCGGGGACTCGCCGGTCGGCCGGAACTCGGCGTCCTCCGGCAGCAGCACCGGCAGGTCCTCCTCCGGGACGGGCACCGTGCCGCAGCCGTCGCAGTAGACGACCGGTATGGGCGTGCCCCAGTAGCGCTGGCGCGAGATCAGCCAGTCGCGCATCCGGTACTGCACGGCCCGCTTGCCCCAGCCCCGCGACTCGATGAAGTCGGCGATCTTCGCCTTGCCGTCGGCGCTCGGCAGGCCGTCGAACTGGCCGGAGTTGACCTGCGTGCCATCGTCCACGTATGCCTCGTCCAGATCGCCGCCGTCCCAGTCGGGCGGAGCGACGACTACCTTGATCGGCAGGTCGTACTTCACGGCGAACTCGAAGTCGCGCTGGTCGTGCGCCGGGACGCCCATGACGATGCCGGTGCCGTACGTCAGCAGCACGTAGTCGCCGATCAGGATCGGCACGCGCTCGCCGTTCAGCCTGTTGACCGCGTAGGAGCCGGTGAAGACGCCCGTCTTGACCTTCTCGGTCGACATGCGCTCGATCTCGGTCTGGCGGCGCGCCTGCTCGACGTACGCCTCAACCTCGGCCCTGCGCTCGGGCGTCGTCAGCTCGTCCACCAGCGGGTGCTCGGGGGCCAGCACGACGAAGGTGACGCCGAAGATCGTGTCGATGCGCGTCGTGAACGTCGTCAGCGCCGTCTCGTCCAGCCCGTACTCGGATATGTCGAACTCGATGTCGACGCCCTCGCTGCGGCCGATCCAGTTAGTCTGCATCACGTTGATCTTGTCTGGCCAGTCGATCTTGGACTGGTCCAGCAGCTCGTCGGCGTACTTCGTGACGCGGAACAGCCACTGGTTCAGCTCGCGGCGGACCACTTCGGAGTCGCAGCGCTCGCAGCGGCCATCGACGACCTGCTCGTTGGCCAGCACAGTGTTGTCGGTCGGGCACCAGTTGGCGGGCGCGAAGTCGCGGTAGGCCAGCCCGGCCTCCAGGAACTTCAGGAATATCCACTGGTTCCAGCGGTAGTACTCGGGGACGCAGGTCACCAGCTCGCGGTCCCAGTCGTAGATGGCCCCCAACGTGCGGAACTGCTGCCGCATCTTCTCGATGTTGCCCATGGTCCACATCGCCGGATGGATGCCCCGCTCGATCGCGGCGTTCTCCGCGTTCAGCCCGAAGGCGTCGAACCCCATCGGGTGCAGCACGTTGTATCCCCTCATCCGCATGAAGCGCGCGTGGGCGTCCGCGCCGGACATGGCGTACCAGTGGCCGATATGGAGGTCGCCGGAAGGGTAGGGGTACATCGTGAGCTCGTACCAGTTGGGGCGCGAGTCGTCGTCGCGGACCGTGTAGGTCCCGCCGCTCTCCCAACGCTCCTGCCACTTCGCCTCGATCTGCGCGGAGTCGTACCGCGCGTCCGCCCTCACCGCCGTGTCCGTCGTCGCCATGTCGACCTCCTGCCGTGTCCTTCCCGCCGCGCCGGGACCGCCCTTCGGCGAATCGGGGCCGCCCCAACAAAAAAACCCGCCCCTGGATTCAGGGACGGGAATGCGATCAGCTTACGCAGTACCCCGCGGTACCACCCTGGTTGCCCCGACGATGCGGGGCCGCCTCGAAGCGATAACGGCGCTCTGCCGGCCGGCCCTACTGGCATTCAGGCCGGATGCTCAGGCCCGACCTCAGGGCCGGGCTCCGTTGGCGTTGCCGCCACCGGAGGACGAGTTCACGGGCCGAACGCGCGCCGGGCTTCCACCTTACCCCGTTCTCTATCGCGCGGTACCCGCTACTACTCCCCGTCGACGCATCTCTATTCCAACGTAGCACGGCCACCCACGCCGGTGCAACCGCTCCCGGCGGCCCAAGTCCCCCACCTCCGTCATTCCCGCGAACAGCCTGCCCTCGCGTAGGCGGGGGCGGGAATCTATCCCAGACATAGTCCCCGATAGCGATCCGGAATTCCGTTGCGGCATGGTCAGTTTTATGACACAATAGTGGTCACATCAGCATGCGGGAGCCCACGATGTCCACAGACGGAAACACTGCGCCGCCGCCCAGGACGATGAAGGCGTCCGAATTCAAGGCGAAGTGCCTGAAGCTCATGGACGAGGTGTCCGAGACCGGCGGCGAAATAGTCATTACCAAGCACGGCCGGCCGGTCTCAAAGCTGACGCCGTACGTCGAGAAGCCGAAGATCCCATTCGGCCGCCACCGGGACAAGATTCGTGTCCTGGGCGATATAGTTTCCCCTATGCCGGCCGATTGGTTCGAGAAACCCGACGGTGAAGGGGACGACCTGCTTTGATTCTGCTCGACACCCACGTCCTCCTGTGGCACGAGCGGGGCGACAGGAGAATGGGGCCCCATGCTCGCCGCACGGTCGAGAGGGCGTTACGCGAAGGCGATGCCGCCGTTTCGGCGATATCATTTTGGGAAGTCGGCATGCGAGCCCGGAAGGGTCGACTCGAACTCCTGATCGCTCTCGCCGCGTGGCGGAGCGACCTGCTCGACAGGGGTCTCGTCGAGATTCCAGTAGATGGAGCCGTCGCCGCACGCGCCGGTCTCCTGACGGACATGCATGGAGACCCGGCCGACCGCATCATAGTCGCAACCGCTCTCCAGGGCCACCGGCTGCTGACGGCGGACTCGTTGATGTTGGACTGGCCCGGGAGCCTGAGCAGTCTGGACGCCCGAACGTGATCCGCGAATAGGAGACCGGGTCACTCCCGCTCGTCCGGTCGACGCAGGTTACCGTCCGGGGGTCGGCCACGGCGACGCGATCGTAAGCCCGACCACGGTGCCGCCAGAGATGTCCAGGAGCGTAATACCTATCCGGTCGCCTTCATGATGAGCTTGCCCTGGCGCTCGCCAACCAGCACTCCCCCTCCCGGTATGTGACCCTCCATGGCCTTGATCAGGTCTTCCATCGTCGCGCCGGGAGCCAGGTCGAGCACAGTCAACCTCCGTCATTCCCGCGAACAGCCTGCCCTCGCGTAGGCGGGGGCGGGAATCTATCCCAGACAAGGTGCGCGGCCTTATCCGGTCGCCTTCATGATGAGCCTGCCCTGGCGCTCGCCAACCAGCACTCCCGCTCCCAGTATGTGACCCTCCATGGCCTTGAGCAGGTCTTCTCTTGTGGCGCCGGCAGCCAGGTCGAGCACGGTGTCCAGTGCATAGATTTCGAAGGTGTACTTCTCTATCTCCTGCTTGGGATTCTCGTTGCCCTTTGCATTCGAAGGCTTGTATATGCTGAGCATATCCGGCGGACATGGCCCAAGGTATCCGACCACTCCGCCGCTGTTGAGCCCCTGCCGGGTCCCATTCTCCAGCGTTTCCGCCTCCTCTATGCCCTTGTCCAGCTCGGTCACGTCGGCGGGAACATTCCATATCACCCAGTGGACCCAGGTTTCGTCCGACGCCAGTAGCTCCGTGCTGCGCATGACCAGGGCGAAGCTATGAGTCCCCTCAGGGGCGCCGCTCCAGGCCAGAGGCGGGGACAGGTTCTGCGCATCCGTCGGAGTCAGGTTGGACCGGGCAAAATACTTGCCCGGCTCGTCCGTCGAGCCTCCGATGCAGGTGTGGGTCTTTGGAATGCGCCGCTTCTCGTTGAACACCGGACTGGTGAATGTCATGTTGAGCTCGTACTCTTGCTGGACGGAAGCATCGCCGGACTGGCCCTGAGTGCCGGTGTCTTCGGCTGCCGCTGCGGCGGGAGCTCCGGCGGTATCTTGATCATCCTCGCTGTCGCTGGAGCAACCGGCGACGAAGAGGGCGGCGAAGAGGGCCATACCCAGCAGGATAAAGATCGACTTGACGTTGCGCATAGTTGACCTCTGGAGATTGGAATCCCTATGGTTCGGCGTAGCTTCCAGAATCCTATCAACAACGCGCCCTGGTAGCAAACACCGAACGACAGATGGCCGTTCGTTCACCAAGCCGAAGAGCCCTGGCGCCTCTTCGACCGTGTCGCGGCCGGGGTTGAGCTCCACGGCGGCACGACGCGTCTGTCACGGCCTGATAGGATACGGCGAAGCATGGGACTCACCCACCGCAAGACCATCTACCTCGCCAACCCCTACGGCTTCTCGGCGCAGCAGCGAGCGTTGCTGCTTCCGCAGCTCGTCGACGCACTCGAAGCGCTCGGACTGGAGGTCTGGGAGCCGTTCGGGCGCAACAACCAGGTCGACCTCTCCGAGGCGGGCTGGGCGTACCGGGTGGGCCAGGCCGACTTCAGGGACGTCATCGACGCGGACGCCATCTTCGCCGTCGTGAACGGAGTGCCGCCCGACGAGGGCGTCATGGTCGAGCTGGGCATGGCCATCGCGCTCGGCAAGCCGACGTTCCTGTTCCGCGACGACTTCCGCCGCGCCACCGACAGCGAGGAGTACCCGCTCAACCTGATGCTGTTCACCGGCATGCCGCCGGAGAGCTGGCGCGACTCCTACTACACCTCCATCGCCGAGATCGCGTCTCCCGACAAGGCACTCGCCCGCTGGGCGCGAGAACAGACCGAGACCCGTCCGTAGACGCCGCGGAGACGCGGCGGATCAGCTTCCCGTCGACAGGTAGTGGCGGACGCCGAACTCCCATATTCGCAAACACACCAGCAGGAACAGCAGCCCGATCGCCGGCGCCGCGTACTGGAACCATAGCGGCGATCCAAGCGGGTCGGCTTTGCCCAGAATTGCGACGGCCGGGAAATAGCTGACCGCGCCGAGCGGGAAGACGAACGTGAAGATGCCGCGGAACCACGGGCGGTAGATCGACAGCGGGAACTGGGTCGTCTCGACGCCGCCGTGGGTGACGATGTTGGTGATCTCCAGCGTCTCGGTCGTCCAGAACGCCAGCGTCGCGTGGAGAATCATCAGCCCTGAAAAGAGCGCGGCGCTGCACACGACCGTCACGACCGAAAGCGCCACCTTCAGCGCCGTCCATTCGACGTCCAGCGCCATGCTGGCCCACACGATCACCCCGAGCGCCAGTGCGATCCGGCCCAGGCGCCGCAGCACGAGCTCCTGGCCCATGAGCTGCAGCGCGGTCGAGCGCGGCCTGAGCAGCAGCCGGTCGAAGTCGCCCAGCCTGACCGTGACCCCGAAGCTGTCGAAACCCCGGCTGAACGTGTCCGCGAACGAGAAGCCGAGGTGCACGAGGCCGTACAGGAAGGCGACCTGGGGTAGTGTCCATCCCTCCAGCGTGTCGAAGCGGCTGAAGAGCACGAGGATGCCGACGAACTCCACGCCGACAACGCCGAACTGCCCGATCGTCTCCATGACGAACGACGCCCGGTACTGCATCTGCCCGCGTATCGAGACGCCGGCGTAGCGCCGATAGAGCCGGATCGCGTCGATCATCTCAGCCGCCCTGCATCACGAGACGGCGCAGGCCGCGCGACAGCACCCAACGGCCGACAACCACCAGGGCGGCCGCCCACGCGAGCTGGTGAGCCAGGTGCAGCGCGACATCGCTCGTCGGGATGTGCCCCAGGTAGATGCGGTAGGGCGTGTCGACGATGCCGCGGAACGGCAGCACGTTGATGACCGTCTGCGCCCAGTCGGGGAAGAAGGGGATCGGCACGATCATCCCGGTCAAGAATGTCACGGCGCCGCCGGCCATCACAGCCGCGCCCTGTCCCGAGACGGTCCACATCATCGTCACGTTGATCAGGGTAGTCAACGCGCTGCTGATCAGCAGCGCGCCCATCATCGAGGCCAGGAACGCGGCGCCCGCGGCGGGGGAGGCCGGCAGGTCCATCCCGAAGAAGATCAGTGCCAGCGTGAGTAGCGGCACGGCCCGGAGCAGCGTGGGGGCCGTCCGGTACGCGAGGGCGCGGGCCAGCCACAGGTTGTGCAGGTCCACGGGCCGCAACAGCTCGTAGCCGACGAGGCCCGAGCGAATCAGGTTGTGAAGCTCGCGGTCGGTGTTCCACGGAAGGAGCGCGATGAACGCCTGGCCGAGCCAGATGTAGGTCGTGACCTCGTCCACGGTCATCGGCTGCTCGGCCGTCGTAGACCGGAAGAACGCCTCGAATATCATGACGCGGATGAATCCCCAGAATAGCTGCGTCGTGAAGCCGGCTACCGCGGCGGTGCGGTACTGGAGGAGCGTGCGGAAGTTCGCGCTCATGACCGCCGCGTAGGCGCTCATGGGCGCTCCCCGGAGTACATCCGCGCGACGATCTCCTCGATCGGCGGGTCCTCCACGAACAGGTCGCGCACCGGGTGTCGCGACGCGATCCGGGCGATCAGGTCGGCCGGCGGGATGCGCCGCGGGTCGAAGCTGAGGTGGACCCGCCGCCCCTCTCGCCGCACCACGACGGCATCCGGGTCGGACACCTCCGCGCCCGGCTCGACCAGGTCGACGATGAGTCTCCGCTCCGGCGCTATGCTCTCGCGCAGCGACTCCAGCGCGCCGTCGTACAGGATGAGCCCCTCGCCGATGACCATCACGCGCGTGCAGAGCGCCTCGATGTCGTCCATGTCGTGCGTCGTCAGGATGACGGTGACGCCGCGCTCGCGGTTGAAACGCTTGATGAAGTCCCGGAACGCCAGCTTCGAGACCGCGTCCAGGCCGATCGTAGGCTCGTCGAGGAACAGGATCGAGGGCCGGTGCAGCAGCGCGGCGGCCAGGTCGCACCGCATCCGCTGGCCCAGGCTGAGCTGCCGCACCGGCACGTCCATCAACAGCGACAGGTCCATCACCTGCACGAGCTCGTCCAGTGTGCAGGCGTAGTCGCTGGCCGGGACGCGGTAGATTTCCCGCAGCAGCTCGAACGACTCGACGACCGGCAGGTCCCACCAGAGCTGCGTCCGCTGCCCGAAGACGACGCCGATGTCGCGCACGTGGTCGACGCGGTCGCGCCAGGGCACGCGGCCCAGGATTTCGCACCGGCCCGAGTCGGGCACCAGGATGCCCGATATGACCTTCACGGTCGTCGACTTGCCCGCGCCGTTCGGCCCGATGTAGCCGACCAGCTCGCCGGGATCGATTTCGAACGACACGCCATCGAGCGCGCTCACCGTGCGGTATCGCCTGTGCACAATGCCGCGCAGCGCGCCCCATACCCCAGGGCTGCGCTCGGCGATGCGAAAGGTCTTGACCAGGTCCTCCACGACGATCTGCGGCATCTATACGCTCCCGATAGCGGCCGACCGCCACTCTCCAACGAACTCCTCCACCGATTGGTGGCGAAGCGTCCGGTCGGCAAGCGTGGCCCGCTCGACTACCTCTTGCATCGCGTTTGTACCCTTCCAGGCGACCAGACCGCCCGTGCCGTCGCCGAGGAGCACCGCCGCGGCCCGGCCCACGTTGAACACGTTGGTCACCTGGTCGATGACCGCGCCGCGTTGGAACTCCTCGGGGGCCATGAAGCGCGGCGACCCATAGGCGCGGTCCATGTCTAGCACGAACGGCCCCTCGCGGTACTCGTCGAGGTCGCAGAGATACGTCCGGGAGGCCTCGAAGTCGTAGATGATGCACCCGTCGTAGAAGTCGGACGCGACGAACCCGCGCTCGGCCATGAGAACGTGTGCGTCGAAGACCGTGTCCAGCGCGGCCAGTATCTCTTCGACTGGCAGAGACCGGAACCGGACGTGGGGATTCGTCGGGTCGTGCTCGCGCTGCTCTCGGGTGAACCTCGCGTCGTTCAACACCTCTCCGGGCGCCCACTCGTACACCAGCGCCATGCCATCGGGAATCGAAAACGAGCTGTGGAGACGCGGCAACGCGGGATGTTGGACGACGGAGTTGAGGCGCAGGGCGCGGCGAAGAGACTCGACTATCGACGTGTCGGTCGACGGCTTCACGAACCATCGCTCGCCGTCCGCGAACACGCCGTAGGAGGTCGTACCGGAGTCCTGGTGCGGGAACGTCCGGAAGACGCCGCCGACGGTCCGCAGGTACGTCTCGACCTGAACTTCTATTGCCGTGACTTCCGTTATGGGGCGGGGAGTGCTGCGTGTCATCTCTATGCGCATCCGCTGAATGCCGTACTCGGGCCGAAAAAATATATGCTCAGGCGAGTCCCTTGACTATCAGAGCGTCGTGGAACCACCTCTCGTAGATGGGCCGGTGGTCGCCGCCGAATCCCACTCGCTCCAACGCCTCGTCGGGCGGCACAACCAGCCTGGCCGTCGTCTCGTGACGAGGCTCCCACGGGTCGAGCGAGACGTCGGCGCACCACAGGGATCTGACCCGCACCCGGCCTTTCTCAGGCCCTCCCATAGATGCGACCCTGATCAAGCCGAGCAGCGTCGCATCCTCGACGACCGCGCAGGCCTCCTCCAGCACCTCTCTGTCCAACGTCGCCCTCCAGTCTTCCCCCACTTCGGGACGGCCGGCTGGGAGCTCCCAGGCTACACCCGGCCAGGTCACGAGGACGACGTTCCCTTCGGGGGTGAAGCAGATGCCCGCGGAGCCGTGCGGCCTGCCGGCCGGGGCGTGAAGCTCCGGCGGATGCCAGGACGCGACCCGTTTCTCGCCGCGGCCGTCGCGGGACCTGAACTCCTCCCCCTCGCGTGCCGGGCGACCGGGATTCATCGCCTTCAACATGACCCCCTGGAGACGATGTGGTCGGAAAGCCTCATCCTGGCCACCAGTGCGGACGGGACTTCCGACTGCGCGGACCATTTGCCCTGCTCGCCGCGCGACGAGACCGGCTCCTCGATGCCGTCCAGAACGAACCCCGCCGCGAAGAACGTGCCGAGGAGGGCGCTCAGGGGCCTGTGGAAATACCAATGCGGCTCCGGTTCGCCCAGGATGGCAGTTCCCCTGGCCGCGAACGGCGTCGCGTAGTCTTTGACTTTGACCGAGTGGGTGACGACGGACACGCCGTCAGCGCCGTCCTGCCACTCCGTGACCTTGGTCGCCGTGGGTGACTCGAAGCAGGGATGAATGACCGAGAACACGAACCGCCCGCCCGGCTTCAACAGCCTGGGCAAGGCCGCCGCGAGTGGCTCGATCTCCGCCATGTCGAACAGCGCCATCGTGCACACTGCCGCGTCGAATCGTTCTTCCCCGAGAGCCATGAGCTGGCCCGAGTCCGTGGCGTCCAGCACCAAGTAGTCGATCATGTCGGCGTCTTCGACTGTCCGAGCCCTGGCCCGATCGATGAAGACTTCCGAGAAGTCCGAGGCGACGACCTTCGCGCCCTCTTTCGCCATCCGCCGCGCGAAGTTGCCGTTTCCGCACGCTACCTCCAGGACCGATTCGCCCCGCCTCAGCCCGAGCAGACGTTCCTGTGCCGGCCAGAAGAGCTCCTTCGAGTACCGGTTGCCTTCCTTCATGTAGTCGTCCCAGAACGGCGCTTTCCTGTTCCATACCTCCCTGACCTCTGCGTTCGAGACCTCAGCATCACCGGTCACAACAGCACCTCCGTGGATCGACCGCTCTGCATGGGCTGCCCTACGCGGACGCCGCCGCCGGAGCGACATAGCCGAGCTTCGCGAGGCGAAACGCCGCCGCGTCCCTGGAAACGGCGAAGCCTTCGGCGACGCGCCCCACGATCGCGGCGTGGCGGTCCGTCTCCGCTTCGACCAGCTTGCCGCCGCCCGACTCGGCCAACGCGGCCTCGACCATCGCCCTGAGCGGCGTGATCGGCATCAGCAGCGCGCCGCCGGCGTAGCCCGCCTGCCACTCCATCCAGTCGGCTTGAGGCGCCGCGACGACCCGGGAACGCTGGCAGCGCCGGTAGTGCGGCCGGGTCTGCCCGGGCTTGCGGCCCGCGCCCTCCAGCGTCCAGAGGAAGCCGTGGAATACGACGTGGGCGTACTCGTGCGCCAGCGTGCTGCGGAGCCGGTTCTCCCTGGAGGCCGACGCCGACAGGTACTTCGCGATGCGCACCGACGGCTTCCGCCGCCGGCGGAACTCGGTGACGCCCTCCACGCCGCGTCCGTCACCGGCGAGGTTGGCGTACAGGTCGAGCTCGGCGACGTCCCGCTCGATCATCACGGTCAGGTCGTCGGTCGTGATCGGGTAGGCCGTGGCGCCGTTCTTGCCTCTCAGGAAACCGTCCACGATCTCCTCGCACTGCGAATCGAGCTCGTACTGGTCGTAGAAGGGCCGCTGCTCGAAACGTCCGGACCGGTCGCGCATCCACTTCATCGGCCCCCTCCCAGCGTCCGCCTGAAGGCTTTGAAGGCCGCGGCGACCTGTTTGGGGTTCTTCGAGCCGGACCGCACGTCGGACGGGAACTTGCCCGCCAGGAAGTAGAGGTAGTCCTCGTCCAGGTCGAGCGCCTTGGCGAGCTGCCCCAGCAGATGGTCGCCCGGAGGGTTGCGCCGATCGCGCTCGATGTCGTTCAGGTACTGGGGCGAAATGGGCGCGCCGTCCTCCTTGACCACCTTGAGCGCCAGCTCCCGCTGACTGACACCGCGCTCCTTCCGCGCCCTGGCAATCGTCTGTCCAAAAGTCATTTCCATACCTCCTCGTCTGCATCCGTGGTCACGGGCTCAGTGTCTCCAACCACTCGTTTGTAGACTTCGTCGAACGCAGGTGTACCACGTCGAGATGGGCGCATTCAGGCTGAGCGAACGCTTCCGGCATCGTTCGGCGACGACGCCAGTGTGTCTTGAGCGCCCACAGGAACAGGGAGTCGCGGGTGACGAAGTGCCACCAGAGCTTCTCCCTGTTGCCGTTCCACAACTCTTCGCGAAGGATGCCGCGGCGCATCGTCCTCGCGAACAGCCTCCACATGACGACGTGGATCGAGTAGTCCAGCCACACGACGGTCGTCGCCCTGGGCCAGACGACGTCGCGGGCGACCCTGAAATAGTTCCCATCCGCGACCCAGGCCTCCGCCCGCACTGCCTCGCTCAACCGGTCTCTGACGACCTCATCGGGCGTCTTGGTCCAGTTCGGCCCGTACCGATATGAGTCCAGCTCGATATGGGGCACGTCGAGGATGGATGCGATCCGCCTGGCGATCGTCGTCTTTCCCCCGCCTGAAGTGCCGATCACGACGAGCCGTCGTGCGTTCCGGCGGCAACCGCCGTCCCGCTCCGCTTCAGGCAGAATCGGACTATGGGACTCGGGCGTACTGATGAATCACCGTTGAGCGCTGGACGTGTTGAGGATGCACATATGGAGGGACAAACTACGCACATCAGCATATCAGCTATAACGCCGAACTGCAACCGTGACTGCTCAGATTTGAGGAGATGGACTCGGCGGGGGACTCTCACCAACGGTGAAAATGAGGCTGCACCGGAAGGCGGGTTGCAAACCCGCCACTACGCCAGGTCGGCCAAGGGCTATTGTCAGAGAAACTCTGAACAGTGACAGCCCAGGGGCTGTCTGTGTGGGAAATCGTGCAGTAGGGCAGGGAACACTTGTCGTCCTGGGCAACGCGAAGGACCTGGGGCGGGGGCACGGCAACTCGGAATCTCGCGTCGGTCGTCCCCCGCCCCAGGCCCCTCACTCCGTTCGGGGCGACGACAGGCAGGCCGGGGCCGCGTGCCGTGCGCGCCTACCCCCGCTCCGGCAGATGGTCCTCCGCCAGCGCGAAGGCCTGCTCTGCCAGCACGCGGACCTCCTCCGGCGGCGGCTCCCTCGGCCCGGCGTCCCGGTCGAGGGCGGTCCCGCTGTCCAGCTCAGCCTGGCTGACCCATATCCACCCGTCGTTCAGCGGCCCTGGAGTCCCGACCGGACGGCTGACGTAGATCAGGTCGATGTGCTGGTGGTAGCCGTCGACCGGGTCGTGGATGTCCTCGACCATGATCGTCAGCGGAGGCTCCACGAGGACCGGGTAGCTCAGGTCGATGGCCGGGCCGGTCGGCACGACCGCGGTCGTGAGGCCGGTCTCCTCCTCGGTCTCGCGAAGGACGGCCTGCACCGGGTCCTCGTTCTCTTCGACGTGGCCGCCGGGCGGCAGCCAGGCCATCACCTTGGGGTGCCAGTGCAGGGCTACGCGGCCGTCATGGACCACGTAAGCCGTCGCGGTGAAGTGCCTGACCACCGACATGCGTGGGTTCTCTTGCTCCGTCGGGTTTAGTCCACGGGCTGCGAGTCGGCGGCGCCGCGGGAGCGGTTGAGCACTCGGCCCCTCCGGCGCCACAGGAACAGTCCGACCACCAGCGCGACGATCCAGACCGGGCTGAATATGGCAAGCCAGACCGCCAGGATGAAGAGGCCCGCGCCAACCGCGGACAGGGCGCGTATTGCGTCCTTGCCGGTCTCGCCGACGCTCCAGCCGCCGATCACGTAGCCTTCCTTCTCGGTGACCCGGACTCTCACCGACCCCGATGCCTCGACCTCGCCGGCGTCCGTCTTGCCCGTCACGGTGAGCGTGGCGGTGTAGCGCACCGGGCGATGGTCGGCGTAGGCGTTAGTGGCTTCCGCAATCGTGACGCCCGCCTCCAGGTCGCCGGTTACGGCCGGCGACCCGTCGCCGAAGGTCCAGGTGAACTCCAGGTCGGACACGCCCTCCGGCCGGGTGAACGAGCCGGAGAAGCTCGCCTCCTCGCCCTCTTCGACCGTTATGCTGTCGCCGGCGAACACCTCGATGACCGGTATCTCGCTGATCGTCACGATCACCGAGGCCTTGCCTTCGACCACCCCGCTGTCGCCCGTGCCCGTGATGATAACCTCGGCGAAGAACGGAGAGCCCTCGTCGTCTTCGTAGAAGTGCGTGATGGGCGCGGTGACCCTCGTGCCCTCTTCGGCGGTCGGCGCCGTTCGATCGTTGAAGACCGTGGGCGACGCGTCGCCGAAGTCCCAGGTGTACGAGAAGTCGTCTATCCCCTCGGGAGGCTTGAAGAAGGCGCGGAACGTGACCGCGTGGCCGACACCCGCTACCTGCTCGCCCCCGGCGTCCACCTCCATGTCCTGCGGCTCGAGCGCCAGGGTCACGTTGACGAGCGAGAACGCGGAGGTCTGCTCGAGGAACGCGATGCGTCCTTTCAGTACCTCGATCTCCCCCTGGACTTCGATAAGGCTGCGCCGCACGTCCAGCGCCTCCTCGACCGTCTGCGCCCTGTCGAACAGTCGCAGCAGGGCGGCCTCGGCCGCGTTGAGATTGCCCAGCCGCGACGTCAGGTCGACGTACTCGTCGGTGACGTCCCTGCTGGACGACACCTCCGACACGACGTCGGCGGCGATTGCCCGCAATCGGCCAACGACCTCGTCCAGGCGGTCGGCCGGCACGCGTATGGCGACGAACCCCCTGTGTTTCTCCGCGCGGCTGGTCGAGACGACCCAGCCGCCCATCTGCTGCGCCAGCGCGCCGACTTCGTCCACCGAGGCGGCCACGTCCGCGACCTCCAGCGTCATGTCGACCGTGTAGACGATGATCCGCCGCTGCGTGGCAAGCTGGGCGACCTGAACTTGGGTCCCACCGTCTCCCGGGTCGGCGGCTATTGCCATCGCCGCCTTGGTCGAAGCGGTCGCCGGCACTACCGTCGGGGCCGGCCGGGCCGCCGGGACCTGCGGCTGCGCCGGCGTCGCCCGCGCGCGCATGGCTGCGGGGGCTCCGGGGGCTCCCGGGTCCCCTGCGGCGCCCGCAGGCCCAGGGGCCCCTGCGGATGGCTGCGCCGCGCTTTCCTGGTAGGCCACTGCCTCGTCGGCCGCGGACATCCAGGAGGTTTCTGCATCGTCGGAGCCGACGCATCCAGCGACAGCCATCGCGCAGACGGCAAGCAGCACAACCACTACTGTTCTCATGTCCGAGATCATAGTCCGTCCCTCCTGTCATTGGCAACGCGGTCCGGGGTGAGTAGGCGCGGTCCTTCGGAGATATAGACGACGGCGGCGGCTGATATGTTCCATCGCCATTGAGAAGCCGGGACCGGAGTACGCCGGCGTCGCTGGAGAGCGGAGTTTCCCGAGATGGCAGGGCAGGAAGTGCCCCCAACGGAATTCGAATCCGTGTTTGCGGCTTGAAAGGCCGCCGTCCTAGTCCTCTAGACGATGGGGGCATGAAGGCGAGGTCTCGACGCGCAACGACCACGCCTCGACGCCTGTAACAGCTATATTCTAGTAGGACGAGCCTATCCGCCGCAACGGCGCACACGACCCTGATTCCCCACCTCCGTCATTCCGGGAACAGCCTGCCCTCGCGTAGGCGGGGGCGGGAATCCATCCCCAATAGGGTGCGCCACTATGACACCGGAAGCAGTCCGTCACGCCCCCCGACCCAATCAGGTGGCGAATCCAGGCGACGACGTAACTGCTCAGAGTCGCTGAGAGGAACGTGCCGCCCTCCGTGGACTCCCTCTTTCGTCGGCACCACCGTGCTACGGCCGCCGAAGTCCGGTAGGGGTTGAGCCGTCGTCACACGACCCGCTCACCCTGAGTGCCCCGACGCTTCGTCGGGGTGTATCGAAGGGCCCGCAAAGTCAATCCTTGGGTGGGGCCTGCACCAGCACGTGCAGGAAGATTGCGTGCCCCCTTCGATACGCGCCGGTGAACCACCGGGTGCAAATCCTACGGGTCGCCGGAGCCATGATAGACTCGGCCTATGACAACCGCGACGGGCGAAGACCAGCAGCGGCTCCCCATCACGGCGGTCCGGGCGCCTGACCTCAGGAGAATCCGGGAACTCGACCTGAACCTGGGTGCTCCGTTGCAGTCGGCCACATGGTGACTGCGCTGTCGATTCGTCCCTACCGGGGGCCCGAAGAGCTCGACGTGCTGAAGGAGATCACGGCCGAGGCCTTCGACGGCGTATCCATCGACCATATCATCGAACGCAGACACGGGCTGCTTAACGGCGAGGGGTGGAGGGCCCGGAAAGTGCGCCACCTCGACGCGGACGTGGCGAGGGAGACGGGCGCCGTATTCGTCGCCGAGGTAGACGGCTCCATCGTGGGCTACGTCACGACGTCGACGGACGCCGCCTCGGGGATCGGCCAGATACACAACCTCGCGGTAAAGGCCGGCTTCAGGGGCATGGGAATCGGGCGGCGGCTCATCGACCATGCGCTCGCCAGCTTCAGGGCTGATGGCATGACCCACGCCAGGATCGAGACCCTCGACACGAATGACGTCGGCCACGGCCTCTACACGTCGATGGGCTTCGAGGAGCTTGCCCGGCAGGTCCATTTCCTGAAGGAGCTATGACCGCGGGTCTGGCCCCTCGCAGCGAACCGAACGCGACACCAAAGGGCGGGACCTGATTTGGGAAACGGCGCGGCCGCCCTACCCCGGCGCGGCGAACAGCCGGTGGCGGCGCGAGTGCAGGTACTGCGACGCGATGAAGGCCAGCGGCTTGCGGGCTGACGTGAAGTGCTCCCGCAGCAGGTCGAACACCTCCGACAACCCGAGAGCGTGCGCTCCGGGGTGGTGCGCTGCGAGCCCATAGAAGCGGCGCCCCTCCGTCTCGTAGTCCTCGAGACTCCGTCGCCCCCGGCGGGCTGCGGACGCACCCGTGGACGAAGAGGGCGCGTAGTCGCGGAAGATGCCCGTGACGAACAGGCACACGTCCGCGATCCGCTTGTAGAACCGCAGCCGCTGCTGCTCGTCCGCCTCCGCGCAGAAACGCAGCAGGCTGTCGACGTCCATGTCGTTGTAGCGCACCTTGCGCCAGACTCCCCGGCGGACCCTAACCGGCCTCACGTAGCTCTCGACGCGGGTAAACGAGGCCAGCATCGCCGCCAGGTACTCCGGTACCCCAGGGGCCTCCATCAGCCGCACGACCTCGTCCGTATCGAATACCGGGATGGCCTCGCGGCCGCTCCGCTCGACGGTGTGCGTCGAAGTCTCCAGCTCCCTGAGCGCCCCGTGCAGCAACACCTCGAAGTAGAGGGCGGGAGTCACGCGGACGAACGCCTCGTCGTCCGCCATCACGTGCTCGAAGACAGCGTCGTCCGATACGAGCGCCTTGCGTAGCTTCTCATCCTGGCGGGCCATCAGCTTCAGTCGCTCCGGGTCCCTGGCGTTCGGCGCCGCCAGCCCGATCACGAAGTCGAGGTCCGCGTCTGACAGCCCGACGTCAGGTAGCTCGAGTTTCTTCATGCCGCCGTATGCCTGCATCCGGGAGGCTTCCTTCACCTCAGATCGCGTACTTTTCCAGCAGCCTCCGGGCGATGATGAGCTTCTGCATCTCGTTGGTGCCCTCGCCGATGATCATCAGCGGCGCGTCGCGGTAGTACCGCTCGACCGGGTAGTCCTTGACGTAGCCGTAGCCTCCGTGGATGCGCATCGCGTCCAGCGTCACCTCGCCGCACACCTCCGACGCGAACAGCTTGGCCATGCCCGCCTCCAGGTCGACCCGCTCGGCCCGGTCCTTCCTGCGAGCGGCCTCGAACGTGAGCAGCCGGGCTGCCTCGATCTTCGTCGCCATGTCGGCCAGCTTGATCTGGATCGCCTGGTGTCGCGCGATGGGGACGCCGAACGTCTCGCGCCGCTGCGCGTACTTCACAGCGGCCTCCAGCGCCGCCGTCGCGACGCCGACGGCCCGTGCCGCAATGTTGATGCGCCCAGCCTCCAGTGCCGCCATCACCTGCGCGAACCCGCGGCCTTCGGTCCCGCCGACCAGGTTCGCGGCGGGCACGCGGCACTCCCTGAAGAGCAGCTCCGCGGTATCGACGCCGCGGTAGCCCAGCTTGTCGAAGTGCTGTCCGACCTCGACGCCGGACTCGCTCTTCTCGACGATGAAGCAGCTTATGCCCCGGTAGGGCGGATCGGCCGCCGCGTCGGTCTTGGCCAGCACCGCGAAGGCGTGCCCGCGCTCGGCGTTGGTTATGAACATCTTGCTGCCGTTGACTACGTAGTCGTCACCGTCCCGGACCGCCGTTGTGCTGATGTTCTGGACGTCGCTTCCGGCGTCCGGCTCGGTCAGCGCGAGGCCGCCCCTGAGCTCTCCGGCCGCCATGCGAGGCAGGAAGCGCCGCTTCTGTTCCTCCATGCCGCCGTCGGCGATGATCGACGCCATCACGTGGTGCGTGCCGATGATGCCGGTGACGCTCATCCAGCCCTTGGACAGCTCCAGGAAGATCGTCGCGAAGGTCGAGTGGTCAAGCCCAAGCCCGCCGTACTCCTCCGGGATGACAATGCCGAACAGCCCCAGCTCCGCCATCCGGTCGGCTAGCTCCGCAGGGTACACGTCCTCGTTGTCGTACTTCGACGCGACGGGCTCGACGTCGCGCCTGACGAACTCGCGCACAAGGGCGACGATCTGGGCCGTCTGGTCAGGGTTGTTCGAAGCCGTCACGGCGGTCGCCGTTCAGGAGGGCGTCCGTACTTTGCGGAAGGAGTTCTTGACCGCGATCTTGCCGTCGCGGAAGGTGAACAGGTCGCAGCCGTTCACCTCGATCGCGGAGCCGTCCGCGGCCGTGGCCGTGAACACCCACTCCGACACGCCGCGGTCCCCGGCTATGAAGTGAGTCGCGTCGTTCCAGCGTCCGTCGGGAAACGTCTCCAGCACATACGCGTAGCCGGCGCGGACCTGCTCGCGGCCTTCGTAGCGGGCGCCCCAGCGGTCGGGCCCCACCGACACCTCGAAGACGCACTCGTCGGCCATGAAGCTCATCAGCAGGTCCAGGTCGTGCGCGTTCCAGGCGTCCGCAAACGCCTGCAGGAACGCGGCGTCGACCCGGCCTGCATCCGGGGTCGTGCTCACGGACTCGTCCTCATGCGCAGCCTGTCCGAGTCCCGCAGCATCGGCGTCGCCTGCTCGAGGAACCGCTCCAGCGTCTCGCCCGGCGTGGAGTTGGAGGTGTCCAGCGCGAACTTGTAGCGCAGGATGCTCTTCCCGAACTCAGTCTCGAAGTCTGCCAGAACCTCCTCCACGTCCTCGTCCTTGACCAGGCCCCTGGGATGCGGATTCGCGCGCATCCGCTCGCGAATCGTCTCCGGGGAGGCCGTCAGCAGCACCACTATCGTCTCGAACGCCTTGCCGACTATCTCTCCCTCGACGATGCGCGCCCAGTGCGAGCGCTCGCCGCCTCCGCCGTAGCCGTAGTACCTCGGCGCGTAGACGGCGTCCTCGATGTGGAATCCCACCAGGATGTTGTCGTGGTCGGCGTAGAAGGACGGGTTCAGGTGGTAGACGACCTGGTGGTTCTGGACGAGCATCTTGAGCCGAGGGCTCAGCGCCCACACCTGCTCCGCCTCCTCGTCCGTCACGTCGCCGTGGTTGATGTCCGGCAGCGTGAAGTGGTCGTGGAAGGCCGGCATGCCGGGCGGAATCGGCGGTCCCATCGTCGCTTCCTTCCAACGCGCGATCTCGTTGGCCAGCGTCGTCTTGCCCGCGTACTCGCACCCCGTGATGATGAGTCTCATTCGCTCTCGCCTCCGCCCGCTATTCGTCTATTCGAAGATGGACTGGTCCCAGTCTACCCACTCTTTGACCCCCCCGGGCGCCTCCAGGATCTTCCGCGTATGCTCCACGAAGGCCCGCGAGGGCATGGCCTGGGCGGGGAACGGCGGCCCGGTCTCCAGACCCAGGATGCTCCAACGCAGCTTGCCCTGCGGACCGTCTCCCATCCCTGCGAAGCCCGGAGCGTCCGCCGCCGTCAGCGTCGTCATGGGGTCGAAGTGCACCGTCATCAGCAGCTCGTCGAGCTCGTCGTACCGGCCCTCCCGCATCAGCTCCCACAGCCGCAGCGAGAGCCTCGGCGCGACGTTGCCGAAGAAGTCCACGAAGCCCTTCATCCCGTGGCGGGCGCCGGTCGCCATCACCATGCGGTTGTCTATGAAGTTGAGCTCGTCCCCGAACAGCCTGACCATCCCGACGTAGTGCGCCTCGCTCGCCGAGATCCACTTCACTCCGACCATGTTCTCCAGATCGACGTAGCGCTCCAGCAGACCCCTGGATATCTCCCGCACTCCGGGCATCACCCAGTAGTTGTTGTAGGTCATGATCCCGATGTCGGCGTTGTCGTTGACGTACCGGTGGTGCAGGAAGACGTCCTCCTCCGACGGCAGCGAGTAGTGCGGCATCCCCAGCTCCACGAAGTCGATGCCCGCGTCCGCGGCGTACCGTGCCTTCCGCGCCGCCCTGCGCGCGCTCAGCTCGAACACGCCCACCATCGTCGGCACCTCGTTGCCGGCCTCGTCCACCAGAACGTCGACCAGCCCCTCGAACTCATCGTCTTCTAAGAAATAACTCTCGCCGTAGCCGCCCGCGACCATCAGCACGCCCGAGCCCTCCCGGATGCCGTTGTCGATCAGCCACCGGATATGCTTCCGCTGGCGGTCCAACAGCAGGTTGTGCTTGTCGTCCGTGAAGGTGGGCAGCGATATCACCGGGCCCACCAGCCTGTCTTTGCGGGAGTCGGCCATCCGTCCCTCTCCTGGGCGCGTTCGCCGGCAGGCCGGAGTTTACTCCCACCGGCCATCCCGGTCAACGCGAGTCGACTCTGGACAACTTGCCACCGGGCCTTGGGCCGCTGTAAGCTATCAGGCGTATTGACACAAGGCTGAATCAGCCGTTCTGGAGGCAGCAGATGGTCCGGCGCAGGTTTGCATTGATGGTTGGAATCACGGCGTTGCTCGTTGCGGCGCTCGCCATGGCGTGCTCGAGCGGCGACGGTGGAGCCGCGACCGACGCGTCCGGCGACGAACCCGCCCAGGCTGCGGCCGCGGCGGCGGACGCTGAGAGCGACGTGCCTACCGACGAAGCTGGTTACCAGCTCAAGCAGACGTTCGAGACGAACATCCAGGTCACCAGCACGGTCTTCAACGCGAAGCGGCGCATCCCGAAGAAGAACGCCTGCGTCGAGGTCGAGTTCATCACAGGCGCCCCGTCGACCAACGTCAAGGCCAAGCGGGAGAACAAGTCGCCGCCGCTCACCTGGGGCGAGCTGCCCGCGGGCACCGTCAGCGTGGCGCTGGTCGTCGACAGCGACCAGGGCACCACGGTCGGCGTGCACAAGCCCGTCTACCTCGACCCGTCGTACTTCGACCAGTTCAAGAAGGGCGCGAAGTGGGCCCACTGGCTCATCTGGAACATTCCGGCCGACGCCGGCGGCATCGACGAAGGCGTGCCGACGACGACCGCCGCCCTCCCGGACATCGGGCCGCAGACGATGCAGGGCACCAACTCCGAGCTGGAGATCGGCTACTACGGGCCGTGCCCGCCGCCCGCCACCGTCTACCACGGCAGGCCCGCCTTAGACCAGGTCAAGTTCACCTACACTTTCACGCTGTACGCGCTGGACAAGGTGATCGAAGGCCTCGGCCCCGAGACGACCAAGGACGCCCTGCTCAAGGCCATCGACGGCAGCATCCTGGGTTCCGGCGTGACCGTTGGAGAGCACACCGCCACGATAATCAAGAAGGCAGGCTGAGGTCCCGCCTGGCTCGCCTGAAGTGAGACTACGGGAAAGCCTCCGGATCGTCACGGGACCGGAGGCTCCCGCCCTCGAGCGCTTCGCCGCCGAAGAGCTGCAGGGCTGCCTGCGCGTCCTCTTCGGCACCACGGTCCCGGTCGTCACCGAACGCGCAGGCGACACGACGCCCGCGGTCCTGATCGGCAGCCCCCAGACTAACCCCGCCGTCGCCTCCAGCGACCTCGCCCAGGGCTGGCCATCCACCTCCGACCAGGGCATCGTCCTGCGCGGCGGCGCCGCCGCAGGGACATGGGTCCTCGGCGGCGGCAGCCCCGTCGCCACCATGTGGGCCGTCTACGACCTCGTAGAGCGCCTCGGCGTTCGCTACTTGCTGTCCGGAGACGTCTTCCCGGACGACCCCGGCCCGCTCGCGCTTCCAGACCTCGACGTTTGCGTCGAGCCCGTCTTCACCGAGCGCGTCTGGCGGCTGATGAACGACGAGCCCCACGGCCCGGAGATGTGGAGCCGAGCCGAGTGCCGCAGGGTGATCGACCAGATCGCCAAGATGAAGATGAACGGCATCTTCTTCCTCACGTACCCGTCCCACCCGTTCGTCCACTACGAGTTCCGCGGCGTCGCCAAGAGCACCGGCGTGCTCGACTTCGGGTTCCGCTACCCGATCGACGACGACACCATCGGCCGCGAGCTCTTCGGCGACGTCGCTGAGTTCACGAACCCCGAGTTCCGCGACGCCGAGGGCTACGAAGACATGGTCGAGGCGGGCCAACGCTATGCCCGCGCCGTGTTTGAGCACGCCCGCGACCGGGGCATGAGGATCGGCTTCGGATTCAGCCTCACCAGCACCACCGACGAGTTCAAGGCCCGCCTGAGCGAGTGGACTCCGGACGCGCCGGACGCCCCGACAGACGACCGCGGCGACTACGCCCGGCTAGGCCAGCTCTCTATGGGCGCCCCGCCGGGCGGCCGCGCCTTCCAGGACGTCGACAACCCCGCCCTCGCCGAGCTCGCGGAAGTCATCGTCCGCGCGCACTTGGAAAAATACCCGGAGATCGACTTCATCGAGATCGGCTCGGCCGAGTTCCGGGCCGAGGCGTCCGGATACGAGCGGTGCTGGCGCAGGCTCGACGATAAATACGGCATAGAGTCGGTCGCGCCGCTGGAGGAGCTCGTCGAACAGGTGCGGGCCCGCGGGTACCACGGAGAGGGCAGGGCGGAGCGCGAGCTCAAGGCCGACATAGAGTTCCTCTACTTCGTCGACAGGCTGTTCGCCGAGGGAAGGCTGCTGGAGCGGCTCGGACGGCCCGACGTCGAGGTATTGCTGTCGTCCGTCACCGAGGAGATGTACCCCATACTCGGAAGCGTCCTTCCCTCGAACTTCGGCGTAGGAGCCCTCATCGACTACAACCTCAGCCTCGCGCTTCCGCGCCTCGGCCGGCTCTCCGCGCTCGGCGGCGGCTTCGGCAAGTACGTCACCCTCAGCGTGCAGGACGACATGAACAGCCTGCTCGTCTCCTCCGAGGGCGCCCGCATCGAGCGATTCCTCGAGCGGATGCGCGACGCCGGGTTCAAGGGCTGGAAGTCGCGCTACTGGTCCATCGGCGACCTCGACCACAGCGTCGACTATCTCGCCCGCGCATCCTGGGACGCCGATCTGACCGTCGACGCCGCCTACGACGACTACGCCCGCCGCGTCTTCGGCGACGACTGCCTGCCGGAGATGAGGGAGGCGCTGCGCATCCTGGAGCAGAACGGCGAGTTCCAGGGCACCACCATCTTCGCCGTCGGCTTCCCGTACCCGAGCCTGATGCGCCGCCACTTCGAGATGCAGCGTAACTTCGCCGGCCGCACCGAGCCGCAGGCAGGGCTGCTGCAATGCCATAACACCTACACGCGCCTCGTTAAGCTTCTGGAGGCCGCGCTGCCGAAATGCCGCGAGCAGGGCAGGTCGCGTCTCGAGTACATGATCGGCCGAGCCAGGACCTGCGCGCTCTTCCTCGAAACGGCACACACGGTGGAACGCGCCGGCTTCGCCAGCAGGGCAGCCGGGCGGGCCCGCGAAGACAAGAATCCCGAGAGACTCGGAGCCAGGCTGAACGAGACGGCGCGCCTCCTCGAACGCGCGCTCGACCTCTCCCGCGAGGCCATCCACGCGCACGTCGAGATCGTCCGCGACGAGTCCGACCTCGGCCTGCTCGCCGCCATGAATCAGTACATGCACAAGTACCTCAAGGCCCGCTCCTACCTGGCGACCCTGGAAGCCTCGAGCTGGAGCCTGTAGACCCGGCTCGCACGACGAACGGAGGCCAAAGTTGAGACGAATCCTCGCGATCATCCTCGGCGTAGTCGTCGGCAACGCCATCTTCTTTCTCGTGAGCCTCGTCGCCGGGCAGCTATACCCTCCCGACCCTGATTTGGTCGACCCCCAGACGCCCGAGGCCACGGCACAGCGCGTCGACGACGCGGACACGAACGGACTGCTGCTGATCCTGCTCGGCGGCGCCCTGGGCGGACTTGCCGCCGGCGTCACCGGCGCAGGGATCGAGAGAGAACGACCCCTCCTGGTAGCCACCGGCGTCGCGGGGCTGCTCGCCGTCTGGGGCTGCTATTCCTTCTATGTCTTCTACCCGGCCAGACTCTGGTTCCCCATCGGACTGCTCGTCCTCATGCCCCTCTCTTGCTATCTTGGGACTCTCCTGACGGCCCGATGGCTGGGCAGAAGTTCTCCTCAGGGATAGGCCGCCGGCCCGTCCGATAACCCAACGTTTGCGAGGTAACCCATGGCCCGCGATTCCGTAACCGTGACGCTCGACGGCAAGGTCGTCGAGCGGCTCCCGGCGGAGCGCGTCGTGCTCGACTATCCCGGCCTGACGGCCCGCGCCGAGGCCTGCATGGGCGTGACGAGCGACGGCGACGTCTGGGCCGCCGTCGGCTTCAACACCGGTCTGCGCGGCGCCCACGGGCACTTCAACCACGAGCGGCTCTTCCGCTCCTCCGACGGCGGACGCACCTGGGACAGCCGCCCGATGGCGCCGACCGGCTCGGGCCGGATGTGCGGCTTCACCGTCCTCGCCGACGACACCTTCCTGCTCACCGTCGGCCCCGACCACGACGCCGAACGGCGCGACGAGCTGCGGGTCTTCGCGTCGTCAGACCGGGGCAGGACGTGGGACGGCCCCTCGGTCATCCGCGCCGCGCCATTCGAGCGCATCGCCGGATCGTTCGAGTGCATCGCCCAGACCAGCTCAGGCGTCGTCCTGCTGCCCGCCGTCCGGCAGTCGGGGTTCGAGCTAGACGGCTCGAAGGCGCACCTCGCCTTTCCCTCCACCGACGGCGGCCGGACCTGGGACGAGCCGTACACCACGTTCGACGACGTCTACGAGCCGCACATCCTGCAGCTCAGGTCCGGCAAGCTGCTCGGCGCGTTCCGCTACCAGCGCGGCTGGCGTCCGGACGACCCGCCGGAGATCGTCGAGACGATGGCCGCCGGGCCGAACACACCCGTCCCCGGCATCCCCGGCTCGGGCGCCACCGCCTTCAAGCACGTCTTCGTCGGCGACTCCCACGACGACGGCCGCACCTGGCGGGACCTGCGACCGCTGACGACAGGGCAGGGCAGGCCGGTCGTCTCCTACGGCGAGTGCCACGGCCAGCTCGCCCAGGCGCCCGACGGACGTGTCGTCATCGTGCACGACCGCCGCTACCCCTACGACGGCGGCGAGACCCGCGCCAAAGTCAGCGACGACGACGGCCTGACCTGGCGGCCCGAGACCTACCACCTCGCCACCGGCCACGGCTACCCCGCCTGCGTCGCCCTCGACGACGGCACGCTCGTCACCGTAACCGGCGCCACCCCCTTCGACGCCAACGCCAACGTCCTAACCGCCTGGCGCGCCGAGGCAATCCTCTGGCGCCTGCCCTGAACCCGCCGTGACACTTCGTCAATAGAACTTCAGACGGCATAATCGATGGGCTCCAGTGATGATCAGGGTACTGTCTAGAGCCACGACTACATAAATATCCAGGCGGTCGGCGATTTGCCGGTACTCGGTTCCGAGCGCCGCCTCGGCCCTCTTGCGGCTGCGTTTGTCCATGAGATAGACCTGCCCGCCCTTATGATAACCGTACTTTCCATATTCGAGCACGATCTCTACGGCGCGGTCACGGATTCCTCTTTGCTGAATGCGTGTTCTGGCATGCTTGGAAAAGATGAGTCTGGACCTTCGTGAGCTTCGCTTCCTGTTGTTCAAATCTCGCTCTCCTTGTTCTGCTGAATGGTATCTGCGTAGGCTATCCATCGTCCTTATCGCCTCCTTCTGTCTTGCTTGAAATCCCATGTCCCGCTCTCCCGCGCTACTGCTGGATTGTGTGTCTGGCCTAGGATCTCCGCTGTTGCGATGGCACAGGACGCTTGGCCATCGTCCAACGTAACGGGAGAGCAAGTAGACACGCGTCCTCTCCCTCTAAGCATAGAGATGCCACGAACGGGAGAGTATTCTCATACGCTCCCCGCCGATAGCAGCGCGGAGTCACGGTCAGTGCACCGCAAGCGGTACAGTATGACCGACGACTAGAACCGACACTGCATCGGGGAGATAGCCGTCAAGGGGGCTACACTTGGTGGTTGCTTGGAGGGTGCCTGAGCCAAGCGTAGTTAATCGTCGGGGACTGAAACCCGGAACATCCGTTGGGTACGACCACGATGGGAAGACGAAGTCGGACTGTGATGCATCATTGGTGCCTCCATATCAACAAACTGTAGTGTCAAGCTGTCCTGATTATACCATATGTGGGTCGATATTGCGAGCTTCCGCCGGTCAGACACAGAAGTATTTCAGGGTTGCGGAAAGGCGCACAATACTCCGGTGATGGCGCGTCAGCGTCTATACGAGGTTCGCACGGTCGACGCGGCTGCCGCCCTGGAACACGTCGACGGTATCGCCCAGCGCCTTGATGTCCTGAGACGGGTCGCCTTCGACGACGAGGACGTCGGCCCGCTTGCCCGGCTCCAGCGTCCCGACACGGTCGTCGACCCAGCACGACTTCGCCCCATCGAAAGGGATGGACGAGACCCTGCCATGACTGCTATCGTGAGCCCAAGTTCTTCCCCGCCCGCTGGACTGCGGCCTCGGCCGTGTCCCTGGGCGGGTGTTTTTATGCGGGCCATCGTATTCATAGACGGCCAGAACCTCTACCATCTGGCGAGACGAGCGTGGGCCTCAGGTCCACAATCGCCCTATGCGTGGCCGAGCTACGACGTTGAGAAGCTGGCGGGCGCCTTAGTCGCTAGAACGCCGGGCCGCCTGCTTGCCGAGACTCGTTTCCATACGGGCGTACCCGATCCAAACTCCGGTCGATCCGAGCTGTTCTGGCACGGCTTCTGGTCGAACAAGATCAGGTAACCTGAGAAGCCTAGGGGGGTTTACGTCTACAGGGGTAGAGTCAACGCTGGAGGGCAGGAGAAGGGCGTAGATGTCAGCCTCGCCCTTGACCTGGTGCGAGCCACCTATGACCGGCAGTACGACGCCGCCATCATCGTGAGCCAGGACTGGGACTTCGGGCCCGCGGTGCGCCTGGCAAAGGAGACCGCCCGAGCGCCGGGACGTAGGCTGGTATTCGAGTCCTGTTTCCCGGTCGGTCCTGGGAGCTCTTCACGGAGAGGGGTCCCGGGAACAACCTGGCTCCCGATTGATCGAGCGACCTACGACGCCTGCCGCGATTCGAGGGATTTCCGCCCGAGGGACCAGTAGCCGCCACCGCTTCGTAGGGAGCCACGATTCTCCGGTGATGGCGCGACGCAGCCTAGACCAGGTTCGCGCGGTCCACCCGGTTGCCGCCCAGGAACACGTCGACCGTATCGCCCAGCGCCCTGATGTCCCGCGACGGGTCGCCTTCGACGACCAGCACGTCGGCGCGCTTGCCCGGCTCCAGCGTCCCGACACGGTCGTCGACCCAGCACGACTTCGCCGAGTCAGACGTGGCGGACACGATGGCCTCCATCGGCGTCATCCCGGCGTCGACGTGCGCCTCGACCTCCCAGTGGAAAAGCCCCATCGGGTACCGGCCCCACGACGAGTCGGATCCGCTAGCCAGCCGCACCCCGGCGGCCCGCATCCGCTGGACCGCGTCGACGTAGTCGTCCTTGTCGCGCCTGGCGCCGTCGAGCTCGGCCTGCTCGGCGGGGGACAGCTCCCCGGCCTCCGCCTTCGCCGTGAGCTCCCGACGCCGCACGGTCGACCCGCCCAGGTTGCAGTTCGCCATGACGCCCTGCGCCACCATCCGCTCGACCACGTCCTCCCGGTAGACCCAGGAGCCGTCCGGCTCGCGGTGCCGCGCGTGGATGATCGTGTCGATGCCCGCGTCGAGGCAGTTGAGCATCGCCTGGGACGAGACGCAGTGGGCCGCCGCGTGCCTGCCGAACTTGTGTATCTCGTCGCAGATCGCCGTCAGCTCGTCCACGTCGAACGACGGTCGCTCCGGGATCGACGTCCTCGTGCTGCCGCCCGTCGCCGTGATCTTGACGAAGTCCGCGCCCTCCTTCACGAGCTGCCGCACAGCCGCGCGGCACTCGTCCGGGCCGGTCGCCTGGATCCCGAAGTAGCTGAGGTGGCCTCCGATGATGGCGATCGGCCTGCCGGTGAGCACCAGCGTCGGCCCGACGGTGATGCCCATCTCGATCGCCTGCCGCAGCATGAAGGTCGTCCGCTGCTTCGCGCCGCAGTCCCGCACGGTCGTCACGCCGGCGTAGAGGTGCGCACGAGCGTTGCGGGCCGACTGCAGCGCCAGCACCTCGTCGGGTAGGGTGGTCAGCTCGTCGCCGGCCCGTCCGTCGCCCATGCCGTTGAGGTGGACGTGGCAGTCGACCAGGCCGGGCATGACCGTCCCGCCCTCGTAGACGAGCTCTTCGACCCGAGCGCCCTCCGGCGGGACGACCGACGCCTCGGCGCCCACGGCCGCGATCCTGTCGCCCTCGAGCAGCACCGCGCCCCTCTCCACCGGCACCGACCCGCTGCCGTCGATCAGCCGGTCTGCCCGGATCAGCGTAAAATCATGGTCGCCGTCGCGCATCGTCCCAACCTCCTGGGCAAGACCCAAGGCCATTATGTCACCGGCCCGGTGCGCGGACAACAAGCTCTTGCACACCGTCATTCAGCAGGCGGCGCGTTCATCTCCACGCGAATAACCCTTGGCCCACCTGTCGTAGGGGCGGGTTTGCAACCCGCCTTCCGGTGCAGCCTCATTTTCATCGTTGGTGAAGGGTCCCCCGCCGAGTCCATCTCCTCGTGTCTGAACACTAACCTCCGTTGCGACCTCTGGACTTTGGCCGCACATCCGTGCTATTATCCCCGCGTGGCAACCACACCCTACGCCCCAACTATCCACCATCCACTACCCACTATCCACTATGAAACACCCCTGTTCCATTTTGTCCCGCCCTGTTCCACCCCAGATACAAACCGTGGAACACCCACTGTTCCATTTTTCGCAAAAGTGTTCCATCGCCCAGATAGGAATGGAACACTTTGGAACACAATGGGACAGCTCACACGGAAATCGACCCTCCACCCCTGACCAGGCCGCTCCCCTGAGCCTCCTCGCACAACCGTGATCCCCCGAAAGCCTGAGCTCATGGGCGGGGCTCTCCTAACTCCCAACTATTCACCATTCACTATCCACTATCCCACTATGCTGTTAAGCTGGGCGCCCAGACCTCACCGACGGGGGAAACGACATGGCCCTGATCGACATCGGCTCCAGCAAGCAGCTGTTTCTCGACGACTACCTCGTCGAGAGCATGACCGACGCCAAGAAGGGCGTGAACCCCGCGGTGAAGGTCGACCACAACCCGGTCCTCAGGGCCGAGCGACCCTGGGAGGGCAACCGCCTCGCGGGCGGCAAGGTCTTCTACGATGATAACGAGGGGCTGTTCAAGATGTGGTACACCGGCGCGAACCTGCGTGTCGACCCGGAGAGGAAGGCCGGTGGGGCGTGGGGCATCCAGATCCTCGGCGACGACGAAGCCGTGAAGTGCCTCGCGACGTCCGAAGACGGCATCCACTGGGAACGGCCGACGCTGGGACTGGTGGAGTTCCAGGGGTCGAAAGAGAACAACATCCTGCCGCCGGACGCCATGACGCCGACGTTCAAGGACGCCCACGAGCAGGACCCGGCGAAGCGCTACAAGCATCTCGACTGGACCAAGGACACGACGGCGCCGATGGTGGGCGACCTCTACTACTCGCCGGACGGGTTCGAGTGGACGCCGTACGAGGGCAATCCGATCATCGATACGACCCCGACCATCGGCCGGTGGGGCCCGACCTACTTCATGGGATGGGACCCGATCGGAGAGACGTACGCCGCCTACGTCGAGAACACCCACCACATGCGGGGGCCCCTGGGCAAGCGGATCATCGGCCGCGCCGAGAGCCCGGACGCGATCCATTGGAGCGATCCGGAGACGGTACTGCTGCAGGACGAGCTCGACTACCCCGACACGGAGTTCTACGAGCTGAGCGTCACGGCGTACGAGGGCATCTACGTCGGCCTCCTCTGGATATTCCGCACCACCAGCCTGACACACCATCCGGAGCTGGTCGTGAGCCGCGACGGCGTCCACTTCGAGCGCAACTACCGCGAGCCGTTCATCTACCGCGGTGGGCGCCGGGTCGACTTCGACCACGACAGCGTCTACCTGACTGACGCGATCGTTCACGGCGACAAGGTGCTCTTCTACTACGCCGGCACCAACTGCCGCTCGCCGGAGCACATGATCGAGCTGGGCGACGACGCCACGATGGCCATCGGCCTGGCCGTGTCACGCCTCGACGGCTTCGTCTCCGTCGACAGCGGCAAGGGCTGGATCCAGGGCGACGAGACCGACGACGTGCTCCGGACCATCACCGGCACCCCGCACCTGGAGCAGGTGTCCCAGGGCCCGCGGTCATTCGGCCAGCTCGTCACCCGCTCATTCAGCTTCAGCGGCTCCCGACTGCACCTGAATTGGACGCGCGCGCCGATCGCGGCCGGGCCCGGCCACGGCGAGTTGCGCGTAGAGCTGCTCACCTTCAACCACAGGAAGATCGAGGGCTTCACCTTCGACGACGCCGACCCCATCACCGAGTCCGGCCTCGACCAGGTAGTCTCCTGGAACGGCAAGTCCGACCTGGGCCGCCTCGCCGGCCAGGCGATCAAGCTCCGCTTCTACCTGAAGAACTCCAAGCTGTACTCGTTCCAGTTCAAGTAGGCGGGGAGACCCGGACTAGGAGTCGGCAAGGAACTGTACTCACACACGCCTGAGTCGAGTTGTGAGGCGTCTTTGGTCAATCTTCAGATCGGAGAGCTCGCGTGGGTATACTCTGAGGAGAGGCGAAGAATGCGGCGGCCCCACCGCGTGCCGTTGGCAGCTTCTTTCTCTATCTATTCGCACGACACGTGCCCGCGGCGCCACTCCTCAACTTGCTCCGCGATAGTCGTGTATGGGACAGCGTAGAAGGACAGATCGCCTTGGCGGTCGTACCTACGCTGAGTATTCAAGCCGACGACGTGGCCCTGCATCGAGAACAATGGCCCCCCGCTGTTCCCAGGGTTCACCGCCGCCGTAGACTTTATGAATCCGTCAACGTCCGGCTGTTGGACGTCGCCCCGCGATGCGTAGAAGCTGCCGGCTGGATAGCCTGCCGCCATGACCATATCGCCAACCGACGGCCGGCCGTGGCCCAAGACCGTGTGGGGCGCCACGTTGATGCCGCACACCGAAAGCACGGCTGTGTCCGTCTCAGAATTAGCCCCCAGCAACCTGACCTCCGAATACGGTTCACCGTAGATGTCTACGAGGAGCTCGCTCGCGCCGTCAATGACGTGGTGGTTCGTGACGACAAACGCGGCGTTGGGCTCGAAAGCGAAGATGAAGCCAGACCCCCTCCACCACCCCTGCGAACCGCGGTTCGCCTCCACTTTGACCACTCCACCCCGAACACGCGTCAACAGGGCTTCTCCGGGGGAAGAGGGCTCTTCAACCCACACTCGAATCCCGCTGTACTCGGCGCCCCGGGAGAGGTAGAAGGTAACCCAAGAGGGCTCACCGAAGACCCGGTACAGGGACACGACATGCTCGTCACCGACCCAGAGCCCGAGCTCGCCCTCGAAGACTATCAGACGTACGGGATTCCGCAGGTCGACCTGCAGATCTCCTTCGTCGAGAGTGACCCACTCAGCTGCGTCGGAGTCCCACTGCCTATAGCGCCATATATCTTCCTCAGTCGCAGAATGCCGCCCCACAACTATAGACTCATACCCGTCGTCTGAAACGAGCCAAATGTCGCGTAGGTGGATGTACGGGACATCCACCACGAAACTCCCGGCCTTAATCCCAGTGTTAACTTGGCCGGAATTGATCCACGGAACCTCGCCGGACAATGTCGTCGCTTGGACGAAGGTCCTGTCGAAAACAACCAGCTCCGCCGTGGACTCGCTCCATGCCGGAGTCGCCGTGGGCGTCGCAGTCGGTGTCGGCGATGGCGTTACGGTGGGAGTAGGCGTGTTCGTGGGAGTAGGCGTCGGTATGGCCGTAGACGTCTTTGTGGCAGTCGGGGTGGCCGTCGGGGTGTGCGTCTTTGTAGCAGTCGGGGTGTGCGTCGGGGTGACAGTCGGGGTGTGCGTAGGCGTAGGCGTCGGGGTGTGCGTCTTTGTAGCAGTCGGGGTGTGCGTCGGGGTGGCCGTCGGGATGCGCGTAGGCGTAGGCGTCGGTCGCGGTGTCGGCGTCGCGGCAGGTGTCGCGGCAGGGGCAGCTACCATCGTCGCCTTGACCCGCGCCTGAACGGTCGCCTCCAAGTCGGGCGTAGGCAGCGGCGTAGGCGTTATGGCTGCGGTCGGCACCCGTGTGTAGGTCGCCACCTGAGTGATCAACGTGGTCGGCGTTGGCACGGAGGGCGAGCCGCAGGCGACGGCTACGACTGCGAACAGGAGAGCAACCAGCGTGCTCGCGCCTATCGCAGTTCGTGACACCCTTGTGCGCATGGCCTTGTCTGGCATCTTGTCCCCCAAGATCGGGCGTAGCCAATTGTACTGTTCTGCGGCCGTCAGCGGTACGCAGTCCATTGCCTCAAACGCTATGTCGCCCGCGTAGGATTCTCGGCTCTTGTAGGACTAGCGCAAAGAGTGGTGGACATTCGCAGCCCCGGCAACCCTTGTCGTGGTAAGGTGGGGGCAGTCGGTAGCTGTTTGCTGTCGATCAAATCAGCGAGCCCGGTAGAGGCTCAGTTATGAAGCACGAGAGCGGGAGCCATGATGCATCGAACAGGATTTCCGTGTGGTGCAACTGGCGGGAATCACACTCCATTCGGAGAGGACGTGACCTGCGGCGAGTGTCGTCCGCGGTGGGCCTCTCTCAAGTTTAGGTTGGGGCTCTCAGTGTTTATCGCTATTATGTCCACGACAGCGGCTGGCGCGGCAATCTTGGGACTATTGCGTGCGGTAGGCGGCTGATACTGAGCCACTGCCGCGAGCCCCATCGCGGCATGGTCACGTGGACTTCGTCGATGCGCTCCCGCTCGAGTCGCACTGGTCGTCGATGCCAGCTCCTTCGTTATGCCGCTGCATAGATGCACGGGCGCGATTTGGGATACGATACTGCCGGACGAGCGAGTGTACGCAGAGTGGTACCAATGCTCGAATCTGACAGTATTCATAGCTAACTCAGTCTCCTACCTCAAGAACTCGAAGCTCTACTCCTTCCAGTTCAAGTAGGCGGGGAGACGTGGACGAGGAGCCGGCAATGAAGATCACCGACCTGAAGTGCGCCGTCATCGGCGGCAACCCCGTCGTCCGCATCACCACGGATGAGGGGATCGACGGCCTCGGACAGGCCGAGTGGGCCAAGCCGTACCTGAAACCCTTCGTCCTCTTCTACCGCGACTACCTCCTCGGCCAGGACCCGACCAACGTCGAGGGCGTCATGCGCCGCATCCGACGCCTCGGCAGCTTCAAGCCCTGGGGCGCGGCCGTGAGCGCAATCGAGGTCGCTCTGTGGGACATAGCCGGCAAGGCCGCCGGCGTCCCGGTGTACAAGCTGCTCGGCGGCAAGGTCCGCGACAGCGTGCTTGTCTACAACGGCGGCGTCCGGTTCCCACTGGCGGGCCAGTCCCCCGAGGACTACGCCGACAACATGCGCAAGATGAAGGCCTCGCCGGAGCGCTTCTCGATCATCAAGATGGGAATCGCCTTCCATTCGGGGATGGTCGAGCAGGTCCCCGACTTCGCCTACAGCGGCCAGGAGGCGTCAGGCCGAATAGAGGGCGGCGGGCCGCTGCTCGTCCACGGCGGCCTGATGACCGAGCGCGGCCTGCGCCACGTCGTCGAGTGCGTCGAGGCGATGAAGGACGTGCTCGGCGACGAAATCGGCCTCGCGCTCGACTGCGGGCCGGGCGTCACGGTGCCGGACGCGATACGGCTCGCCAAGGCCCTGGAGCCACTCAACGTCATGTGGCTCGAGGACATGATCACCGGCGACTACACGCCCTACGTCCTGGCCGATCTGTACCGGGAGGTCACGCGCAGCACGTCGACGCCGATCCACACCGGCGAGCAGATATACCTGAGGCACCACTTCAAGGACCTGTTGGAGCGTAAGGCCGTCAATGTCATCGGGCCCGACCCGCTGGACGTCGGCGGCATAGCCGAGATGAAGCGGATCGCCGAGTACGCGGAGCTGCACGGCATCCTGATCGCCCCGCACGGCGTCGCCGACGGCCTCATCGGCCTCGCCGCGCACGTGCACCTCGCCGCGACCCTGCCGTCGAACTACATCGCGCTGGAGTACCCGACCGGCAACCCGGCCTGGTGGCGCGACATCGTCCGCGGCCTGCCGGACCCGATCGTCCAGGACAGCCACATCCGCGTCTGGGACACCCCCGGCCTCGGAATCCAGCTCGACCCCGACGCCACAGCCCCCCACCTCTCCGACGAAGACAAAGATCTCTTCGATTAACCCGATCCGGTCACGGCGCTGAGACCGTGAGCAAATCGCCACCGGAGCGACTTCACGCTGAGAGCTTAGTTGTCGCAGACCGACAGCGGAGACCAACCAACGGAGGTGCCATGAGCTTCAAGCAAGCATACGAGAGACTGGAAGCGGCATTCGCCCAAAGAGTAGAGCAGGACAACAGTTGCTTTGGGTTCGAGAGTATTTTCCTGCCAAACATTGAGCCGACCGGCCCCGTTGACTATGTCCTGGTCGGGATGGAACCCTCATTAGGCAGATGGTCGACGAACCTGAAGGAAGCGAAGAAGAAGATAGCGGACGGCTTCCGGAACTTCTGCGGGGTCTGGATGCTGCACTCCCCGGTTAAGGAATACCTCTGCCGGGAAGGCGAAACCTACTACCTCACGGACATTGCGCAGGGAGCCATGTCAACCGCATCGTCAGGTGCCGGGAACAAGGAAAAGTACGAAAACTGGTACCCCCTTTTGGAGAAGGAGCTAGGGCTCGTCGCGAAGCCGGAGGCGAAGATCATTTCCATCGGATTCACGGTGGGGCGGTTTCTTGCCGAGAAGGGACTGTACGGGCACGCTGGCACGATCCCTCACTACTCGGCTGCTGCCACACGCTACTGGGGAAAGGAGATTCCAGGCAGAGAGGCAGAATACGAGAATTTCGCTGCAGGTGTTCACGAACGGCCGGACGGAACGTGTATGTCCGAGTCGCAGATCAAGCTGATGTTCGACTACAAGACCCGCTTCGAACGTATTCGGGATCAGGACAGATCAGGCTGGCTACGGTGGCGGCAGTATTGGATAACCGCATCGGATCGCTGTGGACGCCACTAGAGCTTCAGAATCCGCGCCGCGTTCCCGCCCAGCACCAGCGCCCGCTCCTCGTCCGTGAAAAAGTCGCAGTGGACGGCGATGTGGTCCACCGCCTGCTTGTACGTGCACCAGAAGCCGGACGCGAACGGCATGTCCGATCCCCAGGTGAAGGTCTCAACCCCGGCCTCGCCGCACATGCGTCTGACGAGCTCCTGCCCCTCCGGGTACGGGTATTCCGGCCACTTCGCGGGGTTCTGGAACTCCGCGTAGACGTTCGGGCGCTTGAGCAGGGATAAGAGCTCAGCGGGCACCCCGAGATCGTGGAAGATGATCGCCGGCACCAGGCCGTGGGTGATCAGGCTCGGTATGTCCGGGTTGGCGTCGGACCAGCGCGTCAGCTCGTCGACCCGCTCCGTGAACGCCTTCTTCCGGTCGCGCTTGCGCGCGTCGAGGTACCACCAGACCGGGACGTCCAGTCGCCGCAACAGGTCCCACAGGCCCTCGAACTTGTCGTCCTGCAAGCGGTCCCCGTACCCGGCCATCGACAGCGGCTCCACGCCGAAGTAGACGCCCTTGCAGCCGTACTCCCGCACGGCCCTTTCGACGCGCTCCAGCTCCTCGTCGCGGTCGGCCTCCCACTCGCGCACCTGGGCCAGCGGGGCGAACCGGCCGGGAAACTCGCGTGTCAGCCTGCCGTAGTACTCGTTCAGGTCGCCGTAGACGTGGTCAGACTGCAGCACGGCGACGTCGACGCCCGCAATGTCCATCTCGGTAGTCATGCGCTGGCCGGGCGCGTCCCAGTTCGCCAGGTCGGGCGGGTACGCCTGCATGTAGTAGTCGACCCCGTCCCGGCTGAACTCGACCCTGCCGAACTCGGTCAGCCGGAACCCGAGGTCGGGCATCTCGTGGATGTCGTCGGACGGGTAGTCGAGCAGGGTGGCGTCGAGCCGGGCGCCGTCGGCCTTCCGGTATACGTCGCGGAAGTCCCTCATGTGGTACTGGACGAGCTTCGTATGCACCTGCGGGTCCCACCCACGGGACCGACCCAGGGGCGGGAAGCTGTGGCAGTGGGTGTCCACGACGAGAGCCGAGTCCGAGTCGGTGCGCCGCCACCCTGTGCCGAAGTACTCCGAGGTCGATTCGTTGCTCATGTGTGCCCTCCCAGGGGACGATGCGCCGCAATTACACCACGGCCCGCGCCGCGTTGCCAAGGTGGCGCCCCGTCCGCCGGCCCGGAGCGGCGTGATAGACTGTCCTTCCCGCAGAGGCGGCCGGAGGACATCGCAGAATGATAAAGCTGGCGTGCAACTCGTTGATCGCGGTCGAAGACGGCCAGTCCATGGACGCCGAAGAGTTCGTCGAGTTCGCGTACGAGTTGAAGCTCGACGCCGTCGACTTCCAACTGGACCGCGGGCTGCGCTCGCGCGACCGGGACTACCTGCTGCGCCTGAAGCGCGCCTGCCTGAAGCGCGGGCTGCCGATAGGCTTCCTCGGCATCGGGAGCGGCTTCATCGACTCGACCGCGCCGCCGCACCTGGGAGCCGTAGGCGCGCCGCTGCCGCGCGAGGAGCTGCGACGGCGCATCGACGAGGCTAAGGCCGCCATCGACGACGCGGCCTTCATGGGAGCGCCGCTCATACGCATCTTCGGCGGCAGCATCCCCGAGGCCACCGAGAATCGCGACGAGCTCTGGTCGGAGATGATCGCCAGCTACCAGGAGATCGCCGACTACGCGGCAGGCCGCGGCGTCTTCATCGGCCTCCACAACCATCCGCCGGTCGACTCGCCGACCGGAGACGAGATAATCCAAATCCTGCGGGACACCGACCGCCCCAACTTCACCTTCATATTGGACACCGGGCGCTGGTACGGCTCCCCGGGAACGGCGCCGATGGGCGTGACGGACCCGGACGTCGACATCTACGAGTACATGGAGCAGACGGCGCCGTACGCGTCGTACGTCAGGGCGAAGATATACAAGATCGATAGCGGCCGCGAGGAGTGGATCGACTACGGACGCGTAATGGAGGTGCTCCGCGGCGTAGACTTCAACGGGACGATGTCGATCGTCTACGAGGACCAGGGCAACGCCTGCGGCCCCCGTGAGGCCATCGCCCTGGCTGTGGCCCACCTGAGGGACGCAATTGCGGGCGGCTGAGGACAGGAGCCGGGAACGTTGATGAGCGAAAAACGCTTCACGTTGAACGAGGCCCGCGACCTCGTGCCCTGGCTGCAGGAAACCTTCGATGGTCTCGCCCCGCTGCGCGACCGGATAAAGCGGCTCCAAGGCGAGATCGACGACATGGTGCAACACGGACGCTCCAACGGGGGCAGCCATGCGGAGGGACGCCTCCAGCTGACCCGCCGCGCCCTCTCGGAGCTCGCCGAGGCGCTCACCGAAGAGCTGCGCCGAGTGCTGGAGCGCGGGATACTCGTCAGGAGCGTCGACAGGCCTCTCGTAGACTTCCCCTCGACGCGCGAGGGCCGAGAGGTCTACCTGTGTTGGCTGGACGGAGAGGCCGACATCACGTTCTGGCACGAGACGGACACGGGTTTCGCCGGACGCCAGCCACTGTGATCTTCGCCTTGGGGAGAGTCGACGAGTGTACAATCTCGCAGGCAGCGACGATGGAGCCAAGGAGTAGCGCATGATAGTCGTCCGTCGGACATACACGCCGCAGCCCGGCGGCGGTGGACTCGTGGAGCGCCTGCGGGAAGTGAACCGGGCGACCGTCGAGGCCGGCTTTCCGCCGATCGCGGTCTACCGGCGGGTGCTCGGCCCGCACGGAACGCTGGTCACCGAGCAGCGGTGGCCGTCCGTCGCGGCGTACGAAGAGTCGCGAGGCCAGGTCCGCGCCACGGCCGCGATCACGGAGATATTCGGCCGCATCTACCCGCTGCTCGCGTCCACACACGTCACCGAGATCTACGAAGAGGTCGACTGAACAGGCCCGGCGCGTTCCGCGCCGGGCACATAGCAGATCGACAGGGGCCGCCGCCCCCGGCTAGCGGAACTTGAACGCGTACAGGTCCGCGTCCTTCATGACGAACCGCAGGCGCACCGGCCTCCCGGCCATCGCGCTCACGTCCGTCACCCCGTTCCAAGACACCACGCGCTCTATGCTGTCGCCGTACATGGGCGGGCAGTTGTCCAGCGTGTGGCCGGGCACCGGGTAACCGTCGGCGTCCTGCATCTCGACGCTGACCGATCCGACCGCCGAAGTCGAGAAGTTGATTGTCAGGTTGCTACGTGCGAAACGGAATGGCTGCGTGGCGAACTCGCCCCCTCCGTAGCCCGCACGCACGGACACGAAGCCGTCGGTCCGCAGCGCGTACCGGCGGATGCGCATCGAGTCCAGGTGCGAGTGCTCCATCCCGTAGATCGACAGCTCCTCCGGCGAAGTCTGTAGGATGCCGCGCTCCATGTAGATGCCGCGGTCGTGCCAGTTGTTCTTGTCGAGGCCCGGCCGGACGAACGCCTCCATGAAGCTGCGGTCGAAGTGCAGCCCGTCGCGACTCGACATGAACACGATGTCGCTCACGCCGGTGCTGTACGCCCAGTCCGGGTCGGGTACGCGGTCCACGACGAACCTTGACGGGAACATCAGGTAGGTCCCGGGCGCTCGCTCGTACTGGACGCAGGCGTTGGTGTACAGGTGCTCGAACGGCGTGTCGCCCGCGTCGATCAGCTCCAGCGAAGTCCACTCGCGGAAGTCCTTGGAGGTCGTCCGCCTGATCCAGCGCACGCCGCCCTTGAAGCTGCCCTTGCCGGCGACGCCCCGGGTGTAGGCGACGTACTCGTGGCGCCAGATGTCCCAGAACGCTATGTTGACCGAGTCGAACGGTCCGTCCGTCAGGATCGGCTCGTCCTGCAGCAGCCGCCACCTTACGCCGTCGGGGGACACGACGGCCAGAACGACGGCGTTGCCTCGGACGATGCCTTTGTAGCGCTCGTCCTCGGGAACGTCGGGATTCGGGTCGCGGAAGGGGACCAGGTTCGCGCCGGGGCCCATCCAGACGAGGTTGTTGTCGGTCGAGCCGTTGACCTCGAAGAGTCCCAGGTTGGGCTTCTCCCAGTGGATGCCGTCGGAGCTTTCCGCGTAGGCGGCGTCGTGCCCGCTGCGCTTCAATTGCATAGAGGGATCGTGCTCGCACCGGTACCAGGCCCGGTACCGTCCGCCGTCCTCCATGAATCCCGCGCAGCAGGCGCCGCTGTCCCACGGGCGGTCGCTGGAGATCGCCACCTCCCGCCGTTCGGGACTGTGGAGCCGCCGCTCCACGCCCTGGCTTTCGTCGATCCAGTAGTCGTCTACGAAGAGCTGTCGGTCCCTGCCGATGTCGGTAACGCCGTCGGATGTAGTCATCGCGTTATTGGTTCCTTTCGTTTATCCGTCGTTCAGCGTATGGTCCAAACGCCTTCCCATTGCGCCCACGATCCTCGCTCAGGGGCCTCTCGCGGGATCTTCTCCTCCGTCGCGGGGACGAGCACCGCGAACCGCTGGGCCAACATGTCCTCCAGCTCCCCAAGGGAAAGAAAGTGGACTGCGAGTCCCGTCTTCGGGCCCTCATGATACCTTACCGTGAAGCCGCCTTCATCGTTTCGCTCGATTACATCGTGGGCATGGTAGACGTCGGTCGACGCCGAGTTGACGCGAACGAAGAGCAGCCCACCCTCTCTCAGCAGCGCCGCCGCGTGGGCGAACATAGCCCGCACCGTCGCTTCCGTGCCGTGCTGGAAGACCTGTATGGCGACGATGTAGTCGAACAGCCGCTCCGGATCGAAGTCCAGAAAGTCGGATTGGACCAACCGGGGCGCCAGACTCGGACGTCCAGCCCGGAGCTGAGCGAGCGCTTCCCCAGACGAGTCGAGCCCGATGACGTCCAGGCCCGCGTCGACAAGGGGAATGTAGTTTCGCCCGTTGCCGCATCCGACGTATAGTCCCTGGCCGCGCATGATCTCAGGTCGATCGCGAAGGACGTCCACGATCCGGCCGGCAAACGGAATCGGTGGCTCGTTCCGGTATCGTCCGCGCCTGTACTCGTCGTCCCAGACGGCCCCGCGCTCTCCTGACAGCACTGCCGCATGCTCCATATTGTTCATGTAGCGGCGCGGTCGTTTCCCCCGAACGCGCGCCGAGTGTAGTCAACCTGCCTTCGACTACAATGAGTGTACACGTCGGACGAATACAGCGACACCGGCCGACGCGGCCCTTGCGAGCTTTGGCGCCGTTGAAGAGTGGGAGAGCGGAGCGTGGTCGCTTCAGACACAGTGATTTCGACTATGGTCGACCGTATCGTCGAGCGGTTCCGACCTGAGAGTATCCTGGTCTTTGGTTCTCGGGCGCGAGGCACTGCGCACCGATGGAGCGATGTCGACATTCTCGTCGTCTTGCCAGAGGTTCTGGACAAGCGTCGCGCCGCAATCGACATTCGCAGGCCTCTGGGGGATCTTCCGACAAGTAAAGATGTGGTGGTGACGACGCCCGAAGAAATCGAGTTGCGAGGCATGTCGTGGATAGCGTACTCGATGCCGCGCTCCGAGAGGGAAGGGTCGTCTATGAGCGACCCTGACCTCGTCGCTTGATGGTCGCGTGGTATGATCAGCACTCCGGCTATCGGATCGAGCCCTACGGATCGGTCGAGGACGCTATCAAGTCGTGGTCCGCTACAGCCCCGTGCGTTGGAGTCCGCTATGGGCACGGCAAGGTTACGGTCTACGCGCCGTACGGTCTGGCCGATTTGCTGGGGATGGTTGTCAGGCCAAACAAGGTCCAGGTCACGAAAAAGGTCTACCTGGAGAAAGCCAAGCGATGGACACGCGGTTGGCCAGACCTGCAGATCGTGGCAATGGTGAGTTGACCTGCGCCGATACCGTCGCTTACGCGCCGCCGGTAACTTCGTCGACGAGGGCTTTGATGTAGCCCATAGCGTAGGCCTCGGAGGCGTACCTAGACCAGCCGGGCGAACCGATGCCAATTGACGGCACGTGGTCCGGGATGAACGGCCCGTCGAAGCCGACCTCGTGGTAGGCGCGCATCGCCTCGAGCATGTCCACGTGGCCCTCGTCGATGAACGTCTCCCGGAACCTCGGGATGGGGCCCGAGACGTTCCGGAAGTGGACGTAGAAGATCTTGCCCTGACCGCCGAACCGCCGGATGGCTCCGATCACGTCTTCTGGCATCTCCGCCACGGTGCCCTGGCAGAACTCGAGGCCGCTGTAATCGCTGGATACAGTGTCGCATAGACGCTGGAGCGCGTCGTGGCTCCGCAGGATACGTGGCAGTCCAGCTAGCGGGGAGATGGGCGGATCGTCGGGGTGAACACCGATCCTGACGTCGGCCTGCTCGGCCACCGGCACGACCGCCTTCAAAAAGTACTCGTAGTTCGACCACATTTCAGCGTCCGAGACCTCGCCGTGCTCAGTCAACGGCGCGTCGCGAACGAGCTCGTAGTCGAAGCTGGAGACTCGAGAGCCGCCGCGACCGCGTGCGTCTGCTGAGGTACGCCACGCGTAGCCGGTCCTGCTGCGCATCGGCATGAAGTTGTATCCGAGAACCGGAACACCGGCCGCGCCCATATTGCGTAGCGTCTTGCAGACGTTGTCGATCTGCTGGTCCCGACCCGGTAGGCCAAGCTTGATCTTGTCCATCCACTGCTGCGGCAGGTTCTCGATGGCAGTGAGTTTCATCCCCGCGGACTCGACCCTCGTCCGTAGCCGCAGCAGGTCGAGGTACTCCCAGTGGCCCGCATCCTCCGGGAGTCCGCCGCCGATGACGTCGGTCGCTCCGAGCTGGGCGCCAAACGCCAGCAACTCGTCATTCACGCCGCCGCGCGCGTCGAGACCAAGCTTCATCGAAAACTCCCCATCTGAGGTCCTATCCCGCCGGGACCTTCCGGTAGATCTGGAAACGGTGGCGCCGGTGCTCCAGGACATAGAGGCGCTCCTCGTCGTCCAGGATCAGCGAGGTCAGGCCCCAGAAGTAGGGCTCGATCTGGGACGACTCGTTGTTGGGGTCCTGGAGGTGCTCCGGCAGGGGAGAGTAGAGGTCGGCGATCGCCCTGGTGTCCCGCTCGTCGACGTTGGACTCGAAGAAGTCCTCGGTCCACTTCGTCAGCGTGGCCTGGCCCCGCAGCTTCTGCACGAATGCGCCATCCGGGTCCAGGACCTGGACGCGGTGGTTGCCCCAGTCGGCGATGTACATGTACCCGTCGGCGTCGACCACCACGACGGACGGCCGGTCGAGCTGGCCGTCCCCGCGACCCGACTCGCCGAAGCTGGCGACGAAGCTGCCATCCGTGGTGAATTTCTGGATCCGGTCGTTGCGCCAATCCGCGACATAGACGTTGTCCCGCGAGTCTACGGTGACGCCCCAAGGCATGTTGAACTGAACCTCTCCGCCGCCGAACTCGCCCCACTGCCGCAGGTACTCTCCCTCGGTCGTGAAGACCTGGACGCGGTGGTTGTGCTGATCGACGACGTATGCGTTGTCGGCCGAGTCGAAGGCGATGCCGCACGCGCCGTTCAGCTCGCCGTCGCCGCTGCCGTGCTCCCCCCACTCGCCGACGAAATCGCCGTCCGTCGTGTAGACGAAGACCTTGTCCTTGGCTTCGTCCGCGACGTAGAGCCGCTCCCGGCTGTCGAATGCCATGTCCGAGGGGGCCTGGAACTTCTGGTCGCCCTCACCCTCGCCGTACCAGGTCGCGAACTCGCCCAGGTAGTCCTCCTCGAAGTTGCAGATCGTTATGCGGATCAGGTTGCGTTCCATGACGAAGAAGCGGCCATCGGAGCTGCGCGCCATGGCATACGGGACGAGAAAGCCCCGCCCGCGGGCCACGTTGCTGATCATGCCGATCGTCTTGACGTATTCGAGGGTGAACGGCGGCGCCGTTGCCGTCGTGCTCACTGAGGTCACCTCCGTGTAGGTGCGGCGAAGGCCTGTCGAGGCTTGCGTGCCGGTCGTCCGCGAGACCTAGGCGAACTGGTACTCCGGTGAGGACGCTATCAGGCTGAGCAGCTCGCCGACGCGCTTCTCCGACTCCTCGTCCCGGTCGTCTCCGAGGCGCACGTCGCCACGGCGGGCGACGTGTTCGACCAGCGAGGCCCGGGTCTCCGCAGAGGCCGGGACCGGCCCCGCGAGATCCAGGCAGCCGTCGACCGTCTCCTCGGGCGACAGCGTGCCGCCGTTGCTGGAGCGCAGTTTGTCGATAATGGCACGGATGCCCGGCTGCGACACATCGCTCAACTCCTTGGCGGCCAGGTTGACCCGCTCGACGACCGATCCGCTGTAAAGCCACTCCGAGCCCTCGTGCCATCCCTCGACGGAGGGAGGCCGCAGGAGGCCCTGGCCCATGAAGTTCGCGGCGTCGAACCGCCCGCCGTCGCTGGCCATCGGGGCCTGGCAGCTCCCGGCCATGTGAATCGCGCCGACCACGAGCTCGACCGGGTTCTTGACGCGGGCGAACCGCGCTTCGTCCGACTTGAAGTAGTCGGAGTTGAACATCGTACGCAGCACGGCGCGTATCTCGAAGTCCGAGTCGAAGTACGACCGGATCATGGCGTCGACGAGCTCCTCGCCCTTTTCGTCGATCTCGTCGGCGACGAAGTACTGGAACAGCCGCGTGCTTATGAACCGGGCGGTCGCCTCCTGGCGGACGATGATGTCGACGACGTCCTCGCCGTTGAAGTTGCCCGTCTCTCCGAGGAAGGTCTTCTCGCCGTCGTCGTGGTCCTCGGGCCGGTATTCGAAGTGCCACGCGATGCGTCCGTAGGGGGAGAAGGAGTCCTTGTTGGCCTTGACCGCCATGTACTCGGGGTTGGCGATCGTCCAGCCCGTAAACGCCCGGGCGCACTCCTTGACGTCCTGCTCCGTGTAAGAGCCGATGCCCATCGCGAACAGCTCGAGCAGCTCGCGCCCGTAGTTCTCGTTGACCGAGCCCTTCTTGTTGTCGTTGTTGTCCAGCCAGAAGATCATCGCCGGGTCGCGGGACAGCTCGATCAGCAGGTCGCGGAAGCTGCCCAGCGAGTTCTCCCGGAACTTCTGGATCTGGTTGAGCTGCGACCGAGCCTGGTTCCCCTTCGCGTAGCCGACGGCGAACAGCCCGTGCCAGAAGAGCGTGATCTTCTCCTCCAGCGGGTTGCTCGTCGTGAGCATCCGGTAGGTCCAGTCGATGGCTCCGCCTCCGGCGCCCTCGTCGTTCGAGAGGAAGACCCGTCGGATGATGTCCTCGGGCATCGTGTTCGGGTCGCCGGGATAGAGCAGGTCCTCCACAGTCGCGTCGTAACCCCTGGCGACTTTAGCTTCGAGCTCGTCCCGCGTCGCGCCGAAGCCGGCGCGGCGCATCAGATGTGCCATCAACGCTATCCGGTCGTCTGCCATCGTGTTCCTCCTGCGGGCGCTCTAGGCGGCGAAAAGGTCGAAGGCCTCGTACCTGCCGTTGACTATCGGAGCGGCGTCGAGGCTGAGCCACTGCTCCAGGACCGAAGTGTAGGTGGAGCGGAAGTCGTTGTTGTAGTGCAGGTCGCCCTCGAGCTGGTCGTCATCGGCCAGAGACGGGTACTCGCCGTACATGCCGCCCTTGACCGAGTCCCCGATGAGCATCGCCATCCCGCCCGAGCCGTGGTCGGTCCCCGAGCCGTTGTCCTTGATCCGGCGGCCGAACTCGGAGTACAGGAACATCACGGTGTCCTCGTTGCGGCCGTGCTCGACGAGGTCGTCATAGAAGTCGCCGACGGCCGGCGCCACCTCGTTCCATAGCATCTCGTGCTTGAACAGCTCGCCGGAGTGCGTGTCGAAGCTGCCGTGCTGCGTGAAGTAGACCCGCGTTCCGAAATCCGCGAACATCACCTGCGCCGCGCTCTTGAGGGACTGCGCCATGGGGTTGGCCGCGTACTCGACGGTCGACTCGTACGTCCCGGGCGCGGTCCTCAGGATGTCCGCTCCCCGGAGCGCGTCGAGGCCGGTCTGGCCCAGGAAGCCCATCACGGCGTCCTTGCCCTCCGCCCCGCCGTACATCTTGCCGAACGTCTCCAGAGCGTACTCCCTCAGCGCCTGGTCCTGCATGTCCGGGAACAGGCCATACGTCTCCAGGTTGCCGACCGAGGCCACGGGCACTCCCGGGCAGCCCATCGCCCGCGGCAGGCCGCGGCCGAAGTTGACGCCCGCAAGCACGTTCTCGCCGTTGGGGTCGATGTCGCGAATCGCCCTGCCGAGCCAGCCCTCGGTGCCGACCTCCTCGGCCAGCGCGGTGTGCCAGACGTCCATCGACCTGAAGTGGGACCGGTTCGGCTTTGGGTATCCGATGCCGTTGATGATGGCGACCTTACCCTCGTCCCACAACCGTTTGATCGGCTCCAGGCCCGGCCTGAAGCCGACCTGGTCGTCGATCTTGATCACCGATTCGGGATCGATGGCGATCTCGGGGCGGGAGTCGTAGTAGAGCCCGTTGCCATAGGGGACCAACGTGTTCATGTAGTCGTTCCCGCCGGACAACTGGACGATGACGAGGTTGCGGTGCCCGTTCGCGGTGGTCATGTCAGGCCTCCTGTTGGGGCTTTGACTGGCGGCGCCATGCCCGACGCGGCCCATCGGGCTACCGCGAATTGTATCAGAACAAACGATGGTAGTCATGCCGAATTGCACCCGAGTTGCGGCCACAATCAGCGAAGGTCAGCCGTCTGCTTCTCGCATCCTCAACGTGATTCTGATGAGGGGGAGGCTCACTTGCAGGCCGGGTCGATGCGCCCCGTGCGTTCGGGATGGCTGCCGGCGGACTATACGGTGTCCTGCGTCGGTACCCGGGGCGGCGGAGCCATCTGTGTCTCCTCCAGCGGGATGGCGTCCTTCTGGTAGACCTGCACGCGGGAGTGCCCGTTGTCGATCACCACCATGCGGCCACGTCCGTCGACGGTCAGCGAGGTGGGGGCGATGAAGGACTTCTCCGGCTCGAGGTCGGCCATCGATCGGAGCCGCAGTACCTTGGCGTTCGCCAGGATGTACTGGCGGGCCGACTTCGACAGCGTACCGTCCCCCGTGAAGGTCTGGAGGTAGCGGCCGCCGCAGTCGAACATCTGGACCCTGTGGTTGCCCAGATCGGCCACGTAGACGTCGCCGTCCCCGTCCGCGGCGATGCCGGCCGGCCGGTTGAACTGGCCGGCGCCGCGGCCCGAACCACCGAGCTCGCGGATGAAACGGCCGCCGGAGTCGAACTTCTGGACGCGGTCGTTGCGCCAGTCGACGACGTACACGTCTCCCACCGGGTCGACGGCCACGCCCCACGGCATGTTGAACTCGCCGGCCCCCGTGCCGAAGCTGCCCCACGCCGAGAGAAACCGCCCTTCCTTCGTGAAGCGCTGGACGCGATGGTTGAGGGTGTCGGACACGTAGAGATTCCCATCAAGGTCGAGAGCGATGCCGGAAGGCCCGTTCAGCTCCCCTTGCCCTTCTCCGCGCTCGCCCCACGACCCCGCGAGCTTGCCGTCGCTCGTGATGACGGTTATGCGATGGGCCGCCTCGTCGGACACGTAGATGTTGTCCTCGGCGTCCATGGCGATCGCCACCGGCCACTCGAACGCGGCCTCGGGCGCGCCCACGGGGCCCAGGAAGTCATCGTCCCAGGTCAGCTTCCTGATCGGGGAGGAGCCCGGCAGCCTGCCAAGGACGTAGACGTTGTCGTCGGAGCCCACCGCCACGTCTACCGGCGCGTCGGTGACGCGCCTCATTCCCAGAGTCTTGACGTACGGAAACCCCGCCCTCAGCAGCGCGTACGGCATCGCCATGTCGGTCACCTCGTCCCGCGGCCCGGGTGTTCTATCTGAAGGGGCTGATCTGCTCGAAGGTACCGGACACTATGGGCACGGGGTCCAGACCCATCCACTGCTCTATGAGCGTCCCGTACACTCCCCGGAAGTCGATGGTGTGTTTCAGGTCCTCGCTGCGCTCCCACTGGGCCGGGTCCAGGGGCGGGTACTCGGCGTACAGCCCGCCCTCTACGCGGTCGCCGATCAGGAAGGCCCCGCCGCCGGAACCGTGGTCGGTGCCAGTGCCGTTGTCCTTGATCCGGCGGCCGAACTCGGTGAAGACCAGCATCACGATCTCTTCGGATGCGTCGTGGTCACGCAGGTCCTGGAAGAAGTCCATGATCGCCGCGGACAACTCCGTCCACAGGGTCGCGTGAGTCGGCAGCTCGTTCGCGTGTGTGTCGTACCCCCTGGTGCCGCCGTGGATCACGTAGAAGATGCGCGTTCCCAGCCCAGCCAGATGCACGCGCGCCACGTCCCGGAGGCTCTGCGCGATCGGGCTCGCGGTGTACTCCACCTCGGACGTGTATTGGCCGGCCACGTCCTTGAGAATGTCGGCGCCCCCCATGACGTTGACGACCGTCTGCCGGATGTAGTCCCTGACCGGGCCTGTCCCGATTGCCGGCGCGTACATCTCTTTGAATACCCGCATCGCGTCGTTACGCTGGGTCTCCTCCGCTATCGGCGTCATCAGGCCGTAACTGTCGAGGTCGCCCACCGACGTAACCGGGACGTCCTGGGCGGCCATGGCGCGCGGGAGCCCCCTGCCGAAGCTGACTCCGGTGAGTACGTTCTCTCCCCTGGGGTCGAGGTCCCTGATCGCCTTCCCCAGCCACCCCTCGTAGACGAGACGCTCGGGCTCGCACGTATGCATGATATCCATAGCGCGAAAGTGGGAGCGGTCGGCGTTCCGGTATCCTATGCCCTGGACGACGGCGACGTCTCCGCTGTCGTACATCTCCTTGAAGAGAGCGGCCTGCGGGTGAAAGCCGAGCGTGTCGTTGATGGGCAGCACCCTGTCCTCGGGGATGCGCACCGTTGGGCGCGTGTCGTGGTACACGCCGTCGGTGTACGGGATCAGCGTGTTCATGAAGTCGTTGCCGCCGCTCTGTTGGACGACGACGAGGACGGGCGGCTTACCGTTACCGTTGACTCTCATGCTCACAGACCTCCCGATAGCGCTACCTGCGTCATCCGCCCTATCGACAACAATATCCGGCACCGGTGCTATGCGAACTGGAACTCCGCCGTGGAGACGATGAGCTGAAGCATGCGGACGGCCCTTGCGGTGCTCGCCTCGCGGTCGGAGTCGGTATCGAAGCTCAGCGGTCCGCCGGAGCAGGCGTGCTCGAGCAGCGCGGTCTTCGTGACATCCTCGACCGGCAGCGGCCCCATCAGATCGAGGCACCTGTCGACGAACTCCTCCGGCTGGAGGGGAGACCCCTCGCCGAGCCGGTCCACTATCGCGGCAACACCCGGTTTGGCGAGGTCTCCGAGCTCCTTGACGGCGAAGTTGATGCGCTCGGTCATGGCGCCGCCGTCTATCCACTCGCGGCCGGTGTGCCAGCCCTCCACGGTGGGCGGGTTCATCAGCTCCTGTCCCATCGTCATGGCTGCGTCGGCGTACGCGCCGATACCCGGGTGAGGGAACCGGTATGTGCCCAGCAGCTTGACCACGCCGACAACAAGCTCGGCCGGGCTCTTGACCCGCTTGAAGCGCGCCTCTTTGAAGAACTCGGAGTTGAACAGCACCCTCATCATGGCCCGGACCTCGCCGCCCGTTTCCACGTAGGTCTCGACCAGCGTGTCGATGGCGTCCGGGTCCTGGGGAGGCTCGAGCTGCCACGCGGGCACCTGCGGCTCGTCGGCCACGAAGAAGTTGTACAGGTGCCGCGAGATGAACTTCGCGGTCGCCTCCTGCGCCACGATGATCTCTATGACATGCTCGCCGTTCAAGTTGCCGCTGTGGCCCAGGAAGGTCTTGGAGCCATTGTCGTGCAGCTCCTCGCGGTAGACGAAGTCCGACCTGGTCTGATTGGTAGGGTACTCGGGGATCGGCTGCGTTATCGTCCAGCCTGTGAACGCCCGGGCCGCGCTCTTGATGTCGTCTTCGGTGTAGTTGCCGACGCCCATCGAGAAGAGCTCCAATAGCTCCCGGCCGTAGTTCTCGTTCGGCTGCCCATTCAAGTTCTCGTTGTTGTCGAGCCAAAAGATCATGGACGGGTCCCGCGACAGGTCGGTGAGGATGGTCTTTATATCGGAGAGGCCGTTCCCGCGGAACATGTCGATCTGGTCGGCGACGTTAACGGCCTTGGTGTTCGCAGTAGCGAAGACGTGGTGCCAGAAGAGCGCTATCTTCTCTTCGAGCGGACGCCGGGAGTTGACCATCCGGTATATCCACTGGTTCTTGCTGCCGAACCTGCCAAAGTAGCGCACGGCGACATCTTCGTCGATGTCGGGGAAGCGCTCGGGGTGGAGGAGGTCTTCGACGACGGCCTCGTAACTCCTGGCGGACAGGAGCTCCAGCTCGTCGCGGGTCGCGCCAAACCCGGCCCGGCGCATCAGGTGGGCGATCAGAGCGAGGTCGGACTCTTGCACAGCACACCTCCCCGCGACTAGGGTCGGCCAATCCCCCACATTCTAGGACTAGGTCCCCGCAATCGCAATACTTGATTCTCTCGTAAAAAGTCGTGGTTAAGGGTTGTAGGATTGAAGATAATAGGGCCTGGAGAAGGTGGAGGAGAGAAGACTCAGGAGCAGGAGTAGTCAGTCGATGTTTCGAACGAGAGAGCCCCAAGAGAGCCTATGGCAGTCGGAGTTTCTGATCACGCCGAGGAAGGCTAGGCTGATGCGGAGGAGTTGGGCGCAGGTGTTTCGGAAGGAGGCTCTGCCGCTGATAGACGAGGAGCGGTTCGCAGCGATGTACAGCGCGGACATGGGCAGGCCCAACCGCGCGGTGCAGACGGTGCTCGGGGTGCTGGTGCTCAAGGAGATGTTCGATCTGACGGACATCGAGGCCCTGGAGGAGTTGGAGTTCAACCTGCTGTGGCATCACGCGCTGGGGTTGGAGATGGAAGAGGCACACCTTGCGCAAAAGACGCTGCACAACTTTCGCGTGCGGTTGATGGAGCACGACGGGGGGCGGTTGGCGTTCTGCGAGACGACGGACCGGATGATCGAGGCTCTGGGTCTTCGTACAGGCAAGCAGCGCGTTGACTCTACGCACATCATGAGCAACATCGCGGTGTTGACGCGGTTGGGGCTGTTCTGCGAGACGATCCGGGTGTTTCTGCTGGCGGTGAGCCGTGAGCACCCTGGCTTGAGAGAAGGGATTGGGTATGGTCTGGCCCAGCGGTACCTGAAGGAGACCGGAGAAGCATCCCGATACGAGGACGCGCGTTCGGAAGAGGGGCGTCGCCGGCTGTTGGTGTGCGCGCGCGACGTGTACCGGCTGGTCGATCGGTTCCGCGGGACGGCGGTGGCGCAGATGGACGAGTACGGGCTGTTGGAGCGACTGTTGCGCGAGCAGTGCCACGTGGGTGGTCACAGGGACGGTCGTCCCGGAGCGGATGACGACGATGCGGCAGAGGGGAAGGTGCCGATAGCGCTGAGGGAGCCGAGGGAGGTGCGGTCGGACTCGCTGCAGACACCGCACGACCCGGCGGTGACCTACAGCGGACACAAGGGGAAGGGATACGAGGTGCAGGTGGCCGAGACGTGTGAGAGCGACAACGCCGTTCAGATGATCACGCACGTGGAGGTCACGCCATCGAGCGGCAGCGACTCTGTGGTGACGACGCGGGTGATCGACGAGTTGAGTGAACGGGGGATAGGTCCTTCGGAGCTGTGGGCGGACACGTCGTATGGTTCTGGCCGGAACGGATGGGAGGCGGAGCGCAGGGGTACGGAGCTGGTGAGCCCGGTCGGTGGCCGGTCGCACAAGGAACCCGACGGAGGTGGTGATGAGCCGGTCAGGCTGACGGCATCCGACTTCTACATCGACGCCATGGCAACTAGGAGTGCGGTGTGTCCCGCGGGACATGGGGCAGTGGCAGAGTACGAGGATGAGGATGCGCCTGAGCGGGTGGAGATACACTTCGCCCGGGCGGTGTGTGAGCCCTGCGCGCTGCGTGCCCGGTGCCCTGTGGGGTGGCGCAGTCGCCCTGAGCTTGGGGGAGAGTGGTCACGGGGTGGAGCCTACGTGTTGAGTGCGGACCTGGCGAGGATGAACATCGCACGGAGGCGTGCGGCAGAGTCAGACGGACAGTGGCGCAAACGGTACGGGCTGCGTGCGGGGATAGAGGGGACGAACTCGGAGATGAAACGGCGCCATGGTCTTGGCCGCTTACGGGTACGTGGCGGCGAGAGGGTACGGCTCGCCGTCTACCTCAAGGCCCTGGCATGCAACGTCAAGCGGATGGTCGGGGCACGACTGATCGAGATGGACGAGACGTTGGCCCGGCCGGCTGCCCTGGCCACTGTCCCCGCCGCTGCATGACCTTGCGGGTGACGCTGCCAACCCGGTAATCCCTTCCCGGACGGTGTTGGTCGCACCGCAACGACCTCATCGGCCACTACACAAGCCCCAACCGGAACATCCAACCCCTCCACACCTAACCGTCCTCACTCCCCAGTACCAACCCGAAAGCCCCTTGTTACGAGGGAATCAATACTTCCAAAGGCCCGCGTCGTAGATCCGCGCGCCGATCCGATTGAGCAAGCGCCGCCTGTAGCGATAATCGTCGTCCAGAACAAGGCGGAAGGCCCAGGATGACCGGGACCGCGACGGCCTTGCCAAGCCCGTGTCAGAGCACGACAATGGGCCGGAGCCGGCGGCAATACATACTGGAACGCGGCCGCGCCGGCGACCACGCGCCAGATTCCGGAGAGCACGCAAGTTAGCCCATGACTACCAGCACCTCGGACGTCGTGATAGTTGGCGGCGGCATCGTCGGCGCCGCCACCGCGTACTTTCTCGCTTGCCGCGGCATCGCCAGCACCGTGGTCGAGCGTGACAGGGTGGCGGCCCACGCCTCCGGCTTCTCGTACGCGGCGCTCGGCACGTTTGACGAGGCCGGGATGGACGGCGCGCACTTCGACGTGGCGTCGGAGGGGATGCGCCTTCACCGGGAGCTGGCCGAGGCGCTTCCGGCGGAGACTGGGACAGCCACCGATTTCCGCGACCGTCCGCAGCTCTGGCTCGCCTTCACCGACGAGGAGATAGACGAGGCGCGCAACCCGACCGGCTGGGCGAAGCGAAAGCGGAGCTGGGAGATCGAGGACCAGCGCCAGACCATCCGCATCGTCGACGCGGACGAGGCACGGAGGATCGAGCCCCGCATCACGCCGTCCACACTGGGCGCGGTCTACACGGAGGGCACGGCGGACGTGAACGCCCATCGGCTGACGGTCGCGCTCGCGACGGCGGCGGAAAAGCGGGGGGCCAGGGTACGTACCGGCTCCGTGGTCGACGTCGAAAGCACCGGAGGCCGGGTCACCGGCCTCGTCTTGGAAAGCGGCCGCATCGAGTGCGGGACGGTCGTCGTGGCGATGGGCCCGTGGAGTGAGTCGGCCTCGGACTGGCTGGGCGTCCCGATTCGGATGAGCCCGTGGAAGGGCCAGATCCTGAGGCTGCGCCTTCCCGGCCCGCCCATCGAATGTTCGGTCGCCGGCTACGACCACTTCGCGTCGACGAAACCCGATGGCCTCGTGTGGGTCGGACCTACGTTCGAGGACGCCGGCATCGACGAGACGACGACGCCCGAGGCCCGCGATGAGATCATGGCCGAGGTGGTCAAGATCGTCCCGTCTCTTGCGGAGGGCGAGCTGGCGCTGCATACGGCGTGCGTGCGCCCGCTGTCCGCCGACCGCAAGCTCATCCTGGGGAAGGTCCCCGGCCTCGAAGGCGCGTACACGGCCACGGGAGGCGGACGGCTCGGCCTGATGATGGGGCCGGCGATGGGTTCGCTGACGGCGGAGCTGATCGCGACCGGCACGACCTCGATCCCCCTCGACGAGTTCGACCCGGGGCGTTTCGCCGAATAGGAAGCCTCACCGGAGGGCGGCGCCCACCGTTCTGCCCGACTCGCTGGCACTGCGCCCTCAAGTTGCGCGAATATCCTGCTTGTGACACGATGGAACAATGAGGATAGGAGCGTTCGAGGTCATCGAGCCGGTCCCCGAGCTTGTAGACCCGTGCGCGATTTCGATGCTGCGGCCGTGGATCGACGTGGGCCGGGTCGGGACGCTCGCATTGAAGAGGCTGGAGCAGCATCTGGGCGCCGTCGAGCTGGGCAGGCTCGCCCGTCCGGGCACCTACCTGGACTTCACCCGCGAGCGTCCGCGAATGCGCATGGTCGACGGACGACGCAAGCTGTCCATCCCCAACACCGTCGTCCGCTTCGCCAAGACCGGCGGCGACCGTGACTTCCTGTTCCTCCACCTGCGTGAGCCGCACGCGATGGCCGAGGACTACACCGACTCCATCGTCGAGCTTCTCAGCTACCTCGGAGTTACCGAATACTGCCGCATCGGCGGCATGTTCGATACCCAGCCGCATACGCGACCCCTGGTCGTGACCGGCACGCTGAACGAGGCCCACTCCGAACGCGTGAAGGGCCTCGTGTCACCCAGGGCCAGCAAGTACCAGGGACCGACCAGCATCGTCAACCTGGTGACCGAGTCCCTGCAGGACGAGGACGTCGTCAACTCCAGCCTGATGGTGCACATCCCGCAGTACGTACAGCTCGAAGAGGACCACATGGGAGCCGCCCGCCTGGTCGAGGTGCTCTGCGCCATGTACGGCTTCCCCAATGCGCTCGCCGACACCACCCGCGGCAGCCTGCAGTACCAGGAGATAGACAAGGCCGTCGAGAACAACCCGCAGGTCGCCCGGTTCGTCAAGCAGATGGAGGCCGAGTACGACCGCGTTCGCGCGGCGACGGCCGACGGGGAGTCGGCGGACGGAGCCGAGCTTGCCCCCGAAGTAGAGGACTTCCTCAGGCAGATGGGGCAGAGGCTCGACGACGGCGCCGGCGATCAGAGAGGCGCGGCGTCCAGCTAGCTTCCTCCTCACCCACGATGTCCGGGCCGGCCGAGACCGCAGTACGCCCACAGGACTTCCAATGCGCGCAATAGACATGCACGTCCACGTCCCGAGGCAGCCTGGGCTGCCGGAGATCGGCATCGAAGACGGCCTGAGGCGGTTCTTCCGCATGCGCTCCGGGCCCGAAAGCGCCGCCGAGATGGCAGCGACCTACGCCGACCTCGACCTGCTCGGCGTGATCTTCAGCGTCGACACCCAGACCACGACCGGAGACCCGCCTGACTCCAACGACTACGTCGCGGGGATCGTCCGGGAGTACCCTGACCGGTTCATCGGGTTCGCGTCCGTCGATCCCTGGAAGGACGGGGCCGAGGACGAGCTGCAGCGGGCGGTCGGCGACCTCGGTCTGAAGGGCCTGAAGCTGCACCCGATACACCAGGCGTTCTTCCCCAACGATCCGCGCTTCTATGCGCTGTACTCTAAGTGTAGTGCGCTGGGCGTTCCGGTGCTGTTCCACAGCGGCTTCGGTGCGGCCGGCGCGGGGCTGCCGGGCGGGGGAGGGCTGAAGCTCAAGCACGCCGCCCCGATCCCCGGCATCGACGACGTCGCCGCCGACTTCCCCGACCTGACGGTCATCATGGCCCATCCCGCGTGGCCGTGGGTCGAGGAGCAGATCGCCGTCGCGCTGCACAAGCCCAACGTCTTCCTGGACCTGTCCGGCTGGGCCCCGAAGTACATCCCTGAGCCGATCATCCGGGAGACCAACACGCGGCTGCGAGACAAGGTGCTGTTCGGCTCGGACTACCCCTACATGCCCCCGGAGCGCTGGCTGAGCGAGTTCGAGGAGCTGCCGATCCGCGACGACGTCCGCCCCAAGGTCCTGCTGGAGAACGCCCGCCGCGCCTTGGGGCTCGGCTAGCGGAACGTCGACGTCCCGCTCAGGCCCGACACGACGACTTTAAGTGCCCGGCTCGGCCAGGAGCTCCTGGATCTTCATCTCGGTCTCGTCGTACCCGCCGGAGCCGAAGTGCGAGTAGCGGATGATGCCGTCCTTGTCCACCAGGTAGAGCGTGGGCCAGGCGACGGTGCCGAAGGCGCGCCAGGTCTCGAAGTCGTTGTCCTGGGCTATCGGGTACTTCAGGTCGTGCTCGGCGACGGCCTCCAGGACCTTCTCGCGCTTCTTTTCCGCCCTCATCTCAGGCGAGTGTACCCCGACTATCACGAGGCCCTGGTCCGTGTACTTGTCGTACCACTCCTTCAGGTGCGGCAGCGTCCAGACGCAGTTGATGCAGCTATAGGTCCAGAAGTCGACCAGCACGACGTTCCCGCGCAGGCTCTCCAGGGTCAGCGGCTCCGAGTTGATCCACGACGCGATCCCCACGAACTCAGGGAACGGGTGCGCCTTGCCGGTCTTGGGCGAGAAGGGCGACTGACGGCTGTCGCCCCAGAACGAACCCGGGAGCGCGTCCTGGGAGAACGCGAGGTCGCCACCGCGGACTATGTAGTCCTCGACGTTCGGCTCGTCGTATTCGAGGTACGGCGTAGGGTAAGGGGTCGCGGTCGGGTACACCATCGCAGCCGGGGTAGGTTCCACAGCGGCGGCCGGTCTTGAGGACCTGGTGGAATCAGCCTCACTGGACCCGACGCAGCCGGCCAGCAGCAGAATGGAAAGCAGCGCGGCGGACCACCCGTATGTGAGCAATGCTCTTGTCAAGGCGTAAAGTCCTTTCCTCGGAATACGGCGCTACACCAGTTTGATGCCGTTTCCAGCGCCGCGATTCCCGGACTACTGGACGCGCACGACCTCAACGGCGTTCGACCACGCCTCCTCGATCCCGTAGAAGTCGCGCTCCTCCGGCCGCAGGATGTGGACGATGACGTCGCTGAAGTCCAGGAGGACCCAGCCGCTGTTCGAGCTGCCCTCCCTGTGGTGCAGCGCCGCGCCTTCGGCCTTCAGGGCAGCCTCGAGGTCCTCGGTGAGCGCCGAGACCTGGCGGCCGGAATCGGCGGACATGACCACGAAGTAGTCGGCGAAGCTGCACACCGCTCCAATGTCGAGCATGACGATATCGACCGCCAGCTTGTCGGATGCGACGTCGACCGCCAGCCGTGCGTAGTCCGCCGAGGTCAGTGAGGTTCTCGTAGCCAATATGGCATATTATAATGACCGCCTCAAAATATGGTCAAACGGCAGGAGGACTTAGCGTGTCGAATCTGAGCCACACACCCGGCCCGTGGAGCTACAACGACAGGAGCGCCAACCGGGTACTCGGTCCGGACAACCAGGTAGTAGCCGCGACCTACGGCGGCGCCGTAGGCGACGCGGAGCAGGCGGCCAACACCCGTCTCATCGCGGCCGCGCCTTCCATGTACGAATATCTCATCGGCAGAGCGGCCGCGGGCGATTCAGCCGCCGTCGAGATTCTCGCGACGCTCGACGAGACGCAATGACTACGGCCGCCCGGCGAAGGTTGATCGCAGGCGCCCGGGCAAGGAGTAGGCGATCATGGAGTTGAAGCCTCTCGGAAACACGGGCGAGATGATCCCGGAGATCGGCCTCGGCACCGCCTCCTACACCGGCGGCGTCGAGCCGCTGCGCAGGGGAATCGCGCTCGGCGCGACCCACGTCGATACCGCCGAAAGATACGGCACGGAAGAGGTGGTGGGCCAGGCCATCCGCGACCTGAGAGACCGGGTATTCCTGACGACCAAGGTGTGGCCGAACCACTTTCGCTACGACCAGGTGATCGAGGCCGCGGAGAACAGCTTGCGGCGCCTGGGCACCGACCGGGTCGACCTCTACCTGCTGCACTGGCACAACCCCGACGTCCCGATAGGGGAGACGATGAGCGCCATGGACCGGCTCGTGGCGGACGGGAAGACGCGCCACATCGGCGTCAGCAATTTTTCCGTGGCCCAGCTCGAAGAGGCGCAGAGCGTGTCCGGCAACCCGATCGTGACCAACCAGGTCAAGTACAGCCTCACGGACCGCGACATCGAGGCCGACCTGATGCCTTACTGCCAGCGAAACGGGATCACGATCACGGCGTACAGTCCCCTCAACAGGCTGTGGAGCGGGGCGAGCCCATCGCTGGCGGCGGCGCTGAAGCGCGTCGCGAGCGAGACCGGGAAGACTGAGGCGCAGGTGGCGCTGAACTGGTGCACGTCCAGGGAAGGCGTCATCGCGTTGTTCCGGTCCAGCTCGTTGGAGCGCACCATAGAGAACTGCGGCGCCTCCGGCTGGCGGCTGTCCGCGGAGCAGATAGCCGAGCTGGAGGCCGCCTAGCCTACTCTACCCGGTGGTAGATGAACGGCGACCCCGACAGGATTTCCAAGTCCTGCTCGGTCAGATAGGTCTCTGGATAGTCCCAGAAGTACCCCCACCACATCAGGGCCCAGATGTCGCACGTCTCTAGTCCTTCGTCGCATCCCGCTGGGTGACGGAGCCCAAGGGCGTGACCTAGCTCGTGGGCAAGACCGCCTATCCAGCCGTATGTGCCTCGCGGGCCGGACGCGCACTGTTCGTAGTTGTCGGGGTCCACGAGGCCCATCAGGTCGCCCCTGTGGACTATTGTGATTCCCCCGCCCCCCTGCCCCAGCGTGCTCGTGCCGTCGCACCTGAACTTCACGTCGGCGTAGATGGCCCATACGTACTCCGGTGATTGGCGTCTCGGAGCCGGCTGGCAGCTCGCCAGATCGGACAGAACCCGCGAATATCCCCGCTCGGCCTCGTAGTGCGTCGATGGGTTCTCGAGCGAGCATACCTGCGGCACGTCGCCCACGATTCTGAATGTGGGGCCGTCGAGTTGCTCCGCGTACCAGCACTGGACGTGATAGGCCGCGTACCTGATCGCCTCTCGGTAGTGGTCTTGCATTTCGCGGTCAGACGGCACGGCGTAAATGACGCGCACGGCCGGGCCGGGCGTCGGCGTGACGGTTGGCGTCAGACATGGAATCGGCGTCGCGGTCGGCGTTGGCGTCGCGGTTGGGGTAGCAGTCGGCGTAGGCGTCGAGGTAGGAATCGGAGTGGCGGTCGGCGTTGGCGTCGCGGTTGGGGTAGCAGTCGGCGTAGGCGTCGAGGTAGGAGTCGGAGTGGCGGTCGGCGACGGCGTCGCGGTTGGGGTAGCAGTCGGCGTAGGCGTCGAGGTAGGAGTCGGAGTGGCGGTCGGCGACGGCGTAGGGGTCGGCGACGGAGTCGGAGTGGCAGTTGGCGTCCGAGTTGGGGTAGCCGGCGGCGTAAGGGTCGGCGTGCGCGTCGGGGTCGGGGTTGACGTGGGTGTCGCGGTCGGGGCGACCGTCGCAGTTGGCGTGGCTGACGGCGACGGTGTAGCTGTCGGCACAGACGTAGCGGTGACAGCTACCGCCAGCGGGCTGGGGTGCTCGACCACGTCGTCGCCGCCGCAGGTAAACGACACCGCAGCCGACACGTAGAAAAGCGCGAGCAGAGTCCTCATGGGTTGCCAAACCCTTGGACCACCTTATCGTAGCGAGCGGTGAACTCCGTCATGTCCAACTGGTCCACCATGTCGGATATGAGATGCTCGTCAGGCAGCCACTCCTGCAACGCCGCTGGCAACAGCAACTGCTGGTCGGGTTCGTAGGGAAGGTAGGTCTTGCTCATCAACGACTCCCCGCTACTGGACTGGGCCCATCATAACCCCAAACACTCGCCAACCGTGTTTCTCGGACAGGCTGCTAGCTGCGCACAGGCCCATGCGCACGGGCTGGGCCCTGAGCGGGTCCCCCGACTCGACTATCCGGTCACTCGTACAGCCAGCGGTCGACGTCGCGGTCGTAGGACAGGATTTCGCTGGGTTCGAAGAACAGGTCGATCTCGCGGGCGGCCGATTCGAGAGAGTCGGAGCCGTGGACCAGGTTCATCCCGATCGTCATGGCCAGGTCGCCCCGTATCGTGCCGGGGTCCGCGTCCAGCGGGCTTGTCGCGCCCATGAGCCGGCGCACGACCTCAACGGCGTTTTCCCCCTCCGCGACGATGGCGACTACGGGCGAGGACGTGATGAAGGCGACGAGACCGTCGAAGAACGGCTTGCCTGCGTGCTCGCCGTAGTGACGGTTCGCAAGGTCCCGGTCGACCGCGATGAGCTTCATCCCCGCCAGCTTCAGCCCTTTGGCTTCGAGCCGCGATATGAGCCCGCCGACCAGACCGCGCTGGACGGCGTCGGGCTTCAACAGTATGAGCGTTCTCTCCATGTCAGCTCCTTGGTGTCGACGCCGCGCGGGCCTTTTGAGCGCGCTGCACCTGGGAGCCCCGCATATACAGCGGCTCCAGCCCGTCGGGCGAGTCGACGTCTCCTTTGGTGAACCTTCGGTAGGCGAGTTCCGCGACGGCGGCGGGGCTCCTGGTAGGCGGCGGCGCTCCGACGGCTCGCGTGCGTCGATGGCCCTGCTCCGCCAACGCGGCGGCGACGGCGGCCGCGCTCTCGCCGCAGACCAACGCGCCGTCCTCGATCACGGTAGACAGCTCGTCCCAGCCTACGACGCTGTAGCCCGTTTCGCCGGCGCCCCCAGACATTCCGGGATCGTACAACCCGACGTACAGCGCGCGGCGCCCCGCCTCTATAGCCGCGCGGACGGGACGGCCGGACCCAAGGTACGGCAGCGCTTCGGCGTCCAGCGTGCCGACACCCACCAGGGGAGCGCCGGTCGCCATCGCCAGCGCCTTGGCGAAGCTGATCCCTACGCGCAGCGCGCTGAACCCTCCCGGGCCGCGGGCCACGAACACGGCATCGAGATCGTCCATCGCGGCGTCGGCCCGGTCCATGACCAGCCTGAGCGCGTCGACCAGCTCTACCGAGTGGTTGCGCGCCGACCTCCACGATAGCTGGGCGGCTATCGCGCCGTCCCTCGAGACCGCCACTGAGGCGTACCTCGTCGACGTGTCGATACAGAGCTCCACGCCTATCCTCCGCGCGCCGCAGCCGCTACCGCGTCCATGACGGCGCCGTATCTAGCATCGTTCGACGACAGTCTGAGCCTGCGCTCGTCCTCGCCCAGCCGTTCGAAGCGGACCTCGAGACGGGGGACTCCTTCCAGGTAGCGCAACGCCCTGTCCGCCCATTCGACCGCGCACGCTCCGTCGCCGAACAGGTACTCGTCCAGGCCGAGGTCGACGACCTCGGCCTCCGAGCCGAGCCGATAGAGGTCGACGTGGTAGAGCGGAATGCGGGCGGCGTACTCGGACACCAGGACGAAGGTCGGACTTCGCGCGAACTCGTCGCCGCCCAGGCCCCACAGTATCCCCTGGGTCAGGCAAGTCTTCCCGGCGCCGAGCTCGCCGAAGAGGAGGTACACGTGCCCCGGCTCGGCGTGCGAACCGAGAGCGCGCCCGACATCCTGGGTCTCCCCGGCGGTATGGGTGACGACCTCGACCTGGCTGTCGTGCAAATTCGCTAAGACCGGCTCCGGGGCGCCGCGCCTGGAGGCTTCAGGACACGTGGCGCCGAATGGCTCGTGTATTATAGGCAGATAGGATACGCAGCCTCAAGGTCGTCAAGAAGGGGCCGGATTGCGCGCGCTGATCGTCTCCGACATCCACTCGAACCTGGAGGCCTTCCAGGCCGTGCTCGGCGACGCCGAAGCCAGGGGCGGATTCGACCAGATATGGTCGCTCGGAGATCTGGTCGGCTACGGCCCCGACCCGGGGCCGTGCGTCGACCTCATCCGGCGGCACGACGGCGTCGCGGTGGCCGGAAACCACGACCTCGCCGCGGTCGGCAAGCTGGGCACAGAGGCGTTCAACGACTACGCGGCCGCCGCCGTCCATTGGACGGCCGGGCGGCTGGCCGAGGAGCAGAAGGGCTACCTGCGCGAGCTGCCCCTCAAAGCCGAGGTCGACAACTTCACTCTGGTCCACGGCAGTCCGCGGGACCCGGTCTGGGAGTACGTGGTCACGCCCTGGTCGGCGGCGCAGAACTTCCGGCACTTCCGGACCGACCGATGCCTCGTCGGGCACTCGCACATCCCGTTCGTCTGCCGACCTGAGGGCGACACCGCCGTCTTCACATCGTTTCCGCTGGACGAGGCCGTCAGCCTCGGGACGGGGCGAGTGATCGTCAACCCCGGAGGGCTGGGACAGCCGCGCGACGGAGACCCGCGCGCGTCCTACGCGGTCTACGACGCGGACGCCGGCGCGGTCTACCACCACAGGGCCGAGTACGACATCCCCAGGACCCAGGAGAAGATCGTCGAGCGCGGTCTGCCGCACTTTTTGGCGATTCGGCTTGCGAGCGGCAGGTAGGCCGCAGCTTTCCGCAACCGGTCAGACCGGCCTACTCGTCGGCATCCTCGATCGACGCCCCGGGTACCAGGGCGTTGGCGCGTTGACGTCGGGACGGCCGCTTCCGCAGCGAGCTTATCGCCGCGGCGGTTTCCGCGGCGCGCTCCAGCGGCGGCGCGTGTACGATCAGGCCTTCGACGCCAAGGTTTCGCATGGCCTCGACGTCCGCCCGTTCGAGCCCTTCCGGCGCTTCGACCACGAACGGCTGACCCGTAACGCGTCTTACCCTCTGCACGGCTACGAGGTCGCTCAGGGCGAGCGGCCCGTTTCCGACGTCGGGGCGGAACAGCACCGCGTCGAACGGCAGGTCCGCGACGGCGCGCCCGACCTCTTCGTCCACGTCGGATCCGAGTGTGACGACCTTCCCCAGATCGTCGTCGTTCAGGACGGCGGCCTGGGTGTCCAACGACTCGAAGACGACGAAGTCGCAGCCGCGCTCGACCAGCCCCTCCACCTGCTCGACGGTGTACGTCGACGGCCGCGGGGCAAGCCTGACCCCCCACAGCCGGTCCTCAAGCGCCTCGGCGGCGGCGTCAGGCAGGGGGTACTCCGTCTCGACCAGCAGGGCCGCGGCTTCGGCGGCGGCAACTTCGGGGCTATCCGTCAGGTCGCCAGCCGGGACCCGAGCGGCCAGCACTATCTGCGGCGCGGCGGCGTCCCGATCCGTCGCGGCGGCGAATCCCAGCGGTGCGGGCGCCGTCTCTCCGACCTTCTCCAAAAGCTCGATGAACTTGCTCATCTCGACCTCGCGCGTAGTCTGGCGCCATCTCGGAGCCGGAGCGATTCTAATGAATCGCGGCCCGAATCATCAATGGGACGCATCTGCTACCATTCGCGAAATCCCCGGGAGGATGCCGCGGACGGGATGAGACTGAGAGAGCACGAAGACGGCGCACTGCGCTACGTGACAGTCGAGCCGGACGACTATTCGGACGGCGCGTCGTACCCTCTCGTCGTCATGCTGCACGGGTACGGGGCCCACATGGGCGACCTCGCGTCCATCGCCCCCGCAATCGACCCCGACGGGTACGTTTACGCCTTCCCCAACGCGCCCCATCCGCTCGAAACCGGGTTGGGCCCGGTCGGCTTCGCGTGGGCCTTCTTTCCGCCCGCCGAAGATGACGACGCGGCGTCGGAGTCCGAGAGCCTGCTCGCAGACTTCATCGACGACGTGGAGGACAGGCTGCAGGTGCCGGAAGGGCAGATTGTGCTGGGCGGCTTTTCGCAGGGCGGCATGATGACCCTGAACGTCGGCCTCAGATCGCCGGACCGCTTCCGCGGCCTGGCCGTGCTGAGCGGCAGGCTGATGGACGACGACACCCTGGACGATCTGCCGCAGCGCCCCACGCAGTCCATCTTCCTCGCCCACGGCGCCGACGACGAGATCATCGCGGTCGAAGAGGGACGCCGTGTGCGCGATTCTCTTCGGCGGCAGGGGTACTCCCCCGAATACCACGAGTACGCGATGGCGCACGAGATCGCCCCGGACGAGATAGCCGACCTGACGCGCTGGCTGCACGCCGTTCTGCCGCCGGGCGGAAGCCTCTAGCCGCTCTCGTCCCTGGCGTCGTCTTCGGCCGGAGCCTCCGGTTCTTCATCGGTCAGGGGCGCCGGGGCGCGCATCCAGTCTTCTATCCAGCGCTTCAGCCTGTCGAGCGCCGGCGGGGCCACGTAGAAGATCTGGACGTCCGACGGGAACTGGACCCCGTGGTCTTCGCTCATGAACAGCACGCCGGCCTCGCCGTCTCCGATGGCCTCGTCGACGCGCGACGCGATGTACTCGTAGCGCCGATTCTTGGCGTCCCGATACCCTTCGACGGCCGTCGAGTGCACCGCGCTGCTCATCAGGCCTATGGACAGGCACCGCTGCCAGTCGGCACTCTGTTGCAGGGCGTCGAGGTCCTCCGTCGGCTCCAGTCGAGCGTCCGAGAGGCACATCGCCCGGATGAAGGAGCCGCCCTGCGGGTTGATCTGCTGCAGCAGGCCGATTCCTTCTTCGCCGCCAACGTGCAGCGCCTCATGGAAGACGTGCGTGACCTTTCCCAGGGAGCGCTCGAGGCTCTCTACCTGGTCGCGCACCTCCGACCAGTACCGCTCCAGGAGCTCCTGTCCTTCTTCCGGCGGCTGGGGCGGCAGGGGAACGCTGGGCACCAGGAACAGCTTCCGGCCTTCCTTGAACTGCCCGGCCTCCGGCTTCGGGATCTGGGTTATGGGAGTCGTCATGCTTCTTACCGTCTCCTCCGGAGTAGCTGCCGTGCGCGGGGCGTCGAGACCCGCTCCGCCTAGGATATCAGGAAAGCCGCCGCGGACTCCGCTTACACCGCTGTAAGGGGCCGTCAGGGCAGGGCTTTTGCCCGCCCGATTGGGTGGTGAATCTCGGGCCGTTCGACTGTAACTGTTCAGAGTTTCTCTGAGAATAACCCTTGGCCGACCTGGCGTAGAGGCGGGTTTGCAACCCGCCTTCCGGTGCAGCCTCATTTTCATCGTTGGTGAAAGTCCCCCGCCGAGTCCATCTCCTCGAGTCTGAACACTTACGGGGCCTCCCAAATCCCCCACCTCCGTCATTCCCGCGAACAGCCTGCCCTCGCGTAGGCGGGGGCGGGAATCCATCCCCGGCAAGGTGCGCCACCATGACACCGGAAGCAGTCCATCACGCCCCCGGCCCAATCAGGTGGGGAATCCAGGGCCTTTCGACTATTTGCGCTTGGAAGCACACATGTGCTATTCTGTCCTCGTGAAAAGCACCCGCCAGCAAATGGATCGAGCTCGCTCACGGCGCACATACGACCGATGCCGGGAGACATCGGTGTCTCATTTTCTCCTGCGGTGTCCCGCCTCAGATAGGGCGAGTGAGACACCGGGTGTCCCATTTTCCGGCCAGGTGTCTCATCGCTCAGATAGGGATGGAACAGAATGGAACAGAATGGAACAGAATGGCACACTTCTCACGAAATCGGCCGCTGCCACACTCGATGAGTGGGTCCAGACGAGGGTGATCGATGCCGCTCCGCTCGCACTGTGGTCCAACAACCGTAAGCGGCGCGTCGATTGGCGAACGCGGAGCGCCATCTACCGAGGGACTACCGCCCACGAGTTCCGTCCGCCGGCTATCGCCGCCTGCGGCGCGGCGCGCCGGGCTTCTCGAGCCGGACCGCGCAGACCTTGTACTCCGGTATCTTGGAGTTCGGGTCGAAGGCGGAGTTGGTCAGGAAGTTGGCGGCATGCTCCTGCAGCTTGACGAAGGGTACGAAGACCTCTCCGGCGCGCATCTTCTCGGTGTAAGTCGCCCTGCCTTCCAGCTCGCCGCGCCTCGAGAGGACCCGCACCCATTCGCCGTCGGCGACGCCGTAGCGCTCACCGTCCTCGGCGCTGATGGCGACCTCCAGCTCGGGAAACCTGGCCAGCAGATTGTCGGCCCGCTGCGTGATCGTGCCGCCGTGCCAGTGGTAGAGCACGCGCCCCGTGTTCAGGATCAGCGGGAAGCGCTTGCTGGGTAGCTCCTCGGCCTGCGGTCCCTGGTCGAACGGGACGAATCTCGCCCTTGGGCCCCGCGGAAAGTCGCTCGCGTAGAGCAGCCGCGTGCCGGGATGGTCCGGCGTGGGGCAGGGCCACTGCAGACCGCCCTCGTCGTCGAGCCGCCGATAGGAGATCCCGGCCAGATTGGGCGTGAGCCGCGCCATCTCGTCCCATATCTGCGACGGATGGTCGTAGCTGAACTCGCTCTCCACCCCCAGCCCCAGCCGCTTGCCGATGCGCTGGGCCAGATCGCACACGATCTCCCAGTCGGGGCGGCTCCGGCCCACCGGCTCTATGACCTTGCGGACCCGCTGCACCCGGCGCTCGCTGTTGGTGAAGGTGCCGTCCTTTTCGGCGAACGTCGTAGCGGGGAGCACGACGTCGGCGACCTGCGCGGTCTCGTGCATGAAAATATCCTGAACGACCAGGAACTCCAGGTTCTTGAAGGCCTTCTCGGCGTGGTGGAGGTCCGGCTCGCTCAGCAGCGGGTTCTCTCCCGTGATGTACATGGCTTTGAGGCGGCCGTCCAGGGCGGCTTCGACCATGTCGGTCACGACCATGCCGCTCTCCGGAGGCAGGGGATTGTCTCCCCACGCGGCCTCGAACTTGCGGACCGTCTCGGGGGCTATACGCTGATAGCCCGTGAAGCAGTTGGGGATGCATCCGGCGTCGCCGCAGCCCTGGACGTTGTTCTGGCCCCTCAGCGGCGAGACGCCGCTCCCCGGCTTGCCGATCTGTCCCGCCGCGAGAGCGAGATTGAGGAGCCCGTGGACATTCGCGGTACCGTTGGTGTGCTGGGTGATTCCCATGCCCCAGATCATGCACGAGCCGCCGAAGGGCGGCCTGGCGTACATGCGGGCGGCCTCGGCGATCTGCGCCGCCGGGACGCCGGTGATCTTCTCGGCGTACTCCAGATCGTACTTCTCGACGACCGCCAGCCACTCGTCGAAGCCCTCGGTACGCTCCTCGATGAAGATCTCGTCGACCAGCTTCTCGTCCAAGATGACCTTGGCCATCGCGTTCAGCAAGGCCACGTCCGTCCCCGGGCGCTCTCGAATCCACAGGTCTGCGTAGTCGCACATGCCGATGCGCCGGGGGTTGATGACGATCAACCGGGCGCCGCGTTCCACGACGGCGCGCCTCATGCGGGCGGCCGCCACCGGATGGTTCGAGTCGGCGTCCGAGCCGATGATGACGAGGCAGCCCGCCTCCTCGTAGTCGACGTACGAGTTGCTGGTCGCGCCGCTTCCCAGCGCCGCGAGCATCGCCTCGACCGACGGCGAGTGGCACAGGCGGGTGCAGTGGTCTATGTGGTTGGACTGCATTACGAGCCGGGCGAGCTTCTGCTGCACGTACCCGTCTTCGTTGGTCGCCTTCGCCGAGCACAGCGTGGCGAAGGCGTCGCCCCGGTACTCGACCAGGCGGTCGGCGACAAGGTCCAGCGCCTCGTCCCACGTCGCCGTCCTGAACGCGCCGTTTTCCTTGATCAGCGGCTCGGTCAGCCGGTCCTCGTGGTGGACGAACGTATAGCCGAAACGGCCCTTGACGCACAGCATCCCCACGCTGGAGCGGTTGTCCGGATCGTCGAGCATTTGGATGATGCGGTCGCGCTCGTCCACCTCGGCCCTGATGCCGCAGCCCACGCCGCAGTAGGGGCAGGTGGTGGTCACGGTCTTCGTCTTGTTTGCCGCCGGGACCTTCAGCTCTATCGCGCCGGTGGGGCAGACCGACAGGCATTGGCCGCAGGTGGTGCAGATGGACTCGATCAGGGGAGCGTCCATGAAGGTGCCGATGCGGCTGCCGAGGCCGGCGCCGAGAAAGTCGATCGCGCCGATGAGCTGCGCTCCGTCCTGGCACCCCTGGGCGCACCGTCCGCAGAGGATGCAGTCCCGCATGGCGATGTCGAAGACGGGGCTGCTGCTATCGGTAGGCTCGCGTTCTCGACCGTCCCACCGGGCCTTGTCGAGGCCGTGATGTTTGGCGGCCACCGTGAGCTCCCGGTAGTCCTTCGAGCCGTTGGCGTCGACCATGGCCATCGTCAGCTCGATCACGCCCCGCCGCACGCGCTCCACGTCCGGCGCATCGGTCCGCACGCTCATGCCGGGCGCCGCGGGCATCGTGCACGAGGCGGGGAAGCCGCGGGCGCCCTCCACCTCGACCAGGCAGGTCCGACACGCCGCGTTGGGCCCCATGTCGGGGTCCTTGCAGAGCTGCGGCACGTAGGCGCCGGAGACGTTCACCGCATCCAGCACCGACGAGCCGTCGGGGACTGCGACCTCGTTGCCATCGACGTGCAGTTTTATAGCCACGGCAACCTCCTGCGTAGGACTACAACCGATTCATGCCCGCCTGCCCTTGATCTCGTCAAGTACGTCCCCCCACGGGATACCTACGGGACCTTCGTGCTCCAACTCGTCTATCCTTTGGTCCAGCTCTTCCCGCTGGCCGTCTGTAAGAGGAATATGGGTCGACGTTCTGGCGAGACTGTTCCAAACACGTTCAATGAGGGAAAGGCGCTCCTCAACCGACAGCGTCTCTATGTCGCGTTCACTCAGGGTCATCGTCTCTCCTATTCTGACTGGAGCGCCAAGATCTCGTCCAAAGTTACCTTGAGTGTCTCTCGCAATTCCTCATAGGTCGCTTCCTGGCAGTTCACACCCGGGACCTCCTCGATCCAACCAATCCACCAGTCTCCGTCGCGCTTTATCACGGCGGTGTACGCGTTCATGCCGTCTCCTCTACCGTCCAACGCTGTCGGCTATTCTACCAGCGCCGTCATCTCGTCGGCGAAGAAGTGCAGAGCGCTGTTTATCGGGCCGCCGGCCGCCTGTCCCAGGCCGCACAGGGATGCGATGCCGACCACCTCGGCCAGGTAGCGCAGGTCGTCGATGGCCGCCGGGTCGCCGTTGGTCATCAGCCGGTCCAGCGCCTCTACGATGCGGGGCGTGCCCTCGCGGCAGGGCGTGCACTTGCCGCACGATTCGTCCGCGTTGTACGCCGCCAGCCCTCGGACGACCTCCGGGATGGACGTTCGGTCGTCCAACGCGACCACGCCGCCGGCGCCGAGCATGACGCCCGACTCGTGCAGCATGCCGGGAGCGATGGCCGTGTCCAGCATCGACGGCGGTAGGACGCCGCTGGAGGGCCCGCCGACGGCGACGGCCGCAAGGGCGCGTCCGGCCTCCATCCCGCCGCCTACCGATTCGACGATCTCGCGCAGCGGCGTGCCCATAGGAACCTCGGCTACCCCCGACCGGCGCACCGACCCGCTGACGCTGACCAGCTTGGTGCCCGTGGCCCGCTCGCTGCCGACTGCCGCGAAGGCCGCGGCGCCTTCGACCATGATGAACGGGACGTTGGCCAGCGTTTCCGTGTTGTTAACGACGGTGGGATTGGCCCACAGACCGGCGTCCGTAGGGTAGGGGGGCCTGAAGCGCGGCTCCCGCCGCTGGCCCTCCATCGTGTTGAGAAGCGTCGTCTCCTCGCCGCAGACGTAGCCCCCCGCGCCGCGCAGTACCTCCACGTTCAGGCTGAAGTCGGTACCCAGCACCGCGTCTCCGAGCAGACCGGCTTCGCGGGCCTGATCGATCGCCCGCTCGACACGCTCGGCCGACAGGTCGGCCTCGGCGTTGATATAGACGTACGCGCGCCGCACCGCGGAGGCGTACGCGGCTATCGCCATCCCCTCGATCAACCGGTGGGGGACGCCCTCCATGATGTGGCGGTCCTTGAAGATGCCGGGCTCGCCCTCCTCCGCGTTGACGACGAGATACCGGGCGCCGCCTCCCCGGCGTACGCTGTCCCACTTCGCGCCCGCCGGGAAGTAGGCGCCGCCGCGGCCCAGCAACCCGGCGTTGCGCACCTGCTCGGCGACGGCCTCCGGAGACATCGCAAGCGCGGTCGCGAGGCCGCCGTAGCCTCCTCGAAGCAGATAGTCGTCGAGGCCGTCGGCGTCCATCTCGCCGCAGCCGTCTAGGACGATGCGCCGCTGGGCCGCGAAGAAGCCGGCGGCCTCGGACGGAGGGACCGGCTCGCCGGCGGCGATACGGGTGGCGGATTCGGGGTCGACCCGACCGAATACCTGAGGCGCGCCGTCTATTTCGTATGCGTAGACTCTGGGGCCGTCGTGGCACGCCCCGTCGCAGCCTGCGATCACGACGTGGCAACGTTCCCGCGCCGCGGCGCGGACCGCGTCCGCGACCTCGGCTGCGCCGACCGCCTGGGAGCAGTGCCCCACCTGTACGACTATTCGCCTCTTCCCGGTGCGCTCCGCGTCGTGACGCTCCCTCGCCGCTTGGCGGAGAGACTCGAGCGCGTCCTGTGGGCGTACCGTGCTCATTCGCTCTCTGCCGTGGCGACGAGCTCCCGGACCGACTCCGCGGTCGCGCGCCCGATCCAGCGTCCATCCCACTGAACCGCCGGCGCGACGCCGCACAGGAAGCCGCAGGCGGTCTCCGCCACGGTGGTGTCGCCGGCAATGGGAGTCGCGCCGAGTGCCTCGTTGACTCTGTCGAGCAGCTCTCCAGCCCCGCGAAGCGAGCAGCTCAGGCCCGTGCATACTTTCAGAGCGTGCCGACCTGGCCGGTCCAGGGTCAGCTCGGAGTAGCTGGTTGCCGCTCCGTACACCTCGCTCTTGGGCACGCGCAGGTGTCGGGAGACCGTCTCCATCGCCCAGTCGGGCAGGTAGCCGAACTCGTGCTGTACGTGGTGGAGCGCCGGCAGCAGATGCCCCCGCTCTCTCGTATATCGCTCGGAGAGAGCGCGTCGTAGGGCCTTCCTCTCGTCATCGCCGCGAGCGTTCACGCTCCTCCTCGTTGCCTATCGGGCGACCAGCGGCTCGGGCCGCGCCCCGTTCGACGCGAGCACGGACTCCGAGACGACGTCCGCCAGGTCGAGCGCCTCTATCTTGTGCCGGGGGACCAGGCCGTCCGGCGTCCATTCCCGCGCACGGTAGTAGCCGTCGACCATCATGTCGAGGTCGCTCCGCGACAGACCGACGCCCCGGGCCACGCCGTCCTCGAGGTTTTCGTCGAGGATCCTTGGAGGGAGGGTGTCGTCGGTGCGGGCCCAGCCCTCGCGGACGTTGAACAGCTTCTTCAGGTTGTTGATGCGCTCCCCGGCGAGCCGGAGATCGTCTCCAGACATCGACATGCCGGTCACACGCTCGTAGATGTCGGCCGACTCCTCGTAGAAGTCGTCGAAGGCCTTGCGCAGGAACTTACACCATATCAGGGAGTCCATGACGGCGGAGACGTCCTCTCCCTCCATCGCGATGCGGCCACGCTTCTCGTCGGCCTTCAGCCGGTCCACCGCGGACGAGAAGTCGGCGTCGTAGGCGGACGATCTGTTGTGGCAGGCGCCGCGGGGACTGACTGCCAGACCCAACGCCATAGTCTTGAGGCTTCGCGGCTCGTAACCCGGCATCTCCAGACCCTTGACGTGCATTGCCCAGTCGCCGGAGCCCCGGCCGACCGACTCCGACGCCCTCCGGCTGCCCTCGGCGAGCAGGTCGCCCAGGCCTTCCCGGCCGGCGATGGCATGCAGCGTCTCCAGAACGGCGTCGCCGTCGCCGAAGCGCAGGTCGATGCCGCCGGTATCGCCCCTGGTCAGGAGGCCGCGTTCGAAGCACTCCATGGCCCAGGCGATGGTGCCGCCCGCGCTGATCGTGTCCATGCCCATCTCGTCGCATAGTCGCGAGGCCTGAATTATCCTGTTCGGATCGTCGACGCCGATCAGCGACCCCAGGGCAAATGCGCTCTCGTACTCCACTCTGCCGGCGCCCCCGCCGTCAGTCGAGGCCATGATGTGGGTGCATCCAATGGTGCAGTTGGCGCAGTGGGCCGTGCTGACCTTGTGCGACTTGACGAACTCCTCGCCGCTGATGCGGTCCGACCCCTCGAAGGTCGACTCGCGAAAGTTGCGGGTGGGCAGCGTCCCCAGCCGATCGAATACCGACACGTTGGCGATAGTGCCCAGCGTCCGGTACTTCTCGGTCGCGGGGCCGAGGCTGCGTCGGGTCATCTCTATGCCGATCTCGCGCAGGACATCAGGCTCGGCGACCGGAACCGGGCTGCCGCCGCGGACGGCAACGGCCTTGAGATTCTTCGAGCCCATCACCATGCCGGGCCCCGTGCGCCCGGCGTGTCGACCCCCGTCGTTGCTGACGCTGGCGAACCGGACCTGCCTCTCGCCGGCCGGACCGATGCAGGCCACCCGGGCTCGCGGTATCAGGGCCTTCACGGCGGCCTCGGTCTCGGACGTCGACTTGCCCATCAGGCCAGTCGCGTCGAGAAACTCCACGCCGCCATCGGCAATCGACAGCAGGGTAGGGCCGTGCGCGCGCCCTTTGATCACCAGCGCGTCGCACCCGGCCTTCTTCAGCTCCGTCGCCAGGAAGCTGGACGACAGCGAGTCCCCGACGAAGCCGGTCAGCGGCGACTTGGTGACCACGGCGAACTTGCTCGAGGTGGTCAGCCTGCTGCCGACCAGCGGGCTCGTCACGAATATCAGGGGGTTGTGGGGGGACACGGGGTCCGTGCCTGCCGGACAGTGCCGGTGAAGCAGGTAGACGCCGAGCCCGTCGCCGCCCACGAAGCGCCAAAGCACGTCTTCGGCGAGAGGCTCCCACCACGACTCGCGCGTGTACAGATCGACTACCAGAGCACGGCCGTTGTACCCGAACACTCGGAGGCTACCCTCCCGACTGGCTGGAGAAAAGAAGAAGCCTGTCGCCAGGCCCTATGTCGAGCCGCCCGCCGTCGACGAAGGCGGTGCCGTTCACATTGAGCACGTGGCTTTCGAGAAGCTCCGTTCCGTCCTCACCTATTATGCTGCCGACCAGAGCGGGACACGCTCCCGCGATGGCGGCCACCACGTCGCTCGCCGTCGGATCGTCGACCACCTCGATGGCGAGCTCTCGACGACCCGCCGCGAGGCGCGCCGTGCCAAACAGCTCCACCTGCAGTGTGAGAGCTGCGCCCGCGCCGCCGACTGGCCGAATCACCTTGCCCACGGCCCCATTCTACCACCACAAGAATCACGGCCGTCCCGGACACGGTCCCGGGGGCAATGCCTTACTCGCAGCGGAGGACTGAGGCGACCGAATCCGCCGCTTCGGGTTAGTGGCCCGCTTCGACGAGCGCGAGGGCTCGTTGCAGGTCGTCCGGTGTGTTGACGTTGAGGAAGCTTAGCCGGCCGGGGTCTATTTCGTCGACCGCCGCCTCGGGTACCGGTCTGACCCTGACGTCGTCGAAGAAGCCCGCGATCTTCAGCTCACGGGCCCTCAGACGCTGTTCCATGGGAGAAAGGCATACCTTGGAGTAGGCCGCGTGGGTCGGCTCCGGGCGTCCGTCGAGCACCGGCACCACGGCGTCGTAGCCGCCGCGTCGATCGAGGATGTGCCTCAGCAGTCGCCGGTTGAGGAACGGCATGTCGCAGGCGACGACGAGCCCCCAATTGGCCGAGGCCGCCGACAGGCCGGTGAATATGCCGCCCAGCGAGCCGCAGTCGGGGTACGCGTCCGCGACTACGAGCGTTGAGTCGGGTAGGGGAAGCCGTTCGGCCTGTTCCAGGTCCGCGACGACGACGACCGTCTGATCGACCACGTCGGCAAGGCGGTCGATGACCCTGCGCACGAGGGGTTTGCCGCCGAGCAGCTCCACGGCCTTGTCGCGCCCCAGTCTCCGGCTCCTGCCGCCGGCGAGGACTATTCCCGCAACGTCTATACTGTTCGTCATGATGGCACCATCCCGTCCGGCAGCATTGGCCCTGTGTAACATCCTTCCATCGGTGCGTCCACGGTGGGACGGCGCCGGTGCCCGACTTCAGCCGACATTCGCGACTATCTCCCCCATGCTCGAAACGTCGTAGCCGCCCAGGTCTTCTACCTTAGACCTGAAGCCGTCGTCATGCAGGAGCTCCAGCATCGACCGCAGCAGGTCGCTATCGTACACCTCCCGCGGCATCACCAGGTCGTACCGCTCACTTCGCAGCGGCACGAAGTCGAGCCCCACGGCCTTCGCCGCCGAGAAAACCCCCATTCCCGTGTCCGCGCGTCCGGCGGAGACGGCCGCGGCCACGGCGAGGTGGCTGTACTCCTCACGGTCGTACCCGAGGACTTCGCGGGAATCCAGCCGGGCCTCCCGCAGCATGTAGTCGAACAGCACGCGGGTGCCGGAGCCTCGTTGCCGGTTGACGTAGCTGATGTCGCCGCGCAGCGTGTCGTCCAGGCCCGCGATCGACTTGGGATTGCCCGGCGCGACGATGAGTCCCTGAACGCGGTAGGTCAGGTTGACCAGCACGACGTCGCCCTCGACGTACCGCCGCACGAAGGCGACGTTGTACTCCCCGGTGCGCTCGTCCAGCAGGTGACTGCCGGCGACATGCGCCTCTCCGCGCTTAAGGGCCAGCAGACCACCCAGGCTGCCGACGTTCGACGACGCCAGCGTGGTGGCGGGGTCGACGCGGCGCAGCTCGCTGGCGAGCAGGTCCAGGACGATGTCGTGACTGCCTGACGCTACTATCGTCTGCTCCAGCTCGTGGGCCGGGCGCAGCAGGGCAGCGCGGACCTCGCTGCCGGCGTCGAGTCCCTCGGAGAACCGCGGTATGCGCACGAGCCCGTCGGCCCGCACCATAGACGTGATCACGCCGGCGCCGCGTTGCAACGGCGTCGCGACCATCTTCCCGCCCACGCGCCCGAGCCTTACGCGCAGATAGTCGTCCTCTCCCATCGGCGAGCTCACCTTGCGGCTGATCGTCGCGGCGACGGATTGACGCTCGGAGGGCGGCAGCCCAAGCATGCGCTCGACGAGTGGGCGGACGATGATCTCGCACGTGATCGCGGCCGACACCGGGTAGCCCGGTACGCCGATCACCGGCGTATCCCGCACGACGCCGAGCACGACGGGATGACCGGGCCGCACGGCGATACCGTGGACGAGCAGCTCTCCCATCTCCTCGACGACCGCCGCGGTGTAGTCCTCAGAACCCGCGGACGAGCCTGCGTTGACCAGCACCACGTCGGCGGTCTCCAGGGCGTCGGCCAGCGCAGACTTCAAACTGTCGCGCTCGTCCCGGACGGGCTGCCGCCGGTCCGCGTCCGCGCCCCACTCTTCGACCATAGCGGCGAGCATCAGCCCGTTCGACTCGATGATCTCAGAGGGGCCGGGAGTGCTGCCCACTTCGACGAGCTCGTTGCCGGTCGGCAGGACGGCAACCTTCGGACGACGCCGCACGTCGACGTGGCTCAACCCGGCCGCGGCGCAGGCCGCCAGGTCCTGGGGCCTGAGCAGATGCCCGCCGGGAAGCAGCAGCTCGGTGGCCGCGATGTCCTCGCCCAGCGCCCTGACGTGCTCGTAAGGCGTTACCGGGGCCTGGACCTCGATCGTCCGATCATCGACCTGATGTATGACCTCGACCATGATGACGGCGTCGAGACCGTCGGGAATCGGGTCGCCGGTGTCGATCCAGACCGCCTGCGTCCCGGTCTCGAGCCGTACCGGCGAGGTCTCAGTCGCGCCGACGGTATCCGCGGAGCGCACCGCCGCGCCGTCCATCGCGGCCGAGTCGTAGTGAGGCGAGGAGAGCAGGGCGGTGACCGGCCCCGCGGTCACCCGGCCGGCGGCTGCCTCCAGGTGCACGGCCTCCGCTGCGGTGCGTTCGCGTCCGCCGACTCTGTCCAGCGCCGCGTGGAACTTCGACACCGCCTCGTGGAGAGGGATGTCTTGCAGGTAGTACCGTCGTCCGGCTCGCGGCATCTCAGTACACCCTGACGTCCACCTCGTCGCCGGCGTAGAGCCCTCCGGCGTCCAGGGGCACCCGGACGACGCCGGAAGCCCGCACCATCGTGTAGATGAGGTTCGACTTGCCGAATATAGGCTCGGCACTGAGCGAGCCGTCATCGTCGGACAGCCTCACTTGGACGTAGTCCTCGCGGCCGGCGACCGATGAGATGTCCCGTGAGAGACGCGCCCGCACCGTCGGCGGTCGCGGAGCCGGAGCGCAGCCGCTCAGGGCGTATATCGTCGGCCGCACGACCAGGTCGAATACCACGACGGCCGACACAGGATTCCCCGGCAGCCCGAACGCCGGCTTGCCGTCGACCAGCGCGACGATGGTCGGCTTGCCCGGCTTTACCGAGATGCCGTGTACGAGCACCCCGGGCGGCCCCAGCTCGTCGAAGACCCGCGCGGTCATGTCGCGGCTGCTGACAGAGCTGCCGGCGGAGAAGACCAGCACGTCGCCCTCTGCGAGACCGGCGTGGGCAGCCGCGCGCTGCGCCTCGAAGTCGTCCCCGACCAGCGCGACCGCATTCGCGGTCCCGCCGCAGTCCCCCACGAGCGCGGAGATCGTGTAGGTGTTGATGTCCCGCGTCTGGCCGTGCGCCGGCGGGGTTTGCGGCGGCACAAGCTCGTCGCCGGTAGATACGATGGACACGACCGGCCTTCGGGATACGGAGACTTCGTCGATGCCCAGCGCAAGGAGGCCGCCTATGTCCTGGGGTCGCAGCAGATGCCCGGCAGGCATGACTGGCGCTCCGGCGCGCGCGTCCTCCCCTGGCTGAATAACATGCTCGCCGGGAGCGACCGGGCGCATGACCTCGATCGCGGAGCCGTCCAGCGGCTGTGTGTGCTCGACCATCACCACCGCGTCGGCGCCGTCCGCCAGCATCCCGCCCGTAAAGGCGACCGCGGCCTGGCCTTCGGTAAGGCTGACCTCAGGCGGTCGGCCCATCGGCACCTCGCCGACGACGTCGAAGTAGGCGGGCAGGCTCTCCGAGGCGCCGAACGTGTCCGCGGCGCGGACCGAGTAGCCGTCCATGGCCGAGCGCGGGAAGGTCGGGAGGTCTTCCGGCGATACGATGGCCGCGCCGGTCACGCGCCCCACGGCGTCGGGGGTGGGCAGACTCTCCATCCCTACCCTGGAAACGCCGCGGTCGAGCAGGGCACGGAGCGCGTCTTCGGGAGCCAGGACGTTGAAGAACTCGGGCATGGCGCGCCTTCCATCGTTCGATGGCCCATTATAGCGCCCGAAGGCGCGCTGCCTCCCGGGGTGGCGCGCCGTAGCCCCCCAATTGCGGATAGTGGCGTTGAGGCAGGCTAGACGGGCATCGTCCGGCCGGTCAGCTTCCGGCCGGCGTCCGGCACCTCTCGGTCGGGCGTGCCGATGATCTTGGCCCCGATATCCTCGATGACGAATCGCGCCCGCTCCTCGGCCGTCATCGACGGGTCGCCCCAACCGAACGACATCGTGATCCCGGCCTGCCGGCAGGCGTCTCGCACCGTGTCCATCGCGCCGCGAAGCTCTCGCAGTTTCGGGTCGGTCTCGCCCTCCCGGTCGAAATAGCCCTTGTAGTCGAGGATGCCGTGGGACATCGCCATGTCGCCTGGGCCCCACTCGCAGAAGAATATGCCCGGCGTTGCCGCGATGGAGCGGGCGTTCTGCAGGCCGTGGCGGTCCTCGATCTTGATTCCGAGCAGAAGCTCACCTTCGGGGTTGAGTGGCCACGCGTCGGCCTTTCGCCAGTACTCACGCGGCCCGACTCCCCAAATCGACTGCGCGTGCGACAGGTCGCCCTGTCCCCGCAGACCTTCCGGCAGGCCGCGGTCGAGGCCGATCGTCTGGAATGGGAACCTGCACGCGGCGACGAACGCCCGGACGGCGTCGGCGTCGCGTGCATGGTCGATCCACACGCCGTGGACGCCGGCGGCGAGCACTTGGCGCGCCTGCCAGGCGTTGGCTACGACCTCCTCCCGCGACACCGCATTGGCCGCCGGCGACGCCAGCACCGTGGGGGTCGCGTGGCCGCTAGCCGTCGGACCGCCGTCCTTCAGGCCGCGCATGAACTGCGTCAGACCCTTGGGGTCGAACGGCTCGTGCTCGAAGCCGATAAGCAGCACGTCGGCCCAGGTCCGCGCCCACTCGAGCCCTGTCTCGTACGATAGGTCGCGAGACGGGCCCGACGTGACATAGGCCGGCTGGCCCTGTTCGATCAGGTCGATGACCTTGTTGACTCTCATGACGACGCGCCTCCGTAAGTTATCCGCCCGGCCGCCGATCAGCGAGCGATCCGGTGCTATAGGCCGAGGATGTTCCCATCGTCGTCTACGTCCAACGCCCGCGGGGAGCCGGGCAGGCCCGGCATCGTCACGATCGTTCCCGCGACGGGGTATATGAACCCGGCGCCGACGGACGCCCGGACATCGTTGACCTCGAACGTGTAGCCGGACGGGCGCGCCTTGAGCCTGGGCTTGTCGGACAGCGACAGGTGGGTCTTGGCCATGCAGACCGGCAGACCACCCCAACCCAGCGCTTCGAACTGCCTCACCTTGCGCCGCGCGGCGGCGTCCCATCTCACCGACTCCGCGCCGTAAACCTTGGTCGCCAGCGCCCTGACCTTGTCCTGGATGCCGGCGTCCTCCGGGTAGAGATACGTGACCTCAGGCCGGTCGCCGCTGGCCGCGTCCGCGACCGTCGTCGCCAGATCGAGGCCGCCCGCGCCGCCGTCCTCGAAGACGTTGCTCTCGACGGCAGCATGCGCACCGGCAGCCTCGGCCCTCGACTTGAGGATAGCTATCTCGCCCGGCGTATCCGTCGGGAAGCGGTTGATCGCCACGACCACCGGCAGACCGAAGGACCGCACCAGCTCCACGTCGTGCTCGACGTTCGCCACGCCCTTTTCGACCGCGCCCTCGTCGGGCGTGTCGAGCTCCCGGAACCTCACCCCTCCGTGTGACTTGACCGCCCTGACCGTCGAGACGAGCACCACGGCGCTGGGCTCCAGGTCGTTGAACCGCGCCTTGATGTGCATGAACTTCTCGAAGCCCAGGTCGGCGCCGAAGCCGGCCTCCGTCACGACGAAGTCGGAGTACCCGAGAGCGAGCCTGTCGGCGACGACGGAGTTGCAGCCGTGCGCGATGTTCCCGAACGGCCCGGTGTGCACCAGCACCGGCTGACCTTCCAGCGTCTGCACCAAGTTGGGCTGGATGGCGTACCTGAGCAGCGACATCATCGACCCGACGGCCCCCACGTCCGAGGCGGTGACTGGCCCATTGTCGCCAAATCCGACGATCATCAGGCTCAGCCTCTCGCGGAGGTCCGCAAGGTCGGACGACAGGGCGAGCACGGCCATGACCTCAGACGCGGTCACGATGTCGAAACCGGTCTCGCGGACCGGCGCGTTGTTGGGGCCCCCGATCCCGGTGATGATCGTGCGGAGCGCCCGCTCCTCGACGTCGACGACCCGGCGCCACGTTATGTCCTCGGGAGCGAAGCCGGGAATCTGGCCGCGGTAGGCCGCGTTGTCGGTCAACGCGGAGAGCAGGTTGTGTGCCGACCCGACTGCGTGGGCGTCCCCGGTGAAGTGGATGTTGATCTCGTCTTCGGGAACGACAATAGCGGCCCCTCCGCCGGTGCCGCCGCCCTTGATGCCGAATATGGGGCCCAGCGACGGCTCGCGCAACGTCGCGGCGGCACGGTAGCCGAGGCGGCCGAGGGCCTGGGTCAGGCCGACCGTGGTCGTCGTCTTGCCTTCGCCGGCCCGCGTAGGGGTCATTCCGGTGACCAGTACCAGCTTGCCGCGCGGTCCGTCCTTACGTATAGCGTCGAGGGTTATCTTGGCCTTGTGGCGACCGTAGGGGATGACGTGCTCGGGGGCCAGGCCCATCGAGTCCGCGATCTCGGTAATGGGGCGCATATCTCCCTCCTGAACCGGGCGCGAAAGACGGGCCGGATTGTAGCACAGGGCCATCGCTCCACCTACACGGCCGACGTTATGGCGCTCAGGACGTCGTCGTACTTGCCCGGCAGCTCCACGGGATGATTGACCAGCTTCGCCCCGACGTTCGGCAGGGAGTCGGCTTGGTAGCCGATCTTGAACTCGCCGAACTTCAGCCCGTTCGCGGTGGATATCACGATGACCCGGTCCGATGGTCCGATCACCTTTCGCTCGACCAGTTTGATCAGCGCCGCCAGCGCCACTCCCGTCTGCGGACAGCTATAGAGTCCCGTGCGGTCGGCCAGCGCGGCCGCGTGGGAAAGCTCGTCTTCTGTCGCCTGTTCGACGATTCCGTCGTGCGTCCTGAGCACGTCGATGGCTCTCTTGGCGCTCACCGGATTGCCGATCTGAATCGCGGAGGCCAGGGTCGATCGCGCGGCCACCGGCTCGAAGCTCTCGAAGCCGTCCAGGTAGCTCAGATAGAGCGGGTTGGCGTTGGCCGCCTGGGCGCAGACGAGCCGCGGTAGCTGCTGGATGATCCCGAGGGCCTCCATCATCTGGAATCCGAGGCCGATGGCGGTCACGTTGCCGAGATTGCCGCCGGGAACGATCACCCAGTCCGGCACCTCCCAGTCGTCCTGTTGCACCATTTCGATGCTGACCGTCTTTTGTCCCTCGATGCGCAGCGGATTGACCGAGTTGGCCAGGTAGAACCGGTTGTCGCGGCTCAGCTCCTGAACGATCGCCATGCAGCCGTCGAAATCGGTGTCCAGAGCCAGGGTCACCGCGCCGTTGGATATAGGCTGGTTTAGCTGCGCCGGCGAGACCTTGTCCCTCGGCAGCACCACGACTGACGGAATACCCGCCGAGGCGCAGTAGGCCGCCACCGACGCGGAGGTGTCCCCGGTCGAGGCGCAGACGACGGCCCGTACGTCGGCGCCGCGGCTCATCATCTCCTTGACGGCCGACACGAGCACCGTCATGCCCAGGTCCTTGAAGGAGCCTGTGTGGCTGATGCCGCACTGCTTGACCCAAAGGTCCTCCAGCCCGAGCGAGGCGCCGAAGCGCTCGGCCCGGAACAGGTTCGTTCCGCCTTCGTACAACGACACGACGTTCGCGTTGTCCAGGTTGGGGTAGACGAGCTCCTTCTTGCCCCAGACTCCGCTGCCGTAGGGGAACCGGGTCCTCATGTACCGCTGGTCGAACAGGCTCATCCACGCGGCCGGACTACGCCGCTTGAGCCGCTCGATATCGTGGGCCACCTCAAGCAGCCCCTGGCAGCGAGGACACCGGTAGATGATCTCCGTCAGCTCGTAGCGGCCATCGCAGCCGCCAGTGCACCGGAACCACGAGTCATAAGACGGCATCGTACACCTCCGACGGCGTAGAGTCGGGTCGCGCGCCTCGGCTCATTGTAGCGTGATGCAGGGCGGATGGCCTTGTCCGCCGGGACGTTCCGGCCGTTAGCGCAGGTCGCGCAGCCGCCGGTGCGTGAACAGCATCGCCAGCGAGCACAGCGTGAGCAGCAGGCCCATCGATCCGACCGTCAGCTGGCTGCCCAGTACGTCGATCGCCACCCCCGATACGATCAGGCTGGCGGGCAGCAGACCGGAGGCCATGTAGTAGACGCTCATGACTCGGCCCAAATAGGCGTCTTCCACCTCCTCCATGAAGATCGCGTTGGAGTGAGTCCTGCGCGCGGCGTCCGTCAGTCCCACGACTACGAATAAGGCCAGACCAGCATAGTAGTAGGGGAGCGCGGCCACCCCCAGGAGCGCCAGGCCGCCGCACAGGGCCGCGCCGATGAGGACCAGCCCCGGCCTCCACCGGCTCGTGGCGGCTATGGCTACCGATCCGAGCAGCGAGCCGAGTCCCAACGCGCTCAGGAGCAGGCCGAACGCTCCCGAATCGCGCCCGTATACCTCGACCACCATGACGGGCAGCAAGAACGGCAGCGACTGCACGAGAAGCAGCGTTACGACGACCATCGTCATTACGCCGACGAGCAAGTCGCTGCGAACCACGTAGGCGATCCCGGACCGTATGTCCGCCATCATCGGCAACCCGGTGGGCTCGACCTTGCCTACGCCCCGGGTGATCATGAACGTGAAGGCGAGCGCGGCGAACCCCATTCCCGCGCCGACGAAGTACGCACCGTCGGGCCCAATGGTCGCGTACAGGACGCCGCCCGCCGCCGGGGCGAGCAGCGCCTGCGCGCTTATTCCGGAGGCGTGGAGCGCCACCGCGTTCGCAACGCGCCGACGCCCAACCAACGCCTTCACCAGGGCGTTACGGGCCGGCATGGCGAACGAGAAGGTGGTGCCGTAAACGAGGGCCGCGACCAGCAGATAGCCCCAGGTAACCGTACCCGTCGCGATCGACACTGCCACGAGCAATCCCGTCAACGCGGTGATGGCCTGGAACACGATGACCAGGCGCCGACGCTCGATCCGGTCCGCGATCGCGCCGCCTATGGGCGACAGCGCCAGGACGGGGGCGACTTGCGCCGAGCTTACAATCGCCAGGATCTTGCCGGACTCGGTTATGTCGTATACCAGGAAGCTGCGAGCCATCATCTGGATGTGCATCCCGGTCATCATGAGCTGGGTGCCTATCCAGAGGTATCGGTAGTCCGCGACCTCGAGGGCGACCAGCGCCCTCGGCCACCGGGTCCGGCCGGATGTGGAGTCGCCTCGGCCGAATTCGCCGGCGCGGCCGGAGTCGTCGGCTGGGCTGGCGGATGCCGGGGGTTCGGCGTTGCGTCCCACTCGTGGCTCCGTGCGCCGTGGTTAGCCGGAGGCGACAAGTACGGCGGGCGCCGCGATGATATCACGCGGTCTGGGCATACGTTAACGAGTCGAACCGAGATGCTATCGCGGCTATTCTCCGTTGTTCACGGGCCGGGTCCTCCAGGGTCGCCTTCTGCCCGGATCCCGCAGCCGGCCGACAACGATGGTCGGCTTCAACATGGGCTATACCGGACAGGGCGTCCCAAACTGTGCATCCTGCTACAATCCCCGCCGACGTAGCCGGGCCGCTAGACGCGTGGACGCACGAGACCGCTGCATGGGAGATGGGCGATGTTAGTTCCCAAGGTGATGAGTACCCAGCACCCGGACAACGCCACCCCGGCGCCCTTTGCCGACGATAGAGGCGTCTTGAAGGGAGACGGCGAGGTGGACGAGGCCGTCGACGTGTTCGCCCTCGGCTGCGACGAGCAGATGTGGGACTCCGAGGGCAAGGAAGCCGACAGCCAGGTCGTCCGAAAGCTCCTAACGGGTTATCCCGACTTCTTCCAGGGCGATCTCCAGCTTGGCCGCGACATCGCGCTGACGCTGCGTGTGCCCAATCCTCGCATCGAACACGACATGCGCAAGTCCATGGTCGAGGCGCTCCAGAGCATCCCCTCGGCCTGGGACATGGCGCATGGCTTCTACGGCGACGAGCACGTCCCCCCGATCCAGGAAGTGATCCTCCCCTTCACGACTTCCGCCGAAGAAATTTCCCTGGTAGAGGCCTACTATCGAAAGATTATCGTCGGCCAGGAAGACCGGAAGCTGCTCGACGGCCAGTCGGTCAGCGACTGGGTGGGGGAGTTCTTCCCAAAGAGTATCCGTGTGATCCCACTCATCGAGGACATGGAACACCTGCTCCATTGCGACCAAATCGTCGAGGAGTACGTGCGGCAGAGAGATCTTTCCGGCCAGCGAGTGTTCCTCGCCCGGAGCGATCCGGCTCTCAACTACGGCGTCGTGGCGACCGAGCTGGTCCTGAAGGTCGGGCTGCGCCGCCTCCACGAGCTCGAAGGGCGGTTGGGGCTGCCCCTGTTTCCGATTATCGGGGCCGGTTCCGTGCCCTTCAGGGGCCACCTGACGCCCGTCAACGTCGAGCGCGTTCTGATCGAGTACCCCAGCGCCCATACGTTCACCGTCCAGTCAGCCTTCAAGTACGACTATGACAAGGAGACTGTCCGCGACGGCATCGCGCAGATCCGCGCCCACGAGCGCGGCGAGCCCATGACCGTCGCACTCGGTCCCGCCCTCGAGATAGTAGACAAGACCACCGCCGAGTATCAGGCACAGGTACAGCGGTTGACCGACGTCATCAGAGCCGTGTCCGCTCACGTGCCCAAGCGGCGCGAGCGCAAGATGCACGTCGGCCTCTTCGGTTACGGACGCACACTGGGCGGCGTCGGCGGCGTGACTCTCCCGCGCGCCATCGGGTTCGCCGCCTCGCTGTACTCCATCGGGGTACCGCCGGAGCTGCTGGGCCTCGCGTCCCTCACCGAAGCCGACCTCGCTTTCGTGCGGGAGGTCTACCCGAGTCTGGACGGAGACCTCCGCGCGGCCTTGCGCTTCGCGAACGAGGGTCACGTGAAGGAGCTGCTGGGCGAACCGTACTCGAGGCTACTCGGCGAGTTCACCGACGAGATAGATCGAGTCCACGAGGGGCTGACCAGTGCGATCTGGGCCAGCATCGACAGCGGCAACACGTCCGTGAACGTACTCCGCTACGTCGAAGAGGCCGCCCACCTTCGCCGCTTTCTCGGCTAGAGGGCCGGGAGCAGTTGGGGAGGACGCGAGGAGGCGACATCCGGTCGACCGTTTGCGCGTAGCGTAGTGGGCGTGTGACGGCCCATTCGGCCCCTCTCGGCGCCGGCGGCTGGCAGCGGGCGCGAAAGGGGCCCGGGCTACGAGCGGCGCTCATCCGCCGAAGCGGAAGGTACTCGCAGGTGTTGCAACCCGGACCCGTATTCCCTCGAGGGGCTTTCGCGAGTCGCCGTCCACGGCCCGGTGCGGAGCCCGCGTGCGGCGACTGCGCCGCGACAATGCCACGCGGCATGGGTAGATGGTAGCATAGACGCCACGCGACGACCGTTCAGAGGCGAGGCTCCCAGGAGGCCGTTCAGGGCCTCACTACACGCGAACGGCCGCACGATACGACTATGAGCAACAGCTTCGGTCACATCTTCCGCGCTACCACCTGGGGCGAGTCTCACGGCGACGCCATCGGCGTGGTCGTGGACGGTTGCCCCCCTAGAGTCGCGCTCGAAGCCGACGATCTGCAGCGAGACCTCGACCGCCGGCGGCCGGGTCAGAGCAACATCTCGACCCAGAGGCGGGAGTCGGACCGCGCCGAGATACTGTCCGGCGTATTCGACGGCCTCACGCTGGGCACCCCGATCCTCATAGGCGTGTGGAACGAGGACGCTCGCGGCAAAGACTACGAGCACATGCGGACGAAGTTCCGGCCCTCGCACGCCGACTACACGTACCAGGCCAAGTACGGCGTCCGGAACTGGAAGGGCGGCGGCAGGGCAAGCGCCCGGGAGACCATCGGCCGGGTGGCCGCCGGCGCCATCGCCAAGAAGGTGCTCGCGCAGGAGCATGGCGTCGACATCGTCGGCTACGTCAAGCAGGTCTGGACCCTCGAGGCCGACGTCGACCCGGACACCGTCTCGGCCGCGGAGGTGGAGTCCAACATCGTGCGCTGCCCCGACCAGGACGCGGCGGTACGCATGATCGAGCGCATCAAGGATGCCCGCAAGGACGGCGACTCCGTGGGGGGCGTCGTCGAGGCGGTGGCGCGCAACGTGCCGCCTGGGCTGGGCGAGCCTGTGTTCGACAAGCTGGACGCCGACCTGGCGAAGGCGATGCTGTCCCTGCCGGCCTGCAAGGGCTTCGAGGTCGGCTCAGGCTTCGGCGGCCTTTCGATGACCGGCTCTCAGCACAACGACCCGTTCTACAGTGATGGCGGCCGGATCAGGACGCGGACGAACAGGTCGGGTGGAATCCAGGGCGGCATCTCCAACGGCGAGAACGTCGTGGTCAGGGCCGCCTTCAAGCCGCCGGCCACCATCATGAAGCCGCAGGATACGGTGGACGAGGACGGCAACCCGACCGTGCTGACGGGCCGGGGCCGCCACGATCCCTGCGTCGTCCCCCGCGCCGTCCCAATCGTCGAGGCGATGATGGCGCTCGTCCTCGTAGACCACCTGCTGCGCCAGCGAGGCCAGGTTGGCGTAGGAGGGTAGGGGCCGCGGTTTACCGGCTCACCGTGGCGCGAGGCGTGCGGTGGCCAGATCAGATGTAGAGGAGTTGCCCCTGCATCTCGTCCGAGGTAAGCGTGTTCAGCAGCGCAAACAACCGGCGAGCCACCTCGTGTGGGTGTCGACGCGTTGCGATCACAATTCCCGCGTGCATTTGACCCTCGGCCGTGTATCGCCGATGCAACTCCTCAAAGTCCCTGCGGTTGTGTGTGAGGATCGCTCGATGCTGGCCGGCGCCGAACGCCAGTTGCGCTGAATCCGACTTGCCCAGTCGACCGGCATCTCGCGCCGTGATCGCTCAGAATCCCCGTCTTGTCAGCAGGTCGCTTACGAGGACATGTACGTCTTCATCTAGGTAGATTGCTGTGAACAGGCCATCGTTCACAGGTTTCTGACGCTGGAGTGGAGCAGGTCAGGAGAGACCCTGTTTCGCTCGATGTGTTCGTTTATCTCATCCTGGTGATCGCTGTAGTAGCTGAGCGCGTCAAATATCGCGGCGAGGCTCAGGTGAGGCAGTGCGCTGGGAATCGCTTCCGGCGTGTGGCCCATCCGCCATAGCTCGACAATCGCCCGCACCGGTGTTCTCGTGCCTTTCACTATAGGCTCGCCGCTCAGGATGCCTTCCGTCCTGACGACATAACAGTGCTCGGTTCGCGTCTCGTTAGCCATGGTTGACCTGTTCTCGTGTTGATGGAAGACTCTATTGACAATGAACACAGTAACACACTCGCAGCCTTCAAGAAGCGGTCGCCGGCAAACCCGCCCACATATCTCTCGTACCATGCGGGCGGCGCGGCCGACTGACGCATTACCCGTCCTGGGAGAGCCAGAGGCGGACGAGCCTGATCTCCTCGAAGGAGAAGCCGTCGCCGAGGTAGTCGCGCACCGGGGTCAGGCGCTCGCCTCCAACCGAGCGGAAGGCGCCCTGTATCCGTCGAAAGCGGCGTTCCGGCGGCATCAGGTGAGCAAGCTCCAGGCGCTCTCCGGCCGCCGCCAGCCGCTCCAGGTGGTTCAGCACCGTCTGCTGCGAGATTCCGCGCCGCTGAGCGATCTCCCCGACGTTGAGTCCCTCGAGCACGAGCCCTTTCGTCTCCTCGTACGTCGCGCCGGTCTGCCGCCCCGATCGGGTGCCGCCGCCTGTCCGACGCGGCGGAACCGGACGTTCGGCAAGGTCCTCTTTGGCCGCGTACGCCCGTATCTCGGCCACGAACACGTCGCCGTACGTGGCGAGCTTCCGGTCGCCGACGCCTCCGATGGCAGCGAAGCTGTCCAGGCTCTGCGGCGCGTAGTGCGCCATCTCCCGCAGCGCCGCGTCGCCGAAGACGACGAAGGGCGGCACGCCCATATCGTCCGCGAGCCGCTTCCGGAGGGCGCGCAGTCTCTCGAACAGCCCTGTGTCGTATTCGAGAGCCTGCTGACCGGCGCGCCCCACGGGTGCGGCGGCGGGCTCCGGCTTCTTCAGGCTGAGAGTGTCCCGGCGGCGCAGGAAGTCTCGCCCATCGTCGGTGACGTAGATGGTCGCGTACTCCCCGCTGGACCGCGCCAGGAATCCTCGGTCCACCAGCAGCGCAAACAGGTCCTTCAGCTCGTCCTCCGGGTGGGCGGAGGCGATGCCGTAGACGGAGAGCTTGTCGTGGCCAAGCTCACGCAGGCGCGCCTTGTTCGCGCCGCGCAGAACGTCGACCACGTGGTTGACGCCGAACCGCTCGCCCGTGCGGATGACCGCCGACAGTATCTTCTGGGCGATCTCCGTCGCGTCGAACTCCTCGCCGACGTCCAGGCAGGCGTCGCAGCCGGCACAGTTGTCCTCGTCCCGCTGTTCGCCGAAGTACGACAGGATGCGCCGGCGTCTGCAGACGGTGCTCTCGGCGTACTCGACCATGCTGCCCAGCTTTCGCTCGGCGTTCTCGCGCTCGGCGTCGTCCTCGATCTTGTCTATGAAGAAGGTCTGTTTGACCCGGTCGCCGTAGGAGTAGAAGAGGACGCAATCGCTGGGCAGCCCGTCCCGGCCGGCGCGTCCGGTCTCCTGGAAATAGCCTTCCAGGCTCTTCGGCAGGTCGTAGTGGACGACGAGCCTGACGTCCGGTTTGTCGATGCCCATGCCGAAGGCGATGGTGGCGACGATCACAGGCACGTCGTCGTTCACAAACCGGTCCTGCGTTTGGCGGCGAACCGTGTCTTCGAGTCCCGCGTGGTAGGGTAGTGCGTCGATTCCGATCCGCCGCAGGTCGTTGGCCAGGCTCTCGGTGTCCTGGCGGGAGAAGCGGTATATTATCGTCGGCTCGCCGGGGCGCCGACGCAACAGCGCCACCAGCTCGTCGAGCGGTCTGCGCTTTGGCCTTACGCGGTAGGTCAGGTTGGGGCGATTGAAGCTGGAAACGAACCGAGGGGCGTCGGCGATGTCGAGCTGTCTAACGATGTCCGCCCTGACCTCCTCGGTCGCGGTCGCGGTGAGCGCCATGACCGGCACCGAAGGGAACTCCCGGCGCAGCGAAGCCAGGTTGCGGTAGTCGGGGCGGAAGTCGTGCCCCCACTCCGAGATACAATGGGCCTCGTCGATGGCGACCAGGCTGAGTTTCGTCACGCCCAGGAAGTCGCGGAATGAAGGCGCCGCGAGCCGCTCCGGCGCGACGTACAGAATCTTGACGCGGCCTCGCCTCGCGTCGGACAGCACCCGCCTGTTTTGCTCGTAGGACATGGCGCTGTTCACCAGCGCCGCCTCCACGCCGTTGGCGACAAGCCCGTCGACCTGGTCCTTCATCAGGGAGATGAGCGGAGACACGACCAGCGTCAGGCCGTCCAGCAGAAGGGCGGGGAGCTGGAAGCACAGCGACTTCCCGCCGCCGGTGGGCATGAGCACCAGCGAATGGCCGCCAGCCATCGCGTTGGCGACGATCTCTTCCTGGAGCGGCAGAAAGCGGTCGTACCCAAACCTGGCCTTGAGTACGGCTATTTCTTGGGATGTCGAGTCCAACGGCCCGTCCGAATCGAGTTACGCTTGCGCCGGCCCGTCTACAAAGTCGGCGACCACGCGGTTGAACTTGTCGGCCTCCTCGTAGAACAGCGCGTGGCCGCTGTTTTCGAAGACCTCCAGCTTTGCGCCAGGGATGTGCTCGGCGGCATAGACGCAGCCCATATAGGCGCCCGCGTGCCGGCCGGTGGCAACCAGCACGGGCAGGTCGATAGTGGGGCACAGCGGCCGCCAGTCCTGGGCGAGATAGTCGTCGCCGAGAGTCTGAGAGCCGGGGGTATCTGCCCGCGACTCGATCATCCACGCCTTTTCGTCGTCGGTGAGGCGTTCGAAGTTCTCGGGGTTGAACATGTCCGCCAGCCAGCGGTCGTTGAAGTCGTGATCGCTTTCACCGGGTTGCTGCGGCTTGCCCGGCCTCGGCGGGTCGTGAAGAGTAATGTGGACCGTCTCGTCGACGAGCACGGCTCCCCGGAGGCGATCGGAGCCGAACAGCTCCAGGTACGAGTAGGTCGTCCTAGAGCCGATGGACCAGCCCACCAGCGTCACGTCGTGGAGTCCCAACGTCTCGATGATGTCCCGTACGTCTTTCGCATAGCGGGCCGTGCGGTGCCCCCACGAGGGCTTGTCCGACCGGCCGCAGCCGCGGGTGTCGGGCGCGATCACGTGAAATTGCTGTGCGAGGACGGGGAAGTTGCGCTGCCACCACACGTTGCTGAGCCCGCCGCCGTGTATGAGGATCACGTGCCGGCCAACGCCCGCCTCCTCGTAGTGGAGCCGTACGCCATCGTTGGCCCGAACATGGCCCGATCGCTTGTCCATGGACGTCATGCCCTCCCGAATCCCTACACGACGGCGCCCGCGCCGCCGTCGATGTTGATCGAGGCGCCCGTTATGTAGCTGGCACGCTCCGAGGCGAGAAAGGTGATGACGTCGGCCGCCTCCCGTGTCTCGCCGACGCGTCCCAGCGGCGCCCCGGCGGCGCGCCGCACGTACCACTCCTCCAGCGTCAATCCGGGCTCGCGGGCGCGGTCCCGCTCCCATGCGCGCTCGCCCTGTCCGCTCTTGATAACCCCGATGCATACGGTGTTGACGAGTATATTCTCGTGGCCGTAGTCCTTCGACATCGCCTTCGTGAGCGCGATTCCGGCCGCGCGGCTGACCGACGTGGGGACCGACCCGCCCGCCGGGGCCTTACCGCCGACGGTCGTCACGTTGATGATCCGGCCGCCGCCCTGGGCTCTCATGTGCGGAATGGCCTCGCGGGAGCACCTGATGGCGGCGTGGAACTTCAGGTCGAGGTCGGCCTTCCACTTCTCGTCGCTCGCGTCGTCGAAGTGGCCCGCCGAAGACGTGCCGGCGTTGTTCACAAGTATGTCGATCCGCCCGTGCTCCGCGATGGCGGTCCGAAACAGCGCGGCTATCTGGTCGGGCTTCGTCACGTCGGTCGTCACCGCCGTCACCTTCGCCCCGGTTTCCCGTCGGACCTCCTCGGCGGCCCGCTCCAGAACGTCGCGTCGCCGGGCGCAGATCACCACCTCGGCGCCCTCGGCGGCCAGACTCAGCGCAGCGCCTTTGCCGATACCCTCGCTACCGCCGGTAACGACGGCGACCTTGCCCTTCAATCCAAGTTCCATCGCACGCCTCCATCAGAGGTCCGGGCCGACCCGCTGCCGGACGGACCGCCCGTCTATTCCGCCGCGTAAGACTCGTCCAGCAGGTCGGTGACGTACCGGACTTCGGTGCCCAGGCCGGCCCGTTGGACGCCGTTCCGGAGCTGCATGTGGCAGCCGGGGTTGGCTGTCGCGAGCACGTCCGCTCCCGTGTCTTCCACGGCCGCCATCTTGTTGTTCAGCAGCCTGATCGAAAAATCCCGCTGCGTGATCGTGTAGGTGCCTCCGGCTCCGCAGCATCTCGACGAGTTCGCCATCTCGACCACCTCCACGCCGGGAATCGAGCGCAGTAGCTCCCGCGGCTCCTCGGTGATACGTTGAGCGTGGGACAGGTGGCACGAGTCCTGCAGCGTGACGCGATAGTCGAGCCCGCCCTCGGGCGGGACGAACGGCAGCCCGACGAGGAACTCGTGGATGTCCTGGACCTGCGCGCTCAGCCGCTCGGCTTCCAGCGAGTATTCCGGGTCGTCTTCCAGCAGCTCGCCGTACTCCTTCATGCGTATGCCGCAGCCGGCCGACGCGACCACGACGGCCTCTACGCCCGCCTCGAGGAAGACCTCCACGTTGCGGCGGGCGAGCTGCCGGGCGGTATCCAGATCGCCGGCGTGAGAGTTGATCGCGCCGCAGCAGACCTGCTCCTTCGGGACTACGACCTCGCACCCGTTCCTAGCCAGCACACGGGTCACGGCGTGCATCTCCGGCCCGTGGATGAGCGGCATGACGCAGCCGGACAGCAGCGCTACCCTGGCCCGCCTTTCGCCGGCCGCAGGCACGACCTGCCCAGCCGCCCTGAAATTCGGTCCGCGTACGTCCGGTGCCGACGCCTCCAGGGACGCCAGACGAGCGGAGACCAGGCGCAGTACCCGCGACCATCGCACCAGCCGTTGCAGGCCGGACCGCTGGTACAGCCTGAGGCCGGCGACCAGCGCCGTCAGTCGCCGCTGCGAGGGAAGCACGCGCTTCAGCAGAACCGCCGAGGCCAACCTCGCTATGAGACGGGGCTTCCGGTACCGCTCCACCTCGGCCTTCGTCGCCTCGATGAGCCGTCCGTAGGGCACTCCCGACGGGCACGCAACCTCACAGGCCCTGCACTGGATGCACAGGTCCCAGTGGCGAAAGACGGTAGGCGTGATTCCGATGCGACCCTCGTTGACCGCCTTCATCAGGGCGATCCGACCCCGCGGCGACTCGGTTTCCAACCCGGTCTCCACGTAGGTCGGGCACGCCTGCAGGCAGAAGCCGCAGTGGACGCACTTATACAGGTCCTCCTCTTTGGGCGCGTCAGGGCCCGAGAAGAGCTTCAGGCCGACGGGCGTCGGGGGGGCCATCATAGGCCTCCTACGAAACGGCCGGGGTTCAGGGTCCTTGCGGGATCGTACTGCTCCTTCAGACGCCGCATGACCTCGATGGTGTCACCGACGACGTCCCAGACGTCGAAGCGGGCCTTCGCGCCGGCCGGGCAGCGCTCGATGACGGCGCGTCCGTCAAGGGCGTGCGCGGCTGTCCGGGAGCCCGCGAGGATGTCAATGAGGCCGTCGTGCTCCGCTTGGCGATCTGCCGCGTACCATCGGGCCAGGACGGTGCCGTAAGCGGGGTTCGCGACCAGCGAGGGCGGTCCGATACGCTCGTCCGACAGCCGCGCCAGCGCATCCGCGAGCGCGGCCACCCGTGACGGCTGAACGTGGGCTCGTACGCCGGCCAGCGGCCTGGTCGCGTCGTCGTACCCGAAGTCAGTGAGCCCTCGCCAAAGGCCCCGCCCAGCGGTGTCCTCGAGGACTTCCACCGTTCGCGGCGCGTAGCGGCCGGATTCAGCACGGCACTCCCGGACAAGCCTGTCGAGCGTCAGCGGCCTGCCTCCCAGCATGATGGCAAGATAGCTGGCCGAGTGGGGGAGAGTCACGCCCATTGTCTCCGACGTTGACTCGTCAAAGACGGTCATCGCCAGCGGTACTACCCTGCTGGAGAAGACCGCCAGGGCGGCCTCGAAGGACCGCCGGTCCGAGTCGAAGGTCGCCAACACCGTTGCCTGCCTCGCCGGCAGCGGCGTCAGCTTGAACGACGCCTCGGCTATGACGCCAAGGGTCCCTAGGCCGCCTACGTGGAGACGCGCCATGTCGTAGCCGCTCACATTCTTGACCACTCTGCCGCCTGTGTGGGTGATTCGACCGTCCGGTTGGGCGACCGTCATCCCGATCACGGTATCCCTCGGACTGCCGTACTGCCATCGGGCCGGCCCGCCGATCGCCGTCGCCAGAGTGCCGCCGACGGTTGCCCGGTCGGGCAGGGGGGCGTCGATCGCCAGGAACTGCCCCCGCTCGGCCAGCCGCGCCTGCAGCTCGCTGAGCGTCACGCCGGCCTGGACTGTGGCCGTCAGGTCGCCCGGATTATGGGTGATCCGGTCCAGGCGGGACGTGTCGACGACCAGGTCGAGCCGCTCCGGCCGGTTGCCGAGGGCCGTTTGCGTACCCCCGCCGCGCGGCGAGACGGCCTTCCCCGCCGACCCCGCAACGCCCAGTACCCGCGCGAGCCCGTCGACGTCGTCGGGAACGGCTACGACGGTCGGAGCGACTCCGTCGATCTCGTAGTCATGGGGACTATCGGCAATTGACGCGATCGCCGCAATGTCGTCCGCAAAGCTGCCGCCGGTAGTCGGGCGCGTCTCCGTGGCCACCGGGAACGCCTATATGAATGCGCCGGCGCCGGACCAGGCGACGGGCTTCGACTGCGAGAGCTCGGTACGGGGCTTGCCAGTGGGAAAGATCTTGCCCGGATTCAGACGGCCACCCGTGCCGAATGCGGGGCCCAGACGCGACATGGCCTCCATGTCGTCCTCGGTGAACATCAGCGGCATGTACTCCTGCTTCTCCAAGCCGATGCCGTGCTCGCCTGAGAGCACGCCGCCGTGCTCGACGCACAGCTTCAAAATCTCGCCTCCGACATCTAGAGCCCGGCGGGTCTGGTCCGGATCGCGCTCGTCGAAGAGCACGGCCGGATGAAGGTTCCCGTCGCCCGCGTGCAGCACGTTCGCTATGGGGAGATCGTACTCTTCGGAGAGATCGCCGATCGCGGACATTACCTCCAGCAGACGCGTACGGGGAATCGTGCCGTCCACCAGATAGTAGTTGGGCGCCAGCCGGCCGAGGGCGCCGAGGACACCTTTTCTACCAGACCAGAGACGCTCACGCTCGACGGCGTCCTCGGCCGTCCTGACCTCGATTGGGTCGAACTCGGCGCAGAGGCGCTCTATCTCCTCGGCTTCCTCGCTCACGGATTCGGCGAGGCCGTCGACCTCGACCAGGAGAATGGCCCCGGCGCCGTCCGGGTAGCCGGCGTCGACCGTGCCGTCCAGGCACAACCGGTCCATCATCTCTATAGCGGCGGGCACGATCCCGGCCGCGATGATCGCCGAGACGGTCGCGCTCGCCTGGTCGATCTCGCGGAAGGCCGCGAGCAGCGTGCGGACGGCCTCGGGCCGCTTGAGCAGCCGGACTATTACCCTGGTCACGACTGCGAGCGTGCCTTCGGAGCCGACGACTATGCCGCGAAGGTCGTAGCCCGGATATTCTCTGTTCCTGCCCCCGAGCCACCGGACCGAGCCGTCGGCGAGCACCACCTCCATACCGAGTACGTGGTTGGTGGTGACTCCGTAGGCGAGGCAGTGGGGGCCGCCGGAGTTCTCGGCAACGTTGCCGCCGATCGTGCAGGCGCGTTGACTCGACGGGTCCGGGGCGAAATAGAGGCCGTGTTTGGAGGCTTCGTCAGTCAGGTCCAGGTTGACGACGCCGGGTTCGACTACGGCGAGCCGGTTGACCGGGTCGATCTCCAATATCTTCGCCATGCGCGTGAGGGCCAGCACGACACCGCCGCGCTCCGCGACGGCGCCGCCGCTGAGGCCCGTGCCGGCGCCGCGCGCAACGATGGGCACTTCGCGACGGTGGCAGACCTCCATCACCGCCGACACCTCGGCCGTGGACGCGGGCAGCACGACTGCGTCGGGCAGTGCTCGGTCGACCGACCCGTCGTACTCGAAGACGATCAGGTCCTCCGGCTCGTGCACGACGTAGTCGCCGCCCACGATAGCCTCAAGCTCGCCTATCACACCCTCGCGATCAGACATCCGCTCCCCACTCGCACAGATACCGCCATGATAGAGAATCACGCAGCGGGCGTCCAACCGAGCGGGCCGATGGTCCACGAGAGTTGCTTTCCAGCCTGCCAACCTGCTGTGGGCTGACGCCTCTCGCTGCGCTGATGCATGGTCTCCACGGCTCCCAATTGACGCGGGCGTTCTCAGGTAACATATTGGGCGCACTTGCGCGAAAGAAGCCTCAGGCGGGATACCCATGTCCAATCGCGTTCTCGTAACAGGCGGCGCCGGCTTCGTCGGCTCCCATATCGTGGACCGGCTCGTGGAGCAGGGTGACGATGTGCTCGTGGTGGACGATCTGTCGACCGGCAGGGCGGACTACGTCAACCCCGGGGCCCGGCTCGAACGGCTTGACATGCGGGACCGACGCCTGTCGGCGGTGGCCCGATCGTTCAAGCCGCATTGTTTCGTCCACTGCGCGGCACAAGCGTCCGTGCCCGCCTCGATGTCCGACCCGAGGCACGACGCGGACATCAACATCGTCGGTGGCCTCAACGTGTCACAGGCGGCGATCGACGCCGGGTGCGGCCAGTTCATCTACGTGACGACGGGCGGAGCGCTCTACGGGAACCCCGACTATCTGCCGTGCGACGAGAACCACCCGGTGCGGCCCATCAGCGCCTACGGCCTGAGTAAGTGGGCGTTCGAGCTGTACGCTCGTATGCTGCTGGCTCCGGTCATGCGACTTCACGTGCTCCGGCCGGCGAACGTGTACGGTCCCAGGCAGGACCCCGACGGCGAGGCGGGCGTCGTCGCGATCTTCAGCAAGCGAATGCTGAGGGGCGATAGCGTCACGATCCACGGCGACGGCGAGCAGACCAGGGACTGGGTATACGTCGCCGACGTGGCGCTGGCGTGCGAGATGGCCGGCCGGGCCGAAGAGCCGGTTACCGTCAACGTCGGCTCCGGCCGGGGCACAAGCGTCAACGGGCTGTTCGAAGCGATCGCGGAGGCGACCGGCTACGCGCTCCCGCCGCTCCGGGGGGACGACCGGCAGGGGGACGTGCGGCACATCGTACTGGACAGCTCCAGGGCGCGGAGGCTCATGGGATGGACCGCTCGGGTCTCGTTCGAGGAGGGCTTGCGCCGGACCATCGATTGGTTCCGGCTCCAGGACGCCCTGGACGGTGTCTGACGGCCTGACGTTCCGTCTGTATGGCCGGGTAGGGTAGGTTCCGAGGACCTCGAGCCCACCGGCCAACGGAAAGTGAGGATCGACCCAAGGTGGAGTCTCGACGCGCGGACGACGCGTCCCGGATCGAGGGGACGGCGGCCCAGTGGAGGGCGCTGGGCTTTCTGGCGCTTGCCGAGCTTCTGGGCATGACGCTCTGGTTCAGCGCGTCGGCGGTGGTGCCGGCCTTGAACGAGGAGTGGGACGTCTCGCGGGTCGCCTCGGCGTGGCTGACCATGTCGGTGCAGATAGGGTTCGTAGTGGGGACGTTCCTGAGCGCGGGTCTGAACCTCCCCGACCTGATCAACTCCCGGCGCCTGATCGCGGCGTCCTCCGCACTGGGCGCCGCGGCGAACGCCGCGTTCGCGCTCCTCGCCTCCGGGCTGGCCTTGGGAATACCGTTGCGGCTGCTGACGGGCGTCTTCCTAGGGGGAGTGTACCCGCCTGGAATGAAGGTGGCGGCGACGTGGTCCCGACGCTACCGCGGGCTCGCGATCGGACTGCTCGTCGGCGCGTTGACGGTCGGATCGGCATCCCCGCACCTGGTCAGGGCGGCTGGCGACATGCCGTGGGAGCGGGTCGTACTGGTCTCGTCCGTGCTGGCGGTGATCGGAGCCGGCATAGTCCTGGGACTTGTCCGCGACGGGCCGTTCGGAGAGCGCTCACCGAGATTCGACCCGAGAGTGGCAACCCGTTGCCTAGTCCAGCCCGGCGTGCGGCTCGCGAACTTCGGCTACCTGGGCCACCAGTGGGAGCTCTACGCGATGTGGACGTGGGTCCCCGTTTTTCTCGTCGGGGCCCTCGAGGCGAGGTCAGGCTCGGAGTCCATGGCCAGCCTGATCGCCTTCTCCGTCATCGCGGTCGGCGGCGTCGGGTGTGTCGCGGCCGGCCTGCTGGCCGACCGGGTCGGCAGGACGACCGTCACGTCGGCCGCCATGATCGCCAGCGGCAGCATGGCGCTGCTTGCAGCCGTGCTGGTCGACGCGCCGCTGTGGCTGCTGATACCCGTTCTCGTGATATGGGGTTTCACGGTCATTGCCGACTCCGCTCAGTTCTCCGCCGCGATCACCGAGATGAGCCCGGGAGAGTACCTGGGGACGGTGTTGACGATGCAGACGGCGGTAGGATTCTTGTTCACATTGCTCACCATCCAGCTTGTGCCACTGTTGGTCGAGTCACAGGGCTGGACGTCCGGCTTCGCGGTGCTCGCGCTCGGCCCCGCGTTCGGCGTCTGGGCCATGCTCCGGCTGCGCGGACAGCCTGAGGCGAAGAAGCTAGCCGGAGGCCGACGCTGACGGGACTCCCGGGTCAGCACAGGTTTGACCCTCCAACGGCCATAGCCTAGAATCGGCCTGCTCACAAGCTCAGGCGGCGACTGCCGTCCGACCCTTCCCGCACTCTCATCGACTGACGCAAGGCAAATGGAACGCGCGCTCGTCACCACTACAAAGGTCCTGATCGGACTCGCCCTGCTGACACCGCTGGTCGTGATGTCCGACCCGCTCCCGCGGACGTTCTTCCCGTTTGTCGTGGGGAAGGCCCTCTACGCCCGGACGATGATCGAGCTGGCGCTCCTGGCCTGGGTGCTGCTGGCCATTCGAAGCCCGGCGTACCGACTCCCGCGGTCGCGATTGGCGGGGCTCGTCGGGCTGTACCTGCTCGCCATGGTGCTCGCCACGGTCGCCAGCGTCAGCCCTCAGCGGAGTCTATGGTCTAACTACGAGCGCATGATGGGGCTGTTCGACACGGCACACTGGCTGCTGCTGATCATTTTGATGGCCGCGATGTTCCGGTCGTGGGCGCAGTGGAGAGTGTTGCTCAACGTCAACCTCGCCGTCGGCACGACGATGGCGTTGCTGGGCCTGTCTGAGCGATTCGCCTTCGGGCCGGTGATCGACACCTTGTCCTTCCTGTCCGGCCCTTCCGAGCGGCTCGGCGTTACGCTGGGCAATCCGACGTACGTCGGCGCCTACTTCCTGGTCAACTCGATCATCGCCGTCGGGATGCTCGGTCATTCTTACCTGCAGCCGCGCGACAGCTCGGCGCCGAGGACGGTGGGCAGACGGCGCAGGCAGGGCAGTAGGGCAGAGGCCGACAGCATGGTGTCGACGGAGGTCTTGCCGCGCATATTCTGGGCCCTGACGGCGGTGCTGGGACTGACCATGATTCTCCTCAGCGGTACCCGCGGCGCGCTGTTCGGCCTGACAGCCGCGGTGGCCTGCTTCGCCGTCGCCTATATGCTGTGGGGCCGACTCCCGGTCATCAAGTACGCATGCGCCGGGGTGGCGGCGCTCGGACTGGTGCTGGCCGGCGGGCTCACGCTGGGGCGCGACACACCAGTCGTGGAGTCGCTGGCGGAGCGCAGCGTGATGGTCGACAGGTTCACCCGCATCGGGCTCAACGACGCCAGCATCAGGGGACGCCTCGATTCGACCAGGCTGGGGCTGCGCGGCGTCGCGGCCAGACCGCTGACGGGGTGGGGGCCGGAGAACTTCACCGTCGCTTACGACCGGTACCTGACGCCCGAGATCGTGGGCAACGCGGCCGCGTCGTTCGACCAGGCCCACAACAAGCTGGTCGAAGAGCTGACGACCAAGGGCGCCATCGGGTTCCTGGCGTACATGGCTATCTGGGTGTACGGGGCGTTCGTTCTCGTACGCCGGGCCAGGGCGCAGCCGACGCACGAACAGCTATTCACGCTGGTCGTCGGGGCCGCCCTCGCCGGATACTTCGCGCAGAACCTCTTCCTGTTCGACACTCCCGGGACCATCGTCCAGTTCATACTGCTGGTCGCGTTCGTGACCTATCTGGACTCGCCCCACGGCGCGCCGATAGGGCAGGCCACGGGCGCGGCGGACGAGCAGAGCGGGCGGGCCGGCCGGCTCGCATCCCTGCCGGGCTACGCCTACTGGCGCCGCCTCCTGGCCGACGAAGGCGACGGTGAGGTGGAACGCGCTCCTCCGTCGGCGGCCGCGCGTCAGACCCGCCAAAGGCGCCAGCCGCAACCCGCGGACGAGGATGTCTCGAACGCCTACCTCGTGACGGCGTGTGTCCTCGCCGTGGTGACGGTAGCCTTCCTGTTCTTCACGACGATCCGTCCATACGTGGCCGCGCAGGCCGCGTCGGCGGCGCTTCAGCCCGACGTCGCCTGGCGCGACAAGATCAAACTGCTCGACGACGCCTTCGACGCCTTCCCGCCGCTCGCCAACCATCCGATACTGTTCCAACGCCGCTTTGGCATCCTCATCTCCAACCTGGGCGATCTGCGCGAAGACGAAGTCGTACCCACGGTCGCGGCGGCCCTGGAGGTAGGCGAGGCGGCGCTCGAACGCAACCCGCGCGAATGGCGGATCATGCTGGTATTCGCCCAACTGCACCAGAGAGTATCCCCGGCGCTGCCGTCGCCCGACCCGGCGCTGATCAGGCGGGCCAGGCAACTGGTCGACTCCGCATTGCAGCACGCGCCGGCGAGGATCGAAGTGCAGTTGGCCAACGCTGCCCAGCACCTGTTCGAGGGCAACCCGGAGGCCGCAAGCCGTGCCATCGACAAGTACCTGGAGGGCAACCCTAAGGCGGCGGGCGCCTTCATGCTCCTCCAGCGGCAGGTCGACGCCGCGTCGGCCCAGTAGTCCGCACTCTCCAAACGCCGTGCGTCCCGGGCAGCGTTGCCCCGGCGCTTCGCGCCACCTAAACAAAACGACAAAACCGGGCGGTCTTCAATTGCACGGCCGCGCCGCTCGGTCCGGCAGCTACTCCTCGGGCAACTGCTTAGACTCGATGAGGCGAACGGCTGCGGCAGTGCGCTGAGGCCGGTTTCGTCTCACCTGTGCCAAAGTGTGCCATTCTGTGCCGTTTGTATCTGGCGGGTGGGACACCTGGCCGGAAAAATGAGACCCGGTGTCTCACTGGCCCTATCTGACGTGCGACACCGCCGTACAAAATGGGACAGGGGCGTCCCGTGGGGATAGTGGGTAGTTGGGGCGTGGGAGAGTGGTTGTCACGGGGGAATAGTAGCACGGATGTGCTGTGGCCGCAAGTCGGTTGCCCTGATGTAACTGTTCGGACTCGATGAGATGGGCTCGGCGGGGGACTTTCACCAACGATGAAAATGAGGCTGCACCGGAAGGCGGGTTTCCGCCCCTACGCCAAGTCGGCCAAGGGTTATACGCCTCCTCGCCAAAATCCCCCACCTAAATGGCGGTGGCGCTCCAGGACAAGGGGAGGGCTGGTTTGAAACCAGCCCCTACGGGGTGATGGCCGATAGATATGGCGCTGAACCTGGAGGTGGGGGATTTGGGCCTCAAGACCCGCCTTGACACCCCCGACGACACGCCACTATATTGACCACGATGCGTTCTTCGAATGAACACATAGCCGGCCTCGAGGACGCCTCCTACAGGGAGCTCAGGCTGCTGGAAGAGGTCGACGGTCGGCCGGACGTCAGCCAGCGACAGCTGGCGCGCAACCTCGGAGTCGCGCTCGGCGTGGCGAACCTGCTGGTGCGCACGATGGCCCGCAAGGGCTACATCAGGATGACGCATCTGAGCTGGAGGCGGTGGGTCTACGTCGTCACCCCGCGCGGGATGGCCCGCAAGGTGCAGCTCACGCTGAGCTACGTGGACCGGTTCATCGGCCACTACAGGCGGGTGCGCACGATCCTGTACGACGTCCTGAGCGGCCTCGCGCTCAACAAGGAGTCGAGGGTCGCCATCGTCGGGACGGACGAGCTGGCGGAGCTGGCCTACCTGGCGCTCCGGGACATCGGCGTGGACGACATCGACATCTTCTCCCGGAGACCGGAGCGTCCCACGTTCCTCGGCATACCCGTGCGCGAGATCGGGGAGATCGACGCCGAGTCCTACGCCAGCGTCGTGTTGGCGGTGTCTGGGACGGACGCCGTGGAGGACTGCCGCGGCCAACTCCTGGGCGCGGGCCTGCCGACGTGCCGGCTGGTGGAGCTGATGGGTCCGCGAGCTGGCGTCCCTGCCGGCAGCGGCCGACCAGGGATCGATAGCCGGTGACCACCGACGGGCGCGACGCGGCGCAGGGCAGCGCAGCGGACGCCGATCCCATTGTCGCCGTCGTCGGCCTTGGCAGGGTCGGCCTGATCACCGCCGTGGGAATGGCCGAGCTCGGTTGGCACGTCTTCGGGGCCGAGGTGGACTGCGCAAGGGCCCAGGCGATCCGTCAGGGCATTGTCCCCTTCTACGAGGAGGGTGTCGAGGAGCCGCTTCGGACCCACCTGGCATCCGCGAGGTTGAACGTCGAGAACAGCGTGTCGGCGGCCATCGAACGGGCCGACGTGGTGTTCGTGTGCGTCGGAACCCCCGAGGGCAGTGACGGCGCCGCCGACGTATCGGAACTCGGCAAGGTCGCCGCGGCTATAGGCGCGAGACTGGGCGGCTACAAGCTGATAGTGCAGAAGAGCACCTGCCCGGTGGGAACCTCCGAGATGGTCGAGCGCGTGATCGCGGAGCACTCCGCGGCCAACGGCGGGCCCGGCGAGGGCGGCTTCGAGGTCGCCGTCAATCCGGAGTTCCTTCGAGAAGGCAAGGCGATGTACGACTTCCTGCACCCCACCAGGATCGTGCTGGGAGTGGAGAGCGAGCGAGCGGCCTCGTTGCTGATGCGCGTCTATCGGCCGCTCCTGGACCGCCTGGGCCGCGACGCGGAGTCCGGAGTGGTGGTCACCGACAGGAACACGGCCGAGATAGTCAAGCACGCGGCCAACGCGTTCCTGGCGACGAAAATCTCGTTCGCCAACATGGTCGCCGACCTGTGCGAAGCCGCGGGCGCCGATGTCGAGCACGTAACTCGCACCCTGAGCATGGACCCGCGAATCGGGCCGTACCTGGGGGCGGGCATCGGGTACGGAGGCTCCTGCCTGCCCAAGGACGTGCGGGCGTTCGCGTCGGTCGCCGAGCGGTTCGGAGTCGACTTCTCGCTGCTCTCCCAAGTGCATCGGGTCAACGAAGGCCGGGTCGACCGGTTTGTCGCGAAGGTCCGGGACGCGGTGCCGTCCGTCGACGGCAGCACGCTGGCGGTCTGGGGACTGGCGTTCAAGCCGGGCACCGACGATGTGCGGGACGCGCCCAGCCTGAGAATCGTGGACGCGCTCCTCGAGGATGGCGCGGCGCTCCGGCTGTACGACCCAAGGGCGATGGACGAGTTCGCCGCCCACTTCCCGGCGTCCGACGCCGTCACGTACGCGTCGTCGCCTGAGGACGCGGCGGACGGCGCCGACGCGGTGTTGGTACTGACCGAGTGGCCGGAATTCCTGGCCGTAAACCTCGCCAGGGTCGGGGAGCAGATGAGGGCGCCGGTGATCGTCGACGGACGCAACGCACTGTCACCGGACCACGTCCGAGGGCTCGGCTTCAGGTACGAGAGCGTCGGCCGGCCCTGAGCACCCCTGGATTCTGAGGGCCCTTCGATACACCCCGACGAAGCGTCGGGGCACTCAGGGTGAACGGGTTGGGTGGCGGCGGCCACACCCCTGGATTCCCGCCCCCGCCTACGCGAGGGCAGGCTCTGCGCGGGAACGACGGTTACGACGAGTCCAAGGGGCGTGTCATGGGTGACGCTGCGGGCCACCTCCCCAAGTCCCTCTCTATGATCGGGACGACAAGGCGGGTGCGTTCGCATCAGGCCATGGACCGGCCGTTCGGGCTGCCGCGCTGCCATAGGTCGGGCATCGCTGACGGCCTTCCGTCAATCACCTCGTCGTAGATGGCGTTCGTTCGGGCCGCGACGACGCGCCAGTCGAAGACGTCCTCGGCCAGCCGGCGCGACTGGGAACGCATCCGGTCCAGCCTGTCGCGGTCCTGGAGGATGGACTGCAGGGTCTGTGCCAGGTGGGCGGCGTCCCCCCTTTGGAAAACCTCGCCGTTGCCGTACTCGGACATCCGGGCGACATACCAGGGGTTGGTGTGGACGATGGCCAGGCCGCAGGCCATCGCCTCGATCGTGGCGATGCCCGGATCGCCGGGCCAGACGCCTATGTCCACCGCCGACAGGTAGGCGGGCAGCTCCGCGTTCGGCACGTGGCCGGTTATGGTCACCATCTCGCGGTGGCGTCCCTCGACGGGGGACAGGGGACTGCCCTCCAGCCCGTCCGTGGTCGGGCCGATGACCAGCAGGCGGGCGCCGTGCCTGTCAGCGATACGCTCCCAGGCTGACACGAGCACGTCGATGTCCTTGCCCGGGCGGATGCGCCCGCAGAAGGCTATCACCGGCGCGTCGGCCGGGATGCCCAGCCGCTCCCTTGTCTCCGCCCTCGCGTCCGCGTCGTACCTGAATACGTGCGTGTCGGCGCCCAGCGTCGAGTGCGAGATGCGGTCGTAGGCGACTCCGAGCTCGTTGTGCAGCACGGCCTCGCTGTCGGGCATCAGGGGGATGTAGCGGCCGATGGCGGAGCCGAACCGCGGAAGTAAGACGCGTCGGAACAGAGAGCGGTAGTAGGTCCGTTTCGCGAGGTGGTAGGGCCTGAGGTTGAAGTAGCAGAGGTGGTTGTCCACGACGGCCGGGAGGTCGAGCGAGCGGGCCGTGAGGATCGCCTGGACGAAGAGCGCGCCGACCGGGCCGTGAATATGCACGATGTCGGGGCGAATCCGGCGAAGAGTGTCCTTCAGACCCCGCAGCGCCACCTGGGAGCCCTTTCTCGCGCGAAAGCCCGCCGGTAGCCGGTGGATGGTCACCTCCCTGTCCTCGTACGGGGCCGGGGTTTCGCTGCCGTTGGAGGGGGCCGTTTCCGCCGTCAGCCGGCGCTCGCCGGGCGGCAGGACCGAGGTCACGAGCGAGACCTCCGCGCCCGCGAGTGCCTGGAAGTGCGGGAGGTGGTTCTCCTCGTATCCAAACCCCTCGCGGTACGACCCGATGACGTGTGCTACGCGCATGGGATGTGGTGGATAGTGGATGGTGGATAGTTGGGGAGTAGGACCTCGGCGCGGTTTGACGCGCTCGGGCTCGACCTGTCTGCTGGCGAGTGCATGGCGACGGTCACGGATTCGATGGAGGACGCCATTCGTTCTGCTCCATGATGCGCTTCCATTCGGGTTTTGCGGCGCTGAGCTTCCACGCAGGGTCGCAGTAGGGGCCGCCCGACGCCCGCAGCTCGTCCAGCCATTCGGGCGGTATGCCGTTGTCCCTCTCCTCGAAATGGCCGCGCTGTTCGGGATGGCTGCTCGGGAGCTTGTAGTGCAGGAAGAACAGCTCGCGCTCGCTGAAGTCGTACCTCCTTCCGAGCGATATGAAGCGGTGCACCATGACGTACCACGTCCCGCGGGGCTTGCAGAGGTACTTGGGCATAGCCGCCGGGGGATTGCGGAAGGTCAGGGTCGTCTCGGTGACGTACCTGTCCAGGTGGTCGAACCTGGAGGTCATCTCCTGCGGGCGGATCATGCCCCCATCATAGCCGCCAGCTTCCAGCTCTCGGGCGATCTCGGGAAGCGGCTGGTCGGACACCAGGAACTCGTCGATGTCCATGAAGACCATCCAGTCGACGGTCGGCCCGAAACGCCTGAGGGCGTCGTTCTGGGCCTCCACTTGGGCGAACTTGACGCGGCCTTCGGCGTCTGTCGGCTGCCACGGGACGATATGGACGTTGGGGACCTCGCGCCGAATTTGGTCCAAGACGTCCGCTATTTCGGCTTCTGACAGCGCGACGATGTCGTCATAGGGTATCCCGTACTTGTTCATCCTATTCCGCTGGAAGAGCGGCCTAACGGGGTCTTCGCCGTATCCATAGCTCCCGGAGTTGTCGTAGAGAAAGAAGTGCTCGGCACCCATGTACTTGTGATACAGGACCCATTCTTTGAGAAAGAGGATGTTCTCTCTGGGAAGGAACACGGTGTGAATGCCAACGCGTGGAGCGCCAGAGTCCCTCTTGGACACCCGATACGCAAACCTCTGTAGCGTCCACATCGAGTAGCTGACGAGTGTGCGCGCGGACCGGAAGCCGAGGCGCACCGGTAGAGGGTAGCGTGTCGACCTGTTCCCATGGACCACGCGAGCTATGAGTCTGTCAATCGGCATCGGGCGTTCACCTGAACCCGTATGATCGCGGCGAAGCTCGGTTGTAAGTGGCGACTACTTCGCCTACGCCTAAGTGTTGGCCCGAACCCGGCATGGCCTCACGATTACGTCCCGTGGACAGCCTGTGGGTTGGTTGGGGGACGGTCGGTTTCGTGGCAGTATACCGCTTGTCGTTTCTGCGCGTCGACGATCGTAGCATCCAGAATCCATCTCCCGTGCTACCCCATCGACTATCTTCAAGAAGGTGGCCCGAAGCGCCGACGTTGCCCCGAACCAAGCGAGCGGCCCGAGGCGGCGGCGCTGACGACACATGGCCTAAGTCGAGACTACTCTGGACCGGGCTGCTTCCCATGGATGCCCGCGACAGTTCCTCTGCGCCCTGCTAGGATTGCCCGACTGATGGCACGCGGGCTCTACATAGCAGTGGACTTCAAGCCCAGGCTCGGCGGTGTTGCCGAACATACGCACCAGATGGCCAAGCATCTGACCGAGCTGGGGGAGCATATCACCGTTGTCACACCCACACTGCCTGGCGGAGCCGAGTTCGATCAGACCTGCGAATACCCCATAGTGCGATTTGACACCAAGCTCGCATTGGGAAGCTGGCTCAAGTCCCGCCTGGACCGTCGGCTGATGCTCATAGGCACTCTGCGCGTGGCGCGGAGGACGAAAGCAGAGTACCTCGTCTGCGACCGTTGGAGTCCCATAGCGGGACTGAACGCAGTCCTGGCCTCGAAGCTATTGAAGATACCGCTGATCCTATTCGCGTATGGATCGGAGTTCTCTCAACCCGCGCGCTTCAAGTTCAGCAGACTAGTCACCGTGCGAGCAGCTAGCCGTGTCGCCTGTGTGAGCAGCTACATTCGCGCATATGTGCTGGACGACGGCGTCGATCCAGAAAAAGTAGTGACGATACACAACGGCTCCGACCTCAGAGAAATAGACGCGTACCAAGGCCGTGGTTACGCAGGAAGATTTCCCGCTCTGGACGCAGCTTTCCCTCCCGGACGTCCCACCCTGCTAACGGTCAGCCGCCTCATGGACCGCAAGGGCATAGACCGCGTCATCGAGGCGATGCCCACGATTGTTCGGAAGGTGCCGGGAACTCGATACGCGGTAGTTGGCGACGGGGGAGACAGGGAACGCGTGCACAACCTTGCCTCCAAGTCGCCCGTTCGAGGCTCTATCACATTTCTTGGCCCACTCACGGGAGACAAGAAGTTCGAATGCTACAGCAGGTGCGACGTCTTCGTATTGCCCGCTCGTGAGGACGGTTTCCCGGTAGTGGTCCCGGAAGCAAACGCATTTGGCAAGCCAGTCGTCGGCGGGCGGTCTGGGGGAATCCCGGAGGCCATCACGCATGGGGAGAACGGCCTCCTTGTCGACCCCGACAGCGTCGACGAGATTGCCGACGCCATAACGAGACTGCTAAAGAATCCCACAGAGGCCCGGAGGCTTGGCCTCAACGGCAGGCGCAGGGTCGAGAACGAGTTCACGTGGAAGGCGAGCGCCGAGGCCCTCCTCTCCGTCGCGCGTGACGCGATTGCCAGACCCAAGCCTACCAACCCATAGCCGCCCAAGTCTCGGTCATCATTCCAGCCCTCAACGGCGTCCTCCGATTGCGGCGCGCCGACGAAAGCATCGACGGGCCTGCCAGTCTCGATTCGGCACGGTTGCGCCTAGCGTCGCATCGACTTTTGGACTCTGAAACCGTAAGCTACCGCTATCCGCGATGATAGTCTTGGGCATCAACGCCTACCACGGCGACGCGTCGGCCGCTCTGTTCAGGGGCGGCCGGTTGCTGGCGGCGGTGGAGGAGGAGCGCTTCACCCGGGTCAAGCACGCCGCCGGCTTTCCCAGTGCCGCCTTCAAGTGGTCCCGAGAGTCGAACGGCGTGCTGGCCGAGCCCGCCGGCGTCGAGCGCCGGAGCTCCCGAGATGGGGACGCGCGCCCGCTGGTCAGCATCGTCACCCCGTCTTTCAACAGCGAGGCGTTCATCGAAGAGACGATCCTGAGCGTGGCCGGGCAGACGTATCCGCACGTCGAGTACATCGTGATCGACGGCGGCTCGACGGATCGGACGGTCGAGATCATCCAGCGGCACGAGTCGTCCATCTCGCGTTGGCTGAGCGAGGCCGACGCCGGACAGGGCGACGCCCTGCGCAAGGGGTTCGCGCTCGCGACCGGCGACATCCTGGCGTGGGTCAACTCGGACGACGTCTACCGGCCGGACGCGATCGAGCGCGCGGTCGACACGCTGCAGCGGAGTGGCGCCGACGTGGTCTACGGCAACTTGCCGTTGATAGACGCGGAGGGACGCGTCATAGGGGAATGGCGGTGCTGGCCGTCCCTCCCGTTCTTCTCCCGGCGCGGAATGCTCTACGGCGGGTTTCGGGTATTGCAACCGGCGGCGTTCTGGACTCGCAACCTCTACGAGCGGGCAGGGGGCATAGACCCGTCGTACCTGCACTGCATGGACGCCGATCTGATGACACGGTTCGCTATGTACGGCGCCAGGTTTCGGTTCGTGAGGAAGCACTTCGTCGCGTTCAGGATGCACCCGGCCTCCAAGACGTCGACGCTGGGGAGCGAGATGCGGGCCGAAGCGGAGCGAATCGCCGCCGGACTGCCGAGGCGCAACTTCCTGTACAGGGCAGCCATAAGGTCCGTACTGAGGGTGTGGCACATACTATACGACATTCGAGACGGCCGGGGGCGCTATCTGCTGGGGCGCTTGCTCGACCGCTGCTTCCGCTATCTGCGATGATTGTCTTGGGCATAAACGCCTACCACGGCGACGCGTCGGCGGCTCTGTTCAGGGACGGCCGGTTGCTGGCGGCGGTGGAGGAGGAGCGCTTCACCCGGGTCAAGCACGCCGCCGGCTTTCCCAGCAACGCCGTCAGGTGGTGCCTCGAGTCGAACGGCGTCGACGCTGCGGAGATCGACCACGTCGCGATCGCGCGCAAACGCTCGGCTCACATCGCCCGCAAGGCGCTGTGGGCGCTGCGGCTACCGCACCTGGCGCTCGGCCGGTCCCGGGCGTGGAAGCAGTTCGGCGACATCCGCGACGCGGTAGCGCACTCGCTCGGCGTCCCGACGGCCGATCTTGGCGCCGAGCTGCACTACGTCGAGCATCACGTGGCGCACGCGGCCAGCTCCTTCTACTCGTCGCCGTTCGGGGATGCCGCCGTGCTCTCGCTCGACGGCCTGGGCGACTTTTCCAGCATGCTCTGGGGCTCAGGCAGGGGCACGGACCTGGACGTCGAGGGCTACGTCTTCTTCCCGCACTCGCTGGGCTTCTACTACTCGGCGATTACGCAGTACCTGGGTATGTGGAAGTACGGCGACGAGTACAAGGCGATGGGTCTCGCGTCGTACGGAAAGCCTGCCTATTCGGACGAGTTCCAACGCATCGTCCGGCTCGGCAGCGGCATGGACTTCAAGCTCGGGCTGTCGTACTTCACGCATCACCGGGATGGCGTGGAGATGACGTTCGGGGAGGGCGAGCCGTCCATCGGCAGGCTGTTCTCGGACCGGCTGGACCGCGACCTCGGGCCCGCCCGCGCGCCCGGCGCGCCGGTGGAGAGCAGGCACGAGGACATTGCGGCGTCGCTGCAGTCTCGGCTCGAGGAGGTCGTGCTGACGCTGATCGACCGTCTGCACGCCGAGACCGGGCTGAAGCGCCTCTGCTACGCGGGCGGGGTCGCCTTCAACTGCGTGGCCAACGGGCAGATCCTCGACCGCACGCCGTTCGAGGACGTCTACATCCACCCGGCCGCGGGCGACGCCGGCCTCTCGGTCGGAGCGGCGCAGTACGTCTACCACCATGTTCTGGGCAATCCCCGCGCGCCGGCCATCGAGCACGCCTACTGGGGCCCGGAGGACACGCCGGACAACCTCAGGGAGGCGCTCGACCGCGGCGGAGTGTCGTATCGTGAGCCGGGAGACGGGGCGCTGGCGGATGAGACGGCGCGGCGGATCGCCGACGGCAAGATCGTCGGCTGGTACCAGGGCAGAAGCGAGTGGGGCCCCAGGGCGCTCGGAAACCGCAGCATCGTCGTCGACCCGCGCCGCGCCGACATGAAGGACACGCTGAACAGGCGGATCAAGCACCGGGAGACGTTCCGGCCGTTCGCGCCATCGATACTCGAGGAGCGAGTCGGCGACTGGTTCGAGAGCGACGCTCCGTCGCCGTTCATGCTGATGGCGTACCCGGTGCGCGAGGAGAAGCGGGAGCTGATCCCGGCGCCGACCCACGTCGACGGCACGGGTCGGCTTCAGACCGTGAGCCGAGCCGCGAACCCGCTGTACCATGAGCTGATCAGCGCGTTCGACAGGCTGACCGGAGTGCCGGTGGTGCTGAACACCTCGTTCAACGAGAGCGAGCCGATCGTCAACACCCCTGAGCAGGCTCTCGACTGCTTCAGCCGTACCGGCATGGACACGCTGGTGCTGGGACCGTTTCTCGTCGAATGAGCCGCGCGCAGGACTTGCGCAACGGTGATGATATAATGGCCGTCACCGTCGCCAACGTGACTCCGGAGCGGCGGGAGCCGGATAGTCCGAGGCGGTAGACATCCGCGAGCCCACGGAGAATGGCCATGACTACCAAGCTCGACGCGTCCACGGCGGTATTGGAGAAGCTGCCTGATCCGCCGGAGAAGACCGACATGCAGCAAGACAGGCACTACGTACCGGTACGCTCCGCCCTGGAAGCTCACTTCGGTAAGTTCGACGACGTTCTGGTCGCGGGCAACGGATACCTGATCGAGAACGCGGCCACCGTCGTGGACTGGAAGCAGCATTTCTATCCGGACTGCGTCGTGGCGTTCGGGGTCGATCCGGAAGCCATCGTCGACCGGAACGGCTACGTGATCTACGAAGTGGGCAAGCCGCCGGACTTCGTTCTGGAGATAGCTTCCAAGACGACTGCGCCGCGTGACGAGACCGTCAAGCGCGAGGGCTACGCCGAGATGGGAGTGTCCGAGTACTGGAGGTTCGACGGTTCGGGGAAGGCCCGCTACTCTCAGCCGCTTGCAGGCGACCGTCTGGTGGGAGGCTCCTACGAGGCGATCGAGTTGACCGAAGAGTCCGACAGCGAGATACGCGGATACAGCCGCGCGCTGTCGCTGTACCTGTGCAGCGATGGACGCCGTCTCCGCTTGTGGGACCCTGCTACCCGAGAGTACCTACCCACCCACGTCGAGGCCCTGGAGGCATACGCCCAAGCCGCAGCGGAGCGGGACACGGCGAAGGCCGCCCTCATGGAAGCCGAGAACCGCGCAGCCGAGGCCAAAGCCGAGCTCGCGAGGCTCAGAGACAGGCTCAGTCACTCCTGACAGAGGCGACCGATCGCCGATACCACAGTTGCCGTGTCGGTCGACAAGATGCGGCTGCCCTGGCAGTGTGTTCTACTCGCGGAATGAACGTACTCCACGTGATACCGAGCTTCGCGCCGCGCTATGGGGGACCGATCGTCGCGGCCATGGGGTTGACGCGCGAGCTGGCGCGGCGCGGCCACGACGTCACGGTCGCCACGACCAACGTCGACGGTCCAGGCGAGCTCGACGTTCCGCTGGAGCGTCCCGTACCCTTGGACGCCGTCGACGTCTGGTACTTCCCCATACAGCGGCCGCGGTGGTACCACTTCTCGGCGCCAATGGGACGGGCCCTCCGGGACCTTGTTCGCCAGTCGGACGTGGTGCACATACACTCCGTGTTCCTGTGGCCGACCACCGTTGCGGCGTTCTGGTGCCGGCGGCTCGGCGTGCCGTACGTGGTGCACGTGGCCGGCTCACTCGACCCTGTCTCACTGGCCAAGCGATACGAGGGTCGGCGCACGTCGGTCGCCAGCAGGACCAAGAAGTGGTTCTATCTCAACACGCTTGGCAGACTCGACCTGGGCGGCGCGGCGGCTCTCCACCTCACCTCCGAGGTCGAGCTGGAGTCGGCCCGCCGCCTGCGCTTCTCGAAGGGCCGCTTCATTCCGCTGGGCGCTGACGCACCACCGCCCGCCGGTGTCGACGACCGCGCGTCCGTAAACCGGCAATACCCGAGCCTCCAGGGTCGGAAGATCGTCCTCTTTCTCGCGAGGCTCCACCGGATAAAGGGCCTCGACGTGCTCGCGGCAGCCGCCGGAGCGCTGGCAGAGGGCAGGGACGACTTCTCGCTGGTAGTCGCGGGAAGCGGCGCGCCCGAGTACGAAGCGGAGGTGAGAGCCCTCTTCGACCGGCACGGCCTCTCCGAGAGGTCCGTGTTCACCGGCATGGTCGTAGGGGAGGATAAATGGCGGTTGCTCAGGGCGGCGGACGTATTCGTGCTGCCGTCCCGCCACGAGAGCTCCCCGGTCGCGGTCATGGAGGCGATGGCGTCCGGCACGCCCGTCGTCGTATCCGACCAGGTGGGAATGCACGGGGAGGTCGCCGAGGCCGGGGCCGGGCTGGTCACGACGCTCGACCCGGCCGACGTGGCTGGCGCGATCGGCCGGCTGCTGGACGACCCGGACGCCGCAGAGCGCATGGGCAGGGCGGGGGAGGCCCTCGCGGCCCAGAGGTACTCCTGGGAACGGGTGGCGTCGGACGTCGAGGCGTTGTACGAAGAGGTCGTCGGGCAGGCGGGACGCGAAACGTCCCAGGCCCGGACCGCGGCGGAGTAGGCCGGGATGGCGCTCGACCTGACGGCGATCGTGCTCACCTACAACGAGGAGATAGACCTGCCCGGCTGTCTCGACAGCCTCGACCGCCTCGAATGCCGGATCGTCGTGGTCGACTCAGGCAGCGACGACCGCACGGTCGACATCGCCAGACAGTTCGGCGCCGAGGTGTTCCATCACGAGTTCGAGAGCCAGGCGCAGCAGCTAAACTGGGCGCTCGACAACGTGCCGATGGACGCGGAGTGGCTGTTGAGGCTCGACGCGGACGAGCGGATCACGCCGGAGCTGGCTGAGGAGCTGACGGCGAGGCTGGCCCGGCCGGCGGACGGCGTTACCGGGCTCTACGTCAAGCGGCGGGTGTACTTCATGGGCCGCTGGATACGGCACGGCGGGTACTACCCGACGTGGCTGCTCCGCGTGTGGAAGCGGGGCGCGGCCCGGTGCGAGGACAGGTCGATGGACGAGCACATGGTGCTGTCCGAGGGCGCGGCGGGCTTCCTCGACCATGATATCGTTGAGGAAAGCGGCAAGGGACTGGTCAGATGGACGGAGAAGCACAACCGGTACGCGGTCAGGGAGGCGCAGGCCGTCCTGGCCGGCTCGAGCGAGGACGGCGTACGGCCGTCGGTGCTCGGCGCGCCCGAGTCGAGGCGGCGGTGGCTGCGCGACCGCGTCTACGGCCGGACGCCGCTGTTCGCGCGGGCTTTTCTATACTTCGGGTACCGGTACTTCCTCAGGCTGGGCTTTCTGGACGGACGGGCGGGCCTCGTCTTCCACTTCCTGCAGGGCTGCTGGTACAGGTTCCAGGTGGACGCCCTGCTGTACGAGGCCAGGTCGAAGAGCCGGCCCAGTAAGTGAACGGAGGGCATCGGAGAGAGACATGGCAAAGAAGGCGCTGATCACCGGGATCACCGGGCAGGATGGGTCTTACCTGGCCGAGCTGCTGCTCGAGAAAGGCTACGAGGTGCACGGCCTGATCCGCAAGTCGAGCACCTTCAACACGGGCCGGATCGACCACCTGTACCGGGACCCGCACGAGAGCGGGGTGAACCTGTTCCTGCACTACGGCGACCTCGTCAACCTGGAGCAAGTGTCGAACCTGGTCTACAACGTGCGGCCGGAGGAGATATACCACCTCGGCGCGCAGTCCCACGTGCAGGTCAGCTTCGACGCGCCCGAGTACACGGGGGAGGTCACCGGGCTCGGCAGCACGCGGCTGCTGGAGGCCGTGCGCCGGAGCGGCATCGGGGCGCGCGTCTACCAGGCGTCGTCGAGCGAGATGTTCGGCGCGAGCCCGCCGCCGCAGAACGAGGGGACGCCGTTCGCGCCGAGGAGCCCGTACGCCGCCGCGAAGGTGTACGCCTACTGGATGGCGGTCAACTACCGCGAGGGCTCGGGGATGTTCGCGGCCAACGGCATCCTGTTCAACCACGAGAGCCCCAGGCGCGGCGAGACGTTCGTCACCCGCAAGGTGACCCGGGCGGTGGCGAGGATCCGGGCCGAGCAGCAGCGCAAGGTGTATCTCGGCAACCTGGACGCGCGCCGCGACTGGGGGTACGCCCCGGAGTACGTCGAGGCGATGTGGCGCATCCTGCAGCAGGACGAGCCGGACGACTACGTCATCGGCACGGGCGAGTCGCACTCGGTGCGGGAGTTCGTGGAGGAGGCGTTCGCGTACGCGGGGCTCGACTGGCGAGAGCACGTCGAGATCGACCCCCGGTACTTCCGGCCGACGGACGTGAGCGACATGTGGGCCGACGCGCGCAAGGCGAGGCGAGTGCTGGAGTGGTCGCCCCGGGTCGGCTTCCACGAGCTCGTCAGGATAATGGTCGACGCCGACGTGGAGGCCATCGGGCTGCCCGCCATCGGCGAAGGGCGCGGGTAACGCGTTGGGGAAACGTAGAGAAGAGTCACCCTCACCTCGGTCCTCTCCCGTCGAGGGAGAGGAGGCAGGGGGATCACCCTCACCTCGGTCCTCTCCCGTCGAGGGAGAGGAGGGGGGAGACTTCTGGGCAGGGAAATCGGTTGTCGTGACCGGGGGCGCGGGGTTCCTCGGCAGGGCGGTCGTGCGGCGAATAGGGGAGCGGGGCGCCGAGAAGGTGTTCGTGCCGAGGAGCGCCGACTACGACCTGCGGTTCCGCGAACACGTCCTGCGGCTGCTGGAGGACGCGCGGCCGGACTACCTGGTCCACCTCGCGGCCGTGGTTGGGGGGATCGGCGCGAACCGGGCCAACCCGGGGACGTTCTTCTACGACAACGCGATCATGGGCATCCATCTGCTGGAGGAGGCCCGCAAGGCCGGCGTCGAGAAGGTACTGGTCGTCGGGACCATATGCGCGTACCCGAACGACACGCCGGTGCCGTTCAGGGAGGACGATCTCTGGGACGGCTATCCGGAGGCGACCAACGCGCCGTACGGGCTCGCCAAGAAGATGCTGTTGGTGCAGGCGCAGGCGTACCGGGAGCAGTACGGGACGAACATCGTCTACCTGCTGCCGGTCAACCTGTACGGCCCGGCGGACAACTTCGACCCCGCGTCGAGCCACGTCATCCCGGCGCTGATTCGCAAATTCGTGGAGGCCCGGGAGCGGGGCGACGCGTCGATCACGGCGTGGGGCACCGGCTCGCCCACGCGGGAGTTCCTCTACGTGGACGACGCGGCGGAGGGCATCGCGCTGGCGATGGAGCGCTACGACAAGCCGGAGCCGGTCAACCTCGGCTCGGGAGACGAGACCAGCATACGCGACCTGACCGCGAAGATAGGGGAGATGGTCGGGTTCGAGGGCCGCGTCGAGTGGGACGAGAGCAAGCCGGACGGCCAGCCCCGTCGCAGGCTCGACACGTCCCGCGCCCGGGAGGAGTTCGGCTTCGCCGCAACGACGCCGTTCGACGTGGGGCTGCGCAGGACGATCGACTGGTTCGAGGCAAACCGGGGCCGGCTGGACGAATGACCGTCCCGAGGCAGCGGTACAAGCGCGCCTACGACCTCACCGTCATCGTCTGCACCCATCTTGCTCTCGCGCCGCTGTGGCTCGTGCTGTGGCTCGGCATACCGCTGGCGGTCTGGCTGGAAGACCGCGGCCCCGTCTTCTATCGACAGGGGAGAATCGGCAAGGATGGCAAGGAGTTCGTGTTCCTGAAGTTCAGGACGATGGTCCAGGACGCCGAGAGCGCCGGGCTCGTGACGGCCGACGCCGACCCCCGGGTGACCAGGGTCGGCCGGGTGCTTCGCCGGACTGCGCTGGACGAGCTGCCGCAGGTGATCAACGTGCTCCGCGGCGACATGAGCTTCGTCGGGCCTCGGGCGCTGCCGGTCCAGATGCACCGGGACGCCGTCGCGGAGGAGCCGAGGTTCGACCGGCGGACCGCCGTCATGCCGGGCATGACGGGCACGGCGCAGCTCTATCTGCCCAGGCACTGCTCGCCGCGCCGTCGTCTCGCCTACGATATGCTATACGTGAAGCGGGCGAGCCTGTGGCTCGACGTGGCGCTGATGCTGCGGGCCGCCTGGAACACGCTGACCGGAAGCTGGGGCACCGGCCACCGCAGGCCGGAGACCGCGGCCGGGCGGGAAGCGGAGGTATGACAGTTTGCGGATACTGATTACGGGGGGCGCCGGCTTCCAGGGAAGCCACCTGGCCGAGCGGTGGAGCGCCGCCGGCCACGGCGTCACCATCCTGAACACCTACTCGGAGGAGGCCGCGCGCAACGTCCGGGCCGTCTCGGCGGGCGCCGAGGTGGTGTGGGGCAGCGTCACCGACAACGAGATCGTGGAGAAGACGGTTCGCGGCCACGACGTCGTCGTGCACCTGGCGGCGCGCGTCAACGTGGACGAGTCGCTGGCGGAGCCGCGCGCGTTCGCCGACGTCAACCTCGATGGGACGATCAACGTGCTGGAGGCAGCGCGTCGGTCGGGGAGCAGGGTCGTGTTCGCCAGCAGCTGCGAGGTGTACGGCGCCTCGGACGGTCTGCCGGTGCCGGAGACGGCGCCGCTGCGTCCCTACAGCCCGTACTCGGCGTCCAAGGCGGCCGCGGACCGGATGTGCTACGCGTACCACAGGAGCTACGGGCTCGACGTGACGATCGTGCGTCCGTCGAACGTCTACGGCGAGCGTCAGAAGTCGGGCAGGGGCGGGGCGGTCATTCCGATCTTCGCCAGCCTGGCCGCGGCGGGCAAGCCGCTGACCCTGTTCGGCACGGGCGCCCAAACGCGCGAGTACATCCACGTCAGCGACCTCGTGGCCGCCTACGACGCGATCATCGGCCGCGACGACCTCGGCGGGACTACCGTGAACGTCGGCACCGGGGAGATCGTGTCGGTCCGCGCCATCGCCGAGTTCATCGCCGAGCGGGCGGGCGTCGAGATCTCGGAGCAGCCGGCGAGGCCCGGCGAGGTGCCTCAGTTCTCGCTCGACAGCAGCCTGGCCCGCAGCCTCGGGTTCGAGCCAAAGGTCAGGTTCTGGGACGGCCTCGGCCGCTACCTGGACACGTGGCTGCAGGCACCAACCGAGACCGCCACACGAACTTGGGGGCCACCGTGACTGGACCCGTCGACATCGGGGAGGGCGAAGAGATACTCTCGCACTTGGAAGATGAAGATAAGGTCTGTGACAGCACGGAGGCGGAGGACGCTGCCCTGGCCCGTGCCATCGCTGAAGGTCTCGAAACCGAGCCTGTCAGTATACAGAGCGTTATGGAAGCGCTCCGGGGCGACCGGGATGAGGCTTGAGCTGAGTAGGCTTCAGTCGGCCAGACTTCGCAGCGTGACACCCGCAGGCTTCCCAAGCGGCGGGGTCTAGACGAGGACGTCCAGGTACGCCTGAACAGCGCGGTCCCGCGTGTAGTGCTGCACATAGGCCTGGCGGCCGTTCGCGCCGCGGCGCGCGAGCTCTTCGCGACGGTCGAGCAGACCGGAGAGCAGGTCAGCCAGGTCGTCGGCAGACTCGACATTCCAGCCGCAGTCGTGCTCGACCGCCAGCCTCGCGACGTCGGCATCGGGGCGCATGACCGCGGCGAACGGCTTGCCGGCGCCTATAGCCGTGTAGGCCTTCGAGGGCACCGCGAGCCCCTCGAGACCGGGTCCGAGCACGACGAGCGACAGGTCGGTCGCGGCCATGATCTCGGCGAAACGGGCCTCGGACTGGAAGGGCAGGAACGACACCTGGGCGATGCCCTCGTCCCTGACCCTGGCCTCGAGCCCGGCCCGCCGCGCGCCGTCGCCGACGAGAAGGAAGTGGACCGGCAAGCCGCGGCATCGCTTTGCCGCGTCGAGCACCGCGTCGAGCGGGTGCATTATCCCCATGTTGCCAGAGTAGGACACGAGCAGCGTATCGTCGTCGACGTTCAGCTCCTGGCGCAGGGCGGCGCCGTCCGGTAGCGCGCCGAGCTCCGGGCGCGCCCACAGGGGGATGACGTGAACGCGGTTCGCGTCGACCCCCTTCGTCTCGACGAGAGTGCGTTTCATCCCGTGCCCTAGGACGACGATGGCGTCGGCACGTCGCAGCACCCACCGGTGCACGAGATCGAACGCCCACAGCGCCGGCCTTGGCAGCATCCTGAAGCCGGACGCCCTCAGGATGTCGGGGTGAATGTCGTGCAGCACGTAGACGAACCGTGCCTTGCTACGGCGGGCGACCATCGCCGCGGCGATGCCGACGATGGGCGGGTTGCCGAAGGTCACCACCGCGTCGGCTCGCTCGACCTTCGACAGCGCCCGCGCCAGCCGCCAGCCCCTAAAGAAGAAGGTGAAGAACCCCCGCAGGCGCACGCTCAGCCGCTCCCGGCCCCTCGCGCCGCCCATGGCCACGCGGTGCACCTCCACGCCGTCGAGTTTCTCGTAGGCCGGCGCGGCCGGTGCGGCCTCGGTGTAGCTGGGCTCGCCGGCGACGACCCTGATCCGCAGGCCCTTCGACGCGAGGCCGGCGCAGAGCTCCGCCGCGACTTGGCCGGTCGCGGCATAGTCGGGAGCGTAGAACTGGTTCAGGACGAGCAGCTTCGGTGTGGACATTACCCTGTATTCCAGACCTAGAGAAGGGGCCGGTACGTCCACACTATGCGCGCATCCGCTCCGGACAGCTGTCTGCCTTCCTCAGCGGAGCCCCCAGGCGGACAGGAAGGAACCGGAGCAAGGGGTCGCCGCGTTTCAACTCAAAGCGAGAAATGCAGTCTCTTCGTCCTTACATAGCGCTAGAACGTCGTCACACCTGGCGCTGAGGATAGCCTCAATCTCCGAAGTCGAGCAGTTGCCGCGCCTGATCCACACAACGCGCGGCGGGGGGCCGAGAGTGAAGCTCAACTGCCTGAAATCCGAGTCCTTAGACACGATTGTGAGCCCGTGGTCGCCCGCATACTGCCAGATCGTCATGTCGTCGGCAGCCTCGAGTCCTACGTCCCTGACGTGCAGGAGGTTCGGATAGACGCGCCGCAGCGTATTCTTGAGACGGGTGATAGGTTCTGGTCGAACAGCAGCCTCATTCAGGAGGCAGCGACGCCAATCGCCTTTCACGGTCAGCCGCGAAGGCGAGGGAAGCCCGGATGTCCTGCCGCTCCAAGTCGGGGAAGTCGGCCAGTATCTCGTCCTCGGACATCCCCGACGCCAGATACTCCAGCACGTCATGGACAGTGATGCGCAGGCCGCGAATGCAGGGCTTCCCGCCCCGCTTACCAGGGTCGACTGAGATGATCTTCGAGTAGTCGGCGTCCACGACAACTCTCCCTTCGGCATCGGCGTCATTCTACCACGCGCCCTCTTTCTCTCGCCGCCGTGCGGCAGGTGCTCCGACAAACCACCCAGGCACGTCCTGAATGCCCGCGACCGGTGTGTCACAAAGCCCTTCCACGACCGTCATTCCCCAAGGATGGAGCCATCCGGGTCGCGTGACCGGGGAGACGTGGCAGTCGCCTCCTCAATTCCCGGCCTGTGCGGAAGGGCCCGTGGCATCGCGAGCCAGCGGCCTCACACCTCCGACGTGGCCTCGGAGCGGCGCTCCGACTCCCATTGCAGGCGCGGCCGCACGGCGGTCGCGGGCCAGTCGGCGTGGTATCTGCCGCGGGCTCCCTCCGGGTCCATCGAGTCGAGCACGTTGAACGTCACGACGTCCGGGAGCACGGCGTGGACGCGTACGCCGTCGGTCAGCTTGGCGAGCACGAACATCTGCCCGTTGTTGAGCAGGTCGGGCGGGACCCGGCAGGTCGAGCGGTACAGGCCCGCCTCGCGCACCCGTCCGGACGCCGCCGCGTCCCCGGAGTCGTCGGTCGACACGAAGACGAGCTCGCCGCGCTCGTTACGGAACTCCAGGGTAACGTTCAGCCGCTCGACCTCTCTGCGCACCCAGTACTCCATCTGCAAGTAGACCGGGTGGCGCACGTCGAACTCGGTCGCGAGGGCGCCGTCGTCGTCCAGCACCCGGACCGCGTGGACGCGGGCCGTGTCGTCGCCGGGGGCGGATGATGCGTCGTTCCAGACGCGCTCGCCGAGGCGCTCGGCGCCCAGACCGAGGTATCCCGATACGACCTCACGCGTCGGGCCGTTCATCAGGAGCTCACCGTCGTGGAGCAGTATGGCGCGGTCGCACAGCCGCTGCACCGATCCCATGTTGTGGCTGACGAACAGCACGGTGCGTCCCATCGTCGTCGTCACGTCCTGCATCTTGCCGACACACTTCTCCTGGAACTTGACGTCGCCCACGGCCAACACCTCGTCGACGAGGAGTATTTCGGCCTCCAGGTGAGCGGCGACCGAAAACGCGAGCCGCAGGGCCATCCCGGTCGAGTAGCGCTTCACCGGCATGTCGATGAACTTCTCGACCTCGGAGAAGGCGACTATCTCGTCGAACCTGGCCTCTATCTCCTTTTTCCTCATGCCCAGCACGGAGCCGTTGAGGTAGACGTTCTCGCGTCCGGTCAGGTCGGGGTGGAACGCGGTGCCGACCTCGAGCAGCGCGCCCACGCGCCCCGACAGCTCGACGCGCCCAAGAGTGGGGCTGGTGATGCGGGACAGTATCTTGATGAGCGTGCTCTTGCCCGACCCGTTGCGGCCGATGACGCCGACGATCTCGCCGCGCGCGACCTCGAACGACACGTCGTCGAGGGCCCAGAGCACGTCGTCGCGGTCTTCGCCGTCGTCGAAAGTCGACAGCTCGCGCAGGCGTCGCAGATTCCGCACGGGCCGCCTCGCGAGGTCGGTCAGGGCGCCGCCCAGCGTGTCGTGGGCCTGCTCCCGGACGCCGATCCGGTACCGCTTCGAAAGTCCCTCGACGCGGATCGCTGTGTCGTTCATGCGCTTCTACGCGACATCGGCGAACACGTGCTCCATGCGCCGGAAGTAGAGAGTCCCGCTAAGCGTGACCAGGACTGTGACGACCGTTCCCACGGCAAGCAGGTCCCAGGGCATGGGCGTCGTGCCGAGCAGGGCGGCCCGGAAGCCCTCTACGATCCCGGCCATCGGGTTCAGGCCATATATCAGCCGATACCGGTCCGGGATCAACGTCGCGGGGTACACCACCGGCGAGCAGTACATCATGAGCTGGGCCGCGAAGGTGATACCGTACTTCACGTCCCGGTACTGGACCGCCATGCTCGTGAGCCACGTCCCTATGCCCCAGGCGAGCGTAGCGGCAAGAAGCACAAGGTACGGCAGCGCGAGCACCCAGACCGTGGCCGTGCTCCGGTACCAGGCCATCAGCAGCAGCAGCACCACGAACGCCACCAAGAAGTCGACCAGCTTGGAGATGACCGGCGCGAGCGGCAGGGTCAGTCGCGGGAAGTAGACCTTCTTGATCATGCCCTGGTTCAGGACCAGGCTGTTGGTCGACTCCGTAAACGCGGTGGAGAAGTAGGTCCAGGGAACGAGCGCGGCGAAGCTGAAGATCGGGTAGGGGACGCCGTCGGACCGGACCCCGGCCAGCCTGCCGAACACGATCGAGAAGACGATCATGAAGAAGACCGGCTGGATGATCGCCCAGCCTACGCCGAACACCGACTGGGTGTAGCGGACCCTGATGTCGCGCCGCACCAGGAAGTAGAGCACGTCGCGGTACTCCCACAGCTCCCGGTAGTCGATGGAGCGCCATCCGGAGGCCGGCTCGATTACCCTGAACGGCTTCGCCGCCGACGGGCGTCCGCTAGCCGCCATATGAAGCGAGTCCTCCCATGTACATCGCTCTCGTTCTACACACGCGCGGACGCCAAGGCAATTCGGGCGGATGAGCGCTCACCAGGGGCCGACAGCGCGGGCGCCTGCGCACCCCGCCAATGGGGCTCTCTTGCCTGCGCCGCGGAGACGACAGCCGGCGAGGCCGTTCGTCTCATGAACGCATGCGAAGAATATACGCGGCCTCGACGCGATGTCAAGATAGAAAACGGCGTTACGACACGGCGACGACGACGGCGGCCGAACGAGCCGCGAGGCGGTCCTAGCCGCGCTCCCGGCCGTAGTCGTCGCGGAGGCGGACTATATCGTCCTCGCCCAGGTAGTCGCCGGTCTGGACCTCGACGATCTCCAGCGGCGACTCGCCCGCGTTCTCCAGCCTGTGGAGGGACCCGCGCGGAACGTAGGTGGACTCGTTCTCGCCCAGCTCGTACCGCTCGTCCCCGACGGTGACGCGCGCAGTCCCCTTGACGACGACCCAGTGCTCCGCCCGTCGCTGGTGCTTCTGCAGCGACACCGCGGCTCCCGGCTCGACCATGAGGCGCTTGACCTGGAACCCGTCCCCTTCGTCCAGCACCTCGTAGCTGCCCCACGGCCTGTGCACCTTTCGGTGGCTGTCGTGCTCGGCGCGTCCGTCGGCCCTCAGTCGGTCCACCACGGCCTTGACGTCCTGCACGCGGTCCTTGCGGGCGACGAGCACCGCGTCGGCCATCTCGACGACGACGACGTCCTCGAGGCCCACGGCGGCCAAAAGCCTGTGTTGCCCCAGCAGCACGGAGCCGCGCGTCGACTCCGCGTATACGTCGCCCCGGACGACGTTGCCGTCGGCGTCGCGCTCTCCTTCGTCCCACACAGCGGACCACGCCCCGACGTCGGACCAGCCGCCTTCCAGCGGGGCGACCGAGTAGCCGGCGCAGACGGCGTCAGCCGATCCGGATGACGGCGGCTCGGCGCGCGGGCCCTTTTCCATCACGGCGTAGTCTATCGACTCGGCGGGGCACTCATGGAACTCGGCGCCGGGGCGGAAGAATGGGCCGTCCTCCGTACCGCTCGCGACTGCACTGCGGCAGGCTTGCAGGATGTCCGGGCGGAACCGGCCCAGCTCCGACAGCCAGACGTCCGGGCGCATCATGAATATGCCGCTGTTCCAGAGATAGTCCCCGCTGTGTAGATAGCGCAGCGCCGTCTCCGCGTCGGGCTTTTCCACGAACTCGACTATACGGCGTTCGGTCTCAGCCTGAGGTGCCCCAGGAGCTTGTGTACGGGCGTCGGCGCGAATGTAGCCGTAGCCGGTCTCGGGGCTCGTGGGCACGACTCCAAGCGCAACGATCCGTCCTGCGGCCGCCGTTTCGCACGCCGCCGATACCGCCCGCCTGAAGGCGCTTACGTCGGAGACCACGTGGTCGGCGTATAGCACCAGCATCGCCGCCCCACCCGCAGGCTCCGATTCGACCAGGCGCAGAGCCGCCAGCGTCAGCGCCGGGGCTGTGTTGCGCACGGCGGGTTCGAGGACGACGTCCGCGAGCTCGATCCCGATCTCGCGCGCCTGGCTGACCACCAGGAAGCGATGGTCTTCGTTGCATACCACCGTCGGGGGCGTCGCGCCGTCCATGCCGGCGGCGCGCAGCAGCGACTCCTGGAACAGGCTGCGCTCACGGATCAGCTGCATGAACTGCTTGGGGTACTTGCGGCGCGAGAGGGGCCACAGGCGGGTACCCGCGCCCCCGGCCAGCACGACCGGCAGTATGGTCTGCTTCGAGGTCTCGATCGGTCGCCCCCAAACGCGTGGTCTGCGGCTGTGGCCGGATTCTAACACGCACCCAATTGGCCCGGATGTCGTGTGGCACACGAAGGCGCGGGATCGTCGGTCGACACCCCGAGCCACGGCGACTAGCGAGATAGAGGCCCTGTCGGCGCCTCAGGTCTGTCGCTGTTGTCCGCGCGCCGAAGTGGACGTCTGCTCGCCGGCCTCCAGGTTCGCCATGAAGGTCAACGAAGCATAGGTCGGCACATTCACCGCCAGCCCGATCACGGCGACCAGTTGAGAGTCGAAGAATGCGAAGACTTGCGTGATGAAGATCGAGACCAGCGCGGCGCGTATATACCAGCGGTATGACCTGGCGCGGCTGGAGGGCCAGAACCGGATGCCGATTGCGACACATACTATCGTGACCGACAGCGATCCCGCCTGGGCGTAGTCGGTCCAGCTCAGGCGCTCGATGGTCGCGCCCGATATATCGTAGGCCAGGAACGCCAATGCCACACCCTGAGCGACGACCCAAAGCAGGAACAGCAACGGGAACAGAGCGGCGAACCTGCGGTGTCGCGCCACCCGCCGGCAGACATCCAATATCCACTCCTTGAAGCGAAAGTAGAAGTGTGTCCGGGCATCCGAACTCGGCTCCGCGGACTCGACGTATGCGCGCAGATGGGCCGACAATGGATGCACGGGATCGGCCTGATCGAGCAGCGCCAGGACCTGCTCCTTCTCGCCGGGATCGAGCGGCTCGGCGATAGACCCCTGAATCTGGGCAAGGGCGTTCGCCAAGGCATCGTCGGGCCCTACTGGCCGGTTGCGGCGCGCCGTTCGAAGAATCAGGAAAATGGCGACAAAGATGACGTAGATCAGACCGATGGTGGGTTCGTAGAAGTAGTCGTTGTCCGACGTGATGAACTTCCCCAGCTCGTCGATGAAGGTGCCGAATCCGATGCCGGCCAGAATCGCCGCCAGGCGAGCCAGCGCCCGCCCCAGAAACGTGAACAACAGAAAGAAGGCTACGAGCATGAAGGCCCCGCCCCACAGCATGTGAGCTATGTGCAGGCCGTCTCCGCCAAGCTGCGGATATCCTGCGGCGGCGAGAAACGCCCGAATACCCAGCACCGAACATACGGCGGCTACGAGGAAGAGCTCCAGGAGCTCGCCGGCCTCCGAGTTGCGGGTCAGACCATGACGCCAGCCCTGAAGGGCCTCGTAGCTCCCCCTGATCCGAAGCAAAGCAGAAACCATCGGCGATCGTCTCCTGCCCATCATCGGCCACCGGACCGGCGTTCGCGGTCCAGGGGCGGCCAACCACCTGCTCGGGACGGCTCCAGCCCTGTGCGGTCCGACATGCGCTCGATAGACCATCGGGAGGATAACATGGCCTCATCCGGTGACTCGTCCATGGCGTGTTCCCGGGGCCACCGGGCGCTGGCGGCCTGGCTTCACGCTCTCGTTGAGATAGGCGCCTTACATCTTCTCGACAGCGGTCGCGCCTACGGTGCACAATTGGCGCAGCGAGGAGGGCGGATGGACAGCCGGTGGTCGGATATTGACGCTCGGCGGGCGGTGGACCACTACGCCGAACAGGGCTGCGGCCCGGACGTGGCGCTCCGGGTCTACACGACGCGGCTGCTGGGCGCGGACCCGAAGCTGGTGCTGCACGGCGGCGGCAACACCTCTGTCAAGACGGTCGCGGCCGACCTGCTCGGCGACGAAGTCGACGTCCTGCGCGTCAAGGGCAGCGGTTGGGACATGGCGGATATCGAGCCGCCCGGCCTGCCGGCGGTGCGGCTCGACCCGCTGAGGCGGCTGCGGCGGCTCGACGCGCTGTCTGACGAGGACATGGTCGACTTCGAGCGGCAGAACCTGCTCGACAGCCGCGCGCCCACTCCCTCCGTCGAAGCGCTGCTGCACGCGTTCCTGCCGCAGAAGTTCGTCGACCACACGCACTCCACCGCAGTGCTCAGTCTCACCAATCAGCCGGACGGTGAGGCGCTGTGCCGCGAAGTGCTCGGCGACCGGGTCGGGATCGTGCCGTACGTCATGCCCGGGTTCGAGCTCGCGAAGACGGCGGCACGGGTGTACGAGTCGGACACGGAAGTACGCGGGCTCGTGCTGCTGAAGCACGGGGTCTTCACCTTAGGCGAGACGGCCAGAGAGGCGTACGAGGAGATGATCGGCATCGTGTCCAGCGTGGAGACGCGGCTGGGGCGGGGCCGCAAGCGCGTCTTCGCGGCGGCGCCGATGCCGTCGAAGACGATGCAGGCGTCAGAGGTCGCGCCGGTCCTTCGAGGCGCCTGCGCCATCGCGGACGCGGAAGCCTACGACGGCCGCCGGCGGTTCGTTCTCGACTTTCGGTCGAGCTCAGACATCCTGGCCTACGTGAACGGGCGGGAGTTGGAACGCTACAGCCAGTCGGGGGTGGCGACGCCCGACCACACGATCAGGACGAAGAGCTGGCCGATGCTGCTGCCGGCTCCGGCGGCGGGCGAGACGAAGAGCTTCGAGACCGCCGTCGCTGACGCCGTGGCAACGTTCGCAGACCGGTACCGCGACTACTTCAGGCGTAACGCGAGCCGCCACTCCGACGCGAAGACAGAGCTGGACCCGATGCCGAGGGTCGTCCTGGTCCCCGGCGTGGGGCTGTTCGGTCTGGGCCGGACGACGGCTGACGCGCGCATCGCCGCCGACATCGCCGAGAGCACCGTCGAGACGGTCACGGACGCGGAGGCCATCGGGCGCTTCGAGTCGGCCGGCGAGGCCGACCTGTTCGACGTCGAGTACTGGTCGCTGGAGCAGGCCAAGCTGGGCAGGGCGGAGAAGACACTGGCCGGCTGCGTGGCGGTGGTCACGGGCGGCGGCGGGGCCATAGGAGCGGCGACGTGCCGTGCATTCGCGCGCGAGGGCGCCGCCGTCGCGGCGCTCGACGTGCACGGAGACGCGGCGGCAGCCGTGGCCGGGGAGACCGGCGCGGGCGCCGTGGGAATCCGATGCGACGTCACCGACCCGGACTCGGTGCGCGCCGCTTTCGACCGCATCTGCCTCGCGTTCGGCGGCGTCGACATCGTCGTCTCGAACGCCGGCGCGGCCTGGCAGGGGAGGATAGGGGACGTGGACGAACGCGTGCTGCGCGAGAGCTTCGAGCTCAACTTCTTCGCACACCAGACCGTCGCCCAGAACGCGGTGCGGGTCATGAGAGCCCAGGGCACGGGCGGCGCGCTGCTCTTCAACGCGTCCAAGCAGGCGTTCAACCCCGGCCCCGACTTCGGGCCCTACGGCCTGCCCAAGGCCGCGACGTTTGCCCTGGCGCGCCAGTACGCGCTCGACCACGGCGCGGAGGGGATCAGGGCGAACGCGGTGAACGCCGACCGCATCAGGAGCGGGCTGCTGACCGACGACGTGATCGCGTCAAGGGCGCGGGCACGGGGCGTGAGCGAGGCCGACTACATGGCCGGCAACCTGCTCGGGGTCGAGGTGACCGCGGACGACGTGGCGCAGGCGTTCCTGCACCAGGCATTGGCGACCAGGACCACGGCGGGCGTGACGACCGTCGACGGTGGCAACATCGCGGCCGCGCCGCGGTAGAGGGGCGTGTCCACCTCTTTCGAGAATCAGACGCGGTCGAGGGCAGGGACGTGTCGCCGCACGTCGTTGTACGAGAATAGCCGCAAGATGCCCCCTTGCGTCATTCCGGCGCAGGCCGGAATCCGGTCCTCTGTTCCCGCTATCAGCCCGACATGCGTGAGCGCCCCGGGGCGGAGTGAAGTGGTCGATTTTTCCTGTGAACTGTCCCATTCTGTTCCAAAGTGTTCCATTCCTATCTGGGTGGTGGAACACTTTGCCGGAAAATGGAACACCAGTTGTTCCACGTTTCGTATCTGAGGTGGAACAGGGCGGAACAAAATGGGACAGGGGTGTTCCGTAGTGGATAGTGGATAGTGGATAGTTGGTAGTTGGGAAGTGGGGGAGTGGTCACGGGGACATAGTAGCACGGATGTGCTGTCGCCGCAACCGGGCCTGCGCACCCCAAATCCCCCACCTCCGTCATTCCCGCGAACGCGGGAATCCATCCCGACAAGGTGCGCCACTATGACACCGGAAGCAGTCCGTCACGCCGGCCGGCCCAATCAGGTGGGGGATTTGGGGCCTGCGCACCTGTAACTGTTCAGACTTGAGGGGATGAACCTCTCTTTCCGTTAGCCCTGAGTGGGCGGGCTGTATCGAAGGGCGGCGCCGGTGGTCGTGCGCGCCCCTCGATACGCGCCCCTCGATACGCTTCGCTACTCGGGGTGAACGGATTGTGTGGGCGGCGCTACTCGGGGTGAACGGGTTGTCTTGGGGGTGAGGCGGGGAAGGCAGGCGTTCCGCGACTCTGAACAGTTACGCGCACCTATCGGCGGCCCTGAATTCCCGCGCCGATTTCACGAGGAGCAGGCTCTACGCGAGAATGAAGACACGTGTGGATTCCCGCCGTCACGAGGATGACGGTCATGCAAAGGGTCTCCCTGCGCGAGAACGACGGTGTTCAGAGTTCGCCGGCGTCGGAATGTTGGCTATCTCTCACGGGCGGCGAGCCGGGCGGCCTCGATACGACGCATCTTCTCGGGCCTGAACCACGGCGGGGCGTCGCGAAGGACCTGCTCGGGAGTCATCCAGCGCACGGCCTGGACCTCCGCCGGGTCGGCTGACGGAGTTCCCGACCTGTACCTGCACAGGAATGTCACGCCGACGACCTGCTTGCCGTCGTCCGTGTCGAAGCGGCGGCTTTCCACGTACCGCATATCGTCGTCGACCTCGACGCCGACTTCCTCGCGAATCTCGCGCCGGAGGGTCGACTCGAGGGCGTCGTCGGGCCCGTCGGAGGCCTCGACCTTCCCCCCGGGGAAGCTGAGCGCTCCGGGCGCGTGGGATACGTTCGCACCGCGCACGATCATCAGGTAGCGCCCATCCCTTTCGACAGCCCCCTCGACGTTGACCACGAACTCTTCGGACATCGCTTCAAACCTCTGCGCAACAAGTTATTCCCGTTCAGTCAGACCCTTGTAATACCAATTTACTGTGATGAGGCCGTATTGGGGTAATGCTTCCCATGGTCGATAGGGGGAAGGCGGGTTTCAAACCCGCCACTACGGTTTGGCAATTCACGGCGTCCTCAAAACGAATTGGTATAAGACCGTCATTCCCGCGCAGGCGGGAATCCAGGCTTGGATGTTCCGGCCATCAGCGCTTCCAGGCCTTCCCCGAGGCCGATCGTCGGCTCCCAGCCGAGCACGGACGCGGCCCGAGAGCAGTCGGCCGCCTTGCGGCGCTCCTCCACGTCGCCCCTGGGGTTCGGGATGACGTGGACGACCTCGCCACCGATCATCGCGGCTAGCTGGTTGACCGACGTCTCCACGCCGGAGCCGATGTTGAGCACCGTGTTCCGGTCCGGCGGGACGTCCGCCTCGGCGGCGAGAAGAGTCGCCGAGACGACGTCGTGGACGTGCGAGTAGGCGCGTGTCTGCTCGCCGTCGCCGTACACGGTCAGGGGCCGGCCGGCGCGTCGAGTCTTGAGGAAATTGCCGATGACGAGGGTGTATTCGCCTTCCAGCGGCTGCCTGGGGCCGTAGACGTTGAAGTACCGCAGCGACACGGCCGTTATGCCGTACACAGGAGCGAACATGGACAGGTACTGCTCGGCGACAAGCTTTTGCAGCGCGTACGGCGACATCGGGTTGGGCGTCATGTCCTCGCGCATCAGGTGCGTCGCCTGCTCGCCGTAGACGCTGGACGACGATGCGTAGACGACCCTGCCGACGTCCGCGAGGCGCGCGGCCTCCAGGACGTTCAGCGTGCCGTCGACGTTCACCCGGTGCGTCCCCATGGGATCCTCGACCGATCTCTCGACGCGGGGCAGGGCGGCGAGGTGAAACACCATGTCGGCGCCCTCGACGGCGTCTCGCAGCATCTCCGCGTCCAACACCGAGCCCCGCTCCAGGCGCGCGTCGGGGTTCAGATTGGCCGCGTCGCCGGTCACGAGGTCGTCGACCACGACGACGTCGTCGCCGCGCGCGACCAGCCGGTCGACGACGTGCGAGCCGATGAACCCGCAGCCGCCTGTGACTACACTCCTCAACGCCGTGTTACTCCGACGCGAGCTGGCCCGCCAGCGCCTCGGGGTCGCTCGCGGGCAAGCCGCAGACGTACTGGCGGCATACGTACGCGGTCGCCCGGCCGTTCAGCATCAGCCGCCCCTCCATCAGCGGAGACTGGAGCGGGTCGCCTTCCGGGTCGCTCTGGCCGACCAGGACCCTGTTCGGCAGGAACGAGCGGTAGACCTCGGAGAGCAGGGCCTTCGTGTCCTGGGCCGTCCTGTCGCCGACCAGGGCGATCTCCCTCGGCGTCGACAGGTAGAAGTCGAGCGCGCAGAGCCAGTGCCCGGCGCCGGTCGGGAACCGCTCCATCAGGCCCTTCGTCGAACGGAGCGCCACGATGGCCCGGCGCTCCAGATCGCCGTCGCCCGAGACCACGGCCAGCTTAAGCAGCACGCCGGCCGCCATCGAGCTTCCCGATGGAATCGCGTTGTCGGTCATGTCCCGCGGGCGGATGACCAGCTCTTCGTGGTCGGTGCCCGTGTCGTAGAACTGGCCCGCCGCGTCGTCCCAGAACAGGTCGACCATGGCGTACCCGAGCTCGACGGCGTCCCGGAGCCAGCGCGCCTCGAAGGTCGCCTCGTGCAGGACGAGGAGGCCGTCGATCAGGAAGGCGTAGTCCTCCAGGTAGCCCAGCAGCCGGGACACGCCGTCCTTGTGGGTGCGAAGCAGCCTGCCGTCGCGCCGCAGGCTTTCGGACACGAACGAAGCCGCTTTCTCGGCGACGCGGGTGTAGTCGTCTCGGTCCAGCACTGCGCCGGCCTCCGCGAACGCGGCGAGCATCAGGCCGTTCCACGACGTTAGCACCTTGTCGTCCCGCTCCGGCGGCACACGGCGGCTCCGAGCCTCCATCAGGCCGGCGCTGGCTCGGCGAAGCAGCGCGTCGAGCCGCTCCGCGGAGATGCCCGCGCGCTCCATCTCCCCGGCGGCCTCGGGGGCGACGTTGAGGATGCTGCGGCCCTCGAAATTGCCCACCGTCGTGACGCCGTAGTATTTGTTGACCAGGGCGCCGTCCTCCTCGCCCAGCACGTCGGCTATCTCCTCGGGCCGCCAGACGAAGAATTTTCCCTCCTCGCCTTCGCTGTCGGCGTCCTGCGCCGAGTAGAAGCCGCCGGCGGGGTCGGTCATCTCGCGCAGCACGTAGTCGAGCGTCTCCTCGACGACGCGGCGGTACAGCGGCTTTCTGGTGACCTGGTACGCGTGCAGGTACAGACGGACCAGCAGGGCATTGTCGTAGAGCATCTTCTCGAAGTGCGGCACCAGCCAGTACGTGTCGGTGGAGTACCGGTGGAAGCCGCCGCCGATCTGGTCGTAGATGCCGCCCATCGCCATGCGGTCCAGCGTCGTGCCGACCATATCCAGCGCGCTGACGTCGCCGGAGCGCAGGTAGTAGCGCAGCAGGAACTCGTACGTCATCGGCTGGGGGAACTTGGGTTGGAGGCCGATGCCGCCGTGCGTGGGGTCGAAGTCCTTGACGATGCCGGCGAACGCCTGCGCCAGGACGTCGGCCGTGAGCGGCTCGACGCCCCGGCCTGCGGTCGCCATCGCGCGCATCTGCTGCAGCAGCCGCTCGGTGGCCAGCACGACCTCGCCGCGCTCCTGCCTGTAGGCGTTCGCGATCGACGCCAGCACACGGGGGAAGCCCGGAATGCCGTGGCGGTCCTCCGGGGGATAGTAGGTGCCGCCGTAGAAGGGCTTGCCGTCCGGCGTCAGGAAGACGGTCATCGGCCATCCGCCGCGGCCGGTCATCGCCTGCACCGCGCCCATGTATATCGAGTCGACGTCGGGCCGCTCCTCCCGGTCGACCTTGATGCAGACGAACTCGAAGTTCATCATCTCGGCTATACGCGGGTCTTCGAACGACTCGCGCTCCATGACGTGGCACCAGTGACACGCGGAGTAGCCGACGCTCAGCAGGATCGGCCGGTCCTCGGCCTTCGCCCGCTGCAGCGCCTCCTCGCCCCACGGGTACCAGTCCACGGGATTGTGGGCGTGCTGCAGCAGGTAGGGGCTCGTCTCGTCGATCAGTCTATTCGGCATATGTTCTCCCGGTACCTATCGACCGCGCGTCGAGGCAGAGTCGGGCGGAATCCATCGCGGTGCGTTCAGGGCTAATGGTATCGTGAACGGCGGCGCGCCGTCAGAACCTGAGCTCCAATGTCGATACCTGCTGGGTATCCGCGTCGAAGACACGGATCGCGTGGTTGTTGGTGTCGGCCACGTAGATTCGGCCATCCGCCGCGCTAAGCCCGGCCGGCTCGTGCAGCTCGGCGAGGCCTGCGTCGCCGTCCCTGGCGCCCGTCGGGCCCGCTCCCGCAACGGTGAATGCGCGCCGCTCGTCAGGGGAAACGCACTTGATCTTGTTGTTGTAGCTGTCGGCCACGTAGACCCTGCCGTCCCATACGTCGACGCCCTGGACGTGCTGGAGGCGCACGCGGTCGCCGACGCCGTCGACGTCTCCAAACGTGAACAGGCCCTCTCCCACGATCGTATGCACGGTGCCGGAGCGCAGGTCTACGTACCTGATCGAGCTCGTCTCGCTGTCCGCGAAGTAGAGCCGGCTGCCGTCCGCGGTCACGCCGTTCGGCTGCGCCAACTCCGCCGAGGCGAGAGGCCCGTCCACGATGCCCTCGCGGCCGTTGCCCGCAAACGGACTCACCTCGTCAGTCGCCAGATCGAGTCGCCATAGCTGATGAAAGCCGGCCATCGCTATGTAGAGCGATCCGCCGCCGGCTGCCAGGTCCCAAGGCGAGTTGAGCGACACGTCCGTGCCGACGCCTCCCCCGTGGAAGGCCATCGCCTGCTGGCCGGTGCCGGCCATCGTCTTCACGTATCGGTTAGCTAAATCCACCCTTCGTATGGCGTGGTTTCCGGCATCGGCCACGTACAGCGTGTCGTGTAGGGTAGGCCGCTGGCGAGTTGCTCCGAGTTACCGGAGCACTTTTCCGTCGGCCCCCCTCCGAACCGGACGTGCGGCTTTCACCGCATCCGGCTCTCCAGTGTCAGTGTGGGTAGTGTCGGTAAAAGCAAGCACCACGCTGGGGGCGTGGTGCTTAGGTAGGTATTGGCGGCGTAGGACGGCGAGGCTGGGAGGCCTGTTCGTCCTTGGGCCGTGTGCCGCTAGGGTCGTGAATGCGGTCAGTCTGGGGAGTACGTAAACGGATTTGGGTCGCCGTCGACGTATGCATTGGTTCCGATGACTTCCCCGGTACGGGCGTCCAATGCCAACGTGATATTATCGAACGTTTTGCCGCCAGAACTGGGCAGGGTCAACTGCACGTGGCCTTGGAATGTAACCACCCAGACCGGTTTGTCTGGGTGCAAACCGACGGCGTCCGCGTCGGAGCCCAACTGCCCCGTTCCTTTGCTGGAGGTCTTGATATACTCTGCCAGGTCCATCAACTTGGTAAACGTGCTCGTTGGCTCGCCTACCAGACCAGCGGTCCTAGCCTGAACTAAACCCTCCGTTTTTGCCTGCTCGGTCGTGAGTAGGTCATCCTGTTCCTGATTGGGATTGTCCAAGAATAGGAACATCAAGGACAGGGCTATTCCTATGACCATCAGGGCGGTCAATCCGCCCCAAAGAGCCGTTCTCTTTGCCGTCATCGTATTGCTCGCTTTCGCACGATTGAGGCTGGATGGGGTAGGGTGCGTTACCTATGCGTGTGCTCGGAGTCAGAAGTTATGCCGCATCGTCCGTCCTGTGCAGGAATTGGTTGGTATTATACCAAGGTACGGCGGGACTGTCAGTGATTTGGCTGCGTAGCAGCGTCACCATGCGTATCCATGCCGTGAGGGGTTGACCTGCTAGGGGCAACGTGGCTGGGGCCTCAGTCGTCCGAGTCCTGACACTACCTACTTCTGCGATTGCGGATTACTTGCGCCCGTGGTGGATGTTCATGTGACACATCCGGCAGACCACGAGGGTCCTGCGTTTCCGCGCCGCCATGATTTGCACCCATTTGGGCTTTTCCCGTTGGCCTTTTACGTTGAGGTCGCTCAAGGCGCGGATGTGGTGGACTTGGACGTCCTCCGTTGATCCGCACATTTCGCATTCGTCCGCTTGGAGCCGTTTGACAAGCTCGTTGCGGTTGAACCTGTACCGCAGAGGCTGTCGGTCTACGAGGATGGCCTGCCTGTTCCGCTTCAGGGGTATGCCACCGAACTGCGTCACCAGTGGGCGTTTCCCATTGCCCTGTTCTTTGACGACCTTGAGACAAACCCGTGGCCCATGCTCGGTCTGCACGGTGCTCTTGTAGCGCCGGAACATCTTCCGAGATGTGGACTTGTGCTTGGCTGCAAGGGTTTTAGCCAGTGACCACTCCATGACCCATTGTAGCCTCCCGAAGTGGTGGACGTTATGGGCGGGGAGATAGTACTGGACGACGCCCCGGAACTCCGACTGATACCTGTCCACGATAGAGTAGTCCTCGTCGTGGATTAAGGCGTTGCGGTGTATCGGTTTGCCGTTTTTCATGTAGGCTTGGCAGTGTTGTTCGATGACTTTGGCGGGAACTCGCAACCCGATTTTTCCATTGACTTTTCGCTTCCCGTAGGAGTCGAGTTGGTCGTTGGCTTGTTGGTTTACGAGTTCGAAACCGAGGAACCGTGCCGCCTGGCTGGTGGCATGGGTTACGAGAGTCTTTTCCCTGGATAGCTCCAGCTTGAGTGTGTCGCGCAGGAAGGTTTCCAGGGACTCCTTTATCTGCCCGGCTTCGGCCTTTGGCCCGATGAAGCCCAGCACGAAGTCGTCCGCGTAGCGAACGTATCGCAACCGCCGGTACTCAGCAACTGTCTTGGAAGTCAAGCGATTTGGGCGGCGGTGTGGCTACGGGTCGGGTCCCACCGAGTCTGGTCGCGGACCATGATATTGATGATCGTCAGCAGCTTCCTCATTGCTGCGGTCAGCGCTACCTTCTTTGCCTTGCCCGCCGCGCACAGCCTGTCGTAGAACTCCTTGATCACCGGATTGCGACGTATGGCCACTAGCGTGGCCATATACAGGACACTGCGCACCGATTTCCTGCCGCCCCACGTCGTACGCCTGCCTCTGAACAGTCCGCTGTCCCTGTTGAAGGGCGCCACTCCGACCAGGGCGGCGATCTCCCTGCGGTTCAGACGCCCCAACTCGGGCAGCTCAGCCATGATCACGCTCGACACCACCTCCCCGATTCCGGGAACGCTGGTGAGCAGATCGTCTTTGGCTCTCCACACAGGGCTGGACCGGATGAACTCCTTGATCTGACGGTCGATCTCTCCTCTACCTTTGATCAGCCAGGCGATGTGCGCCTCGATGTGGGGTCGAAGCACGGGGGCCGCCTGCCGGAGCCGGTTGCGCTCTGACGTGATCATCTCCACTATCTGGCGCCTTCTGCGGATCAGAGCTCGCAACTGCAGCTCCTGCTCGTCGGGCAGAGGTCGGACCTGTGGCTTGACCGCCTCGGCAAAGCGGGCCAGTACCACAGCGTCGAGCTCATCGGTCTTGGCGTTCCTTCCTATGGAACGGCCAAAGTCGCGTACCTGCCGTGGGTTGACCACAGCTACGGCATGTCCCGCCACAGTCAAATCTGCTGCCGCCTGGTACTCGTACCCACCGCTGGACTCCATGCTCACGAGTCTGGGCGCTACGCGGCCCAGACTCGTGAGCAGCGACGCGATACCTTCAGGGTCGTTGGTCGTTCTCCAGACCCGGGCCTCAGACGATACGCTCACGTCCAGGTGGGCCTTGGACACGTCGATCCCTACGTACACTTCCTCATTGCCCATCGCTCTCCTCCTGTCTATACTGAGGCTGGTCTCCCACTCTGTCCCATCCTTGCAGATACGGACTCGATGTCCGGGCAACTGTTCGGGCTCTGGGGAGACCGGGGCGTGACGATCCAGCTGAGTAGCGGTCTTCAATGACCCGGGTGGCATCGATCTGTCACGCCCCTGTACCCGCCTGCACTCTACCCGATTCAAGATACAAGGGTCGTAGGGGTCACTGTATGGCAATTGGAGCATCTGCTGACGCAGTTGCTTTGCCCGTTGGTGATTCCCTCTTTTCCTGTGATAGGCCAGACGGGTGCTCAACGCTCCCCAGGCGCGGTTGCGCTTTCGCTTTGTGCCTCGGGTGTGTGCTGGTATCAGCACGTTCTCGACGTACTTGTCCAACCGGTCTAGGTAAATGTTGGCGAGGATGGGGCTGACGATGCCGCCTTGCGGGGTTCCGCTCAGCGTGCGGCCATACTTCCAGTCCTCGACGTAGCCTGCTTTCAGTAGGAACTTCAGCAGGCGTAGGAATCGGTTGTCGTGGAGCTTCTCTCCGAGGACCGACAACAGGACATCGTGGTCGATGTTGTCGAAGCACCCTTTGATATCGCCCTCGACGAACCAGCGGACACCAGACCAGTAGTCCACCACGTTGCTCAAGGCGGTGTGGCAGCCCCGGCCGGGCCGGAAGCCATGGGAGCGGTCGGAAAACTGCGGCTCGTAGTAGGCTTCCAGAATCATCCGGATGACCTCTTGCAACAGCTTGTCCGGCCCCGTCGGTATGCCCAAGGCACGGGTCTTGCCGTCAGGCTTGGGAATGTTGACCCGTCGCACCGGCGTCCACCGGAACCGCTCGTAGCGCAAGGCTTCGATGATGCGGTCGATTTTCGCAAGTGACATACCATCCATGGTCTCTGCGGTGATGCCCTTGGTCGTAGCTCCCTGGTTTGAGTAGATGCGACCGTAGGCCCGCAGGTAGAAGTCCCGGTTGTACAGCAGCCGATAGATGTTCTCCAGCGGCAATCCTCTTTCTCCGCGTTCGCGTATGACGTTCAATACAGTTTCGGCTTGTTGCATTATGCATACCTCCCTGGTTTAGTCCGTCGTTGACACCTGCCCTCCTTCGCCATGTGCCGGGCTTTCCCCGGCTCGGACTACTATGAGGGCTCCGTTGCCGTAGGGGTCGCCCCCTGTAGGCAATCCCGCGTTCCGTTGACATAGGACGTTCTAGCGCGACTGTAGGTGCCCCGTTCGTCCCCTTGAATCGACCGCATCGGTCATCGTCCACTCATCGAAGGTGCACCGGTCTCGGAGACGGGCCAGTGCAATGAGTGGCGCCGGGTTACAAGCGTTCTACCGGCGGGTGAGCTGATACACCACCTGGAGACTGGGGTTCAGGCAATCCAGCTTTCACCGTATCGCGCGGGTCTTGCGGAACCGGCCCTACAACGCTTTGGGACCGTAACCGCTTTACCGACATGCTACTTTCCCCCTAGGCTTTCGCTTTGAGGTAGGTCGGTTGACCCAGAAACTTCCTTCGAGTTTCTCCTGATTGAATCAGGTATCCTATGCCGCGTGACGCGGCGCACCGCCGACCAGCTCGAGACCCTGGGGGCCGTCGAAGCGGGACTCTTCGATCGCGCCGTCTATCAGACCGGGACTGCCGGAGCCGATGATGCTGCGGACCAGACCGTCCGTGGACGCGACCACGACCCGATTGTGATTGGTGTCGGCGATGAACAGCCTGTCGCTCCGCCGGTCGGCCAGCACCTTCCCTGGAAACGCGAGCGGCCCTCCGCTCTGCTTCTCGCGTTCTGTGACGAAATTGACGGGGTACCGGTCGATCAGCCCCCGCTCGTCGAACTGCCTGACCATCACCCGCAGCACGCCGTCGAACGCTTCGAAGCCGATCTCCCCCTCGTGCTTGCCGATCACCTTGCCCTCGGGGTCGATGAACATGAGCGTCGGCCAGGCACGCACCGCATACCGGCGCCAGACCTCGAAGGCGAAGTCGTTGACCACCGGATGCTCGAGACCGTAGCGGAGCACCGCCTGTCGGATATTGGCGGTAGAGCGCTCCGCGTCGAACTTCGCCGAGTGCACGCCAATGACAACGAGCTCGTCGCTGTACTTTTCTTCCAGTTTCCGCAACTGCGGAAATACGTGCAGGCAGTTAAGTCAGCAGTAGGTCCAGAAGTCGAGAACGACGACCTTGCCCCGCAGATCGGCGAGGCTGACCGGACGCTCGGTGTTGAGCCACTCCATGCCCTCGGGGAAATCGGGCGCGTTTACCTTGCCCGCGTAAGCCTGTGGACTCACGTGCGAACTCCTTTCGCCATCATGCCGGATACGTCTATGTCGGACATCGCCTGGACGGCGCCCATGTATATCGAGTCGACGTCGGGCCGCTCCTCCCGGTCGACCTCGATGCAGACGAACTGGGCGTTCATCAGCTCGATTGACCACGTTTCCCTGAAATAATCTCGACCATTCCGACCACGCCGAAGGTTGCCTGAACACAGAGAGCCGCGTCGCTATAGGTCGAGGTTCTGCCGTGCTGGACCGCTACTGCGAGGTCATAAGCGCTTCGGACGCATCCCCGCACCTCTTTGTTTCCGCGCCCCGGCAACTCCTTCACGAGGTATTGTTCGATCATCCGCTTAACGTCGGTGTCGCTGATATTCGTGCCGTCTTCACTGACCGATGAATTGCGCCCTCGGTCGAATACAGCTTGCGCCAACGAAATGAGAACCTCTCTGCATAGTAGACCGACTTGCTGATGATCCTCCTCGGTTGATGCCATCCCTAGCTGTGCTCTGAGTTTGTCCACGCCGCGGTCAACTCTATCCCAGCCGGTCGGAGAGTCGGATAACGTTAACGGCATTTCATGAAGAGACTCCGTTGCAACTCTATACGCTAGATCTCGTATTATTGTGCCGCCTGCAAGATCAGTAGGCCATACTTCTTGCATAGCCTCAAGGATTGCTTCGCTGTCATCCTTACCAAGCGAACGCAATGTTTCTACAGCAGAAATTGGAGCGTAAACGACCGCAGTCGCAATATCATATTCCGCCGTACCAGTCAGCGAGAATCCGACATCAACATTCTCGAACGTGACATAAGCACCACTCAATAGACTGACCAGGTGATGCTGATTCTTGAATCGGAGAACGCCAAGTACTTCGGCTAGACCTTCCACGTGCCTATCTCACCCCCAGCATCAAGTTGACGCCGGCGCCTACGGGGTCACTACTACTACGCCGGACATGAAGGAGTGCAGGGTGCAGGTGTAGGCGAACCGGCCGGGCTCGTCGAAGGTGACCTGGAACGAGGCGCCCGGGCCCACGAGCCCGGAGTCGAAGCCGCCGTCGGCGCGCCCGCCGGTGCCGGCCGTGACGGTGTGGGCCACGCCGTCGGCGTTCGACCACGCCAGCGTCTCGCCCGCGCTGATGGTGGCGTTACCGAACCCGAAGTTCTCTATGTTCACAGTCATGTCGCCTGCGACGGTGACGGCGTCGCGAATGCGGTCCGGCTCTGCCACGGGCGGGATGCTGGGGTTCCACATCGTGAACACCCCGAGGGGATTGTCCACCCAGACCCAGGCATGGATCATCCAGCCGTAGGCCGGCACCCAGACGCCGCCGTCGTTCCTGCACTCGGCCTGGGTCGCCGACCTTGACGTGAAGGTCGGGCCCGTGCACAGGTCGTAGTGGACGTGCCAGTTGTCCAGCGGGCCGACGAACGCCTCCGGGTGGTCGAATCCGGCGAGGAGCAGGGACTGGACGAAGGACGTGCCGACCAGCTCCCATTCGCCGTCGTCGTCCCGGACGTAGAGCAGTATCTCGGGCCGGGCTGGATCGAATTTTCCGTCGAGGCTCCACAGCGGATGGACGAAGTGTGCGCCCATGTTAGGCACCTCTTCGGTCGCCTGCCTGTAGCCCGCTCTCACGGCAACATCGACGTCGCGGAATTTTTCAGTGGCCGCCCGGATGGTGTCGAGCTGCTGCACCAGCCGGGACAGCTCCTCCTGCGACATGCTCAGGTCGACGGGAGCGGAGCCGGCGTCGGCCCACTCCTTGAGCTGCAAGTATGACGCCGGGATTCGGACCTGAAGGTCCCGCGGGCCCTCTACCAGGGTGGTGACGACGTTGCCGCCGACCTGCTCGAAGACGTAGTGCGAGAAGCCGATCGCGCCGCCGGGGAGGGCAGGGGCCTCGGCTGGTGGCGCCGCGTCGGTGCCGGCAGGCACGCCCTCCCAGCGGAACACGCTCTCGGACCGCGTCAGTGGGGTAGGGGTGGCCGCCGGGGTATGGGTGGCCGTCGGCGTCGGGACCGGCGTCGCTATCGGGGCGGGCGTCGGCTCGGCGGAGCCGTCGCACGCCGCCATGAGCAGTACGAGCGCCACGGCTGCCAAGACGGCAACTCCCATGTGGACGCTAGCCCTCATCTCTCACTCACTTCCGGTACGCTACGTCGCGACCGGCGCCGGCTGACGGAGATGCGGCGCCACCTCGGTCGCGAACAGCTCTATCGAGCGCATGCGCTTGGCGTGGGGCAGTCCCGGAAATCCGAAGTAGCCGAAGACGTTGCCGATCCCCGACTCCCGCAGTTGGATCAGCCGCTCCACGACGACCTCGGGGCTGCCGCGCAGGTTGATCGAGCCACCCTTGCGTTCGCCAGCCGCCTCGCGGTCGCGCTGCCTGTTGACCCACTCCTCGTAGCCCTTCGGGTACCGGCCGTCCTTGCCGGCGGGCGAACCGATCCGCGAGAGAATCTTGGTGGAAAAATCCTCGCGGCCCACGGCGTCGCGCTCGGCCTCCTCGACCGTGGGGGCGACGTGGATGTTCATGTTCACGGGCGGGTCGATATGCGCGTGGGCGTGGTCGTACTCCTCCATCTTCTCCCGCCAGAGGCCGATGACCTCCGGCGCGATGCCCAGCGCGGCGGTCGGCCCGCCGACGATGACCGGTATCGCGAGGCTGGCCGCATAGTCGATGGTGGCTGGGCTGGTGCTGACCGCGACGTAGAGGGGCGGATGCGGCTTCTGCTTCGGCTTGGGCAACACGGCAACGTCCTCGACGTTGGTGTACCTGCCTGCGTAGGTCAGCTTCTCCTCCGTCCACGCCCTGACGATGACGTCCAGCGCCTCACGGGACCGGTCCCGGCTCTCCTCGATGTCGACGCCCAGACCGTCGAACTCCTGGCGCTGGTAGCCGCTGCCCACGCCCGCGTCGAGCCGGCCGCCGCTCAGGATGTCTATCGTAGCCAGCTCTTCGGCCACCTGTATCGGGTTGCGGAAGGGCAGCACCACGACGGCCAGGCCGATCCGCGCGTTCTTCGTCCGGGCCGCGACGTGCCCCGTGAACGAGAACAGGCCGGACAGTATGCCGTGGCGCGAGAAGTGGTGCTCTCCAAGCCAGATATCGTCGAACCCGGCCTGGTCCGCGAGCTCAGCCCGCTCCAGCACCTCCAGGAGCGACTGCTCCTGGGTCCACTCTTCGTGCCACCGGACGGTGAAGAAGACTCCGAATCTCATTGGAACACTCTCCGGCCCGGAGCGGCGCTCCGGGAATGGTCAGGCCGCCCCAGTATACGCGACGCCACTACGAACGGAGACGCAGCGCAAGCCGAGTCTTGACGTCCGGCCACTCTGAATCAAGGATCGAATACACCGCCGAGTCCCTGATGGCGCCATCGTATGCCACCTGGGCAGCGAAAGCGGTCCGTGCCGCTAGTCACCCAGCAGTCCGTTCCGCACGGACCAGAGCACCAACTCCTGCACTGACCCGACACCCAACTTCTGCTGGATGCCGTAGATGGCGTTCCGAGCGGTCACCGGCTTGATCCCCCTCGCCTCCGCTATCCGGGCGTAGGACATACCCTTGGAGACCGAGACGAGAATCTCCCGCTCCCTCTGAGTCAGCCCGGCGGCGGCATCTCCCGCCCTTCCGCTGCCGCGTATCTCCTCGAACGCCCGTCTAACAACTTCAACGGGCACCCTGAGCTCGCCCGAGACCGCGTCCCGCACGGTTGACAGCAGCCGCTCCCTGTCCGTCTCCTTCTGGAGGTATCCGGTGGCGCCGGCGGCCACGGCCTCCACGATGGCGTCCACCTCCGTCGAGGCCGTCAACATGACCACGCGGGTCTCGGGGGCGGACTCCATGATCTCCCGGCACGCCTCCACTCCATCCTTCCCCGGCATAATCACGTCCATCACCACCACCTCCGGCGACACGTCGGCGGCCACCCTGACCGCCTCCTCGCCATCCGCCGCCTGTCCCACCACCTCGAATTCGCCGGACTGTTCCTTAGCCCGAATCCACCGAAGGAGGGCGTCGGGTCAGTGTCCTGAAGCGGCAAGAGGGTGCTCCTGTGAATCTGGGATAATGGTTTTGGAACAGCAAAGCCGACCCCAGAACAAGGAGCACCCAATAGATGCTACCACGCAACCACCCCGACCGCATCCGTATCGCCTTCGACGACACCCGCCTGGTGGCCAATGCTGGGCTGCTGCTTCCGGTGACCCTAGCCCAGCACCTGGGCCTGCGTGAACTCGTCGACAGCCACGTCGACCTGGGAGACGCGCCGGGCCGGGCCAACACCGGGGACAAGCTGCTGACCCTGGTGGCCTCCGCTCTGGCTGGGGGCGACTGCATCGACGACGCCGACGTGTTGCGTTCCGGCAGGACGGGGCGGGTCCTGGGCTACGTGGTCAAGGCGCCGTCCACCCTGGGGACCTTCCTGCGCAGCTTCCGGTGGGGCCACGTCCGCCAGTTGGATCGGGTGAGCCGGGAGCTGCTGTCCCGAGCCTGGGCCGCTGGTGGTGGACCCGGCGACGGGTCGTTGACCATCGATCTGGACTCCACCATCTGCGAAACCTACGGACTGGCCAAGGAAGGGGCGCGCCACCATGGCTACACCGGCAAGCGGGGCTATCACCCGCTGCTGGCCATCGCCGCCGGCACCGGCGACGTGCTGATGTCCCGGCTTCGCGAGGGCCGGGCCAACACCGTTCGGGGCGCCGCCCACTTCCTGCGGGAGACCGTGGGCCGGGTGCGCCATGCTGGGGCTACAGGACAACTCACGGTGCGGGCCGACAGCGGCTTCTATGCCCACGCCCTGGTCGTCGTCTGCCGCAAGATGGATGTCCGTTTCTCCATCACCGTGCGCCAGCACCAGAGCCTGCGCAGTCTGATAGAAGCCATACCCGAGGATCACTGGACGCCCATACCCTACTGGATGGAGGGCGCTGCCGACGTGGCCGAAACCAGCTACACGCCCTTCAAGGGCGAGCCCGACGCCGCGCCGGTACGGCTCATCGTCCGCCGGGTGAGGCCCACACCCGGATCTCAACTGGCGCTGTTCGCCAACTACAGCTATCACGCCTTCATCACAGACCGCGAGGGGGATGTCCTGGAACTGGAGGCCGACCATCGCCGCCACGCCGAGATCGAGAATGCCATCCGAGACCTCAAGCACGGCGTCGGCCTCAATCATCTCCCCTCGGGCCGCTTCGCCGCCAACGGCGCCTGGCTGGCCGTCCAGGTGCTGGCCCATAACCTGGCCCGCTGGACCGCGCGCATCGGTCTGGGCGAGGGGGTGGTGACCACCAGGACCCTCCGGCGGCGCTTCTTCTCCCTGGCCGGACGGCTCACCCGCTCGGCCCGCCGCCTCACTTTGCATCTGCCACAGGGCTGGCCTTGGGAAACCCAGTTCACTCGCGCCCTGGCTCGATTGCGAGCCCTGCCATTGCCTGCCTGACGGCACCGACGGCGCCTGACACGTCCACCAGACTACTCAACCACCCCACAGAGTCGCACCGGCCCGGTCCGCGATTGTCTTCCCTTGCATGCTGTCCCGCCGACCCCGCCCCAGCGCCGCTGCCCAGAACCGCCATCGGCGCCCCCAACGACAACCAAAGGCCGCCACCGGCCCCATTTATCGGGATCGAGCGCGGACCGTCGCGCCCCACGGCCCTCACCCCTTGTTCCAACCCCAAGGCCGCTCCGCATCGGTGGATTCGGGCTTAGCCGTAGTGTTGCGAGGACGCGGCGAGTTTCGTGAGACACTACGTCCCATATCGGTTGTTCGCGTATCTGCGCCGCCGCCGCAGGCCACACCATCGAGGTCGCGGACCCTCTGGCGACCCGCCCTCGGATACCGTCCTACGACGTACCCTGGTCCTTCTCGTGGCGCCGGTGCGTGGCCTCGATGGCGACGTCAAGCTCGTCCCACAGGCGCTCTATCATCGAGCGCATCCGCATGTTCTGGTAGGCGCCCCAGACCGTCATGGCGGGCGGCACCACCAGGATGGAGACGATCAGCGCGTACGCGATCGTGATCGCCGCCGTGATGCCGAAGTGCTCGAATGACTGCAGCGGCGACAGCGTCAGCACCGCGAACCCGAGCGCTGTCGTCAGCGCTGAGCCCAGCAGAGCCGAGCCGGTGGTGGCGAGCGTCCGGATCGCTGCCGTCTCCGGGTCGCGCCGCTTGGCGAACTCTTCCCGGTAGCGATAGATCACGTGGATCGTGTAGTCCACGCCGATCCCGATCGAGAGCGCCGTGGTGATCGAGGTGATGATCGTGTATGGAATGCCCAGCAGCGCCATGGTGCCCAGCACCCAGATGAGGACGAGCACTATCGGTGCTACCGCGATGAAGCCCAGCGCGGGCTGGCGCAGCGTTATCCAGAAGAAGATCGTGAGGATGCCGAGAGCTGCCGCGATCGTCGTGATGATCGCCTCTGTCTGGCGATCCCTTATCTCGTCCGAGGAGGTGAGCACGATGATGTCCTGCGATGTCATCGCGATAGCGTCGTCGTCGCCGATCCACAGCCCGTCAATGTCCTCTACCATCCCCTCGGTTCGCTCAGGATTGCCCGAGAAGGCCCGGAACTGGAGCAGCGTGGTGTCAATGCCCTCCGGGTCCTCGACCAGAACCCGCGCCACGGCTTTGGGATCGGTGGCGGCGAGCGCATCAAGGAACTTCTGAATCAGCGCAGGATCGACATGCAGCCCCGTTGTCGCCTCCGCGAACAGCCGATCGAGCTCGGGGTCGTACCTGTCACCTGGCGTGCCGTCGTCCGTGGTCCAGTCGAGCACGAGCAGAGGGAGCGAAGCCTCCATCGCGCCATCCGCGGCCCGTGGCCGGCTTAGGTCGTCCTCAAACGCCTCCGTCATGTAGAACAGGTTGTGGAGCGTGCGCGTCTCCGTTACCTCTGCTCTGACCAGGACGCTGACAACCTCCGTTGAGCCTCCGACGGCCACATCGAGCGAATTCAGGTCCTCGATCAAGTTCCCGTCCCTGGGTAGGACGTCGCGGATAGTGAAGTCCGTGGTGATCCCCGAGGCCGCGTACCCGAGCCCAACCGTCACCGCAACCACGAGAACGAGGTAGGGCGCTGGCCGCCGCGTGGTGGATGTCCCCAGCCTTTCCGCTAGCCGGTCGATGCCGGGGATTGCATTTGCGATCGAACGGGGCGGAGGAAGCGGTCCGCGGGCTTCGCGACGCCGGTCGATGATCATTCGCACGGCTGGGACCAGCGTCAGCATCACGATCAGGCTCAACCCGACGCCCAGCCCCGCCACCACGCCGAAGTCCCCGATCCCCGAGATCGGCGAGAGCAGGTTCGCCAGGAAGCTTACGCTGGTGGTGATGGCGGCCAGCGCCAGCGGGATGATGACGTTCCGGAGCCCCGCGAGCACCGCTACCGCCACCGGCTCGCCGGCTATCCGTTGCTCCCGGTAGTGCGACACCGTCTGGATCGAATAGTCCACCGCGAGGCTTATCAGGATGAGCGGCACCGTTGCCGTGAGCGCGTTCGGTGGGCCGATCAGATCTAAGGCGCCTGGACCGAGCCAGCTCTCCGCCCCGACGGTCCAGATCAGCGCGAGTACAAGCCCCGTCAGCGTGAGCAGCAGATCGGAGAGCGTGCGCATGAAGAGCAGCGTCAGCAACGCGATCACGAGCAGCGCCAGCCCCAGCAGCGGCAGCACCCCGCGGCTCGTGGCCTCCTGATACTCCTCCTCAATCACCGCGGGCGACACGCTGCCCACGCTCAGCGGGCCCTCGTCCGCCTCCGCCAGGTCGTTGATCGCCAGCTGCGCGTCGTCAACGGCCTCGTCGCTGGTATCGCGTAGCCGGATGGTGGCGACCGCGATCGGCGTGCCATCCGTGTCCGTTCCGGTCATCATGTCGAGCGCCGGTCGCGACGGGTGGAGCTCCGGGGTGGCCCGGACATGGTCAAGCGCGGCATCGATCTGCGCCTGCGTAACCGAGTCGAAGTCGGTCACCTGGAGCAGGGGTTTCATCATCACCGTAGGGGCGGTGATTGCGTCGACAGGCGGCAGGAGTTCCCCTACGCCCGGGTCGCTAACGATGCGGCCGAGCAAGCCGTCCATCTGGGCGAGTCCATCGGGCGTGAGCACTTCACCACGGAAGACAAGCGTCACGACGACGACATCGGAGTCCCCGAAGAGGGTCTCGATCTCCTCCAACGCCTTGGCGACGCCGCTATCCCGGGGCAGGAAGGCTTCGTTCTCTGCTACCGGCGCGCGCTGCGCAAGCCCGGCGGCCAACACCAGTGTCACGATCGCGATGACGACAAGCGTGACCCACGGGCGCACCGTCACCAGCCAGCTCAGCCAGTTGAGCGCCCTGCTCATAGCGCACCACCCTCACTGCGCCCATGTTGGGTGGCAAGCGATGCCGGAGAGAGACTGGCTATGGCTGCTCCCCGAGCTCGGTTCCCGCTCGCTCCACGGCGCGGCGCAGTCGCAGGTTCTGGTACGACTCCCCACACGATCATCGCCGCAGCACTACCAGCACGGCAGCAGTCAGCGCGTACACGATCGTGATCGCTGTCACCACGCCGAACTGCTGGAACGGCGTCAATGGCGAGAACCCCAGCACGCCAAGCCGAGCCGATCAGCGCCGAGCTCCGCCCGCTATCTCTTATTGAACGTAGGGGCTTGTCGAGCGCCAAGCGAGTATCTCCTTGCTTTGGATGGGGGTTACCCTGCATAGGGTCGCAGATTATTGTGACAGTACGGTGGGCCATCCACCACTCGAACGCATGCGTCAACATCAGTAGCTTCGCCTCGGTGTTCACGCCGGTCCGTTGAGCGCCCGACGCCAGCCACGTCCAGCCGATTTCGACCGCGTCCGGCAGGTGCTCGCCGCGTTGGTGGGGATTCCCGGCAGGCCAGCTCCAGAACTCGATGCTACCAAACCGAGTCGAACCGACGACCCGACCGCTCAGACGGTCGATGACCGCGAAAGGCAACATGTTCCCCGATCCCCAGCCGTCCAGCGCGGTCTCGACGTATAGCCGCATTCCGGTGGCGTCGGGCGGAACATCCGTCAGGTCGTACGTTTCCCTCGACCCGGTAGCCGCCTGGACCAGACCCGGGACGTGGTCCGACGACAAGGGCTCCAGCAGGACGCATCGGCCTTTGAGGGTCACCGGGTCCAGCAATTGCTCCTCCTGCGTCGTGGCCGGTGCCGAGGCCCTGCTCGAACCGACCGGTAGACTCGGCTACGAGTAGGCCTCCATACGCCGCAACAGCTCGTCCAACGCCTGATCGGGTGTCGAGCCGGTCGTGTCTATCTCGATCTTTCGTCGGATCAGGGAGGCGTCGAACTGGTAGGCGTAGCGCCGTAGCACGCGCTCCGCGTCGCCGCGGCTCAGCACCGGGTCGGCGTGAGCGCTGGCGAGCCGGTCCCGCTCGGCGCCGCCGAGCCCGCCGTAGCGCGCCCGCTCGGGGAGGACGACGTCCGGGCCGATGAGGTAGCAGGTGGCCGGGTCCTGGTCCCAGATGCCCGGCGGCACCTAGTGGTCGTGGACGCGGACTGCCGACCCGGAGTCGGCGGCGAGCCGTTGCGCGATACCGCGGGCGAGAATCGTCTTTCCCGCGTACTCGCAGCCGATCACTACCAGTCGCATGGGGCCTGTGTCACCCTTGTGTCACCCTCACCACGGCCCTCTACCCTCGTCGATGGATAGGGGATATTCAGCTTATGCCCAGCTCGCTCTCGGTGTCGGTGAGGGCGCCGTCGATGGCGTCGGCGATCATGTCGATCTCGTCGGCCGTGACGATCAGCGGCGGGGCTATGGGCACGATGAATGGCTGTGCCCTGAGCCACAGCCCGCGCTCATTGAATCCCCTCGTCAGCAGCGAGCTCACCACCTGCGAAGCGGGGAAGTGCTCCTTCGTCTCCCGGTCCTTGACGATCTCGATGCCCCTCAACAGCCCCGCGCCGCGGACATCGCCGACGATGGGGTGCATCTCCATCATGTCGAGCAGGCGGCGCTCGAGCTGCTCACCGCGCACGCGGGCGTTTTCGACCAGGTGCTCGCGCTCCAGGATCTCGATGTTGGCCAGCGCGGCGGCGGATCCGGCGGGATGCATCGCGTAGGTGAACATGTTGCTGAACGGCTCGTCGTCAAACACCTCCGCGATCCTGGATGACGCGATCGAGGCTCCGACCGGGAAGTAGCCGCTGGTGATCCCCTTGGCGACGCTCATGATGTCCGGAGTCACGCCTACGAAGTCGGCCCCGAACCACGTGCCGAGCCGGCCGAAGCCGGTGATGATCTCGTCGAACACCAACAGCACGCCGTACCGGTCGCAAATCTCCCGCACGCGCTGCCAGTAGCCGTCGGGCGGCACCACACCGCCGAGCGGCTGCGAAACCGGCTCGCCGATGAACGCCGATACCGACTCGGGGCCGTGAAACAGGATGGCCTGCTCGATGGCGTCGGCAGACTTCTCGGCGCACTCGGCGGGCGACGCGCTCCCGAACTCGCAGCGGTAGAAGTGAGGCTGAGGCACGTGGACCACGTGCGGCGGTACCGGCTGGTAGTCGGTCCTTGGGAACCCGGGGTGGCCGCCGAGCCACAGTGTGCCGTAGGTCGTCCCGTGGTAGGAGCCGCGTCGGCTGATGACCTTGTGGCGTCCCGGCTCGCCTCTCCGCACGTGGTACGCCTGCGCCATCTTCAGCGACGTCTCGTTGGCCTCGGAGCCGCCCTGGCAGAAAAAGGTGCGGCTCAGGTCCCCGGGAGTCATCTGCGCCAGCTTGGCGGCGAGCCGGATGGTGGACGGCGTGGCGGAGGCGTAGACGTTCATGCTCACCGTGGTGAGCTGGTCGTAGACCGCCTTCGCGACCTCCTCGCGGCCGTGGCCGATGCTGCGGAAGTACATGCCGGAGACGCCGTCGACGTACTCGCGGCCGTCGATGTCGGAGACGTATATGCCGCGGCTGGCCGTAGGCACCAGCGGGCCGCCCTCTTGTTCTATGCGAGAGCGGCTGTTCATGCCGATGAACAGGTGCTCGTTGGCCGCCGCCCGCAGCGCCTTGGGGTCGTGCTCGTCCGGTATTCTCGGCTCCATGCTGACCTCTATCCCCTCTGGCTACGCCACCCTGTCGGCCGCGTCCACCTCCACCGTGCCGAACGTCGTCTCCAGCTCGGGAACGGTCTCCCCAACATCTGAGAGACTTGCGATGTGGTGAGCCATCGCGTCTCCAATCGACATACGCGGTTCGGGAACGTGATCGCCTTGCTCCATCAGATCTTCGATGTGGTAACTGATGGCCTCTCGGATCATTTCGCGGATTTCGTCCCAGGTCTGGCCCGTGCTAATGCAACCGGGCAGCTCGGGGACATATGCGCTGAAGTTGTTGGGAGTCCGCTCGTACACCACCGAGTACTTTAGTCTCATCGGTCTCTCTCCCGAAGCCCCGCCTGTCTCAGTATACTCAGCCAGGTGCCCCGCGCTACGTCGTCGCCCGGATGGCCCGGAATGGTCACCGTTCCCGGTTTGGCTGGATGATGGTAGTGTCGGTGACTACCACGTGTACGTGCCAGCCTCCATCCATCCCTCTCGATGAGCCGGATGGCGTCCCTGACCTTTGGCATATCCTAGCTCAGCGAGCGACTGGCCGACCATCGCCGCCGGCCCTTCACGGCGCCGCGGAGCCCACGATCTCAGAAAGTGGGCCGTCGACCAGGCGGTCCAGCCGCCGTAGCTGAGCGTCGAGTCGCTCCGAGAGGCTGTCGAACACGTCGAGCGCCCCCTGCGTTGGAGCGTAGTCGGCGTTCGAAGGCACTCGCTGCAGCTCGGCGAGCTTCGTGACGATGCGGGACCGGCGGCCCCGGGCGTCGCCGCCCGCGCCGAGGTCGGTGTCCACCAGCTCGTCTTCGACGTCGAACAGCTCCTCCAGGACCGGCTGGGCGGCTTCGGCAGCGCTGCCGCCGTCTCCGCTGGCTCGCTCGACCGACGCCTCCACCTGCGTCCTCAGTTCCCGGATGCGCTCGACGGCCTCGTGACCGGCCGAGATGCGGTCGCGTATCGCGAGCAGCAGGTCGAGCTGGGCCCTGTAGTCCTCGGGGCCGGAGGCCACGCGCGGGTCCGGCACGAGCTCGAAGCTCTGCGTCTCAGAGTAGTCGCCGATGGCGAGTCTGACCTGGTAGGCGCCGGGCGCGGCAAGCGGCCCGATCATCCCGTAATCTATCGCGCCGGCGCCCTTGAGCAAACGCGCGTGGCGATAGCGCATGTTCCAGACGAAGCGGTTCATGCCCGGCTCGGCGGGAACCCTGTGCTGCTGTATCCACTCGAGTATCCGCGGCAGCTTCTCCGACTCGTCGCGCCGGCTCGAGAATGAGTTGACCTCGCCGCCGCTCTCGTCGAGGAAGGTGAGCGTGACCTCGTCCTCTGGGCGCTCCGCCAGGTAGTAGGCGACGACCACGCCGTCGGGCGGGTTGGACCCGGCGTCTAAGAAGGTCCTGGCCGGCTCGCCCCTGTCGTCGGCGCCGTCTTCGAACGCCGCCAGCTTCAGCGAGCCGGTCTCGTAGTTCTTGTCCTCGAACGGCGGCAGTATCAGGCCCATCGGGGGCGATACGCGGTGCGCCTTGCCCGGTCCGAGCAGGCGCGCTGGCGCGTCTGCCGCGCCGTCCATCTGACGCAGCAGCTGCAGGTTGTCCAGCACCCAGAACGACCGGCCGTTCGTCGACACCGCGATCTCGTCGTCCTTGACGCTCATGTCCGTTATCGGCACGACCGGCAGGTTGCTCTGCAGCCGGTGCCAGGAGTCGCCGTCGTCGAACGAGACGTAGACCGTCGACTCCGTGCCCGCGTACAGCATCACGGGCCGGACCCTGTCCTCGCGTATCACGCGCGTGAAGTCGCCGTCGGGGATGCCGTCGGTGATCTGCGTCCACGTCCGGCCGCCGTCGGTCGTCCGGTACAGGTAGGGCCGTCTGTCGTTCAGCTTGAACCGCGTGCCGGACAGGTAGACCGTCTCAGGGTCATGGCGCGACAGCTCGATCGTGTCGATGCGGATGGGGTCGGGGAGCACGTCGGGCGTGACGTTCTCCCATGTGGCGCCGCCGTCGGGCGAGCGGTGCAGCAGACCGTCGTCGGAACCGGTCCATAGCACACCGGCCTCGTGCGGCGACTCGGCGAACGAGAAGATCGTCCCGTAGTGCTCGTTGTAGGTAGTCTCGTTGGAGATCGGACCGCCCGAGAGCTCCATCTTCGACACGTCCGCCCGGGTCAGGTCGGGGCTGATGGGCCGCCACGATTGGCCCTCGTCGTCGCTGCGGAAGACGACGTTGGCGGCCACGTACAGCACGTTCGGATCGTGGGGCGAGAAGACGATCGGGTAGCTCCACTGGAACCTGTACCTGTGGTCCTTGAGCCCCCAGCCGGACATCAGCTCCGGCCAGACCGAGACGATGCGCACCTGTCCCGTGCGGTGGTCGTAGCGAAGCAGCGAGTCGCCCCGGCCCCACGAGCTGCCTATCGCGCCCGAGTAGACGATGTTCGGGTCGTCCGGCTTCACGGCGACGTGACCGCTCTCGGAGATGCCGACGTCGTACCAGTCGACCTGGGTGATCGCCCCCATGTACGACCGGCTGGCGACGCTGACCGCCGTGCCGTCCTGCTGCGTGCCGTAGACCCGATAGGGGAACTGGTCGTCGGCGGTCATGTAGTAGTACTGGCCGGTCGGCTGGTTGAAGACGGTAGACCAGGTCTCGCCGCCGTTGAAGCTCACACAGCCGCCGCCGTCGTTGCCGGCGACCATCCGGGACGGGTCCCGCGGGTCGATCCACAGGTCGTGGGTGTCCGTATGCGGCATCGTGATCTGGACGAAGGTCCGGCCGCCATCCGTCGACTTCCACGCCTTGACGTTGAAGACGTACACGGTGTCGGCGTCCCGCGGGTCGGCGAAGACGTGCATGTAGTACCACGGCCGCATGCTGAGGTCGTGGTTGTCGCTGATACGGCGCCAGGTCGCGCCGGCGTCGTCGCTGCGAAACAGGCCGCCCTCCCTGCTTTCGACGACCGCCCAGACGCGGTCGGGACGGGCAGGGGAGACGGCGACGCCGATCTTGCCCAGCGGCCCCTCCGGCAGGCCCTCGTTGCCGCTCAGCTCCTCCCAGGTATCGCCGCCGTCGGTGGACTTGTACAGCCCGCTGTCCGGGCCACCGCTCGACAGCATCCACGGGACGCGGCGCACCTGCCAGATGGAGGCGTAGAGCACGCGGGGGTCGCCCGGGTCCATGCTGATGTCGACCGCGCCCGCGTCCTCGCTGACGAAGAGCACGCGCTCCCAGGTGTCGCCGCCGTCCGTCGACCGGAAGACGCCGCGCTGGTCATTCGGCCCGAAGGCGTTTCCGAGCGCCGCGACGTAGACGACGTTGGGGTCCTTGGGGTGCACCCGCACGGCGCCGATCTGGCAGCTCTCGCTCAGGCCGACGTTCGTCCACGTCCTGCCGCCGTCGGCCGTCTTGTAGACGCCGTCGCCCTGGCCCAGGTTGGCCCGGATGCAGCTCTCTCCCGTGCCAACGTAGACGACATCGGGTTCCGACTCGGCGACGCCTATGGCGCCAATCGACGCAGAGGTGAAGAAGCGGTCGGACACGTTGCGCCAGAACGTGCCGCCGTCGTCGGTCTTCCACACGCCGCCGACGCATGCGCCTAAGTAGAACACCTGAGACTCGGTCGGATGGCCGGCGACGGCGACGGACCGGCCGCCCCTGAAGGGGCCGATGCACCGCCACCTGAGCACGTCGAAATGGGCCGTGTCGACTGCCATAGCCGTTTTCCTCTTTCGTCTCCCTTCTGTGCCGCAGGCGGAAGTCCCTAGGGCATGGTGAGCTGGTCACCATCGACTACCAATTCGTCCCGCCGGACAAGGTCCCCCACGACTGTGTCTATCGAGGCCCGGACACTGTTCGTCACACTCTTGAATCCCAGGAGTCTTCCGGCGGCTGCTACGGCTTCTGCGTCCTCGATTCCATAGGAGCGTTCGACGACCATCTTGACAGCTTCGGCGATTTCCTCAGGGGCAACGAACTCGATCTTCTTCTCTGGGAGGTTGGTTCGATCTCGCACCGTGACCCGCTTGCGCGAACGGTCTGCGTTCCAAAGGAAGTCACCTTTCCTGACTATACGTTTGGCCCACGCCGCTTCGCCAATCGCCTTGTCCAGGTTTCGTTTGATCCTATGACCGATTCTCTTGACGTTTGCGGCATCCGCGAGTCGCCGCCGCACGTCGCTGACGTGTACTGGGCCCTCAACCCGCACGACTTCCTCAATCGGGCTTCGGAGGTAATGCGTCGGAATCTCGTGCAGGTCATACCAGTCGGTGTCTACGGTGGGTTGGGCGAGTTCGTACGGCTGGGCGCTGAGTCCTGCGGTCGATCGGAGATCGCCAACGCGCTCGATTCCAGACCTAGCCTGGCTATCGATCGGCTGGTCCACGGGCTGAGCGGACTTCGCCTGATCGATAGCCTCAACAACGCGCCTTAACTCACGTTCCTCGTTACGGTCCCAGTCCGTGCTCCATATATGGTGCAGCTTCCAGCCCAGACTCTCCAAGTGTTGGTCTCGCAGCCTGTCCCTATCACGGGCCGATCTTGAGCCGTGATAGGTAGCCCCGTCGCACTCGATGCCGAGAACGTATCTGCCCGGCCGCTCCTGGTCCACGATCGCCAAGTCGATGAACTTGCCTCCGGACGCGACTTCTTCGTGCACGTCGTAGCCCTTCGAACGGAGTCTGAGCGCGACCTCCCGCTGAAATGGCGAATCGCGGTCGGGCCCCGACGCAATCGGTACATCCGAGGGCAGATCGCCCGATTCGGCGTATGCGAGAAAGGTCTTGAAGGCTCGTACGCCTGCGGACCTGGCGGCACTGAGATTGATGTCGTCGGCACGAAGATTCGTGAATACGTGGCACCGGCGCCGCGCCCTCGTTATGATCACGTTCAAGCGCCTTTCGCCCCCATCGCGGCTCAGCGGGCCGAAGTTCATCGTCACCCGACCACTTGCCTCACGCCCGTATCCAACGCTGATGAATATTACGTCCCGCTCGTCGCCCTGCACGTTCTCCAGGTTCTTCACGAAGAACGGCTCCTCGGGATGGGCATTGAAGAATGGCTCACAGTCGGGATGCAGGCGTCTCAAGAGCTCCAACTGGTCTAGGATCGCCTGCATCTGTTCGGCGCTGAATGCGGCCACGCCGAGCGTCAACTCGGGATGCTGCTGTGCGTGCTCCATAACGGCGTTTGCGACTTCACTAGCTTCCTTGCGGTTTGTTCGGCTGCGGCCGCGGTCGTACACGGAGTCCGGGATGTGGTGATACCGCAGCCCAACGTCCTGCTTGCCGGAGTCCGGGCTCGGAAAGACTACCAGCCGGTTCGCGTAGAACTCCCTATTGGACAGGGCGATCAGCGACTCGTGGCGACTCCGATAGTGCCACCTCAGCATCTTGCTTGGACATCCCGCAGTGCCCATCAGTCGGAGAATGCTCTCCAAATCCGCGGTAACGCTGTCGTCAGCGTCGTCGCCATCGTCGGCATGCGTGACGCGCTCGAAGAAGCTGGTCGGAGGTAACTGCCGGTCGTCCCCGACGACCACAGCCTGCTCCGCCCTCATCAGGGCGCCCAGCGCGTCCACCGGCTTTACCTGGCTGGCCTCGTCGAACACCACCAAGTCAAAGCTGACGCTGCCCTGTTCGATGTATGTCGCTACGGACATCGGGCTCATCATGAACACCGGCTTGATGGCCTGAATAGCGTTGCCCGCCTCCTTGATCAACCGCCGAATGGGGAAGTGTCTTCTCTTCTTCGACATCTCCCTTCTCAGGGTCCCCAGTTGGCCTGCTCCTTCACGACTCGGAAGACCTCGCCAATGAGCGTGGGCAACCCGGTGGCGGTTGTGATCCAGCGCCAGACTGTCCATCTCGGCGAACCGCTCGATTTGAGACTCGTGGATCGCGCCGTCAAAACTGACCAGCGCAGGCCGTTCGGCAAGTGCCCGGTCCAGAATGCGACTGTACCTCGCATACTCGAAAGCAACGGTCAGGAGGTAGGGCGCAACCAGCCAATCCTCTGCCAGCTCCGCCATTGAATGGAGGCCTTCAGTTTCGACAGCGGCCAGGGCGTTGTTGACGAGCGCCATGTCATAGACTTCATCGACACTACTGGCCCAGTTGGCAAGGACTTGCTGCTGTTCCTCGAACGGCAGCCTCATCAAGCCGTCGGGATGTGAGAATCTCTTCTCAACATCCAGCCTCAGGGAGGCCTGAATCCTCTCCGAACATGAGCGATGCGAGTCCAATGCGTCTCTGGCTCGTTCGACCAGAGCGGGTACGCCAACGACGTCCACTCCATCAGCAAGGACGGGGATAATGTTCGGGTCGACCCTTCCATCGTCGATTTCGTCGAACAGACTCAGTGTCCAGGTGATGACAGCGTCGACCTCGTTCCAGACGGTATGTTCCCCGTTCCATAGCCCACCGAGAGCGGCGGCGCCGACTGCCGACAATCGATCGAACGTGTCGCGGAGTTGGCGGTCCTCCGTGATCGCTTCGACAAGGACTATCTGTCGATCGAGGTCGTCCGGCAGCTCACTTCTGCACAACTTGGAGAGTTGCTTCTTCGCACGGCGATACTTGGGCGACAGGTGCTTCAACCACGTGCGTCGAGTAGTAGACAGGGCGCGTTGGATGTCCCACACGTCGGCGTCCCAAGCGTTCGGTATCAGAACCGAACGATACTCGTTACGCAGATGCGCCCATCGGACGCCCGATCTCCGTAGCAATTCGATTTGCTCCCGTCGGTCTCGCCACTCGGAAGCGCCCAGATCGACTCTCCGGATGTCTGGGGCGGCGGCGACGTGCTCGCCAGTCGCAATCAGTCTCTCGGCGTCATCGGCATCTCTCGGATCATCCAGCCGCAGGATATCGCCTAGCGCGTGCCTGGCGTCTGACAGGGCCTCCATCGACCGCAGGGCTTCACCAGCTTCTCGTTGTACTGAGGCTATGGTAGTCGGCAGTACCGCTCTGAGCCGACTCCCCCAGAATGCGTGATTGGGGAGAATCCCGACGCGCTTCAAGCTGTCCTGCAGGTTCGAAACAACGTCGCGCTTCCGATCGAACACCGAGCGGGGCCACGAGCCAATGCCATCGACTTCCGGGGTTGGCAGGACATCGAAGCCACTTGCGACGCGGCGAATGCGCGAGAACTCGCCATATGCATGGAAAGGGCTGACTCCGGTATCCCCGACAGGGGCATTCACCGCAGCAGCGTATTCGTTCAGACCATCCCGCACTCGGGCAAGGGCTGCGAAATCGTCCTCTATGCCCTCGATGTTCGGCTTGTCCAGCTCCCACGTTCTCTCTAACTCGTCGAGAACGATCCTCTTGGCGGTCTTGTGGCTGTGCAACTCCAAGCAAGCGTCGCCTAGGTGGAGATCGTCAAGTCTCCGCTTGACGACCTCCAGTGCTGCCATCTTCTCGGAAACGAACAGCACCTTCTTGCTTGCTCCGATCGCCTCGGCGATGATGTTCGCAATGGTCTGAGACTTGCCCGTTCCGGGCGGTCCCTGGATTACCATATTCCGGCCGTTGTTCACGTCGAGTATTGCCAAGGCCTGCGATGAATCGGCGTCAAGTACGTGATGAACGTCTTGTGGACGCAGGTGCTCGTCAAGATGATCTTCTTCGCCTATTGCTGAGTCACGTTCAGCAAAACCATCCCCATAGAGGGCGCGAATGATCTTGCTTTTCAAGGGCCCGAACCCGGAAGACCATCCCGGGCCCTGCGGATCGAGGTCTTTGTACATGAGGAACTTGCTGAACGAGAAGAAGCCGAGTACTACGCTCTCACGGTCGACCGCCCATCGCGCCATGGTCGCGATGTCGCGTGAGACCTGGTCAAGATATTCATCCACGTCGAGGTCGTCCTCCTGCGGTAGACCCGGGATCTCCAAACGGAAGTCGACCCGCGCCTTTTCGATGAACGACAAATTGGCGCCCAACTCTTCTCCCGTGTAGGCTATGGTGAATCTGCCCCTAGCGCTGGTCCGACTGATCTCAACGGGGATAAGTACCAAGGGCGCTCTGCGCACCATGTCGCTGGAGTCCGATTCGTACCACTTCACCATCCCAAGGGCAACGAAGAGCGTATTCACTCCCTGTTCCTGGATCGCCGTGTTAGCCGTGTAGTAGGTCTTGAGAAGACGGGCCTTCAGCACATCGCTCTGCTCGTCAGTCTGCAAGTACCTGTCCGTGCGCCGGCTATTCGTCGGGTCGGGACCGTCTTCGTCTGGAGCGGGCTGGCCTAGCTCGTAGTCCTCGGCGTCATCAGGTCGGTGTCGGAACGACATCTTCCGCCCCTGGCGCACCAAGATATCGAAGGCGGAGGAAGGGAGCTGGCCGACGGCTTCCACACCCCTGGACTTGAGCTTGCGGTAGTTCAGTAGGGGGTTGCGTAGGCCAAGGTCAAGAAGCTCCGTTCGGGACGCTTCGATCTTCGCGACGATTGAATCAAGTGTCATTCCGCGCCTCTGTCTCTTGGTCGGGCCTGTCGGGCTCCTGAATCGACCTTCGCATTGGAGCGCGCAGATTCTATCACGCGTCCATGCCCCCGATTCGCGCGTTTGACCGGCGGCCGGCGCACGGCTTACCATGCCTCGACCCAGCGCGGAGACGGCTGGAGTCCTCGTGCGTGTGCGGAATACGCCGTCCGCGGGAGCAACCCTGACGTGAAGATAACCCACATCGGTTCGGTGCTGCTGGCCCAGGTCGGGTGGGTGCTGGTCAAGGTCGAGACGGACGAGGGCATCACCGGCATCGGGGAGGCCTACCACGGCGCGGGAGTCCACCAGATCGCAGTCGATCCGCGGCTGACGCGCGCGCTGATCGGCAAGGACCCGCGCAACGTCGACCGGCTGTTCCGGGACATGATGAGCTCGATGTCGGCCTCGGGCTACTACCAGGGCGCGGTCATGAGCGCCATCAGCGGCATCGAGTCGGCGCTGTGGGACATCACGGGGCAGGCGCTCGGCGTCCCGATCTGGCAGCTCCTGGGCGGCAGGTTCCGAGACCGCATCCGCATCTACAACGACTGCCACGCGGGAGCAGAGGAGACGCCGGAGTCGTACGCCAAGACGGCAAAGGAGGTCGAGGCGCGCGGCTTCACGGCGATCAAGTTCGACATCGACCCGCTGCCGTCCCGCCGTGACGACTACAACCGCGCCATCAGCAACGACGACGTCGCCCACTACGTCGACGTGGTGACGGCCGTCCGCGAGGCACTCGACCCCAATACGGACCTGGCCATCGACGCGCACTGGTTTTACGCGCCGGTCGATATTCTCAAGGTGGCCCACGCCTTCGAGGACCTCGACCTGCTCTGGCTGGAGGACCCGATCCCGCCGGAGAACGTCGAGGCAATGGCCAGGGTGACGCATTCCACGACCACCCCGATCTGCACGGGCGAGAACTTCTACTCGCGCTACGGCTTCCGCGAGCTGGTCGAGAAGCAGGCTGCGGACATCATCTCGCCCGATCTGGCGAAGGCGGGCGGGCTGCTGGAGGGCCGGCGGATAGCCGACCTCGCCGACATGTACTACATACCGGTGGCGCCCCACAACATCGGCAGCCCCATCGAGACGGTGGCCACCTGCCACGTCATGGCGGCGGTGCCCAACTTCCTGGCGCTGGAGTTCCACCACCTCGACCTGCCCATCTGGAACGATCTCGTCGACGGCCCGCCGCTGATCCAGGACGGGCATATCGACGTGCCCGAAGGCCCCGGCCTGGGCGTCACTCTGAACGAGGACACGGTCCGCCGCGACACGCGGGAGAACCTGGGCTTCTACCGCGACTGACGGCATTGCTCGAAGCCCTTCGAGAGGCCGTGACGGATACTGCGATCGGCAGTTGGCAACGCCTTGACAATCCTCCAGGCTACCAATATGATGAGGGCACGCTCAGGTGCGTCCTGGGCGCCAGAACGGTTGGCGGCAAGCTGCGTGTTTGCCGCCTCTTTTTTTGATCGGAGAATTGATGGTCGACAGGGCATGCATATTCGTTGATGGGGAGAATTTTCGGCATTCTATCGGGAGCCTGTTTTCTGACTTCCAACGCTCTGACTATCTTCCAAAGTCGGCCGACTGGACATCGCTATTCGATCGTATAGTCAAGGAAGCGACTGGCTGTGGGGTCAGGGTCAGGACCTACTGGTACGTCATAGAGTCGGTCGACTTCTATCCTTACCGCTTTCCTGACGTCCGGACTAAGCACGATAGCCTACTGCGCCTTCTCTCCAACCATCCCCCTTTCCGCGATCTCCTCGATCCTCTAGAACCTGATGATCGCCGCGCTGAGATGGAGGAGATGGTCGCCGTTCTGGAGGAACGTCGGAGCAGGATGCTGAACAGGTCCAACGGGTGGCGGACCATCCAGAACGGCATCGCCCAACGCCACGACGCGGTTGAATTCAGGAGGGCGGGGGCAATCACGTACAACCTGTTCGAACAGCAACTCAAGCAGGAGAAGGCGGTTGACGTCAAGCTCGCGTCGGACATGATCATGTTGAGAGACATCTATGACGTCGCGATCATTCTGTCAGGTGATCAGGACTACGTTCCCGCTGTAGAGGTGGTAAAGGACTCGGGCAAGAGGGTCATCAACATCGCCTTCTTGACCAGGGGAGGCCAACTCCTACCGGGGGGAGCGAGGCGGCTCAACCAGGTAACGGACTGGAGCATCAATATCAAGTACCAGGACTTGGGCCCCCTTCTGGGCCTATGACGGTCGAACGCGGTCCCCACCAGTCCGGGAGTACCCCCGCCTACGACGGGAGGAGGCACGGCCAATGAGGCTCGAGAACAAGACCGCCATCGTTACCGGAGGCTCGGCCGGCATAGGGCGGGCCATCTGCGAGCGGTTCGCGGAGGAGGGCGCCAGGGTAGCCGTGGCCGACGTCGACGTCGACGGAGGCGAAGAGACCGTCCGGCTGGTCCAGAATGCCGGCGGCGAGGCGATCTTCATTGAGACCGACGTCTCCGTCGAGTCCGAGGTCGAGGAGATGGTCGGCGGCGCGGTAGATGCGTTCGGCGCGGTCGACGTGTTGGTCAACGACGCCGCGGTCTTCGTCTTCGGCGCGATCGAGGACGTCACCGGCGACGACTGGCAGCGGGTCATGGGCGTCAACGTGGTCGGCGCGGCGAACACGGTCAAGCACACGATCCCCCACATGAAGGCCGCGGGCGGCGGCGCGATCGTCAACGTCGCCTCCGTCAGCAGCTTCATAGCACAGCCCGCGTTCGTCCCGTACAACGCCTCTAAGGGCGCGCTGCTGCAGCTCACCCGGTGCCTCGCGCTCGACCTGGCGCCGCACAACATCAGGGTCAACTGCGTCTGCCCCGGCAGCATCACCACGGCCGCCTCGGAGCGCCACCGCAAGTTCATCGGCGCCACCGCCGAGGAGTACGACAGGCTGGCGACCGAGGGCGCGTACCTCAAGCGCGTCGGCCAGCCCTGGGAGGTCGCCAACGGCGTGCTGTTCCTGGCGTCCGACGAAGCGTCCTTCATCACCGGCACGCCGCTCGTCATAGACGGCGGGGGAGTGGGATAGCCCGAAACACCGGGCTCCGAGTACACGGCCTGCGCCCTCATTACGGCCCCAAGAGCTATGATCCTGGAGGAGGTCACCCGTAATCACAGATTCAAAGCCGGAATACGGAATAGTGGTCGCGCACGACGTCCCCATGACGACCCGCGATGGTATCACCCTGCTGGCCGACGTCTACCGGCCGGGCCAGGACGGCGAGACGGCCCCGGGCAGGTTCCCCACGATCCTGTGGCGTACCTCTTACGACAAGTCCCGCGTCACCTTCGCAGAGCCGGCGCGCTACTTCTGCAAGAGAGGTTACGTGGCCTTCGTACAGGATATCAGGGGCCGCGGCAGGTCCGGCGGTACCGGCCAGTACCGGCACATCTTCAACGTCAACGAGGGCAGGGACGGCTACGACGCCGTCGAGTGGATCGCGCAGCAGTCCTGGTCAAACGGCAAGGTCGCTACTATAGGCGCATCGCACGGCGGCATCGTCCAAAGCGCGATGGCCCTTGAGCGGCCTCCCCATCTGAGCGCCATGTTCGTCAGCGAGTCCTCTTCGAACCCGTACCACAGCGGCGTGAGGCAGAACGGCGCCCTCGAGCTGCGCTACGCCGGCCACATCATGCTCCACTCTGTCATAAGCCAGGAGGCCGACGCAGACCCCCTCGCAAAGCGGGCAATCGTGGAGAACATGACGCGGCTTCGGGACTGGTTGAGTCTTCTTCCCTGGAAGAAGGCGGCATCACCCTACTCCGCGATTCCCAGCATGGAGAAGGTGTTCCTCGATGTCTACACCCGCGGAGACTACGACGACTTCTGGAAACATCGCCAGATCAACTGGGAAGAGCACTACGACGAGTACGCCGACGTGCCCACCTACTACGAGACCGGCTGGTACGACTCCTGGCCGCGGGCCGTTACGGACAACTACGTTGCGCTGTCGAATATGAAGAGAGGGCCCCTGAAGCTACTCGTCGGCAGCTGGGTCCACGGCGGCTGGAGCCACACCTACTCCGGCGACGCCGACTTCGGCTCCGATGCCCCTGTAGACTACTATGGGCTGGCGCTGAGATGGTTCGACAGGTGGTTAAAGGGTCGCGACAACGGCATCGAGCACGAGCCGCCGGTGAAGATCTTCGTGATGGGAGGTGGGGACGGCCGCAAGAACGAGGATGGGCGGCTCAACCACGGTGGCCGGTGGCGCACGGAGAAGGAGTGGCCTCTGGCCAGGGCCCGGTATACCCCCTTCTATATCCATCACGATGGGAGCTTGAGCCCAGACCGGCCCGCCTCGGACGGTCCCCCTTGTAGCTACGACTTCGACCCCCAGAACCCGGTTCCGAGCATCAGCGCCAACGTCTCCGGCTTCTACGAGCTGTCGCCATCTGAAGGGACGCCTCCTGAAGAGGGTTCCCTGTGGGACCGCTTCCGTACGGTGCTCGCGGACGGAGCGAGTCACCAGAAGGAAGAGCCTCACGTCTTCGCCTGCAAGCCGCCCTACCTGCCCCTATCGACCCGGCCGGACGTACTCGTCTTCCAGACGCCTCCCTTGAACCGGAGCGTGGAGGTGGCAGGCCCGATCGTTGTCAAGCTTTGGGCCTCCTCCTCGGCCGTAGACACCGACTTTACCGCTAAGCTTATCGACGTACACCCCCCCAACGAGGACTATCCTCAGGGCTACGACATGAACCTGACCGACAGCATTATCCGGGCGCGCTACCGGAACGGCTGGGACAGAGGGGAGTTGATGACCCCGGGAGAGGTCTACGAGTTCGAGTTCACGCTGTATCCTATAGGCAACCTGTTTACCGAAGGCCACCGCATCCGGGTTGACATCTCCAGCAGCGCCTTCCCACACTTCGACGTGAACCCGAACACCGGCGAGCCTATGGGGAGACACACCCATACCGTCGTGGCGCACAACATGGTGTACGTGGATCACGCCCATCCCTCTCACGTCGTGCTGCCCATCATCCCGGCGTAAGCCCGAATCCACCCTTGGATGTGGTAGATGTGGCTATACCCCATAATGAGGGAGTCAGGATCGAGCGATCTGAGGTACAAACTGACATGACAGGAGACCGTTCCTCTTATGTACGCAACGGTCCGCCAATCCAACGTCTTGGGCTAACGTGTACACTCGCGCGTCCAAGTCCTGGAGACCCGTGCGTGTTGCGCGGTTCGCCGTCGAGCTGTACCATGTAGTCACATAGCACAGCAGTTGTGACTACGTCGCGGGACAAGACATGACCACCTACAGCGTAAGGGAGTTCAAGGCCAGGGTCAGCGAGATCCTCCGGAATCTCGAAGATGGAGAGGAAGTCATCATCACGCGGCGAGGAAAGCCGTGCGGTCGGCTCACGCCCTTCCGACAATCGAACAGCACAAAGCCTTCGCTCAGCGTGCTGAGGGGCGCAATGTCCGACCTTCCCGACGCGAGCTACGAAGACTTCCTCGCAATCAAGGCGATATGGGAGCCTCGGACCCCTGAGGGCAGCACCAAAGGGGCACCGTGCTGAGTAGACCAGTCAGGTTCGTGGCGGACACTCATGCCCTGTGGTGGTACCTGAGGTCCCCGGATAGGCTTCCCGCAGCGGCCTCCGCAGTCTTCCGTCTGGCCGAGACGGGCAACGCTACCATCGTCGTTCCGGCTATTGCAGTTGCGGAGTTGTACTTCCTGTCGGTAAAGCTGGGCCAGCCCTTCGCTCCTTCACGCGTGCTGGACGCATTGGCTTCCGTAGGAGCGATCGAGCTGTCTGATCTGGGTAGTGCACAGCTCGAAAGGCTGGAGCTGCTTCCGGCGATTCCCGAGATGCACGACCGCCTCATCGCCGCGGAGTCCATCGCCCTCGGCGCCCCTGTGATAACCAGGGATGCGACTCTTGCGGCATCGACCCTGATAGAGACCGTCTGGTAGGCGGCCGTCACGCCCCGCGCTTGACGCTCCTACCGCGCTTCAGTAGCATCGTCCCATCGGCGACAACCGCGGCCGGGAGGTAGACACATGACACGGCAAGACATCGGGCAGATCGCGCACCTGATGCGCAGGGCCGGATTCGGGGCCACGCGCGCGGAGCTTGAGCGTTACGCCGAGCAGGGGTACGAGGCGACGGTCGAGTCGCTGCTGCGGGGGAACCCGGGCGGCGGGATCGACCGCGACGTAGTCAGCCGTTACCACCCGGACCACACGGGCGGCCTCGGCATGGCCGGCTTCGAGGCCAACTGGGTGCTCCGCATGGTGACCGGCACCGACCCGCTGGAGGAGAAGATCGCGCTCTTCTGGCACAACGTCTTCGCCACCGGCTACGCCAAGCTGGCGCAGGGCAGGGCGCTGATGGACCAGATCGAGATGTTCCGCAGGCTCGGCAAGGGCAACCTCCCCGACCTGCTCGTCGCCCTGTCCCGCGACCCGTCGATGATCCTGTGGCTGGACAACTGCGAGAACCACAAGGACGCGATCAACGAGAACTACGGCCGCGAGCTCCTCGAGCTCTTCTCGATGGGCGTCGGCAACTACTCGGAGGACGACATCAAGGAGTGCGCCCGCGCCTTCACCGGCTGGACGGTCGCCAACACCGAGTACATGCTGATGCGCGCCCGCAACGACTCGCTGTGGCCCTACGGCCGGCTCGACCTGTTCTTCGAGTACCGGGCGGACGACCACGACGACGGCGAGAAGACCTTCCTCGGCGAGACGGGCCGCTTCGACGGCGAGGACATCGTCGACATCATCTGCCGCCAGGAGGCCACCGCTCACTTCATATCCAGGAACATGTACAGCTTCTTCGTGGCCGACGAGCCGCCGGTGACCCAGTGGCCGTATGTCGAGCCCCGCGATCCGGCCGCCATCGAGACGCTCTCGGAGGCCTACTTCGACAGCGGATACAACATCGAGGCGATGCTCCGGACGCTCTTCCTGTCGGACTTCTTCAGGTCAGAGGACGCGATGTACCAGAAGGTGAAGAGCCCCACCGAGCTGGTCGTCGGCGTGCTGAGACTCACCGGGGAACCGCTCATGCGCAACCCCAGGCTGCAGCAGAGCGCGGCCCAGCTCGACATCATGGGGCAGGCGCTCAACAACCCGCCCAGCGTTGAGGGCTGGCACGAGGGCATCGAGTGGATCGACTCGGGCAGCCTGGTGGAACGCGTGAATTATGCCTCCGAGCAGTTCGCCGACGCAGGCAAGCCGGGTATCAGCGAGATGGTCGACGGCCTCGCCTCCGGCGGCGGACATGCGGACCCGGAGGAGATGGTGCAGCAAGCCCTGGACCAGATGGGCGCATTCGACATTTCCGCAGATACGCGCGCCGCGCTGGTCGAGTTCGCCGGGCAGACGAACGGGGAGTCCGAGCCGCGCGGGAAGGCCGCGGAGCTGCTGAGACTGGTGGCCGCCGCGCCCGACTTCCAGAAAGAGTAGCCGCGAGAGAGCGACGAGATGGCATCCACTACCGCACCCGGCCTGACCACCTTCATGCGCTACGACCGCACGCTCGGCGCGGCCGCGATGGAGGGCAGGGGGTTCTACTACCCGGTCGACCTCGCCGTCCGCGGTGACGGCCGACTCTACGGGCTCAGCCGCTCGCACGAGGGCGATCCCCGGGGCGTTCGCGTCTGCATCCTCGACTACGAGGGCGGGTTCCATGGCGTGTTCGGCTCCATCGGCGAGGCGGACGGGCAGTTCATCTTCGCCACCGCCGTGGCGGTCGACAGCGGCAACCGCGTATACGTCAGCGACGAGCACACCCAGCGCATCAGCATCTTCGACGAGGCGGGGACGTTCCTCGGCAAGTGGGGCACTCCCGGCTCGGGGCCCGGCGAGATCGACGGCCCCAGCGGACTCGCGTTCGGTCCGAACGACGTGCTCTACGTCACCGACCACCAGAACCATCGCGTCCAGACGTTCACCACCGCAGGCGACTACCTCGGCGGTTTCGGCGAGCGCGGCGACGGCGACGGGCAGCTCGACCTGCCGTGGGGCCTCACGGTCGCGCCGGACGGTCACGTGTACGTCGCCGACTGGCGCAACGACAGGATTCAGCGCTTCTCGCCCGACGGCGAGTTCGTCGCGTCTTACGGCGAGTCCGGGCACGGCGACGGCCAGCTTCACCGGCCCGCCTGCGCGGCGGCCGACGCCGACGGCTACGTGTACGTAGCCGACTGGGGCAACGACAGGGTGCAAGTATTCGATCCCGACGGCGGCTTCGTGCAGAAGTTGATGGGCGATGCCACCGTATCGACCTGGGGCGCCGAGTTCCTGGAGGCGAACGCCGACGAGGCGGGCGCCCGTGCCAGGTCGGACCTGGAGCCAGACCCGGCCGCCATGGGATGGACGCCGGGCGAGGCGCCGCGCTACATCGAGAAGCTGTTCTGGCAACCCACCGCCGTCAAGCTCGACGCCCACGGCAGGCTCTACGTCGTGGACCGCAACCGGCACCGCATCCAGGTCTACGGGCGCGCGGCGTAGCGGCCCTCCAGGCCAGCCCGTGACCCGGACGACCTCCGACTCCGCCGACATCCGCCCGCCCCTCGAGGGCGTCCGCATCCTCGCGTTCGAGCAGTTTGGCGCCGGGCCGTGGGCCACGATGCATCTCGCCGACATGGGCGCCGAGATCGTCAAGATCGAGGACCCCCGGTCGGGTGGGGACGTGGCGCGCTACGTGCCGCCGTACACGTCCGACCGGGACAGCCTCTACTTCCAGAGCTTCAACCGTAACAAAAAGAGCGTCACCCTAGACCTCAGGCGCCCCGGCTCGCAGGAAGTCCTGCACAGGCTCGTGAGGGCCAGCGACGCCGTCTTCAACAACGCCAGGGGAGACCTGCCAGCCAGGCTGGGGCTGGACTACGAAGCGCTCGGCCCGGTCAAGGCCTCCATCGTCTGCTGCTCGCTGTCCGCCTTCAATCGGCGCGGATCGCGGGCGGGCGAACCGGGCTACGACTACATCATGCAGGCGTACGCCGGGTGGATGAGTCTCACCGGGGAGCCCGGCACGCCGCCGCAGAAGGCCGGCCTGTCCATGGTCGACTACAGCGCCGGGGTCCTGGCCGCACTGGGCATGGTCAGCGCCATCCTGAGCGCGAGGGAGACGGGTAGGGGGTGCGACGTCGACGTCAACCTGTTCGACAGCGCGCTGGCACATCTCGCCTACCTGGCGACGTGGCATCTGACCGCCGGATACGAGCCCCGCAGATGGCCCGACTCGTCCCACCCGTCCCAGGTGCCGTCCCAGGTGCTGCCAACGAGCGACGGCTGGATCGTCGTGATGTGCGCCAAGGAAAAATTCTACCGCGGCCTCGTCCGCATCATGGGCGCGCCGGAGCTTGCGGACGACCCCAGGTTCGGCACGTTCGAGGCCCGCATGGAGAACCGCGACGCCCTCAGCGCGGCGCTCAAGGTGCTGTCGCGCTCCCGAACCACTGCCGAGTGGCTGGAAGCGCTGCGCGGAGAGGTGCCGTGCGCGCCGGTCAACACGGTCGCCCAAGCCGTGCTCGAAGACCAGGTCGCCGAGGGCGAAATGGTCCTGGAGATGCAGCATCCACAGCTCGGCACGGTGCGGCAGCTAGCGAGCCCGATCAGGGTCTCCGGCGCAACCCCCCCGCGCCGCGTCGGACCGGCCCTCGGGGAACACACCGACGAGGTCCTGCGCGACTACGCCGAAGCCACCGACGACGAGATCGCCGCCTGGCGCAAAGACGGCGTAATCTAGGGCGGTCTAGCCCCGGCTCTAAGCTAACTTAAACGTCAATACCAGGGCAATTCGTATCTGGAGCACGCCGAAACCGGTTCGCCTTGGGTGCCTCCCGCCCTCAGCGCGTCTTTACCATCCGCCATTGGACGAGACCCGTCTCGTAGGTCTCGCAGCCGGTCGTCTCGAACCGGGAGCGCGACGCGCCCGGCGCGAACAGCGGGATACCGTGGCCCAGGACCAGGGGGAACAGCGTCAGGCTCACCTCGTCGATCAACCCGGCGTTGAGCATTATCGTGTTGATCTGACCGCCGCCGACCAGCCAGATCGCCTCGCCGGGCTCCTCCTTCAGCGAGCGCACGAAGCCCGCTATGTCGCCCGACACGAACCGCACGTGTTCGGTGTCGGGCCGCGAAGCGCTCCGGGTGAAGACGTAGTTCGTCTTGTCCGGGTACGGGAAGTCCGGCACGCTAAGCGCCACTCGATAGGTCAGGCTGCCCATGAGCGTCATGTCGATCGACTCGTAGAACTCCGCGTAGCCGTAGTCGAGGTCGCCGCCAACGTCCAGCCAGTCGATCTCACCGTTAGGGCCGGCGATGTAGCCATCCATGCTCGCGGCGGCATACAGCTTCAACTTCCTCAAGGCAGATACACCTCCCACGGACGGCGCCCATCTTAGCCCACAATTCCAGGATGAGCCCCCTTGGCCATGTCGTGGCTCACGCCGGAGTCGTGTCTTCTGTTGCAGACACCAGGGATTGACCGCCACCGAAACGCCACTCTATGATGCCGCCATCCCGTTTGGGCTGCCCTCGGAGCCGAGGACAGCCGAAATGGGAAAGCCCGGACCCTTTGTGTGGCCCGGTTGCGGTAGACATCCGCGACACCTGCCATCTATGGGCCTGGCTCTCAACCGGTCGGCTGAGTGCGACTCCAACATCACCATGGGCAACCTGATCGATATCGCCGGCGTTAGACAGCTCTTCATCGACGAACTGATCGTCGAGGAGATGAACGGCGTCACCAGGACGCTCCACCAACCGGCCAAGTACCAGGGCAATCCCGTGCTGTGGCCGACGAAGCCGTGGGAAGGACGGAGGCTCGACCTCTACGCGAGCGCCATGTACGACGCCGCGGAAGGCCTCTTCAAGATGTGGTACGTATCCAAGAGTCGTGGGTATGCGGTCAACTACGCCACGTCGAGGGACGGGATTCTGTGGGACAAACCCAGCCTCGGCCACCTGGCATGGGGCGAAAGCGAGGACATAGTCCTCGAGGACAGCACCCCGGAAGGGCCCAGGTTTCCGAGCCTCAGCCGTGACAACAACCTGATCATGCTCGGAGCCGGAAACTTCAACGTCATCAAGGACGGCCGGGACACAGACCCCAACCGGCTGTACAAGTCGCTGTTCTTCCACAACACGCACCGGTACGTATCGGTGGCGTTCTCGCCCGACGGCGAGCGGTGGGAGCTGTACGAGGGCAACCCGGTGATCGAGCGGGCCAGCGATACCCATACCCTGCTGGGCTGGGACGAGTCCGTCGGCGCCTACGTGGCCTACCCCAGGCCCTGGATGAGTACGGTTGAGGGCGACCGCCATATTCGGGTGATCGTCCGGTCTGTCAGTGAGGACTTCACGACCTGGACGGAGCCCGAGGTCGTGCTGGAGCCCGACGATCGAGACCCGCCTGGCCTCGAGTTCTACTGCATGCCGGTATTCAAGCAGGGAGGCCTGTACGTCGGGCTGCCGTGGGCCTACCACGCCTACCCGGAGGAGCCGTTGGCGGGAGTGAGGCAGGGGGCAACCATTGACGCGCAGCTCGCCTTCAGCCGGGACGGCATAGAGTGGCACAGGGCCGGCGACAGGCAGCCGTTCATCCCGCTGGGGCCGGCGGGCAGCGTGGACAGCGCGAGAGTCTCCCCCGCCAAGGAGCCGCTGCGGGTGGGCGACGAGCTCTGGTTCTACTACGGCTCGTCGGACGCGGATCACTCCGACGGCTTCCGCTCAGGAAGCATCTCTCTGGCGAAGCTGCGGCTCGACGGCTTCGTCTCGGTGGACGCCGGCGCCGACGGGGGTACGTTGCTCACGAGACCGTTCCGCTGTGACGGCGGCGAGCTGCTGGTCAACGCGGAGGCCAGGGGCGGTTCCGTGTCGGTGGCGGTGCTGGGGGAGGATGGCGCTCACCTCGAGGGCTACGCCAAGGTCGAATGCGCCCTCTTCGACGGCGACTCCGTCCGGCACCGTGTCACGTGGCGAGCGGGCGTGTCTCTGGACGCCCTGGCGGGCATGAACATCCGGCTGAAGTTCTACCTGCGTTCGGCCAGGCTGTATTCGTTCGTCGCCGGCTGAGCCGGACAGCGGCAAGAACGGGACGCTGCCCTGGTGCTGTTCGTGTTCGAGCCCTCCGATGACGAAGATGCCTTCGTGCACGTCGCTGCGAAAGTGGAACGTGAACCTCTTATTAGTTCCCGAATCGACATGCCCGATGCTGAAGAATGCGGGCCTGAGCAAGGTTCTGATGCACGAAAGACCACGGGCAACAACACCCGCAAAGTAAATCTTGGCGCGCCGTCATGCTCAGGGGTGTTACGACCACTTGGCCCGCTGGATCCCCCTCTTGAGCCTGGGCACTACGCAAGCCAACCCTTGTCCCCGAGCACGACGAGCGCCAGGCGTATCTGCCGTTCAGAGAACTGGCGCTTATGCGCCCCCCACGCGTAGGTATAGGCGATGATCTCGTCAGCCGTCGCCGACGGACGCTCTGCGGCGACCCAGTGGACCGTCGACAGCAGTTCCAGGCCGAATGACGACTCGAACCCCTCGACAAGGTCGGACACCCTGTCGAAGCGTGACCGCGTTTCTGGACAACCTTCCAGAAACGCCCGCGCGTCCTCGACGGCACCAGGCACCAAGTCGAGCTGTTTGTCAGGCGCGTCGCCGCCGTCAGAGTAGCCTGATATGAAGTGACCCTCGATCGACTTCAGGACGTGCCGCAAGTTCTCGGCGTACGGGCCGTAGGGCGCTTTCTCGTACCGCAGCTTCAGAGGTTCGCCTGTTTCCTGCATGAAGTACATGAGCTTGTGCACTTCCAGAAGCGTCACGAACGGGTCTAGCAGGCTGACCAGGTACTGGTGCATCAAGCCGACCAGCGCCGCCCGCCCTGCGGTCAGCTTCGGGATATCGGTCGAACGGTTGGGCCGCCCGTCGGCCGGTTCGCCTCCCGGCTCAAATACGATCACCTGCAACGTATCGAATCCCTGCAACGCCGCTTCGATGCGCGTGCGCACTTCGGACCACTCCAGTCCACCCAGGCCGCTGCCCAGCGGTGGTATCGCTATCGAGCGGATGTCCCGCGTTCTGATCTCTTGGACGAGGGCTTCGAGACCGGACTCGATATCCTGCAAGCGGCTCTTGCCACGCCAGTGGCGCTTGGTGGGGAAGTTGATGATATAGCGCGGAGTGGTTAGCTGGCCCGTCTCGAAGACGAACATTCGACCGCGCTGGACATCACCGCGCTTGCAGGCGGCCGCATAGGCCTGGAAGTTCTCCGGGAAGGCGTTCTTGAACTGGAGCGCGATCCCTCGGCCCATGATCCCAACGCAGTTGACACTGTTGACCAAGGCTTCGACTTCCTCAGCAAGAATGTCGCCGAGCTTATATTCGATCATGCCGCTCCTCCTGGTCAGTAGTACCAACCCGGCTTGATCTCTACCGTTGGCCGATGGCGCGACCCACGCAGCGCGTCCCGCACCTTACCAAATACTCGTTGCGACTCAATGCCAATACGGGAGACCAGCCCCCATGGGAATGAGCTCTCGAGTAGAAATTCCGCCTGCTTGCCGTCTTTGCGCTGCGCCCAGTCCATGGCTTGTACGGCGTCCCAGTCTATCTTCTCCAACCGCGCTAGGTCCGAGTAGTCTTCGAAGTACCGCGAGCCAGCGTTGGATGCCGTGAAGGCCCAGCGGCGACTGTTGGTGTCCGCCCAAGCGATCGTCTGGCGCATATCGGCCTCCAGATGTGAGGATTGGCCCTTGGCCGCCACGGTATGCCAGTTCCGGGTTGTTTGCCCTGTGGATTACATACAGCATGACCGAACGCGGGCAGAAGTAAAACGGTACACAATCGCCAACACGCAAGTCCGGATGGCTGTCTAGTGCCCTCGTGAGTCGGTACCGCTTGATGCTGTTCATGCCGATTGTGGTGCCGGTCCCGTGACGACTCTCCATCTCGGCGTCGCACGAGAGCTGGTTGTCCGCAACAATGGAGGCTAGCCGGTCCAAGTGGACGATGTGGTATATCTTCGGCTTCGGCGGTACAAACACGAACCATCCCTCGCGAGTCCAGGAGCACGTTGTTGAGGTCAGGCCAGTACGGCTGTTCTAGTTTAGTGACTGCGCCGCGCCGGGTCAAGGCCGAACACGGCTAGTGTAGATGTTCAATGATTATGTCAGGGGTTAACTGTTCAATGAAAATGTCAGTCCATGAGAGGATTGACGTTGACTACCAAAGAGCAGACGAGGATACAGGTTCTGAACGCAGTGCTTGCGGGAGAGGTAACGGCGGTTAAGGCGGCGGGACTGATGGGCGTGAGCGAGCGCCATGGTCGGCGACTGCTGGCAGCGTACAGGAAGGAGGGAGCAGCTGCCATCGCTCACGGCAACAGGGGCAGGAAGCCGTCGACGACCACGTGCCCGGATACACAACACAGGGTGAGGGAGTTGGCCGAAGGCCGCTACGCAGGCTTCAACCACACCCATTTGACCGAGATGCTGGCGGAGCGAGAGGGGATCGAACTGTCGCGTTCCACCGTCAGGAGGGTACTGCTGGCCGGAGGCTTGCGCAGTCCGCGGCCTCGCAGAGCCTCCAGGCGCTACAGTCGGCGGGAGCGCTACCCCCAGGAAGGGATGCTGCTGCAGGTCGATGGCAGTCGTCACGACTGGCTCGAGGGGCGAGGCCCGTACCTGACGCTGGTCGGAGCTGTGGACGACGCCACTGGCACGGTCCCCTTCGCCCTGTTCAGGCGCCATGAGGATGCCCACGGCTACATGCTGATGCTCAGAGAGACCATCGTCCAGCACGGCATCCCCCTGGCCCTCTACTCCGACAGGCATGGCATCTTTCAGCGCTCCCCCAAGGAGCCCGAGCGCCTTGCCGAGCAGCTTCGGGGCAAGCGAGCCCCAACCCAGTTCGGCAGGGCGCTCGAGGAGTTGGACATCCAGCTCATCCTGGCCCACACACCCCAGGCGAAAGGCCGCGTGGAGCGCGCCTGGGGCACCTTCCAGGGACGGTTGGTCTCTGAGCTGCGACTCGCTGGCGCCTCTACCATAGAGGAGGCTAACAGCGTGCTCTGGGACTTCCTGCCGCGCTACAACTCCCAGTTCGGTGTGTCGGCGGCCCAGCCGGGCTCGGCATATCGCCAGCAGCCACCCGGCCTCTGTCTCGATGGCGTGCTGTGCTTCAAGTACATACGCACAGTTGCCAACGACAACACCGTCCACTTCAACGACACCACCATGCAGCTTCTGCCCGATGACCACAGGGCCAGCTACGCTCGGGCCGATGTCGAGGTCCAGGAGCGGCTCGACGGCAGCATCGTGGTGGCCCACCAAGGCAGGACCCTGGCAGTTGAGCCTGCGCCTGACGGGCCTGTCGAGCTCAGGGCCCGCAGCGGCCGCCGCTCCAACGGACGGCTACCCGACGACACAAACGGCGCTGACACACACCCTGTAGGCGCTGAGCGACTGAACGGAGCGAAGCGCATACAGGGTGCTGGACTCCTCCCACCGCCCAAGAAGCGCTTCGACCACCCAAGAAGACCCGCCCCAGACCACCCTTGGAGGAGGAAGATACTGACATAATCATTGAACAATTACCCTGACATTTTCACTGGACAACGACAGGCCGAACACGGCTAGTGCGCCGCCTGTATGCGGCCAATCGATCTCCCAGTTCGGACCGGCGATACAGCCGCCCAGGCCCGCGGCTATGTCGAGTTTCAGTCTTCTCAAGACAGGCGTACCTCCAAAGCGGTGTCTGTGCAAGAATAGCCCGCAAACCCGGTGCGCCGGGGCAGGGAGGAGCACCGAGCATGGACAATCGATATCGCGTCGGCATTGTCGGTCTCACCAGCATCACGGCCCGGCGGCCGCCCGAGGCGCCGCCGCCGTTCCGCAACACGATGTCGATGTCCCACGCGGGCGCACTCGCGTACATGCCGAATATGGAAGTCGCCGGCTACTGCGACCTGGTGACCGATCTCATCGCCGACTTCGGGCGCACTTGGTCGGACGTCTGGCCGGACGCCACGGGGTACACCGACTACAGGCGGATGCTCGCCGAGGAGCGGCTCGACATCCTGGCGGTGGCGACTTCCGACCATCGGCATGCGGACATCGCCGTGGACGGCGCCGAGGCGGGCGTGCGCGGCCTCTTCGTCGAGAAGCCGCTGGCGACCAGCCTCGAAGACGCCGACCGCATCATCGCCGCCTGCGAGGCGAACGGCGCCGCCCTGATGACCGATCACACCTGGCGCTGGGACCCGCTGTACCACCGCGTCCGCGAGTCCGTCCACGCCGGCGACGTCGGCACGCTGAGCACGATTGTCGCGACGCTCACCGGCCCGCGCGCCATGCTCTTCCGAAACGGCACCCACACGATAGACGGCGTCTGCTTCTTTGCCGAGTCGGAGCCGAAGCGCGTCTTCGGCCGCTTGGAAGACGGGTTCGACGACTGGGACCGTTACCGGGGCGACGGGGGCCATCTGCCGGAGAACGACCCGTCCGCGAACGGCTACGTCGAGTTCGCCAACGGCGTCCGCGCCCACTACGTCTCCGACAAGCGAGCGGCGTCCGACAGCAGCTACGTCCTCTACGGCGAGAAGGGGCGCATCGTCCTGACGCCGTGGGGAGGACACCAGGACCGCACCGCCGAGCTGCTCACCACTGACGCCGCAGGCGAGACCGTACGCCGGACGCTCGTGCCCGGCCAGTACCTGGTGCGCAACCTGATGGCGGCCTACGACGAGCTCGTCGGCCTGATGGCGAACGGCGGCAACGGCACCTCGTCGGGCAGGGAGGCGCGCAAGACGGTGCAGATCATGGCCGGCTTCCTCGAGTCGCACCAGCACGGCTCGCGCCTGATCGAGGCGCCGGCGTAGCAACAGCTCAGACTTGCGGGGGCCTTATAGCCGTTCACCCCGAGTAGCGCCGGGGCTTTGACCGGCGCGTATCGAGGGGGGCGCGCAACCTTGTCGCCAATGCCGGTGTCGGCCCCGCCCAAGTACTGAGTTGTTCGGGCCCTTGGATACAACGAACTCCACAGTCGGGACGCCGCGCCGGGGCGTTAGACGTCAAGCACGTCGTAGCCGCGCTCCAGCAGGGGAGCGACCAGCTTCCGGACGCGAGGGTCGGGGCTCTCGACGTTCGTCCGGGTCGGGTGGTAGGCGAAGTTCATCCTGTCGTACGACCGCTGGACGAGCGCCCACTGCTCATCGGTTTTCGGCACCTGCTGGAACGACATCGCGTGCTGGTGCCTGCCGGGGCGGCCGCCCCACGCGCCGTGGTAGGTGTCCTCGGTGAACACCAACACGTCGCCCGGCTCGGTTTCGACCACGAAGGCGGGCACCTCCGCCTGCGAGACCCCGAACACCTTCACGTCGGGGTCGTCGATGCGGTCGCTGATCGGCGCGAGCCTGTCTCCGAAGTCGCCCCGGTGAGACCCGGGAATGAGTCGCAACGCGCCCGTATCCGCCGTCAACGGCTCCAGGTAGAAGGCGATCTTGACGTGGGGCAGGACGTGGGACGTGCCGCTGCCGCCGTGCCACGGCGTGTCGCCGACGTGCAGGTTGCCCTCGGTGCCGATGAGGAAGAAGTCGGGGCCCAGCAGCCCCTCGGCGATCCCGTGTATCCGGTCATCGCCGATCAGGCTGCGCAGGAAGGGCCGGCGCTCGAAGAACGGCTGCACCGGCTGCCACTTCCGGCCGTCGAACGCCGTCCCGCCGCGCGCCTCCGCCATGATCTCCTCCGACTCGCGCTCCATCGTCGCGGCCTCGGCGCGCGTCAGCAGCCCGGGCAGCGCGAGGAAACCGAAGGCGTCGAAGAACCGCTTCTGGTCGTCGGTCAGCATCGTTGACCCTCCGCCGGCGCGTCTCTCAGCCGAGACTACCACAGCCTCGACCCCAAGTCATTCGGCCCGTCCGCCTGTGATAACCTACCGGGCCTGCAAGGAGGCACACGTATGGCCCTCATTGACATCGGTTCGCGAAAGCAGCTCTTCGTCGACGACTACCTGGTCGAGTCGGCGACCAACACGACGCGGGTCATGAACCCGGCCCGCAAGGTCGACGACAACCCGGTGCTGCGCCCCGAGATGCCGTGGGAGGGCAACGACGTCCGCCCGCGGCACATCTTCTTCGACGACCGGGAGGGCGTCTTCAAGATGCTCTACCAGGGCAAGTCCTACTCCGGCAGACGTGCCGACGACGGCGCCATCGTCGTGGTGGGCCAGCACGACCCGCCGGTCAACTGCCTGGCCGTCTCCGACGACGGCATCCACTGGGAGCGGCCCGTCCTGAACCGGATCGAGTTCCGGGGCAGCAAGCGGAACAACATCATCCCTATTGAGGCCCTCTATCCCGACGAGGGGATCCAGCCGAACATGTTCCTCGACCGGCGGGAGACCGACCCGTCGAAGCGCTTCAAGGCGTTCGGCTGGATGAAGGACACGTCCGTCCCGATGCTGGCCTACCTGTACTACTCGCCTGACGGGCTGGAATGGACGCCCCATCCGGACAACCCAATCATCGACGCTACGCCCAGGATCGGCCGCTGGGGGCCTGCCGAGCTGATGGGCTGGGACCCCATCCGCCAGACGTACGCGATCCACGTCGAGAACAGCCTCCACAGGCGGGCGCCTCTAGGCAAGCGCGTCATCGGACGGGCCGAGAGCCCGGACATGGTCCAGTGGAGCGAGCCGGAGACGATCCTCGTGCCGGACGAGCGGGACACGCCGGACACCGAGTTCTACTCCATGCCAACCATCGCCTACGAGGGGATCTACGTCGCGATGCCGTGGATTTTCCGCACTACCAACACGACGCACCACCCGGAGCTCGCCTTCAGCCGGGACGGCGTCCACTACCGCCGCGACTTCCGCGCCCCCTTCATCGACCGCGGCCACCCGCTCGACTTCGACGGCACGTCGATCTACTCCAGGGTGCCCATCGTCCACGGGGACCGCATCCTGGTCTTCTACAACGGGACCAACTGGCGTTCGCCCGAGCAATTGCTCACCCTCGGCGACAAGGCCACGGCCGCCATCGGACTCGCGACCGCGCGCCTGGACGGCTTCGTGTCCTTCGACGGCGCGAAGGGTACACCGACCGACGTCGCGCCGATGCGCGGCGGGCCTCTGGAGTACAGCGAGGTCGTCACGCGGTCGTTCAGCTTCTCGGGGTCGCGGCTGCATCTCAACGTCGAGACCGCGCTGCAGCAGTGGGGCGCCGGCCCGCCGGAGCTACGGGTCGAGCTGCTGGAGCCCAACCACGACTATGTCGCGGGATACCGGTTCGAGGACGCCGACCCGATGACGTCGTCCGGCCTCGACAACGTCGCCTCCTGGAGCGGCAACGCCGACCTCAGCCAGTTCGCGGGCAGGCCGGTCAAGCTGCGCTTCTACTTCAAGAACTGCAAGCTCTACTCGTTCCGGTTCGGCTAAAGCCCACCCAACCTGGACAGTTCCCGTGGGGACGGCGATTGACTCATCGTGTATGAGTCAATTAGACTGCGGACATGCGCAAACGACTTCAAGTCCTTTTGGACGAGGATGAATACGTGGAGATTCAGGGTGTGGCCCGCAGACAGCGTGTGACCGTCGCCGAATGGGTCCGCCAGGCCTTGCGCAAGGCAAGGGACGACGACCCCGGAACCATAGAAGCCAAGCTGCGCGCCATTGCCGACACGTCGCGTCACCAGTTTCCAACAGCCGATATAGAGGTCATGCTACGGGAGATCGAACGGGGGCAACTCTCCACGTGATCTTCATCGACTCCAACGTGCCAATGTACCTGGTGGGAGCTACCCACCCGAATAGAGACCGCGCCGTAGCGATCCTTACGCAGGTGGTACGAGATGGGGAGCCATTGATCACTGACGTGGAGGTCTACCAGGAGATACTCCACCGGTACACGGCCATTCAGCGTCCCTACGCGATCGACGCCGCCTTCGACAGCCTTGATTCGATTGCCGACGATATTCTGAGCTTTGGGATGTCGGAGATACGCGCCGCAAGGGCACTCATCGGCTCTGTAGCCGGCCTCTCCCCGCGGGATGCCTTGCACGTGGCCGTGATGCGAAAGGCCGGGACCAATCGCATCCTGAGCTTCGACGCCGGGTTCGACACCTGCCCCGGAATCGATCGACTGCGCTGATCCGCATTCTCTGTTCAACACTTTAGTCGCGTCTTGGAAGCCGTGACGCCGCGGCGCTACCGCCGCACCGGGAGGGAAGTCATGCCGAGAGAAGACATCGACGTTCGGCTGCGCAGGGGCGACCGGCTGCTGATGGACGGCGGCACCGGGTCGGAGATCCAGCGCCGCGGGATATCCATCGCGCACGGCTGGGACACCGAGGGCGACATCAACTCCTGGTCCGCCAGGGCGCTCGGCGAGGCCCCGGACATCGTCCGCCAGGTCCACGAGGACTACCTGGAGGCGGGCGCCAACATCATCATCACGAACAGCTTCTGGGCCAATCGCACCAGGATGGGCATGGACGGCATGGAGGACCGGTCGGAGGAGTACACGCGCCTCGCCGGCGAGATAGCCGTGGCCGCGCGTGACGCCGTCAACCCTCACGCCTACGTCGCCGGCGGCATCGCGCCGCCGCTGAACGAGGCCCCGCAGAACGGCCCCGAGCTGGCGGAGCAGGCCAGGGTGCTCGCCGACGCCGGTGTCGACGTCATGCTCGCGGAGTACGTCGGCTCCGCGAATGACTGCGTCGTGGCAGTCGAGGCCGTGGGAAGCGTCGGGCTGCCGGTCTTCCTCGGCGTCAAACACGTGGACAGGTATCTCGCCGACGCCGACCGCCTCGTCGAGGCGCTGAAGGGCCGACGGGTCGACTGCATCCTCGCCATGTGCAGTGCGCCGGAGCACGTCTCCGCCACGCTGCCCGGGCTCCGAGCGGCCTTCGACGGGCCCATCGGCGCCTACGCCAACATCGGCTACCTGTACCACAGCACGGCCGACGACGACCTGTTCGGGGAGCACACCCCGGACCGCTACGCCGGGTACGGCCGCCACTGGCTCGACGTCGGGGCCCAGGTAGTCGGCGGCTGCTGCGCCACCGGACCGGAGCACATACGGGCGCTCAGGCCGGTCGTGAAGGGGTGACGCCGGACACTCCAACGAGGAGGGGACCATGAAACTCAGGATCGACAAGACACAGCGCCTCGGCGTCGTCGAAGACCTCTCGTACGCTACGGCCATCAGGGACACGGAGTTGCGCGAGCTCGTCTACGACGCGTGGGCGATGTCCCTCTCGTCGAGCGGGTTCGACCGGATCAACGACATGCCGTGCTCCGGCGGTCCCGGCGGGCCGGCGCTGAAGGGCAGGGGGCAGGCGGCCCATCTCAACGGCGTCGCCCGGATCGGCGTGTCAATAGCGCAGGGCCTCAGAGACGAGGTCGGGCAATTCCAGGTCGACCTGGACGAGATAATCGCCGGAGGCCTGTGCCACGACCTGGGAAAGGCGTGGGAGTACGACCCCGACAACATCGAGAGGTGGAGCGACCATCGCATTACCGGCTCGCCGTCCCTGCGACACCCGCTGTTCGGCGTATTCGTCGCCCTCACGGCCGGCTTGCCGGAGCAGATCGCCCATATCGCCGGCACGCACTCGGCGGAGGGAGCGCACATCACCAGAAGCCTCGCCGGCGAGATCGTCTCCATAGCCGACGAGACGTTCTGGAGAGTCCTCGGCAGCGGCGGACTGCTGGAAGGCTAGCGCCCGGCCTTCTACCTGTTGCACTGGCCGCCCGCGCTGTCGAATCGGTCGGGGAGGCCGGTTGACGCAGTCTCGTGGCCGTTCGCCTCATGTAGTCTGAACAGTTGTCTGGGTAACTGTTCAGACTCTTGGGGATCACCCAACCCGTTCACCCTTGTATCTTGAATCGGGTAGAGTGCAGGCGGGTACAGGGGCGTGACAGATCGATGCCACCCGGGTCATTGAAGACCGCTACTCAGCTGGATCGTCACGCCCCGGTCTCCCCAGAGCCCGAACAGTTGCCCGGACATCGAGTCCGTATCTGCAAGGATGGGACAGAGTGGGAGACCAGCCTCAGTATAGACAGGAGGAGAGCAATGGGCAATGAGGAAGTGTACGTAGGGATCGACGTGTCCAAGGCCCACCTGGACGTGAGCGTATCGTCTGAGGCCCGGGTCTGGAGAACGACCAACGACCCTGAAGGTATCGCGTCGCTGCTCACGAGTCTGGGCCGCGTAGCGCCCAGACTCGTGAGCATGGAGTCCAGCGGTGGGTACGAGTACCAGGCGGCAGCAGAGTTGACTGTGGCGGGACATGCCGTAGCGGTGGTCAACCCACGGCAGGTACGCGACTTTGGCCGTTCCATAGGAAGGAACGCCAAGACCGATGAGCTCGACGCTGTGGTACTGGCCCGCTTTGCCGAGGCGGTCAAGCCACAGGTCCGACCTCTGCCCGACGAGCAGGAGCTGCAGTTGCGAGCTCTGATTCGCAGAAGGCGCCAGATAGTGGAGATGATCACGTCAGAGCGCAACCGGCTCCGGCAGGCGGCCCCCGTGCTTCGACCCCACATCGAGGCGCACATCGCCTGGCTGATCAAAGGTAGAGGAGAGATCGACCGTCAGATCAAGGAGTTCATCCGGTCCAGCCCTGTGTGGAGAGCCAAAGACGATCTGCTCACCAGCGTTCCCGGAATCGGGGAGGTGGTGTCGAGCGTGATCATGGCTGAGCTGCCCGAGTTGGGGCGTCTGAACCGCAGGGAGATCGCCGCCCTGGTCGGAGTGGCGCCGTTCAACAGGGACAGCGGACTGTTCAGAGGCAGGCGCACGACGTGGGGCGGCAGGAAATCGGTGCGCAGTGTCCTGTACATGGCCACGCTAGTGGCCATACGTCGCAATCCGGTCATCAAGGAGTTCTACGACAGGCTGTGCGTGGCGGGCAAGGCGAAGAAGGTAGCGCTGACCGCAGCAATGAGGAAGCTGCTGACGATCATCAATATCATGGTCCGCGACCAGACTCGGTGGGACCCGACCCGTAGCCACACCGCCGCCCAAATCGCTTGACTTCCAAGACAGTTGCTGAGTAGCGCCGGTGCCTTGACCGGCGCGTATCGAAGGGCGCACGCAACCTTGACGCCAATGCTGGTGTCGGCCCCACCCAAAGACTGAGTCGTGCTGGCCCTTCGATACACCCCGACGAAGCGTCGGGGCACTCAGGGCGAACGGGTCGTGTGACTACGGTGCCACCCCTTCCAGGACTCCGACGAGCGCAGCAGAGTCGTGCCGACGAAAGAAAGAACCTGTAGGGTGGGCCGCGTTCCTCTCAGCAACTCTGAACAGTTACTCGAGACCAGGACGCCTCTGCGACCTCTGGCAATAACAGCACGCCTGTGCTAGTATGTCCGCGTGACAGCCTCACCCCGCGCCCCAACTATCCACTCTTCACTATCCACTATCCCACTACCCCTGTCCCACTTTGTTCCATTTTGTTCCGCCCTGTTCCACCTCAGATACGAACCGTGGAACACCACCTGTCCCATTTTTCGGCAAAGTGTTCCATCGCCCAGATAGGAATGGAACACTTTGGAACGCAATGGGACAGCTCTCACGGTGAACCGGCCGCTCCGCCCCGGACCAGGGCGCTCCACGCACGGGACGGCCGCAGCCCTGGCTGGCGGGATGCCGCCGTGTGGGCTTATACTGCCGCCGACTAACCGCCTGTGGAGGTGAAGGATGGTAGAGCTACCCACCGTCGTGCCGCGGATAGACGACCGCGACTGGTCCACGCTGAGTCTGGGAGACCGCATCCGCCAGATAGAGATTGAGGGCTACGTGCTCATTCCGGACATGCTGTCGCCGGACCAGATCGGGCGGATCAAGGCGCAGGTCGAGACCCTCGAGACGATGGGCATGGACTACTCCGAACGGCAGCGGACGGCCAGCCAGATAATGTTCATGGGCGGAGAGGTCACAGAATTGGCCGCCCACCCGGCGACCATGTCATTCCTGAAGACGCTCCTGGGCGACGACCTGATCTGCTGGCGCGGCGACTACGCCCGCTCCGAGTCGGGGCACCCCGGCATGGCCATCCACACCGACGCCGGAGGCGGCACCGCTCCGCACGTGACGGTCCGAGTGCTCTACTACCTGAACGACCTCACGCCCGAGCGCTCGCCGTTCCGTGTGATCCCGCACTCGCACCTGAGCCTCCACGCCGAGGGCAACTACTTCACTCGATACCACGAGCACCCCGACGAGACGATGGTCACCGCAAAGGCGGGCTCCGCTGTGTTCATCAACCACCGGGTGTTCCACGGCAACTACCCGAACAGGAGCGACAGGGACCGCGAGATGGTCGCCTACGCCTACCGGCCCGGCTGGTGCGGGCCTCCGACCGCGATGCCGCAGTGGGACGCGGACAAGGTGGCCGCGCTGCCGGCGCACATAAGGGAGCTGTTCCGGGACCCGAACACCCACTACGACGACTTCTCCCGCGGCAACCGGCCGCCCGGAATGGCCCACGACGCCCGCGGCCTGAGCCCCGACCGCTGGAACCTCGCGTAGGACGGCGTTCAGCGCTGTCGGGCGCGTTGCGGGGAGGGCGTCATGGCGACAATAGACGAGTTCGTGAAGCTGCTGCCTGAGACGTGGCAGGACAGGGCGGGCTCGGTGTTCTTTTCCGGCAGGCGCGCCTTCGACGAGCCGTGCAATCTGTACGTCCTGGGCTTGAACCCCGCGGGCGACCCCGCGGGAGACCATACGATCAGGGGGAACGTCGAAAGCGTACTCCGCGATCGCCCGGAGAATTGGTCGGCGTGGCGAGACGAGCGATGGGGCGGCAAGGAGCCGGGACGCAACTTCAGGCAGCGCCGCGTTCTGTACATGTTCGAGCGGATTGGACTAGACCCCGGCGAAGTGCCCGCGAGCGAGGTCATCTTTCTGAGGTCCACCAAGTGGCGGACCGACCTGGGCGACCTGGAGCCGTTGGCCCAGCGGTGCTGGCCGTTCCACGAGGCGGTCATCCGGACCCTCGGAGTCCGCGTCATCGTGTGCCTGGGCGGGGCTGCGGGAGGTCTCGTCCGGCGGAGGCTCGACGCGCATGAACAGATGGACGAGTTCGTCGAAGACAACAGGCGCGGGTGGAAGAGCCGGGTTCACGCGAACTCCCACGGGCTGGCCGTCGTCACGCTCGCGCACCCGAGCCAGGTCGATTGGACGGCGCCGGCGTCCGATCCGACGGGACTGGTCGAGCGCAGTCTCCAGCGATGCGCGGCGCAAACGCCCCGCGCGTCCGTAACATAGGTGGCTATACCGGTACTATGACCGAACATGCAACACACGTCGTCACGGGCGCGTCCGGGTACACGGGCCGGTACATCGCGCGCCGGCTGCTGGACCGCGGCGACGCCGTGAGGACGCTGACCGGCCGGCCGGAGCGCCCCGGCCCCTTCGGCGGCAGGGTAGAGGCCCACCACTACAGCTTCAGCGATCCCGGCGCCCTGACCCGGAGCCTCGAGGGCGTCGACACGCTGTTCAACACGTACTGGATACGGTTCGCCAAGGGCGGCCTCACCCACGAAGTGGCGGCCCGCAACTCGCACACCCTTTTCAGTGCCGCGCGGGCGGCGGGCGTGCGCCGCGTCGTGCACGTCAGCATAACGAACGCCGCGCTCGACTCCGCGCTGCCGTACTTCCGCGGCAAGGCGCTTGTGGAGCGGGCGCTCAGAACGTCGGGGCTGTCCCACGCAATCCTCAAGCCGGCGATCATCTTCGGCCAGGAGGACATCCTCCTCAACAACATCGCCTGGCTTCTGCGGAGGTTTCCCATGCATCCGATAGTCGGCTCGGGCCAATACCGCGTCCAGCCCGTGTTCGTGGAGGACCTGGCCGACCTCGCCGTCCGCGCCGCGGACGGGAACGAAGACGTGGAGCTGGACGCCGTCGGTCCCGAGGTGTTCGGCTACGAGGAGATGGTCCGACTCATCGCCGACAAGATCGCCTCGTCGGCCCGGATCGTCCACGTACGCCCGTGGGCGGCGATGCTGGGCGCGAGGTTGGTCGGCCTGCTCGTCAGGGACGTCGTGCTGACCCAGGACGAGATAGACGGGCTCACCGCCGACCTGCTGGTGTCCAAGTCGGGGCGGGAGCCAACCGGGACGACCCGGCTCTCAGACTGGCTCGCAGAGAACGCCGAGCACCTGGGCACCTACTACGCGTCGGAGCTCCAGCGCCACTATAGATAGCGATACCGGCGTCACCCGTTACGCCCGGCAGACCCTGCTCCTGAGCTCCGGCGCCTCCGCGACTTCAGGCCGGCTGGCATCGCCGGACTCTAATCTCGTCTGCCCGCGCACGCATCTGGGAGGCGTCGTACCAGGCCTTCCTGCTAGCCCGTTCTCAGAAGTGTCCCCCCCGGGTACATCATGCGGGACCCGCAGGTCGATGGGTGTGATGTGGCGGTGGAATTGGCGGATCACTCAGGCAAGTCATCTGGAAGGTTGAGAGGCTCGTTGAATGAGGTAAAGGTATACTCCCATCGTATCCAAAAGTCCTGGCCAATCTGCTCGGCCAGACTTCTGCCCCAAACTACTCTTGCCTCTGTTCGATCTACGTTCCAACAGATGACTTTCGCCAATTCATGATCGTCCGAAGCGGTTGGGGCGTCGAAACTATGGAAGTCATTCAGTAATCCTGAACCCAGCCGATAGTAGTACTGGGCATCGACAAACTCTCCAAGCCCCTGGCACCAGTCCCTTTCATCGAGGTCTGCCGGAGGAGAGGGAGCCTGCTCGATCTGAGTCCAATCGGCCTTGATAAGCGTGCCGTCCTCTGACGTGACCCAGAGGTCAACGGTGTCCATATAGACCGCATAGTCGTCGGCCCCGCGATGCACGGTCTTTGCGCTCCTTAGTTCGCCGCTCTCTGTGTCAACTTCCATGACCGCGTATCCTGGCGTCCCGGTCGGTTTGATTCTCCTTGTAGCGCGATAGTGGATCACAGGTAATCCATCTATCTCGACCTCTCCCACCAATTCGACCCGGTCGAACCGGTCTTCCGCGTCTTCACGGCTCCAAGGCAGTCCTCCAAAGTCTCCGAACGGGGCCCAGCCTGTTGTATCCCGTGAGAATGCCCATTCCCCGTCACTCGTCCAGTTGCGGTCGTACGCCTTACCGTCGACCGTGAGGGATTCGGTACTGGGAGGATTGCCGGAGGTGACTCTGCCAGACCAGACAGCCGAGTAGTGAATGCGATTAACCATGTCGACCTGGTGAATTCCGATGTAACGCTGCTCAAAGCTGTCGTTCCCGTCGACTCGGTAACGAAGGGTCTCTAACTCATGCAAGCCGTCGTGGGCATGGGCAACCGCTGCGAACAAGGACATGGAGTCGTCAAAGATGGACCAAGGCCTGACCATCGCCAATATTGCGAGCAGCGACACAACCGCGGTCGCCGCCAGCACTCTTGCAATTCCTGGAAACCGAGTCCGCTTCCGCTGGTGCAGCCGGTCGCTGATACCAGGCCAAAGGTCGCGCCCGATGTCGACGCGGTCCATATACTCACTCAGCGCATCGCCAATCAACCGCCCTTCAATCTGAGAATCACATCGATGCAGCATCTCGATACCTCCTCACGGCTGTACAGCGTCGTTTGGGACATGTGAGTCCCGTCCGCCGCCCAACATACTTTCCGGTTTTTCGCTGTCCCGGAGCAGAACCTCAAGCTGGCGCAGGGCGGAGTGCAGGCGGGACTTCACCGTCCCGCGACGACAGCCGAGTGAGACGGCCATCTCAGCCTCGCTAAACCCGCGGTAGTAGCGGAGCACGACGGCCGCCCTCTGCTTCGGAGTGAGCGTTCGGACCGCCGCCCATATGAACCTCCTGGCCTCCGCTTCCTCCGCGATCAGGTCGGGGAGCGGGTCGATTGAAGGCAGATCGGCGGCCTCTTCCAGCGGCAGCCTGCGTTGGTCGCATCGCCGCACCTCCTTGAGACTGATGTTGACCACTATCCGGTATAGCCAGGGGGCGAAGGGCCGGTCCGGATCGAACCGCCTTATTGCTGTGAACAGCTCCACGAAGACCTGCTGGGTGACGTCCTCAGCGAGGTGGCCGTTTCCAACAATCCCATACGCAGTACGTAGGACGGCGAGCTGGTGAAGCTCGAATAGAACTTCCAACCCCGCCAGGTCTCCACCCTTACACCGCAGTATGGCCTGCCGTTCCTCTGGCAGTGTCACGCGCCGTTCCACCCCCGATACTGCTTATGAACCCCTCACATAGTATTACCGCCAGATGCCGGAAAGGTTCATTTCTCAGTAAGCAGCGTCGGGTACCCCAGGTGCTGGCCGTGACCCGTGGAGTCGACAACTCGATTGAGGTCGGGGAGTTCGGAAATGGAAGACTGGTTGAGAGATTCTCCAGCCTGCCCGACGGCGGACCGTTCAGGCTCCGATTACACTTGCAGAACGAGCTTCAAGGTGGAGGTTCTCGATTCTGTCCAGTCAGGTGGAGCCTTCCCAACAGGCACGGTTGCGCCAGGTTCATGGAGCGCGTATCTCTCCGGGGCCGACGCAGCACCAGTCCAGGACGATGCCGTCGACGAGCTCGACGTACCCCGGGCGGTCCACGCTCGCGAGCATGCTCAGGTCTGTCGTCAACCTGGGGTCGTCGGGGTGGTCGGTGGAGACGACTATCCAGACCCACTTGCCGTCCGGCGAGATGTCCCAGTGGCCGGGCTTCCGGTACTCGGTCGACTCCCAGACCCTGTCGACGGCGCCGGTCGCGACGTCCAGGACGTCTATGAACGGCTTCTGGATGTTCATGTACCAGCCGAAGTAGGCCAGCCGCGCGCCGTCCGGAGACCAGACTGGTGCGCTCATGTGGACCGTGTGCCGGTCGGGCGCCGTCTCGACCACCAGCCGCTCCAGCCGCCCGTCCGCGTCCAGCAGGCCTATGCCGTAGGCGCGTTCGTAGTCCATGACCAGGAACGCCGCACGCACGCCGTCTCTGTGAGTGGCCGCCACCGACACGACCACCTCGGCCGCGAGCACGTCTACCTCCCCCTCCAGCCGCCGGTGCAGGTCGAGCGAGCTCGCCAGCACCCGCTCTTCGCCCGTCTCAACGTCGACCGACACGAGCCGGTTGTTCACCGGCCCGGACAGGCCGTAGCCGCCCCATCTCCGCTCGACCCACTTCGCGCCGTCCGCAGAGAGGGCAAGTATCTTGGTTCCGTCCTTTGACCAGGCGATGCTCTCCGCGTCGCGCCCGAACAAGTCGAACCGGTCCATCAGACCTGCAGCGACACGGCGTGGCGCGTCTCCATTCCTGATGTCCTCGACCCAGAGATCGAAGCGGCGCACGGTCTGGGAGTCCGGGTCCCAATCGCCGGCCGGGGAGAGGTAGGCGACGTGGCTGCCGTCGGCAGACCAGGCGGCGCCGAGGCCTCCGGGTTCCAGCTCGGTGCGCCTCCCGCTGTCCAGCTCAACCAGGACACCGCCGGCGAGGACACGCGTCCCGTCGGGCGAGACCGCAAGATAGCCGGGGTACGGGCCCCAATAGGGAGGTTCCCGGGCAAGCGCAACCTCCGTCGTCTGCGTGACAGTGCTCTCGCCGACCTCCAGCCGGACGAGCGACGAGCCTCCACCGTCCGCCGACCTCACGCCGATCACACTCCCATCCCGCGTCAGAGCGCCCGTCCAGAAGTCCCCCGTGCGGGTTACCTGCCGTTCCCACTGCCCGGCCAGCAGGCGCAGGTCGCCGTCCCTCAGCACCAGGACCCACCCGGCCCGAATCGGAGCGGCGTCGTCGGTCCGGGCATCCTCCGAGCCTGAAGCCTGAGGAGAATCCCCGGGACCTACGAGCCCACATCCGACGACCGCCGACACAAGCGGCAATACGAACAGCAGGGCAGCCACGCTCGCCGCCCTGGGCACGTTTGCCGCCTTATCCGCCGTCATGCCGCCCTCCTGTCGTCTCGTCGGTCAGAACCGTGACGTCATTCCAGCCGTACGCCGCCTCCCACAGGTCCGCCCCGCCAATCGTAACGGTCTGGCGGCCCACCGTCGTCCCTCCAAGGGACTCGTAGAAGGCGCACGCCGGCCGGTTGTCCTCGAGTACCCACACCAGCATCGAGCAGAAGCCGTCGACCAGCAGGCGTTGTGCCACGGCCGAGACGAGGCGGCGGCCCACGCCCGCGCCCCGATACTGTTCGAGCAGGTAGATGGCGTAAAGCTCGCTACGTTAGGTCGGGTTGCCTTCGAGCTCCGGCCCTCCGCCGGCAAAGCCGACGATCTCGCCGTCTTCGGTCTCGGCGACGAAGTTGCTCTCGGCTGGCCGTCCCGCCGAGAGGATGTCGGTCCACTTAGATTCCCTGTCCCGGTACGAGAGGCCGTCCAGGTACTCGGTCGGCACGATGGCGGCGTACGTCGTTCGCCACGCGTCGACTTGGACCCGCGCTATGGGACCGGCGTCGTCCAGGTCGGCCGCCCTTACCCGCATGTCCATACCCCTCTCCGTCACGCCGAGGACGGGCTGACCGGACGGACGGGCCGGTCACGACCGACAACCGTCCTTCGGGACGAGCAGCCGAGCCTATGACGCCCTATCTGCGGCCCATCTTCGGCGCAGGTACGTTGCCGCGAGAGCTGCGCAGCCCAAGGCCCCGAGCGCGACGCACCCGAGGATCAGACTACTCGCGGTCGTAAGCCGAAAAAGTGCGTTGCCGTCTGACAACGGGGCGAACGGCCTTACGTCCGAGTAGAGGATGCTGTCCAGGAGGACGTGGCTGTATCCGCCTATCAGCGCTCCCGACACCGCCGCGGCCAGTGGTATCCGAGGCTCGATCCGAAAGACGCTCTCCGCGCTGGGCGCGAAGAGCCTGTTCCACAGTCTCGCCACCCATTCCAGCAGCGGCCGGCCCGCGATCACCGTGAGCACGGCGATTGCGGTCGCGCCCAGGTACGTGTGGAAGAACCTGTGTATGGGCCAGTCGCCCCTGAGCAGGTGGAACGCCGGCTCGCTGTCGATGACGGCCTGCGTCATGCCGAATATCAGGAAGCTGAAATGCCTCGGGGCGACGGCCTTCACCGCCAGGGCGGGCCCCATGTGAAACGGCGTGATCGGCATTGGAGCTCGAGTGTATCAGAACCGCTTGAACGGCCGACGACGGCCGCGCGGCGCCCAGAGGACGCCTAGAGGTCTGGCCGGAAAGCCATTGGCCGGGTTTCGCGCTACGCCAAGCAGACGTATTACAGGTTCAACTGGCATAATATGTTATGTGATACGGTTCAATAACCTACTATTACGTCGAGTAGCGTTGTCAAGAAAACGACGTTGTTGGGAGAATAGGGGTTTCCGTCCGAGTTTCTAGCCGAGGTGGACGATATCCACGTCGCCCCAATGGCGGTCGAGATACTCGGCGACGAGACGACGGTGGCAGTGCTCTGGCGTGTTTTCGCTGCACAGCAGGCAGGAGTCGGCGATGATGCTCCTCTCCACCGTGTCCGCGATTCGCCGTTCGTCCATGAGGGCCAGGAACTGTCGCTCGTATATCTCCCAATCGCGATGCTCGTTACGGTAGGCGGCCAGCATCTCCTTGGTGGGGGCCAACTCGGGCAGGTGGACGTATTCCACCTGGCAGAGTTCGTGCAGGAAGTACTCGAGGTCGTCTCTCTTGGCGAAGCCGGCGAGCTGCGAGACGTTGTTGAGCCGTACGTCCACCAGGCGCCGGGCGCCCGAGTCCCGGAGCATTCCGAAGAAGTCGGACGCGGACTTCTTCGTGAACCCGATCGTGTACATCCTCAATGCGCGTCCTCCCGGTCGCTTTCCGCGGGCGGCTTGTCGCCTACGTAGGCCACCCTCTGCGCCTGGCGGAGCAGCGCCTCGGCTATCACGTCATCCCGCGAGCGAAACATGTCACCGTGGCGCGGCAGATTGAGGTTGTCCAGCAACCGGTCCATCGATTCGTCCTGGTCTTCCAGGTTGCCGTCGGCAAGGATGTGCTCGACGGCGGCGCCGCGTTCCGTAAGCGCCCTCGCGATCAGCAGTGCGCGGTGGCAGTCCAGCGGCTCCTTCTCCGAGCACATCAGGGCCACGCGACGCTCGTCGGCAGCGCGCATTACGCGCCTGATGCCGTCATCGAAGAGGTCCGTTTCCGCCAGCCGTTGGTACAGAACGCGGCCGTCGGCGTCGTAGCAGGAGCGGTCCGCCGGCCTGCCGCCGAGCTCCGCGCCGAGAAAAGTGCACTCGATCCCGGCCTCGCCGGCTCGACTGAGGATTCCGGTCAGAGCCCCCTGGTTGAATTGCGGCGTATACCGGCTGTAGGGCGACGAACGAACGTCGAACACCTCGTCGACGCCGTGCCTGAGCAGCAGCTCAGTGAACGCCTCCGGGGAATGGTTGGAGTGTCCGATGGTGAGCAGGGAATGCTGCGGGGCGTTCAACGGGCCTCCGGTCTGATGATGGCGGCGATCAGCTTGTAGCAGTAGCCCTCGAAGGGTTCGGCGGTGAGGCTGATGGTCAGGAACCTCTCACCGACCTCATAGTCACCGGGCAGCATCCCGACCGAACCGCTCTCGATTGCGGCGTCGGTGATTCGAAGCGAATAGTCGCACCCATTGTAGTGGAAGCTCCCGCGCAGCAGTGGAGCCGGCTTTCCCTCATTCTCGGAGACGTTCACCCTCAGGTCCTCGACCCTGATCAGCGCCAGGGAGCTCGCGAGCGACTCGGTGTCGGAACGACATACCCTGTCGTTTACGCCATTGTTGCTGCTGTCACCGTTGACCCAGAGCATAGGGTCGGCGCCGAGCCATTGCGTCAGCGCCCGCCCGCGTCTCCGTCCTACCTTGACCCAACGGCGGCTTGGGTCAAGGAGCCAGTTTTCCCGTTGGTAGTCCTTAGCCTGCGGCTCGAGGACGGCCAAGTCTACTACATCGAGGACGCGCGGCTCGGTCCCGTCCTCGTATTGGCGCTCGTGTGCGGACAGTCCTCCGGTCGACCAGCCGCTCACGGGGCGAATCCACACGCCGACGCGCCCGTCGGGGTGGACTTCCTTGCCCGCGATGCAACGTCCGCCCGACATGCGCGAGTTGGCGAGACAGACGATGCGCTTGACAGTGTGGGCGCTCATGTTCCTGTTCCGTGATACTGAGACCAGCGGGAGGCGGGTAGGGTCGCGGCGGACGGATTATCACCTCCTTGCCGCTTCCACCTTTCTCACTACTGCGCTTGTCGGCCTCGAACCCGCTCTATGCCATATGCTCTCAGGGCAAATCTTCCGGCCTGTATATGACCGCCGCGCCGTGGATGCCTATGACCTCCGGACGCGGGCGGCGGCGGGCGACGTGCATGTCCGAGTAGTAGACCGTCACTATCGCGCCGTCGTCGCGCTGGATGTTGCTGGGGTAGCCCTGGTCCTCTCCCGCGTCGGCGACCAGCAGCAGGCGGTTCTCCGTGTCCCACGTCCTGCCATCGTCCCGGCTCACCAGGCCGAGGATCCCGAAGGGTGTAGTCCGCCTGCCATACGTGAGCAGCAGCCGCCCGTCCGCGAGCCTGATGACGTCGGCCGGGTGCTCCGTCGCTCCCGTGATCTGCTCCGGCTCCGACCAGGTCGCCCCGTCGTCGTCTGAGCGCACCTGGGACACAGACCCTTCACCGTCGCTGCGCATCACGGCCAGGATGCTCCCGCCGCCCAGGTCGCAGAGGGCCGTCTCGTCGAAACCGGCGTCCGAGATCATCGTGGGAGCGCCCCACGTGCGCCCGTCGTCGTGGGACGTTATCTGGTAGACGGTGCCGCCCACGTAGTACGTCATCATGACGCCGCCGTCCGCGCGGGTGATCATCTTGCCGAAGGGGGAGGTAACCATCAGCTCGCCGCCGTCGACGGTCGCTACGTCCGTTGTCCAGGTGAGCCCGTGATCGTCCGAGCGCGACAAGTACATGGGCGTCGGCTTTGTCTCCAGGGTGTCGTTCACTCCGTCGGCGTAGTTGACCTGCTTGATGAAGGACGCCAGCAGGGTGCCCTTCGCGGTCACGCCGAAAGCTGGGTTGCGGTTGTCGGGGCCCTCCTGAGATATGACGATGGAGTGGCTCCAGGACTCTCCCCCATCCGGCGAGTGAACGAAGATCAGCCGGCCCCTCTCGCCCACGTGGAAGTCGCTGTCGCGTGTCACTACGCCGAGGTGCCCGTTGTGGAGCTTCTGGATCACGGGCCAGTACCCGCCCATGGTCATCATCACGTAGCGCTCGGTCGGCAAAGGCCTGAGGATGCCGCTCAGGTTATGCAGCGGCCTTCGGTAGTACATCGTCCCCTCCATCTGGTGGAAACTGGCGCCGTGGCGCGGGCCAGATGATACGGTGGGACGGGCCTGGTCACAATAGCCGGCCGGGCGGCTGGGGTCGGCCGGGGAAGAACGGGGCGCTACGGCGCCCGTCATCGCCTCAGGGCCTGTACAGATACGACATCGAGGCTTGGGGGCCCTGCTTGGCAGGCATATTGGCGTCCCTGGCAGACTTCGGACTCCAATAGGCAAATCGCCGTATTTGCGTTCCGGTACCACACTCTATACCCCCATCCGTCGCGCGGTCAACGCCACGGAGAACGCCGCGCCGGGGCTCCGGTCTGGGCCTAGAGGTCTGGCCGGAAAGCCATTGGCCGGGTTTCGCGCTACGCCAAGCAGACGTATTACAGGTTCAACTGGCATAATATGTTATGTGATACGGTTCAATAACCTACTATTACGTCGAGTAGCGTTGTCAAGAAAACGACGTTGTTGGGAGAATAGGGGTTTCCGTCCGAGTTTCTAGGCCCACAGGCAGGGTAGAGTCGGGGCGGGAACCCGTCCGCCACCGCGCGTGACCGTGGGCCTGAGCGAGGCGCGCAGAGCAGGGGGCTATAGACGCAAATTGTCACGCCCAACCCAAACGCGCCCCCATGACGCCGCTGCCGCGCGGCTATCGACCGTACCGAAAAGGGCGGCCCCAAGGCGCGGCGATATCATATTTTTGCGCGATAGAGTTCAAGTTGCCGCAACCCCCGTGCGTGGCCTGCGTTGTCACGCGGGTAGGCGTCATGGGGAGAGCGCCTTACGCGTACGCGGTCATGGTCATGGTCATCCGAGTATCCGCGCGGGACCATGGCGGGTGGGTGGGCGGGGGGGCGGGGTTGTTGTGTACGCGGGTGGACGACCATCGCCAGCAGGAGCAGGCCGGCGTTCTCCTGGTCGGTCAGCAAGAACATCGTGGGGGCGTGATACGACGTGTCTCGCCTCCGATCTCATCCGTCGCCACCGAGCTGCCGCGTGGCGCTGGCCGTTGACGGCGCGAGCCTTACGCCACCCCAAGCGGGCGCCCCAGCTGGTCCTCCGACGCCATGCCCGCCTCGGCCAGAGACGGGACGATCTGTCCTGACCACGGTGTCGGCAACCAGGTCAACGGGGTCCGCGATCTCCGCAACCGTCAGCTGAGCGCGGCCGCCAGGGGGGACCGCCTGGCAGTCGTGGGAGAGTCGGGGCGGTCGTAACGTGCAGCACCGATTGGTGGGCCTTCTCAGGCAGTCGGTGTACAGTAGTCTGGCGGGCTACGAGGATACCAACGACGCTGAACGGCTGGCCCAGGATCCGACGATGCGGATCATCGGTTGGACGGCGAGGTGGTCCTGAAAGACCGGCCGCCGGCACCAACACCATGAGCCGGTTCGAAACCGAGGTGCTCGGCAACATAACCAGAGACCGAGGAAAGGAGAACTAACCGTGACGTTTTGGGACACATATCTGAGGAATCCGCCACCTGAGACCCTTTTCCCGGCCAGCCCGGAGGATTACCACTGTTCGCGTTGGGTGGGGTACGAAGGTGGATTGGAAATAGACGAGTTGTGGCAATTCGGTATAGAGATGCGCGGAATAGGCAAGATGCCCCCAGAGATGGACTTCACCAAATATGGGGGTGAGACACTCTGCGGAGTAAAAGTGGAGTCTGGCGAGAAGATGTACGGACCGCGTTGGCGATCCATCGAGCCGGACCGTGACCGCTCTGAACCGCCCGACGAAGACAACCTTAGCGCGGTACTGATAGACCTGTATGGGATCACATGTATGGTGTGCAGAAACAGGTTGATGTACGGCGTTTCTCGGCTCATCGAGGATCTGACCTTCATCCGAAGCAAATTGGTTGGGGATTGGTTAGGTGAAGAGTACATATCACGGGAGCCGTTGGTGCACGGCAAGTACGTCATTTCTTCGGAGCACAAGGGCAACATCTATTCCGAAACGTATCGCTACCGATGCCAAAAGGCGAGGGAGTCCATCAATCCGCAACTGGTAGATGATGCGAAGGAGGCTGAACGCATCACTTGCCAGGATTGCTTGGCAAATCTCGCTGCAGAGGTGATACCGTAGCGCGTTGGTCGTCCTATTTTCGCTTTCGTGGCGGCATGCCCGCTTACGCCAATTTCCAATTTCGGGCGGCCGCCGACTTTGATGGCGCGGCAGCTTGAGGCGCGCGGCGGCGTCCGGGAACCACGACGACTCACGCGGGCAGCGGGTGACGCACGAGCTGGAAAGGTTGAAGCTCGGTGAATAAGCAAGAGGATTTCCAGAACCGGGTGCTGGCCAACCTCCTCACGGACCGGGGAATCCCGGCCGACTTCGAGCAGCGGGCGGGGCGCCGGCGGATGGACGTCGTCGCGGACGTGGATGGGCTTCGCGTTGTTCTGGAAGCGGAGACAGGGTTCCACCGGCGGGCACAGGCCATCAAGGACGCAGACGCCCGCCTGCGGCAGCGGCTCGCCACCGTCGTATTCGCGGTCTGCTACCCCGATGACGTGACCGAAGACAATCTGGCCGATGTGACGCTGACCTGGATCGTGCGCGTCAAGGCCGGGGAGCCGGCCGGCGAGTGGTCCACGGGCGGCGTGACGCAACTCGCGCAGGCAGTCCTGCAGGCGCCCCGTTCCCTGAGCGGCGCGGACATCGCGGCGCAGATGCTCTCGGACGGCCTGGACGTAGTGGTACAGGGGCTGAAGACTCCCGTGCGCCGGGCGCTGGCGCGCGCCCTGGACCTTCCCGCCACCAAGCCCGGAGGTGGGCAGCAGAGCGACGGCTACTTCGTGGCTGCGAAGCGCGGAATGCTGGTCGTGGCGACCGCGATGCTGTTCCATCACCGCGTACAGGGCCACCTGCCGGCCGAGGCTCCCGACGGTTACGAAGGAGACTGGCCGCCGGCCAGCGCAACCTCATGCGCCGAGCAGGACTCGGTGATCAACGCCTTCCGCGAGGCGTGGCTCGGCATCCTCGCCGTCGACTACCGGCCAGTGTTCGAGACCGGACGGACGGCTTTGGCAGAGTTGACGGCTGACCCGGACACTGGTCAAGCCGTGCGCAGCCTGGCCGAGGTCGTTGGGCGAGTCTCGGAGCGGGTGACCGGCCTGCGCCATGACCTGCTGGGGCGCATCTTCCACCGAGTGCTGGATACCGCCCGTTACGACGGCTCCTTCTACACCTCGACCGCAGCGGCGGTGCTGCTGGCGACGCTGGCGCTGCGCGAGCAGGACGCCGACTGGTCCGACCCGAACGCCGTGGCCACACTCCGCATTTGCGACCCCGCCTGCGGCACCGGGACACTGCTGATGGCCGCCGCCGAGCGTATTCGAGACCTGCGCAACGCCGCCGGACGCGGCGACCCCGAAGACGAAGAGGCCCTCGGCCTGATCCTTGTCGAAGACGTGCTGTGGGGCTACGACGTCAACCTGACCGCGACCCACATGGCCGCCTGCACGCTGGGGATGCTCTCTCCCGCAACAAGGTTCAACCGCATGAACATCCACCGGGCGCTGCTGGGGGTGTTCGACGGCGTGCCATACCTCGGCTCACTGGACTTCCTCTCCGGCCAGGCGCGTCTTGCGGCTTGACCGTCCGCCACGCAGCAGGTTGAGAGCGAGGAGGGAACGGCGGAACCGCCGCCGCCGATGGACCTGGTCATCATGAACCCGCCCTTCACACGGGACAGCCTGCGCCATGACCAGTTCAGCCGGCGCCACGAACAGGCAATCAAGCGGCGGGAGAAGGAATTGTTCTCGGGTAGGCCCACCTACATGGCCGGCAACAGCGGAGCGTTTCTGGTGCTGGCCGATCATCTCAACGAGGCCACCGCGGGGACGGTCGCCACTATATTGCCCCTCATGGGAATGACCGATAAGTCAGGCCTAGGGATTCGAAAGTTCTTGGGAAGCCGCTACTACGTCGACACGATTGTCAGCTCCCACGATCCGGCACGTATCTTCTTTTCGGAGAACACCAGCATAGGCGAAGTGTTGGTGATTTGCCGCAGATGGGACAGGGGCAATCCGAAGCCTCCGACGCGAGTGGTCAATCTGGCACGAAACCCGGCAACACCCCTGGAAGCGCTGGACACGGCCACAAGGATCGAGCGGGCAGGCGGAACAAGCGCGCGGAGCTCCCATGACTTTACCGTTCAACGGGTAGACCCCGACCGCATCGAGCGCGGCGACTGGTTCGCCGTCAACTTCCTGTCGCCGTTCCTCGTGGACGCCTACAGGACGCTCAGTGAAGCGGGCCCGCTGTCGGTGTCGACCGTACCGTTGAGGGACGTGGCCGACATCGGCCCGGAGGGACGACGAATACGAGATACCTACACGCCTTCGGATATGCCGACCAAGGAGGGCCGGCGGGCGCTCTGGTACAACAGGTCGGACATCACGCGGTCGATGCTGGCGGAGACCGACGTCTACATCGAGCCGAAGCCTTCTCGTCGACGCCTTGCGGACAGCTATTGGGATCAGCGCAGCGAGCTGCTGCTGCCGCACCGTCTTAGGCTGAACTTGGCACGAGTGGCCTCGGTCATCCTACCGGAGCGGGCGGTTGGATCGCGTTGGACACCCTGTCGTCCCCACTACCCGGACACGGCCAACGCCTTGTGCCTGTACCTGAACTCCACGCCGGGCCTGCTGTCCCTGCTGGGCGGGCGAGACAACCGTGTGCCGTCGTACCCGTCGTTCTCGCTGGACACGCTGAGGTCCCTGCCGGTGCCGAATCTTGCCGACCTGGGAGCCGCCGAGTGCGACCTGTTGAGCAACTGGTTCGACTGGCTAAAGGACGAGACGTTGCAACCGTTCCCACGGATGCACGAAGACCCGGTGCGCCAACAGATCGACGACGCCGTAGCCAAAGCGTTCGACCTGGACCCCGAGTGGATCGCCACCATACGGCGTGAGCTGGCGCGGGAGCCGTCGGTTACAGATGAGGGGACATTGATCTCGTAGTGGGGGAGAGCTGGACGCCCCCAGCACTGCGGGATGGCCCGGCGTCGACTTATCCGTTGAGCCGTACACCCCACCGCGCGGAATCGTACCTGCGCTAGTGCGTATCTAAGAGACGCGGATCGGCGGCGGTTTCCCCTACGCCCTCCCCTAGGGGAGACAAATACGAAAAAAACCTGCGGCGGTCTATTGGTGCGGGCCTGCGGGCCTTGCTTCGGGCCTGACAACCCGCGACGGTACCCACGGTAGGAGCTCAGGCAGCTTTGTCTGCTTTGAGGACGGCGTGCCTGATTGACAACCGCGCAGTCAGTTGGATAGAATCACGGTGCGGTTGGGAGGGTTGCCACGGCGATCCGATTAGCTACTGGCTAACCTGGCTGCACTTCCCTCTTTGGACAACTCCGGCTCCTTGTCTTGCCATGCACCTCCTATACCTTGACGACTCTGGGTCCGCCGGTAACCCGAACGAGGAATACCTCGTTCTTGGCGGCGTCTCAGTGTTCGAGGCGCAGTCGCACTGGATCACACAGCAACTGGACACGTTGGCGGAGGACATCAACCCTGGCGATCCCCACAGTGTCGAGTTCCACGCTTCGGAGATTTTCTCCCGCCGAAGTCAGCCGTGGAAGGGCCTAACAAAAGAGGAAGCACAGGGTACGATCAAGTCTGTCCTTTCCGTACTGGCAAACGCCTATGAGTCGGCCCGGGCTTTTGCATGCGTCGTTCACAAGGCATCGTATCCGAATCAAGACCCGTTGGAAATCGCGTTCGAAGACCTCTGCAGCAGGTTCGACCAGTACTTGCTGCGCCTACGCAATAGCGGCGACACGCAGCGTGGACTCGTGATACTCGACAAGAGTGCCCACGAGACGACCCTTCAGCGGATGTCGGTCGGGTTCCGAACGTTGGGCACGAGTTGGGGTGTCATTAGGAATCTGGCAGACACGCCGCTCTTCGTGGACTCTCGGGCGTCCCGCGTTATTCAGTTGGCTGACCACGTCGCGTATGCTGTGTTCCGACGATATCAAGCCGGTGACACCCAGTACCTTGACAGCATCGCCAGCAAGTTCTATTCCGTGGACGGGGTCGTTCACGGTCTAGCGCACAAGGAGCTTGGCAAACCGGATTGCATGTGCATCGCCTGTCTCAGTAGAAGGTACGGCGGTCCGCTAGGGGAATAGGAAACTGTCTGGCGCGAGGCTCTTGCACTCGGGCCGCGCCCGGTGCGCCGACCACCTGAGGGCCGCAGCCCGCTGGCAGATCGAGGCCCGAGGCGGCGTCCGTAATCCTGAACGGCTTACCAGGCCGTCCAACCCCTAGCGGCCGTCCCGCTGGCCCTCGTGGTCGCCGTGTTGCCCGTGGTCGTGGCCGCCTATGCTACGATGGCCCCGCCCCCCGTGGGGCGCCCACGGTGGCCCCGTCTGCAGGCCCTCAGCCAGTAGGCGGGGCTCTCTTATGCCCCGCCTGGCCGCTGGACGGGGGGACAGGGGCCGTCGAAACATCCCCCCGTCGCGGGCTGGGTGGGGCCGGGGCCAACGCAAGGCACGGGGGGTACCCGGCTTTGCACAAGAAATCGCTCCTGCACAAAAAGTCAGGCTTCTGCACAAAAAAAGGCGGTGGCGGCGCGGGCTACACGCCTTAGAGTGCCGTGCATCTTGTGAAGTAGAGGGTGGGTCATAACTTAGAACGGGCGTAGAACAGAGCAGGCCCCTCCATCGCGGATCGACAATCGCGCCGGCCCTCGCTATAGTTGGCGCGGGTCGGAATTGCCAGTAGTGAAACGCGGTGCTAGAATTGGTCAATCTTCTGGACAGAGGTAGCCGCAGTCCTGAGCCGGAATTTCTCTGCCCTCAGTGTGGCAACCAGAACAGGCTACCTGAGAGTTATGCTTGGTACGAGGGCGAAGTCCCGTGCGGCAATTGCGAGTCCAGCATCAGGGTCAAGATCGGTGACTATGTCCTGCTGCTGGGCCTCTTTCGTATCAAGAGAACAGCACCCTTCATGGGATTGGCGGGAGGTCGAGTCTTGTCCACTCCTGAAGTAGTCGCGGCGGCAGTCCCCACGGTCCCGCCGGTATTCCTAGAGGGAACGGTGGCCAACCGTGTCCCGTACCAGCCACGAGATGCCATGCGTACCGCCATCAGGGCCTATAAGGAGGAGCGGTACGAGGACGCAGTGGTCCGTTGCCGGGTGACGTTAGAGACCGCGTTTCACGACAAAGGCGTCGTGGATGATGGCGGTCCACGCCGGATGGTCGAAAAGGCGGATGCCGACCGACTGCTGCGGGAGCCGTACGTGTCGCTTTGTCTGTCCATCACCTCATTCGGCGGCAAGGCGGCTCACCGCAGACAAGAGATTACCGCAGCCGAGGCGTTGTCGGTACTCGGCTGTGTGGCCGTGGTGTTGCAACAGCTATATCCCGAGGACGATTGAAGCCGTCAACTGATCCCAAATAGGCGAAGTCCGCCGAGGTTGCCACCTCTGCGGACTTCTAAACCACTAGGGAGGTTCATTCCCGCGTGGTCTCGATTCATTCTACTGGCGAAGGCGAGCACCCGCAAGGTGCCGCCGCTCTCGCTGCGATTATCGACCGCGTCGACGCTTCGGAGTTGGTCGGTCGCCTTCAGGAGTACCAGTTTGCCGGCGGCCCCAAGGGGTATCCGCTGGTCGCTCTCTGGCGGGCCCATCTGGCCAGTTACATCCTCAATCTCCCCAGCACCAACGCACTGATCAGGCTGCTTCAGGACGACGCTGAGCTCCGGCTGCTCTGCGGGTTCAGCACGCTGCCGCACCGCCGGACGTTCAACCGGTTCATCAAGCGCCTTGACAGCCACACCGACCTGGTCGAGCGCTGCATAGCGGCCGTGACCGACCAGTTGGCCGACCTGCTTCCCGGTCTCGGCGAGAAGGTCGCCGTCGACTCCACGACGGTCCGCTCACACTCCAATCCCAACCGCAAGAGCAAGGTGACGGGTCAGGTCAGCGATCCCGACGCGAGCTGGACGGCGAAGAACAGCGCCCGCGCCAAGGGCGAGAAGGAATGGAGTTGGGGCTACAAGCTGCATCTCGTGGTCGATGCCACCTACGGCGTCCCGCTCGGCGGCCACACGACGACGGCCAGTCGTCACGACGGGCCGGAGTTGCCTAGTCTGCTGGACAGGGTACGCTCGGCCCACCCGTGGGCCAAGCTAGGCTACGTGATCGCAGATAAGGGCTACGATGGCCGAGCCAATCACGAGGTCGTGGTGGCGCGCGGCGGCGTCCTGATCTGCCCGGCGCGCCGCAGTCGGAAGGGCACTCTCTATGAAGGCATCTACACCGAAAAGGGCGTGCCCACCTGCATGGGCATGGTGGAAATGGAGTACGTCCGCTCAGATCCCGAGAAAGGCCATCTCTACCGTTGCCGCCGCGCTGGCTGCCGCCTGAAGACCCGCCGTGGGGCTTTGCACCACAAATGCCGCCTGAACCATAATTCCCAGTTCTGAACCAAAAATCAGGCATCAAGGGAAGAGGTGCAAGATGGCGGTCGGTCGTTTTCGATGGACCTCAACGTCACGTAGGTCCCGTTCCCGCCTGCGCTGTCGGTGGAGCGACGATATCCCCTTGGAGAAGCGTCGCCCGAAGTCTGAGCCGACCAGTTGACACAAGCCATGCCTCTGGCGGGGCTTTGTACGGCAATAGGCCGCTGCACGAATAATCCCTGACCTGCCCGAAAATTCGTCTGCGGCTGCCCGAGTGTACGGCCGTCGGAGACAGCGTAGGCGTGGGGAAGTCAACCCTCGAGCGGCGCGACACTCACCAGCGGACCCTACTCGCCGCCCGGCTGTTGAGTTATCGCATCTCTGATCTGGGTGAGCAGCGCTTCTACACGAGCGTCATGTTCCGCTGCCTTCTGGCCCTGCTGCCAACTCACGTGCAGCGTCACCATTGCTATTGCCAGCGCCACTGTCAGCGCCACGACCGTCAGCGCGTTCTGCTCTTGGCGTTTGCGAATGTAGTCCTGCGCCATCCAGCCTAGCATCACGGCGAACACCGCCAGCAGCACCATCGCTCCGAGTTCCGGCGACACCTAACGGCTGCCCCGCTGAGCCGTGCCGTCAATTCCGTCAGCATTCATCGCGTCGGCAATCTCGTAGGCATCGTCAGGACCTTGTCAACCCCTTAGCGCGCGCCGCATTAGACAATCCTCGGCGAGGCCGCGCAACTCCTGCTCGGGCTTCGCGGCGCGCGCCAACTCGTGCCCGACAGCAACAGAGCCACGACCACCGACACATGGGCCAAGTAGCCCGTCCGCTTGTCTGATGAGGGCAGCAACATCGCCGCGTAGGCGAACGTAGCGACAAGCGCGAAGACAAGGGCGCGGATGCGATGAGGCAAGTCGGCTGCAATCGCCACAAGGCTGAAGGCCAACATGAAGCTGGCTGCTGCGTACAGGATCGCCAGCCTTACCCGTGTCCCGCGCCGGCAAGTCATGGTAGGCGCCCGCCTACTATATCTGTCTCGCCGCCATTAGTCATCGAGCACCGTCAACTCAGGCACTGATTCATCCTGCTTCAATTCTTCTAGCAGGTCATATCCAGCCCATGTCAGGCCAGTCCAAGCTCGTCTTAGGCTCTGTGTCGAGACCACAAGCCCCGTCTCTACGCATAGATCGGCACAACTCTGAATCAGCTCTTCCGATACACCGTCGATCTTGAACGTGTGGCTGTCTATGATTCCGCCCGGCCGGTGGTTCTGCTCCATCCAAGCCAACATCGCGAGAATCACGCCCTTGTCTCGTTCCATTCCTCTTCTTCCTCCTGTCGTGCCGCCCGCCTCCCGGACGTCAAAACGGGGCGCTCATCCCGATTGCGGAAAGAGCACCCCGCTGGTCGCCTTCGATAGACAGGCGCTGGGGTGTGTTAGGAGTTTAGCGGCGCGTCGAACTCGGTGTCAAACGCGATAGCGGACTTCCTGGGGATGTCGGTCAGCACGGTCTAAAAGTGGCGCACGGGTATGGTATCGGCGCTAGTTAGATACGTAGCCGGCGGCGCGGCCCCGTTTTCCCCTAGCACCTCCCCTGCACGCTCGTGCGAATCGTCGAAAAGGGCCTTTCGACAGGCGCGGTCCGATGGGCTACAATGGGCGGCGCCATGAAGCGCAGCGTCACGCTGGCTGCCGCCGCCGTTCTGATGGCGTGCGGTGGCGGTCAGCCGGAACTAGAGCTGTCACCGACGCCCACTGCCTCGGTTCCCTTCATTGTCGTCGAGAACACGCCGCAGACGTGCGACGAGCTGGCTCCGGTGATCGTGAACGTGAGCCGGCAGCTTAACTATCTCGCGGACATTCTCGATTTCGTCAAGGGCAGCATTGAGGCCAGACCACTCTCCGACGACTACGTGTTGGAATGCACGGGGCGCGCCTTCACGACGCACGGCAGGATGGGCGTCGTGTTCTACATGGCCGAGACGGCGGTGACGGGGCGGGTCTACTACGGGCTACAGTATTTCTGGCTGTTCGAGTAACGCCGGCTCGTCGATTCTTCGCAAGCGGCTGCGCCCGGGCGACCAGGCCAAAATGTCCGATGGCTGGTGGGAGCGCTTCGAGTCCGATGCGGAGGCCCTAGCGGCCGCCGAGCAACACGCACGCAGCCGGCCGGGGAGCAAGATCACGCAATGGCCCAAGCAGATGCAGCGGCAGCGGTTGATACGGTGACGGCCAACGCTATGCCGCTCAGACTGGCCCACAAATAGCAAAGAGGATCAATCCGAACACCAAGAGAACTGGAAAAGCTAGGTAGAACACGACCAGCAGTTGGGCTATGGCGTCAAAGAAATCGTCGATCAGATCGAACATCTCTTGTCCTCATCACTCGACCCATTCTTAATCGCCTTCAGGCGAAAGCCCCACCTGCCCCCCGTTGAGAGTCGTATGCGGGGTGCCCTTCTATCTCAAACAGAGGCAGAGAGCGGTGTCATTTCGGTTCAACGACTTAGCGACCTCGTACGCCTTGGCAACGGAACAATACGGCCCAATCCACCGGCAGTTGGGTGAGCACTCAATCCCAAACTTGCCACGGCCATCGTTACAGTTCCCGCAGCTCGCACGATGAACCCGCGCGCGGTTGGTAGGGTAGTCCTCGAAGACCCAATATCTCATTCGTCACGCCCTACTCGTTTGAGATGGATGTGGCCGTGCTCGAAGCAATCCCGACAAAGGGCCAAGCGAACATCGGGGTAGTCCCGAGCAAGCTGCTCGAAGACCGAAACGGACAAAAAGACAGCATGGCTATAGAGGGAGGTTGGCTTTGCATAAGAAAGGCCGATTCTAGGCGACTACTTGTGTAGGCGCGGTCTGCGCACAGAAAGTCGGGCTGATTCCCAGCTCGTGGATCGCTTGGATCACGACGCAGACATTGTGGCATAGCACCTTCGCCAGGGCCTCATTGACCATCGCGGTGTCCCGCCTCGACCGGACGGAATCGCCGAACTTCCCCTTGATCATCGAGAACACCGTCTCGGCGTTCGACCTCATGTGGTAGTGGTCGAGGAAGTCCTGCCGATTCAGCATGAAGTAGTGGTACATCCGGCCCCAGGCGGTGTCCTCGGCCGTCGGGACGGTGTTGCTCTTGAACGGGATGAACGGCACCGCCTCGACCGACTCGGCGATGGCGGTGTTGCGGTGGCTCAGGTAGGCTTTGTCGGCGCTGATCTCCGCCATCCTGAAGTGCTGGGCGGCTTCCTCTACCAGCGGGGCGAAGTAGGTCGTGTCGTGGGCCTCCCATCCGCTGATATCCACGCTGGTCACGATGTGGGTCTTGACGCCGCACACCAGATGGACCTTGACCCACTCGCGCCCGTTCGCGGTAGTGGCTACGGACCTGTAGACCGAGTCCGATCAGGACGGCGATGAGGGTAACGGCCCCGATGGCGATTAGGACGTAGTCCGCAGCCATGGCGGGAGTCTATCGGGCGGCGATCACGAGCGTCAAATCAGCCGCCCCGACCTGGCCGGTGGCCAATTTTCCGCCAATTGCCTCTTCGCGCCTGTACAGACTGCCGAAGGGACTCTTGCACTTCAACACTGTGAAGCGGCGGGCGAGGGAAGTGGAAAAGTCCTGCTCAGGCGTTCTAACCCAGGTAGCGCTCAGATAGGGCTGGAGGCTGGGGGCCCCGCTGTACAACGTTAGGGGGCCCCTCAACCGGGGTTATGGGGATTCCAGTTGGGAGAGTCGGACAAGAATACTCGGGAGTAGTGGCCCGCAGGTAGCAGGACACCCATCTCGCGCCACGTTCTGATCTTCGAAAACTCCCGCAACACGTCCTGCGCGGCCAAACCTTCGAACATCATGTCCGCCGCGAGATTCAAAAGCGCTTGGGCCTGCTGTTCTCTTGAGAGCTCATGGAAGAAGCTGTCGCAGAATCCTGTCGTCAGTTCATAGGCATCCGACCAGCCCGTCTCGTCGGGCCAGAGCCCCACCTCGACCGCCGCAAGGCCGCCAGATGGCACGGTCCAAGCCACCATGTAGTTGTCCCTATCGTAACTGACCTTCTCCATTTAACCTCCTAAGCCATTCACTCAGGGAGGTTCGGCGTCGGGCCGTTGCTACGGTTGCTCGTAGTCCTCGGGATAGCCGAGCCCAAGCTGAGTATCATATCTTTGCAACGTCATGTTGAGGCTATGCATGAATCCGGCCCATGTGCGCGCCGCCTTCATCAGCAGAATGATCTCCCTCAAGCGGGTTTCCAGCTCGGGGTGGCCGTGCTCCGAGTTGAACCACTGGTGGTGCTTCTGAGCGCGCTGGCCAGTTGGCAGCATGGGGTTGCGCACCCGCAACTCTCGGACAAGTCCAGGCGCCAGCCGTCCGTAGACGACGTCATTCGTGATATGTGCGACTTCGTGAGGACGGTCGTAGATGTACCTAGCGGGCCATTTCTTCAGCCGGACGATGTGTTCGTAGTATTCGTAGGGGAACATGCGAGTCCAGCGCTTATACTCATCGTTCAGGAACCGCTCAAGTATCTTCGCCAGTTCCCGCCGCTCACGGCTCTGCTCGTAGCCAGTGTGCTCGTCGATCAGACCGATGATACCGACCACCGCCAGCGCGCTCAGAAGAATCTCGGCCTGCCGCGCGAGGTGGAGCTGATTCGGGTGCAGGGCTCCGGCCCTACGAGCAGCAAGGTAGGCCCTGCAGGTCTCGGGCAGCAGCTCGGCTCGGTATCCGTAGCCGAGCGTCCCGCTTCCAGGTGCCTTGAACCGTATCAAAGCTGTCTCCATTGAAATCCTATCTGAAATGAACGGTCTGAGGTTCTTCGCAGATAGGAAAGCAGGAATTCCTGTCTCCATCGAATTCCGAGTCATTCTGGCCCTGCCGAGCGCGCTGAACACGCCACGCTGGCTGAGCACGCGGATGCCGCCCTCGAGGACGTAGCATTGCACCTTGGTGCCGGCGATCACTATGGGCTTGTCCGGACTCCCAGCGATAACGGCCAGCGGCTTCTCGTTCGACATGGGCCTTGCATTGTATCAGGCCCGGTCGGTGGCCAGGTAGGCGGGCAGCGGCGGGGAGGGAGGTGCAAAAGTCCCCGACAGGCGTTCTAACCAGGCGAAGGCAGATACGAAATGGCGACCCGGGACGGATACGCGGCGGCTCAGAGACGGGGCGGGATAGCTCGCAGGATTAGGGCCCGGGAAATCAGAACATGGCGAGCAGCCCGAGAACCCTATCTGCTAATGGTCTGCGATCTGCGGGTCAGGGAATCAGAGGATGGGCAGGTCGTCCTGCGGCAGACCTATGGCCTGTACCAACTCGTCGGCCAGCCCTGTGCATTCCGCAACGACGCTACACGAGGCGAAATGCTTCTCAGTATACAGCAGCGGAGGCGACCAGCTACCCCTGATGACCCTAGCCACGAGGCCGCCGTCGCAGTAGAGATCGTAGGGGAACAGGATGGTGGTCTTGCGTATGATCTCGGGGTAATCTGTGAGGCCCAAGATTTCCGCTGCGGTTCCGACGGCCCCTTGGGCACAGAACACGATGATCCAGTCAACCGTATCGCGGCTTAGAATTTCGCGTTCGTCATGAATGGGGGTGGACGAGTCTTCGGAAACGAGGTCTTCCAGATAGAATGGCGCGTGCCCACACTCTTTGAGGGCATCACGTATCTGGTGTCTCTTCTGGGTGGCAGGCCCATCAGGATCGTTTAGACTAGGCCCCAATACGGCGACCCCCAACTGCCGCGGGGGTTGGCCGTGGACTTTGCGTAAGATACGGTCACGCAACGGGTCGGCGTCGGCAGGAGTCATGCGACCTCTATTCGATCTATGAACCGCCTACCTGCCGGCGTGATGTAGACGACGTTCACTCCCACCTCGCAGAAGTTTGCGGCCGTCAACTTTGCGAGCGAGCTGCATCGCCGACAGAGACCCATAGCTTCTTTGTCGATGGCCCCACCTTCGTACAGGTCGGCCAGCAGCCGCAGCGCACCCCCATCACCAAGAACTGCCCCAGCCTTGTGCCGGAAGTGTTGGGACACCTTCTTCATTCTGAGGCGCATCACAGAGGTGGGAGACGACCGAAACAGATTCACATCCAAGGATTCGCTTGACTCTAGATGGCGGTTCCTGCGAGATTTCAGGCGTTCTACTGCTTCGATGAATTCTGAACGCTCTGGTTCTGAATGTGGGATGGTCGGGTACTTCCTGCTGCGACGGAAGGAGGAGCGAATGTCGTCTTTATGCCCTTCCGTCGTCACCCTCGTTGGGATCATTTCTAAACTCCAATAGCGATTCAGAGATTTGTTCAGCGATATGTCGAATACCTTGTATGCCTACAGAAGTGAGAGTTCCGTCCTTGAAGGAATAGGACACCGTATGGGCAAGGAAATCGTCGTCAAGAAAGACGTCAACCGAATGGCGCTTGCCCTCTTCATCTCTTCCACTCAGGACAACGGACTCCACATGGGTGAAAGTGTACGGGTCGTAGCCGATTGGGCCTAGGAGAGGCGATGGCAAAACGATCTTCGACACCAGATACTCGTCTAGGATGTAGAAGAACGTGGCCCTACAATTCCCTTGGACAGCTCCCAGTACCTCAGCGGCTCTTAGGAATTCGGCGAAGGGGCCAAGTCCGTCGGAAGATGGGTGAGGCGACTCGCTGACGACCTGAATCCGCACTGTCGTGTGGACGTTCCCGCCACCGTCCTTGCTCTCAGAATACTCAATGTCCCCGAAGAGCGTCACGAAATCGCCGACGCCTCTGTCCAGTACGCTGCGGTACCGCCTCACGAATCTTCGCCCGGACGGTACCTCTGATGTCTCTCCCATCACCTCCAATACCTTGCGCGCCACGTCGTCAGCCGGGCCCTGCGCTATTCCATCGATAGACAGATCGTCGCAGAAAACGCCCAAATAGCCTTCTGTTGGGTGTTGGTCGCCTGACATTGTGAAGCGGAGTCTACCGGGAGCACCCCTGAGCGTCAACCGTAGGCCACTCAGGAGGGTGGGTCACAACTCTACGGCAAGCGTTCGTCAGATAGGCAACAGATAGGACGACGCGTCGGGAACTAAATCGCACGGGCTCGGGTCATGGCTCGACCATCGACGGGCTCGGCTATTGGCGCCCAGCATTCTTCACATCTGACGGGCGGGTCGGCCTCGATCTCGCTGATCGGTTGGTACACCGTCATGTCTGCCTGGGGAATACGCGACCACGCTACCAGGGTGGGACGTGGCCTAGAAATCTGGCCGGAAAGCCTTGTTCGGGGAGATGTATTTCGACAGTGCGGCCGACATAAGCAAGGCAAGGGTCAAGATTTGACCGAGCCGCGCAGGGACAAAATCAAAGGCGGAACGGATGGTCCCGGTACGGAGGGCACTGCCGACACTGGTATCGCCGCCGGTGTCGGCTGGCAGACCGACCTTGGCGGCCACCAAGGTCAGGTTGGCCACCGTGGCCACCAAGTACAGTTGGAATTTCGTCTTGGTACGCCCGAAGTAGCGGGACTGGCGGATCCCCATTTGGACCAGCCGCGCCAGCCGGTGTTCCACCACCACGCGGCGCTGCCGGTACTCACTAAAGGCTTCACTCTGCTGCAGGGCCCGGGCCTGCTGTAACAGCGCTTCCTGCGGGTGCAACTGCACCGTTCGTCCCAACCCCGACGACCCTGCCACGCACTGGGACCGCAGCGGGCACACCCCACAGACCGCTCCATCGAACCGGAAGCTTTTCAGTTGGTGAGTTCTACCATCGGGGCCGGTCCGAGTCCCGGAGGGCCGGATTCTCCGGGTAACATTCCCCGCTGGACAGGTGCAGGTGCCCGCCTCCAAGTCAATATGGAAGTCCTCTTTTGGAAAGTGTTTCCGATTGGGGCGGCCCGGCACCCTGGCTATCAGGGTACGGCCTGCATCGGCGAAGGCCTGCCTGGTATCGCCGTCTCCATAGGCGGCATCGCCCATGGCCTCCTCCACCGGCACACCGGTGTTGGCCTCGCTCTGCTCCACCAGTTCCAGCGCCCCCAGGTTGTCCGGAGCGTTGCCGGGCAGTACGTCCACGGCGGTGATCAGCTGAGAGTCAGTGTCCACCACAATCGCCGCCTTGTGCCCGTCGAAGCGCCGACTGCTGCTCTTATGGCCATGGCGCATCTCAGGGTCATGCACCGACATCATACGGTCCCGGCTCACCCCGTCCTTGAGACTTGCTCCGTCATCAGTGCGCTCCACGTCCTGGAGCAGCAACCGGCCCAGCAGTTCCGCCGGTGTCACTATCTGCTGACGCTCAGCGCTGTCCTCCTCCAATTCACCCAGCGCCAGCCGCGCCAACTCCAAGAGCCGGTCCGCGTCGGCCACAATCCCGGCCAGCAGCGCTGTCCGCGCCCGTTTGTCGCTCCAGTCGATGGCCGCTTCTCCCTTGATGCTGGAGGCAAGGTACCGCCCGTATCCCTGGGCCTTGGCCCATTCTCTATCGGTGGTCTTCTCCGAGGCTGCCAGCGCCCGCAACAGCTTGACGATCCCGTCCGCCAACAGATTGTAGGTATCCTTGACCGCGCCCCGGCCCAGAATGTTGGTCGTGTCCAGCGCCACCTTCATGCTCCGCCTTTTCAGATAGCCCGACTCCCGGGCCAGCCGCAGGCTGGACTCGAATACCTCCCGCACCTTGTCGTGCAGTATCAGCTGGGCGCGAAACACCTGTAGTGTGCTCTTGGCGAAGGGCCTATCCTCCACCTCTATCCCCAGAGCCACTTTCCAGCGGATGTCGAAGTCCGCTCTGGCCTTGGCCTCGGCGTCGCTCACCTTATCGTGAGACTGCAGCAGCAGTGCTGTCGCCAGCAGGCTGGGCGGCACGCTGTCCCTGCCGTTGTCGGCGCAGTATAGGCCGGCGAAATCTGCGTCCAGGAACAACCGGCCCCGCAGCGAGGCCACCAACCCGTAGAAGGTGTCCCGCCCCACATGGTCAAGGTACAACCGGTCCGCTTCCCAGAGACCCCTTTGGTCCGAACGCTCTCCCAGCATTCTCAGCCCTCGCTACGCTTGTTGACCCCAAGTATACCCACTGGCCGGCTGACTCCACTTTCCGGCCAGACTTCTAGGCGATGAGTTTCCCGCAGCGCGTGTAACCCGTAGGCACGTCGAATATCACCGCCTCGGCGCTGGCCGGATCGTCGACGTCTAGGGTGAGGTGGCCGTTGTCAAGAAGGGTGGACGACTTCCCTGAGCTGCCGCTGCCGCTCCTGCTCGTGCTGGAAAGGGCGCTCGACGTACCTTATAGGGATTCTGAATGAACCGATACCTGCCCAGCACCAACCCGAGAGCCCCTTGTTACGAGGGAATCAACGTTGGCCCAAGCGGATAGTAGTTCCAGCGGTGGAGCATAGCATCACGGGAAATTTGCCCCAAGTTCTCTGACCGCCTGGGTGTACGCGGAATCTTCGTCTAGGTAGCCGTAGGGCAGATTCGCGAGTTGCTCTATGTCTTCTCGGTTGAACGGCAAGTCGGCCGCGATTTGAGAGCCTTCAATGATCCCCTTATCGACGATCACCTCGAATGCCCTTCTCACCAGGCGCGGCTCCTCCAGTTGACGGCCTTCGTCCAAAGGCTCTGCTCGGTTCCATCCTCGTCGGTTGTAATTGATGTATAGCCGCCTAGCTTCTTCCCGGTCGATGATGTCCAACTCTTGGGCCCTGTAAATCATCATCTTTATGGATACCTGCCACCGTGTCTTGAGAAGGCGGAACACCTCAAGGTTTGGCGCGACCATCTCAGGAGAGAATGTCGACGCTGGTGTTAGGAACGCGGCGGCAAAGCGATCTGCTTGGGATTCAATCAGCTTGAAGTACCGTGGGTCGGCGACTTCCGACTGCGATACGTCTCGATGCAGAATTAGATGGCCGATCTCGTGGCAGACGTTGTACCTTGTTCTGAACGCGGACTGCGTGTCGGTTCCGAGCACTATGTAGGGCCGGCCATCGGCACCGTCCCATGTCGCAAAAGCATCAAGGTTTCTTGCGTTCATAGTGATCATCGTAACGATGATGCCGTGTTTCTCGGCCAAAAGGGTGACGTCGCTTATAGGGCCGTCTCCTAGATTCCAGTGACGCCTTGCTGATCTGGCAGTGCCCTCTATGTCTTCGTCCGAGATCGCGCGCCAAGGTGTGGCGTGGCCACCTACAGGCACGTTTGGCTCAGGAAGACTGACGATCCGAGTCAGATAGCGAACGATTTCCCGCACCCAGGCCCTCTGGTGCCGTGCGCGTTGCCTAGTCGACTTTGTGGTGGAGGATCTAGATCTCTCGAATACGGTCTGTTCATGTTTGTCCTCGGGTCGGAGGAAAAAGCTGCTCTTGAAATTGAGGACGCTAGCAATTCTGTACAGGACCTCGGGGCTTGGGGAAGTATGGCCCCTCTCATACATTGAGATCGCCGCTGCCGTGACCCCGATTAGTTCTGACAGGGCGGTTCCCGTAATCTGGCGAACTTCTCGGGCTTCCCTCAGTCTACTGCCGACGAATCCCGGACTACTGGACGGCATGTTGCCCACGTTGGTCATCGATTAGACCAGGGTAGAGGGTGTCCTCGATCTGCTCAACATCGGAGTCTAGGGTCGGTAGGGCCTTGGTCAGGAAATCACCAATCGGCATGGGAGCCTGCCTGTATTGGCCGACGAGGGTCGGGAATACAACCAGAACAAATCCAAGCTCATGGCGGTTGTCATCCTTCGGGCCATGAAGTATCTGCATATAGGTCCGGTCGCCTGGGTCTACAGGGGGAGTAAGCTGGAGGTTGTCGTCGTAGTCGATCGTGAAGTAGCTCTGGGCGTAGTGGGTTCTGAACTGGGCGTGACGCGGACGCGATTCGACGCTCGAGACTGAAGACATCGTGATGAAGAGGTCACTAACCGTAGCTGTGACGTGGTGAGCGGTCCTGCGGTCGTTGGGTACAAGGTCGGTGGCGAGGCCGGGGTACTTCCCATTCAGCCGGTACACACCGCTCATCACGTTGTGATGCAGGAATTGACCGAAGCCGGTTTGGGTAATTCGTTCATCGTAGTCTTCTTCGTTGATTTGGCGACGAGTGATGGCCCAACCGTCAGTGATAGCCCCCGCCAAGGCGTTGAGAGCGGTGCGGACGTCGCTCGCCGCGTGCGCATCGGTTACTTGATATGTAGTGGTCATATATGCGCCATCCTTAACTTCGAGAGTCATTAAGGATGATGCACATTTGGGCGCGAAAAGTCAAGTGAGGGCATCCCGCGCCCGGGCGCGGCTCGCCGATTCTCAGGAGCACCGCGTCCTCAATGTCTGAGTAGTCGTCAGGCCCGACTCTCACGGCATCGCCAGCGTGGATCGTGTGGACCCTTCGGGTTCTTCGTCTTGCCAATTCTGGCCTCCTTCGCTGGCCTGAAGTGTACTGGGCTGGTTCTCCGGGCGTCAATCGCCCGACGCCGTCTATACCTAATCTGCAATCTAGCGTGACCCGGACTGCCGCAGCAGGCAGATCAATAGCTCATCGGTCAGCGGCGGTGCTCCGTGTTCGACCCAATAGGCAACTGTCTTTCCGCGGCAGGCCACCAACGCCTCGTAGGTCACAGTGATGCGTTCTATGTCTTGTAGGCGCATAGGTGTGGGTGTCGCGGGATCTTCATATGCGTGCCTTGGCAACAGCCGGCGGGGTGTGCGCGTTGGCGTCGGGGTCGGCACTGGGGTCGGCGTGGCAGTTGGCGTGGCGGTTGGGGCCGGAGTCGGGGTCGGAGTCGGCGCCAAGGTTGGTATCGCAGTCGGGGTCGGAGTCGGCGCCAAGGTTGGTATCGCAGTCGGGGTCGGAGCTGGAACTGGATTCACGGGCGGCGGTGGCGTTGAATCGTTCTGAACGCAGCCTATCAACAGCGCGAGGCTCGTAACGGGAAGGCCGATTCGTACGGCTCGCAGCAGGAGCGTGACCATCTCTAGGGCATTCCCTCAGCGGCGAGAAAGATGTTCAGCACTTCAAGAAGCCGTTCGATAGGCAGCGCATATACGGCACCCTGTCGCTTGATGCAACCGTACCGCTGGACATAATCCAGTAGGCTCTCGTTCTGTTCCCCAAAGTCCTCGTGCCTAAGCGCCTCGGCGCGTATATGGAACTCGCTCCCGGACCGGACCACATAGATCGTCGCGCCATGCTCGTAGCCCTCTAGGCTGCATCTGTAATTCCCGTCCCTATGCCTGACTATGCTGATATTCATGGGCCTCATACCTCAGCCTCTCGCTCCACGTCGACGCAGTCCACGCAGCGACCGTCGCAGAACAGCGTCTCGGGGTAGGCGACCGTGCGGTCGCAGTCGGAAGGGTATCGGGTGGAACGTATATGCGCCGTCCACGGCCTGAACACTATAGAACGCCGACGACACCAGCCAGACCGCCAAGGCCCCCCAGACCGCCAGACGCACTCGACCAGCCTTCCTATGCAACTTCTCCGTTAGTTCGTTCATCTCAGGTGCGTTGCAACGTCGGTAGCGGCGACGAGGTAGTCAAGCCATAGCCAGTTGCCATCATCATCTTGCTCGTAGCCCCAGGTTCCCCACACCATCCCAACTACCTGACCGGCGGTGTTCAATACCGGCGAGCCAGAGGCACCTGGGGTCGACAGCCCCCTGAGGGATGGGCAGTGCGCCCGCACATCGTCGCCACTTCCTGAGTAACAACAGCCCAGCCTCTGAACTTCTTAGGTGGGACTCTCGTCAGATGGTGAGCGGTCGCCCGTTGGCCTGCATCGGGTACATACTCAGGCTTCAGCCGGTCTACCGAGAGGTCGTTTTCTCGCGGATCGAAAAAGATATCCACATGGGCATGACCTCGCTCACACGATTCAGCCCAGCGGTCTTCTGCCACCTGGCGACCGAGCTTCTCGTCTGGCTCGAACTCATCGGGCAGCGCGGTCATACAGGCAAATCAGCCAACGCATCAAGAATGAAGGAGTCTGGAGCGTCGCCGACGTCGGCATAGTCCTTGCTCTCGACTTCCATCTCTCTACCGACCAAGCCTTGAGCGGTACCGTCAGGGCCGCAAATGATGATCACGCGGGTCCGAGGCGGCGTGGCGGCGTCAATGGATATCCCGCCATACGGCATCGGGTACACGTAAAACTCACGGCTATCCTTGTCGCAGACCCTCGCAAGTACGCGTCTGGCGTTCTCCATCACCTTTGGTGAAGGCACCTCGTAGCCCATGTCCATAGCGGCCTGTCGCACTTGGTTCAAGACTCCGACCGCAGTTTTGAAATTAGCAGGTTTTTCGGTATCCGGCATCACACGGGACGGCCGCTCATCGACCTCATAGAGAGTCCGCTTTTCCCGCACATGCAACCGCTCAAACGATTCCAAATCCGCATTTTGAAACTGCTGCTCCAGCAACTCGGCATAGGCCTTGTACTCGTCGGCCATCTCGGAGAACGAGGGTTCAGTGCCGGAGGCCGGAGCAGCGATCACACGGTCAAAGCGCTCCGCCGAGCTCTCGTCTTGGGCGAACATGCCCGACCGCCAGTCAGGCTGCTCCCGCCAAGGGCTTGCAAAGCGCGCCGCCGCCATGGTGCCAATGTCGAGATCGTGGCTGACATGTGTCACGACAACCTGCTGAGCCAAGTCCTGTAGACGACTCTGCAACTCGGCGGGCACCCGAAAGGGCGCGAGCGTCTGCGGGAAGCCGACCGGGGGCCGTAGGGCCGCCAACTGATTAAAGCGGCCTGCTTCCTGATGGTCAAAGAGGCTTTCATGCATGGGGATAGGATCGCCCCCGAGCAGAAGGAAGCTGCGGGTTGGTAGGCCTGGGTACGTCCAATCCGCTCGCGCTCTCAGGCCTCTCTCCCTCGGCTTCCTTGCCTTGCCGCGAATCTCCTGTTTGGCCGCAGTTGGTCGCACCAGCAAGTCCATCGTTTCTTGGATCACTGGCTCATCCTCGCCATCTGCTCATGGCCGATGCGCCATACTTCGTCCAGAAGGGCCAAGATTCGTTGAGCATCTGGCTCAGGCGCGGAATCAGCCATAGCCATGTACAGGAATAGTTTGGAGGACGACACATCGCGGAATCTCGGTTCGGCAACAACCGTCCATGCCCGGCCTGCATCATCTTGCAATCCGATTACCCCGAAGCCCCCGCGCACCAGCCAATTCTCGGGGAGTGGCACCTTCGGCGAGATTAGCGTGCTGCCCAAATGAGAGAACGCTAGTCCATCTAGGTCGCTTAGCAATCGGATACCAACCGCAGCGCCAACACGCTCTACTGGCCCCACGCATTGGAGTGCCTGATCTATGACAAAGGCAAACCGTTCCAAGTAGCTCTGCTTTGGAAATTCGCAGTGTATCTCAAGTGAGCCGGCCTGCATCTCCACAGACACTCTCTCGCGCCCCAAGCCCAGCTCGGCGGTTTCCGTGCTGGAGGCGTCTACAACTACCTCCGTATCGACCCCAGCCTCAAACGATTGGATCGAATTCCCGTGCGGCGTCAACGAATCATCGGTCAGCATCACCGACAGCCTCAACGCCTCGACCTGGTTCATTTCTATGACCTCATTCCCCGGCTGTGACTTGAGATAGAAAGCGCCGTGGCCGCTCTCGGGAGTTGGGAGACGAGAGGCGTCACGACGGCACTACGGGAAGAAGGGCGTGGCATTTGAGAAGGGCCGGACAGCAAGCCGAAGGGAAGAGCGCTCGTCATGAGAAAGCGAGACAGCCCCTACCCACACTTAACTCGCGTGGGCAATGGAATCGAAATGCCCCCCAACCCTCTGGCATAACGAAAGGACCTTTTCACCCTATTGAGAGTCCCCCGACAGCAAGCGCGGTCAGGGGGACTCTATATTGTAGCATCGAAACCCCGCGCCCGCTTTCAACTCACGGTGTCGACCGGCACTCTATCTCAGGGGGCCCACGAGCGTCAAGCGCGAAGGCCCCCAGGCCCAGGGCAATCGCATCTTATTCGGCATCAGCTATGGACAGGCGCTCTGCATACCGGACTCTGGTCGGTTTGGAGTGCCGGCGCGTTGGAATTCAGCTTTGGACCCGGCGCATAAGATTTGGATGCGATTGCCCTGCCCCCAGGCCCCCCCAGGCCGATCCGCGCGCGGGCCGTATCCCACACCCCCCTGAATCCCTGTCTCGCGGGCGGGCGCACGTCTTAGCGCGGCGGCGTGGCAACTCGCGGCGCGTCAGGAGCAACGCCGGCCGACTGGTGGTCTCGAGTGGGAGTGACTGTGGTACCGTATCGCGAATCAAGGCGATGTCGTATCTAGGTCATAATCCTACCTGCGGTTCCTGTGTAAGCCTTGTTGGTGATTAGGTAGTGGAGTCCGCCCTTGTACCAGCGCTTTCCCCGGTTGGTGATGCCCCAGACCCTGATCAACGGGTTGAGTAAGGATATAATCGCATCGGGCAGGGTGAGCATAACTTGACCTTTCGTGATGGTTTGGTCTTGTTAGCTTACCCTGTTCCCGTCATTTGTCTATACTTTGTACAAAGTCCAGCTTAGGTTCATCCCTTTAACTCTGAACAGTTACGGGTTTTGCCCAACAGTTGTCAACCGATTCGTCTCGGTGGTAAGCTAGGCGAACGGATGCGAGCGGAGCAAGTCGGGAAAGCTCATGTTGGGAGAGCGGCTCCGCCGCATCCACCCCCAATGTAGCATCCTCGGAATATCCGCTGTCAAGTCCCCCGTCATAGCTCGTCCGAGCTGATTTCTCCCGCCAACTTTCCTCTAATGCGCACACGAGACTCCTGTCCAATACCAATCATCGCGCGTCGTTCCATAGATACTGTCGCGAGCCCGTAAGAGCTCACGGCGTCCGTCGTGACACCGAGATTGTCTGATGTAGGTCCAACCCCTGTGGACTTCTCCAAAGTGGTGGTGATGTTCTCCGGGGCGCAGCACGATCGCACGTCTTCGATGCGGCCCAACTCCATCGCTGTGAAGACGGCAACGATGAAGACTCCTGCCAGCGCCAAGAGGGTATGTCTCATTGGCTTATATCCGGTGTCAAACTCCCCGTTCCTGTCTAGCCAGCGTCAGCACGTATGCCAGTCCGACGACAGGAATCACCGAGAATATCAGGGGCATCCACCAGTCTCCCGTCACCGTACCCATGCCGATCAACAGGGCAACCGTCAGATCGGCAAAGATGTTCGTAGCAAGCAGGGCCGCGACGATGTATGCAATGACAGGGGTTGGCCTCGGCAGAACGAGGAACACGAGCAAAGCACCGGCACAAATCGGATGGACACCGATCAACAACAGCAATAGCCAAAGATCACCACCATTGGCAAAGGCTCCGACTATGCCCGTGAAGCTTATAAGAACCACCTGCGCTATGGCCAAAACGAGTGTGATTGTTCTGAACCTATCCATCTTGCTCCCCTTCTGGCCGATTCGCATTCTATACTTCATAGCGATGTGAGGGCCGGAGAGGGTAGGTTAACAAGACCACCCGTGCTGGTTGGGATTCCCTCTCCAGCCCTCGCGCGGGAGTGTATCACAACTGTCAAGCCCCCCTAGCGAATCCGGCAGTCGTCCACATTCACGTCCACGATGGACTGACCTCGGATCGTGCCTGTAACCGTCACATAGTCTCCCTTACGCAAAGGAAGAATAGAGCTGCGTCGAGCCTTGTCCACCTTACAGACTATGTCAGTCAGGCTGAACCCACTCGCATCAAGCCGCACGTCGTAATAGTCACCTGCTTCTCGAATATCGCTTATTGGGCCTCGGATATTTGCCCGTCTGCCAGCAAACCGTTCGTCCGCAGCAACTTCATTGCCGTCGTATAGCTCGACTATCGCATCTACTGTCAGATTCAACACTGGACGTGGTGTTGGGATTACCGGCGTGGGGATTCGTAACGCCATTGTTGGAACGCCCATAGGCGCTATCTCTCCTGCGTCCGAAGTCAGAAAGACCATAATGATTGTTACAGTTATCGCAGCGGCGATGACGAATGAAGCCCAATGTTCTCTCATCGCATTACTGCTCCGTTGTTGTCGGTACCGGACTGTCCAAGTCAGTCTCCAACTGTTTGATCTGACCCTCTAGGTCTACGATCCGCTGTTGCTGCTGTGCGACGCTGTCGTTAGCCTGTTGTAGACGATCTATAAGTCCTATGTGATAGGCTCCCAAACCGTGAGGGCTGCGATGGACTTGTACGGATGATTGAGGTTGATCCTCATGGGGTTGCTCCTTTCACCATTGTCTTCGTGGCGCTCACCCCTCCTCCTGCCCCGGCCCCTCGCCCTTCGCCATCCGGTAGCCGACGCGCGGCTCGGTGAAGATGTACGTGGGGCTGCCCGCGTCGTCGCCCAGCTTGCGACGGAGGTTCTTCACGGCGGTGCGCAGCGGCCGCGAGTCGCCGGAGCTTCCCAGGCCCCAGACCCGTTGCAGCAGATGGTCGTGGGTCAGCACGAGACCGGCGTGGACCGATAGCTCGACGAGCAGCTGGAGCTCGATGGCGGTCAACCGGACCGGACGACCGGCAACGCTCACCCTGCGTTCGGCGTAGTCGATGGTCAGCTCGCCCAGCACATAGGGTCCCGTGGGTTCGGGCCGGGCGGCGGCCCCCCGCCTGCGCAGAGCCGCCCTGATCCGCGCCGCCAGCTCCGTCGGAGAGAAGGGCTTGACCACGTAATCGGCGGCCCCCGTATCGAAGGCCCTGGCGATGACATCGTCCTGGCCGTACACCGACAGGAAGATGACCGGCACGTCGGCAATATTGAAAATGCCCTTCATCAGCTCGATCCCATCGGTCCCCGGCAGCATCAGGTCGAGCAGCACCAGGTGGGGCTTCTCCTCCTCCAGGAGGCGTCCCACCGCTTCCGGGTCGGCGGTCACTATCGGCGCGTAGCCCAACTTGGAGAGGGCGTCGCGGACGTGCCTGAGCGCCTGCGGGTCGTCGTCCACGACGAGAATGCGCTTCTGTCCACGCTCCGACCGCCGCGAGGGGGCGGAGAGCCGGGCGGGTCCGGCTGCGGCGTCAGTCCCGGCCTCCACGAGCACCGGAATCGTGAAGGTGAACCGCGCGCCCAGACCTTCTCCGTCGCTCTCGGCCCAGATGCGGCCCCCGTGCGCCTCCACGATCCCCTTGCAGATGGCCAGGCCCAGGCCAGACCCCCCAAGACCGCGCCCCAGGTCCTCGCTGCCGGTCCGGGAGAACTTCCTGAACAGGTGGGGCAGGCGCTCGGCCGACACGCCCCGGCCCTCGTCGGCCACGGTGACCGCGACGTGGAAGTCCTCCCGCACCGCGGTCACCCGGATGGAGGAGGACTCCGGCGAGTGCCGGGCGGCGTTGGAGAGGAGGTTGCCCAGCACTTGGACGATGCGCCGCCGGTCCGCCATGACCCAGGGCAGGTCCTGCGGCAGGTCGATGAGGAGTTGGTTCCCGCCCCCTGCGCTCAGGAAAGCGGTCCTGGCCTCGTCCACCAGGACGGCGACCTCCGCCGGTCCGGGAGCGACCGGCAGCGTGCCCGTCTCGATGCGCGCCACGTCCAGCAGGTCGCTGATCAGGCCGCGCATCCGACTGGCCTCCCGTTCGATGATCCGGTGGAACTGGCGCATCTCGGCGGGGTCCAGGTCGGGCTCGTCGTCCAGCAGGGTGGCTGCGGAGCCCCGTATGGAGGCCAGCGGCGATTGCAGCTCGTGGCTGACCATGCCCAGGAACTCGGCCCGCAGCCGTTCCAGGTCCTCCAGGGGCGTCATGTCCTGTAGGGTCACGACCACGGAATCGACCCGACCCTCCTCCGAGTGGATAGGCGTGGCGTTGATGATGGTGGTGACGCTCCGCCCGTCGGGGATTTGAATGACGATCTCCTCGGCGCGCACCGTCTCACCGGTGCTCAGCGCCTGGGCCAGGGGGAACTCCTCCAGGGAAATCTCTCGTCCGTCGGCGCGCCGGAAGGTCAGCACGCCCAGGAGCTGCTCCAGGGGGCGTCCCGGCGTATGCAGGTCGTTGAAGATCCTTCTCGCCTCCCGGTTCAGCGACGCCAAGGCCCCGGTCGTGGCGTCGAACACCAGGACGCCCACCGGCGAGGTATTTATCAGGGCCTCCAGGTCGGCCCTGGCCCGCTGTTCCTCCCGGTGCCTGCGGGCGTTGACCACGACCATCGTCGCCTGGGACGCGAACATCACCAGCGTCTCCTCGTCTTCCCGGGTGAACTCCCGGCCGCCTTCCTTCTCGGCCACGTAGAGATTGCCGACGTGCTCGCCCCGGTGCCGCATCGGCGCTCCCAGCAGGGTCTTGATCGGCAGGTCGGGAAAGCCCAGCGACCGCATCTGGCTGGCGACGTCCCCGAATCTCAGGGAGCCTTGAATCGAGCTGAAGTACTCGAAGAGCGCCGGACCCTCCGGCAGGTCCAACATCCGCTGCTGCTCTTCGGGAGGCATACCGGAGGTGATGAACTCCAGCAGTTGCCCCGATTCGTCGAAGGCCGTAATTCCGCCGAACCGGGCGCCGGTCAGCGACCGGGCGCTGTCCATGACCTCTTGCAGCACTGTGTCGGGGTCCAGGCTCTCGTTGACCCGCAGGCTGGCCTCGCTCAACCGGGTCAGCCGCTCCCGCAGCGCCTCCATCTCCCGCTGGTGCTCGTCGGCTTCCTTCATCTTCCCTCCCTGACCCGGGCTGCGGACGCCACCCGGCTCCACGTCGTCACGCGCCAGACCGGATGCAGAGTCGGGCTGCGGACGCCCTGGGCCAGCCGGTGCCAATTGTACCGGATCGGCCAAATACTCACAATAGAGTCACGGAAATAGGGGTTGATAATCACGTTGATCTCACATGGGTAGTCTAAGATGTCCATTGGGCTCGTGCGCCGTCTGGTTTCGCTTGCCAGGAGCGCCTGCTCCTGAGCGCCCGTGGGCAGGCTCAAAGGTCTCCCGTTGCCCGCCGGCCAACGTCTGCACCCGCCATCCAGACTTTGCAGCAGCCGAAAGCGAGGTCAGCATCACAAAACGCAAACTGTCTCTTGCCGTGGTAGGCGCGTTTATGCTCGTTGTTCTCTCCGGCGTCCCGTTGCCCTACGCGGCGCACGCTCAGTCCTCGCCGTCGGTGGCGCTCTCCCTCTCCTCCGACACCGCGGAGCAGGGCGGGGCCATCACTGCCACCATGTCCTTCGGCAACCTGACCGAGGACTCCGACAGGAGCACCACCGACTACATATTCCGCGCCGACGTGGTGGATGCCAACGACGCTGACGCCGATGCCTGCGAGGGCTACGGCCTGGGCGTCGACCGTTACATGTACCAGGTGGACGAGGACCCGGAGGTCCGCACCGGGAGAATGTCCGCCCGCTGCCGGGAGGGGGACTACGCCATTAAACCCCGATACTTAGACCACAAACGCGTAGGCCCCCTTTATCGGCTTGCGTAGACGAAAGGGCAACAAAAAAGACAGAGACGCTGGCGTTCCTGTCTTCCGTGTATCCCCCGCGACGATGGAGATGGCGGTAAGCGTTTGAACAACGCTGGACGGCGAGGCAGTAGATAGCGCACGTAAACGGACACATCCGTTACGAGCCGGACGAGCGGTGCCCACCCCTCTTATCGATTGGCGTCGCTCTTCAGGGAGTCATGCTCACCCTGGCGTCGACGGTGTTGATGGTGACCATCACTTTCCGGGCGGTCGACGAGGGCGAAGACTATCTGTTGTGGGCCGTCTTCGCGGCTCTGATTATCGGTGGAGCTATTACTGCTCTGCAGGCGGGTCGTGTCTGGCGGCTGGGAGCCGGGCACGTACTCATGACGGGCGCCGGACCCTACTTCATAGCAATCTCTGTCCTGGCGCTGACGGAGGGCGGGTGGTCCATGCTGGCGAGCCTCATCGTCATCTCATCGCTATTTCAGTTCGCACTGGCCGCGTGGCTCCCGCTGCTGCGGCGGATCATCACGCCGGTCGTCTCCGGAACGGCGCTCATGCTGATAGCAGTCACGGTCATGTCCATCGCAGTCGACAGGCTGAAGGAGGTGCCCGAGGGAGCGTCGCTGGCCGCTGGTCCGTCCGTCGCTGCGGCGACGCTGGCGGTCGCCGCGGTGCTGGCGATTCGCGCTTCGGGGGTTTTGCGGCTATGGGCGCTGCTCATCGGAATCGCTTCGGGTTGCGCGGTCGCCGCCTTCTTTGGACTGTACGACGTTCAGCGGGTGGTCGAAGCACCCTGGTTTAACTTGCCGGATATCGCGGCATGGCCGGGACTGGACCTGACACCGGACGCGGGGTTCTGGGCGCTCCTGCCAGCATTCGTTATTGTGGCCCTCGTGGCCGCCATCAAGACCAGCAGCGAAGGCGTCGTCATTCAACAGGTCTCGCGGCGCAGGCCGAGGGCGACCGACTTTCGCCTTGTCCAGGGTGCGATCAACACCAACGGACTGGGCACGCTGCTGTCCGGAATTGCAGGGACACCCCCCACTGTGGTCTATTCGCCGTCCACCGTTTCGCTCATCAACCTTACCGGGGTGGCAGCGCGCAGCATTGGGTACGTCATCGGGGTCATCTTACTGGCGCTGGCGTTCTTGCCCAAGGTGACGGCCATCCTGCTCACAGTTCCCAGTCCCGTTATGGGGGGCTACCTGTTGATGATAATGGGTCTTCTCTTCGTGGAGGGTATGAGGACGGTCGTCCAGGACGGCCTCGATTATCGAAAGGCCCTGGTTGTAGGAGTGGCGCTATCGATCGGGGTGGGTCTGGAGGGTCAGAACATCCTCGCGGATCTGCTGGGCCGGACGTGGGGCGCTTCCCTCGGCAACGGCATGACGGTCGGCGTTCTGGCTGCGATTCTGATGACCTCGTTCATCGAGCTGACCAGCCCTCGACGCAGACGCCTCGAGGTGGAGTTGGCCGTCTCCGCTATGCCCAGGATCGACGCATTCCTCAGCGAGCTTGCGTCCAGGATCGGTTGGAACGACGCTTCGACGGGCCGGCTGCGCGCAGCCGGTGAGGAGACGCTGTCGAGTCTGCTGCAGTCAGGTGGCAGCTACGCGGCAGGTAGTGCGCCGCGCTTGATAATAGTTGCGCGCCCGGACGCCGGGACAGTGGAGTTGGAGTTTTTGGCGGTCTTCGACGAGGAGAACCTTGAAGACCGGCTCGCGTATCTAAGAGAACAGGCCGAGGCCCCGGAGGAACACGAGATATCCTTCCGCCTGTTACGACACTATGCATCTTCCGTGCGCCACAAGAAATATCACGGAATAGACATCGTTGCGGTGCAAGTAGAGGGATCACGTTAGTCTGATTCTGTGGCTGGCCCTTTAATGAGGAAGCAAACATGCCGCCCGACATACGAAGGAGGAGAACAAGATGGCAGGATACGTACTGATAGATAGCGAAGTGACGGACCAGGCCCTCTTCGCTGAGTTTGCCGAGCGAGTGCCTGCGACCGTCGACGCCTATGGAGGCAAGTACCTAGTGCGTGGAGGCGCCACTGAGGTCATGGAAGGCGATTGGACACCGCATTTCGTCGTGGTGGTGGAATTCGAGAACGTGGAGCAGGCCAGGAAGTGGCTGAGCTCCCCGGAATACACTGTCGTCAAAGAGATTCGCCTCAGGGCCGCCAACGCCAACCTGATAGTCGTCGAGGGAGTGTAACCTCTGCCTCATCACAGCGTCGTCTCCAGAGCCTGTCGGATAAAACGCAAACTGTCCTTTGCCGTCCCGGCCGCGCTGGCCGCATTCGCGCTCATCATTCTCACCGGCGTCGCGTTGCCCTACGCGGCGCACGCTCAGTCCTCGCCCTCCGTGGCCCTCTCCCTCTCCTCTGCCTCCGTGACCGAGGGCACGGCCATCACCGCCACCATGTCCTTCGGCAACCTGACCGAGGACTCCGACAGGAGCACCACCGACTACATCTTCCGCGCCGACGTGGTGGATGCCAACGACGCTGACGCCGATGCCTGCGAGGGCGACGGCCTGGGCGTCGACCGTTACATGTACCAGGTGGACGAAGACCCGGAGGTCCGCACCGGGAGAATATCCGCCCGCTGTCTGGCGGGGGACTACACCGTTATAGCCATCATAGCGTCGGCGGCGAACGTGGAACTCGCGTCGGCCACCGCGAGATTCACTATTACAGCGCCAACGAATGAGCCGTGTTCAGGAGGCGGCTATGACCCAACGCCGGCAGCGGTAGCGGTGACGTCCGTTCCAATCGTGGTTGAGTCCACGACTGCGGACTACTTCGTGCTGTACGTGAGCCACGATGTGGACGGAGCGGAGGTGGAGCTTCCGGTCCTGGTGAAGAAGGGCGGAGACGGCACGACTGCCCTCGCCGAGAATCTGGCGGCGCTTCCCAAAGAGCGCTACCGGGTCGAGAAGTATCTCGTCTCCGACCCTGCCGACGTCGACGGCGACTGCATCGACGACATCACCGAACTCGGAGACCCGGTGGGCATGAACCCGGTGAACCCCGCCGCCGCCATCGAGCTCGGCAAGGGCGCCGTGGCCATTCCCGATCGCGCAACATTCGACGCGCTCTCCCTCGCGGCTTCTCCGATAATCAAGTTCACTATATTCGGCGCGGACACCTACAGACCGAGTGTCTACTTCCAGAACACCAATACGTACAACAGCCATTTTGACTTCCTGCCTGCTATAGGCATCGATCCGTACATGCCCGGGTTGCTCAGCGGTTATCTGGACTATGTCCCGAGATTCTTTGCCCCTGACGGCAGTCCAGGACTCTACGTGTACATGCTCAATTACGGACAGCCCTTCAGCCTTGTGGATCTCTCCCATACAATGCTCGCCGCCAGCATGCCGCTGCTCGAGGACGATCTGGCCTATTACCTGCCGAACGATAGACTTCCAGCTTACCAGCACGAGTTAACGCTCTACGAGGCATCCCGAATCAACCTCGTGTTCGACGAAGACATCGCACCCAAAAGTGATTTCAGCTCGTTGAACGAAGCGGAAGGGTACGGCTTTCTGCGGATCATGGACCTGGAGGAGAGTCCCAACCCCCGGGACGTGGTGATCTACGACGCGCTGCCCAACGAGCTTCCCCGCGTCGCCGGCATCATCACCACCGTGCCCCAAACGCCGCTCTCCCATGTGAACCTTCGCGCCGTCCAGGACGGCGTCCCCAACGCCTATATTGGCGACGCCTACAGGAGCCACATCAACTCTTTCGCCGGCAAATACGTCCACTACGAAGTGATGGAGCATACCTACTCCCTCCGCGTAGCCACCCGCGCGGAAGTCGATGCCCACTTCGCGTCTTCCCGGCCCGGCAAGAAGCAGACGCCGCAGCGAGACCTCTCGGTCACTGAGATCACCCCCCTCGGCGAGCTTGGTTTCGAGGACTGGAAGGCCTTCGGCGTCAAGGCAGCCAACGTGGCCGTGCTGGGGACGTTCGATTTTCCGGAGGGGACCGTCCCCGACGGCTTCGCGGTCCCGTTCTATTTCTACGACGAGTTCATGAAGCACAACGGGTTTTACGACGACATCAAAGAGATGCTGACCGACGCCGGTTTCCAGGCGGACCTCGGCGTCCAGGAATCCAAGCTCAAGAAGTTGCGCAAAGCCATCAAGAAGGGTAAGACGCCCGGGTGGATTATCGACGCCCTGACCGAGATGAATGAGTTGTTTCCCGAGGGGACCAACCGCCGCTACCGTTCCAGCACCAACAACGAGGACCTCCCCGGTTTCAACGGCGCGGGACTGTACGACTCCAAGACCCAGAAGCCCAAAGAGGACGAGGAGGACATCGCCAAATCCCTCAAGCAGGTGTACGCCAGCCTGTGGAACTTCCGCGCCTTCACTGAACGCGACTTCCATCGCATCGACCACCTTACAGCCGCGATGGGGGTCCTGGTTCATCCCAACTACTCCGACGAGCTGGCCAACGGCGTAGCCGTCTCCTTCAACCCCTTGTACCGCGGCATCAGAGACGGGTGGTACTACGTCAACACGCAGATCGGCGAAGACCTGGTCACCAACCCCGACGCGCTCTCGGTGCCGGAGGAGATCCTATTGAACCCGGCCGGCGGATACTTTGTCCTTCGCACCTCCAACCAAAAGCCGCCGGGACAGCTTCTCATGAGCAACGACCAGTTGGACCAGCTGCGCAGGCACCTCAAGGTGATCCACGAGAAGTTCGCAGACCTGTACGACCCCGGACCCGATGAAGACTTCGCCATGGAAATCGAGTTCAAGGTCACCAGCGACAATGTCCTGGCGATCAAGCAGGCCCGCCCCTGGGTCTTCGGCCCCGCACAAACGGTACCGGCCAGTGCCACGCTCAGCGACCTGACGCTGAGCAGCGTATACATTGGCACGTTCGGCCCGGCAACCACTGAGTACACCGCCGACGTGGACAACGACTTGACTGAGACCACGATAACGGCCACGGTGAACGAAGCCGGAGCGACCTACACGGTCAAGCTGGGCGGCGTGGCCGACTCTGACGGGACTGCCTCCTTGTCCGTGGGCAGCAACGTCATCACCATAGAGGTGACGTCGGAGGACGAGCAGACTACGAAGACCTACAAGGTCACCGTCACCCGCGCCGAGCCGCTTTCCACTGACGCCACGCTGAACGCCCTGGAACTGAGCGGGGTCAGCATAGGGACGTTCGACCCAGCCGCCACCCGGTACGCGGCCAGCGTCGCCAATGACGTAACGGAAACCACCGTCACCCTGACGAAGAGCCACGATGGGGCCACCTACGTAATCAAGCTGGGCGGAGCGGAGGACGGCGACGGTGTGATCCCGCTGGCCGTCCGCGAGAACGTCATCGCCGTCGACGTAACCGCCGAGGACGGGCAGACGACCAAGACCTACGCGGTAACGGTAACCCGCGCCGAGGCTTCCCTCCCGGTAACGGTTGATCTGTCGCCCTCCGGCCCGGTGACGGAAGGAACGGAAATCGCAGTCACCATGTCCTTCGGCGGCCTGACCTTCGACACCGACCGCTCCACCATGGACTACACCTTCCGCGCCGACGTGCTGGACTCGGAGAATGAGGACGCCGACCAGTGCGAGACCCAGAACGGAGGTTACGGCCTGGGTGTCCAACGCTACATGTACCAGGTGGATGAGGACCCGGAGACCCGCACCGGGACCGTCTCAGCCGACTGCCCGGCAGGCGACTACACCCTGCGGGCCAGCGTCTCCTCTCCCGACAACGTGGCGTTGGCCTCGGCCAGTACCAGCTTCACCGTCTCCAACCCGCCTGAACAACAGCAGCCGGAGCCTGCCTCCAGCGACGCCACGCTGAGCGGCTTGGCGCTGAGCGGCGCGCCCTTCGCCTTTGACCAGGCCATCGAGAGCTACGAGGTCAGCGTCGGCCACGAGGTGGAGCAGACCACCATAACGGCGGAGACCAACGACGAAGCCGCCAGCTATGAAGTGGCGCTGGTGCTTTCCGCGAGCTATGAAGACGGAACCGTCGGCCTGGCCGTGGGCGCCAACCTCATCGTTCTCCTGGTGACGGCTGCGGATGAGGAGACGATGAAGACCTACGCCGCCACTGTCACCAGGGCCGAAGCCGCGACGCCTTCCACGGACGCCGTGTTGAGCGGCCTGACGCTGAGCGGTGTGGACATCGGTACGTTCGACCCGGCTACCAACAAGTACGACGCCGACGTGGGCCACGACGTGGACGAGACGACGGTGACCCCGGCGACGAATGACGACCGGGCCACCTACGTAATCAAGCTGGGCGGCGTGGCCGACGCGGACGGGGTGATCCCGCTGGTTGTGGGCAGCAACGTCATCGCCATCGAGGTCACCGCCGAGGACGGAGAGACGGCGAAGACCTACACCGTAACCGTCACCAGGGCCGCACCGCCACTCTCCAAAGACGCCACCCTGAGCGGGCTGACGCTGAGCGGCGCGCCCTTCGCCTTCGACCAGGCCATCGAGAGCTACGAGGTCAGCGTCGGCCACGAGGTGGAGCAGACCACCATAACGGCGGAGACCAACGACGAAGCCGCCAGCTATGAAGTGGCGCTGGTGCTTTCCGCGAGCTATGAAGACGGAACCGTCGGCCTGGCCGTGGGCGCCAACCTCATCGTTCTCCTGGTGACGGCTGCGGATGGGGAGACGATGAAAACCTACGCCGTCACTGTGACCAGGGCCGACGCCTGACGGCCCGCCCGACGCGCCGGGACGCCCACCGGCGAGGTGACTAGGCGGGGTCAGGTGGGAGAGGTGGAGCGGACCGCCAGGTCCAGCAGCTTTCATCGTCACCGCCGTATGAACCGCCCGCTCGAACAGCATCCTCTTGGGCTGCCCATGTCCTTTATGGGAGCGCCCCAGGGCCGCTCAGGGCTGGGCGCCCCCTCGACAGCGAGAGGGTGGCAAGCCGAGGCATTCAGATTTCTCAGAAAGACCCTCAAAGTTTCCAAAAAGTTTCCTGCTAGGCTGACATTACAGCGGGGCGGAAAGGCCCGGCGAGTCTAGAAAACGGGAGGCAAAGGAATGAAGATGAAATGGTTACCAATGGGACTGGTTGTAGGGCTGCTGGCCATGGCCATCACCGGCGGCGTTGCGCTGGCTTCAGGCGGGGGCAATGGAGCGGGAGGCGGAGACGCCGCCGCGGAAGTGGTCGCGGATCAGAAGGACCCGCTGCCAGCCAAGGTTGCGGAAATCCTGGGGACCGATTCCCGGGCCACGACCGACGCGATGGCCCGGGTTGACGCCGAGATCGAGGCCGAGCACTTCGATGCGTTCCTGGAAGAGGCCGTGAAAAGCGGGCGCATCACGGCGGAACGGGCCGACGCCATCCGCGCCCAGGTCAAGTCCGGCGACTACTCCGGGCTCGATCAGCTCTGGCTGGACAGCTACGAGGAGGAGTGCGGCGGAGAGGCCTGGTTCGAGGAGCCGGAAGGGCCCTCGCACCAGGAATACTCCAACCGGATCGGGGCAATCCTGAACGTGGACGGCCAGAAGGTTGCCGACGCGATGGACCAGGCTTTTGAAGAGCCGGTCGTGGCGGAGGCTGAGGGTGAGGATGGAGCAGGTCCCGGCGAAGGACAGGACTGGCTGACGGCAAGGGTTGCGGAGATCCTGGGCGCCGACCCCCAGGCCACGGCCGACGCCATGGCCCAGGTTGACGCCGAGATCGAGGCTGAATACGTTGACTCGTTCCTGCGGCAGGCTGTGGAAAGCGACCGCATCACGGCGGAACAGGCCGACGCCATCCGCGCCCAGGTCAAGTCCGGCGACTACTCCGGGCTCGACCGGCTCTGGATGGACAGCTTCGACGACGAGTGCGGCGCAGACCTCTGGACCGGGGAGCCGGAAGAGGTCTCGCACCAGGAATACACCAGCCGGATCGGGGCAATCCTTAACGTGGACGGCCAGAAGGTCGCCGACGCCATCGACCAGGCTCTTGAGGAGCTATACCCCGAGGACCTGGACACCTCGGAGGACTGCGAAGAACTTGCCTTCACCGATGAGCTACCTGACGAGGCTGCCGCTGACGGCACAGCCGCCAACTAACCCCGGCGCCGCCACATAGCGGACCGGGCTAGAGGCCGGGGCGGGTTTTCAGGCCCGTCCCGGCCCATCGCCGCCCCTCCCCGGCAGGACCGGGACTATCCCGGGGCGACATGGGGCAAGGTCCATATACGGACGGATATCGAATCGGACTCATCAGAGAGAATATAATTGCCGCAGGCATCTCAGCCCGATAGTAGAGGGCCGGAAAGCAGAGGCCAACGATGACTTCGAGAAATGTCAAGGACAGTGGAGGAGAAGAGAAGCCGTTGGTGCTGGTCGTTGACGACGACCCGCACGTCGCTGCGCTGGCACGGATTCATCTGGAGCGGGACGGCTTCCGTGTGGCTGAGGCCAACGACGGGACACTGGGGCTGGAACTGGCGAGAAGGGAACACCCCAGCCTGGTGGTGCTGGACCTGATGCTGCCCAGCCTGGACGGGTTTGAAATCTGCCGGAAGCTGCACCTGGAGTCGATGGTGCCCATCATCATGCTGACGGCGCGAGTGGAGGAGACGGACCGGCTGGAAGGACTGAACCTGGGCGCCGACGACTATATGACCAAGCCGTTCAGTCCCCGCGAGCTGGCCGCACGGGTGCGGTCCGTGCTGCGACGCGCCGACCGGGAGAGCGCCCTCTCCGCCCACCCGGAGTTGTCGTTCGGTACGATTGCACTCAACCTGCGCACCCGGCAGGCGTCAATGGACGGCGCGGAGCTCAAGCTGACCCCGACGGAGTTCCGGCTGCTGACACTGTTGGTGCAAGAACCCGGCCGGATATTCTCCCGCGACGAGATCATGGACCGGGTCTTCGGTTACGACTTCGATGGGTTCGACCGGGCGGTGGACTTTCACGTGTCCGCACTCCGGCGCAAGCTCGAAGCCGGATGCAAAGGGAGCGCCAAGCACATCGAGACCATATACGGCAGCGGCTACCGACTGCGCAGCGCCGGGAGCGCCTGACTTGGGTTCCGGCCCGTTTCCCGGCCTCTTCTCCAGCCTGCAATTCCGGCTGGTGCTGGGGTTCGCCCTGACCCTGGCCATGACCCTGGCCCTGGTGGGATTCTTCATCGGTCTGGCCACCGACGTGCAGACCGAGCGGTTCGAGGATGATCGGATCCTGGCGCAGTCTGCGCGGGTAAGTGAGTTCGTTTCCAGCCACTACACTGAGGAGTATGGATGGGGCCAGCCAGATAGGGGACTGCAAGAGGGCGTGGAGGACATCGCCGCCATTTCGGGGCTTCATATAACCGTATTCGACTCCGAGGGGAACGTGGTCGCGGACTCTCACCTCCCGTACTCGTCGATCGACCCGGGGCTTGAAGATGGGCCGGTCTGGGAGGAGTGGTATGAGGGGGAGTGGGAGGGACTGGAGGAGCAGGCATGGGAGATATGGGATGGAGAGGCGTGGTACAGGGAGGAATACTTTCCGGTCTTGCATGACGGGGAGATCGTAGGTTCGTTCGCCGCCTCAGACGACCTCTACCTTGACTCGAACCCTCTGCCTTCGGACCTGGTCGATCCTGAGGCTTCCCGCATTTCCAGCCTGGTCAACCGCTATCTGCTGTGGGTCGGCATCGGCGCCGCGGCCCTGGGGACGTTGCTGGTATGGCTGCTGTCGCGGCGCACCCTGGCCCCGCTGCAGAGGCTGGGGGCGACGGCCCGGCGGCTGGGCCGGGGCGACCTGTCGCAAAGGGCCGAGACGGCCGGCCCCAGCGAAATCCGCCAGATGGCCCACAGCTTCAACGCCATGGCCTCCGAGCTGGAAGAGGCGGAGCGCCACCGCCGCAACCTCACCGCCGACATCGCCCACGAGCTGCGAACGCCCCTGTCCAACATCCAGGGCTACCTGGAGCTCATCAAGGACGGGTTGATTCAGCCCGCGCCGGATACCATAGGCACCATTCATAGCCAGGCCCTGCACCTGTCGCGGCTGGTAGAAGACCTGCGCCTGTTGGCCCAGGTTGAGGCCGGCGGGCTGGAGCTGCAACTGTCCAAGGCCCGGATCGGGGAACTGCTGCAATCCAGCATCGAAGCGGTGCGGCCCCGCGCCGAGGCCAAGGAGGTAGCCCTGAGCCTCCGGACCGACCCGGCCCTGCCGGAGGTGGACCTGGACCCAACCCGTGTCGCCCAGGTGGTCGGCAACCTGCTGGAGAACGCCATCACCCACACGCCGCAGGGCGGCCGCATAATGGTGTCGGCCCACGTCGCCGCCGATGCCGTCGAGGTGGCGGTGGCCGACACCGGCCTAGGAATCGCTCCCGAGGACCTGCCCCGGCTGTTCGACCGGTTCTACCGCGCCGACCCATCCCGTTCCCGCAGCACCGGAGGGTCCGGTCTGGGGCTGACCATCGCCGGCAGGCTCGTCGAGGCCCACGGCGGTTCCATCGAGGCCGAAAGCGCAGTGGGAGAAGGCAGCAGGTTCACATTCCGTTTGCCGACCGGCCGGTAGAGGTCGGCTCCGGCCCCCTCTTCGCGAATGCGACTCTATGACCCGTGCCTACTCATCCAGCAGGCCGTTTCGCACAGCCCAGACCACGAGCTCCTGCTTGGTCTCGATCTTGAGCTTGTCCTGGATGCCGTACATGGCGTTTCGGATCGTCACCGGCTGAGTCCCCCTAGCCTCAGCGATCTTCGCGTACGACAGTCCCTGCGCGAACAGCGTGAGTATCTCGCGCTCCCGCGCGGTCAACCTGCCAAGCTCCGGCGTCTCCTGCCGCTGCGCCGCCGCGCGGATTCCGGCGAACACGCGTCTCATCGCGTCGCCGGGCATGCGGTACTCGCCTTGGGCCACGTCGCGGACGGTGCTCAGCAGCTTCTCTTTGCCGGAGTACTTCTGGAGGTAGCCCGTCGCGCCCGCGGCGACCGCCTCCATCACCGCGTCCTCCTCCGATGCGGCCGTCAACATGAGCACTCTGGTATCCGGGAGCATCTCGGTGATCTCCCGGCAGGCGTCGATGCCGTTCATGAGCGGCATCATCACGTCCATGATGATCACGTCGGGCTTGAGGCTCTGAGCGACCCGCACTGCCGCCGCGCCGTCTCCGGCCTGGCCCACCACCTCGAAATCTCCGGCCCGTTGGAGCACCTCCCGCAGGCCGTCGCGCATGATCTCGTGGTCGTCTACGAGCATCACACTGGTCTGTCTGTCCGGCGCCAAGCTACGCGCCTCCTCGTTTCATGTCATACGGAACCACGCACGTTACGGTCGTGCCGCCTCCCGACTCGCCCGGGCCCGCTTCCAGGCTGCCCCCCATGCGCTCGACGTCCCTCCTCATGTTCCTAAAGCCGTGGCCGCGGTCCGCGTAGTCGTGGGGGAGGCCGATCCCGTCGTCCGATATGGACATTCGAAGCCCGTCGCCCTCGAAGCTCAGCGCGATGGTGACCTTGCCGGCGCGCGAGTGCCGGAATGCGTTCGTCATGGCGTTGTGGGCTATCGAGAAGAGCAGTCCCCGTGTGACGGCGGAAAGTTGCGGCTCCCTGCCGGACTGGACCAGCTCGGTCTGGATCGACGTGATGGTGGTGAAGGTGGAGGCGTGCGACCGCAGCACACGGCCAAGCTCCCGTCCCTCGAAGATGGGTCCCGCGTCGATGGGATGCCTCAACTCCCACATCGTCGATTTCGATAGCGAGTGCGTCGCTTTCAGCTTGGCGATCAGCTCGCCGCGGTACTCTTCGTCCTGGGCGTTCGCCAGCTCGATAGCCGTCTCCAGACCCAGGCCGATCATGTACGCGGACTGGGCTATCGTGTCATGGATGGTCTGGGAGAGCTTGATCCGCTCACGCTGAAGCTCCCTTTCCCGTTCCACTGCCTCTCTCCTTCTGATCCGCTCGAACCTGGAGACCAGGTTGACCGCTGCGACGACCGCGAACATGACGACGATCCTGGTGAACAGGATCTTCTCCTCCTTGATCTCGAAGTCGACGCCCGGCTCCATCACCAGGCTCAACGCCGCGTACATCCCCGCGACCATCGTGGCCCAGGCGAAGCTGAGCCTGAAGGACGTGAACACCACGGCGAACATGGCGAGAGCGGGGTAGTACAGCACAAAGAAGGTGTTCTGAAAACCACTGGATGAGATCGCTATGCCCGCAGTAATCATCGCCGCGTCCATCGCGCTGAGAGCGAGCGCCCAGCGCCGCGTCACCGTCCGATTCGACCGGATGCGGTAGTGAACGTAGCCGTTGAGGGCGAGCAGCGATACCGCCAACAACGTGGTCGGAACATAGGCGGGGTCCGCTAAGTTGGGCCGGTAGTTGAACTGCAACAGCCAGCCTATCAGGAGAAACCATCGCACCCATACCGAAATCCTCAGGTTGTATCGCAGATCGTCCGGATCGGTCCGATCGATCGCCCGGCGGGACTCTGCAACCGCATCGCTTGGCGTGGTCTGCAAATCCAAGCCTCGACTTAGAGTAGTGTACGCCGCTGGGCGGCGTGGGCAAGGTTCAATCGTACCTCATCGGGCAGGTACAAAAGTACCCCTCGAATCAGGTACAAGCGAACCTTACGGCGCGTCATGGGGAAAGCTAGTGTAGACGCGATTGCTGGCGCTTCATCTCGCACCAGGGGAGGACGGAAATGTCAAAGTCCATCATCAGTCTGCTGGTCGCCGGCGCGATACTTGCCATACTCCTGACCGGATGTTCACTCTTCCAGTCTTCCGATGGGCAGCCTTCCGACGCTGAGACGCCTGCGCCGTTGGCCAGGACCGTTCCGAGTCCCACCTTCACAGCGACGCCTGCCGTCGCCCCAGCGCCGACGGCCACGCCTACGCCAGTATCCACGGATACGCCGACGCCAACGGCGACTCCGACCACCGCTCCTACAGCCACCCCCACGCCGACTCCCACGCCGACTCCTACGGCTACTCCGACCGCCACTCCAACGAACACCCCAACGCCGACCAACACCCCAACCGCAACGTCGACGGCCACGCCCACGCCCGCCGCAGTTGATAGGGCCGCGCTGGTGGCGCTCTACGAAGCGACGGATGGAGCCAACTGGACGAGCAGCGACAACTGGCTAAGCAACAGGCCAATCGGCGAATGGTACGGCGTCACCACCGACCGCAGCGGTCGTGTTACCGAGTTGTCCCTCGAGATCAACCAGTTGAGCGGTGAGATACCGGCGGAGTTGGGCAACCTCGTCAACCTGGCATGGCTGTCGCTCTCGGTTAACCAGTTGAGCGGTGAGATACCGGCGGAGCTGGGCAGTCTCGCCAACTTGGCATGGCTGTCCCTCGGGGATAACCAGTTGAGTGGTGAGATACCGGCGGAGCTGGGCAGCCTTTCAAATCTGGAAATTCTGATTCTCTCAGAGAATCGGTTGAGCGGTGAGATACCGGCGGAGCTGGGCAATCTCGCCAGTCTGGTAGATCTGATGTTCTCCGTTAACCAGTTGAGCGGAGAGATACCGGCGGAGCTGGGCAATCTCGCCAACCTGGAAGGGCTGCACCTCTGGTATAACGAGTTGAGCGGAGAGATACCGGCGGAGCTGGGCAACCTCTTCAACCTGACAGAGCTGGATCTCTCTGAGAACCAGTTGAGCGGGTGCGTGCCAGACAAGCTGCGAGACCAGTTGGATATGGACCGTTCCCACTTGGGAGGGCTGCCGTTCTGCGGCACGAACACGAACGACGTTACGCCGCCGCGCTTGGCCGGGGCCGCACCGAATATCGTTAACGACCCGTTGAACGGAGACACCTTCGGCCGGGGCGAAGACATCCTGACGGAGATGGTGTTCCTGGAGGACGTGCTCGTAAGGACCGGGGGCGGTCCGCCCACCTTGGAGCTGGAGCTGGGCGAGGGCGGCGATACTCGCACAGCGCGGTACTCAGAGGAGTGGAGCGGCGGCAACCGCCTAACCTTCATATACACCGTCCGGGCCGGAGACTTGTACGAAGGCACGGTCTGGGTGCGCGCTGGCTCCCTGGTCGTGCCGACGGGCTCCTCCATCACCGACGCCGCCGGCAACGATGCGGACCTGTCCCGCTGGAACGTGAGCGCGGGGAGGCAGCTTAAGATGGACGGCGGGCCGTCCGACGTGGGCGGGTCCGCAACGCTGACATCGGCCGAGGTGTACGCGTTGGTCTCCCCCTCGGTCCCGTTCGTTAAGACGCCAATTGGGGTGGGCAGCGGCGTCCTGATAGAAGGCGGCTACGTGATAACCAACTACCATGTTATCTGGCCCTACCAGGCGGTCTGGGTCGTCTTCCCCGATGGCACGGAGCTGCAAGACGTTCCCGTCGTGGGATGGGACTCCATGGCGGATCTGGCGGTGCTCGGCCCGGTGGACGTATCAGCCAGGCCGCTGAAACTGGGCGGTGGAGAGGAGTTGCCCCCTGGCAGCGAGCTGTTTCTGGTGGGATACCCCGCCGAGGTGGACGAGCTCCCGGAGCCTAGCATCACCCGCGGCATCCTCTCGCGTTTCCGCGAGTGGGAGCGCCTTGGGATGACCTATCTCCAGACCGACGCGGCCATTGCGGGCGGTCAAAGCGGCGGGGCACTGGTCGACTCCCAGGGGCAGGTAGTCGGCATATCCACGTTTTCTTTCAGCGAGGCCGGGTTCGGGCTGGCGACATCGGCGGCTGACAACGCGCCCATCGTAGAGCGGCTGATTCAGGGCGAGTACACATCCGGGCTGGGTGACCGCCGGTTGCCAGCCGGGGGCGTCGCCTTCGAGTTCTACGTGGAGTTGGCCAACGTCTGGGACTCCCGCACCTTCGTCTTGGACGCAACGGCGGGAACGATACTCCAAGCCGAGATCGACGGCCCGGAAGATGGGTTGTTCCGGGTGTACGACCCATCCGGGTTGCTCTTGGAAGTGGACGGCGTCGCAACCGGTATTGAGTCCGGGACAGTGGAGTTGTTGGTGGACGGGGTTCATTTCCTGCAAGTCGAGTTGTTCGCGGGAGAATCAGCCAGCTTCGACCTGACCAGCACTGTTGGATTGAAGCCCTTCCATGACCCGGATGACGGCCGGACTATCGCAGTAGGAGAAACAGTTGTTGGAAACCTCGACTTCTTCTTCGACCTGGACTGGTATTCAATCCGCCTGGAGGAGGGAGAGACGGTAAGGATTTCCACTGACTCTATCAATGTGGACACCCTGCTTGCCGTCGACTTCCCTAACTCCCGAGACGATCAGGTGGTCTCTGACGACGACAGCGGAGGAGGGTTGTTCAGGATAAACTCCGAACTGGTCTATCGCGCCCCGAATACCGGAGAGTATTTCATCGTCGTCACCGACGCAGTGGGCGATAGCTTTGGTGGTTACTACCTGTCGGTGGAACGGGCGCCGGTTGGTACGGAAACAGTACACGTGCCAACTGGCTCACAGATAGTCGAGGGGCAGGCAGTGGAGAGCCCCTTTGGGGAGATGCTGGTCTTCGAAGACCCGGCTGGTTACTTCGAGGTGCAAACGCCGCAGATTTGGATAGAAGAAGAGCCGGACCCGTCAGAGTACGAGGTTTTTTGGGCTTCCGATCCCGAGGGGAACGGCGGAATCATAATATATGTCAAGGAGGGCGTTCTCGTCTCCTTGACAGAGTCCGCCGATGAATTTGGTTCTGGGCTTCTTGAAGGTGGCGCAGAATCTTATGAATTCTGGGAGATTGAGACAACCCAGGGTCATCCGGCAGTCCTTTTGGAGTTTGACGGCTCCGAACTGGCTGGAACTACGCTCATCTACCTATCCGACGGCGGGAAAGCCATCATCATCACATACGTTTTCCCCGCTGCTCAATTCGACGCGGGAAGGGAGCTGGCCCACTACTCCTTCGGCACCTTCCGGGTCAGAGTCGATTGAGACCTAGATCTCGACTCCCTGTGACAGGGAGTCTTCAACGCGTTCACCCCTTCGGAGCAGATGTGCATTCGCAATGAACTGGGCGAGGAGTTGCTGGCGTCCGTGTTGGGACTGCCCATTTTGGGCGAGGGCGATACGGAGCAATGGCAGGTATCGATATATGAGTGTCTTGACCCGGAAATCGCCGCTACTTTGTACCTCTCCATCGTGATCTCAAGTATGGAGGGACAAGGATTGGATCTGGATGAGGAGAACGAAGCCTGCTTGCGCGAGTTGCTGACCGATACCGATGTGGCCGGAATCGCTGCCGCTACCCTGCCGGAAGCCAGCCCAGCCAGCGCTGCGATGGTTGAAGATTTCCAGGGCAAACTCCTGACCTGCTTGGCGGGACTGCTTCTGCCGGACGATGGAGGGCCTGCCGCCGGTCCCCCGCCGCCGGATGATTCCCTGCTCTGGCAATACAGCACCGGCAACCCGGGCGAGTTGGTGATCGTGTCTCCCTCCGTGGCCGACGGTGCAGTGTACGCCGGTTCCTACGGGGACCGTGTGTACACCCTGGACGCGGAGACCGGAGAACTCCTGTGGAGCTTCGAGACCGAGAGCGACCTGAAACCGCCTCCCCTGGTGGCCGGGGAGTGGTGTTCGTGGAAGATCTCGCCAACCTTTATGCGTTGGATGCGTCCACCGGGGACCTGCTATGGAGTGAGAAGTCGGCGCTCGGTGGCTCGAACCATGCCGCTCCGGTGAGTGACGGAACCGTCTACATTTCCACTTCGCCACGCGGCGACGATTTCCGCGTCAGCGCGGTTGACGCGGTATCCGGGGAGTAGTTGTGGGCCACTGAAATGCCCCGTTCGGGACTGTCTCTACTGTTCCCTCTTACCCCGAATCCACCGAAGGAGGGCCGTCGGGTCAGCGTCCTGAGGCATCAAGAAGGTGCTCCTGCGCATCTGGGATAATGGTTTTGAAAACGAAACCCACCCCAGAAAAGGAGCACCCAATAGATGCTACCACGCCACCACCCCGACCGCATCCGTATCGCCTTCGTCGTTCAGAGGGGACGAACTCGGAGATGAAACGGCGCCATGGTCTTGGCCTCTTACCGGACCTGGCGGCGAGAGGGTCCGGCTCGCCGTCTACCTCAAGGCCCTGGCATGCAACGTCAAGCGGATGGTCGGGGTACGACTGATCGAGATGGACGAGACGTTGGCCCGGCGGGCTGCCCTGGCCACTGTCCCCGCCGCTGCATGACCCTGCGGGTGACGCTGCCAACCCGGTAATCCCTACCCGGACGGCGTTGGTCGCACCACAACGACCTCATCGGCGACTACACAACCCCCAACCGGAACATCCAACCCCTCCACACCTAACCGTCCTCACTCCCAAATCTTGTAATGCCACCGTTTCCCATCAGCCCATAGGCCCGGCATCTGAGTTGCGGGGTCTGGCCCAAGGACTGCAGCAGCGCGAATGAGTTCCTTGGCAAATCCCGACATAGACGAACTTGAGTGCATCTCCTCCGCGTTGTCGCGGGTATAACGAACACGGCGAGGCGTGTTTCCAAGGACACGAAACGAGTGCCCGATACGGTCAGTTTCCACGTCTATGCACCCGCTCAACCGATCACGGAGATGGTTGGCCACGGAACCGACCCAAACGTCGTCAACCTGAGGATTCGCGGTAAAGACTTCCGAGTCTCGGCTGCACGCCCGTGGGCCTGAGTGAGTGCTTCGCGCAGCTCCTTCGCCGAATAGACCGTCCCCCCCACCAGTTCGAAGGGTGGTGGCAAGTAACGCCTGATCCAACAATGCACTCAATTCTGTCATGGCAATGGCCTCACTATGCCCCCGTCTCTTCCAGCGTCTCCCCTCTGGCCATGCGGTAGCCGACCCGGGGCGCGGTGAAGATGTAGGCGGGACTGGCCGCATCGTCTCCCAGCTTGCGGCGGAGTTGCTTCACGACATTGCGGACCAGCCATGGTTCGCCGGTCCTCTCCGGTCCCCAGACCCGTTGCAGCAACTGGTCGTGGGTCAATACCCGTCCGGAAGCCGCCGAAAGATGGGAGAGCAGCTCGTATTCGGTAACCGTCAACTGCACCGAACGCCCGGCCACCGTCACCAGACGTTCCGGGTAGTCGATGCGCAGGTCTCCCAGCAAGTATTGTCCTGCCGGCTCGGCCCGTTCGGGTACGGCCCGCTTGCGCAGGGCTGCCCTGATTCGCGCCGCCAGCTCCGTTGGCGAGAATGGCTTGACGATGTAATCGGCAGCCCCCATGTCGAGGGCCCCGGCGACCACTTCCTCCTCGCCGTAAACGGACAGGAAGATGACCGGCACGTCTGCCGTCTCCAGTATGTCCTTCATCAGCCCGATCCCGTCGCTTCCCGGCAGCATCAGGTCCAGCAGGACCAGGTGGGGTTTCTCTTGCTCCATGAGGCGGGGCACATCCTCCGGGTCGGCGGTCACGGTGGGCGAGTAGCCCGCCCTGGTGAGGGCATCGCGAACGTACCTGAGCGTCTGCGGGTCGTCGTCCACCGCGAGTATGCGCAACTGCTCCCTGGCCGTCCGGCCCGAGCGGACGGAGGGCGGAGCCGGTTCGATCACGGGGCCAGGCCCATCCCTGTCCGCCACCGGAACGGAGAAGCTGAACCGCGCGCCCAGGCCCGGCCCGTCGCTCTCCGCCCAGATGCGGCCCCCGTGCGCCTCCACGATGCCCTTGCAGATCGCAAGGCCCAGCCCCGACCCTTCGATGCCGCTCCCCCCCTCGATGCGGGAGAACTTCCTGAACAGGTGTGGCAACTGGTCCGCCGACACGCCCCTGCCCTCGTCGGCGACGGAGACCGCGACGTGGACGCCCTCCCGCACAGCGGTTACGCGGATGGGCGACCCTTCGGGCGAGTACCGCGCCGCGTTGGAAAGCAGGTTACTCAGCACCTGGACGATGCGGCGCCTGTCGGCCATGACCCAGGGCAGGCCCGGCGGCAGGTCGATGCGGAGGTTATTGCCGTCTCCGCCGCTCAGGAACGCGTTCTTGGCCTCGTCCACCAAGTTCGCCACGTCCGAGGGTTCGGGATTGACCGAGAGAGTGCCCGTCTCGATGCGGGCCACATCCAGCAGGCCGCCGATAAGGTCGTGCATCCGGTCCGCCTGCGAGTCGATGATGCGGAAGAACTGGGCGACCTCGGCGTCGTCAAGGGAGGATGAGGAGCCCAGCACGGTGGCCGCGGAGCCTTTGATGGAGCTGAGGGGCATCCTAAGCTCGTGGCTCACCATAGCCAGGAACTCCGAGCGCAGCCGCTCCAGCTCCTCCAAGGGCGTCATGTCCTGCAGGGTCACGACGAAGGACTCGACCTCGCCGTCCTCCGAGTGGATGGGCGTGGCGTTCAGCAGCACGGTGACGCTGCGGCCGTTGGGCACCTGCATGACGATCTCCTCGACCCGCACCGTCTCAGCCTCGCCTAGCGCCTGGACCAGGGGAAGCTCGACCAGGGAGATCTCACGCCCGTCCGCCCGCCGGATGCTCATCACCTCCATCAGCTGCTCCGTCGATTGGTCCGGGTTCCGCAGGCCGTCGACGATTCGGCTCGCCTCCCTATTGAACGACACCGAAGCTCCTGTCCTCGCGTCAAGGACCACGACGCCCACGGGCGAGGTGTTAATCAGGGTCTCCAGGTCGGCCCTGGCCCGCTGCTCGTCCCGGTAGCGGCGGGCGTTGACCACCACCATCGCCGCCTGGGACGCGAACATCACCAGGGTCTCTTCGTCCTCCGGGGTGAACTCCCGGCCCCCTTCCTTGTCGGCCACGTAGAGGTTGCCCACGTGCTCGCCCCGGTGACGCATCGGCGCTCCCAGCAGGGTCTTCACCGGCGGGTGATCCTCGGGAAAGCCCAGCGACCTCATGTGGCCGGCCACATCCCCGAATCTCAGGGAGCCTCGAATCGAGCTGAGGTACTCGAAGAGCCTCTGGCCTTCGGCCAGCTCCAGCAGCCGCTGGTGCTCTTCGGGAGTGGGCCCGGAGGTGATGAAGTCCAGCAGCCGTCCCGATTCGTTCAGGGTGGTGATCCCACCGAACCGGGCGTCCGTCAGCGCCCGCGCGCTGTCCATAACCTCTTGCAGCACCGTGTCCGGGTCCAGGCTCTCGTTGATGCGAAGGCTGGCCTCGCTCAGCTGGGACAGGCGGTTACGCAGGGCATGGTTCTCTCGGTCCCGCTCGTCGGACTGATTCATTCTCCCGCCTTGATCGGTCTGCGGAGGACCGGGGTTCAAGCCCCCCGGCAGCCGCATGAACTGTGGCCGTATTCGAGACGCGCCCGGCCTGACCGACCCGATTATAAGGTTTTCGAGGCGATATCCATACAGTACCAGTATAGAAAAGGGGTTGCACCATACACCTGCGATATATGGCCTGACTAGAATAGACGCTAGCCCTTAAGTTGGGGGCATTCGCTTGGCATTCGTCAGGTCCTTAGATGACATAGCGGACGAGCAGGCGCCTCGGGCCGTTCCGACCGTCCCTCTGGAGGAACAAGAGGACGACACGGTCGCGGTCAAGGTGGCTGGACGGAGCAGCGGACGGCGACGGGGTCATACCGCTCGCAGTTGGCCGTCCCCGGTCAACGCCGACCACGACACCAAGGGCAACAAGATGTATCCCGACTGCCCCATTACCCATGTCCAGGAGGGTCGGGCCGTCGAGGTTGTGGCGGAGCGGACCCATCCCCAGCCGCAAGGGGCACTCCCCGTGAGACTACTGGCTACCTTGGTCATCATCCTTTCTTTAGTTGCGTGTACCACGGAACCTCAAGTCATCGTAGTAACGGCAACGCCTGAACGGATACCGGCACTTAAACCCGTTGAACCGACCTCGACCTCTGTCGTGGTTCCGTCGCCAACGCCTGCACCGGCGGGGATCACGGCGGCGGGTGTCACCCTCCCACCGGCTACAGCAACTTCAATCCCGACTCTCCCTTCTCGACCTACACCTACCGTGGCAGTACCAACACCTGCATTGGCACCTGAGCTAACGTCCGGTGTAGACGCTCTGGTTGCCTGTCTAGGCGGCAGTAGAGAATATTGGCTGTCCCAAGGCCCCCCACCCCTTACAGACGCCCTCGTAGAGTGTCTGAATGAACAGTTGGGAGGTCAGTGATGAGAAAGCTGTTTCATAATCTGTTTCACTCCCAATTGAAAAGCCCTTGCTCGTTCTGTCGAACGGAATATATAAGGCGTTTCAATCTCATGCTCCTCGATGAGTGGCTCCAAACTGGAGCTATCAGCTAAGTGGCATATGAGAAAGGTAAGCGCCCATATTTGACCGGAGAGTACATCAACGGGACGGCGGTCGAAATCGACAGATTCCTCCATACTTAGATCAAACACATTGCACATCTTTTGCCCACCACCTTTCTTTGTAGGTGGGCATATCCTACAAGATGGAGACCATCAATGCGCTTCCTAATGCTGATTCCATTCATGTTAGCCATGCTGTTGTCCTCGGCATGGGAGCCACCTAGCCAGTGTGCCGACGAGGACAGGGAAATACCAGGAAACAGATCGACACCATGCAAATTAGTCTTGCCGGACTTGGAGAGGATAGAGTACCGTTTTAGGATGGACTATCCTGTATGTCGAGAAGAGATGGTATTTCATCTTCCTGGACTAAGCGAGATGGATCCGCTTGCTGGTTTAAGTAGGTATGCAGTCCGGATATTGGGAAGCGAACAACAGGGTACTGAATATCCGCATTTCGTACCTTTTTCTATGTGGCGAGCGTCTGGCTATCTCATAACCACTATTCCTGATCAACTTATTTTAGAAAATGGTTATGGTGGCGTGTTGGATTTGAATTCTCCAGTTGTTGAGAAAACACGATTCCAAACGAGGCCAGCTACGATTTATCTGACTTTGAGATTTCATATGATAAGAAAAGAAGAGGTTGATCGCTACTATTTCTTACATTCAAATGACTTACCTAATCCTAATGTGGCGGGTCGTGTTGCGCTGGCTAATAGCTGTCTCGATCTTGTTCGACAAGAAAAACAGCAGCGAGAACACGCGGCGGCGGTAGCGAAAGCAGAAGCTAAGGCTCAAGCACAAGCTACGGCCCAGGCAGATGCAGCTAACAAGGCAGCAGAACAAGCGAGGTTAGAAGCTGAGGCTCAGGCCCGAATAGCCATACTGGAAACAAAGACGGCGGTTGAGGCTCGAAAGCAGGTTCAGGAAGCCGAGCTACTTAGAACCAAGACTCTCATCAAGGACATCGAACACAGACAAGAGTTGGGGGCGATTCTTAGAGATATTGTTCGCATACGGTTGGCGGGAGAGGAAGACAGAGCCAGACTCACTAACGAATACCTGCTCAATGTCTCGACAACTGTTGCCACCTTTGACGAGGAAGTAAGGGCGATCGAGGCTAAGATACAGGAATACGTCGAGTTTAACCGTAAGCTGCTAAACCAACTGGAAGCCTATCACGCAGGACTTATAGATCGTCTACGACAGGCTAACGAAAGCGTGGTCGAGCAGCAGGAGCGCATAGGCAGCTTGGAACAGCAGATTGAACAGTTGGAGACCGAGTTGGAGAGTCCGGTACCGACGACAACGGAACAGTGATGCGATGCCTAACAAGAAAAAGGCGAAGCATTACCACATCTTCCTGAATGAGATAAGGAGGCCAACAGGGTATAGAGACTGGTCTAGTTGCCAGCGAAAGCTAAAGAGGATAGCCGCGAAGAAAGACCATGAGAGTCTCTATGCCAAGAAATGTTTGGACTCAAACTGCAAGGTAGGTAGGTGAACAGGGGCAAGAGTTGGTGAGGAACTAATGAAGATCATTATTGATGTGGAAGACGAGGCGAAACAGGTCAGCGTGGAGACTTTCAACCAATACTTTTGTTGGACGTGGCAGATTCAAGAGTTTTGTTGACGGATTCGCAGATAGATGACCTGCGAAAAGGACTAGAGCTGCAGCTATGAAGTACAGAATGCGAACCGGGCAGCAGGGGAGCAAGATGGATAGATTTCGCTCAATTCTAAAAGTTTTGGCGATAGGGCAGGTGGTTCTTGCAGGTTTCACAGGCATAGTGGGAGCCTTTGCCAATGAAGGCGAGTTTTGGCTATCGCTGGTAGTGATCGGTGTCCATCCGGTTTGTGCCGGTATCTTGCTCGTGTTCCTCTTTCTGCCGAGACCAACACTTGTTCTTGCATACGTCGTCGCAGCCCTGCTTGCTGTGAACATCTTTGTCGATCTGACGGTTGCCCTGCTGATTGCTTTTGGTAAGGGGGACTGGGCGTTGCCTCTCGTATTCGTGGTGGTTCCTGCTGTCGGACTGGCATATGCGCTGACGGTAGCTAGACGGATTGATGGGAACAGGGAGAACTGAGACGGGCTAGGGTGATGATGGATATAGGCGGGGCCATCCTGTTTGGATTGACCCTCGTTCTCCTGGTGATGTGGTTGGCAAGACGGGACATAGGGTAGGAGATGATGAATATGCGACGGTTGGAATGGAAACAAGAGGGGAACATGCTGACGGCAGACGCACCGCCTAACTGGTCAGTGTGGGGCCGTAGCGGTCGAGCAAGACAAATGGAGAGGTTCTGTCTCATGCTTAGTGAAGACGGCGAGCCTCGGGGTGGCACTATAGATTTTCGGTCGGAAAAAGAGGGTGCTGTCTTGGGTGTGCCGGTTCAGCTCCTACTTTCCAACTCCACCGATCAGGCCCTAGAGGAATTTGAACGGGCCATACTTACTCTGCTTAATGAGAGCATGATTCGGAGTGTGCTGTAGTCAGCCAGTAGGCCTCATAAGGTCCAAATCGTAGCTGGCAAGGCGAAATGCTACAATGGGTTGCGACGGTGGCCTCCGGGAACAGACGGCTTACTCATACTTCGGCCCGGATGGGCACACCTTTGGGGTAACTCTGAAAAAGGTATGCGCTCCACGTCCGACGTAGTGCCGGCGGCGGAGTACTGATTAAAGTAGACACATATGGCGTGCACTTCTGGGCAGGCTGCCTACCCAGTTCTCGAATGAACGGGAGATGATCGTGGTTGAACACTTCGCTGAGTTCATACCTGAGTCAATGAAACACCTAAATGGGAGAGTGTTCTATTCGGGACGAGAGGCGTTCAGTTCGCCCTCGCGACTCTACGTGCTCGGTATCAATCCCGGTGGTCGCCCTAAAGACCACCCGGGGGACACCGTACGTTGTCACACCAAGTGGGTAATGGACTGCGCCCCTTACAATTGGTCAGCGTATAGGGATGAGCAATGGCAGAGAGGTAGGCTTGGTGAGGGCGGTATACAGCCCAGCCTGCTGCATCTGTTTAGCGTTGTGGGCCTTGATCCCGGTACGGTGCCGGTGAGCAATATAGTATTCGCTCGCTCTTCAGAAGTAAGTGAATACTCTAGGGACTTTGACACTGATGCCAGTGATTGCTGGGCGTTTCATCAAGAGGTGATCGATAGATTGTCCGTTGAAGTCGTCGTGGTTGTGGGGAAGTCCAAAGTGGAAACCTTCGTCCGCAAGCGGCTGAAGACAAACCGAGCCGTGAAGTGCTGGACCGACAAGAACGCACAGCCGTGGGAAAGTGTATGGTACCGGAATACTGCCGGCCTCAGTGCCGTCGTGTTGGCACATCCCACAAGAGGCCATCAATGGACTCGCACAGCTTCTGACCCGACCGGACTCGTGCTGGAGGCTTTGAATACATAGAGGGTGTCGTCGAGGCTCCCGGAGAATGGACGCCGGGGCTTCCGTCTACCGACTCGCCGCTTCCCTCTCCCCCGGGACCGACTCACGCCTGTCTCTCGTGGAGTTCTACCGCAAAGGCCGCTTCGACGCCACCATCACCCTTCACGACGGACGACGGTTCGGCGTGGTCCGCCATCATTGACGGATGAGCTGCTGATCTGTCTGATGCGGTACTCAGGGTCTCGTTAAGGTTCGCTCGGCGGTTTCAACGGGCCGGTGCACACATGTACATAATTCCATCACATCGGGGCGGCGCCCTCCGTGGCGTGCCCGTTGACCGTAAGCCGGTGAGCGAGAAGCCCAGGACCGCGTATCAGCGGACATGGCGCTGGAGGCAGCGCAGACGGGGTCGGTGCTCGACCTGTGGGTATCGGCAGCAGCGCTTCAAAGCGGTCGTCAATAGACAGGAGGCGTGAACGTGCAGCACGACTATGCGGGATGCGAGAATCCAGCTTGCCAGCTATGCCAGGGCTACCGAGACGGCGTCGCCGACGGCATGGCCGGGGCCCGCGACGAAGCACGGGAGCGTCCCCAGCAGGCGCACGCGTCGAACTGCGGCTGCGAGTCTCGTAGAACGCTCAGGGCTGTCCGGCGGGCGAAGGCCGAGAGTCTGGGGGACAGACGGGGGCTGATCAACGACAATTACTTTTGCCGGTAGACGACAACTATTCTTGCCGGTCGTCAGGGGTGACCATCTGGTACAGAAGGTACCGGATTGGTCACAGATCAGCAGGTAATGGTACTGAGGCAGAAGCTAATGGAAGGCAAGAGTCAGCAAGCGTCGGCCGCAGCATCGGGGATGAGTGTGCGGACGGCCCGGACGTGGCAGCGAGGCAGGCTGCCATCGGAGAAGAAGGGCAAGAGACGGTGGCGAACTCGACCGGACCCGTTCGCCGGGGTATGGGCCGAGGAGGTCGAACCCCTTCTGCGGGGCGACGTTGAGGGAGCGCTGAAGGCGACGACGATCCTGGAGTGGCTCGAAGAGCGACACCCCGGTCGGTTCAGTATGTCGCAGTTGCGGACGCTTCAGCGTCGTCTTCGAGATTGGCGTGCGGTGAGTGGGCCGGACCGGGAGGTGTACTTCGAGCAGGCTCATCCCCCTGGTCGCGAGGCGCAGATGGACTTTACCCACTGCGGCGAGTTGGGGGTGACGGTCGGAGGCGAGCCGTTCGGCCATCTGCTGTTCCACTTCGTGCTGAGTCATTCGGGATGGCGGTATGTGGACCTTGCCTATGGGGAGACGTTCGCGGCGCTGGTGAAGGGTATGCAGGGAGCGCTGTGGGAGTTGGGCGGTGTGCCGGAGGTGTTACGGACCGACAACCTGTCGGCAGCCACGCACGAGTTGAAGGGGAGCGGAGGGCGCGCTCTGAACGAGCGGTATGCGGCGGTGCTGGCGCACTATGGGCTGCGGTCCACGAGGACGAACCCGAGGTCATCCCACGAGAACGGCGTGGCCGAGCAGGGTCATCACAGGCTCAAGGACGCGATAGGCCAGGCGCTGGTCCTGCGCGGCAGCCGGGACTTCGGGTCGGTGGATGTATATCTCTCGTTCGTCCGGCAGGTGGCAGACAAGCGCAACAGGTTGGTGATGGCGAAGCTGGAGCATGAGCGGCGCTGCCTTCGGCCGCTGCCGCCTGCGCCGGTGCCCGAGTACGTTACCTACCGGACGAAGGTGCGCAAATGGAGTACGGTCCGGGTAGCCAACCGCACGTACACGGTGCCGTCCCCGGCTGATAGGTATGGAGGTGGAGGTCCGGCAGTACGCCGATCACCTGGAGGTCTACTACAAGGGCCGCCTGGTCGAGCGTATGGATCGAGTGCATGGCGCTGGCCAGGCCGGGATAGACTACCGCCACGTCATCGGCTCGCTGGTGCGCAAGCCCGGTGCGTTCGCGCGGTACAGGTACAGGGAGCATATGTTCCCCACCGAGACCTTCCGCCTGGCCTACGATGCACTTCGGGAGTGGAAGGGAGAGCGTGCCGACGTGGAGTACGTACGCATCCTTCACCTGGCCGCCACCACGATGGAGTCGGGTGTGGCCCGGGGCGCTGAGGCTGCTGCTGGATGCGGGCTCGCCCTTCGACTACGCGGCGGTGCGGGCGTTGGCGGCCCCGGCGGTACCGAATGTTCCCGAGTTGGCATCACAGGGACTGGTGGACCTGAAGGTCTACGACGGTCTGCTTGTTGGGGGTGTGCGATGAGCACGAGCAGAGTCGCCTCGAACGGAGCGAAAGAGCGGCTCGAGCAGTTGTGCAGCGAGTTCAAGCTGCCCACGGTGGGAGCGGAGGCAGCCCCCCGGTTCGCCGCAGCCGGTCACGCCGACGCCCTCTTGACCCTCGTGGAAGTGTTGGAACAGGAAGCCGAGGACCGCCGGCAGCGGCGCATCATCAGACTCAGACGAGCGTCCAAGCTGCCCGTCGGAAAGACGTGGGACACCTTCGAGCACGACAGGGTGCCGGTGGCGCTCAGACAGCAGCTCGGCGAACTGGTCGATGGGAGCTTCGTGGAGCGTGGAATCAACCTCCTGGCCTTCGGACTGCCAGGCACCGGCAAGACCCACGCCATGTGCGCCACAGGCCACCGCTTGGTCGAGTCGGGACGCTCGGTACTGTTCACCCCTGCCTACCAGCTGGTCCAAGACATGCTGGCGGCCAAGCGGGACCTCGATCTCCCACGCATGCTCCGCAAGCTCGACAACTTCGACTTCCTTCTCGTCGACGACCTGGGCTACCTCCCACAGGGAACAGACGAGTCAGAGGTGCTCTTCACCTTGATAGCCGAGCGCTATGAACGCCGCTCACTGGGCATCACCTCGAATCTCGTCTTCTCACAGTGGGACAAGGTCTTCGCCAACCCTATGGCCACGGCAGCGGCCATAGACAGGATCGTCCATCACTCGATCATCCTGGAGTTCGACGTTCCCAGCTATCGGACCGGTGCAGCTCAACAACGTCTTCAACAGGGGGCAACCGGCAAGAATAATTGACGCACACCGGCAAAAATAGTTGACGCCGATCAGGGGCATCCTGGGGCGATGTTTTGGGGTCGATCCCCCCGAAAATCGGGGTTTCGGGCCGATCCCGCGCAACCGGGCGTTGGTGCTGACGCGGCCCAGGAGCTGGCGGCGGCTGCTGCCGTGGGCGCGGTAGAATCAAGTCCGCTGCGGCGGACTTGATTTCGGCGCTCTTCCGGTCGCCGCCGTGGGCGCGGTAGGGACATGTCCGCCGCGGCGGACATGTTGCGGCCTCGCGCCAAGGCCGGTGCGGGGCGCTGAACGAAAAACACCGCCGCCCCTCTTTTCCCAGAGAGAGACGGCGGCACCCGAAAGGAGTACCCCCAACCCATCCTACACGTTCGGACTCGCGGACGCCACCACGGGCGTCCGCAACCCCCGACGCTGGGTTACGCCATGCGCAAAGGGTGTGCTGGACTGACTGCGGCCGCGCTGGCCAGCGGCGTTCCGAGTCGGTGCGCTAGACGTGCGTTTGCGGGCGGCGTTGCGGGCGGCGTTGCGGGCGTCGCGGTGACGGCGGCAGTGGGAACGTGTTAGGGCAGGCAGATCACAGTCAAGGCAGAGTCTCGCGTCGTGTCGGGACTGAATCCGCGCCAGGGCGGCCGCGTTGTTCATCTCGCGGTGCATCTGGCAGAATTTCGTGGTCACTGCGTCGGCGCCGCAGGTGATACACGCTCCCCGCGCTGTGGCTTCGAGCGCGACGCGGCGGACGCGGGCTCGGCGTTGGGCGCGGTCCCGTGGGCTCAGGCGGTAACGGCGGGTAGTCGGGTAGGAACGCCAGCCGCAGACGATACAGACGACATCACCGTCCGACTTGACCAGGTGGCCAGCGCAGCGTCCGCACATGCGCCAAGTCTATCAGCATCCGCTAGCCGTCCGTTTCCGATACGGCGCCGCAGACCCACTTACGGCGGGTCGGCGGCAGACTGGATAGGGTGTCCGCGCATGGGGCCGCAGCTCACCGCCGCTAGCCGCACGATTGCGGCGCGTCCTCGACGTGGGCCGACGACATGGGCGTTCAGCTCGCGGCCGAGTCGGGCATGGCCGAGACCACCACCACCACCACCACGTCACGGTGTGTGGTGACTGTTGATTATGGTCTCTAAGATATACATATACGCGGCGTTTCCCTCTGTCTCTCATTGCCGTGACAGGATTGGCTACCTCCACGGCGGCTGCTGGTCAGGTGGGAGCGGGGTTCCGGGGAACATGGGCGCGGGGGCGAACGTGACGGTGATGGGGCCAGCGGGGGGCGTGGGAGTGCGCGGGCGGGCTCGCTCCTGTTCGGCTCGCTCCTGTTCGGCCCGCGCCTGCTGTTCGGCTGCCTGCTGTTCGGCTTCCTTGGCGTCGGCGGCTGCCTTGTTTGCTGCAAGTTGGCGGACTATCCGGGCGTGCTTGGCTTCTGTGGCTGCCTTCGCGTCTGCCTCTTCCTTCGCATCCTTAGCTGCCTTCTCGTCCGCCGCGAGCTGGTCTGCGGCCCGCTGGCGCTGGCGGAAGACAGCCACGCGACACGCCGCCGAACACGTCTTCCGAGTGGCGAGTGCCGTCCGTATCTGCTTAGCGCAAGCGACGTTCAGGCAGCGGATTCGGCGGGACTTACGGGTGCCCATGTGTGTTACACATCCTATCTGATTTCGGCCCTCTCACTGTTACACGGCGGGGCCACGCGGTGTAACAAAGATTCCTAGCCATTCTACTCCCTCTCACGGCCCCAAACCCCCGTTTGCGGGCGAAGCCTCAGCACGTGGCCCACGTCACAGACCGTCCTCCAGTCCCGTGCCGCCGCCACAGCCACGTTAGACGCTGTGGTGGTGTCCCACGTCGACGAGCTGACGCACGGCCGCGCATGGGACACAGCCACAGTCGCCCGTGTGCCCCCGATCCGCAGCCTCCACGATCTCGTCTCGCGCCTTGAGCTTGCCGGCCGAGTACCCGGCCTCGTAGTCGTGGCAGCGGGCGCACGGCTCCGCGAGACACCCGGCGTAGGCGTGTTCGTTCATGGCTGTTCTCCCTCCGGAATTGCTGCGGCACGTTGGCCGGTGTATCCGTGCCCCATGCCCTAACGTGCCGGCGTTTCCCCCCCTTCAGGGGGGGGGGTAAACACGCGGCACGGTGAGGGTGCGTGCCCCGGCACGGTGACGGCACGTTGCGGCACGCGGCACGGTGGGCGGGTTGTCACAGTAAATCCCCCTGCTCGTGGGGGGCGTCCATGCCGAGTTCTGCATAGCCCTCGGCAGTTACGGTGTAGCGGTTGGACTGACCCTCTCGCTCCATCTCGACTAGTCCCGCCTCGATCAGCAGATTCATGGCGGCGTCCTTGACGCCGTTCGCACCCTCGATGAGCTTCCGATAGGCCCGCTTCGACGCTGCGCCCCCGCTATCGCCCACGGGCGATAGTTTCGTTCTGACCCCCCCGACCAAACTGTCCGCCGCGGCGGACAGTTTGGTCCTGCCGCGCCCCAGCCATACACCGCGTCCGCCTGCGATTGAAGGTTCGGGCCTACCGACGCCCGCAATGAGCGGTATTCTAGGCTGGAGTTCAAGATATCATCGGATATCTTGAACTTGCGGTCGCCGCCCCAGGCCAGCTTTGGCAGCGCCGCCATCACGATGGACCGCATGCTGGCGTCAAGGTTCCGCCGATTCATGTTCGCGCTGAGAGTTGTCATGCGAGGATGTTCCGCCTGTAGCTTCCCCGCAGGCTGCGACGCCAAACGTGATACTGGCGCGGAATCCCGGCCCCCCATTCCCGACGCAAAGGGCATGATCGTTTTGGACTCTGCCCCTTCGAGCGCCGCCCGCACTTTGCGCACTCCCACAGGTTGTTTCTGCCAGCCATCATCTACCCCCTTGTCCCACTTTCACATCAACGCCCCCTGCTGGCCCGCGACCAGATCCCGCGCCGCGAACGGCGTCGCCTCTGGCGCCAGGTACAGCGTCGGATCGGATGCCAGCAGCCTAACCCGGTTGAAGTTGTGAGCCCGGCCGTCGTTCTGCGTCACGGCATCGCCCGGCAGACGCTTGGCGATTGCCCGCCATAGGTCCTTGTACTCCGCGTCGGTTCCCGCCACCGGGCCAGCGGCCCAGGCGTAGAGCGCGTCCCCGCCCGCGCTGATCCCCACCAGCACGACGGCGGGATGCCGCTCCAGCGCCGTCCGGACTGCCGCCACGTCGAGGTTGTCCCGGTCGGCGTCAAGGTCGAATCCGTAGAACCCGTTGTGATGCGAGACGGGTAGCTGCTTCAACGGCGTCCCCGCTGGGGCCTGTGCTGCCGGGACTGCGGCCGGCAGCAGCAGCTTCCGGCGTTCGTAGCCGCCGCCACGTCCCCCCTGCGCGAGCACGCGCCGGACCGACGCGGTCGAGGCCGCCAACTTCCCCGACTCCCGGACTCGGAGCGCCACGTCCCCCAGCGGCATCACCGCGTCGATGGCGAGCTGCGCCCCCACGATCCCGCGCGACAGCACGGAAACCTGAACGGCCGCCGGGTCGATCCTCGTGTCTTCGCTCATGGGCTGGTCTCCCTTCGGTGCGAGCGTCCCGCTTCGACATGCTCGTTTTGGGGGCCGATCCTATCTAACGCGTCCCGCTGGGGACGCGTGTCCCGCTTTTTGTCCCGCCGATACTCGCCATTTTCGGGAGTATAGACGTGCCGGATTCCGCCAGTTCTGCCGGGCTGCCGATAGTGTGCTAATCACCCATCGGCCAGCCGGCTGCGTTTCGCGTTTGGGCGTCCCGCTTCCCGGAAGCCTCGTCACACACGTGACACACGTGCGCATGATGTGCGCACGTGAGGGTATATCCTGGGGGGACATGCGGGACATACATACATACATACATTTAGTTAGATAGAGATATGGATAGGGACACGGCTGTCCCGCTTTTTGTCCCGCTGCGTCCCGCGTGTCCCGCTCGCCATACTAACTCCCCTGCGGATGGTCGTAGTCGAATCCGATGCCGACTTTGTCGAGCGCATCGAGCGGCAGCAGAACCGCACGTCCCCTCAGGGCCGGGGGAAAGCGCACCGAGCTTTTCGAAAGCACGGCGCCTGGAATCTCCAACAACTTCTGACGCAAGTTAACGCGGCCCCACGACGTGTTCTTCATTGCTTCGCGCAAGCCTGGGTTGTCGTTCTTGATCGCTAGGCCCTGTATCCCCTCGAATCCAGTCCCTTCGTCAAGTCTGATACTGAGTCTGCTCGTGAGTTGCTTAATCTCCATCTCGTTTCCGTTGGCGAGAATCCATTGAACCGTTCGGGTCCCGTTGTCCAGACGGATTTCAAGGGCAAGAATATCCTGCAGACACGCCGCGCCGTCGGTGGCCGAACGTTCGGGTTCCGTCGAGTACACTTCCTTCGAGTCAAGCCCCCAGAATTGCCAGCCCGCCGTCAGGGCGGCGCTCGCCATCGCCTCACGGGAGCCCATCCCTAGCCGTTGGTATTCTGCAACCTTGGCCTCGACGGCGGCTATGATCTGGGGCGTATGGCGGATGATCCGGCTACGAATGGCGTCGGCGTGTTTCATGGCCGCCTTCATTTCCGCCTGAACCGTGGGCCAGTCGTCGACCTCGTCGCCGAACGTCACCATCGTCCAGCGAGACTCATCAGCTCTTGCCCACGTGGGGAGGGCCGTCGCGGCCATCAGAGCCGTTGTTCGGAGCGCGAGCAGCTGTACTCCGTCGGACGTGCCCATTTCGGCCCGCATTCGCACCGAGTTGCCGCCCGCCGCGCCGCGCAGCAGCTTGAACAACTCCTGCACCCAGTCGGCCGTCGGCTCGGCCTCGTCGATGAGGATGGGCAGCCCCGAATTGCGGGTGTAGCGGGTGACCCCTGCTATCGTCGCGTCGTGCGTCTTCTCGACGTGGAAGCCGAGGATGGGATGAACAACCTGGTCGAGAAAGAAAGTCTTCCCGCTCTCGGCCGGGGCGGTGAACATCAGGTGGGGCCGCCATTCAAGGGCCCCCCCAATGGTAGCCGCGACGATCCATCCCAGCATCCGACGCCCCGCGTGCAAACTCGCGTCGGGGGGTGAAGACCACCGGTAGGCCATCAGGGCCTTGGCGGCGTCCCGCATCTGCTGCTCGGTGGCTTGGGTAGCGAGCTCGATGCGCGGCTCAGCTACGAAGTAGCGGCCAGTGAACGGGTCCGGGCTCTCGTCGCCCAAACTGTAATCACGTGCGAGCGGTGTGATTTCGCCGTCGACCAGCAACCGGTCCCCGAGGTGATAGCCGACCATGCCGTTGGGAAGCCTGAACGCGCCCCGCCCGGTGACTGCGGTTAGGTCAACCTGGCCGATCTTGATGGCGCACCTAATCAGCGAGTCCCCCACTCGGCGAGCCGCTTGCGACGCGAAGATGTCCGTCTCGGCAAGCCTGTAGAGGAAATCCGACCGCGCCAGGGCGTAGAGGGTGTCGACCTTCATGAGCGATTCGCGGGTCTTTAGCATTACTTGACCGTCTACCCAGAAAGCGACCTGCTCGCCGGCGAGTCCAAGCAACCGATAGTGTGGGTTGGAGACGATGTCGCCGTCGATTGGCGGCTTCGGGGGATTCGGCGGCTCGGTCTTGTCTGCCAAATCGGGGTCGTAGTCCACCAGTAGGTCGGCGACTTTCGCGGCCGCCGCCTCGGCCCCGTCGCGCTCAATCCAATCGGCCACGTCGCCGACACCGACTTCAGGCTGCGCTAACCGGACGGTGCAGCCGTATTCGGTGTCGAGGAAGTAGGCGAGTTGGCGGAAACTCTTGTGGCTGCCCTCGTCGTCGTCGCTGATCAGGTCCACGTCAAGCTCGCGTAGGGGCTCGTAGTCGGTATGTGCCCATGCGTTCACGCCGCCCGCGAACGTCGTGAACTGGTCAGTGGGCCATGCCTTCTGGCCCGAGTCCGCGCATTTCTCGCCCTCGACGATGATCGCCTTGTCGGTCGCAGACGTGACAATCGCCCCCAAGCGGTACAGTGGGCGCTGGCCCTCCATGCCGCCAAGAAGCCACAACCCGGGATCGTCGGGCGCGGGAGTGAACTGCAGAAACTCCTTGCGCATCCGGCCGGTCTTCTCATTCTGGCCCAAGTCTAGCCGGACGACGGCCAGGACCGGCGTACCCGCAGCGTCGGTGTAAATCCAGGGCTCCCACCACGCGGGACCCGAAGGGAGGGATTGGGGTGAGGAGGGCTCAGGGGCCTGCTTTGGGCGCGGCCCTAGGGGGGGGGGCGGGCCACCCGACCCCTTGTGGCGAATGCCGAGGGCGTCCCTGACAGCTTTGTTGTCGCACGGGTGCTTGTCGTCGAGTGCGACAAATCCGTCGCCCCCGTCCCAAATATGAACGGACTTGCCGGATTTGCTCTCGACTAGGGGGCATCGGAGAGCAAAAATGGGCGAGCCGCTCTCTTTGTGGCGTCCCGCCGATTTGGTGACGCCGTGCTGCGCAGCAATCCCGGCAGCGGTCTGGTGGAGCGACGGACTCATGTGCACACCCCCAGTCGCGCCGCTGGCTCGCAGCGGCGGGAGTGCGCGGGGCTGTCGACGGGGGTGAACGCGGGCACGGTCGATTCTTGCGGATCGGCGTTTCGCGTGTTAGCATTCGAAACGGACATGGTTCTCTCCTTTCGCGGGGTGGGTGCGTGTCCCTGCCGCCCGCGTTGTTGAGACGCGGGCGGTTCGTCGTTTACGGCGAACCGTGGTCATCTACGCAACCCGGGCGGTCGCCTGCGCCTCAATCCACTGCTGAACCTCGGGGGCGAGCCACGTGCTGTTGCGCTGGCCGATCTTGACGGGGCGGGGGAACCCGTCGCGCTTGATCAGGGTGTACACCTGCGCACGGGAACATCGGAGGGCTTCTGCGACTTCGGGGAGAGTGAGTAGTTTGACCACAACAAACCTCCATAACAAAACCCCGCCGATTGCGGCATAGCCGCGTGGCGGGGCTCAGTCAAGAGGCAGATTGCAACCATGCTCGGTAGTGTCCGCTGACGCATGGTCGCAAGTGAGGCAATCCCGTTTGGGGATGCTCACCAACACTAGGAGCCAGTCTACAGTGTCAAATGGCGTTGCGTCAAATGGCGTTGTGTCAAATGTAGATGTTCAATGATTATGTCAGGGTGTAACTGTTCAGTGAGAATGTCAGTTTATGGAAGGACTGACATTGACGATCAAAGAGCAGTCGAGGATACAGGTGTTGAACGGAGTGATCGAAAGGGAGGTCACAGTGCCGCAGGCGGCAGGGTTGATGGAAGTGAGCGAGCGCCAAGCGTGGCGACTGCTGGCAGCGTACAGAGAGGAGGGAGCAGCTGCCATGGCTCACGGGAACAGGGGCAGGAAGCCGTCTACGACCACGTGTCCAGAGATACAACAGAGGGTGAGGGAACTGGCCGAAGCCCCCTATGCAGGCTTCAACCACACCCATCTGACCGAGATGCTGGCCGAGCGAGAGGATATCCACCTGTCACGTTCCACCGTCAGGCGGATCCTGCTGGCTGAGGGCGTGCGGAGTCCCCGTCGCCGCAAGGCCTCCAGACGCTACAGCCGGAGGGAGCGCTACCCGCAGGAAGGGATGCTGCTGCAGATCGATGGGAGCCAGCACGACTGGCTACAGGGCCGAGGCCCCCGCCTGACTCTCATCGGCGCCGTCGACGACGCCACAGGGACGGTCCCTTTCGCTCTGTTCAGACACCAAGAAGATGCCCACGGCTACATGCTGATGCTCAGGGAGATCATTGACCGCCACGGTGTCCCCCTGGCTCTGTACAGTGACAGGCATGGCATCTTCCAGCGCTCCCCAAAGGAGCCCGAGAGCCTTGCCGAGCAGCTTCGAGGCAGGCGTGACCCCACACAATTCGGCAGGGCTCTACAGGAGTTGGACATTCGCCTCATCCTGGCCCACACACCACAGGCGAAGGGCCGCATAGAGCGCGCCTGGGGCACCTTTCAGGGACGGCTGATCGCCGAGATGGGCCTCGCTGGCGTCTCTACCATCGAGCACGCCAACAGGGTGCTCGCCGACTTCATCCAGCGCTACAACCGGCAGTTCAGCGTCGCACCTGCTCAACAAGGCTCGGCATATCGCCAACTGCCTGATGGCGTCTGTCTCGATGCGGTGCTGTGCTTCAAGTACCTGCGCACTGTTGCCAACGACAATACCGTCCGCTTCGGCAGCGCCACGCTGCAGCTCTTGGCTGATGACTACAGAACCAGCTACGCTCGCGCCGATGTGGAGGTCCAGGAACGGCTCGACGGCAGCATAGTCGTCGCCTATCAAGGCAAGACATTGGCAGCTGAGCCGGCTCCACCTGGGCCTGTCGATCTCAGGGCCCGCAGCGGCCGACGCTCCAATGGGCAGCTACCCGACGACACAACCGGCAGCGCCAATGGCGCTCACATCCACCCTGTAGGCGCTGAGCGACGGAACGGAGCGAAGAGCCTACAGGGCGCGAAACCCCTCCCCGGCTCCGGCAGGCGCTCCGGAAACCCAAGAAGGCCAGCACCCGACCACCCCTGGAGGAAGCCGCTACTGACATAATCATTGAACAGCCACACTGACATTTTCACTGGACAACGACAATGGCGTTGTGTCAAATGGCTGTCTTCGCAGCGCGATTCCTACGGCGGATGTGCATGTTGAGCAGATCCCGCAGCCCTTTGCGGCCGCCGTGGTCTTCGCGAGCGTCCTTGAAGGCGGCGTTGATGCGGTACTGGTTCAAGCTCCACTCTAGGAGTGATTCCGGGCGGACTTCCCCCCAGCCGAAAGCGTAGAAGCCGTCGGCCTCTAGCTGTAGGATCGTGTCCTTGACATGCTCATCCGCCTCCGGGGGGTTCAGGCGCAGCAGTAGGACGAGCCGATTGACCAACTGCAGGTGCGATGGCTTCCCACGTGGCGCAACGGTAGCGACCGCCTCGACGAAGCGTTGCGACCCGTCGGCGAATTCCTTGGCTACGAGGCGGTCGCCCTCCAAGGTCTGTGCCAGCACGCTGTCAAAGGCGGACTCCAGGGCGTCAATCCGACCCTTCAGCAGCGCGTCCCATTCGTCGAGTATGAGGGAGTCGCCGTAATCCATCACGCCACGTAGCCCGCCCACTGCTGCATTAGCTCCCGGCGCCGCTCGAACAGGTCAGACCGGGCGTACGCCTGCTCGGTGCTGTTGCCCAGCGTGTGCGCCAGCGCAGCCTCTCCCACGGCCCAGGGGGTGTCCGTCGTCTCCATGCACCAGGTCTTAAACGACGTTCGGAATCCGTGCACCGTGGCCCGCCCCGCAAGGCCGTTGTCGCGGAGTACCTTCGTCAGCGTCATATCGGACAATTCCCCGGCCCGCGCGCGGGCCGATGGGAAGACGAGCCCGGTCTTGGCCTTGTCCGGCAGATCCCGCGCCCTGTCGAGGACGTTCAAGGCCGCATCCGACAGGGGAACCCGGTGTTCGCGTCCCGCCTTCATGCGGTCGGGGGGGATCGTCCATACGTGCCCGTCAAGGTCGATCTCGTCCCAACGTGCCCCGCGAGCCTCTCCCGAGCGTGCGGCCGTCAGAACGGCGAACCGCAAGCACAGGCGGGCGGCCAGGGTAGCGGTCGATGCCTCGACCGTGCGGAGCGCATCGGCCACGTCCTGGTAGGGCAGCGCCCGGAAGTGGGACTTGACCGCCGGAGTCTTCGGCAGGGCAGCGTCGATGGCTTCGCCGGCGGGGTTGCTGTCTACCCACTCGTGGGCCAGTGCGTAGCTGAAGACGGCGCGGACCCGCTGCCGGAGCTTGCGGCTTGCGGCTGGCTTCGCCGTCCAGATAGGTTCGAGCGCCTCCAACACGTCGTGCCGTGTGATCCTGTCGACGCGGGTGTCGCCGAAGACGGGGTATGCGTACGTGCACAACCGCGCTCGCGTGTCACCCGCCGTCTTCGCGTGACGCCACGTCGGTGCGTTGGCCTGTATGTACATCTCGGCGGCCTCTTGGAACGTCGGCAGCGCGGGCCGTCGCCGTTCGGCCCGAGGATCGCGCCCGTCGGCGACTGTGGCGCGTATCTCCATGCTCTTTTCGCGGGCCTTGGCTAAGGACACGGCGGGGAAGCCGCCGAGTCCTATGTCCGTTCTCTTGCCGTCAATCATGATGCGCTGTACCCACGACTTCGAGCCGCTGGGTTTGACGATGAGATACAGCCCCCCCCCGTCGCCAAGGCGCTGCACCTTCGCCTTCGCCCGAATATGCCTGACCTGCAGGGCCGTCAAATTCGCCATATCGCCATCCGTTCCCACGATGATGGCTGGATGTTACCACACTTGATTACACACTACAAGACGGCTGTGGACGGTGGTGTAGATAGGAAATGCGGTCTGGGGGGCCTATCTGAGAGGGGAGAACAGCGTCCCTGGCAGGATTCGAACCCGCGACCCGCTGCTTAGAAGGCAGCCGCTCTATCCACTGAGCTACAGGGACGACACCTCAAAGTCTAGCAACCTTCTGCGAAGCGGGTCAACGCCGATCCTCATGGGTAGGTGTTCAGACTCGGTGAGGAGAATACCCCCTGGATACCCGCCTTCGCGAGTATGACGGAGAGACGCGGCGGGTTGTGTGGGTCCCTCAAGACTGAACAGTTACTCCGTGGGACTCGGACGGGCCGCATGACGGAGCGCACCGGGGTCATGACAGTCCACTTTGACCAGCCTGAGTGGATTCACGGTCGCGGCCATGACAGCGACGGCGGACCTGGTCAACGTCCGTCGGACGTTCGGACGAAGTTGACGTAATATCTGCCGAGTCGTATCGAACGCACCGACTGGATCCTTAGCCGACCGACGTCCGCCAGCGTCGTGATCCGTCGCTGGACCTCTTTTCCGATCGGGCCCCGCAGCAGCGCAGCGACGAACATTCCGGCCGCCGCCGCGCGCACGTGGCGCAGCCGGCCGGTCGAGCGCCGGGTCAGCAGCGCGGCGACGGCCCCCGCGATGACGGCGCCGACCAGCATGTTGGTCCCACAGTACGGCGACACCGCGAGCTCGGCCTCTCCGCCGCGCAGCCGCTCCAAGGCTTCGGCCGCCGCGTCCTCGACCGACGACGACGACACCTGACCGATGACGAAGAAGCCCCACGGCGTCGCAAGACCTCCGAGCGGGGTAGGGGAGTGCCGGGACAGCAGCACCTCGACCGCACCGTGTTCGACCGCGTGGTTGCGCCGGATCGCCGTGATCGCCGCCAGCCGCATTCCGTCCATCCTTTCGACTATCTGTCTCGACGTCCATCCGCGCCGGAGGCCGGGCCACGACTCCCGCCAACTCCGCAACCCGTATTCGCCCCAATGTCTGGCGCCTATCCATCATATTCGATTTCCGCCCCGGCGACCGACACCTCGCCGGCCATATGGCCACGGGCAACGACTCCCACCTCGTCTCCGGTTCGATACCGTCGCCCTGTCGGCTCCCACGCCGCCTACAACCTTTCCAGCCTCCGCCGCGGGTGTGTCAGGTGAACACCTCGTTCTGGCGGCGTTGCGAAGGAGTTTCGCACCTACGGTATATGTTACCTACACGCCTATACCCCGTGTACGTGTAGGTTGCCAGATAGGCTGCCCGCTTCGGCGCCTGGCCGATCGGGGGCTTCATCGGACGGCATAGACCCGTGCTGGAATGCTTAGAAATATCTTAGAAAAGGACTGAAAAGGCGTTGACGGACTTGAAAAGGGGCGATACATTATATGTCACTAAGCTCTCAGGAGGCCCGACATGATGAGAAGGAAAACGAAGAAGATGGCAGCCGTGGAAGAGCGGTTTCAGCAGCCCTTGGAGGTGATGCTGCCGCCCCTGGTCACGGAGCGGGGTCTTTCCGCAACGGCTGACCAGATCGGTGTCAGCAAGGCCACCCTCGGATACTGGCTCCTCAAGCTGGGCATCGACGTCCAGAGGGTAGCGCTGGCGCCGGGCGAGTACCTCGAGGTGAAGAAGGTCTCGCAGTAGGAGTCCTCACCACAAGCCCCGGCTGACCGCCCGGGGCCCAGGAAGGACCGGAAGCGCACGGGCCTGGATTGCGACGGCAGACGCCGCGCAGCTCAGGCCCGTTTCCATGTCCGGGACCCGGGACGACCGGGCCCGGAAGTCCATCGGAAATAAGAGAACCCCAGCCGCACGGCCAGGAATTGCCTGCAGAGCGGCGAGCCCCTGCGAATCAGACGGTTGGGAAGGGGTAGGGGAGGCGGAAGAAATGACCCTCTGGACTATGCGTCGCGCCTGACAGCCTCCCGGGCCTCGCGTTCGCGCTCCCTCTCGATGATCGCCCTGCGCTTGTCGTGGCTCTTGCGGCCCCTGGCCAACCCGAGCTCGACCTTGGCGCGGTGGCGCTTCAGGTACATCCTCAACGGCACCAGTGTCAGCCGCTTCTCCAGCACCTGACTCGACAGACTATCGATCTCGTCCCTGTGCAGCAGCAGCTTGCGCGGCCTCTTCGGGTCGTGGTTGTTGACGCCGCCGGCCGAGTACTGGGATATGTGGGCGTTGACCAGCCACAGCTCGCCGCCCTCGGGCCGCGCGTAGGCGTCGCTCAGATTGGCTCGACCCTCTCTGATCGCCTTGATCTCGGTGCCGAGCAGCACGAGACCGGCCTCGACGCGGTCCAGGATGTCGTACTGGAACCGCGCCCGCCGGTTTACGGCGACATTGCGGCCGTTCGCGCTCATCCGGTGGCGGTAGTATGGCCGAGCATCAGCTCCAACTCTTCGACGGCCCTCTGGAGCTGCATGATGTCGGCCTGCTTCGGGTCCCGGTGGGTGACCTCGATGTCCGGGATTACTCCTTCACCATCGATGAGCCGTCCCAGGGGCGTGTACCACTTTCGGATGGTGATCGAGATGCCCCCGCCGTTGCTGAGCTCCCTGGGGATGTTCACGCTCCCCTTGCCGAACGACGTGGCCCCGATGATCGTGGCCCTCTTGTGGTCCTGCAGCGCGCCCGCGATGATCTCGGGAGCGCTCGCCGTGAACTCGTTGATGAGCACCACCATGGGAATATCCCTGGCGATCCCGCCCCGGCGCACCTCGTAGTCTATCCGGTTGCCGTCGCCGTCGAGGCTGTACATCACGAGGCCCTCGTCCAGGAACTGGCTCGCGACCTCTATGGTCGCGTTGAGGATCCCGCCCGGATTCGTGCGAATGTCTAGGATCAGCCCCTCGGCCCCGCCGTCTATGACCTCTTGGAGCTTCAGCTTGAGCTGCTCGGGCGTGTTGGCGTAGAAGTCGTATATCCGTATGTGGGCGAAGCGGTCGCCCTCTTCGCTGCGCAGGCGCACGCTGATCAGCGGGATGACGCCGCGTCGGACCGAAATCTCTATGGGATCGATCGCGCCGAGATGCATCACGAGCAGGCGCACAATGGTGCCCCGCGGCCCTCTGATCTTGGAGACCGCCTCCATCAGCGACAGTCCCTCTATACTCTCTCCGTCGACCTCCAGGACGGTGTCGCCCGCAAGTATGCCTGCCTCCTCGGCGGGACTTCCCTCGATCGGCGCGACGATCAACAGCTTGCCGGCCGCGTTCATGTTGACGTGGGCGCCGATCCCCTCGAACTTGCCCTGGATGTCCTGCCGCATCGTCGAGGCCACCCGAGGCGGCAGGTAGTAGGTCCCGCTGTCCTCGAGCACCCTGGTCATACCCCGTATCGCCCCCTCGGTGAACTCATCGGGGTTGGCGAGCTTGTCCTTGTCGACGTACTCGCGGTTCAGGAGCACCCACGCTTCCCAGATCGCCTTGAGGTCTTCGGGGAGGTCCTTGGGCGTCTCGCCCAGGTCGCCCACGGGCGTGGCCACCTCGGACAGCGCGGGCGCGTCGCCCGCCGTGGTGTCCGCGACCGCCGTCGCTTCCACGTTGGCGGCCTCGGCGGCCGCCGCCGCGTCGACCGGGACGGCCGTCGGCTCGCCGTCGCCGCCGCACGCGGCCGCCGCAAATGCAAGCAACGCGATCAGTAGGGGAGTCATCGGGATGGCTCGGAACAGTTTGTGCAACGCTCTCTCCTGTAAGGAGGGGTATCAAGCCAATTCTAGCACTTGGACGCGATTTGCTGGACTGCCGGGTGTTGGAGCGTCATCTGCGCCTGGGCGAAATCTCGCACGCCTGGCTTATGTAGAGATACGAGGCAGCCGCGCGATTGGATTCCGTCCCTTCCCTCAATGCTCCTTTGGCGACGCCCCGTTGGCGAGCCGTCTGCCGGCGGAGTCACACGGCGGGCCGACGTATGGTGCGTGGCCGCGTCCATGGCCGTTCGTTTGACACTGGTCTAGGACTAATCTAATATCCGACATAGACTTCTGAGGAGCCGTCGGAGCGATGACCCAAGAGCCCGAGGCCAACCCGGCCGCCAGGAAGCGGACCCGAAAGACCAGGCCCTATCCGGTGCACACACTGGAAGATGCGCTGACGATCTCCGCCGCCATATACGACGAGAACGCGGCCAGGCCCTACGAGCGCATACGCTTGGCCAAGGCGCTCGGGACAACCCCGACCAGCAGCGGGTTCATGCAAAAGCTGAACTCGGCCTCTATGTACGGCCTCACCGAAGGCGGCTACCGGGACGACATCATCGCGCTGACGCCACTGGGAGAGTCTATCCACGGCGCAGATGACGAGGCTGGACGCCTCCAGCCGGTCCTCGAGGCGGCGCTGAGGCCCGACCTGTTCCGCCGTTTCTACGAGCTTCTGGAAGGCAAGCGCCTCCCAGACGACTCCAACGCCGCTTCGATCCTGGAGCGCGAGCTCGCAGTCGATCCCGACCTGGCGGACGAGTGTCTTCGCATCATCAAGCAAAACGGCATGACGGCCGGGCTGTTCGTCGACATCAACGGATCGCACTACGTCAGTCTCGGGACGCCCCGCGCCGCGCCCGACGACGAGGAAGCACCGCCTGTCAACGGCCGCGTCAGAGCCGGGCCAGTCGCGGCCGACGAGCCCGAGCAGCGGGACTCGTCTCCCGAGACCCCGGCCGACGGGCCCAGGGCGATCTTCATCGGCCACGCCGGCAGCCCGGACGTCGCGGACTTCATCGCCGGCATCCTGGCGTCCTTCGACGTGCCGTACCGGGTCGTCGAGAGCGACTACGACGCGGTACGTCCGGTTTCGGACCGCGTCTCCGACCAGCTCCGCGCCTGCGGCGGCGTGGTCCTGATCTTTGCCGCGCCGACGGACCCGCAGTGGGCCGGACGCCGCGAGGAGAAGCGCCGTGACAAGCTCATGTACCAGCTCGGCGCGGCCTCCGTCCTTCACGGGGACCGAGTGCTCACACTGGAGGAGCACGGGCCGGGCGACGGCGGATGGCCGTCCGGCTTCGCGGCTCTGCGGTTCACGCGCGACAGGCTCGACGAGCTCGGCCTCTCGTTTTTGTCCGAGCTCCACAAGCGCGGCCTGATAGTCGTTTCGGCGGGCGCCCGGACGCCGTGATTCGCTGGGGCCGAGCTCTCTCTGAAATATCCCCGGCGCTTTTTCACGGCTACGGTTCCCTATGCGCGACTCGACATAACATGTATAGGGCGAACCACTTGCTGCGGACTTCCCCGCGGAGAAAACCGGGGTACCCACGGCGGCGACCGTAGAGGCCGTTGAACGACGCGGATCGGCGCCAGAGTACGTCTGACCGCTTTTCGGACGCTCTACGGGCGTTCTCGCCCACGCCGATGCGCAACCCGGCAGGCTGACACTCCCCTACCCCGTAACAGCGGCAGGCGGATACTCCGCGCAGGTCCCGGGGCTTTCCGTGTACTTTCCGCCGGCCGCCGCTAGAATGTGCGCGTCATGAGCGGGAGCATCGTCCTCGAAGCGCCGCACGCCATTTCCGTCGAGCAGACAGTACGGAGCCACGGCTGGTATCTCCTGGCTCCGTGGAGCTGGGATGACGCGAAGAAGGCGTTGTCTCGGCCCGAGCGGCTGCCGTCCGGATCGCCCGCTGAAGTCGAGGCGACGCGGCACGGCCCGAATTCGGTGCTGGTGAAGGTCGACGGCCGGAGCATCGGGCCCGAGGACATCAAGGCGGCGCGCGACCGGGTGGCGCGATGGCTGTCCACCGACTGGGACCCCGGGCCGGCCATCGAGACGGCGGACCGGATCGACCCGAGCGCGGCGGACGCCATTCGTCGCGGGCACGGGCGTTTCCTCCGCGGCAGCACCTTCTACGAAGACTTCGCGAAGACCGTGTGCACGATCCAGATATCGTGGTCGGGCACGCTGCGCATGACCATGGCGCTCGTCGAGTCGTTCGGCGGCGGCACGTTCCCGACGCCGCGCGATGTGATCGACGCGGGCGAGAGCGGTTTGAGGCAAGTCGGACGCCTCGGGTTTCGCGCTCCCCAGCTTCTGGCATCCACCGAGAGGCTGCTGGCCAAGGGCCTGATGGACGAGCATGGGAACGGCGCCGAAGACCGGATCACGTACGACGAGCTGATCGAGCTGCCCGGGATTGGCCCCTACGCGGCCAGCCACATCTCGATGCTGCTGCACGACTACAGCCGCGTTCCCGTGGACTCGGCGGTCACCAGCTCCTTCCGGGAGCGGTACGGGCTGGAACCGGCGCAGATAGAGCCGTACTTCGACGGCTGGGGGGATTTCCGGTTTCTGGGATACCGCCTGTCGGCGAGATAGAGGGTGGAAATGGGTAGCTAGCTGGCAAGCCCGTCGCTAGATTCCCGCCTTCGCGGGAATGACGGTTACTCAACGATCTGCCTTCGCGGGAATGACGGCTACGCGAGGGTCTCAGATACGACCGGTTAGCGAGCCGCGGCCGATGCGAGTACGTACGGTTCGTCGTCGGCCTGCAGCAGGGCGTCCATCTCGGCGAGCAGTCTATCCAAGCCGTCGCCCGTCACCGCCGAGATGAATACGGCGCGGTGCGCCCGCGCCTCGGCTTCCGCAAACGCGCTGTCCAGGAGAGGGCGGGCGTCATCGTCGAGCAAGTCCGTCTTGTTCAGCGCCAGAATCCTCGGCCGCGCCGCCAGCTCCAGGTCGGTCAGCACGCGCTCCACGACGTCGGCCTGCGTTCCAGCGTTGGGGTGCGTCACGTCGACTACGTGGACGATCATGGTCGACTCCTGCGCCTCCTCCACGGTGGCCCTGAAGGCGGCCACTATGGCCGGCGGCAGCTTCTGGATGAACCCCACGGTGTCGGTGACCAGCAGCTCCCGGCCGGACGGCAGCCGGACCTGCCGCGTGACCGGGTCCAGGGTCGAGAACAGCCGGTCCTCGGCGTCCACGGACGCTCCGGTAAGGCTGTTGAGCAGCGTGCTCTTGCCCGCGTTCGTGTAGCCGACCAGGCCGGCCACGGGAAGCCCTTGCCGCCGCCGCCGGGCGCGGTGCTGCCCCCGGTGCCTGCGCACGTCGTCGAGGGACTTCTTCAGCCTCTGAATCCTGTCTCGCACGAGCCGCCGGTCGGTCTCGATCTGGGTCTCTCCGGGACCTCTCGTCCCGATACCGCCGCCGAGACGCTCGAGATGGGACCATTGGCCCGCCAGCCTTGGCAGGAGGTACTCGTGCTGCGCAAGCTCGACCTGCAGCCTCCCCTCGCGTGTCTGCGCCCGGCGCGCGAACACATCGAGGATCAACGCAGTCCGGTCGATGACCTTCACGTCATCCAGTGCTTTCTCCAGATTGCGCTGCTGCGTGGGCGTGAGCTCGTCGTCGCAGATGACCGTGTCGATGCGGTCGCTCCCCACGTATTCGAGCACCTCCTCGACCTTGCCTTTGCCCAGATAGGTCTGCGTGGGCCGGTTGAGCCGCTGGGTGACGGTGCGTATGACGCGGGCCCCCGCGCTGCGGGCGAGCTCACCCAGCTCCTCGACCGAGTCTCGCAGGGACAGCGGCTGCCGCCGGCCCCTGATCTCGACCCCGACGAGCAGGGCTCGCTCCCTCTTACGTGCGGTCGACAGCTGCTTGCGGGTGATGTCAGACTCCTGCGGGCGGGGCGTCCGGCTCCGGGATCGTCCACGAAGCGAGCCGGTCTACCGCGCGGTCGAGATCGGCGTCCGATAGCGTCAGCGACAGCCTGATGTAGCCTTCGCCGTGGCTGCCGTAGCTGGAGCCGGGCGAGACGACAATGTCGCAGCCCTCGAGCACGGCCTCGGCGAATCCGGCCGAGTCGTACCCCTCCGGTACCGGGGCCCAGATGTAGAGGCTCGCCATTGGTGGCTCGACCGCCAGGCCGATGGCGTTCAGCGCGGCACAGACAACGTCGCGGCGCCGCTTGTACACCTCGTTGCGCTCGTCCACCGACTCCGCCGGCTTGGCCATGGCCGCCATGCCCATCTGCTGGATGGCCTGCGGCACCCCGGAGTCCAGGTTCGACTTGACGACCATCAGGCTGTCGATCATCTCGGCGTTGCCAACCGCCATCCCCAGCCGCCAGCCGGTCATGTTGTAGGACTTGGAGAGCGAGTGGAACTCGAGCCCGACCTCCTTTGCGCCCTCGACTTCGAGGAAGCTGATGGGCCTGTAGCCGTCGTAGGCCACCTCGCTGTAGCACGCGTCGTGCAGGAGCGCGATATCGTTTCGCCGCGCGAAGTCGATTGCCCTGAGGAAGTAGTCCTCCCCGGCGACGGCGCCCGTCGGGTTGTTCGGGTAGTTCAGCCACATGAGTGTGGCCCTTTGCGCTACGTCCCGCGGGATCGCGTCCAGGTCTGGAAGGAAATCGTTCTGCCGCTCCAGCGGCATGAAGTAGCTCTCGCCGCCGGCGAACATGGCGCCGACCGCGTATACCGGATAGCCGGGATCTGGCACCAGGGCTACGGTCCCAGGCTCGATGAAGCACAGCGACGCGTGGCCGATGCCTTCCTTCGCGCCGATCAGCGACAGAACCTCGGTGTCCGCGTCGAGAGTCACGCCGAAGCGGCGGCTGTACCAGTCCGCGACGGCGCTCTTGAACTCGGGCAGCCCGTCACTCTCCGGATACCTGTGGTTTGGTGGATCGAGAGCGGCGTCCCGGAGCGCGTCCACCACGAAGTCGGGCGTCGGAATATCGGGGTCGCCGATTCCGAAGCTGATGACGTCGATTCCGTCCGCCTTCCTGGCCGCGATCTTCCGGCTGATCTCGACGAACGGGTATGGCGGGACTCGACCGATCCTGCTCGCGAACTTCATGGCGTCCTCAGATAGCTCTTTACGTTTATCTTAGCTCTTGGGCCGGCGGTCTAGTCGGGCCACTCGCCCTCGAAGACAGTCGCGACCGGGCCCTCCATGAGGACCTCGCCGCCGCCCGGCCAGGTGATCGTCAGATCGCCGCCCGGCAGCGCCACGGCGACCGTGTCGCCGGTACGCGACTGGATGCGGCCGACCACGGCGACGGCGCAAGCGCCGGTACCGCAGGCCATCGTGATGCCCGAGCCGCGCTCCCAGACACGCGCCTCGATCCTGCCGTCGTCGAGCACCTGGGCGATCTCGAAATTGACCTGATCGGGGAACATGGGGTGGTTCTCGACCATCGGGCCGACCTCGAACAGGCGCACGTCGGCCACCGGACTGTCGAGGAACGCCACCGCGTGCGGGTTGCCCATCGAGACGCAGCTTATGCGGAAGTCGTGACCGTCCACCCGCAGCGGGTAGTCGAAGACGGTCTCGTGTCCTGGGGCGACGACCGGGACGTCGGCGGCGTTCAGAATGGGCTCGCCCATGCCGACGACGGCCGCTGTGAATCGGCCGTTGTCCCATACAGGCTCGACCCATCGCATGCCGGAGAGCGTATCGACTTGGACACGCTCGCGGTCGTTGGGCACCATGCCGCGGTCCATGGCGAAGGCGACGAGGCACCGGATGCCGTTGCCGCACATCTTGCCCTCGGACCCATCGGCGTTGAACATCGCCATCCGCAGGTCGGCGTCGTCGGACGGCATCAGGACGATCAGGCCGTCCGAGCCGACGCCGGTGTGGCGGTCGCTCATGGCGGCCGACAGCGCGGGCCAGTCGCGGTCCTGTCCCCGTCCGTCGACGTACAGGTAGTCGTTGCCGGCCCCGTGCATCTTGGTGAATCTCAACCTGGCCTCCTGGCGGCGGCTAAGCCGGACCCGGCCGCCGCGGAGCGAGCGGGACCGCCCCGAATCTCAAAGCCGCGCCCTCATGCCTCGGTGCGGCATTCGTACGATGCGTGATTGTAGCACGCGACACGGCGGCGCCTTGCGTGAGTTTGCCTCCCGTCGGATAGCCGAGACGTGCGGGAGCGCCCTGGTTGGGAGCGGAGCGGTCGATTCTCCGTGTGAGCTGTCCCATTGCGTTCCAAAGTGTTCCATTCCTATCTGGGCGATGGAACACTTTGCCGAAAAATGGAACACCGAGTGTTCCACGGTTCGTATCTGGCGTGGAACACCGCGGAACAAAATGGAACAACGGTGTTCCATTCGCATGCGAGCCATGACCGATCACGGGGCGTCTCCCATCGATATCGTCTGCGCCCAGAATAGCACAGGCGTGCTGTTGCGTCCAGTAGCGGATCATGCCCCAAGGGCGTCAGCCGCATAGGCGACGGCGGCGTCTGCGCCTTCGGGCGAAACATCGAACCACCGGATGCGGTCGTCGTCGAGGCGGAACCAGGCGTACTGCTGCCTGGCGAGTCTGCGGGTCCGCCGCTTGATCTCCTCGGCCGTCCCCTCCAACGACGCGCCGTCGGACAGATGCTCGGCTATCTCGCGGTAGCCGATGCTCGACATCGACGGCAGGTCGACGCCGTAGCCACGGGCGACGAGGCCCTCGACCTCCCCTACCCAACCGGCGCGCAGCATGTCGTCGACACGGGCGTCCACGCGGCGATAAAGGGCGTCCCGCTCCACCGTGAGGCCGACTACGACCGCGTCCAACGGCTGCTGGTCCCCGCCAGCGCTCTCTCCGCCCGCGTCGGGCGACCGGAGCACTTCCAGGCGGCGTATGACTCGACGGGGGTTCCGCGGGTCGAGCCGCGCGGCCGCTTCGGGGTCGAGGGCCGACAGCTCCCGGTGCAGCGCCTCGGCGCCCTCGCTCCGGACTCGCGCCTCCAGCTCCTCCCGGAGGGCCGCGTCGGGCGGGACCTCGGGGACGCTCCAGCCATCGAGCAGCGCGCGGACGTACTGTCCGGTGCCGCCGACGACGATCGGCATGCGGCCCGCCGCCTCGATCTCGCCGATGACTGACCGCGCCCGCCGCAGGTACAGCGCCAGGCTGAACTCTTCGTCAGGTTCGACGACGTCCAGCATGTGATGGACGACCCGGGCGCGGTCCTCGCCCGATGGCTTGGCCGTGCCGATATCCATGTACCGGTAGACCTGCCGGGAGTCGGCGCTGACGATCTCGCCGTTCAGGAGCGGGGCCAGCCTGAGCGCGAGGGCGCTCTTCCCCACCGCGGTCGGACCGACTACGGCGAGCAAGCTGCCGGGGCCTATGCCGCCGCGGCCGCGTTGCGGACGAGCTGCACGAAGCCATCGGCGGACAGGCTCGCGCCGCCCACGAGCGCGCCGTTCACGTCGTCCTGGCGCACGAAGCCCGCCACGTTGTCCGCGGTGACGCTGCCGCCGTACAGCAGCGGGACATCCTGCGCGGAGGCGTCGCCGAAGATCGACGCCAGTACGCGCCTCACGTGCGCCATCATCGATTGGGCGTCCCCGGGCGTCGCCGCCCTGCCCGTCCCGATGGCCCATACAGGCTCGTATGCGACGACGAGACCGTCGGCCGACTCCGCGCCCTCCAGGGCAGCCCGGAGCTGGCGGTCCACGACCGTCTCAGCCGAGCCGTCCTCGCGTTCCTCGAATCGCTCACCGACGCATAGGATCGGCCGCAGTCCGGCCCTGCGCGCGGCGAGAACCTTCTTGCCGACCAAGTCGTCGGTCTCTCCGAAGATCGACCGGCGCTCCGAGTGGCCAACGATAACGAAGTCGCACAGACCCCTGAGCATAGGCCCGGAGACCTCGCCGGTGAAGGCGCCCTCGTCCTCGTGGTGCAGGTCCTGGGCTCCGACGGCGACTCCAGTGCCCCTCAGCAGCCCGTAAACGGCCTCCAGAGCGACGAAAGGCGGGCAGACGACTGTTTCCACGCCCTCGACCTCTTTCAGGCCCGGACCCATCGCCGTCACGAGTCCGCGCGCCTCGGCGGGGCTCATGTTCATCTTCCAGTTGCCTGCGACGATCGTGCGAGTCATCCGGCGGGCCTCACGTTTCAACTCGTGGGAATACGGTCCGGCCGCGTTCGAAGGGGTTTTGCAATTCCGCACCGAAGTCATCGAAGTCACGCACGTTCCTGGTAACCACGGTGAGCCTGTGGACGATGGCCGTCGCCGCAATCATGGCGTCTTCGGTGATGGTGTCTGATTTCCTGTGCATGAGTCGCGCCCACTCCCGGAAGGTCCAAGCGTCCATGGGCAATACGCTGTAAGAGGCTATGACCCTATCGAGCCAGGCTGCAAGCTCCGCTGCCTTTGCCGCATCCTGCTCGCGGGTGATCTCGATCCCCGCCTGTACCTCTCCGACCGTGACCGCGGATACGAAGAGGTGCTCGGGCAGGATGTCGTCGATCCACTCCAAGACCGCTTCGTTGGGGCGCGGGCGCCTCAGCTCCGAGACGACGTTGGTGTCGAGGAGGTACACCGACCTACTCGAGGACCGATGGCGCTCGGCGGCGGCGCTCGGAGCGCGGTGGCGTAAGCGCGTCAGTCCGAGCTTCCGACGTGAGAAGCAGCTCCTTCAGGTCCGGCTTGGTCATCTTCTTCAACCTTCGCCACTGCTCTATCGGCACGAGCACAGCCGTTTCCACGCCCCGCCTGGTCACGATCTGTGGGCCGTCCCCCAGGCTGGCTTCGAGGAACTCGCTGAACCTTGCCTTGGCGTCTTGCACCTGCCACACCTTACTCATGCTTCCTCCAGCGTCGTCGATACTGACTAGGTATAAGACTAGTCCGGAATTGTCGTACTGTCAACAAAGACGTATGCCCGAATGGCGGGCGACGCTTTTGACGATTCTTGTATCATGAGTCGACAATGGAAAGCAGTCTGTCGGAGGAGCCTTGGCGAGATGAATTTCCGCATAGGCGGCAACTGGTACGAGATATCGCGGGAGGACGTCATCGCCGTTACCCGGAACAGTCCGCCTGACATCCCTGACGCGCGATACAAGTACTTCGTCCGGCTCCACGGTCGGGCCTACCCTATCAAGCAGGTAATCAAGCTGGTCACCGGCTTGGAGTCATCCGACTTCATCTCTCACGAAGCGCATAGGATTCTCACCAAGTTGGAGTTCGACATTTCGGACCGCTCGTTGCCCAGGGCGGTGTCCGTCGACACGACCAACGACGGCGGCGTGACGCTGACGCTGCTGGTCGTGTTCGAGACGGACGAGGACGGCTGGGAGGTGGCTAGCTGTCCTACGCTTCCCGGGTGTCGCAGCCACGGCCGGACGCGTGATGAGGCCAGGGCGAACATACGCGAGGCGATCAGAGGTTACGTAGCGAGCATGCGCGAGCGCGGCGACCCGTTGCCCTCGCCGACCAGCTTCGAAGTTGTGGACGTTTCGGTGTAGTGACCCGCCTTCCCCATCATTTCGGCGGATCGCCGACGGCTTACGCCCTGCGCCATTGGAGCGCTTTGCGCAGCAGTGCGGCGACGATGGACTGCTGGCGGCGCTGGTCGCGCGTTCGTTGCTGGGCAAGCTCGGAGCAGCGGCCGCGCAGCTCGAGGCGGTACTGGTCGAAGGCGCTGACCGCGTCGTCGCATATCTCGTCGGAGGGCAGCCTGACGGGGCCGGAGCGATGGCACAGGGACAGCGCCTCCAGGAACCTGGCCCGCGAGACGCTGCCCGCGTCCATGACTTCCCCGTCCCCTCCCCCGACCCGGACTGTGCCCGCCTTCAACAGGCCCCCTACGTCGATGAGGGCGATGCCGACTTCGACCTCCCCCTCAGGCAGATCGAAAACATCGCCCTGATTGGGCCGGGGCACGAAATCTTCGGGGAACTGGAGCAGGTCGAGGTCTGAGCGATGCTCGGCCCACAACTCGTTGGCGGTGTCCTGTGCGGTGAGCTCGCCTCTTCGGCTGGCCTTTGCGCGGTCGCGCTGCGCGATAAGCTCCCGCTCCCTGATGGCCTTCTGCAAATCGGTTACGTCCCGATGGAGCCGGTCTCTCAGCGCCACCCTCTCGTTGGCGTCTTCGATTCCGAGGATTTCCAACACGGCGTCATCGAGGTCGCGGCGGTCGTCGAGCGCGAACTCCTCGTACAGGAAGCGCATTGCGTTCCGTCGGGACATCCGCTCGCAGGCGTCGACGGCTCGCGCGGCGGCTTCCGGCGACGCCGTGCGAATGTCGGGGACGAGCATCATGTTCACGTCGACGACTTCAGTCTTGAGGTTACCTTCGATGCCGGCTGCCCGGCCGAATTGATGCTTGGATAGGACGGTTACGGTGCTGTTGAGCACTGCCCAGAGCAGATTGATTTGACCGCTATCGACTGCCCATAGGTCAAACAGGTTGTGGTTGGCCGGCAGTGAATCTGCGTTCACTGGGACAATATGCCGATACTGCTGAGCCATCGGCCAGAACATGTCTGCCCGCTCCGACTTTGGGCGCAGTCCAAGATCGTACCAGGGACGAGTGCGGGCGCGGCTGGCGATGGTCGACCCCGTGTCCCAGCCCTGCCCTTCCGCGTATGCGACGTAGTCCGCGAAATGGGTCCGCCGGAGACGCGCCCGCAACACGGACGCGTTGACGACCATCCGGCCCACGTCGCCTTCTCGGACTACGGCGCGCCTGACCTCCATCAGCGAGTGCAGCTCCGGCTCGAGGTACCGCCTCTCGACGAGGTGCTCGACGCCCACGCCGTCCCGCACTATGCGGACTCTCCGGGTGTCCTTGCGCGAGATTCCCCAGCGGTCGAGGAACGCCCGCGGGTCCCGTATGTCGTCGAGATGACGCTGCGTGACGTCGCGCACACAGAAGAACCTGTCCGCGCCGCTGGTGAATCCGCGGCGTATCCTTGCCAACTCGTGAAGCGGCGCCAGGCGGGTCCGGGCCCGCTCCATGAGCTCGAACCAGGAATTCGGGCCGCGCACGTGCTGTCCCCACTTGCCGCCAGGGTATTCGAGCGGCTCCGTCTCGTACCCACCCGGATACCGTTCGAGGATCGTCCCCACGCCACCCGAGGGGGATGGAGGCTGCGGAGGAGCGGCGCCGTCTTCCCACAGCTCTCGCTGCGTTCGGACGTGTACGCGCCAGTAGTCGGTCGTCTCGTTCGCGTCTATCTCCTCGATCAGGTCGCGTACGGCGTCCATGTCGGATTGCCGCGCCGCCTCGCCCTCGTCGCTCAGGGGCCGATCGAGCGCCTGCGTGTATATCTCGGCGAGCGGCGCCCGGAGCTGAATGAAGCGCACCGGGTTGGCCTCCCGCTTCGCGCGGTCCGGCTCGCGCTGGAGAATCGTCACCGCGGTCGTGACCCGCGCGTCCTCGAACCACTTCTCCACCTGGGACTCGATGACTGCGACGATCCTGAAGTTGCGCAGGAAGAACTCCTGGAGCCTGAAGCCGTACTCGGTGTCCAGCCATCCGACGCTGGTGACGAAGCCGAGATATCCGCCCGGCTTGAGCAGGCTGGCGGCGTGGGTGAAGAAGTAGACGTATATGTCCGACCGCCCGGACAGCTTGGTCTGGCCCGGCCACTCTCTGCGGAACAGCTCGACGTAGTTGGACTTGTCGATCCGGTCGATGGCCTCCTGCCGAATGTACGGCGGATTGCCGACGACCGCGTCGACCTCCTCCAGGGGAATCTTCTGCTCCTGGCCGTCCGACAGCGGCCTAGTGTGGATGGGGTTGCCCTGCTGGGCGTCGAAGAAGCTCGCCTTTGCCACCAGCGGATAGTTCGCCTCGTCGCTCAGGTGGCGGACGGCCAGGTTGATGGTGGAAAGCTGGGCTGGAAACGCGCCGACGTCTATGCCGAATATCTGGTCGAGGAGCCTCCCGTGCGGCAGCGGAGGCCCGCCGGCGGACTGCGCGAGAGCCCGCTTCCGGGCGTAGGCGCGCACCAGGAACGTGCCGCCGCCGCACGCCGGGTCCAGCACCCGGTCGTCCGGACCGCGGACGCAGAAGGCGTTGATGAGGTCGACGACGTCCGGCGACGTGTAGAACTGGCCGAATCGGCGGCGCTCGCCGGCGCTTATGAGCCGCTCGTACATCTGGCCTATTACGTCGAAGTCCAGGCTGGAGAAGTCGAATTCCTCGATCCGCCGGATCAGGCGCGCCCAGTCCGCGGGCGCCATCGGCGACAGGAATGGAATCGCGTAGCCCAGGTCGTCTTCGTCCGGCTCGAACACCGTCTCGTAATCGCGGGAGTACCGGACGGCTTCGTCGAACCTGGCGTCGAGGATCTCGCGGAGCTGCTCCGGGGTCTCGGCGCCGTCGACGGTCAGCGCCGACATCTGCCTGAACCTGCGGCGCAGCACCTGGTAGAAGACCAGCCGGGTCATGAGTATGTAGCACGACAGCCGCGACGCGCGTTCCAGGTTCCGCCTGCGCTGCTCCTCGTGGTACGACGGCTCCCATCCCTGCGACAGCATCCACGAGCTCAGCCTGTGGTTCAGCTCGGAGTCCCTTTTCGACATTCTGTCGAGGGTGTCCTCGGTATGGGCGATCGGATCATCCAACGCGGCCTCGAGCCAGCCGATGAAGCGCTGGTCTATGGGCGACGGCTCAAAAGCCCGGCGCTCGGTTACGAGATCGGCGAACCGCTCGAGGAAGCGCGTCCAGAAGTCCCTGATGGCGTCCCGCGTTGGTTCCTGGCGCACGTCGTCGCTGACCGACGCCTCGACCACGTCCGCCGGACCCTCGATGCTGCGCTGCGCGAACGGCACCTCCTGTATGTGCGAGTCGAACAGGACGAACTGGCGAACGTTCCAGGTGAAGCAGTACCTGATCCCGTCCTCGAAAGCCTTGCCCAGGGCATCTTCTACCAGCTCGGCGTTGAGGGGATGCTTGCCCAGAGCGGAGTCGGGCATTTTGATCTCGCCGCTCAGGACGAGTTGACCGGTGTGACGCCTGTAAAGCCTGAAGTCGTGCCGCCGCGCGGTGCCCTGAACGTGTTCCTCGACGGCCGCGCGGCCGAACGGCAGGTCAGGCCTGCCGCTCAGGAACTCGGTAACCCATCCGGCGATATCAGCGGCGAAGGTGCGCTCGTCTACAGGCATGCGTTATCGCCGGCCTGCGTCTCGCAACTCGCGGATGCCCTCATCGTCGAGGTCGAGTTGCCCGATGGCCTTCTGCCGCCCCCGTATGCGCTTCAGCAGCGCCTCGGGGTCTACGGGCTCGCTGTTGCCAGACGCCGCCAGTAAGTCTTGGAGCTTGCGGCGAGAGTCGTCTGGGAAATCGCGTCGGACTGGATTCGGCACTTCGGCCCCCTTAGCTGCAAGTGATGCCGCCGTCACGCGATAACGATACCACGACGGCGGCGGAGCGACCGAAGCACCCGTGTTCGGCTGATCAACAAGTCCGCGAGCGCCGGCTACGGCCCGTACTTGCGGAGCTTGCCGGCGTGGGCGAGGGCGAGCATCATCGCGTGGGTCGCCGGGATGCGGCCGATGCTGCCGGTGGCGCAGGCGCGCTCGGTGAACGCCTCGACGCCGTCGCCACGGGTCAGCGCTGAGCTGACGAGGAACGGCACCGGATGCCAACTATGGGCGCCCAGGACGGCCGGGGTCGAGTGATCGCCGGCTACCACGAGGACGTCCGGGGCGAGGTCGAGGATGCGGGGGAGTCTTGAGTCGAGGTCCTCGAGCGCCGCGACTTTAGCGTCGAAGTCTCCGTCCTCGCCGGCGGCGTCGGCGGGCTTGTAGTGGAGGAAGAAGTAGTCGTGGCCGGCCCAGTTGTCGGCGAGCGTATCGAGCTCGTCGTCGAAGCTGTCGCCGGTGGGAAGCACCCGCATTCCGGCGAGGCTGGCGAGCCCGCGGTACATTGGGTACGCGGCGATGGCGGCCGGGTTCAGCCCGTACGCCTCTCCCATGTCCGGGAGGCTCGGCAGCTTCGAAAAACCCCTCAGCGTGACCATGTTGGCCCGGTCGCGGCCCGACAGCGCCTCGCGGGCCTTCGTGGCGAACTCGTTGACGGCCGCCGCCGTCGCGGACGAGCCGTCCGAGCCCGCCACGGCCTCCAGCGGCGCGACGCCGTCGACCTGAGGGTCGGTCTCCGACACGTCGGCGCCCAGTCCGTGGCCGCTCAGCGTCAGCACGAACCGGTGGTCGCGCACAGGGTACGCGGCTATCTCGGCCCCGCTCACCCGTATCGCGTCAAGCGCCCGCACGAGCTCCGCGCTCTCATTCGTAGATATGCGTCCGGCCCTGCGATCTACGATCAGGCCGTGTGCGTCGACGGTGCAGAGATTGCCCCGCGCCGCGACGTCGTCCGGGCCGAGCTCCACGCCGATGCCGAGCGCCTCGAGCACGCCACGGCCCGTCAGGTACTTCACGGGATCGTAGCCGAAGAGCGCCAGGTGTCCCGGGCCGCTGCCGGGGGTTATTCCCGGCGCCACGGGCGTCGTGAGGCCGCAGGCGCTCCGGCGCGCCAGGGCGTCGAGGTTCGGCAGCGACGCCGTCTCGAGCTCCGATTTGCCCGTCTCGGGATGCCGGGCGCCGCCAAGCCCGTCTACGACGAGCATTATTATCCTGCTCGCCGTCGTCTGGCGGATTTCCGCTATGTATGGCAGATCTATCATCACTCACCTGTGCTGGCGCACGCCCCAACTGGCGTCCTGTCCTGCAGCGCGGCGACGCCGGGCAGTTTTCTGCCCTCCAGGAACTCCAGCGCCGCGCCGCCTCCGGTCGACACGTGCGTCATGCGGTCGGCGAGCCCGAGCGCCCGCACCGCCTCCGCCGTGGAGCCGCCGCCGACCACGGTGGTCGCGTCCTTCAGCCCCGCGATAGCGTTGGCCACTCTAGCGGTGCCGGCCGCGAACGGGGGCCACTCCGCGACGCCCATCGTGCCGTTCCAGGTCACCGTCTTCGCGGCCGCCAGCGCGGCCTCGAACGCCGTCGCCGTCTCAGGGCCTATGTCCATTATGCCCCACCCGGACGGTATCGACCCGGCGTCGACGACGCGGTGGGACGCGTTCTCCGAGAAGCCGTCGGATACCACGACGTCGACGGGCAGCAGGATATCGGAGCGGTCCAGCAGCTCCTTCGCGGCCGGGACCCACTCGTCCTCCACGAGAGACGTGCCCACGTCGAGCCCGCGCGCCTTCAGGAACGTGGCCGCCATGCCTCCGCCGACCATGAGCGCGTCGACCTGCGGCGCCATTCGCTGGAGTACCGCGAGCTTGTCCGACACCTTCGCGCCGCCGAACACGGCCGCGAAGGGGCGGGCCGGAGACTCCAACGCGGCTCCGAGCATCCGCAGCTCGCGGGCCATCAGCAGCCCGGCGACGGCGGGCAGGTAGTCCGCCACGCCCACGGTGGAGGCGTGGGCGCGGTGCGCGGCCCCGAAGGCGTCGTTCACGAACAGATCGGCCAGCGACGCCAGACGCCGCGAGAAGTCGGCGTGGTTCTGCTCTTCGCCTGCATGGAACCTGAGGTTCTCCAGCAACAGCACGCCGCCGGGCGGCAGGTCGGCGACTGCGCGCTCCACTGACGGGCCCACGCAGTCCGGGACGTACTCGACGCGGCGGCCGAGCAGCCCGGCCAGCCGGCCGGCTATGGGCTCCAGGCGCAGCTCCCCGACGACCTCGCCGCCGGGGCGGCCGAGGTGCGAGCACAGGACTATTCTGCACTGCCGGTCGAGCAGATAGCGGACGGTCGTCAGCGACGCCTCGATGCGTGAGTCGTCGGATATCTCCAGAGTCCCGGGCCGGAACGGGACGTTGAAGTCGACCCTGACCAGTATGGTCTTGCCCGCAACGTCCACGTCGCGTACGGTCCGCTTGTAGGCGCTCGCCATTTGTCGCCGCTACGCCCGCGCCAGGGCGGCCGCGACGAATTTTTCGAGTGCGGGTGCGCCCTGCGGGAGATGGCGGGACACGGCGTCCACAGCAGAGGAGACGTTGCGCTCGACCAGCGACTCGCAGTATTCGCGCGTCCCCATCTCATCGAGGACTGCCAGCACGGCGGGAACGTCTTGCTGCTCGAGGACGCGCTTGAAGTAGATGTCGCCGAGCCTGCGCTTTGTGGTCAGGTCAGCATTCTCGAAGGCGTAGACGATCGGGATGAGTTTTTTCTTGTTCAGCACGTCGGGGGCCGGAGACTCGCCGCCGGCGCCCCATACCTGGCGCATCTCCTCCCGTAGCTGAAAGGCGATTCCGAAGGCGCGGCCGCAGCCGGTCAGGGCCTCGGTGGCGGGGTCGCTTGCTCCGGCCGTCATCGCCCCGAGCCGCATCGCGCATCCGAAGAGGGCGCCCGTCTTCTTTTGGGCCATGCCGAGCCAGGCGTCTACGCTCAGATCGATCCGCTCCTGCGCGTCCAGGTCCTCGAAACGGCCCTCGCACACCTCCAGGCTCGCGGAGTCGAGCACGCCGAGCGCCTCGAAGGTGGCCGCGGCGCTAACGCCCCGATCCCGCATCCGGAGAACGGCCATGCGCGACAGGGCGTACAGGCCGTCGCCTGCGTTGATCGCCTGCGCAGGACCCCAGGCCCACCAGACCGAGTCGCGTCCGTCGCGCTGGGGACTGCCGGACTGCACATCGTCGTGTACCTGGAAGGAGCTCTCGATCAGCTCGACGGCCGCGGCGGCGGGCAGAGCGTCCGCCGTCTCGCCGCCGGCGGCCTCGCAGGCCGCGAGACAGGCCGCGCCTCTGAGGCGCGTCTTCGGCCTATACCCCGTGGGGTTGCCCTGCCGGTCTTCCCAGCCGTGGTGGTAGGCCATCATCCGGTAGAGCGGCATCGTACGGGCGTCGAACAGCTCCCGCATCGCGGCGTCGACCCGCTCGGACAGGCCGTCGATGACGGCGGTGTCGCTCACGGGTGCGCCGCCGCTTCGCCGGGGGGTGGATTCCCGCCTCCGCGGGAATGACGGAGGGAGACGCTCGGCTCGGTACCCGCCGATTCCGGGTCTCGCAGGCCGTTCGCGCGGCCGCCACTCTCGTCTTCGTCACGCAGAGCGGCCTCGATGGCACCCCAGGGGATGGCGCCTTCGCGGACCAGCGCCGGCGGGTCCACCGAAACATCGACGACCGTGGAGCCCACGCCGCCCGGCGTCGGGCCGCCGTCGATGACGTAGTCGACGCTATCTCCCAACTGCTCCCGGACCTCAGCCGCCGTGGTAGCGGGCGGCATTCCGCTGTGGTTGGCGCTGGTTCCCGTTATCGCGTGGCCCAGGCGGCGGGCCAGCTCTCTGGGCACCCGGTGATCCGGCACGCGGACGCCCACCGTGGCCAGGCCGCCCGTAAGCACTCCGGGGAGGTTGCCCACTGCCGGGACTATCAGGGTCAACGGGCCGGGAAGGAATTGTTCGGCGAGCGTGCGGCCGGCGTCGGGGAGCCGCGACGCGTACCGCTCGACGTCGGCGATTTCGGCGACGAGAAGGGGCAGTGGCGCGTCGGGGCTGCGTCCCTTCGCTCCGAATACCCGCGCGATGGCCGCGGCGTCAAGCGCCGAGGCCATGATACCGTACAGCGTGTCGGTGGGCGCGGCGACGATGCCGCCTTCGCGGAGAATGCGGGCCGCCTCCTCGATTGCGTTGTCCAGGGTTCGCAGGGAAACACCAACGTCCGATGACATCTTTGATGCGCTTTGGAGAAGTACGGGAAACAGCGGAATATACCGGTCGGCGACGCGGGCTCGCCACGGCCGCGATTATAGCACGTACGGATAGCGCGACGGCCTCGGGCTACGGAGTCCGGGCGCGTCCGGAAACGGGCGATCTCAGGTTGACCACGGGGTGTCCGGATGCTAGCCTTGGGACACTCGAAACGATGACCCGAAACGCCCCGTCCGACAGAGGCACGTCAGCGGTCGCGGACACCCGCCCGACGGCGGGCGCACACCCCGAATCGACGGCCGACGAGACCGACCCCGCCGCTCCCCTGCCCGCCTCCTCGTCCGCCCACCGCGAGGCTATCCTCGTCGTAGACTTCGGGTCCCAGTACAGCAGGCTTATCGCCCGTCGCGTGCGTGAGAGCAAGGTCTACTGCGAGATCGTCCCGCACGAGGCAAGCTGGGAGTCGGTGTCGCCTCTCAATCCCAGGGGCATAATCCTGTCCGGCGGCCCTGCCAGCGTCTACGATCCCGGCGCTCCCCTAGCGCCCGACTGGGTGTACGACCGCGGCCTCCCGGTGCTCGGCATCTGCTACGGGATGCAGGTGTTGGTCCACCAGCTCGGCGGCACGGTCGCGCGAAGCGCGAGGCGGGAGTTCGGGCAGGCGGTCCTGGAGCGCACGGCCCTCGACGAGCCGCTGTTCGACGGACTGCCCGGCTCGATCCCTGTGTGGATGAGCCACGGCGACCGGATCGTGGAGCCGCCGGCGGGGTTCGGCGCGCTGGCGCGTTCCGAGAACTCCCCTATCGCGGCCACGAGCAACGGCGGCGGGATGCTTGGCCTCCAGTTCCATCCCGAGGTGGCGCACACGCCGGACGGCGCCGCCATTCTGCGCAACTTCGTCCACGGCATCTGCGGATGCGGGTCGCTGTGGACGCCCGAGAACTTTATCGCGGACGCCGTGAGCCAGGTACGAGAGCGGGTCGGCGACGGGCGGGCCATCTGCGCGCTGTCCGGCGGCGTCGACTCCGCCGTTGCCGCCAGCCTGGTCCACAAGGCCATCGGAAGCCAGCTCACCTGCATCTTCGTCGACAACGGGCTGATGCGGCGCGAGGAGCCGGAGCGCATCGTCGAGGCGTTCCGGCAGTCCTCGTCGGTCGAGCTGGTCCACGTCGACGCGGCGGACCGGTTCCTCGACGCGCTGAGCGAGGTGTTCGACCCGGAGGAGAAGCGGCGCGTCGTCGGCGAGCAGTTCATCCGGGTCTTCGAGGAGGAGGCCGAGAAGCTGGGGCCCGTCGACTTCCTCGTGCAGGGTACGACCTACCCGGACGTGATCGAGAGCAAGACGGCCGAGAGCAAGACCGCCGCGAAGATCAAGACTCACCACAACGTCGGCGGTCTGCCCGAGGACATGAGCCTGGAGCTCGTCGAGCCGCTGCGCTACCTGTTCAAAGACGAGGTACGCCAGGTGGGCCTCGAGCTGGGGGTGCCGAAGGACATCGTGCAGCGCCAGCCGTTCCCGGGCCCGGGCCTGGCAATCCGGGTCATGGGCGACGTGACCCGCGAGAAGCTGGACGTGCTGCGGGCCGTCGACTGGATCGTCATGAGCGAGGTCAAGGCGAACGGCCTGTACGACGACCTGTGGCAGAGCTTCGCCGTGCTCACCGACACGCGCTCGACCGGCGTGACCGGCGACTACCGCACGTACGGGCACGTGGTCGCGATTCGCGCCGTGAAGAGCGACGAGGCGATGACAGCGGACTGGGCACGGCTGCCACACGACGTGCTGGCCCGCATCGCGACCCGCATTTCGAACGAGGTGCCGTCGGTGAACCGCGTCGTGTACGACGTCACCTCCAAGCCGCCCGCCACCATCGAGTGGGAGTGACATGAGCGCAGTCTGCCCGATGGCATCGCCGAAGACGCCCGCATGAGGGTCCTGGTCGTAGGCAACGGCGGACGCGAGCACGCGATCGCGTGGAAGCTCGCCCGGAGTCCAAGGGTCGACGAGCTGCTCGCGGCGCCCGGCAACGGCGGCACGGCGGGAATCGCCCGCAACGTCCCGGTCGGCGCCGAGGACATCGACGGCCTAGTCGCCCTGGTCGAGCGGGAACGGATCAACCTCACCGTCGTGGGGCCCGAGGCGCCGCTTGCGGCCGGAATCGTCAACAGGTTCGACGACGGCGGGTTGCCCGTTTTCGGCCCGACGAAAGCGGCCGCGCGCATCGAGTCCAGCAAGAGCTTCGCCAAGGAGCTCATGCTCAGACACGGCGTGCCGACGGGCGCCGCGGAGGTGTTCGACGACTACGACGACGCCCGTGACTACGTCGAGCGCACAGGCGCACCCGTCGTGATCAAGGCCGACGGACTGGCCGCAGGCAAAGGCGTGATCGTGTGCCGGACGACCGGAGAGGCGCTTGCCGCCCTCCACGACCAGATGGTTGCCAGGAAGTTCGGCGCGGCGGGCGACCGCGTGCTCGTCGAGGAGCTGCTGGAGGGCCCGGAGGTGAGCGCCTTCGGCTTCGTCGACGGCGAGAACGTCACTGCGCTGGCCGCCGCGTGCGACTACAAGCGCGCGGGCGACGGCGACACCGGAGACAACACCGGAGGCGTGGGCGCCTATAGCCCGCCGCCGGATTCGCTCTGGAACGACGACGTGGAGCGCCACGTCCGCGAAACGATCGTGGGCCCGGTCGTTCGGGCGCTGGCGGAGGCCGGCTCCCCGTACCGGGGCGCACTCTACGCCGGGCTGATGATGACCGCGGACGGGCCAACGGTGATCGAGTTCAACTGCAGGCTCGGTGACCCGGAGACGCAGGTCATGATGCCGAGGCTGAAGACCGACCTGCTGGACGTCATGCTGGACTGCGTCCGCGGCGACCTGACGGGCCGCGAGCTGGAATGGGACTCGCGAAGCTGCGTCGGCGTGGTGATGACGTCCGACGGCTATCCGGGCAGCTACCGGACCGGCTTCCCAATAGATGGCCTCGACGCCCTGGACGCGGACGTGGCCGTGTTCCACGCGGGGACGGCGGCGCCCGGTGTCGGCCCGCTGCTGACCGCCGGCGGGCGCGTGCTGTGCGTGTCGGCGATGGGCTCTACGCTGGAGGATGCCCGGTCGGCGGCCTACGACAACGTCGCGAGAGTCCGGTTCGAGAACGCCTTCCACCGCGGCGACATCGCCGCAGTCGCATGACTTGTCAGGCCGCACGGAAATGACGAAAATGGCGGCGCCCACGAGGTCTAAACCTCAAACACGGGGCGCAACGGAAGTCAACGATCATCGTCCACGGGGATGAACTGGGAGGTTCGTAGGAATGCCACTGGTAGGTATCATAATGGGCAGCAAGTCGGACGAGGAGGTCGTGGGTGAGGCGTCGGAAGTTCTGGAGCAGTTGGGCGTGGAGCACGAGGTCGTCGTGGCGTCGGCGCACAGGACGCCCGACAAGGTCCGCGACTACGGCCAGTCGGCCCGCGGGCGGGGCATAGAGGTGCTCATCGCGGCAGCCGGTGGCTCGGCCGGGCTGCCGGGAGTGCTGGCGTCGTGGACCACCCTGCCCGTCATCGGCGTGCCGCTGACGAGCAGCGACATGAACGGCGTAGACTCGCTCTACGCGATCGCGCAGATGCCGCCGGGCATTCCGGTGGCGTGCGTGGCGATCGGGTCGTGGGGAGCCCGCAACGCGGCCTTCCTGGCCGCCCAGATACTGGGCAACAAGCACGACGACATCCGCCAGGCCTACGACGATTACCGTGAGGGCCTGAAGAACCGATAGAATATCCCCGGCCGCTATGCGGCCGACGTTTCTTGAGAGAGCCATCACGCACATGATCGAACGGTACTCCAGGCCGCGAATGAAGCGGGTCTGGTCGGACGAAAGCAAGTACGGCAAGTGGCTGCTGATCGAGCTCGCCGCCTGTGAGGCGTGGGCCGAGGAAGGCGTCATCCCGCAGGACGACCTCGTCAAGCTGCGGGGGGCGACCCTCGACATAGGCCGCGTCGCCGAGGAGATCGCACGCACGCGCCACGACATGCCCGCGTTTCTGAGGGCCGTGAGCGAGACCCTGGGCCCCGAGGCGCGCTGGCTGCATCTCGGCCTCACCACGAGCGACGTGTGGGACACCACTACCAGTCTGCAGCTCGTCGACGCCGCCGACCTGCTGTCGGAGGAGATCGACAACCTGATCGCCGCCCTCCGGGCCCGCGCGGTCGAGCACAAAGACACGCTGATGATGGGCCGCACGCACGGGGTGCACGCGGAGCCGATCACCTTCGGGCTCAAGCTGGCGGTCTGGTTCGACGAGATGCGCCGCCACTCCGACCGGCTCGACAGGGCGCGCGAGGGTGTGGCCTTCGGCAAGCTGTCCGGCCCGGTCGGCACGCACGCGACGGTGCCGCCGTCGGTGGAGGCGCGCGTCTGCCAGCGCCTCGGCCTGCAGCCCGCTCCCGCATCCAACCAGGTGCTGCAGCGCGACCGTCACGCCGACTTCGTGCTCACGCTGGCGCTGATAGCCGCCTCGCTCGAGAAGTTCGCCACCGAGATCAGGGGCCTCCAGCGGACGGAGATAGGCGAGGTGTCGGAGCCTTTCCCGGAGGGCGAGGCCGGATCGTCGTCGATGCCCCACAAGCGAAACCCCGAGCTGTCCGAGAGGGTGTGCGGGCTCGCACGACTCATCCGCGGACACGGCGTCACCGCGCTGGAGAACGTCGCCCTGTGGGGCGAGCGAGACATCAGCCACTCGTCCGCCGAGAGGATCATCCTGCCGGACAGCACATTCGCGCTGGACTACATCCTGAGCGTGATGGTCGACGTGGTCGCCGGGATGCACGTCTACCCGGACCGCATGTTGCGGAACGTGGAGTCGACGCGAGGCGTCCTGTTCTCCCAGCGGATAATGCTGGAGCTGGTCGAGACCGGACTGCCCCGGGAGGAGGCGTACGGGATCTCGCACCGCCTGGCGATGCGGAGCGTCAGCGAGGGCGAGGACTTTCGCGAGCTGGTCCGCGCCGAGCCGGCCGTCGACGGCCGGCTGTCGGCGGCGAAGCTGGACGAGATTTTCGACTACGGCTTCTACCTGCGCCACGTGGACGAGATTTTCCAGCGGGTAGGTCTCGCCCAGCTCAGTCCTCTACACTAGAGTTGCCACCGCACAGAACATCGCTGAGAACGAGGAGTTGACAGATATGACGACGATACGCGAGTCGGGACTTCCGAACCTGGTGTACCGGGGCAAGGTCCGGGATACGCACGACCTCGACGACGAGCTGTTCCTGATGGTCGTGACGGACAGGATCTCGGCGTTCGACGTCGTCCTGCCTACGGCGATCCCCGACAAGGGGGCGGTACTGTGCCAGATGTCCAAGTTCTGGTTCGCCCAGACCGCGGACCTGGTGCCGAACCACTTCGTCGCCGTCGCGTCCGACCGGACGGATCTTGACGTGCCGGCGAACATCGCGCGGCAGGCCATGGTCGTCCGCAAGGCGCAGCGCATCGACGTCGAGTGCGTCGTCCGCGGCTACATCACGGGGTCGGCGTGGTCGGAGTACAAGCGCGTCGGCACGGTGAGCGGCATGTCCATGCCGTCCGGGCTCCGGGAGGGTGACAAGTTTCCCGAGCCGCTGTTCACGCCGACGACCAAGGCCGAGGTGGGCCACGACGAGAACATCACGATGGAACAGGTCGCCGAGTTGGCGGGAGCGGAGATGGCCGAGCGGCTGAAGCAGACGACCATCGACGTCTACAACCAGGCCCACGACATCGCCCTGGAGAAGGGCATCGTCATCGCCGACACGAAGATGGAGTTCGGTTACATCGGAGGCGAGCTGTCGCTGATCGACGAGCTGCTGACGCCGGACTCCAGCCGCTTCTGGGACGCCGACGGATACTCGCCGGGCAAGTCTCAGCCCAACTACGACAAGCAGTTCGTGCGAGACTGGCTCGACGATCAGGACTGGGACCACGAGCCGCCCGCCCCCGCGCTGCCCGACGACATCGTCGAAAAGACCCGCGAGCGGTACATCGAGGCGCACCGCCAGTTGACCGGCGAGACCCTCGTCTAGCAGAATAGTACGGATACCACATAGCAAGAGCAGACATGGCAACGAGCACACCGAAACGCGAGCGACTTACTCCGACACAGGCGAGAGCGGCCAGGCGGCAGCGCAGGAGCCGGCGCAGGCGGCTGTACCGGGGGGCCGGGCTGGCGGCCATTGCCACCATCGCGGTGATCTTCATCTTCGCGCTGTTCGCGAGCGGCCTCACGGGCGTCGTCAGCATAGGCGACCGCGGGCCCGGCACCTACGTCCCCGAGCCCGAGGGCTACATCAACCTCGTCACTCCTCACATCGTCAAGGGCGAGCCCCACCCGCCGTACAACTCCGTACCGGCCACGTCCGGATGGCACCAGTTCGACGCGGAGGCGCCCGCCCGGTGGGGAGTCTACGATACCCCTGTGGCGGACGAGATTCTCGTTCACAACCTGGAGCACGCCGGGGTCGGGATCCACTACGACTGCCCGGACGGCTGCGAAGAGCTCGTGGCGCAGCTTGTCGAGATCGCCGGTCCATTCGCCAAGACGATCGTCGCGCCCTACCCGGGCATGGACACCCGCATCGCCCTGACCGCCTGGAACTTCATCGACCAGTTCGACGAGTTCGACGCGGAGCGAATTCTGAACTTCATACGCGGCCACATGAACTCCCAGGACGCCCCCGAGCCGGCCGGTTTCTAGAGACCTTTGCATAACCCCATTATTCCAGCGCAAGCCGGAGTCCAGGTCGTAACTGTTCAGACTCGAGGAGATGGACTCGGCGGGGGACTTTCACCAACGATGAAAACGAGGCTGCACCGGGTTGGCGGGTTTCAAACCCGCCCCTACGCCAGGTCGGCCAAGGCCTATTCTCAGAGAAACTCTGAACAGTTACTCCAGGTCCCGTCCGACCACGGGAGGCATCTCGTAGACGACGGCCTTCACCCTCACCCCAACCCTCTCCCGTCGAGGGAGAGGGAGTTTCTCGCAGGTCGGTTCTAGGCGATGTTCCTGGCCAGGGTGTTCATAACCCCGAAGCGCACGGTCAACGACCCACAGGGGCAGACGATACGCAACGCGCTCCGGGACATGGGGTACGGCTCGGTCTCGTCGGTGCGCGCCGGCAAGTACATGGAGGTGCGCGTCGACGAAGAGGGCGAGAGCGACGCGGCCGCCCACGTCGAGAGCATGTGCGACCGCCTGCTGGTCAACCCGGTCATCGAGGAGTACCGCTACGAGCTGACCCGTATCGAGTAGCGCGGCCGGCCGCGTTCACGGGAACCGGGCGTCCGCCGCGGCAGAGGCTACGCCTCTACCGCAGGCTCGAAGCTGATCCGAAGCATGGTGCCGGTACTCCGAGCGATCTTCTGAAGCGTCCTGGTCGACGGGTTGACGCGCCCGCTCTCCAGCCGTGCGACGGCAGACTGAGTCGTCTCCATTCGCTCGGCAAGCTGCGCCTGGGTGAGCCCGGCGCCAACCCGGCCTCTATCAGCGAGCGGGCCAGCCCGAACCCGGGCCCCAGGGCATCATATGCCTCCAGATATTCGGGGTCCCCGCTCCACTTTTCGTGCAGCTCGCTGACCTGGCTCATCCCAGCACCTCCCTGGCGCGTGACCATCCCAGTATAGCATATATGTTCGCAGGGCAGTATCTCTGGGCGATGCACGTAGCCGTTCAGTGTTGAGGGACGAATGCTCCTCTAACCCTGGATACTCGCCTTCGCGGGTATGACGGTGTTGTGGTTATCGAGGGTTTCTCGCGAGCTCTGAACTGTTGCCGATGCACCGCGGCGCTCGGTGTGCGAGGTATGCTGCCGGATATCCGCCTGGCAGTCCTGGCCCATACGAAGGGCCTGAAACCTTCGATGGCGCCGTATCGCCTGAGCGTCTGCGTAAGGCAGAGGCCAGGCCGTCCCGGATCTGGGACGCTTAGGCCGCGCTGCCCTACCCGATTGTGCCCTTGGTGCTGGGTACGCCGCCGGACAGCCGGGGGTCGGGGGTCAGCGCCGCGCGCATGGCCCGGGCCAACGCCTTGAAGATGGCCTCGGCCTTGTGGTGGTTGCTGTCGCCGGCCAGGAGCCGGACGTGCAGATTGAACCGCCCCTCGTGCGCCAGCGTCTCCAGGAAGTGGCGGACCAGGTGCGCGGGAAGGTCTCCCATGTCGCTGTCGCCGATGTCCGCGTCGATCACCGCGTACCCGCGGCCGCCGAAGTCCACGACGACGAGCGCGAGCGCCTCGTCCAACGGGACGTGGAAGCTCGCCATGCGCATAATGCCTGATCCGTCGCCGACGGCCTCGTGCAGGGCTCGGCCCAATACGATACCCGTGTCCTCGACGAGGTGGTGCCAGCCGACCTCGACGTCGCCCCGGGCCGTCAGCTTCAGGTCGATCAGCCCGTGCCTGGATAGCTGGGCCAGCATGTGATCGAACATGCCGTTGCCCGTGTCGATCTCGTAGGCCCCCGTGCCGTCGATATCGAGCTCGACCGAGATGCGGGTCTCGCCGGTCTCTCTCTCCAGCTTCGCCCTTCTGGCTGCCACCGAGCGTCTGGGCTTCCGCGTTGCGATCAACGCCTGAGCGTCGGACAGCTTCACCCGCCACGGGGCACGAGGGGCCTCCTGCGTTGCTTGGAGCTTCCCTTCGCGGATCATCTGGATGACGCGGTGAGTCGTCACGCCGAGGCGGTTCGCCAGCTCTCCCGTTCCAATCATCGCTTCCGTCACCGATTCAGCCTCCATACCTTCAGACCAGTTCTTTCAGAGCGGCGACAACCGCGTCCGACTGCTCAGGCGTCCCGACGGACGTCCTGAAGGCGTTGCGGAGGCGGTCGGAGCTGAACTTGCGCACGAAGATGCCCCGGTCCGCCAGGCCTTCGTATATCTCGTCCTTTCGGCCGTCTTCGAACTCGCAGAGTATGAAGTTGCCGCCGGAAGGCCAGGGCTTCACGCCCGGTATCGCCTCCAGCAGCGCGAACAGGCGGCCCCGCTCGGCGACGTTCTCGTCGACCCGTTCCAGCAGCGCTTCCGCGTCCTCGAGGGAAGCGATCAGCGCCGCCTCCGCCGCCGTACTGACGTTGTACGGCGACTTGATGTCGATGATGTGCGCGACCAGCTTTGGGCTCGCCAGCGCGTAGCCGACGCGCAGCCCGGCGAGCCCGGCCCACTTGCTCATCGTCCTCAGAACGCACAGGTTCTCGTGTTGAGGGATCATGTCCGCGACCGTATCGCCGCAGAACTCGTAGTACGCCTCGTCGATCACCACGAGCGGGCCCAGGTCCAGCAGCGCCCTGACCTGCTCCTCGGACACCATGTTGCCGGTCGGGTTGTTGGGCGAGCTTACGAATATGATCTTGGTATTCGAGTCGACCGCGTCACGTGCCTCGTCCACGTCTATCTCGAACAGCTCGTCCCTCTGGACGAGCCTCGTCTCGGCGCCAGAGACGCGCGCGCCGAACCCGTACATCCCGAAGGTCGGCTCGAAGTCGACGATAGAGTCGCCTGGGGCGATCATCAGCCGGAACAGCAGGTCGATCAGCTCGTCGCTCCCGGCGCCCACGACTATGTGGTCGACGTCCAGCCCGGTGTACTCGGCCAGCGCCCGCCGGATCCGCCGCTGCTCCGAGTCCGGATAGACGTGCAGCGGGATCTTCCCCAGCGCCTCGGACGCCTTGGGCGAGCCCCCGAACGGGTTCTCGTTCCCGTTGAGCTTGATGATCTTGTCCTCGGGGATGCCTGCCCGCTTGGCCAGGAGCTCCGGCGGGTCGACGGGCTCGTAGGTCTTGATGTTGGCCAGGTGCGGCCGGATCAGCTCCGATATGCTCGTCATTTGCTACCTCGCGTCGCTGCTACTTCGGTTCCAGCTCGTGTCTTATCTCGGCTGCCTCGGCGTGGCCGGTAAGTCCCTCGGCCCGGGCGATCACCGCGGCGTGCCGGGAGATCGACATCGCCGTCTCGTCGTCGAGTCCCACCACCGGCATGACCTTCAGGAACGACCTGACGCTGACGCCTGAATTGAACCTGGCGGTGCCCGCGGTGGGCATCACATGGCTGGGGCCGGCCACGTAGTCGCCCAGCACCTCGTGGGAGAACTCGCCTATGAAGAGCGCACCCGCGTTCCTGACTCGCCCGACGTGGCGCCACGGTTGCCGCACCATCAGGCAGAGATGCTCGGGCGCGAGATCGTTGGCCAGGTCGAGCGCCTGGTCGATGTCTTCCACGATGGCGATGGCGCCGCGGCCCTCGATGGAGGCCATCGCCGTCTCTCCCCTCTCCAGCCCGTCCGCTCTCGCGTATATCTCCCGCTGGACAGCTTCGGCCAGCTCGGCGGACGTGGTTATGAGAACGGGCGTCGCCAATGCGTCGTGCTCCGCCTGCGCCAGCAGATCGGCGGCGCACAGCGTGGGGTTCGCGGTATCGTCCGCGATCACCGTCGTCTCGGTGGGGCCGTAGAGCCCCTCGATGCCTACCTCGCCGAACAGCGCCTTCTTGGCCAGCGTCACGAAGACGTTGCCGGGGCCGCACACCAGGTCGACCTTGGGCACCGACTCGGTGCCGTAGGCCATCGCGGCGACGGCCTGCGCCCCGCCGATGCCAAACACGCGGTTCACGCCTGCAAGGTCCGCCGCGACGAGCATCGCGGGATCGGGCAAGCCGTCCGCGCCCGGCGGCGTGCAGACGATCACCTCGTCGACGCCGGCCACACGCGCGGGGATGGCCGTCATCAGCACCGTCGAGGCCAGACCGCGGGGAACGTAAGCTCCGACGCTGCCGACGGGGACCAGCATCTCGCCGTAGCCCTCTGAGAAGTCGATCCATCCCTCCGGCCTGCCGGCCTGGTGGAACCTTGTGCACCGCTTCGCGGCCACTTCGAGGGCTCGCACGAGCTCGTCGGGCACGCCGGCGTAGGCCTCGGCTATGGCAGACTTGGGCACCTCGAACGACTCGGGCTCCACGCCGTCCAGACTCAGTGCCAGCTCGCGGAGGGCCTCGTCCCCGCCCTCACGCACGCGGCGCAGAATCTCGTCCACCGCCTCGGCCGGAGACGCGGGCCGACAGCCCAGGGCTGCGGACGTGGCCTCCATGACTTCGTCCGCAACGCTGTCAAAGTCCAGGCCGCGCCCTTCCAACAGCGCTTTCCTGGCCTCAGCGAGACCGTTGACCGTTCTCATGCCAGGCATACTCCCAGGAGGGTCATCCACGACGCGTCAGACCGCTCGCGCACGCGGCTCAACTGACTTCAGTGAGGCGACGCGCCGCCTCGCACTCAGAGTCGAATACGTAGTCGGGCTGCGACACCGTGACGCTGCTTCCGCCGATCTCGCGAAAACGCCGCACAGCCGCCATCAGCCGGTCCTTCGCGACCACGACGGTTACCGCGTACCACCCGCCTCCGCCCTTAGTGTACACCTCGGCCAGGGTCGGCCCGCGAAGCCCGGATATGTCGTCGTGGGCCAGCACGGAGGCGGCCACGTCCTCGGCGGTCTCGCCGCGCATGTTCGCGGTGATGGTGTAGACGCCGCCGGCGCGCAGGTGGGACTCGATGCGCTCGACCATGTCTTCCGCCGTGCGCAGCTTGGCCTCGTCCGCGGCAAGGGCTGCCCGGTTGGCGATGAGGCAGGCCTCGGCCGACATGATCGTTCCGCCCGCGATCGTCTTGAGGCGGTTCTCCCTCATGGTAACGCCGGTCTCGGTGATGTCCGCGATGATGTCCGCGTACCCCATCGCCGGAGCCGCCTCGAGGGTGCCGCTCGTGGGAACCATGGAGAAGTAGCTGACCCCGCTGCGCAGCAAAAAGCCCTCCACCAGCCGGGGGAACTTGGTTGCGACCCGCAGGTCGCGGCCGTCCGCGCGGAACTCCATTGACAGGTCGGCCAGGTCGGCCAGCGATACCACGTCAACCCACGAGTCCGGCACGCCCAGGACTATCTCGCAGTGGCCGAAGCCGAGCCGGTCGATGATCACGGCTGCGTTGCCGCCTTCCTGCAGGGACTCAGCGAAGTTGTCCGAGCCGACTATGCCCACGTCGGCGCTCCCCTCCTCCACCTTGAACGCGATGTCGGCGTGGCGCTGGAAGTGCACTGTGACGCCAGGTAGCGACGGTATGTCGGCCACGTAGCGGCGCGAGTTCGTCCGGGCCACTCCCAATCCGCATGCGCGGAGAAAGAGAAACGATGGCTCGTGCATGGCTCCGTCACTGGCGACCGCAACGCGTAGCAATTGAGTTCCTTGGGCGCGAATTGTGTGAGTGGCTCGGTCCTGGTCGCGGCCTATACCAGGCTGTCGACAGTGTACGCGAAGCCGAGGGCAGGCGTTTCGGCCCCGCCCAGGGCTCTGATCAGGCCGTCGTATCGGCCGCCGCCGCAGAGCGGCGCCCCCGACGCGTCGCTGATCTCGAATATGACGCCCGTGTAGTAGGACAGCTCCCGCACGAGTCCGGGATCGAACACGACCCGGGACTCGTCGATGCCCCGGCTGCCCAGGAGGTCGAACAGCGACCCGAGCTCTTCCAGTATCGCGTCGCCGCCGATGCGCCGCGCCAGGGTTCCACGGACGGATTCCAGGGCGGTGTGAGGGCCGTCTCCCTGCTTCACCACCTCCTCGATGAGCGACGCGGCATCCAGGAAGCTTTCCTCGGAATCGGCCTCCGCGACCTTGCGCATGAGCCTGTCGACGATCTGCTCGGGGCTCCTCCGTCCCAGCGGACTTGCCGTCGCGCCGGCGAGCACCCCCCGCACGTATTCCCGTGCGGACCGGCGCCCGTCGGAAGTCAGGTCGGCTGCCTCCGGGATATCCGGCCTGGCGTCCAGCAGTCCGGCGTCTCGCGCCCGCCGGGTCAGCGCCGAGGGGTCCACGTCGCCCCGTTTGAGCTCCGGCGCGTTGCGGATGATGAACAGTGCGGCCGGCTCGGAAAGGCCGCAGCCGCGCACGACCTCCAGGAGCAGGCCGACGTGGCCTACCCGCATCTGCCTGCCCTCGATGCCGATGCCATCGAGACCCTCCCAGGCCAGGGACAGCACCTCCGCGTCGGCCTCGGGGCCGGACGCGTCGATCAGCTCTGCTCCGACCTGCGTCGATTGGCGGTAGCCGGCGTTGACCTCGCGTTCGTACCTGAAGACTGGGCCCTGGTACTGCCACCGTACGGGCCGGTCCAAGGCGCCGCCCTCCTGGACGAAGTGGCGGATCACCGACGACGTGAACTCCGGGCGCAGGCTGACGCGCCGCCCGCCCGGGTCGACGAAGGTGTACATCCTGCTGGTGAGCTCGCCGCCCGACTTGCGGACGAACAGCTCCGTGGGCTCCAGCAGAGGCGTATCCACCGACTCGTAGCCGCCGCGGCGCAGATGCGCGGCAAGTTCGTCGGCGACGCGCCGCACCCGCGCGTACGCGTCCCCGGTCACGTCACGCATCCCAGGAAGTATCTCGACTCTCGTGGTCAATGAACGCTCCCCGCGAAAGTGCGGCCATTCTAGCATCCGCCGAATCTGCCCTTCAATGAGAGCCGGGAGCCCCGGATTCACCTCCCAGCCGGGAGGGCCGGCGCGACGGACTGGTTTCGCGTCGCGATGCCGACATACCGGGGGGTAGATTCCCGCGTTCGCGGGAATGACGGATGTGGGGGAGACGGGAACCCACGGTTCGCGCCGATTCGCCCAAAATCGGGCGAAATTGGTGCCAAGAAAGAAATCCGATTTGGCCGCCGCTGCGTATATCTTGCAAGCGGCCCACGTCCGTCGGTATCCACCTGGGGGGTGATTATGAATACCGTAACGACCGGTCTCGAGCCGTATCGTCGAGAGCTCCTCAAGGGCAACACGGAGATTCTGATCCTCTCCATGCTCGCCGAGGACCTCAAGTACGGCTATCAGCTGGTCAGGGAGATGGCCAGCCGGAGCCGAGGTTACTTCCATCTCAAGCAGGGGACGCTGTACCCCGCGTTGCACAGGATGGAGCGCGAAGGCTATGTCGAGAGCATGTGGATCACCTCGCCCACGCATCAGACCCGCCGCTACTACAGGATCACGGGCAGAGGTCTCGAACGGCTGCGGTCCATGATCCGCGAGTGGGACATCTTCGCCGAGGCGTTCGACACCGTCGCCAAACCCATCCGATCCCTGAACCGCGCCGGTAACAAGTAGCCCCACGGGGCGGAGCCCCGCTTCTCGCCGCCGGCTCTCCTCCTTCGAGACCGGCCCGGCGCCGTCGCTCTGACGGCCCGGACCGGACGTAGTGTAGACTCCCCTCCGATATGCGCCCGAAGAACCGCGTGGCCGTCGTGGTCGACGGCAGCGCCTCGCTGCCGGCAGCCGGGGACGGGCCGCTGCCATCCCACGTAGTTCCGATGCCCATTCACGTCGGCGGCGCCGCGTACGCCGGCGGGCGCGCCGTGTCGCCAGCGGAGTTCTACCGCGTCCAGCGGGAGGCCAGGGAGCCGCCGACCACCGCCTCCCCGTCGCCGTCCGCGTTCGTGGAGGCCTTCAGGGCCGCCGCCCGCGAGGCCGAGACGGTGCTGGCTCTGACGGTCTCGCGACGGTTCAGCTCCACCTTCGACTCCGCCAACATGGCGGCGGAGGAGTTCCGCAAGGAGCGTCCCGGCGTTCGCGTCGAGGTCGTGGACACGGAGAGCGCCGCGGGCGGCGAGGGTCTCGTCGCGACCGCGGCGTGCCGCGCCGTTGACGCCGGCCACGACATCGACGGCGTCATCGCGTCGATTGGCCCGGTGGTCCCGCGCGTGTACCTGGCCGCATACCTGGACACGCTCTACTACGTCTGGAAGAGCGGCCGCATCCCCGGGATCGCGTACGCGGGCAGCGCGCTCCTCAGGCTGAAGCCGGTCTTCGAGATGCACCGCGGCGAGATCGAGGGCGTCGCCCGGCCCCGCAGCGCGGCTCGCGCCCGGCGCGCGCTGATCGACCGCGTGGCCATGCGCGCGGACGGCAGCCCCGTACACGCCGCCGTCATCCACGCCGACGCCCTCGCCGTGGCCGAGAGTCTCCGACGCGACCTGCGGGACGAGCTCGACTGCGCGGAGCTCTACGTCAGCGAGCTGGCGCCGGTCGTGGGCGCCCACACGGGGCCCGGCCTGGTCGGCATCGCTTTCTGGACCGGGGCGTAACCGCAGACTTGAACGTCGAGTCGGCGCGGAATATCCGGCCAGCTATAATCGCTTCGACAGCCTGCCGCACCTACGGGACGCTTTATGGCCGAGATGGCCGCCAACCCAAACACAGTCCTCCGCATCACCGACGACGTGACCGGCCGCCGGTCGACGATGCGCATCGACCCCGATGACGCCGCCCTGCCGCTGCGCGATCTGCTCGACGTATACCTCGAGCGGCCGGACGTGGAGCGCATGTCCTGCGAAGGCCGTATCACGGAAGCGTCGGCCGAGATGCTCGGCTCGCTCCAGGACCTTGTGTACGCGTGCGACGACCAGGGCCGCCTCCGGGGTTTCTACGGCGGCGTCGAGTTCGCCCAGGGGCCGCGCGCGGTGTCGTTGGACTACCCGTTGCGCCCGGCGCGAATACGGGCGGACGGCAAGGACGTGGCCCTGCTCGACCTCAGCATCGACCGCACGAGCGTCGGCTACGACCGCAACTGGACCGGCTTTTCGAAACGGCGCTGGGACCGTCGCGGCGACTTCTATGTCGGCTTCGTCGCGGACGCGGTCCGCCGCGCCCATGGCGAGCGGCGGTCCGAAGACATCCTCGCGTCGGATGACGCCGCGGACCGAGTCCGGCTGCTCGAGGCGCTGGCCCTGAGAATCTGGGAGAGCGACTTCGAGAGCTACTCGCGGTTCACCGGACTCAAGCTCGCGTACAAGTGGGGGGACGAGACGGTACGCAACATGGCGGACGGCGCGGGCGGCATTTGCTCCGAGAAGGTGCAGGCGCTGAAGTTCCTGACCGACCGCCTCGGTTTCGACTCCGAGTACGTCATCGCCGGCCCCAACGTCCCCGACCCGGTGCCGGAGGACCGGCTGCGAGAGCTGCTCACGACGTTCGACTTCCGGTTCGCCAAGCGCCACATGCGCTACTGGCAGCACACCGCCCTGCTCTATCGCATCGACGGCGAGTCCGTTCTCGTGGACGACACGAACGGCAACATCCCCTTCCTGTTCCTGAAAGGCGCCGAATCCGACCGGCTGCTGGGGTACGACGATAAGCCGGCGGTGCCGGTCAGGATGGCCATACAGCCGGAGAGCTTCTACTACCACCGTGTGTCGCAGGACATCGTGTACGACCTGCTGTTCGCGATGGAGGGCTGGATCCCCTACGTCGACCTCGTGCAGGTGTTCGACAACGAGCTGGGGCTGTACATCTCGTCCGACTTCATGGTCACCGCGGTCGTCTTCCGGGACGAGCGCGGCTTCAAGAAGACATCGGGCGAATACCGCGCTGCCTGCCGCCGGGCCGGCCGTCCGTGCGACGTGTCGCCGCGCTGGGAGCTCGGCTCGCCTCTCGGCGAGTCCTTTGCCGCCGTGCATCCGACCGTCGCCGAGCGCGTACTGGACGCGCGCGAGCACCTGCTGGCACGCTACGACGAGTGCCACGGCGCCGACCACGAGGCCGGCCTCGTGGTCATCGGCCTGCGGGGAAGCCGGGCCGACGCGGCGCCGTGATCTTTCACACGCCGGATAACGTCCTGGAGCTCCTCGACGGCGCGGTCTCCGCCGCGCTGAGGACGCAGTTCTACCGGGAGCTCTTCCCTGCCGGTTATCGAATAGCCTCGATGGACGACTTTCGCCGGCTCCCCATCACACCCATCTCGACGTATCGGCGGCAGCGCCTTGGACGCGTCGTGGCGGACCCGTCCCGAGTCCAGTGGATCGTGGGACCGCACCGGGGACAGCGCGCCGCCGCCATGCCCGTCGCGGAGGGCCTGGAGGAGACGGCGTCCAGGTACGGCGTCTTCAGGGACGCGCTGCGCGACGCCCTGCCCACGGCGGGCCGCGGGCCGGCCGTCGTCGTGTCGGAGCCGCGCCGACGCTACTTCGCGGCCGAGATCAGCACCATGCTGGGCCATCTCGGAATCCCGGCCCACGTCTTCCCGTCCGGCGCGACGCCGGCCGCGCTCGCGGCTATCGACAAGCTGTCGCCGCGTGTCCTGGTGGCCCTCTCGGACCGGCTGGACGAGAGCAGCCTGCCGCCGTCGGTGGAGCTGTGCGTCACCTTTCGACGTTCGCATCTCCTGGAGCGCGTGGCGCAGCTCGACCTGCACGTCGTGGATGAATTCGGCTTCCTCGCACACTCCACGGATATGCGCGACTGGGTGGTCTATAATGACCAGTACTTTTTTGAGAAGGCCCGAGACGGCGGGCTCGTGGTGACCGCTCTCCGGAACACGACGCAGCCCATGATCAGGATGAAGACGATGGACTCAGTCGCGAGCCTGGAGCCGTACCGCCTGAGGTTCGCCGACCTGGATCCCTCGGGATGAGCGGGATGCCGTGCCATTGATATACTCCCTGTCGCGGATCGTCTACCAGATACGCCGGCGTCGAGAGCTGGGAGTCAGCCTCCTCGCGTCCGTGTTGGTGCTCAGCATCATAGGCAACTCGGTGACCTTCTACCTCTTCGACGGGAGGGAGCAGAACCTCTCGATCTGGGACAGCCTCTGGTACAGCATCGTCTCGATTACGACGATCGGTTACGGCGACTTGTCCGCCGAGAGCCTGGGCGCCCGCATCGGCACCGGCGTATTCATCATCGTAGTCGGGCTGGCCGCCTTCACGTCGACCCTCGGCCTGATGGTCGACTGGTTCGTGCAGCTCAAGTATAAGGAGCGCAGAGGCATGGGCAGTTCCAGAGCAAGGGAGCACCTGCTGATCGTCAACTTCCCGAACGAGTCGCGGATCAGACAGATCATCGACGAGTACACCAGGGACGACGAGCATCGCAATCGGGAGATCCTGCTCGTCACAAATCAGATCGAGGAGCTCCCATTCTCGATCAAGAACGTCTCGTTCATCCGGGGGTCACCCTTGGAGCAGGAGACCTTCGTCCGCGCCTCGATAGCGGACGCACGCCAGGCAATCATATTGAGTACCAGCGTAGACGACCTTCGCACCGACAGCCTCGTCGCGTCGATTGCATTCGTCATGGAGCACATGAACCCGCAAATGTCGATCGTCGCCGAGTGCCAGGACCCGAAGCACGCGGTGCTCTTCAACGTCTCGGATCGAGTCTCGCTCGTGTACACGACCCGCGTCGCCAACAACCTGCTCGTACAGGAAGCGCAGGACCCCGGCGTGACGCTCTTGACCGAGACGATCACGAGCAACGTGACCGAGATCGAAGAGACGGTGGTAACCACGAAGCTCAAGGCCTGCCCCGCAGTAGACATGTCCTACACGGAGGCGGCCAAGCGGCTACTCGACCACGGCGTCAATCTCGTGGGGGTGATCCGGCAAGGCGCGCTGATCGTCGGCTTCGAGCAGATGTCGCTGACCGAGGACGACTCGCTCGTCTACATCAGCAAGCAGCGCCACACGCCGGCCGAGATCAGCGGCTTCATCTCCTGACGCGTCCATCCGGGGCCGGGGACGTGCGAACCGGAGCGAGCGGCGCGGAGATCGTGCCGCTAGGCCGCGTCGACGACGTTGCCCCCGCGCTTCGCGAAGCACTGCTGCACGCCCTGACGTTCAGGGTCTACCGGGAGCACTTCGCCGCGGCCCGGATCACCGAGCGCGACGTCCGCGAATGCGACCCCCTTTCCGTCCTCCGGCGGGCGCCGCTGCTTGAGCCTTCGACGCTCTCCGCGCTGGCGGACGAAAGCATCGCGACGCTGGACGGCATCGTCGACGTCGAGGTGTCCTCAGGCACGACGGGGACACCCAAGAGGCGCCTCATCACGGCTAAGGACGCCTGCGCCGAAACGGAGCTTCTGGCGCGCCTGTTCGGGATATGCGGCATAGGCCCCGGCGACCGCGTCGCCTGCGTCGACACGGGGCCGCTGACGCTCATGGCGTCCTTCACCGGCGCTCTGGACGTGCTCGGCGTCTCCGAGGCGTATGCGTACACGGTGTCACCGGACACCCACGCCACCGTCGACGGACTGACCGCCCTCGACCCCACGGTGATCGTGACCATTCCGTCGATCATCGAGAGGTCCATCGACGCGTTGGAGGCGGGTATGGCCGCAGGGCGCGGGACGGCGCTTCGCAGGCTCGTCTATGCCGGGGAGCCGCTCGCCGAGGCAACGCGCCACAGGCTGGAGCACCGGCTCGGCCTGGAGGTCTTCGCCTACTATGGCGCCTCCGAGACGTCCGCCCTGGGCATCGAATGCGGCCGCCACACCGGGATCCACCTCCTCACGGACCACCATTTCATCGAGCTGGTATACACGGGCCGGGACCGGCGCAACGCCGAGATCGTGGTGACCACCCTGCGCCAGGAAGGACTGCCGCTCGTGCGGTACCCATTGGGCGACATAGTGCGCCCGGCGGCCGCCGCCTGTACCTGCGGTCTAACGCTGCCGGTCGTCGACGTGATCGGCCGCACCGACGCGACCGTGTCGGTCCTGGGCACCAAGCTGTCCTACGCCTCGCTGCGCGACGCGGTCTACGGCGACCGCGACGGACCGCGGCACATGCAGGTCGTGCTCGCCCGCGGCGACACCGAGGCGATCACCCTGCGGCTCCCCGCGAGGCTGCGAGACGCCGAGTCGGCCATCAAGAAGGCCGTACTGCGACGCGAGCCGGAGCTCGCCTTCCTGGTCGGCGCCGGCTTCCTGACCGTCGACCTGGAGTTCGTCGACGGCGGCGACTTCGAGTCTTCCAGAAAGCGTCCTGAGATCGTAGACTTGAGGAACGTGGACGCCACATAGACACGGCGCGATCGCGTCGCCCGCGAGCCTCCTTGAAGCCGAATGGCGCCCCGGCGTTGTACAATCACCACGTACCGAGGCACTCAATGGCAGAACGGCTTCACAGACTCGCACGGCACGGGCGTCGCCTCGGGCGGCGGCCGGCCAGTCCTTCGGACGCGACGCTGCTCACCGAAATCCGCGGCCGTGACTTCAGCGCGCATTCGGACGCCGACCTGAAGTCGGCTTTGGTCTCTGCGGCCGACCGCGGCGACGCGCTGCCCACAGTCTACGCCGTAGTCGCCGAGACGATACACAGGCGGATGGGCCTGTGGCGCGCCCTCGGAGACGTTGCCGCGCCTGCCGCCATCCAGCAGTGCCGGGACATCGCAGCAGAGGTACTCGACGCCGCGCCGTACCGCGCCAGGGTCGAGTACTACGCCGATGAGGACTTCGTGGACGGCCCGCTCTTCGCCTCCGACCTGCATGCCGCCCTGGACCGGCTGCGTCTGAGTCCTGAGCGGCGCGCCGTCGTATCCACCGCGGTGTACGTCGCCGAGAAGAGCAGGATTTCCCATAGGTCCGAGATCCTGCTGCCCGCCGAGTTCTACGCCGCCGTGGAATCGCTGGACGCCGACGGAGAGTTGGCGTTCAGGGCGACCGACGAACAGATCACGGCCGGAATCATGCTCTATCGCGGCGCCGTAGTCGAGATGAGCGCCGGCGAGGGCAAGACGGTCGCGGCCGCGTTCCCGGCGATACTGCACGCGCTGTCCGGCCGCCGGGTACACGTCATAACCGCCAACGACTACCTCGCGGCCCGCGACGCCGAATGGCTGGCCGACGTCTACGAGACGCTCGGCGTCCCCGTAGCGGCGGTGCTGGGCCACATGGGCGACGACGACAGGCGCTCGGCATACCGGGCGCAGGTAGTCTACGGGACCGTCCGCGAGCTGGGCTTCGACTTCCTGCGCGACAACATGAAGCTTTCGGCCGACGAGACCGTCCAGCGGGGGCACGACGTCGCCATTGTCGACGAGGCCGACCAGACCCTGATCGACGAGGCCGGCACCCCCCTGATCATATCCGGCGGCCCGCCGTCCAACACGCGTGGGCTGCGACGCGCCGACCAGGCGGTCCGCCAGCTCATCGGCCGGCAGAAGGCCGCCGCAGCCGGCATCGAGGCCGAGCTCCAGCAGCCCGACCTCACGGCCGGGAGTCGGCGTACGCTGCTGGCGCGCCTGTCCCTGGCAGACCACGAGAGCGACCACGTAGTCCGCGAGCTGTCCGCCGACAGGCGACTGCTCCGCCAGGTCAGGACGGAGGTCGCCGCCCGCGAGCCGGACAGCGAGCTCGAGGACGGCCTGTACTACGTCGTCGACGCGAACAGCCGGACCGTCACGCTGATGGACGCAGGCCACGAGCTGATCGAGGACAGCCTGGGGCCGCTCTTCGACCTGTCCGACCTGGACGCCCGCCTGCGCCGCATCGAGAGCGGCCAGAACGACGCGCCCCTAGAGCGGCGGCGGCGGGACGCCGAAGCGCTGCGGCGGCAGATGTCGAGACGGTGCAATCTCGCGAGCCAGGTGCACCAGCTTCTGCACGCCCACCTGCTTCTCCGCCACGACGTGGACTACATCGTCGTCGACGGCGATGTCGTGCTCGTCGACCCGGTAACCGGCAGGCGGCGCCCGGACAGCCGGTACCGGAACGGCCTGCACGCCGCGATAGAGGCCAAAGAGCACCTCCCTCCCCGACCGGAGCCCGAGGTCCACGCCCAGGTCTCGGTGCAGGGCTACGTCAGCCGCTACCGCCACGTCTCCGGCATGACCGGGACAGCCGTTGCCGCCGCGGACGAGTTCCGGCGCTTCTACGGTCTTGACGTCGAGGTGGTGCCGCCCTCAAAGCGGCCCGTCAGGACCGACCACCCGACTCGACTCTTCGACCGCCGGGACGACAAGCTGAACGCGCTGGTGAGCGAGGTGCGCCGCTGGCGCCGGATGGGGCGTCCCGTCCTCGTCGGGACCGCGGCGGTGCGAGAGTCGGAGGAGATAAGCGAGCTGCTCCGGCGGCACGACGTATCGCACACCCTCCTCAACGCCGTCACGAGCGCCTCGGAGGCGGCCGTAGTCGCGTCGGCGGGCCGTTACGGCGCCGTGACCGTGGCGACGAACATGGCCGGACGAGGCACCGACATACTCCTCGAACCCGATCTCGACCGCCGCGTGGCGGACGGATGCGCCCAAATGGCAGCCGAGGCGCTGGCGAACGGCGCTTCCGCGGTCACGCTGCGATGCCCGACCGCGGAAGAGGCCGCGGCAGCCACGGCAGCCCTGCATCGGGCCGGCGTCGCCGCTGAGCGGGGCGGCCGGTCCCACGACGTGGTCGCCATGCTCGACGACGCGGAGTCAGGGACGGGCGCGCCGATCACTATGGAGTTCGGCTTGGGGCTTCACGTCATAGGCACCGACCTGAACGACTCCCGGCGCATCGACGACCAGCTACGCGGCAGGGTCGGACGACAGGGCGCCTTCGGATCGACTCGCTTCCTGCTGTCCGCGGACGACGATTCACTGCTCGACAAGCCGAACGGCGGCCCATCGTACCGGTCGGAGCGGCGAGACGGGGTCGACGGTCTCGTGCACCAGGAAGGGCGGCGGACCCAGCGGGACGTCGACCGGCTGCAGCGGCTCGACGAGCGCGAAGAGGAGCTGGGCCGGCTGGCAGCCTGGCAGCTCGACAGGGTCGTCGAGCGGCAGACGCTGGCGTACTACGGTCTGCGCAGGCACGTCCTCGATCACGGGGTCTCGGACGATACTCTCTGGGATTTCGCCGCGGCCGCGGGCCGCAGGCTCGTCGATCGCCACCTCCCCGAATCGGCCGCGGGCGACTACACGGCACGGTTCGCCCGCCTCGCCGAGGAGGCAGAGCTCGACTATGAGATAGACCTGTCGGCGTCGTTCGGTCTCGGCATGCCTGCCCTGCGGGCCGAAGCCGGCGCGCTGATTGCCGAGCGTGTGCGGCGGGCCCGATTCGAGTGCAGGCGCGGCGACTTCGACACGCTCGCGGGCATGCTGATGGTGCAGACCGCGGACGAGCTGTGGCCCGCGCACCTGTCCCGCATCCAGGACATTGCGCTGGGCGCCCACCTGTCGGGCTACGCGCTGGCCCGAACGGTCGCCGACTACGCCTTCGCCGTCACGAACGAGTACAACCGGTTCCTCACATCCGCGCGGGACGCCTTCCTGGTCGAGCTGATCGCCTACCGCGAGGCGGACGTTGAGCCTGAGCCTTCGCTGCCCCGGGAGGTCCAGGAGGTCCTGGTTTGATCTCAAAGGACAACCCGGAACGCGGCCGGGCCGGTGCCGCCGCTGAAAGAAGTACGACAAGAGTGGTGCGGGGACTTCCGCCCCGCGGTGAGAGCGAGCCAAGCGCCGAAGGAGGCTACTATGGCCACTAGATACGGCAGATTGGGAATCAGGACATTGGCCGGCACCATGGTCGCCGCCGTCCCCGTGGCTGCCGCCTGCAGCCAGGGACCGAGCTACGACGAATGGGCGGCGACCGACGGCGCCGCGGGACGTGTCAACCTCGACGACGTCCAGCAGGCGTTCAAGGACTCGGAGAGCGCCACCGAGTTCGAGCGCAAGGTCAACGAGATCTACGAGGGCGACGGCCTTGTGCTGATCCGGTCCAAGCAGGACGAGCTCGGCCTCACCCTCGAGGGCTGGGAAGACCTGAGCAAACCGGCCAACCACGAGATCGACGACGCCGAGGACGACCTGCTCTTCACGATCGTGAAGAAGGACGAAAGCCACGAGATGCGCGGCTACGGCGCCAACGGCTACTACCGCAGCGGATTCGGCGCGGGCGACTTCCTGTTCACATACCTGCTGATCTCAGCCATCAGCCCCCGCGGTTACTACTACTCCACACCGCCGGGCTACGCTCGCACTTCGATGACGCGGCAGCGCGACAGCTACCGCCAGGGCAGCCGCTACAGATCGCAGGTCTCCAGGAACTCCAGGTACTTCGGCAACCAGAAGAAGTTCGCCGGGTCCCAGTACGACTCGGCAACCCGGAACCAGAGCACCGCACGCCGGTCCTACCAGTCCCGCCAGCAGACGACCGGCGGCTTCAAGACAAGCTCCACGGGCGTCCGCAGCAGCTGGGGCTCCAGGAGCAGCGGCGGCAGCAGCTTCCGCAGCTCGCGGGGCGGCTTCCGCGGCGGCGGCGGCGGCCAACACCTTATCGGCCCGCGCCGCTAGCGCGGGCGGGTCTGCGCATGACCGAAAGCGCGCCGCCAGCCTACGCCAAGGGCCCTGGCCCGCGGCCCCACGACGCCGACGCGGGTACTGCCTCGTCGTTGGGCCTCCGCGTCACGCTCGGCGACATGCCGTTGTCCGACGCCTTCGAGGTCGGCATATCGGACGTTGACGCCGACGTCAGCATAGGCGACCTGCTCGACCGCGTGTTCGGCCCCGACGGCGCCCGTGACGAGGCCGTAATCGACCTGCTCGACACGCGGCGCAACCCGGACCTGCCGGAGATGTACGCCGATCTGCTGGACGTGTTCACCGACTGGCGCGACGGCCGCTGCTCGCTCCGGATGTACCGCAACCACGGGCCGGAGGTCGCGTCGACCGAGGAACTTGCGCCGCACCTGTCCTACGTCGAGGGGTCGAAGGCGCCGCTGCTCGACGTCGTGGTCGAGCAACGGTACACGCCCCTGGAGTACGCCGCCGACCGCTGGTACGGAGGCGACCGCGCGCTCCTGGTGCGCCGCCTGCGGGAGCACGTGATGCTCCACTTCGTCGGGCGGCTCGGCCACGACATCGCAGAGCCCGGACCGAGCGCCAATGCCGCCCTGATGGCGATCGCGGACCGCCTCGTCGAGCAGGGCGCCATCGCCGTGGACGCCGACGGCGGCTACTCGTTGACCGAGGACGGCGAGTACCGGCTGGAGCTGGCCGACGCCGAGGTCGAAAGCTCGATCGACCTCTACGACATCTTTGGGGACGTCGCCCACCACGGCGACCACATCGAGCTCGGCGGCGGGATGGGGTTCGACCTGCGCGTAGACGTCTATGAGGCGGAGGGGATCGACGCCGCCGAAGCCGTCCTGCAACGGCAGCTCCACGACGGGACGTTGGACGACCTCGACGCCGACTGGCGGGACGCGATTCTCGACGACGAGTTCTTCGCCGAGCTGCTGATCGACCTCGTCGACCGGGAACGCGTCGACCCCGACGCCCTGGAAGAGATCATCGAGGCCGGATTCGCCCACCTCGAGGAGGCCCGGGAGCGCTCGGACCGGGAGGCCCGCCGACGGCGCATCGAATCGCAGGCCCGCAGACGCTGACGAGGCCGGGACGACGAGGGCGCCCTACCCCTGGATTCCCGCCTGCGCGGGAATGACGGCATGGGAGCCCTGCGTTGGTCAGGTACCTATGCGGGCAGCTCGATCTCCCCGGTCGCGATTTTCTGGAGCGTCTCGGGGTAGAGCGCGTGCTCGCGCCGCAGCACGCGCTGCCGCAGCGACTCGACGGTGTCGCCATCCAGCACCGGCACCTCGACCTGCGCGAGGATCGGCCCCTGGTCGTACTCCTCGTCTACCAGGTGCACGGTGACGCCTGTGATCCGCTCCCCCGCCGCGAGCACGGCCTCGTGCACGCGCTCGCCGTACATCCCCTGCCCGCCGTACGCCGGAAGCAGCGCGGGATGGACGTTCAGCACGCGCCTCCTGTAGCGGCCCAGCACCCTCGGGCCGAGCATCCGCATGTAGCCTCCCAGGACGACGAGCTCGACGCCGTGGTCCGCGAGCACGCCCTCGATCGCCGCGTCCAGGTCCTCAGGACACGGGTGGGTCCTGGAGCTCAGGTGAAAGCCCGGCACGCCTTCCCTGGCGGCCCGACGCAGCACCTCGCTGCCGGAGTTGTTGCTGATGACGACCCGCGGCTCGGCGTGCAGCTCCCCTGCCCTGCACGCGTCGACGATCGCCTGCACGTTGCTGCCCCCGTGCGACGCGAGGAAACCCAATCGCAGCTTCGACATACGTCAGCCTCAGACCGCAGAGCGCAGCGCTGGAGTTGCGATACAATATGTAGCAAGCCTAACCGACGACGGGAACGCCCGGCAACACGGACGTAACTGATCACGTTTGCTGAGACCCTGCGCGCGCCCCTCGATACGCGCCGATGATGCATCGGCGCTACTCGGGGTGAACGGGTAGTGGGGACATCAACTCCGAACGGTTGCAGCCGGACGACGGGCGCCTACCGACCACATGGAGACGCCATGACCGGCACGACGATACCGACCGAAGCCGAGGTGCTCGGCTACTTCGACTCGCTCAGCAACTGGGGCCGCTGGGGCGCGGACGACGAGCTCGGAGCGCTCAACTTCCTGACGCCCGAGAAGGTGCGGCAGGCCGCGTCGCTGGTGCGCGACGGCCGCCAGGTCTCGTGCGCCCGGACCGTGGAGTTCGAGGCCTCGGTCGACGCGCCGAATCCGCCGGTGCACTTCATGATCGAAAGCGGCGAGGGATGGGCCACCGGCGACAAGGTGTCCCTCAGGGCCGCGCAGGGCTCGGCCGACTTCTTCGGCATGGCCTACCACGGCGTGACGATCACGCACATAGACAGCCTGTGCCACTTCTTCTGGCAGGGCCGGATGTACAACGACAGGCCGGCCCATCTCGTCTCCACCTACAACGGCGCGACGGTCGAGTCGGTCGAGAACGCCGGCGACGGCATCATAACGCGGGGCGTGCTCGTGGACGCGTCGATGATCCGCGGCGTCGACTGGCTGGAGCGCGGCGAGGGAGTCATGCCCGACGACATTCTCGAGGCGGAACGCCGCTGCGGCTTCACCGTCGAGGAGGGCGACGTGCTGCTGGTCAGGACGGGCCAGCTACGGCGCCGCAACGAGGAGGGCCCCGCGGACCCGGCCGAGGGCTCTACCGCGTGCCAGGCCGCCTGCCTGCCGCTGCTGCACGAACGCGGCGTCGCCATGCTGGGCTCGGACACCGGAAACGACGTCTCGCCCGCGCACTACCCGTCCGTGCCGAACCCCATCCACCAGGTCGGGCTTGTCAAGATGGGCATGTGGATCCTGGACAACGCAGACCTCGAGGAGCTGGCGCGCCATTGCGCCGAGGTGGGCCGCTGGGAGTTCATGTTCACCATCGCGCCGCTGAAGCTCTCCAACAGCACAGGGTCGCCCGTCAACCCGCTGGCGATCTTCTGAGCGGAGGCACCGAGCGCACGGTCTCGGGAAACAGCCGTCGGCTAGCGGCCGATCACCTCAACGTACTGACTGGAGTGCTTCGGACCCCACGAAGGCCACCAGTCGGCCGCCGGGTCGTCCGTCAGCTGCTCCTCTTTGCCTGTCCTCAGCGAAAGCGTGTAGATGTTCGAGTTGCCGTCCCTGTTCGAGACGAACGCGATCGACTCCCCGTCCGGCGACCAGTCGAAGGGGCCGATCCCAAGCTCCGGGTTGTTCGTCACACGCTTCTGCTCAGATCCGTCGGGCCGCATGGTGTAGATCTCGGCCTGCCCGTCGCGATGTGACTTGAAGGCTATCAGGCTGCCGTCCGGAGACCATTTCGGCTGCGTGTCCACCCCCGGCGCGTCGGTCATGCGCACCTGGCCTTCGCCATCGGCCTGGACCAGGTAGATGTCGATGTTGGCGCCGGACAGCATTGCGAAGGCTATCTTCTTGCCGTCGGGCGACCAATCGGCAGTCCGTTCGTGCAGCTCGTTACCAGTCAGGCGTCTCATGCCCGAGCCGTCCGCGTTCATCAGGTAGATACGCCTGGTGCCCTCCGCTCCCTGTTCCTCCGCCTGGAAGGCTATCTGCCGGGCGCTCGGCGACCACGACGGATACCCTTCTTCGAGAAGACTGTCCGTCAGCCGGGCCACGTTCGATCCGTCGGCGTCCATGACGTATATGTCGAAACTGTCTCGGCGGTTCGAGCTGAACGCTATCCTGGTCCCATCCGGCGAAAGCGCGGGAGACCAGTCGATTGCCCTGCTCCGTGTCAGTTGACTCTCCTGGGTGCCGTCCGGCTGCATGACGTAGATGTTCCAGTCCGACGGTCGAACGGACAGGAAGACGATTCGTTCCTCGTTTCCTCCACAGGAACCGCCAAACGTTACCGCCACGAGAAGTCCGAACAGCAGGGTCGAACGCCTTATCATAGTTCCGACTCCGGTTCCTATCGACCGACGAACCCAGCCCGGCGGTCAAGTATAGGTACGGCTTGGGCATAAAGCGATCCGGCCTGTTCTGGACTGCCGCGAGCCTTGTTACGGAGACTCTTCGTGGCGCCGCTTCCGGTGAACGGCCGCCCAGCCTATGCACAGCAGCAGCAGCAGGGCCGGGAATGCTCGATACCCCATTGCGGCGCCTAAGCCCGAATCCACCGATGCGGAGCGGCCTTGGGGTTGGAACAAGGGGTGAGGGCCGTGGGGCGCGACGGTCCGCGCTCGATCCCGATAAATGGGGCCGGTGGCGGCCTTTGGTTGTCGTTGGGGGCGCCGATGGCGGTTCTGGGCAGCGGCGCTGGGGCGGGGTCGGCGGGACAGCATGCAAGGGAAGACAATCGCGGACCGGGCCGGTGCGACTCTGTGGGGTGGTTGAGTAGTCTGGTGGACGTGTCAGGCGCCGTCGGTGCCGTCAGGCAGGCAATGGCAGGGCTCGCAATCGAGCCAGGGCGCGAGTGAACTGGGTTTCCCAAGGCCAGCCCTGTGGCAGATGCAAAGTGAGGCGGCGGGCCGAGCGGGTGAGCCGTCCGGCCAGGGAGAAGAAGCGCCGCCGGAGGGTCCTGGTGGTCACCACCCCCTCGCCCAGACCGATGCGCGCGGTCCAGCGGGCCAGGTTATGGGCCAGCACCTGGACGGCCAGCCAGGCGCCGTTGGCGGCGAAGCGGCCCGAGGGGAGATGATTGAGGCCGACGCCGTGCTTGAGGTCTCGGATGGCATTCTCGATCTCGGCGTGGCGGCGATGGTCGGCCTCCAGTTCCAGGACATCCCCCTCGCGGTCTGTGATGAAGGCGTGATAGCTGTAGTTGGCGAACAGCGCCAGTTGAGATCCGGGTGTGGGCCTCACCCGGCGGACGATGAGCCGTACCGGCGCGGCGTCGGGCTCGCCCTTGAAGGGCGTGTAGCTGGTTTCGGCCACGTCGGCAGCGCCCTCCATCCAGTAGGGTATGGGCGTCCAGTGATCCTCGGGTATGGCTTCTATCAGACTGCGCAGGCTCTGGTGCTGGCGCACGGTGATGGAGAAACGGACATCCATCTTGCGGCAGACGACGACCAGGGCGTGGGCATAGAAGCCGCTGTCGGCCCGCACCGTGAGTTGTCCTGTAGCCCCAGCATGGCGCACCCGGCCCACGGTCTCCCGCAGGAAGTGGGCGGCGCCCCGAACGGTGTTGGCCCGGCCCTCGCGAAGCCGGGACATCAGCACGTCGCCGGTGCCGGCGGCGATGGCCAGCAGCGGGTGATAGCCCCGCTTGCCGGTGTAGCCATGGTGGCGCGCCCCTTCCTTGGCCAGTCCGTAGGTTTCGCAGATGGTGGAGTCCAGATCGATGGTCAACGACCCGTCGCCGGGTCCACCACCAGCGGCCCAGGCTCGGGACAGCAGCTCCCGGCTCACCCGATCCAACTGGCGGACGTGGCCCCACCGGAAGCTGCGCAGGAAGGTCCCCAGGGTGGACGGCGCCTTGACCACGTAGCCCAGGACCCGCCCCGTCCTGCCGGAACGCAACACGTCGGCGTCGTCGATGCAGTCGCCCCCAGCCAGAGCGGAGGCCACCAGGGTCAGCAGCTTGTCCCCGGTGTTGGCCCGGCCCGGCGCGTCTCCCAGGTCGACGTGGCTGTCGACGAGTTCACGCAGGCCCAGGTGCTGGGCTAGGGTCACCGGAAGCAGCAGCCCAGCATTGGCCACCAGGCGGGTGTCGTCGAAGGCGATACGGATGCGGTCGGGGTGGTTGCGTGGTAGCATCTATTGGGTGCTCCTTGTTCTGGGGTCGGCTTTGCTGTTCCAAAACCATTATCCCAGATTCACAGGAGCACCCTCTTGCCGCTTCAGGACACTGACCCGACGCCCTCCTTCGGTGGATTCGGGCTAAGAACTCGCCGACGAGGAGCGACAGCGCGACGACCACGACGAGGCCCACCGCGATCTGCAGCAGCGACGTAAACAGCGCGAGAAGTATGGACCCCATCGTAGTCCTAGCAGCCTGTCCGAGAAACACGGATGGCGAGTGTTTAGGGGTATGATGTGGCCAGTCCAGTAGCGGGGAGTCGTTAATGAGCAAGACCTACCTTCCCTACGAACCCGACCAGCAGTTGCTGTTGCCAGCGGCGTTGCAGGAGTGGCTGCCTGACGAGCATCTGGCCTACTTCATATCCGACGTGGTGGACCAGTTGGACCTATCGGAGGTCACCGCTCGCTACGAGCGGGAACGGCGAGGCGGGCCGCCGTATCATCCACGGATGATGGTCAAGGTGTTGCTCTACGGCTACTGCGTGGGGGTGTCGTCCTCACGCCGCATCGCCCAGCGTCTCCACGAGGACATCGCATTCAGGGTGTTGGCGGCGAACAACACACCGGACTTCCGGACCATCTCCGACTTTCGCAAGGACAATCTGGATGCGCTGTCGGGCCTGTTCGTAGAGGTACTGGCGTTGTGCCAGCAGTCGGGGCTGGTGAAGCTGGGGCACGTGGCGCTGGACGGCACGAAGGTCAAGGCCAACGCTTCCAAACACAAGGCGATGAGCTATGGACGCATGAAGGAGATGGAAGAGCAGTTGGCGGCGGAGGTAGCGGAGTTGTTGCGACAGGCCCAGGCAGCGGATGATGAGGAAGACCGGCAGTACGGCAAAGACAAGCGTGGAGATGAGCTGCCTGAGGAGTTGGCCTTTCGAGAGGGTCGGTTGGAGAAGATACGGGAAGCCATGGCGGCGCTGGAAGCCGAGGCGCAGGCGGCTGGCGAACAGGCCGAGGCCGAAGGTGGTAAGCACCCTGGGGTGCCCGACGACAAGGCCCAGCGTAACTTCACCGATACCGAGTCGCGCATTATGCCCGCACCTGGGGGAAAGGACTTCCTGCAAGCGTACAACTGTCAGGCGGTGGTGGACAGCGCACACCAGGTGATCGTGGCGGCGCGGGCCACCAACCAGACTTCGGATAAGCAACAGGCTGCGGCGATGATGGAGGAGACCATCGACAACGTCGGTGCAGTCCCCGGGGAAGTATCCGCCGATGCTGGCTATTACTCGGCAAAGGCAGTCGACGAGCTCTATGCTCTGGGCGTGGACCCGTTCGTCGCGCCGGAGCAGACCCGCCACGGCCGGGTTGTGCCACCCGCGCCCCGAGGTCGCATACCCGGCCATCTGTCTCCCAGGGACCGGATGCGACGGAAGTTACAGACCAGGCGGGGTCGGGAGCGCTACGCTTTGCGGATGCAAACTGTGGAGCCGGTATTCGGCCAGATCAAGCAGGGCCGTGGATTCCGGCAGTTCCTGCTGCGGGGACTGGAGAAGGTGAACGGCGAATGGTCGCTGATCTGCACCGGCCACAATCTGCTCAAACTGTTCCGTTTTGGGGTCAATCCGGGCAGGAAAGCACGGGTCGATGGGCCAGCTCAACGCATCAGGAACTTTGCCGGGGTAGTGAGCACGGCGCTACTCGCAAAGCTATCCGGGGGCCGGCCGGGCCAACCGGCAACATCAGTTGTCGCGATCCATTGTCGCTGACCCGCAAGCACCCGTAGATAATCTTCGGACGGGCTGCTAGTACCGCGACCACTTGCCGGCGACCGGGTCGTACACCTCTGACTTGGAATGGCCCGCGCCGTCGGGCGTATCCGATCCGCCGAAGACGACCGCGCGGCCGCCCGGGGTTTTCCTGACTCCTCCCTTACCTGCGCGACCAGGGACCACGGCCTTCGCCGGCCGTCACCGGCTACGTCTTGCTATCTCCACGATGGCGATATGTCGGCCGCGGGGTCGCTTGTTATTCGGGTTTCCTGTCTGGTCTCGACGTCTATCGTGTAGATCTCCGAGTTGCCATCCCGAGTCGAGGCAAACGCGATTGAGCGCCCGTCCGGGGACCAGGATATGCCCGAAAGTTGGTTGAGTACGGGCTTATCCGTAAGGCGGACCTGCTCTTTCCCGTTGCCGTCCATGACGTAGACTTCGAGGCGGCCGTCGCGCCCTGACACGAAGGCGATCCTTTCGCCGTCTGGCGACCACGTGGGGAAAGCGTCGACCCCGGGCGCATCCGTCAGACGCACTTGCCCAGTCCCGTCGACTCCAATAACGTAGATATCCAGGTCGTAGAGATCCGAGCCTTCGTGGGCCCCGGTGGCGATGAAGGCCACTCTCGTGCCGTCAGGCGACCAGGCGGGGGTTTCCTCGAGCCAGTCGTTGCCGGTGAGTCTCCTCTTGTTCGCGCCGTCCGCGTCCATCAAGTAGATTCTGCGGGACCGGACGCCTTCTCCCGCCTGCCACGTAAACGCGATCGTCTCACCGTCGGGAGCCCAAGCGGGGTCCTGCTCGGCTGTGTCGACGGTATCAGTGAGCTGAGTCAGGTTAGTCCCGTCCGCATCCATCACGTAGAGGTCCAACCGGCCTCCGGTGGTCCAGTCGACCGACGCAAAAGCGATCTTGCCGCCGTCCGGTGACAGAGCGGGCATCAAGTCAGCTCGGGCGCTCTCTGAAAGTTGAGCCTGACCGGTTCCGTCCGCACCCATCACAAAGACGTCCCAACCCCCGGAGCGATGAGACTGGAAGGCGATCCGATTCACTTCTGAGGGGCCGTCGTCGCCAGCGCGGTCGATCAGCACTACGCCGACGATCATGCCGACCATGAGCACCGCGGCAACGGCGGCTACAGCGATGCCGACGTAGCTTCGGTACGCCACGAGCGCCACCGCGCCTCCGCTTCTACCGACCGCCACGGCGCCCGCGCGCACGGCGCGTATCTCCGCACCGGGCCGCGACAGCCTCCACGTTACGTCCGCCGGCAGGCCTCGCACCATCCGCCCCAGCACCTGCCAGGCCTTGTCCCCGCTCCGCGTCCCGGAGCTATGGGCATGCTCGTGGTGGTTCGACTCTATCTCGTCCCGACGGTCGCCCCTATCACCGGAAGACAGCCCGGACGTATATAGCATCACCCACCAACGCAGCAGTCTCGCTGTAACCCTGTTCACGGACGCGCCATCCCCCGTTTGGCGTCAGGCAGGTCCCGGGAGCTCTGAGCGTCGGCGTCGACGAGCGCCTGTTGACCGGCCACGGTGACTCGGTACAGACGGCGCCGAGGCCGTCCGTCCTCGGCGGCAATCATCGGGTCCTCCCACCGGTCCACCACGAACCCCATCTCCCTGAGCCTGTCCAGCGCCTTGTACAGCGTGCCGTGGCCGGTCAGCCGCCGGCTGTGCCGGCGGTCGACCATCTCCCTGGCGATCATGAAGCCGTGGAACTCCTGAACGCCGTTGGCCCGCAGGCCGACGGCGGCGCGAAGAATCGCGAGCTCTACGGATAGCAGACGTCCGGGTTTTCTTCTCATGGGGAGATTATAGGAAGATATCTTCGGTTAGTCAACATGGGCCTGGCTCAAGTTGCGTCGCGCCCCGTCTGCCAATACACTGTCGTTAGACTCTGCTGCGGAAAGGCGGACGCCAGAGGATGAGACTGCTCGGCAAGGGCCCACCGACGCGAGGGGACTGGGAGGCGCGCCGGCGCAGGGCGGCCAGGAAGCGCGCGGCCGACGCCAAGCCCAGGTACGCGAAGCCCCTGCACTACGAGATCGACGTCTCCGACGCGACCAAACGCCCCGCCACAGCCGCACTGGCCCTGGTCGTCAACTTCTTCCTTCCAGGGGTAGGGCTGATCATCTACGGGCAGCGCACGTGGGGCTTCACGCTCCTCGCGGTCACGTTCCTCACCCTCTACCTGGGCTGGTTCGTGACCATGCCGCTCACCACCGGGCTGACCGCAAACCACGCCTTCCGCAGATACGACTAGCCGCCCGAGCGTACGCCCGCCGGCATCTCGCCGGCTACGGCCCCGACTCCCCCACGCGGCGCCACGTTCCGCATCCGATCGTCTCGAAGGCGGCGTCGCCCTCGCGTATCCGGACGACGATCACCTCGTCAGCGCCGATCTCCGGACCGGTGTCGGACTCCGCTGCGGCGTCCGAGCGGTCGAGGAAGGTCTTGACGTTGCTGAACTCGGCCAGGCGTGCCCAGTAGCAGCCGGAGCTTGGCCCATCGGTCCTGTAGGTGCCGGCCTCGATCTCGGGCCCGACGAGCCACGCGCCGTCCCCGAAGGACGTCCGAGCGTCGGCCGCGGGCACAGGGACGGGCGGTACAGTTGGAGCGACCGTCGGCGGATCGTCGTCGCTCCGACCCAGTAGTCCGTCGAACACGCCATTCCTGGCCAGGACCGGAAGCAACGCGATCGCGAGCAGGACGAGTCCGACGCCCACGAGGCAGCCCACGCTCCGCCGATTGCTCGCGCGGCTGTGCCGTGCCTGTTCCTTCTTCTTCTCTTCGTCGTATATCTGCCGCCGCTGTCGCTCGGTAAGCTGGTCCATTTTCCACCAATTGGCGCTCAATATACCACGCGCGCCGCGCTTGACTCGCCCGATCCTGGCGCGGACACTTCCCGAATACGGAGGCGCCAAATGGCCGATATCGACACCACCGCCATCCTGCGGGACATCTACGGCGCGCGGCTGGACCTCCACGTCGACCTGGAGCGAACGTCCGAGCAGCACAGGCTGGCGCACAACGACGTCGGGCCCGAGGCTGGCGACTGCGACGTCTACCCAAGCTCGCCCGGGCTCGGACCGCTCTGGCCCTTCCTCGCAGCCACTCTGGGCGCCCGACGGTTCCTCGAGGTCGGCTGCGGACTTGGCTACACCGCCGCGCTGATGGCCGAGGCCGGAGGACCCGACGGGCACGTGGACACCATCGAGGGCGTCGAGGAGCACGCCGACCTGGCCGAGGCGGAGATGGCCTCCCGCGGGCTGTCCGGCCGGGTCACGGTGCTCAGGGGCAGGGCGCTCGACGTCCTGCCGACGCTCCACGAGCCCTACGACGTCATCTTCCTCGACGGCGACTGGTGGGAGTACCCGGAGATGCTACCCGACCTGGCTCGCCTGACCCGCGTCGGCGGACTGCTGGTGAGCGACAACCTGTTCTCGCTGTTCTCCGACTGGGCACGGGGCATGGGTGGAAGCGACGCGGTGAAGCGCTACCTCACCGACCTCGTGGCCGACCCCCGATTCGTGACGCACATCTTCCAGGGCAAGTGGGAGGCCTGGAGCTACCGCGTCCAACCCGAGGCTTCCACGTCGTCGACCTGGCAGGCTGCGAAAGGGCTGTCGTCCTGGGCGGCGCGAAGGACTTGGGGTGGGGTCGCCTCGACTTGGACGACGTGTACACCTCGTCCCTGCCCCAGGCCCGTCACTTCGTTCGGGGCGACAATACCGCCGCCTACGTGCGCGGGCGTCCTCTGCGCAGGCCGCGACCGGGCAGCGCGCCCGTGTTCTCGCCTCTGTCGATGACCACCTGCCCGTTGACGATCACGTACTCGATCCCGACCGGGTACCGCTTCGGGTCCTCCAGGGTGGCGTCCGTCCTGACCGCCTCGGGGTCGAAGACGACGATGTCGGCGCGGTAGCCGTCACGCAGCAGTCCCCGGTCGGGCAGGCCGAGCCGCTGTGCCGGGAACCAGGTCATCTTGCGTATCGCCTCCGGGAGCCGCAGGTGCTTCTCGGCGCGGACGAACTCCGCCAGCACCAGCGGGAAGCAGCCGTACGTTCGCGGATTGGGGTACTCGCCGAACAGGATAGCGTCGCTGGCGATCATGCCGCACGGGTGCGACACGAACGCCGGAAGTGTGTGCGCGTTGGTGCCAAGGCCGACCATCGAGATGCCCAGGCTCTCCTCGGCCATGAGGTCGCACAGCGTCTCGGCGGGCTCCTGGCTTCGCATTTCGGCGACATCGGTCAGCAGCCGGCCGTCGTAGCGCCTGTTCTCCGGCCGGGTGAAGTTGTGCAGCCAGCTATTCTCCAGCTCCGATCGCGGCACCTCCGCCACGAGCCGGGCGCGGTCGTCCGGGTCCGTGAGAGCCGCCATGAGTCGCTCGGGGCCGCCGTCCTTCGACCACGCCGGGAAGACGATGGCCGGCGTCGTGCCCGAGTACGGGTACGAGTAGCAGTCGAACGTGACGTCCAGTCCTTCGGCGCGCGCGTCCTCGACCAGGCCGAGATAGTCGAGGTGGCTGCCCTGGCCCTGCCTGCCCTGCCGGTAGTGCGTCAGGTGGACAGGTATTCCGCCGCGTCGACCGATCTCGACGGCCTCCTGCCAAGGCGCAAGCCGTCCCTTCGAGCGGAGGTCCGAGCGGGTATGCGTGTGGTAGAAGCCGCCCAGGCCTGCGACCGTCTCCGAGAGCGCGACGAGCTCGTCCGTGTCGGCGAAGGCGCCGGGCTCGTAGTCGAGGCCGGTGGAAAGCCCCCACGCGCCCTCCTCCATCGCCTCGCGGGCGACCGCCTTCATGTCCTGGAGCTCTGCGACGGTCGCCGGCCGGTCGTTCCAGCCGACCGACCAGATGCGCACCGGAGAGTTGCCCAGGATGTAGGCGACATTGACCGCTACGCTGTTGTCGTACCTGTTCAGCAGCTCGGCGACGGTGAGCCAGTCGGCGGGCATCGGCGGGTAGCCGTTCAGCCCCGAGTCGAGCCAGATGTAGCGGTGCAGCTCGTCGCGCGTCCTGAACGGCGCGTGGGAGATGCTGTCTATGCCCACAAGCTCCGTGGTGACGCCCTGGCGCACCTTCGGGTCGTGGTGCGGCTCGCCCAGGATCGTCAACCCGGCGTGGGAGTGCAGATCGACGAAGCCGGGGCAGACCACGTGGCCGGCGGCGTCGATGACGCGTGCGGCGTCGATGACGGAGGTGTCCCCGCGGTGAATGGCGAGCGTGTCGCCCTCGACGACGACCGCGGCCCTGAATCCCGCCGATCCGCTGCCGTCGACGACGAGCCCGTTCTCGATCAGCAGGTCAGCCAAGGGACGCTCCGGCCGTCACAGCCGGTCGGGCCCTCCCCTACTTCCGGTAGTGGGACGTGACCTTGCGCATGGCCTGGATGACGTCGCCGACGTCGTCCTCGGTCATCGTGGGCACCATGGAGAAGCCGACGTTGCGGCTCATCAGCGCCTCGCCGTACGGGCACTCGACCAGCCGGTAGTCGATCGGCCTGTCGCGGCCTATGTTCATCGGGAAGTGGCTGTTGCCATAGAGCAGGGACTCGGCCAGGAACGGGTTGCGGTAGAGCGGGCCGTCGTCCGGCGTCCCGATGTAGGGCCCTCCGAACGGCACGCCCTCCGCGCTGACGGCGTCGGCGAACTCGTTCGCGTCGCAGCTCAGCCGGTCGGTGTCGATCGTGAAGCCGAGCGACCAGTAGGTGTGCCGGTCTCCGGGGCGGACCTTCTGCGGGGTGATCTCTTCGACGTCCGATACGCCCTCGATGATGTTGCTGGCGTCGCGGATCTTGTTCTCGATGTATCCGTCGACCTTGTCGAGCTGGTTGAGCAGCAGCGCGCCGATGATGTCGTTGATCTTGTAGTTCGGGGCGAGAAAGTAGTTCGCGTACGGCCGGCCCTCGTACGGGCCGTTCTTGCGCGGCAGCGCGGCGTCGCGGAACAGGATCGCGCGTTCCCACAGCGACCGGTTGTTGGTGAGCACGATGCCGCCCATTCCGGCCGACAGGTGCTTGCCGCCGAAGCTGAGTCCCGCGATGTCGCCTATCGAGCCGACCGTCTGTCCCTGGTACTCGGCGAAGTGCGACTGGCAGCAGTCCTCGATCAGGAACAGGTTGTGACGCCGGGCGATGTCCTGCAGCGGGCCCATGTCGGCCGGGTTGCCGCCCAGGTGCACCGGCATGATCGCCCGCGTTCGGGGCGTGATCTTGCTCTCGACGTCAGCCGGGTCGAGACAGTAGGTGTCGTCGATGTCGGCGAAGATCGGCACGCAGTTGTGCAGCAGCGTCCCGATCAGCGTCCCGCCCGAAGTCCACGGAGTCGTGATGATCTCCGAACCCGGGTCGGGGTTCACCGCGCCGACGCATGTGTGCATCGCGGCCGTCCCGGAGCTGACGGTGACGGCGTACTTGACGCCGTTCTTCTCCGCGAACCGGCGCTCGAACTCGTCGATCTTGGGCCCCTTGCTGACGCTGCCGGTCTTGATCACCTCGGCTATGGCCGCCACGTCGTCGTCGCCGAAGTCATGGCTCGGGCCGAAGGGCTTCGTCCGCACCGGAGTACCGCCGTGAATCGCCAGCTGGTCTGTCATGTCGCGCTCCTGTTTCTCGACGGATTCTCGGACCTGGGGCGTCACGTACGTCGCGTGTCCGGGGCTACAGCTCCAGGCCCAGCAGCCGCATCGTGTTCAGTCCCAGGACCTTTTTCTTGGCCTCTTCCGAGATATCGGCCGTGGTGATCCTGCCGATCTGGAGCCGTGCGTCCATCAGCGGCATGTCCGAGCCGTAGATGACGCGGTCCTCCCCTGCCCCGTTCACCAGCCGCTCGATGGTGCCATGCTCGCCCCACGACGTGCACGTCTCCAGGACGACCTTGTCGCACCGCTTCGCGGCCTCGACCGCGCCGATCTGGCCCTCGGTAACGTTGCCCGCGTGGGCGATCACCCACGTCACGTTGGGAAAACGCTCGTGGAGCCCGAGGAACCGGGCCGGGATGTCGAGGTGAGGAGGGTCGAAAGCGAAGGTCGCGTGGCCCATGATCGCGGCGCCCCGTTCGTTCGCCCACTCGTAGATCGGGAAATAGTCGGGGTGGTCGTTGGCCTTGCCGTAGTAGTCGGGGTATATCTTGATGAATTTCATACCGAGCTCGTCGAAGCAGCGGTCGAGCTCCGGGACAGCCTCCTCCGGGTAGTGCGGCGTCACAAACGCGGCGCCGACGAATCTGTCCGGCCTCTCGTCGACGAACTGGGCGACGGCGTCGTTGCCCCTCCTGGCGTCGCCGAGGAAGACGCAGTTGACGCAGCCGACGTCGACGCCGGCGGCGTCAAGGATTCTCACGTAGCGTTCGGGCTCGTCGTCGACGCCGATCGCGCCCTGGCGGCCGACGTGGCAATGGAAGTCGACTACGGGAGTGTCCATGTCTATCCCGTCCCCAGCAGCCGGTCCAGGTTGCCGGCGCATACGTCGGCGAGACCCTGGTCGCTCAGGCCGCACCGGTGCAGGTAGTACAGGTTCGGGGCCATCGGTGCGTCCGGGAAGCGTGAGCCGTAGAGCACGCGTTGCTCTCCGGCCGCCGCGACGAACTTGGGTATGCCGTCGGTGGTGACGAGCCTGGAGACCTCGATCATCAGGTTGGGAAGACTCTTGAGCATCGGCAGCGCCCACATGATCTGCCGGTAGTGGATCTCGGCCAGCACCGCGGTGACGCCTGGGTTGGCCACCATCGTGTCGTAGACTTCGGACGGGTCGACCGCACCGTCGTTCGCGAGGAATTCGTAGGTGGCGGGAATCCACAGCGGGATGTTCTCCTCCGCCAGCCACTCCATCCACGGCTTGACTACCCAGTCTCGAAACGGGTAGTTGTGGATGCCCGGGACGACTCGGATCGAGCGCGCGCCGGCGGCAGTGAAAGCGGCCTTGAAGTCGTCGAGATCGTCGGCCGACGGGTTGGCTGCGAACTGCGGCACGAACCGGGGCTGCCCTGCGATGGTCGCCATCAGCAGCTCGTTGCCTTCGGTCGAGTCGTACCCCGCGGCGTGGGGAGCGTAGACGTGCGCTCGGCCGACGCCCGCCTTGTCCATCGCCTCCAGCGTGCCCTCGACGCTGTCTACGGCGACGCGGCGGTCGTGTCTGCGCCCCAGCGCGACGTCTGCGTCGAATACCGGCACGGAGGGCTTGAAATCCAGGTCGACCTGGCCCATGTGGATTTTCCTCGCTCTGTCCCCGCCTATGCGCGGGGTCGATTTTGGCGCGCTGAGTGTAGCAGCGGCCTATACCCCAGTCAACGCCGCGGCCGCCGGTGTGTAGATGTTCAATGATTATGTCAGGGGTTAACTGTTCAATGAAAATGTCAGTCCATGAGAGGATTGACGTTGACTACCAAAGAGCAGACGAGGATACAGGTTCTGAACGCAGTGCTTGCGGGAGAGGTAACGGCGGTTAAGGCGGCGGGACTGATGGGCGTGAGCGAGCGCCATGGTCGGCGACTGCTGGCAGCGTACAGGAAGGAGGGAGCAGCTGCCATCGCTCACGGCAACAGGGGCAGGAAGCCGTCGACGACCACGTGCCCGGATACACAACACAGGGTGAGGGAGTTGGCCGAAGGCCGCTACGCAGGCTTCAACCACACCCATTTGACCGAGATGCTGGCGGAGCGAGAGGGGATCGAACTGTCGCGTTCCACCGTCAGGAGGGTACTGCTGGCCGGAGGCTTGCGCAGTCCGCGGCCTCGCAGAGCCTCCAGGCGCTACAGTCGGCGGGAGCGCTACCCCCAGGAAGGGATGCTGCTGCAGGTCGATGGCAGTCGTCACGACTGGCTCGAGGGGCGAGGCCCGTACCTGACGCTGGTCGGAGCTGTGGACGACGCCACTGGCACGGTCCCCTTCGCCCTGTTCAGGCGCCATGAGGATGCCCACGGCTACATGCTGATGCTCAGAGAGACCATCGTCCAGCACGGCATCCCCCTGGCCCTCTACTCCGACAGGCATGGCATCTTTCAGCGCTCCCCCAAGGAGCCCGAGCGCCTTGCCGAGCAGCTTCGGGGCAAGCGAGCCCCAACCCAGTTCGGCAGGGCGCTCGAGGAGTTGGACATCCAGCTCATCCTGGCCCACACACCCCAGGCGAAAGGCCGCGTGGAGCGCGCCTGGGGCACCTTCCAGGGACGGTTGGTCTCTGAGCTGCGACTCGCTGGCGCCTCTACCATAGAGGAGGCTAACAGCGTGCTCTGGGACTTCCTGCCGCGCTACAACTCCCAGTTCGGTGTGTCGGCGGCCCAGCCGGGCTCGGCATATCGCCAGCAGCCACCCGGCCTCTGTCTCGATGGCGTGCTGTGCTTCAAGTACATACGCACAGTTGCCAACGACAACACCGTCCACTTCAACGACACCACCATGCAGCTTCTGCCCGATGACCACAGGGCCAGCTACGCTCGGGCCGATGTCGAGGTCCAGGAGCGGCTCGACGGCAGCATCGTGGTGGCCCACCAAGGCAGGACCCTGGCAGTTGAGCCTGCGCCTGACGGGCCTGTCGAGCTCAGGGCCCGCAGCGGCCGCCGCTCCAACGGACGGCTACCCGACGACACAAACGGCGCTGACACACACCCTGTAGGCGCTGAGCGACTGAACGGAGCGAAGCGCATACAGGGTGCTGGACTCCTCCCACCGCCCAAGAAGCGCTTCGACCACCCAAGAAGACCCGCCCCAGACCACCCTTGGAGGAGGAAGATACTGACATAATCATTGAACAATTACCCTGACATTTTCACTGGACAACGACACGCCGCGGCCGCCGGTAGCGTCCCGGTTCGAGATCGGACCGGCGAGGTGTTCCGGGCGTCCGTTTCCTATATGCTCTGCTTCGGCAACCGGCTTCCGAGAAGTCGAGACAACTCAGCCACAGCCGGTTGCCCCGAATACGCCGCCGCGGGCATGTTCTCATACGAGTCCAGCAATTCTGACTCGGAGAATTGCTGCGGCCAGTCCAGGTTGGCCGCAACCATCGTCCCATTGAGCTCGATGGCGTGCAGGGAGAGCAGGCCGCCAAGGTCTCTTGACATCGCGCGTACGGGGAACTTGAGGCTCGTATAGTGCTCGCGCACTTGGACCAACAGCTCAGGCAGTTCCAAGGGTCCGGCATCGAGCAGCGTGTCCACTATCCGCAGCTGCCGCTCCGCCAGCACTCGCCGCCGGGGACTGCGCAGACGCCCGAACAGCGAGTGGGCGAACTCCCTGTAGAGGGTCCGCTTGTTGTGGGCGACTATCTCGTCCGCGATTGTGTTGCACCTCTCCGCTACCGCATGCAACGCAAACGTGAGGAACGGGGTGAGGTCGTGCCCCCGAGTGCGTGATTCGTACAACGCTGCCAGGTACTCCTCCTGGTGCTCGTAGTAGTAGTTGGACAGGCCGACCATCACCATGTCGTTTACCTGGGCCTTTCTCATCATGAAGGCCTCCAGCGCACGCGCAGTGCGGCCATTGCCGTCGCCAAAAGGATGCATGGCGCCGATATGGTAGTGTGCGGCCAACGCTTGGACGATGCCATCGTGCGTCCTGAACTCCGTGGCGATGGCCTGCATCAGCGCGTCGAAGGCGTCGGAGAGCTCAGCACCTCCTTCAGCACCCCGGCAGACCGGGCTACCAAAGGTGACGTTGAACCCGGGACGCCGCACGGCGCCAGGTTCACAGTGGTCATCATCGCATCCGGTGACGATACGGCGATGGACGTCCAGGACGAACTCGGCTGTGATCGGTCGGTTGGCGGGACACGTGCGGAGCCAGCGATATGTCTCGGCGGCTGCCCTCAGCTGCCGTTGTGAATGGGTCAATCCTGTGTGCGGCGCAATGTCCGCGGCGAGAGCTTCGTCCTGTTCAGGCCGGGTGAACTCGGCCCCCTCTATGCGTGACGTGCCGACTGCTTCCAGACGTAGCTGCTCCTCGTGTACCTGCTCGATCCATCGATGCAGGTACGGCATCCTGTTGAGCACGCCGGCCGCGGTCCTGGCCTCGACCAGGGGCGTGGCTATGGCCACCACGTTGTAGCGCAGCCACTGCCGGGGGACGTGGTAGCGGCTGACGGTCAAGATCGCCACGGGACTGGTTTTCGCTTCATTTACAGGTTTATTTCCGGGTTCATTTCGGGATTTCCTATAGGTGATTATGCCAAACACCCGATTTCATTTCCATCTGATTTCGCGGCCATTTCCCTCCAAAATATCCTGGCTTCCACCAAGAAGTATACGGAACGCCACGTCGTTGCGCCGCCACTGCCGGGGGACGTGGTAGTGGCTGACGGGTCAAGATCGTCGCGGGACTGTTTCCCGCCTCATTTGCGGTTCGTTTCCGAGATCATTTCGGGATTGCCTATGGAGATTTGTGCCAAAACCCCGATTTCATTTCCGTCTGATTTCGCGGCCATTTCCCCAAGAATCAGCCCGTGGCTAAGGATGTGACAGCCCCGTGTACGCCGCAACGCCAGACGAACTCCGAGCGTCCCGACGCAGCGTCGAGTGTATCGAGACGACCAGCCCCGGAGGCGTCAGATCGCGAAGTACAGGATCAGCGAGGAGCTGATCACCACGGCGCTGATGATGAAGGCGACGCCCAGGTTGCGGTCCGCCGACAGCTCCTGCTGCAGCTTGGCGCCGGGCAGCAGCACGATGTCGGCAATCTGCCGCACCACGAACAGCAGCACGAAGCCCAGCACGGCGAACACCAGGAAGCCGGCCAGGCTCTCGGCCCAGCCGACGAACTCCCCGAACACCGCCTTGAACGTCACGACCCCGACGGCGATCAGGTTCCCGGCGAGGGCGACGCCCACCGCCGTGTTGCCCTGCTCTATCTCGTCGTGGATGTCGTACGACGTCGTGAGCTGGTAGAACAGGCTGTACAGGATCAGCACGGCCATGCCCAGGCCGAGGAACACCAGGGACCGCAGCGCGGACTCCAGGGCGCTCACCTCGGCCCCGGCCGCTTCGGTAGAGCCGGTGCCCGCGATCGACCCGGCGATGACCAGACCCGTCGCCAGGTACACGCCGAACTCGACCGCTCCCGTGCCGGTGTTGCGCCCCTCGACGATCTCCTTCTCCGTCTGGAACGTGTGGAGCACTAGGCGGTCGACGACTATTCTCGCCGCGTTCAGCACGACTATGCCGATCAGGGCGTAGACGACCACCTCGAGCACCTCGCCCCAATATCCGGCGCTCGTCGGCTTCCAGTCGTCGTCACGGATCACCGAGAGGGGCTGGTACAGCGCGCCGACGAACACGAAGACGACGCCCAGGTAGTACCCGGCCAGGCTGAGCCCCAGCGCGGCGTTGTTCTCGCCCGTCACCTGCTGGTTGATGCTGTACCGCGTGACCAGGTCCTGTACGACCTTCGCGACGAGCAGTGCGGCGAGGCCGACGGCAACGTAAATCAGCCCTTTCGGGAAGAACTCAAGCGTGTCCACCAAGGCATCCAGAAAAGCTTCCATTGGGACCTCCTGCCTGCGACCGTCGACTACTGCCTATAGACTGTGACGCTCTCCTGAGAGACCGACTCGCTCAGGTATGCCTCGAAGGGCGTGCCCTCATACTTGACGATGGACGCAAAGTGCCTGTGGTCGTAGTCCGCGAACTCCCATACGTAGGACCCGTGACCCTCACCAGCGCCGTCTTCGAAGAGGAGCCACTCTCCACTGTTGCCGTAGTGGTAACTGGTGCCGGCGTACTCGAAGCCGTTATCCAGCGAGTGCTCTGCGTCCATGCGCTCCAAGTCGGCCTGCGTGAGCCCAAGGCCCTCTATGCTCATCGGCCGTTCCTCCAGACGGAGCGCAATGGAGAGCGTAGAGCCTCGGCCCGACCACTCAAGCCACAGTCGCGTCTCGCCGTCTACGCCGAGCAGCTCGTGAGACTCGCCTGCGTAGCCCTCGAACCGGTTGATCTTCTCCACGATGAAGTAGGCGTCGTCGTAGGTCACGGAGGCGCTCGACACCGTGAACACGTCCCCTACACGCGCGTCCGCGATCGTCTCCGTCGTCTCGGTGGACGCGGGACGCTTCTTCTTCCTGCCGAACAGAGACCGAAGCAATACAAGCCTCCCGACCGGGGGCTGTTCCGCGCTCCCGGCGGTTTCCGGCCGATGCGAAGCCTATGCTAGTCGAGCTGATCGCCCGCGTCGAGGTTGTACAGGTACGTCTCGCCCTCGCCGACGCCCTCGGTTATCACGACTTCGTGGACGTACACGTCGTGCGAGTCCACCAGCGTCGTCGAGCCGGTGGTCTCCACCATGATGCCGCTGACCGTCTTGAACTTCAGCCCTGCCTCTACCGAGTCCATCTCCGCGTACTTCAACGTCTAACCCCTCGCCGTGTTCGTTTCTGTTGTTTCCTGGCCGCGCGCCCGCGCAGCGCGGCACGCCCGGTCCGCGTAGATTCTATCAGTCCGCGCCACCATTGCGCACCGCGCCTGCTCTTCAGAGTCTCCCTGGGAGCCGCTTTGGGATTCCTTGATGGCTCCAAAGCCCCTATGTTAGCCTGAACCGCATGAGCAAGGGGCGCGTGATCGTTGCAATGAGCGGGGGCGTCGACTCCTCCGTGGCCGCCCTGCTGCTGTCGCGGCAGGGCTACGACGTCGTGGGCGTGACCATGCGTCTTTGGACCGTGGAGCGCGACGACGCGCCGCGACAGAACAAGCGCTGCTGCTCCGTCGAGGACGTCGACGACGCGCGCCGCGTCTGCCAGACGATCGGCGTCCCCCACTACGTGATGAACTTCGAGCGAGAGTTCCAGTCCCACGTCGTCGACTACTTCTGCAGGGAGTACGACCGGGGCCGCACGCCGCATCCGTGCCTCGCCTGCAACGACAAGATCAAGTTCGACTTCCTGCTGCGCCGGGCGATGTTTCTCGACGCCGACTACATCGCCACCGGCCACTACGCCCGAATCGAGGCCAACGGCGCCGGCAAGAGGCTGCTGAAGGGCGTCGACGGCCGCAAGGACCAGTCGTACGTGCTGTTCACCCTCGGACAGCGCGAGCTCGACCGCCTCATGCTGCCCGTGGGCGTATACGCCAAGGACCGTATTCGCGCCATAGCGGCGGAGGCCGGGCTCCCGGTCGCCGACAAGCCCGACAGCCAGGAGATTTGCTTCATACCCGACGGCGACTACCGCAAGTTCATCGCAGACCGGGGCCGGCCCACGCCCGGCGAGATCGTCGACTCCGGCGGCTCCGTCATCGGCGAGCACCCCGGCGTGCAGTTCTTCACCGTCGGCCAGCGCAGGGGCCTGAGGCTCCCCGCGAACCCCGGCGTCCCGATGTACGTCCTCGAGATCGACGCCGAGGGCAACCGCGTGGTCGTCGGCTCCGAGAGCGAGCTCTACCGCACCTCGCTATGGGCGTCGCGCGTCAATTTCCCGTCCGGCAACACGCCCACGGCGCCCCTCGACGTGACCGCGAAGATCCGGTACAAGGCGTCCGAGGCGCCCGCTTCGCTGCTGCCGGGAGACGGCTGGGCCGAGGTGCGATTCGAGGAGCCCCAGCGCGCCGTCACTCCCGGTCAGCCGGTGGTCTTCTACCAGGGCGACGAGCTCGTCGCCGGCGGCATCATCGAGCTTCAGCCGCCTTCGTTGAGCTGAATTGGACTTCAAAGACATCGTCCGCATGGCGCTGGAAGAGTACCTGGGCGACCTGCGCAAGGCGCTCGACGGGCTGACTGCCGAGGAACGGCGCTTCCAGCCGACGCCGGAGTCGCACCACGTCGACTTCGCCGTCTGGCACATGGCCCGGGTCGAGGACGACTGGATACAGCGGTTCGCACGCGGCGCCGACACCGTCTGGCAGAGCGAGGGCTGGGACACCCGGTGCGGCCTGCCGTCTCGCGAGAGCGGCGTCCGGTACACGGCGGAGCAGGTCGCGGCGCTCCCGGAGTTCGACGTCGACGTGATGATGGCCTACTACGACTCGGTCCGCCGGTCGACGCTCGCCTACCTGGACACCCTGTCCGAGTCCGACCTGGAGACGTGCCCTCAGCCCGAGCGGCGGCCGGGATACACGGTCGCGAAGATGCTCGCTCACGTGGTCGTGGAAGAGGCGCAGCACACCGGACAGGTGGCGTACATTCGCGGGATGCGGCGCGGTCTGGGCCAGTAGCCGCCGTCGAGGGGTCGGTCTATGGTTGGTACGTCTTCGACGCTCCGCTGAGCGGCAGATGAAGCAGAAGCGCCGAACGACCCGGAAGAGGCGGCCAAGCTATCGGGAAGAGTCCGCCCTCCTCGAATCCGGCTACACGTTGGTCGCGGGTCTCGACGAGGTGGGGCGCGGCCCGCTCGCCGGCCCCGTCGTCGCCGGCGCAGCGATGCTGCCCGCCAACCCGCGCGGCCGCTGGGTGAGCCTTATCCGCGACAGCAAGCAGCTCACACCAGCACAGCGCGAGGAAGCGGCCGACATTCTCAAGGAGAAGGCGCTGAGCATGGCCACCGGATTCGCCACCCACGAGGAGATAGACCGCATCGGCATCGCCCCCGCCACGAGACTGGCGATGGCCCGCGCGATCAACGCACTGCCGCTCCAGCCGCAGTTCCTGCTGCTCGACGCGTTCCCGCTGCCGGACGTCGACATCCCGCAGAAGGCGATCGTACGCGGCGACGCCCTCTGCCTCTCCATAGCCGCAGCGTCGATCATCGCCAAGGTCGAGCGCGACCACGTCATGGTCGAGAACGATGGCCGCTACCCCGGCTACGGGTTCGCGAGCCACAAGGGCTACGCCAGCAGCTACCACCTCGAGGCGCTGCGAGACCGCGGCCCCTCGCCCATCCACCGGCACTCTTTCGCGCCCGTGCGGCTGGCCGCCGGATGACCGACCGCAGGAAGGCGATCGGAAGGCGAGGCGAGGCCATCGCGCGGGTCAGACTGCGCGAGATGGGATACCGAGTGCTGGAGGCCAACTACCGGTCCCCATACGGCGAGATCGATCTGGTGACCCGCGACTCCGGCGAGTACGTATTCGTCGAGGTGCGCTCCAAGTCGGCCAGGTCCGCCGGTAAGCCGGAGGAGTCGATCACCCCGCGCAAGCGAGACCACCTGATCGCCACGGCCCAGGAGTACCTCCAGTCCCACGAGGCCGACGGCGCCGACTGGCGCATAGACCTCGTCGCCATCGAGTTCGGCCCCAACGGCACGGTCGCCCGATTCGACGTGCTCAGGAACAGCGTGGAGCTCTAGAGGCGACGATGAGTGCTAAAATTCGGAACCACGGGGCACGGAAAGAGCGTGAATAAGCTAACCAAAACACAAAGCCCTATCTGCCGACCGCGTCTCGCCCTCATTCTCGTACGTGGAGCGGCAGCGTGAACGGCGAGCCGAAAGACATCCGCGCGCATCTCTCCGAGGTCGCCGATCTCGCCCAGCGGCGGTTCACCGAGACCCACGGCGCCCGCGAGCGGGCGCTGCGGATGTCGCGCGACATGGTTCGCGGCTCTGCCAACTCGATCAGGGCCTCGCATCGCGGCGACCTCGACCGGGCCCAAGAACTCCTCGACCAGGTCGCCGCCGCCGCGCGGGAGATCGCCGCGCTGCGCGAGAGTCAACCCGCCGTCTACTTCGCCGGCTACGTCGAGGACGCCCACAAGGAGTACGTAGAGGCCAGCGTGGTGCTGGCGATTGTCCGGGGTACCGCGCCGCCGGGGCCCGACGAGCTCGGAGTCGGCCCGGCGGCCTACCTCAACGGTCTCGGCGACGTCGCCGGCGAGCTGCGGCGCTACATCCTCGACGCCCTCCGCCGCGGAGACTTCAGCCGCACCGAGGAGCTGCTCGGCGTGATGGACGAGATTTACACCGTCCTGGGCTCCATGGACTTCCCCGACGCCGTTACGAGAGGGCTTCGGCGCAGCGCCGACATGGTGCGCGGCACGCTCGAGCGCACCCGCGGCGACCTTACAGTCGCGCTGCGACAGCACCGGCTCGAGCAGCGCATGGACGCCTTCGAGAGCGCCGTCGAGGGCCTGCAGACCTCCTTGGAAGACCTACGGCAAATCAACGCGCAGAGTGAGCGCCGTGGATAACGACCTGGCGGCGTTCCTGGACCCACTGACCGCCTGCGCGCGAGAGGAGGCCGTCTGGGATCCGCACCGGCTCTGCCTGACCTACTACCTTGCCGAAGAGCAGCCCCCGCTCCCCTACGTGATCTCCTCCAGGGCGGTATTGGTCGACGGCGACGACGTGCTGGTCGTCCGCGCCCCGGGTGGGACGCACGTCATGCCGGGTGGCCGGCTGGAGGCCGGCGAGTCCCCGGAAGACGCGTTACGACGCGAGGTACTCGAGGAAACCGGATGGACCATCGCCCGGCAGCAACGGATCGGATTCCGGCATTTCCGCCATCTGACGCCGAAACCCCACGACTGGCCCGACCCGTATCCACACTTCCTGCAGGTCGTCTACGCCTGCGCGCCCGGCGAATATCGCCCGGAGCTGATGGAACCGGACGAATTCGTGCTGGGGACCGAGTTCCTGCCGATTGTCGAGGCCAGGCGACTGGACATGGACGTGGGCCAACCGGCTTTCCTGGACGCAGCGGTCTCCGCACTCTCTTCCTGACGGCGCAGCTCTCCCCAGAGTTTACGCAAGGACCCTCTATATCGAGCCGCGGACGCCCCGTCGAGCCGTATCGACGGGAGGTAACTGTTCGAAGTTGAGGTCCCAGACCCGGGCGCCGTTTGTCGTCGCGCATCGGCACGCGTCCCGCTCACCCTGAGTGCCCCGACGCTTCGTCGGGGTGTATCGAAGGGGCCGCACAGCGCAGTCGCCGGGGTGGGGTGCCGACGACGCTATTGGCGACGGGGTTGCGTGCGCCCTTCGATAGGCGCCGGTCAAAGCACCTGCGCTACCCGGGGGGAACGGGTTGTGTGACCGGAACTCTGAACAGTTAAGACGGGAGCCCCCGCCCTACTCGCCGCTGATGGTGGTCCCGGCCATGTCCTCGATGAAGTTGGCTATGGCGGAGTGGTCCAGGTCGGCCTTGCCGTCGTTGACGAGCGAGCCGAGCATCTGCTGGATCAGGCTGGTGACCGGAAGCGGCACGCCGAGGTCTTTACCTGTGAGCAGCGCGTTGTGCAGGTCCTTCTGGTGCAGCCGAATGCGGAAGCCCGGCTTGAAGTCGCCCGCGATCATCATCGGCGCCTTGGCGTCGAGCACCGTGCTGCCCGCCAGGCCGCCCTTGATGGCGTCGTAGACCACGTTGGGGTCGAGACCGGCCTTGCGGGCCAGCGTCAGCGCCTCGGCCACGGCCTCGATATTGCCGGCCACCACTATCTGGTTCGCCAGCTTGGTGGTGTTTCCGGCGCCGTAGTCGCCGCACAGCACGATGCTGGCGCCCATGACGCCGAGCATGTCGATGTACCCGTCGAACACGTCGCTCTTGCCGCCCACCATGATCGCCAGCGTGCCGTCAATGGCCTTGGGCTCGCCGCCGCTGACCGGGGCGTCCAGGAACGCGACGCCGGCGGCCTCGCAGGCCGCGGCGATCTTCTGCGACATTCCCGGCGCTATGGAGCTCATGTCTATTACCGTGTCGCCGGCGGACGTGCCTTCCAGCACCCCGTCCGGACCGAGAATCGCCGCCTCCGAATCGGCGGAGTCGGGCACCATCGTTATCACGACGGGGTTGTTGGCGGCGACCTCCCTGGCCGAGGAAGCCACGGCGGCGCCGTCGGTCGCCATCTCCTCCATCGCGGTCGCGACCACGTCGTAGACGGTCAGAGAGTAGCCGGCTCCCATGAGGTTTCGGACCATGGGCCTTCCCATGATGCCCAGCCCGACGAATCCGACATTCTTGTCAGCCATGTTTTGTCCTTTTCCTTCGGTTGGTATGAGGATGTTCGGACGACCTCGAGGATACGTAACAATTGGCGGGGACGCCCGATTGCGGAACACGGTGAATTATAACCGCGGCGCGTACACCGTCAAGGCGTGGTTGGACTATACGGAATGATGCGTCGAACCGAACACACATTACATAACGTGTCTGAACGTCCATGCGTCTTCGTGCAAGTTGACTGAGCAACGCGGCCACGGCTAACATTCCCACTGCCAACGGAGACGCTGCCTACGACCACGCAGGCGGATGTCCCAAAGCGTATGCCGTTCGACATCGGCGCTCTAATGGTCCTCGAATGATGCGGGAGGGAATAATGGCGGAGCTAAGCAAGGAGTTGATGGATGAGCTGGGGCAGCTGCAGTCGTGCGCGGTCGCGAACGCGATAGAGACGTTCGACGTGCGGCCCCGGAACGAGGGGTTCATGTCGCCCGAGGTGAAATGCATGTTCCCTGAGCTGGGCGGGATGATCGGATACGCGGTCACGGGCGTGATCCGGGCCGACCGAGCCCCCACGACCCGCATGCAGGTGTCCCGCCTCGACTGGGTAGACGAGGTGCTGAAGGTCCCCGAGCCGCGGGTGATAGTGCTACAGGACCTGGACGCGCCCAACCCCGTTGGCTCCTTCTGGGGCGAGGTGCAGAGCAACGTCCACAAGGCGCTCGGATGCGTGGGCACGGTCACGGACGGCGGCGTACGCGACCTGGACGAGATGCGGGCGCTGAACTTCCGAGCCTTCGCCAGCCAACCGCTGGTCTCGCACGCGTTTGTCCACCTGGTCGACGCCAACGTGCCGGTCACGATCGGCGGTCTGACGGTGAGTCCCGGCGACCTGGTCCTCGGCGACCAGCACGGCGTGACGAACATCCCCCTGGACCTCGCGCCCCAAATCCCCGACGAGGTGAGACGGCTGGAGGCGAGCGAGCGGGAGATGATAGACGTCTGCCAGGCGCCGGACTTCACGGTCGACAAGCTCAAGGCGATGATCCGCCGCCGCTACTACGCGGGCGCGGAGCCTCAGAAGGACACGGTAGACATCCTCAGGGAGATACGGGACAGCCTGAACCGGACGCTGCGCAGGGACGCGCCGACCCGAGGCAGTCGGCGGGCTGCCGCGGGACCGAATCGACGAGCGCGGAGGATGGTCACGAACGCCGACGGCCAGGAGGTCGCCCGGGTCGACTACATCCGCGAGCTCGCCGGACAGGGCCTGACGCGGGGCCAGATCGCCAGGCAGCTCGAAGTCTCCTACCAGACGGTCTACGCCGCGACCAGGCAAATGGCGGTCAAGTCGGCCGCCGAGGCGCGGGCCGAAGCTGCCGAAGCCGCCGAGGAGTAGCATCAGTCGCGCCGGGCAGAGTCCGGCGGTACGGAGGCATAGATGGCGGAAGCCAAGGTCGTTTTTCTGCAGCAGCTCCCGAAGAGGATCGTGGACGTCGTCATGTCCCACAATCCCGACGGGTTCACGACAGGGGTACTGGACGGCGGCCTGCCGGTGGAGAAGCAGAAGGCGGCCGTCGCCGACGCCGACTTCATCCTGCACTTCGATACGCCGCTGCGCGACGAGGTGCTTCGCGCGGCCGGGAAGTCGAAGCTCGTGCAGCTCATGTCGGCCGGCTACGACAGCATGAACCTGCCGCTCATGTCCGAGCTGGGCATCCCGTGCGCGAACAACGGCGGCGCCAACTCGTGGGCCGTCTCCGACCACACGCTGATGCTCATGCTGGCGCTGAACAAGAAGCTGGCGCTGGGAGACCGCTCCGTCCGCGACGGTAGCTGGAACGCGTCGGTCGGTGGGCTGAACACCTACGAGATGGCGAACAAGCTCGTCGGCCTCGTGGGCATAGGCAACATCGGGCGTCAGGTCGCGCGGCGGCTTCAAGGCTTCGACGCGCGGGTGCAGTACTACGACCCGTACCCGCTGACCCCGGAGCGCGAAAGGGAGCTGAACGTCGCGGGCGTGGAGTTGGACGAGCTGTTCCGGACGTCGGACATCGTCAGCCTGCACACACCGTTGACCCCGGAGACCCGCGGGCTCGTCAGCCGCGAGCGGCTGGCGATGATGAAGCCGACGGCGCTGCTGATCAACACCGCGCGCGGGCCCGTCGTCGACGAAGCCGCGCTGATCGAGGCGCTGAGGACCGGCAAGATCGCCGGCGCTGGGCTCGACGTGTTCGAGCAGGAGCCCATCGACCCGGACAATCCGCTGCTCTCGATGGACAACGTGGCGCTGACGCCGCACATCGCCGGCATCACGTGGGACACGTGGTCGCGGCGCGCGCGGTTCGCCTACGCCAACATGCAGCGCGTCTGGCGCGGCGAAGCGCCCGAAGCCGTCGCCGGATAGCGCCCCTACTCTCCGTCGTTCCCGTGGAGACAGGAACCCATCCCCTCCCCACCGTATTCCCGCCTGCGGGGACCCTTGCAAGACCGTCGTTCCCGCGCAGGCGGGAACCCAGGGGTGGGGCTCCCCAGCTAGGCAATCGACGCATATGCACCACATCCGTCTCCCGCACGGGGAGTTACGCAAAGGTCTCCCTGCGCGGGGATGACGGCTGCGCAAGGCCTCCCTACGCGGGAATGGCTTATGTGGGAAGTCTACGGACTCGGGTTCGGTCTATCGGAAGCGGACTGAGTAGAGGTCGGCGTCCTTCATCGCGACGTGGAGCCGGACGGGCCGGCCCGCGAGCGCGCTCAGGTCTGAGCCGTTCTCCCAGGTGACGACACGCTCGATCTCGTCGCCGTATACTTCGCGACACTGCGGCAGCAGGAAGCCGTCGATCGCCTTGCCGTCGGCCGTCTGCAACTCCAACCTGAGACTCCCGGCGACCGAGGTCGCGTAGTTGACCACCAGCTCGCCGCCGTCGAAGGTCAGCGGCTTCGTCGTCATTACCCCGCCCGCGTAGGGCGCGTTCACCGACACGAAGCCGTCAGTCCGCAGCGTCGCCCGCCGAAGGCGGTCGGACGGATGCTGGTAGTTCTCGACGTAGTAGATCGATATCTCCGTGTCTCCGGTGGGAACCACGCCGCGGCCTACGATCATGTTGCGGTCCGTCCAGTTGAGCGGGTCGGGCCCGGGCCGGATGAACGCCTGCATGAACCGACGGTCGAAGTGGAACCCGTCGCGGCTGGTCATGAAGACCGCCTCCGAAATGCCCTGGTGCTCATAGTCGGCGTGGAACTTCCGGTCGGGCACGAACCGCTTCGGGAACATCAGGTAGACGTGTGGCGCCCTGAAGTACTGCGTGCACGCGTTGGTGTACAGGTGCTCGTAGGGCGTGTCGCCGGGGTCGATGAGCTCCAGCGGCGTCCAGTTGAGAAAGTCCTTCGAGGTAGCCCGCCTGATCCAGCGTACTCCGCCCTTGAAGCTGCCCTTCCCGGCCACGCCGCGGGTGTACGCGACGTACTCCTCGCGGTTCGTGTCCCAGAAGGCGACGTTGGGCGAGTCGAACGGGTACTCGGTCATGACCGGCTCGTCCCGCATCAGGCTCCAGTGGATGCCGTCCGGCGAGGCGATGGCGTGGATCACCCTGGAGCGCACGATGCCCTTGTAGCGCTGATCGGGGGACGCCTCCGGGTTGCCGTCGAGGAACGGGCACATGTTGCCGCCGGGCTCGGACCAGATCAGGTTGTTGTCGGCAGAGCCCTCGAAGTCGACGATGCCCAGGCTCGGGCGCTCCCAGTGGACGCCGTCCGCGCTCTCGGCGTAGGCCTGCCGGGCCTTGCCGTCCTTCGGCCAGGCGCGGTACCACAGCCGATAGAGGTCGCCTTCCTTGGCAATCACGGGCGCCCAGCTCGCGCTTCCCTCCCAGGGCCTGTCGAAGTCGAGCGCCGTCTCCTGCGGGACGGGGTGGTGAAGCTTCAGGGCCGTGCCGCTCATCGAGTCGACGAGCCAGTCGTCCACGAACAACTCCAGCCGGGAACCTATGTGCCGTACTTCTTGGTCTGTCAATTTATCCTCCGGATTGCGAAAGCTCCCGCGGTAACTCAGCTTGGACCGGCTCGGCCGGGTCCATCTCGTCGAGCCTCGTGAGCGCGTCTTCGTTGACCAGATGGTCGACGTAGAGGACGCCGTCCAGGTGGTCTATCTCGTGCTCCAGCGCCTGCGCCAGCAGGTCGTCGGCGGCCTTGAGGCGTATCGTGTTGCCGTCGAGGTCGGTCGCCCTGACCCTGACCTTGCTCGACCGCGTAACGACGCCCTGGTAACCCTCGAGGCTCAGGCAGCCCTCCCCTATCTCGCGCTCCCCCTGCCGCCGGACGATCTTCGGGTTGACGAGGACGGTGGGCGCCTCGTCTTCGGGCAGCTTGACGATGGCTACCTGGAGCGAGACGCCGATCTGCGGCGCGGCCAGGCCGACCCCGTGCGGCGGCATGCTGTCGATCAGGTCCTGCGCCAAGGCGCGGACCCGGGTGTCGACGGCTCTGACACGCCTGGCTTTTCGTCTGAGCACCGCCTCGGGCGCCTGAACGATTCTTCGGGCCGTCACCCTGGGGACCTCGCTCCTTTGGGGATGCCGCGTACGGGCCGGCGCCAAGGATAGCAGCCGCCCCGCCGCATTGGAACACGTAGCCGTTAGCGTCGGTGAGGCGGGCGCCGACGGCAGGGGAAGCCGCCTATTCCGGTGACCTGGCGAGGCGAGTCAACAGCGGCGTGACCCCCTGGCCGAAGGTCCGCAGGAGCCCGTTCATCCGGCGGTGGCGCAGGGCCTTCAGGATCATGCGGCTATGCCAGTCGAAAGCGAATTCGTTGGACGCCACCACGTCGCGGTGGACGCCGCGCGAGACCAGCGTGTCCAACAGGGCGTCGATCTGCCCGTCGTCCAGGTACTCGAACGCCTTTCTCGCGAGATAGCCGACGTCGAGCTCGGCGCCGAAGACGCCCTTCCAGCGACTCTCGTACGCCCCGAGACTCTCGGCCGACAGATCGTCGGCGGCTATCGCGTCACTCAGGACCTCGGCCGCTATCTCGCCCGAGAGGAGCGAGTAGTATATCCCGCCCCCGGTGGTGGGCTTCGCCAGACCGGCCGCGTCGCCCGCGACCACGACTCGGTCCCCGAACGTCTTCGGCAGCGGCTCGATGGGAATGCCCCAGCGGCGAGGCTGGTCCACCGTCGAGTCGATCCGACCGCTGTCGCGCAGCATATCGAGGAAGCGGTCCATGTGACCCCCGTTGCCCTCCTGCGACACCATGCCGGCCAGGGCCGTCGACCCGCGCAGCGGCACGAGCCACGCGAAGGAGCCGGGGGCAATCGCGTTCCCCAGGTAGACTTCGGTCTCGACCAGACCCGGGGCCGATACCTTCGCCTGACAGCCGATCATGTATTGGGGCGAGGCGCCGTCACCGAGGCCGACGATCTTCAGGAGCGGCGTGCCGAACCCGCTGGCGATCACGAGCGCCCTGGCCGAGTACGTAGCACTCCCCCGCGGGCCAACCGTCTCGACGGCCACTCCGCGGCCGTCAGTGGATATTCCGACCACCTTCCCGCCAAGGACGTAGGACGCGCCCGCGTCCTCCGCGCGGCGGGACAGCGACGCCACGAACGCCACTCGATCGATCACGTACGCCTCGGGACGGTCCCGCTCGAACCTGTAGCTCGCGCCGGATGGGGAGAAGACGCGGGCGGAGCGCGCCTCGTGGAATACCGTTTCCGGGTCGGGCTGGAACCGCTCGAAGCACTCCCTGCCTATGATGCCGGTGCACAGCTTGTCGCCGATCATGTGCCGCCAGTCCAGGACGAGGACGTCGCGGCCCGCCTCGGCCAGGCGCAACGCCGCCATATTGCCCGCGGGACCTGCTCCCGCCACGATCACGTCATGCATTCACGAGTCCTCAGACCGGGCCGCCCGGACGCCGCGGCGCCGGTGCCGGCCGGTTCACTTCCGCGCGGGATTCTAACATGCGCCGGGGCGTGGACTACGCTCTGTCCCGGCGCCATCCGAGCCGTGCAGAATGCGTTGACACCCAGGGGGCGCGCTCCTACACTACTGCGAGCTTGGGGCCAGGGGCGAGGAGACTTGCGCAGCAAGATCGTACAGACGATGGACGAGGCCGTGGCCGACGTCCCGGACGGGGCCACGATCATGTTCCCTGGCTTCGGCCGTACCGGCTACCCCCGGAACCTCATAGCGGCGCTGCTTCGCCAGGGGGCGAAGGACCTGACCGGAATCTCCAACCGTCCCGGCAACCCCGGCGCCGTGATGGACGTGGGCCACCTTATCGAGGCCGGCCGCATGAAGAAGATGATCTGCGCGTTCACCGCGTCCCCGTATCCTTCCAGGAAAAGCAGCCTGGAGATCAAGGAGGAGGCCGGCGAGATAGTGTCCGAGCTCGTTCCGCAGGGCACCTTCGTCGAGCGTATCCGGGCCGCCGGCGCCGGCCTGGGGGGCTTCTATACGGCCACGGGCGTCGGGACCGAGATCGCCGAGGGGAAGGAGTGCCGCACCATCGACGGCCGCGACTACATCCTGGAGTTTCCGCTGCCGGCCGACTACGCCTTGATACGCGCCTACCGGGCCGACGCCCTCGGCAACCTGCAGTTCAGGCTGTCGCAACGCAACTTCAACCCGATCATGGCGATGGCCGCGACAACGACCATAGTCGAGGTGGAGCAGCACATAGTCGAGCCCGGCGAAATAGACCCGGACGCGGTGCACACGCCGGGCCTTGTCGTCGACCGAGTCGTCAAGATCCCGCCGGCGCCCGACGGCATATGGGACGCGGCCACCGATGGATGACAGTAGCCCGAGCGGCCCCGGTGCAAATGTGACCCCAACGCCATGACACGACAACGACAGATAGGCCTCTCGCGGCAGGCCAGGTGCGACCGGCTCGCGATGGAGTTCCGGGACGGCTGGGTCGTCAACCTCGGCTTCGGCATGCCCACCCTCTGCGCCAACTACGACCTCAGCGGCAGGGAGGTCGTCTTCCAGGCCGAGAACGGGGTGATCGGCTACGGCCCGCTTGCCGCCGAGGGCGAGGAGGACCTGCACCTCAACAACGCCAGCGGAGAGTACACTACCCTGCTCCCGGGCGCCGCGATCACCGACCAGAGCGACTCCTTCGCGATGATCCGGGCTGGCTACATCGACGTCGTCGTCCTCGGCGCGTACGAAGTCGCGGAGAACGGCGACTTCGCGAACTGGAAGACGGCCGGCAGGACCGGCGGCGGCATCGGCGGCGCGATGGACCTGGCCGTGGGAGCCAATCACGTGTTCATCGTCATGGACCACACGACCCGCGACGGCCAACCGCGGCTGCTGACCCGCTGCGCCCTGCCCATCACCACGCCTGGCGTCGTCAGCCTGGTCTCCACGAACCTGGGCCTGTTCGAGGTCACCCCGGACGGCTTCCTGCTGCGGGAGATCGCCCCCGGCCTGACGCCCGAGTACGTCCAGTCCCAGACGGCCGCTCGCCTGATCGTCCCCGACGACCTCATTGAGGTCGTCGTCTAGCGCCGTCCCCGACGCCTGCCGGATGCCCAACTCCAGGAGAATCGCCATCGTCGGGGTCGCCGAGTCGGACGAGATCGGCGTCGTCCCCGACAAGTCCTCGCTGCAGCACCACGCCGAGGCCGCCCACAACGCGCTCGACGACTGCGGGCTGAACAAGGACGACGTCGACGGCCTGTTCGCCGCAGGGCTCTCCACGATGATCACGGGCGAGTACATGGGCATCCGCCCGTCGTTCGCCGACAGCACCTACCTCGGCGGCTCGTCCTTCGTCGTCCACGTCGCCCACGCCGTCGCCGCGATCGAGGCCGGCTACTGCGAGGTCGCCATGATCACCCACGGCCAGTCGGGCCGCAGCGGCAGGACGCGGCCGGAGCAGGACGCCACGCGGCCCTACGTCCAGTACGAGGTCCCCTACGGGATCACCCACCCGCCGATGTACTACTCGATGATGTGCAGGCGGTACATGCACGACTACGGCGAGGACCGCACCCGGGAGGCGATGGCCGAGATCGCGGTCGCGACCCGGAAGTGGGCCAGCCTCAACCCGAAGGCGCTCATGGGCGGCCGGCCGATGGAGCTACAGGACTACCACGACTCGCCCTGGATATGCTGGCCCTTCCACCTGCTCGACTGCTGCCTCGTCACGGACGCCGGCGCGGCGGTGGTGATAACGACCGAGGAGCGCGCCCGCGACCTGCGCAAAAAGCCTGTGCTGGTGCTGGGCGCGGCGGAGGGGCACGAGCACGACATGGTCAGCCAGATGGCCGACCTCACCACGTCGATCGCCGCCGAGACCGGCCGCAGGGCCATGGGAATGGCCGGCGTCGTCCACTCGGACGTCGATCTGGCGGTCCTCTACGACTCGTTCACCTACACCGCGCTCGTCAGCCTCGAGGCGCTGGGGTTCTGCGGCCCCGGCGAGGGCCCCGACTTCGTCCGGGGACAGCGCACGGCGCCCGGCGGCGACTTCCCGCTGAACACCAACGGCGGCGGCCTCTCGTACACCCACCCGGGCATGTACGGCATCTTCACCGTCGTCGAGGCCGTCCGACAGCTCAGATGCGAGTGCGGCGCGCGACAGGTCGACGACTGTAGGACGGCTATCGCGCACGGCACCGGGGGCGCGATGTCGTCCACCGGCACGGTCGTCCTGGGGAGCGCATAGCACGTGAGCCAGCCCTACAAAAAACCGCTGCCGACGCCGCAGCCGGAGTCCGACTTCTACTGGGAAAAAGCCCGCGACCACGAGCTATGGCTACGGCGCTGCGACGACTGCCAAAAGGCCTTCTTCTACCCCCGGGACATCTGCCCGACGTGCTTCTCCCGCAACACGTCGTGGACCAGGTCCGCCGGCCGCGGCACGCTTTGCAGCTTCGGCATCGTCCACCGCGCCCCCCATCCCGGCTTCCGCGGCGACGTCCCGTACGTCGTGGCGATAGTCGAGCTCGAGGACGGCGTCCGCTTCCCTACCAACCTCGTCGGCGTCGAGCCGGACCCGGAGGCGATCCGCATCGGCATGGCGGTCTCGGTGACCTTCGACGACGTAACCGACGACGTCACCCTGCCCAAGTTCAGGCCCGCTTCTGACTGATGGCGGCCACGCTGATCACGGGCGGCACCGGCTTCCTGGGCTCCGAGGTCGCCCGCGTCCTGCTGTCCAAAGGCGAGACGAACATCACCCTGTTCGACCTCGACCCGTCGACGGAGCGACTGGCCGACCTTGCCGACGCGGTAGACGTCATACGCGGCGACCTTGGGGATGCAGCCGAGGTCGACGCGGCGGTGGCGCACAGCCGTCCCGACACGGTCTACCACCTCGGCGGCATGCTGTCCGCGCCATCCGAGGCCGATCACGCCGCCGCCTTCCGGGCCAACGCGGTAGGTACCTTCAACGTGCTCGAGGCCGCCAGAACTCACGGCGTCTCCCAGGTGCTCTACGCCAGCACGATCAACACCTACGGCCACGACCTGCCCGAGGACGCGGTCGACGACTACACGCTGCAGCGGCCGGCGATGTTCTACGGCACGACCAAGCTGTTCGGCGAGCACATGGGCCGCTTCTACCGGCGCAGGTTCGGCCTCGACTTCCGGGGCATCAGGTACCCGTCCATCGTCGGGCCGGGAGTGACGACGCCCGGCATATCGCAGTACACGTCCCACGCCATCGAGGCGAGCGCGAGGGGCGAGCCCTACACCATCTTCGTCGAGCCCCGCACCAGGGTGCCCATCATCCACGTCCGGGACGCCGCCGAGGCGATCGTCAAGCTAGCTGCCGCCCCCACCGACCGCATCCAGACCGTCGTCTACCTGATAGCCGGCGCCACCCCAACGCCCACCGCCCGACAGCTAGCCGACGCCATAACGGCCCGACTACCCAACGCCAACCTCACCTTCCACCCCGACCCCGCCATCCAGGCCGTCCACAACGCCCGCCGCGCCCTCGCCTCCATAGACGACTACAACGCCCGCCAGGAATGGCACTGGCGCCCCACCTACGACCTGGAGCGCATCGTCAACGACATAGTCAACCAAATCCGCTGCTGAAGCAAAGGCTACAGCCAGAGGTAGGAGATACGACTCGTCTGAGACGAACGAGACAGCGAGACGTATATGGTGGCACGTAGCCCGTACCTCTAACGCGCGGGCCCGGAGGCACCACGGTATACTGTGCATGAGACATGAAATGAAGCCCCACGAACCACTGAACGTTGCCCAGATTCGCGTCTGGTGCGAAGTCACGGAGTAAGAACTCTTGGCTTGGACAGACCGGTTGAACGACCAACAGTATGCAGCCGTGGTTGGAGACAACCCTAACGGCTGCGTGGTGGCCGGTCCCGGTACGGGCAAGACTCGAACCCTGCTCGCGAAGGCCCTACGGCTAATCCAAGAGGAGGAAGTGCCCTCGGATAGACTACGAATCATCAACTTCACTAACGCAGGCATTCACGATATGCGCCGAACGGTTGGAACCCACGGCGCATACGCTCCCATCGACCCCAAGACGATTCGTACGTTCCACTCGCTCGCTCTAGGCGCCTTGAGGCGTGTCGATGCCGCTTCCGTCCCCAATCCGCTCGTGATCTTGGACGACTGGGAAGAGCGAATCTTCATCGACGAATTCACCAAGTCAAGGTTGAACTTGCGCGACATTCGGGAAGCTCGGAAGATTCGGAACGACTACGATGCGCGCTGGTGCATCGCCCGCGAGGAAATAGACGAGTGGCTGTCCGAGGGTTCCCGCCGAGAGTTCGAGAGTATCTATGCTGCTATGAAAGACGTGCTCGGCCTCACTACGCGGGGCGAGCTGACATTCTTGTGGTGGCGGTACCTCCGTTCGCACGCGAAGCTCGAGAGATTCGCGCTTGGTGTCGACGCAGATCATGTACTTGCCGATGAGTATCAGGATCTCAACGAATGCGAGCATGAAATCCTACAGTTGCTCGCTGAGAGCGGCGTGCATGTCTTCGCTGTCGGCGACCCAAATCAGTCAATATACGAGTCTCTACGGCACGCCCATCCCCAATTCTGCTGGGAGTTCCCTGACCGGCTCGCGCCAGCCGACTTGAACATTCTCCATCGCTCGTATCGGTGCTCCAAGGCAGTGCTAGAATTCGGGAGTGCCTTGTTGGGCTCCGCGGAAGGGATCCCTGATCCCGATCTGGCACCGAGCGCCGGCGAGGCCAAGATTCTGTCGTTTCTATCCGATACCGAGGAGGTCGATGGAGTTGCTCGCCTCGCTCAAGCTCTGTTGCAGGCGCGGCCGGAAATGCGAATCCTCATTGCCGTGCCCTCGCGCCGTGCAGCATCGTCGTTCCATAACGGTCTTCAAGAAATCGGGGTACCGTGCGAGAATCGGGCCATCAATGACAGTGAACTGGATGACCGATGTCGCCTTGCTCTAGCCTATCGCCGTTTCCTGCAAGAGCTCAACGACAGCGTCGCCGCAGCTACCGCCATCGTGCTCAACTGTGCTAGCACAACGGTGAGGGTACGCTCCCGTGAGCTTATCCAGCTTGGGTACGAACGCAGCGAGCGGATTGCGGCACTGTTGAGTAGCGAATTCTCACCGCCTGGTCCATTGGGGAAGGGCATCACGGCCGCGCGGTCCGACCTAGCGAAGCTGCGGGAGGCCGAGAATTGGTGTGAGACTCTGGCCCAGCTTACGGGCTGCGCCAGCGTCGATGCCGAAGCAGTCTACCAAGACGACGACTCATCACCAGATAACGCGACCATTCAATCAGGAACGGTAACGGTCATGACAGTCCACTCCTGCAAGGGACTTGAAGCCGATGTCACTATACTCCCCTCCGTAGAGCCTGCCGGGTACGAGCGCAATTTTGTGGGAGCTCGTAAGGAGGAGAGCAGGCGTTTGCTGTACGTCGGGATCACACGAGCAGTTGACAAGGTCTACCTCACGTTCGCAAGGAGACGGTTCGGTCCAGGGCGCTACGGTGACCCAACCGGAGGCTCTCCCAGAAAGGAGGCTTCCGCTTTCATCGACGACATATGTGACCGCATGGGTATACGACCTCAGTTGGGGGAAGACTACCTACGCAGGCTCCTCGGAATGTGACCGCGTCGTTGGCCCGGCCGTAAGCTGGCCGAAAGCCGCACCTCATGCTCCGATGCTCGGCCCGAGCGTCGGGGCATCCGCGGCTGGTCCCCCGGCGATGCCCCATACCTGTCTATCGCGGCTTGTCGAACCGCGCCGCGAAACTACGCCTTAGCTCGTGTCGGCCGATATACGAAACCGCATGGTCTCCGCAGTCTTCACACGACTCGGGACTCAGCAGCCCAACATGTGCCGACGGGATTCTCTTCCAACGCTTCATCCTACTCAACTCCAACTTCTCCTCGTCGTACTCGACGCCGAAGCCCGGCGCGTCTCCGAGGACGATGTAGCCGTCCTCGATGTGGTTATCGACGTCCAGGAGCGTCTCGAATCCTGCGTCGATGACCTCCATCATGATGTGGTTCGGAAGCGCCGCCGCCAGGTGGGCCATGTGGTTGCCCGGACAGTTCATCATCGACACCGCCAGCCAACCGGCGCGGTCCAAACTCCGAAGATCGACTAGGACCAGCCCGAGTCGAGTCTCGCCTACTCGAACGTACCCACCACGGGCACTCCGGTAGGCTTGAAGTGTCGGACGTTGCGGGTCACGACCGTCAGGCCGTGCTCCAACGCGGTAGCGGCGATGAGCAGATCGGCGCTATTGTGGCCGAGCGTGGCCGACAGCCGTCCCCACCGCCTTGCCGTGGCGACGTCGACCGGCAGGACTCGCTCCCCGTACCAGTCGAGCATCCGGTCCAGCCAGAGGGCCAGCGACTGTGCGAACGCCGTGTCGCGCCGCTGTTGCCGCATAATGCCCCGCTCTATCTCCCCTACCGTGACGACGCTCAGGTACAGGTCGGTCGTCCGCTGTGTTCCCACCCAGCGGGCGACCTCGGGATGCCGTTCGCGCCTGCGGAGCGCCGACAGCACGTCGGTGTCGAGCAGAAACATCACAAGTCAACCGGCCGCTCAGGCAGAGCCAGCCGATCGAACTCCCCATCATCCTGCGGTATTTCGAGCAGCAACTCACCCAGCGTCGGAGCGTCCGCCTTCTCCAGGCGACAAAGCCGGTCGTACTCCTCACTCGCCAACACGACCACTGCGGGCTCTCCCCGCCGGGTAACCCGCTGCGGCTCACCCGCCACCGCGGCATTCACCAACGCGCTGAACTTGTTCTTCGCATCCTGCAGAGGCCACTGCGTCATCGGAACACTCCGGCTAGATGATCTGGCTAGATTATACACGGTGCCTGCCTGATCATCAATCCGGGGAACTCGGCCAGACCCGGAACACACCATGAGATTGCCCGACCATCGGTTTCAGGCAGCGCATCACTGTCATTGAGCTGGTCGGGTCGGATGACAGCCGTCAAGAATGAAATGCAACAGCGAGATAAGGGTCAAACAATCCACTGCATCATTAACGTCCCGATGCCAGTCCACCTTCGGGGTGTGGGACATCGGGTTGCGGAAGAACCTTGTGCAACCGTTCAACAAGTCCAGAAAGCCATCATGCTCATTCTTCTCAGTCACGGTGGTCAGGGTATTGAAGGCCAACGTGGGGTACCCGTCCCGTCCAGGCGAGGGACGTTCAAAAGATCTCTTCATCAGTTCCAAGCCATCACCGGTGTAACCGGTCAGTTCGCGGATGCGTTCCGCCAGCCCCTTGTATGCCTCTACAACGGCGTGGAAGTAGTTCTCTTGCATATATTCGGCCTTGCAGTACTTCTGCACTAGATGGTGGACCCGGCGAGACGCCATCTTGTTCTCTAATGCGGCCGCCCTACGCTCAGCCTCAGTCAACGTACGTGTCGGGTCGACACTATGGAACTCCCCATCGTCCCGATACTCCACGCCGTAGAAGCGGAGGATGCGGTTTAGGCCCGCACAGAACTCCCTGAAGCCTTCTGGATCCCTCGAAAAACCCACCGGTTCATTGAGTGCCTTGATCAATTGCAACACGCCCATGTTGCCGCTGCGCTCATTCTGGAACATCAAGGCGTGGCGCAACCTGTCTCTCTTTGACGGCCCAATCACGTGATAGTCGATACCCGGTTGCAACCCCTTAGCCTTGAAGGCTGCTTCTTGTGGGGATGGCTCCGAGCGGGGCTCCGATATACCGAGTTCCGCAAACTTGCGGTCTAGCACTCTGTGAGTGTTGCGATCACTTACTAGGTAGTGTTGACATTTCATCTTAGCCATATGAGAGCGCCGACAAAGTGGAGGAATCCGAGGTACCTATTTGCCAGCTTGTCGAATCGGGAGAAGATGTGGCGGTAGTGCTTGAGCTTGCCTATGAAGCACTCGACGAGATGCCGCTCTCGGTACAGATACTCATCGTATAAGGGCAGCTCCCTTCGGTTCGAGCGAGGCGGGATCACCGGGGTAGTCCCGTTGCCGATGATCGACTCACGAAACTGGCGGGAGTCATATGCGCGGTCTGCAATCACATACTCACTCTCCATATCGGATATGAGCGCCTCGGCCTGAGTGACATCGTGCTCCTGCCCTCCGGTCAATCTGAATCTCAACGGGTTGCCAAGGCCGTCGACACCGACATGGACCTTTGTAGTGAACCCCCCTCGGCTGCGACCGAGGGCTTGAGATAGTTGACCACCGTTTTTTTGGGAGCGCCCGCAGCGGAATGGTGGGCCCGGACTACGGTACTGTCGATGATCAGGTACTCCATGTCAGGGTCATCGATGAAATGCTGATGCATTCGTTCCCATATTCCGCCCTCACACCATCGGGCAAACCGCTTGTAGACGCTGTTCCATTTCCCGTACTCGGAAGGCAGTAGCCTCCACGGCGCACCAGACCTGCTCATCCAGATGATGGCCTCGATGAACCGCTTACAGCCGGACTCCTGTCCGACATACAAGTCTGGCTGACTACGAAGGAACTCCAACACCCGCGACCATTGTTCTGGAGATAGTTTAATTGTTGACATATACCCAGTATAATATAAATGTCAACACTACCTAGGTAGTGTTGACATTTCATCTTAGCCATATGAGAGCGCCGACAAAGTGGAGGAATCCGAGGTACCTATTTGCCAGCTTGTCGAATCGGGAGAAGATGTGGCGGTAGTGCTTGAGCTTGCCTATGAAGCACTCGACGAGATGCCGCTCTCGGTACAGATACTCATCGTATAAGGGCAGCTCCCTTCGGTTCGAGCGAGGCGGGATCACCGGGGTAGTCCCGTTGCCGATGATCGACTCACGAAACTGGCGGGAGTCATATGCGCGGTCTGCAATCACATACTCACTCTCCATATCGGATATGAACGCCTCGGCCTGAGTGACATCGTGCTCCTGCCCTCCGGTCAATCTGAATCTCAACGGGTTGCCGAGGCCGTCGACACCGACATGGACCTTTGTAGTGAACCCCCCTCGGCTGCGACCGAGGGCTTGAGATAGTTGACCACCGTTTTTTTGGGAGCGCCCGCAGCGGAATGGTGGGCCCGGACTACGGTACTGTCGATGATCAGGTACTCCATGTCAGGGTCATCGATGAAATGCTGATGCATTCGTTCCCATATTCCGCCCTCACACCATCGGGCAAACCGCTTGTAGACGCTGTTCCATTTCCCGTACTCGGAAGGCAGTAGCCTCCACGGCGCACCAGACCTGCTCATCCAGATGATGGCCTCGATGAACCGCTTACAGCCGGACTCCTGTCCGACATACAAGTCTGGCTGACTACGAAGGAACTCCAACACCCGCGACCATTGTTCTGGAGATAGTTTAATTGTTGACATATACCCAGTATAATATAAATGTCAACACTACCTAGGTACTCCGCTATCTCGTCCAACGCCGCAGATGTGAAGGATTCAGTGGTCATACTGTTGCAGTCCTGTTTCAGGGATCGATCGCAGCGCTCTGCAAGATTTGGGCCTACCGCAGGCCCGCCCTACCCCCGGCGCCGCCCTACTCCGCATCCAGCTCCAGCGGCTCGCCGACCGGCACTGAATACAACCCCGCGCCGCGGCGGCGGGCCGACGGCACCGCGCTGGTCCTGGCGCCGGTGGGCGCCACCGCCATCGTCTCCAGCTTCTCCTCGTCGTACTCGACGCCGAGGCCGGGCGCGTCTCCGAGGACGATGTAGCCGTCCTCGATGCGGTTGTCGACGTTCAGGAGGGTCTCGAACCCGGCGTCGATGACCTCCATCATGATGTGGTTCGGCAGCGCCGCCGCAAGGTGGGCCATGTGGTTCCCGGGGCAGTTCATCATCGACACCGGCAGCTCGAATCCGTAAGCCATGTCCGCCGTTTGCAGCGCCCCGGTGATCCCCGAGGTGCCGCTGCCGACCTGCACGACGTCCACGGCCTCGTTCGCCATCAGCGCCATGTAGTCGCCGACGTGGTTCAGGTTCTCGCCCGTCGCCACCGCCGCCCTAACGCTCTGGGACACCTTGCGCAGCCCGCGATAGTCCCAGCGCCGCGCCGGCTCCTCGCACCACACCAGGTCGAACCGCTCCTCGAACGCCCTGATGTTGCGGATCGCCTGCTTGGGCGACCAGTACTCGTTGGAGTCGACCATCAGCTCCGCCGGCTTCCCGGAGGTCTCCAGCGCCTCCTTCATGACGCCGGTCCTGCGCATGTCGGTCTCCAGGTCGATGCCGACCTTGAGCTTGCCGCCGCACACTCCCTTCGCCGCCTGCCGCCTGTAGAACGCGGCCATGTCGTCGTCGCTCAGGCACATGTCGATGCCGCTCGCGTAGGCGCGCACCCGCCTCGACGACGCCCCCAGCGTCTTCCACACCGGCTCGCCGTTCAGCTTCGCCTTCAGGTCCCAGAGCGCCACGTCGAGGCTGCAAATCGCCCCGTTCGCCGCGCCCTCGTTGCCGCCCTTGAACGACGCGTCCACCATCCGCTGCCACAGTCCCCGGACGCCCCGGGGGTCCCGGCCCACGATCAGGGACGACATCGCCCCGATGGCAGACCCGCCCCCCGGCGCGCCGACCGCGACGCCGGTGACGCCCTCGTCGGAGTCGACGAACACGGCGAGGCCGGCCGTCGAGTCGAAGCCGTGGGGCGTGTTCGCGTCGCCGAGCGGCCTCGACAGCTTCATCACGTACGGTCGCGTCCTGACGCCGGTGATCTTCATGGGTCTACTCCAGGATAGGGTGCCAACGAGGTGGGCGCGATTGTATCAAACGGAGCATCCGTCCATTACCAATCGGGTGTGCTAACGCCATATTCCCTCATTGCCACTCCGCATAGACCGGAGTCCCGCGGCCAGGGCCCGCCTTTCCGCCTTCGGCGACCTTTGCGTAACCCCGCTTGGATAAGGGTGGAAGGCGCGCCCGTCGTTCCCGTGGAGACGGGAACCCATCCCCTCTCCCACCGCTGGATTCCCCGATAGGAATGCCAGGCATCTCCGCTACCCTGTCTCCCGCGAACGGAGAGCTTTGAACAACCGTCGTTCCCGCGGGGGCGGGAACCCAGGGGCGGGGCTCCCAGATGGGAAATCTGCGCAGCTCCTATCGAAGTCCAGGCTGGGGCGGGGCCGTCGCCACACGACCCGTTCACCCCGAGTGCCCCGACGCTTCGTCGGGGTGTATCGAGGGGCCCGCACAGCTAACCGTTTGGGGCGGGGCCCACACCAGTATTGGCGACAGAGTTGCGCGCCCCTCAAGTCTGAACACTTACTGGGTTGTGGCTACAGCACACCTGTGCTACTCTGTGCGCGTGGAATCCGCCTCAGTCCTCACCCCCATCCCCTTTCGGCAGTCCCGCCTCGGAACGCGGCGTGTCGTTTCGCGCCACGGTGTGCCGACTTAGATAGGGTGAACCCGGAACAAAGTGTGCCATCTACCGGCCAGGTGTGCCACGCGCCAGATACGAACGGCACAGAACGGCACACAATGGAACAGTTTTCGCCGAAAAAAACGGCCAGCAGCCTCAGCGCACTCTCGCGGCCACCCGCCTCATCGCGCCTGAACGGTTGCGAGGCCGGCGCGGGCCGGACTCAGAGCCAGCGGCGGACGTGGAACAGCACCAGCAGCGCGACCGACACCGCGCCGCTCAGCACCATGACCGCGGCGAACGACCAGCCTCTGTCGTCGACGGGCAGGTCGATGTTCATCCCGTAGACGCTGGAGACGACGACGAACGGCAGGATCACGGTGGCGGCGACGGTCAGGATGCGCACGATGTCGTTGGTGCGGATCATCGCGAGCGAGCCGTGGGCGTCGTACAGGCCCTCCACGACCTCCTTCAGGTCCTCGAGCTCGCTCCATATGCGCCGCATGTGGTCCGCCAGGTCTCCGAAGTATATGTCGCCGTCGACCTTCAGCACGTCGAAGTCGCGCTCCTCCAGCTCCTCCAGCACCGCGATCTGCGGCCGCACCAGGCGGCGGTACGACCGTTCTCCACGACCTCGACGTTCAGATGCCGCGCAGACACGGTGGCCGACTCCATTTCCCTACTCCACGTCCCTGTCTCCACCGGCAGAGCAAAGCCGCCTACAGTCTACCAGAGCCAATATCCCACGGCCCCTTCCCAACTATCCACTACCCGCCATCCACTACCACCCTGTATATCGTCACCTGCTCATTCACCTCGACCCGGTCCAGGTCGCCGCTGAGCTCGCTGTCGAACTTCTTGAGCCCGCCGCCCGGGTACGAGATGCGCTCCAGCTCTCCGACGTAGATGTACCCGACGTCGTACTTGCGCAGCAGCGAGAGAGCCTCCGCCGGGTCGGTCGTCTCGTAGATGAGGTCGATGTCCTGGATGCGCTCACGAATCGCCCACTGGTAGTCCCACCGCTGCTGCTCCTGGTGCCATTGCCAGCCCGCGATGGTCGGCAGTCCGGTGTAGACGGATATGCGGCCGTTCCAGTGGTACCGGTACCGCGACGGGGTGGACGCCTCCAGGACGACCGGCGATCCGACCGCGTTCTCCCGCAGCCACCGGATTCCCTCCAGGTCGGCGGACAGGTCGATCTCGCCCCGCTGGTCGCGGTACACGGTGTCGGCCATGTAGGCCATGCCGTCGAGCGTCAACGGGCCGTCCTGGAACCTCACGTCGTTGCGGTCTCTCGTACCCAGGACCGTGTACACCGAGCCCGATAGGACGAGCGCGGCCAGTCCCATAGCCCACAGCTTCCTGCCGCGGGACGCCCCCCGGAGCGAGACGCCGAACCGGTCGGCCAGCCGCCAGAGCAGGTACGCGGACGCCAGCGCCAGCAGCACCCACACCTGGATGTAGAACTTGAACACGCTGTTCATCCGGTCGATGTCGCCCTCGACCCGGTAGAAGTCGAGGCCGACGACGAGCGCCAGCGCCGCCCCGGACATCAGCAGCGCGAAGGTCAGGTGCGGAGCGTCGGCCTCCGCAGAGCCGATGCGCCTGACGACCACGACCAGCAGCATGAACCCGAGAGCCAGCGCGAACGGCACCGTGCTGCCGATCAATCCGGCTACGACCACGGATACGACGAAGCCGACCGCCACGACGCCCATGCTCAGCGCGAACGCCCTCAGCGCGGCGATGCGGCGCCGGTCCGCCTCGGGCAGGCCGTTGTCGACGGCGACCAAGTCCGCCGCCCATCGCCGTACCGCATCGAGCCGCGGCCTCCACGTCTGCGCGAGCTCGACCACCGCGTAGGATCCGATGACGAAGACGAACAGGCCCGCGATCGCCAGGAACTGCCACAGGACGGTCTGGTTGGTCGTCGCCTCGACGCTCGCGAAAAAAGTCTCGTAGCTCAGGTGGTACGGGAGGTAGACGACATATCCCACCAGGAACACGGCGCCGGACTTCACGGCGGCCTCGACCAGGACCCTGAGACTCAGACCGCCGTTGCGCAACCAGGCTGCCAGGAACACCGCGCCCGCGCCGATCAGCAGGTACGTCGGGAAGTCCCACGCGTTGATCGTCCTGAGCGCGCCAACGGTCACGGCGAGCGCGGCGAGCAGCGCGGCCTCGTGTAGGCCCACGCCGAGTCTGGAGCCGCCCCGGCCGCTGCGAGCGCCAAGCACGAGCGCGAGGGCCAGACCGAGAGCCAGCAGCGTGAATGGGATCGCCATCAGGTGGGCATGGAGGTCCGCGAAGAGGAACGTGAAGAACGGGAACTCCGTGATCTCGTGCCCGGGAGGGTCCGGCGCCATCATCCGGCTGCTGCGCCAGAAGTCGAACGAGCCGAAGGGCGCGTTCTCGACCATCACCCGCCAGGCCCCCTGCCCGACCTGGATAGCCCCGTCGAGATTCCCGATGACGGCCACAAAGAACGCGCCGGCCAGTCCCGCCAGCACCGAGGGGATGCCGCCGGTCATGCGGCCGGCGGCGCCCCCGAGACTGAGCCGACTCAGCCGGGTGCCCTCGGCGAGGTTGTAGACGATACTGAACGCGCCCGCCACAGTCAGCGCGAAGAACAGCGCGACCGCGAGGTTGAACGCGACGCCCGGCTCGATGCCCGTCGCGTGTATCAGGGTCGCCACCAGGAACTGGCCCATGTAGTAGTAGTTGAGATAACCGTCGCTGAACCAGGGGTCGTACGGCGGCATGTAGCTCGACTTGAGCACGGCGCTCAGGTAGGCCAGGTCCATCGGCTTCTCGCCGCCCAAGTGGGAGTGCCACAGGTCCGGGTTCACCATCCTCATGACGACGAACGCGAGGAACGCGACCACGAAGACCGCCTCGCCAATCAGGAAAATCCCCCACCTGCGGCGGACGGCCTCGAGCATCTCCCTGCGGCGCACCACAAGCAGGCCCGCCGAAACGGCCGCGACCAGCAGCACCGCGACGCCAACCGACTCGCGGCCGAACTCCACCCAGCGCAGGCTCGCCAAGAGCCACACGATCAGGCCGACGACCAGGATGCCCAGCGGCTTGGCGAGCAGGTAGCCGCGGTCAGTCAGCGGCCTGAAGAGCAACATCGCCGCCGGCAGCGTGACCAGCGCGATGCCCTGCACGGCGAGCAGCCATGCCAATACGGGAACGTCGTTCGTCCAGCTATCGGCACGGACTATGCCCGTCCACGTCCCGCCCTCGCGCTGGCTGCGGGCCTGCTCGGGGGACATGAGTAGCCCCAACGGCCTCGCCCCCGGCGGGCGGCGCTCCAGGGCGTCTGCCGGCGCCGCCTCCAGGATCGCACTCCTGATCGCTTCGGCGTCGAGCCGGCCGACGTTCTCGAACACGAGGCCCAGTGGGTGGTCGTATACCGAAAAACTCTCGTCCGCCCATCCGAGGTCCAGGACGATGGGCGCTTCTCGCGCCGACTCTATCGCCGCCGGCCTCGCAATATCGGTCCTCGCCAGAGAATCGTCGACGAAGCTCACGCCCGCGAGCCGGGGGTAGGAAGGCATGGCCTCGGCGAGCTCGTACCCGAGGCCGCCGTCAAAGAGCAGCCGGTAGTACTCCGTAGAGACCGGATAGCGCTCGGGGAGCCTGGGAATCGTCCCGTACAGCCGGTTGCTGAACAGGACAAGATAGTCCGCCTCGGCCAGGTCCGCCGACAGGTTGTCCAGCTTGTCGTCCGTGTCCGACTCGTACAGCGGCAGCCTTTTGAAGCGGAAGGCGCCGACGTCCGGGAGGCCCTCCTCCCAGTGCTCCATGAGCACGAGCGAGCCGGGTTGCGCGTTCTCGTTCAGCCACCCCGACAGCCGGACTCCGGGATGTTCGTCTCTGTAGACCGCCGTGTAGGCAAATGCGTAGAAGGCGGTGCCCGCGACAACGACGACAGCGGCGGCCGCGACCGCGATCCGGGCCGGCCGCGCTCCCCTGCCCCAACCCAGCCGGTCCCAGGCCGCAACCAGCATCCGCGATCCGAACAGCACGAGAAACGGGGTGACCGGCAGCATGTACCGGAGAAACTTCACGTCGAACGCGCCGGTGATCAGCAGGTATGGCGCCACCCACGCCAGAACAATGACCGTGGGCCACGAGACGTGGGAGCGAAACGCCAGCGTCGCCAACAGCGCGGCTGATCCGACGGCCGTGGCGAGCACGATGGCGGGCAGCCCGTTGGACACGATCAGTATGGCCGCCGGGACGACCACGCCGACCGCGACGTATCCGCCGCCAACGCGCGGCCGCAAGCCGCGGAGCGCCGCGTACGCCAGGCCCGCCAACGCGAGCAGTCCCAAGGGCCAGCCCAGCCCCCACGTCGAGAGCTGCCGGAAGTGGTACCAGTACGGGGTCGTGTCGACGTACTGGCGCGTGTATGGGTAGTCCAGGATTCGCCGCACCATCTGCGACTGCTCTGACACAGACTCGGAGAACTGCGGCCAGTCGAGGAACATGTACGGCTGCGCGACGAACAGCACCGCGAGCGACGCCGCGGTCCCCGCGGCCAGGCCAGCAATCGCCGTACGGACGGCGTCCTCGACCAGGAGGCGGCCCCTGCCCTCCCGCAGCGCGCCCAGGACGTAGACGCCGTGCGCCGTAGCGAGCGCGAGGAATATCGGCAGCAGGCTCGCCTTCGTCGCCAGCCCCAAGCCGACGAATACGCCGGCAAGTACCGAGTCCCTCATCCGACCGCCCGAGCCGACGCGCAGCATAAAGTAGAGGGCCGCGACGGCGCACAGAGTGGCAATGGTGTCTACGGCGAAGAAGTGGCTGAGCTGGATATGTATGACCGCGAGGGCCACCAGCGCGGACGCCAGCACCGCCTCGCGGCGGCCGTACATCCGCCGGCCCAGCAGGTAGACCACGGCGACCGTCCCCACGTCCGCGAGCGCGGAGATCACTCTCCCCAGCGCGCGCAGGTCGTGCCCGCCGCCGCCGCACGGCGAGTACAGCGGCAGGCCAGGCACCGTCTCGTAGGCCGCCGCCGCGGTGCTCAGCAGGTAGAGCGGAAAGCTGCCGTACGGGAACCATCGCGGGTTCCAGGGACTTTCGTCGGCGTCGAGCAGCTGTGGGAGGTTGGTGACGGACGGCAGAGAGAGCTCAGCGACGCGTGACAGGATGGCACGCTCGTCGGGGTGCGGCGTGTAGCAGTACCCGCGGTCCCAGTCGACCCCATAGAGCCGCAGTGCCGCCGCGACGATGACGATCGCGGCAAGGGCGATGAGATCGAGCCGGTCGAAACGCCGGCCGCTTCCCAATGGGTTGAGCTTGCTGGCTAGCTGCATGGGCTTGACACTAGTCTAGCCTGAGAATGCGCATCGTGGACAGCCCGGCCGCAGTGTTCTCCCCGCCCCGAAGGCACTACCCCGCCGACGCGAACGAGCCTGGCTTGCCGACTCGCCTGAGGTCCGGGGAGCGCGCGTACGCGAGGACGTAGAAGAACGCCGTCACGGCCGCGCCGAGTATCATCGTAGCCCTCGGCCCGATGAGCTCCGACGCGACGCCGCCGACGAGCCATGCCAGCGTCAGCATCTGCATGTTCAGCGCCATCAGCCCCATTACACGTCCCCGCATCTCGTCGGACGCCGTAACCTGCAATGCGGTGCGAACCGCGGTCGACCACCAGACGATCAGGACGCCGAACCCGAACGACACCGACGACGACAGCCACAGGGTCGTTGAGAAGGCGAATACGACCATCAGCGCCAGGAAGAGCACGGCCGAGGCCACGAGCAACAACGCGAGCGACCGCACGTTGCCCACGGCGATGAGGGCCGCCGAGCCCACCAGGCCGCCCAGGCCCGTGGCCGCGAGCAGCGTGCCGTAGCCCTCGGGGCCCGCGCCGAGCACGTCCCTGACGTATCGGGGGATCAGCGGCAGGTACATGCCCGCGAATACGAGCAGGAAACCCAGGAGGAGCAGCCACCGCAATGCGGGCGTGGCCATCGCATAGCCGAGCCCGTCCCTGAAGTCGTCCATCACGGAGGTATCCCGCACACGCGGCGCCGGTCCGTCCACCCGGACCAGCGAAGCGAAGGCCGCAGCCGACGCCACGAAGGCGGCGATCGCGTAGAACGCGGCCTCCACCCCAAAGCGCGCGATCAGCACGCCGCCCAGGGCCGGGCCTCCCACGGCCGACACGGTCATGGCCATCCCGAAGAGCGCGTTCGCGCTGAACACCCGGTCTCGACCGACGACGTCGACGACCAGCGCCTGGCTGAGGGTGACGCCGAAGGATGCGGCGGCCGCGGCCACAAACGCGAGAACGATGACGTGAGACAGCTCTATGACGCCGGCGGCGATCAGCGCGCCGGTCGCGACGCCGCATACCGCGAAGGTCAGTCTCGTCCAAACGAGTAGTGTGCGCCGGTCCGCGCGGTCCGCCAGGACGCCGCCGAACAGGGCCAGGACGGCGACGGGGATGGCGGGAAGCCCGTTGGCGAGCCCGACCCACGCGTCGGAGTCGGTCATCTTCAGCACGAGCCAAGCCTGCGCCATCGTGCGGAGGTGGAATCCCACCATGGCGAACACGTTGTCGAGCAGCAGGTACGGGAAGCGCGGGGCGCGCAGCGTAGCCACGGCCGCGAGCTTCGTCCACGACGGCGCGCCAGGCAGCCTATCCGCCATCGGGTGTCGACCGCTTTCCGCGACCCGCGTCTACTGTGCGGCGCGCCGGACCGCTTGGTCGACTATGTCCACGCCTACAGCCTCGCTCCACGCGGCCAGAAGCTGCTGCGTGATCGGGCCGGGCCTGCCGTCCGCGATCTGGCGGTGGTCCACCACCGTCAGGGGCAGGACGCACGGGCTCGTGCTCGTGAAGAACGCCTCGTCCGCGGTGTAGAGGTCGTAGGGCTGCAGGTCCTCCTCGACGACGGGAATGTCGAGTTGCCTGGCGACGTCGAACACCATCCCGCGTGAGACGCCCTGGAGGATCGAGCGGTCGTTGGGCGAGCGGATGACGCCATCGGTCACCATCAGGACGTTGTAGCCGATACCCTCGGTGAGATTTCCCTCGTTGTCGGTCAGGATCGCCCAGGCGCCCGGATCGGCGTCGTTGGCCTCCAGCTCCGCCAGGGTGAAGTTCATCCGGCTGTAGTGCTTCACCTTGGGGTCGAGGGACTCGGGCGAGTAGCTCCGCGTCCGGGTGATGACCCCGTGCATGCCGGTCTCGTACTTGTCCGCGTACCGGCGGGTGTCGAGGTCAGATATCCTGACGCAGACCGTCGGGGGCCCGGCGTCATACGCCCGGCCCTTGCCGCGGGTCACGAACTGGCTGATCGTGAAGTCGCCGCCGTCCGCGCGGTGGTGCTCGTTGCGCCGTATCGCCTCCTCGCTGATGTCGATCATCTCCTCGACGGACAGGCCGGGATCGATGCGGACGTACTTGAGCGACCGGTACAGCCGGTCGACGTGCTCCTTCATGCGGAAGCTCTTGCCGTCGAAGGTCCGCGCCACGTCGAAGACGACGTCCGCCACCGAGAATCCCCGGTCCATGGGATCGATCTTCACCAGGCCATAGGGCACCCATTCGCCGTTGAAGTAGGCCGTGTAGTTGGTCATGCCAGTCCTCCTAGAACTCCGTGCACTCGGTCACGCGAAAGGCGCCGCGAATTATACCGGAAAAGGGGGCCGGCGGGGAGCCGGGTCGGCCCGATTCCCAGGGCAATCGCATTTTGACGAGTATAAGAAAGAGCCTAGTATGATAAGACCATTCTTCGTACGAGGGTGGCCTTATGACCAGTCCAATCTTAGCTCTGTTGACAGATCGATTCGCCAGTCTAGAGGACCCACGAACCGGCCGTGCCAAGCGTCACAGATTTATAGATGTCATCGTCATAGCCATCTGCGCCGTCATATGTGGGGCCGACTCATGGGTGGATGTGGAGATGTTCGGCAAGGCCAAGAAGGACTGGCTCAGCCGTCTGCTCGAACTCCCCAACGGTATTCCGTCTCACGACACCTTCGGTCGGATCTTCGCGAGGTTAGACCCCGTTCAGTTCGAGGCCTGCTTCATGGAGTGGGTCGAGGCGGTCAACGAGGTGATGGAAGGCCAGGTCGTGGCCATAGACGGCAAGACTATCCGCCGTTCACACGACAGACAGGCGGGCAAGTCAGCGATCCACATGGTGAGTGCGTGGGCATCCGCCAATCACTTGGTTCTCGGTCAGATCAAGGTAGACGACCACTCCAATGAGATCACGGCGATCCCGAAGCTGCTCGGCGCTCTTGACGTGTCGGGATGCACAGTCACCATTGACGCAATCGGGTGTCAGAAGGAGATAGCGGCGACGATCACAGACCGTGGGGCCGACTATGTTCTGGCGCTCAAGCAAAACCAGCCCCAACTCTACGATGACGTCACTGAGATGTTCGACTCTGCGAGGCGGGCCGGGTTCTCAGACCTTCCCCACCACTTCTGCGAGACGGTGGGAAAGGGTCACGGTCGAATCGAGAAGCGACGGTGTTGGGCGGTCTCCGACCCCGACCACCTTGACTATGTGAACGACCATAACCAGTGGTCAGGGCTCAAGAGTCTTGCAATGGTCGAGTCGGAGCGTACCGAGAATGGTAAGACCTCCACACAAACCCGCTACTACATATCGAGCCTGTCGAACGATGCCCGGATGCTACTGTCCAGCGTTAGAACGCATTGGGGGATCGAGAACTCCGTCCATTGGGTCTTGGACGTAGCGTTCGGCGAAGACGCTAGCAGGGTCAGGCAGGGCAATGCGGCTGAGAATCTGTCTGTACTGCGTCGCATGGCTCTGAACATGCTCAAGGCCGAGACCACGTCACAGGGAGGCGTGGCGGCCAAGCGCAAACGCGCCGGGTGGGACGAGGACTACCTACTCTTGGTGCTCGCTAACTAAAATGCGATTGCCCTGGCCCGATTCCTTGACCCTCCTACCGTCGGAATGATAGCTTTCCGGCGTTGCGGCCCGGCCCACTAAGGCCGGCACCCTCCCGCGGAGTCAGACATTGGAAATCATCTACATCGCACTGGCAGCGGCCGTCGTAGGCCTCGCATTCGCTCTTGTCCTGACGCTCTGGATTCTCAGGCAGGACCAGGGCAGCGAGCGTGTCCAGTACATCGGTCGGGCCATCCAGGAAGGGGCAATGGCGTTCCTGTCGCTCGAATACCGGCTGCTCGCCGTGTTCGTCGTAGTCATAGCCGTCGTCCTGGCCGCCTTCATCGACTACGACGTCACCGGCCGCGTCGCCGACAGTGTCGCGGACGCCGGCGAAGGAGGCGTGCCGTCGACCGCGATCGCGTACCTGATCGGCGCTGTCGGCTCCGCGCTGGCGGGGTTCATCGGCATGAACATCGCCGTGCGCGCCAACTCCCGCACCGTGGTGAAGGCCCAGACCAGCCTGAACTCCGCGCTGAGGGTGGCGTTCAACAGCGGCGCCGTCATGGGCATCTCGGTGGTGTCTATCGGCCTGATTGGCGTCACGCTCGTGTACTGGGTCTTCCAGGACATCCGCGTCATCGCGGGATTCGGCTTCGGCGCGTCGTCCATTGCGCTGTTCGCCAGAGTCGGCGGCGGCATCTACACGAAGGCCGCGGACGTCGGCGCCGACCTGGTCGGCAAGGTCGAGGCGGGCATCCCGGAGGACGACCCGCGCAATCCGGCGACCATCGCCGACAACGTGGGCGACAACGTCGGCGACGTGGCCGGAATGGGCGCCGACCTGTTCGAGTCCTATGTGGGATCGATCATCGCGGCCGTCGCCCTCACCATCGTGGGTGCCGGATACCTGATCTCGTCGGACGTCGTCAGCGACGCCGCCCTGCCCAATTTCGTCGAAATCAGCGGCATGTCAGGCCAGACCGACATCGGCTCCGTCTTCCAGGCCGACATCTTCCTGCTACCCATTCTCGTCGCCTCCATCGGCATAGTGGCCTCCATCTTGGGCTCATTCCTCGTGCGCACCGGCGAGGGCGCCACGATGGGCCGCCTGCTCTGGTCGCTCCGCACCGGCATCCTGGGCGCGGGCGCGTTGATACTCATCGGCTCCGGCATAGCGATAGTCCTCCTAGATCTGCCCTTCGAGCTGTTCTGGGTGATACTCACGGGCCTGGTCGCCGGGCAGATAATCGGTACGGCTTCGGAGGTCTACACCTCGTACGAGTTCAGGTTCACCCGGTCGCTCGCGGCGCAGTCGGAGACCGGCCACGCGACGGTGATCATCGGCGGCATCGGCCTGGGCATGGTGAGCACCGTGATTCCAGCGCTGGTCATCGTCTCCGCCATGTGGATCACGAACGAGCTGGCCGGCACCTATGGCGTCGCGCTGGCGGCGGTGGGGATGCTGTCGACACTGGGCATCACGCTCGCGACCGACGCCTACGGCCCCGTCGCCGACAACGCGGGCGGCATAGCGGAGCAGGCGCACATGGACCCCGAGGTCCGCGAGCGCACGGACGCGCTCGACTCCCTCGGCAACACGACCGCGGCCACCGGCAAGGGGTTCGCGATAGGCTCGGCAGTCCTGACCGCGCTGGCGCTGATGGCCGCGTACGCGGAGGTCACCGGGCTCGAGGCCGCGGACTTCAACCTGCTCGAGGTCGAGCTCCTGATGGGCCTGCTCTTAGGCACCCTGATGCCGTTCCTGTTCTCTGCGCTGACCATGCAGGCCGTCGGCCGGGCGGCCAACGCGATGGTCACGGAGGTCCGGCGGCAGTTCCGCGAGATCGAAGGCCTGATGGAGGGCAAAGCCGAGGCCGAGCACGCGCGCGCCGTGGACATCAGCACGCGGGGCGCAATGCGCGAGATGGTCCTCCCCGGACTGCTGGCTGTCATAGTCCCGGTCGTCGTGGGCATCGTGCTCGGCCCCGAGGCCCTGGGCGGGCTGCTCATCGGCTCCATCGCCACCGGCTTCCTGCTGGCGATCATGATGGCCAACGCGGGCGGCGCGTGGGACAACGCAAAGAAGTACATCGAGGCCGGCCACCTGGGCGGCAAGGGCTCCAGTCAGCATGCCGCGGCCGTCACCGGCGACACGGTCGGCGACCCCTTCAAGGACACGTCCGGCCCGGCCCTGAACATACTGATCAAGCTCATGTCGATAGTCGCCTTGGTCTTCGCACCGCTCTTCCTGTAGGATGTCAGGACGGAAGGACAGGCTGGTATGACTCCTGAGCTCATCGGCATCATGGCGCTGTTCGGGTCTATCGTAGCCCTGGGTGTGGCGCTGTTCGGGGCCCTCAAGTGGTTCGCCGACCGCGTGGACAGGCGGTTCGAAGGCATTGACAGGCGCCTCGAGCGGATCGAAGCCGATGTCTCGAAGCTCAAGGAAGGCCAGGCTCGACTCGAGGGCATGTTCGAGGGAGCGTTCGAGCGTATCCCCAGGGTGCGCCCTGAGTCTTCCGAAGAACCCGTTGCTTCTAGCGGCGCGGCGGGCTAGTACCAAATACCGCCCTGCTGAAGCTGCCTTGTACGAAGCCCCCCGATTCTCCCCTCCCTCGAAGAGGAACAAGGCTTCCTGTAGTCCCCACGGGACGCGCCTTGTCCAACACGTGATGTCTCTTGGCGGGAACGGGCTGAGCTCACAGGACCGTCGTCATGTGTGACTTCGTTATCCAGACAGAGGGACTGACGAAGCGGTACGGCGATGTCCTCGCGGTCGACCGGCTGTCGATGGAGGTCCGGAGGGGCCACGTCTACGGGCTCCTCGGGCCGAACGGCTCCGGGAAGACGACCACGATGGGGATGCTGCTCGGCCTCGTTAGGCCGACCTCGGGCAGCTTCAGCCTCTTCGGCGGAACCGACGGCCACCGCGAGGCCCTGCACCGCGTCGGCGCCATCGTGGAGTCGCCGTCCTTCTACCCGTACCTGTCGGGCCGCCGGAACCTCGCCTACTTCCAGGGCATCTCCGGCCGCGGCTCGCCCGAGGAGATAGACGAGCTGCTCGACAGAGTCGGCCTCCTGGCCCGCGCGGACAGCCGATTTCAGACCTACTCGCTCGGCATGAAGCAGCGTCTCGGACTCGCCTACGCCATGCTCGGAGACCCGGACCTGCTGTTCCTCGACGAGCCGACCAACGGCATGGACCCGGAGGGCATGATCGAGGTCCGCGACCTGATACGCAGCCTCGGCACCGGCGGTCGAACGGTGCTGCTGTCGAGCCACCTGCTGCACGAGGTCGAGCAGGTCTGCGACAGCGTCACCATCATCTCGAAGGGAAAGCTGATCGCCCAGGGAGAGGTCTCCGAGCTGCTGCGCTCCAGCGGAAGCGAGCAGGTCCGCCTGAGAACGACGGACAACGCCAGGGCGCTCGAGATCCTGTCGGCGCTGGAGTGGGTCGGCGACGTCACTACGGCGGATGACTCCCTGGTCGCGTCGGCACCGCATGAACGTTCCGCGGACCTGACGGCCGCCCTCAGCCGCTCCGAAGTCTACGTGGCGGAGATGGGCCCCGTCGGAACGTCCTTGGAGGAGTTCTTCCTCGAAGTAACCGGGAGCGACGAACGGGGCGAGGGATAGAGGAGAGCTCCTTGCGCCTGAAGCCGACTACCGCTGGAAGGAGAGGACGCCCATGACCGAGGCTTCCATTCGATTGCACGTCGAGCCGCTCGAGGAGAACGGGTTCGTCGCGACGAGCCCCGATGTACCTGGCCTGGTATCGGAAGGACGCAGCATCACCGAGACAGTCGAGATCGCGCAGGGTCTCGTCCGCAAAATCGCGGAGTCGTGCATCGATCACGGCGACCCGCTGCCTCCAGCGCTGACGACGCTCTCAGACAGGGACACAAGCCAGGCCCGATGACCGCCAGCGTCGATTACGCGACGGAAGGAGAGATCGAATGATAGTCGACGTGGCGCGGCTCGCGGCCTGGGAGTGGTACAAGCTCCAGCGCCGCTGGATGCCTTACATACTCGTGGGCGTCGCCGTACTGTTGACCCAGCTGCTCCTGTGGCTCGGCTACAGCGCCTACCACAGCGACACGATGCAGGCCGTTTTCTCCGGCGGCTCCTCCTCCTTCGGGTACTCCACGGAGGTCGACGGAGAGGTCGTGGAGATATCGGTGTCGTGCATCGATCTGGTTAACGACCGCATGCCCGAGAATATCGACCGGCTTCCAGAAAACGACCGGCTGACCTTCCTGGAGGACATGGAACGATTCGAGGCCGAGAGCTGCACCGGGACGAACCCTCGCGACGAGTTCCGCGCCGTGTTCGTGATGCCGGACTCCATCACCGACGCTGTCGAGGCCGCCATCTTCATCGGGCCCATCCTCGTCATGATCCTCGCGGTGTCTTCGATAGGGTCGGAGTACGGTCTGGGCACGCTGAGGACGACTTTGACCAGGGGCACGGGCCGGTGGCAGCTCATGGCGTCCCGGATGATCCTGCTCGTGCTGGCCGCGGCCGCGGGGCTGCTGGTCGTGGCAGTCGCGGCGGCCGTCGCGAGCGTGGTGGCGGCCGTCATCCCGCCAAGCGAGGACGGCGGGATTGCCGACTCGGGCAAGTGGTTGGACGCGGCAGTCATGTTCGGCAAGGCGGTCTACGCCCTCGCCCCGTACATAGCGCTGGGCATCCTGCTCGCCGTGCTGACCCAGTCGACGGGCACCGGCCTGGCCGCCTCCCTGGGATACTACGTGGTGGAGCTGATCGTCGTTCCCATTCTCGGAGGCTACGAGCGGGTCGAGTGGGTGAGGGACGTCATCCTGGGACACAACGTGAGTGAGTGGCTCCAGACCACTTTCGTAGAGGTCGACGTGGAACTCGACGCAGGCGAGCAGGCTGCGGCGAACCAGCCGGACGCCCTACAAGCCTTCCTCGTGATCCTGGCGTACGTCGCAGTCCTGGGCGCCGCCGCGTTCGCGCTCTTCCTCCGCCGCGACATCACCGGCGCCAAAGGCAGCTGACCGGAGCCGTTCGGCGCGACAACAAGGCGAGCCCTCATGTAGCATTACGTAGAGAGGCGAGCACCTTGTTTCCCCAAAGGAGTTGAGCATGGCCGTAATCGAGCCTGAGATGGTGCAGATACCCGCGGGCGTCCTGGCGATGGGCGTCCCCGAGTTCCCCGGCGACTTCTTCGAGAGTCTGCGCCCGTGGCACACCGGCAAGCAGGTGGAGATGGCGGCCTTCAGCATCAGCAAGTACGCCATCACGAACCGCGAGTACCGCGACTACGTAGAGAAGGCCGGCGCCGACGTCCCGATGCACTTCGACGATCCGGCCTTCAACGCCGACAACCAGCCGGTCGTCGGCATCTCCTGGCTCGACGGCGCCGCGTACTGCGAGTGGCTGCAGTCGGAGACCGGCAAGCCGTACCACCTGCCCACCGACGCGCAGTACGAGTACGCCGCGCGCGGCGGCAACGAGGGCGCCAAGTTCCCGTGGGGCGACGACCTCGATCCATCGCGCGCCAGCTACGGGGGCCATCCCGCTCCCGAGCCGGTCGACAAGTACCCGCCTAACGGCTACGGCGTCCACGACATGGTCGGCGGCGTCTGGGAGTGGTGCGAGGACCTGTACCTCGACGTGAGCGAGGGTGAGCAGCCCTCCAACGGGCCCAAGCCGACCGACAACCCGGTGCTGCGAGGAAGCTCCTACATCAACAATGACCCTATGAGCCTCTACGTGGCGTACCGGCACGAGGACCCGCGCGACCTCCGTCACCCCATCGTCGGCTTCCGCGTAGCCATGTAGGCTCTGCCATGGGCGTAGCACCAAGCGAGCGGGAGGACAGGATGAACAGCCAATCCGACCCCGGTAGCGTGACCGGAGAGACGCTGCTGGAGGCGCGATTCGACCGCGGAATCATCCCGTACACGCGCTGGGTGGTGTCGGGGATTCTCCTGATCACGGTCGTGGGCATACTGCTCATACCGTTCTGGCTGCTGCTCAGCCGCTGGTACGGCTCTGAGTACATGCGCCGCCTGTCGGCACGGCTGACGACGCGCGCGCTGGAGATTCGCAAGGGAGTTTTCTTCCGCAGCGAGTCGACCATACCCCTGAACCGCGTCACCGACCTCCGCATGCACGACGGGCCGCTGATGCGCCACTACAGCCTGCGCGGCATGAAGGTGGAGACGGCCGGACAGTCCGGGGCCACCGGAAGCGAGGGTAGCCTGATCGGCGTGATCGACGCCGCCGAGTTCCGCGACGCCGTCCTGCGCCAGCGGCAGAAGGTCCTGGACGAAGAACAGGGCGCCGACTCCGCCGCGCCGGCCGTCGGCGACGCCGCCGACGTTCTCATCGAGATACGCGACATCCTCAAGCGCATCGAGTCCAAGAGCTAGGCCGCTGACACTGGAGGGCGATCACCTCATGGAAACCCCACGGGGAAGCTGGTCGGGAAAGACAGGCGGCGCGCGGACGGCCGCCGAGCAGGACCTGCGCTTCGGCCACGGCCTGCTGAAGCGCGAGAGCGCCGGCTGGCCCACCTACTTCGTTGTCACCACGCCGTCCGCGTACGCGGTGGCCGAGAAGTACCTGGAGCGGGAGCCGGAGGCGGTCGAGCGAGCGCGGCTGCTCGACTGGACGCACCTGCAGAGCATCTCGGACGCCGCGCCGGACTCCGCCGAACTGGTCGTCGGGATCGGCGGCGGCATAGCCCTCGACGCGTCCAAGTACGTCGCCCTGACGCGCGACCTGCCGCTGGTGCTCGTACCGACGATCATATCGACCGGCGCGATCATCCACAGCGGCTTCGCGAAGTGGAAGGGCCACGCGACCATCGGCCCGAGCGCCGAGTGGCCCTGGTTCAACTACGACCACGCCGTCATCGACTACGACGTCGTGCTGGAGGCGCCGCCTCGACTGAACACGGCCGGGCTCGGCGACGTGCTCTGCGGCTACTCCGCCATCGCCGAGTGGCGGCGGAACTCCAGGCTCGGCGTCGGCCCGCCCTTCGACGAGGACGCCGCCGCGGTCGCGATCGGACACTTCGACCAGATACGCACGGAGTTTCCGAAGACGCTGGACGCCGACGCCGGCCTGACACCCGACAGCGTCCGGTTCATAGCGACGGCGGTCCAGGAGCGCGACGACAAGTCGCTGCAGCACCCCGCGGCGCCCGCGGCCGACCACACGCTCTGGCTCGCCGCCGAGGAGATCAACCAGAAGGGCTACGTCCACGGGGAGCTCTGCTCGCTGTGCGCGCTCGTCATCGCCTGGCACTGCGAGGAGGACCCCGACGTTCTCGCCGACGCGCTGGACGCCTGCCACGTAAGGCGGCGCCCGTCGGCGGTCGGAATCTCCCGCGAGGAGTTGGCGCGCGCGCTCGAGTACGCGCCCCAATACATGTCCGACGCCGCCAACCAGCGCGACATCCGCTCCATCCTGCGCTTCGAGCCGATCACCGGCGCCCGCTTCGACGACCTGTGGCGGTACCTGGAGACCGGGTGACCGGATCGGAGTCACCCTCAGCCCGAGCCTCTTCCGTCGAGGGCCCGTCGAGGGAGGAGGAGTTAGGGAGCCCGGATTCCCCAGCTAGTGTCGCCCTGAACGAAGTGACGGGCCTGGGGTGGGGAGAGGCCGCGTCGTCAGCCAGGTCGAGGGACCCTTCCCAAGGTCCCTCTCTGCGAACGGGACGACAAGGCGTGGCCGCGCTGCGAAGAGTCACCGACGAGGCGCGCAATCATGGATCGAGAAGCGGCTCTTCTCGCTGCGCGTCCAAATTGGATGGTGGATCGGGGGGCGTGTAACTGTTCAGACTTCGTGAGAAACCCTCGATAACCGCAGCACCGTCATACCCGCGAAGGCGGGTATCCAGGGTCTGAGGAGCATTCGTCCCAGCAACTCTGAACAGTTACGGGGGCGTTGCGGGCGTTGAGGTGGGTTGGGGGGCGTGATATACTGTTCGGACATCGTTGGTGGCCGTTGCGCGGATTTGCGTTGGCGATGCGGGCGGCCGTGGGAGTGCGATCTTGGCGTTTGTGGCCCTGCGTGACGGCGAAGACGGCGAGCAGCTTCTGAAGCGGTTCCAGACATCGATGCAGCGTTCTGGCATCCTGCGCGAGCTGCGGAACAGGCGTTTCTTCAGGTCGAAGGGCGAGCAGACGCGGCTCGACAAGGCCAGGAGTCTCCGCCGGATCCGGAGGCGCCAGCGCCAGCGCCGGTAGACCGGCCCACAACCTCAGCTTTACTTCAACGGCCCCGTTACGGGGCCGTTCTCGTTTACGGCGCTTTTCACCGCAGGCAACAGGCACGTTCAGGGCGTTCAGCGTGCCGGCCGCCGCCAGGCCATCCCCCCGGTGCGCCGCATGAATTCGGCGTGGAGCGCCGCGTTGGAGGCGACGAGTCCGTCGCTGCGGAGGCCCGCGGGGGCGCCGTTGCGGTTGGTGACGATGCCGCCGGCCTCGCGGACGAGCAGCAGGCCCGCGACCTGGTCCCACGGCTCGAGGCTGTGGTGGAAGTAGAGGTCGGTGCGGCCGGCGGCGGCGTATGACAGGCCCAGCGCCGCGGAGCCCATGATTCGCGCCGTCTGCATGTCCGGCCAGATCTCGCGCAGTACGTCGAGGCCGTTGGCGCCTCCGTACTCGGAGTAGCTGAGGTCCAGGCCGATGATCGAGTCCTCGAGGGCTGTCCTGTTCGAGACCTCGAGGCGGGTGTCGTTGAGAAAGGCTCCCCTGCCCTTTTCGGCGACGAACATCTCGCCGCGCGTGGGATCGTAGTTGACGCCGACGACCGGCTGGCCGTCGACGGCCAGCGCCACGACGACGGAGTAGAACGGGATGCCGGACGCGTAGTTCCGGGTGCCGTCGAGGGGGTCGACGATCCAGACTAAGCCGTCGTCCTCGCGTGAGCCCGCGGTCTCCTCGCCGAGGAAGCCCATGTCCGGGTACTCGCGCCGGAGGAAGGCGGCCACGGCGGCCTCGACCTCGGTGTCGACGTCTGTGACGACGTTACCGCGTCCCTTGAAGGCGACGTGCTTGACCTGGTCGAAGCGGCGGAGGAGTATCTCGCCGGCGAGGGACGCCGCGTCGCGGGCGACGTCGACGGCGGGTCTGCCGCTGGTGGCGTGAGGAATGTGGGTCAAGGGCGTCTCCTGGGTTGGCGCGGCGTCACGGCTTCCCCCTCACCCCAGCCCCCGTATCGTAGTACGGGGCAGGCTCTCTCCCGCGTGGGGGAGAGGGGGTGAGAGGCTCGCTCCCGCGTGGGGGAGCCGCGGGGGCTACCAGTTGGTGTAGGAGCCATCGCGGCGGTGGAGGCGGGGGGCTTCCCAGAAGCGGAACGGCTCGCCGGCCGTGCTCTCGTCGAACTCGACGCCGAGGCCGGGGGTTGTCGGCACGGGGTAGCGGACGCCTTGCAGCCGGTGCTGCACGGGGAACATCTCAGAGCTGAAGGTGAACTCGGGAGAGCGGTCCTCCAGCCAGGCGTAGTTGGGCACGGCCGCCGCGAGGTGGACGTTGGCGGCGGTGCTGATCGGCCCCAGGGGGTTGTGCGGCATCAGGTCGATGTAGTGGGCCTCGCACCACCCGGCGACCTTCATGGCCTCGGTGAAGCCGCCGACGTTGCAGATGTCGACGCGGGCGAAGTTGGTGATGCCCTGTTCGACGTACGGCAGGAAGGCCCACTTGCTGGGGAGCTCCTCGCCGATGGCGAACGGCACGTCGGTCATCGAGCGGAGGGCCCTGTAGGCGTCCGGCGTCTCGTCGCGGATCGGCTCCTCCAGGAAGTCGAGCGTGCCGGGCGGCAGCATCTGGCAGAAGGAGGCGGCCTCGGCGACGCTGAGGCGATGGTGGTAGTCGATGCCGAGCACGGGCGCGGGCCCGACCTTCTTCCTGGCCTCGACGAGCCACTCGGCGGTGTGGGCGATCGACTCCCTGGGCTCGAACAGGCCCTCCTCGCCGGTCTCCGGGTGTCCGGGCACGAATCGCACGGCCGGCCAGCCCTGCTCGACGTACCGGACGGCGTCGTCGACGGCGTCGGGGCCCATCGGCGCGCCGGACGTGACGAAGCACGGGACCGAGTCCCGCTGCGCGCCGCCGAGGAGCTGGTAGACCGGGACTCCGAGGCTCTTGGCGACGACGTCGTGGAGCGCGATGTCGATGGCGGAGATGGCGCCGGTGAGTATGCGCCCGCCCTCGAAGTACTGCCCGCGGTACATCTCCTGCCACAGTGCGCCGATGCGCCGCGGGTCCTTGCCGATGAGGAACTCGCGGAAGTGGGCGACGGCGCCCTGGACGGCGAGCTCGCGTCCCGACACGCCCGACTCGCCCCAGCCGTGGTGGCCGGCGTCGGTCTCGACCTTAACGACGAGCAGGTTACGGAAGCCGGCCCAGACGGGGAAGGTGTGGATGGCGGTGATTTTCATGGGGGCGGGGCAAAGTCTAACACGGCGTGGGTAGTGGATAGTGGATAGTGGGACCGGGGAAGGGCGGTTTTGCGCGCGCCCCTCGATACGCGCCTCTCAGAGCAGCGGCGCTACTCGGGGTGAACGGGTTGCCCTGGCGGGCGGCTACCAGAGGGTGAGGGACTGGGCGAAGAGCTGGCGGAGGTCGTGTCGGGTGGCGGGGCGGGGGGAGAGTTTGGTGACGCGGTGTTGTGGGAGGGTGCCGTCGGCGAGGGCGTCGAGGTCGGCGGGGCCGTAGCCCACGGCTGCGAGGCCGTTGGGGACGCCTATCTGCTTCATCAGTGCGATGACGGCGTCGGCGAGGATGTCTCCGGCGTCCTCGGGGCCGGCCTCGGCGACGTCGACGCCCATGAGCTTCGCGGCGGCGATATGTCTGTCCGGGTTGGCGGGGCCGGTGAAGCGGAAGGCGGCGGGCGCGTTGAGGGCGACGGACATGCCGTGGGGGACGATCGGCTGTCCTTCGGGATAGCCGTCCGGCAGATAGTCGCGCACCATGCCGGACGTGGGGTACGACATGCCGTGGGGCAGGTGGCAGCCTGCGTTGCCGAAGCCGACGCCGGCCATCGTGGCGGCGAGCAGCATCTCGCTCCGGGCGTGGTGGTCGTCCGGGTCGTTGACGGCGCGGACGATGTTGGCCGACACCATCTCGACGGCCCTGGTCGACCAGACGTCGCTGATGGGGTTCGCGCCCTGGTATCCGGGGCGCAGTCCGGGGTTTGCCGGGGCCTCCCTGCGGCTGAAGGGCATCGCGGTGTAGGACTCGAGTCCGTGGCATAGGACGTCGAGGCCGGAGCAGGCGACGACCATGCTGGGGAGGGTCGTCGTGTTGTCCGGGTCGACGATGCCCATGATCGGCCTGAGGGCGCGGTGCGAGATACCGGTCTTGGCCTTCATCTCGAGGAGGTCGAAGATTGCGACGCCGGTGGTCTCGCTGCCGGTGCCGGTGGTGGTCGGGACGGCGATGAGGGGCTCGAGCGGGCCGGGTACGGGCTCTCCCCTGCCGATGGGGGCGTTGACGTAGGCGAGGAAGTCGGCGGGGTACGTCGCGTAGAGGTTTGCGGCCTTGGCGGTGTCGATGCTGGAGCCGCCTCCGACGGCGACGTAGCCGTCGAAGCCGCCGTCGGCGGCGAAGGCGGAGGCGTCCTGGAAGGAGGCGTCGGTGGGCTCGACGCTGACGCGGTCGAAGAGCACGGCGTCGACGTCTTCGGCTGCCAGGGCGTCGAGGACTGTGCGAACGGCCTCTCCGCCCGCGAGGCCGGGGTCGGTGAGGACCATGACTCGGCGTGCGCCGAGGCGTCGCATCTCGTAGCCGACCTCGCGGGTGACGCCGGGGCCGAACTTGATGCTGGACGTGTCGAGCGAGAAGGCGGTCTCGTAGGTCACGTCACCTCCGGGGGAACCCTGCGCGCGCCCCTCGATACGCGCCCCTGAAGCAGCGGCGCTACTCGGGGTGAACGGGTTGTCGCAACGTAACTGTTCACGTTCGAGGGGACCGCGCGTGCGCCCTTCGATACGGCCCGCCCAAAGCGGCGGACCTACTCGGGGTGAACGGGTTGTCGTAACCTCGACTCTGGACACCGACGGGCCTCGGGGCGGGGCGCTAGCCGCTGGCGACTGAGAGGCAGGTGACGGTGCGGAGGATTCCCTCGATGGTGTGAACCTGGCTGGTGACGAGGTCTCCGATGGCGTTGAGGTCTTCGGCGCCGATGACGGCGATGATGTCGTACGGTCCGGTGACGGAGTCGACGGTCTCCACGCCGTCCATCCCCCGGAGCTCGCGCGAAACGGTCCGTGATTTGCCGACGGCGGTCTCTATCAGTATGTAGGCCCTGGTAGCCATGCGGCACCTCCCTGGAGTTTGTGTCGGTGATGGTTGTGTGGACAGGTGTCGGGCATTCTAAGGCGGGGTTGCGGGTGTGTCAATCTGAGGGGGAGGATGCAACTAGGATGCAACTGTTCGGACTTGCAGGGCCGCTCTGACTGTGCACCTCAAACTCCGAACAGCTACTGCTTCCGGGCACCTGTTCAGAGTCGGTGAGATGGTATGTGCGCCTCTCGATACGCCGTCGAGGAGGTATTGGCGCTACTTCGGGGGAGACGGCTGTGGGTGGCGGCTCCTCTCCTGTCACTGTGAGAGGAGCGAGGTGAGGGCGAGACTCTTTGCAGGCGAATCGGGCTAGACGAGCTTCAAGACAGACTTCAAGGCTTCAAGGAGCCGCCGCGCGTCCTCCGAGTCCCAGCGAGCGATGTCCTCTATGATCGTTTGAAGACTTTGGCGTTCCGGGAACGGGTAGTGAAAGTAGCAAAGACCGTCGGAACGCCGGAAGATATACGGGTCCCCTACCTCGGCACAGAAGCCTATCCGCCTGTAGGCTTCCGTGAGTTGGTCCAAGGTTATGTACACCGAACCGCTACGCGGCTATCGCGAACTGCGGCACTGGCTGGTCAGTCAACTCGCGGGCTACGCGGACGACCGGCTGATCTGAGGGCTGTTGGCCGACAAGGAGGTTCGTGTCCTCTACAGGCGGATACCCCTTATCGGCAGGGTACTCGCCGCGGTACCACCAGCGAGTGCGCACTTCATCGAGACGCATCTCTAGCTGGCCGGAGTCCCTATAGGTCCGAATAAAGACGTTGAACATTTTCTTCAGAGCCGTGACCGCTTCGTCCTTGGTTTGTCCGTAGGCGGTCAGGCCGAGTTCGCGGAACCGCGCCACATGCAAGTCACGCTCCTCGTACAGCGTGATGTCAAGCAGAACGACTACCTCGCCCTCCATTTTGGCTTCCCCCCTAGACTTCTGCCATGCAGTCGACAATTCTCAATCGATGACGAGCACCTAGTATACCAGAACTCGGAGAGGGTTGTGTTGGGTGGGGGGAAAAGGTCAGGGCAATCCCATCTAAATCTTATCCGCCGGGTCCAAAGCTAAATCCCAACGCGCCGGCACTCCGAACCGGCCAGAGTCCGGTATGCAGAACGCCTGTCCATAGCTAATGCCAAATAAGATGCGATTGCCCTGGGGAAAAGGTAGGGGCGCCTTGTGGGCGCCCCGTGGGTGGGTGTGGAGGCGGGTGCTGGTCCGCCTCCACGGTGTTGGTTTCGCCTGGGTGGCGCTTTAGGCGCCGGAGCGTCGGGCGGTGAGTATCCAGCCCGCGGAGAGGAGGGCTACCGAGCCGAGCAGCAGCGCGAGGAGCGCGACGCCCGGTATGGACGGCCCGCCCGTGGGCGGAACCAGCGTGTCTCTCGGCAGCAGGTGGCCGTACATCTCCTGGACCGCGTCGTAGGCAGCCTGGTCGGCCACGGCCGTGAAGCTCGTGAGTCTGGAGGGCCATCCCGCCAGCACCGCGCCGCCCGTCTCGTCGTCGATCGTCAGTGTCGTCCCCGCGAGGACCGTCCACCCGGCATCGTCGCTGGCGCGGGTTATGATCATCAGTCCGCCCATCTCGTGCAGCTTGGTCAGCAGGAACTCGCCGCCGAGAGCCTTGACCTGTTCGGCCGACAGCTGGAACGAGATGGTCGGCGCAGCGTCGAACGCTACGTCGGTCTCCAGCATGTCTTCGGCGTCGAATATCAGGGCCTTCACGCAGGTGAAGGTCACGTCGGCCTTGGCGCCCGTGTAGGCGCAGCCGGACACGGACTCGAAGTTGACCTGGTAGGCCTCGGACCGAGCGTCCGCCGGGAGCTCCAGCGTGACCGTGCCGTCGGCGGACATCAGTGTCGCCGCCGTCGAGGTCGCGATCATGGTGGTGGGCGGGATCGGGGTCGGCGGCGGCGCCTCCGGCGTCGCCGTCGGGGTCGGGGTCATGGTCGGGAACGGCGAGCCTGTGTCATCGTCCGGGCCCTCGGTCGAAGCGGTCACCGGCTCGGACCACGTGCCCACGTCGGTCGCGCTCACGCGGACCGAGTACTCGGTGGAGGGTTTGAGCCGCCTGAGAGTGATCGCAGTGGACGACGTCTCCAACTGGCGCCCTTCGCTCCAGTCGAGCCTTCCGGACCTCCACTGCACCTTGTAGCCCGCGGCGCCCTCCAGGGCGTCCCACGAAAGGGTGATCAGGGTCTCCCTGACCCTCCCGATCCGGACGTTCGTCACCATGTCGGCATCGGTCGTAGGCTCATCCGGCGCCACCGTAGGCTCCGGTGTCGCCGTAGGTGTCGGCGTAGCCGCGGCAACCGTTACGGTGTCATCATCGCCGCCGACCGGATGATCATTCCTGTCTTCATCCCTCAGCGTACCGGAGAATCCATCATAGGTTCCCGTCTCGGTGGGGGCGGTAAGCGTGTATGTAAAGGACGCATCGCCTTGCAGGGTGAACCTGGCGGTCACGTCGTCGATGATGGTGACCTGTGAGTCGCGGAGGCTGCTCTCTGCGTATGTGAGCCCGTCAGGCCAACTTTCCGTGACTCCCCCGAGCTGACCGTAGTTAGCTGCGGTGATGGTCACCACCACATCTCCGCCCGGAGCCACTGGTGTCTCGTCAAAGGATCGGGTGGCCCTGGTGGCACTGGGATCCGGTGTCGGTGTTTCAGTGGGATCCGGTGTTGGTGAAGGCGTTGAAGTTGCCTCAGTCTCGGCGGCGGCAACCGTTACGGTGTCATCATCGCCGCCGACCGGATGATCATTCCTGTCTTCATCCCTCAGCGTACCGGAGAATCCATCATAGGTACCCGGCTCGGTGGGGGCGGTAAGGGTGTACGTAAAGGACGCATCACCTTGCAGGGTGAACCTGGCGGTCACGTCGTCGATGATGGTGACCTGAGAGTCGTCGAGGCTGCTCTCTGCGTATGTGAGCCCGTCAGGCCAACTTTCCGTGACTCCCCCGAGCTGACCGTAGTTAGCTGCGGTGATGGTCACCACCACATCTCCGCCCGGAGCCACTGGTGTCTCGTCGAAGGATCGGGTGGCACTGGGCCCCTGCTGCGCAGCCAGGGGAGCCAGACCCAACATCCCGGCCACACCCGCTACAGCAGCAACTGTGACCACCGCCAACACTTTTTTGAACAAGGCTCTTCCCTCCCTTGGTTGCGGTCTGAGGTTCCGTTCGCTCACGGCCAGACGGAGGCGACTACGCGCCATCCTCTACCGGAGCGAACGGAACCTCCCTTTCCTTGCGGTCCTGGTCCTATGCTTCCTTTGCTTTTCTCGAACTAGCTGCTGGGGGGGTAGAGGTAGAGGTTTATGACCTCTATCGCGTCGGCCTTCGTGATGGCCGCATCTCCCTCACCATACAGGTAATCGTTTATGGCCGCTATGGCCTCGTCCTTATCGATGTCACCGGTGTCGTCGGCGTCGTACCGGGTCATCAGGTCCGGCTCTTCTATCTCATCCACGTCGGTGACCGTGATGGTCACCGTGATGGTGGCCTCTTCCGTGCCGTCGCTGGCTGTGACGGTGACGGTGTGGCTCTCCGCCGTCTCGAAGTCGAGCTCGGCCTTCGTCATCAGCTGGCCGGTCGACGTGGCGATGTCAAACGAAGCCGCGTCATCCCCGCCCAGCGTGTAGGCCAGCGTGTCGCCGGCGTTGGCGTCCATAGCCGCCACCGGCTCGCCGATGTTCTCGCCTGCTGCCGTGTTCTCGGCCACACTCCTTGTAGTCGTAGCCGAATCGAACTCAGGTGCGACGTTCTCATCCACGTCGGTGACCGTGATGGTCACCGTGATGGTGGCCTCTTCCGTGCCGTCGCTGGCTGTGACGGTGACGGTGTGGCTCTCCGCCGTCTCGAAGTCGAGCTCGGCCTTCGTCATCAGCTGGCCGGTCGACGTGGCGATGTCAAACGAAGCCGCGTCATCCCCGCCCAGCGTGTAGGCCAGCGTGTCGCCGGCGTTGGCGTCCATAGCCGCCACCGGCTCGCCGATGTTCTCGCCTGCTGCCGTGTTCTCGGCCACACTCCTTGTAGTCGTAGCCGAATCGAACTCAGGTGCGACGTTCTCATCCACGTCGGTGACCGTGATGGTCACCGTGATGGTGGCCTCTTCCGTGCCGTCGCTGGCTGTGACGGTGACGGTGTGGCTCTCCGCCGTCTCGAAGTCGAGCTCGGCCTTCGTCATCAGCTGGCCGGTCGACGTGGCGATGTCAAACGAAGCCGCGTCATCCCCGCCCAGCGTGTAGGCCAGCGTGTCGCCGGCGTTGGCGTCCATAGCCGCCACCGGCTCGCCGATGTTCTCGCCTGCTGCCGTGTTCTCGGCCACACTCCTTGTAGTCGTAGCCGAATCGAACTCAGGTGCGACGTTCTCATCCACGTCGGTGACCGTGATGGTCACCGTGATGGTGGCCTCTTCCGTGCCGTCGCTGGCTGTGACGGTGACGGTGTGGCTCTCCGCCGTCTCGAAGTCGAGGCCGGCCTTCGTCATCAACTGGCCGGTCGACGTGGCGATGTCGAAGGAATCCGCGTCGTCGCCGCCCAGCGTGTAGGTCAGCGTGTCGCCGTCGGCCGCAACCGGCTCGCCGACGTACATACCCGCGTCGGTGTTCTCCGCCACGCTTCTTGTAGTCGTAGCCGAAGCGAACTCAGGCCCTTCGTCGGTGACCATGACGGTCACCCTGATGGAGGCCTCTACCGTGCCGTCGCTGGCTGTGACCGTGACCGTGTAGCTGCCCGTCGTCTCGAAGTCGAGCTCGGCGCTGGTCATCAGCTGGCCGGTCGACGTGGCCATGTCGAAGGAATCCGCGTCGTCGCCGCCCAGCGTGTAGGTCAGCGTGTCGCCGTCGTCGTCCGTAGCCGCAACCGGCTCGCCGATGTCTTCACCCGCAGCGGTGTTCTCCGCCACGCTTCTTGTAGCCGTAGCCGAAGCGAACTCAGGCGCATCGTTCACGTTGGTCACCGTGATGGTGACGGCGTGGCTGTCCATGTAGGTGCCGTCGTCGGCCTCCACCGTCACCATGTAGACGTTATCCCCGTCGGCGTCGGCCGGTGTTTCGTAGTCGGGCGAGCTCATGAAGGTGAGCATACCGCTGCTGCTGATGTCGAAGTCGCCTGCGTCGGCGCCCGACAGGGACCACGTGGCCTGGGCCGCGTCAGGGCCAGAGGCGGTGTAGGTCGCCACCGCGTCGGTCCTGTCCTCGGCGTAGTCGGCGCGGGGTGGCCCTGATACTGCCAAGCCGGTCGATATCGTCGGCGCTTCGTCCAGGTCGGTGACGTAGATGGTCACATCTATCGACGCGCTGTTGTTGGCCATGTTGGACGAGTCGGTCGCCGTGACCGTGACTTCGTAGCGGTTCTTCTTCTCGTAGTCGAGCATGGCCTTGTCGCCAATCTCTATTTGGCCGTTGTTCCTGATCCTGAACATGTCCTTGTCTGCCCCGCCCAGCGTGTAGGTCGGCGTGTCGTCGTCGGCGTCCGTCGCCGTGACCGGCTCGCCCACGTTGTCAGCAGGGGCGTCGGTGGAGGTTTCCAAGTCTTCGTTGGGATCGGCCATCACGGCCATCCTGTTCTCTTCCACGACACGGAATGTGCTCGCGCCCTCCGTGAACTTCGGCGCCTGGTTGGCCGGGTTGTTCCGGACCGGAGTCGTCGAATCCGAAACCGCCGTGTTCATGAACGACATGAATGGGGCGTCGTTGTTGTCCGCGATATTGTCCTCGTCGTACGTCCGGTCGGTGTAGGTCACCATCGCCTTCAGGTACCTGCCTCTGTCGTCAGCGTCCGGCGTGTAGGAGGGAGAGGCCGCTCTCTTGATAACGGCTCCTGTAGCCGTGGAGTCGAGCTCGGTGTTAACCTCGCTCAAGCTGTACCACTGCCACGTCACGCCGGTGAACTTGGCCGGGTCGGGGACGCCGCCGTCCGAGTCCTTCAGGGTGGCCGTCAACTCGACCCCTATCAGGGCGTCCTGCGACGACAGCTCCACCATGCCCGCCTCGTCCATGTCGACGACCTTGACGGTCAGGGACCGCATGGCGGTCATCTCGCCGTCGGAGGCCACGACCGTCACCTCGTAGATGTTGTCCTTGTTCTTGTCTCCCGGCATCTCAAAGTCGGGCTCTGACTTGAAGGAGAGCACCTGCATAGCGCCTGCGCCCGTATCCGTGTCAGCAGCGAGCTCGAACATGTCCTTGTCGTCTCCCGACAGGGTCAACGTGACATTGGCGCCCTCGGGGTCCGCCGCCGTGTAGGAGGGGAAGGCCTGTACGCCGGCAATGTCAGGATCATTGTCTATGGCGGTCATGCCTTCGACCTGATCCGGCGCCATTCCTTCGGTCCCGGTTGAGAACGTCGGCTTGTCGTTCAAGTCGGTGACGGTGATCGTCACAGTGACGGCCGGGTCGCTGACTCCGCCGGCGGAGTCGGTCGCGCTAACCTCGATTACGTATTCGTCGTCGGTCGGGCCTCCGGCATCGTCCGAGAAGTCCAGAGCCGCGGCGGTTGTTATCTGACCGGTCTTCTGGTCGATTTTGAAACTGGTCGCGTCGGTGCCGCCGCTAATGTGGTAGTTCAGCAGATCGCTGTCAGCGTCCGTGGCCGTGACAGAGGCCCCGACGTTCCTCCCTGACGGGCCCTCCGTCACCCTTCTGCTGATGGCGGTCGAGGAGAATGCAGGCACCGTGTTGTCCTCTTCCCTGATAGCCTGCACAGGGTAATCGGATGCGAGAGAGGCGGTCTCTTCGGATCCGCCATCAACCGTGTAAGTCGCCATCACGTGAATGTACTTCCCGCGGTCGTCGCCACCTGCGTCAGGGGCGCTTCCGGAGTCCGTCGTGGTGTATGTGGCTGATTCGGCGCCTTTGATCTCCGTGCCCATCGAAGTCTTGCTCGACGACCTGTACCACTGCCACTTGATGATAACCGCTTCGCCATCGCCATCGATTACGCTGGCGGTCAGAGCGGCCTTGACCTGGAACTGCATCAGCTTCGGGGTGTCAGGGCTGCCGTCGTTGTTGTGGTCGACGGTCCAGGACACCTCTCCGTCCTCTTCCTTGTTGGTCACCGTGACGGTCACCTTGAACCAACTGAGCTTGTTGGTAGCCCCGCCGTCGGAGGCCTGCACGACCACCCGGTAAGTCTTGGCGTCATCGCCCGTACCCGAGGCCGAGTCGGCTTCGTAGCTGGGCGGGCTCTTGAAGGTGAGCACGCCGTCCTCGATGTTGAAGCTAGCGTGGTCAGCTACGTCGGCATCATCCACGTCGTCAGCTTCTTCGGGGACTGTGATGATACCAAGATCCTGGTCGCCGCTAGCGTCCTCCAAAAACGACCAGACGATGGGCGTGACGCGCTCCGGGTCACTCGCCGTCAAGGTCAGCACCGCTTTGTCGTCGTTTTCTTCGTACGTGACAGACTGCTCACCCATTGCCGCACGGTCTGCTCTGTCCATGATCTCCGGAGCTTCGTCAAGGTCGGTGACGTAGATGGTCACCGTGATGCTGGCGGTGCTGTTGGACGCGCCATACCCGTCGTCCGCTATGACCGTGACCCTGAGGTGCTTCTTCTTCTCGTAGTCGAGCTTGGCCTTGTCGCCAACCTCTATTTGGCCGTTGTTCCTGATCCTGAACATGTCCTTGTCTGCCCCGCCCAGCGTGTAGGTCGGCGTGTCGTCGTCGGCGTCCGTCGCCGTGACCGGCTCGCCCACGTTGTCAGCAGGGGCGTCGGTGGAGGTTTCCAAGTCTTCGTTGGGATCGGCCATCACGGCCATCCTGTTCTCTTCCACGACACGGAATGTGCTCGCGCCCTCCGTGAACTTCGGCGCCTGGTTGGCCGGGTTGTTCCGGACCGGAGTCGTCGAATCCGAAACCGCCGTGTTCATGAACGACATGAATGGGGCGTCGTTGTTGTCCGCGATATTGTCCTCGTCGTACGTCCGGTCGGTGTACATCGCTATCGCCCGCAGGTGCATGCCTCTGTCGTCAGCGTCCGGCGTGTAGGAGGCCGACTTCGCCCCGGAGATGACTTCTTCAGCACCAGAGTTGGTAGCGTCGTTAGTTGTGTCGTCGTCTCTTTCCCACACCCACGTCACGCCGGTGAACTTGGCCGGGTCGGGGACGCCGCCGTCCGAGTCCTTGAGGGTGGCCGTCAGCTCGACCCCTATCAGGGCGTCCTGCGACGACAGCTCCACCATGCCAGTCTCGTCGGCGTCAATGACCTTGACGGTCAGGGACCGCATGGCGGTCATCTCGCCGTCGGAGGCCACGACCGTCACCTCGTAGATGTTGTCCCCGTCGGCGTCCGCCGGCATCTCGAAGTCGGGCTCTGACTTGAAGGAGAGCACCTGCATAGCGCCTGCGCCCGTATCCGTGTCATCAGCGAGCTCGAACATGTCCTTGTCGTCTCCCGACAGGGTCAACTTGACGTTGGCGCCCTCGGGGTCCGCCGCCGTGTAGGTGGCGGTCTGTACGTCTGCTGCATCGGGGTCCCCGTCTATGACGGTCGCGCCTTCGGTGTGGTCGGCCGCCATACCCTCGGGCCCTTCCGAGAACGTCGGCTTCTCGTTCACGTCGGTGACGGTGATCGTCACAGTGACGGCCGGGTCGCTGACTCCGCCGGCGGAGTCGGTCGCGCTAACCTCGATTACGTATTCGTCGTCGGTCGGGCCTCCGGCATCGTCCGAGAAGTCCAGAGCCGCGGCGGTTGTTATCTGACCGGTCTCCTGGTCGATTTTGAAACTGGTCGCGTCGGTGCCGCCGCTAATGTGGTAGTTCAGCAGATCGTTGTCAGCGTCCGTGGCCGTGACAGGGGCCCCGACGTTCCTCCCTGACGGGCCCTCGGGTATCCCCCTGGTCGCCGCGGCCGAGAGGAATTCGGGCACCGAGTTGTCTGCCCGAGCCGCCTGCACAGGGTAATCGGATACGAGAGAGGCGGTCTTGTTGGGTCCCCTGCGGTCGGAGTAGGTCGCCATGGCGCGCAGGTACATTCCGACGTCGTTGCTGGTCGAGGTGTCCGACGCGGTGTATGTGGCTGATTCGGCGCCGTCTATCATCGTGCCCATCGAAGTCTTGCTCGACGATCTGTACCACTGCCACCGGACATTCGTCAGAGGGTCAGGGCCGTCGGCATCGGTTACGCTGGCTATCAGGCTGGCGCCGGCCTGGAACTGCATCAGCTTCGGGGTGGTCGCGGTGTGAGTGTCGCCGCCGTCGTGGTCGACGGTCCACTCCACCTTTCCGCCCTCTTCCTCGTCGGTCACCGTGACGACCACCTTGAACCAACTGAGCTTGTCGGTAGCCCCGCCGTCGGAGGCCTGCACGACCACCCGGTAAGTCTTGGCGTCATCGCCCGTACCCGAGGCCGAGTCGGCTTCGTAGCTGGGCGGGCTCTTGAAGGTGAGCACGCCGTCCTCGATGTTGAAGCTAGCGTGGTCAGCTACGTCGGCATCATCCACGTCGTCAGCTTCTTCGGGGACTGTGATGATACCAAGATCCTGGTCGCCGCTAGCGTCCTCCAAAAACGACCAGACGATGGGCGTGACGCCCTCCGGGTCCGTCGCCGACAGCGTCAGCACCGGAGTGTCGTCGTTCTCGGTGTACGTTACGAAATGTTGGGCGGCCTGAGCGGAGGCCCCGTGGACGAAGACCACCAGGATTGCCATTAGGGCGACCGCGACGATCAAACGACCTGTTATCGAATTGAACGATGTTTTAAGCATACCTTGCCTCACTCTGCGTGACTGTGCGGCAGCCTACCACTGCCGGAAGGGGCGTGTCAAGGGGTTTGTCCTGTCCAAAACCGGCGTCATCAGCAGTGGTCAGTGGATAGTGGATAGTTGGGGAATCGGGGGTAGTGGATCGTGGATAGTTGGGAGTGGGGAGCGGGGAGTGGGGAGTGGGGAGCGGGGAGTCTGTGCGGGCCCCTCGATACGCGCCGCCGAAGCGTCGGCCCTACTCGGGATGAACGGCCCTTCGATACACGCCGCCGAAGCGGCGGCGCACTCAGGATGAAGACGAAGCGGCGGGGCACTCGGGGTGAACGGGGTCGTGCGGGCGGTGGGACGCCTGGCTGGAAACCGGGACACCGGGTGACTCACTCGCCCTATCTGAAGCGGGGCACTCCAGGAGAAGACGGGAACGGGTTTTTGGCCGCGTACGCCGTAGGTGTCCCCTGGGCGAGGGCGGTCCGCCTGCCGCCGTGCGGTTGTCATGCAGCCAGAATAGCGCGCCGGTACTGCCGAGCTCAAGGGTCCGGCGAGCACCGGAAGGCGGGTTGCAAACCCGCCCCTACGCCAGATCGGCTCGGCGGGGAGTTTCACCTGATCGGGAAGGCCGGCTTGACGGACTGCTTCCGGGGTCGTCATGGCGCACCGCGTCGGGGGCCTTTTCGAAGTCGACTCCGGCGGAAACTGTCTGAACCAGGATTACCAGGATTAGAGGATGCTCAGGATTGGGACTATCCCGAAAATCTGGAAAATCCGGTACATCCCGATTCAGACGATTACTTTGAAAAGGCCCTGGCACCACGTCGGGGATGGATTCCCGCCGACGGAGACCTTTGCATAATCGTGATTCCGGCGAAGGCCGGAATCCAGACTTAGCCCGCATAGAGGAAGTCAGCTTGCAAAACTGGCCTTTCACCCTCACCCCAGCCCCCGTATCGTAGTACGGGGCAGGCTCTCTCCCGTCGAGGGAGAGGGAGTTACGCAAAGGTCTCCCTACGCGGGACCTGCGCATAATCGTGATTCCGGCAAAGGCCGGAATCCAGACGTAGCCCTCATAGAGGAAGTCAGCTTCCAAAACTGGCCTTTCACCCTCACCCCAGCCCCCGTATCGTAGTACGGGGCAGGCTCTCTCCCGTCGAGGGAGAGGGAGTTACGCAAAGGTCTCCCTACGCGGGAACGACGGAGGTGGGGGACTTGGGCGTGGCGGGAGGGTTGACAGGGCCAGAACGGGCGTGCTAATGTCGTTGGCGACGCGATAAGCGGCGCTCCGAGACGGAGCCACAACAGAGGAGGGCGAGACGCCCCCAGTCGGGTCCGCGGAAGGCGGGACCGGGTGGGGGCGTCTTTAGTTTCCAGTGGGTAGTGGCTAGTGGCTAGTGGGCCCCTCGATACGCGCCCCTCGATACGCTTCGCTACTCGGGGTGAACGGATTGTGTGGGCCGGAACGGCGACCGCCTTGCCGGGGAGATCACCCTCTCCTCAATCCTCTCCCGTCGAGGGAGAGGAGGCAAGAGACCCGACGAAGCGGCGGGGCACTCAGGGTGAACGGGTCGAGCCGAGGGCCAGGTTAGCAAGTAAGAAGGAGGCGGGGATGGTTGCTGAGGTTAGGTCGGCTTACATGGACATCGTGGAACGGGCCGCGGTGGAGGGCGGGCGGTACCGGGTGACGATCGCGGCGAACGAGTCGGCGCGGACGCAGCCGGACCTGGACCTGGGCGGGCTGTCGACGGACGGCTACGCGCGCAACCCGGTGGTGATGTGGGCTCACGACGCGGTGGGCCGGTCGCCTTCGGGCGGGCTGCCGATCGGTCGGACGTTGGAGCTGGACCGGGGGCCGGGCGGGCGGATCGTCGCGGAGTTCGAGTTTCTGGAGGGAGACCCGTTCGCGCAGCGCGTGCGCAACGCGTGGGACCAGGGGTTCCTGCGCGCGGCGTCGATAAGCTGGCTGCCGCTGGAGAGCCGGCCGGTCGAGGGCGGTCGGCTGCGTGACACGCGGTCGGAGCTGCTGGAGTGGTCGATCGTGGCGGTGCCGGCGGACCCGGACGCGCTGCGGGAGTCCCAGCGGCTGCTGATCTCGGCGTACGTGGAGGAGGAGTCGGTGGAGGACGACGGCGGCGAGCTGGGGGAGATCGGGGCGGCGGTGGGGAGGATGCTGGGGGAGCTGGTGGCTAGTGGTTAGTGGTCAGTGGTCAGTGGTCAGTGGTCAGTGGTCAGTGGTCAGTGGATAGCGGGAGGTCGGGAGGGGTGACGGGGTGCACGTCGGGGCGATCGGGCCCCTCGATACGCTGCGCTACTCGGGGTGAACGGATTCGAGAACAGATATGAACAGCCTGCATCGTGACCCGGCTGCTCCGGCGGGCAAACCCCCTCTCCCCTGGCGGAGTAATCGTCTGAATCAGGATTTTCCAGATTTTCGGGATAGTTCCAATCCTGAGCATCCTCTAATCCTGGTAATCCTGGTTCAGACAGTTTCTACGGATGCGGGGGCTGGGGTGAGGGGGAACGAGCGAACCATAGGTCGGAACTAACAGCAGTCAGACATCAGGAGGTCTGAGGGATATGTCCAAGACGGACGTCGAGACGATCAAGCGGGACCTGGCGGAGATCAACGGGTTCGTGAAGGAGCGGATAGACCCTGTGGCGCAGGAGGTGAGCCTCCTGGGCGAGGAGACGGAGCGCCTGCGGGGCGAGGTGTCGCGGATGCAGGAGCGGGAGCGGGCGTCGCGCCGGGAGGCGCTGGCGCGTGAGACGGGCGAGTACGAGTCGCCGCTGGTGACGGATGGCCCGTACGCGGGCATGGACGTTCTGGACCTGGGGCTGCTGAGGCGGCTGGCGCGGTCGCAGGCGCGGGAGGCGTCGGGGCCGGCGTGGCTGGAGCGGGCCGAGCAGGCGAAGCGGTCGCTGGTGGCGAACGCGACGCCGGCGGCGATCGAGGAGTCGCACCAGGCGGCGTCGCGCCGGCTGAGCGACTGGTACACGGTCGCGGACCGCGGGACGGGTCAGTTCGAGTCGTTCGGGCGGTCGATGCTGCAGTCGATGACGCGGGCGGCGATGGACAGCACGACGGCGGGGTCGGGCGACGAGCTTGTGGCGACGCTGGAGGCGCGGGAGCTGTGGATGGACGTGAACCTCCAGACGCTGGTGGCGCCGCTGGTGCGGACGATCTCGATGCCGTCGAACCCGTTCGAGATGCCGCGTCAGCTCGGGGACGTGAACTTCTACCCGGGGAGCGAGAACGCGGCGGCCACCTCGACGGCTCTGGGGACGGGGAAGACGACGCTGACGGCGCACGAGCTGGTGGGGCAGGTGCCGTACTCCTTCACGCTGGAGGAGGACGCGGTGATCGCGATGCTGCCGGAAATCCGCGCCGGGCTGGTGCGCAACGTGGCGGAGACGCTGGACGACGTGATCCTGAACGCGGACCGGACGACGACGAACAACATCAACGCGGACGGTGCGACGATCTCGGCGGCGGACGCGGGCAAGGGGCACTGGCTGATCGGCTACGACGGCCTGCTGCACCTTCCGCTGAAGGACAACGCGTCGCAGGCGAACGACCACGGCGCAGGGGTCTCGGACGACATGTTCAACGAGGTCCGGGCGAAGCTGGGCAAGTACGGCGCGCGGCCGTCGGAGCTGGCGTGGGTGATGGACGTCAACACGTTCATCCGCGCGCAGGGCGTCAGCCAGTTCAGGACGATGGACAAGCTGGGGCCGAACGCGACGGTCGTGACGGGGATGCTGGGCGCGGTCGAGGGAATCCCGGTGATCGTGTCGGAGCAGATGAAGCTGGCGGACGCCGACGGCAGGGTGACGGACGCGGGGAACGTGGCGAACACGGGCCGGCTGCTGGTGTTCAACCGGACGCAGTGGGCGCAGGGTTTCCGGCGCGACATCACGGTCGACGTGTACCGGGACACCCAGAAGCGGCAGACCGTGGTGACGGTGAGCTTCCGCCACGGGCTGTCGGAGCGCAGCGGGTCGAGGTCGAAGGCGACGCACACGGCGCTGCAGTACGACATCACGGGAGTAGCGGGATAGTTGGTAGTGGATAGTGGATAGTTGGGAGCGCCCGACCGGTCGGCCGGGCGCTCCCGCCGTCCGCGCCCCGCAACCCTCCCACTCCTAACTCTTAACTATCCACTATTCACCATCCCTATCCACTATCCACTAGAAGGAGCAAATCATGGCTAACGCTTATGTATCGCTGGACGTGTTCAAGGGTTCCGGGGTGTTGAACATCGTGGGGTCGGGGGAAGACGCTCGGCTGCTGTCGCTGCTGGAGCATTCTTCGAGGGTCGTCGACCGGCACTGCAACCGTTACTTCCACGTCTTGTCGGCAGAGCGGAAGTTCGACGGCCCGGACGGCCCGGCGCTGCTGGTGGGGGACCTGATCGCGGTCGAGGCCGGCGGGCTGCGGACTGACGATGACGGCGACGATGAGTACGAGAGGACGTGGGCGGCGTCGGACTTTCTGCTGCTGCCGTCGAACGCGGACCCCGCGACGGCCTCGAACCCGCAGTCGAGGCCGTACAACCGCGTCGAGGCAGCCGGACGGTTATCCGGCAGGGCATGGCCGTCCGGGCGGCAGCGGGTGTCGATCTCCGGCCTGTGGGGCTGGTGGCGGCACCTGCGGCGGACAAAGGAGACGGCGAGCGCCGTCGACGCGAGCTCGTCGGAGGTCGTCGTGTCGTCCCGAGTCGACGTGGAGGCGGGCCACACGCTGCTGATCGACTCCGAGCAGCTCTTCGTGCGGAGCTACGCGGGAAACACGCTGACCGTCGACCGCGGGGTGAACGGGACGGCCGCGGCGGAGCACGGCGGCGGGTCGGCCATCGACGTGTACGAGTACCCGGGGCCGGTCGCGGAGGCGACGATCATCCTGGCGGCGCGGCTGCGGTGGGGCGCGGGCCACGGGAGCGGCGGGCTGTTCGACGCGGACCTGATGGCGCTGCTGAGCTCGTACCGCAGGCCGGCGCTGGGGACGGGCGCCTGATGGCGAACGAGATCGGCGACGCGAAGGCGGGCCTGCGCGCGCGGCTGGAGACGATACAGGGGCTGCGGGTGCTGGAGCATCCTCCGGAGGCGGTGCACGAGCTGCCCGCGGCGGTGGTGTCGCTCCACTCGCGGGACGCGTCGCGAACGCTGGCCGGCGGCGGGTTCGAGGGCCGGATGAAGGTGACGCTGCTGGTGTCGTCGGCGAGCACGAAAGAGGCGTACGCGACGCTGGACCGGTTCATCGACCCGAGAGGGCCGCAAAGCATCGAGGCGGCGTCGACGGCGACAACACCTGGGGCGGCGCGGTCGACGACGGGCGGCTGACGTCGGTCGAGAACGTCGGCGCGCGGAAGATGTGGGGCGGAACGGTCGTGGGCGCGGACTTCGTGTTCGGGTTCGGGAAGAGTGGGTAGTGAATAGTGGATAGCGGGAGGAAGAGGGATGGGTTTTTTTGATTCGAAGGTTTCGCGGTTTCGGATAGAGGACGTGGACGGCGTCGTGCGGGACCTGTCGCGTTACGTCGTGTCGGTGCGGGGGCTGCCGGGCGTACGGAACCTGAACGAGGTGACGGCGATGGGCGACGGCGGCGCGAAGTTCATCGCCGGCCTGGAGGACTCGACGGTCACGCTGTCCGGCATCTTCGACGACACGGCGGGCTCAGGCCCGGACGAGGTGCTGGGCCCGCTGCGCGCGCACGGGTCGGCGGTGGGATTCGAGTACGGGCCGGCGGGCAGCGCTCCGGGCGCGGTGAAGTACGACGGGGCGTGCTGGGTGCTGTCGTACGACCTGCGGAGCCGGGTCGGCGACCGGGTCGAGTGGGCGTGCACGCTGCAGGTCGAGGGCGTCGTGCGGCGGGGGACGTTCCGATGAGCCGTCCGGTGCGGGTGGCGCTGCCAAGCGGCGGCTGGTGGGACGTGGAGACGCGTCCGACGTGGGCGCAGGTCAAGGAGTGGGAGCGGTGGGCCGCGGACGACGGCAGCCTCCCGGAGCGCGTGCTCACGCAGCTCACGCTCAGGTGGAGTTTCTCAGAAAGGGTGGGCCTCGAGGCCTTGTCCAAACGCAGCGCGGCGGACGTGGCGGCGGCGATGGACGCGGTCGAGCGGCTAACGGCGCCGCTCGCGGGCGCGCGGTCGAATAAGGAGTTGGCGGAGGGCCTGTTCGAGGGCCTGGTAGCGGGCCGGGTCCCGGACGAGTTCGCGGACGTGCACCTGATGGCGTCGACGGGCTGGAGCTACGACGAGCTGCTGCGGACGCCCGCGGACGTGGTCGAACGCATGTCGACGTACCTGTCGGTGCGCGCCGCGTACGAGACGGGCGGCGCGATGGAAGTCGAGGGCAACGACGATGGCCGATAGCGGCGGACCGGAAGCGCGGGAGCGCCTGCGCCGCGCGCTGCGCGACTACGCGGGCAGGCGGCGGATAATGGTCACGGCGCGGGCGGACGCGGACTCCGGGGCGCATCGGTCCGCTACGAGCGCCTCGCCGGGGGAGACGGCGGACCGCGGGCCGGCGGGCGCGCCGGCGGCGCGGTACGACGAGCGCGGGCTGCGGGCGCTGGCGAAGGAGATCAAAGCGCTGATCTCGGAGGACGGCAGGCGGGGGATCAGGGTGTAGGGGGGGTAGTGGAACTGCCAAACAGTAGCGGCGGGTTTGAAACCCGCCTTCCCCCTACCGACCATAGGAAGCAGCACCCCAATACGGCCTCATCACAGTAAATTGGCACAAGACCGGGGTTAGGCGCGTGCGCCCCTCGATACGCGCCGCTGAAGCGGCGGCGCTACTCGGCGTGAACGGGCCGCGAGATGACGGAGGAATCGACGGGCCTCGCACAGGATCACATGGGCGGATGGAACACAGGTGTCCCATTTTGTTCCGCCCTGTTCCACCCCAGATACGAACCGTGGAACACCACCTGTTCCATTTTCCGGCAAAGTGTTCCATCGCCCAGATAGGAATGGAACAGTTTGGGACACAATGGAACACCTCACACGGAAATCGACCGCTCCCCTCGTCCTTGCCCCCTCTCCCCTACGCGGGAGAGGGCTGGGGTGAGGGGGCGCGAAGGAGCGTCACCCTCTCCTCAATCCTCTCCCGTCAAGGGCGAGGAGGTAAGAAAGTCCCCTCTCCCCGGCGCGGGAGAAGGCTAGGGTGAGGGGGAGTACGCAAAGGAGGACGCCTTGGCTATAGCGAAGTGGGTTGTGGGCGTGGACTGGGACAACGACGGGTACTTTTCAGGCGTCGACGAGGACGTGACCTACGACGTGCTTGGGCTGACGCTGGAGCACTTCCGCGACCTGGCGAGCGGGTACGTGGAGGCGGCGCGGCTGGAGCTGGAGCTCAAGAACGCCGACCACAAGTACAGCCCTCCGAACTCGCGGTCGCCCCTGAGCGGGCGTCTCAAGCCCGGCCGGAGGGTGTGGCTGCGGGCGGCGTACCCGTACGACGCTCTCGCGGGCGCGCCTGGCAGACGGCTGTCGGACCACACGCCGGACCTCGACGCGTCGTTCTCGTGGACCGAGCACGCGCGGGGTTTCCAGATAGAGACGTCGGGTGCGGGCGCGCGGACCGCCGGGGCCGGCAGCGGCGTACGCGTCGCGACGATGGACTTAGGCGAGCGGGACGTATCCTTCGGGTGCAGATTCACGAGGGGCGCGAACGAGTCGATCCACGGCGGGCTGTGCTTCCGGTACTCGGACGCGGCGAGCTACATGTACGTCAGGGTGACGGGCGGCGCGGTCGAGGTGCGGAAGGTCGAGTCGGGCGGCGACAGCCTGGTCGCGTCGGCGGCGTACGCGTGGCCTTCCGGGGCCTCGAGGCTGCTGCAGGTCGTGCTCCACGGCGACTCGGTCCGCGTGTTCGTCGACGACGCGGAGGTGCTGGAGGCTGTGTCGTCCTTCAACGCGGCGGCGACGCGTCACGGGCTGTGCTGCGACGACGACGCGGACCACTCGTGGAGCGACTTCGGCGGGTGGGTCTCGCTGTTCCACGGCGCGGTCGACCTCGTTCGGCCGCGGCCCAGGCCGGGGGCGGAGTACTGCTACCTGCAGGCGCTCGACGAGATGGAGCGCCTGACGAGCGTGACGCTGTACACGCACGCGACGTCGCAGCTTCCCCAGAGCTCCGACGACATCCTGGGCGACATGCTCGACTACGGCGACGTGTCCCCTACCCGTCGGCGGCTGGACGCGGGGGTGACGCTGGTGCCGGACACGTGGAGCCCGTCGATCTGGAACGTGCGCGCGCTGGACGAGGTGCACCGGCTGCAGGACGAGGAGGACGGGCTGGTCTACGTCGACGGGCACGGTTACTGGCGCATGGAGTCGCGGGGCCACCGCGCGTCCGGGCCGCACGCGTCCCCTCTGGCGACGCTCGGGGACGACGGCGACGGCGGCGGGGCGTACTTCTCCGATCTCGCCTGGGACGACGGCGCCGGCAACGTCGAGAACATCGTGTTCATGCGGATCAGGGACGCGACGAACGAGGGGGAGCAGACGGCGTGGACCCTGACGGAGACGCCCCGGTTCGCGGCCAACGAGACGAAGGAGTTTCTGGCGGAGAGCAGGACGTACGACACGGTGGGCGGTCAGATCCGCCCGCGGCGCGGCACCGACTACGCCGCGAACACGCTGCGAGACGGCGCCGGGACGGACATCTCCCGCGAGGTGAGCGTCTCGCACCCGGCCAGGGGCGAGTTCAACGGCAGGGGCACGCTGATCCGGGTGACGTTCGGGCCGACGGCGGGATTTCTCACGGTGCTGAAGCTGCGCACGCGAAACGCCTTCAGCTACGACGACCCGGTGCTCGTGAAGGCTGAGGACGCGGACAGCCGGGGGACGTATGGCGAGCGCACGAAGACGATCGAGGCGCGCTGGACGCGGGAGGCGGCCCCGGCGCTGGCGACGATCGAGGCGCGCCGCGACCGTCGGAAGGACCCGAAGACGGTGCTGCGGGCGGTCGTGCCGAACGGGTCGAGGAGCAACTTGCTGCTGATGCTGCAGCGAAGCTTCTCCGACCGTATCACGGTGACCTACCCCGACATGGGCATCGCCGAGGATTTCTTCGTAGAGGGCCGCAGGATAACCGTCGGCGAGGGATGGACGGCCGTGACGGCCGAGCTTCTTCTGCAGGCGGTGTAGGCGCGCGAACGTCCAACGGAAGCGACGGCTACCGCGGAAGGGCGGCTTTCCTGTTCGCTCTCGTAATCCTGAGAATGGTACGTGGCTCGCGCCCCTCGATACGGGCCGCTGGAGCAGCGGCCCTACTCGGGGTGAACGGGGTGTGTGGGCCATGAAGCATCGAAACCCGTTAGCCCTGAGTGCCCCGACGCTTCGCCGGGGTGTATCGAAGGGCGGCGCTACTCGGGGTGAACGGGTTGTGCGGGCCATGAAGCATCGAAACCCGTTAGCCCTGAGTGCCCCGACGCTTCGTCGGGGTGTATCGAAGGGCGGCGCTACTCGGGGTAAACGGAGTGTGCGGGACGCTGCCTCGAAGCCGGAGCCTCCGAGCTCACCGACGCCCCGTCGCAGTATCGAACCGCTCTACCAGAGCGATCGGACTGCCCGGGACCAAGCCAAGGACTGGACCGCTATCGGGGGGCGACTGCCTCGCGCCGAGGGGCGGGCGCGGCGGGCCGGGCGCCGAGCAGCGCTGCGACGCGGGAGCGGTCGGCGGCGTCCAGGTCGACGTGGAACCGGAGCTCGCCGCTCTCCACGGAGGCGACGGACAGGCCGTCGCGGTAGACGACGCGGTTGCCGAGGACGGCGGGCACCCGCGGCCCTGGTGTGAGGATGCCCGCGAGGTTGAGCGGGTCGCAGGCGGAGACCGCGATCAGGTTGCCGTCCGGCTGGGCCTTTCGGACGTTGCGCAGGCGGTCGACGGCCTCCGGCATGGCGAACTGCTCGCCGACGTAGCCTGTGACGAATCGGCCGCCCCGTATCTCGCCACGGGCCTCTGCGCGGCGGTACACCCGCACCAGGTCGCGCCACCGGGGGGCCAGCGCGTCCCTGGCGAGCACCTCCGGGAAGACGACGCCGTAGCGCCTGAGGAGCTGCGCCGCGCGGGCCTCCATGACGGCGTCGGGCAACGAGCGCGGGCGGTCCCCGGCGGGCCCGGACGACGCATCGTCCGGTGCGGCCGCGTCGGGTCGCAGCAGGGCCCAGCGGCTGGCGGGCCTCCAGAGCCGGCTGCGGCTGCGGCGTCCGTACGAGCTGCGCGCCCGTTTTCTCGCGCCGTCGACCAGGCCGCGGACGGCGCCGAATCCGTCGGAGGTGACCAGCCCCGCGGCCGCGAGCTGCCACAGCCCCGTCTCCACCTCGGAGGGCATGCGCCGCGTGGCCGAGGCGATATCGGGCAGGAATGTCGCGCCGCGCCGGGCGAGGTGGTCGAGCACGTCGGAAGCCGCGCCGGGCGGCGCGTCTCCGCCGTGGGCGCCGGCGAGCCAGGGGAGCGCCTCCCGGAGGCCGAGCGAGATGGGGATAGCCCGGGACAGCATCGCCTTGCCGGCCTGCCCTTCGCCGTTCACGGGACGGCCGTTGAATCGGCCCCAGACCAGGTCTCCGGAGAGGCAGGCGACGTCCAGTGAGGTCGGGTCGTAGTCGGCGACGCGCAGCGGCAGAATCTCCGACTCCCACGCCCCGGCGGCGGACTCGAATCCCTGTAGCTGCTCGACGACGTCCAGCAGAGCGGCATCGCCCCTTCGTGGGCCCGAGACGCGCTGCCAGCGGAACAGGAATCGCCCGTAGACCGCCGGGGAGACCGGCTCCACGGCCTTGCGCAGACGTGTGACGGTCGCGCGGTGGATTCTGGCGAGAATGCGCCGGTCGCAGGCCTCCTCTTCCTCTATCCCCGGCGTGAAGTGGCCCCGGATGATGCCTCCGCTCGCCTCCATGCGGGCCAGCGCGATGTCGACCGAGCTCTTCCGCATCCCGATCGCATCGGCCAGCGCGGCCGGTGTAAACGGGCCGATGCTCTCAACCCAGCCACGAACGAGCTCGAAGACGGCATCGTCCTCCGTGGGCGCGGACGACGGATCGAGCCTGCCCTGCGGGGTGGGCTCGAATTCCGCGTCGGGGAACGCGGCCAGCACCGTGGAGACCGACTCGGCGGCGACCCACGCCGTTCGGCCGCCGGCGTAGGAGGCCGTGGCGGCGCGTCCTTCCGCCGCGAGCGCCGCGAACCACTCCCGCGCCTGTTTGGCGCCGGGCGGCGCCGCGCCGCGGGCGAGGGCCGCCTCCGGTATCAGGCCCAGTGTCAGCAGCGCGTCGTGGAGCTCGTCCGCGTCGCGTACGAGCGGCCAGGCGTCGGCGGCCGCGGCCCTGATCGCCGCCTCGTCGAGCTTGCCCAGGTCGCGGCTGTCCTCGGGCAGCGCCCTGCGCAGCGCGACGGCGCGGGAACGCCGCTCCTCCAGCGGCGCGTCGTCGAGGAAGGCGTAGGGCATCGCGTTGAGTATCTGGTGGCTGAACACCGACGGCTGCGTCGTGTCCCGGGCGTACACCTCCACGTCGCCGCTGCGTATGCGCTCCAGCAGCGCCTTCAGTCCCCACAGGTCCATCGCCTCCGTCGTGCAGTCGCGCATCGTCTCGAAGACGATGGGGTGGTCGGGCACCTCGATGTCTCCGGGCATCGCGTTGTCCTGGCAAGCGACCTGCTCCGGGAAGACGGCGGCGAGCAGGTCCTCGGAGCGCATGCGCTGCAGCGGCGCGGGGACCTTCTTGCCGCCCGAGAAGCGGAGCAGGGCGAGCGCGCGGGAGGCGTCCCATCGCCATCGGAGCCCGAAGATCGGGGCCTGCAGGATCGCCTGCGTCAGCACCTTCTCGACCTTGTCGGGGTGGATGTACTTGAAGACGTCGCCCAGCGGGAACGACTGCGACGGCCCCAGCGACAGGTTGATGCCGTCCTCCGTCGCGGCGGCCTGCAGCTCGAAGTCGAATGCGCGGCATATCTCCTTGCGCAGCGACATTCCCCAGGCGCGGTTGATCCTCGAGCCGAAGGGCGAGTGGATGACGAGCTGCATTCCGCCGCTATCGTCGAAGAAGCGCTCGGCGACTATGCGCTCCTTGGTCGGGACCGCGCCGAGTATGCGGACGCCCTCCTCGACGTAGGCGGCGGCCTGCTCGGCGGCGGCCTGGGGAAAGTCCTGTTCTACCAGCCACCTCGCGCCCTCTTCCGGGTCCTCCCGGCTGTGGATCCCGGCCCGCAGGTCCGAAACCTCGTCGCACAGCTCGGTCGTGCGTCCGGGCGCCTCGCCGAGCCAGAACGGCACCGTGGGCGACGAGCCCTGGGCGTCCTCGACTCTCACCCTGCCGCTCTCGACCCGGCGTATGCGCCACGGGGTGTTGCCGAGCAGGAAGACATCGCCGCGCGAGCTCTCGATCGCGAAGTCCTCGTTCACGGTGCCGACGAAGGTGTTGTCCGGCTCGGCTATTACGTCGTAGTCGGCGTTGTCGGGAATGGCGCCGCCGCTGGTCATGGCGGCGAGCCGGGCGCCCCGGCGTCCGCGCAGACGGCGGTTCACGCCGTCGCGGTGTATGTAGGCTGACCGCCGGCCCTGGCGCGGAGCGACGCCGCGGGCCAGCGTCCCCAGCACCTGCTCGTACCTGCCCAGCGGCAGGTCGCGGTACGGGTACGCCCTCCGCACCAGCTCGTAGAGCGCGTCCTCGCCCCACTCGCGGGCGCCGCACTCGGCGACGATCTGCTGCGCGAGCACGTCAAGCGGCCAGTCGGGGATGATGAGCCGGTCGAGATTGCCGCGCCTGAAGCCGCGTATCATCGCCATGCACTCGATCAGCTCGTCGCGGGTGAGCGGGAACAGGCGGCCCTTCGGGGTGCCGCCGACCTGGTGGCCTGAGCGTCCCACGCGCTGCAGCATCAGCCCGATGGAGCGTGGCGAGCCTATCTGGCACACGAGGTCTACCGACCCTATGTCGATGCCGAGCTCGAGTGACGACGTCGCGACGCAGAGCGATACCTGGCCGGACTTGAGCCGCTGCTCGGCGTCGTGGCGGCGCTCCTTCGACAGGCTGCCGTGGTGGGGCACGACGACATCCTCGCCGAGGCGGTCGGACATCTGCCGCGTAACCCGCTCGACGAGGCGGCGTGTGTTGACGAAGACGAGCGTCGTCTCGTGGGCCTTCACGAGCTCCGCGACATGGTCGAGGGTCTGGCCCCACATCTCGTGGGTGGCTATGGGACCGAGCTCGTCCTCGGGGAGCCGCAGTTGCAGGTCCATCGCTCTGCGGTGGCCGGTGTCGACGACCGTGCACTCGGCGTCGCCGTCGGCGTCGATGTTGGAGCAGCCGACCATGAACCGCGCGACCTCGTCGACGGGCCGCTGGGTCGCCGACAGTCCGATTCTCGTGACCGGGCCGTCCGCGAGCTCACACAGGCGCTCCACGGAGATGCTGAGATGGGAGCCGCGCTTGTTGCCCGCGACGGCGTGCAGCTCGTCGAGGATCAGGGTCCGGACGCCCTCGAGCGCCCGGCGTCCGCTATCGGACGTCAGCAGGATGTAGAGCGACTCCGGTGTCGTGATCAGTATGTGCGGCGGCTTCTTCGCCATCGCCTGCCGCTCTTTGGCCGGCGTATCCCCGGTGCGCACCGCGGCGCGAATCTCCTCCAGGGGCATCCCCTCCGCCTCGGCTAGCGCCGTAATCTCGGATAGCGGCTCGTCGAGGTTGCGCCGGATGTCGTTGGACAGCGCCTTGAGCGGCGACACGTAGACGACCTCGGTGCGCTCGGGGAGGCCCCCGTCGAGGCCGGCCCGCACGAGCCTGTCGATGCAGGTCATGAATGCGGCGAGCGTCTTGCCCGACCCGGTCGGAGCGGCGATCAGCGTGTGCCGGCCCTCGGCTATGGCGGGCCAGCCCGCTTCCTGGGCGTCCGTGGGGGACTCGAAGCGCTGGTCGAACCAGCGTTGGACCAGAGGATGGAACGGCAGGGACATCGGCACTCCTGTTCGGGCAGGGCGTACGGGGACGATTATAGCCTCTCGGCGTCGGATGCGCACCTCTGTTCTGATACTGTAAGTGTTCAGACTCGGTGAGGGGAATACCCCGCCCCTGGATACCCGCCTTCGCGGGTATGACGGAGAGATGCGGCGGCTCTTCGAGAGATCCCCTCAAGACTGAACAGTTACCTGATACTCCCGAGCCCTCAGCGGGCGCCCGCTGCTGTAGAATCGCCAGGGACGGCGGTCACGGACAGCGAGTACCAGGAGCGTCTCGGATGGCAACGATGAAAGCTGGACTATACGACGGCGAGAAGGTGAGACTGGCGGATGTCCCAACGCCGGAGCTCGGCCCGGGCGACGTGATGGCGCGCGTCCGCTGCACGGGGATCTGCGGCTCGGACCTGCTCTTCTACTCCCGCAACACGACGCCCGACGAGATTCACATCGGGCACGAGGTCGCGGGCGAGGTGGTGGAGGTCGGCGAGAGCGTCGACGCGAGCCTGATCGGGCAGCGGGTGGCCATCGAGAACATCGGCCAGGGCCTGGCGTGCGGCCGATGCTGGTACTGCCGCTCGGGCCAGTTCGTGCAGTGCACCTACCTCGATCCGCCGCGCGGCGGCGGCTACGCCGAGCTCATCGGAAGACGCGCGGCCGGCTGCTACCCGATCCCCGACAGCCTGTCGTGGGAGGCCGCCGGACTCGTCGAGCCGCTGGCAGTATCGGTACATGGTGTCCGCAGGGGGCAGATGGCCGGCGGCGAGACGGTGCTCGTGCTGGGCGCCGGCACCATCGGGCTGACATCGGTGGCGGCGGCGCGAGCGATGGGCGCCGGCAAGGTGCTGGTCACGGCCCGCCATCCGCACCAGGCTGAGATGGCCCTGAGCCTCGGTGCCGACGAAGCCCTCCCGTCGGAGGCCGACGACCTGGCGGAGCGGGTCGAGGCCGCCACCGACGGCAGGGGCGCCGACCTGACACTGGAGAGCGTCGGCGGCTACTCGGGTACGACGTTCGATCAGGCGATCCGGCTGACGCGCACGCAGGGCCGCATCGTTCTGCTGGGCGGGTTCATGGAGCCCATTACTGTCGACCTGATCCCGCCGCTGGAAAAGGAGCAGTCGATCATCTTTTCGTCGTGCTACAGCCTCCTGGACGGCAAGCACGACTACGAGATCGCCATCGACCTGCTCGCTTCAGGCAGGGTGTCTCTGGACTCGATGGTAACGCACCGCTTTCCCCTGGAGCGGATCGGTGAGGCCTTCGAAACGGCCTACGACAAGACCAGCGGCTCCGTGAAGGTGCAGATTCAGCAGTTGGCGGACTGAGTCGTCGGGGCGCACGCGCGCATCGTCGCCACGACCGAGTCGACGCCCGGCTTCGCCGCCACGACGCGCACGATAGCCGTGTCGAGGCCGTGGGCAAGCCTGCGAAACTCCGCCGCGGCGTCGTCGGCTCTGCCGAAGTAGCCGACACGCCGAAGCTCGTCGGCCGGCATAGCGTCGGCGACCTCGTCGGACGACGCGCCGCACTCCCGCATGGCATCGAGCCTGGCGAGCGTGTCGGCGAAGCCCATGCGCTCGAAGTGCGCGCGGTAGCCCATCCGACGGTCGCGCACGGTAGAGCCCCTGGGGCCCAACGCGTAGCCCAGGGCCGCCCTCGCCAGCGCGCGCCGCGCCGCGTCAACGTCGTCGTCGACGCATATCCTGATGTACTCGGCCACCTTGACGGCGGCCGGGTCGCGGCCCACCGCCGCGGCGCCGGCGGCAATCCGCTCGCGACTCCACGCCACCTGCTCGGGTGTGCACCAGTTGAGGGCGAGCCCGTCGGCGACTTCGCCTCCGAGCTCGAGCATCTTCGGGCCGAGCGCGCCGAGGTACACGGGCGTGCGAGGCGGCGGGTCGATCGCCAGCGACACGCCGTGCAGACTGCCGGCCGGGCCGCTGTGGGTGACCGTCTCGCCGGCGAGAAGCCTCCTGACGGTGCCGACGTAGTCCCTCATGACCTCAAGGGTCGAGCCGGGGCCCATCCCGAACGTGCGCCTTCCGGCGGGCCTGTGAATCGCGCCCGAGCCGATTCCGAGAACGAATCGCCCCCCGGTCAGCGCGGTCATGGTCCCGGCGCTCATCGCGAGGCCGATCGGGGTGCGCAGCGCGACGGGCGAGACCGAGATGCCGGTGCCGAGCCCGTCGGCGACGACGGCCCGGCTGGCGGCCCACCGGTGCGCGCATACCTGGAACGAGTCGTAACCCGAGCCCTCCGGCGTCCATATGCTGGCGTAACCCAGACGGGCGGCCTCTGCCGACAGCTCCGCCTCGTCGGCGAGAGAGAGCCCAAGGGTACCGTCCAGGCCAAGTCCGATTTCCATATCAGTCACCTGTCGGAATGTCCCAGGGAGCGCCCGGGGGCGATGACGTCTCGTACGCGCTGCTTCAGCTCCTTCGGCTGGGGGAAGCCGCCGTCGGCGCTGCGAGACCACACCGTCGTGTCGTCTACCTTGACCTCGAAGACGCCTCCCCTGCCCGGCACGAGCGCGACCTCGGCGACGTCGTCTTCGAACGTCGTCAGCAGCTCCTGGGCGAGCCACGCTGCCCTCAGCATCCACCGGCACTGGGTGCAGTACTCGATCTCGACCCTGTGCCGCGTCGTGTCCTCACCCATCGCCTGCTCCCAATGGTCTGCTCCGTTAGATGGTACATCCTACCACCCCGGCGGTGCTGGGCTTGAGCTGGGCGGCCGCTGCGGGCATTGGGCCGAGATGCGATAATCGGCAGTACCGCATACGATGCCAGCGCTTCGACTCAATACGCTTACTACGACGCTTCTCGCCTGCCTGCTGCCGGCGCTCATGTCGGCCTGCGGAGGTGAGGACAGCCCGAGCCGGCTGCCGGCCGAGCTCCTGCAGCGGCGGGCGGAGTACGACACGTCGCGTACGTGGAGCGAGCTGGTCAGGCCGCACTTCTTCGCGCTGGAAGAAGAGGGAAAGCGTTCGGAGATCGACGGAGAGCCGGACCGGATCGTCGTGCGCGACGGCGTCGTGAAGGTGCGCCTCGCGTCGGCCGGAGGCGGCCGGAGATACGTCGACCTGCTCGCGCTGGAGTCGGAGCGGCTCGGGGAGCATCCGGTACACAAGGTCTTCAGGCTCGACGCCATGGGTGTAGCCATGGAAGACGGGCTGGCCGAGAGGCTGAGTCCCTCCAACTTCGACGACGGCCTGTTCACAACGTTGACCTTCGACTACCTGCGCGACCAGCAGGCCAGCGGCGTCATCACCGATCTGTTCGCGGACGGCACGTTCCTGGTCATGCCGTACGGAGTCCAGAGCGAGTGGCAGTCCGACGACGAGACGATAGCGTCGCCGACCCACTTCCACGTCGACCCGCGTGCCCTTTCCGCGGGGGGCTCCGCGCTGGCCCGGCAGTACGAGGACGAGATCCTGGCGCTGTCCTTCGACGACCAACGCTACCCGCCCGTCGACGTGGCCCGGCGACAATGCGGGGTCTTCTCGGAGGCCCGGTCGGCGGACGAGTACACGGCGGTGCTGGATTCGGTGGGATACGCGTTCACGCCCTCACACGTCGAGGCGAACGACGACGAGGCGGGGTTCGGAGTGAGGGCGACGCGGGTGCTGCGCCGGGGAGCGGGCGACGGCGTCTCGTACTTCGGGTTCGAGGCCCGGTGGGCGGCCCGCCGGCTGGCCGACCTGGGGGCCGACTGGGTGCGAGAGTGCGACGCGGTGTACGGCATCAGGCCCATATCCGGCAGCGGTGCCGACGCGGGCCACTACGCGGTCCGCCGCCGCCCTCTGGAGCCCGACAAGACGCAGCGGTACAAGGTCGTCCGCGTCTCGGACGAAGGCCGCGCGAACGTTCTGCACTCGCCGCCGGGGATCGTCATGCTGGCCATTCCCCTGCCCTCCGACCCGGACCGCTGGATGCTCAGTTCCGAGGGATGGCCGTCTGACTCGGACGCCAGGAGCGGCGACCCCAGGTTCCAGTCCGTCTATCTCGCCGACGTCGCCTCCCCGGACGCGTACGAGATCGTGCGCTATCCGATCTCACGTTACCCGGGGGCGCCAAAGGGACTGTACGGGACATCCGGCCGGCTCAGCGACGACTCCCGGTACCTGATCAACAACCTGTACGGATTCGAAGACGAGGGCGGCGGCCTTTGGATCGTCGACCTGGAAGACGACAGCTTCCACGCCAACGACGACGCGTTCGCGCGGATAGTCCCCTGGGACCACGCCCTGAGCTGGTTCACCCTGGGAGCCGCGGACCTGAGAGCGGGGGGCCGGGTCTCGGTCTTCCTGACTGCCAAGGAGGTCGACTACGACTTTGCGATGACCGCGAATCTACTCCAGATCGTCGGCGCTGGGCTGGAAGCGCGAGTCGAGTCGCAGCGCAGGCTGGCGCGGATGGTCGGCTGGAATCCCGTGCCCTTCGCGGTCCAACGCCTGGGCGCAGGCCGGTACCGGGTCGGCGTGCAGACTCACTTCAACTACGAGGCGTCGCTGATGCCGCGGGCCACCGGGGTCTACTTCGTCGAGGTAGACACGGCCCCGGAGTAGTCGTCCAACCGCTGTCCGTCGAAATGCCAGCCTGGATCGGGTCGGTCCCCGCGCACCGTACCGCCGGACCCACCCGGTTTCACCACCTCCAAAATCCCCCGCCTTTTCTGGACGAGCGGCGTGATGGACTGCTTCCCGGGTCGTGACAATGCACCTGCATGGTGACAGTTATTGTCATCGTCAATCTCGCCTTGGCGCCCTGTCCACGGCGTGTCGTTGCCCAGTGAAAATGTCAGGGTAATTGTTCAATGACTATGTCAGTATCTTCCTCCTCCAAGGGTGGTCTGGGGCGGGTCTTCTTGGGTGGCCGAAGCGCCTCCTGGGTGGTGGGAGGAGTCCAGCGCCCTGTATGCGCTTCGCTCCGTTCCGTCGCTCAGCGCCTACAGGGTGTGTGTCAGCGCCGTTTGTGTCGTCGGGTAGCCGTCCGTTGGAGCGGCGGCCGCTGCGGGCCCTGAGCTCGACAGGCCCGTCAGGCGCAGGCTCAACTGCCAGGGTCCTGACTTGGTGGGCCACCACGATGCTGCCGTCTAGCCGCTCCTGGACCTCGACGTTGGCCCGAGCGTAGCTGGCCCTGTGGCCGTCAGGCAGAAGCTGCATGGTGGTGTCGTTGAAGTGGACGGTGTTGTCGTTGGCAACTGTGCGTATGTACTTGAAGCACAGCACGCCATCGAGACAGAGGCCGGGTGGCTGCTGGCGATATGCCGAGCCCGGCTGGGCCGCCGACACACCGAACTGGGAGTTGTAGCGCGGCAGGAAGTCCCAGGGCACGCTGTTAGCCTCCTCTACGGTAGAGGCGCCAGCGAGTCGCCGCCTGTACCACAGTCTCCTCTCCTGGGGTCACTCCGTTCAGCACACGTATCCTGTTCTGCTCTCTCGTCGTCAATGTCACAAAGCTGTATCCCCGCCCTCTGCGGACGTTCGTCCCCTCAACTCTGAACAGTTACAGGAGAGCACATATCGTTGACGGTCATTCTCGCGGTGGATACAATTACCGGGTCGAATCGCCATTCGGCAGCAGGGCTTCGGACTCTCGCGTCACGTCGCCCTTCCAAGGAGGTCGATGGACTCCAACGAAGTGCCCGACGTAGTCGTTCTCAGACTACCCCTTTACGTACGGGCGCTGTCCCAACTCGAGGACGCTGGCGAGGAAGTCGTAAGCTCCCAGCAGCTTGGGAGCCTTCTACAGATGACTCCGGCCCAGATCCGCAAGGACCTCAGCTACTTCGGCCGTTTCGGGAAGCAGGGCCGCGGCTACAACGTACGTTTCCTCGGGGAGGAGTTGCGGCAGATTCTCGGCCTCGACCAGAAGTGGCCCGCGTGCCTGGTAGGAGTCGGACGGCTTGGGCAGGCGATCATCAACTACCCTGGGTTCGTGCCCGAGGGGTTCAACATCGTCGCCGCCTTCGACGCCGACCCGACTCAAGTCGGCAAACTAGTCGGAGACGTCGGCGTGAGGCCCATGGAGGAGCTCGGCGAGGCGATAGGCGGAGGCGACATCCTCATCGGAATCGTCGCCGTCCCCGCGACGTACGCCCAGAGCGTGATCGACCAGCTTGTGGCCGCCGGCGTCAAGGGGATACTCAACTACGCCCCGGTCGCGCCGCACGTGCCGATGAACGTCGTGCTCAGGAACATCGACCCGCTGCTGTCGCTGCAGTCGATGACCTTCTACCTGCTCGACAGTCGCAACGGGGAGCCTGACGCAGGCTAGCGGGTATCGCGGCGGCTAGGCAGTCGGCGAGGGCGGCTGTCCTCCGGCCCCGCTTCGGCGACGCCTGCGGGCGACCATGAGCCGGGCCTGCGACTTGCGGATGGATGCCATCGCGCGCTCCAGGTCGGCCTCGGCGGGGGCCTCCGAGACCCTCTCCCGGGCGCGCCTCAGGGCCTCCTCGCTGCGCTCGACGTCGATCTCGTCGGCCCGTTCGGCGGTGTCGGCGAGCACGGTGACCGTGTTGCCGATCACCTCCAGGAAGCCGCCGCTGACCGCGATGTAGCTCTCCTCGCCGTCGTTGACGACGCGCATCTCGCCGGGCTTCAGGGTCGTGAGCAGGGGGGCGTGATGGGGCAGCACGGCCAGCTCGCCGTCGCCTCCGGGCGCCACCAGCACGTCGACCTGGTCGGACGAGACCAACCGCTCGGCGGTAACTATGTCCAGCTGCATCTTGGCCATATCACTTTCCTGAAGACGAATATCGTGCCGGTTCTTCTCTGGCAAAGGCGAGCTGAACGCCGGCGGGGACGACGCCCTGCGAGCGAACTGCGGGCTCGGGGCCGTCACCGAATGACCTTGACAGACGATCTCTCAGCTCGCTATCGCTGCGGAAGGGTATGCCGCCCTTTTGTACCAGGGTCCTGTTCCCCGGCGCCTGTCGCTCACGCCCTGGGGCCTCGAAGACGAGCAACAGCTTGCCCTGCTTGCGACACTTGTTGCCCGCATCCAGGGTGCCGCCTTTGTCTCCGGCCTCGACGACGATCAGAGCATCCGACAGACCACAGACAACTTGGTTTCTGGCCATTGCACGCGATACTTGCCAGGGGTGACTGGGGTAGAACTGGGACACCACCGCGTCGGCGACTCCGTTCCGTCGGAACCTGAGGATTCCTTCGGCCAGAACGGCGACGGTCCTGCCGTGCCGCATTAGAGCTCCTCTATGGGCCGCGGCGTCTACACCCTTTGCGATTCCAGTAACCACGACTCTGTCCATCTCGGCCGCCATAGACCCGAACCGTGCGGCCGACTCCAGCCCGTCGTCCGAGGCGTTTCGCGAGCCGGCTATCCCGACTGCAGGTTCGTCCAGCACGTCCAGATTGCCCCTCACGTACAAGACAGGCGCTTCCGCTGCTACGGCAGCCAGTTTTTTCGGATAGCGCCTGTCGGTGAACGGAACGACATCAATCCCCTGCTGTTCGAGCCGACGCAGCAGAACGGCCGCCTCGGCGAGGTTCGACAGGGCCGCCTTGACAGCCGGCGCGTCGCTCCCAAGCTCTTCGATCTCGCCCTCTCCGAGCCCTCCAAGGCGACTCACGTCCAGGTCGCAGAGCTCGACCACCCTCTTCAGGCTTCGCGGACGCCCCGAAAAAGCGTTGTGGAGGGCCAGCCACAGGATAGTTTCGTTTACGACCATGGCCACTCCGACAGGTCCATCCCGTATGTGTATTTGGCGTTTTTCACGAACGCCAGGCCCAGTACGCTCGCCGCTCCGCCTGCGCGACACGCCCGGGCCACTTCGACCATCGTAGAGCCTGTTTCGTACAGGTCATCGAGCACAATAACCGCCCGCCCTTCTACGTCACGCGGCAAGGCCACGGACCCCCTCTGCAGATCGGCCCGCGATACGCCGGCCGCTTCCGCATCATACTCTTTCTGGGCCGGTATCCTTCGAATCCGATCCGCATCCAGCAACCTCTTGCCCGCAGACTTTGAAACTGCCTCCGCTACCGCTCTCGGCAGGGTGTACTTTTTCTCAGGGGCCGATGAGGGCGCCGCGACCAGTGCGTCCGACCGCGAGTATCCAGGGTGCCGATCAATGAACTCGACGACGCGGTCATGTATGGCCGTCGCAGCTTCGACATCTCTGACCGCGTAGCGACCCACATAGTCCTTTCCCTTGTAGACCAACTCACCGATTCTCGTGCGAAACCACTCCTCGCCTTCGCCTGGCAACGCCCTCGGAGCCAGTGCCCTACTCTCGTCAAGATCATCGACGATGGCGATGGACCGTCGATTCAACTCCAGGAAGGCCAACAACCGGGACCGGAGCTGTTCACCCGGCGCGGCTATGCGGAACACCTCCACTGGCTCCTCCCGCCATTCCGTCTCCTCAATCGAAACCTTCGCATTCGGAAAGGCGTTTCGAGTCAACTCGCCGAAGCTGAGCCGTGTGCCACCGGCCGGATACACCGTAACTCGGGTCGAGTCCCCCGCTGACGCAACGTGGAATCTCTTGATGAAAGTGCAAAATGGCATCTCTCATGCAGTGCGAATGTGCGTTCTACTTTAGTCTGTCTCTACGTATCTGTCAACGCCGGCGCCGATATCCGGTCAGCTACTCCGCCGCCATCCGGGCGGCCTTCTCGACGGCCTCCTCGATCGGGCCGACGTTGTAGAAGGCCTGCTCGGGCAGATCGTCGTGCTTGCCGTCCAGGATCTCCATGAAGCCCCGGACGGTGTCCTTGACCGATACGTAGCGGCCTTCCTGTCCGGTGAACTGCTCCGCCACGAACATCGGCTGCGTCAGGAATCGCTGGATCTTCCGTGCCCGCGTGACCGTCTGCCTGTCATCGTCCGACAGCTCCTCGACGCCGAGGATCGCGATGATGTCCTGCAGGTCCTTGTAGCGCTGCAGCACCTGCTGGACGCCGCGGGCGGCGTTGTAGTGGTCGTCGCCGACTATGGACGGCTCGAGGATTCGCGACGACGAAACGAGAGGATCGACAGCGGGGTACAGCGCCTGCTCGACCAGGCCGCGGTCCAACGAGATGACGGCGTCCAGATGGCCGAACGTGGTCACGATCCCCGGGTCCGTGTAGTCGTCCGCCGGGACGTAGATGGCCTGGAAGGACGTGATCGAGCCGGCTCCGGCGGAGGTGATGCGCTCCTCCAGGTCGCCCATCTCCGTGGCGAGCGTCGGCTGGTAGCCCACCGCCGACGGCATCCTGCCCAGCAGAGCCGACACCTCCATCCCCGCGAGGATGTAGCGGTAGATGTTGTCGATGAACAGCAGGACGTCCTGGCTCCGGGTCTCCTTGAAGTACTCGGCCATCGTGACGCCGGTCATGCCGACGCGGGCCCTTATTCCCGGCGGCTCGTTCATCTGGCCGAATACGAGCACGGTGCTGCCGAGAACGCCCGAGTCCTGCATCTCGTGCCACAGGTCGTTGCCCTCGCGGGACCGCTCGCCCACGCCGGCGAACACGGACACGCCCTGGTGCTCGGCGCCGATGTTGCGGATCAGCTCCTGGATGATGATCGTCTTGCCCGTACCGGCGCCGCCGTACGCGCCGACCTTGCCGCCTCTCGTGAACGGGGCGATCAGGTCCATCACCTTGACGCCCATCTCGAGCATCTCGACATCGGTCGCCTGCTCGTGGAACCCGGGCGGGTCGCGGTGAATCGGCCAGTGCTCGGACGACTCGACCTCCTCGAGGTTGTCTATCGTGTCGCCGAGGGCGTTGAACAGCCGGCCCAGGGTCGGGTCTCCAACAGGGACCGAGATAGGGTTGCCGGTGTCCTCAGCCTCCGCCCCTCGCTTCAGGCCGTCGGTCGGCCCCAGGGCGAGACACCTCACCCAGTTGTTGCCGACGTGCTGCTCCACCTCCAGAACGAGCTTTTCGCCGTAGACCTGAGTTTCGACCGCATTGAAGACCGCGGGCATCTCCGCGGCGGGAAACTCCACGTCCACGACGGTACCGATTACCTGGGTTACTTTCCCGGTCGCCATCTCGTCTCCTTGTCCGACTCCCCCGAATCCGACCCTGCCGACTTGGCGGTTACCACCCGCCAGCCAGCGGCCGACGCCTGCCACTCAGCCTCATCCGCTGACCGCGGCGGCGCCGCCCACGATATCCAACAGCTCCTTGGTGATCGTCTCCTGGCGCGCCTTGTTCATCTCCAGCGTCAGATCGACCACCATCTCGTTCGCGTTGTCGGTCGCGTTCCGCATCGCCACCATGCGCGCGGACTGCTCGCTCGCGACCGCCTCCAGGACGGCATGATACAGCTCGAGCTCCACGAACCGCGGCAGCAGGTCCGAGAGCACCTCTTCACGTGTCGGCTCGTAGATGTAGCCCACCGCGTCCTGGGCGGGCAGCTCCGCGGGGACGACCGGGAGCAGGGGCTGGATCACGGGCCTCTGCACCGTTGTGCCGACAAAGTCGGCGTAGGCCATGTAGACCGCGTCGACCCGTCCCTGGGCATAGTCGTCGATCACGATGCTCGCCGCCGGCGTGACGTCTACCAGGGACGGCCGGTCGCCGAGGTCGGTGAAGACCGCCTGTACGTTCTGCCCCGTGCGGACCATGAAGTCCCGGCCCTTGCGGCCCAGGGTGACCAGTTGAGCCTCAGCTTCCTGCTCGAGCAGGAACTGCCCGACCTCCCGGTTGATCTTGCTGTGCAGTCCGCCGGTGAGCCCGCGGTCCGGCGTTATCAGCACGACCGTCAGGCGTTGCACGTCGCGTCGTCTCAGGAGGGGATGTATATCCTCGTCCTCCTGTCTCTGCGCTGCCAGGTGGGCCAGCAGAGCGCGCATACGCTCCGAGTACGGCCGACCCTGAATCGCCATATCCTGGGCGCGCCGCATCTTCGACGCGGCGATCATCGACATGGCCTTCGTTATCTTGGCCGTGTTCTCGACGCTCCTGATGCGCCGCCTTATGTCTCGTACGCTGGGCATCTTTTTAGACTACAGGGTCTACGGCGGGCTAGTACGGCACGCTGGCCTTGAACTCCCTGACGGCCTCCGTCAGGACCTGCTCCGTTTCGTCCGATATGGCTTTTTCGTCGTCGATGGTCTTGAGGATCTCCGGGTGGTTGGACGCCATGAAGCTGTGAAGCGCCGTCTCGAAGGAGCCAACCTTCGTGATCTCCACGTCGTCCAGGTGTCCGTTGGCGAGCGCGAAGAGTATCGTGACCTCCTCCGGCAGCTTCAGCGGCGTGCTCTCATTCTGCTTGAGTACCTCGACCGCGCGCTGACCGCGCTCGAGCTGCGACCGCGTCGCCGCGTCCAGGTCCGCGGTGCCGAACTGGGCGAACGCCGCCAGCTCGCGGTACTGGGCCAGGTCGAGACGCAGGCTGCCGGCGACAGACTTCATAGCCTTGGTCTGGGCCGTGCCGCCCACACGCGACACCGAGAGCCCGGCGTTGACCGCCGGCCGTATCCCGGAGTTAAAGAGCTCGGGCTCCAGGTATATCTGTCCGTCCGTGATCGAGATCACGTTGGTGGGAATGTACGCCGAGACGTCGCCGGCCAGAGTCTCGATGATCGGCAGAGCGGTCAGCGAGCCGCCGCCGAGGTCCTCCGACAGACGCGCCGCGCGCTCCAGCAGGCGGCTGTGAAGGTAGAAGACATCGCCCGGGTACGCCTCCCGGCCCGGCGGCCGGCGAAGGAGCAGCGACATCTGTCTGTACGCCCACGCGTGCTTGGACAGGTCGTCGTAGATGATCAGGGCGTCCTTACCCTGCTTCATGAAGTACTCGCCGATGGCGCAGCCCGTGTACGGCGCCAGGTACTGCATCGGCGCCGAGTCGGACGCGTTCGCCGTCACGACGACGGTGTAGTCCATGGCTCCGTGGCGCTCCAGCAGCGACACCGTCTGAGCGACCTTGCCCGCCCTCTGGCCGATGGCTACGTAGATGCAGACCAAGTCTCCGCCCTTCTGGTTGATGATCGCGTCCAGGCACAACGCCGTCTTGCCCGTCGCCCGGTCGCCGATGACGAGCTCGCGTTGGCCGCGCCCCACCGGGACCATCGAGTCGATGGCCTTGACGCCCGTTTGGACCGGGACGTTGACCTCCTGCCGTTGGGCCACGCCCGGCGCGATGACCTCGACCAGCGCGCTCTCGTTGCTCTCGATCGGGCCCTTCGCGTCCAGCGGCTCGCCCAGCGCGTTGACGACCCGGCCGAGCACGTCGTCGGAGACGGGCACCTCCATCACACGGCCCGTGCCGCGGACCTCGGTACCCTCCTTCACCCCCTCGGGGTCGCCGAGGATCACCGTGCCGACGCTGTCTTCCTCGAGGTTCAACGCCATGCCGATTGCGCCGCCCTCGAACTCGACCAGCTCGTTGGCGCCGACGCCGGCCAACCCGTGGATGCGGGCGATGCCGTCGCCGACCTCGATGACGACGCCAACGTCGACCATCGTGAGCTCCTGGCCGAACTCCTCAATCTGGCGTCTTATGACCGAAGCTATGTCCTGTCCTCTGACCGCCATGACTTCCCCTTTCGCCGACCCGTAGATCAGCTACGCGCGCTGAACGACGCTGCGGCGCATCTGCTCCAGTCTGGCCCGAACGCTGCCGTCGATCACGCGGTCGCCCACGCGGGCCACGAGTCCGCCGATTATGCTCGGCTCGACGTGGGCCCACAGGCGCACCTTCGCGCCAACGACGCCCTCCAGTATCTCGGTGACCCTGCGCATCTGCTCATCGTCCAGTGCCACCACGGAGGTCACGTCCGCCTGCTCGATGCCTCGATGGGCGTCCAGCAGGCTGCCGTACTCCTCCGTGACGCCCGGCAGCAGGCTGGCCGCGCCCCGCGTGCCCAGCAGCAGCACAAGGTTCACCGCGAGAGGCCCGACCGAGCCGCCGAACGTCTGGTTGACGGCGTCCGTCTTGGCGGTCGCCGGCACCTGGGGCGCGTCCATGAACCGGGACAGGTCCGGGTCCTGGAGCGCCGTCGACAGCGTCTCCAGGTCCACCTGCCACTGGTCAAGCTCGTCGGCCTCAACGGCGATTTGGAAGACCGCCTGCGCGTAGCGTCGCGGAGAGAGCGCTCTAGGCATCTTCTGTCTATACCCTGCTAACCGACCGTCGTTTCATTGTTTGTCATCCCGAATGGAAGCGCCCGAGGGCTCCGCCGCAGTTGGATCAATTCCGCCGGATCCTGGCGCTCTCGGAGAGGACCTCTTCGATCAGGTCCCGGTGCGCCGACTCGTCGAGCGACCTGCCAACGACCCGCTCGGCCGCCTTGATGGCGAGGTCCGCGAATTCGCCTCTCAGCTCCTCGATCGCGGCGTCGCGCTCGCGCTGGATGTTCGCCTGGGCCCTGTCCCGCTCCGCCTCGATCTCCTGCCGGGCCTTGGCGAGCTCCTCCTCACGGAACCGGTCCGCGACCTCCCTGGCCTGGGCGATCATCGTCTGTCCCTCGGCGCGCGCCTCCTCGATCTGGCGCTGCATATCCTCCTGGGACCTGGCCGCTGCCTCCCTGGCCTGCTCCGCCTTTTCCAGGCTCTCCCTGATCCGCGCCGACCGGCCGTCCATCATCCTGAGGAGCGGCTTGTACAGCAACAGGTACAGGGCGGCAAACAGCAGCAGAAAGCTGACTAGCTGCGTTATCAGTCCGGGTAGGTTAATCCCCAGGGCATCCATGAGCTGCTCCCGTCTCTTCGGTCGCCGCGGTTGCCGCCGCGTCGGGCCTTATGCGGCGAAGATTATGATTACGGCCACGACCAGCGCGTAAATCGCGATGGCTTCCGCGAACGCGATGGCCAGGATCATGTTCTGCTGGATCGGTCCGGCCGCCTCGGGATTGCGCCCCAAGGCCTCCATCGCCTTGGCCGCGAGCATCCCGATGCCTATGGCCGGCCCGAACGACCCCAACCCTATGGCCAGTCCCGCCGCAATCGTCTTCATGACTCCGAAGTCGCCGGTGATCCCATCCATTGCTCAAACTCCTTAACCGTCTGCTTGTTACACTCTCGGTATCACGCTTTGCCGCAATCGTCCATCGCCGTTTAGTGGCCCTCGTCGGCGTGGCTCACCGTCGCCGTCGCCGCGAAGACCAGTGTCAGCATCGAGAAGATGAAGGCCTGAATGAGGCCCACGAACAGCTCCAGCCCCAGGAACGGCACGAGACCGACCAGGGGTATGAGGAACGCCATCGCTATGAGAAGGACCTCCCCGGCGAAGATGTTCCCGAACAGTCGGAAGGTGAAGCTGATGACCCGGGCCGCCTCGCTCACCATCTCCAGTGCGCCGACGAACAGGCCGATCGGCCCGCCCTTGAAGTTGAGGAACTTGCCGGCGTGGCCCAATACGCCCAGCGCCCGGAACCCCCACCAGTGGACCATGACCATCGCTACTATGGCGATGGCGAGAGTCGTGTTGAGGTCGGTGTTGGCGCTCCTGAAGAACGGCACAAGCAGACCGGCCCTTGGGCGTTCGGCCTCTGCAGTGTGCTCGTACTCTGCCGCGGTGATCTCGTCGCCCACGGAGCCGAACCACTGCACGGCCAGGGCGCCGTCTCCCTCGAACTTGGCCAGCTTGACCTTCTCGAGGTCGGCGTGCTCGCCCTTCTTCTCCGCCTTGTCCTCGGCGTGATGGATCACCTCTTCGGCCGGCTCGAACCTGCCGATAGTGCCGAAACCGGGCAGAACGCCCATCCAGTTGGCGGTCACGATGAACAGGAAGATCGTCATCACGAGCGGGAAGAAGCGCCTCGCCTTGTCCGGCCCCGCGACCGACTCGGCGAGCGACAGGAAGAACTCGAGCACGCTCTCCATCGCGCCCTGGAGCCGTCCCGGGACCTCCTGGACGTGTCGCGTCGCCAGGAACGACAGCAGCGCGATGACGAGGATGGCGGCCCAGGTCGCCACCATGGTGTTGGTTACGTAGAAATCACCGACGAGCGGCTTGGCGGTGATGTTCTCCGCCGGGAGCTGGATATGTGCTATCGGGGAGCCGAGAAAGCCGCCGCCGAACTCGTTGCCGAGTGCTCCACCGATGACGCCCAGGACGAAGAGGCCTGCGAGGAAGACAACTACGGCGAGCGCCTTCGGGTTGGTCAGCAGCCTTGACAAGCTATGTGTTCCCTCTGTCGGTACTATCGCCATCGTCGCTCAGTACCGCCATCAGCATGCGGTACATGCCGAAAACCGCGACGGACAGTCCCAAGCCCAGCCCTACCAGGACAAGCGCCGGGTCGGTCCCCAGAACGTCGTCGAGCAAGAGGCCGCCGATCACGCCTCCCACTATGCAGAGGGCGACGAACCAGCCGATGCCGAGCAACCTGAGCGTGGTTCCCAAAACACCCGCCTGGATGGAGCTTGTGGATTCTATCACAATCGAAAAAACAGCGTCAATTTGAGCGAACCCGAGCCCGCCGCGCAGATTGACACTCGAAGAGCCAAACTGCTATAGTCGCGTTGTCAAAACGATGCTCCACACCACGCTGCCCACAGGCTCCGCAGTAGTATCCTCGAGGACAGCCGTGTATCGTCGCCGGTGCGCGCGGTATTGTATCCGCCGTACCGTCCCAGGTCGATAGCGGCCACCCGGAACCCGTCCGCCCGCGCGAAAATGTCCCTGTAGGCTTGCGCGCCGCAGTCTGCCACCGTGGCATTCGGAGGCGATAGTTGAAAAAGAGTGACTTCGTAGTCCGGTTCGCCGGCGAAGGCGGCCAGGGTTTCATGACCGCGGCCGAGGGCTTCGCCAGCGCCAACACACAGGCCGGCTACCACGCCCAGACCTTCGCGACTTTCCCGTCTCAGATAATGGGCGGCCCGACCTGGATGCAGGCCCGCGTCTCCACGACGCCGGTGTTCAGCCGGGGCGACGAGCTCGACGTGCTCGTCGTCTTCAACGAGGACGCCTACGAGGCGCACAAGGACGAGGTGCGAGAGGGCGGCGTAATCCTGTACGACTCCGACGGCCTCACGCTGGAGGACGACGGCAAGAGCCTCGGCATCCCGTTCGAGAAGCTGGCAAAGTCGACCGGCAACAGCCGGGCCGGCAACATGGTCATGATGGGCGCCCTGGCGCAGCTCGTCGACATGTCCCAGGATGTCCTGGAAGGCTTCGTCAGAAAGCGCTGGGGCAACACAGCCCGATACGGCGAGAAGGTGGTCCCTCAGAACATCCAGGCGCTGACCCTGGGCCGAGAAGCGGCGCGGGAGAGTGGTTTCAGCCTCGGTCAGCTCGGCGTTCCGACAGCGCCGGATTACGACCAGATATTCGTCCACGGCAACGAGGCGATCGCTCTCGGCGCGGTGGCCGGCGGCCTGGAGTTCTACGTCGGATATCCCATCTCCCCGGCTACGACGATCCTGATCTGGATGGAGAACAACCTGGTCGGCGAGGGACGTTTCGCCTACCAGGCCAGCTCCGAGATCGAGGCGATCAACTCGATCATCGGCGCCGGCTACGCCGGGGCCAAGGCGATGACCGCGACCGCCGGCCCGGGCTTCTCGCTCATGAGCGAGGGACTCGGACTCGCCTGGATCGCGGAGATTCCCATCGTCGTGATCGACGTACAGCGCGGCGGACCCGCGACGGGCCTGCCGACCAAGACCGAGCAGTCGGACCTGGCGAGCGCGATGAAGCCTGCCCACGGCGACGTATCCCTTCCCGTAATCGCCCCGGGCACCGTGGAGGAGTGCTTCTACGCCACGGTGACGGCGATGAACTGGGCTGAACGGTACCAGGGCCCGGTCATCATGCTCAGCGAGCACTCCCTGTCGGAGAGAAAACAGAACATCCGCAAGCCCGATCTGAGCAAGTTGCACGTCGAGAGCCGCGAGGTTTACCGCGGACAGAACGGCTACCGCAGGTACGAGGCGAAGACCATGTCCCCCATGCCGCTTCCCGGCAGCCCTGGCAGCTACGTCGCCAACGCCAGCGAGCACGACGCGGTGGGCGACACTACCCACCTGCCTGAGCGGCACGTCCACATGACCGAGCGCCGGTTCAGCAAGCTGGACCTGCTCAAAGACGGCACCTTCGAGTCGGACAACACGGACTCGCCGGTTGCCGTGATGCCGTGGGGCGGCTCCAAGGGCCCGGCCGACGAGGCGTACAAGCGTCTGGCCGCCGCGGGCGCCGACGTCGGCTGGTACTACACGATGTACCTGAACCCGCTGCCGCCGGCGTTGCTGGACGAGCTGCGTCAGAAGGAGCTCGTCCTGGTGCCGGAGCTCAACTACCTCGGGCAGTTCTCGGCGATCCTGCGTTCGCAGGGCGTGCGCGCCGAGTCGATCACGCAGTACACAGGGCTGCCGTTCAAGGTCTCGGACCTGGTAGCGCGCATCTCGGAGAGAGTTGAAGCGGGGCGTAAGGAGAGCGTGGCAGTATGACCGACAAGAACTCCGAGTACGATTTCAAGTGGTGCCCCGGCTGCGGGGACTTCGGCGTGCGCCGAGCCCTGGAGCAGGCGGTGGCTAAACGTCTCGTAGAGACGGAAGAGCCGGTCGAGAGCAACGTCGTCGTGGCGGGCATCGGCTGCTCCGGCAACATGGTCCATCTCCTGGAGGGCCCGCAACCCTACGGCATACACGGGCTGCACGGCCGGACGCTGCCGCTGTCCATGGGGATCAAATCGGGAAGGCCCGATCTCAACGTCGTGGTAGTGGCCGGCGACGGCGACTTTCTCAGCATCGGCATGGAGCACATCGCGCCCCAGGCGCAGCGCAACCTCGACGTCTGCGCCGTCATCATGGACAACGCGGTCTACGGCCTGACGAAGGGCCAGAGCTCGCCAACGGCGGCGGAAGGGATGGTCACCAGCTCGACTCCGTACGGTAAACCCGAAGATGGCCTCAACGCGTTACAGCTCTACCTGACCGTCGGCGTGTCGTTCGTGGCGTCCGGCCTGTCCAGCAAGATCAAGGGTCTGGCCGACCTCATATACCAGGGCATGAGCCACAGGGGCTTCTCCGTCGTCCACGTGCAGTCGCCCTGCACCGAGTACAACAACACGTACGAGCAGCTCAAGGGCAACCCGCGCAAGGGCATCCAGCCGCTGGCCTGGGACATACCGGAAGACCATCCCGAGGACGACGTCTCGGCGGCGTTCGGCCTTGTCGGCAACGGGGGCGTGCCGCTGGGCGTGCTCTACCGCGACGAGGACCGGTCGTCGTTCCACGAGCGCGTCTCGGCGACCACCGCGAACGCGCGCGTACGGACCCCTCAGGAGATGGTCGACTTCTACACCGTCTGAGCGGCGTCCCTGTCACCCGCGCCCTCCGGTCCGCCGCGACAAAGCGTTAACCGGCGTCCCGACTGGAATGCCGATGTCGGTTCGTCGCCGGCCGCAACAGGAAAGCTTCACTGACCGCGAGGTGATTGCGCGTGTCGGCCTTCGGTAGAGCTGTCACGAGTGCGGCACGCGCCGCGGTCGAGCTCGTACTTCCCGCAAGGTGCGCCGTATGCGGCCGCGAGGGCGACTTCGTCTGCTCCGCGTGCGAGGACGCCCTACCGGCGCTTCACCGCCCCTACTGCCGTCTCTGCGCGAGTCCCGGCGCGGCGTCGCCATGCTCCTCGTGCCTGGCGTGGCCGCCGGCCTACGACCGGATCGAGGCGCCGTACCTGATGGACGGCGGCGTCCGCGACATCGTCTTCGAGCTGAAGTACCGCGGCATCCGCGCGCTGGCGCCGGACATGGGCGAGCTCCTGGCCCGACACCTGGAGTCCACCCGCTTGGCGGCGGACCTGATCGTGCCCGTGCCGCTGCACGGCCGTAGAGAGCGCGAGCGCGGCTACAACCAGGCTAGACTGTTGGCGCGCGAGCTGGGCCGCCGCACCGGGATACCGGTCGCCCCGGCGCTGCGCCGCACCAGGGACACGCCGCCCCAGGTCGACATGACCGGCCCGGAGAACCGGCGCGGAAATATCGAGGGCGCCTTCGAATGCGTCGCCGACGTACAAGGCCGCCGCGTGATTCTCGTAGACGACGTCGTCACGACCGGCAGCACGATGGGGGCGTGCGCGGCGCCCCTGAAAGCCGCGGGTGCGTCCAAGGTCTGGGGCCTCGCCTTCGCCCGTCAGCCCGAATAGGTGGCACCCCGGTTAGCCGGTGAAGAAGTCGAAGACGTTCCCCAGCGTGGACGTGTCTCCCCTGTAGATCTCGGTGTAGCCGCACCGGAGACACGACACTGTGCTGAACTTCTTGTTCTGAACGTCGAAGATCTTGGCGAAGTTGCCGCCCGTCGCGCGAAACTCGTCGGTCTCGTACTCCATACCCTTGCACTTGGCGCACACAAAGCTTGTCCGGGTCGTCCCTGCCATGTCAAATCTCCTGCTTTCCGTATCGTCGACGTTGTCGCATTCCGCCTGTCTCTAGCGAGCTACGGCGAGTCCAGCAGTATGTCGTCGCCATCGACCAGCATGACGTAGGGCTCGCCCCATTGGTTGGGATCGTCGATGTCCCAGTCGCCGCCGGAGTCGGCCGGCCGAAACCGCACACCCCAGTCGCCGCCGTAGACGAGATGGACCTCGGCCTGACCGGAGTCGGACACCGGCGCGTACATGGCCGGCGTCGGCGAGCCGTCGCCGTCGCTCTGCCAGCCGGTCACCTCGTAGACGCCGTGAGGGCGGCCGGGCTCGAACAGCCGGACCCTGCGAATCGGCGCCGGGGCCGCCGTGGCCTCGTAGAGCTGCAGCGGCATGTAGTCGCAGTTGTCGTTCTCGTCGACCTCGAGAAAAATCTGCTCCGGCATCTATATGCCCATGACGTTGTAGCCGGTGTCGACGTGGAGTATCTCGCCGGTGACGCCCGAGGACATGTCGCTGCACAGGTACAGCGCGGTCTTGGCGACCTCGTCCGCCGTGATGTTGCGGCCCATCGGGGAGCGCTCGGCGTGGACGCGCTTCATGTCGCGGTACCTGCCGATGACGCGCGACGACAGCGTGTCCAGAGGGCCTGCGGAGACGGCGTTGACGCGTACGTTGTCCCGTCCCAGGTCGAAGGCGAGATGTTTGACCTCGTTCTCCAGGGCCGCCTTCGCCGTGCCCATCACGTTGTATCCTGGGAAGATCCTCTCCGAGGCCTGGAAGGTCATGGCGACGATAGAGCCTCCGTCCGGCGCCATCAGCGGGGCGCCGAACCTCGCGATCGGCAGCAGCGAGTAGGCGCTGATGTCGAGCGCGAGCCTGAACCCCTCCCGCCCCGTGTCGATGAAGGGGCCGCCAAGGTCGTCCCGGTCGGCGAACGCGATGCTGTGAACGATGATGTCGAGCCTGTCGAAGTCGCCCATGACCGTCTCGTAGGCCCGGGCCACGTTGTCGTCGTCTGAGACGTCGCACTCCACGAGGAGAGAGCCCGGAAGCGGATCTGTGAGCTTGGCGACGCCCGCCCGCACCCGCTCGTTCTGGTACGCGAACGCCAGCCTGGCGCCGGCCTGGTGCAGCACCTGCGCGATGGCCCAGGCTATGCTGCGGTGGTTGGCGACGCCGAAGACGACGCCGGTCTTCCCCTGCAGGTCGATGGGGTACATAAGCGCCTCCTGCGCGAATCAAGGACGGCGGGCTATTCTAGCACCCGGTCCGAGGATGCCGCTGCGTAACTCCGCCGGTGGGGAACAGATGTGGTAGACGGTAGGGTGCGCCGCCGCTCGTCGTTCCCGTGGAGACGGGAACCCATCCCCCTGGATTCCCGCCTGCGCGGGAATGACGGTTACGCAAAGGCGTCACAGGCCGTCGATGTACGCGAGCTCCTCCTCCAGCTCCTCTTCCGTGTAGAAGTGCTCCAGGAGCAGGGTCGCGTCGAGGCGCTTGATAGCCCGATGGAGGTCGGTGGGCAACGTTCCCCTGCCGACGCTCAGGTGCGAGTCCTCGCGCCCGCGAGGGTCGTACAGGTAGTTGTCGCTCCAGTGGACGTGGCGTATCAGCTCCGGCCGCGACACGTACTCCATCGCGACCTCTGCCCTGCGGGAGTGGTCGGCGAAGCTCTGCGCGTACGTGCAGACGTGGCTGGAGTCGAGGCACAGCCCGACGTTGGGCCGGTCCACGTCATCGCAGATCTGCATCCACTCCTCGGGGGCCATGCCGAAGTAGACGTTCCGGTCCGACCAGTCGACGGCGTCGGCGGGCACGTCGTCGTCCACGCCGAACCACTTCATAGTCGCGTTCTCCATGACGATCTCAATGTCGTGACCCTCGGCGAACGCGGCTACCTCGCGAACGCCGTCGATCAGGCGCTCGTATTCGCCGAACTGGCCGCGAGTCTGGGTGTCGTCGACCCACCGCCGCGGGGCGAAGTGGATGTTCACCTGCCGCACGTGAGGAAACTCGCGGGCCTGGTCGACGAAGGCGAGGAGCTGGTCGATCGACCAGCTGCGGAAGTCGTCCTCGGTGGCGGCGACGTTCAGGCGCAGCTCGTCGACGGAGGCCGGCGCGTGGGCGCTGATCAGCACGTCCGAGTAGTCCCCGATCTCTTCGAGCCTGTCTTCCATCGAGGACTCGGCGGTCAGGCCGAGGCGGTTCAGGAGGTCGAGGCCGGCGCGGACGGGGGCGGAGAGCGGTGGATTCATCATGACCTCCTACCCCACCATGACCTGTACGGGGCCGAGTCGCCGCGCTTCCGCCCTGGCCACCTCCAGTATCTCCGGCGTCACCTGCGACGCCGGCGGTCTGGGGCTCCCGCAGTCTATGCCGAGACGCTCGCCGACCAGCGCCTTGATCGCCGGCAGGTATCCGGCCGCCAGCAGCGGCGGGTACATCTCGCTGGCGCGGGCCTGCGCCGCCTCCGCCGCCTCCATGTCGCCCGCGTGGTAGGCGTCCCACGCCTCGACCCACGGCTCGGGCGCCGCGCACGGCGGGCCGTCCACCGTACCGGCCGCGCCGAGGCTCAGGGCCGACACCATCAGCATGCCGCTGCCGGTGAAGCAGTCGAGGCCCATGTTGGCGAAGTGGACGATGTTCCCGAAGTTGAGCGCCGAGTGCTTGAGGCCGGCGAGCTGGGGCACGCGGTCCTGGATCCTGTCCGCGAGATCGGTGGTGATCTCGACGCCGGTCGCGCTGGGCAGGTTGTAGATGAACAGGGGCAGATCCGTGGCCGCTCCGACGGCTCGGTAGTACTCGACCACGTCGTCTTCGGAGCCGTTGTAGAAGAACGGCGGCACGGCGCAGATGGCCTCTACGCCGGCGCGGGCCGCGCGCTCGGCCTGCCTGATCGTCTGCGCCGTGGTCGCGGCGCCGACGTGCATAATGTTCTTGACCCTGCCGCGGTTCTGGTCCGCGGCCGCCTCGGCGATCCTGCCGTTCTCGTCCTCGGTCAGCAGGATGCTCTCGCCGGTGCCTCCCGCGACCCAGAAGCCGTGGACGCCCGCCCTGATGTTGTACTCCATCACCTCGCGGAACGCCGCCTCGTCGATCTCGCCGTCCCGCCTCATCGGAGTGATTATCGCCGGATAGATACCTCTGAATTCGCCCATCGCTTGCCTCCAAGCACTCTCACGCGAAACTGCCGCCAATGCTAGCAGCAGCGGCGGCGTCCGACAATCGCGCGACGGCGCCGGCTACGCCCTGTAGTGCGCCGCGACCCTGCGCAGTCCCTCAATGATGTCGCCCACGTCGTCCTCGGTGAAGGTGGGCCTCATCTGCATGCCGATCCGGCGCCGGGAGATGTCCTCGGCGACCGGCAGGTAGACCTTCTTGTAGTCGTACGGGCGCTCGCGCCCGATGTCCAGCGGCATGCGGCTGCGGCCGTAGAGGTGGGGCCCGGTCAGGAAGGGGTTGTTGTACAGCAGCCTGCGCCGTCCGTCGTTGAAGCCCGGGCCGTCGAATTCCAGGCCCTCCGCCGCGAGGGCGTCCGCGAACTCGTTGGCGTCGCAGGTGAACTTCTCCTCCTCCAGCGTCGCCACCCACACCCAGTAGCTGCTCCGGTCGTCGGGCCTGACGGGCTGCGGCACGATGCCGTCCACGTCCGCGATGCCCGCGTTGATGTTCCTCGCCGCGCGGACTTTGTTCTCTACGTAGCCGTCCAGCTTCTTTAGCTGCGAGAGCAAAACGGCGGCCGTCAGGTCGCTCATGCGGTAGTTGGGGGCCAGGAAGTAGTGCTGGTACGGCAGCTCGGCGTATGGGCCGTGCGCGCGCGGCAGGCCGACGTCCGAGAAGATCACGCCCCGCTCCCAGAGCGACGTGTTGTTGGTGACGACGGCGCCCCCGACGCCGGCCGACAGGTGCTTGCCTCCGAAGCTGAACCCGCCGACGTCGCCGATGGAGCCGACGATCTGGCCCTTGTACTCGGCGAGCGGCGCGTGGCAGCAGTCCTCCACCAGGTACAGGTCGTGACGGTCCGCGATCTTCCGAAGCGCGTCCATGTCGCACGGGTTGCCGTAGATGTGGGTAACCCATATCGCCCGCGTGCGGGACGTGATCTTCGCCTCGACGTCCTCGGGGTCGATGTTATGCGTCTCGTCCACGTCGGCGAAGACCGGCACGCAGTTCTGGAGCAGGATGCCGATGATGCTGCCGCCGGCGGTGATGGGCGTCGTGACGATTTCGTCCCCCGGGTCGAGGTCGAGCGCGCCGGCGCACACGTGCAGGGACGCGGTGCCCGACGTGGTGGTGATCGCGTGCTTTACGCCGTGTTTCTCCGCCCACGCCGCCTCGAACGCCCGCGCCTTGGGGCCCTTGTGCAGGTTGCCCGACCGGATCACCTCGGCGGCCGCCTCCACGTCCTCCTCGCCGAACTCGTGGTGGGGCCCGAACTCCTTCGTCCGCACCGGCGTTCCGCCGTGTATTGCCAGTTTGTCAGTCATGTCGCCTCCCGGATGGACCGTTCGCAATGGGGATTTTGTGCGATATTATCACCGGAACGAAGTCCGCGTCTGTAGACGCGCATGTCCGCGAGAGCCGTCCGTGTCCTGCGATCCGGTCTCGGCGCGGCGGCGCGAGAGGAGAGAACAGTGACACAGAAGTCGGCGCTGATGGTGTGGGGCGGATGGGAGGGCCACGTCCCGGACGAGGCCGCAGCCCTGTTCGCGCCCTGGCTGGAGGAGCAGGGCTACGACGTCGAGGTGTCCGACACCCTGACCGCCTACGAAGACCGGGACAGGCTGAGGTCGCTCGACCTCGTCGTCCCCGTCTGGACGCAGGGCACGATAACCCAGGAGCAGGAGCGAAATCTGCTCGAGGCGATCTGGTCGGGCGTGGGCGTCGCCGGCTGGCACGGCTGCATGGCCGACTCGTTCAGGATGTCGACCGACTACCAGTTCATGGTCGGCGGACAGTGGGTCGCGCACCCCGGCGGGTTCATCGACTACGAGGTGAACATCCTCGACACCGAAGACCCGATCACGGCCGGGCTCGGCGACTTCGAGCTCCACACGGAGCAGTACTACATGCACGTCGACCCCAACAACGAGGTCCTGGCGACGACCACCTTCAAGGGCGACCAGCCGGTCAGCGGGCGGGCGTCCTACGACTGTCCCTGGATCGACGGCACAGTCATGCCGGTGGTCTGGAAGCGCACGTGGGGGAAGGGCCGGGTCTTCTACAGCTCCATCGGCCACAAGATCAAAGACCTCGTCGTGCCCGAGGCGAATACGATGATCAAGCGCGGCATGCTCTGGGCCAGCCGGAGCGCCGAGGAGGCTGCCCTATGACGGGCCTGTCCGAAGCCACGATGCGAGCGGGAGTAGTCGGCTGCGGCAACATCAGCCCAGTCTACTTCGAGAACCTCGAGACGCGGTACCCGGTGGTCAACGTGGTCGCGTGCGCCGACCTTTTGCCTGAGCGGTCGCGGGCCGCGGTCGACAGATTCGGGGTGCCCGCGGCCGTCTCGACCGAGGACCTGCTGGCGGACCCGGAGATCGAGCTCGTCATCAACCTGACCAACCCCGCCGCCCACGCCGAGGTCAGCCTCGCGGCCATCGAGGCGGGCAAGCACGTCTACAGCGAGAAGCCGCTCGCGGTCGAACGGGCGGACGGCCAGGCGATAGTCGACTCCGCCGCGGCGAACGGGCTGGCGGTCGGCTGCGCGCCCGACACCGTTCTCGGAGCGGGCATCCAGACCTGCCGCAAGCTGATGGACGAAGGTCGCATCGGCGAGCCGATAGCCGCGACGGCGTTCATGGTCAACCACGGCCACGAGTCGTGGCATCCGTCGCCGGAGTTCTACTACAAGCACGGCGGAGGGCCGATGTTCGACATGGGGCCCTACTACCTGTCCGCGCTCATCAACCTTATGGGGCCGGTCCGCAGGGTCACCGGGTCGCACCGCAGGACGTTCGACCGGCGCACCATCACCAGCCAGCCCAAGCATGGCACGGTCATCGAGGTGGAGGTGTCGACGCACGTCGCCGGCCTCCTCGACTTCGAGTCCGGCGCCATCGCCACGATAGTCACCAGCTTCGACGTCTGGGGCTCCGATCTGCCCAGGATCGAGGTCTACGGCGCCGAGGGCGCGATGAGCGTCCCCGACCCCAACAACTTCGAGGGCGACGTACGCGTCACCGGCGCCGGGGAAAACGGTTGGACGGACGTCCCGCTGGCCTACCGCGCAGGCGGCCGGGGGATGGGTCCGGCCGAGATGGCGTGGGCGATACGGGGCGGCCGCCGGCCTCGGGCGGACGGACGGCTCGCCAACCACGTCCTGGACGTCATTCACGCGGTGCACGAGGCATCGGACGCCGGAAGGCACGTCGAGACGACAACGACGTGCAAGCGCCCCGCCACCATGCCCGCAGGACTGCCGGAGGGCGTCTTCGACCGATGAGCGCGCGCGTCCGACTCAGGAGGGCGTAAGCTCGTGCCGCGTCGAAGCCGGCTGTACGTAGATGAAACGACGCTCCCCGCCCCGGTCGAGGTGCGTCCCGTCACGCCCGATCGGTGGGACGACCTGCTCCGCATCTTCGGTCCCAACGGCGCCCGGGGCGGATGTTGGTGCATGGTCTGGCGTCTCAGCTCGACCGAGCTGAGGCGGACCCCGGCGGCGGAGCGCCGCGAGCGTCTCGAGGCGCTGGTCGCCGAAGGCACGCCGACGGGCCTGCTGGCCTACGTCGACGGCGCGCCCGTCGGATGGTGCAGCATCGGGCCGCGGGAGACCTTCGGGCGGCTCGTGCGCTCCCGGACTCTACCGCCGCCGGACGAACGGCCCGCGTGGGCGATCACCTGCTTCTACGTCCGGGCCGGCTTCCGCCGCCGTGGGATCGCCTCCGCCCTCGTCCACGGCGCGGTCGCGCACGCCGCCGAAAGCGGCGCGGCGGCGCTCGACGGCTTCGGAGGCCGTAACACCGTCGACAAACCCGCCTCCAGCGGAGGCATCGGCCTGTTCCGCGACGCCGGGTTCCACGAGACGCCCAGCGGCTCGACCTACTACACCGTCATGCGCCGCCTGCTGACTCCAACCCGCGATCCGCCGGGGTGAGGCCGACACGCTTCCCCGCGTCTCCCTCGACGAGAGTGGACCGAGGTGTGCTCCCCCCTCCTCGCCCTTGACGGGAGAGGACTGAGGTGAGGGTGATCCCGGCCTCCCCCGATTCCGTTTGACAACGCCTACAGCCGCCAATAGACTCGCGACCGTCGGCTGTCATCTCCTTGGAGGCCTCTTTCGCCGTGACTCAGCGCGTTCGCAACCTGTCTATGGGTGAATACTTTCGCCGCAAGTATGATCGGACTCCCCGCCCGCTGGCGTTCGACGCATCCACGCCCGAGCAGTTCGAGGCGTGGAAGGCCGAGTTCCAGGACGTCGTGACCCGATGCCTGGAGCCGTTCCCCGACCCGGTCGACCCGAACCCTGACGTGATCGAGGTCGTCGACGAGGGCGGGTACCGGCGCGAGAAGGTCGTCTTCGACTCGGAGCCGGACATGTCCGTGGTCGCCCACGTCCTGGTGCCCAACGACGTCGCGCCGGGCGAGCGCCGGCCCGCCATCCTGGCCGCGCACGGCCACGGCGGCGGCAAGGACGACGTGTGCGGCATCGGCCACGGCGAGGCGGAGCGCGTCGACCGCATCAGAGACCTGAACTACGACTACGCCCGCCAGTTCGCGATGCGCGGATACGTCGTCATCGCCCCGGACTGGCGCGCGTTCGGCGAGCGCAGGACCGGCGGCACGGCGCCGGGCAAGGACGTCTGCGACCTGCTCCAGGACAAGGCGCTCCTCTTCGGAGACAATCTGCTGACGCTGAACGTGTGGGACGCGCGCTGCGCCGTCAGCTACCTGCAGTCGCGCTCGGAGGTAGACCCGGACCGCATCGGCTGTGCGGGGCTCTCCTACGGCGGAACGATGACGCTGTTCGCGACGGTCGTCGACGAGCGCATCAAGTGCGCCGTCGTGAGCGGATACCTCAACCGCTTCGAGTCGTTCGCGCTGAACAAGGGGCACTTCTGCGGCGCCCAGCTCCCCGTGGGCCTGCTCAGGTACGGCGAGATGGAAGATGTCGCCAGCCTGATCGCGCCCAGACCCCTGCTGATCGAGTCGGGTACCGACGACAGTGTCTTTCCCATCGAGGCGAGCCGGCAGGCCTCGGACACGGTCGGACGCGCCTACGCCGCGGCCGGAGTGCCTGAGCGCTTCGACGTAGACGAGTTCGGCGGAGCGCACGCGTGGAGCGGCGCCAAGGCGTACGACTGGATGGAGAAGTGGCTGTAGCTGGCCGGGGAGCCGCCGCCGTCGACGGGCCCATCGCCACTCGCGCTTCGGGGACGACCGGGATCGGACAGCCCAGATAGGAGACCGGCAATGAAACTTGCGGTATCAGGAAAGATCGGCGACCAGTTTCTGGCCTACGCGAAGCAGGTCGGGGCCACCGACTACATAGGCGGCGGCCACGACATGCCGACCGACTACGGCTACTACCGCTTCCAAGACCTGATGCTGATGCGGCAGCGGATCGAGGACGCGGGGCTACGGTGGGCGGTGCTCGACGGCATGCCCGCCGAGTGGAAGCAAAAGATCAAGCTCGGCCTGCCAGGACGCGACGAGCAGATCGCCAACTGGTGCAGGACGCTGGAGAACATGGGGGCCGCCGGCGTGCCCGCCCTCGGCTACTTCTTCTCGCCGCGCAGCAGCATAGGCCACTACGGTCTGCGCACCTCACGCTCGACGCCGGGCCGCGGCGGCGCGAAGGTCACCAGCTTCGACTGGGAGCTGATCCAGGGCGCGGACCAGGGCTTCTGGGACCCCCCGGTCGACCGCTCGCTGGAGATCACCGAGGACGACGTCTGGGCGGCCGCGACCTACTTCCTGGAGGCGGTCATTCCGGTGGCGGAGAACGCCGGCGTGAGAATGGGCATGCACCCGGACGACCCGCCCATGTCGCCGATCGGCGGCGTCGCCCGCGTGTTCCGCAGTCACGAGGCGCTGCGACGGCTGATCGAGCTGGTCCCCAGCCCATCCAACTGCATCGGCTTCTGCCAGGGAACGATCTCGGAGATGCCCGGCGACGTCTACGACGCCATCCGGTACTTCGGCAGGCGCGACAGGATCGCCTACGTCCACTTCAGGAACGTCACGGGCAGGGTGCCCAGCTTCTCGGAGACGTTCATAGACGAGGGCTACGTCGACATGCTGAGGGCGATGCGGACGTACAAGGAGGCCGGCTACGACGGCCCGTTCATCGACGACCACGTGCCGGTCATGGTCGGCGGCGACCGGCAGTACCCGTCGCACGCGTTCGCAATGGGCTACATGCGCGGCCTGGTCCAAGCCGTCAACGCCGAGTAGGCGCGGCGGCCGGCCTCGTTTCGGGGAGGTACCCGATCGTTCCGATGGGAGCCGGAAAACACATGCTCCGCCGGGACATGGGACGGAGCCTGCAGGAGGCGACGTTCACCCTCACCCCAGCCCTCTCCCGTCGAGGCAGAGGGGGTTTTGCGGCCCGCCGAGTCGCGTGCCGGGGGCCGCGGTCTACAGCGGTCAGCTAGACGGTCTTGTCGTCGGCGGACTTGTCGTCGTCGTCCTTCGGTGCGACGGCCTGCCTGAACTCGCGAAGCGCCTTGCCCATCGAGGCGCCGACCTGCGGCAGCCTGCCCGCGCCGAAGATGATCATGACGATCGCCAGCACGATGATCAACTCTGTCGGACCGATTTTGAACGGCATGTCTTCTCCTTGGTGGCCCCCATTATGCCACGAATCGGGGCGCAAAGCTCGCCGCGGGTATCTTCCGAGGCAGGTGCAAAATGTCCGACTAGCGACCAACACGACGGCGGCGGTGTATCGCAACTATCTCTCGAGCCGTACTCAACTGACCATGCCCACTTGGAAAATCATAGAAGCGCTGAGTGACTCGGTAGATGTAACTACGACCTTGCAAATGGGCATATCGCGTCATACCCGTATTGGCCGAAATGACCCACCGCGGCCATTGAGAACGCCTCAACTCAGTCCACCGCATCAATACCCTCACCACCTCACCTAACAGCCCGACAGATCGGCGTATCGCCTATCTCAGCCTCGTACTCAAGACAAATCGAGGCTCTTGACCTGGACGATTAGCCTTGCGCCAAAATGGAACCTAGCGGCGGACTGGGATCAACATGCCGGTCACGAACCCAGATTTCTGAAGTGTGATCCGACCTCGACCACTATGCCGGCGATGCTGGTCATGGGCGAGCGGGGGTAATAGGCTAGCTAGTAGGCTCTCCGTCCAGCTTTTCTTCAAATGCTCGTCTTCGCGCTTCCGCTTCCGCTGGTACGACGAAGTAGAAAGAGAATAGGAAGTCGAGAACGTCTAGGCACCACTCTGCCTCGTGTGGGTCAATAGGGACGATCTCGCCGGTGTTTGGATTCTTAGTGGGATGAGCCGCGACGTTCCCAAAACTCCGCAGGGTATGTAGAGATTGGACAATATGGGCCGGTAGCTCACCACTGTCAATAGCGGATTGAATCTCCGCGTATAGGGTTGAGCCTCCTATGCCGGCCTTGTCTCGCAGAAGGCTTTGCAAGCATCGACGACTGAGCGCTGCACTGGCGTTGGAGCTAGCACTAAGGACAGCAGCGGCTTCTTCGTAATCTCTCCGATAGGGACCCGGCACGTGTTCTGATAGGTGTGGTCGATTCGAGTCCCGGGGATACACGGTCAATACTCCCCACTCGCCCTCACTGCTCAGATGTGGCAACCTCAGGATGAGTCTGCTACAAGCAGGGCAGATGGCGAAACAGAACCTCCATTCCGCATCTTGGTCACTAACGTGAGTTTCCAACTCGCTAAATCGAGTGCCCTCTTCTCCATAGCGAAGCGTCTCAAACACGACGTGGATAAACTTGAGACAATGCGGGCATTGAAGGTCTTGGTCGTTCTCCATGAACATCCTAACTCTCGCCCCGCCGCCTCTTCAGCGCAGCGTCCAACTCGTCGATGGCTTCCCCGAGGACACGTTCGGCTGCATCCAGAGCTGCCTCAGCACTGCTGTAGAACCCTACCTGCGTGCTCATCCCCACCTGGATACTTGTCCGCTTGTACTGACGTCGCACAAGCCAAACCCCCCGTGAAGTCTGGCCGACGGTTAGATGCTGATCGTCGCCAAACTCATCGTCGTAAACCTTCAACTCGGTTGGAGAAAGCCGCTCGGTTCTGATAGCCATCCTCACCCTCCTAGCGGTCCCCCCGATTCTAGCACAGGGCAAAGGAAACCCCGCCCATTCCAGAGACGGGTGATTCCCTATCCATACGACCATTTCTTGCACTTCCCTCGATCTTCCGCACGAGGCAGTCGTCCGCGCGCGGCCGGAACAACAGGGCCGTCTTGATGTACCCTAGCGCAAATCGCCGAAGTCGGAGGCAGACATGTACGACCTGCTCATCAAGAACGGCCGCGTGCTCGACGGCACGGGCAGCCCGTGGTTCCGAGCCGACGTCGCGGTCGTGGGCGACAGGATCGTCGCGATGGGACGGCTCGACGACCGGGAAGCCGCGCAGACGATCGACGCCGCCGGGCACTTCGTCGCCCCCGGCTTCATCGAGGAGCACAGCCACGCCGACGTCACGGTCCTGGTCGACCCACTGGCCCAGTCTTGCATACGACAGGGCATGACGACGCTCGTCGTCGGCAACTGCGGCCACGCCGCCGCGCCCGTGAAGATGGACATGGTCGACGACTACCGGGCCGGCGCCGCCATCTACGAAGTAGACGGCTACGACTGGACGTGGGAGACGATGGGCGAGTACAGGGACACCGTCCGGGACGCCATGACGTCGTGCAACATCGTCGCCATGACCGGGCACCTGAACGTCCGGCACGTCGTCATGGGGGAGGCCAACCGTCCGGCGACTCCCGACGAACGCACGAAGATGCGGGAGCTGGTGGCCGCCGCGCTCGCCGACGGCGCGCGGGGGTTCAGCACCGGGCTGATGTACCAGCACACCGTCTTCTCGGACACGGACGAGGTCGTCGAGATGGCAAAGGCGCTCGCGCCGTACGGCTGGGCCTACCACACCCACATCAGGGACTACGGCCGGCACCTGCAGAAGGCGGTCGCCGAGGCGATCGAGATCGCCGAGCGCGCCGAGGTGCCGCTGGTCGTGTCCCACATGTACCCGGCGGGCAAGGAGTACTGGGGCCAGGCCGGCGCGTGCATCGAGATGCTGGAAAAGGCGCGCGACCGCGGGCTCGAAGTTGGCTTCGACGTCACCCCGTGGCTCAGAGGCGGAGGGCCGTTCATCTCCTACTTCCCGCCCTGGGCCCGCGAAGGGGGCATGGCGATGACCCTGGACCGCGTGCGCGATCCCGAGATCAGCGGACGGATCGTCGGCGCCATCGAGGCCGGTGAGTACTACTCGTTCGCCTTCGGATGGGACGACCAGCTCGTCCACCACGTCGCCGACCCCAAGTACCGCTCCTGGCTGGGAAAGTCGATCGGGGAGATAGCCCGCGAGCGCGGCGAGGACCCCGGGCGCACCGCGATGTCGATGGTGCTGGCCGACGAGGGCAAGTTCGGCGTCGCGCCCACCAACAAGTGCGACGACGACGTCGACATGCTGATCAAGCACCCATTGGGCATCCCCGTCGCCGACGGACGGTCGCTCGCGCCAACGGGACCGCTGGCCTACCAGGACAGGCCCAACTCGTACGGCACCTTCCCCCGCGTACTGGGACGCTACGTGCGCGAGCGAGGCGTCCTCACCTGGGAGGAGGCGGTACAGAAGATGGCGGCGATCCCCGCCTCGCGCGTCGGGCTGTGGGACCGAGGCGTGCTGAGGGAGGGCATGGCCGCGGACATCGTCATCTTCGACCCGGATACGGTCATCGAGAAGGCCGACTACGCCAACCCCCAGGAGTACCCGGAGGGCATGCCCTGGGTGATCGTGAACGGCAAGGTCACAGTAGCGCCGGAGGGCCACACCGGCGCCCGCGGCGGCTACGTCCTGTAGGACCACCGCGGGGGTTCGACACTCGGGTAACGGATCAGAGCTGCTGAGAGGAACGCGGCGCACTCCTGTAGATTCACCCTGTCGTCGGCACGACGGTGCTGCGGTCGTCGAAGTCCTGGTAGGGGTGGGGCCGGCGTCACACCACCCGTTCGCCCCGAGTGCCCCGACGCTTCGTCGGGGTGTATCGAGGGGGGCCGGCGTCACACCACCCGTTCGCCCCGAGTGCCCCGACGCTTCGTCGGGGTGTATCGAGGGGGCCGGCGTCACGCCACCCGTTCGCCCCGAGTGCCCCGACGCTCCGTCGGGGTGTATCGAGGGGGCCGGCGTCACACCACCCGTTCGCCCCGAGTGCCCCGACGCTTCGTCGGGGTGTATCGAGGGGGCCGCACAGCTCAGTCCCTGGGTGGGGCCGAGAACAGCATTGGCGGGAACGGTGCGTGCGCTCGGGGCACAGGACTCTCGCGGGAGGCCGTCGTCTGCGATCTATTCCCGCGGCGAGCCGCCGGGCGTCGTCGGCTGACCCTCGCGCACCGCGCGCTCCCGGGCCAGCACTGCGGTCAGCGTCGCTGCGGCGCCCGCGATCACGCCGCCGCCCAGGGTCAACGCGAACGGCGCGTCGACCGTCTCCGCGAGAAAGCCCATCAGCAACCCGCCGACGGCGCTCGCTCCCCAGCCGAGCTGGTGAATGCTCATCACGCGGCCGCGGTATTGGTCATCCACGACACTCTGCGCGAGAGTGTTGTTCGTCGTCCCGAAGGCGCTGCTGCACGCGCCAGCGACGCCCACGAACGCGATGGCGGCCGGCAGCCACTCGGTCCGGGAGAAGGCCACCAGCATCAGTCCGAACCCGACGCCCGTCACGAGCTGCATCAGCACCGACCTCTTCATGTCGCCCAGGACCGCCAGCGCAACGAGACCGGCCAGGCCCCCGACGCCGGAGCTGAGCAGCAGATTGCCATAGCTCTGCACCCCGCCATCGCTGAGCCGCTCGGCGAAGATCGGCAGCAGGGTACCGAACGACGCGCCGAACACGCCCGTTATGACCCCCATCGCGATGAGGCTGACGATGCGGCGGTCTCGCGCGATGTAGGCGAAGCCGTCCTTCAGGTCCTCCAGCGGCTGTAGCCTCACGCCGGTCCGGGCCGCGGGCATCGGCTTCATCAGCAGCAGCATGACCACGGTCAGCGCGTAGGCGACGCCGACGAACAGGAACAGGCCCTCCAGCCCGGCAGTCTCCACCGCCGGAGCGAACATCGACGGGCCGATCACGCCGGAGCTGCTGCCCAGGAAGGAGTACAGTACGATGGCGTTGAGCAGGTGCTCCCGGGGAATCAGGTTCGGCACGATCGCCTGCCTGCACGGGATGTCGAACGACACGAGTATGCCGGTCGCGGCCGACGTGGCGACGATGTGCCACGGCTCGATCAGGTCGGTGGCGATCAGCAGAGCGGTCAGCAACGCGATGCCAGCGAACATAGCCCGGCTGACGGTGACGAGCCTGAGCCGGTTGACCCGGTCGGCCACCACCCCGCCCCACATGGACAGCAGCAGGATCGGGCCGCTGCTCGCTACGGTGACCAGGCCCAGCATGACGGGCGATTCGGTGAGCTCGTGCATCAGCCACAGGCGGCCGGCGAACAACGCCCAGATGCCGATGTTGGAGAACGCGGCGCCCACCCAGAACAGGAAATACTCGCGATAGCCGAGGGCGACGAACGTCCGCCTCGCCCTGGCCGACAGACCGCCCCCGGGTCCGCCGTCTGCCGCCATGCTCAAATCGCTGCTCCACCCGCCCGGTCGTAGCTGCGCAGAGTATACTGCATGCTCTTCGGCGCGCCCTGTCTGTGGGCGGCGGCGCTATAGTGCTACCATCTCGGCGCGGGTGGCGGCCAAAGATGTTAGAGAATGTGCTCACCGGAATCATCGCCTGCGTTGTCGCCGGCACTGTAGCTGGCGTCATTTCTCCTCTGATTCTTGGCTGGTTGACTTCTACAAAAGGTGGCGATTCCGTCGGTCCCGCAGGTCCTTCGAGTAACACTCTCCTGAACCGGCCCACGACCTAGAGGCGAAGGCGAATGAAACGCGACATGGACTTGATCCGCCAACTCCTACTCAAGATCGAAGGTTCGGAGACAAGGTATGCGGACGACTTGGACATACCCGGATACTCACGACAGGAAATTGGCTATCACCTGGAGTTGTTGATCTCCGCGACGTTAATCAATTGCGACAGAGTGGGGTGGACATTTGGCGGAGATTTTGGTGCTGCAGTGAACGGACTGACCTGGGAAGGGCACGATTTCGTCGAAGCCATCCGCTCCGACTCCATCTGGAATAGGACGAAAGAGTCTATCAGGGATAGGGGCCTAGACGTTGGGAGTCTTCCCATCGAGTTACTCAAGTCAGTTGCGATCGACCGAATCAAGGAAATGCTCATGTAGCGCGGACGGCGGCGCTGGCCTAGCCGCCGTTCATGAACCGATGCTCGACCCAGACCGCCAGTGTAGGAGCGACGAGAGTAGCGAGGAACAAGAGAACACCGGCGACTATCACGGTCACCAGCAGATGTTGGCCCTCCCGCTTTGCCCTCATTGCCTCAAGCCCTTCTAGGAGCTTCCGATGCGCCTCGCGCTCCTCCTCCCTGTCGCGCATCTCCCGATGCTCTTTCGGGGTGAATCCCCGTTGCCACTGTGTCCACTCCGGGCAGTCCGAACGGTCCTTTCGAATTACCGTTTCCATAGACGCGAGGAAAGCCGTGGGATCCGATGTATCCAGTCCGACGACTTCCGCCGGGAGGTCGGACGCCATAGCAAAGCACTCAGGGAAGCGTGGCCCCTTCGCAATTGCCCCGCTCTCTCTGTATAACTCGTCCACCCCCTCAAGATCGAAAGAGCCCAGCTTCCTCACCGCAAGGAACCCGCAATTATTACAAGTCTTCATTAGAGCACCCCGCCGACCCCGCAGTTGCCTCGCGTGAGGCTATCAGGCTGTAATGGGGAGAATCAACGAGAATAGTCGTACAATCTCCGGGACACCCCGACGCTAAGGCGGCGCTGGTCTAGTCCAGCGGGACGGCGGTCCTCCCGCGTAACCGCAGCATCGGGCGCTGCGCGGCAGGCACGACGGTGGCCCGGCAGCGCTCAGTCGAACCGCCAGACCTGCCGGTACCTCAGCGCGATCAGCAGCAGGCCCACCGCCATCAGCGCGGCGGCGATCAGCGTGGCGAACGGCGCGCCGTGCATCTGCGCCACGGCGCCGAGAGCGAGGCCACCGATCGGCGCCAGCCCGGAGCCCATCGAGTTCACCGCCGTCGCCCTGCCCCTCATGGCGTCGGGCGCGACGATCTGGATCGCCGCCGTGCGGACCATCGCGAAGCCGTCGAACCCCACGTTCACGAGCACGATCAGCGGCAGCGCGACCAGCAGCGACGGGCTCCGGGAGAACGCCGCCGCCGCCGCGAGGCTGAGCGCCAGGCAGCCGACCATCAGGCGTCCCTTGCGCCGCAGCGTCCGGAACGACGCCAGGACCACCGCGCCCAACGACGCACCCACTCCCAGAGACGAGGCCATCAGCCCGAGTCCCACGGGGCCCACGTCGAAGACCTCGGAGGCGTAGACCGGGAGCAGCCCGTGGACGGTCGGGACGATCAGGACGTACACCGCGGCGTTCATCAGCACGATGGGCAGCAGCACGGAGTCGTGTCTGACGTAGCGGACACCGTCCGCGAACTGCCGCAGGAAAGAGGGCGTTGTCGCCCCCGCCGCGTCGACGGCCGGCAGCCGGATCGTGCCCGCCGCGACCGCCGCCGCCAGATACATCGCCACGCCGACCAGGAGGGTGCCGCCCGGACCCTGGAGCTCGATCGAGAGTCCCGTGAGCGTCGGCAGCGCGAGCTGAAGCGTGCTCGACGTCAGCAGCACCAGCGCGAAGGCGTTCACTAGGTACTCTCTCGGGACGACGCTCGGCACTATCGACTGCCTCGCGGGGAAGGCGGCGGCCTGCAGGAGTCCCATCGCGACGACGAACACGAATACGTGCCAGACCTCCACGAAGCCAGCCAGCACCACCGTGGCGAACACCGCGTAGACGAGCGCCTTGGCGCAGTAGATCGCGGCCAGCAGCCTGGCCCGGTCGAGCCGGTCCGCCAGCACTCCGCCGATGGGCCCCGTCAGCAGGTACGGCAGCGTGCCAAGGCCCAGCGCGAGCACCGTGAGCAACGGTGAGCGCGAAACGTCGTAGGTCAGCCAGCCGACGACGACCTGCTGCAGCCACTGTACCCCGCTGCTGAGCAGGATCGCGGTCCAGTAGTGCCTGAAGCTGCCGAATCGAAGCGAGTCCAGCGTATGGACGCGCAGCCCGCCCCGGCCGAAGGGTATGCGAAGTATGCGACCGGGAGCGATGTCATCGACTCCTTGGCGCCGTGAGGCGCCGGCGCCGCGGCGGGGGCTAGCCGAGATCGGGATACATCAGCGGATGGCCGGTGGCTCCCGTCTCGTAGCGCGTGATGTGCCAGCGGCCGATGTTCGCGCTCAGGAGCACGTCGCGGTTCTCGCCGCAGAACGCGATGTTGGTCGGCGCGGCGATCAGCGTGCCCTCGGGGTCCTCGGCCAGGACCTCGGCGACCCCGGACGAGGATACGCGGTATATGACGTCGGGCCGGTACATCGAGACGTACAGGTTGCCGTCGGTGTCGAACGCCACGCCGTCGGGCACCGTGCCGGGCAGCTCGATCACCGTCTCGACCGCGCCCGCGGCGCCGTCCGGCTCGATCGCGACGCGGTCGACCCGCGGCGGGTTCAGGCTCATGGCGACGTACAGCGACCGGGCGTTCGGGGCGAGGCAGAGGCCGTTCGGGAACTCCCTCGGGCGCCAGTCCCACACCTCCGTCTCCCCGCCCGGCCTGATCCGGTAGACCCGCCCGTTGTCGGCCTTCCAGTCGCCCGAGTCGCAGACGTAGAGATTGCCCTCGGCGTCGAACGCCGGGTAGTTGGGCGTCGTGAACGGCTCGCCGGGCGCTCCGGTGGAGTAGACGGACGCGTCGCCGCCGGGGGTGACCTTCATCACGGCCTTGTTCCCGTTGTCGCACGCGTAGACGTTGTGGCGCGCGTCGAGGGCCAGTCCGAGAATGAATCCGCCGGTGTCGGCGAAACGGACGGCCTTTTTTCTGTCCACGTCGATGCGGTAGATCTGGCCGGCCTCGCCGCCGGCGTAGGCGCAGCCGTCGAGGCCCCAGGCTATGCCCTCTGGGTGGTCGAGACCTTCCACCAGCACGGAGACCCGGGTGTCGTTGTCCAGCAGCGCCATCGCTTCCTCCGAAGGCAGTCCGACTCGGGCAGGAATGCCCGCGTCCCGAATCTACGCCGACCGCGACCCGCTGTCAAACCGCCCAACTCTTCAACTATCCACTACCAACTATCCACTATTCACTTCCCATTCCTTTGCGCGGCCAATGCGCCCCGGCTATACTTTAGGGTACACACGCGCCATAGCGCGGGCCCGCGAGGAACGACCTGACAACCGCCGACACATTGCTCGAGAAGGCGGCCGGCTACCTACCCGCCGACAAGGTGGAGGTGGTCGAGAACGCCCTCAGCTTCGCCGAGAAGGCTCACGACGGCCAGATGCGGCTGTCCGGGGAGCCGTTCGTCGAGCATCCCCTGCAGACCGCGCTGTTCCTGGCCGACCTGCGCCTGGACTCCGACGCCCTCGCCGCCGCCCTGCTGCACGACGTGATCGAGGACTGCGACGTCCCGTTCGGCGTGCTGGAGGAGCAGTTCGGGGGCATAGTGGCCACGCTGGTAGACGGCGTTACCAAGCTGACGCAAACGGAGCTGCTGCCCGACGCCGCGGAGGCGCGGGCCCCGGAACGCCGCTCGAAAGACGACCTCGCGCACGCCGCGACGGTACGCAAGATGCTGATGTCGATGGCCGAGGACATACGCGTCGTGCTGATCAAGCTGGCCGACCGCCTCCACAACATGAGGACGCTCGGCGCGCTGCCGGAGAAGCGACGCGTCGCGATCGCGCAGGAGACGCTCGACATATACGCGCCATTGGCCCACCGACTGGGCTTCTGGGAGATGAAGTGGCTGCTGGAAGACCTGGCTTTCCAGCACCTGAACCCGAGCGCCTACAGGGACATCTCGAAGCTGCTGAACGCCAAGAGGGAGGCGCGGGAGGACTACGTCGAGCGGGTGATCGGCCTGCTGCGAGCCGAGCTGGACGAAGTCGGGATCGACGCCCAGGTGACGGGCCGGCCCAAGCACATCTACTCGATCTACAAGAAGAGCAACGCGTACGCCGAGCAGAACAAGACGACCGGCGAGATATTCGACCTGTTCGCGCTGCGAGTCCTGGTCGACGACGTTTCGGAATGCTACTCGGCGCTGGGCGTCGTCCACGCCAAGTGGAATCCCATGCCCGGCCAGTTCGACGACTACATAGCGACCCCGAAGGACAACCTGTACCAGTCCCTCCATACGGCCGTGCTGTGCGAGGACCGCTTCCCGGTCGAGGTGCAGATCCGGACGCACGAGATGCACCAGCTCGCGGAGTACGGCGTCGCCGCGCACTGGCTCTACAAAGAGGGCGGGACGGCCGACCGGCGCTTCGAGGAGAAGATGACGTGGCTGCGCCAGCTACTCGAGTGGCAGCGCGAGGTGAGCGGCGTCGTCGAGTACGTCGAGTCGTTCAAGACGGACATCTTCAAGAACCAGGTGTTCGTCTACACGCCCAGGGGCGATCTGAAAGAGCTGCCCGCCGGCGCGGGCCCGCTCGACTTCGCCTACAGGATCCACACGGAGGTCGGGCACCGGTGCATCGGCGCCAAGGTCAACGGCAAGCTGGTGTCGCTGCAGTCTGAGCTTCAGAACGGCGACACAGTCGAGATCATGACGAGCAAGACGATGCGGGGCCCAAGCCGAGACTGGCTGAACGCGAACCTCGGGTATCTGAAGACCGCGTCCGCGCGGGAAAAGGTCCGCCAGTGGTTCAATCGCCAAGCCCGCAAGACCAATATCCTGCAGGGCAAGGAGGTCTTCCACAAGCAGCTCCGCCGGCTCGACAGCACCCTGGAGGTCACCGACGTAGCCAGGGTGATGAACTACGCGACGGCCGACGAGTTCTTCGAGGCTCTCGGCGCCGGGACCATCTCGACCGTCCAGGTCGTCAACAGCCTGCCGTCCCAGGAGGTCCCGCCGGAGCCGGAGATCGTACAGGCGCCGCCGGGCGCCGGGCCCGTAACCGGAATCGAGGTGCTCGGCGTGGGAGACCTGCTCACCAGGATGGCGCGATGCTGCGCACCGATCCGGGGCGACGACATCATCGGCTACATCACCCGCAACCGGGGGGTGACCGTCCATTTCAAGTCGTGCGCGAACGTCACGAACGAAAGCGAGCGCGACCGGCTCGTCGAGGTGAGCTGGGGAAAGACCAGGACCGTGTACCCGGTCGGCCTGCGCGTCGAAGCATTGGACCGCGTCGGCCTGCTCAGCGACGTCACGTCGGTCGTATCGGCCGAGAACGTCAACATCGTTGCCTGCACGTCCGAACAGAACGACGACGTCAGCATGATCGCGGTGACCGTGCACATACACGGCATTGAACAGCTCAACCGCCTTTGCCTTAAACTAGAGGGAGTCGAGGGCGTGATGCACGTCCTCCGCGTCAACAACGACGGTGCCGCGCCGATTCAACGGGCAGCCCCCGGCCGGCCGGTCCGCCAAAGCCAAGGAGTCTTCTGAAGTGCCTAGCACCAAGTCGAGAAGGGTTGCAGAGAGAAAGCGCCGTCGGAACGCGCCGCTCCGTTCCAGGGCCCGCACCTACGTGAGGAAAGCCCGACGGCTCATCGAGTCCGACGACGGCGCCGCTGAGCAGTCGGTCCAGCAGGCGATCGTCGCGCTGGACAAGGCCGCCCAAAAGGGCGCCATCCATCGCCGAAACGCCGCCCGCCGCAAGTCGCGCCTGATGGCGCAGCTCAACTCCGCCAGCTCCGAGTAGCGCGCCGGCGAGTCGAAATCGCGGGATGGGCGTGAACGAGTCCGTCGTCCATGAAACATCACCCAGGGAGGCGCAGCCGTGACCACAACCGGAAAGCGCTACAGGCTGCTTTGCGCCTTGTACGCTCCATCGCAGTCAACAGAACCGGACAAGTACATGGCGGAGACGCCCTCCTTCCCTAACTGCGTCGCCTGGGGGGACACCCCTGAAGAGGCCATCGAAATACTGGAAAGCGTTGTGGCGGCAACGATTCGGACCTATCAGGAACGTGGATACCGCCTGCCCCCAGGCGTGGCGCCGATGGACACTGATACCGCCCGCTCTTTCCAGACGAAAGTTCTCGATATCTCCCTTTGACCTACCGGGAGCTCACACGCAAACTGCGGAGGCTGGGTTGCGTGTTTGTTCGTCAAGCGAAGGGAAGTCACGAAATATGGGCAAATGACAGGACCGGGGCCACGTCGCCCATACCACGCCACGGCAATCGCGACTTCAAACAAGGAACGCTGCTCCGGATTATCCACAATCTGGGCATCTCCAAAGAGGAGTTGGACGACGTATAGCTACGTTCCGCCCGTGCGCCGACTCTGCCTCCGACACCTCTGAAGAACGAAGGGAGAGCCGGCGCTGCTATCTGCCGTTGCCGGCTCGTAGGCCCTCTCCGCATACCGTAACTGTTCAGACTTACGGGGCCGCAACCAGATCACCCTGAGCGGCGGCTGCGCGGTATAATCTAGCGACCGATCTTTTCAGGTAGAGCGACGTTCGTGAACGAGCACGAGACCAAATCCGAGCGGCGCGAACAGAAGCGTCGAAAGCGGCGCAAGATGATGGTAGCCGGACGCAGCGTGCGCCTGCTCCAGGAGATCATCCGGCGCCGCTCCGAGAAGCTGTCCGAAAAGGACGGGTAACCGGCGTTGCCCCCTCGCGCCGGCGCGCAACTCTCGGTCATTGCCAACATACCGATTCCAGCCCACCCTGCGCACGTCAGACAGCCAATGATCAGTAACCCCGCCCCGCCCATCGTGATGACAGTCGCCGAATCGGACTCCGCGGGCGCCTCAGGCATACAGGCAGACCTCAAGACGTTCGCCGCTCTGGGCGTCTACGCGACGTCCGCGGTGACGGCGATCACCGTTCGGGACATCGTAGGTCTCGTCGATGTCCGTGAGCTGCCCGCGGCGCTGGTCACGTCACAGATCGACGCCGTGCTCTCGGACATGGGAGCGGCCGCTGTCAAGACCGGAATGCTGCCGAGCCGCGACACCGTCGAGGCGGTCGCGGACCAACTCAGAGAGCGCGGGATCGAGAATCTCGTGCTCGACCCGGTGCTGCCGCCGGGCGACGACGCCCTCGCCGAGGATGAAGGCGTCGTGGAGAGCCTTCGGTCCGAGCTCGTCCCGCTCGCCCGCGTCGTGACGCCAAACGCCCGGGAGGCAGGCCTGCTGACTGGACGCGAGGTCGAGACGCTGGACGACGCCCGGACCGCCGCGGAGGCCATCGTGGAGATGGGCGCCGACTGCGCGGTCGTCACCGGCGGCCGGTTTGCCGGTCCGGCGACCGACGTCATGTACGACGGGACCGAGCTCCGGGCGTTCACGGCGCAGCGGGTCGAGACCGCCAACGACCGCGGCGTGGGCGCTGCGTTCTCAGCCGCCATCGCGGCCGGGCTGGCCAACGGCCTGGAGGTGCGCGAAGCCGTGTCGCAGGCAAAGAAGTACGTAACCGGCGCGCTGCGCCACGCGCTCCCCATCGGCGCGCGCGGCCTCGTCAACCACTTCCACGAGACGTCGGCGGGCAGGTAGCCCGACGGAGAGCGAGGCCCGCCGAATGAGCGGGGCCACCGGAGCGTTCGGCGGCTAGGGCACGTCCATGGTGCGCAGTCGGCGCACCGTCAGCCAGAAGAATAGCGCCGTCACGACGATGACGCCGCCGATTGCGGCCTGCATCTCTATGGTCTGATCGTCGAACAGGCCCAGCCGCGAGGTGTCGATGCCCTCCATCAGCGTCATCGTGTACGCCCTCACACTCAGGTACCTAGTCCCGCTGAGCAGGGTGCTGAGCACGCCCTCCCAGATGAATACGTACACCAGGGCAAAGCCGAGCGGGTGTCCCGTGGTCAGACCGAGCCACGTGAATATCGCGGAGTAGGCGGCGACTCCCGCCAACATGCCGACTCCGACTGCCGCCACGGTCCTGCCGTCGCCCTCCAGCCAGACGCCCGCCACCAACATGCCGCTGACGGCGAGCACCGGCCCCGCGATGATCACAGGGGCGAGCAGCTTGGACAGCACGATCGACCACCGCGAGACGGGGTTCAGCACGAGGTAGCCCAGCGTCCGGTCCTCGACCTCGTTGCCGAAACCGGCGGTGGCCAGGGTCATCGTCACGATAGGCAGAACGGCCGCGACCATCAGGACACCTACGATCCCCACGGCAAGTTCGTCGAGGTCTTCCGCCTGCATGTCGGCGTTGAAGGCTCGGATCGCCGCCACGAGTCCGACGGGGGCGGCCGCCAGCAGCACGATGACGGCGATACGCCACTTGCCCAGAAGCTGGCGCAGCGACAACCGGAAGATCGGACCCAAGCTAGCCCTCCACCACGTAGCTGAAGACGCTCTCCAGCGACTCGTCGAGCGGCTCGACCCGCGTGAGCCTGAGCCCCAGCTCGCGGGCCGTTACCGGCACGGCACGCTGGAGGGAGGCGACGTTGCGGCTCAGGACGAGCACCGCGTCGTCGTCCAGGGAGACCGACTCGACGGACTCCAGGCGCACCAGGGCCGAGGCCATGGTGCGGGGCTCTTCGCAAACGATCCTGACCTTGTAGGGCTGCTCGTCGAGCGCCTCCCGGATGGCGCGGAACTCGCCCGACGCCGCGAGCTTGCCGCTCACCATGAGCAGGTGACGGTCGGCAACCGTCTCGACTTCCTCGAGGATGTGCGACGACACGAGCACCGTCCTGCCCTCTGACGCGAGCCGCCTCATGAGATCATGGAACTCGATCCTCTGGCGCGGGTCCGTGCCGTTCAGGGGCTCGTCGAGGATCAGCACCTCGGGACCGTGCACGAGCGAGGCCGCCAGTCTCATGCGCTGCCTCATTCCGCGGGAGTAGGTTCCCAGGGCTCGGCCCTGGACGTCCGTCAGTCCCACGTACTCGATCGCCCTGTCGACCGCAGGCCCGACGTCGTCGAGTTCGTGGAGCTCCGCCGCGAGCTCCACGAACTGCCTCCCGGTGTAGAACGGGTACACAGCTTCGTGCTCGGACATCATCCCCAGCACGTGGTATATGTCCGGGTTGTCGCGGACCGGCTGGCCGAGCACTTCCACCTCGCCCTCCGAAGCGTCCGCAAGACCGGCCATCATGTGCAGCACGGTGGTCTTCCCGGCGCCATTCGGCCCGAGCAGCCCGGTGACGCCCGGATGCACCTCCAGCGACACGTCGTTGACCGCGACGACGTTACCGTACCACTTCGAGACCGACCGCAGCACTATGGACGCCGTCATCCGGCTTCCTTTCGGTAGCGCCACAGCAGCAGGACGGCCGGACCCAGCGTCAGCACGACATACCACGCGATCGGGATGGCGTCGTTCAGCTCGCTCACCTGCCGGGCCGCGTCCGAGGAGTCGGGTTCCTCGCCAAAGATCATGTCGCTGATGAGCGCTGGGACGGCGGTCAAGTCCCCCAGTGCGATCCACTTGGCCCATCTGCCGGTCAGGGTCTCGCAGCGGTCGACTACGACCTCCCCGTTCTCGACGACCACTTCCCTTTCGGTGCAGGTCGTGAGCGAGTTCGCGACCGCCGCGGATATGATGAACAGGCCGATGACGAACCCCGCGGCGTAGGCCCTGCGGTTCGTGAATCCCGATACGGCGAGCGGTATGGTCGTCGTGAAGACCGCGATGACCGCGCCCGCCGCCAGGAAGCGCGGGACGTCGAGCCAGTTCTCCCTTACGTAGGTGAGCGGCTCCTCCGCGGACAACGTGAACCCGGCGAACAGCACCATCTGGCCCGAATAGACCAGCGCCAGCACGATCGTGAAGAAGGCCAGCCAGCGGCCCGCCACGTAGTCGGTCGAGCTCAGCGGCCGTACCAGGTATAGCTGAAGCACCTGGCTGCGCCGGTCGGCGCACAGCAGCTCCGGCGCGATGATCGCGGAGAACAGCAGGATGAGTATCGAGACGACGTCGTAATAGTCGGCGTGTCCGGGAACGCCCGCGACGTCGGACGCGCCGAAACCCTCCGCGAACGACGCGATCATCACGATGACCGCCGCGGGGACCGTGATGGCCGCGAACAGGAGTATCGGCAGTATCTTCGCGCGTGCTCCGCGTCCGATCCCGAGCGCGGTGCGCACGCCGTTCGTCCACAGCGCGAGGCGGGCGCGGTTCCGCCCCTCGCGCGGCCCTTCGTAGTGCTGGTACCCTATGTCGTAGAGTTCGCCTCGAGACTGCGCTGCCAAACCCTATCTCCTGAATATGTCGGTCAGACGGTGGCGCTGCGGCGCCATCCGCCGGAGCCTCGCCCCCGACTCGACCACTGCGTCGCGGACGGTGTCGTAGTCGCCGTCGGCGATGCTTTCTACCACGATAGATGTCCCGTCGAGGCCCGCCTCGAGCCCTTGCCTCTGCAGCAGGGCCAGCAGCTCGTCCCGCCGGTCGTCGACCTCGACGTAGAGCGTCTCCGTCTCCTGGGTGAGCTGCGAGACCTCGGCGTCCTCTACTACCTGCCCGCCCTCCAGCACGACGATCCTCTCGCACGTGCTCTCGACGTCGCCCATCAGGTGGGACGAGAGCATTATGCTGATGCCGAACTCGCTGCCGGTGCGCCGCACGAGCGCGAGCATCTCCTCGCGTCCCCCGGGGTCCAGCCCGGCCGTCGGCTCGTCCAGCAGGACCATGACCGGATCGTGCACGAGCGCCTGCGCCAGCTTCACGCGCTGTTTCATGCCGGTCGAGTACTCGCCTATCGACCGGTACCGCTCCTCGTCCAGCCCCACGTGCCGCAGCGTGTCCGCGGCGCGGGTCCGTGCGTGGGCCGGGGGCAGGCCGCTGATCTGGGCCATGTGGGTCAGGAACTCGGAGGCGGTCAGCGACGGCGGCAGGCAGTCGTGCTCGGGCATGTAGCCGAGACGCGAGCGTATCTCTATCGACTCGTACGGCCGCCCGCCCAGCACCTGCGCCGAGCCCGATGTCGGCTTGATGAGTCCGAGGAACAGCTTGATCGCGGTGCTCTTGCCCGCGCCGTTCGGCCCGAGCAGGCCTGTGACGCCCTCGCCGATGCGGAAGTCCACCCCGTCCAACGCGATAACGGCGCCGTAATGCTTCGTCAGCGCCTGCGCCTCGATCAAGAACGCCATGCCGGCAGTATAACACCACGAGCCCTGCTGTAAGGCCCCGCCGGGACGCAAGCGCGTAGGGCCGGCCGGGGGCCTTTCCATTGTTCCCTCTCCCCTTGGCGGGAGAGGGTTAGGGTGAGGGGGCGTTGAACCCGGTGCAAGTCTGTCACCCTCATCTGTGGCGACTTTGGAAAGGCCCTGCGGCCGGGCGGGCTCACCTTGACGTTTCTTCACGGCGTATGTGAGATTGTGAACCACAATGAAGAACATCACCGTGAGCGTTGACGACGAGACCTACAGACGGGCGCGCATCGTCGCGGCCAGCAGAGGCACGTCTGTCAGCGCCATCGTCCGCGAGTTCCTGCTTGACCTGACTTCGGGCATCGAGGAGCGTACCGACTGGCCTGCGCTGTGGGAGTCGGTGGACGCATGGGGAGCCGAGGTCGGCGAGCGTCCAACCCGAGACCAGACGTACGATGGCCGAGCCTGATATCGTTCCGCTGCCCGGACACCTCGGCTACTTCACGCTGTATACTCAACACCTGAATCACGGTCATGTCTACGATGGCATAGCCGCCGTGGACCCGTTCCAGCTCTCCACGGAGCCGACCGGAACCGCCCGCTCTGGCAGGCAGTTGCGCCCTCAACGCCGATCGCCTTCCGTGGCTCGCCCAGTCTTGACACCTCCCGACGGGCGGGCGTAGCCTCAGACACGCCGTCCTCGACGAGGACGGCGCCATACTACGCATCCAGGAGTCTCTGAATTGGGTAACTTCGCCGACGGGAAGGTCTACGAGAAACTGGGCGTCCGCCCGATGATCAACGCGGTGGGCAACTCCACCATACTGGGCGGCTCCACGCCTTCGGACATGATCAAGAACGCGATGGAGGAGGCGAGCCACGGCTTCGTCGAGATGGGCGACCTGACCGCCAAGGCGGGCGACTACATCGCGGGCCTGCTCGGCACCGAGGCCGCGTATCCCACGTCCGGCTGCGCGGCCGCGATGACCCTCAGCTCCGCGGTCGTCATGACAGGCAACGACGTCGAGAAGCTGGGGCGCCTGCCGGACACCACGGGCATGAAGAACGAGATACTGATCCAGCGCGCGCAGCGCTACGCCGCCGACCCGTGCTTCACGTTCGCGGGCGCGAAGCTTGTCGAGGTTGGCAACACCGCCGCCGAGGTCGAGGCCGGCGTCGGAGAGAACACCGCCGCCATCGCCTACGTCGAGCACCCGATGTACACCCAGGGCGCGCTGTCACTGGAGGAGACGACCGCCGTCGCGCGCAAGGCCGGCGTCCCGGTCATTGTCGACGCCGCGGCGCAGATATACCCCATAGACTACTTCAGGCGCACCGCACAGGCGGCCGAGCTGGTCTGCTTCAGCAGCAAGTACTACGGCGGCCCCAACTCCGGCGGCTTCGTGACCGGCAAGAAAGAGCTGATCGACGCCATCGCGGCACTCGGCTTCCAGACGACCCTGCCCTACAGCCACGGCCTGTACGAGTCCGGCTACGCGATCGGCCGCGGCATGAAGATGGACCGCCAGGAAATAGTCGCCGTACTTGTCGCCATCGACCACTGGTTCACCATGAACCACGAGGACCGATTCCAGGAGTACGACCGCAAGATGGCCGTCGTCCAGAAGCACCTGCAGGGCGTCGCGGGCGTGCGCGCCCATCAAGAGCCGTACGACGCCTACTTCGCCGTCCGACTGCACGTCACCGTAGACGCCGTATCCGGTACGACCGCGCAGGACGTGGCAGACGAGCTCGACGCGGGCAACCCCCGCATCAGGGTCGGCGTCGAGGGCGACGACATCATCGTCGTCCCGCACACCCTCAACGCGGGCGAGGAGGCCACGGTCGGCGAGCGCCTCCGCGCCGTCATCGCCGGCTGACCGACGGCGGCGACGGCCCTTCAGCCCGAACGCGCCCGTGAGCAGGCGCCCCCGTCGCCGATTCACCGAGGCGGCCGCCAGAGAATGGTCCCGCGCCTAGTTGCTGTCTGGGTGTGCGTCGCGCAGGGAGACCCTGCCGAGATCTCTGGCCGGCTCGGACGACGCGTTGGGGTAGCAGGTCACGCCGGCGAACCAGTCGGGGAAGCGGCTGAGGTCCCAGTTGGTGGCGGACTCCGTGGTGCGAGAGGGCGTCTCGGACGCTGGAGTGTATCCCAGGAACTGGACCATGTAGTCTGAGCTTGTGTACAGGGCCACGAGGTACTGTCCGTCGCAGGTTTGGGGGTCGTTCCACTCGATGGTGATGTTGACGTAGGTGGATGATCCGTCGACACGGGGGGTCAGCGTCACGGTTACCGGCGCCGCTGGCGTGGCGCGGGTTATGGTGACGGTGTAGATCTCGGTGGTGACCCCGTCCTCGGCGGTGACGTCTATGGTGATGACGTTATCGCCGGCGGCGAGTGGGATGGTGCCGTCGAGGTCGGTGACGCCGGCGAGCTTGACGACGTATGTGGCGCTGGCGTGGTTCGTCGTGGGCGTGACGGTGGTCTGCGTGGTTGTGGCGGGGACACTTGCGGCGTAGGTTGTCGTGGCGGGGTCGAAGGCGAGGTCTACGCCGCTGAGGGTGAGGCTGCTCAACGTGGCGTCGTTGGATATGGGCTTGTGTATCCTGAGCATGAGCAGGTCGCCGTCGGCCCACGGCTTGTCCGGCACGGCCCAGGTCAATCCCGTAGGGCCTACGCTGTCCGAGCTCAAGCTCAAGGTCGTCGTGCCCTTCACGTCAATGAAGTCGATGGCGTAGTCGGCCAGGGACGCTCTAGGACTCAGGCCCATAGTTACGGTACCCGAATCCCACTTCAGGCTCGCTACGGCCGTCGTGACGCCTCCTAGAGCGAAGGAAGCAGGGTCAAGGACGCCGTTAGCACCGTCAGCTCCTACGCTGCTCCCAATGTCGACAGGATCGAAGAACGCCTCGTGCAGGGTGCGGGGAGGTGAGGTCACGTGCAGATGGGTGACTCTGTAGTCTTCGATGGAGGATTCGTCGCGGTCGCAAACTAAGAAGAGGGGTGGCTTCCAGTTTTGGTAGTATACGTACTCTCCCCCAGGTAAGGGTCTAGTAGTCTCTATCCGCCGGCCTATCGCAGTGTAGCGCACGACTTCTTTGTCTGGCCCATTGATCCAACCCCGCCCTCGGCGCTCTGGGGTTAGCCAGTCTCCTTTGATCTCGAATATAACCTGTCCGGCCGGCAAGCCGGACATAAGGTCATAGTTCGACTCCAGCCACGGTTTGCCTCCTCCTGTATTCTCTATAGCGAACTCTGTCCTGTGTACAAATATGCGTGAACGAATTACGCATTCCCTGTACTCATCTGTCCCACCTTGGTTCGCCTCTGCTTCAACCGTAGCGATGCTGTTCTTCAAATTACTCAGGCTAATCGTTGGAGCTATGACGGCCGTAGAACCTCCTGGTACTTTGCCTGATGTGGTGACCGTAGAAGGTACGTCAAGCAAGAATAGCTTATTCTGCGTACTACGTCCACCGACTGCGTTTGTTGTCGCTTCCGGTAGCCACAGCTTGTCGTGCCAGCTCGCTACAGTGTAGCCATCCCTGTTGCCACCTCTGGGGGCTTGAACCATGTTCCCGAACCAATACTGGTCTGTGCCAAGCTGTATGGACGAAAGGTCGACGAAGGCCCAAGGATCTCGTGCTAGGAATACAATCGCTTCCCGGCTATCCCAACGGCTATCGTGGAGGCTGACGATCTGGCTCTCAATTGCTCGTGCTTCCGCCTCAGTGTCGTTTATCAGGAACACGAAGCCGCCGATCTCGTTAGGGCCGGAGCCCTTGATGTACTCATGTACCTGGAATCGAAATTCGAGTAGGGCTAGCCAGGTAATGCCCCAATTGGCAGGGGAAAACTGAACTACCGAAGTTCGTTTTGACGAGAGGCTCACCCGCGCTACAACGTCCGACAAGAGGGTGTTCACGTGGATAGGCGTGACACCCCAATATGGGGCTATACCCTCAATACCATCAAAAAGGATGTCGTCGGCATCGGGGTTAATCTGCTGTGCAGGGATTGTGACCTTGGTGTAGAACGGCTCGAAGTCGTTCGTATAGGAGGTTACGGTAGAGTCCTGCTTGACCTGCTTATAGGAGCCTGTCTCGTCAACTGGATCATCAAGACACCCTAACAGCACGGCTGCCAAAAGCACTGGCGTCCACATGAGTTGTTTCATCATTACTTCTCTCCGTTTTGGTGAGCTTACCAGCCGTGGTTTCTGGTGTGGGTCTTGTAGATGGCGATGAGGTCATTGAAGTCGTCTGCTTTGATGCTCTTGTCCCCCTCACCCAAAATGTCCCAAACATCCATGATACCCGTGTAGCTGGTGTTATCACCACCTGGTGCGGCCCGGTCGCTCAGCCCAAAAGTATGACCGAACTCATGGACGATGGTAGATTCTATCCAGATATACTGGGACCTTCCATCACTGCTCACGGTACCATCCATGTTCACATCGTTAGTCCAGATATACGTGAGTCGCCCATCGATGGGTTCGCGTATATATATCATGTCGCGGTTTCGGGTAAGTTTCGATTCAATGCCCTTGATTCTGGGGGCTTTGTTCACACAGGCCCATAGAAACTCGGTACCGCATCGCTCCTCGATTTTCACCGAGGTTATATCATTGTTCTGGTTCAAGCTATTGTCTGTACAGACTTCTTCGCAAACGTACAGGGAGAGCTCAGGGTATTTGTTCGCCCACGCCTCAGCGGAGGTTAACGCATACTGACGAATCCAGTTCGCTAGCGGAGTAGTGTTGCCAGTCAGGTGCCCCAGAGTATAGAGCACTGTGTGGTCGGGCAGGTGACCAGTTACGGTCGGCGCATACCCTCTCGGCATACTGAGAACTTCTGATTCTGCGGTGAATCCGTCCGATGTACTAGCAACAACTTTGACCTCTACATCCTTGCCAAACTCGAACGGAATCCCGCGAATGTCCGCGCTGGTCCCGCTGATGAGAGCTCGTTTTTCTGATAGGCCGCTAGTAGGTAGTGGCTCCCAATCTTTCGTCGAGCCCTCGTCGCGCCAATGGATAGCAAAGCTGGTGTAGACCGAAGGGGCTTCCCAAAAGATCGAAAACCAGCGATAGCCTATTCTAGAGAACAATTTGATAGCCGGTTTCTCTCTCACGTTCACCACTACGGTTGCCAGGTCCTTGTTGTTCCCGGTGTCTCGGAGCGTGACCACTGATAGACCTGAGCTACAGCTATACAGGGTCACAGGCGTACCCGAGGTCAGGTCTGCGCTGACAGTAGAATCGGAGCAGTCGGCGACCTTATTCAAAACCGCAGTGTTCGAGATACGTAATTCGGGATCTCGTACGTAGCGATTCCACGTTGTAGTGATCGTAGTCGAGCCGCCTACGAGAATAGTCTGCGGGTTTGCTCCTATTGACCCCGATGGCCTAGTACTTGGACGGGGCGTCGGAGTCGATGTTGGTGTCGGTGTCGGCGTAGGCGTCGATGTGGGCGGGACCCTCGTCGCCGTCGCTGTCGGCGGCACCGTCGGTACAGAGGTGAACGTAGCCGTCGGCGGCACCGGAGTGGGCGTAGGAGTGGCCGTAGGCTCACAGACTACTTGCCAGGTGTCGGTCCCACTCACAGCCGCCGCCGAGGTCCTTGTCCGTCGTGGGCTGGCCGTAGACCGCGGCAAACACCACGACCGAAATGCACAGCACGGCGATTATGACAACGGTAAGACGACGTCCGAGAGCCTCAGACGACATGATTCCCTCCTGATACCACTTCGTTTTGAGTACGCCGTGAATTGCCAACCGTAGCGGCGGGTTTGAAACCCGCCTTCCCTGCGGGCCGTAGGAAGCATACGCAATTACTCGTATATGGCCGCATCGCGGTAAATTGGTATAAGTATTTCTGGAATCCTGAGCTGCTGGAACAGGCCTGCGAGCAGCAGGGCTCCCGAGGGGGACGAATTGTCGCCTTGCTCATCTTCCTGTCGGCGTCGCGGAAGATGGCCCGAGCCAGGTCCTCAGGCGTCTCCGGGAGCCGGACCCCCGCTGCCACGACGTGGCGAGGCGGTCGGCCGATTCGCTTCTTCCAAATCCCCCACCTCCGTCATTCCCGCGCAGAGCCTGCCCTCGCGTAGGCGGGGGCGGGAATCCATCCCCGGCATGGCGCCCCATGAAGACCCCGGAATCAGTCCGGCACGCCGGCCTTCCCGACCAGGTGGTGAATCCAGGATGACCGTAACTGTTCAGAGAGCCTGAGAGGAACGCGGCCTATCCGTATGGATTCTTTCTTGCGTCGGCACGACTGTGCTGCGGTAGTCAAAGGTCTGGTTGGCGGTGTGGCCGTCGTCACACGACCCGCTCGCCCTGACTCCCCGACGCTTCGCAGGGGTGTATCGGAGAGCGGACCGCCCTTCAGCCCGAACGCGCCCGTGAGCAGGCGCCCCCGTCGCCGATTCACCGAGGCGGCCGCCAGAGAATGGTCCCGCGCCTAGTTGTTGTCTGGGTGTGCGTCGCGCAGGGAGACCCTGCCGAGATCTCTGGCCGGCTCGGACGACGCGTCGGGGTAGCAGGTGACGCCGGCGAACCAGTCGGGGAAGCGGCTGAGGTCCCAGTCGGTGGCGGACTCCGTGGTGCGAGAGGGCGTCTCGGAGGCTGGAGTGTATCCCAGGAACTGGACCATGTAGTCTGCGCTTGTGTACAGGGCCACGAGGTACTGTCCGTCGCAGGTTTGGGGGTCGTTCCACTCGATGGTGATGTTGACGCGGGTGACTGACCCCTGTGGGCGCGGGGCGAGCGTGACGGTGACCGGGGCCTGTGGCGCTGCTCGTGTGACGGTGACGGTGTAGGTCTTTGTGGTGACCCCGTCCTCGGCGGTGACCTCTACGGTGATGACGTTCTCGCCCACGCCCAGGTTGATTACGCCGTCATCGTCGACGACATCGGCGAGCTTGACGACGTATGTAGCGCTGGCGTGGTTCGTGGTGGGCGTGACGGTGGTCTGCGTCGTTGTGGCTGGCACGCTTGCGGCGTAGGTTGTGGTGGCGGGGTCGAAGGTGATGTCGACGCCGCTGAGGGTGAGGCCGCTGAGCGTGGCGTCGTTGGAGATGGGCTTGTATATCCGCAGCATGAGCAGATCGCCGTCGGCCCAGGGCTTGTCCGGGACGGTCCACGCCAGGGGAGTTGTGCTGGCGTTGTCGGATGTGAGGCTGAGGGTGGTGGTGCCGTTCACGTCAATGAAGTCGATGGCGTAGTCGGCCAGGGACGCTGTAGGGCTAAGGCCCATCGTCACGGTACCCGACTCCCATTTCAGGCTCGCTACGGCCGTCGTGACGCCTCCTAGAGCGAAGGAAGCAGGGTCGAGGACGCCGTTAGTACGGTCAGCGCCTACGCCGCTCCCAATGGCCACGGGGTCAAAGAACGCCTCATGCACTGACCGGGCAGGCGCCGTCACGGTCAGATGGACGACTTTGGCCCTCTCAATACTCGACAGGTCTTGATTACAATAAGGCGGACGCCAGTAGAGAAAGTAATCGTAGTTGTCCGCAGGTAGCGGTCTCGTAGTGAGCAGACGGTGGGTGTACTTGTAGTATCCAGGACTGTTTGTCCAAGGCCTGAAATTGACTCGCTCATAGCGGACCATCTCTCTATCCAAGCCGATGAACTTAAATACTAAGGGGGGCTCGTTTGGGTTCTTCGTAGATGACCCCTCCTGGTCATTTATGAACGTCCCCGCTGGCTGGCCGGACAAGATACTGAAATCGTCCCGCCATTGGGGCGAGCCGCCCTGCAACATGAAAGTCACGTACCGAAGTCGCCAGTAGCCTAGTTCGATACACGCCCGGTATTCAGCCGTCCCGCCGGCGTTTGCCTCAGCTTCAAGCGTAGAGATCCGGCTCTTCAAGTTACCCAAGCTGATCGTCGGAAGGTTACTACCAGGAATCCTGGTAGTAACCCTTCTACCGAACACGGTCTCCGGTCCCAGCGGGTCGTCGGTCAGAAACAGCCTCTCGCTTGAAGCTGTCCTGGTGCCCACACTCTGCGCTACTTCTGGAAGCCACCGCTTACTATGAGGGCTCGACACTGAGGTTCCGTATACCCATCCCCCCTCCCTTATAGGGCCAAACCAGTGCTGGTCCGACCCGCGCGGTAGTACCTGTCCTAGGGCAGTCTGTTCAGTTTCAAGGAACACGATTGCCTCGCGGTTGTCCCATCGGCTGTCGTGGGCGGCGGGCATCTGCGCTGCAACTGTCCGCGCATCGGCTTCTGTGGCTCCATGCAGCCATAGGTACACTAGTCCGCCTATCTCGTTACCACCGGAGCCCTTGAGGTACTCATGGACACGAAACCGGAACTCGAGGGCGGGGAACCACGTGTCGTCGAGCTGTATAACGTCCGTTCGCTTGCTCAATAGGGACACGCGAGCGATAACGTCTGCCTTCAGAATGGTCTCTTCCATAGATTCAAGGCCGTCGTATCGGTAAAAGCCGCCGCTGTAGGGTAGCGCTCCAAACGCGGTAGCGACTGCCGGATCAGGCGTGGGGATAAGGTCAAGACGCACTGGCGGACCGTCACCTTGGCCACAGGCCGTCCAGACGACAGTGAACAGCAGGACTAGCCAGATTACTCTACGCATGATTCTCACCATCCTTCGTTCCTCGTGTGCGTCTCGTAGACTGACGTTATGTAGGCTAAGTCGGCCGCGAACAGGGTCTTTACGCCCTTCGCGCCCACTCCCATTATCCCACGATAGTTCTTGTCGTAGAAGAGCGGACTATGAGGACTATTTCGGTCGGCTAGCCCGTAGGTATGACCGAACTCATGGACTACTACTCTGTCAACCCACAGATAATTTTGCATAGTCCCCAGCACAGGATCGCCATCCTGTCCCTTTATGTTAGTCCACTCAAACGGGGTATCTTGGCTATCTGGTACGAAGTAGATCGTCAAGTCCTCGGTCATCGGTTGCTCGACGTTAAGCGTAGTTGCCGGGAGACAGGCGGGAACATTCCTTTCGCATCCGTCTTCTACCTTGAGCGAGTACGTCTCTCCATCGGAGTTCAAAGGACAGTGGCCCTGGCAGTGAACGAGCTGAGCTGCCCAGGCCCATATCCTTGCCCCGTAGGTCGAAGCGTCCCGAATCCAGCCGCCAAGTACGGCATCATCTTCGCCCGGGCCTGGCAGCGTTGCTAAGTCATATCTCATCGTGTGGTCTGGTAGATGGCCACGCGCTTTGGGCTGTATACCCCTAGTCGTCGTGGTGGTAGGCGAAATGGTCTTCGGACTATCCTCGTCTTCGGTAAGTGCGATAAGCTGGAATTCTATCGCGACACCGTGTAGGTAAGGCAGGCCGCGTATGTCCGCTGTACTGAGCCAGCTCTGGATAATGGCTCGCGCACCTGACCTGCGATCCGTACGAAGTCGCCGCCATTCATTGTCTCCCTCTCCGACGTTCCGCCATTCGATGTGGAAGTCGGTGAAATACAAATGGGCGCTCCAAGTGATATCGAAGAAACGGTAGCCGGTCCTGTTAACCGAAGAGATCGACGGGACGGACATAACCGTAACTGTGACAGACTTGAGAGCCCGGTTGTTCACTTCGTCCCACAAATGTACTCTAGTCGTGCCGCTGCTACAGCCTTCGAGTACCGCGCTACCCTCCTGAGTTGGCGTACGTATGGTAGAACCTGAACAGGTGTCCGCCAAGACTGATGGGTCGTCAATGACAATCGTCGGCCTCTGACTCCGTATAGTCCAGCCAGCCGTGATGGTCGTACGCTGGCCGACGGCGATCTTCGCCGGCGAAGCCTTTATCCAGTCTGTTGGTCCTACAGGCGGCCTAACATACGGCGTCGGAGTCGATGTTGGTGTCGGTGTCGGCGTAGGCGTCGATGTGGGCGGGACCCTCGTCGCCGTCGCTGTCGGCGGCACCGTGGGTACAGAGGTGAACGTAGCCGTCGGCGGCACCGGAGTGGGCGTAGGAGTGGCCGTAGGCTCACAGACTACTTGCCAGGTGTCGGGGTCCCACTCACAGCCGCCGCCGAGGTCCTTGTCGGTCGTGGGCTGGCCGTAGACAACGGCAAACACCACGACCGAAATGCACAGCACGGCGATCATGACAACGGCAAGACGACGTCCGAGAGCCTCAGACGACATGATTCCCTCCTGATACCACTTCGTTTTGAGTACGCCGTGAATTGCCAACCGTAGCGGCGGGTTTGAAACCCGCCTTCCCTGCGGGCCGTAGGAAGCATACGCAATTACTCGTATATGGCCGCATCGCGGTAAATTGGTATAAGTGTTTCTGGAATCCTGAGCTGCTGGAACAGGCCTGCGAGCAGCAGGGCTCCCGAGGGGGACGAATTGTCGCCTTGCCCATCTTCCTGTCGGCGTCGCGGAAGATGGCCCGAGCCAGGTCCTCAGGCGTCTCCGGGAGCCGGACCCCCGCTGCCACGACGTGGCGAGGCGGTCGGCCGATTCGCTTCTTCGACTTCATTGCGCCCATTGCACCCTCTTTCCTAGTCCAGGGACTTCCTGATGGCACCCAGGTCCTCAGCCGTGAGCTCGAGGAGCTGGGTTTGCTTATCCAGGACCTGGGTCTGCTTCTCGAGCGTACTGGTGAGAGCGGCGGTCTGATTCTCCAGAACTCCCCTCAGAGCCTCGGTCTGCGCTTCCAGCACCGCAGGGACATTCGTCTCCAGATGGTCGACCCGCCGCTCCAAATGGCCGACTACGATCCGCGAGCTACCCGCCGTCCTCTATCGCCGGCGGCGGTACCCTGGCTCAGTGCCCGGCCCCTCGCACCCATCCGCATCCCACTGGCGCCTGGAGGTGCGCAGACCAAATCACTCGCCGCTCGCAGCATGTCGACTGGCTCACACGACGCTCGCCTTTGTCAATTCGCGTTCATAACCCAAAATCCCCCACCTGGTCGGGAAGGCGGGCGCGATGAACCGTCTCCGAGTTGGTCATGACGCACCACGCCGGGGCAAGTGTCATCCTGAACGAGGTGAAGGACCCGGGGTGGGAGTGAGGCCGTGTCGTGAGCCAGGGCAAGGGCCCTCCCCAGGTCCCTCTCTGCGATCGGGACGACAAGGCGTGGCCCCGCTGCGAGGAGTCACCGACGAGGCCCGCAGTCATGGACCGAGAAACGGCTCGCCACACCGCTCGTCCAAATCAGGTGGGGGACCTGGGCCGATCGGTCTCCTTGACGGCGAATCTTCCATTGGGCAAACTTGCGCAGGCCGACCCGACAGGCACCTGACCTGGAACGGCGCCCCGTCCAAGAAGGCTTGAGCTTGGCAGAGACGCGAGAAATACTCCGCGACGTGTACCGGAGGCTGCACCGGCACTACGGGCCGCAGCACTGGTGGCCCGCCGACTCGCCGTTCGAGGTCATGGTCGGCGCCGTGCTCACGCAGTCGACGTCCTGGACCAACGTCGAGAAGGCCGTCGACAGCCTCAAGGCGGCCGACGCGCTGTCACCGCAGGCGATCCGGCGGCTGTCCCACGAGGAGCTGGCGCGCGTCATCTACTCCGCTGGCTTCCACAACTCCAAGGCGCGCAAGCTCAAGGCGATGGCCGAATACCTCGGCGACCGCTTCGACGACGACATCGACGCCATGAGGCGAGTCGACCCGGCCGAGCTGAGGGCCGAGCTGCTGGGCGTCCACGGCATCGGGAACGAGACCGCCGACAGCATCCTCCTGTACGCCCTGGAAATGCCGTCGTTCGTGGTCGACGCCTACACCCGGCGCCTGCTATCCCGGATCGGGATAATGCCCGAGCGCGACACCTACGAGGCGTACAAGCGGCTGTTCGAGGACAGCCTCGAACGCGATCCGAAGACCTTCGACGAGTACCACGCGCTGATCGTGACCCACGGCAAGGCGGTCTGCATGAAGCGTCCCGCGTGCCGCGGCTGCTGCCTGCTGGAGATATGCGCGACCGGACGCGCGTCCGAATCGGCCGCCGGACGCGAGGCGGCCGCGTGAGCGCGCCATTCCACACGAAGATCGCCTCGGTGTCGGCGGTCGTCTTCGCGGTGTTCCTGCTGGTCGTCGGGGCGCTGCCGGCCGTCCAGGGAAACGCCGCGCCACTCGCCTTCACGGCGCCGTTTGCCGTCGTCTCGGTCGCACTGGCGGTGCTGGCGTGGAAGGGCGGCAGGTGGACGGCTCTCCTGCTGGCGGTCTGGGCGGCGGTGAACCTGGCGTTCCACTTTCCCATACTGGTTCACGGGCTGGGATGGCTGGACAGCTTCTTCGACTTCGGCATCGTAGTGCCCGTCTTCGCCGGGCTGGCGGCGGCCCTGGTCGCCGGGACGGTCTCGTTCATCCAGCAGTGGAGCGGCACTGCCCGAACGGAGTCCAACGGCCGCGAGCGATGGGCGTGGGGCGTTGCCGCGGCGCTGGTCGTCGCCCTGATGGCGGCGTCAGGCGCCGCTCATCTTGTCGCGATAGAATCGGTAGCCGCTGCGGAGAAGTTCGGAGCGGTGCCCCTCGCCATGAAGGGCGCCCGTTTCGAGCCGGTGGACCTCCGCGCCCCGGCGGGAGAGCCCCTCAGGCTGGCGATTAGGAACAGCGACCTCGTCGCGCACAGATTTGTGGTAGAGCCGCTCGGCGTCGACCTGGCATTCATCCCGGGCACCGAGAGGATAGTCGAGCTGCCGGCCATGGACACGGGCACCTACATCTACGTCTGCACCGTCGACGGCCACGAGAATATGACCGGCTTCATCCTCGTGCGGTAACCGCCGGACGTAACTGTTCACAGTCGCGAAACGCCTGTCTTCCCCACCTCACCCCCAAGGCAACCCGTTCACCTCGAGTAGCGCCGCTCCCCTGACCGCCTCACCCACACAAGTCCGTTCACCCCGAGTAGCGCCGCTCCCCTGACCGCCTCACCCACACAAGTCCGTTCACCCCGAGTAGCGCCGCTGCTTTGAGCGGCGCGTATCGAGGGGCGCACACGACCACCGGCGCCGCCCTTCGATACAGCCCGCCCAGAGCGGCGGGCCACTCACGGCTAGGAATGGTCTGAACAAGTCCACTGACGCCGAGGCGGTTGTATTTGAAGCGGCTTGTCTCGGCAAACTTATTCAGAGGTTTCCTTGGCCTTCTGTCATGCTCGCGGCTGAAGCACACCTACTCATACTCCGCCCCAATCATCCCAATCACCAAATCCCACGAATCCCGGTTCAGACGTTCCCTAACGGAAAGAGGGGGAGGCCCTTCAAGTCTGAACAGCTACCGTCGGACGTAACTGTTCAGAGTCGCGGAACGCCTGTCTTCCCCACCTCACCCCCAAGGCAACCCGTTCACCCCGAGTAGCGCCGCTGCTTTGAGCGGCGCGTATCGAGGGGCGCACACGACTGCCGGCGCCGCACTTCGATACAGCCCGGCCACAGCGGCGGGCCACTCACGGCTAGGAATGGTCTGAACAAGTCCACTGACGCCGAGGCGGTTGTATTTGAAGCGGCTTGTCTCGGCAAACTTATTCAGAGGTTTCCTTGGCCTTCTGTCATGCTCGCGGCTGAAGCACACCTACTCATACTCCGCCCCAATCATCCCAATCACCAAATCCCACGAATCCCGGTTCAGACGTTCCCTAACGGAAAGAGGGGGGAGGCCCCTTAAGCCTGAACATTTGCCGTCAGACCGGGGTTGCGGCCACAGCACATCCGTGCTACTATCTCCGCATGACGACCGCGCCCCACTTCCCAACTACCCACTATCCACCACCTCGTCCCGCCCTGTTCCACCTCAGATACGGCGCGCGGAACAACCGGCGATCCGTTTCCCGCCCAGGTGTTCCACCCGCCAGATACAAACGGAACAGAATGGAACGCTTTGGAACAGATGACACGAAAAAGCGGCCTCGGCGCACTCCCGCAGCCGTCCGCCTCACCCAATCTGAACGGTTGCAAGCGCCGGGACTGCAAGCTCGGGTCGGCTACCCCGCCGAACGCTCGGGGCCGTCCAGCGCCAGGATGCTCGTGCTCTTGACGATCATGTAGACGTCCTGGCCCTCACGCACGTCGAGGTCCGCCAGCGCGCCGGGCGTTATCTCGACGACAATCCTGGCGCCCACGTCGACGTACACGAGGACGCGGGAGCCGCGGACGTGAAGCTGCTCGACCCGGCCGCGGACGATGTTCTGCGCGCTGATCCGAGACGGCACCTCCAGCGCCAGTATTATGTCGCCCGCCCTGATCGACACCGTCGTCTCGTCGCCGCGGCCTGCGCGGACGTCCGGCGCGGAGAGCAGCACGTCCCCGATCCGCAGCGTCGCCATCCCGTCCCCGGCCGCCTCCTCCTCGACCACCGCGTCGAGCAGGTTCTCGAACGTGGCGTAGTCGGCCAGCGCGCGAACGCCCGGATGGGCCAGCGCGATCGACGGGGCGGCCTGCACCACCTTGCGCCCGCCGTCGATCACGAGCACGTCCTCCGCAAGCGCCATCACCTCGGACATCGAATGCGACACGTACACGATCGGCGTACCCAGCTCGCGGGCGATGCGCTTCAGGTAGCGGATAATCGTCCCGCGAAAGCCAACGTCCAGCGCCGCCAGCGGCTCGTCGAGCAGCAGCAGGTCGGGAGACGTGGCCAGCGCCCGCGCCAGCGCCACGCGCTGACGCTCTCCCCCCGACAGGCCGGCCACCGACCGGTCCATCAACGAGCCTAGGCCCAGCAGGTCGACCAGGTGCCCCGGTTCGAGCCTCCGCCGCTCTCCCGGCGTGAGCCTGTGCCCGTACAGGATGTTGTCGCGGACGCTCATGTGCGGGAACAGCGCCGAGTCCTGGAAGACGTACCCTATGCGCCGTTTCTCCGGCGGCAGGTTGCGCCGTGACTCGGAGGAGAACACCATCTCGCCCGCGATCCGGACCTCGCCGGCGTCCGGTCGGGCCAGGCCCGCCACGGCGTCGAGGATCGTAGTCTTGCCGCTGCCGGACGGGCCGAAGATCGCCACCCGCCCGGAGGCGAACTCGGCCTCGCACTCGAGCGTGAAGCCCGGATGGCGCTTGGTCAGTCTGAACGACAGCACCGCCGTGGTCATGACGCGCCACCACCCCGCCGGCCGCGTTCGAGCAGCCAGTTGTGCACCAGCAGCGTCGCCGCCGCGAGCGCGATGGAGACGCCGGCCAGGGCGAGCGCCACGTCATCGTCCCTGGTCTGCACGTTCTGGTAGATGGCCAGGGGCAGCGTCTGAGTCCTGCCCGGGATGTTCCCCGCCACGGTGATCGTCGCGCCGAACTCGCCCAGGGCGCGAACGAAGCCCAGCAGCAGGCCGGCGAGAATGCCCCGGTAGGCCAGAGGAACGGTGATGGTCGCGGCGACTCGCAGCGGGCCCGCCCCGAGACTCCTCGCGGACATCTCCAGCCGCTCGTCGACGTCGCCCATCGCGACCATGATCGCCCGCGCCATGAGCGGAAACGATACGACCGCCGACGCGATGGCGGCCGCGACCCAGGTGAACACGACGTCCACGCCCAGCAGACCGTCCAGCACGCCTCCTATCGGCCCGCCGCGCCCCAGCAGCAGCAGCAGAAAGAGACCGACGGCCACCGGGGGCAGGGCCAGCGGCAGCGATACGACGGCCTCGACCACGATGCGCCCAGGGACGCGCCGTTTCACCACCAGCCAGCTCACGGCCAGCGCGAGCGGCACGTTGATCAGCGTGGCGACCACCGCCACTTGCAGCGTCAGCAGGATCGGGTGCAGGTCCACGAGTCCAGTCTACTCCGAACCGGGGCGTCCGCTCCACGGCCCGCCCAGCAACCGCGACGGGCGTTCGTTTGCCTGAGACGACGTTATGCTCGACATCGGAGTCAGCGCGGCCCGCCAGTCGTCCGGAAGCCGTGCCGCTCGAAAATGCGCCGCGCCGCGTCCGACTTCAGGAACCGTACGAACTCGAGGGCGGCGCCCCGGTTGTCCGAGCCCTCGAGAACCGCCGCGGGGTAGGCGAAGGGCGTGTAGCTGTCCGGCGGCACGATGTCGAGCACCCTCACTCCGGGCGCCTCCCTGGCGTCCGTGGCGTAGACGAGCGCGGCGTCCACGTTGCCCGATTCGAGGTACGCCAGCGCGGCTCGGACGTCGGCCCCGAACACGAGCGAGGGCAGCAGCGACTCCCAGAGCCCCAGGCGTCGAAGGGCCTCGCGCCCGTATATGCCCGCCGGCGCGAGGCCCGGATCGGCGATCGCGACCCTCCCCACCGCCGGCCCGGCGAGGTCCGATATCGACCCCAGAGCCTTGGAGTCCTCCCTGACGGCGACGACCAGCTCGTTGTGGACCACTGCGTCCTCGACCACGTCGACCGCGTTCCGTAAGACCAGGAAGTCCATCGGCTGCCGGCCGGCCGCGACGAAGACATCCGCCGGCGCGCCGCTGACGATCTGCTGCGCCAACGCCTGCGACCCCCCGAAGCTGAACGCGACCCTCATGCCGGCCTCCTCCTCGAACCGCTCGCCGATCTCCTCCAGCGCGTCCGCCAGGCTGGCCGCGGCGAAGACGAGCAGCTCGTCGGATCGGACGCAGCCGGTCAGCAACGGCAGAACGAGCGCGAGGGCCGCAGCCAGTCTGAGCTTCAATCGACGTCACTCCCCTTGCAGGCGGGCATGTCGGAAGCCTCCCAGGAGAGGTACGGATTCATTGACAGTCAGATTGGCGGTTGCTACCATCGAACGACCACAGGTCGCCGTTCCAGTCCACTTCGAGCCGGTCCTAAATCCCCGTTTCCGACCCCAGAGGAGTCCTGCTTGTCCCACGTAACCGCCCTGCGTTGTCGAGAGTGTGGAAGTGAGTACGAGGTCGCGCCGACCAACGCGTGCGAGATGTGCTTCGGGCCGTTGGAGGTCAGCTACGACTACGACTCGATCGCCAAGAGTATATCGCGAGAGACGATCCAGCGCGGCCCGACGACGATGTGGCGGTACCACGACTTCCTTCCGGTGGCTCCCGACGCCGCGGTCGACATCGGCACCGGCTTCACGCCGCTGCTGAAGGCCGGGAACCTGGGCCGACGGCTCGGCCTGAACGAGCTGTACGTCAAGAACGACGCGGTCAACCCGACCAACTCGTTCAAGGACCGCCCGGTCACCGTCACGACGTCCAAGGCGCTGGAGTTCGAGTTCGACGTACTGGCGTGTCCGTCCACCGGCAACCTGATGGGCTCGGTTGCCGCGCACGGCGCGAGGGCCGGCATGAAGACGATGGTGTTCTTCCCGGCCGACCTGGAGCGCGGCAAGATCATCCAGGCCGCCTCCTACGGCCCTACCCTGGTGGCGGTCGACGGAAACTACGACCAGGTTAACCGCCTCTGCAGCGAGCTCGCGGACAACAACCGCTGGGCCTTCGTCAACATCAACATGCGGCCCTTCTACGCGGAGGGCAGCAAGACGCTGGGCCACGAGGTCGCCGAGCAGCTCGGCTGGAAGGCTCCCGACCACTGCATAGTGCCGGGCGCGTCCGGCGAGCTGCACACGAAGATATGGAAGGGGCTCGAGGAGATGGGGCAGGTCGGCCTGATCGACCCGCCCGCGACGCGGATGCACCTGGCCCAGGCGGAGGGATGCTCCCCGATAGTGCGGGCCTTCGAGCAGGGCCTCGACCGGGTCGACCCCGTCAGGCCGAACACCATCGCCAAGTCCCTTGCGATAGGCAACCCCGCGGCTGGCCACTACACCCTGCAGGTGCTGGGGCAGACCGACGGCATCGCCGACGCCGTGCCCGAGGATTCGATTGCCGAGGGCGTCAAGCTGCTGGCCGAGACCGAGGGCATCTTCACGGAGCCGGCGGGCGGCGTCGTGATCTCGAGCCTGAAACGGTTGGCCGAGAGGGGCGCCATCGGCCCTCACGACGTGACCGTGGCGTTCATCACCGGCAACGGACTCAAGACGCAGGAGCTGATGGCGGACGCCGTAGAACCGGTGCGCTCCGGCCCGGACTACGAGTCTTTCCAGGCCGCGTTTCAAGACCGCGGCTTCTGACCTGCCCGTCAAACGGGCCGCCGGCCGCATCCCCAGGTGAAAAGCGGGCGGGCCGCTGGTACCATGTTCACGCTCGACACTGCTACGGAGGACGAAGCTAGATGAGCGTTATGGTGAGAATACCGACACCCTTGCGGCGGCTGACCGGCGGCCAGGACAAGGTGTCCGTCGAGGGCGATACGTTGAACGCGGTGGTGACTTCCCTCGAGGACCAGTTCCCGGGGATCAAGGCGCGCCTCTGCGACGAGGAAGGCAATCTCAGGAATTTCGTCAACGTGTACGTCAACGGCGAGGACGTGAGATTCCTGGACGGTCTCGACACCGCGACCAACGCGGGAGACGAGGTCAGCGTAGTACCGGCGGTGGCCGGCGGCTAGTACGCCTCGACGGCGAACCGCCCGCCTCCACCGTGAGGCGCCCCGTAGTCGCCCCAATCCCTGGAGGCCAGGCATGGACCTGAAGAACACCGTATCCATCGTGACCGGCGGCAGCGGCGGGCTCGGCGGAAGGATATGCCACGCGCTGGCCGACGAGGGCTCGCACGTCGCCATCACCTACAACACCAGGCCGGAGAAGGCCTCCGCCGTGGCGGCCGAGCTGCGCGCCAAGGGCGTCGAAGCGGAGACCTACCAATGCGACGTAGCGTCACCCGAGCAGGTGCAGGGCGTCGCGGCCAACGTGCTGGAGCGCTTCGGCCGGGTCGACTCATTGATCAACGACGCCGCCTACAACAAGTGGATCCCATTCGACGAGCTGGACAAGATGACGCTCGAGGAATGGGACAAGATGATGGCCATCAACCTGACCGGGCCGATGATGTTCATCAAGGCCGTCGCCGGCCCGATGAAGGCCCAGGGCGCGGGCCGCATAGTCAACATCTCCTCCGTCGCCGGTATGTACCCCAGGGGGTCGTCGATCGGCTACGCCGTCTCGAAGGCGGGACTCAACCACCTGACGCGCTGCATGGCCGTGGCGCTGGCGCCGGAGATCCAGGTCAACTGCATCGCGCCCGGTTACCTCGAGGGCACTCTGATGTCCGACAACCTGTCCCCGGAGTTCCGCGAAGAGGGGAAGCGGTCGGCACTGCTGCAGCGCGCCGCCGACAAGGACGACGTCGCCGACCAGGTCGTCGCCTTCTGCAGGACCGACAGCGTCACCGGCCAGACGCTCGTCATCGACGCCGGCCGCCACTTCAACTAGCAGCTCTGTTGGTGTCTGCAGAAAGAGACCCCACTTACGAAGCGAAAAAGGAGGTAACGTGGATGAGGCTAATAGTCGGTGGCGATACGGTTACAGACCAAGCGGACGACGCCGCAATACGTACCGCTATCCGGAGTCTGTTAGACAGGGGCGAAGACGACAACCCGTTCGCCATCCTGGTTGACGAACCAAACCCTGAGCACTATATCCAGACCCTGTTTTGCCCTGCGGATCCTGGATCGGAGGATGAAGACTACGGCTTCGTCCTGGAGTATCGAGAAGGTTCTAGCGACCAGCATTATCAATGTCTCACCGCTTCACTTAGCGAAGTCAGTGAGGCGTTCATTGACTATCTCCACGCCGGCAAGAACTGGCGTACCCGCTTCAACTGGGAACAATATCTCGAGTGAGTCCTGATCATCTGAAAGAGTGGCTGGACGACCAGAGACGAGCCGGAAGCCCCCTCTCCCTTGAGTCCAGGTGAGGGTGAGGCTTGCGAACGTGCCCGTCTTCTCCAGACAACGAACTTCAGAGTAGAGGCACGAGCGGCCTGCACATGGCTCCCGCGCCGAGAGGCCGCACCGACTGGTCACGCGGCCGCATCTTATTCATGACGGCGGCCGACGCGGCCGCCATGTCGACTCCACGCAAGGGAGACATGCGCCGTGACCACAGACCTGACAAGCTACTACGACGTGATGATCGCCGGACAGGGGGCCGCGGGCTTCGCCGCCGCCCTGTACTCAGCCCGATACCAGATGAAGACGGTCGTCTTGGGCGAGACCTTCGGTGGGGAGACCGCCACCGGCGGCAACATCGAGAACTACCCCGGCTTCGCGGAGATCGACGGCTTCGAGCTGATGATGAAGTTCCGGGAGCAGGTGGAGGGCTACGACGTCCCGATCGTCGCCGAGAACGTGGTTAGCGTCGAGTATGACGGCCACCTGTTCCGCTCCGCGACGTCCGAGGGCAACGTCTTCACGTCCACCGCCGTGGTCCTGGCGGTCGGCAGGGAGCGCCGGAAGCTGGGTCTTGAGCACGAGGAGGAGTGGACCGGCCGCGGCGTCTCGTTCTGCTCGACGTGCGACGCCCCCCTTCACCGCGGCAACGTCGTCGCCGCCGTCGGCGGCGGCAACGCGGCGGTCGAGGGTGCGATCCTGCTCGGCAAGTACGCGCGGCAGGTCTACGTCATCTATCGCCGCGACAGCTTCACGCGCCCCGAGCCCGTCACGCTGCGCCTGCTGGACGAGGCCGACAACGTTCGCCCGCTCTTCAACACCAGCGTCGTCGAGCTCAAGGGAACGGACGGACTGGACGGCATCGTGCTGGACCGGCCCGTCGACGGCTCGACGGAGCTGGCGCTGGACGGCCTGTTCATCGAGATCGGCGCCGACCCGAGGGTCGAGGTGCCGAACCAGCTCGGCCTGGAGCTGAACGAGGTCAACGAGGTGATCGTCGACAAGACGATGCGTACGAACGTCGACGGCGTCCTGGCCGCCGGAGACCTGACCGACGCGTCCGGCGATCTGAAGCAGACGATCACCGCGGCCGCCCAGGGCGCGATCGCGGCCACCTCAGCCTACGCCTACGTCAGCGAGCACGCCTCCGCCTGCAAGGTCCACGCCGCCGGCTACACGGCCGCCTGAGCGCGGCCGACGCGCTCACTTCTTTCCAGGGCGACCAACCGGATCGGGCTTGCTCGCTGCTTCTGGTGCCTATGCGGGCCTCTCTTTGTGAGACCTCCCCCGGCCAGACGCCAGCACCGGCCTTGTCTTCACGAAAGCGCGGCGGCAATAATGGAGGTCTGGCTGCTCTGATGGCCGCCAACGGCTTGCCCTGTTGGACAAGCTACCGGTGCGCCTCTTGAGAAGGGATTGGGTGTATCAAATGGACAACGCCCTTGAGTCCATCGACCGCCTCAAAGACGAGCTCGACGCTCTGCGACCTCTGTCGCCTGCGGTACTTGCCCAACTCGAGCAGAAGCTCAGGCTCGAGTGGAGCTACAACTCCAACGCCATCGAAGGCAACACGCTCACCCTCCGAGAGACTCGCAGTCTCATCCTCCACGGACTTACCGCCCACGGCAAACCCTTTCGTGACCACGTCGACATCGAAGGACACGACAGCGCTGTGCAGGCAGTTGAGGCTGCGGTACACGATGCAGAACAATTGACCCAAGTCTTCATCCGCAATCTCCACCGAGTCTTGCTGAAGGAACCCTACCCGACAACAGCAGAGACGCCAGACGGGACGCTGGTACAGCGGACGATTTCAGTCGGTGACTACAAGACGACGCCCAACAACGTAAGGACCTCGACCGGCGAGACCTACTATTTCACGCCACCTGAGCAGGTCGCGCCAGCGATGAGCGACCTCATCGACTGGTACAGGGCCAAAGAGCAGGAAGGCGAACATCCCATCGTCATCGCCGCCACGTTCCACTACCGCTTCGTACGCATCCATCCATTCGACGACGGGAACGGACGGATGGCTCGCCTCCTGATGAACATGATCCTCATCAAGCACGGGTACACGGTGGCCATCATTCCCCAGCACGGGCGTGACGAGTATATCGATAGCCTGGAACGGGTCGACCAGACGGAGGACCTGACTGAGTTCATTAACTACATCGCGCGATGCTGCGAATACTCCCTCAACCTCCACCTCAAGGCTGCCCGTGGCCAACCGATAGACGAAATCGAGGACATCGACAAGGAGATAGCACTCTTCAAGCGATCTCTGGCGAACGCACCGGAACAAGCATTCTCTGCCAGCGAACTCATTGATTCTGTCTTGCTTCCCTTCTCCGAATACTGCGTAGCCAAGGCTCTGTTGTTGTCAGACCTCTTTGGCCGAGTGCAGACACTCATCACCGTGTTCATAACTACGCATGAGGGTGAAGTAGTTCGTGTTTGTGAGGGCTCAACCAGCCTGGCGCCTCTCGGAGATCACTCGATCAGGCCAAGACAATCCCGCTCCCTATCCTTCAGCCAGAAAACTTACTTGACGTCTTTCCAGGGCACACCGCGACACTTTCTTATCCAGGTCGAAAATAGTACCAACGCGGACCGCTCTCGTTGGACTTTCTCCATCGGCGCACTGAGTGTTCGAAGGGAACATCACGGACGAGACCTAGAAGACCTTAAACGCCAGTTTAACCAGTTGTTGCGCGGACTGATGACGACGCTAGGTGAAGCCAACGGCGATTCACAAGGTGGGTCGAGGTGACACCGTGCGCCGAAGTCGCCGGCACGCGAGATGGAGGACTATGACTCGGGTGGACACGACGTGCTTGCCGACGGTCAGTCCAGGTCCGCCAGGGGGAATCGCGCGACGGCGATGTCCTCCTTGGCTACGGAGTAGGCCACGAACGCGGTGCCGTCCATGACGTGGAGGTACGGATAGCCGTAGCGGCCCCTCTTGCCGCGCCCGGGCATCCGCGGCGGACGCTCCGACTCGTCGCCCACAATGCAGTGCCTGTCGAAGACGACGCCGTCCTCGCTCAGGGCCAGTACGACCGGCGTGCGGGCCCACGGATTCGACGGGTCCGGCGTGCCGAGGCCGAAGAACCGGCCGTCGTCCAGCCGGCCGAAGTGGGGCCGGCAGATGCCGTCCGTATAGCCCGTCATCAGCGGCTCCGACCAAGTCTCGCCGTCGTCGCGGCTCTCGGTGACCCACAGCCGGTCCGACTCGCTCCGCAGCATCATGTGGATGACGCCATCGTCGGTCTGGAAGAACGACCCCTCGTCGAAGACGCGCGGGTCGTTTCTCGCCTCGCGACCGTAGTCCCATCCCATCGTGTCGTCGACGAAGTCCGCGGGGAGCCCGGACAGACCGGTGTAGGTCCACCCGCTCAGGCCGGCCGGGTCGTCGGTGTAAGGGAACGTGACGTGGCCCGGCAGGATGAGCCGGCCCGACGTCGTGGGCGACGGCGGATGGTAGCTCGCGATGCGGGGCATGACGTCGACCGGCTCCGACCAGGACTTCCCGCCGTCCGACGATACCGCGGCCCTCGTGCGCGTGCCCAGGTGGTGCTCGTGATTGCCGACCTGGAGGCGCCCGCCGGTGTCGAGGGCCGGCGCGTCGTACTCCCACTCGGCGACGTACGCTACGAGCCTGCCGTCGTGGACCCTGATGCCCGACGAGCAGGCTACCCGGTCGGCGTAGGCGCCGGGTTGGACGCCGACGATCGGCGCGGGCTCTGTCCACGTGTCGCCGCGGTCGTCCGAGGCTGAGAACACGACGATCTGTGACGGCTCCTCCTCGCCGTGGACGCCCAGCGACCACGACAGGTAGAGGCGTCCGTCGAGCGAGGTGAGCTGCGCCTGGTGGCTGTACGCGCGGCCTTCGTGGCCGCGGAACACCGCCAGGTGCTCGGCGTCGAGTCGGACCGGCGTGGCCGTGTCCCAACGGTTCGTTATGGGAGACAGGGCGCCGGCGGAAGGCACCGGACGGGCCTACTGCGCGCAGCCCCTGGCCGGGATGTCCCACACCTCTTCCACGACGCCGTCGCGGACCGCGACGTACTGGTCCCACCGGTTGACCAGCATGTCCTGGTACCAGGGGAGCAGCAGCAACTGCTGGCCGACCTCGAAGACGGTGCCGCCGTCGCTGTGGAGGACGGCGTGGTCGTCATGCAGCGCGTCCACGGTCACGCCGGACAGGCCCTCGACGGTGAACGCTCCGCCGGGCTGCGACAGCGCGCGCGTGCCGGCGTCGCAGACGGCGACATTGGGCTCGGGGACGCTGACGATGGTGCTGAGCACCTTGTTGGCGACCTGGAACTCCTCCATGTAGTCGTAGGACGTGCCCATCAACGCGTACGTACCGCCCTCGACCTCCGTGACGCCGTCCATGTCGGCCGCTGCGTCGTACGAGAACGTCTCGCCGCTGGAGACGATCTCGACGGCGATGCCCTCAGCCTCGATGGCGTCCTTCACGTCGACGCAGCGCTCGATGTACTCGCGCGCCGTCAGTATCCGGCTCTCGGTGTCGACGAAGTCTTCCAGGTGCTGGTGGCTCATCACGCCGCGGAAGTCGACGCCGGGCAGGCTCTCGGCGAGCTTGGCTAGCTCGACTCCTTCGTCGACGCTCCTGACCCCCGCCCGTCCCATCGAGGTGTCCACCTCGATCAGCACGCCTATCTTCACACCGTGGGACTCCGCGATCTCGGACAGGTCCATGACGTTCTGGCGGCTGTCGACGCACACCTTGACGTCGCCCTGTCGCTGGAGCGCGCTCAGCCTGGCGATCTTGTCCGGGGTGACGACCTGGTTCGGGATGAGCACATCCGTGATGCCGTGCTCCACCATCACCTCCGCCTCCGACAGCTTGGCGGTGCATACGCCGTCGTGCGCGCCGCCGGCGCGGATCTGCATCCGGGCCAGCGTCGGGCTCTTGATGTTCTTGGTGTGCTGGCGCATCTGGCAGACCTTGCCCCGGTACCTGTCCGCCACCGCCTGGTAGTTGTTCTCCACGGCGTCGAGGTCGACGATCAGGCAGGGCGTGTCCAAATCTTCTATCAGCGTGCCGGGAGCGGGCCTGTAGTTGTCCATTCGTTATCTCCGTGTGGGAATAGCGGGCGTGACCCAGGGAGCCCGCGTTAGCGGTAGAGCCCTCGGGCCGGGATGTCCCAGACCGCCTCGAGGCGACCGTTCCTCACGACGTGCATGTAGTCGTGCAGGTTCACGCACTCGGCGGAGTCGTACGGCGTGAACCAGACTCGGTCTCCGATATTGGGCCGGACGTCGTCCAGGATGAGCGAGCCGTGCTCGGCGCTGAGGCCCTTGACGACCGCCCCGGGCACGTCCACGGACGGCGAGCCGGTGTCCGATCCTATGGCCTTTCGGCCTCCGTCGACGATCGCGATCCCGTCCTCGGGGCGGCTGGTGACTACGGAGTTCACCCGGGCCGCGTGGCCGAGCTGCGGCAGGTAGGGCCCAAGCTCTGCGTCCATCAGCGCGTACCGCCCGGCGGGGACCTCCGTAACTCCTTCAGTCGCGGCGGCCGCCTCGTAGTTCGAGCTTCCGCCGGCGATGACGGCGCCGACCTCGATGCCCGCGGCCTCGATCCGCTCCCGTGTGTCGAGCACCGGCGCGAGCCGTTCCCGCGTCACCGCGGCCACGGCGTCGCGGTCTGTCTCCAGGACCGGCGCCTCGGAGGCCATCAGTCCGGCGAAGTCCACTCCGTCGGCGTAGACGATTGCGCGCGCGACGCCCGCGGCGGCCTCGCCCGACTGTACGCCGAACCGACCCGGCGCGGTGGAGACGGCGACCACGGCCCTGATCGAGGCGTTCTTCGCCGTCGCCGCTGCGGACAGATCGCGGACGTTCCGCTCCGAGTCCACCGCGACGGTGACGGCCGCCTCGCGGGCCAGGGACGCCAGCCGCGCGATCTTGGGCGCGGTCACGACCAGGTTGGCCACGAGGATGTCGCTGAAGCCGGCCCGGGCGAACACCTCGGCCTGCCCGAGGGTGGCGACCGCGATTCCGCCAACGGTGCCGCCCGCGGCGACCTGCTTGTGGGCTATCGCGGGGGTGCAGTGCGCGTCGACCCGCGGACGAAGCCGGGCCATGCCGTCGTGGACCGCGCCGTGCACCGTCTCGATGTTCGCCTCCAGGATGTCCAGATCGACGACGAGCGACGGCGTGTCTAGCTCGTAAACGGGCGTGCCCACCGGTTTGAATATAGGTCGTTCCACTCTCTTGCCTCGCGTTTTCGGTGTCGTGTCGTGATTCGAGACGGCTAGGAGAATAGCATAGGGCCATTGGCCCGTCCAACGCGCGGGCCTGTACCCAGATCAGCAGTCCCCTGTCTCAAGGTACACTGCCTTCTGCGGGCTGATTTGCTTAACCATTGACTACAGACGTCTAGACGTCCTACACTGATGACTGAGATGACGGAGAACGACAACAGATACGCGCCCGGCCAAGTTAGGGACGGCATACTTCAGGTGATGTCCCTTACCTCAAAGGCGCTGTCCGTCAAGGAAATCGAAGAGCGCGTCTCTCAGGTCGTGGGCCCTACCAGCGCGTCATCCGTACGTTCTTATCTCAGGCTCAACACTCCGCGTAGGTTCGTACGTGAAGACCGGGGCTTCTATTCACTGCGCTCAGAAGCGCCCTCCGGCGTCCAGACCGAGCTGCCTATGGGCCGACCATGGAAGCCACCATTCTCCGTCGGCCGAGCGACTCTCTACCACGCCGACTGTTTCGACTGGCTGGGACAGCAGGCCGACAATAGCATACAGGCCGTCGTCACCGACCCGCCCTACGGATTGCATGAGTACACACACGAGCAGCAGACCAAGCTGCGGATGGGGAGAGGCGGCGTATGGCGTCTGCCCCCGTCGTTCGACGGGCACGTCCGCTCCCCACTGCCGAGATTCACAACCCTCACCTCGGAGCAGCTCCGGTTCATCAGGACCTTCTTCTTCGTATGGACACGCCTGCTTGCGCCGAAGCTGGTGCCCGGGGCACACGTAGTCGTCGCCTCCAACCCACTGGTGTCCTACCTCGTATCGGCGGCGCTGTCCGAGGGGGGGTTGGAGCGCCGCGGGGAGATCGTGCGATTGACGATGACTCTCAGGGGGGGAGACCGGCCCAAGGGCGCTCACGACGACTTCTCGGAAGTGAGCGTCATGCCCCGTTCGATGTGGGAGCCGTGGGTGGTCTACCGCAAACCCATAGAAGGGAGGGTCCAAGACAACTTGAGGAAGTGGAAGACAGGCGGATTTCGTCGCCCATGTCGAGACAAGCCCTTCGCGGACGTGATCACGTCCGCGCCCACACGCAAGGCAGAACGCGACCTCGCGCCGCACCCAAGTCTCAAGCCGCAGTCTTTTCTCCGGCATCTGGTGCGTTCCGTTCTGCCGGTCGGAGAAGGCACCATACTGGACCCATTCGCCGGCGCAGGGTCTACGTTAGCGGCGTCTGAAGCTGTTGGCTATCAAAGCATAGGAGTGGAGAAGGACCCGCAATATTTCGACTTAGCCGCAGAGGCGATCCCGAAACTGGCGCGTTTCTCTCCAAACGGGCGTCATCCTGCCAAGTAGACCCAGCTCTCCCGCAACCTGCCAATCCCTTCCTTGTGAAGCGTAGCGGTGCGCGTACCGAGTTCTCCGCGAGGGTTCTTCCGAAAGTCTTCGACGTCGACGTGACCGAGATAGACTTCGGTGAAGGTCATGGGCCGTCTAGACCGCGCCGGCTCGGTCTTCGTGTCCACCCGATACACGAACACGCACAGCCATTGATCGCGAGCACCGTGCGTGTCGACAGCTCCACCAGGCTTCCGAGTCGTCTTCACCTCCACTCCCTCCGACCCGGCCTTGACCGCGTTGTCAGGGTAGGCTCCCTGTACGACAAGATCGGGGTGACCATTGTGGTACTGGTTCTCGGCCAGAACACGGGAGTGCCTGGCCAGGCTGGCAGTCAGCATATCCGACAAGACGCCCGACATTATCGCGGGTCGCAGCATGTCGTCGAGTCGGCGCAATCCCTTTCCTAACAGATGTGCATTGACGTCGTAAAAGAAATCATAGACGTCCTGCATAGCCAACTCGAAGTCTTGCAGCCGCAGTTCGTAAGGTAAGTCCAACTCGCGGTTGAACCGGCCGGCGTCGACTTGATTTCGCGTCACGGGCACTGGTTGCTCATCTGTTACTCAGGTCGTCTTGCGAGTTGTCGTTGTACACGGGTTACGCGGGTTACGCAAGTGGAGCGCAGCGGCCCAAATCCCCCACCTCCGTCATTCCCGCGAACAGCCTGCCCTCGCGTAGGCGGGGGCGGGAATCCATCCCCAACAGGGTGCGCCACTATGACACCGGAAGCTGGCCGTCACGCCGCCCGGCCCAATCAGGTGGGGAATCCAGGAGCGGTCAGGTAGCGGTCAGGCAGGCCGGGGCGCCCGCGCCCTGGAATTCGCCCCCTACCGTTCAAGTCTCGGACTCCCTACAAGGTTCATCGACGAGTCCCCTGGCGTTGGACGCAACCTGCGCGGGCTGAACACGGGGCGACTGGACTATAATGCCGGGGTGAGCCACGCCGACAAAGCAGAGACCGTGTCCGACGCCGCGTGGAGCTCCGTGGGCGGTCTGCCTCTCATGCCCGAGGAGCGCGTCGACTCCGTCTTCGACGTGGATAGAGGCGTAGCCGACGGCGAACGCGAGCCGTCAGAGGCGCTGCTCCTGACCTCGAGACGGATCATCCACGTGCAGGGCAGAGGCGGGCGACGCCGCGTCGTCTTTCTGCCTCTGCGGAACGTCGACGCGATCGAGATCATGCGCCAGCCGCTGGGCTACGGGGTCTTCGTCTGGGCCGCCCTTGCCATCGTCGTAGCCGTCCTCGTCTGGCAGGTCTGGGAGTACGCGCTGGCGCCGCTGGCCTCCCTGATCGTGATCGGGATGGGGGCCTACCTGGTGGTCGACCGCTTCCTGGCCCTGCAGCACCTGTACGTGGTCATCACCTCCGGGTCGTCACAGGTGAGGCTGGAGATAAGATCGAAGGACGCCTCCGAGGACATCCACGACTTCACGACCCGCGTCTTCCAGCTCCAGGAGGAGGTCGCCACCGGCGGCCCGCCGGGCCAGATACGGTTCCCGCCCCGGTAGCGGGCGACCGTCCGCCACACAGGGATAGTAGCCTGCGTCAGCCCAGACGCAGGTTGGGCACGACGTCCAGGTCCCATTCGCGGCGCGGGCCGTGGCGGAGGTGGAACCACGCCGCCGCTCCGATCATGGCGCCGTTGTCGGTGCACAGTGCGGGACGCGGCACGATCACCGGTACGGGCGACTCTTCGCTCATCCTTTGGCGCAGCAGCGCGTTGGCGGCGACGCCGCCCCCCAGCAGGATGCCCTTTACCCCGTACCGGTCGGCGGCATCGAGCGTCCTGGAGAGCATGGTGTCTACGAGGGCCTCCTGGTACGCGGCGGCAACGTCGGCGACCTCAGTCTCGTTGAGCTCCCGTCCCGGATCCGGGTACCATCCACGCTGCTCGACGCGGCGCAGCAGCGCGGTCTTCAAGCCGCTGAAGCTGAAGTCGAGCGAGTCCCGTATGCGCGGCCTGGGGAATCGCGGCTCTCGGCTCGCGACGCCGGCGGCCACTCGCTGGATCTCCGGGCCGCCAGGGAAACCGAGGCCCAGCAGCCGGGCGCCCTTGTCGAACGCCTCGCCCGCGGCGTCGTCCCGCGTGCGCCCGACGAGCGTGTACCGCCCGTGGCCCTCCATCAGCAGCAGGTCCGTGTGGCCACCCGAGGCGATCAGGCAGACCAGGGGGAAGCCGGGGTACACCTCCGGGTCGTCGCCATCGAGCCACGCCGCATAGACGTGCCCCTCCAGGTGATTGACGCCGATCAGGGAGACGTCCTTGGCCAACGCCAGGCCCTTGGCGGAGTTGACCCCGACGAGCAGCGAGCCGGCCAGACCGGGCCCGTGGGTGACCGCTATGCCGTCGAGGGCGCCGAGATCGGTCTCGGCCTCCTCCAGCGCGCGGGTCACGACCGGAAGCAGAGTCACGAGGTGCTGCCGCGCGGCGACCTCCGGCACGATGCCGCCGAACTCAGCGTGCATCTCGGCCTGGGTTGCCACCACGTTGGAGACAATGGCTCGCCCGTCCTCGACGACCGCCGCGGCCGTCTCGTCGCACGAAGTCTCGATGCCCAGGATCCTCACGGCGTGCCGCTCGGGACCTCGATCCCCATCACCCTGGCGACGGTGCCGCCGAGAATGTCCGCGCGCTCGCTTTCAGACAGGAAGTCGCAGTGGACCCTGAACTGGTCCATCGACTGGCGGTAGGTGCAGAATCTGGCAACCATCGGCATGTCGGTACCCCACATCAGGCGGTCGGCGCCTATCCGCTCCACGCACTGCTTCACGGCCGGCTCGGCCTCCTTCCACGGGTACTCCCACAGGTTGCCCATCCCGATGGGGATGAGAAGCTGCATGTGGCACTGCGGCGCCTCGAAGACATCCCAGACCGCGTCGGGCAACACTATCTCGCCGTCGTCCATGAACGCCCGCCAGGGCAGCCCATGAGTGATCACGACGGGCACGTCGGGGTAGCGCTCCATCCAGCGGAGCAGGACCCGCTGCTCCTCCAGGTACTCGTCCTGCCACGACCGCTGGAACGTCTTCGCGCCCCTGCCGCCTATCAGCGTGAAATAGACCGGCACGCCAAGCTCGGCTACCCCACGCCAGAACGGGGCCAGCGGGCCGTCGTCCCACGGCTCCTCGTAGCCCGCCAGGACGCCGCCCGTGGGCTGGTAGTAGAAGCCGGGAATGAACTGGAGCGCCACGTGCTTGTCGTCGGCGATCTCACTTTGCAGCCACTCGACGGTCCCCTCGGGGTCGAGCGGTATCGCTCCCTCGGTGACCTTGACCAGCCTGATCAGCCGATCGGGGAACTTCCGTACGGCGTCCTTCAGGTACGGGTTGAGCACGGCGTCTCCCCCGAGGAAGGAGTAGACATGCATGATGCCGACGTCGACGCCCGCGTAGTCCATCTCGGAGACCATCAGCTCGGGCGGGCTCTCCAGGTTGTGCAGCATCGGCGGGTAGTACTGCTTCGTGTACAGCTCGCCCTCGTACTCCCACGCGAGCCCGCCGTTGTGCCGCCTCCACGTTATGTCCCTGAGCTCGCCGCTGTCCGGGTCTATCAGGACGCCGTTGTCCGCTGGGGCCCGGTCCCTCACTCTCCAGACGGGCTGATGGTGAGCGCCCAGCTCGCTCTGGAGCATCCGCATCTTTTCGTCGAGGGTCGGGTAGCCCTGTGGCAGATCGACCTGTGGGAAGCAGTACAGGTGGCTGTCGATGATCAACGGAGACTCCTGAAGCGGGATTGGTCGGGACAATTGTAGGCCACCAGCGCACCGGGTCAAGCGGCGCCACGTCGTTGACACTCTTTGCCGCCGCCAATACCATCCGCTCTGGCCGACCCCCTGGAGGGAATAGCGAACATGGCGGACGACAACAGGCCGAGCGCCGACGCCGTCGTGATCGGCGGCGGGGTGATGGGAACCAGCATCCTGTACAACCTCGGCGCGATGGGCATGACCGACACGGTGCTGGTGGAGCAGGACGCGCTCGGGTCGGGGTCCACCGGCAGGTCGCAGGCCATCCTGCGAATGCACTACTCGAACGAGGTGACGACCCGGCTGGCCTGGGAGAGCCTGCACATCTTCCGGGACTTCGGCGAGATCGTGGGAGGCTCATCAGGTTACGTTAAGACCGGCTACCTGCTGATCGCCTCCGTCGACGACCGCGAGGCAATGGAGCGCAACGTCGGGTTGCAACAGCAGTCCGGCGTGGCTGCCGAGGTGATCGCGCCCGAAGACGCTCCCGCAGGCTTCCGAATTGCCGAAGACGAAGTGTGCGCTTACGAGCCGGAGTCCGGCTACGCCGATCCGTACTCGGTCACCCAGGGGTACGCCGCCGCGTCACGAGGCATGGGAGCGCAGGTGCGCCTCCAGGAAACCGTGCTCGGCATCAGCGTATCGGGCGGCAGAGTCACGGGCGTCACGACCTCCCGCGGCGAGATATCGACTCCCGTCGCCGTCGTCGCGGCGGGGCCGTGGTCGGCGCCGCTCCTGCGGCGGGTCGGCGTGGACGTGCCGCTGAAGACGGTGCGCCACCAGGTGATAACGCTGCGCCGGCCAGAGGCCGAGCCCGATCACGCCATCGTCGGCGACATCCCCAACTCGCTGTCGGCCCGCCCCGACATCGGCCGCCTAACTCTGGTCGGCGTGGGAGAGGAAGAGAGCGTCGGTCCCGACGAGCTCAACCACGGCGTCGACGCGGTCGCGGTCGAGGAGGTCGCCGCCAGGCTGACCGACCGCATGCCGGGAATGGAGCAGGCGGTGTTCCGGGGAGGCTGGTCGGGGCTGTTCACCATCACGCCGGACTGGCACCCGATCATGACGCAAGTCCCCGGCATCGAGGGCCTGTACTGCGCCGTGGGCTTCAGCGGACACGGCTTCAAGCTGGCGCCGATGGTCGGTGTCGTCATGGCCGAGCTGGTGACCCAGGGCGCGGCCACGACGATCGACGTCTCGATGCTCGGGCTGGAACGCTTCGACGAGGGCAGGCTGATGCGGTCCCGCTACGGGATGAGCGTGCTGGCCTAGCTTCGGCTCCGACCGTCCGACGCCGAGAGGCCCCTACCCGCTCGCGTACCGCGCCGCACCCCGGCCGGCGATGCGGCCGAACACCGCCCCGGCCATCAGCCCGGCGCCGCCGGGGTAGTTGTCGTAGAAGAGGCCGGCGGCGATCTCTCCGGCTGCGTAGAGCCCGGCGATGGGACGCGCGCCCGCGTCCGTCACCCGAGCGGAGGCGTCGACGCTCAGGCCGCCGAAGGTGAACGTGATGCCGCACGTGACCGCGTAGCCGAGGAACGGCGGCTCCGAGATCGGCTGCGCCCAGTTCGACTTCGGCGGATCGATGCCGACCGCGCTCTTGCCGTCCAGCACCGTCGGGTCGAAGGGCCCGTCGCGAACGGCTGCGTTGAACTCCCGTACCGTGCCGGTCAGCCCGGCCCGGTCGATTCCGAGGGCGTCGGCCAGCTCCTGGATAGAGCTCGCTCTCGCCATCGATACCTGCGGAATCCTGTACTCGTCCCGGAGCAAGTGCTCCACCTTCGAGTCGAATACCTGGAACGCGGCTCCGTGAGGCTGGTTCAGTATCTCGCGGCCGTACCTGGCGTAGGTGTAGTTGCGGAAGTCGGCGCCCTCGTCCACGAACCGCCGGCCGTCGACGTTGACGACGATGCCGAACTGGTACGAGTGCTTCTGGTACAGGTCGGCGATGTTCCGGTCGCCGAACGCCGGCGCGTTGAGGTCCCAGGCCACGGCGTGGCAGCTACTCCAGTCCCCCGCCCGGCCGGCGCCCGCCTCCAGCGCGACGCGGATACCGTCGCCTGTGTTGTAGGGCGTGCCGCGCACCTTCACCTCGCCCCACAGCGGGCCGAGATGGGTCTCCCGCATTTCGGGATTCGCCTCAAAGCCGCCGCAAGCCAGGACGACGGCGTTCGCTCCGACCGCGCGCTCGCCGCCGGGTGACCGGACCGAAACGCCCTCGATCGCGCCGGCCGAGCCCACAAGCAAGCCATCGACCGCTGTCTCGTAGGCCACGTCCGCGCCGGCCTGCGCCGCCAACTCGAACAGCCGGTCGGACAGGTCCTTGCCCCCGCCGACAGCCTCGACTACCAGTCCGCCCCAGAAGCGGGACATGCCACCTGACCTGAATGCCTGCCGTCCCAGCGCCAGGACCCACCGGACTCCCGTGCGGCGCATCCACACCATCGTCGGAAGAGACCCCGAGACGAGCGTTCGGCTCAGGGCCGGGTCGGCGCGCCCGCCGGTGACCCGCATCAGATCGTCGTAGTACGACGCGGCCGGGTAGCTTCCGACATCGACCGAGCGTCGCTCCTCCGGGCCCATGTCCGCGACGACGGAGGCCACGTCGTCGATGCCGTCGTAGGCGAACCGGAAGAGGCCGCCGGTGAAGTAGGTGTTGCCGCCGCGCAGGTACTCGGGCGCCTTCTCCAGCACCAGCACCGAGGCGCCCTGCTCGGCTGCCGACAGCGCGGCCGTCAGTCCGGCGTTGCCCGCTCCGGCGACGACAACGTCGTACCGGTCTGTCAGAGTCACGGACTTCGCGGCGGTCGGTTACGCGTACCTGGCTGCGGCCATCATGACCACCGCGACGAACAGCAATATCACCGTCGCTCGGAGATAACGTCTGGACCGCGACGCCAGCGACTCGATTTGCGCCGTCTCCTCCGCTGTCCGGGCCTCGCCCTCGGCGGAGGCGCCGACCCGCGCCATCCGCTTCCTGTTGACCGCGGCCATGGCGCCGGTCCCCATCGCGATCACGGTCACGACGAGCGCGAGCGACATCGAGCGCCCCCAGTCGGTCTCGTGGATGAGTTCGAGGCTATTCCATCTCAGCCGGAGCATCAGGTAAACGCCCGCGGCGATGGTGATGGCGCCGGTGACGTGCATCACCTTGTCGAAGGCCGGCATCAGCGAGTCGAGCAGCGCCCTCTGGGCGTCCGGGCCAAGCTGACGCATGCGGGGCTCGAGAACGGCCGCCGCGAACACCGCGGCCCCGAACCAGACCGCCCCAAAGCCGAGGTGGATTGTCCGCACGACGATGAGCTCGATGTTCACAGCCTTTCCTCCCGTGACCGCGCGATCCAACGCGCCTCGGCCACGGCCGGCATTCTATGCCACCGGGCCCGCGCATTCAACGACGGCGCGGCCGGCGCGATCCCGATTTGGCCGCCGAGACGCGTGGGCGGGATAATAGTCAGCGCGGTCGCGCTGTCCATCCTGCGCACGGCTCTCCGGCCGAAGCTCGTCAACCTGCTCTGAGTCCGCCTGTCCTCGAAGTTAGCCGCGTCAGGGCGCGCGGGCCACGAATCACGACCGTGCCAGTGCGAATCCGGCGCTCGCCTTGACGGGGTTCGCGGCGGTCAATACGCTAACGTCTACCCGGACGACGGAGGAGTGAGCCATGGCAGCGGCACGGAGTCCCGCGCTGACCCCCGAAGAGGCGAAACAGCTTCACTACGAGGCGCTGATCATCGACTACAACCCGCCGGCGACGACCGGCCTGCTCTTCACGGACGCCATGCGGGAGGCGCTGGACGAGTGGGCGGGATACGGCATGACGCGCGGCGAGGCTACGGAGCGTCTATCGGCCATGGCCGTTCGTGAGGTACAGACCTCCGCCGAGGCGCGGGCCGAGTACCTCGGCATCCTCGACGAGGCGGGCGTCGATATCGCCAACGCCACCTACGGGGCGCTGCCACCGCGGCTCGACGACATCTTCGAGAAGACCGTCACGCGCGTCGCCGAGGCCCGCGCCTTCATCGACGCCTTCGACGGCGAGCTGGTCCTGTGCACGAGCGACAAGGACATTCGCCGGGTGCGGGAAGAGGGTAAGCACGGCATCATCATCAACTTCCAGGACACGCTGCCCTTCGGCGCAGAGCTCGACCGTATAGAGATGTTCTACAACATGGGACTGCGCGTCGTGCAGCTCACCTACAACCTCAGAAACCTCGTCGGCGACGGCTGCACCGAAACGTACCGCAGCGGGCTGACCTACTTCGGCCGCGAGGTGGTAGCCAAGCTGAACGAGCTCAACATGATGGTGGACGTCAGCCACTGCAGCCCGCAGGTCGGCTGGGACGCGCTGGAGGTCTCGAACGCGCCGATAGTGGTGACTCACTCGTGCAGCGCGACGCTGTCGTACCACGACCGGGGCAAGGACAACGACCTGGCACGGGCGATCGCCGACCGCGGCGGCTTCTTCGGCGTCGTCGTCATACCAGGGTTCCTGCAGACCTCGCACGAGGCCACGCTGGACGACTTCGCCGACCACGTCGAGCACATGGTGAACACCGTCGGCATAGACAACGTCGGCATCTCGACCGACAAGGCGGGGCCCGGCGGCGGGACCAGCTCGCTGATCGAGTACCCCGAGACGCTGCTTCCACCGCGTCCCGGGACGTTCGACTGGAGCGGCTTCAGGCCGAAGGAGCACCGCAACGCCGAGCCCTACCACATGGTCGGCTACGAGGACATACGCGACTGGCCCAACCTGACCCTGAAGCTGGCCGAACGCGGCTTCAACGAAGACGAGCTGCGGAAGCTCCTCGGGCTCAACTACCAGCGGGTCTCCAGGGAGATAGTCGGCTAGATTCCGGCCGCGACGGGAAGTTGCCATTCGAGTTCAGGGCGTCACCTTGATGACCGGCTCCGCGGCTTGGGAGACTGGATACCGGCTTCCGCCGGTATGACGGAGGTGGGGGATTTGGCAGGGCCTTTTCGAAGTCGACTCCGGCGGAAACTGTCTGAACCAGGATTACCAGGATTAGAGGAAGCTCAGGATTCGGACTATCCCGAAAATCTGGAAAATCCGGTACATCCTGATTCAGACGATTACTTTGAAAAGGCCCTGAGGATTGGGGGTGCTACTGGCTTGTATTGGTGACCTACGCTACACTTGGGTACCCAAGGCGTTCCTCAGATACGGTGATCCCGGCGCTGCAAGACGACACTTCACAGGGAGGACCCCGATGCCTGAACGTCTTCTAGACCGGATCGACTCGCCCGGCGACCTCAAGGGAATGACCGACGAGGAGCTGGACCGGGTCGCGCAGGAGGCGCGGGACACCATCATCACCGTCATAACCGAGCGTGGCGGCCACCTCGCCTCGAACCTGGGGGTCGTCGAGCTCACGCTGGCGCTGCACCGAATGTTCGACAGCCCGACGGACAGCATAGTCTGGGACACGACCAACCAGACCTACACGCACAAGTTGGTGACCGGGCGGCGCGACGAGTTCCAGAACATCCGCCTCGAGGGCGGGCTGTCCGGGTTCGGCGAGCCACTCGAAAGCGCGCACGACACGCTCTGCGCGGGCCACGCCGGCACCGGTCTCTCGATCGCCCTGGGGATCGCACAGGGCGCGGCGAACCGCCGGCTCGACTCGTGGACCATCGCGGTCGTTGGAGACGGCGCGATGACGTCCGGCTCGAGCTTCGAGGCGCTCAACAACATCGTCCACCTCAACCCCGAGAAGTTCATCGTCGTCCTCAACGACAACGGGATGTCCATCTCGGAGAACATCGGCTTCCTCACGAACTGGCGCAAGCGGGTCATCACGCACCCGGAGTACACCGCGATGGTCAACCGGATGAGGAACCTGTCCAAGAGAGTGCCCACGGGCGACCTGATGTACAGCCTCGTCAAGAGGTTCAATACCGGTCTTTCGGGCCTCATCCAGCCGACAATGTTCTGGACCGAGATGGGGTTCCAGTACCTGGGTCCGGTCGACGGCCACGACTTCAGGCAGCTCGAAACAACCCTCCGGCAGGCCAGAACGCCAACCGGCTCGGTGCCCCTGGTCCACGTGGTGACGCACAAGGGCCACGGCTACGAGCCCGCAGAGGCCGACCCCGTCAAGTTCCACCAGCCGAGCTCCCCGCTGGGGGACGCATCAGGAGCGCCCACCTACTCGAAAGTCTTCGCACAGACGATCGCGCGCATCATGAGCGACGACGAGTCGGTGGTCGGCATCAGCGCGGCGATGCTCGAGGGCACGGGGCTCGTGGAGGTGCAACGCCAATTCCCCGACAGGGTCTTCGACGTCGGCATCGCGGAGCAGCACGCCGTCAGCATGGCGGCCGGAATGGCCTCCACGGGGCTCAATCCATTCGTCTCGATCTACTCCACGTTCCTGCAGCGCGCGTTCGATCAGGTGGTCCACGACGTCTGCCTGCAGAACCTGCCCGTGACGCTGATAGCGGACCGTGCCGGGATCGTCGGCGAGGACGGCAAGACGCACCACGGCGCGTTCGACATCTCGTACTTCCGGTGCCTCCCGAACGCCGTCGTAGCGGCGCCGCGGGACGAAAACCAGCTGCAGCATCTCGTCTACACCGCCTACAGGCACAGGGGACCATTCGCCATCCGGATCGCGCGAGGCGCCGCCGTCGGCGTGCCCATGGACCCGGACCTCAAGGAGCTGCCGCTCGGCAAGGGCGTCAAAATCCGAGAGGGCCGCGACGTGGTGATCTTCGCGTTGGGCAAGTCGGCCACCGCGGCCGTCGAGGCTGCGGAGACGCTTGCCGCGCGCGGCATCGACTGCGCCGTAGTGGACCCGATCTTCGTAAAGCCGCTGGACGTCGACCTGCTGTTGGAAGCGGCACGCGGCGCCGGACGCATCGTCACGGTGGAGGAGAACGTGCTCGCCGGAGGGTTCGGCTCAGCCGTACTCGAAGCGCTGGCCGGGGCCAGGATGCCGGACGTGTCGGTCCACCGCATCGGCATGCCGGACTCCTTCATCGAGCACGGCACGGCGGCCGATCAACGCCGCCAGCTGCAGCTCGACGCCCAGGGCATCGCCCAGCAGGTGATGACGGCCTTCTTCCCGGACGCCGCGGCGTCCCAGCCGGAAGAGGCGGCCCGGGGAGTGCCGGCGAGCGCCTAGGGAACGCCCCGGGTCGAGCTGTCCCAACGACACGGACGGCCTCCGTGCGGCTCCGGCGCTTCACCCCTTGGGTGCGTGGACGCCCACGGGACGCTCCGAGATGATCCTTGCGTCTGTCGGCACGGCGCCCTGGAAGGCGCGGCCACACCGTGAGCATGGCCTTCGATATCCGACGAGTCCGTAGCCTGCCACAGGAATCTGTGTGTACTTCCGTACATGCGGCGTGATCGATTGTCCATAGCGAACTCACCACTACCGGCCCATCGGCTATGCCACAATCTCACGAAAACTGACCCGAACGGGTGTCCACTGGTATCATCATAGCGCTGTAGGATGCTCCCTAGCGACTCTAGTCCTGGTTTGGAGGGACCGACTCCATGACCGAACTGCTGGTCCGGATCAGTGCGCGAAGGCCGTGGGCAACCATCGGCGTGTGGGTCGTCCTGGTGGCAATCGCCGCCGCGCTCATATACCAATTCCTCGGCAGCGCCACCACGACCGACTTCCGGCTCGCGGGCAGGTACGAGTCCGAGCGCGCGAACGCCCTTCTGATCGACAAGCTCCGAGGACCGGAGAAATCGGCCGAGATCGTTATCGTGCAGTCAGAAACTCTGACGGTGGACGACGACGCCTTCCGCGCCAAGGTGGAGGAGGTCCACGGGGAGATCGTCGGGCTGGGCCCCGGGACGATATCCGGCGGCATAAGAGGCCAGCCGCTCTTCCACTACTACAACGCCACGGACGCGGGGCCTCTGATCCCGCCGGAGCAGTTGCAGCAGCTCCTCCCGCTGCTGGTCTCCGCAGACAAGAAGACCGCCCTGATCCACTACACCCTGGCCGGCACGTCCCAGGAGGCAACGGACAACGTCGAGGACGTCATCCACAAGGTCGAGGAGGCGAACGAGGCGAACGACTTCCTGGTGCTCATCGGCGGCGACGCGAGCATAGCGTTCGAGAACAACGAGCTGAGTGCGGAAGACCTCGAGAAGGGGGAACGGATCGGCGTCCCCGTAGCGCTGATTATCCTCCTGGCGCTGTTCGGCGCCGTCGCTGCAACCCTGCTGCCATTGGGCCTTGCCATCGTTGCCATAGTCATCGCGCTGGCGGCAGTGGCGGTCATAGGCCAGGCTTTCGAGCTGCTCTTCTTCGTCACGATGATGATTACGATGATCGGGCTTGCGGTGGGCATCGATTATTCGCTGCTCATCGTGTCCCGCTTCAGGGAGGAGATGGACCGGGGCTTGGACACGCGCGAGGCGGTTGAAAGGGCGGGGGGAACGGCAGGCCGCACGGTGCTGTTCAGCGGTACGACCGTGGTGCTGGCCCTGATAGGCATGCTCATCGTCCCCGTATCATTCTTCCAGTCCCTTGGGCTGGGGGCTATCCTGGTGGTTATCGCCGCTCTGGCCGCCACGTTGACACTGTTGCCCGCCGTGCTTTCGCTGCTCGGCCCCAAGGTGAATTTCCTGACCATCCCTTTCCTCGCCAGGTTCTCGCTCAAGGCCCCCCAGGCCTCGACGGGCGGATTCTGGGTGACCATTGCCCACGCCGTAACTCGCTTCCCCATCGTCAGCATCCTCATAATCGGCATTCCGATGATTGCCGTGTCGGTCTTCTACTTCAGCATCGAGACAGGGCTCAACGACGTCAACACCTTCCCCGACGGGGCTCGGACCAAGGAGGCGTTTACCGTATTCAAGGAAGAGTTCTCCGTAGGAGAAGTCAGCCCCGCGGGCTTCCTCAGCCCGGCGGAGATAGTAGTCGATGGAGATGTCAACAGTCCCGAGGTGCGGGACGCGATGGCGCGCCTGGTGAAGTCACTTGTGGATGACCCCACCTTCCCGGTCCCTCCCTCTCAGGAGGCCAACGCCGACGGCGACCTGGCCCTGCTGACGCTTCCGTTCCCGGGGGAGCCCAACAGCCGGGCGGCAACCGCCAAGATGTCCACTCTCCGCGAGGAGCACATTCCTGCCGCCTTCGACGGCGTCCCCGCGAAAGTCTACGTCGGAGGAGTCACCGCGGAAGCTGCCGACTTCTTCGGCATAGTCGACGTTTACACCCCGATCGTCTTTGCCTTTGTCCTTGGCCTTAGCTTCATAATACTGATGCTGGTCTTCCGGTCGATAGTCATCCCGGTCAAGGCCATAATCATGAATCTGCTGTCGGTAGGCGCTACATACGGGCTGCTGGTGCTGGTGTTCCAGAAAGGGGTTGGTTCGGACCTGCTGGGGTTCCAACACGCCGAGGTCATCGACGCATGGATACCTCTGTTCCTGTTCTCCATCCTCTTCGGTCTGTCCATGGACTACCACGTATTCCTGCTCAGCCGCATCCGCGAACACTACGACGAGACCGGGAACAACGCCCAGGCGGTGGCCTATGGCCTGCAGTCCACCGGTGGGATGATCACCGGCGCCGCCCTTATCATGGTTGCGGTATTCGGCGGATTCGCCGCGGGGGAGACGATCATCAACCAACAGGTCGGCTTCGGCCTCGCCGTAGCGGTGTTTCTGGATGCTACACTTGTACGGTCGGTACTCGTTCCAGCCAGCATGGAGGTGCTGGGCAGACGGAACTGGTACCTGCCATCCTGGCTAAGCTGGCTTCCCGATCTGCGGGTAGAGCCGGAAACGGCATGAACCTTCGGCGGTCCTGATCGTCCGGATTGGAGTCGATAGGAAGCACACGCACAAATGAACAATATACCTTCCGACTACAACGGCGGATATGAGAGGGCCCGCAAAGTCGCGCCCGAGATGGCGGACAACTACCTGGCGCACACACTCGTCGGAGATCCGGTGGCCGAAGCGATGACGGAAGATCTCGCGGAGCTTGCCCCAGGCGAGTCATGGCAGCTAATCGAAGCCGCTATGGAGGAACGGCCTGAGGCTCTGCGGGACGCACCGGCCTCGATGCGAGAATTCTTCGAAGAGGCGTCGACTCCTCCGGAATGGCTCGACTATTCCGCATTCGCCCCGTCCGTCCGCATGTTTCACAGGAATTCCGGAGTGATACTGGCGGCATTCGTGGCCGGCGTTCTGATAGAGGGATTTACGACCAACATAGCAAAGCCATTCTTCATCACCGGGCGCGTGCGTGACCAGGGTATCAGGCGGTTGGGGCAGAACAACCGACACATGATGGAGATATTCCTTCCCGGAGGCCTGGACAGGCAGGGCGATGGCTGGAAACTATCGGTCCGCATTCGGATAATCCATGCGCGGGTGAGACACCTCCTGAACAACTCGGAAGACTGGGAAACCGACGAGTGGGGTATCCCGATCAGCGCGGCACATCTGGGGTACGCTATCTCCGCCTTTTCGGCAAGGTTGCTGAAACACATGAAGACTCTTGGCGCCATTTACAATGACGAAGAGGGCGAAAGCTTCATGGCCGTCTGGCGCTATTCCGGTCATCTGATGGGCATCCCCGACACGATCCTGTTCCGTGATGAACAGGAAGCCCTGAAACTGTACGACGTCGGCCTGATGTGCGAGCCGGATGCCCCGCTCGAATCGGTCGTGATGGCCAACTCTCTGGTCAACTCGGCTCCGTTGATTACCGGGGTGACCGCTCCGGAGGAGCGCCGGAAGCTGGCCCGCTACGTGTACCGCATCTCGCGCGCGCTTATCGGAAGACATACTGCCGAACGACTGATGTATCCTCCGCATTCGTCCTTCGGAGCTGTGGGGTGGTTCAAGTTCCAGCAGCGTTATGGCCACATCTTGGTCAGGCTGCGCCAGGGACGTGCTCAGGACAACAACTTCACCAAATTCACCTCCTTGCTCGAGACTTCGGTATTCGACGAGGAGGGAATCCGCTATAGCTTGCCCGACCACGCGTACGCTGAAGAGTCCTCCAGGTGGTGAAGCCGGCAGCCGGCCGAAGCACCGTAGTGCGAGGGGCTTGAGGGAACCGCGCCGCCCCTGAGTCCCTCGGCGCCGGGTTGCGCCCGCGAGGGTCGGCGCATCGGCTAGCCGAGCGGCCTAGCGAAGATCTCTAGGCAGGACGAACTTGACGTCCTCTGCGATGGTCTGGATGTGCGTGACCTCGTCCGGCTCCAGCATCTCCATGACCTCGTGAACGAGAAGCTCGGGCGTGGACGCGCCCGACGTTATGCCCACGGACTCGACGCCGTCCAGCCAATCGAGGTCCAGCTCCTCCGGGCCGCCCACCAGGTAGGTCCGCCTGCCGTGGGCCTCGGCGACCTCGCGGAGCCGCATGCAGTTCGAGCTGTTCGAGGCGCCCACCACGAGCACGACCTCGACTCGCCCGCACAGCTCCTTGACCGCGGCCTGGCGATTTGTGGTCGCGTAACAGAGGTCGTTACGGACGGCGACGTTCGCGAAGCGCTCCTGGATCGCCTCGACAGACCGGCTCGTGTCGTCGACGGAGAGGGTCGTCTGGGTGAGTACGGCGACCTCGGTCGACTCTTCCCAGTCGGGTAGGTCGACGTCGCCCCGGTCGTCCACGAGAGCCATCGGCGCCTGCCCCATCGTGCCCTTGACCTCCTGGTGGCCGCTGTGGCCGACCAGGATGATCTTGCGGCCCTGCCGGGTGTACTTCCGGGCCTCGTTGTGCACCTTCGTGACGAGCGGGCACGTCGCGTCGATCACGTTCAGCTTCCTGTCCCGAGCGACTTCGAAATCGTCCGGAGGCGAGCCGTGGGCCGAGAACACGACGTTGGCCCCTTCAGGTATGTCCCGTACGTCTTCGATGGTTACCGCGCCCCGGTCCTCGAGGGACTTGACCACGTATGGGTTGTGCACGATCTGGTGCTTCACGTACACGGGGGGGCCGTGGCGCTTCAGGGCGATGTCGACGATCTCTATCGCTCTGTCCACGCCGGCGCAGAAGCCGCGCGGCGCCGCAAGAAAGACCTTCACGTTATCCCCGTCCTCCGTTTGGAACTTCAGGTGAAGTCTATCACAGCGTCGGATCTGGCAGCCAACGGCCGACGGACCGGGGAGCCTCTGTCGACGCTTCCAACAGGTCCCGACAATGGAACAATCCCGACGCCTATTCCGTCTTTATCGTTATGTCTGTAATCGGACAGGAGCAGACTCGAATGGCCGTGAGAATGGGAACAGCCACGTTGCTAAGCGTCCTGATGGTGTCCGTATTCGCCTGCGCCGCCACGTCTGCGCCGCCTGCGTCTGCGCCTGCTGAGACTCCGCTTGCGGTCGTACCGCGCGAACCGACACTCAAATCATCCCGGCCGCCGCCGATTCCTCACGCGTCTCTCGAATACGAAGGGCACCAGTATCAGGGAGAGCGAGGCAGCTACTGCTGGCCGGTAAGTCAGAATAGTAGCGTCTGCGCCGATGCCGCATGGTGGGATCGCTTTGACGAACAATCTCCGGTGTTGGTGAAACGAGAAAGCGGTTTCAAAGTCGTCATCGCTGGTGACGAGCCGAGTGCGGAACAGGTGCGCGTCGAGGTGTTCACCGTACTGGAAACAGGACCGCGCGCCAGGTTGGGAGAAAGCGTCCATTCGGCTGACGTGCAGACAGTACCCGCGCTCGACCTTCCCCCGGGCGTCTACTTTCTGAGCGTATTCCTCAAGTTCGAGTTGGGAGACGTTTCCTACGGCTTCAAGATACAGGTTGTCGAATAGCCGCACCTGCGGCTCGCGGCGTCCTTCCCCACGGGAAGCATGCCGGCGCCCGCGGCCCACGCCAACAATGGCGGGATTTGGTAATCGGGGCGTACGCCGGTAAGATTAGATCATTTCGTTTTGAGTACGCCGTGAATTGCCAACCGTAGCGGCGGGTTTGAAACCCGCCTTTCCCTGTGGGCCGTAGGAAGCATACTCAATTACTCCTATATGATCGCATTGCGGTAAATTGGTATTAGACCCCAGACGCGTTCTTGAAGGACAAGGTGTCCCATGCAGGAAGAACGAAGACTGCCGCTGTTTCCGCTGAACACCGTCCTGTTCCCCACTGGGACGCTGCCGCTGCACGTCTTCGAGGAGCGCTACAGGCTGATGGTCCGCCTGTGCCTGGAGGGCGGCTCGATGTTCGGGGTAGTGCTGATCAAGTCGGGCTCCGAGGTCGGCGAGCCGGCCGAGCCGCACCCGGTCGGCACAGTGGCGCGCATCGAAGACGTCAAGCGCATGGACGACGGGCGCATGCTGCTTGTGGTAAGGGGCGTGGAGCGCTTCGCAATCCTGCGGACAGTCCGACAGCAGCCCTACGTGGAGGCCGACGTGCGGCTTCTGGGCGGCGAGCCCGACGACGGACCTGTCGCCCCGGACGTGTTGGACGCCGTCAGGACGGCCGCGGCGAGGTACGTCCGGCTGGCGATGGGGCTGCGCGGCGGATGGGTGCGCGAGGTCAAGACGCCGGCCGACGCGAAGGCGTTGTCGTACTTCGTCGGCGGCCTGCTCCAGTCCGATCCGAGCGTCAAGCAGTCGCTGCTGGAGGAGCCTTCCACGGCCCGGCGGCTGCGTCGGGAGCTCGCGCTGCTGGGAGAAGAGGAAGAGAAGCTGAAGGCGCTGGTCGCCGCGCGGCTGGGCCGCGCCGGCTCAGGCGGCTGACCGGCCCGGGCTCAGCCGCCCATCGTGCCGCGGTCTTCGAACACCTTCGCCAGGCGGGCGATTCCCTCGTGTATCTCCTCGGGCGTGTTGTAGCCGAAGCACAGGCGCGCGCAGTTCCTGCCCGACACGCCGTCCGGAGCGAAGCCGGGCCCCGGCAGATAGCCGACTCCCGCCTCGTTCGCCGCCGGCAGGGCGTCCACGAGATCGACGCTTTCGGGCATCTCCAGCCAGATGAACAGCGCGCCCTCGGGCTGGCTCCACTTCGCCGCGGAGCCGAAGTTCTCTCCCAGGGCCGCGAGCATCGCGTCTCGCTTTATCCGCAGCAGATCGTTGGCCTCGTCTATGTGCGCGTCCAGATCGCCCATGGCGTAGCGGTGCACCGCGAGGGCCGCGAACTGGTTCACCCCGCCGCCGCTCTTGACGCTCCTGGCCTTGTCCAGGAGCTGAGTGGGCGCCGTCAGGTACCCCATGCGCATGCCCGGCGCGATGATCTTCGAAAACGACGCGACGTACATGACCATGCCCCGGTCGTCCAGCGAGTGGATGGAGGTCACGTCCTCGCCCTCGTAGCGCAGGTCGACGTAGCAGTCGTCCTCCAGGACCGGCACACCGGTCGCGTAGGCGACCTCCAGCATCGCCTTTCGGCGCTCCAGCGGCATCGTAAAGCCGAGCGGATTGTGGAAGGTCGGTATCGTGTAGATTATCTTGGGCGACTTGCCCTCGGCCAGGGCGCCGTCGATAGCGTCCCTCAGCGCGTCGGGCAGCATCCCGTCGTCGTCGCAGGCGACGCCGCGTATGTCCGCCCCGAACCGGCGCAGCGTGGCAAGCGTGCCCGTGTAGACGAAATGCTCCGTGAAGACCACGTCCCCGGGGTCGAGCAGCACCTCGGCGACCATGTGTATCGGCTGGCTGGAGCCGTCGGCGAGCACGACCTCGTCTGCCGACACGTGTATGTCCCTGTCCCGTGCGAGCCTGCCCGCGACGTACTCGCGGAGCGGCGTATAGCCTTGGGGATGAGGATAGACCGCCAGGTCACTCCCCTCCTCTCGGAGGCCGTCCTTCAAGGCGTCGACGATACCGTCCAGGGGCAGCGTCTCCGGAGCGGGATACGCCACCGCGAAGTCGTACTTCTGCCGGACGGCCCCGCCGCGAGGCGGACTGTCCGGCAGATCGTCGGCAAAGAGGTCCTCGTAGCTGAACGCCGTGTTGTCGGCCACTTAAGTCAACTCCTCGTGATTGTTCGTGTCAGTCCAGCCGGGCGGCCGCGTATGGCGCAACCCGGTCTGGTTCCTCCGCTAGTCTATCGCGATTCGCAGGCGCTTGTTGATCCGCCCCTTGCTCTCGTGCTTGACCACCCTGATGTGTCCGACCTCGCCGGTGTTGGCCACATGGATGCCGCCGTCGGCCTGCAGATCGAGCCCCACGATTTCCACCGTCCTGACCTCCTCGATCGACGCCGGAAGCAGGTTGATCTTGGTACGGATCAGGTCTGGAATGTCAAACGCCTCTTCCCTCGGCAGCGTGCCCGTCTTCACGGTCCGCGCCGCGGCGACCTCGGCGTTAATCAGCTCCTCCACGTCGCGCGCGAAGTCCGCCGTCATGTGCTCCAGCTCGAAGTCCATGCGAGCCGACAGCGGCTTCATGTCCCCGCCCGTGACCTGCGCGCCGAAGTCACGCCACACGACCCCGCACAGGATGTGGAGCGCGGTGTGCGTCCGCATCAGATCGAGCCGCCGTCCCCAGTCGAGCACGCCATGGAGGGCCGCGCCCGCAACCAACCCGCCGGACTCGGTCTTGTGTACCAGGACGCCGCCCGAGCGCGACACACGCTTGACCCGGCACTCGACACCGTCGGCCAGGAGCACCCCGGTGTCGGGAGGCTGGCCTCCCCCGCCGGGATAGAACGCCGTCCGGTCGAGCACGACGCCCTCATCAGCGACCTCGACCACCGTCGCGTCGAACTCGCGCAGGTAGGCGTCCTCGTTGTACAGCAGCTCCGTCACAGCCAAAACTCCCCGCGGCAGACTAACACGAACCTCCCGCTCATGGGAACGGCGGCCCGGCCTGAAGCCGGAGCTTTCGATTGTTCGCAATTGGCCCTCGAGTAACTGTTCAGAGTTTCTCTGAGAATAACCCTTGGCCGACCTGGCGTAGAGGCGGGTTTGAAACCCGCCTTCCCGGTGCAACCTCATTTTCATCGTTGGTGAAAGTCCCCCGCCGAGTCCATCTCCTCGAGTCTGAACAGTTACGCCCTCGACGACGCTCTTGTATGTAGCAGCACGTTTGTGCTACCCTGTGCTCGTGACCAGGCACGCGCCACCAGATGGTTCCAGCCCGCTCGAGCGCCCGTGTCCCAGACGGGGCGGGTACACCGGTGTCACATTCCGTCACGCGGTGTGCCGCCTCAGATAGGACGAGCGGCACACCCGGTGTGCCATTTCTCGGTCAAGTGTGCCACTGCCCAGATAGGAACGGCACAGAATGGCACAAAATGGCACACTTTTCACGGAATCGGCCGCGGCCGCACTCGGTGAGAGGGCCGGATGAGGCTGATCGACACCGCTCCGCTGGCACCGCGTCCAACAGCCGAAAGGCCCTGAGCCTGAAGCCGGGAAGTCCGTGATAGAATTCGCGCCGAGTCCCCGAGGTTGGCGGGTACCGATGGAGCTGGGCAGCTACGACATCGCCGTGGTGGGAGGCGGAATCATCGGCTTGACGACGGCGATGGCGCTGCGCCGCCGGCATCCCGGCCTCGATATCGCGGTCGTCGAGAAAGAGCACCGGGTCGGAGCCCACCAGACCGGCCACAACAGCGGCGTCATCCACGCCGGGCTCTACTACACGCCCGGCTCGCACAAGGCCAGCTTCTGCGCGACCGGCGCTCGGATGCTCCGGCGGTTCTGCGACGAACGCGGCGTCCCCTACAGCCTGTGCGGCAAGGTGGTGGTGGCGCTGGACGAGTCGCAGCTTCCCGGCCTCGAAGAGCTGTTCCGCCGGGGCAACGCAAACGGAGCGGAGGGCCTCGAGATCGTCGGCCCGGAGCGGCTCCGGGAGCTGGAGCCGCACGCGGCCGGGATCGGGGCCATCCACTCTCCCAACACCGGCGTCGTAGACTACAACTCGGTCGCGGAAGCCTTCGCCGACGACGTGCGGACAGACGGCGCGCTGCTCACCGGCGCCCGTCTGCACGGAGTCGTAGAGAGCGACGGCCGGCTGGTGCTTGAGACCTCCCGGGGGAGCCTCTCGGCCGGCGCAGTGATCAACTGCGCGGGACTCCACGCCGACTCGGTCGCCCGCAAGATGGGTGTCGACGCCGGCATCCGGATCGTCCCGTTCCGCGGCGAGTATTTCTCGTTGAGGCCTGAGCGATCCGCTCTGGTCAACGGGCTGATCTATCCCGTGCCCGACCCGGACCTGCCGTTCCTGGGAGTCCACTTCACCCGCAGGATCGACGGCACCGTCGAGGCCGGCCCGAACGCCGTCCTGGCCCTGGCGCGGGAGGGCTACCGCAAGACGTCCGTCGAGCTCCGGCATGTGATCGAGCTGGCCGGGTTCCCCGGGTTCTGGCGCATGTCGGCGGCGAACTGGCGGACCGGGCTGCGGGAGACGTACCGGTCGCTGGTCAAACGCCGGTTCGTGAAGTCGTTGCAGGCGTTGGTGCCGGACGTGCGGGTGGAGGACCTGTGGAAGCCCGGCGCAGGCGTTCGGGCCCAGGCCGTCGGCGCCGACGGCCGGCTGGTGCAGGATTTCAGCATCGTGAGGACCCGCAGCTCGGTGCACGTCCTGAACGCGCCGTCGCCCGGCGCGACGTCGTCGTTGGCAATCGGCGAGCACGTCGCGGGCGTCGCCGCCGAGTCGTTCGATCTGTCACCGTCTCTAGCAGCAGAAGGAGCAACAAGATGAGGATCGCCTACGCGTATCGGCGAAGCAACCTGTACCCGTACCAGGGAGGGGGGACATCGCTTCCGGAAGGCGAGGCCAGGACCAAGTTCCTGCGCCGGGTGAACGAGATCGGCTTCGACGGCCTCGAGCTGAGCCTGGACGCGCTCGGAGGACTCGACGCCACAAGAGCGCAGATCACAGAGCTGCGCAAGGAGCTGGAAGACCACGGCGCCCCGTGCGCGGTCGTCAAGGGCGGCGGAGGGCTCCACCACTACAGGGTGGCCGCGGAGAACCGGGCCAAGCTGGAGAAGGCCATCGAGGTCGCGGCCTGGATCGGCGCCGAGACCGTCAACACCGGCGCCGGGGGCTACACCGACCCGCGCCTCGGGCCGGACCGCGGCGGGCGGGTCTCGTACGGCTCCAGCGCCCAGGCCACCGAGGAGGACTTCGTCAGGACCGCGACCGGGCTGCGTGAGGTGGGAGAGATGGCCGGCGCCAACGGCCTCGACATCACCATCGAGGTGCACCAGCACTCGATAGCGGACAACAGCAGCTCGGCGCTGCACATCCTGGACCTGGCCGACAGCCCCTACGTACACGCCAACCCGGACCTAGGCAACATCCTGTGGACGTACGAAACGCCGGACGAGACCTCGGAGGAGGCGATCCTGGCGCTGGCGCCGCGCTCGAAGTACTGGCACTGCAAGAACCTGCGCCGCATCCACGTGCCGGAGGTGGAGCACTCGTACTTCGTTCGCGTGCCGCTGCCGGATGGCGACATAGACTACAGGTTCGCCATCTCTGCGATGGCGGACGCCGGATTCGACGGCTACCTGGCGATCGAGGGCGCGACCGACGGCGACCAGCTCTACGCAGACCGGCGCAGCATCGAGTACGTCAAGAGCGTTCTCGCCGAGATCGGGTAGGCCCGGCGGCTCCCGCTCGGGCCGCCGGCCCTGGCGCTATACGGCCTCGGTCAGCTCCGCGACGGCGTACTGGGGAACCTCCCCTCCGGGGGCGCCGCTGATGCAGTCCGCCCGCGGCGCGCTGCCGGTGCGCTCGATCTTGGCCACGTACGCGCCCGTATCGCCGTTCGTACCGACAGAGAACTCGAGCCGCACGACGGCGCGGCCGCCCGCTTCATCGAGGTCGACAAGCCGGGAGTCGACCCGGCGCTCCGTCCAGCCCCAACCCTCGCGCATCAGGGCCTCGCTCTCCGCGAGCTGCTCGTACGGGCTCTCCATACCGACCCAGCCCCTGTACTGGCCGCGCAGGTCGGAGGCGGCCCCGTTTCGGTGGACGAAGGCGTCGAGCTGGTCCTCGCCGATGCGCACCCAGTTGCGGCCCTCGGGCATGTCGAGCACGTTGGGCGCGAAGCGGTGGCCTCCGAGATGGCTTACCCTCCAAACGCGGAGGTTGGCGCCGGGCGCACGGGCGTAGCGGTGCCGCAGCGCGTCGTACACGGGATAGCCGATCGACCCGCAGCACGTGTCCTGAGCTCCGTGAGTACATACCAGGATGTCGCGGAAGTGTCCGGTGTCCTGCCGGTATCCTGCAAACCGCCCGAGGTCCTCGGGCCGCGTGAGCAGCGCCGCCACGAGCGGCCCAAGCTCCGCGGTCGGCACGCGGTACTCCACCTTGGCGTACGAGGAGAAGGGCCCGTCGGACCGCGAGAAGAACATGACCCCAGTCTCGCCCTCACGCGAGTATTCGGCGTCGGGAGTCACGCATTGCAGGCGCACCTGGAGGCCCGCCTCGGCCGCGCGCGCCAGCTCCGCCGACACCTCCGCGGGGAAGGCGCGGGACTCCACCACTTCGGACGCCCACGGCTCCGGCACCTCTACGATCAGGCACTGCCGCCACCAGGTGGCCGAGCCCGCCGGGTCCTCCCCGTTGTTCACGGAGAACACGGAGCAGAGCTGGCGTCGGGCTCTCTTCTTTTGCGACGTGGTCACGATCTTCCCCCTTCGGTTTCTCGCGCGGCGCGGACTCGCCACGCGGGCTATTGCAGCAGCTCGCGAACGGCCCGGACGACCTGATCGCCCGGGACCATCGCGGCCTCCGATGCCGAGCGCCCCTTCACCTCCACCTCCCCGCGCTTGAGATTGCGCGGGCTGACGACGACGCGGACGGGCAGGCCAAGGAGGTCGGCGTCGTTCAGCTTGACGCCCGCCGAGTCCCCACGGTCGTCGTAGAGCACCTCGAAGCCGGCCGCCTGCAGTTCTCGGTACATCGCCTCGGCGGCCTGCGCGACCTCTTCGTTCCGGACGTTCAGCGCGACGAGCTGCACGTCGTACGGAGCGATGGCCGGGGCGAGCACCATCCCTCGCTCGTCGTGGCTGTTCTCCACCGCGGCGGCCAGCAGACGGCCCACGCCGATGCCGTAGCACCCCATGATGATCGGCTTCTGCGCGCCGTCCTCGTCGGGGAACGTGGCGCCCAGCGCTTCGCTGTACCTGGTGCCCAGTTTGAAGATGTGCCCGACCTCTATCCCGCGTCTCGCCACTAGCGCCGTTCCGCACTTCGGACAGCCGTGTCCTTCCTGGGCCAGACCGACGTCCGTCAGCAGGTCGACCTGGAAGTCGCGTGGGTGATTCACGTTCCGAAGGTGGTAGTCCTCCCTGTTGGCTCCAGCGACGAAGTTGGACCCCGCGTCGATCGACTCGTCCGCCACGGTGCGCACGCACGACAGACCGACCGGCGACGCCGACCCGGCGACGAGAGCGGCCTCCTCGACCTCCGCCGGAGTGGCTACGTGGAGGTCGGTCGCGCCGAGGACGTTGCGCAGCTTGATCTCGTTGACCTCCAGGTCGCCGCGGATCGTCACGAACACCACCTCGCCGTCGGCCACGTAGAAGACCGCCTTCAGCGTCTCGTCGGCGGGCACGTCGAGGAACTCCGCGAGCTCGGCTATCGTGGCGATGCCGGGCGTGTGAACCTCCTCCACCGGCCGCTCCGGCTCGCTGTCCCGCGGCGGCCTCGCGAACTCCGCCTTCTCGGTGTTGGCTGCGTAGCCGCAGGACTCGCACAACGCGATCGTGTCCTCTCCCGCCTCTGCCAGTACTATGAACTCCTGGGAGTCCTTGCCGCCGATGGCCCCGCTGTCCGCCTCGGCCACGATCGCCGGCAGCCCGCAGCGGCTGTAGATGTTCCGGTAGGCGCGGGCCATCGCCTGGTAGCTCAGGTCGAGCCCCTCTTCGTCGACGTCGAAGCTGTAGGCGTCCTTCATGTCAAACTCGCGCACGCGGATGAGGCCGCCCCGGGGACGCGGCTCGTCTCGGAACTTCGTCTGGATCTGGTAGAGCGTCACGGGCAGGTCGCGGTAGCTGTTGACGTTGGCCTTGACCATGGTGGTCAGCAGCTCTTCGTGCGTAGGCGCCATCACCAACGGACGCTCGCGGCGGTCTTCGAGCCGGAACATGTCCGGGCCGTACTCCTCGTCGCGCCCCGCCTGCTGCCACAGCTCGCGGGGCTGGAGCACCGACATGCGCAGCTCCTGCCCGCCCGCGGCGTCCATCTCATCGCGGATGATCCCCTCGATCTTCCGCAGCGCGCGCAGCGCCAGCGGCATGTAGCTGTAGATGCCCGACGACACCTGGTGGATCAGCCCGGCCTTCAGCATCAACCGATGACTGGCGAGCTCGGCCTCCGCCGGGTCGTCGCGAAGGGTGGCGCCGAACATCTTTGAGTAGCGAATTGGACCGGACCTCGAGTGGACTTGTCGGACTAAAAGGCTATGAGACCGCGGCGGGCATCTCGGCCTCGGCGCCCCGCACCTCTTCCATCAACGCCGTCAGCATGTCGGCCTCGGCCACGACGCGGGCCTTCTTGCCCTTGCGGAATATCACCGCGCGGCCGGCGCCTGCCGCGATGCCCACGTCCGCGTCCTTTGCCTCGCCGGGGCCGTTCACCTCGCATCCCATCACGGCCACCTTCATCGGGGTCTTCGTCTGCCGCAGCATCTCCTCGACCGCGTTGGCCAGGCTGATCACGTCGACGTCGGCCCTGCCGCAGCTCGGACACGCGACCAGCACCGCGCCCTCTTTCCTCAGCTCCAGCGCCTTGAGAATCTCGATGCCCGTCGCGACCTCCTCGCGGGAGTCATCGCTGAGGGACACCCGTATCGTGTCCCCTATTCCCTCGTAGAGCAGCATCCCGAGGCCGATGGACGTCCTGACGCTGCCCGACTTCGCTGTCCCCGCCTCGGTGATGCCGAGGTGGAACGGGTACGGGACGACCTTCGCCATGCGCCTGTAGGCCTCGACCGTGGTCTCGATGTCGAACGCCTTCAGCGATATCTTGATCAGGTCGAAGTCGAGGTCTTCCAGGATGCCGATCTCCCAGAGACCCGTGGCGACCATGTGGTCTACGACCGTGTACTGGTCGGCCTCGGCTTCGCTGACGCGAGGGAGCTCGTTCACGCCGTCCGTGTGGCGCGAGAGCCCTCCGGTCATACCGATCTTGCCCACGGGCGGAAGGCTGCCGAAGTTGACGCCGATCCGTATCGGCACGCTCCGGGCCCGCGCCTCGCGCACCACCTGCTCCACCTTGCCGCGGTCGCGTATGTTGCCGGGATTGAGCCTCAGGCAGTCCACGCCGCTGTTCAGCGCCTCCAGCGCGAGCTGGTGATGGAAGTGGATGTCGGCGACGACAGGGATGTCGACCTGCGGGACTATCGAAGCCAGGGCCTTGGCGGCGTCCATGTTGGGCACGGCGCAGCGTACGATCTCGCACCCGGCCTCCTCGAGGCCCCGAATCTGGTTCACCGTCGCCTCGACGTCGGCGGTGTCCGTCTTGGTCATCGACTGCACAGTGATCGGCGCGTCGCCTCCGACCGGGACGCCGCCCACGTCGATCTGTTTTGTCGGCCTGCGTGCACTCATCTCGTCAGCGCCTCCAGCGCGAGCCGTCCGTGGCCGCGGTCGCGTCTGCTCCCCCCAAGCCTATCCTCATTCCGCCGGTAATGGTAGCAGGGTTCGAGCGGGACGTGGCGGCTAGAAAAGGCCTTCGCCGCTCAGTATCCTCATCACGTCGCGGTAGCTCATCGCGAGGATCAGCGCGATCACGGCCGCGAAGCCGACCAGGTGCGCCAGACCCTCGCGCCGCGGCGAGATGCGCTTGCCCCGGCGCACCCACTCGATGAAGACGAACATGAACCGGCCTCCGTCGAGCGCCGGGATCGGAAGCATGTTGACGATGGCCAGGTTGATGCTGAGGAAGGCCGTCAGCTCCAGCAGCGGCGACACCCCCGCCTCGGCCACCTCTCCGGTCACCTGCGCGATGCCCACCGGACCGGTCAGCCCGGGGTCGGGGCCGCCGGCGGACCACCTGTGCATGACGTTCTTGACCACCCGGAGCGTATCCCAGATGCGCTCGACGCCCATCGGCACGGCCTCCCAGACCGGGTACGTCGTCTCTACCGGCCGTGGGTTGGCGGTGAATATGGTGACGCCTATCGAGCCCTGGTACAGCTTGTCGCCGGGGTCCAACGACGGATCGATCCTGCGGGCCTCTTCGACCGAGACATCGGTCTCCGGGTCCGCGACCGTTTCCACCACCGTCCGGTAGGGCGGGTTGACCCTGGGAACGACCCGCACCGTTTCTATGCTCATCGTGTCCGGCGAGAAGCCCATGTTGGCGATCAGGGGGCCGCGGCGAACGGTGAGCTCGGTCTCCTCGCCAAGGCTGGCGAGGATAGTCTGGACTAGGTCGAGGTGGTTGTTCGTGCGCTCACCGTTGACCGCGAGTATGCTGTCTCCGGGACGGAGGCCGGCCTCCTCGGCCGGAGAGCCGGGAGATACGGAGGTGATCGTGACTGCCCCGACGAACTCGTCGTGCGGCAGCATGAAGAGCACGGTGAAGATGACGACCGGCAGCGCGACGTTCATGAACGCGCCGGCGGCGAGGACCAGCATCCTGACGCCTACGCCCTTGCCCGCGAAGCTGCCCGGCTCGGTCGGGTCCTCCTCGCCCACCATCCGGACGAATCCGCCTATCGGGATCCAGTTCAGGGAGTAGAGCGTATCCCGGTACCGAACGCCGAACATCCGCGGCGGGAACCCGAAGCCGAATTCCGTCACCTTGATGCCGAAGGCCCGGGCGGTCGCGAAGTGTCCGAGCTCGTGCACGAACACGATGAGGCCCAGTACGGGGAAGATCAGCAGCCAGAGCGGGATGTCAGGCATGCCCTACCCCCCAGCGCGGTCCAGCACGCTGTCCCTGGCCCACGCGGCGGCGGCCGCGATCTGGGCCACGGAGGGCTCCATCGTCGGCCGGTGAGCTTCGAGCGTCTCCCGGATGACGACCGGTATGTCCAGGAACCCCATGCGCCCGGCGAGGAAGAGCTCCACGGCCATGTCGTCCGCGCCGCAGAGGACGGCGGGCCAGGTGCCGCCCCGCCTTCCGTACTCGAGCGCCAGCTCGAAGCAGGGGTACCGCTCGGGCGCGAGCTTCTCGAACGTGAGCGCGCCGGTCCCGACAGGGTCGAAGCGCTTCACGTCGAGGTTCTCGAGACGCTCCGGGTACATCAACGCGTATTGGATGGGCAGCCGCATGTCGGGAGGGCTGATCTGGGCCTTGACGGACCCGTCCACGAACTCGACCATCGAGTGGATCATGCTCTGGTGGTGTATGACCACCTCGATATTCTCCCAGGGGACACCGAACAGCCAGTGAGCCTCGATCACCTCGAACGCCTTGTTCATGAGGGTCGCGGAGTCGACGGTGATCTTCGGGCCCATGTTCCACGTGGGGTGGGCCAGCGCCTCCTCGGGGGTCACGCCCGCCAGGTCTTCCGGCGCGCGGTCGCGGAAGGCGCCGCCCGAGGCCGTGATAATCAGCCGCGAGACGCGGTCCTGCTCGCCCCTGAGGCACTGCCAGATCGCGTTCGGCTCGCTGTCCACCGGCAGCAGCTCCGCGCCGTGGGCCTTCGACGCGGACGCGAGCAGCCCGCCCGCCATGACGACGCCCTCCTTGTTGGCGAGCGCGACGTTCTTGCCCGCCCGGAGCGCGGCGAGGGTGGGGGCCATGCCCTGATCGCCGACGATGGCGTTGACCACGAGGTCCACGTCCTCGTCGCGGACCATGTCTTCGACGGCGCACTCGACGCTTCCGTCCAAGAGGAGCGCGGCCTTTTCTGTCTCGGAGCCCTCGCACGACACGAGCCGGGGCCGAAACTCCGCGACCTGCGCGGCGAGCGGGCCCAGGCTTCTGCGCGCGGCCAGCGCCACGATGCGAAAGCGGCCCGGGAACGACCGTACCACGTCGAGCGTTTGGGTACCGACCGACCCGGTCGATCCGAGTACGGCCAGCCCTTTCACTGAACGGTCCATATCACAAAGTAATATACCAGCATCAGGTTCGGAACAATCGAGTCGACGCGGTCGAGCATCCCGCCGTGACCCGGCAGAAGGCCCCCGAAGTCCTTGACGCCGGCGGCCCGCTTCAGTCTGGACCCGGCGAGGTCGCCGAGGATGGCGGCGACCCCCATGAGAGCGCCGAGCGCGGCCGCCTCCGCGGGGCCCACGGCGAGGTCGAGAGCGTACGCCAGGCCGACGCTCGCCGCGACCGCGCAGACGAAGCCGCCGGCCGCGCCCTCCCACGTCTTGGACGGACTGACCGTCGGTGCAAACGGCCGCCGACCCACGGCCTTCCCGACGAAGAAAGCGCCTGAGTCGGCCGCGAACGTCACGAGCAGGGCGACGAAGACCCAGTCGGCGCCGTCGGCGAGCTCGCGGATGAGCGGCGCGTGCGACAGCGGCCCGCCCGTGACGACCGCCGCCGCGGCGGTCACCGCCCAGTCCGGCATTGCGCCTCCGGAGCGCAGCCGAGCCAACGCCCAGACGTACCCCGAACCCGCCCATACTCCGCCAACGACGGCCGAGACCAGCAGCCTGTCCTCGCCGGCGGCGATCATGTGGCCCGCACCGACCAGCGCCGCGGCCCAGACGGCGGCGAGCGGCGCGGCCGATCGACCGCCGGGGTTGGCCACCATCCGGTATATCTCCGCGGCCCCGAGGGCCGCTGCCGCTGCCGTCAGGGCCGAGAACCACACGCCGCCCAGCAGCACGGCCCCGGCGAGAACGGGCAGCCCCACGGCCGCCGTGCCGAATCTCAGCGCCATCGGACCCGGCCGTAGCCGTGTCCACGGGCGGCGCGCCAGGAGCGATCGCGTCGCGCGGCTGAGACGGTGAAGAGGCATGTCGGCGTCCTCGATGGGATGCCGGAGGTCTACGAGTGCTCCGGAGGGTCGATCCGGCCGTAGCGGCGTTTCCGGCGCGCGTACGACTCGAGCGCGCGCTCGACCTCCTTGTCGTCGAAGTCGGGCCAGTAGGCGTCCGTCGTGTAGTACTCCGCGTAGTGGGCCTGCCAGAGCAGGAAGTTGCTGAGCCGCATCTCACCGGCGGTCCTGACGACCAGGTCTACGTCCGGAAGGCCCCAGGTGTAGAGGTACCGGCCGAAGGTCTCTTCGGTTATCTCCTCGGACGTTCGCCGGTCCGCCAGGATGGAGCGTACGGCGTCGACGATCTCGGCGCGTCCCCCGTAGTCGTACGCGAGGCTCAGCGTCAACACGTCGTTGTTCTTCGTCAGCTCGACGCTCGCCTCGATCGAGTCTCGAAGGTGCCGCGGAAGGCGGTCCAGCCGGCCGATGTGGCGCAGCCGCACGCCCTGCTCGTGCAGCGGTCGCACTTCCCGTCGCACCACCTCGGCGAGAAGCTCTATCAGGGCTTCGATCTCCTCGTCGGGCCGCTCCCAGTTTTCGGTCGAGAACGCGAAGAGCGTCAGGTACTTGACGCCCCCGTCGACGAACGCTCGAAGCACGCGGCGGATGTTCTCTGTGCCCGCGCGGTGACCGGCGGAGCGCGTCATGCCGCGCTCCCGGGCCCAGCGGCCATTGCCGTCCATGATGATGGCCACGTGCCGCGGGACCTGGGACTGCGCCGGTGGAGCCCCCGCTCCCCGCGCCGGCGCGGGCGCCGCCGAGGCTGAGGAAGAGACCGGCTCCATCAGACCTCCATGACCTCGGCCACCTTCGCCTCGGCCAGCTCGTCCATGCTGTCAATGTAGGCGTCGGTGAGCTCCTGGAGCTCCGCCTGGGCTCGCCTTGCCTCGTCCTGCGACAGCTCTTTGCCCTTCTGCATGTCCCTGAGCTGCGCCAGGGCGTCGCGCCGGACGTTGCGCACCGCGACGTGGCCGTCCTCGACCTTCCTGCCCACCAGGCGCACCAGCTCGCGGCGGCGCTCCTCGGTGAGGGTCGGGATATTGATCCTGATGACGGCGCCGTCATTGTTGGGGACGAGGGCAAGATCAGACTTCAGGATGGCCCGCTCCACCTCCGCCAGGGCCTGTTTGTCCCACGGCTGAATCATGAGCACACGGGCCTCCGGGACGGAGATCGACGCGAGCTGGTTCAGCGGAGTGGGCGTCCCGTAGTAGTCGACCAGCAGGCCCTCGACCAACGCCGGACTGGCCCGCCCGGTCCTTATCGTACTCAGCTCTCGCGAGAGGGCCGCGACCGACTTCTGCATGCGGGTGTCGCCATCTACCAGCGGGTCTCGTTCGGTAACCATGTCCAACACTCCCGATAGCCCTGCCGCTTCACGTCCCGGAACGGCCTGCCCGCGCCTAGCCGGCCCGCGTCTGGGCCACCAGGGAGCCCAGCCGCTCTCCCATCGCGATACGGCGAATACTGCCCGGCTCGAAGACGTTGAACACGACGATGGGGACGCTGTTTTCCATGCACAGCGACAACGCGGTGATGTCCATCACCGCGAGGCGCCGGTCCATCACGTCCCGGTACGTGAGGAACTCCAGCTTTGAGGCATCCGGCTCGAGGTTGGGATCGGCCGCGTAGACGCCGTCGACGTTGTGTTTCGCCATCAGCACGACCCTGGCGTCGACCTCGATCGCCCTCAGCGCGGCCGCGGTATCGGTCGTCACGTAGGGACTGCCTATGCCCGCGGCGAATATCACGATCAGCCTCTTTTCGAGGTGGTGGATGGCCCTGCGCCGGATGTACGGCTCGGCGACCGGATCGATGCGAATCGCCGTCATAGTGCGGGTGTCGACGTTGCATACTCGCTCCAGGGCGTCCTGGAGCGACAGCGCGTTGATGACGGTGGCGAGCATCCCGGCATAGTCGGCCGTGGCGCGGTCCATGCCCTCGGACTCGGCCTCCACGCCTCTCCAGATGTTGCCCCCGCCGACGACGACGCCGACCTGCACACCGAGATCGTGGATGCTCTTGATCTCGCGGGCCATGAACTCGACGGCCGCCGGATCGATGCCGTAGTCCCGCTTCCCCTTGAAGGACTCTCCGCTTAGCTTCAGCAGGACGCGGCCGTACTTGGCCTCTCCAGCCGTCACTGGTCTACTCCCCGATGGAGAACCGGGTGAACCTCTTGACTCGGATATTCTCGCCCAGCTTTCCAACAGCCTCGTTGACGATATCGACTACGGACATCGAGGTGTCCTTGATGAACGGCTGCTGCAGGAGGCACACCTCTTCGGGGTCGTGGCCCTCGCCGTCGGGAACGTCCGAGGCGTCCACGTACCTGGGGGACATTGCCGCCACCTGCATGGCTATGTCGTGGGCGAGGCCGCGGAAGTCGGGCGTCCTGGCTACGAAGTCGGTCTCGCACTTCAGCTCCACGATGGCCCCGACCCTGCTGCCGCTGTGTATGTAGGCGTCGACGACACCTTCGTCGGTGCTTCTGTCCGCCTTCTTCGCCGCGGCCGCGATGCCCTGCTCCCGGAGAATCTCACGGGCCCGGCCAATGTCGCCGTTCGACTCCTCTAGGGCCCGCTTGCAGTCCATTATGCCGGCCCCCGTCTCTTCGCGAAGGGCCTTGATCGATTCGATGATGTTCGACAACGGTCCTCCTAGGCGGTATCCCCTGCCGACGTCTTTGCCGCGGCGGACCCCTCCGAACCGCCTTCCCCGGTTGCCGGGCGCTCGGCGCGGGCCTGCATCGCCTGCTCCAGCTCGGCGGTGACCTCGGGGGTGATCACCGGGGCAGGCTCCTCATCCTCCTCCACGTCGTCCGGGATTTCAGTATCCTCGACGTCCTCTTCCAGGTCTCCGGCCAACATCGACTCCCTGCGGTTCACCCCATCGAGGAATGCGTCCGCAATGCGCGACGTGACGAGCCGTATCGACCTGATCGCGTCGTCATTGCCCGGAATCGGGTAGTCGATAAGCGTCGGGTCGCAGTCGGTGTCGACGAGGGCCACGACCGGAACGCCGACTCGTCGGGCCTCCGCGACGGCGATCGCCTCTTTACCGACGTCGATGACGAAGAGTGCGCCGGGCATCTCGGTCATCTCCTTGATGCCGCCGAGGTACCGGTTGAGCTTGTTTATGGCGTGGGTGAGTCTCAGGCTCTCCTTCTTCGGCAGGACCTCGAGCTCGCCTTTGTTCTGCCTCTCTTCGAGCTGGACGAGATAGTCGATGCGGGTCTGGATCGTCTTGAAGTTCGTCAGCGTGCCGCCGAGCCATCTCGTGCTGACGTGGAAGGCGCCGCTCCGCTCCGCCTCTGCGACCACCGTGTCCTGCGCCTGCTTCTTGGTGCCGACCATCACGACCTGCTTGCCGTCCGCAACCAAGCCCTCGACGAATTCCGCGGCTCGTTCCAGGAAATGGAGCGTCTGCTGAAGATCGATGATGTGGATCCCATTGCGATGAGCGAAGATGTACTGCCTCATCTTCGGGTTCCAGCGGCGCCTCTGGTGGCCGAAGTGCACCCCGGCCTCCAACAGAGCCTTCATCGTTATGGGCACCCGCTCCGGCTCGACCCTTGCTTCCTCTACCTGCTGAACCATGTACCTTCCCTGGGGGAGTCCTTCCGGGACCGTCGGTCCCGCTGATTTAGCGTCTATACAGACGCAATCCATACCGTTATCTGTCGCAACCCTGAGAGTATATCATAACGACTTCGCATAGTAAGAAGCGATGCGCCACGGGCCGGCTGGCGGATCCCGTGGAAGCTCCTCCGACCTACTTGGCCGCGCTGGCCGCGTCGTTCCGATTGAAGACGTACGTTCCGTATGCTAGAATCTTTCGCAATTCACAGAGCGAAGGAACCAAGCGAGACCAGTGGCCCTACAGAAAAGCGAGAAAGAGTCCATAATCCAGGGGCATAGGACGCACGACAGCGACACCGGCTCAACCGAAGTCCAGGTCGCATTGCTGACGTCCCGTATCGAAGGATTGACCCAACATCTGAGAGTCCACAAGCACGACGAGGCGACCCGGCGCGGCCTATTGGGGCTCGTAGGCAAGCGTAGACGCCTTCTCCGGTACCTGAACAGCCAGGATGTTGGCCGGTACCGGTTACTCATCGCCAAGCTTGGCCTCAGGAGATAGTCCCGAACTCTCGGGACTATTTTTCTTCTACGAGGTTCCCCGCAGGAGGTAATACCGGTTAGCTATGTCTTCTTTTGAACGCCGCGTGGGCGATAACACGTTAACCATCGAAACCGGCCGGCTCGCGCAGCAGGCCAACGGCTCAGTCGTGGTCCGATACGGCGACTCCATGGTGCTGGTGACGGCGACCATGAGCACGCCGCGGCAGGGCATCGACTTCTTTCCCTTGACGATCGACTTCGAAGAGCGCCTGTACGCCCGGGGCCGCATTCCCGGGGGATTCCCGCGGCGGGAGGGCCGCCCGACGACCGACTCTGTCCTCACGATGCGGCTCACGGACCGCCCCCTGAGACCGCTCTTTCCCAAGGACTTTCGCAACGAAGTACAGGTAATCACCACCCCCCTGTCCGCGGACCTGGAAAATCCCCTCGACATGATCTCGATCATCGGAGCGTCCGCGGCGCTTTCGATTTCCGACATCCCGTTCAACGGCCCCATCGGAGTTACCCGCATCGGCTACGTCGACGGCGAGTTCGTCATCAACCCGACGTACCAGCAGACCGAAGAAAGCGACCTCGACCTGGTCGTGGCCGGCTCGCGCGACGGCGTCCTGATGATGGAGGCCGGCGCCAACGAGGTTTCGGACGACATGGTCCTCGAGGCCATAGAGATGGCCCAGGAGATCAACCTCCAGCTCGTCGCGCTCCAGGACGAGATCGTCCAGGCCGGGGCAAAGCCGAAGGCCCAGTACGCGCCGTTCGGATACGCCAAAGAGCTCGAGCCGTTGGTCGACAAGGCCGTCGCGGGCAAGCTCACCGACGCGATGTCCCCCGAGGGCGACAAATCCGACCGCTCCGCCCGGATCGCCGCCCTGAAGAACGAGGTGATCCAGGAGGTCGGTGGGGAATACGATGCCAAGGACGTCACGGAGGCGTTCGACTCGTTCGTGGAGAAGGAGTTCCGGCGCCGGATCATCGAGCACGGCGAGCGGCCCGACGGCCGCGGCCTGGAAGAGGTCCGGCCGCTGACCTGCGAGACCGGGATCTCCCCGAGGGCGCACGGCACCGGCCTGTTCCAGCGCGGCGAGACGCAGGTGCTGGCCTTCACCACGCTCGGATCGGTCGGAGACAAGCAGAAGATCGACAACCTGACGCCGACTGAGCTCAGGCGATTCATGCTGCACTACAACTTCCCGCCGTTCAGCACCGGCGAGACCGGCAGAATGTTCACGGGAAGACGGGAAATCGGCCACGGCGCGCTGGCCGAGCGCGCCGTCACCGCCATGCTTCCCAGCGAGGAGGAGTTCCCGTACACGATCCGCGTCGTCGCCGAATGCCTCAGCTCGAACGGCAGCACGTCGATGGCGAGCACGTGCGCCACCACCCTCGCCCTGATGGACGCCGGCGTGCCCCTCAAGAAGCCCGTGGCGGGAATCTCGGTCGGACTGATCACCGACGACAGCGGAAATTTCGTGACCCTGACCGACATCCAGGGCATGGAGGACCACTTCGGCGACATGGACTTCAAGGTCGCCGGCACCGCCGACGGTATCACCGCGATCCAACTCGACATCAAGGTCCAGAGCATCGGCGACGAGATCATCAGAGAGACGCTGGTACAGGCGAAGGCGGCCAGGCTCGAGATCCTGGCAAAGATGGCTGAGGCCATTGCCGCGCCGCGCGAAGAGATGAGCCCGTACGCCCCGCGAATGACGTCCATCAGCATACCGGTCGACAAGATCGGCGCGGTGATCGGCCCGGGCGGCAAGACGATCCGCGGCATCGTCGAGGAGACCGGGGCGACCGTGGATGTGCAGGACGACGGAACGGTCGTGATCGGGTCAACGGACGGCGCGGCCGCCGATCGCGCGAGAGAGATCATCGAGACCCTCACCAAAGAGGTGAAGATCGGCGAGATCTACACCGGCAAGGTCGTCCGGATTCTCGACTTCGGTGCCTTCGTCGAGCTCATCCCCGGCACCGACGGCATGGTACACATCAGCGAGCTGGCCAACTACCACGTGCCCACGGTCGAAGACGTCGTGACGCTCGGAGAAGAGATCACCGTCGTCGTGAAGAACATCGACCCGGCCGGCAAGGTGTCGCTCTCCCGTCGCATGCTCCTGGAAGGAGAAGACGGCGAGGCCGGCGACGGCGAGCGCCGCGAGCGGCCGCCCCAGTCGTCCCAGGATAGAGAAGGCCGCCCCGGCGGAGGCTTCAGAGGCGGAAACGGCCGGGGACGAGACGGAGGCGGAGGCGGACGGCGGCCCGGCGGAGGCGGTCAGCGCTCCGGTGGCGGCGGTCAGCGCTCCGGTGGAGGATGGCGCGGGGAGCGTCGCGGCGGCGGACGGCCAGGCGGCCCCCGCCAGGGTGGTCCGCCCCGGCGTTAGCCGGCGCGTCCGACATAGACCGGGAGCAGGCACATGGCCTCGATCAACGTAGTCGTGAACGGCGCCAGGGGCAGGATGGGACAGGAGGTCCTCGGCGCTCTCTGCCGAGAGCCTGACATGAACCCGCTCGCCGGGGCCGACATCGCCGGCGGCGAGTTGCTGCCCCTGCCGGACGGCTCTGGCACGGTCCCGATGTCCGCCGATCTGGGCGACGTGCTGGACGGCGCCGACGTCGTGGTGGACTTCACCAACGCGGCGGGAGCGCTGGACGCCATACGCACGGCCGCTCCGCGCAGTGTCAACGTGGTGGTGGGCTCCACCGGAATGGCCCCGGAGGGCTATGACGAGGCTCGGGCCCTCGCCGAGGAGCACGGAGTCGGCGTGATAATCGCACCGAACTTCGCCCTCGGCGCCGTGGTCATGATCCACCTGGCGAAGCAGGCCGCGCGCTTCTTCGACTACGCCGACCTGACCGAGATGCACCACGAGGCCAAGATCGACGCCCCATCGGGAACGGCCGTCGCCATCGCCCAGGCCGCCGCGGAGGGCAAGGGCGGCGAATTCGTCGCCCCTGCCGCCGAGAAGGAGGTCGTCGAGGGCACACGCGGCGGGACGCTGTCTGGCGTCACGATCCACAGCGCCAGGATGCCCGGACGCGTCGCCCACCACGAGCTGGTCTTCGGCGCGCTCGGCCAGACGCTGACGGTCCGCCACGACTCCATCAACCGCGAGAGCTTCATGCCCGGCGTCATGATGGCCGTCAGGGCCGTCGGCAGCCGGCCAGGCCTGACCGTAGGCCTCGACAAGATCCTGGGCCTGTAGGCGCCGGGGGCGCACGGGCCCGATTCGATTCCTCACTCGCTCTGGAATCGGCTCTCCAAACGGGGTATCATCCTCCCCTACGCCGCAGGTTCTGGAGACGAGCGTGACCGCACCCAGATTGACTATAGTCGGAGCGACCGGCGCGGTAGGGCGTGAGCTGCTCCGTATACTCGGCCAGCGCAGCTTCGACGCCGGCGCCATACGCGTCTGCGCGTCTGAGCGCTCCTTGGGCAAGACGCTGCCTTTCGACGGCCGCGTCCTGACCGTCGAGGAGGCGACGCCGGAGCTGCTGGCCGAGTCGGACATCGTGTTCATCGCCGCGGGCGGCGACACGAGCCGCGCCCTCGCGCCCATCGCGGCCGACGCCGGCGCCGTCGTCGTCGACAAGAGCTCGGCGTTCCGCATGGACCCGGACGTCCCGCTCGTCATCCCGGAGATCAACGGGGACGATCTCGACCGGCACCAGGGCGTCGTCGCGAGCCCGAACTGCTCGACGACCCCGCTCGCGATGGTGCTGAACGCGCTCATGCCGCTCGGCGCCGTAGAGCGGGTCGTGGTGTCCACGTACCAGTCGGTCTCCGGGGCCGGCGCGGAGGCGGTGCGCGAGCTCCGACTGCAGTCGGCCGAGATGCTGGACGGCCGGGCCGCGGAACCCCACGCCCTGCCCCATCAGATAGCCTTCAACGTCCTTCCACAGGTCGAGACGTTCCAGATGGACGGCTACACCACGGAAGAGACGAAGATGGTCAACGAGACCAGGAAGATACTGCACGACCCGGACCTCAAAGTGTCGGCCACGTGCGTCAGGGTGCCCGTGTCCGTTGGACACAGCGAAGCGGTCCACGTCGAGCTCCAAGACGACGTGACCGCGGAGCAGGCGCGGCGGGCGCTGGCCGAGGCGCCGGGTATCCGGGTGCTGGACGACCCCGACGCGGGCGTGTACCCGATGCCCGTCGACGCCGAGGGCGACGACGACGTACTCGTCGGCCGGATCAGACAAGACGTCTCCCACCCGAGAGGGCTGGCGCTCTGGCTGTCGAGCGACAACCTGCGCAAGGGCGCGGCCCTGAACTCGGTCCAGATCGCCGAAGAGCTGGTACGCAGGGACCTGCTCGCATTCGACAGGCGACGGGAGGCGGCGGCCGCCAGCCTGTAGCGCACATCCGAGGCACCGCAAGGAGGCAACAGCCATGGCACAGATCGGCAGACTCCTAACGGCGATGGTGACGCCCTTCGACGAAGAGGGCGAGATCGACTACGGCCAGGCGCGCAAGCTCGCACAGGGGCTCGTCGACTCGGGAAGCGACGGGCTCGTGATCGGGGGCACCACCGGCGAATCGCCGTCGATGTCCGACGAGGAGAAGATACGCCTCTTCGCCGAGGTCAAGGCGGCGATCGGCGACCGCGGCGCGGTCATCGCCGGCACGACCGACAACAACCACCGCAGCTCAATCAACCTGTCGCGGGAAGCGAAGAAGGTCGGAGTCGACGCGCTGCTGCTGACGGTGCCCGCCTACAACAAGCCGCAGCAGGAGGGTCTCTTCCAGCACTTCGAGGCGATCGCCGAATCGACCGACCTGCCGGGGATACTGTACAACGTGCCCGGCAGGACATCGCTCAACATGGAGGCCGAGACGACCCTGCGCCTCGCCGAGGTGGACAACATCGTGGGCGTGAAGGAGGCGTCCAGCGACCCGGTCCAGATCACGCAGATAGTGGACGCCGCACCGGACGGGTTCAACGTCTGGTCCGGCAACGACGACGAGACCTTTTCGATCATGTGCGTCGGGGGCTACGGGGTGGTGAGCGTCGCCTCCAACATCATCGGCCTGCAGATCAAGGCGATGATGGGCATGGTGCTGGAGGGCGACCTCGAGAGCGCGGCAAGGGAGCATCGGCGCATGCTGCCGATCTTCAAGGCCCTGTTCTGGGTCACCAACCCGGTCCCCATCAAGCACGCGGTCAGCCGGGCGGGCTTCGACGTCGGCAGGCCGAGGCTTCCGATGGTCGAGGCCGACGACGCCTTCAAGGCCAGGTTCGACCCGGTCATGGACCGCTACCCTATCGACCTGCCGGTCTAGGAGTCCCGGCTCTCACGCGTCGTCGAGAGCAAGGCCGCCGAGCGGACCGCCGCTCGACGGCCGTCACGCCTACCCCGTATTCCAATCGAGGCTGGAGCCGCCGGCCGTGCCCGCAGCGCGAAATCTGTGAAATTTTGCACAATTTGTCCGGAACAAGTATGATGGACACATCGGCGATCCGCTTCCCCTTCTTCCTTCCGACCTCCTGCAGGACCAAGAGCGACCGATGACGCGAAAACTCCTACTTGCCGCCTCCGCCCTCGTCGCGTCGATAGTGGCCGGCTCAGGCCCGGCGCTTGCGCAGGAGCCGGCCCCGATAGGATGGGAGTCGCTGGGGCCGCGGAGCGGCTTCGTCTGGGACATGGCCATCTCGCCCGCGTTCTCAGAGGACGGCACCGTCTTCGCGGGCATCTCCGGCGGCATCCTCAAGTCGACAGACCGCGGCGATTCGTGGGACCGGGCGAACAAGGGCCTGACCAGCCGATTCGTTCCGGCCCTGATCGTATCGCCGGCCTACGCGTCCGACCAAACGCTGTTCGCGGGCACCACCGGCGACGGCGTCTTCAGATCGACAAACGGCGGCAGATCGTGGACGCAGGCGGAGGACCTCGTCCTCAAGACGGCCGCCGTGGAGGCGCTGGCGGTCTCGCCCGACTTCGAGAGCAGTCGGATCGTCTACGCGGGCACGTTCGGCGAAGGCATCTTCCGCTCCGCGGACGCGGGCGAGACGTGGACGCAGGTCAACACCGGCCTGACGGACGACCGGATCGTGGCCCTCGGCGTGTCCCCGGACTTTGCCCGAAGCCCGACCGTGTTGGCCGGATCGTGGGGCGGGCAGCTCTTCCGCTCCGACGACGGCGGCGACAACTGGCGCGCGGTCGACCTGGGCAATCCGCTGACCAACGTACTGGCGATCGCATTCTCCCCGACCTACGCGACCGACAGGACGATCTACGTCGCCACCGTCGGCGGCGGTATCCTCAAGACGACTGACGACGGCGCATTCTGGCGGCGCGTCGATCCGGACCCGTCCCGGTCGAACGCGCGGGCCCTGGCGCTATCAACCTCGTTCGCGACCGATCAGACCCTCTTTGCCGGGATATCGGGAAGCGTCTACAGAACAATCGACGGAGGAGACACCTGGCAACGGGTCGACGAGGGACGGAAGTCGATCCACGACCCAGTCAGGGCGCTGGCGATCTCGCCCGCGTTCGCGGTCGACTCCACCATCTTCGCGGGCATCGGCGTGGGCGGCGTCTTTCGGTCCAACGACGGCGGCTTCTCCTGGCTCCAAGCCACCCAGGGCACGAGCACCTTCGTCCGCGAGCTGGAGATCTCGCCGAGATTCGCCCAGGATCGGACCCTGTTCGCCAGCACGACCGGCGGCGGAGTCCTGCGGTCCGATGACGGCGGCACGTCGTGGACGCAGGTCAACCGCGGCCTGCCGCACGTCACGGTGTACAGCATCGCCCTGTCGCCCGACTTCCCGGACGATCCAACCATATTCGCCGCGACGTCCGAGGGCGTCTTCCGCTCGGACGACGGAGCCGAATCGTGGCAAAAGAAGTCCGTTGGCATCACGGCGGACATCGTAAACGTGGTAAAGCTGTCTCCGGCGTTCGCGTCCGACTCGACGGTGTTCGCCGGCACCACCGGCGGCGGACTCTTCAAGTCCACGGACGGCGGCGAGGCGTGGCAAAAGGTCCAAGGCGGCGGCCTAACCAGCCAGTTCGTCTGGTCAATCGCGATATCGCCGGACTTCGCCAACGACCGGATCATGTTCGTAGGCACCATCGCCGAAGGATCGTTCCGGTCGATTGACGGGGGCGACTCTTGGGAGGCCTCCAGCGAAGCGGTCAGGGTCATTCCGCGCGCACCCGGCGCAGATAACCAGACCGCCCTCATGAGCATGTCGCCCGACTTCGTCACGGACGGGACGATCTTCGTGGGCACGACCCAGGAGGGCGTACTCCGGTCGACGGACGGCGGCGACACCTGGGTCCAGCGGATACGAGGGCTGGGAGACCCCGTGGTCGTCGCCATTGCCGTATCGCCCGGCTTTTCGCGCGACTCGATGCTGTTCGTAGGCACCGAGAGCGGCGGAATCTACCGGTCTACCGACGCGGGCGACACCTGGGAGCAGGTCAACCTGGGGCTGACCATCACGGAAGTGCTGGACCTCGCGCTGTCTCCGGCCTTCGAAACGGACCAGATTCTCTACGCGGGCACCTGGGGCGGAGGCGTGTTCCGGGCGCTCAACCAGCAGCTCGGGACCGTGGAGCGGACGCCGACCCCGGCGCCGCTGTCGCGGACGACGCGGGCAGTCCTCGGCTGGAGCATCATAGCCACGATGGTCGCGTTCATCACGTCGGCTATCCTGCTGCGTCGGTCGTGGAAGAACCGTCCCAACGCGCGGGGCAAGCGCCGAATGGGCACCTGGCCTCCGCCGCCCTGGTAGGTCAGACGACGCTGAAGGGCCGAACGACGGTGGTCTGATGGCGGTGCGGCCCGGTGGAGATCAGGTCTATCGGTACGCCGACGAGCTCCTGTAGCCTGGTCACGTAGGCGATAGCCTGCGAAGGCAGGTCGGCCAGTCTCGTGACGCCCGCCGTCGGCTTGTCCCAGCCTCGATGCTCCTCGTAGATGGGCGTGCACCGTTCGAGCGTTGCCGCGTTGCCCGGGAAGTCGTGCACTATCTCGCCATCCAGCTCGTAGGCGGCGCAGAGCAGGATCGGATCGACGCCGTCCAGCATGTCCAGCTTGTTGAGGATCAGGGACGTATACCCGTTTATCCGCGTGCTGTATCGAGCCGCGACAGCGTCGAACCAGCCCACGCGCCGCGGCCTGCCGGTGGTCGTCCCGAACTCGTTGGCCCTCTCGCGAAACTCGTCGGCCAGCTCGCCAAGCAGCTCGGTCACGAACGGCCCACTGCCGACCCTGGTGCTGTAGGCCTTGAAGGTGCCCAGTACGTTGTCTATGTGACGGGGAAGGAGGCCGAGGCCAGTGATCGCTCCCCCGATGGTGGGATGCGACGAGGTCACGTACGGAAAGGTCCCGTGGTCGAGGTCGAGCAGCGCCCCCTGGGCGCCTTCGAGGATGACCGTCTCCCCGGCTTCGACCGCGTTGTACACGATATGCTCCACGGGGCCGATGAACGGGGCCAGGTTCTCCGACCAGGCCCGGCACTTGGCGAACACCTCGTCGAACTCCAACGGCGAGCCGCCATAGATCTTCTCGATGACGGCGTTCGCATGGTCTACCACTCCCTCCAGCCTGGGGAGCAGGGACTCGATGTCGAGCAGATCGGCTACGCGTATGCCGACCCTGGCAACCTTGTCGGTGTAGGCCGGACCGATCCCGCGGCCCGTCGTGCCCAGCGCCTGGCTGCCGCGCGCCTGCTCGGCCAGCTCGTCCAGGATGACGTGGTGTGGCATCACCAGGTGCGAGCGCTCGCTGACGACCAGACGTCCAGTCAGGTCGATGCCTCGCGTCTTCAGACCGCTGATCTCGTCCAGCAGCGCGTCGGGATCGACCACCACGCCGTTGCCGATAACCCCGATAACGTCAGGCCAGAAGACTCCCGAGGGGACGAGATGGAGCTTGAATTCGCCCAGCGGGTTTATGACCGTGTGGCCCGCGTTGTTGCCGCCCGAGAACCTCGCGACGATGTTGGCGTCCGAGGACAGGTAGTCTACGACCTTGCCCTTGCCCTCGTCGCCCCACTGTCCGCCGAGAACGGCTCGGACGGTCATGCTGCCCAACCTCGTGTTCTATACCTACAGGTCCCCGGACGAAACCGTCGCCGGCCAAGCGCTCCCACGGATTCGAGAGAAGGGGGAGACGAAAACCAGCGCCTGAGCGCCTCTGGCAGGACGCGCAACCGCGCCTCTGGCAGGACGCCGGCAGTATATCAGACCGCAAACTGGATGTAAAAATTAGCGGGCGCGGTACACGGAAGACCGGGCGGACCCAAGGCTTCAGACGGAAGTGCGGCGCTGTTACAGATATCCCGCGTTCTTGCAGGCGTCTCTGGCCAAAGCAGGCGCCTTCAGTATCTCGTCCGGCCCGACCTGATCGAGCGCCTCGAAGACCTGGGCGAGCCTGGCGATCGCGTCCCTGATCTCGGGCTCGGCTTCTTCGGCCAGCGTCGCGGCGGTCGCGTAGTCGGCCGCGATCCGCTCCAGGACGCGTTCGTACTCGTCCTGCGGGAGCCCGGCCACACCCTGGCGGGCGACGCGATCGGAGGTGATTCGCAGCTGCACGCAGGCCAGCCGGCCCGGAGAGTAGTCGACCGGGGTGGCCGCCGGCGTACTCGTCGGCGCCGGCTTCTCGTCCGAACAGGCGGCCGCGCCGATCATCAGGGCGACCCCGACACAGACGGCGAGCGGCAACGCCCAACGGCCATGCCGCCGTGCCGCGGGGCTATGTGGGCTGCGCAACGCCACGCGCTAACCGCCGATCTTGCAGACGTGGCCGGCTCCGCCCGGACGCGCGGTCGAGCAGACCCGCCTCGGGTCGGTACTCGGTGGGACTGGAGCCAACGGTGGGAATCGAACCCACGGCCTGCTGTTTACGAAACAGCTGCTCTGCCTCTGAGCTACGTTGGCCCGTCGAGCCGGCGACTCCGATTGTAGCATGGCCGGACGGCCGCCTCGGGGCACCGGGCTATCTAGCCGCGTCCCACGAATAGCTGTCGCGTCGGCAATAGGGTGACGTCGAGCATGTTGACACCCGCGGGCAGGACGGCCATCGCCACTGCCGCCTCGGCCACCTCCGCGGGCGAGATACTTGGCTCGTCGCGTCGTGGCCGGCTCTCCGTGTAGACACCGCTGTCCGATACGTCCACCAGTCCCGGGTTGATGCACCCGGCGGTGATGCCGTGGGGCCGACCTTCGAGCGCCGTCGCCCGCGTGAGCGAGATGACCGCGGCCTTCGTCGCGCCGTAGCCTCCCTGCCCTACCCTCGGCTTCTCGGCTGAGATGCTGCCGATGTTGATGATCCGCCCTGAGTTCTGCCGCTTCATGGTCCGCAGCGCCGCCCGTGTGCACAGGAAGACGCCGGTCATGTTGACGTCCAGGAGCTGCCGCCACTGATCGAGCGTCAACTCGTCCAATGGCGCGAACTCCAAGGCGCCCGCGTTGTTGACCAGCAGGTCCAGCCGGCCGAATCGTCGGCCCGTCTCGGCGAACAACGCCTCTACCTGCGCCTCATCGGTCACGTCGGTCCCAACTACCGCGACCGGGCCGCCTTCGCCGCGAAGCTCCTCCGCGGCGGCCTCCAGGACGGCGGTGTTCCGCGACGCCAGAACGACCCCCGCGCCCTCGCGGGCCAGAGCGCGCGCCACGCCCTTGCCGATGCCGGTCCCGCCCCCGGTCACGATGGCTATCTTGCCTTCAAGACGTGTCATATCGCGAGCCTCGCCGAACGAGGTTGCGCCGGCGCCATCGAGGACTTCGCCGGGAACAGAGCCCCCTCTCCCTCGGGCTGGGGTGAGGGTGAACGGCTGCGAGCATGCCCATCCTCTCTACGCGGCCACCGTATCAGTCGGTACACTAGTACTCGATGATGCCGCGTCCCAGGATGCGGCCCTGCTCCAGGTCCTCGCAGGCCTCGAACACCTCGTCGAGCTTGTAGCGGCGGCTGACCAGCCGGTCGAGCGGGAACTTGCCCTCCTGATGCCAGCGCAGGTACATCTCGAAGTCCTTGTCCGGGTAGGTCGCGCCAAGGCTGCCCCGGTAGATGCGCTGATGGTACATGAACAGCCCGGGGTCGAGCGTCATCTCCGGCGACGGCATTCCGATCAGCACCGCCATACCGCCGTGATTGTCGGCGCCCGGCCCGCCGCCGCGGGTGGACGGCAGTATCTGCTCGTTGGTCTGACGCACTCCGACGGCGTCGAAGGCGTAGTCGGCACCGCCGCCCGTCACGTCGGCTATGTACTCGATCGGGTCCTGCTCCGCCGCGTTGACCGTGTGGGTCGCGCCGAACTCGCGGGCGAACTCCAGCTTGTCGTCCTGCAGGTCCACCGCCACGATGGGATAGGCCTCCAGGATTGACGCCATCTTGATCGCCGACAGCCCTACCCCGCCGACTCCGTACACCGCGACCGACTCGCCCGGCCGCACCTGCGCCGTCCGCAGCACCGCCCCCGCGCCGGTTAGCACGGCGCAGCCCACGATGCACGAGACGTCCGAGGGGTGCTCGTCGGAGATCGGCACGACGTACTCGGCGTAGGCGAGCGAGTCCTCGCCCCAGGTGTACACGAGGCCATCGACGACCTCCTCGCGGTAGGTCACGCCGAGCGGCGGCACCGATGGCCGGCCCTTGACCGGCCTCCTGGGCACCCAGGTGACTATGGCGCGGTCACCCTCTTTCAGGTGCGTGACGTCCCGCCCGACCTGGGTCACGACGCCCGTGCCCTCGTGTCCCATCACCATGGGCCTGTCGAGCTTCGGGTTCCGCAGGTTGTGGAGCTGGGAATGGCACACGCCGGACGACGCGAGCTTGACCACCACCTGGTCGGGCTTCGGGTCCGGGACCTCCAGCTCGTCCACGATGATCGGCTCGCCAGGCGCGGTTTGTATGACTGCTCTGGTCTTCAGCATCTCTCCCTCGGCTGCTCGGCTGGCGAACGGTCCAGACTGGCGACCGCGGCGTCGCGCCGGGGCCGCGCAAATCATGTACCGATGACGCGCGTCAGGTCAACCCCAACACAGCGGCCCTGGCCGACAACTAGGGACATTTGGGGAAGGTCAGGATGTGCTCCATCAGTGAACTATCTTCCAGCACCTCGGCAAATCGTTCTCGCCCTTCCTCGGTACGGTAGTCAGGGGGCGGCGAAGTTCTGACCGAGCCGTCCCGGTTCAGGTACAGGTGAGACCCGGAACGCAGGTCGGTCAGAATGATGGAGGCCACCCAGGTGGCGGGAGGGACCGGCGGGCAGGTAGGCACGTACCACACGTGTATGTCGCCATCGACGATTCGCGTGTTGTTGCCGTATTCCGTTGGTGTCTGCACCTCCCTCTCTTCCTGAGTAGGCGTCGGTGGAAGTGGGGGCCGTTGCGCGGTAGGGTCCTCCGCAACCGCAGTGCCGGTTCCAGGAGGTAAGTCGGTCTCGGGCGGTTCCGCGGTAGGATGCTCCGCAACCGCGGTCCCGGTTCCGCCCGGTGCCGCAGGCGCGGGCGATGCCGAGCACCCCACGACCGCCAGCAGCAGCAGGCTCCCGGCCAGTGAGATGACTAACCTCAATATCGCGCTCTTATTCATGACACCCCTCATCGCTCGTGGTGTCCTTCCCCAACGTGGAGACCCTGCGCAACCGTCATTCCCGCGCAGGCAGACCCTTTGCACAACCGTCATTCCCGCGCAGGCGGGAATCTGCGTCCACATACCAAGACGCTCTTCTGCGGGAAAAAGTTCCCTGTGCCTCCCGGCAACGCGCGCCGCCATGAAACCGCAAGCAATCGGCCACGCCGGCTGGCCAATCGGATGCCGAGTCCGGGAACAAGCCCAGGTCCACCGCCTGATTGGGCCGGGACGTAACGGACTGCTTCCCGTGCCATAGTGGCGCACCCAGTCGGGGATGGATTCCCGCCTTCGCGGGAATGGCGGAGGTGGGAGATTTGGAACAGGTGCGTTCCGTTGACGGGCCAGATAGCCTCGGCTACACTTCCCGCCACGACAGCCCCCGCTGCTCCGCAGGAGTGTGGTCCGAATGCCCGAGGTCGATGTCGACTTCAAGCCGACCGTACCCGTCTTCGACGCCAACATCGCTCTTGGACGCCGCCACGACCGGCGCGTCGCCGTCGACACGGTCGAGGACACGCTGGCGGCGATGGACCGCGCTGGGGTCGACAGAGCACTCGCGTACTCCCCCCACGCCGCCAACTACGACTCCCGGGAGGGGAACGACCTGCTGCTGGAGACGATCGCCGGCGAGCCCCGGATCGTGCCCCAGATGGTCGGCAACCCGACGTGGGACGACCTGGACGAGTTCGCGGACCGCGTCGCCGGGCTGGGCGTCCGGTCCATCAGGCTGTTCCCCAAGCTCCACAACTACCCGTTCACGGACTGGGTCGTGGAGGACTGGATGGCGTGGCTCGCCCGGGAACGCATTCCTGTTTGGCTGCCCGTATCCGCCGAAGCTCCCTGGCTGCCCGACGACGCCATCGACCCGAAGGAGGTCCACGACACCGTCGCCGCATTCCCGGACGTCACTTTCGTGCTGAGCGAGGTCCGATACAACGACATGCCCTGGGCTCTCGTGCTGCTGCGCAGGCTGCCCAACCTCCACGTCGAGATATCGAGAACTGTCCAGACCGGCGGCGTCTCCGAGATCATCGACACGATCGGGGCCGGCCACGTGCTGTTCGGCTCGCGGTTCCCCGACTCCGAGATACCGCTCCAGCTATACAGCCTGCACCGCAGCGGCCTCAGCGACTCCGACCTGAGGGCAATATGCACGGGCAATCTGGAGCGCCTGCTCGGAATGACGTGACGCCGTGGATACCCCGGTAGTAGACTTCCACGCCCACTGCGGCCGCATGGGCCGAGTTCGCGTCGACGACGAGCCCGACAGGTTCATCGCCATCATGGACGCCGCCGGCATCGACGCCGCATGCATCAACGTGCCGTTCATGGGGGAGGGGAGGCTGAGCAACGACATGGCGGCCGCTTTCGCCGAGGCGCGTCCCGACCGGTTCTTCTTCGCCGCCTTCGTGACGCCGCTCTATCCGGAGGAGGTCGCCCCCGAGCTCGACCGAGCGGTCGACCTGCTCGGGGCCAAGTTCATCAAGATATACCCCGACTTCATAGGCAGGCCCCTCGAGGACTCGATCTGGGACCCGATATTCCAATGGGTCAACGAGCGCGGGCTGCCGATCATGAGCCACGCCATCCTGTGGGACGGCTCCGACGCCGCCGTCACGATCACCGAGCGATACACCGGGCTGTGCGAACGGTTCCCCCGGATACCCTGGGTCATGGCGCACGCCGCAGGCGGAGGAGAGGAGGACGCCATCAACGCCGCGCGCACCCTGCCCAACGTCTACATGGAGACGTGCTCGTCGTCCGGAACGCACCGCGCCGTGCAGCACTCCGTCGAAGGCGCCGGCCCCGGCCGGGTCCTGTTCGGGACCGACATGCCGCTGCACGACGCCCGCCGCGAGATAGCCAAGGTGCTCACCGCCGACATCTCAGACGACGCCAAGCGCCGCGTCCTGGGGCTCAACGCCATCGACCTGCTCGGTCTCGAGACACCGGCACGGGACGGCCGCCCGTGAGCAGCCCTGTCGTCGACTTCCACGCTCACGCCGGCCGATGGGGCCGCGTCCGCGTGGACGACGACGTGGACCGGCACGTCGCCCTCATGGACGCCGCCGGCATCGACAAGGCCTGCATCAACTGCGTCTTCTACGGCGACGCCCGCAGGAGCAACGACCACGCCGTCCGGTTCGCCCAGCAGCGCCCCGACCGGTTCTACTTCGCGGCCTTCGCCTCACCCTACTACCCGGAGGAGGTCGCGCCGGAGCTCGACCGGGCGGTCGATGAGCTCGGAGCCAGGTTCGTCAAGATATACCCGGACTACGTCGGCCTGCCGCTGGAGAGCCCCGTGTGGACTCCGATCTTCGAGTGGGTAAACGAGCGCGGGCTCGCCATCATGACCCACGCCCGGCTGGCGCACGTTGCCGATAGCCCGCTCACCATCACCGAGCGGTTCACGAGACTCTCCGAGAGATACCCCGGCATCAGGTGGGTAATGGCCCACGCCGCGGGGGCGGGCAACGCCGACGCGATCAACGCGGCCGCCACGCTGCCGAACGTCTACATGGAGACGTGCGGGTCCTCCGGGACGGTCGGCTCGGTCCAGGCATCCGTCGAGGGCGCCGGAGCGGACCGCGTGCTCTTCGGCACCGATATCCCGCTTCTCGATCCCCGCAGCCAGATCGCCAAGGTGCTGGCCGCCGATATCTCGCACGACGCCAAGCGACGTGTCCTGGGCCTGAACGCCATCGAGCTCCTCGGACTCGACCTGTGACCGCAGGCGCTGCACAACCTGCGGCTACCTGAACGGGGGCGGCGTACGATGGACACGCTCTCTGACGTTCAGCGCGAAGTCGTAGCCTGCACACGATGCCCAAGATTGGTGGAGCACCGCGAGACAGTGGCGCGGGCGAAGCGGCGCATGTACGCCGATTGGGACTACTGGGGCCGGCCCCTGCCCTCCTTCGGCGACCCCGGCGCGCGGCTCCTGATCGTCGGCCTCGCCCCCGCCGCTCACGGCGGCAACCGCACGGGCCGTATGTTCACCGGCGACCGCAGCGGTGACTTCCTGTTCGCCACCCTGCACGGGTTGGGGTTCGCGAGCTCACCGATCTCCCGCAGCCGCGACGACGGCATGGCGCTCAGCGACGCGTACGTCACGGCGGTCGCGCGATGCGCCCCTCCGGGCAACAAGCCGCTCCGCGACGAGCTCGCCGCCTGCCGGCCCTACCTGATCGCCGAGCTGTCGCTGCTGCCACGGGTGCAGGTAGTCATGGCCCTGGGCAAGATAGCCTTCGACGGCGTGCTCTCGACGTACCGCGAGGCGGGCGCCGCCTTGCCCAAGCCGCGGCCGCAATTCGGCCACGGCGTCGCGTACGAGCTGGCGGGGGTTACCCTCATGGCCGCCTACCATCCCAGCCGCCAGAACACCCAGACCGGACGGCTCACACAGCAGATGCTCACCGACGCCTTCCGCAGCGCAAAGGAAACGCTCAGATAGACGGCGCCAGCGCTGGTGGCGCGCCCCGCGGGAATGTTACGCTAACGGCAACGCGAGCCGACCAGAGGTCACGAAATGGCAGAGCACGAAGAAGAGCACGTCGACGCCGAGCCCCAGCCCGCGGCCGCCATGTGGGGCACCAACCACATCATGGCCGTCTACACGACCGGCCTCGGGATACTGATCGTCATAGCCGCACTCGTACTCCTCTTCTAGCCCCGGCGGGCGATCCCCCTCCTCTCCCTCAACGGGAGAGGATTGAGGTGAGGGTGACTCTTCCGGCCCCCTCATCCCAGCCTTCTCCCGCCAGGGGAGAAGGGGCTTGAACCCCCTCCCTACGCCAGCACCTCCCGCAGGCGGTCCACGATGATCTCGTCTTCGCCGTCGTTCAGGGTGTACACCCACACCCACATCGTGTCCTCCGCCGGCGCGCGCATCAGGATCGACGGCTCCCCGTGGAGCAGCTCCTCGGATATCTCCCCGGATGTCTTGCCGAGCGCGTCGGTGTCCAGCTTCAGGGTGACGTAGGAGCCGTAGTAGGTGTCGCTGCGCCACGTGAGCTGCGGGTCCAGGCCGGCAATGCCCTCCAGTCCCTTCGCGATCGTGTGAGCGCGGGTGTCGTATAGCTGGATGCGCTCCTCGTGGTTCCTGTTGAACCAGGCGTCCAGCGCGACGACGGTCGCGACGATCTGCTGCCGGTCAGACTTCATCGACCGGCCAACGCCGAGCCCGCCCACGGTGGGGATGAAGCTCTGGGCCGCTACCGCCTCGACCATGTCCTTGCGGCCAAAGACGATGCCGCTGGCGTTCGGACCGCCGTAGTACTTGCCGCCGAACGCGGCCAGGTCGGCCACGCTGGCCACCTTCCTGAACAGCTCCAGCGGGTATATCTTGTCGGCGCCGTCGACGAACACCGGGACGCCCGCCGCCTTGCCTATGCCGGCCATGTCGTCGAGCGAGACGAGGTTCGGGTCTCCGGGAGGCGGCGCCCAGTCGGTCAGCCCGCTCTCGGCGCCGTAGGCCGGCGCCGGGTAATATATCGCGGCCGTGTTCGGGCCTATCGCGGCCTCGACCTGGGGGATCGTGCACGAGTCGTCGTCACCCACCTCGACCAGCTTCGCTCCGGCCGCCCTTATGCACCGGTCGTAGGAGCGCATGCGCTTCTTCTGCACGATGACCTCGTGCTTGATGCCGTCGGTATCCGGAAGCTGGGATATCTTCTCCGGGTCGGTGCCTGCCATGCATGCGGCGGCGCTCATCGTCAGCCCGGCGGCGCCGCCCGACGTGATGAACGCCCCCTCGACGCCCAGCAGCCCGGCCACGAACTCCCCGGACTTCTCGAGCAGCAACCCCATGTCGACGAAGCCGCGGCTCGCCTCCTCGATCTTCTCCCTCACGAAGTCCGGCGGCCCGGAGCCCCCGACCACCGTGCCCGTGCCGACCGCGTTGATCGACCGCGGCACGCCCAGGAACTCGTACACGCCCACGTTGTCGAAGGTGCCCATAGCTTATGCCTCCACTGAGGATTCGGGACCGATTACAGCCAGGACTCTACCGGCGCTCCTCGTGCAGCACGGACCAGATCAGCGCCAGGATCCAGCCGATGACCGTCCAGCCGAAGAACAGGTTCACCAGGAAGATGGCGAGCCAGTTCCGCTTGCGCCTGAGCACGGCGATGATGGTGGGTGCGAAGTAGATGGCCGTCGGTATGACGGCCAGCGGCAGGAGGAGGAATTCCATCCGAGTCTCCGCTCAGTCCAGGTTGGGGCCGCATTATATACTCGAATCGGAAGTTGCGGAAACCGGGACCCCGCGCCGGCGAACGTGAGGCGGCCGCTCGTCCCCGGATCGACCTGCCGATTCGGACGATCACGGTAGCGGGACCGCTTCCGGCGCCATCGCGATCCACCCTGCCTGGATGGATTCCCGCATCATGAAGCCTTTGCTCAACCAGCTTGCGCGTCAACAACACGGTTGAGGATACGCAGCGTTCCTAGCCGGGAACCCCACCACTGGATACCCGCCTGCGGAGACCTTTGCGTAACTCCTCGTCGGAGAACAATCGAGGTGGACGGTAGGTGCGCGCGGCCACTCGTCGTTGGTACGAAAATAGCCGATTTTCATTCCCTGGTGTGCAGACGGCAAGGCTGCATGAGGGATTCCCGTGAAGACGGGAACCCATCCCCTCTGGATTCCCGCCTCCGCGGGAATGACGGTTATGCTACGTGGGAATGACGGTTGTGGACCGGTCCGCGTCCTCGGGGACCAACATGGCCTCTCGGGATGGTGACGGGCGGCTCGCGGGATGGCGGCGGTGGCCGTGGCGGGTGTCGTGGTCTAGACTACGTGAAGGGTCCCGTAGCAGTCTGGTTTCCCGCGGAGTCGAGGACCGGGCAGGCGACGGGCTGGCCCACGGCGGACCCGGACGCCGACGGAGTTCCCATCGTGGCTCTAGTGTCGACCGCTGGCCATCCGAAAGCTCTATTCGCCATTGCCGTGGCAGCGCTGTTGCCGGGCATGTTGGGCTGCGGCGACGTTGGGACAGCCGAGCATCCTACAGGGGCGGCGGAGACCGTCGCGCCGGCGACGCCATCGGCCATCGATACGCGCAGGCCGTCCGGCACGGAAGCCGGTACGGTCTTCATCGATGTGACGGCCCGCGCGGGGCTCCGGCTTCCGCGCCGCGATGACAGCCCCGGCACGATTGTGCAGGGTGCGGGCGTCGTGGCGTTCGACTACAACGACGACGGCTACGTGGACCTGTACGTCCAAACCTGGGCGGCGCCAACGCCCTGTATCGCAACAACGGAGATGGCACGTTCTCCGACGTGGCGCAGGCGGCGGGCGTCGACGACCGCGACGCGAGAGGGAACGGGGGATGCGCGGCCGACTACGACAACGACGGCGACCTGGACCTGTACGTGGTCAACGATTTCGGCCGGTCCATTCATGCCAACGTGCTGTGGCGCAACGACGGCCCCGCGGCGGACGGCTCGTGGAGCTTCGTGGACGCTTCCATCGGCTCCGGCGCCGACGTCGAGATGTATGGGATGGGCCTGGCGGTCGCCGACTACGACCTCGACGGTTTTTTCGATCTGTTCGTCACCAACGTCAGGGGCAACGTGCTTCTGCGGAACGACGGCAACGGTCTCACCTTTACCGATACCGCGGCAGAGGCGGGGGCCGCGGCCGCGGCCGTCGGTCTGGACGTGCGGGTGAGCTGGGGCGCTGTCTTCTTCGACTACGATAACGACGGCGACGAGGACCTGTACGTGGTCAGTGGATTCCTGGCAGACGGCTCGGTACCGGCCAACCCGGTGGAGCAACCCAATCTGCTGTTTCGCAACGACGGAGCCGGCGGCTTCACGGACGTGTCCTGGATGAGCGGCGCGGAGGACCCCGGAGTGGGACGGGGTGTCGTGTACCTCGACTACGACAACGATGGCTGCCTGGACGTCTTCATAGCCAATCGGCTCCAGGGGGCAAGGCTCTTCCGAAACAGGTGCACCTCGGGGAACAACTGGCTGACCGTCCAGACCGCAGGCGCCGTCAGCAACCGGGACGGCCTCGGCGCCAGGGTCACGGTCGAAGCCGGAGGTCGGACCCAGCTCCGGGAGATAGCCGGCGGGAGCGGTCACATGGGCCAGAACATGCTGCCGGCCCACTTCGGCCTTGGATCGGCCGACCTCGTGGACAAGCTGACGGTAAGGTGGCCCAGCGGCGGGACACAGACTCTGACCGGTGTGCCGGTCAACAGGCGGCTGACGGTGACCGAGCGCGGCGCGGGGGGCACTGGACCGACAGGTTCGTTGACCAAGCCACCGCGGTGAACGGGAATCCTCCGTTGTGCAACCGGGGACATGGGTAACACAACGGTAGGGGTATGCAGCACCTGAGCAGTGTGTTCGTCCAACAGCCGGATGCTCAGAGGGCCGTACAGGAGCGTCCAGTACCTGGAGTCCTTTTGTACCAGGACGAGCGGTGTGTTGAACAGCCTGCTGGGTCATGGCGATGCACCTCGATGTGCAGCAAGGACGTCATCTTGATGACCGGCTCTGCGGCTTGGGAGACTGGATACCGGCTCTTGCCGGTATGACGGAGGTGGTGGATTTGGGGAAGGCGCACGGCTTGACCCGTCCGGGCGCTCCGCCTATCGTTGGCGCCGGCCCGGCCGTATTCCCTTCCCGCGGAGGGCCATTCATGAAGGTAACGAACGTCAAGAGCATGAATGTCAGGGGCGAGCACGGCAGGGCGATAGAGCGACCTCCGGCTCCAACCGATACCACCCGGGCATGAGCTGTGAATACAGCCACGCCAGCAGGACTGAGTGTGGAAGGGGGGCGAGGGACGGAAAGGAAACCCCGGCGTGGGCGACCCTCAGGCCTCGGCGCTCCTCTTGGATACGGAGGGGAACGTGTACCCGTGCTTGGGCACCCAGTAGTCCAGCCAGAGCTGCTCGCAGTCGGGGCTGTGAAACACACGCCTCTCGCCGTTGTGCTCGGAGACCCACTGCGCGCGCGGGATCATCTGTCCGCAGAACGCGCAGTTGACGACGTTGCTCTCCCACCAGTCGAGCTCGAGCTGTTCCCACTGGCCCACCGCTGCCTCCCTACGACGCCCTGAGCCCCGCGGTCTCGGCTTCGTCGACGCTCCACCGTCCGTCATGACGCGCTACCGCGACCCTATAGACCTCGCTGGCCGCCTGCTCCGAGATGAACCCCTGCTCTACGTCTTCCAGCACCTGCTCGGCATCCCTGGCGGTGACCTCCCCATAGCCGCCGCCCGCCCCGGCGACTGCAGCAGGAGCTGATCGCCTGCCTCTACGACACAGTTGACAAACTTGCCCGGGCTCACCGTGCCATATGCCTCCGAGAAGGTGCGGAACCGGTCGTCCCCCTCTTCTTGACCAGGATAGCCGCCTTGCTCGCCTCGCCGCCGCCGAAGAGCCCCCAGGGGCTGACCTTCATGCGCTCGAACACAGCGCTGACGGTGATCTCGGCCGGCCCTACCACCTCGAGAATTCGCCGTATTCCCAGGCCACCGCGGTACTGACCCGGCCCAGCGGAGTCCTGGACAAGCTCATAGGACCTGACGAGCCAGGGATAGCGGGACTCGAAAACCTCGACGGGAGTGTTGCGGCAGTTGCCTTGGGGGACTACTATGGCATTGTTGCCGTCCCCGTTATGGCGTGCTCCCCACCCACCGCCCTCGAAGGTGTAGACGACGTAGTACTGTCCCGTATCGGGGTTGACCCCGCCGCAAAGCAGGTTGCACGAAGTTCCACCTTCGGCCGCCGCGACCCGCTCGGGGATCGCCTGACTCAGCGCACCCAGCACCATGTCGATAATCCTGGGCTGAGTTTCGGTGTTACCGCCGACCGAAGGGCCAGGGTGCCGAACGTTCACAATAGTCCCCGGCGGGGCGATGATCTTGATGGGGCGGTAGGCCCCTGAGTTATGAGGGATCTCCTTGTCGGTAGCGTGGAAGACGGCGTTGTAGGTGGCCGACGCGGTGACGCCGTAGGTGCAGTTGACCATCCCTTTGGCCTGCGGGTCGGACGCGCTGTAGTCGGCGATGAGCTCGTCGTCTCTCACTGCCAGCGTAAGCCGTACCCAGGTCGGATCTGCGGTCACACCGTCGTCCTCTACACAATCCTCGAAGGAGTACTCGCCGTTGGGAATCTGACGGATCTCCTTACGCATCCAGCGTTCGGCGTGGTCCATCAGCTCGACGGTAGCCCGGTTGACGAACTCGACCCCGTACTTGTCCAGTAGTGCCTCGAGGCGGCGCTCGGCGATGTGCAGCGAGCCAATCATGGCGTGAAAGTCGCCCCAGGAGTGCGTAGGCGTGCGGTGGTTGTTCAGGATTATCTTCCAGACATCCTGCACGTACTCGCCTCGTCTCATGATCTTCACGAGGGGCAGCCGCAGCCCCTCCTGGTAGACCTCCGTGGCCGTCGCGGCGAAGGAGCCCGGAGCCATCCCTCCGATCTCGGCCAGGTGAGCGATGTTGGCGACGAAGCCGAAAAGCTCGCCGTCGTAGTAGACCGGTTTGATCACGGCGTGCTCGGGCATATGGCACCCGCCGCGGTAAGGGTCGTTGTGGACCACCACGTCGCCCGGCTCGAAGTTCTCCAGACCGTACTCCTCGATCGCCCACTTGATGACGTACAGGATGGCGCCAAGCTGCGCGGGACAAAACTCCGCCTGGGCGATCATGTCGCCCTTGCGGTTGAAGATGACACACGAGAAATCGAGGCCCTCGTTGAAGATCGTCGAGTACGACGTCTTCATCATCGCGATCCCCATCTCGCGGCAGATGTTGTCCAGGTGGTTGTGGATGACGCTCAACGTGACCTGATCGATCTTGTCGTTAGTTGTGGTCATTGCCGTCTCGTCTCCGGTGACGCCTGGACGCCGCATTTCGCAGGTCCGGCGGAAGAGTGGTGGGCAGACTCCGTTGGATGTGTCGTTGGGCCATCTGGAGGCCCAGGTCGTTAGCCAGAATGGCGCAGTGCTAATTCATCTGCTTGCTGGCGACGAACTCACCCCTGATGACCCCACCGGACAAGATGTGGCCGTCGATGGCCTGCAAGAACTCGTCCCTGGTCGCGCCGCCCGGGAGGTCGAGTACGGTGTCCAGCGCGTAGACGTGGAACAGGTACTCGAAGACGAGTTTAAGCTTGACCTGCCTGTAGTCCAAATGCTGGCCTCCGCCGTCTGTGACGGGTAGCGGGCAGGGTCCGGAGTATCCGACTACATCATAGTCGTTGGTGCCCTGACGGGTGTCGGGTCCCAAAGCAGCCAGCTCCGTGGTGGTTGCAACCCGCTCGGGCAGGCCCGCGGTGTCCGACGGCAGGTTCCAGATCAACCAGTGGAGGAAACGCAGGTCCGGGGTCTCTTCATGGGCGATCTGATCGCTGTCCATGAGAAGGGCGATGCTCTGCGTTCCCTCAGGTATACCCGTCCACTGCAGGGGGGGCGATACGTTCTCGCGGCCCGCATACTTCCCGGCCCCGCTCTGCTCAAAAGACTGGCCGGCTCTTGGCCTGCTGCCCTGGCAAGCGTAGGTCTTTGGAATACGCCTGATTCGATTGAAGACCGGGCTTGTAACCTCGATGCCCATGTCGAAGGTCTGCTTGATTGCGTACACCCCGCTTTCGGCGGCTGGCCCATCTCCGCCACCGGTGTTGGCCGCGGGTTGGGCGCCTTCACCACCACTGGCCGCGCCTCCCTCGTCGCTACTTGAGCAAGCGGCCGATACCAAAGCGACGAACAGCAGAACGCTGACCGTCAGCGCAAGAAACCGGGATGTTCTCATTCCACGACCTCCGCTCGGGTGTGGAATCTTTGGTGTTGACCGGAATTCCCCATATCAAGCCGCCTGGGCCCGAGGACCTCACCATCTTCGAAGAGACCATACTAACAGTCAAGAATGCCGTCAACCATCCAATTATGCTCACAAGACCATCTCTCGGCGGCCTGAATTGGCGTCCGCCAGGCAACGGGGGCAGCACGTCGGTCGCTTCCAGCACTGCACAGGGCGAAGCCCAACGCCCCTACTCGATTATCAGCAGTCCAAGGTCGGTAATCGAAAGCCGCTTGCCAACGGGAAGGACTACAGTCGAGTCGACGTCATCGATGACGGCCGGCCCATGGACCACCGCCCCGGCGCCCAGCGCCTCCCTCAGATAGACAGGGCATTCTGCGGACCCGAGGCCCTCGAAATACACCTCGCGGGAGCCGCGTCCAGGCCCATCGGTCGACTGCGAGCTCCATCTTGGCAGCCTCATTCTGGGGACTTCGCCGATGAGGCTGACGTTGAAGTGAATCAGCTCCATGGTCTCCCGCGGTATGCTGTAGCCGTAGAACTCCGCGTGCTGTCGGTGAAAGCGCTCGAAAACGTCCTGAAGCGTCGATTCGGTGATGGGGCCGGGGGGTACGGACACTTCCTGCTCGTAGTTTTGTCCCATGTATCGCATGCTGATTGTTCGCTGGACCAACGGCGTTCCCGTGAACCCCTCCTCGCCAAGGGCCTCCGACGCGGACTCCGTAAGGAACCGAAAGCGTTCGTCGACGTGGGCTGCTTCCAGATTATCGGAGCGGTAGGCATGGGTCCACGACCGGTCCACCCGCAGGTCGGCCACCAGCGTCCCAAAAGCGGAGGCAAGCCCGGCATTCGGCGGCACGATGATCCGTCGAATGCCGACCGATTCCGCCAGCGCCGCTCCGTGGAGCGGGCCTGCCCCGCCGAACGCCACCAGGTCGAACTCCCTGGGATCGATGCCCCGCTCCACGGTTATCAGCCGTATCGCGTTCGCCATGTTCTCGTTGGCAAGCTTGACAATCGACAGAGCCGTCTCCTGGATGCCCGTCCCCACCATTTGCCCGACTCTGGCCACCGCCTCGACGGCTTTTTCCGTATGGAGCGTCATTCGGCCGCCCAGGAAGTAGTCGGGATTGAGCCGCCCGAGCACCAGGTTGGCGTCGGTCACCGTGGCATCCGTGCCCCCTGCGTCGTAGCAGGCAGGCCCCGGCTCGGCGCCCGCGCTCTGAGGTCCCACCCGCAGAAACCCACCTTTGTCCATCCACGCGATGGAGCCACCCCCCGCGCCGATGGTCGTGATGTCTATGAACGGCGCCGCGACCGGCACACCCCATTCGACCTGGTACTCGGTTGTGTATCCGTACTCGCCGTCTATTATGATCCCGACGTCCGTGCTGGTGCCGCCCATGTCCAGGGTGACGAGCCTGTCGCTCCCGGCAAGCTCCCCGAAGTAGCGGCCTGCGATAATCCCTCCGGCGAGGCCTGAGAGCAGCAGCTGGATGGGCTGCTCGGCCGCGGCCGATGCCACCATATGGCCTCCGTTGGATTTCATGAGCTGCCAGGTGGGCTTGAGGCCGCGCTCATGAAACCCGGCATCCAGGTTCCTGGCGAAACCGCCCACCAGCGGCTTGATGTACGCATCGGCCAGGGTCGTGCTGCCACGCTCGTATTCCCGCCAGATCGGTGCTACCCGATGGGATAGCGAAACCGGCACGTCGGGAAACTCGCGTCGCAGGAAATCGCCGATCTTCAGCTCGTGATCCGGGTTCGCATAGGCGAATAGAAGCCCCACCGCTATCGCCGGGACGCCTCCGCCCTCGGCGATGCGCTCCTCGATTGCGCCCCGGATTCGCAACAGCTCTTCGTCCTCCAGTGACGCAAGGACCTTGCCGCCCTTCGTAACGCGCTCGTGTACGCCCAGACAGTCACGACGCTCGACGAATGGCGCCGGCTTCACCCAGTTCAGGTCGTAGTGATGCCGGCGATTTATGCGTTGAATGAATGGCACATCCTCGAAGCCCTTCGTCGTCAGGTAGATCACCCTCGCACCGGACCTCTGGTGCAGCGTGTTGACGGCGATGGTGCTCCCCAGGATCAAGAACGTTATGTCGTCGATGTCCATGCGGGTGCCGGCCAAGGTGTCGAAGACACCCTGCTCGGGGTTTGCCGGTGTCGAGGGCCGTTTGGCGACTATGACCTCGTGAGTGTCTTCCTCCACGCCGATCAGGTCGGTGAAGGTGCCGCCGGTGTCGATCCCTACTCGTATGCCCATCTATGGCATGCCTCTTGCGGCAACGGCGGCGTTCCGGCTCCAGCCGAGCCTGTTGAAAGGTCATGTCGGACCCGTCGGTCTGCGTTTCGCCCTGGCGCCTTAGTCTGCAGCTCGGTGCCGACCCGATATGCGTTGGGGCCGCATTATACTTGAATAAGAGTCGTGGAAACCTGCGCCCACGGCTTGACCGGCCCGTACGCGCCGCCTATCGTTGACGCCGTCTCGGCTACCAGCCCCGTTACTCGCGGAGGAACCAGCCATGAAGGTAACGAACGTCAAGAGCATGAACGTCATGGGCGAACACGGCAGGGCGATGTTTTTCGTCAAGGTAGAGACCGACGCCGGCATCTACGGCCTCGGCGAGGTCGGCATGATCCGCTGGGCCGCCGCCATCGAGAAGGCCGTCGAGCATCTCTCCGAGCTCGTCATTGGCGAGGACCCGTTCGCCACCGAGCGGCTCTGGCAGCACATGTTCCGCGGCTCCTTCTTTCCCGCGGAGGGCGTCTACTCCTGCGCCGTCAGCGCCATCGACATAGCGCTCTGGGACATCAAGGGCAAGGCGCTCGGCCTGCCCGTCTACAAGCTGCTCGGCGGGCCCGTGCGCGACAAGGTCGTCTGCTATCCCCACGCCGGTGGCAACAGCACGGCCGAACTCGTCGAGAGCTGCCGCGCGCTGGTCGACGAGGGCTGGAAGTTCGTCCGCTGGGGACAGTCCGAGACCGGCATACCCGAAGACGGAGTCAGCCGCCTCGAGCCCGTCGAGTCGATGCGAATCGCGGTCGAGGAGATGGCCGCGGTGCGAGAGGCCGTCGGCCCCGATATCCAGATCTGCCTCGACGTCCACACCCGGCTCGACACGGCCCACGTCGTCGCGATGTGCAAGGACCTCGAGCCGTACAAGCCGTTCTTCATCGAGGACCCCCTGCGCTCCGAGAACCACGGCAGCTACCGAACGCTCGCCCGCCACCTCAGGCTCCCCATCGCCGCCGGCGAGCAGTGGACGAGCAAGTGGCACTTCCGCGAGGTGATCGAAGAGGAGCTGATCAGCTACGCCCGCATCGACGTCTGCAACGTCGGCGGCCTGACCGAGGCGCTCAAGATCACCCACTGGTGCGAGACCCACTACATCGACATCGCGCCGCACAATCCGCTGGGCCCGGTGAGCGCCGCCGCATGCGTCGCGCTGTGCATGGCCTCGACCAACGTCGGCGTCCAGGAGATGCCACGGCGACCGGGCCGCGAGCACCTCGACCTCTTCCCGGAGCAGATCGACTGGGCCGACGGCTACGCCTTCGCGCCCGACAGGCCCGGCCTCGGCGTGGAGATCGACGAGTCGGTCGCCGAAGCCAGGGCGGCCAAGCCGGGCGGGTGGCCGCCCCTGCTCCGCAGGAACGACGGCGCCTTCACCAACTGGTAGCCCAAAAAGCGATTGTGATATATTGCACACATGGCGCTGACTGAGACATCGGCCCCGACGCGCCCCGCCGGACGCAACCTGTACATGGACGGCGTCCTCGTCCTGACCGCCGCGCTCATGGGACTCACCCTCTACCTGGTCTTCCTGTGGGTGCCCACCGAGGTCAACCTGGGCGTCTCCCAGCGCATCTTCTACTTCCACGTGCCCATCTCGATGTTGGGGCTCAGCTCGATAGTCCTCCCCGCCGGAGCCAGCATCGCCTATCTCGTCGTGAAGAAGAACAGGCAGCGGTGGGACAGCCTCGCCTACGCTTCGGCCGAGGTCGGCATCCTCTTCGCGACACTCAGCCTGGTGACCGGCGTGCTCTGGATCAAGCCGGTGCAGGGCGTCTGGTGGACGTGGGAGCTCAAGCTGACGCTCACCCTGATCGTCTGGTTCATCTACGCCGCTTACCTGATGCTCGACAACTACGGCCCCAAGGGGTCCCAGGGCGACCGGTTCAGGGCCGTCGTCGCCGTGATCGGCGTCGTCGCCGCGGGCATGAACTGGGTATCCACCAAGGTCGCCGACCGCAGGGCGCACCCGGACACGATCGTGCTCAACATGGACCTCGACGGGCAGATGGCCGCGGTCGTCCTCCTGTCCCTGGTCGCCTTCACACTGCTCTTCGCCTACCTGCTCGTCGACAGGTACCGGCTCAGGCAGGCGGAGAGGGACATAGATGGGCTGTACCGACATGTCCAATAGCGCCCTCCTGCGCATAGCCACGGCCGTCGCGGCGTTGGCCGCACTGTCGGCCCTTGCGTTCACCGGTATTGCGTCCGCGCAGGCGAACGCCGGGCCGGAAATCTCCATCGGCAGCGCCTCCGTGAGGGAGAAGGCCGGCGAGGTCAGGCTGATCGTCGCGCTCGACAGGGCCGTCGATCACGTCGTCAGCGTCAGGTACGCCACGGAGGACGGCACGGCGAAGGCGCCCGAGGACTACACCGGCGCAAGCGGCGTCGCGACCGTGCCCGCCGGAGCGACGTCGACCGCGATCGTGCTCGTCATCGTCGACGATACGGACGAGGAGCCGACGGAGACGTTCGGCGTCACGCTGTCGGAACCGCAAGACGGTACAATACGCGCAGGCGGAGAGAGCGGCACGGTGACCATCGTGGACGCCGATCCCGGCCCCAACCTCGGATACCTGTTCGCCGTCTACACGGTTACGTGGGCCGCGTTCTTCGTCTACATCTTCATGATGTCGAGACGGCAGAGGGCAATGCGGGAAGAGATCGAGGCGCTGCGCGCAGCCGTCGCAAGCGACGAAACGGGCTGACATGGCGCACGCTACCGAGACGATAGCCGTCCAGCCGGTCGACGACCGGGACAGCCCGGGCCTGCTCTCGGGCCGGGTCAAGCTGGCCGTAGGCGCCGCGGTGATGGTCGCCGCGCTGGGCTACTTCGCCTTCATGGCCTTCCAGAGCGCCACGGTGTACTACTACACCGTCGGCGAGATCCAGGACCGCGGGCCGACGGCGACAGGAGAGACCGTCCGCGTGAGCGGCAAGCTCGTGGACGGCTCATTCAGCCGCGACCCGAACTCCACGCTGGCGCGATTCGCTCTCACCGACGGCGGCACGGCCCTCTCGGCGACCCACGACGGCGTGCTGCCGGAGCTCTTCTTCAACGAGCACTCAGAGATCATCCTCGAGGGCAGCTACACCCCCGAAGGCGTCTTCCAGAGCCACAACGTGATCGTGAAGTGCCCGTCCAAGTACGCCGCAGAGGGGGCGTAGAGGTCCGGTCCAGTCCGAACCGGAGCGTGGGACAGCCTGTCTGCCGGCTAGCCTTCCTCGGCGTCGCGCAGCCTGGCGCTGACGCGGTCCGCGAATTGCGGAGGGGCCGGACTTCTGTCCATGTTGCGAAGGAGCCCCACGGTCGCCCGCAGCGTGTTGACGAACGAGAGACACGGGCCGCACTTCTCCAGGTGCGCGCGGACCCGGCGCCCAAGATCAGGCTCGACGTCTTCGTCGATGTAGTCCGACGCCATGTTTCGGGCCTCGGCGCAGCCGACGTCGGCGTTTCTCCTGAAGACGCTGAGCAACCGCGATAACATCTGGCTCCACTCCGGCGGCGACGACTTCTACTTTTGGCCGCGTGCCCCTACAATAGGTGCCAACATTAATATGATGCGCCATTTCCTGCAAGGGTTCTCATGAAACGGCACAGGAGCAGCCTGGCCCACCCCGAGCGCTAGTGGTATGGCAAACGACGACACGACAGACCGCCCGGACTTCGAGTCCCTGGTCAGGGACCACTCCGACTTCGTATACAATGTCGCGTTCCGGATGATGGGTAACCACGAGGACGCGGAGGACGTTGCACAGGAAGCCTTCCTGTCGGGCTACCGCGCCTTTGACCGCTTTCGCGGCGACTCCAGGGTAACGACGTGGCTGTACCGAATCACCGTCAACGCCGCGCTGATGCGGCTGCGCAAGACGAAGCTGGCACGCTCGTTGACCCACACCGGGATCGACGACCTCGAGGTCGCCGACTGGAGCCAGACGCCCGACCGCGCCGCCCAGAACTCCGAGCTGCAGGACAAGCTGAGGCAGGGGCTCGACCGCCTCGATCCCGACCTGCGCGCCGCCGTCGTGCTGCGCGACGTACAGGGGCTCTCGAACGCCGAGGCCGCCGAGGCGCTCGACCTGTCCGTCCCGGCGCTCAAGTCCCGGCTCCACCGGGCGCGCGTGCTCCTCCGGCAATTCCTCTCCGACTACGCCGCAACGGCCGCCGCCTAGCAGCGGCGGCCCGGCCGCCCCGTCGGCCGGTTGGGACTGTCATCATCTGGTATATTGACTTCGTGGTCGTAACACGACGACACCGCTCAGTTGCTTGCGGCCCAGCGACTGCCGCCTGGATAGACCGGGCGTGTGGACGGTAGCAGAGGAACAAGATGTCCGAGACAGTTACCGACAAGCACAACCTGAATGACGAAGCCTACGTAAGGACGGTTGTTGAGGAGCTAGGCGGCGTCAGGGACTTGGCCGCGGGCATGCGCGAATACCGCGAAATCGTGGCGCGTATGCGGTCGGAGCGTTCTGCACTTACCGGGCGATACCCCAACAGATGGATCGCAATGGGCAGGGACGGCCTGCTGGCCGTGGGCGACTCCATGGACGATGTCCTCGATGAGGTCGAACGCCAGGGACTATGCGGCGGGGACGTCGTTATCGAGTTCCTTGACACCACCCCTCCACTATTGATCCTGTGATCATCGGTGAGTTCGATGAACTTGGTCGCCCGTACCTCGAATGCCGACTGATCATTCCGAGACTGCACGTCAACCAGAGGACGGTGTTCCTGTTGGACACAGGAGCCGACAGGACGTGCCTTCATCCGAGAGATGCCCGCCGGGCACGAATCCGTGTCGGGGAGTTGGGTGGCTCCACGGAATCGAGGGGGATTGGCGGCGCATCGCTATACTACCGTGAACCTTCGCTGCTGCTCTTCGACGACCGGTCACACACGAGGGTTTATGCGGTGGAGCTGCTCATCGCAGAGCCGCACGGAGGCAGCGAGAACTTGCCTTCGCTGCTCGGCCGAGACGTCATCAACCACTGGCGCACGGAATATGACCCCACTAACTCCATTCTCGCTTGTACCGTTCGTCACGCCGACTACAGCCTTGAGATCGACTGAGGCTTGACGGGATACTGCGCCCAGTCCAGCCTTGGGATTGTAACCGCGGCCCCGGCGACTTATCATCGTTCGTGGGATCGGGGTGTAGCGCAGCGGAAGCGCGCCTGGTTTGGGACCAGGAGGTCGCCGGTTCGAACCCGGCCACCCCGACCAGATAGACGATAGGACCCCTAAACCCCAGGCCGGAGGTCATTCGCCGTGGCACTCATCAACATCGGCTCCCGCAAGCAGCTCTTCGTCGACGACTACCTCATCGAGAGCATGACCAACACCAGGCAGGCGTTGAACCCGGCCGAAAAGGTCGAGAACAATCCGGTCCTCAAGCCGGAGCGGCCGTGGGAAGGCAACGACGTCCGGCCCCGCCGCATCGTCTTCGATGACAACGACCAGGTCTACAAGATGTGGTACGACGGCCGCTTGAACAAGGCGCGGCAGGGCGATGGCGAGATCATCGTCACCGGCGAAGCGGACAGTGCGGAGGTGAAATGCCTGGCGACCTCCGAGGATGGCGTGCACTGGGAGCGGCCCAACCTCGGCCTCGTCGAGTTCGCAGGCTCGAAGAACAACAACCTGCTCCCCAGGACCCACATGCTTCCCTACGGTCCCGACATGACGACCTACTTCTTCAAGGACACCAACGAGGAAGACCCGTCAAAGCGCTACAAGGGGCTCGTCCGCACGGGCTCCACTACCACTCCCGGTATGGTGTTCGACCTGTACTTCTCGAAAGACGCCTTCACGTGGTACCCGTACGAGGACAACCCCATCATCGACACGTCGCCCAAGGTGGGCCGCTGGGGGCCGACGAACTTCATGGGATGGGACCCGATACGCGAGGTCTACGCCGTCCACGTCGAGAACTGCCTCCACCGCCGCGCTCCCCTCGGCAAGCGGCTGATAGGCCGCGCCGAGAGTCCCGACATGGTCCACTGGAGCGAGCCGGAGACGATCCTGGTACCGGACGAGCTGGACACCCCGGACACCGAGTTCTACGCCATGCCTACGATGACCTACGAGGGCATGTACGTCGGCCTGCTGTGGATCTTCCGCACCACGAACACCACCCACCACCCGGAGGTCGTGTTCAGCCGCGACGGCATCCACTACAACCGGCAGTACCGCCAGCCGTTCATTCAGCGCGGGGCCCGGTGGGAGTTCGACTGCACGTCGATCTACGCGCGCACGCCCATCGTGCAGGACGACCGCATCCTGTTCTTCTACGAGGCCACCAACTGGAGGTCGCCGGAGACGCTTCTCGCGCTCGGCGACAGGGCCACCGCGGCCGTCGGCCTGGCGTCATTGCCGCTGGACGGCTTCGTATCGCTGGACGGCGCCAAGGGCCCGCCCGGCAACTGGCAGGCGGACAACGTCGCGCCCTACAGCGAGATGGTGACGCGGTCGTTCGGCTACACCGGCTCTCGGCTCCACGTCAACGTCGCGACGGCGCTGCAGCAGGGGGGCGCCGAGGTGCCGGAGCTGCGCGTCGAGCTGCTGGAGCCCAACCACGACACGATCGCAGGCTACACCTTCGACGACTGCGACCCGGTGACCGAGTCCGGCCAGTCCCGGATCGTCTCGTGGCGAGGCGACGCGGACCTGGGACAGTTCGCGGGCAAGGCCGTAAAGCTGCGGTTCTACTTCAAGAACTGCAAGCTCTACTCCTTCCAGTTCAAGTAGCGTTGCCAGTCGAGCATCCGGTTGGCATAGCACGCCTACCGTGCTATCATGCTACCGCAGTCGCCGCACTCCTACCGTGATCGTCACATTCAAGGATGGCGGAACCGAGGACATCTTCAACGGGCTCTCCACTTCAGCGGCGCGGCGGACGTGTCCTGTGTCGATATGGAGGGTCGCCCAGCGGAAGCTGGATCAGATCGACTCCGCTGCGGTTCTGAGCGACCTCCGGGCACCGCCCGGCAATCGGCTTGAGCGCCTGACCGGAGATCGGATCGGGGAACACAGTATTCGCGTAAACGACAGGTATCGCATCTGTTTCATCTGGATCGACAGCGGCCCAATCGAGGTCGAAATAACTGACTATCACTGAGGAGGGCCACCCATGGTACGCATTCCCAGCGACCGCGAGCCAACGCACCCGGGCGACGTGCTGCTCAACGATTTCCTCATGCCTCTTAAGATGACCCAGCACGAACTGGCCCAGGCCATCCACGTGCCATACCAGCGTGTCAACGAAGTCGTCCGCGGGCGCCGTGGCGTAACGCCGAGCACGGCGCTGAGGCTCGCCAAGTTCTTCGGCACTTCTCCGAGCTTCTGGATGAATCTGCAACTTCGTTGGGACCTCTACAACGCCCAACACGCAGAGGCGGAACAGATCGACAACATCCGGCCGCATGAGTTGGCTGAAGTCTCGTAGAGGAGCGTAGGCCTCTCGCCAGCTAGACTCTTGGAGCCCCTGGAAGCGGCCGTCGAAGAACACGAGGGGCTCGCCGTCCCCTACGACGGCGTCCTTGACTTCGCCTACGAAGATCGTGTGGTCGCCGTAGGGGTGCGAGCCCACGACCTCTCAGTCCAGGAAGGCGATGGCGCCGGCCACCATCGGGCTGCCCCGCTCCGTCATCGTGTACTCCACGGGGTCCGGGTCCGTAGCACGGTCCCCGTCGTCCGCGAAGTACTCGGCGGTGGACGCCTGACCGTCGGCAAGCACGTTGTCCATCAGCGCGCCGCTACAGCAGTTGCGGCATCGTGGGCGGGAGAGTAGTCTACTCGCCTGCAACCCGCAAGGAGCGTTTCCATGAAGATCACCGACATAAGAAGCCTGTACCTGGAGGGGCCCCGGCTGCACACGGTGGGCGGCGGCGAGGGCGTCGCCAGGGAGCTCGTCGTCCGCGTGGACACGGACGAGGGCGTCTACGGCCTGGGCGAGGCGTCGTACTTCACGGCGTCGCCGATGGGCATCCGCGACGCCATCGACTACATCCGCATGATGCTGATCGGCACGGACCCGCTGGCCATCCGTCCGGCGCTGTCGGAGGTCATGTACGGCACGCTGCCGCCTCACCCGCGCTCCCGGCGCGAGTCGCCGCCCGACGCGCCGCCGGGGGTCTTCCCGATGTTCCCCTGCTCGCCAACGGTCATCCAGCCCGGCCCCGTGACCTGGGGCATGTCCGGCGTGGAGATGGCGCTGTGCGACCTGGCGGGCAAGATTCTCGGCACGCCCGCCTACAACCTGCTCGGCGGCAAGTTCAGGGACGCCGTCCGCATCTACCTGGACCGCAGCTCCCCGATCGACGTCGAGAACCTCGACTCGTGGAAGCGAATGGGCGAGCAGGTCGTCGAGGATGGCTTCAGTCACATGAAGTTCGACATCGACTACGCCGCGCCAGACCACACCGACGACGTCTGGAACCGGTCAATCTCGGCCGGGCAGAGCAACCGCATCGTGGAGCGCATCGGCGCGGTGCGCGAGACGGTGGGCTGGGACGTGGAGATCGCGGTCGACTGCCACATGCAGTACAACGTCGTCGACGCGATACGGCTGGCGAACGATCTCGCGCCGCTGAAGCCGTTCTGGCTGGAGGACCCGACGCCGCTGTACAACCCCGGCGCCATCGCCCAGATCAGGGCGAAGAGCCCGATACCGATCTGCATCGGCGAGCAGTTCATCGCCCCGGAGCTCCGCCAGTACATCGACGCTGGAGCCTGCGACATCATCCACCCGGACATCCTGTACGACGGGGGCGTATTCGAGACGCGTCGGATCGCCGACTACGCCGACCTGCACTTCATCCCCCTGGCGCTGCACGGAGGCGGCGGCGCGCTCGCGACGATTGCCGCGGCGCACGTGGCCGCGGCCACGCGGAACTTCCTCGCGCTCGAGTACCACCACATCGAGACGCCGTGGCTCGGCTCCTTCGTCCACCGCGAAGGCGCCCCGCTGTTCGAGGACGGCCACATCGTCCTGACCGACGCGCCGGGCTTCGGAGTGGAGCTCGACGAAGAGGTGTGCGCGGCCAACCTGGGGCCGGGAGAGTCGCTCTTCTAGCAGCGGGCCGGAATCGGCGGGAGGGCGTTGCATAACCGTCATTCCCTGCGAAGGGAGACCCTCCGCATGCCCGTCATCCCGCTAAGCGAGACCCTTGCACAACCGTCATTCCCGCGCAGGCGGGAATCCAGGGGTGGGGTTCCCAACTAGGGAATCTGCGCATCTCCACCACGTCTGCTTCCCGAAAGGGGAGTTACGCAAAGGTCTCAATCGGCGGGAGGGCCTCCCCTTCAGGAACTCCCGAAGTAGCTCCGTTCGGAGTAGTACGAGTCGCCCGGCCGCTTCACGCCGCCTGCCCACACGACGTGGTGCGTGGTCTCGATCTCGCCCGACGCGGTCGCATACCGCTCCGCGAACAGTGCGAGCCGCGGGTCGTCAGGCGATGGGAGCGGTCCGCCGCCCCAGGCCCATATGCCGCACTGGAACTGCAGCCAATCGTAGATGCTGGGGTAGTAGAACTTCGTCACGATCTCGGAAGAAATACGTATGCTGACCCCGTTGCGCTCCATGGCGACCCGCGTCTCGTCCATGGTCCGTATGAGCTGGTGGTGCGGCTCGCTCCGACCAAATGTCGCGTTGACCTCCTGGTGGTGGAGGTTGCCGATCACCTCACAGAACAGAAGGCCGTCGTTCTTCAGCACTCTCAGCGAGGCCTGGATGCCGTAGCCGTCGTAGCCGATCGGGCCGCGCTCCGAGAACACGAAGTCGAAGGACTCCGGCTCCAGCTCATGGCCGTCCTCCCGAAAGTCGAGCAGCCGGAACTCGACGTTGGAGCGTCCGCTATCCCCCAACGCCTCCTCGGCCAGGCGGATGTGGGCCGGGTCGTCGTCGATCCCCAGGCCCGACGCGAACCGATGGCCGTTCTCGAGGAGGGTGGCGCCGCTTCCGCAGCCGACGTCGAGGACGCGCATCTCCGGGCGAAACTGCGAGGCGATGAACCCAGAGGCACTCGGGACGAGACGTTCGTCGTCGCGGCTGTCGGGCGCGTGCGAGCCGTAGTACGAGTGGTCCGCCTCGAGGATCGCCCTCAGGCGGTCTCGGTCAAGCTCCATGTTCGAGAGCTCCAGCCCGCGGGAGGCGTCCCGTGGCGGCTACGCCCCGATCCGTTGACCCCGGTTGCCTGAGATGTACTTCTTGGAGGCCGTGAGGAACAGGTTGGTGAACCGGTCCGCCGCGAGAACGTCGCCGGTCAGCTTACTGCCGCCGGCCTTGACGATCCTCTCGACCTCCGCCTCGACCTCCTTGAGCTTCGGGTGTTCGATGTCGCCCGGGTAGCCAAGGGAGCCCGCCATGTCCTTGGGGCCGACGTGGTAGGTGTGTATGCCGTCGACCTTGACCATCTCCTCCAGGTTGTCAAGCGCCTCGACGTCCTCGAGCAGGACGGTGACCAGTATCTGCGAGTTCGTCTCGGCCATGTACTCGGTGTCGGACTCGTTGCTCAGGTAGTTGGCGCCGCGGCCCGCGCCCAGGCTGCGGTTCCCGATCGGGCTGTAGTAGCACGCATCCACAAGCCGCTCCGCGTCTGCCCTGGTGCTGACGTGTGGGCCCTCGATGCCCTGAATGCCGCGGTCGAGGTACTGTCCTATGGTCGACGCTTCAATGTTCGGCACGCGCGCCCACGTCGTGACGCCGTACAGGTCGGCCACGCGCACCAGGTTGTCCAGGTCGTCCAGGGAGAAGGTCCCGTGCTCGCCGTCGAGATAGACGAAGTCGAATCCCGCCATCCCGATCAGCTCCATGTCTGTCGTCGACGGGTGGGTGTAGGCGCAGCCCACGGAGACGACGCCCGCATCCATGTTCGCCAGTATCTTGTTCGTCCTCATCGGTCCTCCAGTCGCAAATGGGGTCTCAGGCGACGAGCATCCGCTCCAGCCACTCTTCCTCCACCCCGTGGTCAATGAAGCCGCGGCCCGTGCGCAGCTCGATTTGGGCCTCGCCGGGCATCGCTTCGACGACCGGCTCGACGTACTTCAGCTCGTCCCGGCCGCAGGTGAAGAGCGCCCGCGCCCCTATGCGCGGCGCGAAGGCAAGAGGGTCGAACAGCGACAGCGTGTCGGCAGCCTCTGCCGCGTCGCCGGGGTGCGTTCTCGCGAAGTCGTTCAGCTCCTGCATCGGGTACCCCCGGGTCAGCGGGGCGCGCTCGGCCGCCGCGCGGAACGTCATCGCGGTGACGAGCATCAGGGGCGTCTGCGGCCGCAGCGCCGCCGTAATCGCCGCCAGGTCCATGCCGGCCACGGCCAGCCTGGACGAGTCGACCTCCGGCCGCGCCGTGAAGACGTCGAACGCCCTCAGGCAGTCGGCCGCGACGCCGCGGTAGACGTAGGTGTCGGCGCCCGGCAGACCGTCGGTCAGCAGGCCGGGGTACGCGGCGGAGTAGCCGGAGTCGGACAGACGCTGGCCGCGGTGGCACAGGGCCATCACGGCGTACCGGCTGCGGCGCTCGTAGGCGGGTACCCCAACCACGCTGCCGTAGCCCGGCGTCTGAAAGAGCGCCGGGAAGGGGCCCTCGCCCCGCGGCACGGTGAAGTAGGCGAACAGCGGGTATCCGCCCACACCCTCGAACCGGAGGCCGTGCGCGATGGACGTCTCGTTGGACCGGATCGGCAAACTCTCGACTGCGACGGCGCTGTCCGACAGTGCCGACACCTCGTCGAGGACGGCCTGCCAGTACGCCGGGGAACCCTGGGGCTGACTTGAGCTCACGGGACTATGCCTCGAGATGGTTGGCGAGGAATCGGTCGATGATCGGGCCGTGTCCGGCGCCGCCGCCCGCGTCGTGGGCGCAGTCCTCGTACGGGTAGAGACGCTTGTCGTCGCTGCCGATGGCGCGGAAGACCGCGTAGCCCGTCTCCGGCGGGCACACGTCGTCCCGCAGGCCGATGTTGACGATTATCGGGCAGCGTATCCGGTCGACGAAGTTGTGGATGTCGTAGTAGTTCAGGACGTCGGTCATCGCCTGCTTGCGCTCCGGGTACGACCGGAGATAGTCGTTGATCTCCTCGTACGGGTACGAGCGGGTCAGCGTCGCCGCGTCCATCATCGAGCACAGGTAAGGCGCGCCGGCCGACGCTGCCGCAACCTTCCCGGCGCGCAGGGCGGAGACGAGGAGCGTCAGCGCGCCGCCCTGGCTGGAGCCCCGCACGGCGACCCGCTCCGGGTCGACCTCCGGGAGGCTCAGCAGCAGGTCGAAGGCGCGCACCGCGTCCATGTAGAAGCCGCGGTAGCCGTACGCGTCGCGGTCCGTGGCGTTGTGCACCAGCAGGCCGGGGTAGCCCGGGTTGAAGACGCCGTTGCTGCGCAGCTTGCCCCGGGGCGCCGCCGAGATCGCCGCGTAGCCCTGAGCGGCGAGGTCCGTCGGCATCGTCGGCTCGCCGACGTAGCCTGGCACGGCGAGGACGGCGGGCAGCGGCCCCGACGCGCCGCGGGGCCTCGCGTACCAGCACGCGATCTCGAGGCCGTCGTAGCTCCGGTAGTGGCCCTCGAACACCTCGACGTCGTCCGTGGAGCGCATCTCCACCGGTTCGAGTCGGGGCTCCAGCGGAACCGACTCGGTCGCGGCCATCGTTTCGTCCCAGAACGCGTCGAAATCGTCCGGCTTGACGACACTGCTGACGAAGCCTTCGGGACCGTTGGTCAATAGAGGGACCCTCCGTCGAAGAAGCCGGGCCGACTATAGATTAGGCCGCCCCCGCTGTCAACGGAAACGTAGCTGCGCAACTGTTCAGACTCGATGAGGCGGAACCGGCCACGAGAGTGCGCCGAGGCCGCCGGCCGTTTTTTCCTCTCGGAATTGTTCCATTCCGTTCCGTTCGTATCTGGCGGGTGGAATACCTCGCCGGTAACCAGAGCCCGCGGGTCGCAACCGTTCATCATCGGGGCATATCGACGGGCAGGCACAGCCCAGTCAGCGGGTGGGGGCCACGGCGGTAATGGCGGGAAAATTGGGTGCGCCCTTCGATACGCGCCGGTGAAGCACCGCCGCTACTCGGCGTTGATCGAGTTGTCCGGGCCCTCGAGTCCGAACAGCGACTCGCGTATCCGCGAAGCCCGGATCCACCACCTGATACGCAAGGCCGGCGTGAAGGACTGCTTCCGGGGTCGTGATGGCGCACCATGCCGGGGATGGATTCCCGTCTGCGCGGGAATGACGGAGGTGAGGGATTTGGGTAAGTTGGGGTCTTGTCAATTCCGAAGAATCTGGTATATTCTCGGTCGACTGGACTTCACGTACGGGGGAGGTGGCCAAGATAAGATTCCTGTTGTACGTTCTCGACTACCTGGGCACACTGCTGGCTTTTGTCCTGGTCTTCTTCGGGCTATGGATATTGCTCCTGACGGACCCGGTCAGGGGTGCACTCCTGACCGGCTTAGGCGTCGCCTTAGGCATCGCTTCGTTCGTCATAAGCAAGAGGCTGAAGCGCAATCCGCGGATCGGCCAGGAGCGCCTGTAGGAGTTTTCCCCGGCGAGTTTCCCGGCGCTTCACGACTTGCCAGCGGTCCTGGCAATCGCGGAGGCGGGTGGCGCCGTCCGGCGGTTTGGCGGCCTCGCCGTAGCACGACCGGCGATCGGCCTGTGATTGCGCGCCGCCCTCAGCGGGCGGCGCGGGGTGTGGCTTGTCCAGACCAAGGCGGCCTCGCTGGCGCGCGGCTCCACCGTCGCAGACAGTCTTTCGGGATATCGGAGTCGATCAGCCGCCGGTAACCTGCCCGACAGCCTATCCGCGTCCAGCGTCAGATAGGCGCAAGGAGGACATTCCATGGCGACCGTGGGCGAGCGGGTGCGGATCGAAATTGGCGACTACCGGCTGAACCGTCCGGACGAGATCGAGACCCCCGCCTTTCTCGTCTACGAGCACCTGATCAGGTACAACATAGCCGAGGTCGTCCGCATCTGCGGCTCGGCCGAGCGCATCGTGCCACACGCCAAGACGCACAAGTCGGCCGAGGTGCTGAAGCTGCAGATGGAGGCCGGCATCGCGGCGTTCAAGTGCGCCACGCTCCAGGAAGCGGAGCTGCTGGCGCGGAACGGCGTGAAGGAGATCATCATCTCCTTCCCGGTCCTCCATCCCGCCAAGGTGCGCCGCTTCGCGGCCCTCGCCCAGGAGCACCCCGACGTCGACCTCAAGACCATCGTCAGCACCGTGGAGCACCTGGAGGCGATGTCGTCCACCGCCGTGCGAGCTGGCATCGAGGTTGGGGTGTACATGGACATCGACACCGGGATGAGGAGGACCGGCGTGCAGCCCGGCCGGGAGGCGGACGACTTCTACGCTCGGACCGCGGGCACTCCGGGGCTGCGCGCCCTCGGCGTGCACCTCTTCGACGGCCACGTGCTCGGCGTGGTGGACGCAGTCGAGCGGCAGGCCATGGTCGACCAGAGCATCGAGCATATCCGCGACGTGTGGGACGGCGCCGAGCGGCGGGGACTGAAGGTCGTCGACAACGTGGTCGGCGGCTCGTGGTCCTTCCACATGTTCCTGAAGGAGCCCCGGCTCCGCGTGTCGCCCGGCACGTGGGTGTACTGGGACGCGCGAAACTCGGCGATGAAGGAGTTGGACTTCAAGATCGCGGGCGTCGTGCTCGGCCAGGTGATCGACCGAGACCCGGAGATGGACACCGTGACGCTGGACGTGGGGTCCAAGGCGGCGTCGCCCGACCTGGCGATCCCCGACCGGTTCAAGGTAGTCGGCTGCGAACAGGCCGAGGTCGTCTCGCAGAGCGAGGAGCACGGCGTGGTGAAGCTGAACGGGGCGCGGCTGGAGGTCGGCGACATCGTGCTGACCGCGCCCGGGCACGCCTGCACTACATCTCACCTGTTCCCCGACGCGCTTGTGGTGGACCGCGCCGGCGACGTCGTCGGCAGGTACGAGCACGAGGCCCGCGACCGGCTATAGCGCCCAGCCCTGCGAAGTAGCGCGGGCACGCCTTGTCGTCCCGATCGCAGAGGGGGATTTGCGGGGCCCTCGACCTGGCTGACGACGCAACCTCTCCCCACGCCTGGCTGTTCGCTTCGTTCAGGGCGACACTAGCTGGCGCCTCTGGGGCTACCGGCCGACTTGACTAACTCGGCCCCGGAGACCTAGTCTTGAAGTGAGCGGGAGTAACTCAGCGGTAGAGTTCCTGCCTTCCAAGCAGGATGTCGCCGGTTCGAATCCGGTCTCCCGCTCCAGAGCCGCGTGTTGGTCTGGCATAGACCCGGAAGAGCAACAGCGGGGCACTCCCCCAGCCATCTCCTGAAACCAAATCGTTCGTTGTCGGGACATCCTTATCCTTGCAAATCGGGCATCTCATGTCCGATTTGCAAGGTTTAACTGGTCAAGGCCAGCCTCTTCATCAGCCACGGATCGCCCATCTCCAGAGGCACGGACTCCGCGTCGAAACGCTGCTCGATCGCCACGCAAATCGGCTCCGGGACGACCAGCTCTATGGAGCTCGCGCCCATTGACGACGCCTGCCGACAGGCTACCGCGACCAGGTCTGAGACGTACCCGATGTCCGTTGTCAGCCCAGGCTCGACCCATAGATCGACCCAGGCGGACCCAGGATTCCGCCACCTCCGGACGTTGACCAGGACGTTCGCCGGCGGACGGCCGCGCAGCGTGACGCTGCGGCCCGAGAGCGATACGTCGGTAGGAAAATCCGACGCCTCGGGCGTCAGGACGGGCCGCCACAGGTAGCGCCAGCGGTACGAGGCCGACTCGCGGTGGTTCAGCGCCAGCAGGTGCGACGCCTCCTCGTCGTAGTCCCCGACCAGTGGCCGTTCTTCGTGCGGGGGCGCCTCGACGCGGCCCAGGTCTCGAAGCGTCAGCCACCCGCTCCGCCACCGCTCGACGTACCCGCGCCGGGCCAGCACGTCCGGGCTCCCGCCCGAGCCTACCGGCCGGCACCAGAACCTGTCGAAGCCGCGGGCGCGGGCGCGCGTCTCGCACTGCGCGAGTATCCACTCCTCTACCTCGCCGCACAGCAGGTCGTCGGCCAGCTCCAGGAGCTCGAGGTGGGCATACCGCCCGAACGGAGGCGGCTCGACGGCATAGCAGATCTCGACGCTGCCCGCGATCGTCCCGTCGCCACGCTCGACGACCCAGCAGTCCCACCCCAGGTCGAGGTAGACGCGGACGTGGCGCGAGCAGAAGTATTCGTGCATCCACGGGCCGCCAAGGGAGAACCAGCCGACGGGAGAGCCGCCGCCGGGCGACCCGGCCGCCTCCATCCCCTCGCGATGGAACGCGACGATCCCCGGAACGTCGCCGAGCTCAGCGCGGCGGAGCGAGAGAATATCGCCGCGCCATTCGACGCTGCCGATGGTCCGCGTCACGCGTCACGCCTCGGGCGGTACGACGCGTACCGTTATGACCTCGGTGTCGTGGTACTGCTGATGCTGTACGGAAGAGGCGTAGTGCCCCAGAAGCTGGAGCGATATCTCACGCTCCGCCGGAGTCTCCGAGTCGTGCTGCTGGAGCTGCCGGATCCGGTCCTCCAGGTTCTCCTCGTTCCCGCCACTGATAAACTCCAGCTCCGCCTCCAGACCGTCCTTGGACGCGAGGACCACCAGTCCCCGCTCGCTCTGGCCATCGTCCTCCGCGTCCAGGTCGAGGTCCAGGTCCAGCGGCGCAAGGGTCAGCAGCGTCTCCTCCCCGACCGCGTTCAGCCGGTCCACCATCGCTGCGTCCCATCCGCTGCGGGCCGCGAACCGCGCCATGAACGCGTTCAGGTCCGGCAGCGCATCGACGTCGAGCTGCGAACGAAACCGCATGCGCCGTTGGCCCGTCAGCTCCAGGAACAGGACCATTGCCACGATGGCCAGTCCCCCGGTCGTCACGCCGCTCGACAGCAGCGCGTCCAGCACGGGGTGAGCGTTCGGCAACGTGAACAGGTCGAACTGGAAGGCGGCGCCAAGCCAGAAGGCGACTCCGGCCGCGGTGAGCTTCTGCCTGTCCTGCTCGGTCTGTATCACTGTCCGCGCACCCTCGACGAACAGGGTCCCGGTCACCATGATGAGGTAACCCGTCATCACGGGCCCCGGTATGGTGCTGAGCAGCCCCGACGCCTTGGGAAGGAACGCCACCACGATGAACGTCGCGCCGATGGTGTAGCCGACCGTTCGGGAGGCGACGCCGGTGATCTGCGTGAACGAAATTATGCCCGCGTTGATGATGTTCGGCACCGCGCCCGTCATGCCGGCGAGCAGGTTGGCCACTCCACCGCCGGAGAGAGCGCCCTGGACCTCCCGGAAGTCGACCGCCCTGTCGTCACGCCACGAGACGCGCTGCTTGGTGATCGCCTCGCCGTTCACCTGGATCGATATGATCACGCCCAGGAACAGGAACGCCGGGATGAGCGTCCAGAACGCGACGCCGAAGTCGAATCCAAGGTCCGGCAGCTCGGTTGGAGGTCCCAACCAGCGGGCATCCAGCACGGCGTCGGGCTCGTAAATGCCGAGCGCGGCGGCCGTGACGCAGCCTACGACGATGCCGATCACGGGCGCCCAGAGGCGCACCACGGCCGAGCCCCGAAGCAGCAGCACCGCGACCACGACCAGCGTCACGAATGCGGTCAGCGGAGCGGCGACCGGCTCGACCTCCGCGGCGTCGTCCAGCAGCCCGAAGACGACGGAGGACAGCGTGATAGACAGTATCATCATCACCGTGCCGCCCACGGTCGGCGTGACGACCCGCCTCAGGATGAACAGCCACCTCGAGATCGCTATCTGGACCGCCGCCGTGACGAGGGTCAGTGCCATCAGCGTCGCCGGCCCGCCGTCCGTAACCGCGGTGATGCAGAACGGGATGGCGAACGGGGCCGTAGCCATCGGAAGCACGGACCCAGCGCCGACCGGCCCCAGCCGCCGGACCTGTATCAGTGTCGCCACTCCGACGACGAGCAGCGAGGCGAAGACCATCCACACCAGGTACGGGTCGCCCTCGTCGGACGCCGTCGCCACGATGACCGGCGTTATCAGCAGCGTGGCGGAGGCGATGAAGCTGAACTGCAGGCCCAGGCCGAGGGTGGCCAGGAGGGGCGGTCTCTCGTGCGCCTCGTATCGGGGGTTCTGAGAAGCTGGTGCCGACGCCAAAGAAACGGCCTCCCAGGATCGATTGCTCCGCCGTCCCGTGCGGACGACACACTCTACCACGTTTCTTGAGCGCCGTGAGCGCTGGGGTGGCGATGCGCGGGCACGCAGTCTTGACCCATCATTCGACACGAATCAGAATAGGCGGGCGTCGGCACCTGATACAATCGGCCGACCTGAGGAGGGAACGCAGCGTATGCCGCTCGAAAGCCTGCTTGCGCTCGTGAATAAGCTCCGAGAGCGCATCGACGCGCACGGCGACAAGCTCAGACAGAGCGAAGCGCTCACTCGCTACGCCCTGATCGACCCGCTGCTGCGAGCGCTAGGCTGGGACACCGCCGACCCCAGCCAAGTTATTCCCGAATACCGCGTACCCAACAATCAGTTCGCGGACTACGTTCTCCTTGCCAACGGTGCTCCGAAGATAGTCGTCGAGTCCAAGAAGCTTGATGAGCCGCTACGGGGCGCCAAGGCCTTAGACCAAGGAATCCTCTACTGCGCGCACACCGGTTCAACGCACTTTCTGCTGACGGACGGCAGCCGCTGGGAAGCATATGAATCCGGCAATACCAGTCCAAAATTGAGCTTTGACCTGAAGAGCCAGCCGCCCGCGGAGGTGTGCCTACAAGCCCTGGCGCTGTGGCGACCTACGGTCGAAGCCGGACGTGTCGCCGCTGGGAATCCGCCGATCATCGAGGACCAAGAGCCCTTGATCGCCAAGGAAACGTCAACCGCTTACTTGATACCACCTCAGCAGGAAACTGACTACTCGGACGAGAGAGCCGCACCAACGCTACCTATCCCCCCAAAGCCGCCTTCCAACGGAGGACAGTCCCTGGCGACTCTCAATCCGACGCCAGGAGATGCGGCACCTAACCAGGTGACGTTTCCAGACGGTTCGACCGTCACCGTCCAAGCTTGGAAACAGGTTCTGATCGAAGCCACAAGATGGCTCATAGGAGCCGGGATTCTAACCGCTGGACATTGCCCCATCCTATACTCGAGCCGTTCTCGGCGGTGTGTCGTGCATACGAAACCAGTTCATCTAAACGGGAACCCATTCTCGGAATCCGCGCGAGAGGAGATCGAATTGTTCCACGTTGACACGCATCACAGCGCATCCAGCACGATGCAGGCGACGAGGGCTGTGATCGAACACGTACGCCAAGACCCGGCGCAGTTCAAGGTAACGTCCGGCTGATGTGGCGGCGGTGTTGCGCAGTCACCATGGTATTCGTGGTTACGGCTGCGCTGGCAGCCGCCTGCTCCAGCGACGACGGAGGCGCGCCGGCGTCGCAGACCGATGCCGGCGTAGACCCGACGGCCGAGGAATACGCGCTGACCCAGCAGGTCGACCTGACCATCGCCGTCACGAGCACGCAGTTCAACGAGACGCGGCGCATTCCGCGAAAGTACAGCTGCACCCACGAGGGCATGTCAGTCCCGATAAGCTGGGGCGACGTGCCCGAAGGGACGGTCAGCCTGGCTCTGCTGGTCGAGAGCAACCAGGCGCCGGGCTCGTTGTGGGTGCACTGGCTGCTATGGGGAATTCCCCCCGACCTGAGGGCCCTGCCCGAAGCCGTGCCGAACGCGCCGGACGCGCCGGATGTCGGGCCGAACGCCGTCCAGGGCACGAACACCGACAACCTGCTCGGATGGATGGGGCCCTGCCCGCCCGCCGTCGTCGTTGACGCCGCGGTCTTCAAGGGCAGGTCAGCCTACGCGCCGTCGGGCCACTCGGTGAGCCAGTACTACTTCAGGCTGTACGCGCTGGACATCGACCCGCAGCTGGACTCTAGCGCGACCAAGGAGGCCTTCCTCAAGGCCATAGACGGCCACGTGCTGGCGGGCGGAGAGCTGGTCGGCGAGCAGATCGCCTCGCCCAACAAGTCGTGGTAGGAGCGGTCCTCCGCCTACAGGCCCGGCGGACGCCGCAGATGCCAGCCGGTGAGCTCCTGGTAGGCACGCCCGACCGCGAGGACGGAGTTCTCGTCGTACGCCCGGCCGACGAGCTGGATGCCGGTCGGCAGCCCCTCCCCCGAGAAGCCGCTGTGCACCACGACGGCCGGCAGCCCGCAGGCGTTCCCGATTGCCCCGACGACGTCGGGCGGCCGGTCTTCGTCCTCGTCCGGGTCGTCGTCCGAAGCGATCGCCCGCGCCGTCGACGGCGTCGCTGGAGCGGCAAGCGCGTCGTAGCCCGCCAGCAGCCCGTCGACCTGGCGCCCGATCTCGGCGCGCAGCCGCATCGCGCGCAGGTAGTCGACCGCCAGGACCGCTGTCCGTGCGTACGGCTTGAACCTGCCCTCCGGCGCCGTAAGCCCGGACAGCCCACCGCTCTCGACGAGCTCGTCGAACGAGGCGCCCATCTCGGCGCCGGAGATCGTCCGGGCGACGGCCTCGTACGGCAGATCGGGAAGGATAATCTCCTCGATATCCGCCACGTCGCCCAGATCGACCAGCGCCCGCTCGAAGTTGGCCTGAACGTCGTCGTCCGCCGGGGGCGAATCGGCTATCAGCCCGATCCTGAACCGGCGGCCGGCAGGAGCCGTGTCATACCGGTACGTCCGCGCCGAGGTCGACGGGTCGTTCGGGTCCCGGCCGGCGATGGCGTCCAGCACCAGGCCGCAGTCGTCCGCGCCCAGGCACAGCGGGCCCAGCTTGTCGAACGTCCAAGACAGCGCCATCGCCCCGTACCGGCTGACGCGGCCGTAGGTCGGCCTCAGCCCCGCTACGCCGCAGTAGGACGACGGGCCCACGATCGACCCCCAGGTCTCCGACCCGATGGCGAACGGGACGAGGCCCGCGGCCACCGCCGAGCCGGAGCCGCTGGAGGAGCCTCCCGCCCACCGGTCCGTGTCCCACGGGTTGATTCCGGGGCCGTTGAAGGCCGACTCGGCGGGCTCGTATCCCATGCCGCCCGCGAGCTCGACCAGCGACAGCTTCGCCGCCAGCACCGCTCCCGCCTTCTCGAGCCGCCGGACTACGGTCGCGTCGTAGTCGAAGACCTGGTCGCCGAATGGCTCCGCGCCCCAGGTCGTCGGAATGCCGCCGGACGTGGCCAGCAGGTCCTTGGCGCCGTAGGGAATGCCGTGCAGCGGGCCCCTGTACTTGCCCGCCGCGATCTCGGCGTCGGCCCGACGGGCCTGCTCCAGGGCGCGGTCGCGCGTCACGGTGACGACGGCGTTGTGCCGGGGACCGATCGTCTCCAGGCGGTCGAGAAAGGTCTCGGCGAGCTGCACGGCGGAGACTTTCCGTCCGCGCAGCATCTCTCCGAGCTCCCTGATGCCGGCGAAGACCACACCGTCTCCACGAGCGGGCTGCGAAGTGCTCAATGTCGGACCTCTGCCGTCAAGTCCTGTCTCCACGAAATCGGCGGCGCGTGCGCGGTATCGATTCTACCAGGGCCGTCATTGACGAGCCGAGTACGTCTGATACAAACCCCGGCAACGAGAACGAGTTGTGCCCGGTCGCAGCTCGCTCGCGAATTCTGACCCCTCCTTCCTGTGATACCATCCCGCCAACGCGTCAACCATGCACACGGTGTTGGTACGGCACGAGGGCCGACCGGCGATGTTGGTGGAGGCCAAGAAGCTTGGCACGGCGCAATGGCCGCATCCACGCGAGGAACGCACGTACCATCATCCAGCACGTCTGCCAGGACCCGGCGCTGTTCAAGGTCCGGTTTGACTGACATACCGGCATCGGTGCGTGGTAGGATATGAGCATGTCGCCTGAACTCATCAGGTCATCGTCTGAGCGTGTCGACAAACGTGTTGACGCACTGGAGGCGCGCATCGAGGCGCTGACCGAGCGGATACTATCCTTGGAGAAAGAACCGGCCCGGCTCGAGGTGTTGCTCGACATACAATACGGCGCGAGGTCCCGGCTAGCTTCACGCTAGCAGGCCCGCGCGAAGTCGGACCCGAAAGGGCCGATCGAGGCGGTCGCGGCTCCGTGGCCCCTGCATCCATGACGGCGATTGTCGCCGCGTTCGTTGAGCCCGCAGCGTGAGGTCATGACAGATATGACGCAGGTCAGATCGATCTTCGCGGTGTGCATGGCCGTTGCCCTATTGGCTGTCGCGTGCTCCAGCGACGACGGAGGCGCGCCGGCGTCGCAGACCGATGCCGGCGTAGACCCCACGGCCGAAGAATACGCGCTCACCCAGCTGGTCGACCTGACCATCGCGGTGACGAGCACGCAGTTCAACGAGACGCGGCGCATTCCGCGAAAGTACAGCTGCACCCACGAGGGCGTGTCGGTTCCGATAAGCTGGGGCGACGTGCCCGAAGGGACGGTCAGCCTGGCGCTGCTGGTCGAGAGCAACCAGGCGCCGGGCACGCTGTGGGTGCACTGGCTGCTCTGGGGCATCCCTCCCGATCTGAGGGCCCTGCCCGAGGCCGTGCCCAACGCGCCGGACGCCCCGGACGTCGGGCCGAACGCAGTCCAGGGCACGAACACCGACAGCAAGCTTGGCTGGTCGGGCCCCTGCCCGCCGGCGGTCGTCGTCGACGCCTCGGTGATGAAGGGGCGATCGGGTTATCTGCCGGCGGCGGTCCACGACCACTCGGTCAGCCAGTACTATTTCAGGCTGTACGCGCTGGACATCGACCTGCAGCTAGACCCGAGCGCGACGAAGGAGGCCTTTCTCAAGGCCATCGACGGCCATGTCCTGGCGGGCGGCGAGCTGGTCGGCGAGCAGATCGCCTCGCCCACCAAGATGAGGCCTTCCTGAAGGCCATAGACGGCCATATCCTGGCCGGCGGAGAGCTGGTCGGCGAGCATGATCGCCTCGCCCACCAAGATGTGGTAGACGCGGCCCTACGGCCCCACACCCACCGGATGGCGCAGGTGCCAGTCGGTCCGCTCCTGGTAGGCCCGCGCGACGGCGATCACGGCGTTTTCGTCGTACGCCCGTCCGACGAGCTGGATGCCGGTCGGCAGCCCTTCCCGCGAGAAGCCGCTGGGCACGACGACGGCCGGCAGCCCGCAGGCGTTCCCGATTGCCCCCAGGACGTCCGGCGCCCGGTCTTCGTCCGGGTCGAACTCCGGGTCCCGCGCGATCGTCGGCGCGGCCGTCCGCGTCGCCGGGGCCACAAGGGCGTCATAGCCGGCAAGCAACGCGTCTACGCGGCGGCCGATCTCCGCCCGCAGGCGCAGTGCGCGCAGGTAGTCGACGGCCAGTATCGCGTCACGGGCGTACGGGTTGTAGCGGCCCTCCGGCGCGGTCAGCGCGGAGATCCCGCCGCTCTCGATGAGCTCGTCGAACGCGCTGCCTATCTCGGTGCCTGAGATGATTCGCGCAACGGCCTCGTACGGCAGATCGGGCAGCACGACTTGCTCGATGTCGGCCACGTCGCCCATGTCTGTGAGCGCACGCTGGAAGTTGGCCTCCACGTCGTCGTCCGCGTCGGCCGAGCCCGCCATCAGGCCGAGCCTGAAACGCCGGCCAACCGGGCCCGGAGCGTACCGGTACTCGCGCTCGAAGGTCGACGGATCGTTGGCGTCCCGTCCGGCGATGGCGTCCAGCACCAGGCCGCAGTCGTCCGCGCTCAGGCACAGCGGCCCCAGCTTGTCGAACGTCCACGACAGCGCCATCGCCCCGAATCGGCTGACGCGACCGTAGGTCGGACGCAGCCCCGCGACGCCGCAGTAGGACGACGGGCCCACTATGGAACCCCACGTCTCCGACCCGATGGCGAAGGGGACGAGTCCCGCGGACACCGCCGAGCCGGAGCCGCTGGACGAGCCACCCGCCCACCTATCCGGGCTCCACGGATTGATTCCGGGCCCGTTGAAGGCCGACTCCGCCGGCTCGTAGCCCATGCCGCCCGCAAGCTCCACCAACGAAAGCTTTGCCGCCAGCACGGCGCCCGCCTCCTCCAGACGCCGGACGACGGTCGCGTCGTAGTCGAAGACCTGGTCGCGGAAGGGCTCCGCGCCCCACGTCGTGGGGATGCCGCCCGAGGTCGCCAGCAGGTCCTTTGCCCCGTACGGTATGCCGTGCAGCGGGCCGCGGTAGCTTCCAGCCGCGATCTCCGCGTCGGCGCGGCGGGCCTGCTCCAGGGCGCGGCCGCGGGTGACCGTGACGACGGCGTTGTACCGTGGGCCGATCGCCTCCAGCCGGTCGAGAAATGTCTCGGCAAGCTCCACGGCCGAGACCTTCCGGCCGCGCACCATCTCTCCAAGCTCCCTGATGCCGGCGAAGACCACGCCGTTTCCCTGCAGTGCGCCCACTACACGCCGCCGGGAACGTCGGCGCCCGCTATTCTCATGTAGTCAGGCTTGGGCGCCGGGCCAGTGTAGGTGTAGCCGGCCGACATGTACGACATCGTGATCGCCCGCCGGGCCGACTCGGACCGGTTCGCGGAGGTCTCGTGCAGCAGCAGGCTGTGGAACAGCAGGCCATCTCCGGGCTCCATCGGGATGGACACCACTTCGCGCCCGCCGTAGTGCTCCCGCGGCACCACGTAGTCGTCGGTTACCGAGACGTGGGGAAGCGGGCCGAGCCTGTGGCTGGCCGGAATGGCCATCATGCACCCGTTCTCCTCGGTCGCGGGCTCGAACGGCATCCAGCACGACCACAGCGCCATCGGCTCGATGGGCCAGTATGGCGAGTCCTGGTGCATCCCCTTGGCGGAGCCGACCAGCGGCGGCTTCATCAGCACGTCGCCCCTGAAGAGCTTCAGGTCGGGGCCCATGAGCTGCCGCATCGCTCCGACGATCGTCGTGTCGGTCGCCAGCCCTCGAAACAGCGCGTCGTGGTGGCAGACGCGCGTGATCTTCCGCAGGTCGGCGCCGCTGGTGGCCAGCTCTCCGCGTGCGACCCTGGGCTCCCTCTGGACCTGCATGTCCGGCGGCGGCACGACCGCGCCTTCCGCGTACATCTGGATGCGCTCGACGTACGCCTCGCACTGCTCTGACGTCTGTATCCCGCGCACCAGCACGTAGCCGTCGCGCTGAGCCGCCGCGATCTGCTCCTTTCTCAGTACCGACACTATGACGGATGCCTCCCCTGCTCTACTGCCCTACGCTGGCGTCGCCGGCAGGGCGCGGCCACGCGACCGGCCGTCGGTCCGGCCGCGAATCCGAGTCCACATCGCGGCCGGCGCCAGCAGCACGAAGCCCGCCATCACGAGCAGCGCGCCCTCGAACCCGACGTAGTGCACCAGCACGCCCGCGGTGACGGGCCCGGTTATCTTGGCGGCGTTCTTGAACGTGCCGATCATCCCCATTCCCGCGCCGAGGTGACGCTCGTCCGTCTCCGCGGACGCCAGCGCCATCGTCGACGGGAACACGAGCGCCTGCGCGACTCCCATGAGCACGGCCGGGACCAGCATGGCCGGACCGCTCGCGGCCAGCGCCATCAGCACCAGGGCGGCCGCCATGCCCAGCATGCCCGCGGGCACCGACTTCAGGTACCCGACGCGGTCGCCGACGCGGCCTCCCAGCGGGCTCAGGGCCATGCTCGCCATCTCCTGGGCGGCGAGCACCACGCCCACCATGGCCGGGCTGACGCCGAGCGACAGCGCCTGCAGCGGCAGGAAGGTCTTGACCGCGTACTTGGCGATCAGGAACTGGGCGTCTAGGCTGCCCGCGAGCCAGACGGAGGGCGTCCTCAGCGCCGACGCGACCGCGAGGCGGGCCTGGGCAAACACCGGCGGCCGCCGTGGTCCGGGCACTCGCGCGCTCTCGGGCAACATCAGCACCGGCAGGAACGCGACCGCGCTGACGAGTCCGATCACGGTGAAGATCGTCACCGGGTCCATGAACACCAGCATGGCGCCGCCCGCAAGCGGCCCGACGATGTATCCGGAGTTGCGGGCCAGCGAGAACCAGCCGATGCGCTCTGCCCGTCCGCCAGCCGTCATCTCCGCGACGTAGGCGATCGTCACCGGGCCATAGATGGCCGTCGCCGTGCCGTGCAGCAGGCGAACGACCAGCAGGTGCTCAGGGGATTCGACGAGATGGTAGGCGAAGGGCATCCCGGCGAACAGCCCGGTGCCCGCCAGCAGCCATACGCGGCGGCCCCAACGGTCCGAGAGCACGCCGAAGAGCGGCTTCAGCAGCATCCCGGTCAGGGTGGACACGGAGACGATCAGCCCGAGGAAGACCTCGCCCGCGCCAAGCGCGGCGGCGAACAGGGGCAGCACGGGCGCCTTGCCGACCTGGTACGCGCAGCGCACCAGGAAGTCGGCGCCGGTGATCAGCCCGAGCTGCCGGCCGCGCACCATCAGGGAGTCTCGACGTGGATGGCCGGTATCTCGAGCTCCTGGAGGAGACCGGCGAACTCGGCCACGTCGCTGTCCTCGATCGCCGCCAGGGCGTCGATCTGCTCATCCGCGAGTGCGGCCACCTTGTCGAATACCTCGTAGGTCTGTGTCGTGGGGGCGTACTCGGCGAACGAGGCGATGTCGCCGACAGCCGCCGATCTGATCCCCAGCCGGGCGGGCTTGCTCAGGCGGTCCATCCCCTCCGCCGTCGAAGGATCGAAGAGCGCGTCCTCTATCGCGGCCAGCTTGTCACGGAGCTTCCCAGCCAGGGGATCGAGAACGGCCTCGGCCCCGGGCTTCGCGGCGGCACGCGAGACCCAGTCGTCGACCTGGCCCCGGATGCGGCGGCAGCGGTTGACGGCCTCGTGCGTCGCGGACACCTTGTCGCGGACGCGAACAAGCAGATCGAACTGCGCCCTCAACTCGTCCTGGGTCGCCGGCGTTCGAGGGTCGGCCAGCAGATCGAGCGCCTGGGTCTGCGAGCTGTCGCCGACGGATAGCGCGACCTGGTACCGGCCCGGCGGGGCGACAGGCCCCGCGCTCGGCTCCTTCGGCGCGCCCTCGCCCTCTATGGCCGTCGCGCCCCGGTATCGGGTGTCCCACACGAAGCGGTTCATCCCGGCGGCGGCCGGCACGACCGGCTCCTTGTCGCCCTCCTCGGTCTTGCTCGAGAAGCCGCGAATCGTCTCGCCGGCCGAGTCGAGGAAGGTCAGCGTGACCTCGTCGTCGGTATCGCCGTCGATCCAGTAGTGGACCACCACGCCATCGGTGGGGTTGGCCCCGGCGTCCAGCATCCTGCGCTCGCGCTCGCCGCTCGGAAGCTTCGTCTCGTAGTACGTGATTCCCGCGATGAAGTTCTTGCCGGACTTCGGCTCTCCCGTCGCGGTGTTCGTACGAACGGTCGGCGACGGGCTGAACAGGCGGGCGCCGCCGGCTCCCGGGTCGTCGGCGAGATCTCGGAGCAACGACAGGTCGCCGGTGATCCAGAAGGCCCGGCCGTTGGTCGCGGCCACCAACTCCTCCTCCTTGACGGCCAGGTCGGTCACCGGGACCACGGGCATGTTGGCCCGCAGCGAGATCCACGACGCGCCGTCGTCCAGAGAAACGTAGATGCCGAGCTCGGTGCCCGCGTACAGCAGGCCGCGCCGCACCACGTCCTCGCGGATCACGCGGGTGAAGTCGTCGGCGGGAATGCCCTCCGTTATCTCGGTCCAGCTCGCGCCGTAGTCGTTGGTCCTGTAGAGGAACGGCCGGTTGTCGTCCAGCTTGTAGCGCGTCGCCGATAGATACGCGGTAGCGGGATCGTGGGGGGAAACCTCGATCACGTCGATCCGCGTCCACTCCGGCAGGTCGGGCGGCGTCACGGCGTCCCAGCTCGCCCCGCCGTCCCGCGAAATGTGCACGAGCCCGTCGTCCGATCCGGCCCAGAACACACCCTGTTCGTGCGGCGACTCGGTGAAGGCGAAGATGGTCGCGTAGTGCTCGACGTAGGTCGTGTCCAGCGTTATCGGCCCGCCCGACGGGCCCAGCTTCGTCTCGTCGTTACGTGTCAGGTCCGGGCTGATCTCCTCCCAGCTTTCGCCGCTGTTGGTCGACTTGAACAGCACGTTGCCCGCGACGTAGAGCACGTCCGGGTCGTGAGGCGATATGACTATGGGGTAGGTCCACTGGAACCGGTACTTGTGGTCCCCGACTCCGAGGCCGCTGACCAGCTCCGGCCACACCGAGACGATACGCGACTGGCGTAGCCGGTGGTCGTAGCGCATCAGCGAGTCGCCGCCGCCCGGCGAGCTGCCGATAGCCCCGGAGTAGACGATGTTCGGGTCGTCCGGCCTGACGGCGATGTGCCCGCTCTCGGAGAAGCCGACCGTGTAGCAGTCCACCCACGGGATGCCCTCCTTGTCGGGCTGCCGGCTTGGCACGCTGATCGCGCTGTTGTCCTGCTGGGTGCCGTACACCCGGTACGGCCATTCGTTGTCCGTCGTCATGTGGTAGAACTGGGACGTCGGCTGGTTGTAGATCGTCGTCCACGACTCTCCGGCGTTGAAGGACACGCAGGCGCCGCCGTCGTTGCCCTCTATCATCCGCGTCGGGTCGTTCGGGTCGATCCACAGGTCATGATGGTCGCCGTGCGGGAAGCCGACCTGCTCGAAGTTGCGGCCGCCGTCCACCGACTTCCAGGCGCTCAGGTTGAGTATCCATACGGTCTCCGCGTCCCGGGGGTCCGCGAAGACGTGGCTGTAGTACCACGGACGCTGTACCAGGTTCCGGTCGTCGCTGATGCGCTCCCACGTGTCGCCGTGGTCGTCCGACCGGTACAGGCCGGCCTCCTCGGCCTCGACGACTGCCCAGACGCGGCCGTCCTTCGCGGGCGAGACCGCCACGCCTATGCGCCCCTTCAGGCCGCCCGGCAGCCCCTCGTTCTCAGTGATGTCGGTCCAGGTGTCTCCGCCGTCGGTCGACCGGTGCAGTCCGCTGTCCGGCCCGCCGCTGGTGAAAGTCCACGGCTCGCGCCGGGCCTGCCAGATGCTGGCGAACAGCACGCGAGGATTGTTCGGGTCCATCGAGAGATCGACTGCGCCGGCGTCCTCGCTCTTGAACAGCACCCGCTCCCAGGACTCGCCGCCGTCCCTCGACCTGAAGACGCCGCGCTCGTCGTTGGGGCCGAATGCGTGGCCCAGCGCCGCCACGTAGACCAGGTCCGGGTCGTTCGGATGAACGCGGACGCGCCCGATGTGGCGCGTGTCCGCGAGCCCGCGGTGGCTCCACGTCCTGCCGCCGTCGGTCGAGCGGTACACGCCGTCGCCGTGCGACAGGTTGCCGCGGATGCAGGCCTCGCCCGTGCCGACGTAGAGCACGTTCGGGTCGGAGTCGGCTATCGCCAGGGCGCCCACCGAGGCGGTGTTGAAGAAGCCGTCGGACACGTTCTCCCAGTACGCGCCGCCGTCGTCCGTCTTCCACACGCCTCCGACGCACGCCCCGAAGTAGAACACCGCCCGCTCCGTCGGGTGGCCCGCGACCGCGATGGACCTGCCGCCACGGTACGGCCCTATACATCTCCACCTGACTGAGGACAAACGGCCGGCCATTTCCGCGGTGTTCGTCATATCCGTACACTCCCCTGCGAGGGTTTCGAAGCGGCGCTATTCTCTCACGGGCACATGCCATCTTCAACAGTCCTGGCAAACCGGCCCAGCCCCTCATCGTCCCGGCTGGAATACTGGCCATTGTTTATGCTTTTGTCTATCAACTGTCCGAAGAACACCTTAGAACACCTTCCGGGCTTCCGCGGCGACGCGTTAATGTAATGGTCTGTCTCAGGCAACCGCCAGCCGGCAGGGCCATGAGACGTTGTTGGAGGGCAGTGGATGACGGTTTCCAAAGGGCGCGCGACGGTGCGAAAAGGACGGGGGTCGCGCCTCGCCCATCTGACCACCCACCTTCAGCCCATGAAGCCGGGGCATAGCGCCTCGCCGCCCAGTAGCGCCGCCGCCGGCAGGATCGCCCTCCTCGTCGCGTGGATCGCGCGGGAGCTCCGCATCTACTGGACGATCTCGCAGGACTCGCGCACGCCGACTCGGTCCAAGGTGTTCCTCTGGGCCGCCGTCGGATACGCCGTCTGGCCCCTGGGCCTGGTCCCCGACTTCATACCCGTCATCGGCTACATCGACGACCTGATAATCGTCCCGACCCTCATATTCATCGCCGTGCGCGCGGTTCCCCCGGAGGTAGCCAAAGACGCCAGAGAGGGGGCCCGGTAGTCTCCCACGGCCTGGCCGGCGACAGGACTGCGACTGCCTCTCGCCCCACCCTCCTCGGCAGCCGCCGTCGACGCGGCTTCCCGCCGATGCCAATGCGCGCAACTGTTCAGTCTGAGGGGATCTCTCGAAAAGCCGCCGTATCGCTCCGTCATTCCCGCGAAGGGAGACCCTTGCATAACCGTCATTCTCGCGCAGAGCTTGCCCTCGTGAAGACGGGGGCGGGAATCCAGGGCGGGGTATTCCCCTCACCAAGTCTGAACACTTACCAATGCGCGGAATGGCTCCGAAAGTCGCTGTGATATGATATGGCCGCCTTTTGCGGGGATACCTTTGGCCATCGCGCAACACCCTCACATCGTCGTCGCCGGGCTCGGTCACGTCTATTCCGTGGGCTCCCAGAGGCTGACGGCGCTGGCCGACCTGGACCTGCGGATCGAACGCGGCTCTTTCGTATCGATCATCGGCCCCAGCGGGGCGGGCAAGACCACCCTCCTCAAGATCATCGGAGGTCTCATTGACCCCACCGAAGGCAGCGTTCACGTAGACGGGAACAGTCCCGCGGCCGCCCAGAAGTCCAAGACCTTCGGGTACGTCTTCCAGGACCCGTCGTTGCTTCCCTGGAGGACCGTCGCCCAGAACGTGGCGCTGCCGCTGCAGCTCAACCGGGCCGCAGGCCAGCGGGTGGCCGAGCTGGTCGACAGGACGGTCGAAGCCGTCGGCCTGGCCGATTTCGGCGGCTACTACCCCCATCAGCTCTCGGGCGGCATGCGTCAGCGCGTCGCGCTCGCGCGGGCCATCGTCATGGACCCGGACGTCCTGCTCCTGGACGAGCCGCTCGGCTCCCTGGACGAGATTACGCGTACCGAGATGCGCTACGAGATCCTCCGCCTTTGGGAGGGCTCCAACAAGACCGCAGTGCTCGTGACGCACAGCATAGCCGAGGCTGTGATGACCTCCGACGTCGTGGCGGTCATGTCGCCGGCGCCGGGCCGTATCGTAGAGCGGATCACGATCGACCTGCCCCGTCCCCGCGACGAGATGCTCGAGCGCTCCACCCGATTCCTGCGATACGTCGGCGATCTCAGAGACGCCCTCTCGGCAGGTGCCGCACGTGGCTCTACACCTCTTCAGGCGACGGTCTGAGCGGCCGGCCGGGCTAGGCGCGGCGCCGGCTCGCCGCTCCCCTGCCGTCTCCCGGCTTGGAGAGTGGTCGGTCTACGTCTGGCCTCCCGCCCTCGCGCTGGCGGCGCTGGCGGTCGCCTGGGAGGCCTGGACGCGCCTCGCGGGCGTCCCCTCATACGTGGTCCCAGCTCCGACGCAGGTGCTCGAGCGGCTCTTCGGAGACCCCGGATTCTTCCTGGGGCACGCGGCGACCACGCTGCAGACAGCCGCCGTCGGCTTCGCGCTGGGAGCGACGGTCGCCATCGCGGTCGCGAGCCTGATGGCCCACTCCCGATTGATCGAGCGAGCAATCCTGCCGATCGCGATCTTCGTCCGGGTCATCCCGCTCATCGTATGGGCCCTGATGTTCGTCGTCTGGTTCGGATTCGGACTGATGCCCAAAGTGCTGATCGTCGTCCTCATCACCTTCTTCCCGATCATGGTCAACGCGCTGACCGGGCTCCGATCGGTGAACCCCGGCGCGCTGGACTTTTTTCGCTCCGTACGGGCGTCCAGGACCGACATCCTGCTCAAGCTGAGGCTTCCCGGTTCGTTGCCCTACCTGTTCGCGGCGTTTCGGACCGCCGTGCCGCTGTCCGTCATCGGCGCCTTCGTGGGCGAGCTGTTCCTGGGAAACCGGGGGCTCGGCAGCGTGATCGCCGTCGCACACAGCAATCTGGACATGCCGACGACCTTTTCTGCGATACTTGTGCTCGCCCTGATCGGGATCGCCCTGATGGTCATCACAAATCTACTGGAAAGACGTGTGCTCTTTTGGCACGAGTCGTACGTAGCGACATGAGGTCCGTCGGACGCTTCGGCCTGGCCGCGTTGGCCGCGGGCGCGATCTGCGCCGTGGCGCTGCTGGCCGCGGCCGCCTGCCGAGACGAGCCGGACAAGGTCGTCTTCATGGCAGGATTCAAGCCCCAGGCGAACCTGCCCTTCGTGGCCGCCTACGTGGCCCAGGAGAAGGGCTACTTCGCCGAGCAGGGGCTCGACGTCGAGATCAGGCACGCTCCGCGCGGCGGGCACCTGCAGCTGCTGCTCAGCGGCGACGTCGACTTCACCACCGCCGCCGCCGCGTCCGTGCTGAAGCGACGGGCCGAGCCGGACGTCCCGATCGTCGCCTTCGTGCTGTTCGGCCAGCGCGGCCAGCAGTCGTACATAGCCCTGAAGGACTCCGGGATCGACACGATCCAGGACTGGGAGGGCAAGACTTTCGGCTACAAGATCGCCGTACCTCCCGACTATCTGGCGATGCTGAAGGCCAACGGGGTCGACAGGTCCAATATCACCGAGGTCAACGCCGGATTCGACCCTCGGGTCCTGACCGAAGGCAAGGTGGACGTCCTCGCGGTATTCAGAGCCAACGAGCCGAACATCATTCGCAACCTTCCGGGCGGCGGCTTCGAAGTCACGATGTGGAACCCGGAGGACCACGGGGTGCCCAGCCTGGGCCTGACCTACATCACCCAGCAAAAGACCGCCGACGCGCGGCCCGAGGTGGTGGAAAAGTTCCTCAAGGCCACTCTGAAGGGCGTCGAGTTCGCGCTGGACGGCGCCAACCTCGAGGAGACCCTCGACATCGTGCTGAAGTTCGCGCCCGAGGAAAACCGGGAGCACCAGCGCTTCATGCTCGGAGTAGAGCTGCTGGACGCCGTGGGCCCCGCGACGGTGCGTAACGGCGTCGGCTGGATGACCGAGGAGCAGTGGCAGGCGCTCTACGACCACCTGCTGGAGTTCGAAGCGCTGCCGGGCCCCTACAACTTCAGGACGGCGTTCACCGACCGCTTCCTGCGCGAGATCTACGACGACGACGCCCAGCTCCGCTGGCCCTAGGCCAGCTCACGCTGCCGGCGCCCGTCGCGGCGCCCTACCGGCCGGTCACTCGACGTACGGGATCGTCTGCGGCCCCTCGGGCAGCACGCATATCTCCGCGTTTGCGCCGTAGCTTGCCAGGCAGTCCGCGGCCGCCTGCTCCACATCGTCGACCGGCTCGAGATGCGCGGCCCGGACCTGCTCGTCCGTCAGGTAGCCGGACTTCAGCAGCACCCGCGCCCGAAGCTGTATCTGCGCCTGGAGCTGTATCTGCCACTGGTCATGGCGGCTGAATCCGGGCTCGTTGACCATCTCGAGCAGCTCCCGCGGGCTGTCGCGCATCGTCAGCAGGCGCTTGTACTCGCCGTGCTCGGGAACGCCGTCGCTGCACTCGGCCGCGCAGATTATCGAGCCGCCTTCGCTGACCACCTGCGCGGCGGCCGACATCCCCTTGACCGCCTGGTAGAGGTTCAGGTCGAGCGGATAGCCGCTGTTCGTCGTCAGCACCACGTCGAACCGCCTGTCGACCCGCCGCATCGCCGTCCGCTTCGCCGCCTGGCACGCGGCGCGGTGGACGGTGAACAGCTCGCCGGCGTAGACCGTGGTGATGCCGCGGTCGCGGTTGATCGTCACGTCCACGCTGAAGTCGGCGCCGGCCATCCGGGCGGCCTCGCGGATCGCGGCGTGCACCGGGTTGCCCTCGGTCACGCCCCAGACCGCCCTCGGGTGGCCGACCATCTCCGCGCTGTGGAGCTCCATCACCGTGTCGATGCCCGCGAGCCCGGGGGCGATCATCTTGGGGCCGCCGCTGAACCCCGCGAAGAAGTGCGGCTCGACAAAGCCGGTCGCGATCCGCACGTCGCTATCCGTCCAGACCCGGTTCAGCGCGACCGGTATACCGCCGGACGTGTGGCCCACGTCGGCCAGACCGGCCCGGTCGAACGCGTCGTGGTTCACGACCCGGTAGTCGCGGACGACGTCGCGGCCCAGCATCGCCTCGAGCTCCTCTTTCGAGTTGCCGCGGTGCGTCCCCGTCGCGACCAGTACGGTCACCTGGTCCCTCGGCACGTGAGCGAGCTCGCCGAGCACCACCGGCAGCACTGTGGCCGACGGCATCGGGCGGGTGATGTCGCAGACCGATATGGCGACCGACTGGTCTCGCTTGACGAGTCGGCGCAGCGGCGGCGTCTCGATCGGATTCCGCAGGGCGGCGATCAGCGCGCCCCTCGGATCGGCCAGCGTCGGAAGATACGTCGGCTCGATGACCGTCGTGCGGTCGTCCGGCAGGTCTACCGCGAGCCCCGTCTTGCCGTACGCGAGATCTACCCGCATCCCGTTAGCCCCCCTATGTCCTCACGAGCTTCTCGCACAGGTGGGCCGCGTCCACCAGCTCCGGGATGCTCACGTACTCGCGCACGGTGTGGAAGTTGTAATCGGCCATCCCGACTGCCACGGCGCTGATGCCCTTCGTTCGGAATACGTTGGCGTCGGTGCCGCCGCCCGACGACTTCGTGGTCGGCTCCATGCCCAGGTCGACCAGCGCCGCCTTGATCCTCGTGGTCGCCGGGTCATCGTCGTCCAGGGTGTACGTCTCGAACTTGGTGTCGACGTGCGCGCTCAGGTCGGCCTCGGGAAATCCCTTCCTCACCTCGTCGAGCGTCTCGGAGACCCGGACACGCAGCTCGTCGAGTGTCTCCAGGTTCGTGCTGCGGAACTCGCCCCGCAGCGTGGCGTTCTCGGGGACCGTGTTCCTGACGTCGCCGCCCTCGAAAGTCCCGATGTTGAAGGTCGTGTCCGAGTCGAGTCTCCCCTGGGGCAGCCGGGAGATCAGGTCGGCAGCCGCCCGGATGGCCGACACGCCACGCTCGGGCTCGATGCCCGCGTGGGCGGCGCGGCCGGTGATGTCCACGTCGAATCCTACGTAGGTCGGGCTCGACCAGGTTATCTGGCTCGCCGGGCCCTCGCTGTCGAAGACTATCGCCTCCTTCGAGCGGATCGCCGAGAAGTCGAGGTTCATGGCGCCCACCAGCCCGATCTCCTCTTCGCGCGTGCACACCACCTCGATGGGTATGTGCCCCGCGCCGTCCTCCCGTATCGAGTCCAGCGCCTCCAGGATCGCGGTCAGGCCTGCTTTGCAGTCCCCGCCTACGATAGTCGTGCCGTCCGACGAGATGCGGTCGTCCGCGACGATAGGCTTGATCCCGCGGCCGGGCTCCACCGTGTCCATGTGCGCGGAGAGCATGAAGGGGTTGTCGCGCCCGTCGCTGGCGATCACGTTGCCGTAGTCGTCCTGGATGACCTCCAGCCCCAGCGAGCCGAGCCGGGCTACGAGGTACTCCGCGACGGCCGCCTCCTCCCCGGAGGGGCTGTCGATAGTAACCAGCTCGCAGAAGGTCTGCACCATTCGGTCGCGGTCGATCATGCGCCTCTCCAGACGGCAGATAGTGGGGTAGCTGAACTATTCTATTTCCCTGCACGTGGGTGTCAAGGTTCCGTCGCCGCGTTGACTGCCTCGGGTACGGCATATAGACTCGCCCCGTTCCCGATTCGAAAGGAGAAGCCATGTCCCCCACCATCGAAAAAGTCTTCCGATCGCCGTACGCGGCCCCGAACGGCCTGCAGGTCACCGACGAGGGCCTCTGGATAGTCGACCAGCTAACCGACAGAGTCGCCCTGGTGGAGACCGGCAAGCCGCACGACTACGGCGCGACGAGAATCCTGCGGCACCTGCCCACCGAGTCGTCGACCACCAGCGGCATCACCTACGGTGGCGGCGCGCTGTGGCTGGCCGCGAACGGGCCGGGCGAGCGGTGGAGGACCCCGCGGCCGACCGACGCCTCCTCGGGCGAGATCGTGAAGGCGGACCCGGCCACCGGCGCGACGCTGGCCCGGTTCCCGCTGCCGGGCGGCGGCGGCACTCACGGCATCGAGTACGACCGGTTCGAGGACGGCATGGTCTGGCTGACGACGATCCACAGCGGCACGATCAGCCAGGTCGCGGCCGACGACTGGTCGGTCGTCCGGTCGTTCCCGATCACGCTGGGCGGCGGCACTCACGGCATCGTCCGGGTCGACGACAGCATGTGGGTGGCCCACCGCACGACGCGGCGCATCCTCAAGCTGGACATCGACACCGGCGCGGAGCTCGAGGTAATCCAGATACCCGACGCGATGCCCGAGCCCCACGGCCTCTCGATCTTCGGCGACGACCTCCTCTACTGCGACGCGACGACGGGCTGGGTCGTCAAGATCACTTTCGGGTAGCGCGGTACCCGTCGACCCGGACGCCGAGTCCGACCGGGCTTGCGGCTCGCGCGGCGTAGTCCGCGCGTGGATGTCCTGACCGGATGCCAGGACCCAACGCGGGCGCTCCGAGCCTCGTTCAGTCTCCCGCGGACCCTACGAGATACGCCACCTGGTAGCGTACGCCACCAGGCCCACCTTGCGGGCAACAGCCAGGGAGGCGTCGTTGGACCACGACGTGCTGTACAGGGGAACGCGGCCGGAGGCTCGAATCGCCAGCGCCCAGGCTGCGGCAACTTTCGGAGCGAGTCCGCGTCCTCGAAACCCGACCGCCGTCTCAATCCCGGCCTCCGCCGCCATGCCTGAGCGCCTGGCGCAGAAACAGACGCTCACAGGGTACCCGTCCTCGACCAACGCGACTATCGGCGTCCGGTACGGGATCTCGCTGGCGGTCCACCCGGAGAAATGGTGGTCGAGCAACCGTATGTCCTCGATGAGGACCGTGCCGCAAGGTCGGGCGATCCGCTCCGGGAACGTGAACGCCGGGCCCGAGTCGACCCTGCCCTCGACAAGCGACGTGTATCGCTCGGCGTGCACGGGAGCGTCCCGGAAGTCCGACACCCGTGGCTCTCGGCGCGCGAGACAGCCAAGTTCATCTGCAACATCCCGCGGCACGTCAGCTCTCACTGCCCATGCGCAGCTTGCCTTTCCCCGGATGAGCGAGAACAGTGGGCCCGGACCCAGATCCGGCCCACGCGTCCCGCGGATGCGACCAGCCTCGTCGAGCAGGTACAGAGTCCGCAGGTGGAGATCGGGAGTGCTCACGGCAGGATCAGGGATACGTTGTACGGTCGCCGAGCTTCGGCACGGGGTTCCGGCGACACTTCAGGCAACCAGGTCCGACAGCGACCCGATGGTCTTGTCCGGCCGTACGGCCGTCCCGTCCGGCAGCCCGCCGCCGCGTGCGTCTACCCATACCGCGTAGATGCCCGCCTCTTGAGCGCCGCGAATATCGAAGTCCAGGTCGTCTCCGGCCATCCACGCATCGTCGGAGCGCACGCCCAAGGCATCGAGGGCGTGTCGGAACGCTCTCTCGTCCGGCTTACCGATGCCGAGCTCCCCCTCGATCTGGATGTGGTCGAAGAATCCGCCAAAGCCAAACCTCTCGATCTTTCCCCGCTGCATCTCGCTGCTGCCATTGGTTATCAGACCGAGGCGGATGCCGGCCCCCGCCAGCCGCCGCAGCGTATCGATGGCTCCCGAAAACGGCCTGACCGCTTCCTCTCTGACGGTCGTGTACCGGTCGGCCATTCGGACCGCCGTCGGCGAGTCCGAGACGTGCAGGCGTGCGAATGCCCCGAGCACGATGTCCCGCCGGGCCTGCGGCAGGTCGAGGCGGCCTGGACGCGCCCGCTCCAGGTCGCCCCACAGCCAGTCTCGGGAGCTCTTGACGGCAGCGTGCAGCTCCTCCGGAGTCACGCCGGCGAGACCGCCGGCGAACTCCTGGCAGAGTCGGAGCCACACCGCCTCGGGGTCGCCGTACGAGTCCAGGATCGTATCGTCCAGGTCGAGCAGTAGCGCTCCGGGCAGGTCCGTCATACGGGCAACTATAGTCGCCAACCGCAGTCGCGGCAATCGTGTTCGACCGTGCCGACAGCCTGTCTTCTACCGGCGGACCCGCCCACCGCGCGCGTCACGAATTGGCGTGTTCGTAGGGGCCCAGATCGGTGTCGACGAAGCCCCTGGGGAAGCCCCGCCCCATCAGGTACTTGACCTCCAGCTCGACGTCTCTCAGTACGCACGAGTCGCCGAGAACGTCCGGGTCGCGTTCTTTCAGCGTAACCTGCAAGACGTTTTCGCCGGTGACCGGCCAGTGGTCGGGATCGAGCCTGAACACGTACCAGTAGCCCCCCATCACCCGGTATCTCGGCCCGCTCATCTTGTAGACCTCGCTGATCTTCCGCAGCCGGCTGGCCGGCAGCGGGCGGCCGTTGAGCCGGAACTCCAGCCGGTCCAGCTCGGTGCTCTCGACCACCCTGACCCTCAGCAGCACCTCGTGTACCCGTCCCATCGCGTGCCACCGGGGCAGATCGTCCGCGACGCGCAACGCGACGTCGACCGGCTCGCCCCTCTTCAAGCGCTTCGGCAGGGGCGTGCCAGGCGGCCGGGGGACCGCGCCCTCCGTCGGCACCAGGTAGAACTTGTCCCTGGCGGCCATTATCTCGGGGTACGGGAGCTCGCGCAGCTTCTCGTAGACGCTCGCCTCGTACGGCCAGAGGTTGAACCACTCCGTCAGGTACAGCCCGTCGACGCCCTGCGCCCAGTGATTGCACGCTATGGCCCGCGTCATCGACACCGGCGCGTCGGCCAATCGATCGGACGACACCTGGCTGTTGATCGTCCCGTGGACGCGGCATTCCCTTCCCCTGACGAGACCCAGGAACTCGCCGTAGTCGGCCATCGGCTTGACCTGGTAGTTGTCGCCGACCGCCTCCGGCACTATGACGTCGACCAGACCTCGCCTGACCCACTCTTCGGGATCGAGACCGCGGGCAAGGCAGTCCTCGAGACGGTCCGGGACGCGCGCCACGAGCTCCTTGTCGACGCCGGCGCGCTTGACCGCCTCGTGGACGCGGCCCACCCAGTCGGTCATGATCTTGCGGCCCGCCTCGACGTCGTCCGGGTGAAAGTAGTACGGCATCGCGTTGAAGTGCAGCTCGAAGCCGTCGACCGGGTAGTCGCTCATAACCTCGTCGACGATCGCGAATCGCTCTTCGCGGCTCTCCTCGTGTTTGAAGTCGAGGAGATCGACCGCCGGATGGTCGGGGCCGAGGCGGCCGCCGGCGCCGATCTCGAGATGCGGGTTGTCCCGGCGGAAGTCCGAGCAGCGCGTCCCGGCATGATTCACGCCGCCGCGCTGAAGAATCAGCGTGGCGTACAGGGCCATGCCGAGGTCATGGGCGCGGTCGCACAGGACGCGCAGCGGGTCGTGCCCGCGGTCGATCAGTCCCCGTGCGTTGCGGTGCGCGCGCTGGAACACGAGGTTGCCGATGTCCCGCGGGTCCCACTTGTCCACGTTGTGGCCCCACAGCTCTCCGGCGCGCGTGTCGTGAAGCATCGTTCTGCCCTCGCCCAGGCAGAGCATGATGGCGTCGACCGGCGTGCCCGCCAGCTCGTCGACCATCGCCGTGTACTCCTCCGGGGCCATCGGCGGCTCATAGCGGTAGATGTGGCTGTGCCTTCCGTCGTGGTAGAACATCATCCTCGGCTTGCCCATGGGTCGACGCGCTCCTCTGATATGATCCGGGGCGATTGACTGCCGGCACAGACTACATGGAGGCGAAGGCGATGACCAGACCGCCCGGCTACGGGATCATCTATAACTGGGACGGCTCGCCCTACGGCTACTCCGAAGTGCCGCAGTCGATGGACCAGCTCCTGGAGAAGGTCTACGCGCCGCTTCGGGACACGCAGGTTGGCGCCCTGTTCTGGTGTACGGGCACTCACGCCGCGACCTGGCGGAGCGACGTGCTCGAGCGCCCCGGCGATCTTCACGACCGCGGATACCGCACGGCCGGGGAGTACGTCGCCGCGGAGAACCTGCGGTCGATGCTGGAACGCGGCGAGGACCCGATACAGGCGATCGTCGAACGCGGCCACGAGCTGGGCCTGCACGTCTACGCCTCGGTGCGGATGAACGACAACCACTTCGACGGCATGCGGCCGGACGAGATGACGTCGTCCGACCACGGGGAGCTGACCCGGATGCGCGTCGAGCACCCCGAATGGCTCCTCGGAGAGCAGACATCGGAGTGGTTCGCCCTGTCGTGGAACTTCGCCGTGCCGGAGGTCCGGGAGCACAGGCTGGCCCATATCGAGGAGCTGTGCGAGCGTTACGACTGGGACGGCGTGGAGCTCGACTGGCAGCGGCACGCGTTCCACCTTCCGCGGGACGAGGCGTACCGCCTCAGGTACGTCCTGACCGACGTCCAGCGCGCCGTGAGCGACATGGCCCGCCGGATCGGACGAGCGCGGGGCAGGCCGTTCTACGTCGCGGCGCGCGTCGCCCCGACGCTGGAGGTCTCGCGCGGCATCGGCTATGACGTGCCGGCGTGGGTGGACGAGCGCCTGGTCGACCTGCTCGTGCCGGCCGGAGGCTACGGCATGGACCCTTCCATAGACGCCGCGGCCTACCTGGCGTTGTGCGACGGCAGTGACACGGCGTTATATCCCGGCCTGGACGTCGGCATCGACGTGTTCAGCTCCGGCGAACACGGCAGAGAGGCGTTCGTCGGCCCAGAGGACCGCAAGACGAAGGACTTCGGACGGGTCAGGGCCGCCGCAGCCCGGTACCACGAGACGGGGGCCGACGGCGTTTACGTGTTCAACTGGCACGCCGACGGCGATTCGCGGCGCGAGCTCCTCACGCGTATCGGATCGGCCGAGACGCTGCGCGGCTCCGACAAGGTCTACGCGGCCACCCATCGGTATCTTCGCGACGAGGGGCCGTGGCGCGGCGCGCTCCGCAACGACCGCGTATGGGGCGAGGTACCGGTCCCGCTGAAGGCGACGTTGACCGCCGAGGGGCCGACCGTGGCGATGGAAGTCGCCGACGATTTCGCCCGGGACGAGCCGGCGCGGATCGAGCTGCGGGTGCACCTGTCAGAGTGGGTAAAGGGAGACGTGGTGCGGCTGCTGTGGGACGGGGCGCGCCGTGACGACGCCGAGGTCGCGTATCAGGCCGACCTCGACGACGGGTCGGCGTCGAATCCCTTTGGCGCGGACCTGTACGACGTGTCGTCGGACGTCTGGCTCAGCTGCTCGCTCGACCCGGTCGAAGTGCCCAGGGGACGCCACGAGGTCAAGGTCGTCTTGGAGGAGCGCAACCCCCGGATGGCGTCCGACCTGATGCTGACCGACGTCGAGCTGGCGGTCACCTACGGAGGCGAAAGCTAGCGAACGACTCCGCCGTGCCTAGTCGGCGACCAGGGGCATCACCTCGGTTGCGAAGCTCTCCATCATCTCGAGCTGCCCCGCGAGGCTGTCCGCCGACGAGCCCGCGCTCATGTTGGTCACGCCCAGCTTCGTCTGGCCGCGGACGTCCTCCGCGACCTGCTCGGCCGTGCCGGTGAGCGGCTTGCGGTCTGGCCCCGTTCCGGCGTCCGGGTCGCCGCCGTCCCACGACAGGCCTCCCCAGCGCAGACCGAAGCCCGACATGTCGCGGCCAGCGGCCTCGCCGCGGCGCTTGATCGAGTCCAGTAACGTGACGAGCTTCTCGTCGGTCTCTATCGGGTGGTCCTGGTTGTTGGCCGCCGGCGCCCAGCCGTCGCCCAGCAGCGCCGCCCGCCGAAGCGCGGGGGGGCTCTCGCCGCCGATCCAGTACGGTATGTGCGGCTGCTGCACGGGCTTCGGGGCGAAGTCGACGTCCTCGATGGTCAGGTACTTGCCGTGGAACGTCGGGTTCTCCTTGGACCACAGCTCGGTGAAGGCCCGGAGGTACTCGTTCGTCACCGCGCCGCGTTTCTCCCACGGCGTGGGCATCAGCATGGCGGCGGCCTCCTCGCGGTTCCAGCCCGGTCCGATCAGGATGTTCATCCTGCCGTTGGACAGCACGTCGATGGTCGCCAGCATCTTGGCGGCCAGGATCGGATTGCGGTAGGGCACGACGAAGAAGGGCATCAGGCGAATCTGCTTCGTCTGTCCGGCGATGAAGCTCATCGTCGACTGCGCTTCCAACATGTTTTGGCCGGTGCCCACGCCGGGAATCTCACCCGTCCCGCGCGGGTACAGGGAGTGGATCACCCTGGGCATGATGAGGCGCTCCGCTCCGCCTATGTAGTGGTAGCCGACCTCATCGGCCTTGCGCGCCAGCGCGCTGATGGCCTCGGGATCGTATTTCGGGGCACTCATCGGGACGCCTGTGTGGAATTTCATTTCTGGATTGCCTCCTGGAGCCGATAGCCTACGCCTTCAGCCCCGAAAAGTCGATAGCGAACCGCAGCCAGGATTCACCACCTCTTCGGCAAGCCCGGCGCGACGGGAACTGCGCCTGGGGCCGCGACGGCGCATCACGCCGAGCCGGGTGGAGTCGTCGATTCCGTGTGAGGTGTTCCATTGTGTTCCAAAGTGTTCCATTCCTATCTGGGCGATGGAACACTTTGCCGAAAAATGGTACAGGTGGTGTTCCACGTGTCGTATCTGAGGTGGAACAGGGCGGAACAAAATGGAACAGGGGTGTTCCGTAGAGAATAGTTGATAGTTGGGAGTGGGTAGTTGGGGCACGTGGACAGCGTAGCACGGATGTGCTGGCAGGTTCAAGGCGGGAAGGCAACTGTTCAGACTTGAAGGGGCTCCCCTCTCTTTCCGTCAGCCCTGAGTGGCCCGCCGCTCTGGGCGGGCTGTATCGAAGGGCGGCGCCGGTGGTCGTGTGCGCCCCTCGATACGCGCCGCTCAAAGCAGCGGCGCTACTCGGGGTGAACGGGCTTGTGTGGGTGACGCGGTCAGGGGAGCGGCGCTACTCGGGGTGAACGGGTTGCCTTGGGAGTGAGGTGAGGAAGACAGGCATTCTACGATTCTGAACAGTTACGCGGGCAGATCTCAGTCGCCCCGGGGCCTTCACGTACGTCTTCCGCTGAGGGAATGACCGAAGTACGGGATCCTGACCTGCCTGCTAGCTGAAGCGGCCGGTTATGTAGGCCTCGGTGCGCTCGTCCTTGGGATCGGTGAATATGCGCCTGGTGACGTCGTGCTCCACGATGTATCCGGTCCCGTCGTCGGCGGCCATCAGGAACGCCGTCTCGTCCGACACTCGCGCCGCCTGCTGCATGTTGTGGGTGACTATGACGATGGATACGCCACTCGAGAGCTCGCGTATGAGCTGTTCGATCGCCAGCGTGGCGATCGGGTCCAGCGCCGACGCAGGCTCGTCCATCAGGATCACCTCAGGCTCCACGGCCAACGCCCGCGCGATGCACAGCCGCTGCTGCTGCCCGCCGGACAGGGCGAGGGCGCTCTTCTTGAGCCGGTCCTTGACCTCTTCCCACAGAGCCGCCCGGCGCAGGGACCGCTCGACGGCCTCCCCGATGCTGCCGCTGTAGCCGTTGATCCGCAGTCCGAACGCGACGTTGTCGTAGATGGACTTGGGAAAGGGGTTGGGCTTCTGGAAGACCATCCCGATGCGCGACCGCATCTCCGTAGGGTCGACGTCGTCCCCGTAGATATCCTGCTGGTTGAACAGGATGCTTCCCTCGATCGCCGCGCCCGGTATGAGATCGTTCATCCGGTTCATGCACCGCAGCAGCGTGCTCTTGCCGCAGCCAGACGGGCCGATGAGCGCCGTGACATTGCCGCGGCGGACCTCGAGGTTGATGTCCTTCAGTGCGTGGAACGAGCCGTACCAGGCATTGAGGTCCTCGACGGCGAGAACCATGTCTTCGGTTGCCAAGCTACTCCTCCGATCGATCCCTATTCGCGCTGCAAGCCTACACCAAACGCCCGGCGCCCTGGCGGAGCACCGCTAGGACGCTCTCGGCAGGGTGAAGCTGAACGTCGTGCCGACGCCCTCTTCGCTCTCGACGTCGACTTCGCCGCCGTGCGCCTGCACTATGTGCTTTACGATTGCCAGGCCGAGACCGGTGCCGCTGTCGCTGCGGGACCGGTCAATCTTATAGAACCGCTCGAAGACGTGGGGAAGGTGCTCCCTGCCGATCCCCGCCCCCGTGTCCCTGACGCTGACCACCACCGATCTCTCTTCGGCCGCCGCCGTCACCGTGACCGAGCCCCGGTCCGACGTCGCGTTGACGGCATTCTCCAGCAGATTCGTCAGCACGCGCCAGACCATGTGGCCCTCGCCCAACACGGGCGGCAGGTCGCCGTTCGCGCGGGCGCTGACGGCAACGGACGTGCGGCGTCCGACGTTCTGCACGGCGTCGTCGATGATCGGCTGCAGGTCTACCGGCACGAGATTGATCTGGGTGTGGCCGCTCTCGAGCCGGGACAGCTCCAGCAGATCGTTGACCAGCAGCGTCATTCGATCGACGTCGCGGCCGATGCGCGCGAGGAACTCCACCGCCCGCTCTCGCTCGTCGAGGGCGCCGGACTCCAGCGTCTCCACTATCGCCTTGATGGACGCGAGCGGACTGCGAAGCTCGTGCGAGACGTTCGTCACGAACTCTCTGCGCGTGGTATGTACCCGGCGGATCTGGGTCAGGTCATGCAGGGTGACGAGCACGCTGCCGCTGCTCGACCTGCCGATGGGGATCGCCATCGCCCGCACGAGCCTGCGCTGCTGGAGCAGGTCCGTCTCCGTCTGCTGTGGAGCCCGCGTCTCGACGCACGCGGCCACGATACTCAGCAGCTCCGCGTCGCGCACTATGTCCGCGAACGGACGGCCGAGCGACTGCCCCGGGCCCAGGCCAAGGAGCTCCTCGGCCGCGCTGTTGACGAGGACGGCGCGGCGTTCGCCGTCGAGCACCACAACCCCGTCGACCATCGTATTCAGCACCGCGGACAGCAGGTCTCTCTCCTCGGACAGGTCGCCTATCGACGCCCGCAGAGTAGACGCCATGGCGTTGAACGCTTCCGCCAGCTCCTCCGTTTCGTCTTCGGACAACGCCTCGACCCTGTGGTCCAGGTCGCCCTGGGTGAGACGCCGGGCGCCGTACGTGACCGACCGCACGGAGCGCGAGATACGACCGGCCAGGACGTACGCGAGCCCGGCCGAAAGCAGGGCGATCACGGCGACGCTGAGAGCGCCCGTCCCGACTATCGAGCGGACGTTGGAGGTGATCTCGGCGGTCGGCAGGGCCACGCGCGCGACGCCGACCGTCACGCCGTCCGACGTGATCGGGACCGCCGTGTACAGCATCTCGCGGTCCGTCGCGAGGCCGCGGCGGGTGCTGCGACCGAGTCCGGTGGACAGCGCGTCCCGGACCTCCGGACGCGTCGACTGGTCCTGCAGGGTAGCCGAGTCCCGCCATGAGTCGGCGAGGACCGCGCCGTCTTTGGAGATCAGGGTGACCCTCGCGTCGACCAGACTGCCGAGCCGGTCGGCCGCGGCCCGAAGCTCCGCCGCGTCGACGTCGCCGTCGAACAGCCCGGCTGTCGACTCGGCGACCAGACCGGCCTCGTGCTCGAGCCGCTCTTCGAGGTCATCGATGTACGTGTCGCGCACGAGACCGACGAGGAGAAAACCGAGAACGCCCAGAGCGCCGAATACGAGCGCCGTATGGACGATGACGAACCGCCAGCGCAGGGTGTTGGGCAGCCTCATGTCTCGAACCGGTAGCCCAGACCGCGTACGGTGACGATGCGCTTCGGATTCGCGGGGGCGGACTCGATCTTCTTGCGCAGCCACCGGACGTGTACGTCCACCGTTCGGCTGTCGCCCACGTAGTCCCGGCCCCAGAGGCTGTCGAGTATCTGGTCGCGCGAGAGCGCCCTGCCGCGATTCGCCAGGAAGAGCGACAGGAGGTCGAACTCCCGGGGGGTCAGATCGATCGCCTCCCCCGCCAGCGTGGCGATGTGACGAGAGACGTCGATCTCCAGGTCGCCCGAGCTCAGCCGTCCGGCCGACTTGGCGCCCCGCTGCGTGCCCGGAGAGCCCGCGCGTCTCAGGAGGGCCCCTACCCGAGCCAACAGCTCCCTCATGCTGAACGGCTTGCTGACGTAGTCGTCGGCGCCCAGCTCCAGCCCGACCACCCTGTCGGTCTCCTCGGTCCTGGCGGTCAGCATGAGGATCGGGACGTCGCTCTGCCCACGGATGATCCTGCAGGCGTCCATCCCGTCCAAACCCGGCAGCATCAGGTCAAGGATGATCAGGTCCGGCCGGTCTCGCCGGGCGGTCTCCACCCCGGTCTCGCCATCCGCGGCGGTGAGCACTCTGTAGCCGTCGCGCTGCAGGTTGTAGCGCAGCGCCTCCAGCAGGTTTTCCTCGTCTTCGACCACGAGCACCGACCTGGCCGTCGGCGCGGCTCCAGGAGTGGATGTCATGTCGGTAATATAGCCTCTTTCGCGCATGCAGGTCGAGACTGGAACCGGCCGTGGCCGGACCTCCGAAGCCCGGCAGCGCCGGGCCGAAGCATCGTGAACTGCGGCTGGAAACGGCGCCGCAGCATCGGGGCTCATGGGCCCGGCTTTGCGGAGTCCAGCGATTCGACTTATGATTCGCGCCACGGGCGGCGAAGCAAGTCCGGCACCGAGTGGTACCGTGGGTCGTCTGGCGCCAGGCTCCTCGTCCTCAGGGCTAGAAGTTCCCGACGCCATTGCATAACATACGGCCGGCAAGATGTTCGGCAGGGTCGAGCATCGTCCCGACAGGCTAGACGGGCAATCGTACATGGAAGGGAGACCGTGGAAATGACAGAAGGAACCGTGGCGCAACCGGGATTCCTGGGGCGATATTTCGGGCCGCTCTCCGATGAGTTCTATCTGCTGTTCAGGATCGTCTTCGCAGTCCTGGTTGGGCTGCATGGCGCACAGAAGGCGTTCTTGCTGTGGGACTTTCCCGCGGGAGCGAATCCGAACGGACTGGGCACGCTGGTAGACATTGCGGGCTGGGTGGAGCTCTTTTCGGCAATCCTCATAGGGCTTGGCGTTCTGACGAGGCTGGGGGCGGGCGCGCTCGTTGTGACGATGATTGTCGCGTACTTTGGAGTACACGCCGCTCTCAGCCCTGTGTGGCCCTGGCCGCATCTGTATCCCAATCCTCCGGACGGAGGCAACGCGTTCGTGCAGCACGGCGGCGAGGTTACGATTCTGTTCTTCATATGCGCCGGGATCGTCGGCGTTCTCGGCAGCCGCAAGTGGGGTATCGAGCGGTACCTGTTCGGCAAGGAGCTGCTGTAGGGACCAGCCTGCGATTGCCGGGCAGTACGGAGGGGACCGATCGAGGGTCAAGTCCGGGGTGACTACGACGCGCTCGTCGTCGGCGCGGGACCCAATGGCCTGTCGGCGGGAATAGCCATCGCGCAAACGGGGCGTTCCGTGCTGGTCGTGGAGGGGCGAGACACGGTTGGAGGGGGCGCACGGTCAGCCGCCCTGACGCTGCCCGGGTTCCTCCACGACGTGTGCTCGGCAGTCCATCCCATGGCAGCGGGCTCGCCTTTCTTTTCCACACTTCCGCTGTCCAACCACGGCCTGGAGTGGATTCACCCTCCCGCGCCGCTGGCGCACCCACTCGACGACGGCACGGCCGTAATGATGGAGCGCTCAGTCGAGGCGACGGCCAATGGCCTGGGGCCGGACGCCGCGTCGTACAGCGAGCTTTTTGCCCCTCTCGTGAGCGACTGGGACAAGCTCACCGCGGACATCCTCGGCCCGCTGCGATTCCCGCGCCACCCGCTGGTGACCGCCCGCTTCGGACTCACCGGACTGCGATCGGCGCGGTCCGTGGCCCAGGCCCGCTTTCGGGGGGAACGAGCGCGGGCGCTTTTCGCCGGTCTGGCCGCACATTCGATCCTGCCTCTCGAACGACCTCTAAGCGCCGCATTCGGCCTCGTTCTGGGCGCCGCCGGACACGCCGTCGGCTGGCCGATGCCGCGGGGCGGTGCGCAGCGAATAGCCGACGCACTTGCATCCCACCTGGCCTCTCTCGGCGGCCGGATCGAGACCGGCGTGCAGGTGCAACGGCTGGAGGACGTGCCCGCCGCGGCCGTCACCCTTCTCGACGTGACGCCCAGACAGGTCGTCAAGATCGCTGGACGACGCCTGCCCGGCCGCTACCGACGCAAACTCGATGCCTACCGCTACGGACCGGCTGCCTTCAAGATCGACTGGGCGCTGAGCGGTCCCGTGCCCTGGACGGCATCCGAGTGCGCGCGGGCCGGGACGGTGCATCTGGGCGGTTCGATGGCCGAGATCGCCGACGCCGAGCGCGAGGTCTGGCTCGGGCATCACCCGGACAGGCCGTTCGTGCTGCTCTCCCAGCCGAGCCTGTTCGATCCGTCCAGAGCCCCCGAGGGCAGGCACACCGTATGGGCCTACTGCCACGTGCCCAACGGGTCCCCTGTCGACGTGACCGACAGGATCGAGGCCCAGGTGGAGCGTTTCGCCCCGGGTTTCCGCGAGCGCATTCTGAAGAGAAGCGTTCGGCCTCCGGCCGTGTTGGAGGAATACAACCCGAATTGCGTCGGCGGAGACATCAACGGTGGAGTCCAGGACCTCGGCCAGCTATTCTCGCGCCCCGCCCGGATGCTCGACCCCTACTCCATACCGTCGACCAACATCTACATCTGCTCCTCGTCGACGCCGCCCGGAGGCGGGGTGCACGGTATGTGCGGCTACTTCGCCGCCCGGGCCGCGCTCCGCCGACTCGACCGCTGAACTCGACGCCCCACCCTCGTTTCGGCCACCAGGTCTCGCGTAGGCTCTGCCGTGCAGCTCCGGTCGCACGGGGAACGAAAGCGGCCCTGACCCGAACCCAGGTCAGGGCCCGAAGCCAGGGCCAACGTAGGCAGCGGCCGGGGGGTCTCGGTGGAGACGCCCCCCAGCCGCGCCGATTGCTGGTCAGTCCGGTGTCGCCGAGAAGGAGCTCTAGCTGCTAACTGGCCTTCCCCACAGGCTCCTCCATCTTCACGTCCCCGTTCTTTCTACCGATCACGGGGAGCCATTCGCCCGCCTTGTCGGTGGCTGGCGCGATCGCGTCCCCCGCCTTCGAAGCGGCCTTCCTGGCAGCCGTCTGGACCGGCTCGGTACGCTCGGCGATGGCCCTTCTCGTCTCCGATCCCTTGCGGGGTGCGAAGAGAATGCCGATGGCCACTCCGACAGCTCCGCCAACTCCAACCCACAATGCCTTGCCCATTCGTTCACCTCCATTGTTTCTGTCCGCTGGTCTACGAACGTTTCCAAACCCGTCTCTTGGACTCAAGCCTACCGGTGTAGAAGCCGCCGCACATCACCCGAGCGAGCTATCTTGCCCATCCGGGCTGTGCTGTTTCCGCGATACGTCCACCGGATAGTCTCGCCGTACCGCAAGAGCGGGGGCTGCAACCCGGTCGTGGTAGAAGCCGCAAACATGAAACGGCCAGCAGACCATTTCCGGCGGGAAGTAGAATGCCGTCAGGAGACGCGTGGGGCGGGGGCCGCCAGCCTCATCGGGATCTGGCGGTCGACTCACTCTCAGGCTGGAGCGCGTATGCCGTCAGCTCCTGCCGGTTCCGGAGACTCAGCTTTCCGTAGATGTTTCGAAGGTGGACCTTCACGGTATTCTCGGCGATGACGAGCGTGTCCGCGATTTCCTTGTTGGTGTCGCCCCGCGCCACCAGGTTCACGACCTCGACCTCCCGGTCGGACAACCCATCCTTGGAGCCTTCGGAAACCGTGCCCGCCAGATCGGAGAGAGCACTGGCCGCGGACCCTGAAGCGATCACGTGGCCCCCGGCGATCAACTTCAACTTTTGCATCAGCTCGTCGGCGGCGCCTTCCATAGACAGGTATGCCTGGGCTCCCGACTCGACCGCTCCCTTCAGGTATCTACTGTCACTCGAGTCGGTGAGCACCGCGACCGCCGTCTGCGGAGAAATTTCGGCCACCTCGCCGACGAGGGCATCCAAGTCCAGGTTGGGCAGTGCGGGGTCGACCAGCAGGAGCTGAGGCCTGGCGTCCGCCACCGCTCCCATGATCTTGTCCGCCTCGGTCAGCTCGGCAACCACGTCGAACTCCTCATTCTGTCCCAGGAGAAGCGCCATAGCGTGCGCAACCGCAGCGTTCCTGTTGACGATCGTGATTTTCGTAGTCATTCGCTCCCCAAGTTGCCGCGTACCTGGAACTACCCCGTCTGGACTATCCCTTCCTAACAACATCGGCTTAGTACCATCGTGGAAGCTGGCTGCGGCTCACGAGCTAGTTACCTGGATACTACTATTGTAGTATCTCACATGTCAAGAGGCGTATGGGTCTCAGTCGCCCCGATCGAACTGTTCGGGTGTCGATTCGGCGCGAAGCATCCGATAATCCGACGTGGTTTGCGGTAGGATTGCAGCATGGCGGCTTTGGAGGCGTCCTCAGGACACTGAGCCATGGGAAGGTTGCGGAGTGGAGATGGCGCGCCCGGAGGGATTCGAACCCACGACCCTCGGTTCCGAAGACCGATGCTCTATCCGCTGAGCTACGGGCGCGGTATGGAGGCAGCCAAGGTGGCCTGCAAGTTGATTGTAGCACGCGGCAGAATGGCGCTCATCCTCCTCTGCCTGGCCGCGCTCGCCGTTGTCGGATGCTCCAACGGCGCCCCGCCGACTCCGGCGGCGGCCGCTCCCTCGTCCGGCAACCTTCTCACTCCCGTGCCGGTGCTCCCGAACGCCGGCCCTCCGGTCTCCGCGCCGGAGGAGGACCAGGCGACACGTCAGCGCCGACAGCGGATGGTGGACGAGGACATCGCCGCCCGGGGGGTTCTCGACTCCGCGGTGCTCCTCTCGATGGCGACCGTGCCGCGGCATCGACTCGTCCTGGACCAGCACTTCTCCAAAGCCTACGACGACCATCCCCTGCCCATCGGCCACGGGCAGACGATCTCGCAGCCCTACACCGTCGCCCTCATGACAGCGCTATTGGACCTGGGCCCCGGCGACAAGGTGCTGGAGGTCGGCACCGGATCGGGCTACCAGGCGGCCGTGCTCGCCGAGATGGGCGTCGAGGTGCACACGATAGAAATCATCCCGGCGCTCGCCCAGCGGGCCGCCAACGACCTGCTCGCCCTGGGCTACGGCGACGTAAAGGTGTACATAGGCGACGGCTACTTCGGTCTCCCCGAGCAGGGCCCATTCGACGCGATCATCGTCACCGCGGCGCCCGACCACGTTCCGGCGCCCCTGGTCGACCAGCTCGCGCCCACCGGCCGCATGGTCGTGCCGGTCGGGCCGCCGGGCAGTATTCAGACGCTGTGGCTCATCGTGTACCGGGACGGTAACCGGGTCGCCCTCAACCAGGGGGCCGTCAGGTTCGTTCCGCTCTTGAGGGAGTGATGCCGAGCAGCGCCGGCGCGTAGGCGGCCGCGGCGACGAAGTAGGCCGCGGCCCCGGCGGCTATCACCCACGAGAATCCCCAGCTCAGCGCCAGCAGCGTCGCCATGATCGACCCAACGACCGACGCGTAGCCGTTCGCGCCCCACGCCCACGGTATCAGGTCGGGCCGGGTCCGACGCAGCGCCTCGACGCCGACCGGAAACGGCATCCCCATCAGGATTCCGAGCGGCGCGACCAACAGCACCGCCATGAAGACGCGCGCCGCGAACGGCAGCTGCAGTATCGCCTCCACGGCCGTTCCGACCCCAACCGCGTAAGCTATCGCGACGCAGCCCAACGCAGGCGCCGTCCAAGCCCGAAGCCGGCCCAGCCTCGGCGACAGCAGGCTTCCCACGCCCGAGAAGACGAGCACCGTGAACAGCACCAGCCCGAACGAGTAGGTCGGGTGATCGAGCACGAGGATGAATCGCTGCATCAACGGCAGCTCGATCCACAGGAACGCGAGCCCCAGGCCGACGAAGTAGACCAGCGGCCGCCACGCCGGGACCGACTCCACCCCGCCACCCGACGCGCCGGGGCGCCGCAGCAGCAGCGGGCCCAGAATCAGCAGCGTCGAGGACGCCACCGCGACAGCCAGAAACGCCACTACGACCAGGTATCCCGCGCCGCCGAACGGCTGCCACTCCGCGCCCAGCCGGGCCACGACGTCCGGAGCCTGCCGCCACCGGAACAGGTGGAAGAAGAACGGCCTGTCGTCGGACGTCGGTCGGACGTCAAACTCTCGGGAGTCGTAGTAGTCGCCGCGCCGCTCCCCGTCCAACAGCCTCGTGAGCCCGTCCAGGTAGGACGCTTCCTCCAGTACGAAGAACCTGTTCGCCTCCTCGTCCCGGAGGCCCGGCAGATACGCCAGGTCCATGCGCCGCGACTCGGCGAATTCCCTGATCCGCTGCAGCTCGCCGTCCGAAAGGACGCCGTTCTTGGCCACGACCGTAAGCGTCTGCAACGTCCTGATCGCCGCGAGACTGTCGCCGGCGTTCGTCCGGCGTCCGTCCTCGATCGCCGCGATCAGCGCAGCCGCCGCGCGCATCTCCTCGCTCGGCGGAAGCTGCGCCCAGCGGGTCACGACCAGGACGCCGTTCGGGACGAGATGCTCGCCGTAGTCCCGGAACGCCTCCGTCGTGTAGATATAGTTCTCGCTCAGGCTGTACGCGCCGGCGGTGATCGGCCGAAACGCGTCCCGCAGCGACACCACGACCACGTCGAACCGGGCGTCGTGCCGGGCGAGATACGTCCGCGGGTTGGTCTGCGCGACGGTGACCCGCGGCGACTCGAATATCCGCCCCGCAGCCTCCGCCGCCCGGCCGCGCAGCAGCTCGGCCTCCAGGGGATTGCCGATGATCGCGACGACCTCCCTGGCGCCGTGGTGCAGCGCCGTCAGCACGTCCAGTCCGCCGCCGGGCTCGATCACGAGCACTCTCGGCGACTCGACGAGGCTATAGGCGACGGCGCCAGGCAGGTACGCCGTGAAATCCGCGTCGGCCGGCGAGGACGCCGTCAGGCTGGTGAGATTGTCCCCGTCGGTGGTCATCGCCGACTGGCGCGGCAGAGTGCCGGAGAACGCGAAGCTGAGGCCCGGCGCCTGGTGCAGCGCCTCGGCCGAGACGAAGTCGACGCGAGAAAAGGCGTTCCAGCCCGTCCACTCGAGGGTAGAGCCCACCTGGTCGAGCACTCTCGGCAACGTCTTGTACTGGGACATGTCGGGCTCGACGACCTGCGGCAGCACGAGCCCCGCCGCCGTGAGCGCCGCCGATGCGGCAGCCGCGGACGCGAAGCGCGTCACGGACACTCCTGCGCTGAAGGCGAGCAATGCGGCGGCCCCGAGCAAAGACACGGCGGCCAATGCGTCGCCTGGGCCGTTCGCGGCGGGGCCTCCAAGCGCGAGCAGCGCGCCGGCCCCGGAGCCGACGAGGCTCGCGCCGTACAGTCGCGCGGCCCTTCCGGGGTCAATGCTCAACGCCCCACCGAGGGCGACACCCGCGAACAGGAACGGGACGGCGGGTGCGAGGTAGAAGAGCGCCAGGTATGCGAACATCGACGGCTCTACGACCAGCAGGTAGGCGTCGAACGGGATCACGTCGAGCGCCCAGTAGCTTCCGACCGCCGTCAGGGAGAAGAGCCCCGCCGACGACGCCAGCAGGAGCCTTCCACCGCCGCGCCACAGGCGCGGGGCCAGGAATAGCAGCGTGCCGCTCGTCCCGAATCCGAGCAGCCCGAGGCTGACCGCGAGAAAGGCGAAGTGGTACCCCTGGGTGACGGAGTAGACCCGGGTCAGCGTCAGCTCCAGGAGCAGGACTCCCGCCGACAGCAAGGCAACGCCCACGTATCTCATCGGAAAAGAATCCGCCCGCCCAATCCTCTATCCACGAGTGTATTGACGGCCCAACAACGTGTCAACGCAGGCTCTGACGGCCAAGACCGAAGCTCTAATTTGAGGGGCGACCCCGAAACCAGCTTATGCCCCGGCTCGAGATGGATCCGAGTATCGGAGACTGCTTGCCAGACCAGTGGATGCCCAGGTAGTGCTTGGCCCTGGTGGTCGCCAGGTAAAGCAGCCGCTTGTTGAAGACCGTGTCGCCGAAAGAGTCGTTGACTCCCATCACGAGCACAGCATCGTATTCCAGCCCCTTGACGTCGGGAATGCGTGCCAGGAGATTCCTAGCGCTGCTGTGATGCTCCTGGCCGACCAGGGCGATTTCGCTGAGGCCAAGGCTCTCGCAGTGCTTCCGAAACTGATTCAGGTTCCTCTGGTCCCTCACTAGAACCGCGACGACCGCGTTCTCTAAGCCATCCAGAGACCGGACGCGCTCAATGTCTTCGAGGATGCCCCGGTACATCGCCGCCGTGTCCCTGTGCCGACTGTACTCGACTCGATGGCCCTCGCGTTCGAACGCGATCGGTGCCGCGATGTTCTTGTCGAAGGTCCTCAGGATTCTGTTGTTGAAATCCGTGATCTGCCTCGTCGACCTGTACGACCTGCGGGCGGGCTGAACCTCTATCTCGGACCGCCCGAAGACGCGCTCCACCTGCCGCCACGACCCTATGCCGCGATACGGCGTGAGCCGCTGGGCCGTGTCGCCCAGCACCGTGAACCAGTTGTTGGCGGAGCTGGCCGCCAGCAACCTGAACTCAATGGGCGAGATGTCCTGCGCCTCGTCGACCACGACGTGGCGGTAGGTCCGGTCTATCGTGCCGTTCAGCAGATTGTCCAGATAGGCGAGCGCCCCTATGTCCGAGTCGTCGAATCCCTGATTCTGAATCCTGACCGCCGACTCCGCGAGTGCGGCGGCGACATCCTGTGACATGGCGGCTCCGGCAAGGCGAGCCATCCGCTCCCGATCCGACAGGAGCGTCCGGTACTCCTCCTTGAAATCCACCTGCTTCCAGGCCCGGTCGCACCAACGCGACACGGCCTTCCGCGTTGCGGCCCGCCGCCGGTCCCGTTCCCCGCGGTCGGCCTGACGTCGGCTCTCCGGGGCGAAGAACGAAGTCTGCACTCCGCGGTCCGCCGACAGGGCCGCCCGCACGACCCGATCAATGAAGTCATCGCGACGACGATTCAGCCGCCATTCGTCGGGCGACGCAGGGAGGACCTGCTTCAAGATTGACCGGATCTCAGCGCCTGACATGCGGGGAGCGGCATCAAGCCCGGGAATATTTCCCGGAAGGCGCAAGCACCTCCGTCTGACCGCTGCGACCATCTCCGCAACCTGCTTGTCGATCACGTCCGCCATGACGATCGACCCCTTGAACGTCTCTGCGCCCTGGTCGAAGCGTGTCATTTCGCCCTTGTCCAGCAGATTGTTCCAGATCCTGGGTCGTGCCTGCGTAGGAACGGACAACAGGCCGGCAATCCAGTCGCTGAACCTGACTTGCTCGACGGCCGCCGTGACGCCCAAGCCTGGCAGGACGTCGGCCGCGTACTCCAGGAAGGCCTTCGACGGCCCCACGAAGAGCGTCGTGTCCGGCGTGGGGCGCTCGTGTTCTGGAATCTCGTTATGCGGCGACAGCAGATAGGCGATCCGGTGCAGCCCGATGTCGCTCTTGCCGCTGCCGGCCGCGCCCTGGACGATCAAGACTCTATCGCTGACGTTGGCGATATTCTCATACTGGTCCGGCTCGATCGTCTCGACAATGACCTGCCGGCGTCCATCGTCGCTGACGGTCGAGCCGAGAGCCTCCGTCAGAACGTCTTGCCTCCCGTCTGAAGGGGCCGGAAGCGCCCGCCGAAAGATATCGTTGACGTCCTCCAGCCGCCGGTCGCGAATCCTGATATAGCGCTTCAGGTCGACCTTGGTCGGGATATGCCCCTTGGGGGCCGTGTACCCATCCTCATAGCTCTGCGTGTACCAGAGCTTTCCGACCGGGCTGGTCCAACTGAATACATCCTTGCCGGGGATAAAGATGATGCCGAGATAGATGGTCTTCAGAGGCGCGGGGCCGGGGTCGTCTTCGTCGTCTTCCGCCTCGGCAGTGGCTACGGCCGTCTTCGCGGGCGGCCGGCCTCCGTCGCCGACCGCCTCGGCGTCAGGCGATGCCGCATCGCCAACAAAGTAGTCGAGGCGTCCGAAGTACGGCTGATCCAAGGCCCTGTAGAAGGAATCCGCATTCGCCTGCAGAATCTTCTGGATTTCGTTCGCCGTCTCTTGATGCGCGGCCGTCGCCGGCATCTGGCCTTCCAGCCGGAGCCGCTGCTCGTCGACGTACCGAACGACGTCGGCGAGCTTAGCGGCTTCCTCTTGGTACGCGGGGTGTTCGCGAGTCGAGTCGTTCACGCTGATCCTCCCGAGTCCTTAGGTACGCCTGCTCATGGGGAACATGGCATTGCCCTACCGTAAACGGCCGGAAACGCCGCCGTTTCGCAACTGGCACTGAGTCTCCCACAAGATGAAGAACTCGACCAGCGCCTTCATCTCCATGTGCGCGTCGCGCCGTCTATAGGGATGTCCGACGTGCCAGCCTTGATGACTTGAGCACCAGTATTCGCCCATACCCTCACATACGATTCGCTGATTGTGGTCCCGAGCTATCCGCGTCGCGAGTGCCCGGCTTGAATACAGTCTCTTCCAACCGCAACTCCGTCCCTTGTGCGGAAAGTCTACGTACCGATACGCGTCGCTGATTCTCATGGCATGTCCTTTCCTTCTAGCGTTCCGTTTGGCCGAAGTCCTACCATTCCCTACCATGCGACACTGTCCTCCTCGTCGTAGTCGTCGCTGTCAAGGCCGTCGTTCCTATCGTCCCGTTCTGCGCCGTCGTCCGCATTCTCCGCCAGACCCCACAGCCCTCCCCCCATCTTCACGAAGCGCGGATCAATGCTCAGGTGCGCCCCAACGTTATTGACCGGGTCACGCCCGCCGACATGTACGCCCTGTTGGAGCAGTCGGTCATGGATGTCCCGCCGGCTTAGAGGGCCCTCCACGGCCAGTATCTCAGCAACCGCGACACGCATATTCTTTTCTGTGCGCTGACGTGGCGGCGTCGCCACCTGTTCCGATTCCTCAAGGTACCGCAAGGCCGTGACAAGGGCGTCATGCTGTCTTTGGATCTCGCGCTTCTCCGCCTCCAACCGTCTGATTGCCGCCTGCAGACCCCTGATCGTAGACTCGTTGACCATTTCGGCCGTCCTTTCATCAGAATCATAATTCCAGAATTTTGTCGGCTATAGTTATTTTTGTTTTCTTTTGCCAGCCAATATGACGATAATCCCAACCATAATACTCCTACTCTCGCTCGGAGTATCCCCGCGAGGGAAGGTGACTCCAAGGCCGTCCTCAACGGCCTGAATGGTATTTTCTATTCCTTGACTGGCGGCCTCCTTGCGAATGCGCTCAACTCCCCAATTGTATGACATCTTTTGTGCCCCTCCTTCTTTAGTTTTGTTGTTTTGGAGCGACCAAGCTCACAAAACTCGACACATGACCAACCATGTACTCCTTTGCGGGCTTCCCGTCAAGGCTAACACGGGTCATTTTTGGCGGAATCTTCAGGGCCATCCGAGGTCTATCGGGACACCTGACCCGTGCTCCAAGGAGCGCGGGAAACACGGATGTGTGGGGTGAGCGAAGGGATTCGAACCCTCGATCTCCAGGGCCACAACCTGGCGCCTTAACCTCTTGGCCACGCTCACCGCGTCACTCTGCGAGTCTAGCATCGGCGCGAAGCGAGGGTCAAACGGCGCGGCGGCGCAAAATCCATCACCTCCGCCATCCCCGCAAGAGGAGACCCTTGCATAACCGTCGTTCCCGCGCAGAGCCTGCCCTCGCGTAGGCGGGGGCGGGAACCCAGGGCCTGCCCTAAGACGTGGTGAAAAAGAAGGAAATCTACGTTGCGCCCGGCAGCACATCCGTGCTACTCTGGACTCGTGGCAAGTTCTCCCCAGCAGATAGTTCGAGCTCCCTCACCGCGCGCATACGACCAATGCCGTAAGACATCAGTGTCTCATCGTGTCGGCCGGTGTCCCGCCTCAGATAGGGCCAGTGAAACATCCGGTGTCCCACTTTCCGGCCAGGTGTCCCATCTCTCAGATAGGAATGAGACAGAATGGCACGGAAAGGGACACATTTCACGAAATCGGCCCGCGGCCGCGCTCGCCGAGAGGGTTGGGACGAGGCTGCTCCCCGCCGCACCGATCGCATCTCTCCAACGACCGAAGGCCCTGGCGCCGGCGTAACTGTTCACGTTCAAGGGGACCCGCGTGCGCCTGTCCGAGCTTCAGGCCTGTCCGAGCTTCAAGCGGACGGGTCCTTCGATGCCGCCCGCCCGGAGCGGCGGGCCTGCTCAGGGTGAAACGGGTTGTGTCGGCACCAACTCTGAACAGTTACGCGCCGGCCGGGGATGAAATAACGCGGTCGATAACGCATAATTGGGCTATCCGCCCGCCGGAGCCGGAAGCCTGACATGCTCTCGACCCGCCCCAAGACCAAGATAGTCTGCACACTGGGCCCCGCCTGCGCGTCCCAGAAGACTATCGAGGCGATGGTGCGCGGCGGGATGAGCGTCGCCCGGATGAACATGTCCCACGGGACGGAGGAGGAGCACGCGCGGGCTATCGAGAACGTCCGCAGCGCCTCCGACCGCCTCGGCATGCCGGTGGGCATCATGGTCGACGCGCCCGGCGCCAAGTACCGCACCGGGCCGATCGGCGTCGGCGCGCTGAACCTCGAAAGCGGCGACCCCCTGACTCTGACCAGCCGAGACATCGTCGGCTCCCGCACGGCGGTGGCGGTAACTCCGCCTGGAATCCATCGCGACGCGACCATGGACCGGCCCGTTCTCCTGGACGACGGGCGCATCGAGCTGCGCGTCGACAGCGTCGACGGCCCCGACGTCGCCTGCACGGTCATTCGCGGAGGCAGGCTGACCGAGCGGCGGGGCGTGGCTACGCCAGGCAAGGCGCCCACGCAGCACTTCCCGGACGCCGCCGCGACGCGGGCCATCGAGTTCGCGGCCGAGCAGCGGGTAGACATGCTGGCGCTGTCGACCATTGTCTCCCCGGACGACGTGAATGCGGCGCGGGAGATCGTCGAAAGAGGCGGCCACGAGCTCCAGATCATCTCGAAGATCGAGCGTACGGAGGCGATAGCCCGCTTCGACGAGATACTCGAGGTCAGTGACGCGGTCATGGTGGCGAGAGGCGACATGGGCGTCGAGGTGGAGCTGGCCAGGGTGCCGGTGATCCAGAAGGACCTGATCGCCCGAAGCAACGACTGCGGCAAGCCCGTCATCACCGCAACGCAGATGCTGGAGTCTATGGTCGAGTCGCCGGTGCCCACCAGGGCCGAGGTCACCGACGTCGCGAACGCGGTCTTCGACGGCACGGACGCGATAATGCTCTCCGGCGAGACATCGGTGGGAGGGTACCCTGTCGAGGCGGTCGAGGTGATGGCCGAGGTGGCCATCGAGGCCGAGGCCGCCCTGCCCTACGAGCAGATGATCGTCGAGAAGCGCCGCCACCTCGTCCCGCAGACCGACGACGCGATCAGCTACAACGCCTGCCAGACCTCGCAGCAGATCGGCGCGGACCTGATCGTGGCCTTCACCGAGTCCGGCAGCACCGCCGGCCGCGTCTCAAGGTATCGTCCTATGGCCCCGATACTCGCCCTCACGCCCGGCGACTCCGTGCTTCGCCGCCTGACGCTGAGGTGGGGCGTCACGCCGATAACCATTCCCCCGATCGAGAACGTGGAAGACTTCTTCGCCATCGGCGAGCGGATGGCAAAGCAGGAGGCCGGACTCAAGCCCGGCAGTCTCGTCGTTCTCGTCGCCGGCCTGCCGATCGGCGTGAAGGGCGGCACGAACCTCCTTAGAGTGCTCACCGTCACGTAGCCGCCATGAAGCTCTACGATACGCTGACAAGGCAGGTCAAGCTCGTCGAGCCGGCCGAGTCCGGGGTCGCCAAGATGTACACCTGCGGCCCGACCGTGTACCGCGACGCCCACATAGGCAACCTGCGGTCGTACCTGATGGCCGACTGGATCCGGCGCACGCTGGAGATCCAGGGCATCCGCGTCCTGCACGTCAAGAACATCACCGACGTCGGCCACATGCGCCAGGAGGCGTTGGAGCAGGGCGAGGACAAGGTTATCGCGGCGGCGATAGCGGCGGGAAAGACGCCGGGGGAGATCGCCGAGACGTACACCGACCGGTTCCTGCGCGACGAACAGAAGCTCAACATCATCCCGGCGGACCACTTCCCGAGGGCCACGACCCATATAGACGAAATGCTGGAGATCGTGGAAGACCTCGTGGCGAAGGGGCTCGCCTACGAGGTCGAAGGCAACGTCTACTACAGCGTCTCGGCGTCGCCGAGCTACGGCGCTCTGTCGGGCAACATCCAGGAAGAGGCGCTGCTCGAGGCGGTCCGGATAGAGGCCGACCCTCGCAAGAGAGACGTGCGCGACTTCACGCTGTGGAAGAAGGCCGAGCCGGGACGGGAGCTCAAGTGGCCCAGCCGGTGGGGCGACGGCTTCCCCGGATGGCACATCGAGTGCTCGGCCATGTCGATCAAGTACCTGGGGCCGCGGTTCGACATCCACACCGGCGGGGTCGACAACATCTTCCCGCACCACGAGGGCGAGATCGCCCAGAGCGACGGCTTCACCGGCGGCCAGGTCGTCGGCGCCTGGGTCCACGGCCAGCACCTGCTCGCGGACGGCGTCAAGATGGCCAAGTCGACGGGCAACTCGTTCATCCTGTCGGACATCGAGGGTCGCGGCATCGACCCGCTCGCCTTCCGCTACCTGTGCCTCACGACCAGGTACAGGACAAGGCTGAACTTCACGTTCACCTCGTTGCGGGCGGCGCAGCGCGCCCTCCACCGCCTGCGCAATCGCGTCTGGGAGTGGGAGTCATCCTCGGACGACGGCGCACCTTACGACGGCGCGGCCGCTGAGTGGCACGGGCGCCTCCTGGAGCGGGCCAACGATAATCTCGACATGCCGGGCGCCCTGGCGCTGACGTGGGAGGCCGCGCACTCGGACCTGCCCGCCGGCGACAAGCTGGCCGTCATTCAGGACTTCGACCGGCTTCTGGGCCTCGATCTCGCCGACGTGCGACAGCGGTACCGGGTGCCCGATGAGACCATCGCCGCGGTCGCCCGCAGGGCCGGACTCCGCGAGGAGCACCGCTACAACGAGGCCGACGACGAACGACACGGCCTCGACGAGGCAGGCTTCGTCCTGGAGGACGGCCGGACGGCGACGCGGGTACGCCCGAAGACCGCTTGGGAGAAACGGCAGGAGGCCTGGCAGTCGGTATCGTCCGCCGCAGAGGTGCCGTCCCTGTACGAAGAGGCCGACGCGGCCGACTTCACCTTCGCGGTCGTCGCCCACAACTACGTAGACGACGTCCGCCGCTGCATAGAGTCGGCGATGCGATGGTCGGCGGACCGCGACGTCGAGGTCGTTGCCGTGGACAACGGCTCGACGGACGGGACCGAGGAGTGGCTGGAGCGGTCGACCGCCAAGGGCGCCAATATCAGGGTGATACACACCGACCACGCCCTCGGGGAGGGCGCGGCGCGCAACGTGGCGCTCAAGCAGTCCCGCGGACGCACCATCGTCATGCTCGATACGAGCGTAGAGGTCACCGGCGACCTGCTCGGGCCTCTCAAACGCATCCTCGACGACGATAGCGTGGGAGTCGCGGGGCCCTTCGGGCTCCGCACCGGCGACCTGCACCACTTCCACGAGGGCGAGGGCGAGGCCGGCGACATGGATGCAATGCAGGCCTACTGCTTCGCGTTCCGACGCCGCCGGCTGCGCGACGTCGGCTTCATGCGCGAGACCTACAGGTTCTATCGCAACCTGGACCTCGACTACAGCTTCCACTTCAAGGACCGGGGCTATCGCATCGTCGCCGATCCGACGCTGCCCGTCCGGCTGCACGAGCACCGGGTCTGGAGCGAGCTGGGCGAGGGCGAGCGGGACGAGCTGAGCCGCAAGAACTACCGGCGGTTTCTCGACAAGTGGGGCGACCGCACCGACCTGCTGGTCAGCAATCGTAGTCACGATCGGTAGCCTTGGCGCCACGTGAAATCCGGAGCGATGGGCGTGTATAATCTCGCCGTGTGTCCAGTCGCCACAAGTCTCTTCTTTCCAGCCAATTGACGCTCTCTTCATATAACAGGTCGGGCTTCGCACGTCACCGCCCTCGCATCGGTCGGTCAGGGGCGGCAGGCCGCACGCACGTCCGAAGCCGCTTCCCGATGATGGACCCGGTGCGCTCGTGTCGCCCCTAGAGGCCCTCCGCCACCGGTCGCTGTTGTGGGTTTGGGTGTTCGCGATGTTCGCGGTCCCGGGATTTCTCGTGCGGTTCACCGACGTGCACCTGGAACCGCCATTGCTGGCCCTGATATTCGGGCTCGGCATCGTCGGCGGGGCGTTCCTGCTCTCCTGGGCCGCCGAGGTGGCGCAGATCGACGTCTCCGCGTCGCTGGCCATCGCCATGCTGGCGTTGATCGCCATCCTGCCCGAGTACTCCATCGAGGCGGTCCTGGCCTGGAAAGCCGGCGCGAGCTTCGACCTCGTGACGCGCGAAGTCACGGAGCCCATGGAGCTGGTGGCAGCCAACGTCACCGGCGCCAACCGGCTGCTCGTCGGCCTCGGGTGGCCAATCGTCATCCTGATCTTCTGGCTGAAGCGCCGCAGCTCGCTCGACCTGCGGGGCGAGATCTCCCTGGAGCTGGTCTTCCTGCTGCTGGCCACCCTGGTGACCTTCTCGATCTTCTTCATGGGGCAGGTGCACCTGGTGGTAGCCGGGGTGCTGATCCTCATGTACGTCGTCTACCTGTGGATCAGCTCGACCCATGACACCGAGGAGCCTGAGCTGGCAGGCCCGGCGGCCACGATCGGCGCTTTCCCCACGCGCTCTCGACGCATCACCGTGCTGGCGTTGTTCGTCTACTCTGCCGTGGTGATCCTGATGGCCGCCGAGCCGTTCGTCGAGGCGCTCGTAGAGACGGGCGAGGCGCTGAACATCGACAAGTTCATCCTGATCCAGTGGATCGCCCCGCTGGCGTCGGAGTCCCCGGAGATCATCGTCGCCGCGCTCTTCAGCCTGAGAGCCAACCCGCAGGCCGGGCTGACCACTCTGATCTCCGCCGAGGTCAACCAGATGACCCTGCTGATCGGCAGCATGGTCGTGATCTTCAGCCTGTCGGCGGGGCAGGCCCTGAACTTTCCGCTGACTCCAGGGGAGTGGCAGCCGATCGGATTCCTGCTGGGTCAGGATACGGGGCCGCGGCAGCCGGTCGAGTTCCTCCTGACCTCCGCGGTGTCGGGGTTCGCTCTGGCGCTCATGCTGCCCCGGATTGTCGGCTGGAAGACCGGGACGGTGCTGCTGGGCCTGTTCATCGTCCACCTGCCGTTCGTGGACCCCGAGCAACGGCGCCTGTTCGCCTTCCTGTACCTCGCCCTGACCGCCGTAGTGACGGCCTGGAACTGGCGGATCCTGCGGGACATGATCATCGGACTCCGGTCCCGTTCGGCGTAGCGACGTCAGCCCTCCAGCGGAGTTGCGGCTTCAGAGGGTCCCGCGTCAGACCCGCTAGCATCCTTCGTTCACCGATCTCAGGCCCTCGCTATACTGTGTCTGGGGACAAGACATGGGAACATTCAGCGTAACAATAGAGGTCGGCGGCGTGGGCGCTGAGGACCTGGAGGAGGTGGATGCACTGGTAGACACCGGCGCGACCACGACCGTTATTCCAGGCTCCGTGCTCAGGCGGCTTGGCATCTCTCCCACGCGGCGCGAGACGTTCGAGTACGCCGGCGGCGAGCGCGTCGATCTGGACATGGCAGAGGCGAGAGCCCGAGTCGCCGGCCGGGAGACCACGACCTGGGTCATCTTCGGCGAGGAAGGAACATCCGCGCTGCTGGGCGCGTACACGCTGGAAGGCGTGTTCCTCAGAGTCGACCCCTACGGCCAGAAGCTCATCCCCGTGCGCGGGCTTTTGAAGACTGCCGAGCGCCCGTTGGTGCCCGCGTTAGCCTAGAGCTAGTCGCGTCGCCTATCCACGCCGTCTGCTAGCTGCGGCGCTCCAGGACGTAGCCGACGAGCATCTCCAACGACTCGGCGTGGGCGTTGCGGTCGAGGCCTGCCAGGCGTTCGACGGCTTGGACGCCGTAGTCGCGGGCGTGCGCGTAGGCCTCTTCGATGACCGAGCTGTCGCTCGCGGCCGCCACGGCAGCCGCGAGGGTGCGCTGGTCCTCAGGGTCGTTGAGGTAGTCGAAGATCGGGCTCGCGCCGTTGCCACGCTCCATGGCTATCAGCGCCGGCAGCGTCAGGATGCCGTGCGCGAGGTCCTGGCCGACGGGTTTGCCGAACTCCTCGGGGTCCCCCTCGAAGTCGAGTATGTCGTCCACGATCTGGTAGGCCATGCCGACGTTGTAGCCGTAGCCCCTAAGCCTGGCCACGATGTCTTCCCCGGCGCCGCTGAGGATCGCGCCCGACTCCGCCGCGGTCGTGAAAAGCGACGCGGTCTTGTTGTAGATGCGGTCGAGGTAGGAACCCATGTCCTTGGCGGCATCGTAGACGCCGGCGCTCTCCTCCAGCTCGCCGCGGGAGAGCTCCATGATCGTCTCGGCGAACCGCTTGATGACGCGGATGTTCTCCGTGTCGCAAACGAGCGTGGCGGACGCGGCGAAGATGTAGTCGCCGACCAGCACGGCGGCGGTCGTGCCCCACCGGCTGCTGACGGTAGGCCTCCCGCGGCGGGTGTCCGCCTCGTCCACGGTATCGTCGTGCACCAGCGTGGCGACGTGGAGAAGCTCGACCGCGGTCGCCATGATCTCCGCCGTGCGCCCGTCGGTCGGGTGAAAGCCGGTCGCCAGCAGCGTTATCGTCGGACGCAGCCGTTTGCCCGTGCGCCGCAGAACGTGGTCGAGCAGCTCGACGAGCAGCGGCTCCTTCTTGGCAGCCAGGCTGCGGAGGCGGTCGGCAGACCGGTCGAGCCCCTCCCTCACCGGCTCGCAAACGCGGTCCAGCGTGGTATGCGTCGTGATGCTAGCGGCCAATGCGATCACTCTCTTCCTCGATGATCGACTCGTCGAGCTTCACGAACAGCGGCTCCGGGTTCTGAAGCCGCGAAGAGCCCACGAGCGCGTCGGGGTCCCAGGCCCAGCCCCGGTCTTCGACGGCGCCGTCCAGGCCCAGCATGGCATGCAGCCTCGCCGAGCTGAACGGCAGGACGGGATAGAGCGCGGTCTTCAGACAGTTGATCACGGCCAGCGAGACCCAAAGCGTGGTGGCCGCCGACCGCCTGTCCTCCCTCATCGCCTTCCACGGCTCCTTACGGTCGAGGTACCGATTGGCGGCCTGGGCCAACGACATCGCCGCGCTCAGGCCCGCTCGGAATCGGCAGGCGGCGATATTGTCCCCGGTCTCGTCGAAGCGCTGCCGCGCGGTCGCCAGCATCTCGTTCGCGTCTGCGTCCAGCTCTCCTCGATTGGGCACGGCGCCGCCGAAGTTCCGGTAGGACATGGTCAGGACGCGATGCACAAGGTTGCCGTAGGTGGCGACCAGCTCATCGTTGTTGGCGCGCACGTATTCCCGCCACGTGAAGTCAGAGTCGCTCGTCTCCGGCATGTTCGACGCGAGCACGTACCTGAGGGGATCGGGCTCGTGCCGGTCCAGGTAGTCGGGCAGCCAGATGGCCCAGTTGCGGCTCGTCGATATCTTCTGCTCCTCCAGGTTGAGGTACTCGTTTGCCGGGATGTCGTAGGGCAGGTTCAGATTGCCGTATCCGAGGAGCATGGACGGCCAGATGACGGTGTGAAACGGGATGTTGTCCTTGCCCATGAAGTAGTAGGCGCGGCAGTCCCTCTGCCAGAAGTCCCTCCATCGGTCCGGCTCTCCGGAGCGGGCCGCCCACTCGATCGACGCCGAGAGGTAGCCGATCACCGCCTCGAACCAGACGTAGATGCGCTTGTCTTCGTAGCCGTCCAGGGGAACGGGCACGCCCCAGTCGATGTCGCGGGTGATCGCGCGGTCCTGGAGCCCTCCCCCGAGGTATCCGGCCGAGAAGTTGCGTACGTTCGGCCTCCAGTGCTCGCGGCCACCGACCCACTCGATCAGCCGTTCTTCGAAGGCGGTCAGCTTCAGGAAGAAGTGCTCGGTGTCCCTGATCTCCGGGGTGTCGCCGCAGAGCAGGCACACCATGTTGACCAGCTCCTCCGGGTCCAGGGTGTGGCCGCAGCTATCGCACTGGTCGCCTCTGGCGCCCTCGAAGTCGCAGTGGGGGCAGACGCCGCCGACGTAGCGGTCAGCCAGGAAGCGGCCGTCCGTGACGCAATACGGCTGCGTCATCGTGTCCTTGTAGATGTAGCCGTTCTCGTGCAGCCGCAGGAACATGTCCTGCGACACGCGTTCGTGGTTGTCGGTGTGGGTGGAGGTGAACAGATCGAAGCCTATGCCCAGCCGACGCCAGTTATCGAGGAACTCCTCGTGATACCGGCTGAACACCTGCTCAGGCGAAACGCCGCGCTTCTCGGCCTCGAGGGTGACCGGCGTCCCGTGGGAGTCGCTGCCCGACACCATCAGGACCTCGTTGCCCTTGAGCCGGTGGTAGCGAGCGAAGATATCCGCCGGCAGATAGCAGCCGGCGGTCTGGCCGAGGTGAATCGAACCGTTGGCGTAGGGCCAGGCGACCGCTACGAGAATGCGCTCTGACATTTTCCCAAACCGGACCCCACTATCGTTGGTTGTTCATGCTATCACAATCGCGCTGGCGCCAAGGGCCTCCGGCAGCGGCCGTCAGCCGTGGGCGTCGAGCCAGAGCCGGTAGACCTCGCCGCGCGGCAGGCCAGTCTGTTCGGCGACCAGATCGACGGCCGCGCGGGCGCGCATCCCGCCGTCCTTGAGACGTGCCAGCAGCTTCGCGGCCTCCTCGCGTCCGTCGGGCTCAGGCGACCGGGCGGAGGCGCCCTCTATCACGAGCGTGACCTCGCCTCTGGGCTCTTCAAATCGGTCAATGGCCTCGGACAGCGTGCCGCGGAACACCTCTTCGTGTAGCTTCGTAAGCTCGCGGGCCACGACGACGCGGCGGTCCCCGAGCGCGTCAAGCAGATCGACAAGAGAGGCCTTCAGCCTGTGCGGCGTCTCGAACGCCAGCAGCGGCCTCGTTCCGGCCGCCTCCGACTCGAGCAGCGACAGTCGGTCCCGACGCCGCCTCGGCAGGAACCCCAGGAAGACAAACCCGTCTATCGCCATTCCCGCGACCGAGATGGCGGCCGTCGCAGCTGACGCGCCTGGTATGGCCTCAACCTCGAAGCCCGCCGCGGCGGCCGCGGCGACAAGCTGGGCGCCCGGGTCGTTGACGGCCGGCGTGCCCGCGTCGGACACCAGGGCGACGCCGCGACCCGCGGCAAGCATCTTCAGCAGCTCGGGCGACTTCTTCGCGGCGTTCTGTTCGCGGTAGCTGGTGAGCGGCGTGTCGATCTCGTACCGCGACAGCAGCTTGCGGGTGACCCGCGTATCCTCTGCCGCGATCAGATCGACCTCGCGGAGCACGCGGAGCGCCCTCACCGTAATGTCTTCGAGGTTGCCGATAGGCGTGGCCACGACGTAGAGTGTGGACATAGTGCACGCGGAGGGGGAGTTGGCGTATTCTATCAGAGTGACTCCACTGCGGTTGACGCGCCGCCGGGGCGCGGGCAAGGCAGCAGCCGAGGTGTAGGACATGACCAACGACAGCGGGCAACAGGCAGATCCCGAGCGCCGTCCATGGGCCACGTCGGCAGTCGCGGGCCTTGCGGCCGGACTCGCCATGGTGGCGTACACGCTCGCGGTGCGCGTCGCGTTCGGCGCGTTGACGATCACCGAACTGGCGGCGGACTGGTTCACCTCCGTGGTGCCGCCGGAGATGATCGACTACCTCCTCGAGACCCTCTCGTACTCCGCCAAGCCGCTGATGTTCGCCGGCATGCTGGTGGCGCAGGTGCTGGTCGGCGGCCTGCTCGCGCTCGGCTTCGTCGCCATCCCGCGGTTCTGGCCAGCGGCGCGACTGCCTGGTTGGACGCGGGCGCCGCTCTTCGCCCTGACGCTATGGATAGTCAGCATGGTGACGCTGGTGCCGGTGTTCGATGGCGGACTGTTCGGCACGTCCGCGCCGGGCGGCGCCGCCGGGTTCGTATCGGCAAGTCTGGGCGCGTACCTCGTCTACGGCGTCTCGCTCGGCCTGCTGTTGTCGTGGATCGCGCGACAGGCGCGCCAGCGGCCGACCCACACGACCAGGAGGCTCGTCATCCGGCGCATCGCGACGTGGGCGATCATCGGCGTCGTGCTGGGCGCGGGGGCCAAGGTCTTCATCGACCGCCTCGGCTCGCGGATCAGCACCAGCGGCGCGTTCCGGTCCCACGGCGCGCTGTCGACACTGGTCACACCGAACGAGGAGTTCTACATCGTCTCCAAAAACATCTTCGACCCCGAGGTCGGCGTGGCGGGCTGGGTGCTGGAGATAGACGGCCTGGTCGAGGAGCCGATGTCCCTGACGTACGACGACCTCCGCGCCCTGCCGTCCGTCGAGGAGTTCGTGACGCTGGAGTGCATCAGCAACGAGGTGGGCGGCGATCTGATCGGCAACGCGGAGTGGAAGGGCGTGGCGCTGAAGGAGGTCCTGGAGAGGGCCCGCCTGCGGCCCGGCGTGGTCGACATATCGTTCCAAGCCTCCGACGGTTACTCGGAGAGCGTGCCGGTCGACAGAGCGCTCAACCAGGACGTCATAGTCGCATACGAGATGAACGGCGAGCCTCTATCCGACAGGCACGGCTTCCCGGCCCGACTGATCGTGCCGGGCTTCTTCGGTCTCAAGAGCGTGAAGTGGCTGACGCACATTTCGCCGGTCGACCACGACTTCCAGGGCTACTGGCAGAACCGCGGCTGGACCGACAACCCGATCGTCAAGACGATGTCCCGATTCGACGTGCCGGCGGCCAACTCCAACGAGGTCGTGGGCAACGTCGACCTCGGGGGCGTCGCCTTCGCCGGCGACCGCGGCATATCCGCGGTCGAGCTCAGCCTGGACGAGGGCGAGACGTGGGCCGAGGCCGAGCTCGTCGAAGGGCCACTCTCGCCGTACACGTGGGTGATATGGACGGCGACGGCGTCCGTCGAGCGGCCGGGCGACATACGGGCGGTGGTCCGCGCGACCGACGGCGACGGCAACGTCCAGATCCACTTCCGGCAGGGCACGCTCCCGGACGGCGCGACCGGCCACCACACGATCCGGGTGACCTTCCGCGAGGCCTAGGGCAACGGCGTGTCCTCGGCTCCGCAGCTGTACCTGGACCACGTCCTGATAGGCGTTCGCGACCTGGAGTCGTCGGCGTGCGCTCTCGGGGGCCGGCTCGGATTTACGCTGACGCCGGAAGGAGTGCACCCCGGCAGGGGCACGCACAACCGGCTGGCGGTGTTCGCGAGCGAGTACCTCGAGCTGATCGCCGTACGAGACCCAGCGGAAGGTGTGTTCCGACCGTCGTTGAACACCTTCCTGGAGTCGAGGGAGGGCCTGTACATGTTCGCCGTCGGCACTGACGATCTCGACGGCACGGTGTCGGAGCTGCGGCGGCGAGGCGTCGACGTGTCCGACCCGACGCCGGGGGCGCGAAGCGGCGGCGACGGCGGGCCCGGCTACACGTGGCGGGCGGCGCCGGTACCCACGGACGCCACGCCGGGCAGCGAGACCTTCTTGATTCAGCACGACGTCGCCATCGGCGATAGGTACACAGTGCCGGCGGACCCGACCAGGCACGCCAACGGGGCGATGAGAGTCCACAGGCTCGTTCTCGCGGTCCACGACGCCGACAGCGGGGGCGCGGGCTGGGCCAGGCTGGGGCTGGAGATGGCCGCGCGGCGTCCCAACGGGGGCATGCGGATGGTGCTGGCCAACAGCTACCTGGACGTGGTCGCGCCGACGGGGCCCGGAGCGCTGTCGGACTTCCTGCGTGAGCACGGGGAATCGCCGTACGAGCTCGTCCTGGAGGTGGCGGACATGGCGGCGACCCTGGAGCTGCTGAGGACTTCCGGGGTGTCGGTTACCGAGTCGACGAGCGAGGACGGGACGGCCGAGCTCAGGCTGGACCCGGCGCAGGCGTGCGGAGTAAGGCTGGCGTTCCGGCAGCGGCCGGTCAGCGGCGGATGATCTTGCCGCCGTCGCGCTTCCAGCGCGCACTGAGGAATTCGCTCGCGCGGAGCAGGCGCTCCAGGGTCTTGTAGGTCGAGTCCTTGAGCTTGCCCACTCCGAGCGCCGTGGCCGCGGCCGACGCCGCCGTATTGCCATAGACGGACTGGCCCGTATTCGGCGCCCTTCTCGCCCAGGCCGCGTCGACTTCCGGGCCCCACCGTTCAGGGTCCACGCCCTCGCCCGCGCCGTTCGACTCGAGCAGCCTGGCCGACACGTCTCCCTTTCCGCGAGGCCGGGTCACGCTGACGGACGGCGACGCCTCCAGGTACTTCGTGAAGGTCGAGTGCCCCAACGCTCTGAAGTCGAAGCTCGGATCGAGGCGCTGCATGGCCTGGTGGAGCCGGCTGCCGGTTGCAACGCCGTCGTCGTCCATCGACGCGCGGACGGCGCGGACCAGGAGCCCGACGGCCTGCGGCTGTTCCGGCGCCGACGCCGACGCCGTCGCGGTGGCGGCCTTCGGATCGAGGTAATAGTACCGGTCGCACGAGCCGACGAGCGTTCGCGACGCGACTGCGCTCGGCCCGGCGCCGATAACCGTCTTGCCAGCGGCGCGGAGTTTGCCCACCAGCGGTACGAAGTCGCTGTCCGACGACACGACGACGAAGGTGTCCACCGGCGACTGGAAGGACAGCTCGATGGCGTCTATCGCCAGACGGATGTCGGCGGAGTTTTTTCCGGTGCCGGAGTGGAATACTTGAACCGGCTCGATGCCAAGCCCCTGCAGGCGTTCCCGGTCTCTCGCCCTGGTGCCCGACCAGTCGCCGTATGCGCGCTTGACGATGATCCGTCCGACGTTTGCGAGCTGGTCGAACAGCTCCTGTACCGGACTCAGCCCTACGTTCTCAACGTCTATGAGTACTGCTATCTGCCCCTCGGCCATATGGTATCTCTCCGCTGTCGGTCCGCCATCGTCGGCCGTGGACAGCTCAGTCTGCGCTGTGCTCGACCGGGACCGGCCTGCTCAATGGTACCCGATTTGGCCGCTCCGGGTACCCGGCGTCGCATGATCGGCGCCGCGGCCGGCTATCCCATGCCGCCGAGGCGTTCGCCGCCGAGAACGTGCAGGTGGAGATGGGCTACCTGCTGCCCGGAGTCGTTTCCCTGGTTGATTACGAGGCGGTAGCCGGTGTCGTCGATGTCCGTCAGCCTCGCCGCCTCGGTGGCGGCCTCGAACATGCTGCCCAGCATCGTGTGGTCGAAGATTGTCAGATCGGTCAGGTAGGTGAAGTGCTTCCTGGGTATGACGAGCAGATGGACCGGCGCGGCCGGAGCGATGTCCCGGACCACGAAGCACAAGTCGTCCTGGTAGAGGACGTCGGCGTCCATGACCCCGGACTCTATCCGGCAGAAGATGCAGTTATCGTCGGACAGGCGCTGCGTCATGCGTGCTGCAGAAGCTCGACGCGGACTCCGCCCGGCGCCTCGATGAACGCGATCAGCATGCCGCCCCCGGCTGCGATCGGCCCCTCCAGGAGCTTTGCGCCAAGCCTGGACAGACGCTCTATCTCGGCCTCCATGTCGGTGACCTTGATGCCGATATGCTCGATGCCCCAATGAGCGCTCGCGTCCGAGGGGCCCATCTTTTCGTTTGTCCGGGAGCCGGAGATGTTGATGATGGCGCCGTCGGTCGTCTGGCACCGGACGAACCGGTCGCCCCAGGGCCTGACGGCGTCCGAGACGATCTCGAAGTCGAACGCGCGGACGTACCAGTCCGCGACCGCGGCTGGGTCCGCCGCCTTGATGTGAACGTGGTCGAATTCGTAGGCCATGTGGTGCTCTCCCTTGGTGGACGGTGGGTTGATTCTCGCTGAGAGGCTAGGACATGAGTCGAAGGACTGTCAAGGCGACGTGGCGCGGCGACAGGGCAATCGCATCTTATTCGGCAATAGCTATGGACAGGCGCTCTGCATACCGGACTCTGGTCGGTTTGGAGTGCCGGCGCGTTGGAATTCAGCTTTGGACCCGGCGCATAAGATTTGGATGCGATTGCCCTGGCCCTCTCACCGAGTGCGGCCTCGGTTCGACGAAAGTGTGCCATTCTGTGCCATTCTGTGCCATCCCTATCTGTGCGGTGGCACACCTGGCCGAGAAATGGCACACCGGGTGTGCCACTCGTCCTATCCGAGGCGGGACACCGCGTGACAGGATGGTACGCCGGTGTCCAGCCTCGTCCGGGACATGGGCGCGTGAGGGGACTCGAACCATCTGCTGGCGAGTGCTTGTCACTAGCACAGACTAGCACGGGTGTGCTACTAAGGGCAAGGGCTCGCCCAGGACTTACCACCTGATACGGAAGGCCGGCGTTGTGGACTGCTTGCGGGGTGATGGTGGCCCACCATGCTGGGGATAGATTCCCGCCCCCGTCTTCACGAGGGCAGGCTCTTCGCGGGAATGACGGAGGTGGGGGATATGGGCCGCTACGCTACCTGCCGGCCGAGAGGTCCTCGGCGAGGCGGACGAGCGTCCGCACGGGGACGCCGGTGGCGCCCTTGGGGTTGTACCCCTTGAGCTTGTCCGTCTTCGAGGTGCCGGCGATGTCCAGGTGCACCCACGCCGCGCCCTCGGCGAACTCGCCGATGAGCTGCGCGCCGGTGATGGAGCCCGCCGCCCTGCCTCCGGTGTTCTTGAAGTCGGCCACGTCGCTCTTGTACTGCTCGCGGTAGTCGTCGTAGGTCGGGAACTGCCAGATGCGCTCCCCAACGGCGTTGCCGGCGCCCAGAACGGCGTCGACCAGCGGCTGATCGCTGCCAAAGGCGCCGGTCGCGACGTCGCCCAGGGCCGTAATCATCGCGCCGGTCAGGGTGGCCACGTCGACGATGCGCTCGATGCCCATCGTCCGGGCGTAGGACACGGCGTCCGCGAGGACGAGGCGTCCCTCGGCGTCCGTGTTGTCGATCTCGATGGTCTTGCCGTTCATGACCCTCACGATGTCGCCGGGCCGCTGGGCGCGGCCGCCCGGCATGTTTTCCGTAGCGGCGACCATAGCGGTCACGTTGATCTTGAGGCCCAGCGCGCTTATCGCCTTGATCGCCGCTATGACGGAGGCGCCGCCCGCCATATCTCCCTTCATCGCACCCATGTTGGCGGCGGGCTTGATGGAGATGCCGCCGCTGTCGAACGTGATTCCCTTGCCTATCAGCCCCAGATTGTTCGACTCGTCCTCGGGGTCGCCGCGATAGTCGAGCACGATGAGCTTCGGCGGCTCGACGCTGCCCTGCGCGACTCCAAGCAGGGCGCCCATGCCCAGCTCCCGCATGCGGTCCTCGTCGAGCACGTCGATGTCCAGGCCGCACTCGGCCGCGACGTCCTGAGCGATCTCGGACATGCGGGTGGGGCTCATCTGATTGGCGGGCTCATTGACCATGTCGCGGCCCAGGTTTGCCGCCTCCGCCAGCAGGACGCCTTTCTCGACGCCCGAACGGATCTCGCCCACCTTGTTCGCGTCGAACTCGACGATGACAAGCTCGCCGAGCTCCGGCGCATCGTCGTTTCTGGACTTGTACTTGTCGAACCTGTAGAGGCCGAGAAGAGCGCCCTCCGCTATGGCCTGGCCGGAGCCCCGGGCATCCAGACCGCCGACGCCAGCCCCGTGGGCCACGGTCGCGACGGTCGACACGCCCACCTCCCGCAGACGGCGGCACGCCTGGGCCGTCACGTCGCGCACGGTGTCCTGCGAGAAGTCGGACTGCCTTCCGAGCCCGACGACCAGCACTCGGGCCGGGGGAATCTTGCCGAGGGTGTGGACCAGCGTCGTCTCGCCACGCTTTCCGCGTATCTCGCCGTCCGCGATGAGCCCGGATATGGCGCCGTCCAGGGCCGCGTCCACCGCGCCCGTCGCGCCGCCCGGCGTCGTGACGCCCTGGAACAGGTTGACGACAACCGCCGGTACCGGCTGCCGGGCCAGGTCCCCGTCTACTACTCGTATCTCCATGCCATACCTCACCCGTGCCGCGTACCGCGGCCGCGCGTCCATTATAGGACAGCATCCGCGTCGCCGCCGGCCAACGGCGGGCTGCTATAATCGCCGCCGGCCGGACTATTTGCGCGGCGGCACGCGCCGCATTCGGAGGGACTCGTGGGAAACAGAACGGTTGGCGACCGAGAGCGCGAACTCCAGAAAAGGGCGGCGAGAGTCCTGCCAGGCGGCAGCCTGGGCAACATCTCGTTCGGCACGATCATTCGTCGCGGAATGGGGTCGCGGGTTTGGGACGTGAGCGGCAACGAGTACGTCGACTACATGCTGGGCTCGGGCCCGATGCTGATCGGCCACTCGCACCCGGACGTCGTCGCGGCCGTGGTCGAGCAGGCGCAGTTGGGCACGACCTTCTTCGCCCTCAACGAGCACGCCGTGGCCCTGGCCGAGGCGGTCGTCGACGCCGTCCCGTGCGCCGAAGAGGTCCGCTTCTTCAGCACGGGATCGGAGGCCACCCTGTACGCCATGCGGGTGGCGCGGGCGTTCAGAGGGCGCGACAAGGTGTTGAAGTTCGAGGGCGGCTTCCACGGGATGAACGACTACGCGCTGGTCTCGGTGATGCCGGGCGAGCCGACCGACTTCCCTCACGGCAAGCCTAGCTCGGCCGGCGTACCGGCGTCCATCGCGTCGGAGATGCTTATCGCGCCGTTCAACGACCTGGAAACGACAACCGCGATCATCGAAAGGCACCACGACGAGATCGCCGGCGTCATCGTCGAGCCGTTTCAGCGGGTGGTCCCGCCGGCGCCGGGATTCCTGGAAGGGCTGCGGGAGGCGACGCGGCAGTACCATATCCCGCTCATCTTCGACGAGATCGTCACCGGCTTCCGGTTCGCCTACGGCGGAGCGCAGGAGTACTACGGCGTAACGCCGGACGTGTGCACCCTGGGCAAAGCGGTCGCGGGCGGATTTCCGCTGTCGGCGGTCGCGGGCAAGTCGGAGATAATGGAGCACTTCGACCGCGGGCGCGTCTCCAAGGAGGAGCACGTGATGCAGGTCGGTACGCTGAGCGGCAACCCGGTCGCCGCCACGGCCGGACTGGCCACGCTCGCGGTGCTCAGACAGGAAGGCACGTACGAGCGGCTGTTCGCCACGGGGCGTCGCATAAGGGAGGCGCTGCAGGAGCAGATCGACAGGGCGGAGATACCGGCGCAGGTCGTCGGCGAGGACCCGCTGTTCGACGTCTACTTCACCGACCGGGAGATCGTGGACTACCAGTCGACCGCGGGCGCGGACAAGGAGAAGTCGGCGAAGCTGACGGGGCTTCTGCTCGAGAACGGGGTGTTCAAAGGCGAGACCAAGTACTACGTTTCGACCGCCCACGACGACGAGGACGTGGAGCTGACCGCCAACGCGTTCGCGTCGGCGCTGGAGGAGCTGTAGCGCGGCTGGCCCCGACGCTGTCCTTGACAAAAGGCCGCGTTGCGAATACCGTTCGGGGCAAGGGGAGCTCGAAAACAGGGCTGGCCGGAACCGTCCCTGGCGGATGGTCCGGTGACCTGACTGCCAGGCGCATCGAACCGCCAGAGGCTGTCGGTCCGTCGGATGCAGCGGCCCTCCACAATCCGCCGTCGAGCGCCGCGTTGTGGGAACGGACGCCAGCAGCCTACGCTTCGCCTCCCGCCGGGAACCGGCGTCCGTGTACGAACCGCGCCCTGCCAGTCGGCCCATGGGTTGAGCGTCTGCCGCGTCTCAGCAGACTCATCCTTCCGAAGTAAGTGCTCCGAAACATGCGGCCCCGCAAGTCGGCGCCCGGTCGCCGGCGACGAGAGGGGGAAAGGCTACAGTGAAACTAGGCGCGATTTCTGTCGACCTCGTCAGCGACGGCAGCTTCCTGCTGGACGGCGGGGCGTTGTTCGGCCAGGTGCCAAAGGCTCTCTGGGAGCTTCACATGAAGCCCGACCGGAAGAACCGCGTCCGAATGGGGCTGAACTGCCTCCTGGTCCAAACTCCGGCCGGGAATATCCTGGTGGATACCGGATCGGGCTCGAAGAGGTCGGAGCGCCTGAAGGACGCCTACGGCCTGAACGGCAACAAGCTGCTCAGCGGACTCAGAAGGCACGGCCTGACCGCTCGAGACATCGACAAGGTCGTCTTGACGCACCTCCACTTCGACCACGTCGGCGGATGCACGAAGCTGGACCGTTCCGGGTCCGCGATACCGGCCTTCCCCAAGGCAGAGTACGTGGTCCAGCAGGCCGCGTGGGACGAAGCGAACGCTCCCAACGAGCGCGGCCAACAGTCGTTCCACCCCGGGGACTTCGCCTCCCTGCAGGAGAACGGCGCAATGACGTTGATCGACGGGGACGCCGAGCTGGCTCCCGGCGTCAACGTGAGGGTGACCGGGGGGCACTCCGACGGACACCAGATAGTGCTGGTCGAGGCGGGCAGCGAACGAATAGCCTACCTGGGAGACCTGGTCCCGACTCCGTTCCACCTGCCGCTCCCGAACATAGCCGCGTTCGACCAGTCACCCAACGACACGTTGAGCCAGAAGCGCGACCTGCTGGGCATGGCCCAGGACGGCGGCTGGCTGCTGGTGTTCGGGCACGCCAACGAGCACCAGTCGGGCTACCTCGAGCAGCGCAACAACCAGGCGCAGTTCACGCCGCGCGAGCTCTAGGGAACGTCTGAACTGGGATTCGTGGGACTTGGTGATTGGGATGATTGGGGCGGAGCATGAGTAGGTGAGCTTCAGCCGCGAGCATGACAGAAGGCCAAGGAAACCTCTGAACAAGTTTGCCGAGACAAGACGCTTCAAGTACAACCGCCTCGGCGTCAGTGGACTTGTTCAGACCATTCCTAGCGCCCCGGTTCCAGGGCGGGCGGTCCGTCGGCGCCTGGGACCGCGGCCCTTATCCCAGTGCCGTCGCGCCGCAGAAGCAAGGCGTCGGTGATTTTATTCGTCAGATCGGCGTGGCTCTCGGCGGTCACCCTCAGGTAGTTGTCCGTCAGGCCCGTCCACAAGCCGTCTTCAGCCTCCCCCACTCTGCCCTCCCACAGCACCGGGCGCGTCGCGCCCAGGAAGCGCCGGCGGAAGGCCGCCGCGCCGTCGGCGGCGATCGCCGTCAGCTCCTTTAGCCGATGGGCCTTGGTGGCCGGGTCGACGGCGTCCTCGAAGTGCGCCGCGGTCGTGCCCGGCCGGGTCGAGTACGGGAAGACGTGGATCGCCGCGAATCCAACCTCCTCGCATAGCGAGGCCGTGGCCCGGAAATCGTCCTCCGTCTCGCCTGGGAACCCGACGATGACGTCGGCGGTGACCGCGACGCCGGGGACCGCGGTCCTCACCCTGTCGACCGCGTCGCGGTACTGCTCTGGGGTGTATCGCCGCCGCATCCTGCGGAGCACGGTGCCGCTGCCGCTCTGCAGCGGTATGTGGAAGTGCGGGCACAGCCTGTCGTCGGCCCACAGCGCGAGCAGGTCGGAGCCGATCTCCTGGGGCTGCAGCGACGAGACGCGGAGGCGTGAGACCTCCGTCTCGTCCAGCACGCGTCGTACCAAGTCGACGAGCCCGAGCTCAGGCAGCTCGTGGCCGTACGTCCCCAGCTGCGTCCCGGTCAGGACGACCTCCCGTCGTCCCTCGGCGACGCGGTCGCGGACCATGCGCACCAGCTCCCCCGGCGGGACGCTGCGCTCGCGTCCCCTGACCCTGGGGACGATGCAGTAGGCGCAGACCTGGTCACAGCCCTCCTGGATCTTGACCATCGCGCGGGTCCGGCCATCCCGGGCGGCGAGAGCCGGCGGCTCCTCGCCCTCGGCGCACGGCGTCAGCGAGTCTCCGCGGGCGTCGACCACCCGGCGCACCAGGTCGGCCTTCCCCTTGTTGCCCACGACCAGGTCGATCTCTCCGATGGCGGCGAGCGCCTCGGGGTCGCGCTCAGCGTAGCAGCCGGTGGCGACGATGGTCGCGCGCGGGTGTCTTCGGCGGGCGGCGCGCAGCGCCTGCCGGGCCTTCCGATCGGCAACGTGGGTTACGGTGCAGGTGTTCACGACGTACACATCGACGTCGCCGTCCGACGCGAGCGCGAATCCGGCGCGGAGAAAGTCCGACGCCAGCACCGAGGTGTCGGCCTGGTTGAGCTTGCAGCCGTGGGTCTCGATGGCGACCGTCGGGCCGCGGGATGCGATCCCTAGGGTACTAGCTAGTGCCATCCCCTAAGACCTTAGAACTAAGACGGCAAAAAGGCACACTGGGATACCCAGGCTACTTCCCTTTCTTGTTCTTGCGCTTACGCCTATTCGTTTGGCGGGTGTTCTCAGAGGGGCTGGACTGCCTCTGCAATACTCGGGCCTTCAACGCCTCCGTATCGTCGTCCGCCACAAAGTCGATGTGGGATTGGGATGGAATGCGGAACGAGAACGTGGTCCTTCCGTCTCGGTTCGTCACAGCGAAATCACCACGCGTGACTATGTCCATGCCAATCACTACGTCAATTCCCTTGGGGAGGCTCATCTCAGTAACTTCTACCCCCAAGAACTGAACACGATTTGGCAAGCCGACATTGACCAGGTAGACAGGTACGTTGCGGGCTAGACCCCCAGCGTGATGGACATCCGTAAAGGTTGTGGGGACAAGATCACACGGGCCCACTACATTGCGGGTTATGGCGCTTCGAGTTGCTCCGGTGTCCCACAGTGCTTGGAAGGCCTGCATTGTAGGCTCAGGCACGGAACTGTTGCGGTCCCAAGCCTCAGAGATCCAACATTCCGTGACAAGCCGCGCTAGAAGCCCTGTCCTGTTGCGGACGGTGAAGCTAAGTGGAGTGGGCGGATCAGCCAGCAGAGATCACCGGCGAATAGAATGTAGCCGTATACGCCTCGTTGCCTTCGCTGACCATTTGAACCAGGAATGTCCCCCGCTCGTGGTGCTTGACAGTTTCTGTGAAGGCGGCGAGGTGGCTATCGTATTCCGCCAGTACCTGACAATCCTTGATGACGATCACCTTCCCATCGTGCTTTGTCACCAGGTCGTCCTGATTGGTCAGATAGAATCTGAACTCTTTGTCAAGCGCGTCCGTGGCCATGTCTTCCCTCCATGCAGCGGCTCAAGCCAACAGCCGTACGTACGAACCCAGTTTCATGCTAGCACATTGGCGGCCCGGAACATATCTGAACCGCCTCTGAGTTGCAAGGGGTACGGTGTGGGTCTAGGAGCGACTCGTGACGCCCCAGGCGCGGCCCTGAGCGGCCCACGCTGCCCGAAGGCGGCCTCTATAATACCTCTAGTAGCTCCATGAGGCAGAACAGCCTGCCCAGTTTCCCGGAACCGGCTGCAGGGCAATCGCATCTTATTGAGCAAGGACCTTGAGTAGGTAGTCATTGTCCCATGCGGCATCTTTTCGCTTGCCGGCGAGGCTTCGCTTGGTAGACTCTTCGGCCTTGAGCAGACTCAATGCCATGCGCCGCAGTACGGAGAAGTTCTCAGCCCCGTTGCCGATGCGCACCCGGCTTCCGTCCTCCTTGAACGTCACGTCCAGCGACCAGTGCAGCCTGTTCTCTATCCCCCAGTGGCTGCGCACCGCGTCCAGCAATTTACTCGCATCATTCGGCAGGCTCGATATGTAGTAGCGCGACTCCACCGTCGTCTTGCCACTCAGGCGCCGCTCGCCTTCCACCATCACCAGCGTCGTCAGTCCCGACCACTGCCCGCCCTCATCCACGTATCTGACGCTGTCGAGGTCGGACACCGCCCAGCATCGTCGCGTCTCGACTCGTCCGTGACCCGCATCCAGCGTCTCGTGGTAGTCATGGCTGAGACCATCGAAGCCAGAGTTGCGGGCAAGGTTGAAGACATCGCGCACCCCCTCGTGCAGGCTCCCCTGGTTCCTCTTGACTGCCAGCACGTAGTCGGCGCCCTCCTCCAAGATCTTCGATGCGATCTCCTTCTGGCAGCCCATGGCGTCGATCGTCACGATGCATCCTTGGACCCGGAGCATCTCCAGCAGCCGGGGTATCGCCGTGATCTCGTTGGAGCGCCCGTCCACCCTGGTCTGTCCGAGCGTCACGCCACTCGCACATGCCCAGGCGCTGACCATGTGGATCGCATCCTTCCCTATATACCGGTCGTGCGAGCGGCGCACCGTCTTGCCGTCTATGGCTACGACGTCTCCTTGCAGAACTTCACTGACGGTCTGCACCCACTCGACGAAGCAGTGCTCGAACTGCTGAGCATCCAGCTTGGCAAAGACCCTGCCGAAGGTGTCGTGGGAGGGAATGCCATTGGGCAGCTCCAGCATCTTGCGCAGCCATCCCTCCTTGCGTCCGCCGAACGCTTCCACGTCCACCCAACTGTCCGCGCCGGCTATGGCACCGCAGAGCGCAATGGTGAGAATGTCGATCAGCTTGTGGCGCTTGGTCCGATCTATACGCGGATCTACGAGACTGCCGAAGTGTTCGGTCAGCGACGCTGTATCACTACTCGCCATGGGTCACCCTCCCCCTGAGACTGACCCAAGTTTATACCAAGTCTAAGACTTCATTTAGATGCGATTGCCCTGGAACCGGCTGCCTGTGGGTTGTTTACAGCCCGATGCCGAGGATACCCTAGGCCACCGGCGCGTCCGGGTAGGCGTAGGCCGCGTCCGTCCTTGTACGACTGCGACCTCGGTGCACGCCGGTGCGGCAGGTGTTACACTCTGGATATGATGCGCTGGCTTAGTCGACTGCTGATCGTCGTCGGACTGGGCGGCGCCATGATATCGCAAGCGGCGGTCGCCTTGGCTCAGCCTCAGTCGCCGCACGCGGCATTGATCGAGATCGACGGGTCCATACACGCCGTCGCAGCGCGGTACGTGGAGCGGGCGCTCGCCACGGCCGACGAAGAAGGCGCCCGGGTGGCGATCGTCACACTGGACACCCCCGGCGGCCTGCTCAGCTCTACTCGCGACATAGTCGGCGCGATCCAGGAATCGCCCGTGCCCGTCGTCGTGTACGTCTCCCCTTCGGGCGCCAGAGCGGCGTCCGCGGGGACTTTCATTGCCGCCTCCGCGCACGTGGCGGCGATGGCGCCGGTGACGAACATCGGGGCCGCGTCCCCCGTGTCCGGCGCCGGCGGCGACCTGCCCGAAGAGGTCAAGCAGAAAGCCACGCAGGACGCGGCCGCCTTCATGCGGGAGATAGCCGCGACGCGGGGCCGAAACGCCGACGCCCTGACTGACACGATCATCAGGGCGAAGGCCTACTCGGCCACGGAGGCCGTGGAGAACAACGTGGTCGACCTGATCGCCGGGGGCCTGGAAGACCTGCTCAGCCAGATCGACGGCCGTACCGTGCAGATCCGCGGGCGGGACGTCGTCCTCGACACGGCCGGCCTGGAGATACGTTCCATCGACAGAACGCAGGTGGAGCAATTCCTCGGCTTCATCGCCAACCCGAACATCGCTTTCCTGCTGTTCGTCATCGGCAGCATCGGCCTCGTCGTGGAGATCTTCTCTCCGGGACTGATCGGTCCCGGCGTCATCGGGGTCCTCTGCCTTGCGCTCGCCTTCCTTTCCTTTGGCTATCTGCCGGTGAACTGGGTCGGCGTCGCGCTGATGGTGTTCGCAGTCGTACTGTTCTTCCTGGAGCTCCAGGCGCCGGGAGTGGGTATCTTCGGCATCGCCGGGGTGGTCAGCTTCCTGATTGGCGCCTTCTTCCTGTTCGGCGGATTCGACCCGCCGCCGATCCCGACTCAGAGCTTCAGGGTGAGTCTCTGGCTAGTGGGCGGCGCCGGCGCGGTGCTGGCCGGTCTGCTCGTCGTGTCGATCCGGTTCCTCGCCGCAGACCGAAGGACGGTGTACGTGTCGCCGTCCGCGAACCTGGTCGGACAGTCCGCCACGGTGATGACGGCGTTGGCCCCCAAGGGCTCGGTGCAGGTGATCGGCGAGACGTGGACCGCCGTGACCCAATCGGGCCGGCACGTCGAAGAGGGCGAAGAGGTCGTGGTGCTGGAAGTGGACGGGCTCACGTTGAGAGTATCCGAGGCCGACGGACCAACCGGCTAGGCGGACAGAGGAAGAGCGCGAAGCACCTTGGATACGTCGCTGGGGCTGGCCCTGATAGCGCTCGGGCTGGCCCTCTACTTCGTGGACCTGGACTTCGACCTGGAAATCCCCTACGGGGACGTTCCGGGGGTCGCCGGCGGAATCTGCGTGGTGGTGGGCGCGTTCCTGCTGTTCGACGACTGGAGGATCGGGGCGGGAGTGCTGGGCGCGGCGATTGCGCTGGTGGCGGCGAGGGTCGCGATAAAGTCCAGGGTCGTCGCCTACCCCACGCAGGCGCAGCGGTTGGTGAACCAGACCGGCTACACTACGACGGCGCTGGAGCCGCGGGGCAGCGTCCAGATGCCCGATGGGCTGTGGAGCGCGATGTCCGACTCGGGCGAGCCCATCGAGGAGGGGGCCGAGGTGATCGTGATGGAGATCGACGGACTGACATTGAAGGTGATCAAGGCGGACACGACCGGCGAGTAAGGAGAATCAAGGATGATACCGTACATAAAAATAGTCACACAGTATGAGCGGCTCGCCATCTTCAACCTCGGGAGATACGGGGGGCTGAAGCCGCCGGGGCTCAGGGTCCTCTTCTGGCCCTTTCAGAAGGGGCTGAAGATAGACCTGCGGGAGGACGTGTTCGACATTCCGAGCCAGACCGTGATCACGCTCGACAACGCGCCAATCGCCATCGACTTCCTCGTCTACCTGAGGGTGATGGAGCACCAGGCCGAGAAGTCGGTCCTCGAGGTGGTCAGCTACCGCGGCGCCGTCGTCGGAATAGCGACGACGACCCTGCGCGCCGTCATCGGCAAGATATCGCTGGACGAGGTGCTGTCGCAGCGCGACCGGATCAACGAGGAGCTCAGGTCCGAGCTGGACCAGGTCACCGAGCGCTGGGGGATCAAGGTGACGCAGGTCGAGATCCGGGAAGTGGAGCCGACCCGCGACATCCAGGAGGCGATGAACCGGCAGATGTCGGCCGAGCGCGTACGGCGCGCCGCGGTAACGGAGGCGGAGGGCACGCGCCAGGCCGCGATCACCGTGGCCGATGGCGAGAAGCAGTCCGCGGTATTGAAGGCCGAGGGTGCCAGGCAGGCCGAGATACTGCAGGCCGAGGGCGACCAGCAGGCGGCGATCCTGCGAGCCCAGGGCTTCGCGGACGCCCTGGAGCGCATCTACGGCGTCGCCCAGAATATAGATGCGAACACGATGAGTCTGCAGTACTTTGATACGCTCAAGCAGCTCGGCAGCGGCCCGGCGACGAAGTTCATCTTCCCGTTGGAGTTCACCAATCTGCTGAGCCCGTTCATGAAGGCGGTCGATCGAGACGGCGCGGACGGCTAGGGCATAGGGCCGCCGTCCTCCTCGGCCGCGCGAATGATCGAGGTGTGTGGCCATGGCCGACAAGAAGTGCCCCAACTGCGGGCGAGAGACACGCCAGGAGGCGTCGTTCTGCCTCGGATGCGGCCAGTCGTTCGGCGGCGCCGCCCCGAGCCGACCGGCTGTCGAACGCCGTCCCGCTCCCGAGCGCAGGCCTGCCCCGGAGAAACGGCCTCCTCCGGAGCGTGAGACGCCTCCGAGTCGCTACGATCCGGAGCGTCGGGAAGAGCCGGCCACCCCCTACGTTCCCCGGCCGCCGGCCACCGGCGAGCGGCTGTCGATCGAGCAGCGGCGCGACATCGCCAAGCGGCGGGTGGCTCTAGACGAGGCCGAGGACAGGACGAAGAGCACGTCGGGGTGGCGGTGGTTCCGTCCGCAGGGCTTGGAGCTCGTCATGGCGGTGGCCTTACTGACGACGGCGCTTTTCCTCGCTCTGATGGTCGGGCTCTTCATCAGCAACGCAGTAGACTGGCTGGCGCCGGACGACGACGACGGCAGCCCGGAGTTCGTTGCCGCCGGCGACTTCGACGCCGGCCGCCTGCTGACGGTCGGCACGACGCAGAAGGAGATCGACAGGACCGCCTTCGACGGCGTGGCCGGGTGGAGAGCCGTGTACCTGGAGGAGGCGTCCGCCCAGGACGCGACCGTGTCCGCAGGGGACGTACACCTGACGACTCGCGACGCCAGCCCCGTGCACAGTCCGTACTACATGCTCGTCGTGTTCCCGGAGTCCGGGACGGGCGCGGTTCCCGTCGCGGCGTTCCTGCGGAGCGAAGACAAGACGGTATTCCACGTGATGAGCATGAGCTGCGATGACGCCATCGCGGTCCTGGCGGGCACGACCAGAGGCGGACCTCCGCCCGGTTCGATCTGCTGACCGCCCGACCTACCCGGCCGGCGACCGTGCTACAGGTACTCCTTCAGCCGCCGGGCGACTGTGACCGTCATCCCCGGCACGGCCGCCAGGTCCTCCACCGAGGCCTCCCTGACGCCCTTCACGGAACCGAACCGTCGGAGCAGCATCCTGCGGCGCTTCGGCCCGATGCCCTCGACCTCGTCCATCACCGACGCGACGCTTTTCTTGGACCTGCGCTGGCGGTGGTAGGTGACCGCGAACCTGTGGGCCTCGTCCCGCGCGCGCTGCACGAGAAACAGCGCCTGTGACGAACGCGGCAACACGATCGGCTCCCGCACCTGGGGGACGAACAGCTCCTCGTTTTCCTTCGCCAGGCTGGCCAGCGGTATGCGCTCGATCCCAAGCTCGAGGAAGACCTGCAGCGCCGCGGACAGGTGGCCCTTGCCGCCGTCGATCAGCACCAGGTCCGGGACCGTCTGCCACGCCTCTTCTTTCGACTCGCCGCCGTTGGCGGACGACGCGTTCGCGGCCAAGCGACGAAAGCGCCGCGTCAGGACCTCGCGCATCATCGAGTAGTCGTCCGGGCCGTCGCTCGCCTTGATTTTGAACCGCCGGTAGTGGGCGTTCTTGGGATGCCCGTCCTCGAACACCACCATGCTTCCGACGGCGTTGGTGCCCTGGATGTTCGATATGTCGTAGCACTCCATACGCCGCGGCGGGCTCGGTAGGCTCAGGGCTTCCTGCAGCTCCTCCATCGCGGCGTCGACGTCACCGCGCTCCGCCTCCCTCAGCTTGAGCTGCTCGACGCCCTCCGCGGCGTTCTCGGCGACCATCTCCATGAGCCTGCGTTTCTCGCCTCTCCGCGGGACCCGCAGCACGACCCGGCCGCCGCGCTTCTGCGCCAGCCACGCCGCCACCGATTCGGAGCCATCGACGGGGTGCTGGGTGAGTATGGTAGGCGGCACGTACGGGTTGGCGTTGTAGAACTGCTCGACGAACGCGGCGAGCACGCGAGGCGGCTCGTCGTCCTTGGTTCCCGCCATGATGAAGTGGTCCCGGCCTATGAGCTTGCCGCGGCGTACGAAGAAGACTTCGACCCACGTCTCGCCCATGAACGGCGCCAAAGCGATCACGTCCAGGTTCTCGGAGCTGAAGTGGAGCACCTTCTGGCCCTCGCCGACGCGCTCGATGGCGCGAAGCTGGTCCCGTAGGACGGCGGCCCTCTCGAACTCCAGGGCCTCGGCCGCCTCGGTCATCCGCCGCGCGATCGTCTTCGACACGCGGTCGGTCCTGCCCTCCAGGAAGAGCACGACCTGATCGATCACCTCGGCGTACTGGTCCTTGTCGACGGCGCCTATGCACGGGCCGACGCAGCGGTTGATGTGGTAGTCGAGACATGGCCGGGAGTCCGTACCGGTGATCGGCTTAGTGCAGGACCGGTAGGGAAACAGCTTTTTGAGCAGCGCCAGGGTCTTGCGGACGCTATAGGCGCTGGCGAAGGGACCGAAGTAGCGGGCGCCGTCCTTGGTGGGGTTCCGGGTGATGTATACGAGCGGAAATTCCTCGGTCGTGTCTATCTTGATGAACGGATAGCTCTTGTCATCCTTGAGCCGCGCGTTGTAGGCGGGCTTGTGGTGCTTGATCAGGTTGCACTCGAGGATCACCGCTTCCTGGTCCGACTCGGTCAGGATGAAGTCGAAGTCTTCGACGCGCCGGACGAGGTTCCTGATCTTGGGCGCGAGGCCGCTCTCGCTGGCGAAGTACGACCGCAGCCGGTGCCTGAGGCTGGCGGCCTTGCCGACGTAGAGTACGTCGCCGCCGGCGCCGCGCATGATATAGACGCCGGGCCTGGTAGGCACGGCGCGCAGCCGTTCCGAGAACCGCTCGCGGCGCTCTGTCTCGACCTTGGACGTCATGCGGCCCTTCCGCCGAGGGCAGGGCGCCGGCTAGCCCAGGACCACCGAGGCGACGGCCAGGATCACAAGGATCACGCCCGTGACCATGCCTATCCGCAGCAGCTCCTTTGCCAGGTACGGGTGGGCCGCCGCCGCTTCGGCCGCAGCGGCCTGCGCCGCCCTGGACGCGCGGCTCGTCACCCGGGGAGCCCGGACCGGCTGGGCAACCGGACCAGGGGAGTCGGATGACGCGTCCCCCGAGTCCTCTTCGGCGGCGACGCGAGAAGAGACCGTGGGCCCGGCCTCGAATTCCTGCGTGCCTCCCTTGCGGCGCTTGCGGCGACTCTTCAGACCCGCCTGCCTCGAAGCGGCCTTGCGTCCTTTGCTCGGCATCGGTCCCTCCCGTGCGTACGGCCTCGGCTAGCCGGCCCTTGGATGCGATTTCGCGTACTGTGTCCTGACGTGCTCGCTGGTCAGGTGCGTGTAGACCTGCGTCGTCGTGATGCTCGCGTGCCCCAACAGCTCCTGTACGTGTCTCAGCGGCGCGCCGCCCCGCAGAAGGTGCGTCGCGAAGCTGTGACGAAGCGTATGGGGCGTGACGCGCTTGCGAATGCCGGACTGCTCGGCCCACCGCTTCAGGACGAGCCAGAAGCCCTGCCGGCTCAGTCTCTTCCCGCGGCTGTTGAGAAACAGGGCCGCGCCGGACTGCGCCTTCGCCAACGCCGGCCTGCCCCGCGCAATATAAGCCCGGAGCAGGTCCGCCGCGTGGTCGTGTATCGGCACCACGCGCTCCTTGGAGCCCTTGCCGAAGCACCTGATCGCGCCCTGGTCCAGGCTGACGTCGTCCAGGTTCAGCGACACCAGCTCTCCGACGCGGATCCCGCTGGCGTAGAGCAGCTCCAGCATCGCCCTGTCCCGATCCGCCTCGGGGGTGTCCCCGTTCGGCGCGCTCAGCAGCGCGTCGACCTCCTCGACGGACAGGGTATCCGGCAGCGACCGGCCCAGCTTGGGAGAGCTGACGTTGTCCGTCGGGTCGGTATCGACTACGCCCTCTTCGACCAGGAACGCGAACATCGACTTGGCCGACGCTACCTTGCGGGCGCGCGTCGTATCGGAGTATCCCCGGCTGTGAAGCTCGAGCAGATAGGAGGCGATCGTGTGAGCGTCGACCGCGCTCCAGCCCATCGTCGCCGAGTCCGGCGCGCGCTCGGCGACGAACTCAGCGAGCTGGCCCAGGTCGTTGCGGTAGGCCGAGACAGTGTTCGGGGACACGCCTCGCTCCACCGTCATGTAGCTCAGAAAGCGGTCGATGCTCTCGCGCATGGTCGTCGTAGGAGCTCCTGTCCGTACGCCATTCTAGCACAGGGGTTTTTCGGCTCCGGCGAGCGCCCACGGCCGTCAACCTCTGGGCGGGTCGGCCGACGGGACCGCGGCTAGATGATGTCCTTCGCGCGTCGCAGTCGAGGGAATATCTGGCCCCGTACGACGATCTTGTAGATCAGGTAGGTGGCGACGATCATGACGCCGCTGACCACGGCGTCCATGATGTAGTGGTTGCCGGTCACTATGATCGACGCGAGCGTCGCGGTCGGGTAGACGACGCCGAGGACCTTCAGCACCGCGCCGCCGTGGCGGAACAGCAACACGCCGAGGAGCGTCGACCAGGCGAAGTGGAGGCTCGGCATCGCGGCGAAAATGTTGTAGTACGACAGATCGTCGCGAACGTCGAACCAGGCGGGGCCGTAGTCCTTGATCGAGTCGACGAAGCCGTCCATCATACGCGGCGGGGCGAGCGGGAACAGGCTGAACACCACGAGGGCCACCGCGAGGCTGAGCAGGATGATGCTCCGGTAGTAGAAGTACCGGTCGCGGTCGCGGATGTAGAAGCCGAGGGCTATCGCCAGGATAGCGGGCACGAAGGTGATGATGTAGAGCCAGTTGAACAGCTCCATCATCCACTGGCCGCCCTGGATGGCCCAGTCCTGCATCTGCGGCTCCCAGAAGAAGCCGCGGGACGTCTCGAAGGCGATCAGCTTGCCGGCGTTCTCGATGGCCGCGTCTTCGATGTCCGTCACGAGCACCTTCCGTACGCTCATGAACAGCAGATAGCCGCCCAGAACGATGAAGACCTCTCGGACGTGTGCAATCGCGCCGTCCCGGTCCGTCAGCTTTCTGAACAGACCGGTCAGCCTGGTAGACTGTGTGGTAGGTGGCCTCATTGCGTTCGACCGCGCCGGCCTCCGGACAAAGCCCAGCGGCAAATCCTCCTAACGACCATTTCCGAAAATTATAGGATGGGCCGCTCGAACGGGTCAACATCGCGCCCGTCTTCGTCTCTGTTCAGACTCGAGGGGCCCACACAACCCGATCACCCTGAGCAGCGCCGGTGCTTCAGCTGCGCTATACGATTCCAGGTGCGCCGCGGACGATCCCGCACTGGAGGGAATCGACGGCGTGGACAACCCACGAGCGGGACCTGGGGTTGCCAACGCTGCCAGAGGCCTTCGTCGTTCAGACCGGACGAACTGCGGCCGGTTTGCGCCAGCTCAGCTTTCCACTATGGAGCAGCCGCCACGTCGTAGAGTTGCAGCCTGTGGCGGTTGCTGTCCACGACGTACAGGCGGCCATCGTGAATGGTGACCCAGGTTGGCGCCCAGAAATACTTTCCCACGTGAGCCGACTCATCGTGTTCGTCGAAGAAGTCGAGGTCGGGCTCCAGGTTCGATTCTTCTCTCGCGGCGCGATCGAGAGGGTTGGCGTCCAGGAACTCTTCAGCCCATTTCGAAAGCGTCGCATCACCTCTAACCGACTGTACGAAGCCGCCGTCAGGGTCAAGAACCTGCACGCGATGGTTGCCCCAGTCGGCCACGTAGATGTTGTCCTCGCGGTCTACTCCGACGCCCCACGGGAGGTTGAACTGGCCCGGGGCTGATCCGGCCGCTCCGAAACCACCCCGGTACTCCCCGTCAACGGTGAATCGTTGCACCCGGTTGTTGTGGGAATCGACAATCACAAGTCTATTGCTGGAGTCGAACGCCAGCCCGCTCGGCCCGTCCAGTTGACCGTCGCCGGAACCGCTTTCACCCCACTTGCCGATGAACTCACCATCGGTCGACATGATGGTAACGCGATTGAGGTGCTCGTCGCTGATGAACAGCCGTTGCTCCCTATCTGTGGCAATCGATACCGGCCAGACAAACTGGCCGTCTCCTTCTCCCCAGGAACCGTAAGTGTCGATGTACTCGTCATCGGGGTCCACGACAGTTACGTGGACGCCCCGCGGGTCGATGTCGTGACACCTGCGCAACACGTACAGCCACCCGTCCGGCCGTAGCGCACACGACCACGGATAGTAGAAACCTCGGATCCGGATGGTCGTGAGGCCTATGGTGCGGTGGTACACAAGCCGGCGCGTTATCGTGTGAGTCGTGGCAGTCACTCGCACGAGTCTCCGGTCGGCATGTTCATGTGCACTGCCTCTCGCGTCCTCCCGCGCCAGTCTTCGTCCCGACCGCCGTCTGCCGTGAAGGCGTGGGTCCCGCTATGCGCCGGGGTTCTCTATCGTCCGCCCGACGGGCTCTCAAGCCCGCTGGAACTCCGGCATGGTAGCCGCCATCTTGAGGATGCTCGCCGCGCGTTCACGGGGGCTCTGGCAGTCCGCGCCCTCGAGCCGGTCCCGCTCCTCCACGATCTCGATCAACGCCGAGCGGGTTTCGTCCGAGACGGCCGGCACGGCCTGTGCTGCGCTGTCGCCCGATTCCGCAGCCACTCCGGTACCGGTAGGCGTGACCTCCCATGTCCCGATCTGCCGTTCCACAGCCTCCGGCGCCGAGGGGTCCCAGCCCGTGACGACCGGCCTACTGGACCGCACCAGCTTGGCGGCGAACTGTCCGGTGCCGGGGTCGTAGCTGTATTCGACCCGTTCCTGATGCTCCACCTGGCGCGGGAAGGTGCCGGGTGGCCTTGGCGTAGCTTCGGGAACTCTGTCGGGGTCGTCATCCTGCCGTTGCTCGTCGGCGCTTCGGCGTCGTCCGTATTCCTTGCGGCCTTCAGCTTCCCGATGGGTGGTCTCGCCTACCGCGAGCTGCTGTACCACCTGCTGCTGCTGTTCGGTCTGCTGCTCTTGGGCGGCGACCGTTTCGACCGTCTCGTCCGCGGTCTCCGTCTCGTCTGGCGTCACGACAGGGTCTGGCGTCACGACAGGGTCTGGCGTCACGACGGGGGCTGGCGTCTCCGTATCGGTGGGTTGGGTGGTTTCCTGAGCGGTCTCTTGGGTCTGCTGCGTTTCCTGGGTCTGTTGGGTCTGCTGGTCTACCGTCTGCTGGTCCTGAGTGGCCTTGGTGTCCTGCGTGTCGATGAAGTCCTGAGTCTGGACCGCCGTCTCAGACTCAGTGACATTCTCGGTCTCGTTCAAGGCATCGGCCATTTCGGTTTCGGCTTGGTCCACCATTTCTGACGAAGGCCAGAACAGTCGTACTCAGGTTCAGGCTGGCGGTGTAGTAAGCATTCGCCACATAAGCCCCGAGATCAGGCCTACGAGAAGGGAGGCGATGGCCACTGAGGCCGAATTGAGGAGGGAGTCGTCGGGGGATCTGAGTGGCAGGGAAACCAACACGGCTACGACGGCTGCGAAGGCCCCTGCGGTAATGCCTGCGTTCATTTGGTCAAGTGGGTTCTATGCGCATGCTTAGTATATCGACGTTATGATAGTTACGGTGCCGCACCGAAGTTGCATAGTGGCGGAGCAGCCGCAACGATATGTCTTCTTCTTGCTCTGTATCGGGCCGCTCAGCGAAGTTGCTTAACCTGACTTCCAGGTTCCCAGAGGAAGGCCCGGATATGAGTTCCACCTCCACCAGGTCCTCGTCGCGGCGCGCAAGGATGAGCAACTCCCGCGCCTCGTCTGACCCAGATTCTTTGTGTAAGTTTACCAGGGCTGTCAGTGCTTCTTCGCCGGCGGCGCGAAGCTTGCCAGATGCTGGCTCTTCCCACCCGATGCTCGACGCGAAGTCGTTGAGGAACCTGTCGATCTCCGACATGGAGGAGTTGTTGAGCCCGACCCTAAGTTTCTTGGGACGGGGCGAGGTAAGCCACAAGAATCCAGTCAGGAGCAGAGAGGTCATCCCACCGGTCATCACACCGTTACCGAACACGATGTGCAACGCTCCGGTAAAAAGATGAGGGAGGATCAGATTGCTTTGGAAGCCTATGCCTAGCCAGAGTGACAACCCGACGATGACGGCAATTCGAAGGTCTACGCCCTCCTGAAATACTATCTTCGCCCCCTGCATGAAGATCAGTACTCCCAGTGTGAGCAGTAACGCACCTACCACCGGGTTCGGAATGGCGAGCAGGGGCGCCATCAATTTCGGCAGAAACGCCACCACTATGAATAGGAGCCCCGTCAACATACCCACCCGGCGCGCAGCGACGCCTATGAAGGATATGAAGGATGCTGACTCAGCGATCGATGTGCTCGGCGGCACTCCCGCAAAACCGCATAGCATATTGGTGACGCCATCCGAGTTGAGGGAGCCTTGCACCGTCCGGTATCCGACCGGACGCGCAGTGCGCCACGAAGTCTGCTCCACGAGGATAGCGCCGCCGATGGTTTTGATCGTATTGGCGAAGGTGACCAGCAAGAATACCGACAAGAGCGTCCAAGACCGTGCCCCTACGCTCAGGTCGAAGCCGGGCCAAGCGCTGACGGAAGGCAAGCCTACCCAGTCGGCGCTCTTGATCAGGTCTAAGTCATACAACCCAAAGAACGCTGATACTACACAGCCCACCGATACACCGATGACCAGCGTCCACAATCGCCAGACGCCCCGACCGCGCAACATCAACATGACAATGGTGAGCAAGGTGGCGCCAGCGGTGGCCAGCACTGCTGCCGAAGACTCGTCTTCGGGCACATGGCCCAGCACTTCGAACGCGGCCGGCGTGAACGCAGCGCCGATCAGCATAAGCATCGTTCCAGCAACTACAGGCGTGATGATGCGCCGCAGCAACGGCAGGCACGCCGAGACCAGGAAATTTACGGGGGACGAGAGGACTATCAGTGTGGCCAGCGTGGACGGTCCGCCCTCTACTAGAGCGGTGATGCTCACCGGGATGAAGGCGCCCGAGGTGGCTAGGAAGAAGAAGTGCCCGGCCCCGATCCTACCGAAACGGTTCGCCTGTAGGATCATGCCAATCCCGCTGATCACGATCGTGGTGAAGACCATCCACTCGAGGTAGCTCTCTTCCTGTCCAGCCGCGCGTACGATCGCAATGGGGAGCATGCTAATGGTTCCGAGGCCGAGTATTGCGGCCTGTGTGGCTGCACCGATGGACGTGAGATGCGGCGGCCGCTCGTCGGGCTCGTAGCGGATATGCTTGTTGATGGCCTTACCTATAACTGAAGCTAGTCAAGTGCCTGTATGGGACACGTAGACCTGTCCTACCCAATACCCGCACTCGTGATGACAAGTGAATCCCTCCCACAAAATGGGTAGCTATCCGCTGCATTTTACCAAAAGGTCTGTGAGGTAGCTGTGAGCGTCAAGCCTTTTGAGCCGAATCTGTTGTGAGTTTGCCCTGGGCCAGCTATAATTGAGGCGGGCCGGGCCGGGCGCGTTCCCGCATCCGGCGCGGCGGGCGGTTCGTGGCCGTAGGCAGCCCGATTCGAGGAGCGAAATGGAACAGGCAGACGATCAGACGCGGGAGATAGCGGATCTGCGGGACCGGCTGTCCCGGCTGAGCCAGGCCAGCCTGCGCATCAACGAGAGCCTCGACTTCGACACGGTGCTCCAGGGGGTGCTGGACAGCGCCTGCTCGCTGACCGGGGCGCGCTACGGCGTCATCACCCTGCTGGACGAGTCGGGGCGGATACAGGACTTCGTAACCTCCGGGCTGACTCCAGAAGAGCGCCAGCGATTTGTGGAGCTGCCCGAAGGGCTGAAGCTCTTCGAGCACCTCAGCCGGATTACCGAGCCGCTGAGACTGCGGGACTTCCACAGCCACACCAGGGCGTTGGGCCTTCCCGAGTTCCGCCCGCCGATGGCGGTCAGCCCCGTTCTGACCTTCCTCGCCGCGCCCATCCGCCACCTGGGGGAGAGCGTCGGGGCCTTCTACGTGGGTGAGAAGGATGTGGAGTTCACCCCCGAGGACGAAGAGACCCTGGTGATGTTCGCCTCCCAGGCGGCGCTGGTCATCGCCAACGCCCGCAGGCACCGGGAGGAGCGGCGGGCCAGGACCGGCCTGGAGACCCTGGTGAACACGACTCCCGTGGGCGTCCTGGTCTTCGACGCCAGGACGGGGAATCCGGTGTCGCTCAACCGGGAGGCGAGACGGATCGTCAACGACCTGTGCGCGCCCGGCGGCTCGGCGGAGCAGCTGCTGGAGGTGCTGACCTTCCGGCGTGCCGACGGGCGGGAGATCTCCCTGGGGGAGTTCCCCCTGGCCCAGGCGCTGAGCACGGGGGAGACGGTGCGGGCCGAGGAGATCGTCCTCCAGGCCCCCGACGGGCGGAGCGTCACCACCCTGATCAACGCCACGTCCATCCGCTCGGAGGAGGGGGAGGTCGAGTCGGTGGTCGTGACCATGCAGGACATGACGCCGCTGGAGGAGTTGGAGCGGCTGCGGGCCGAGTTCCTGGGCATGGTGAGCCACGAGCTGCGGACGCCGCTGACCTCCATCAAAGGCTCAGCCGCCACGCTGACGGAGGCGGCGTCCGACCTGGACCCCGCGGAGATGCTCCAGTTCTTTCGCATCATCGGCGAGCAGGCCGACTACATGCGCGACCTGATCGGCGACCTGCTCGACGTGGCGCGCATCGAGACGGGCGAGTTGTCAGTGGCCCCCGCCCCTGCGGACGTGGCGACCCTGGTGGACGAGGCCAGGAGCAGGTTCCAGAGCGGGGGCGGAAGGACCAACCTCGTCATCGACCTACCGCCGGAGCTGCCGCTGGTCATGGCGGACGGGCGCCGCATCATCCAGGTGCTGAACAACCTCCTCACCAACGCGGCCCGGTACTCCCACGAGGCGTCCGCCATCGGGGTGTCGGCCGTGCGGGAGGGCTACCACGTGGCAGTCTCCGTCACGGACGAGGGCAGAGGGATAGCCGCCGAGCGGCTGCCGCACCTGTTTCGGAAGTTCTCCCGGCTGGAAGGCGAGGAGCGGGGACGGGACATCGCGGGGTCGGGCCTGGGCCTCGCCATCTGCAAGGGGATAGTGGAGGCCCACGGGGGCCGGATATGGGCCGAGAGTGACGGGCCTGGCCTGGGGGCGCGGTTCACCTTCACGATTCCGGTGGCCCAGGACGCCGCTATCGGGGCCGCCCATCTCCCGGTGCGCTCTAGGCGGTCGGAGAGGGAACGGGAGCGCATCCTCGCGGTGGACGACGACCCGCAGACGCTGCGGTACGTCCGGGACGCGCTCGCCAGGGCGGGCTACGCGCCGATTGTGACCGGCGACCCGCAGGAGGCGACGAGCCTCGTGCGGGCGAACGACCCCCACCTGGTGCTGCTGGACCTGATGCTGCCGGGGACCGACGGCATCGAACTGATGGGGGACATCCTCGATATGGCGGACGTGCCGGTCATCTTCCTATCGGCCTACGGCCAGGAGGAGATCATCGCCAGGGCCTTCGAGATGGGCGCCGACGACTACGTGGTCAAGCCCTTCTCGCCGACGGAGCTTGTGGCGAGGATCAAGGCGACCCTGCGCAAGCGGGAAGCGCCCGAATGGGCCGAGCCGTCGGAACCCTACGTGTTTGGAGAGCTGACCATCGACTACGCCGAGCGCCGCGTGACGCTGGCCGGGCGTCCCGTGCAGCTGACGGCCATCGAGTACGGGCTGCTCTTCGAGCTATCGGCCAACGCCGGCCGCGTGATGACCTACGACCGGCTGCTGCAACGGGTCTGGGGCCTGCGGGGCTCCGGCGACTCGCGGCGGGTGCGCACCGCCGCGAAGCAGCTCCGCCGAAAGCTGGGTGACGACGCCAACAACCCCACCTACATCCTCAACGAGCCCCGCGTCGGCTACCGGATGCCGAAGGGGGAGGGGACAGGAGCGGGGGACGGACTGAAGTAGGCCGATGTCGCGGCCAAACACTCGATATGAAGCTTGGTCCGCTACCTCTCCAGAACGAGAAGTGGGCGGTGTAGCTAGAGAGGTGATCCAACTGATGGCCTTCTACGTCAACGAAGACAAGCCTGACGACTTGGCGACAGTGCACCAGAACGAAAGGGGGCGTAACAGATTTGGAAGAGGGCGGCGGGGCCACCGTCTTCCTCTTGCGTTCCTCCACTCTGTCACGCGATCCTATTCAGGCCGAGGGCCTCGGCGGCTTACACTGCCCCCAACCACATCTCGAAGATGGTTCGGTCTATCGTCAAAATAGGCCCACTCGGCCGGATTCGAACCACCAGATAGGGTCCTGTGCGACGGCATGCTGTCACAGGGAGGGGAGGCGCAGCCCAATGCCATAAGTCGAGCGGGCCCAGGGGCAGGGACACGTTTCTCTCAGCAAGTCTGAACTGTTACCCGTCTCGAGGCCCGTTTCCAGTGCGCGGCTCGGAGAAAATTGACACCGGAGATGGGTCTCACTACGCTAGGCTACCCAGCCTGGCAACGGAAACGGAAGAGGCGCGATTGAGGCGAACCGCAAGTATTGCATTCTTCACGTTAGGCTCGTTGGCCCTGGTCACGTTGCTCGCGCTCGCCGGATGCGATTCCAGGGCCGAGCGCATCCGAGGGGTCGACGAGGCGCTTGCCGCACCCGTGGAGGAGAGAACGTCGCTCAGCGCCAGGATCGACGCCGTGGGGATCCAGGACGGCGACTGCATCGATTCGACACTGCCCGAAGACATCAGCATGGAGTCGGCGGTGATCGTATCGTGCGCCGGGACCTGGCGATACCGTGTGGTCAACTCGTTCGACGTCGGCGACTACGACTTCTATCCGGGGGAGTACGTCTTCAAGCAACGAGCCTACGAAAGCTGCGACCGACGATACAGCCAGATTCTATTCCCCGACGACGAGTCCTGGTATCACGGATATCGGACGGTGAATTGCCTGCAGGACAGCTTCGGGCTGGCAAACGGCGACCCGGGCAAGTTGGACCGCCTGGTGGACTTCACTTCGCTGAGTTTCGGGGAGTGCTTCAACGAGGCTCCCGAGACCGACGACTCGATGGTCGAGCTGGTCGACTGCTCCGGCGACTGGGAGCTCCGGGTGCTCAACTCATTCGACTTCGCCGAGACCGACCGCTACCCAGGCGAGCATGTCTTCGAGGAACTAGCGCACAAGAACTGCGACCGGCAGTATGACGTCTTCCACTATCCCAGCAACGAGTCCTGGGAATCAGCGGACAGGACGATCACGTGCCTCCAGATGAACTAGCAGCCGTGGGCCGGGCAGGTAGCTCTTCAAGCTTGAGCGTCCCACGCAACCCGATCACCCCGAGTAGCGACGGTGAAGCATCGTCGCGTATCGAAGGGCGCACGCAACATTCTCGCCAATGGTGGTATCGGCCCCACCCCAAAGACTGAGCCGTGCGGCCCCTTCGATACACCCCGACGAATCGTCGGGGCACTCAGGGTGAACGGTTCGTGTGGCTGCGGCCCCACCCCTGTCCAGATTCGACAATCCGTCATGACCTCGAGGACGGGAATCCAGAGGGTCAGGACGCCCTCCGCTCAGCCGGTATGAACAGTGAAGCCGCGCGGGTACGCTTGACACTTATGGAGTCGGTTCCTTTAGAATCGGCGCGTGCGCCGACCCGTAGGTTGGCGGCGAGGACCGGACAGACAACATGGTCGAGATCGGCATTCACCCCAACGTATTCTCGGGCTTCCTCGGGCTGGCGGTAAGCTGGCACGGCTTCTACAGTTTTGTGGCCGTGGCGACCACCGTGCTGCTGGTGGGCCGGCTGGCCCCGCTTCGCGGCGTCGACCCGGACGCCGTATACTCGATCGCGATCTGGGCCATCGTTGGCGGCTTTTTCGGGGCGCGGCTCGCTTTCATCGTCGACAACTGGGACATCTACCAGCACAGGCCGGAGGAGTTCTTCTACGTATGGCAGGGCGGCCTCGCGGTGTGGGGCGGCATGATCGGCGGCTTCGTGGGCGGAGTGGCGGCGGCGCTGGTCTCCAAGCAGCCCGTCGGACGCATCGCCGACCTGGCCGCGCCCGCGCTGCTTGTCGGCCTTACAATCGGCCGGGTGGGCGACATCGTGAACGGCGAGCACTGCGCCAGGGGCACTGAGCTCATCGGGTTCGTCTGGACCAACGACGCGTCGCCCGCGCGGTACATCCCCTGCCAGTCGGGCTGGGGCGTTGGGAACGCCGCGCACGGCGTGATCGTCTACGAGATGCTGTGGAACGCGGCGGCCGTGGCCGTCGTCTGGTGGCTATGGGGCCGCCTGCGGCCGGACGGTATGGTGTTCGCGGCGGCGACGGGCCTCTACGCCTTAGGCCGGTTCTGGACGATGTTCTTCCGGGACGAGAACCAGTACGTCCTGGACCTGGTGCAGGCCCAGCTCATCTCAGTGCTGATCCTCGTGGTCGTGGTGCCGCTGCTGCTGGCGCGAGCCAGGCTCGGCGAGCCCGCCACTGAGCCTGCGGACCGGGCCGTCCGGACATCTCGCGCCCAGCGACGCCGCAAGAGATAGCCGACGCCGTCAGCTCCGCACGACGCGGCGCCGGCCGGCCTCCGCGAAGTCGACGACCTCCAGCTCCAGCGACGGCGTCCCACCCCAGTCGTTCATCGTCGCCCTGTACACCACATCGATATGGTCGCCGGACGCCGCCAGACGGTCGCCCTGCTTGAACGCGATGGCGCCCCACGCCCTGCCGCCGTGGCTTATTCGCATCTTCAGGTGGTCCGAGGCCGCGCCGACGCGCCTCGCCTGAAGAATCCTGGCCCGTCTCGTGAGAAACACCGGCTGCGGATTGCCCGCGCCGAAGGGCCGCATCCGCTGGAGAAAGCCCAGGTTGCGCTGGTTCAACAGGGTCGGCGCTATCTCGCAGTCCACATCGAGCGCCGGCTCCGGCTTGGCGAAGACGGCGTCCCGGGCGACGGCCTCGAGGCCCGCCTTCAGCCGCGGGAGATCGGCCGAGGCCATCGAGAACCCCGCCGCCTGCGGATGGCCGCCGAACCGGCGCAGCAGGCCGCTGTTCTTCTCGAGCGCGTCGACGATGTCGAACCCCGGAACGCTGCGCGCGCTGGCCCTGCAGGTCCAGTCCTCGACCGCGACGGCCACGGCCGGCCTGTCGTAGCGCTCCGCGAGGCTGTTGGCGACCAGGCCGAGGATGCCGGGCCGCCAGGCATCGCTCTCGACCAGGAGCACGGGCGGAGTCGCCTCGGAGAAGGGTCCGACCTGCGCCACGGCCTCGTCGATGGCCTCGCGGGACAGCACCTTCCTCTCGTCGTTCAGGCGCTCCAGCTCGGCCGCCAGAGGAGCGGCCTCCTGCGGGCTGGAGGCGGTGAGCAGCCGCAGGCTCAGCGACGCGTCCCCCAGGCGTCCCGCGGCGTTCAGCCTGGGAATGATCTTGAACGAGAGCGACTCCTCGTCCAGGCCGCCGGGCGTCAGACCGGACCTCGCGACGACCGCCTTCAGACCGGGATGGTCGGTGCGGTTCATGCACTCGAGCCCGGTCTTGACGATGTACCGGTTCTCGCCGGTGAGCGGCGCGACGTCCGCTACGGTGCCCAGCGCGGCCAGCTCGAACAGGCGGTCCGGTACCGGCAGTCCGCGATCGGCGTACAGGGCCTGGGCCAGCTTCAGCGCGATGCCGACCCCGGTCAGAGTGGCGTGCGGGTAGAAGGAGTCGGAGCGGCTGGGGTTGACAACGGCGGCGGCCGGCGGGAGATTCTCTCCGATGGCGTGGTGGTCGGTGATCACCGTGTCCATTCCCAGGGTCGACGCCAGCGACACCTCGTCGTCGGAGCCGACGCCGCAGTCGACGGTCACCATCACCGACGCGCCGCCGTCGCGCAGCCGGGTCACCGCCTCGCCGTTGAGGCCATGCCCCTCGGCGACCCGGTCCGGGATGTAGGGAATCGACTTCACGCCCAGTCCGCTGAAGGCCTCAACCAGCAGCGCGGTGCCGGTGAGGCCGTCGACGTCGAAGTCTCCAAACACCGCGACGACTTCGCCGTCTCTCTTGGCCCGCAGCAGCCTGTCGACCGCGCGGCCGATGTCCGGCAGCAGCATCGGGTCGTGGAACAGCCCGGCGTCGGGAGCCAGGTACCGGGCCAAGCCGCCGCGGTCCCGAATCCCTCGTCCATGGACGAGGTGGGCCAGGAACGGCGGCAGCCCGAGAGACTCGGAGAACCCGGCCGGTGGAGTCGGCCTCAGCCGCCATGCCTTGTCTCCCTGCTCAGTCACACCACCTCCGATGCACGCGGCTGTGGCGACGGTCCGCGTTTCGTGCTGCCCAGTTGTTGCGCGGTATTGCAGCTCAAGGGACTGTTCGGCCGCCACAGATGCATAGGATCGTATTCACAAGAGCCTTCAACTCTGAGCACTGCTCGACTGAGTCTCGCAAGTCTTGGCTCCGTAGTATCCGGCTGACATCTCGCGCCTTGACGTAGTCATAACGTCGTTGCCCGAGACGAAAGACATCTCTGATCCGCCGTGACGGAGGGTTGTTACGGTTGACCGTCTCGGGGTTTCCGCTCGGTGCGGACTGGTTGTGCTTGGCCAATTGTAGGATTCGGGGCCAATATGGGAGAAGCCAGGCTTCGAAATCGAATTGCGCCGCATGAGGATGAAATCTTGGCTCAGGGCCAACCCAGGTTCTCATCTTCCTCTTGGCATCGGATGCGTTGGCGAAATCGTGTCGGTTTGGCCCTGTGTAGACGTCAGTGAGCGCGATTACGTGGTCAGAAGGACTGGGACCGTTCAAGAGTTGAATCACTCTCTTCTTCAGCTTGTCTCCCGTGGGGATGCGACCGTCAAAAACGTTGGGCGCGAGAACTGGCATTCTGCCGGTTAGGCGTGGGTTCAAGAATGCTCTCAGGTGGTCTAAGAACGCCTTTTCGGTTCTCCCTTCGACGACTATGGAGATTCTCACGCCCTGCCACCCATAGCGCCCATCTGCCAGACCTCATCCAGGCTGTACTCAGCTAGCCACCCATCAAGATCCAGTGCGTCGCCCCAAGTCATCGACGCCCAGCCGTCCTCGCCGATGTCCATAACCGCCACTTCACGAGGTTCAAGGAAGCGGATCAGCCGGTCCGAGTGAGTCGCAACCACTATGTGAGTGCGTCCGGAAGCCTCACGCATCAGGTCCGCCAGGAGGGCAAGAAGCTCCGGGTGCAGGCTCACTTCCGGTTCGTCGATCATAGTAACGTCGGACAAGCTCGGACTCTGCAACAGGGCAACTAGCCACAGAAATCGTAGAGTGCCTTCCGAGAGCTGGTTCGTATAGATTGGCTTGTTGAACGCTCTCTCTCTCCACGTCATCGAGACCATTCCAGCCGCGGCAATCGGAAAGTTGAGTGATTCGAAGCTGGGGAATGCCGCTTTCACCGAGTCTTCTACGGCCTCATACTTCTCGTAGTCGGTCTCGCGCAGATTGTATAGGAACGGCGCCAAATCCTCGCCATTCTCCCCAGGGAGCGTTGCCGGCCTCAACTGCTGCGGCATCTTCACCGGAGCACGCGGACCCACATCCAAGACGTGATATTGGGTGAGCGAGCTTAGAGTCCGCCTCAAGTCCTCAGGCTGCTGAAACATCTTAGGCACCTGGGATAGCGCCGATTCCGGAGGTTCATGCTCCCAACTTGGTCTGACGAGCCCACGTTTTTCGGGATCATAGAAACGAATGTCGCCATATGACGACTCGATGTGCTTGAATGGCTCCTCGAATCCTTCCCTGGCTTGGTACAGGGTCTCCTGTGAGATGGCATATCCCTGGGTTTGCGGAGTTACGCGGAGGCAGTATTCGAGCGGCTCGTCATTGGGAACGTCCATAGTGGCATGCAGCGCGATGTCACTCAAGCGGCCACGGGTAATCACCTCCGAAGCGCCGCCCATTTCGTTCAGCCGAGCATTCATGGCCCCCCTTGCAGAAGCTGCCAGCAATGACAATGCGTCCATGAAGGAAGTTTTTCCGGCTCCGTTGGCGCCGATCAGAACCATCATCGGTCGCATCTCAATGTCGATGTCGTTCAGACGTCGAAAACCCTCCATTCTGATACGTCCGATTCTAGGCATATCTATCGCTCCTCGCACCGACCGATAGAGTCGCGTTGCGTGGCCGGGCAGGGCGTCGCGTCATGGTCGGATCGGGGCCGGCGCAGCCTGCCGTCCCATCACGCCGACAGAAGGCGGGTTCTCAACTCGTCGCTACGCTCGTTCAAGTTCCCTACTTTCGGAGTCGGGCGGATCAGCTTTGCTTGGTCCAGAACTCGCGCAGGTCCTGGGTTGGACGCCAGCCGAGGAGACGCTTGACCTTCTCGTTGCTGAACTTGTGGTGCGGAAGGTCGGCGAAGACGAAGAACGACTCCCACCGCGAGGGCAGCGTCTCGAGGTCCACCGACAGCGCCGACGCGAAGGCGCGTCCCGTGTCCTCCCACGTCACCGAGTAGGGCGTCAGGTCCTGGCCGAGCTGTGATTCTTCGGGGCGGAAGTTGTAGAAGAACAGCCCCATCACGTACACGTCGTGGTTGCGCGTGAAGACGCGGCAGATCTCGTGGCCGAGCGACTTCGTCAGCGCGTACAGGTTCGTGCCGGGCTGCGCCGGGATGTCGGGCCCGACATCGTAGTCGAAACGCTCGTAGGTCGCGCCCGCCAGCGTGAAGTGCGGGCCGGTGTTGACGACCCTGCGGACGCCGTGCGTCACCGCGGCGGTCATCACGTTGTAGCATCCACGCGTGCTGACGTCGAACGCGATCTTGCGGTGGTCCCGGAGCACCGACAGGTTGATGATCGCGTCCATCCCCTCGGCCGCGTCGACGACAGCGTCGAGGTCTGCGACGTCGATCTTGCGGTACTCGTGCGGGCTTCCCTCCAGGTCGTTGACGTCGCTCAGGCGGAGCTCGTGCTCCCCTTCCAGCGCCCTGATGACGTGGGGGCCCATCGCTCCGTTCGCGCCGTAGATGGCGACCTTCATGACGCCGCCTCCAGGACAGACTTGAACCCCATGGCGGAGCGCGCGGTGTCGGTGGCGAAGCGGGCGCCGGGAACGGCGGACTGCACGTGGTAGAGCTGCCAGTCGAACGGGTCGGGCAGCAGTGTCCAGCGATGATCGTCGCCGACGTTCGAGGTCAGGGCAAGCTCGACGGCCCGGACCGCGTCTTCGACCAGGAGCGCCGATGACGACATCGGCTTGCCGTCCCACACGACGTCGCCGAGCCGGAGACAGACGACGGCCAGCCGCTGCTCGCGGGCGAATTCCCGGCACACGTACTCACCGAGGTGGCAGGAGAGGTCGTCCACGCTCGTCGTCGGCTCCGGCCGCCACCGCTCGGTGACGGTGTACTCCTCGGGGTAGGAGTGCATCAGGCTGAGTGAGCTCAGGTAGACGAAGCGGGGCACGCCGGCGTTGGAAGCCGCCCTGAGAAGGTTGTACGTACAGTAGGTCGCCTCGTCCAGCCGGTCGGCGGCGCTGGCCTCCGGGTCCGTCCCGCCCCAGTGGACGATGGCGTCGACGCCCTGTACGAGGTCCTCCGTAGTGGAGTCGTGCCCCAGGTCGCAGACGACGAGGCCGGGCGCCCGCGGGTCGGCCTTTCGGCCCGTCAGGACGACTTCGTGGGACGCGGCGAGGACCCGGGCCAGCCGCGCCGGCAACGCCTCGGCCGCCGATGTGACCAGCAGTTTCACGAGATCGTGCGCTCAGCGCCGGTTATAGCCATCCGCTACTCCTGGAACTCCCTGAACACGAGGCTCGTGTTGTGTCCTCCGAAGCCGAACGAGTTGCTCATCGCGGCTCTTACCCTGCCGCGCTTGGGCATGTGGGGCGTGTAGTCGAGGTCGCAGTCCGGGTCCGGGACCTCGAGGTTGATCGTGGGCGGGATGGCGCCCCTGTCGATGGCCATGACGGTGACGGCCGCCTCGAGCGCGCCGCCGGCGCCGAGGAGGTGGCCGGTCATCGACTTGGTGGAGCTGATCGGGATGCGGTAAATCTCCTCGTCGAAGACCGACTTCATCGCCTGCGTCTCGGCCCGGTCGTTCAGCGGGGTCGACGTGCCGTGGGCGTTGATGTAGTCGATCTCCTCCGGCCTGACGCCGCCGTCCTCGAGCGCCAGCTTCATCGCTCTCGCCCCGCCCTCGCCGGCCGGGGCTGGTTGCGTGATGTGATGTGCGTCCGCGGTAGCGCCGTAGCCGACCATCTCGGCGATGGGTGTGCCGCCACGGTCCATGACGCTGTCGAGAGACTCGAGCACCAGCACGCCCGCCCCCTCGCCGAGGACAAAGCCGTCGCGCTCGGCGTCGAACGGTCTCGACGCCTTCTGGGGCTCGTCGTTGCGCTTCGACAGGGCCTTGCAGGCGTTGAACCCGGCCACGCCTATGGGCGAGATGGCGGCCTCGGCGCCCCCGGCGACCGCCGCGTCCGCGGCGCCCCGGCGCACCAGCTCGAAGGCGACTCCGAGCGCGTCCGCGCCGCTGGAGCAGGCGGACACGGTCGCGAAGTTCGGCCCCTTCGCCCCAAGCAGCATAGACACCTGCCCGGACGCCATGTCCGGCAGCATCATGGGCACGAGGAACGGGCTGACCCGCTTCGCGCCCCGCTCGTTCAACACGCCGATCTGCTGCTCCAGGGTGATGATCCCGCCGATGCCGCTGGATACGATGACCGACACGCGCTCCTGGTTGTCGGCGTCCACCTTCAGGCCGGCCTGTTCGACGGCCTCGAGCGCGGCGGCGGCGGCGAACTGGACGAAGCGGTCCATGCGCCGCGCCTGCTTCCGATCGACGTACGTCGTGGGGTCGAAGTCGGTGACCTCGCCCGCGATGGTGGTCTCCAGGCCGTCGGGGTCGAACGCGGATATGGTGTCGATGCCGGACTTGCCGGCGAGCAGGTTCTTCCAGGTCTCGTCGCGGGTCAGGCCCACCGGGCTGACCGTTCCCACGCCGGTCACGACTACCCGTCCCGGGAACTGCTGCCGTCCGCTGTTGTGGTTGTTGTTGGCCATGTCGCGAATCCAGGAGACCTCGACGTTCGCCGGACATTATAGGCCATGTTGGGCCGTCGACGCAGCGGTCGGGCTACAGCCAGCGTTCCCGGCGGGGATCTGCGGAGACGTGGGGCCCCTTCCCGCCCCTGGGTTCCCGCCCCAGTCTTCGCGAGGGCAAGCTCTGCGCGGGAACGACGGGTATGCGGGGGGCTGCCTGCGCGTGGAGCGTGCCTCGCAGGACTTTCACCCTCACCCCAGCCCTCTCCCGTCGAGGGAGAGGGGGCAAGACAGCCTCACGCCGTCTCTCGCCCGTCGCGGGAGGGGATTTGCGCGAGGGTTTCAGACGTGCGGGGGTGTGCTGATCCAGGGTGGAGCGGTCGATTTCCCGTGTGAGCTGTTCCATTGTGTTCCAAAGTGTTCCATTCCTATCTGGGCGGTGGAACACTTTGCCGAAAAATGGAACAGGTGGTGTTCCGCGGTTCGTATCTGGCGTGGAACACGTCGGGACGAAATGGAACAAAATGGGACAGGAGTAGTGGGATAGTGGATAGTTGGTAGTGGATAGTTGGGACGTGGGGTGTGGTTGTCACGCGGACAGAATAGCACAGTTGTGCTGTTAGCGCAACTTGGCCGGGTCAAGTGTAGCTGTTCAGAGTTGAGTGGCCTCCCCTCTCTTTCCGTTAGCCCTGAGTGGCCCGCCGCTCTGGGCGGGCTGTATCGAAGGGCGGCGCTGGTGGTCGTGTGCGCCCCTCGATACGCGCCGCTGAAGCAGCGCCGCTACTCGGGGTGAACGGATAGCGTGGGCGACTGAAGTCTGAACAGCTACGGCGCTCGCGGGCTGCATCCACGTCAGGCCGAGGGTGTCGACGACTCTTTGCGACCTGTTCGCGGGCTATAGCCAGGTCAGGCCGACGGTGTCGACGACCGCCTCGACCTGCTCGCGGGAGGGCTGGCTGGCGACGGCTCCCCTGGCGCCGACCTTGAGACCCGCGCTCGCGGCGCCCCAGCGCGCGCCCTCGAACGGCCCCCAACCCTGGACGATACCGTGCAGCACGCCGGCCGCGAATGCGTCGCCTGCGCCGGTCGTGTCCGAGACGCCGGCGGGCGCGATGGCGTCGATACGGGCGCGCCGGTCGGGCGTCGCGACCCATGACCCGTCGGCCCCGCACTTGACGGCGGCCACGTTGACGCCGCGGTCGAGGAGAAACTCAATCGCGGCCAACTCCGAGTCGACCCCGAGCATGGCCTCGGTCTCCGAGGGGTGGCTCACGAAGACGACGTCGACGTAAGGGAGGGTATCCTCCACCGTCGCCCGGGCCTCCTCCGCGGACCACAGGGTCAGCCGGAGGTTCGTGTCGTAGGAGACGGTGACGCCGAGCCTGCGCGCCATCTTCGCCGCCTCCAGCACCGTCTCGCGGGCGGACTGCGACGTCGCCTGCAGGATCGCGCTCACGTGCAGGATGCTGGCGGAGCCGATGTACCCGGCGTCCAGGTCGGCGGGCGTCATCGTGCTGGCGGCGCTGCCGTTGCGATAGTAGACGAACTCGCGGTCGCCGTCGGGCAGCAGCGAGATGAAGTGGACGCCGTTGAATCCGTCGACGCGCTTGACGCGGCTCGTGTCCAGGCCCACTTTGTGGAACTCGGCCAGCAGGTAGTCGGCGAAGGGGTCGTCGCCCATGCGGGTGACGTACCCGCAGGACGAGCCGAGGCGGGCGGCCATCAGGGCGGCGTTGCAGGTGTCGCCCGCGTAGGCCCTGTGGAACTGCGACGCCACGCCGATCGGCTCGTCGCTGTAGAGCTCGATCAGGCACTCGCCTACCGCCACGATCTCAGGCACGGTGACCCTCCTCCTACGCAGATTTCCCCCCGCTCCCTCGGACGGGAGAGGGCTGGGGTGAGGGTGACTTGCGTCCCCAGTGTCTCCCCTGCACCGCCATCATAGGGTATCAGGTGTTCTGGACGACCGGGCCGGGGGTCCCCGTCGCGGTCTACCGGACGAGTCTCCGAAGGTACATGCTGACGAGGTCGACGGCAACGACCAGCAGTATGTACCAGACCAGCAGCAGGGCGACGTCGGTGTAGCGGAAGAGGCTCATGTCGAGCCGGAACTCCCGGCCGAGGCCGCCCGCGCCCACGAATCCGACGACTATGGTCGTCCTGATGACCACCTCCCACCGGTAGAGCAGGTAGGTCAGGAGCTGGGGCAGCGCCTGCGGGACGATGCCGTAGAAGAGCACCTGGGACGAAGACGCGCCGGCGGCCTGCAGCGCGCGGGCGGGCCGGGGGTCGAGGTTCTCCACGACCTCGGCGGCGAGCTTGCCGACGATGCCGTAGTTGTGCAGTCCGAGGGCTATCGCACCGGGGATGATGCCGGGCGAGAAGAAGAAGACGACGATCATCGCCATCAGCAGCTCCGGTATGCCGCGGGTGACGATGAAGAGGCCGCGAACGACGTAGAAGAGACCGCGCCGGGCCGGGTGTCGGGACGCGGAGGCGTCGTCGGAGCCGAGCCGCCGGGCCGCCGGAAGGAAGGTGAGCATGACGCCGACGCCTGCGAAGACGATGGCCAGGACGCTCATCGCCAGCGTGCGGTAGGCGAGCTTGGCGGCCTCGGTCCACTTGTCCCATCTCAGGAACGCGGGCGTGCTCTCGGAGCCTCGTCCGACGAGGTCGCCGACGAATCCCGCGGCCGCGCGCCAGCCGTCGACCGAGAGCAGGTCGCCGAAGCCGCTGTCGTCGTCCGAGAGGATGTAGGCCCACGACGCCGCGGCCAGCAGGACGAAGGCGACCACAGACAGCCGGACCGGGGTGATCCGGGGCCGGGCGATACGCCCCGAGCGTGGGATTGGACTGCTCACGTGGTCAGAGACCTCCGCACCCACGAGCTCCAGGCGTCCACCAGCGCGACCAGTCCGATGATGGCGTAGAGCAGCGTCCAGACCTCCCGGTAGAGCAGGTCGTCGAGCGAGAGCTGCACCTGCAGGCCGAGCCCGCCGACGCCGACGAACCCCATGATGGCCACGGCCCGGATGGCGCACTCGAGGCGGTAGAAGCCGTAGCCGAGCATGTCCGGCAACGCCATCGGCAGGCGGCCGTAGACGAGCACCTCGAGCTCCGACGCGCCGGACGCCCTGAGCGCCGTCAGCGGCTCGTCCGGCACGTCGTTCAGGATGTCGGCGAATATGCGGCCCAGGATGCCGCCGTAGGGGATCGCCAGCGCGAGGACGGCGGCCATCGGCGACAGCCCGAGCGCGGCGACGAACAGCCACGCCCACACCAGCTCGTGTATGGCGCGCATGATGCCGAGCAGGAATCTCAGCGCCGCGACGACGGGGACCGCGAGGCGGCGCGACCGGAACAGCACTCCCGAGGCAGCCGCGCCGAGGAGCAGGCCGAGCGGAGCGGCCAGGCAGATGCCCGCGACCGCGTAGGCCACGGTCGTCCACGCCGACTCCAGCGTCAGCGCCAGGAACGACGGCGACAGCTCCGGCGTGACGGCGCCGCGGAGAATCTCGGCCAGCGAGCCGAGGCCGCCGGGATGCAGGATCGACTCCCCCCAAGCGACGGCCGTCAGGCTCCACAGGAACGCGGCCGCCATCAGGACGGTGAGCAGTCCCTTGCCGCCGAGCAGGCCGGGGTTGAGGCCCAGCGGCCGGCTATCCGAGGTCGTAGAGTGCGCGGAGCGTTGCATCCTCGACCTCATCCATGGCGACGTCGAACTGCAGCCGGCCGTCTCGCAGCCCGATCGCCCTCGTGAAGTAACGTCGTGCCAGGTTTACGGAGTGCAGGCTGGCGATCAGGGTGGTCCCGGACTCGTCGACGATCGAGGTGAGCAGCCGGACGACGTCGTCGGCCCGCGCCGGGTCGAGGGAGGAGACGGGCTCGTCCGCCAGGACGATGCCGGGCCGCTGCACGAGCAGCCGGGCGAGCGCGACGCGTTGCTGCTCGCCGCCGGAGAGCCGCGACGTCCGCTCGTGCAGCTTGTCCGCGATACCCACGCGCTCGGCCGCCGCGACCGCCAGGCGCCGGTCCCGCGCCGCCACGAGCGACAGCAGCGAACGCCACAAGCTCCACTCGCCCAGTCGGCCCGCGAGCACGTTGTGGACCACGGGGAGGTGCGGCACGAGATCGAGCTGCTGGTGGACGACGCCGACCAGTGCCGACAGCTCCCTGCCCGGCCGCATGCCGGAGAGCTCGCGCCCCGACAGCGTCACGACTCCCGCGTCAGGCTGGAGCACGCCGCCGATGATGTTGAGCAGCGTCGTCTTGCCGCTGCCACTGGGGCCGAGCACGGCCACGCGCTCGCCCTGTCTCACCTCCAGCGAAAGCGGGGCGAGCGCGACGGTGTCCGCGTAGGACTTGCCGACCGTCCTCAGGGAGACGGCCGGAGCGGGCGCGCTCACTCAATCATCCCCAGCCGGCGGGCGACGTCCTCTATGGCGGCGTAGTTCTCGTTGGTCGTGGCGATGAAGGAGTCGGTCTGGAAGGCCTGCAGGAGCGCGCGACCGTCGGCGTCTTCCGACATCGTCAGCAGAGCGTCCCGCAGCCGGTCGGTGAACCCGATCCCGAACGTGTCGTCGAGGTCGGGCCGCACTGTCCAGTTGTAGTCGTAGTAGGGCTCCGTGGTCTGGAGAAGGCGCACTTTCCCGACGTCTACCCTGCCCTCGTCGACGGCCCTGGACCACACCGCCTCGTTCAGCGCTCCGGCCTGGTACGCGCCGCTCTCGACCAGCTTCCACGTCTTGTCGTGCGAACCGGAGAAGTTGGGCAGCCCGCGGAAGTCAGCGTCGGGATCGACACCGGCCCGCAGCAGGAAGTGGCGCGGCATGAGGTGGCCGGACGTGGAGCTCTCGCTGCCGAAGGTGAAGGTCAGCCCCTGGAGGTCGGCCAGACTCGCGGCGTCCACGCCGGAGCCGACGATGAAGACCGACAGGAACCGCTCGTCTCTCGGGCGCTGCGCGATGGCCCTCGCCCCGGGGACCGCGTTGCGGGCCTGGACGCCGGTGAGGCCGCCGTACCAGGCGAGGTGGATGTCGCCGTTCTTGAAGCCGGTGACGACGGCCGCGTAGTCGACGCTCGGGACGTACTCGACCTCGACGCCGAGGCGCTCGCCCAGGTAATTCGCCAGGCTGCCGAACCGGCGGACGAGCAGCGCGGTGTCCTGGTCGGGAATTCCGCCGACGTACAGCGTCTCGCCGGTGGCGTCCTCCGAGCCGCAGGCAAGCGCCAACGCCGCCGTCAGGAACGGCAGGACCACGAAGCCAACGACCGCTGTTTTTCGAACCACTGGAGCCTCCGCGAACATCGCCAGTGCGAGACAAACGACGGAGGGCGGAAGTGGATCGAAGCAAGCCCACGCCGGCCTATGAGGAGACAGAAAAGCGCGACAGCCGTTGCCGGCTAAGGTCGGTCAGGGGGAGGGAAAGCTACAGAACGCACCACGCCCGCGCGTCGATCACGCTCAGGTGAAGCCTTTGGGCGTCGGTGCGGCCTGAGATGGCATGTCGCGGCGAATGCTAGTCCACCGGCCGCGCCGCAGTCAACAGTTGACCGACAAGGTAACTGTTCAGACTTGAGGAGGCGAACGGTCACGAGAGTGCGTCGAGGCCATCGGTCGCTCCCAGGGGCGGGGCCATCGCCTGAGAAACCGTTCACCCTGAGTGCCCCGACGCTTCGTCCCCACCAACCCCGTTCGCCCTGAGTGCCCCGACGCTTCGTCGGGGTGTATCGAAGGGATCGAAGGGCCCGCACGACGCAGTCCTTGGGTGGGGTCGACATCAGCATTGGCGACAAGGTTGCGTGCGCCCTTCGATACGCGCCGCTGAAGCAGCGGCGCTACTCAGGGTGAACGGGTTGCGTGGGCCACTCAACTCTGAACAGTTACCCGACAAGTTGCTGCGAGGTGGGAGATTTTGGGCCACCGGGCAGGTGAGACTTGCGGCGCTTTTCCGGTAGAATCGGAAGGACAAGAATCTCAGATCGAGGTATGACGGTATGGAGTGGAAGTGCGAGAAGTGCGGTCACATCAACCCGGCGACGAGGAGCGTCTTCTGCGGCAAGTGCGGCAAGAGGCGCGACGAGGACTAGCTCCGCCAACTCGTCGCGACGGCGGACGGGCGTCCGAGTTGGGCTACTCGGCCGGTGCGTCCGAAGCGTTTTCGATCTTGTAGTAGAGCTTCGGCTCGGTGCCGTTGAGCACGCCCCTTATCCTGGGGGCGTGGCGTATGAAGACGATGGCGGCCAGTACCACGACCGCCGCGGCCGCGACGACGGCATCGTCGGCGTCGTCGCGGAAGACGCGCAGGAACAGGTCGGCGTCGTCGCGGAAGAAGCCGAAGAACAGCACCGCCGCGACGCCCGTCACGACCGTGCCGATTATCTGGCCGAGCACCAGCAGACGAGTCGCGCCGACGGTCACGAAGAACGTGGCGACCCAGACGGGCACCAGCCACGGCTCGAGATAGCACAGGACGGGAAAGCTGGTCGCGATACCCTTGCCGCCCTGGAACTTCAGGAAGGGCGTGTAGTTGTGCCCCACGACGGACGCGACGCCTCCCGCCGCGCCGCCTACGAACCCGCTTCCGCCGGTGGCGTCGGCGAGCAGGTACCCGACCACGATCGCGAGCACGCCCTTGCCGACGTCGCCAAGCAGGTTCGCCCCGGTCATCACCACGGAGCTGGTGGCGCGCAGCACGTTCAGCGTACCGACGTTCGCCGAACCCACCTCCAGGATGTTCTTGCCCGTGAAGTGCTTGACGATCAGGTACGCCGTCGGAAACGAGCCGAACAGGTAGCCCAGCAGAACGACCAGCACCAGGACCGCAGCGTCTTGCACCGTTCTCGCGTCACCTCTGCATCGCCATCCGGGGACAGGCGATGCGACTTAGAGTGACCAAGTATATTTCCCGACTTGGCCCAATGCAAATGTGGGCCCGACCGGAGAAAGGAGACATTTGCGTGCCTTCCGCTGCTTGACGCAGCGGTGGCTCCCGTTAACCAGTTCGTAGAAGCCGGTCGCCACAGCCCGTGCAATATGTGGCCACAGACGAGTTCTCCGACCCGCAGTGGCTACAGAAGAGCCGACCCGTCTGGCTCAAGACGGGTGTGCCGCAGAACCGGCAGAATCCGCTCACGATTCGGATCAGTTCGCCGCATGAGTGACACACCGTTTCAGGGTAGTTCCTGCGATACCTGAAGGGCGATACTCGCTGCGCCCACTCGAACCTGCGGAACGCCCATATCGCGCCGACGGCGGTCAACGCGAGCGCGGCTAACCCAAGCGGCAAGGGACCGGACAGCAGTATGTTGAATATGGCGTGTGTGCAGGCGCCCAGCGCGAGAGCGCCGGCCACGAGCAAGTGCCGACGATATCCCGATTGCTGATGGAGACCGAGCGCGTATCCCCATATGCTCCCGAACACCAGGTGTGCAACCGTAGAGAACGGCGCCCGTAGGATCATGACCTCGGGGCCGAACTCCACCACGTACAGCAGGTTCTCGAGCGAGGCGAACCCGAGGCTGGCCGCGGCCGCGTAGACCAGGCCGTCCATAGGCTCGTCGAAGTAGAGGGAGCGGTACGCCTTGAGCCGGACGACAGCGAACTTGGAGAGCTCCTCGATCGGCCCGACGACGAGAAGCATCCCCACGGCCACGCCCCCGAGTCCGGCGCCTTCTGCCAAGAACGACTCGCCAAGGAGGACGTACTCAACTAATCCTGCCGGAATGATCGCGAGACAGCCGAGCGCAAAGGTAATCGCGATCAACCTGCGCGGCGCGGGCCCGTGGGCGTCCTTCCTGAGAAAGAACCAGAGCCAGAACAGCCCTGGCGCGAAAGCCGCGAGCAGGAAGCCTACGACTACCAAGGATCACCCGATCGTCATCCGGCGGTGCTTCTCCTCTTGCATCGCTGTAACGCGCCGCACGATTAAGATCGCCAGCACGCCGGTGCCTACCATCAGCGCACCCGCCAACAGATACCACCACACTGCCCCGGCAGATGGCACGGCCTGCGTCTCGCCGGCCCACACGAACCACGCGACGACTCCAACGAGACCGAACGTGACCCACAATCCCCACCACCATCCCAGCAACGGAGTGGAAGAACCATACTTCCAATCGATTCTGCCTACCGAACGCAGGTCGGGGTCGCTACCCCTCCATATCTCTCCCATCACCTGGTATGGTCGGAACAGATTCACTAGGGGGACAAACCACGATCCGACGGCCCATCCTGGTGAGAATCGCTGGCCCAGCGCGCCGAGGAACCTGAGGTTCTCTGATACGCGATGAATCCAGACCAGAAACAGAATCACAGTTGGAATGCACACTACAATGAGCAGATCGAACATGGTACCGACCCGATCGTGCGTATCGTCGAACTCGGGGTTCATAAGCGGCGCGAGTCGCCCATGCTCCGACACGATATCCAGCAGGGCGATCGTCTGGATCATGCACAACCCCAGCACGACGCACGTCACGACCAGCAACCCCGTGGTCCAGTTCGCGAGCACTCGCGTTGACACTTTGCGAACCGGCAGCTTAGCACTTGGGGCCGATACCGGTGGCTCCCCCGCGACGGATGCCTGGGGTGTACGCACCTGTTCCGCCGATCCGGGTCTGTGGGGGACATCACGAATCGGGCGCGCCTCCCTATTGACGGGAGTTTGTGGTTGCTCTTCCTCCAAGGGCAGACCGCACTTGTAGCAGTACTTCGATCCCGGCTCGTTGACTGTTTCGCACCGTGGGCATCGAATAGCAGCTACCTGCGGCTGTTCGCGCTCGTCGGAAACGGGCCCCGGCGACTCTATCCGGCTATCGGCCTCGGTCAGGCCAACCCCGCAGTTGTAGCAAAACCGTCCGTCGGGCGGGTTGAGGACCTGGCAAGAGGGACACGTCACGACCAGCCGTTCGCCACAGTAGCCGCAGAAACGGGCGTACTGAACGAGCTCGCGGTCACACTTCGGGCAGTTCATGACGGCGCCATACTACACACGTTCGCAACGCCGGGCTAGAGGGGCGACCCCAGCGGCCCAGCGCTTCAGTCGCGCCAGATCTCGATCGGCCAGCCGCGGCTCCTGGCGATCTTCTTCAGGCGGCGGTCGGGGTTGACCGCGACCGGGTGACCGACGCTCTCCAGGAACTCCTTATCGGCGTAGGAGTCGCCATAGGCGTAGCAGCAGGCCAGATCGATGCCCATGGAGTCGCTGAGGCGGCGCAGGGCCGCCGCCTTGTGCTCGCCGTTGAGCGGCCCGCTGGCTAGGCGGCCGGTCATGCGGCTGCCATCCATCTCAGGCTCGGTGGACAGGAGGACGTCCGCCCCGAGGGCGTCCGCGAGGGGCTTCAGGACGGGCTCCAGGCTCCCACTGACAATACCTATCCGGTGTCCCCGCTCGCGGTGCTCTTCCAGCTTCCGAAGCGCCTCGGTGTACAGCCTGCCGTGCCAATACCGCTCGACGTCCCTCTGCGCCCACGCATCCAGCTCCGGGCGCTCCACGCCCGCGTACTTCCTGTAGAAGACCGTGCAGAAGAGATTGCGGCTCAGCCGGTCGAGGAGCTTGTAGTAGGGTATCTTGGGCACCACCGATGCGATGCGCAGCCAGCGCTCCATCCTCGACGCGCCGTCGTTCCGGAACGCGATATACGTAAGGACGATGTTGGTGGAGCCCAGCGTGCCGTCCACGTCGAAGAAGGCGGCGGTCAAGCTCGCTGACCCCGGCCCAGTCTCGCCACGCCCTGTGGTGTCGCTCAGCGGAGCGCCTCCACGGCCTTCTGGGCATCCTCGGCGATCTTGCGCGCCACGTCCTGGGTGGCGCCGCTGTCGGAATCGCGGAGGTAAGGCCCGACCGGAATCGGCTCGCCGAACCGCACGCTGATGCGATGGCGTCTCGGCAACGTCATTCCCTTCGCCAACGCCTGGTAGCTGCCCGAGATATTGGCCGGCACTATCGGCGACCCGGACTCCATCGCCAGAACGCCGAGGCCCGCCTTGAAGGTCTGCATCTCGCCGGTGACGCTGCGTCCCCCTTCGGGAAAGTAGAGCAGAGCGTGCTTGTTCCTCAGCATGGCGGCCGCCAGCCGCAGGCTCTCGGTGAAGTTGGCATGCCGGTCGAATGGTATCGCGCTTACCAAGGTACGCGAAATCCAGCTAAATAGCCTGTCGCGGAACCAGTAGTCCTTCGCCGCGACGGGGTGGAGGCACCCGGTCCTGCCTGCCAGGAGGACGAGCAGTGCGCCGGTATCCAGATGGCTCGTGTGATTGGCCACGACGATGAACGGCCCCCGCTTCGGGACGAGCTCCAAGCCCTCGTAGTGGAATCCCAGATAGTACCTGTAGCCGAGGCTCAACAGCCAGTGGGCCAGCTTCCTCGGAATCCTTCCGGCCCAGTTCACGCCGGTCCACTGCCGGAGCTCCCCTGGGGGCACCTCCGACATCGGCAGCTGCCTGCGGGCCCGCGCCTGCCGGGCGGGCTTAGTCTCGGCAGCCGCATCTTTTGGGGCCATCCCAAGCAGGAAGCGCTTGATCCCCGGTATGTGGACGTCGGCCACGTAGTGACGCCAATCGATGCGCTTGACGTCGAAGTCGAAAGTCGCCCGTTCGTCTTCGTCCAGCCCGTCCAGCACCGAGCGCATCTTGTGGGACTCGTACCTGCACAGCACGTTGCTGTACGGGGAGTATATCTTCGCGTAGTAGGCGAGCCTCTGAACGGACGCGCGCTTGCCCCGCAGCGACCGGCGCAGCCGCCGGCCCTTGGGCGTGACCGACGCGATCCATGCGAGCAGCTCCAGGACGGTGAGCGGCAACATGTAGCGCAGGCGCAGCCGCCTCATGAAGCGGCCGAGGGGCGGAAGGGCGATTCTCGGAAGCTCCGGGCCGTTGCCGCCGCGTTGCCTGAGCGGAGTTTCGATGAAATGGTCCCGCACCAGGTCGCAGAACGTACGCAGTGCCAACGGGTTGTCGCTGCTCGTGGCGAGCTGGTACACGTTGACGCCCTTCGAGGCGTGCGCGGCCGGGATCGACGCCAGCAGGGAGTTGACGACCATGTCGACCGGCACCATGTCGAGGAGCGCGTCAGGGCTGCCGGGAAAGTCGGGTAGCTGGCCCATGCCGTAGGCGACTATGAGCGGATCGACCATCCTGTAGCCGTCGAGCCAGCCGGGCTCGGGAGCCTCGAAAGCGCTCTCGATGATCGACGGTCGGTATATGAGCGTCGGCACGCCGCCGTGGCGCCGGGAGACCATCTGCTCGCCCATCGCCTTCGTAAAGGTGTAAGTGTCGTTCCAGCCGCGCCGTTTGGCCCACCGCATCCCCTCGACTTCCATGCGCCCGTCTACCCACGCCCGCCGGAGGCTCTCTACTGTCGTTGGCCCGTTCTGGCCGCCGTCTTCCGCCCGGCGGCTGGCCTTTTCGAACTCCCTCTGGCGCGCATGGCTGAACGACTCGGCTTCGACCTCCTCGATCAGCGCGACGATGGCCTTCGCCTCATCGTCGACGTCGTACGGACCACCGTCCTCTGTCATGTCGCTGTTCGGGTCCATCGGCTCCTCGGGCACGACGCCCTGCCTGGTGCCGTTGACGTAGCAGGTCGAGACGTGGGCGAAGACGGCGTCCTCACAGCCGCCGGCGAACTCCAACACTCTCAGAGGTCCCATCGTGTTGGTCTGGAACGCGGTCTGAAGCGGGGCGTCGAAGGAGACGACCCCGGCCGAGTTGATGATGACCCGGACGGTCGACTGGAGGCGCCGCAAGACGTCCGGGGCGAGCCCGAGGTCCTTCGCGGACAGGTCGCCCTCGACGGCGACCAGCTTGGCCCGGACCATGACGTCGAATTCGTCGCCGCAGGCCTCTCGCAGCCTGTCGAAGACGGTGGAGCCGAGTACCTCCCGGTGCAGCCGCTCCTCGGCCGACTCCGTCTTGCCTGAGCGGTCGGCGCCGGGCCGGATCAGGACGTGGATGCGGCCGACCTCGGGAAGGTCGCGGAGCACCTTTTCGATCAGCACGCGGGCGACGAAACCGGTCGCGCCCGTCACGAGCATCTCCTTGCCCGCGAAGTACTCGCGCAAGCCGCCCGGCGCCGCCGGACCCTTCCCCCGTCCGTCGGCCGTCATCTGGGTACCATCACCCGGAGCGCCTCCGGCACGACCTCGATCGTGGCCGGCGTCTTGCCCAGCCTCTCGCCGTCCGCCCAGACCCAGAGCGGCCTTTCGGACTCGATCTCGAGCCGGCGTGTGCGCTCGATACTGACCGCGGGGTGGCCGACGTGGCCGCCCCCAAACGTCTTGGGCATCATGCGAAGTATCTCCAGCCTGGACGTGATGCTGACCATGCACACGTCCAGGGCGCCGTCGTCGGGCCGCGCCTCCGGCGTGATCCGGATGCGCCCGCCGTACCTGTCCGTGTTCCCCGTGGCCGCCAGAAAGAGCGGGCCGCTGAACTCCCCGAAGTCGCCCCTGAGGGTCACTTCCGGATGGCTGTACCGGTAGAGCTTCACGACCGCCGCGTACAGGTAGGCCGCGGAGCCGCGCAGAAACGACGGATGCCTGCCCGTGTCCACGTACTCGCTTACCTCGCTGTCGAAACCGAGCGTCGCAATGGTCGAGAAGTATCGGTCTCCGAGCCGCCCCAGGTCGATCGAGCGCACCCGGCTCTCGAGAAGGCCGCGGACAGCGGCCGACGGTCTGCCGGGAAGACCAAGAGCGTAGCACAGATCGTTGCAGCGGCCGGCGGCGAGAACGCCCATCGACACTCCCGACGCCTTTTCGCCCGAAGCCATTATCCCGTTGACTATTTCGTGGACGGTACCGTCCCCGCCGCACGCGACGATCTTGTTGGCTCCGGCATCCACGGCCTCCGCCGCCAGGCTCTCGGCGTTGCCGGGGCCACCCGTGACGGAGAGGGCCGCCGCCGCGCCGCGCTCCTCGAGGGCCGACGCCAGCAGCGCCGCGCCTCTGGCCGCCTTGCCGCGCCCGGCGACCGGATTCGCTATCACTGCCCAGATGTCTTTTGGCATCGTCTACGTCACGTCACACATGAAGATCGGCGGCAGATGAAACGCGGTCACCTCGGGAGAGGCGCCGACCGTGTCTTTCGCCATTTCGAGCGCCGTCTCGAGACTGGGCGCGGTCTCGTAGCCGAGCCTGTCGGTGACGCTCTTGTCCCTGGCGCCGACCACGATGATGCGGCCCAGGTAGCTCTGGCCGTAGCATGCCCAGTACCACATGTAGAACGGGTGCACGCCGTGGTAGGCGTTCCCGCGGCGGTACAGATCGATGTAGCGCGGGTTGGTCGCGAACTCCTCCTCGTACTTGCTCTCTATCTCGGCCGGGTCCCGCGTCTCAGGCAGCACCTGTTCGTAGAAGTCGATGTACGACGGGTGCTGCGTCCTGCTGAACCTGTTCTCCACCGGGTGCATGATGATCAGCACCCCGCCGGGCCGGACCAGCGGCTTGCCCCTGTAGAGGTTGAACAGGTAGCCCACCGCGTTGCAGTGGACCAGGATCGGGTTGAGCGGGGCGCCGACGTTGTAGGCGCTCAGATACGGCAGACCGTAGACCAGCACGTCGGACTGCCCCTGCACCGGCACGGTCTGCTGCCGGTGCAGGTTGGCCAGGGTGTGCTCGTGCACCGGGTCGGTCGCGCCGGCGGCGATCCCCGTCACGCCGTAGGGCGCCCGCAGCCCCTGGAATATCTGGTGACGTGCCGCGAACGGCATGACCTTCAGGCCGCGGTAGTTGGCCTGGAAGACCGCCTTCTCCCACAAGCTCCATTGATGCTCCGGCTTCTGAAGGTGGCTGAGTATCGGGGGGAACGTCGCCGTGTTCAACGTGGTCTCGATCTTGAAGACCTCGATCTGCTCTTCGACGACGGCGCCCATCCGGGCGCATGAGTCGTGCAGCGCCGAGTTGGGCGGGTCCATGTACGACTTCGAGCGCATGAGCGTGTGGACGTTGTGGTGGTGCCGGAGAGTGCGGTACGTGATGAGCCCGGTGTTGATCGACTTGTGGCCGCCGTCCATGGCGACCAGGTTGACGTTGACGTAGATGAGCAGATCGGAGTCTACGATCCGCTTGGGCAGCTCGACGACCTCCCCGTGGGACGTTTCCCCCACCATGACGATGTTGTCCTTGTCCTCGGCGTCATGGTTGTAGAGCCGGTCCGGGTGGAACTGCTTGAACACCCTGCGGCCGACCGCCCTCTTCAGCTCGCCAGGAGTCATGCGGCGGTGAAGACCGAGCGCGGCAACGAGATGGATGTCGTCCACGCCGTTCTCCGCCAGCTTCGCGACGACCTTCTCTATCACGAGCTGCCGCACGTCGGGCCGCGCCATGGGCGGCAGCGGCAACGAGATATCGTCGAACGCGATGGTCACCTTCATCCCGGGCTTGAGCTGCGCCGACAGCGGATCGGCGCCCATCGGGTTCTCGAGCGCCTCCTCTATCGCGCCGTCCATGTCTTCGATGGCCGGCATGGGAGGCGGGGGGTAGATGACCCTCGTGCCCGCAGGCAGCCGCTCGAACCTGAAGCTCTCGCCCTGGTGAAAGACGTATCGGGAGTCGTCGTCTACGTAGTGGACGAGCGCAGACTTGTCGAAACCGTTTGTATCCACTTTGTCGGTCCTTACTTCCTGGGTACGGCTCAGGCCGCGTCGGCCAGGTCGAACACCGTCTTGATGGCGCCATGCTTGCCGGGGCGCATCGCCGTCGCGATGGCCTGTCCGCGCCGTTCCAATGAGAACCGGTGGGTGACCAGTGCGCCGATCTTCTCCGGCCATCCGTCCTCGGCGAGCATTTCAAGGGCGATCTCGAACGTCCTTCGTCGAGCGCCGTCCCGGGCCTCGTCCCCGTACGCGTACACCCCGATCAACCGGAGCTCCTGGTACCACACGGGAGTCATGTCCAGCTTGTTGGGGTCGGGCATGCCGGACAGCACGAGCTTGCCCCGCGCCCGCGTCCACCGGACGGCGTCCTCTATCCCGCCGCCTGACCCGGTGCACTCGAACGTGACGTCGAACCCGCCGACGACAGCGGGCTTGCCGATCTCGAGGGGCAGCAGCGAAGCCCCCGAGAGCTCCGCCAGCGCGGCCGCGAGACCCTGCCCTGCTACCACGACCCGGTCGGCGCCCAGCGCCGCCCCGAGGCCGCGCTGGTGCTCGTACCGCGCCGCCATCGTCACTCTAGCCGTTGGCGCCAGCCTGCTCAGCGCGGCGACGGTGAGCAGCCCGATCGTTCCGCCGCCGACGATCAGGACCTCGGCATCCTTCGGCACGTCGGCCTCCAGGACGCCGTGGACCGCGCAGCTCAGCGGCTCGGCCAGCACGGCCGCCTCGTCGGAGACGCTCTCAGGCACCGCGTAGAGCTGGCTCTGGTGGGCGACGAAGTTTTCTGCCCAGCCGCCGCCGGTGTCGCGGCAGTACCCAGTCTGCACGCCGGACGAGATACCCCCTTCCGTCACGCGCTCGCAGTTGGCGTAGTGCCCGGAAGCGCACGGTCCGCATGGCTCGGCGAGGCCCCGCACGGTGCATCCCAGCGCCGGCTCCAGGACGACGCGGTCACCGACGTCGAATCCTGACACGTCGGCGCCCGTCTCCACGACCCGCCCGACCACCTCGTGTCCCGGCACGAACGGAAAGGACGTAAAGGCGGACAGGTAGATGCTGCCCTTTCCCGAGAGCGCGGCGACGTCCGAGCCGCAAATGCCGCTCAGGATCGGCCGCACGCGGACCCACTCGGCGGTCGGAAGACGGGGTTCGGGAATCTGGGTCATCCTGAGAAACGCTCCCGGCGCGGTAAGCATTCTGGGGAGTCGTCCCCCGAGAAGTTTAACCCATGCGTACCGAGCGACGCTCTTTCTGTACTGTAACGCTAGCATATACCGGCCCTCGAACCGCATGGCATAGCTGGCGGCCGTGGCTCAGGGGGCAACCCTCCGCGTCTTCGTCCAGCGGATGCCACGAGCCTTGCCGGCCGCAAAGACGTTTCGCGGGCGCGCATCGGAGAGGCCGATGCTCTCAGGAACTCGGAACCAGTATATTGACGACCGCGAGAGACTGTCAAACGGCGCTGGGCCCGCATCGCTATGGGAGCGACCCAACGCGCAGAGGCATCGCCTGCGGGCGTACGACCCCTGGCAGGCTGCTAACGCTACGGGGCCGTGGACGTGGGCGCGGGGCGAGGCTTGAGCGAGGTCAGGAACCAGTCTCTCGGCTGCAGTATCGCCGCAGTCGACGTCGTGGAGATCAGGTAGCTCCAGTCGGTGGCCGCGTCTTTGACGTGGTAGTACTCGTCGTCGCGGCGGACGAACAGTATCGTGATATCCCGCCTGACGCCGGTGTCCTGCTCCTCGACCACCAGCGACACCCTCGCGTCCGTCTGCGTGAAGTCCACCCCGGCCGCCTCCGTCTCGTCCGGGTACGCCTCGGCCGCGAACACTCGGAACCGCTCGATCACGTCCACCGTCTTGGTCAGATTCGCTTCCTGCTCGCCGTCGTCGAGACGCCACTCGATTCCGGATATCTTGTTCAGCAGGTAGCGCGAATCGGGGTACTCGACCGTGACGGACTGTATGTCCTGGGGAATGACCCGCACTATGATCGGGTCTGCCCACCAGGTAGGCACCGGTATGAAGCGGTTCGGCTCTTCGCAGAAAACGCCGTAGACCTCGTTCTCATCGGGCCGCCTGAGGAAGCACGTGCTCGCGGCCTGCGTCCACGGGGCTATGATCTCCGCCCCGGGAGCCGCGCGGGCGAACTCGCGGTCGCCCACGATGAACTCCTCGATCAGCTCTCCGCCGCTCCAGAATTGGATGAGCGAGCCGGTCGCCGGCGTCACGCCCATCAGGTGGTGATTGTCCGGGTTCGTCGCTATCAGGTCGGCGCCGTCGATCTGACCGGTCACGTTCCACAGCGACTCCAGCAGCCAGGCCACGACCGGGTAAGTGCCAACCATCCACGTCCCGTCCTCCTTGAGGAGGGTGGCCTCGCTGGTCCCGTCCTTGAGCAGCACGTGATCCACGCTGTCGCTGGTCAGCTCGCTGACGCCCCTCAGCTCTCGCTCGCTGGCGCCCGAGCTCAAGACCGCGGCCAGCACAGCGGCCACTACGAGCAGGACGAGGGCCGCACCGACGAGTCCGAGCTGTCTTCTACTCAATTCGAGTAAACCTTCCGAGTGGTCCGGCGCCTCAGCAGGTAGCGGGCCAGACCGACAATCATGATTATGAACGGTACGCCGGCGATGTTGCTGTACTGCACCAGGTTGCGGTGTTCGGCCGAGTCGAAGATCAACGGCCGGACCGTAGCCCGCTTCGCTCGAATGGTGGCCAGGGCGTCGTCCTGGGTCAGCCAGTCGATCCAGTTGACCGCCAGTGGCAGATGCTCCTGATATTGGGCCGCCATTCCGTCGTCGGCCCAGGTGGCGTCCGAGACGACGATGATCCTGAAGACCTTGTCGGGGTCCTTCTCGCAGCCGGGCTCCGCAAGCGGACACCGCGTGCCCGTGATTGCCGCGGCCATCACCCTGGTGTCGAGCTCAGTCTCCTGGACGTCCGCGAGCCTCGGAGAGTCCAGGGACAGGTTCTGGTACTCCGTGTCCAGGCCCGCGAACCTGCTCGTCTCGAGGAGCTGCGTTATCTCGACCTCGATCGATGGGTCGGTCGGCGCGACCTGCTCGAGAGAGCTACCCCACGGCATTATGATAGAGGGTACCCCGCCCGAGATCTTGTTCTCCGACGTGCTCACCCTCGGGAAGTACGGGAACCGCCTGGGCACGGCTCCGAAGTTGCTCGGCACGGTTAGCACCTGGTTCTGCCGCATGTCGAAGACGACGTCGCGGTTGATCTTCACGCCGTACTTCTCGACGAAGTCCGCGACGCTGAACACGTTGGGGTACCCGATCATCTGGTTCGGATCGGGGATGATTATCGGGTCGAGCAGGAACATGGCGTCGCCGCCCTCCGCGAGGAAGCTGTCGATCTGCTCCAGGGCACTCCTCGGTATGAACTTGGTCGGATCGGGCAGCACGAGCACGTCGATGCCGCTCAGGTCTATCAGCCCGTCCTCGTTCAGCTCGACGGCCGTGGTCTTGTGGTCCTGGAGCAGCTGGATCCGCAGAGTGTTCAGGTTCGGGCCCGGCGCTTCCTCGTCGTGGTTGAGGAAGAACCCGATCGTCTTGGGCTCCTTCAGCGCCATCCGGTAGATCCGGCTCATCACCGTGTACTCGAGTCCGCTCAGACTGGCGACGACCGGCACGGAGTACTGCCGGTTCGCGTACCGCACCGCGAAGCCGAGATACTCGGTCTTCACGTTCAGCTCGCCCTCGCTCTGGTCCGTCACCTCGACGGGCCGGACGTACGACTGCTGCGCCTCGACCACGGCGTCTTCGTCCACGTCCGGATACCGATGAAGGACCCGCACCTTGCCGTCCGACGCGCCCGCTACGTCCTCCATGAAGTCGTTCAGGTCTCGAGTGATCGGGGCCGCGCGGACTCCGGGCTCCTTCGAGGCGAACAGCTTGACGGTCACGAGGTCGTCCAGATCGGCCAGCACCTCCTTGGACGCTCCGCTGAGCGTGAACAGCCCCTGCTCGGTCAGGTCCCAACGGATGCTCAGCCGGCCGCCGAACCAGCCCACCAGAATGCTGATTACCACCAGGCCGGCGACGCCCGCCTGCAGGTTACGATACAGGGGCGATCTGTGGCTGACGCTCTTCCCGCGCACGACGAGGAAGGTCGCGCTGATGAACAGCGACATCAGCGTCAGGAAGTAGAGAACGTCCCTCAGGTTCAGCACGCCCCGGGTCAGGTCGGAGAAGTGGGTCGTCGGGCTGAGATTCTGGAACAGGATGGCGATCTCCCGCGGCAGCGCCAGCGTGACGAACTCGAGCCCGATCAGGAGCAGGACCACGAACACGGTGAACGACAGGATGAACGCGACAATCTGGTTGCGGGTGAGGCTCGAGGTGAACATCCCTATCGAGACGAGGGCGCCCACGAGCAGGAAGGTGCCGACGTACTGCGCGAGCGCCGCCCCGCTGTCGATATCTCCCGCGGTGGCCAGGGTCAGCGGGATTCCCGCCGTCAGGAGAACGCCGACGCCGACGAATACCACGCCGGACAGGAACTTCGTCACGACGACGTTGAGCACCCTGATCGGATGCGTGAACAGGAGCTCTATCGTGCCGTCGCGCTGCTCCTCCGCGAACAGCCTCATCGTGGACGCGGCGACGAAGACCCCCAGCAGCATCAGGTGCAGGAAGTCTCCAAGCGGCCTGAGCGACGCCTCTTCGGCGGTTATCGCCGATCGGAAGAACAGGTACGAATTGACGCCTACGAAGATGACGAGGAGGATGTACCCCGTGGGCTGGTCGAAGTACGCTTTGACCTCCTTGCGGAACAGGGCGAAGAACTGCTGCATCACTCCCCCGTTTCCTCGTCCGATTTCATCGCTCCCTCGGCGTACCACGGCCTGGCTTCCTCGGCGCTGACGGTCAGCTCATGGAACAGGTCCTCGAGGCGCCCGCTCTCCTGGTGCATGTCCCAGATCACCCAATTGCGTCTCTTGGCGAGCTGGAAGATGTCCGGCCGCACGTCCTTGTCCGCCGACACCGATATCGAGTAGCGTTCCCGGCCCCCCACCCTGGGAAGCGAGTGCAGCGTGGCGACGCCCTTCACGTTGCGCAGGTGCTTCTCGATGTCGTCGCCCTCGATCTCGACCTGTACGATGAGGCCAATCCTGGCCCTGTTGCGAAGCTCCTCGACGCTCCCCTGCTCCACGATTCGCCCGCGGCTGATGATCAGCAGCCGGTCGCAGGTGAACTGGACCTCCTGCAGCACGTGCGTGCTCAGCAGGACCGTCCTTTCCACTCCGACGGCCCGAATCAGCTCGCGGATAGGCAGGCGCTGGTTGGGGTCGAGCCCCTCGGTGGGCTCGTCCATTATCAGGATGTCGGGCCGATGCAGGATCGCGCCGGCGAGCCCGACGCGCTGGTGATAGCCCTTGGAGAGCTGGTTGATCGGACGGTAGTAGACCTCGTGGAGCCCGGTCTCCTCCACGGCCTGCTCGATGTTCGACCGCCTGCTGCTGGCCGTCAGGCCCCTGAGATCGGAGACGAACTCGAGGTACTCGGTGACGAGCATGTCCTCGTACAGCGGGTTGTTCTCCGGCAGGTACCCGATCGCCGCCCGGGTCGTCCGGTCGTGCTCCTGGTTGTCGGCGCCCTCGATCCGGATCGTCCCGCTGTCCGGCGTGTAGAACGACGTGATCAGCCGCATCGTGGTCGTCTTGCCCGAGCCGTTGGGCCCGAGGAATCCGACCACTTCGCCCTTGTTCACTTGGAAGCTCACGTCGTTTACGGCGACGTTACTCCCGAAGCGCTTAGTGACGCCGCGGACGTCGATCGTCGCCTGCGCCGTTCCCTGCTCTGCGGTCTGTTCTTGGGTCTCGACCATCTACTCTGTGCTCCCGCCTACATACATATTACGACACAACTTCGATTTTGGATTTCTGCATCGACCGTCGGTTTCACGAGCGACCTTCAGGAAACTACGGACGGGGTGTTCAGATTATAGATACGCCGTGCCTGCCGGGTCAACTTTTTGGGCCGCCGGGTAACTGTTCAGAGTCGCGGAACGCCTGTCTTCCCCACCTCACCCCCAAGGCAACCCGTTCACCCCGAGTAGCGCCGCTGCTTTGAGCGGGGCGTATCGAGGGGCGCACCCAGCCTCCCCGTCGATGCTGGCGTCAGCCCCGCCCAAGGCCTGGGTAGTGCGGGCCCTTCGATACACCCCGACGAAGCGTCGGGGCACTCAGGGCTAACGGGTCGTGTGACGACGGCCCCACCCCTACCAGAACTTTGACGACCGCAGCACCGTCGTGCCGACGAAGAGAGGGTGGACCGTGTTTCTCTCATCAACTCTGAACAGTTACGCCGCCGGGTTTCCGGCCCGGAGGATTTTGACACCGGTTCCCAGCATGTCGCTGGGCAACGGCCGGCGCGTTTTTCCGCAGCCTGCACGGGCGAGCCTAGTGATTCGTGTAGGAGCCATCCCTGCGGTGCAGGTGCGGCGCTTCCCAGAACTCGAAGGGGTCGCCGGCCTTCGTCTCGTCGAACTCGACGCCGAGACCCGGCCCGGACGGCACGCGGTATCGCACGCCCTCCAGCTCCGGCTGCACCGGGAACATCCCGGAGTCGAACCGCAGGTCCCGGGTGCGCTCCTCCAGCCACGCGTAGTTGGGCACCGCCGCCGCGAGGTGCAGGTTTGCCGCCGTGCTGATCGGCCCCAGAGGGTTGTGCGGCATCAGATCGATGTAGTGGGCCTCGCACCAGCCGGCGACCTTCATCGCCTCGGTGAACCCGCCGACGTTGCACACGTCGATCCTGGCGTAGTTCGTCAGTCCCTGCTCGATGTACGGGAGGAACGCCCACTTGCTGGAGAGCTCCTCGCCGATGGCGAACGGCACGTCGGTCATCGCGCGCAGCGCGGCGTACGCCGCCGGCGTCTCGGCCCGGATCGGCTCCTCCAGGAAGTCGATCGTGCCGGGCGGCAGCATCTGGCAGAACGAGGCCGCCTCGGCAACGCTCAGCCGGTGGTGGTACTCGATGCCCAGCACCGGACCTCTCCCGACCTCCTCGCGTATTCGGAAAATCCACTCCGCCGTCACCGGCAGCGACTCCCGCGGCTCGAACAGCAGCTCGTCGCCGCCCGTGTCGTGCGCGCCCCAGCCGAAGCGAATCGCCGGCCAGCCCTCGTCGACCAAACGCCGGGCGTCCCGCACAGCCTCTGGGCCCATTGCCGCGCCGGACGTCGTGAAGCACGGCACGAAGTCGCGGTGCGCGCCGCCCAGAAGCTGGTAGACGGGCACGCCGAGGTGCCGCGCGACCAGGTCGTGGAGGGCGACGTCGATGGCCGAGATGGCCCCGGTCAGGATGCGGCCGCCCTCGAAGTACTGGCCGCGGTACATCTCCTGCCACAGAGCGCCGATCCGACGCGGGTCCTTGCCGACGAGGAACTCGCGGAAGTGCCGCACCGCGCCCTCGACCGCCAGCTCGCGGCCTACGACGCCCGATTCGCCCCAACCGTGGTGGCCGTCGTCCGACTCGACCTTCACGATGAGCAGGTTTCTGATTCCCGCCCTGACCGGGTACGCCCTCACCTCGGCTATCTTCATCTCGGCACCCCTCTCATTACACGGATCGAGTCCGATCCGGCCGCGAGTCCTACTCCAGGACCGTGATCGCCTCGACCGCGGGCAGGAAGACCGCGTCGCGGTAGAAGCTCCGCAGGGTCGGCACGCTGCGCAGCACGACGGCTACGATCCGGCCGTCGTGGTCCGCGACGGCGATGTCGAACGACTGCCCCTGCGTCTCTACGGCAAACAGCGACCACGACGCGCCGTCCGCGTCCATGACGCCGTCCGACTGCGGCGGGTCGTCCAGCATCAGCTCTCTGGACAGCGCGGCGAGCACGTCCTCCACGGTGGCCCCGCCGTCGGCCACCTGCTGGTACAGCGCGACGTCGTCGGCCGCGGCCCTCTTGTAACCCCCCGGTACGAACTCGACCCATCCCGCCGGAACCACGCCTCGTATTCCGACGTCGTCGTTCGTATACGGCACCATGATGATCTTCGACGGCGCCGCCGCCCGTGCGACCGTCTCAGGCGCGGCGCCCCTTCGCACGGCCGTATAGTCGCTGCGAGGCTGGTGCAGGATCAGTCCGGAGACTTCGCGCCGGTCGTCCTCGACGAAGGTGATCCTGGCATCGGTCACGCGATAGTAGAACCCGTGCCGCCCTCGCGGGTATAGCGTCGCCTCGGGCTCGCTCTCGAAGGCCGCCGTGAGGTGGCCATGCTTCAGCCGGACCTCCATCGTGCCTCCCTGACCGAACTCGTAGCTGCCCACGTAGCGCTCCAGCGCCGTCGAGTCGATCTGCGCGGGCGCCGGAAGCGTCTCCATCGGCACGTCCGGCGCGAGCAGGTGCACGCCGATGTCGTTCACGCTCTCGAAGGTGTTGGACAGCATCACGACCCCGACGCCGCCGTCCCTGAGAAAACCGGCGTAGCTGCTGTAACCGCCGGTACCCCCGTCGTGCCAGACGATCTGCCGGTCTCCCACGGTCTTGACGTGCCAGCCCAGGGCGATCTGCACGTCCCGCTCGCCGGTCGGCAGCCTCGGCTCGTGGGTCCGCCTCATCGCGTCCCCCAGGGCGGTCTCCCTGAAGCCCAGGTTCGCGGCCAGGAACGTCACCATGTCGCGCGCCGTGGACAGCAGACGGCCCGCTCCCGCCAGCGTGGTGTTCTCCCATCGCGGCATCTCCACCACGCCGCTGTACCCCTGCGCGGTCCTGGCGCGCATGTCCGCCGTGGGTTCGATGCCCGTGTCGCTCATGCCGAGCTCGCCGGTGACCAGGCTCGCCACCAGCTCGTCGTAGCTCTTCCCGGACTGTCGCTCGAGGACGTGTCCCAGCAGGCCGTACCCAAGATTCGAGTAGGAGTAGCGCGGGGCGGAAGGGGGCGGCATAAACCGGGACATGTACCGGTACAGGTCGGCGACGGTGTACCCGGCGTAGGGCCTGTCGGGATCCGTGAGGCGCAGGTTGTCCGGCAGGCGCGGCAGCCCTGCCGTGTGCGTCGCGAGTGCCGTCAGGCTGATGTCCCCGCCGTCGCGGGACAGCGCCGTCGCCGGCAGATGGTCCGCGATGGTGTCCTCGAGGGAGAGCTCGCCGCGCGCCGCCAGATCGACCAGCATCAGCGCCGTGAACGCCTTGGTGATGGAGGCGATCTCGAACACGGTGTCCTCGGTCGGCACGACGCCGCTCCCCGCCGAGGTCGTCCCGTAGGAGTAGTAAGTCGCGCCGCCGGCGTTGACGAGGCCGACGACGATGCTCATGTTGTACCCGCTGTCTACGCGGAACCGTATCTCCGCCCTGACGTCCTCCGGCACCTCCGGCGGCGGTACCGGAGTCGCGGCGTCGACGACGGTGGTCCCAGGTGTCTCGACGACGGCGTCTTCGCCGCAGGTCGCCGCGCCGAACACGGCCGACAGCGCGGCCAACGCCGCGGCGAAGGCCCACAGACTAGCTATCGAATAGAGACGCGGCAGCAGAGTCTTGTAGCGGAGCATGTATCGAGCCAAGTTGACGCGGGTCCTGTGTTCCGGCGGCCGACTGGGCGGCCCCATGTTATCACCGACCGCGGGAAGCGCGGATCGATTGACCGGCGGGGCGGGCTGACCTAGAATCGCGCCGATGACCGATCACGCCGACGACGCAGGCCAGGCCTACGAGAAGACCACGCTCGACAACGGCCTCCGCGTCGTCACCAGCTCGATGCCCCACACCCGGTCGGTCACCGCCTGCGTCTTCGTCGGCGTCGGCTCCCGCTACGAGGACGACGACCGCGCCGGGCTGTCGCACTTCATCGAGCACCTCGTCTTCAAGGGCACTACCCGCCGGCCCGACCCCAAGGACATCAGCGGGACCGTGGAGGCCGTCGGCGGGGAGATCAACGCCGCCACCGAGCACGAGCTCACGACCTACTGGAGCAAGGTGCCCGAGCCGCACGCCGGGGAGACCATCGACCTGCTGGTCGACATGCTGCGCCACTCCCTCCACCGGGCGGAGGACGTCGAGAAGGAGCGCATGGTCATCTACGAGGAGCAGCGCATGGTGGAGGACGATCCCGGCCACCGCGCCGACGTCCTCACCGACGCGCTGCTGTGGCCCGACCATCCCCTGGGACGCGAGATAGCCGGGACGCGAGAGTCGGTCGCCCGGACGACGCGGGACGACGTGCTGGCGCACGTGGAGCGCTACTACACGCCGTCGAACATCGTCGTCAGCGCCGCCGGCAGGCTGACCCACGAAGCCGTTGTGGGCCAGGTCGCCGAGCTGTGCGGCGACTGGAAGCCGGGCGAATCGACCGCGTGGACGGCGTTCGAGGGCGAGCAGACGGAGCCCCGGCTCGAAGTCGAGTACAGCAGCACGGAGCAGGCGCACATCTCCATAGCCGTGCCGGGCCCGTCCATGACCGACCCGGACCGCCACGCGCTCGACCTGCTCAGCGTGATCCTGGGCGAGGGCATGAGCAGCCGGCTCTTCCTGGAGGTCCGCGAGCGGCTCGGCCTCGCCTACGACGTCCACAGCTCGGTAGTCTACTTCCGCGACTGCGGCGCGCTGGTCGTCAGCTCCGGCGCCGACCCGTCGAAGGCCCACACCGCGACCGCCGCGATACTGGCCGAGATGGGCCGCATGAGGGACGGCGTGCCGTCCGACGAGGTCGAGCGCGCCAAGCGCCTCGTCGCCGGCAGGCTGATGCTGCGCATGGAGGACAGCAGGGCCGTCGCGGCGTGGATGGGCGCCCAGCAGTCCCTCGTCGGCCGGATGTTCGACGTCCGCCACATCATCGAGCGCATCGAAGCGGTCACCGCCGATCAGGTGACCGAGACGGCGTCCCGCCTGCTGACCCCCGAGAAGCTCAACATGGCCATCGTCGGCCCTCTCCGAGGCCGCAAACGCCTCGAAAAGATCATGGCCAACGCCCTGTCTTGACTCCTACCAACTATTCACGATCCACTATTCACTATTCACAATCCACTAAGGAGGCGCCACCATGGCACTGATGGTCCGGGAGAAGCTGGACGCTAAGAAGCACGTATTCGTCGACTGGAGCCTGGTCGAGCCCGGCTACGCCGTCTCGTGGGCCGACGCCCTCGGCACCGAGTGGGAGACGCCCAGGGGCGTCCGGCTCGAGGTCGGGAAGCCCCGCGTCGAGGCCGAGCCGATGGTCGAGATGGAGCACCCCTGGGAGACCTGCTTCACCCTGCACACTACGATCATCGACGACGATGGCCGCTACCGCCTCTACTACACCTGCCACAACCAGATGGCGGGCGACGCGAAGTCGGAGGGCGAGCAGAACCCCTACAGCTACTACCTCTGCTACGCCGAGTCGGAGGACGGCGTCGAGTGGACGAAGCCGACCATCGGGACGGTCGACTGGCGGGGCACGACGGAGAACAACATCGTCTACGGCACGAACCGCGCCCTGGGCCGGCCGGTGCCGACGGCGACGGTCTTCAAAGACCCGAGCGCGCCGCCCGCGGAGCGGTACAAGATCATCCACCGCGGCAAGCGGTCCGACGGCGCCCGGTGCGTCTACGGCGCGACCTCGCCGGACGGCATCGACTGGCATGCGATCGAGGAGCCGGTCATTCCCGAGTACTTCAGCGACACGCAGATCGTGGCGCGCTACGACGAGGACCGGGGGGTTTACTGCGGCTACTTCCGGGGCTGGACGACGCACTCCTCCGGGAGGGCCCACGGACGCCGCACCATCGCCTACGCCGAGACGGAGGACTTCAGGCGCTGGCCGATCCCGGAGACTATCGTCACGACCGATGTCCACGACCACCCGGGCGCCGACATCTACACGAACGGCTACGCCCTGTGGCCCGACGCCGACGCGCATCTGATGTTCCCCGCCTTCTTCCAGCGCGAGATCGACATCACCCAGATCCAGCTCATGACGAGCCGCGACGGCGTCCGGTGGGAGCGGCACACGCGGGAGCCCCTCCTGGGCGGCGGAGACCCGGGCACCAGCGGCGCCCCGCGGCGGGACTGGACGGCGGGCTTCTTCGCCGGCGCGGGGGTCGTCAGCACCAGGCCGGACGAGTCGTCCATCGCGGTGATCCCCTGCGTCCGCACCCACAACAACGAGTATTCGCGGCCCGAGAACCTGCAGCAGCCGCTCTACCCCAGCCCGACCAGCCCGTTCCCCGGCTACGCCGGCCAGATCGCGCTGGCGACCTGGCGCAAGGACGGCTTCGTCTACCTCGACGCGGCCGAGGACGGCTACTTCGCGACGACCCCGTTCGTCTACGAGGGAGGGCGCCTGAAGATCAACGGCTGGACCAGGTACCGCGGCGGCATCAGCGTCGAGCTTGCCGACGCCACCAACGAGTCCCACTCCTTCGCGGAGCCCGTCCCCCGCCGAACCTTCGCCGACTGCGACGAGATCACGATAGGCGGCGTCGACCGCACGGTGACATGGAACGGCGAGTCCGACCTGTCTGCGTGGCAGGGCCGGACGGTCCGCCTCCGCTTCAAGCTGCGCCGCGCCCGCCTCTACGCCATCTGGTTCGAGTAGCCCGCGCCGACTGCGGCGGCGTGTCGCGCTCGCGCGTGGCAGCGCGGGCTGGACGCTAGTGCCTGACGACGTACGCCGTCATCAGCGTGTTGAAGTCCTGGTTGAAGCTGCTCTCGAACCCGCGAAGCCAGGGCTGCACGACCCACCTGACCGGGTCCACTTCCCTGATCGGAATGAAGAAGACCCTGTCCAGGTACTCCGCCTCGACCGCCTGGAACGCCTTGCATCGATCCGGATGGTCCAGGGGCAGCGATTGGCCGTATTGGAGCAGTGCGGCAGCATCTTCGCCTTCACCCCAGTGGTGCCGGGTAATTCCGGGGTTGTAGATGGCAAGGAATAGACTCGTGACGAGTGGTGCCGGGTCGGGAATCCACGAGTCTAGGCTGAGCCGGACGAACTGGGAACCCTCACGCCGCGGTATGCCGCTCTCGCGCTTCAGGATATCCAACTCGATGCCGAGGTTGTCCTTCCAGTACTCCCTCATCGCGACGCCCATCTCGATCATGTCGGGCCGGTGCAGGTCGATCATGAGGGGTGGCAGGTTGCCTGCGTTGAAGTACCGCGACTTCGCGAACATCTCTCGCGCCAGATCGGGATCGTACGGCTGATAGTTGGCCTTAGGGTTGTGGCATTGCACAAGGCTCGATATCACGCCCTTCGCGTGCGTCGCCGTGGTGCCCCAGACGGTCCGAACGATGCGCTCCATATCCTGGCCGTGTGCCACGGCCTTGCGGAACAGCGGGTCTTCCAGCGGGACCATTGCGCGTCTCATCTTGATGAACGACAGGCCGCCGTACGGCGATTCGTACAGCAGTGGGTGGCCTGGGTCGAGCGCCGCGTAAGTCTTACTGTCGATGCGCATCACGTCCAACTCGCCGGTGTCGAACATGATCAGCCGCGCCTGCTCGTCCTCGACGTTCGGCAGCACCAGCCTCTCGATGATCGGCGGGGCGTTCGGGCCGTTCCAGTGCCGGCCAACCAGGTCGACCCGAGTCAACTCGGTCAGCCCGCTGTCGGGGTCGTAGGCCAAGCTGAACGGGCCTGCCCCGACGGGCGCGTTGCCCCAATTGTCATCCGTCAGGACCTGATCGAGCTTGGAGATGCCGACGTCCCAGGCGGCCAGATACAGGGGCCACGCCGTCATGGGCTCGTACAGCGTTATCTCCAGCGTGTGATCGTCGATCACGACCAGACCCTCCGCCTCGTAAACATCCCCGGCCATAAGCTCCGCCCAGCTCGTAATGCGGTCGAGGGTCAGACTGGCGACGCCCCAGGCCGCACCGTTCTCCGGCTTGGCGCCGTGCTCCCAATAGGCCTTGAAGTCCGCAGCCGTGATCGGAGTGCCGTCCTGGAACACGGCATCCTCCCGCAGCTTCAGTGTCCAGACGGTGAAGTCCTCGTTCGACGTAATGGCCGTCGCGAGCCACGGCAACAACTCGCCCTTCTCGTTCAGCATGAACGGCGTGCCGAACACGTGCGTGGAAAAGAACCTGTTGCCGCCGCCGTCGCGCCATGGCGCCATGTTGCTGCGCATCCGGCCCGGCGCCGTCACGACCTGCGAGTCGTGCAGGTCCACCCCCGGCACAACCCGCCTCGGCAGCGGCCGGACGCCGCCCTGCGCCGCGGTGGGTGTGACGGCTGGTGCAACGGGTGTCGGCGGTTCGGCTGCGGGCTGTGGCGGCAGCGGTGTGTCCGCGGGCCTGGGCGCCAGTGTGGCCGTCGGCGCGACAGCAGGACGCGATGGCGTTGGCGGGTCCGCTGGCTGCACTACCACCGCGGCCGGCGTCGGCGGCTCCGCCGGCTCCTCGCCGCAGCCAACGGCTGCGACAACGACGATAGCCGCTGCCAGTAACGGAGCGCGACCCAGTCTCCACGTCATGCTCGTCACCCTTCCTCTTCCACGCGATGTGCGCCGGCCCGACTGTCATCGTCGCAGGTTGCGGATTCTTGTCAATACCTAGTGATTCGAGGCAAGAAGGCGACAGCAGGAGCCCGGCCCCATCCGCGCAGTAGGCAGATTCCTTGCCCGTGTCCCCCGGAAACCCCGTTCGCCCCGAGTGCCCCGCCGCCTTGGGCGGGGTGTATCGAGGGGCCCCAAGCAACGGAGTGCGCCGGGAGAGGGTCTGGCCGGAAGGACGGGCGCGCCCCTCGATACGCGCCGCTGGAGCAGCGGCGCTACTCGGGGTGAACGGGTTGAGTTGGCGGCGGCGTCGTGGGAGCGGCGTCCCGCGATTCCCGAGCGGGCTACCTGAGCCAGGGGCGGTAGACGCGGCCCCGGAGGACCGTGCGGACGTGGGACAGCCTGCGCGTGGCCTCGAAGCGGACGCCGGGCTCCCACCGCGTCGACCCGAGCTTGGTCATCGTGGTGAGCCGGTCGACGAGCTCGAAATTTCCCTCGTCCAGCCGGAGGACGGCGGCGTCGCCTTCGGCGCCGACCTGGAGCGTGCCCAGCCTGTCGTCGAGGCCGAGCGCGCGGGCCGGGGTCTCGGTCGACCGGCGCACGACCTCCTCCAGCGACAGGCCGAGGTAGAGCATCTTGGTCATCGTGGTGACGAGGTCGTAGACGGGCCCGTCGATGCTGACGGTGTGCACGTCGCTGGAGATCGTGTTCGGCAGCAGGCCGTGCGCGACGGCCCTCTCGGCGGCCTTCAGCGAGAAGCCGCCTCCTCCGTGGCCGAGGTCGACGACCACGCCGCGGCCCTGGGCCTCCGCCAGCCCCTCCAGCACCGCGCCGGAGTCCTCCAGCACGCCGTCCTCGAAGCCGTGGAAGCAGTGCGTCACGACGTCGCCCGTCCTGAGCATCGCCAGCAGCGTGGGCAGCGGCGACGGCGTGTTGCCGACGTGGACCATGACGAAGCCGCCGATGCGCTCCGCCGCCTCCAGCGCCCTGCCGAGCATCCCGACGTCGTCCGAGTCGCCGACGAGGTGGCGCCCGAGCCTCGCCTTGACGCCCTTGACGTATTCCCGATTGGCGAGTCCCGCCTCGACCGCCAGCTCGACGTCGGCCCACCGGGCGTCCTCGAGCTCGCCTATCGTCGGCGAGATCATGCCCATCGCGGAGATGTTCAGCAGCGCGAAGAGCCGCGTATCGGCCCGCGCGAGGGTGTGCCTGCGGAACGCGCCGAACGTCTGCGCGCCCGCGGAGCCCGCGTCGAGCGCGGTGGTGACGCCCTTTGCGGCGTTGCTGACGTCCGGGTCGACGCCGTAGGTCGACGCGCCCCAGTAGGCGTGGACGTGCAGGTCGACCAGTCCCGGCGTCACGATCAGCCCCGACGCGTCGAGCATCTCGGCGGCCTCGGCGGCGTCGAGCGCGGGCCCGACCGCGGCGACTTTGCCTCGCGCCATCGCGACGTCTCGCCTGTCGGCGAGTCCCTGCGACGGGTCGACGACGGTACCGTTCCTGATGAGCAGATCGTACTTCACGGGTCTCTCCGTCTTGGTTAGCTGAAGCAATCCAGGGTCGATGCCCGGGCGGGCCCTTTCGCGGAGTACCGCCCTTCGATACACCCCGACGAAGCGTCGGGGCACTCAGGGCTATCGGATCCTCGGCGCTCGTCGAGGCGCAGGATAGATGCGCCTAACAGCTCCCGGCTGGTCATGAGGGCGCTACGAGAAACCGCCGGATGTGGCGGGCTATCTCGTGCTCTTCTTCCAGGCTGACCTGCACGTCGCGTTCGGGTCTCACCGGGGTCTTGCCCTCCAGGACCGCGACGTGGGGAGGGCCGTTCCCCCAGTCGCTGCCGACGCTGCGGCGGGGCACGACGTGCATGTGGAAGTGCGGGACCTGCTGGCCGGCGACGACGCCGTTGTTCTGGATCAGGTTGAGCCCGTCCGGGTCGTACGCCCGCAACAGGGCGTCGGCGATGCGGCGGACGGTGTGAAACACGGCGGCGGCCTCCTCGTCCGTGAGGTCGAACAGCGTCGGGGCATGCCGCCTGGGGATGACGTAGACCTGCCCGAGCTCGTACTGCATCCAGTTCACGAGCGTGAGCGTCTGCTCCGTCTCCTCGACGATGGCCTTCTCAGTCCGGCCCGCGATCGCCTCGCAGAAGTAGCAGGGGTCGCCCGGAACGACGGCCTTGCCCCGGTCCGCTCCTCCCGGCCCTATCGGGACTTCTATGGGCATGGCGGGACCTCCGGGGCGTGCGGCCGCGGGCCCCGGGCCCGCACGCGCCGAGGGCTGCCGGAGCAACGACTCGGACTCCGCGAGGAACTCACGATAGCCCCGGTTCCGTCATACCCGCGGCCACCACTTCCGTCATACCCGCGAAGGCGGGTATCCAGGGGCGGGGGCTCCCATCAGGACGGAACAGGTGCCTTCCGGGTGTGGACGGGAAGGCCGGGAGGAGGCTCAGCTTATCGCGGCGTGCAGGTTTCGCGCCGCCAACTCCTCTACGACGGCCTCGCGGTCCGTGTCCGCCGACCACGGCGTCGGCAGCTCGTTCGTGCCGAACATCTTGATGATGTGCTGGTCGGGGTCGCCATCTACGAAGTGGTTCGTCATCCACGTGCCGTCCTTGAGGACGACCTTGATCTCTTTTTCGCCGCCCGAGCTGCGGCCGAAGCTGACGTAGCTCATCGTCTCCTCCCATGCTGGCTGCGGCTGACATTCTAGGAGCGCCCGCGCCCCCGGTCAACACGTCGGCGGGTATCGGGGCGGGGCCGCCGTCACACAACCCGCGCGCCCTGAGTGCCCCGACGCTTCGTCGGTGTGACCCTGCGGTCGCCCACCTCTCGCCTCCCAATCATCCCAATCACCGAATCCCGTGAATCCCGGTTCAGACGTTCCCCGGCTGCAGGGGTGGGGCCGGCACCACACTTTAGGGCGGGGCCGACGCCAGCCACCAGGTTTACGCTGACCATGCCCTCGCCCACCTGTCGCCTCCCAATCATCCCAATCACCGAATCCCGTGAATCCCGGTTCAGACGTTCCCCGGCTGCAGGGGTGGGGCCGGCACCACACTTTAGGGCGGGGCCGACGCCGGCCACCAGGATCACGCTGATCATGCGCTCAGGCAACTGTCGCCTCCCAATCATCCCAATCACCGAATCCCGTGAATCCCGGTTCAGACGTTCCCCGGCTGCAGGGGTGCGCGCGCCCTGCGAGGACTTCCCCGGAGTGGCCCCGCCCTGTAGCATTACGCCAACCGAGGGCCATAGCCCTCCCGGAGGGACCCGTGACCCAACTGCAAGACGTCAACACGAGAGATATCCGCGACGCGATCGAGCTGGGATGCCGCGCGATGTCGAACGCGTTCAACGCGGACGACGGCGACATCCCGTACGGAGGCGCGAGCGTTCGCCCGCTGGCCGCGCTCGGGGGCAGCTCCGAGGCGCACTCGCCGGGGCGTCACCTCAACGCGATCCTCAACGGCGAGGACGCGGCGGGCATACGCCTGGACGAGGACGCGGTGGAGAAGCACGCCCGCGCGGCCTTCTTCTCCTACAGCGTCGCCCCGCTGCCGCTTCACCGCGCCGAGCCTGGCGGCCGTCCCATAGTCCTGATGGACCACAACGTGCGCGAGGGGTTCCACGCCCTCTACTCCCTGGCGAAGTACCGCGGGTCGGAACAGGCCCGGCGGCTGGTGGAGTCCAGCATAGCGGCGATATTCGAATACTGGGTCCCGGACGGCGAATGGGACGGCGTCCGCCTGACCAGCGACTTCGGGCTCAGCCCGCTCGCGCCGGGCTATTCCTCGTTCGTCAGCCGAGTTGGACGCTCCATCGGGCCGCTGGTGAAGCACTACCGGGCGACCGGGCACGGGCCTGCCCTGGAGCTGGCGCTGCTGCTCAAGGACAGGGCCCTCGACGAGGCGTTCTGGCCTGACGGCGCCTACGACGACACGCGCTTCGGCGGACACTGCCATTCGACGACCTGCGTCATGTCCTCGCTGGCGCAGCTCGCCGACCTGACGCGCGACTCATTCCTGATGACGCGTGTCAAGGCCTTCTACGACAACGGGCTCTGGGAGATACGGGACGAGATCGGGTGGAGCATCGAGGGCACCTTGGAACAGGAGGATTCCGGCCGCGGGGAGGCCAACAACACCGGCGACATCCTGGAGACGGCCCTCATTCTCGGCCAGTGGGGCCACACCGGGTACTACCACGACGCGGAGAGGATTCTGCGCTGCCACCTGCTGCCGTCCCAGCTTCGCGACGTCTCATTCGTCGTCGAGCCGCCGAACCCGGACGGCGTCGACGGCAGGAAGAACGTCGCCGACCGGCTGCGAGGCGGCTACGGATTCCCCGCGCCGTACGGCCACGAGCCGCTCGGCATCATGCAGTCCTCCAAGCCACGGGTCGGCTTCAACCTCGACATCGTCGGCGGCGCCATCGCGTCCCTCTGCGAGGCTTACAGGGACGTGACGCGAACGGACGATGCCGGTCACTGGGTCAACATGCTCTTCGACCACGAGACCGACTCGATCAGGGTCGAGTCGCCCTACACGCACTCCGCGCTGCGGGTAATCGTGAAGCGCCCCGCGCCGCTGTTCGTCCGCGTGCCGCCGTGGGTCGATACCGGCACCGTGACGGTCGACGGAGTCCGAGGCGCGGCCAGAGTCTCCAACGGCTACTTCTTCGTCCCGCAGCCCCCGGTCAACCGGCCGGTGTCGTTCGAGTTTCCCTTGGCGGAGTCCGAGATCACGTTGAAGAACTTCACGGGCGACGTTCGCGTCCGGCTCCGCGGCGACGAGGTGACGGCGATGGACAACCTCGGCGCCGACCTCACCTTCTTCGACCCGATCGACTGAGCCCGTCGGTGGAGTCCCTTCTCCCCTGGCGGGAGAAGGTTAGGATGAGGGGGAAGCCGTGTGCCGCCACCTCCATCGTTCACCCTCACCTCAGTCCTCTCCCATCGAGGGAGAGGAGGCTTTCAGACCTTCGAAACGTCCGAGACGGTCGCGGATGACCGTCGTCCAAGCGCCGGGGCGCGGCGCTATGGTAAGGTGGCAGGCGATCGGACCCGAAGGAAGGCAGACTACGCATGGAAGACCTCCGCCCGCTGGCCGAGAAGGCCGGCGCGCTGCTCAAGGACAGGAGACAGACCGTAGCCGTCGCCGAGTCGTCGGCGGGAGGGCTCGTGTCCGCTGCGCTGCTGGCGGTGCCCGGCGCCTCCGCCTACTTCGTCGGGGGCGCCGTCGTCTACACCCGGACGGCCCAACGGGGGCTGCTGCGCGTGGCCGACGAGACCATGGAGGGCATGCGGGCCAGCACCGAGGAGTACGCTCTGCTCAACGCGCGGACCGCCCGCGACCTGCTCGGCGCGACGTGGGGGCTGGCCGAGACGGGCGCCAGCGGGCCGACCGGGAACCGCTACGGCGACAGCCCCGGACACGCCTGCATCGCGGTCGCCGGGCCGGTCGAGGCGGCCATCACCCTGGAGACCGGCGACTCCGACCGCGAGCGCAACATGTACACGTTCGCCAAAGCGGCGCTCGACCTCCTGCAGCGCTGCGTCAGGGACGCCGACCAGGCCTGAACCGAGGACAATCCGCCGAGTGCCTATTCTCCTACAGCAAGGGCGGCCCATGCGCAAATGTGTCTATGCCGACGAGTCCGGCAACTTCGATTTCAGCAACAATCCCAAGGCGACCGAGTACTTTATCTTGACTACAGTCCTGATAGAGGACCACAGCATAGCCAGCGAGTTGTTCGAGCGCCGGAGGAAACTCGTCTGGGATGGATTCGACTTGAGGGCGGGATTCCACGCCACCGAGGATAAGCAACGCGTGCGAGATGCTGTCTTCCATGCCCTGAGTGAATATCGCTTCCGCGTTGACGCAACGATCCTGCACAAGCGGAAGACGCCGCCCCAAAATCGCGTGTCAGACATGCGGTCTTACCAGCACGCATGGTTTCATCACATGAAATATGTCGCCCCTGAAGTGGTCTCTCAGCGAGAGGAACTCCTGGCGGTCGCGGCGTCCATTGGGACCAGAAAGAAGGAAGCTGCATTCGGCGCGGCCATCAGGGACGTGATGGAACAGGTATCGCCGACAAGTGCATGGAGGAGCGTCCTTTGGACCGCCGCATCTGACCCATGCTTGCAGGTGGCCGACTATTGTTCCTGGGCGATACAGAGGAAGTGGGAAACTGGTGACCACAGGTCCCATCGGCTGATCCGCGACAAGATCGCAAGCGAATTTGACCTGTTCGAAGTGGGGGCGGACATCTATTACTAGCAACAAGAAAGCCGACTATCCGGGTGGCCCGGAAGAGCCCAAGGGCTCTTGTCGTCGGCTGCAACAGCACTCGTAGAATACTGGAATCCCACGTACTTGTCAAAATGCCCCCCATGATCCTTCGTCTCGGGAGCCAGCGGTAGGCATTGTCGTCCCCACGAATATCCGGACAGGGTGATTCCCGCACAAGATTCCCCGGACGGCTCGGGGTTGATGCCGCCCGTCTCTACAGTTAGCCTATACGCTGAAGAACCGCAGTGCAAAGGCGTAACCGTATGGCGTAACCGGCCCGGTGGAGGGCAACTCTCTTATCTGGAGATGGCAGTATGACGACTGACGGACGGGTGGCTATCGTTACCGGAGGCGGAACGGGGATCGGCAAGCATTCGGCACTGGCGCTGCTGCGAGACGGCTACTCCGTCGTCATAGCGGGCCGGCGGATGGAGCCGCTGGACGAGACGGTGCGGGAGGCCGGCGCGGACGCGGCCATCCTGGCCGTCCAGACCGACGTCGGCGATCCCGAGTCGGTACGCGCGCTGTTCGCGAAGACGGCCGAGGCGTTCGGTCGGCTGGACGTGCTGTTCAACAACGCGGGCCACGGCGCGCCGCGGATGCCGATGGAGGACCTCCCGTACGAGGACTGGCAGCGGGTGGTCGACACGAATCTCACGGGGACGTTCCTGTGCACGCAGGAAGCGATCAAGATCATGAAGGCGCAGGAGCCGATGGGCGGCCGGATCATCAACAACGGCTCGATCTCCGCCCACGTGCCGCGTCCCGACTCGGCCCCGTACACCTCCACCAAGCACGCCATCACCGGCCTCACCAGATCGACCTCGCTCGACGGCCGCAAGTACAACATCGCCTGCGGCCAGATAGACATCGGCAACGCGGCGACCCCCATGACCGCGAAGTCGGCGCAGGGCACCCAGCAGCCCGACGGCTCGATGAGGGTCGAGCCGACGTTCGACGTCGAGCACGTCGCCGACACGATCGTGCAGATGTCGAACCTGCCGCTGGACACGAACGTGCAGTTCATCACGATCATGGCGACCGACATGCCGTACATCGGGCGCGGGTAGATCTCCCCTGCCCTACCCCACTCCAGGAGGCCTTCGATGACGCGGACCAACGAGCCGACGATCCAGGATCTTTTCGACCTTACCGGGCGCGCCGCCCTGATAACCGGCGGCAGCGGGTGGCTGGGCGGTTCGTTCGCCCGGGCGCTGGCCGAGGCGGGCGCTTCGGTCGTCGTGTCGAGCCGGGACAGGGCGCGCGCCGAGGAGACGGCGGCGGCCCTGCCGAGCCCGGGCGGCGCCTCGCACTTCGGCGTCCAACTCGACCACATGGACGCGGACTCCATCGAAGCGGGTTTCCGCGACGCCGTGGCCGCGGCGGGCAAGCTCGACGTCCTCGTCAACAACGGCCTCGAAGCCAACTCCAAGAGCATCGCCGACGTGACCTTCGAGGAGTTCGCCCGCCACCAGGCGAACAACGCCGGCTACTTCGCGCTCGCGCGGCTGTTGCGCGATCACGCGGTCGAGCGCGCCGCGCCGGCCAGCATCGTCATGATCGGGTCGATGTACGGCATGGTCGGGTCGTACCCCGACGCCTACGAGGGGCTCGACTTCCGAAGCCCGGCCGCGTACCACGCCCTCAAGGGCGGGACGATACACCTGACCCGCCACCTGGCCGTCTACTGGGCGCAGGACAACGTGCGCGTGAACTGCATCAGCCCGGGCGCGTTCCCCAAGGACGTGGTGATGGAAGAGGTGATCGGCCGGCTGTCGGCCAAGAGCCCGATGAAGCGTCTCGGCAGGCGCCACGAGCTGAAGGGCGCGCTGCTGCTGCTGGCCTCCGACGCCGGCTCATACATGACCGGCGCCAACATCCCCGTGGAGGGCGGCTGGACTGCCTGGTGACGCCGCGGCCCTCGATTGCGCCCGCATGACCGCTCGTGCAGGTGACGCCGCGACCGGCAGACGGCCGCTGACCGCGACATGATATCCTGTGGCGGCTCCGAGGGAGCCCCGAATCGCCCGCCTTTCGCGGACGCCCCGGCGCCGAGGTGAACATGGGCCGCGCCGACGATGCACTGGCCGCTGAGCGAAGTCAGCTCGCCGAGCAGAACGCCGTGCTGGCCGAGATCGGCCGCATCATCACGTCCTCGTTCGACATCAGCGAGATCTACCCGCTGTTCGGCGAGCGGGTACGCAGGCTCATCCCGTTCGACCGGATCGACATAGTCACCGCGGACCTCGAACGCGGCACGCTCCGCGTGGAGTACATACACGGCATCGATCTCGAGCAGGAGCGGTCGCAGGCCGGATTCACACGACCTTTGCAGGGCTCGATGGTCGAGGCGATAGTCCAACGCAACTCCCCCCTTACGTTCACCGGTCGGACCCGGGAGGAGATGGGCGCCGACTTCCCGCCCGGGGTCGACTCCTGGGACATAGGATTTCGCTCGGAGATTCTCGTACCGCTGACGGCGGCCGGCAGCCCGATGGGCATGATCAGCCTGATGTCGACCGAGCCGTACGCGTACGATCAGGCGCACGTCGATCTTGCCCAGAGAGTCAGCGACCAGATCTCGGGCGCGATCGCGATCGCGCGACTGTACGCGCGCGCCATGGTGATCGAAGAAGAGCTTCGGCGCTCGAACGCGGACCTCGAGCAGTTCGCCTACGTGGCCTCTCACGATCTCCAGGAGCCCCTGCGCATGGTCGCTTCGTACATGCAGCTTCTCAGTCGCCGCTACTCGGACAAACTCGGAGAAGACGCCCAGGACTTTATCGGCTTTGCCGTGGACGGGGCTCAGAGGATGCAGCGGCTCATCGACGACCTCCTGGCGTACTCCAGGATCGGGACCAGGGGCGTTCCGTTCGAGCCGACAGACTCCGAAGTTGCGTTCGGCCGCGCTATCGGCAACCTCGAGATGAGGATAGAAGAAACGGGCGCCGACGTGGCCCACGGACCTTTGCCCACCGTTATCGGCGATTCGGGGCAACTCGTCCAGCTCTTCCAGAACCTGGTCAGCAACGGCATCAAGTTCTCGGGCCCGGACGCGCCGGAAGTCCGCGTCGACGCCGTCCCGGTCGAGGCCGGCTGGCGGTTCTCGGTGAGCGACAATGGCATCGGAATCGATTCCCAGTACAGCGAGCGGATCTTCGAGCTGTTCCGGCGACTGCACGGGCGCGACGAGTATTCCGGTACCGGAATCGGTCTCGCAATGTGCAAGAAGATCGTCGAGCGTCACGGCGGTACAATATGGGTCGCGTCCGAGCCGGGTACGGGCTCCACCTTCTACTTCACCCTCCAGTCCGTCGACCAGGAAGCAGGCATATGACTAACACGAGAAACTCGAGGCCGATCGAAATCCTGCTGGTCGAAGATAGCCCGGGCGACGTGCGCCTTACGCAGGAGGCGCTCAAGGAGGCCAAGGTCCGCAACAACCTCACGGTCGCCCGCGACGGCCAGGAGGCGATGGAGATGCTCAACGGCGGCGGGGCCGGCGGTCCCATCCCGCGCCCCGACCTGATCCTGCTCGACCTCAACCTGCCCAGGAAGACCGGCCGCGAGGTGCTCGAAGAGGTCAAGGGCGACCCGGCGTTGAGGCGGATACCAATCGTGATCCTGACGACGTCTCACGAGGAGAGAGACGTGTTGGGGTCGTACGACCTCCACGCCAACGCCTACATAACGAAGCCCGTCGACCTCGAGCAGTTCATCGCCGTCGTGGTCTCGATCCAGGACTTCTGGCTGGAGATCGTTACCCTGCCCCCGACGTAACGGGGGGCGTAGTGGATAGTGGGTAGTGGATAGTTTGGCTTGGGGTCCAGAGGTCCGGTCTGGGGTAGTTGTTCACGCGGCGGCGCCCGCTAGCCGCCGAAGGGCCACCACCATCTCTTCTTCGACGCGCCTTCCAGCTCGGTAGCGACGCCCCCGAAGACGGTGGGGTCCAACGCGATGAGCCGTTCCTGCTCCTCTGGAGAGAACTCCCGCACGAGGTCGCGGACCAGCGAAATGTGAGCGTGGGCCCGGTCCCCGGAGAGACCCGCGGCAATCAGCTCGTAGGTCGCGGCAACCTGCCCGGCCGCCTCGGGCTCGAGCCTCAGCCAGACCTTCAGCCGGGACAGCGCAAAGTCGCGCCGCAGGTTCGCGGGCAGATCAAGGACCGATTCCGCCAACGCCTGCATCCTGCCTACGCGGTCCTCCTCGGCCAGACCTGCCAGCTCGGTGTACTCGGCGACCATGCTCTCTTCCCGCTCCACGGCCTCACGGCGGGCCATGGCCTTCCAGGCCTCCGCGCCTTCTATTCGGGTGGCGAGCCGGGGCACGAGGCCCTTGGCTATCATGTCGAACCGACTCGCCTCCAGCGGCTTTCGGATGTAGCTTCTTACCGCCAGCCCATAGGAGCTGAGCATGTCTTCCTGCGCCTGCGACGAGGTGAGGATCACCACCGGGATGTGCCGCAGATGGGGCTGGTCCCTTATCTCTCGCATGACCTGAAACCCGTCCTTCCCTGGCAGGTTCAGGTCCAGGAAGATCAGGTCGGGCATCGGGGCGTCGGCAAAGTCGCCCTCCCGTAACAGCCGAGCCATGGCGCCCTCGCCATCCTGGGCTACGTAGAGCTCGTTGGGGTACGCCGACTCTGAGAGCGCCTCCTGGGTCAGCCGGACGTCGCCGGGATTGTCCTCTACCAGCAACGACCGAATGGCTGGTCCTTGAGCTTCGGATGTCATGTGCTACCTCCTCGCCGGTTGCGGAGAATGCCTGAACGATGGGTGTCGGTCAGGCTAGATCGTCCTGAGCTTGCGCGACGTGACCGGCAGTGCGATCTGGTCGGCGCTCAGCGGGATGGCCTGCTTTTCGTATATCTGCACCCGGAAGCCGTGGAACTCCGCCACGTACATCCGCTTCCGGTCGTCGACCGCCACCGATCTCGGCATCCGGAAGCGCTTTTGCGGCTCGAGGCGCGACAGCTCCCGCAGCATGAGCGGCGTCGCCTGGGGCAGCATGTACTCGATCATCGTCTTCGACAGCGATGCGTCGCCTATGAACTTCTCGACGTATCGCCCCTCTTCGCTGAAGAGCTGCACCCGGTTGTTGCCCGTGTCCGCGACATAGATGTCGCCGTCCGAGTCGACCGCGACGCTGGCCGGACGGTTGAGCTCGCCGTCCCCGTCTCCGGAGCTCCCGAGGGAGAATATGAACCGGCCGTCGGCGGTGAACTTCTGTATCCTGTCGTTGCGCCAGTCGACGACGTAGACGTCTCCAAGCTCGTCGACGGCGATTCCCCAGGGCATGTCGAGCTGGCCGTCGCCGTCGCCGTACTCGCCCCACTTCAGTATGAACTTGCCGTCCTTGCTGAACTTCTGCACACGGTGGTTCATCGTGTCGACCACGTAGAGATTCTCGTCGGCGTCGAAGGCGAGGCCCGCCGGCCGGTTGAGCTGGCCGTCGCCGCTGCCGTGCTCTCCCCACTTGCCCACGAATGTGCCGTCGGGACGCATGAACGTGATCCGGTGCAGCGCCGAGTCGGAGATCGCCAGGGTCTCCTCGCGGTCGACGACGATGGAGATCGGCCAGATGAACTTGCCGTCCTCGGCGCCCAGGCCGCCTATGTGGCCGAGATAGTCGTCGTCGAACGTGATCGTGGCGACCCCCGTGTTGGGCGATATCTCCATCGAGCAGAGGCAGTAGACCCGCCCCTCCTTGCCGAGCGCGATGTCTACTGGATGGTTGACGTTGCGACGCATTCCGATCGTCTTGAGGTAGGGAAACCCCGCCCTCAGCAACGCGTATGGTCTCGGCATCTTCCGCTCCTCCGTGAGACGGCCGAACTAGGCGAACTGGTACTCGCGCGTCGACACAGCGAGTTGCAGCGCCCGGGCGATGAGCGCGTCGCTGCGCTCGCGGTCCGGCGCGGTATCGAAGGTCAGGTCCCCGCCCGAGCGGAAGTGGTCCAGCAGGCTGTCTCGGGTTACCTCGCTGACGACGACCGGCCCGACAAGGTCGAGGCTCCGGTCCACGAGCTCCTCGGGGGAGATGGCCGAGCCGTCGCCGCTGAGCCGTCCGACCAGCTCCCTCACGCCCGGCTTGGTCGCGTCGCCGAGCTCGTCAGCCGCGAAGTTGACCCGCTCGGTCAGCGCCCCGCCGTCGATCCACTCCTGCCCCGTGTGCCAGCCCTCCACGGTGGGAGGATTGGTCAGGTGCTGGCCCATGTACTCCGGGGCCTCGCCGAGTTGCACCAGGCCCGGGTCGGGGAACCGATGGGTGCCGGCCAGCTTGATCGTACCGGCCACCAACTCGGCCGGGCTCTTCACCCGGGCGTAGCGCGCCTCCTTGAAGAAGTCGGAGTTGAACAGCAGCCGGAGCACGGGCCTCAGGCTGCCGCCGTTGTCCATGAACTCCTGCGAAAGGGCGGCGATGGCTTCCGGGTCGCGCGGCGGCTCGACCGACCACGCCGGCACCTGCGCCTCGTCCGCCACGAAGAAGCTGTACAGGTGACGCGTCACGAACTCGGCCGTCGCCGGCTGCCGGACGATTATGTCAATCACGTCCTCGCCATTGAGGTTTCCGGTGTGTCCCAGGAACGACTTCGGACCCTCGTCGTGGTCCTCCGCCACGTACTCGAACTCCGGAGTGAAGTGGCCGCAGGGGTAGAGCGGGATGGGCTGCGTGAACGTCCACCCCGTGAACGCGCGGGCGCACTCCTTGACGTCTTCCTCCGTGTAGCTCCCGATGCCCATCGAGAACAGCTCCAGCACCTCCCGGCCGTAGTTCTCGTTGGGCTCGTCCTTGTGGTTCTCCGAGTTGTCCAGCCAGGAGATCATCAGCGGGTCTCTGGACACCTCGATGAGGATAGTGCGCCAGTCGGTCAGCGCGATGCGGCGGAACAGGTCGAGCTGGATGAGATGGGAGAAGGGCGCGCTGTCCTTGGAATACGCGGTGGCGAAGACGTGATGGAGGAAGAGCACCATCTTCTCCTCCAGCGGCCGCCTCGTGTTGACCATGCGGTAGAGCCATGTCCCCGGGTTGTTGTGGATCGTGATCTCGCCGTAGTAGCGGTCGAGCACGTCCTCCTCTATCTCGGGGAACCGCTCGGGATTCAGGAGATCGTCGACCAGAGACTCGTAGCTGCGGGTGGAGAGCTCCTCCAGCTCTTGTCGGGTGGCGCCGAACGCGGCGCGCCTCATGAGATGGGCGGTCAGGGCCAGATCGTTGTCGGACATGGGCGTCCTCCCTCCGTAGGCGCCGCCGGCGCGCGGGCCGGTTATGCGGCGAAGGTCTCCATTTGCTCGAAGGTCCCGTTCACGATCGGTACGGGGTCGAGCCCCATCCACTGATCGAGAACGGTCGAGTACAGGCCGCGGAAGTCCACGGTGTGCTTCATGTCCTCGCCGCCCTCCCAGTCCTGGCGGTCGAGCGACGGGTATTCGGCGTACAGGCCGCCCGCCACTCCGTCTCCGATGATGAAAGCGCCCCCGCCGGCGCCGTGATCGGTGCCGCCGCCGTTGTCGAGCATCCTGCGGCCGAACTCCGTGAATATCAGCATTATGACCTCGTCCGAGGCGTCGTGGTCCCGGAGGTCCTGGAAGAAGTCGGAGATCGCGGCCGAGAGGTCCGTCAGCAGCACCGGGTGGTCCTTGAGCTGGTTGGCGTGGGTGTCGTACCCGCCGTGGCTCGTGTAGAAGATGCGGGTGCCCAGCCCGGCGAGATGGACCCTCGCCACGTCCCTGAGGTTGCACGCGATGGAGGTGTCCGCGTATTCGACGTCGGACGTGTACCTGGCGGGCGCGATCTTGAGGATGTCCGCCCCCTTGAGCACGTCATGGCCCGTCTGCGACAGGTAGTCCATCACCGGGCCCGTGCCGATGGCGGGCGCGTACATTCCCTTGAACGTCTCCAGGGCGTGGGCGCGCTGGGCCGCGTCGGTCACGCCGGTCAGGATGCCGTAGTTGTCGAGGTCTCCGACGGAGCTGACGGGCACGCCGGGCGCGACCATCGCCCTGGGCAGGCCCCGGCCGATGTTGACCCCGGTGAGCACGTTCTCCTTGCCGGGGTCGATCTCCCTGATCGCCCTGCCGAGCCAGCCCTCGGAGCCTATATCGACCGGCTCGCAGGTGTGCCACACGTCCATAGCCCGGAAGTGGGACCGGCTGGAACCGACGTGGCCGACGCCCTGCACCACCGCGACGTCGCCGGCGTCGTACATCTCCTTCAGCGGCGCCGCGCTGGGGTGGAATCCGAGGCCGCCATCGATGGGCAGCACCTGGTCCTCGGGTACGGTGATCTTCTGCCGGGCGTCGTAGTAGTGGGGGTTCGTGTACGGAACGACCGTGTTCATGAAGTCGTTCCCGCCGGTGAGCTGGACCACGACCAAGACCGGCTGCCGTCCGTTTCCCGTCATGCTGACCCTCCTGAGCGCTGCGTACGTGCGGGTCCTGAGAGGTTCCCGGCTTCGCGCGAGGCTACTTCAAGAGCGCCTTCGGGCGGTACTCGGCAACGGCCTCGCCGCCGGCGATTATGCTGCCGTCCATGGCCTTGAGCAGATCGTACTTCGTCGCGCCTGCGGGCAGGTCGAGCTCCTTGCTGAGCGCGTAGACCTTGATCGCGTAGCCGTGTGGCAACACCGGAATGCCCGTGTAGATGTGGGACATCGGGTCGTACGTGCCGCCGCTCTGGGCTATGGAGAGGGTGGACAGAGTCGGGCATGGCCCCGTATATCCGATCACCCCGTAGTCGTTCGTCCCCTGCCGGACGTTGGGGCCCAGCGTCGCAAGCTCAGTCGTCGTAGCCAGGTGCACTGGAAGCTCGGTCGTGTCCGGAGGCAGGTTCCACAGCACCCAGTGGATCTTGGGCTCGAAGATCTCCGCCTCCGGTTCGATCACGTCGGGGTCGTCCATTATCAGGGCGAGGCTGACGGCGCCCTCGGGCACGCCCGCGAAATTCATCGGAGGAGACTTGTCCAGGCCGACTTCCCACTGGCCCTTCTGGTTCAGGTTACGCTGTTTGTTGCAGGTGTAGTCGATCTTGAGGCGGCGTATCCGGCTGAACACGTCGCTGGTGACCTCTATGGTGGACGTTTCGAACGTCTGGGTAAGCTTATACACGCCCTCGGCGGCGGCCTCCGTACCCGCTTCGCCGGAGGAGTCGCTGGCGGCCGCGGCCTGCTGGCCGTCGCCGCCTCCGCCATCGCCGTCGCCATCGCCCGAAGAGCAAGCCAACACCAGGGACAGCGTTAGGGCGACTGCCGCCAGCGTCAGCAAGAGCGGGACGATACGTCGGGTACCCATAGGTTGGCCTCCATTAGCCGGCTTCGACGCGTTGGCCGGTAGTATACCGTTCTAGTCTAGAAATGTCTCTACTTTGGCGGGGTGCGCCACCTGCTCCAGGTCGCGGAAGAAAGTCGGCCAGTCGAACCCCCGGCTACGCCGGTACTGGTAGTGCAGGCTCACCCGGTCGTCGAGGGTCGAGGCCGACACCAGCTTCAGGCCGGGCACCCGCTCCTCCAGGAACGCGGCAAGCCTCGGCTCGGCTCCTTCGAACGAGTCGCGGTCGACCGAGACCATCAGGTTGCCCCAGCCGGTCAACGTGAACCGCTCGCGCGCCAGCCTCTGCACTCCGAGCGCGGCGAACACGAGCACGAACAGCACCACCGTCACGACGTAGTTCCCGGTCGACGCACCGATGGACGACGCGATCAGGAGTAGCAGGAAGCCTATCTCCGCAGGGTCCTTCACCGGAGTCCGGAACCGGACGAACGACAGCGCGCCCAGCAGCCCGAGCGACAATGGTATGGACGTCTGGATGCCCAGGAACAGCGCCGTTATCGCCGGTCCTCCGATGATGAAGGCCCGCTGCACTCCCGCGCCGACCTGCCGCGATCCGTAGAACAGGTGGTACATCAGGTAGACGACGACCGACGCGGCCAGCGAGAAGCCGATCGCGATAACCGCGTCCGCCAGGTCTACCGGCGAGCTCACAAGATCGTCGAGCAATTGTCTATCCCCTGCCTATGTTCCGGCCCTCAGTCCGGACGGCCAGCGCCCGCCGACCGCCTCCGTCTCGAGCAGGTGCGCCCCGAGGCACTGGCAATACTTCGAGAACCTGCTCCAGCCCGTATCGAGCAAGCTGATGCGCCGCAACGACGCCGGCAGCTCCAGGTCCGGACCCTTGACCTCCACCACGCCGCCGGGCAGCCTGACGTCGAACGCGCCGGCGCCGATATCCTTCGCCACCAGCTTCGAGGTGATCTCGCTGTCTATGGATACGCGTACGCCGGCCAGCATCTCGATCAGCCGGCGGCGGCGGTACGACACGGCGACTGTCGGCCGCAGCGGCGCGCTTGCATGATGGCCCATTTCGGCCAGCGCATCAACAAGCGTCACCCGGTCGATCACTCCCTCGGACAGCCCATCCGGCAGCAGGCGTTCGGACGGCACGGTGAACAGCCTTCGCTGCTTGGTCGCGGACAGGCCCTGTCGTGTCTTGAGCTCGAGGAACACCGTCGCCGTCGCCGCTTCGGCGACCTCGCCGTACCAGCGCAGCCGGACCTTGTGGCGCTCCCAGTCGCCCGACGCCGAGGCGTAGTAGCTGTCGAGGTCGGCCGTGTCGAAGTACAGGCTCGTCACCCGCCCCTCCGGGTAGCCGGGGTCGTTGCGGCACACCTGCCGCAGGACGGCGTACGCGAGATCGACCCTCCCGGGCGGCAGGTAGAACTTGCGCTCGACGCGCGGCGCGGCGACCGGGTATTGAGCCGCGTCCACGCCGCCTACACCCCGGCGCCGCACGCGACGTCCGTCGCGCCGTTCCCGGCGCCCCGCCCCGAGGAGCTCGGCTGTGCTCCGGCGAGCTGTCGCCGCACCGACTCGGAGCGCGTGGCTACAAAGCTCTTCAGCTCCGCGACGGCGGCCGGGGCGTCGAGCGTGGAGGCAGGCAGATCGTAGTCGAGCTCGGATAGACGCCGCCGCTCGGCCGACTGCACGTCTTCGAGCAGCGGACCCAGCATTTCGGCGAGACGGTCGATCCTCGCCTGGGCCGTTCCCGGCGCCAGCGGGCCGTCGAGCAGCTCCCGCACGTAGCCGCGATAGGCGTCCAGGTACGGCGGATGCCGCAGCAGCCTGGCGGCCAACGGACGTCCGGCGAGCGGCGCGGCCGTCGGCTCGTCGACGTAGAGGTCGATCAGTCGGTGGCGCTCTATGCCGCAGCGGAACGTCCCGAACGCCTCATTCATGTCCCACGGGACCAGCGTAAACCTGCCGGCCGTCTCGTAGAGGTAGTAGTTCCGGGCCGAGCCGAGATAACTGTCCAGGTGCACCGTCACGGCCGACACCGCGAGAAACCGCAGCGCGGCGTCGACGTCGAGCACCCGCTCTATGGCGCGGGGGAAGCTGGAGTCGGGCTCGTCGTTCAACACCTCCAGGAACCGCAGCAGCGCGGCGTGATCGGGCCTGTTCTCGTTCGTCTTCAACCCCGCGGCGGCGATGCGATCGTCGGGCGCGAAGTCCGCTGCGGCCGTGCCGTCCCGGCCTTGGCCGACAGCCTCGAACAGGTCACCGATGCTGCCGCCGCCGAGATTCACGGCCATCGGCCTGGCTCCCCGCCGGTCGTGCCCCGCGAGCTCGGCTTCCGTCCAGTCCAACGGGCCAGCGGCGCCGGAGGGCTTGTAGAGATTGCCGTCGGCGGAGTCGAAGTGGCGGCGCAGGAACGTACGGTCGACGTGCTCGACCAGGGCGTACACGCCCAGACGGTCTCCGTTCACCCACACCTCGGCGAAGGCGGTCCGGGGCGCCGGAACGCCCATCTCGGCGAACAGCTCCGACGCCAGACGGGCGCGGAGCAGCAGATGGTACTTGAAGCCCGTGTTCAGGTCGATCTTGCGGAGGCCGCGGAAGTTGCGCGCGACGTTGAGCAGGTTGAAGTCGACGGTCAGCCCGAATTGGGGAATGCCGAGATCGGCGACGGTCCGAAGGGACGAGCTGCCCTTGGGCCGGACCGCGACGTTGCGCAGCTCCTCCCCGTCGAGCGAGAAGTCCGCGACGACATACCGCTTGGCGAGCGGGTCGCTCCTCATCTCGGCCCAATCGTCGGCCGACATCATAATCCGTACCTCGCCGACGCGGTCGTCAGGAAAGACGGCATCGTCCGCAAGTGCGCTGCCCGCCTCGTCGGCACGGCAGCCGACCGAGGCGCCGGCTGTCGCGGCGATCAACAACAGCGCAGCGACTATGGCGGCGGAGTATCTCATCCTGTGCGTTCCGACTCCTCGGCCGTCGTGTACGTGCCCGCCGGGCCTGGGCGGCCCCTCGAGCGACACCCGCGCGGGCCGCGGCCCCGCACCGGCTCTCTCTCCGCCATCCTACCGCCGCTTCGAACGGTGTCAAGTGATCGGAGCGTAACTGTTCAGACTTTTTGGGGATCACGTAACCCGTTCACCCTTGTATCTTGAATCGGGTAGAGTGCAGGCGGGTACAGGGGCGTGACAGATCGATGCCACCCGGGTCATTGAAGACCGCTACTCAGCTGGATCGTCACGCCCCGGTCTCCCCAGAGCCCGAACAGTTGCCCGGACATCGAGTCCGTATCTGCAAGGATGGGACAGAGTGGGAGACCAGCCTCAGTATAGACAGGAGGAGAGCGATGGGCAATGAGGAAGTGTACGTAGGGATCGACGTGTCCAAGGCCCACCTGGACGTGAGCGTATCGTCTGAGGCCCGGGTCTGGAGAACGACCAACGACCCTGAAGGTATCGCGTCGCTGCTCACGAGTCTGGGCCGCGTAGCGCCCAGACTCGTGAGCATGGAGTCCAGCGGTGGGTACGAGTACCAGGCGGCAGCAGATTTGACTGTGGCGGGACATGCCGTAGCTGTGGTCAACCCACGGCAGGTACGCGACTTTGGCCGTTCCATAGGAAGGAACGCCAAGACCGATGAGCTCGACGCTGTGGTACTGGCCCGCTTTGCCGAGGCGGTCAAGCCACAGGTCCGACCTCTGCCCGACGAGCAGGAGCTGTAGTTGCGAGCTCTGATCCGCAGAAGGCGCCAGATAGTGGAGATGATCACGTCAGAGCGCAACCGGCTCCGGCAGGCGGCCCCCGTGCTTCGACCCCACATCGAGGCGCACATCGCCTGGCTGATCAAAGGTAGAGGAGAGATCGACCGTCAGATCAAGGAGTTCATCCGGTCCAGCCCTGTGTGGAGAGCCAAAGACGATCTCCTCACCAGCGTTCCCGGAATCGGGGAGGTGGTGTCGAGCGTGATCATGGCTGAGCTGCCCGAGTTGGGGCGTCTGAACCGCAGGGAGATCGCCGCCCTGGTCGGAGTGGCGCCCTTCAACAGGGACAGCGGACTGTTCAGAGGCAGGCGTACGACGTGGGGCGGCAGGAAATCGGTGCGCAGTGTCCTGTATATGGCCACGCTAGTGGCCATACGTCGCAATCCGGTGATCAAGGAGTTCTACGACAGGCTGTGCGCGGCGGGCAAGGCAAAGAAGGTAGCGCTGACCGCAGCAATGAGGAAGCTGCTGACGATCATCAATATCATGGTCCGCGACCAGACTCGGTGGGACCCGACCCGTAGCCACACCGCCGCCCAAATCGCTTGACTTCCAAGACAGTTGCTGAGTAGCGCCGCTGCTTCAGCGGCGCGTATCGAAGGGCGCACGCAACCTTGATTCCCTCGTAACAAGGGGCTTTCGGGTTGGTACTGGGGAGTGAGGACGGTTAGGTGTGGAGGGGTTGGATGTTCCGGTTGGGGCTTGTGTAGTGGCCGATGAGGTCGTTGTGGTGCGACCAACACCGTCCGGGAAGGGATTACCGGGTTGGCAGCGTCATCCGCAAGGTCATGCAGCGGCGGGGACAGTGGCCAGGGCAGCCGGCCGGGCCAACGTCTCGTCCATCTCGATCAGTCGTGCCCCGACCATCCGCTTGACGTTGCATGCCAGGGCCTTGAGGTAGACGGCGAGCCGTACCCTCTCGCCGCCACGTACCCGTAAGCGGCCAAGACCATGGCGCCGTTTCATCTCCGAGTTCGTCCCCTCTATCCCCGCACGCAGCCCGTACCGTTTGCGCCACTGTCCGTCTGACTCTGCCGCACGCCTCCGTGCGATGTTCATCCTCGCCAGGTCCGCACTCAACACGTAGGCTCCACCCCGTGACCACTCTCCCCCAAGCTCAGGGCGACTGCGCCACCCCACAGGGCACCGGGCACGCAGCGCGCAGGGCTCACACACCGCCCGGGCGAAGTGTATCTCCACCCGCTCAGGCGCATCCTCATCCTCGTACTCTGCCACTGCCCCATGTCCCGCGGGACACACCGCACTCCTAGTTGCCATGGCGTCGATGTAGAAGTCGGATGCCGTCAGCCTGACCGGCTCATCACCACCTCCGTCGGGTTCCTTGTGCGACCGGCCACCGACCGGGCTCACCAGCTCCGTACCCCTGCGCTCCGCCTCCCATCCGTTCCGGCCAGAACCATACGACGTGTCCGCCCACAGCTCCGAAGGACCTATCCCCCGTTCACTCAACTCGTCGATCACCCGCGTCGTCACCACAGAGTCGCTGCCGCTCGATGGCGTGACCTCCACGTGCGTGATCATCTGAACGGCGTTGTCGCTCTCACACGTCTCGGCCACCTGCACCTCGTATCCCTTCCCCTTGTGTCCGCTGTAGGTCACCGCCGGGTCGTGCGGTGTCTGCAGCGAGTCCGACCGCACCTCCCTCGGCTCCCTCAGCGCTATCGGCACCTTCCCCTCTGCCGCATCGTCGTCATCCGCTCCGGGACGACCGTCCCTGTGACCACCCACGTGGCACTGCTCGCGCAACAGTCGCTCCAACAGCCCGTACTCGTCCATCTGCGCCACCGCCGTCCCGCGGAACCGATCGACCAGCCGGTACACGTCGCGCGCGCACACCAACAGCCGGCGACGCCCCTCTTCCGAACGCGCGTCCTCGTATCGGGATGCTTCTCCGGTCTCCTTCAGGTACCGCTGGGCCAGACCATACCCAATCCCTTCTCTCAAGCCAGGGTGCTCACGGCTCACCGCCAGCAGAAACACCCGGATCGTCTCGCAGAACAGCCCCAACCGCGTCAACACCGCGATGTTGCTCATGATGTGCGTAGAGTCAACGCGCTGCTTGCCTGTACGAAGACCCAGAGCCTCGATCATCCGGTCCGTCGTCTCGCAGAACGCCAACCGCCCCCCGTCGTGCTCCATCAACCGCACGCGAAAGTTGTGCAGCGTCTTTTGCGCAAGGTGTGCCTCTTCCATCTCCAACCCCAGCGCGTGATGCCACAGCAGGTTGAACTCCAACTCCTCCAGGGCCTCGATGTCCGTCAGATCGAACATCTCCTTGAGCACCAGCACCCCGAGCACCGTCTGCACCGCGCGGTTGGGCCTGCCCATGTCCGCGCTGTACATCGCTGCGAACCGCTCCTCGTCTATCAGCGGCAGAGCCTCCTTCCGAAACACCTGCGCCCAACTCCTCCGCATCAGCCTAGCCTTCCTCGGCGTGATCAGAAACTCCGACTGCCATAGGCTCTCTTGGGGCTCTCTCGTTCGAAACATCGACTGACTACTCCTGCTCCTGAGTCTTCTCTCCTCCACCTTCTCCAGGCCCTATTATCTTCAATCCTACAACCCTTAACCACGACTTTTTACGAGAGAATCAACCTTGTCTCCAATGGTGGCATCGGCCCGACCCCAAAGACTGAGCTGTGCCGGCCCTTCGATACACCCCGACGAAGCGTCGGGGCACTCAGGGTGAACGGATTCTCCGACGACGGCCCGCCCGCGAGGGAGTTGCGCAAACGCCTCCGAAGGCGGGTATCCAAGGGCGGGGTATTCCCCTCACCGAGTCTGAACACTTACCCGGTGAGCAACGCCTCGCAGCCTCAGCACAGACGTGCTATTCTGTGCCTCATGACAACCAACCTGCCAACGGATGGATCGGGCTCACACACGGCGCATGTCCCTCGTGTGGAATGAGACATCAGTGTCCCATTTTCTTCCTCCGTGTCCCGTCTCAGACAGGATCGGTGGGACAGCGGGTGTCCCATTTTCCGGCCGAGTGTCCCACTCCCCAGATAGCAATGGGACACAATGGAACGGAATGGGACACTTTTTCAGACTCGCCCCGCCCGCACATGCCGAGCGGACTTCCACGTGGCTGCCTACGCCGCGTTCGACGGACGACGTACCCTTACGGCCGCGCCCGGATTCACCACCCAATTGGGAAGGCTGGCGTGATGGACTGCCTCCGTCATATCGCACCATGTTGGGGATAGATTCCCGCCTTCGCGGGAATGACGGAGTTGGGGGATTTGGGCAGCAGGCGGCAGGACCTGTTGGCCGCTAGAGGGCCCAACGCGGTGCCAGGTCCGGCCATCCTCGCCTAGCTCATGCCCAGGCTCCTGGAACGGGCGACCATCCCCTTGATCCGCGGGCTCTCGCTCTCGAGGAAGCCCTTGGCGTGGACCCAGTCCCGGTCGCGGTAGCTCAGTGCCCTCATTTGCCTCGTGGTACTCGAGTACGAACGCTTCAGGAAGGACTCGGCGGTCTCGCCCTCGGGGACGGTCGCTGGATTGACGTCGAGCATCGGCCGGCCCGACGACCGCCTCAAGAACGCCTCGGCGCTCTCGCTCGCGGGGATATTTGCGTAGCACATGGTGAACATACGCCGGCCCGTCCTGCCGCCGAAAGAGGCGTGATACAGGTTCTCGTCGAACATCACCACGTCCCCGGGCCGCGACTCGGCGGCGAACGCGGGTATCTGGTCCGGCGCGGTGTCGAAGGCCTGGGCATCCACGTCGATTCCCTTGTCGCGATACCTGTCCAGCGCCTCCGCGTTGTTGCGGCCCTCCTGGATCGTCTGCTTGGTCCTCTCGACCCTCAAGGCCTGCAGCTCCTCGTGCAGGGGCATCTTGTGCGAGCCCGGTATGAAGCGCAGGCAACCGGTGTCACTGGTGACCGGGTCCAGGTACAACGCCACCTTGATTCGCCCCATGTCCATGACGGTGCCGTCGGAGTGCCACGCGGTGTCGCCGGTGTAGTAGTTGCCGTCGGACCCCAGCCAGATCAGGTCGGAGCCGAGCAGGTCCTCCACCGCCCCGTAGATGCGGTCGTCCTCGATCACGGCGCGCAGCGCCTGACGCATCTCGGCGCAGGCCGTAACAGCGTGGCGCTTGTCGCCGCGGTAGGCCTGGCCGGCCCGGTCCTCGGCCATGACGTCCTCGAATTCCCGGTCGATCACGGCCATCTCCTCCGCGGAGAACAGGCCAGGCAACACCAGGTACCCGAAAGTATCGAAGAAGGATATCTGCTCGTTCGAAAGCATCGCGTCCCTCCCCTTGGGAAACGGTGAGACCCTTCTCTCCGCCAGGGCTGCGGCCCTGACTGCCTTTGGTCCGGCGCCCGTCGCGTCTGCCCGCGCATTATCGGCGAGGTCCGAATCTGTGTCCAGTGTCACGGTTCCCGCACCCGGCAGCTCACCTCCCGCGGGACGCGCCCTGCATGGCCTCAGCCCGCGGGCTAGTCTTCCAGGCTGATGCGGACCCAACGGCCGTGGGACAGGCCGCCCACGGTGCCCCAGAGGTAGACGAGCAGAGTGCCGTCGGGGAGCAGCTTGCCGCCCGGCCGGCCGAAGCCCTGCGCCATGTTGACCGCCAGGCTCGTCGGCTCGGGATCGCCCAGCACCGCCTCCGCGCCCGCGTCGAATGCGACGATCTCGTTGTCGACGTCGAATTGCTCCAGGTCGTCGCTGAGCGCGACGTGCACGCCCTGGGGCTCACGGCGGTAGCTGTACACGGCCGCAACCCTGCCGTCGGGCAGCGCTATCGGCACGCACATCTGGCCCATCAGGTTCGTGGGCCGCGGCTCGGTCCAGGTGCGGCCCTGGTCGGCCGACTCCAGCCAGTGGTTGGGCAGGTCCTCGACGGCCCTGTAGCGGTGCGCCCAGACCATGTTGTAGATGCGGCCGTCGGGCAGCACGGTGGCCGCGTGGTCCCACCAGTTCATCTCGCCGGTCGGGTCGTCCGCCACGACGGTGAGCTCTCCCCAGTTTCGCCCCTGGTCGGCGGAGAACAGCGCGATCGCCTTCTGGTCCGGGGGGCCGTCGTAGCCGACCGGCTTCCAGGTCTCCATCGGGTACATCCAGCGGTCAGGGGCGAGCTGGAGCAGCGAGCCGGAGCCGTTGGCGGTGTACCTGGCGGGGTCGAGGTCTACGGTGACGAGCTGCGGAGCCGACCACGTCCTGCCCGCGTCATCGGACCAGTAGACCAGGTTCTCCGGCCGCTGAAGGCTCTCGGACTGAGCGTCGAAGGTCTCGGATATCCGGTCCGCCTGGAAGCGGGTCACACGCATCAGCAGGCGTCCGTCGGGGACCACGCTGATGGTCGGCCCGCGGTAGGACCAGCCGTCCTCGGCGGCCGCCGGCCCCCGGAGCCGACCCTCGTTCGTCCAGGTCGCGAGGCCGTCGACGGAACGCAGTATCTCGATCCGGGCGTCCGAAGAGACGAACGTCGAGCTGACGAACTGGCAGGCTATGTAGGCGCCGTTCGGAAGCGGGGTGATCGACGGCATGTAGGCGCCGCCCGCGGCGGGCCGGGAGATTATGCCTCTGTCGACGATCTTCATCGGTGCGCACCAAAGGTCGGGTGGAGCCTCACGGGACAGGCGTGACCCTTACCAGCGTCGCGTTGTCCCCCGCCTCCCGCGCCAGCTCGTCGAGCTGCTCGGAGCCGCATAGCAGAGCCGGGCCCGCGCGAACGGTCTGGATGATGTGGACCAGCACGTTGTCGGAGGCCACGAAGCGCTGCTCGGCCTTCGTTGGAATGTCCGAGTCCATACGAGAGAAGACGAAGCCGTCGCCCTCTTCCACGGAGACCCTCATGCCGCCGGCCGCGCCGACCATGACAGACGCGGCGGAGGTCCGCTGCGCCGTCAGCCTGAGCTGCTCGTCCGCAACGCCTCGTTTCTCGATGAAGGACACGGCGACCTGGAGGCGTCGACTCCCGCCGGCGCCTTCGGAGGCGGCGAACCGCAGCGACTTCCAGGCAGCGTCCCCGTCCGCCTCAACCTCGAGCGTGGCGTCAGACCCGATCGGGATCTTCTCACCGCGCCGCGCGAACGCCTCGACCCTCTGCAGGGCTCCGACGTCGGGACATGCGGCGACGATGGCGTCCCATCCGATCACGAACTCGGCGTCCGCGGCGGTGTGGGTCAGGTCGTAAGGCGGCCGCGGAGGCTCCGCTTCGGACCCGTCGGAGCCGCCGCAGGCCGACGCGAGAACGGCGGCCAAAACCACGCAGGACACCACGGCCAGACCTGTCATCGTGCGGCGCGGCTTGCCCGTAAGCAGCCGAGCGGATAGGAGACGCAACGTACTTTCCAATGTGATGGAACCCTCAGGCAATAGCCTTGGAAGAAATGGTAGTCGCGGAGAAGGATGGGGTCAATCCCTCCCCACCGATCGTTGCGGGCGCGGCGCGCGGACACCCAGGAGCCGTCGGGAGGCCGTTCCGCGGCGCGACTCAGTTCTCGACCAGATGGTACTCGTCGGGCACGCGGAGCACTTCGCAGCCGGTGAAGCCGCCGTCGAACGTAAGCCGAACACCCTCGCAGTAGCCGATGGCGTCGCCCCAGGCCGCGTGGGGGCAGTCCGGAAGGGCGGCTACCGCGCCCAGCTCGACGATTCCGCCGTGGGTCACGATGAGGGCCTGCGCCGACTCCGGGACTCGCTCGACGATGCTTCGCCAAACGCTGGCCATCTCCCCGGCGCCCTTCGCGGCGCCCCCGCCGGGGCGCACGGCCTCGGAGATGCCGGCGAACGAGGCCGGCCAGCCGTAGCCAGACCCTGACGGGATTCGGCCTAGAGCCTCGTCCGTCTCGTCGACCTCGAACCCCATGGCTATGGCCGTCTCGACGGCCCGCGGGAGTGGGCTGGTCACGACCAGGCTGAACGGGCCAGCCCCGGCGCCCACCAGACGCGCCAGGTCGATGCCGTCCTGCGACAGATGCTGGCCGGGCTTGCGTCTCATCGTGTGCCGCCGCACTTCCAGTGTTCTCATGGGACCAGCATAGCAGCTTCGTACGGCCGGCATGGGCCGATGACGAGCCGTCCACGGGGTTGTGGAGCGGGCGCCCCGGACGTTCAGGCCGTACCGCGGAGCCGGGCCGTCTCTGCCTCGTCGACCAGAAGCGTCTCCGCGTCGACGGCGACGCGGTATACGTCTCGGGCGCGGGCGGCCGAGACGAGGCCGGATACAACGTCGGCCAGCACCGCCTGAGGGTCGCGCCGGGCCGGGTCGCCGAACCCTCCACCGCCCGGGGTCTGGGTAACGATGACGTTGCCGCCCGGCACCGTGGTGGTTACCTTGGACGGGAGCCGGCGGTGCTCGCCGTCGGGCGCGTCGACGAAGCATCGCGAGGGGGAGGCCTTATGGCCGCCGTGCAGGCCCCACGGGGCCACCTCGGCGCGGTCGGAGCTGAGGGTGAGCCGCACGTGGTCGCCCACCACCCGGACCTTGCGCCGGAGTCCGACGCCGCCGCGGTGCCTTCCCGGGCCCTCGGAGTCCGCAACCAGCTCGTACGCCTCGACCCTGAGGGGGTAGGCGGTCTCTATCGACTCGACCGGGGCGTTTCGCGTGTTGGTCATGTGGTTCTGGACGGCGTCCATGCCGTCGATCCCGGGGATGGCGCCCTGGCCCCCCGCGTAGGTCTCGACGTAGTTGTAGTAGACGCCGGTGCGGTCGTCGACCCCGCCGATGTTCAGCAGGTTCATCGTGCCCGACGAGGCCGCGGGCGCCAGGTCCGGCACGGCCTGGGACAGGGCTCCCAGCAGCACGTCGACGATCCGCTGCGTGGTGATGATGTTCGCGTTGCAGACCGCGTTGGGGTATGTCGCCGACAGCAGGCTGCCGTCGCGGACTATGATCTCGATGGGCCGGTAGGCGCCCGCGTTGGGCGGCAGCTCCGGGTCGAGCAGCGCCTTCAGAACGTAGTAGACACAGGCTGCCACGGAGGGCCAGCGGCAGTTGAGCGGGCCCGCGCAGGCGTCGTCGCTCTCGGTGAAGTCCGCGCGCACGGTCTCGCCCCGGCACTCGAGTCTCAGCCGGATGGTGAATGTCTCCGTCGTGATGCCGTCGCCTTCCACGATGTCCTCGAAGGTGTAGACGCCCTCCGGAATCCGGGTCAGCGCGGCACGCATCCGGCGCTCGGAGTAGTCGAGCATCTCGTCCAGGTAGCGGCTGATGGTATCGAAGCCGTAGCGGTCAGCCAGCTCGCACAGCCGGCGCGAGCCCACGGAGCCGGCGGCGTACTGCGCCATCAGGTCGCCGCGGACCTCTGTCTGGGTCCGGACGTTCTGTGCGATCAGCTTCCACAGGTCCCGCTCGAGCTCGCCGCGGTGAAACAGGCGGACCGGCGGTATCTGCAGTCCTTCCTGGAATATCTCCGAGATGCCGAAGGGCATCGATCCGGGAGCGAATCCGCCCATGTCGACGTGGTGCGCCTGGTTGGCGGATATGGCCAGCAGCTTTCCTTCGTGGAAGATCGGCGAGATGAGGCACAGGTCGTTGAGGTGGCCGGGGCCCGCCGGATAGGGCGTATTCGTGGCGATGGCATCGCCCGGCTCCAACTCGTCGAACGGATAGACCTCCATCGCCGACTGCACCGCCGAGTGCATCGTGCCCAGGTGGAGCGGAGTACCGATCTCGCTCTGCGCCACGACTACCACGTCGCCCGAGCCGGTGTATATGGCGCAGGACGTGTCGCGCCTGTCCTTGATGTTCGTGGAGTAGCTGGCGCGTATCAGCGCGGCGATCATTTCGTCGGCGATCGAGTAGTAGGCGTTGCGCATCACCTCCAGGGTGATCGGGTCTATGGTGCGAGAGCTCATCTGCCCGCCTCCAGTAGAAGATTGCCGAGCTCGTCGACGCGGGCGTGGCCGTCGGGCCATACCAGCGTGGTGGAGTCGAGCTGTTCGATGACGGCCGGGCCGTCGACGGTATCGCCGGGTGTGAGAAGCGCGCGGTCGTATACCGCGGTGGAGACGAACCCGTCCCGGAAGAAGACCTGCCGCGTCGCGTCGAGGGCATCGGCGGGATTCGCCCGGCCGTTGGCCGGTGACGATGGCAGCTCCGGCCGCGCCGTCCCGGAGGTTGCGGTCACTCGCAGGTTGACGAGCTCTATCGGGTCCTGCCTGTTCGCGTAGCCGTACGTCCGGACGTGGGCCTGGTGGAACCGCTCGTAGGCGGCGGCCAGCTCGGCGTCGTCCAGCTCGCCCGACGCGATGACCACGTCCAGCTCGTAGCCCTGTCCGAGATACCGCATGTCGGCCGTGCGGACGAGCGTCACGTCACCCCGATCGACGCCCTCGCGCCGCATCCTGACCAGCGCTTCCGATTCCATCGTCTCGAAGGCGGCCCCCATCTCGGCGGGTGGGATATCGTCGCCGCGCCTGAGGACGGTGCGAACGTAGTCGTGTCGCAGCTCGGCGAGCAGCAGGCCGAGCGAGGACGTGACGCCGGGCGCGATCGGCACCAGCACGGTCGGAATGCTGAGCTCCTCGGCCAGCTCGGCCGCGTGCAGCGGGCCGGCGCCGCCGAAGGCCATCAGGCAGAAGTCCCGCGGGTCGTAGCCGCGGGCCACGGAGACGACCCTGATGCCCTTGATCATCGCCGCGTTGACGACGCGCACGATCCCCTCCGCGGCCTCCTCGACGCCCAGGCCGAGGGGCGAGGCCACGTGGTCGGCCACCGCCCTGCGTGCCAGCTCCGGGTCCAGGGACATACGACCGCCCAGGAAGCGGTCGGGGTTGAGCCGGCCGAGGACGAGGTTCGCGTCCGTAACCGTGGGCGCCTCTCCGCCCTCCCCGTAACAGGCCGGGCCCGGGTGGGCGCCCGCGCTCTGCGGGCCCACTCGCAGACCGCCGCCCGGATCGATCCAGGCGATGCTGCCGCCTCCCGCGCCGAGTGTGTGGATGTCCACGGTGGGCACCTTGATCGGCAGCCGGTCGATCTCGCCCTCGCTGGTGCGCCGCACCTCGCCCTCATGCGAGAGACAGACGTCGAAGCTGGTGCCGCCCATGTCGACCGAGATCGTGTTTCGCTGGCCGGCGCGGTTGGCGAGGATGACGCCGCCGATAACGCCCGCGGCCGGCCCGGACAGCACCGTGCGCACCGGGTTGTCGGCCGCCGATCCGGCGGTGGTCGTCCCGCCGTTCGACTGCATGATGTGGACGTCGGAGGACAGGCCCAGTGCCGAGATGCCGTCCTCGAGCCGCCGGAGGTATCTGCGCATGACCGGCGCCACGTACGCGTTGATGGCCGTGGTGCTCATCCGCTCGTACTCTTTGAACTCGGGCAGCACCTCGTGCGAGAGCACGACGACCGAGTCGGGCATCGCCGCGCTCAACGCCGCTCCGACAACCTTCTCGTGCGCCGGGTTCGCGTAGCCGTGGAGCAGGCAGACCGCCACGGCGTCGACCCCGGCGGCCTTGACGCGTCCTACCAGGGCCTCGAGGTCCGCGTCGTCGATGGCCGTGAGGACCTCGCCGGTGTAGAGGATGCGCTCCCCGATTTCGAAGCGCAGGTGGCGCGGCACCAGGGGCTCCGGGCGCTGCATCCGCCAGTCGTACAGGTGCGGGCGCTCCTGGCGGCCGATGTGCAGCACGTCTCGGAAGCCCTTAGTGACGACGAGCGCGGTGCGGGCGCCGGAGCGCTGAAGCAGCGTATTGGTCGCTACGGTCGTGCCGTGGATCAGGAAGTCTATCTCGGACGGAGCGATGCCGAGGCGTTCGATCAGCTCGCGGGTCCCCCGCATGACGCCTTCGGACTGCTCGCGCGTGGAGGCGGTCTTCGCGAACTCCAGCCTGCCGGTGGAGACGTCGTAGAGCGAAAGGTCGGTGAAGGTGCCGCCAACGTCGACGCCGAGACGGTGCGTCATGAGACCAGTATCCGCCCGCGCCGGAGCTCATGTCGAAGACTGGTGAGTGGACCGCGGGGGCTCGGCGAGCGCAAGGCTATCGGAACCAGTCGTAGCTGAGGCTGAGCGAGCGGTCCTGGAGCGGCAGGTCGACGCGCGCGCCGCCGTCGGACGAGGACTGCTTCAGCGCTATCTCGACCTCGATGGCCGTCGCGACGCGTCGGCCCGAGTTCTTCGGCTCGTCCAGCCTGCCCTCGATGCAGTCGACCACGTCGTTCAGCGTGTACACGCCGCCGTAAGGCCCCACGTACTCCGGCCGCGGCCAGGGGACCTCGACCAGGCGCCTGCCGGCCAGCGTGTCCATGCTCTGCCACAGCCTCCACCCGTCCACGACCTCGAAGGTCATCTCGCCCTGGGAGCCGGTGACACGCAGCTGCGGCGCGCCGGTGCGGAAATGGACCACCAGGCCGTCCCGGGTGACCATCATTCCCTGCCCGTCGAACTCGTTGCTGCCCTCGGCCTGGCGGTAGGGGTTGATGTCCTGTGGAGGGCGCTTCAGTGAGTCGCCGGTCCCCACCACCCACTCGGGAGGGCTGTCGAGAAAGTAAGTCCAGTTCTGGTGCTGCGCGATGGGCCTCGGCGCCTCGATCGACTCGACGTCGCCGATGGCGCCGTCCGCTATCAGCTCGCTGGCCCTGGCGAAGGACGGGTGCGTCGTCGTGATCGACCCGCAGCTCAGCGGCACTCCCGCCTCGGCGCAGGTGTTGACCATGCGGTCCGCCTGCTCGAGGGTGTGGCACATGGGCTTTTCGGTCACGATGCCCTTCGCGCCGCACTCCACGGCAAGGCAGGTCAGGTCGGCCCGGTCCTTGACGTTCGTGCACACCGCGACGATATCCGGCCGCTCGGTGCGGAGCATCTCCGCGGCATCCGTGTAGAGCGCGTCGATGCCGTAACGCTCCCTGAACGCCTCGAGACGCTTCGGGTCCCGATCGGCCGCCGCCACCAGGTCAACGTCCGGCCTGTCCCAGATCGCCTCGGAGTAGCTGCCGGGTATGCCCTCGGTGCCGGGATGGTCGTGGTGGTAGAACTTGCGGTGGATGTCCAACTCCGGCGTCGGCCGGTCCACGTCGTCGATTTCGAATCGGTCCCACAGGCGGTCGGCGAGGTCGTACAGCAGCCCCATCCACCCGAGGCCGATTACGGCGCCCCGATACTTGGCCATATCTTCTCCCCCGGTCCCGGCCGCTAGACGATCTGCTCTTCGCGTAGCGCTCCGAGGGCCCGCTCGAACGCCTCGGCCGTCCTGTCGATCTGGTCATCGTCGTGGACCGCCGACACCATGAAGCCGATGCCGCCCATCATGTCGACGCCCTCGTTGAACATGGCCAGCCGGGTCATCTCAGGCGTCGGGCTGGAGGTGGCCTTGGCGATCTCGTCGTGCGGGAGGGAGCAAACCTCGCCCGTGCAGTCGCCGTCGACCCCAAGGGCGACGTGGACTATGGAAGCGACGCCGTGGACGTGGCCGGTCACCTCCATCTTGGTCATCGCGTCGCGGAGACCGGCCCGGAGCCGCTCCGCGTTGGCGTCCGCGCGCTCGTTGATCGGCTCGTTGGCGATCAGCCCCAGCGCCGCGACGCCCGCGGTGGCGGAAACCGGGTTGGCGTTGAAGGTGCCGGGATGCGCGATCCGGACGGCATCATCCTCGTGGCCGAGCTGGTCCATGATCTCACCCCTGCCCGCCACCGCGCCGCCCGGGAAGCCGCCGGCGACGATCTTGGCCATCGTGGTCAGGTCGGGCTTGATGCCGAACCGGGCCTGCGCACCGCCCTTGGACAGCCGGAAGCCGCAGATCACCTCGTCCATGATCATGACGACGCCGTGCCTGGCGGTCACCTCCCTCAGGTCCTGCAGGAAGGTCGGGTTGGGCAGCGGGAACTGCCCCCAGTGGCCGCCGCCCGGCTCGCAGATCACGGCCGCGACGTCCTTGTCCTGCTCAAGCAGGCGGTCCAGCGCGGCGACGTCCGGGTCGGCGACGATTACCGTCGACAGCGTCTGCTCGGGGATGCCCCGGTCGGTGATGATCCCGGAGTCCGACGCCACGTAGTCGTGCCATCCGTGGAAGTGCTCGTGGAACTTGACGATCTTCGACTTGCCCGTGAACGCCCTGGCCAGCCGCAGCGCCATCAGGGTCGACTCGGTGCCCGACGCCGTGAAGCGCACGCGCTCCGCGGACGGGATCAGGTCGCTGACCTGGCCGGCCCACTTGAGCTCGAGCTGGGAGGCTCCGGCCATGATCGTGCCGTGGCTGAGGCGCTCGGAGACGGCCTCGACGACGGTGGGATGAGCGTGACCGAGGATCAGGGCGCCGTAGCCCATGATGAAGTCGATGATCTCGTTCCCGTCGGCGTCCCATTTCAGGGCGCCGCGGGCGTCGTCGACGTACAAGGGGAACGGGCGCACCACCCGCGACTGGTGGCCGCCCGTCGGGACGCGCTGCACCGCGGACTCGAAGATCTCAGCCGACTTAGCGAACTTCTCCTGGTACCGCTCCAGTATGGTGGCCATCTATGCAAACTCCTGGGTGTATTCGTCCGGCCGGAGATTCCGTCGGACGATTGTACACGAAATCGGCGCGCCTTTTGACCCGCCGCCTGCCGCCCACTATACTTGGCCCGTACCCACAGTCCCACGTGGCGCGAAGCCTGCCGATGACCGCACTGCCATTCGACACAAACCCGTTCCGCGGCGTCATCATAGACAAGACCGCGCTGCCCGACGATCCGGAGGTCTTCCGCGGCCTGCTCGACGAGTCGCTCGCGGAGTGGAAGTCCGAGGGCTATCGGGTCGCATGGCTCGAAGCCCCGATCGGCATGGCGGCGATCGTCCCGGTGGCGGTCGACGCGGGCTTCACGTTCCACCACTGCTCGGAAGACTACGTGATGATGACCTGCCGGCTCGAGGAGGGGGCGTTCGTGCCGGCCTACGCGTCGCACTACATCGGCGCGGGCGGCGTGGTCATCAACAGGCGGCGGGAGCTGCTGGTCGTGCACGAGGCGGGCGGCAGACGCCCCGCGGGCCGCCGCTCGTACAAGCTGCCCGGAGGCGCCCTGCTGGAGGGCGAAGACTTGGAGGAGGGCGTCGTGCGCGAGGTGCTCGAAGAGACCGGCGTGCGGACCCGCTTCGAGGCCGTGGTCTGCATGCGCAACCTTCACGGCTACCGCTACGGAAAGTCGGACATCTACTTCGTGTGCCGCCTCTCCCCGCTCAGCCACGAGATCACGATGCAGGCCGACGAGATAGAAGACTGCCTGTGGATGCCGCTGGACGACTACATGGCGGCCGACAGCGTGAGCGACTTCAACAAGTCGATCGTGCGGGCCGCGGTCGAGACCCCTGGCCTCGTGCCGAGCCGAATCGACGGCTACAGGGACCCGAGGCACTACGAGACGTACATGCCCGGCTGGGACGGTGTGGTGGTTGAAGGTGGGTGACGCGGTCGACCGGTACGTGGACGCGGCCGGCAGCCGCGGCGAGGGCGGGTACGCCCTGTCCGCAGAGGAACTAGTCTGGCTGCTGACCTCGGGCCAAGAGCGCGGCGGCGACGATCTGGAGCTGCTCAAGGCGCTGCAGCGCGCGCTCCCTCAGCCCGAGGACGAAGCCGACGCAATAGGCGAACTGAAGGCGGTGCTCACGAACGCGATCATCATGCGCACCCGGCTGGCTGAGCGCGAAGCCGACCTCCCGGACCTGCTCGGGCGCGTAATTGAGGAGGGTCGGCTCGACGCCTTGCCCGCAGACAAAGACATCGTCCGCCGAATCGCCGCGCTCATGGTCGAAGGCGGCGAAAGGATCCGCCACGCCGCGAAAGACCCGACCGCGGATCCGGGCGCGACGAGCTAGCGAACCTCTGAACAAGCCGTGAACACGACCGTTTTCCCTATGCGACCATGCCGCAATCCACGGACTTGTTCAGACGATCCCCTAGTGCGCTTCGATGTACATGTCGTAGACCGGAACATTGCCGTAGAGGTGGGTCTGGAAGCCCTTCACCCAAGGCTGCACTGCCCATCTCTTGATCAGGTCCCAGTGGAACGGGATCATGAAGACCCGGCTCATGTACTCCTGCGAGACAGCGTCGTAGGCCAGACACCGGTCGGGATGGTCCATAGGCAACGACCTGGCGTGGGCCATTAGAGAGTCCAGAACAACAAACTCGCTCGGGTCGCCCCCGGCCAGGACTCCGATGTCTTTCCTGGTAAACTGGTCCAACAACTGAAGCTCATCGGGGAAAATGGCGCCCCCGCTGAAGCGCCGGATCTGAGAGCCATCCCGTCTCGGCATACCACGCTCACGCCTGAGTATGTCAAGCACCGCGCCGAGGTTGTCCTTCCAATACTCCTTGACCGCCGCGGTCATGTTGATGATCGCGGGCCTTCCCAGATCGATGTTGATAACGGGAAGGTTCTCACCGCTGCCGTAACTCGATTCGGCCAGCTCCTGCCGAGCCAGGTCGGGATCGTATATGTGGCCCTGGGCGGCGGGGTTTCCGCAGGGCAGAGTCGGCGACAGGATCCCCGTTGCCTTCTTGGTCAGTGGGCCCATCACCGCAGTTATGATGGTCTGCATGTCCGCCCCATGGGCCAGCGCCCTCCGCACGAACAGGTCTTCCATTGGCGCCAGGGAGATGTTGGGTTGCATGTACCAGAGGCCCGCGTTACCGATCGGCCTCAGCATGTTGTGGAAGGGATGGGCGGAATCGGCTGCTGCCGCCGCCCAAGTTGGGTCATCCAGGACCAATATGTCCAGCTCCCCGTTCTCCATCATGATCACTTTGACCTGATTGTCCGGGATAACGGGCAGGACCATCTTGTCGATGATGCTGTCTCCACCCCACCACTGACCGCCCGCTATTTCTACTCGGGTCAACACCTTGTTGCCCGTGTCGGGGTCCCCCACCAAGCTGTAAGGACCCACACCGATGGGATGGGTCCACCACTCCTCCTCAGACAGCACCTGATCGAGCTTGGAGAAGCCCGCGTTGAAGGCCGCCACGTGCGTAGCCCAAGTGGGGTACGAGCGGCCCAAGTTGACCTGCAGGGTGTGGTCGTCTATAACGACGAGCCCCTCTGACACGGTCACGTCGCCTTCCCTCAGCTCGCCCCACCCCTTGACGTCGGCCAGGTAGAGGGAGGTGCCGCCCCAGGCGATGATGTTCTCGGGCTTGGCCCCGTGCTCCCAGTAGGCCTTCACGTCGGCCGCCGTGAACGGCGTCCCGTCCTGGTACACCGCGTCCTCTCGCAGCTTGAAGGTCCATACGCTAAAGTCGTCGTTGGACTCCCAACTCGCGGCGAGCCACGGGAGTAACTCGTTCTTCGGGTTCAAGACAAGCAGCGTACCGTAGACGGCCTCTCCGAATTCCGAGTTACCGCCACCGTCGCGCCAGGGAGCATTACCATAGCCCACACCATACCCCGGCATGGTCAACGTCTGCGTGTCGTGCAGGTCGAGCGCCGTCCCCGTGGGGCCGGTGCGCGTCGTCTTCCTGACCATGGCGGCCTGGGGGTCCGCTGCCGCCTGGGCTCCCTTAGGCGCCGCCGCTGGCGCCGCCGCCATCGCGGCTTCGCCCGCTTTCGGCTTGGCCGGCTCCGCCGCCTTCGCTACCTCGCCCGTCGCCCCCTTGGGCTGAGCGGCAGACTTGGCCGCCCCGGTCTGGCCCGTCGGCGCCTGGGGCGCAGCGGCATCCTCGGCTGCCCTTGCTGCCGCAGGCTGCTCAGGCGCGGCAGGCTCCGCCGCCTCCTCCACACCGCAGGCCACGGCCGCCACCAACGCGATCGCAACCAGCAGCAGCTTCGATATCACTTGTTTGGAAAGCATGACTACTCCCTTCCAGTTCACAAATCCAGTTCACAAAAGGGGTTGGCTGGCGCCTATTATATCTCCGCGACGCGCCCTGTCAAGACTCTAGGCGCCTGTCCAGGGCCTTTCCAAAGTCAGAGTCGTCACTATTTCGTTCGCATCGGTCGTTGTGGATTCCCGCGTCCGCGGGAAAGACGGCATGGGGGGCGCAATCGCCGAAGCCGTAACTTGGAAAGGCCCTGGTCAATCGGGAGAAGGGTTGACACGCGTGCTTACACAGATATAATGAGGCCGCCTTGTTGTGGATGCGACCGCCGAGAATCGGGACGCGAGGTCTGTCTACGTGTGGCGGGGCGTCAATCAACAGCATGGGGATCACGGTTGATCCGGAATCTTCAGTGAGGGGCCAAAATGACTAGACATATCGCGAAACGTACGCTGCTCTTTGCGGTGCTGATCTCAATACTATCGTTGATGGTCCTGGCGGCCTGCGCGGGAGCGCCGGGCAAGCCGGGCAAGCCGGGCCTCCCCGGCGCTGCGGGCGAACCCGGAAAGCCTGGCAAGCCCGGATTGCCGGGTCTCCAGGGACTGCAAGGCGATCCGGGCCTCCCCGGATTGCCAGGACTCCAGGGGCCGCCAGGGGAGCCGGGTAAGGCAGGGCTGCCCGGGTTGCCTGGGGCGCCCGGCGCGCCGGGCCAGCCGGGGCTGTCAGGTGAACCGGGTAAGCCCGGCAAGCCCGGGCTGCAAGGTTCGCCCGGAATTGCGCCGCACGCCAACGTCATGTCGGCCGGCGGCACACTCTACCTGGACGCCACTGCGGAGATCCGGGGTTCGGGCTTCCAGAAGTTCGAGCCGGTCACAGTCTACGTCGACCTGGATAGCGACGGAGCTTCAGTGATGCTGGGCTCCACCACTGCCGACGCGGGAGGAGCGTGGCGACTACAGTCGTCGGGGTACGGCGAGGGTCTGGCCGAAAGCGTAGCGACAATGTTGTCTGGCGGGATTCTGGCCGGCAACGTCTTCTCCCTGGTCGCCGAGGGCGACGACGGGACCAAAGCATCCACGCCCGTACTCGTCCAAGCCCAGGCGCCCACGCCTCCGTTGCCGCCGGCAACTCCCGCAAAGGGCTCGGTGCTCGTCGGCTCGACCGCGGCCGATGGGACCTTCAGGGTCGGATTGGCTAACGCAGGCGAAGAGATCACGATCGTCGCAGCCGGCTTCGACGCCGGAGACCTGATCATAGTCACGATCGACGGGTCCGCCCTGACCACCATGATCGCCGGGGACGACGGTACCGCGACTACGTCCCTGGTACCCACGATCTTCGGGGGTGGGGCGGTAACGGCGGTAGGCGCTGGCGCTCACCAGATCGAGCTGGCAGACTCCTATGGCGCCGCCGACTACAAGGCGCCCATCTTGATCCTCCCGTAAGTGCAAGACTAGCTCAACTCAGCTGGCGCAGCGAAGAGAGCCCCGCTTTCGAAAGTGGGGCTCTTCTCGTTGTGGTGCCGGGCATGACCGGCAGCTTGGAGGTTAAGTCCTTTACCCATCCGAACGGAAGGGGGAAGGGCTAGCGAACCGCCAGGACATGGCCCGGAGGCCCCTGAGAAGGCCTCTCGCTATGTCATCCTGAGGAGTCCCTCACGGGGACTGAAGGAAGCAGCGTCTGTGGACACCCGGCGTTCTACCAGGCACCACACCGCGACTTCGAAAAGGCCCGGCGACCGAGGGCATCGGATAGACCGCTGCCCACGCGCGAGGGTTTGCTTCAGAGTCTCGGCCGAACGACCCGACCACCGCCTACCGGTCTCTGATCAGTGTCTTTGACACGTGCTCGCCCACCAGCTCGCCGCCGGCCAGGATGTGGCCGTCGATGGCCCGCAGCAGGTCCTCTTTCGTGGTCTCCGGGCCCAGGTCGATCTCGGTGTCCAGGGCGTAAAGCCTGAACGTGTAGTGCTTGACAGCGGAATCCTGCGACTTAGTGAGGCCTGACCGAGAGACGGTGTAGGGCGGTGGGCAGGGTCCCGCCCACCCGACCTTTTCGTCACTGTTGGTCCCTTGCCTCGCCTTGGGGCCGATTGACGGCGCCTCCGCGGTGTTTGGAACGGCCTCCGGAAGCCCTGTGGCATCCGGCGGGATACCCCATAAGACCCAGTGCACCGAGGGGGCGCCGGGGAACTGGTCGCTGTCCACCACGAGCGCAAGGGATATCGTCCCCACGGGACCTTCGGACCAGGTTATGGGGACCGATACGTCCTCCTCCGTGCAGCTGTACTTTCTCGGTATGCGCCTTTCTATGTTGAACTTCGTGCTGGAGACGCTGATGGTAAGATCGAACTGCTGCGCCAGCACGTATTCCTCTATCACCACGGCATCGGCGTCTGCCGCGGCGGCGGCGGCGGTATTTGCTGGAGCCTGAACCTCCGTGGCGCTGTCGTCGCCGCTCGAACACCCAAGCGCCAGAGCCCCCACAAGGGCTGTCGCAACAAGCACGAGTTTGCCGGTCTGAGCGTGAGGCATCTGCTGAACTCCCCTCTTCACGTTGCGGCGCGTCCACTCAGCCCGCTGGCTCCGCCAGCAGGGGCATCTCCTCGGCAAGCATGGATATGCCGAATCGAGCATTCGGGCCCGCGACGACACGAAACCATGGGAGCAGGGTGTCGACGCCCTGCTCCAGTCGGACCGGCCTCCTCGTCTCGGACCCACAGACCATCACGGCGACGGATAGGCACGCCGCCACGGCGGCCGGGCGCTATCTCACAGATCAGCGAGCATCCACGGCGTCCTCACCGTCATCAAGAACGGCTGCTCCTCAGATTGCCTCGGAGCCTCGGGCAAACGACACCCCCATGCCGCCTACCGGCCGCGCAGCGTAGTGTCAATCGTAGTTGATTTTCCGATCGGGGCGATGTACGTGCTCGCCCACCAGCTCGCCGCCGCCCAGAATGTGGCCGTCTATGGCCCGCAGCAGGTCCGCCTTCGCAGTTTCGGGGCCCAGGTCGATCTCGGTGTCCAGCGCGTAAAGCCTGAACGTGTAGTGCTTGACAGCGAGCGCCTGCGCGCCCTGACGGCCTCCCCACTCGACACGGAAGAGGGGCGGGCAGGGTCCCGACCACCCGACCTTTTCGTCACTGTTGGTCCCCTGCCTCGCCTCAGGACCGATTGCCGGCGCCTCCGCAGTGTTGGGGACAGCCTCTGGAATCCCCCTGGCATCCGGAGGGATACCCCACAGGACCCAGTGCACCCAGGGGGCGCCGGGGAGTTGGTCGCTGTCCACCACGAGCGCAAGGGACACCGTGCCCTCGGGAACTTCGGACCAGGTTATGGGGACCGATACGTCGTCTTCTGTACAGCTATACTTTCTCGGGATGCGCCTTTCTATGTTGAACTTCGAACTGGTCACGTTGGTATTCAGATCGAACTGCTGGACCAGCGTGTATTCTTCTATCACCGCGGCATCGGCATCTGCCTGTGCGCCGGCAGCGGCTGGAGCCACAGCCTCCGTGGCGCCGTCGTCGCCGCTCGAACACCCAACCGTCAGAGCCCCCACAAGTGCTGTCGCAACAACCACGAGTCTGACGGTCTGAGGGTGAGACATATTTTGACCTTCTCTCATCACGTTACAGTGCCCCCGATTATACAGGAGACCCGGTTGGGCGGGAACGCGCTCTTTCTGCTTGCCCGACCGCAGCCCAATGGCTCGTACAGCGATTCCGCCTGGTCAGCGCAGATACGCCGGGTCCACAACTGGGGCCCGCGAAAGACCATCCCACCACCTCGCGGCATAGACGACATCTCTCTGAGCGACCGGCCGGCACCAAGCCCACAGGCCCGCGCGAGGTGCATGGCCGTCAATGGAGTGTTACGCTGGTCGGCTAGAGATACAACAGGAGGACAGACATGGCGCTGATCGATATTGGCTCGCGGAAGCAGCTGTTCATCGACGACTACATTGTCGAGTCGATGACCAACACGAAGCCCGTGATGAACCCGGCCGAGAAGGTCGAAAACAACCCCGTCCTGCCGCCGGAGCGCCCGTGGGAGGGCAACGACACAAACGTCGACGCGGTGATCTTTGACGACGAGGACAAGAACTTCAAGATGTGGTATCAGTGCCGCGTGTTCAGAGCCCACCAGGGCGACGGCAAGATCATCGTGACCGGGGAGTCGGGAGGCCCCCCGCCGGCAGTGTGCCTGGCCATCTCCGAGGATGGGGTGCACTGGGAGAGGCCGGACCTGGGGCTGGTGGAGTTTCAAGGCTCGAAGCGCAACAACATCCTGCCGACGACGCACCTGCCGCCCGGCGGTTACGCGGGGAGTCTATCTATCTTCAAAGACGCGCACGAGGATGACCCCGCCAAGCGATACAAAGCGATCGTCAAGAACAAGACCCCCCGGATGAGCGTCGCCCTCTACTACTCGGGAGATGCGTTCAAATGGACTCCCTATGAAGGGAATCCCGTCGTCGAGACAACCCGAAGGGTCGAGGGCCGGGACCCAACCGGGTACATAGGCTGGGGGCCCTTCGACTTCATGGGCTGGGACCCCATCCGCGAGGTGTATGCGGTGCACGTGGAGAACTGCGCCCACATCCTCAGTCCCTTGAAGAAGCGGCTGATAGGCCGCGCCGAGAGCGCCGACATGACTGACTGGAGCGAACCCGAGACGATACTCGTGCCCGACGAGCGGGACTCTCCCGATACGGAGTTCTATGGAATGTCCGTCATGGCCTATGAAGGCGTCTATGTCGGGCTGCCGTGGATCTATCGGACCACCAACGCCACGCACCACGTGGAGCTGGCGTTCAGCCGGGACGGAATTCACTACGACCGGCCGTACCGGGAGCCGTTCATCCAGCGAGGGGCCAGGTCGGAGTTCGACTGCAACTCGATCTACGGCCGGTCCCCTATCCTGCATGGCGATCGGATGCTGTTCTTCTACCACGGCCTGAACTACAGGTCTCCGGAGACGCTTCTTGCCGTGGGCGATGACGCCATAGGGGCGGTCGGACTGGCGACGCTGCCCTTGGATGGGTTCGTCTCCGTCGACGGGGTCAAAGGCGCCTCTTCCAGGGACGTCGCGCCCTACAGCGAGATGGTAACGCGCTCCTTCGGCTTTACCGGCTCACGCCTGTACGTGAACGTCAAGGCGGCCCTGCAGGGCGAGAGACCGGCGGAGCTGCGGGTCGAGGTCCTCGAGCCGAACCACCATCGGATCGACGGGTTCCAGTTCGACGATGCCGACCCCATCATCGAGTCGGGCCAGTCCCACGTGGTCTCGTGGAAGGGCAGCTCCGACCTGAGCGGGCTGGTGGGCAGGGCCATAAAGCTGCGGTTCTACTTCAAGAACGTCAAGCTCTATTCCTTCCAGTTCAGATAAGGGCTGGTTCGATAGAGCCCCTCGGTGCGTCCCTGGCAAGTGAGGCCACTTGGAGGGACATCGGCTCGTAGCCGGCAAGAGGGCAAGGCTGCGTTTCAGCCTGAAGGATGCCGACGGCTACGCCTCTCGATTTCGATAGGTCTCAGGTCGGTAGGGAGTGTCGCTGACAGATGCGGCTGTCTGAACGTCAAAGCGACTGCGGCGCCTACTTGAAGCTGACCTCGGGGCGCTATGAACCTGTACTCGTAGCCGCGGCCAACATATTCTCATCGTCCTCAGGCTTGTCCAAAGGTCACTCGAGCTCCGGGACCGGAAGTCCAAGCTGGGCGCAGGCGTCGCGCAGAGCGTTTATCTGATCCCTGAGGTCTTCGAACTCAAACTGCCCCCGGGCCTTGGCCATGAGGCCCTGGACGGCGCTCGGTATCGGCTCGTGGGCAGCTAGCGACAGCCCGTACATGTTGTTGATCCGGTAAAGCGTCTCGCCCACCATCGCCGGCTCGGCGCTCGCAGTCCCCCGAATCTCGCCCGCGTTGACGTCCTCGACCAGCTTCGCGAACCAGTCGCAGAGGTTCTTGTCCTGCTCCGATGCAATATCGCCGCCGGCACTCGCCTCACTCGCCTCGCTACCGACATCGCCATTACCGCCATCGTTAGACGAGCAGCCAGCCAGAATCAGTAGGCAAAACGCGGCGAAAATAGGGAGCGTCTTCATCGGTGCCCTCGGCTTCTACCGCAGTGCAGGACGGCTTCCTTGGTTTGCAGACTCGACTATGACGATGATGAGAATATATGCCCCCTATCGATGCGGGTCAACCCCCATCTCCTCAGCCGTCCGGTACGAGTCGGTGCTAGGAACCTTCGGATCCGCTGGATACTTACAGGTCTCGTTACCATCAATTGGCATAAGCCATATTAGAACGCGCTGTTCCCACAACCTTGGCCCCGACCGCTACGGCATCGCCTGCGGGGGCCTTCAAGACCCGGAGGCGCAATCGGCTATTACTACGCCCGCAAGTCTGACAAGTTCACTCGCATCACATGGGGGATAGTGAAGGTATGCACATACAGAGGTGGGGGGACTTGGGTGCTGAGAACCCAAATCCACCATCTGATTCGGACGAGCGGCGTGTTGAACAGGCTCCCGGGTCATGGCGATGCGCCTCGATGGTGCGGCAAGGGGCGTCATCTTGATGACCTGCTCTGTGGCTTGGGAGACTGGATGCCGGCTTTCGCCGGTATGACGGAGGCGGTGGATTTGTGGAGAATCCGTTGACCAGTGGTGGACAGCCCAATATACTGCCAGCGCCAGTTTCCCAGGGCGTGGCGCGACCTTTGAGCTCGCATCGCGGAAATGCAGCCGAGGAGGTGGGGTGGAGTGAAGGAGATCCTTGCTGATCTGGATCTGTGGCAACGTCAGGGCGAGGAGATTGCTCTGGCGACTGTGGTCCAAGTCCGGCGTTCAGCCCCAAGACCTCCCGGGGCGCGCTTATGTTTGACACGCAGCGGGCTCATGTCCGGTTCGGTGAGTGGCGGTTGTGTCGAGGCCGATGTCTTCGAACGGGCGATACAAATCCTGGATAGCCGCGATCCGGATGTGGTTAACTACGGTATAGCCGACGAATTGGGGTTTCAGGTGGGTCTGAGCTGCGGGGGCTCGATCGACGTTCTGATCGAGCCCTTCGTTTCCGGCAGCGAGTGGGACGCGTTGCGCCGGTCCGTGGAGAGCCAGGAGCCGGCTGTTTACGCCCTCGGCCTGGCCCCCACGCCGCTGCTTGGTCGCAAGCTGACGAGGCTGATTGGAGGCCGGTCGGTCGGATCGATCGAACGCTCTCTTGACAGCGATATAGCCGGAGAGGGCGACCAGCTCATGCAAACGGCGGGGACGAAGGTAATCACTCTGCCTTGGCGAGGGGAGCAGGCGCAGGTGTTCCTCGAGGCGTTTCGTCCGTCACCCAGCCTACTGATCGTCGGGGCCACCCACGCTGCGATCTCCCTGTGCCGCCTGGCCACAGAGGTGGGTTTCCAGGTTACCGTCATCGACGCGCGCAGCGCGCTCGCGACACCGGAGCGCTTCCCGGACGCCGAACGGATAATCCACGCGTGGCCGGAGGAGGCGCTGGCGCAGGTGTCGTTGGACCGCTACTCCTCTCTTGTGGTCCTGACCCACGACCCGAAGTTCGATGTCCCCGCCCTGGCACACGCCCTCCATTCCCCGGCACGCTATATCGGCGCGCAGGGCAGTCGGGTCACCCATGAGGGACGAACGAAGCAGCTACGTCAGCAGGGCTTCGATGATGCCGATCTGGCCCGTATCCGGTCTCCCATCGGCCTGGACATAGGGTCCCGTACTCCCGCCGAGCTTGCCGTGGCCATTTTGGCGGAGGTGCTGGCCGTGCAGTACCGCCGCGCCGTCCCAGGGCAAGGGTAGGGACAGGCTCTCGAAACCCGCCCGCACCGTACGACATAGCAAGGGACTCTAGGTGGCCGGTTGAAGGGAGTAGGCGTCGGGCTCCCGCTCGAACTGTTCCTTGCAACCCAGGCAGCAGAAGTAGAACGTGGTCCCGTTGTAGCTGGAATGGTACCGGGACTCGGCCACGTTGACCGTCATGTTGCAGACGGGGTCTGTCGACTCGGCCTCGACGGCCTGGGCCGCAGGCTGAAGCGAGACCCCAGCCCGGCTGGCGCGCATCCGCTGGACGATCTCGGTCAATATACTCAGGGCGATCTCTTCCGGCGTCTCAGCCCCTATATCGACGCCTGCCGGAAATTTGACCCTTTGCAGCGCCTCGGGAGAGACGCCCTTACCCCGGAGATAGTCGATGACCGCCCGTCCTCTTCTGGGGCTGGCGACCAGTCCGACATAGCCGGCCTGACCGCCGAGCACCTCCTCCAGGGCCTCCTCGTCATAGTGCCCCATCGTGGCGACTACCACGTAGCTCCGGGGGCCCGTCAGTCCCCCTACGCCTTCCAACTGCTGGACCAGGGTCTCGGCGTCCGGGAACAGGTCCTCGGTGGCCGACGGGTCGCAGACAGAGACTCGAAACCCCAAGCTGCCGCCCAGCACGGCAAGGCTGCGGGCCATGGGTGACTGGCCGATCACCATCAGCTCGGGCCTGGGCAGGGAGGGCTCCAGGTAGACAGCCAGGGTGCCCTCGCTCTGACACGTCATGGGAATGAGTACGGCCCCTTCGAGCCCAACGTCTACCTCTTCCGGATGAGGCGCCAAAAGCACCAGGCGAGTCCGGCCGTCCTGCAACGCCTTCAGCGATTCCTGGGTAACCAGCGGCTGGGCGCAGCTTCCGCCGACCCAGCCGTGGAAGCTGCCGTCCGGCTGAACGATGGCCTTGGCCCCCGGCTTTGCGGAGGTGGGCGATTTGCAGGCCACGACGGTCGCGAGAACGAAGGGCCTGCCATGCTCCTTCAGAACGGCGGCTTGTTCAAGCAGATCATCGAACATTTTGGGGCGTTGGTGGTCGCACGCGGTCTTGACGGACGGTGCTACTCGGTCACTCCGTTCTCCCGAAGGATCTCCCATACCTTGGCCGGGGTGATCGGGATGTCGATATTGCGTACACCCAGATGCCAGAGGGCATCCACCACGGCGTTTGCGATGGCCGCCGGAGCGCCCACGGTTGCCGACTCGCCGATACCCTTGGCGCCGAGAGGATGATGGGGAGACGGGGTGCAGGTCTTGTCGGTCTCCCACACCGGCGTCTCAACGGCGGTCGGCAGCAGGTAGTCCATGAAGGTGCTGGTGAGGTTCTGGCCGTTCTCGTCGTACACGATCTCCTCGTAAAGGGCGGGAGCCAGACCCATCGTCAGGCCGCCGTGGACCTGTCCCTCCACGATCATGGGATTGATGATGTTGCCGCAGTCGTCCACGGCCACGAAGCGGCGTATCTTGACCTCGCCGGTCCCCTTGTCGATGTCCACGACGCAGATATAGCTGCCGAAGGGGTACGTCAGGTTGGGAGGGTCGTATGAAGAGTGGGCCTCCAGGCCGGCCTCCATGCCCGGTGGATGGTCGGTGTAAGCGGCGAAGGCGATCTCCTGGATGGTCTTGGACCGGGACGGAGCGCCCCGCACGTAGAATCTATCCGTCTCCCACTCCAGGTCCTCCTCCCCGACGTCGAGAAGGTAGCTGGCGATGGTCTTGGCCTTGGCCCGGATCTTCCGGGCCGCGGTCGCTGCGGCGGCTCCGGCGGTGGGAGTGCTGCGGCTGGCGTAGGTCCCCAGGCCGTAAGGGGCCGTATCCGTGTCCCCCTCCTCCACCGCAATGTCGCTTACGGGAATGCCCAGCTCCTCGGCGACGATCTGGGCGTAGGTTGTCTCGTGTCCCTGTCCCTGGGAGCGGGTGCCGAACCGGGCGATGGCCTTGCCGGTCGGGTGTATTCGAATGTCGGCGCTGTCGAACATCTTGATGCCCAGGATGTCGAAGTGGCGGGACGGCCCGGCTCCGACGATCTCCGTGAAGCTGGATATGCCGATGCCCATCAGCTCTCCCTGGTCCCGCTTCTCGGCTTGCTCGCGGCGCAGGTCGGCGTAGCCGATGATACCCATCGCCTTTTCCAGGGCCCCCTGGTAGTCGCCGCTGTCGTACTCCCAGCCCAACGCCGACCTGTAAGGGAAGGCCTCCGGCTTGACGAAATTCTTCATGCGAAACTCGGCCGGATCGATACCGAGCTCGTGGGCCACGATGTCCGCAATCCGCTCCACCGCGTACACCGCTTCGGTGACCCGGAAGGAGCAGCGGTACGCGATCCCCCCGGGAGGCTTGTTGGTGTATACGCCGTCCACCTCGACGAAGGCGTCGCTGAAGTCGTAGGAGCCGGTGCAGATATGGAACAGGCCGGCCGGGAACTTGGATGGGTTGGCCGCCGCGTCGGTATAGCCGTGATCGGCCACGGTCTTGATTCGCAGGGCTTCCATCGTCCCGTCCTGGCGGGCTGCTACTTCGGCGGAGATGTGGTAGTCCCGGCCGAAGGAGTCGGCTATGAGGTTCTCCATGCGGTCCTCGACCCACTTCACCGGATGGCCGGTGAGGAAGGAGGCGGCGATGGCCAGCACGTAGCCGGGGTAGACCGGCACCTTGCCGCCGAAGCCGCCGCCGATGTCCGGGGATATGACCCGAATCTTGTGCTCGGCCAGTCCCAGGTGCCCGGCTACCAGGGCTATGACGGTCCGGATCGCGTGGGGGGCCTGCGAGGTCATCCACACGGTCAGCTTTTCCTGGACCGGGTCCCACTGGGCCACGCAGCCGCAGGTCTCGATGGAGGCGACGTGGATACGGGGTATGTATATATCCTCCTTGACCGTGACGTCGCTCCTCCGGAAGGCCCGGTCGGTGCCCTCCCGGTCACCGACCTCCCAGTGCCAGATGCGGTTGCTCTTCTCCTCTTTGTCCTCCCTGACGATGGTGGCGTCCGGCTCCAGGGCCTTGAACGGATCGACCACAACCGGCAGGGGATCGTACTCGACCTCGACCGCGGCGACGCCGTCGGCGGCGGTGTACCGGTCGGTGGCCAGCACGGCGGCAACCTCCTGCCCGTCGAACTTGACGGTGTCCACGGGCAGGACCATCTGGGTATCGCTCATCAGGGTGGGCATCCAGGCCAGGTTGTACTGCTCCAGGTCCTTTCCGGTTAAGACCGCCAGGACCCCCGGGATGGCCAGGGCCTTTTCGGTGTTGATGCTCACAATCCGGGCATGGGCCATCGGACTGCGGACGATGTCCAGGTGGAGCATCCCCGGGAGCTTGAAGTCATCGACGTAGCTGCCCTTGCCACGGATGAAGCGGGGGTCCTCCTTGCGGCGGACCGAGTGTCCCATGCCGCCGATCTCCGGCGGTGTTCGCGTAGTCATTACGCACTCCTCTCGCGCAGCTTCGCAGCGGCAGATTGGTAGGCCTTGACGATGTTCATGTACCCGGTGCAGCGGCACAGGTTGCCGGAGGTGGCCCTCCGGACCTCATCGTCGGACGGGTCGGGATTGCTCTCCAGAAATGCGACGCCGGTCATCATCATCCCGGGAGTACAGAAGCCGCACTGCAGGCCGTGCTCTTCGGTAAAGCCTTCCTGGATGGGGTGGAGCTCTCCATCCTGCTCCAGGCCCTCCACGGTCATCACCTCGCGGCCGTTGGCCTGCACGGCGAAGACGGTGCACGACTTGACGGACCTCCCGTCCAGAAGGATGGTGCAGGCCCCGCAGTGCGTCGTATCGCAGCCGATGTGAGTCCCGGTAAGCCCCAGCGTCTCCCGGATGAAGTGGACCAGCAGGAGCCTGGGCTCGACCTCCCCGGTCTGCACCTCTCCGTTGACCGTGACCCCGATCTGGACCGTGGCCGCTGCTTCTGTGGTCATGTTCGATCTCCTGGGGCGGGCGAGGCTGCCCGCACGGCTAGCCGGCTCGCTCTAACGCCAGGCGGAGCGCTCGGCCGGCGATCACTCTCACCATGTCGCGCTTGTACTCTTCGGGGCCTCGCAGGTCTGCGGACGGCTGAGCTTCCTGCGATGCCAGCTGCGCGGCCTCGCGAATGGTCTCATCGTCCAGCCTCTTGCCCACCAGGAAGGACTCGGCGGTCGTGGCCTTGACGGGCGTCGGCCCGGCGTTGGTCAGGCCGATGCCGGCCTGCCGGCACACTCCATCGTCCACCGTAACCACCGCGGCCACGCCGGCGATGGCGTAATCGCCCACCTTGCGCTCCAGCTTGATGTATGCGCCGCCGCTGCCCGGCGGGGGCGTGGGAACCCTGATCTCGGTGAGTATCTCCCCATGATCGAGGGTCGTGGTGAGAGGTCCCTCAAACAGGTCGGATACCGGGATTACACGCTCGCCGGCGGGCCCTACGGCGGCCACCTGCGCCCCGAGGGCCAGCATCGTAGCCGGGTGATCGTTGGCCGGGTCTCCGTGGGCCAGGTTGCCGCCTACCGTAGCCATGTTGCGCACCACCGGGTCGGCGATGACGGACGTCGTGTCGTGGAGGATGGGATACTTGGCCCGGACGACTTCCGAGCTGTCCAGGTCAGACTCCCGGGTGAGGCTTCCAATGCGAAGGATGCCGTCATCTTCGCTAATGTCGGCCAGGCCCGGTATCCGGTTGATGTCCACGACATAATCAGGCATGGCCAGTTGCAGCTTCATCAGCGGGATCAGGCTTTGGCCTCCGGCCAGCACGACGGCTTCGGGGCCATGTTCGTCAAGCAGGGAAATCGCGTCGTCCAGCGTCTCAGGAGAGAAGTACTCAAACCGGGCCGGTATCATGTGGCCCTCCTTATTCAGGGCGAGGGCCTGTAATGTACCCTTGGCCGGGGCGAAAGTCAATCCGGCCGGCAGGCCCAGATCCCCCACCTCCGCCGTTCCAGCGAAGGAACGTCACCCCCGCGCAGGAGGGGGCGGGAACCGATCCCGGGCCGGGTGTGTCTCAGTGACCCCGGAAGCTGTCCGTTACCTGCTCCTCCAAATCAGCCGGTGAATCTGTGCAGGTACTCTGGGCCTATAGAGCTCTTGCTGCCCCGATATTCCGAAGGGAGCGAGAGGCTCGCCAGGGGACGTAGTGCGACGAGCCGGTCCGCGGAGGACCCGCGCTACAGCCTCAGCTCAAGTCTCGGCTCCAGCAGGTCCATAGGCAGGTTCGTGTCTCGCATGAACCGGACGAGCTTCCGGTGCAGCTCGCGGGCGATCTCGGTACGGGACGCGATCAGGTTGTTCTCCTGCGCGGGGTCGGAGGCCAGGTCGTACAGCTTGGACACGCCCGACTCGACGCTGTACAGCAACGACCAGTTGTCCGACGTGACCGTCGTCGCCACCGCGACGTTCAGCGGCCTGCTCACGTTGTCCACCGACCGGACCTCGGAGCCTTTGTTGGCGAACGGGACGGTGCTCACGACGAAGTCGCGGCCGGCCGTGTCCGCGTCGGCCATCGCGGGAAGCAGGGAGCGGCCCTCCACCCAGTCGGGCGCCGGAATGCCGAACAGATCGAGCGCCGTGGGCATCATGTCCACGGCCGACGACATCCCCGAGTACGAGCCGGGCGCGTAGCCCGGCGCCCTGATCAGCAGCGGCAGGCGCACGATCTCCTCGAACAGCGGGCTGTGGTCCCACTCCGCGTCCGGGTCGCCGTGCTTGTAGAGGCCCCCCTCGGGCCGTTTCGCGTACGTCATCTTGCCGAACAGGCCGCCGTGCTCTCCGAAGTAGAAGCCGTGGTCGGTCGTGAATATGACCGCGGTGTCGTCGGCCAGCCCCATGTTCTCGATCTTGCGGAGAAGGTACCCGACCCACGTGTCCACCATCGTCACCTCGCCGCGGTAGGTGGCGAGGGCCTTTTTCACCTTCGCCTCTGGGAACCCCGGCTGGTCCTGCCAGTGGCCGTACAGCGGCTGCACGACCTCGCCGTCGTAGTCCGGCATGTACAGCTCGGTGTAGTACGGCGGCGCGTCCCACGGCTCGTGCGGGTCCCACGTGTCGACGTAGAGGAAGAACTGCTCCTTGTAGTGGCGCTCCAGCCAGTCGCCTGCCCGGATCATGGTCTGGGCGACGTTGCGGTCGGACTCCTTTCGCCACCACGCGACAACGTCCCGCGACTCGTGGTGTCCGATGCGCTGCACCCGCGTCGGCGAGCCCTCCTGCCCCTGCACCGTGAAATAGGTCTGGAAGCCGCGGTCGTAGTTGAATCCGTGGCGCCAGTAGAACGGCGTGTCTACGACGGCCGCCGTGTGAATGCCGTTGTCGCTCAGGATGTTCCCCAGCGTCGTCACGTCGTCGTCGAACGGCATCCATGCCATGAACGACATCGTCCAGCGCCCGGTGAAGTGGTCCGCCCTGGTCGGCATCGTCGGGAACGCGGCGGCGTAGTGCGAGTCGAACCGCACCCCGCCGGCGGCCAGCGCGTCCAGGACCGGCGTGCGTATGTAGTCGTTGCCGTAGGCGCCCAGGTGGTCGCGGCGGAACGTGTCGGCGACAATCCATACGATGTTCATGCGCACTCCTCCGCTCCAAGGATTGGCGCCCGGAGTCTATCCGAGCCGCCGCGCGCCAGTCAACGGACGCCGCCGTGAGACAACAGCCGCCTTCACAGAGCCGACGGATTCATCGTCGTGGATGGTCGGGGCGGGCTGCTCGAACAGGCGGCGAAGGCCCTGGCTTCCGTGACGAACGTGGACGACCTCCACCCCGTCGCCAGTCGGCCGATATAGCGGGTCCCGGATACCACGAAGCTGCGACTCTCGGGTCCGAACTCGGGTCGAAGACACGGGCGGCAGCTGCAACCTGAGAGCCGGCGGCTCGGCCTTCGGCAGCGCGGGCGACGCAGCCCTGATGACCCTGCCACTGCTCGGTCTGACGGGCCTCGCGTTCCGCCGTCGGCGGAGACCGGGTCTCCCGCACGCTGGCAAGTAGCCCGGGATGACGACTGGCCTCGTCCCCCAGGGAATGGCGTTCGCGGGCGCAGGTTTACACGCGCCTCGCGGTGTTAGAAGAATTCGTCCAGCAGCTTGTAGTATTCGATCTTGTCGGCGTCAGGACTCGCAATCCCGTACGCGTCGAGGAACATCGTCCGGAGGTCCTTGCCGGTGTTGTACTCGAGACTCCTGACGGCCAGGGCGATGTCCTTGTAGCGGTCGGCTATTCCCGCCCTGCCCCAGTCGACGAACCCGGCGACCTTGTTGCGGTCGATCATCACGTTTGGAAGGCAGTAGTCGCCGTGGGTGAATACGAGGTCCTCTTCGGCCGGCTTCCGAGCCAGCAGCTCCTCGAACATCTCCTCGGCTGAGCGGCCCCGGCGTTCGTCGTCGAAATCGGCTTCGTCGACGAGCCCGCGCGCAACATTGCGGCCAGCCTCCTCTATCGTCCGGTCCAGGGACATGTCGAACGGACAGTCCTCAATCGGGACGGCGTGAATCGCGCACAGTCCGACGGCCAACAGCCTCACAAGGTCCTCGGTCGGCCTGTCTCCGGTAAGGGTGGCGGCATCGAGTCCCGGCATTGGAGATAGGACCAGGTACTCGTTCCGGCAGTCCGACTCGTAGGCGAGCACCTCGGGCACCGGCAGCCGGCCGCGCAGCCAATCGATCCGCTCCTTCTCTCCCAGCAAGTCCCTCCGGTGGCGCACCGGGGACACTTTGAGAAAGAGCGACGGCCGTCCGGTCCGGTCGAGGCGGAAGGTGTCCGCCGGCGACTCGCCGATGGTGATTCGTATCCACGTACGGCCCTCGGCGAATGGCCGAAGCGGGTCGGGCAGCAGCTTCAACGGCCTGGCGGACGGATCGGCAGGCCGCTCGGGATCTTTGTCGGCACCATGTCGACGGTGCTCATGCGGCGGTTGACCTCGTCGACGATGTCTTGCGGCAGCGGGCCGCGTTCCGCCGTGCGCACGTTCTCCCTGAGCTCCTCGAGGCTGATCGTCCCGTTGATTACGGTGTCGATGCCCGGGTGGGCGAGGCAGTAGCGCAGGATGAAGGCGACGCGGCTCTCTCCTGGATCGCGCAACGAGTCCAGGTCGAGAGACTCGAAGTAACGCCACCGTGTCTCGGGACTGAGCAGGACGCCCTGCAGATAGGCTACCGAGCCCTCGTGGTCCGGCTCGCCCCTGGCCGCGCCGCTCCTGATGATCGTGCCGAGATTGGAGCCCGCGAGCTTCGCGATCCAGTCCTCGTGCTCGCGCTGGAAGAGCGAGTACGGGAGCATGAAGGCGTCGAAAACGTCCCAGTTGTAGAAGTGCGCCACGTGGGGCAGATTGGTCGATATACCGAGCCAACGGAACTTGCCCTGCTCCCGCATCTCACCAAGCGTCGTGAGCACCTCCTCACGCTCCGCGGGCCCGAGCTCGACGTGGATCCCGCGCTTGACGGAGGGAGTGTGAAGCTGCAGCAGGTCGATGCAGTCCGTCCTCAGCCGCCGCAAGCTGCGCTCGACGCCATAGATCAGCCCCTCGCGGGTGAGGTCCTTGGCGCCGCCGCTGGGACCGTTGTCCCTGTGACAGCCCGCCTTCGTCGTCAGCACGTACTCGGACCGCCGGCTGGAGAGGTGCTTGCCGACCGTCTCCTCGGAGATGCCGTAGCAGTCCGCGGTGTCGATCAGGTTGATGCCGCTGTCGAGAACGGCGTCCAGGACGCCGGACGCCTCGGCGTCGGTCAGGTCTCGCCCTTCGACGACCGGGCCTTTCAGCTCCAGGGCGCCGTATCCGAGGCGAGTCACCTCGAGTCCGGTGCGTCCCAGTGTCGCGGTGGGTAGTCGGTCTGACATGTGGCGGGTTGTGGTGCCCCAGGTACGTCCAAGGATGGGCTGTCGGTCAGCCTTTGTGGGCCTCGCGCATCTGGAACGCCAGCGACTCCAGTTCGGCCACCTTCTCGGCCACCATCGCCGGGTTGAGCCTCGCCGCGTGCTCGGGGTAGCCGGCGCGTTCGAGCATCGGCGCCAGCTTGCCGCCCTTGAGCAGGTTTAGGCCCCACCGCAGCGAGTCGGGGTGGACCGTCATGTCCAGGAAGAAGCGCTGGTTCTTGCCGCGCGGGCCATAGTGGTAGTGCGCGTCGGTCGCGTAGCAGTCTATGGCCAGCAGATCCACCTCCTCGCCGTTCACGTCGCCGAGGACGTAGATGCCGACACCGCGCGTCTTCTCGTTGTACTCCAGCCCGAATCGGACCGGGCCGACGTCCAGGAAGACTTCGATCTGCGGCATGTACTCGACCGTAGCGCGGTCGTCGCGGGCCATCCTCCGGGCGGCCGTACCGAGCTCGATAAGATCGGGCCCCAGGGCACCCATGTCGATGTCCGCCGCGAGCTCCGGGTAGCCGGCCCGGTCGAGCATGGCGGGCAGCCGGTTCGCGAGGTGGAACAGCGTCCACTCGACCGCGTCCCCCTCCGTGGTCTGGTCGAGATAGAGGCGCTCGTCCTTCTTCCGAGGGCCGTAGTGGTAGTGTGGCTGGTGCTCGAAGCAGTCAAACCGCAGCAGCTCCGTCTCTTCGCCGGCGACGTCTGCGTAGACCGAGATCGCTACCCCCTGGTCCGAGATGGCGTCGCGGTACCCCAGCTTGAACCGCACCGCCCCCTTCCTCACCGCGACGTCCTCGCCGCCTGCCATAGCGAATCCTCCTGTGCCGGATATCGACATCCGTGGCCGTCGCGCCAGCCGGACTGTCTCCACGATTCCGCAGCGTTCGATGCCGCAGCGCTTATGGTATCGGGAGACGCGTACGGCGTCGAGAGGCAGCTGGGCACTGCCGTAGCCACCTCCGTCATTCTCGCGAAGAGCCTGCCCTCGTGAAGACGGGGCGGGAATCTATCCCCAGCATGGTGCGCCATCATCACCCCGCAACCAGCTCATAACGCCGGCCTTCCGTATCAGGTGGTAAGTCCGGGGCGAGCCCTTGCCCTTAGCAGCACATCCGTGCTAGTCTGTGCTCGTGACAAGCACTCTCCCGCAGATGGTTCGAGTCCCCTCACGCGCCCATGTCCCGGACGAGGCGGGACACCGGCGTGCCATCCCGTCACGCGGTGTCCCGCCTCAGATAGGACGAGTGGCACACCCGGTGTGCCATTTCTCGGCCAGGTGTGCCACCGCACAGATAGGAATGGCACAGAATGGCACAAAATGGCACACTTTCGTCGAACCGAGGCCGCACTCGGTGAGAGGGCCACAGCCGTACCGTCTCCGCGCCCAGGTCTGGGAGATGCTGTACAATCGCCCGTTGTACGGACACTCCGGCGGCCATAGGCCGGGGCCGCGTGGAGCGACGCCATGGCAGACTACAGAGCGGGCATCATCGGGCTCGGATTCATCGGCGCCGGCGACCAGGTCTCCGGCGACGCGCTCGGCCAGCGGGTCGAGGACCTCGACGGCACCCACGCGTCCGCCCTCGCCGGCCATCCACAGATCGAGCTCGTCGCCGGATCGAGCAGGGACCAGGGCCGGCGCGACCGATTCGCTCAGCGCACCGGCGCGAGGACGTACGCCGACTGGCGCGAGCTCCTGGAGCGCGAAGAGCTGGACATCGTCAGCGTCGCCACCTACACCAACGTCCACGCCGAGCCGACCGTCGCCTGCGCGGAGGCCGGCGCCCGCGCCGTCCTATGCGAGAAGCCTATCGCCCAGTCGGTGCCGGACGCGGAGCGGATGGTCGCCGCCTGCGCCGATGCTGGCGCACTCCTGGTCATCAACCACCAGCGCCGCTTCAACTCCAGCTTCCGCAGGGCCCGCGCCCATCTGGCGTCCGGCGGCATCGGCGAGCTCACCTCGATCAACGCCCAGTGGCCGACCGGCAGGCTGGGCGGCGTCGGATCGCACGTGCTCGACACGATATACCACGTCACCGGCCGACGCATCGAAGCCGTCTCGGCCACCCTGGACCTCGCGGGCAAGCCGGACGCCCGTGGACCCCAGTTCGCCGATCCGGGCGGCTGGGGGACGTTGCGGTTCGAGGGCGGGGTGATGGGGACAGTCGACGCGACCGACTACGGCATGGCGCCGTGGGACGTGCGCGTCAACGGCGCCGAGGGCCGGGCCCTCGTCGGCAGCGACGACGTCACGGTCGAATACTGGGACGGCCGGACAGAGCAATTCACCAACGACGACCAGGACGGCACGGGCATGGATGTGGCCGTGCGCGAGATGGTCGGCTGGCTCGACGGCGAGTCCGACTTCCCCTACGACCCGGCGGAGACGGTACAGGTGCTGGAGGCCATCGCCGCTTTCCACGCCTCGCACGCCAGGAACGCCGCGTGGGTGGAGCTGCCGCTCACCGGTGCCGACCGGGAGATCGTGGTCAACAGCGGCTGACGCCGCGGCCTGTTTCGGCGGCTTGACTACCCAGGCTGCCACCATCAAACTCGGGCAAGTCCGGTCGCAGGGGGAGACGGCGATGGCCGCCGACAACGACCTCCGGTTGATGGCCCACCTGATGCGGCGCGCCGGCTTCGGCGCGACTCGCGCCGAGCTCGGACGGCTCGTCGAACAGGGCTACGACGCGACCGTCGAGCAGCTCCTCCACCCCGAGTCGCAGCCCGAGCTCGACATGGACGAGCTGTACCGTTACCTGCCCCAGGCCGAGAGCTCGTTCGTGGGCCTGCATGTCCAGACCGACTGGATGTACCGTATGGTGAACGCCACGCGGCCCCTGCAGGAGAAGATGGCCCTGTTCTGGCACTACGTCTTCGCCACCGCCGTGTCCAAGGTCGAGCAGAGCAGCCAGATGGCCAACCAGGTGGCGCTGTTTCGCGAGCGCGGCATGGGCAACTACCGACACCTCCTCGTCGAAATGGCCAAAGACCCCGCCATGATCTTCTGGCTCGACAACCAGGACAACCACAAGCGCGCTCCCAACGAGAACTGGGGACGAGAGCTCCTGGAGTTGTTCTCCATGGGCGTCAACAACTACACCGAAAACGACGTCTACGAGTGCTCCAGGGCGTTCACGGGATGGAGCTTCGAGCCGAGCATCCCCGCTCAGCCGTTTGGACAGTTCCCCTGGGTCTTCAGGTACCGCGCCGAGGACCACGACGGCGGCATGAAGACCTTCCTGGGGCAGACAGGGCGGTTCAACGGCGAGGACATCATCGATATCGTAGTGAGGCAGCCCGCGTGCCCGACGTTCGTCTGCAGACACCTGTATAACTTCTTCGTCGCCGAGGAGCCGCAGGTGCCGGCCTGGAACATCGAGCCCCCTGGCGACCCGGACGCGGTCCAAGTCCTCGCGCGGACCTTCGTCGACTCCGGCTACGAGATCAAGCCCGTGCTGCGCGTGCTGTTCAGCTCCGACTTCTTCAAGCAGGCGGCGTTCCGAAAGGTGAAGAGCCCGACGGAGCTCGTGGTCGGCGCCCTCAAGCTGACAGGCGGCCTGAGCGCCCCCGATCCGGAGTGGGGCACGATCGGGCTGGAGACGCAGAGGATGGGACAGGACCTGATCAACCCGCCCTCGGTCGAGGGCTGGCACACAGGCAAGGAGTGGATCAACAGCGGCTCGCTGATGACCCGCGTCAACTTCGTCGCAGACTACGTCATGCGGCCGGACCTGCCGGGCAACCGACGCAACCTCGACTGGATCGTCAGCACGTCCGCCAATGGCGGCTCCATGTCCCCGGAGGGCCTGGTCGACCGATGTCTCGACCTGATGGGCCCGCTCGAGGTCTCCCCTGTCGTCCGGGACAACCTGGTCGCCGAGGCCGCGGCCGATGGCGAGATAGCCTACCGTACGGCCGAGGACAGACGGGACCTGTCGCGCCGCGTCGGCAACTTGATGGCGCTCATCGCAGGCACACGCGAGTACCAGCTCGGATAGAGGCCTCGTCCATGAAGACGATCACGCTCGCGGGCCGCGCCTGGCACTTCTCGCACGCGGTGGGGCGCGACAACATCAACACCGGGTTCCGCTACCCGTGCTCGATGGCCTTGTCAGGGGACGGCGCTATGTGGGTACTGAGCCGCGGCATGCCGATCTGGCCTCTCGACCACGACTTCACGGTCACCTACCAGCCCAAGATCGGCAAGTGGTCCATCGACGACGGCGCGCAGATCGGCGACTTCGCCCGCAACGAGTTCACCTGGCCGACCGCTCTCGCCACAGACAGCGACGGTCATCTCTATTGCTGCGACGAGTACGGCAGCTTCGTCGCGGTATTCGGGCGCGACGGCCCCTACTACGAGATACCGCACTACGACCCGGCCGGGGAGTCACTGAGCAAGTGGGGCGAGAAGGGCTCGGAGCCCGGCCAGCTCGACCGCCCGTCCGGCATGGAGTTCGACAGTGACGACAACCTCTACGTCGTCGACAGCGGCAACAACCGCGTGCAGAAGTTCGCTAAAGACGGACGGTATCTCGGCGGCTGGGCTGAGCACGGCGCCGGCGAGGGGCTGCTCGACCGGCCTTGGGGCATCACGCTGGACGCCGACGGGTACGTGTACGTAGCCGACTGGGGAAACAGCCGCGTGCAGAAGTTCTCGCCGGACGGCCGGTTCGTCATGAGCTTCGGCGCGTCGCCTGACGATGGCGACGCGCTGCGCCATCCGTCGGATGTCGCAGTCGACAGCGACGGGGACGTGTACGTGGCCGACTGGGGAAACAAGCGTGTGTGTATCTTCGAGCCGAACGGCGGCGTCATCGGATCCATCTATGGCGACGCGACGGAGTTCTTCGGCCCGGTCAAAGAGGCCATAGAGGCATCCCCCGTCTACACCAGCGCGTACGACCGCGTCGACGACCTTACGCAGATGGGCAGATTCGACCGGCCGGTCAGCATCAGGGTGGACGACCAGGACCGGCTCTTCGTCGTCGACTCCCGGAGGGGCAGAGTCCAGATCTACGCCAAGGACCCGGCCTACGAGGACGTGCGCCTGAACATATAGATGCCGGATATACCTTGACTACAGGGGCCGCCCGTATCAAACTGAGGCAAGTACGGTCTTAAGGGGAAAACGACGATGGCCGCCGACAACGACCTCCGGTTGATGGCCCACCTGATGCGGCGCGCCGGCTTCGGCGCGACCCGCGAGGAGCTCGAACGTCTCGCCGAGCGGGGCTACGACGCGACCGTCGAGACGCTGCTCGATCCGGAGTCGCAGCCTGACGTCGACATGTATCCCCTCTACCGGCGTCTGCCGCAGGCCGAAAACTCGTGGAGCGTCCTGCACGCGCAGACCGACTGGATCTATCGGATGCTCAACACCCAGCGGCCTTTGCAGGAGAAGGTCGCCCTGTTCTGGCACTACGTCTTCGCGACCGCCGCCTCGAAGGTCGAGCACAGCGGCCAAATGGCCAACCAGGTGGCGCTGTTCCGGGAGCACGGCATGGGCAGCTACCGGCGGCTTCTCGTCGAAATGGCCAAAGACCCGGCCATGATCTTCTGGCTCGACAACCAGGACAACCACAAGCGGGCGCCCAACGAGAACTGGGGGCGTGAGCTCCTGGAGCTCTTCTCCATGGGAGTGAACAACTACACCGAAAACGACGTCTACGAGTGCTCCCGGGCGTTCACGGGATGGAGCTTCGAGCCAACCGTCCCGTCCACACCCTGGGGCAACTTCCCCTGGGTCTTCAAGTACCGCGCCGAGGACCACGACGGCGGCGTCAAGACGTTCCTCGGACAGACCGGCCGGTTCAACGGCGAGGACATCATCGACATCGTCGTAGGCCAGCCCGCGTGCGCCGCGTTCATCTGCAGGCACCTCTACAACTTCTTCGTCGCAGAGGAGCCGCAGGTACCGGCCTGGAACATCGACCCGCCGGGCGACACGGAAGCGGTAGAACTGTTGGCGCTCACATTCGTCGAGTCCGACTACGAGATAAAGCCCGTACTGCGCGTCCTGTTCAACTCCGACTTCTTCAAAGAAGCCGCGTTCCGCAAGGTAAAGAGTCCGACGGAGGTCGTCATCGGCGCCCTCAAGCTCACCGGGGCGCTCGGCAAGCCCGCCCCCGAGTGGGGAATGATCGGGCTGGAGACTGAGAAGATGGGGCAAGCCCTGATGAATCCGCCCAGCGTCGAGGGCTGGCACACCGGCAAGGAGTGGATCAACAGCGGCTCGCTCATGAACCGCGTCAACTTCGTCGCCGACTACGTACGGCGACCGGACCTGCCGGGCAATCGCCGCAACCTCGACTGGATCGTCAGCCGGTCTGCCAACGGAGGCTCCATGCCTCCAGAGGACCTGGTCGACCGATGTCTCGATCTGATGGGCCCGCTCGAGGTACCAGCGGTCGTCCGGGACAACCTGGTCGCCGAGGCCGCGGCCGACGGCGAGATATCGTACAGAACGGCCCGGGACAGGGAAGACCTGTCGCGCCGCGCCGGAAACGTGATGGCGCTCATCGCCGGCACACGGGAGTACCAGTTCGGATAGAGGCAAGGAGACGCCGCCATGACCGTCGAGAACAAAGACCCGGTCGTCGTCGTTGTCGAGTTGAACGGAGGCAACGATTACCTCAACACCGTCGTGCCCTACACCGACCCGAACTACCACGACAACCGCGTCAAGCTGCGCCTCGGCGAAGATGAGGTGCACAAGATCGACGACCGCCTGGGCTTCCACCCGGCCATGGGCCCGTTGAAGGACGTCTACGACCGCGGCGACATGGCCATCGTGCACGGCGTCGGCTACGAGAACCCGTCTCGCTCGCACTTCCGCTCGATGGACATCTGGCACACCTGCGAGCCGGTCAAGGTGGGCGACGAAGGCTGGGTCGGACGTGCGTCCCGGCAGATCGACCCTAAGAGCGAGAACCCGATCGGCACCGTGAACATCGGCCACGGTCTTCCCAGAGCTCTCGTCGCGCCCGGCGTGCCGGTGGCGTCGGTCGCCGATCTCTCCAGCTACGGGCTGTTCACGGGCGTCGAGCGCGAGTCGGAGCGCGAGAGGATGCTGGCGCGGTTCGCGGCGATGTACGCGCCCGGCATGGGATCTGGCCCCGTATCCGACATCATGGACTACCTCAGCCTCACGGGCAAGGACGCCATGAAGGGCGCGGACATCCTGAAGGAGGTTCCCGTCCAATACGAGTCGACCATCGAGTACGGCGCCGACTCGATCTCCCAGAGCCTGCGCTCGGTGGCGATGGTCCACACGGCCGACGTCGGCTCGCGGTTCTTCTACACCACTCTGGGGAGCTTCGACACCCACGGCTCCCAGGAGTATATGCACGGCAAGCTCTGGACGGAGGCCTCCCGGGCCATCGTCGACTTCTGGGACGACCTCAGACAGCACGACGCGGACGAGAACGTAGTCATGCTGCTGTTCTCGGAGTTTGGCCGCCGCGTGAAGGAAAACGGCGAGGGCACCGACCACGGATCGGGCGGCGTCGCCTTCGCCATCGGCCCCGGCGTCGCGGGCGGCATGTACTCGGAGTACCCGGACACCAGGGTCGAAGCGCTCGTGGACGGCGACCTGGAGCCCAACCTGGACTTCCGCGGACTCTACTCCACGGTCCTCGAGGACTGGCTCGGACTGGACGCCGAGCCCATAGTCAACGGGCGTTTCGAGAAGCCCGACTTCATAGCCGGCTAAGCGATGCGTACGATCTCCTTCGGCGTACGCGTCTGGCACTTCTCACACGCCATAGGCCAGGACAGCGTCGTACGCGGTGTGCGGTACCCCTGCTCGGTCGCCGTCGGGGGCGGCGATACGATATGGGTGCTGAGCCGGGGGATGCCGGTCCGACCCCTGGCCGAGGAAATCACCATCGCCCACCAGCCGAAGATCGGCAGGTGGTCCGTGAGCGACGGCGTCAGGATCGGCGATTTCGCCCGCAACGAGTTCGTCTGGCCCACGGCGCTCGCGACTGACAGCGGGGGCAACCTCTACTGCTGCGACGAATACGGCAACTTCGTCGCCGTCTTCGGCCCGGACGGCCCGTACTACCCGTTCCCCGAATACGACAGCGCCGGCGAGGCGCTGGGCAGGTGGGGTGAGCACGGATCGCAGCCCGGCCAGCTCGATGGCCCGTCGGGCATGGCGCTCGACCGCGACGACAACCTCTACATAGTCGACGGCGGCAACGACCGGGTGCAGAAGTTCACCAAGGACGGGCGGTTCCTGGACACCTGGGGTAGCAGAGGCAGCGGTGACGGCGAGCTCGACAGCCCGTGGGGCATCGCCCTGGACGCCGAAGGCGACGTATACGTCGCCGACTGGGGAAACGACCGCGTGCAGAAACTCTCGCCGGACGGCCGGTTCATCATGTCCTACGGGACTTCGCCGGACGACGACTATCCGCTCGATCACCCGTCTGACGTCGCCGTGGACAGTGACGGCGACGTCTACGTGGCCGACTGGGGGAACAAGCGCGTACAGATATTCGAGCCGGACGGCGAAGTCATCGGCGCCATCCACGGAGACGCCACCGAGCTGACCGGGCCCGTCAAAGAGAGTGTCGAGGCGGTAGAGGACAACGCCAAAGCCTACCGGCGGACCGTCGACCGGACAGCGTTGGGCAGGTTCGAGCGGCCGGTCGCCGTGGCCGTCGACGCCAAGGGCCGCCTCTTCGTCGTGGACTCACGCAGAGGCAGAGTCCAGGTCTACGTCAAAGACCCGGCCTACGAGGACGTTCGGCTGAACGTCTAAGAGCCCGCCGGGTCGTATCCGGCCGCTATTTGAATATGCGCTTGTTGACGTACTCGCCCTTGAGCTCGCCCGCGGACAGGATGTGACCTTCCATCGCCTTCAGCAGCTCGTTCTTGGTGGCGCCGGCCGGCAGCTCCAGCTCCGCGTCCAGGGCGTAGATCCTGAACATGTAGCCGTGGGGACTCTGCTTTCTGAGCCCTCCGCCCTCGCCATCGTAGTTTCCGGACTGTGAGCCAAAAATGGCAGTCAGGTTCGGCGGCGGGCACGGCCCGCCGTACCCCACGCCGCCGAAGTCGTTTGCGCCCTGCCGGGTGCTGGGGCCGATCGCGGCAACCTCGGTCGTGGTGGGCACGCTCTCGGCCAGCTCCGTGACGTTGGCTGGTATGTTCCAGATCACCCAATGGACGAACGGGACGACCTCCTCGGCGGGGTCGCGCTCCTCGTCGATGGCGACGTCGGGGTCGTCCGCGACGATGGCAAAGCTGACCGTCTCAGCGGGCGCGCCGGTCCAGGCCAGCGGAGGCGAGTTGTCCTTGCCGTACCTGATATCCGCCCCGGTCGGGGGATAGTACTCATTGTCGGTGCACGTGTACTCGATCGGTATGCGCCTGATCCTGTTGAACACCGTGCTGGTAAGCTCTACTTCCAGTGGGAACGTCTGCTGGACTTTGTACTCTCCTGGCTCCGTTGCCGGTGCCGCACTGTCGGCCGCCGCCGCCGGAGCGGCGGTATCCGTCTCGTCTTCGCCGTCGCTGGAGCAGCCAAAGGCAAAAAGCGTACAGGCCAGTACGCCGACCACGATGGACACGATCTTGGGATGTGTCACGAAGTCACCTCGATGCGCAGAGTCGGACCGCTTCGGCGGACATTCCCGATTGTAACAGGCGGAAGACGAACCGCAAGAACGCTGTGCTCCCTAGAGATTCCCCACCTGATTGGGCCGGCCGGCGTGACGGACTGCTTCCGGTGTCATAGTGGCGCACCCTGTCGGCGATGGATTCCCGCGTTCGGAGACCTTTGTGTAACTCCGCTTGGGGGAAACAAACGTGGTGGAGATCCGTAGGTTTCCTAGCTGGGTGACCCACCCCTGGATTCCCGCTTTCGCGGGAATGACGGTTGTTCAAAGGTCTCCGTTCGCGGGAATGACGGTTGTGGGGGATTTGGGGCTCGTCCTCGTGCCAGGTGGGTCTATCCGAAACGAGACCGACCGCCTCCACACGACGCCGCGGGGTCCCTCGAAGAGCTGCCGGATTCTGCCCGAGCTCTCGGGAGGACGCTGGATCGGCAGCGCCCTCTCAGGATGCCCGGAGTCGCCGGTGGTATAATCTCCACACTCGTGGACTCAGGAGCGCCAGCACCGTGGAACGGCTCCTTCGAGGCGCCGGGAAGTTGGGCATCGAGCTCGACGCCTCGCAGCTAGACCGGTTCGAAGGCTTCTACCACCAGATAGTCGATTGGAACCACAGGATCAATCTGACTTCCGTAACGGGGTACGAGGAAGTGCAGACTCGTCACTTCCTGGACAGCCTTTCCGTCTCCGCGGCCATCCCCGGAGAAATGCTGCACGGGGCGAGACTTCTTGACGTCGGCAGCGGCGCCGGACTGCCGGGCGTCCCGTTGGCCATCGCGCACTCCGGGCTGAGCGTCACGCTATTGGAAGCGACCGAGAAGAAAGCCGCGTTCCTGGAACACCTCGTCGGCAAACTGGAATTGCCCGGCGTCGACGTGCTGAGGGGGCGCGCTGAGACGTTGGCCCGCGACGTGAGGCTGCGGGAGCGGTTCGACGTGGTGGCCTCGCGCGCGGTCGCCAAACTCCCCGTCCTGGTCGAGCTGACGTTGCCCTTCTGCCGCGTGGGCGGGCTCGTCATCGCGCAGAAGGCTCGCGGCGCCGAGCCGGAGATCGAGGACGCCGAGCCCGCCATAGCCCTGCTGGGAGGGAAGCTGCGTGCCGTAACACCGATCACCGTGCCGGAATCCGACGTTCGACGGCTCCTGGTGACGATCGACAAGCGGACTCCGACGCCGACCCGGTATCCGAGACGGCCCGGGATTCCGTCGAAGCGCCCCTTGTGATGCTCGTGACGGACGGCGTATGAGCGTGACCAGAGAGTCGTCGAGGCCTTCGCTTCGACGCCACATCTTCTCCCTCCGAACGCTCGTCTCGTTCGCCATCGCGATCGGCTTCGTGGCCCTTCTCGCCGCGACGTTCAGAGTCGACTGGGCGAAGACGTGGGACAACGTACAGGCGATGGACTTCCGCCTCTACGCCGCCGCGATCGCGGTCTACTACCTGACCTTTATCGTCCGCGGCCTGCGATGGAAGATACTCGCGTCCAACGCGGGCCTGGGCGACGCGCCGGCAACCAATCAGCCGTCGGTGCTCCACTTCTCTCGACTCATTCTGATCGGCTGGTTCGTGAACGGGATCGCGCCCCTGCGCCTGGGCGACGCGTACCGCGCGTACGCGCTCGCCGCGAGATCGGGAGGCGGCTTTTCGTGGAGCCTCGGAACGATCCTGGCGGAGCGCTTCGTGGACATGATCTCGGTGCTGGTGCTCGTGGTCATCGCGGTGCTCTGGTACTCGGCCGTTAGCGACATCGGCGCCATCGCCTACATCGGGATAGCCGCTACGGTAATGGCCGCCGCCCTGGCCGCCCTGCTTCTGCTCATGCGGGGATACGGCGCCCGTGCGGCGCAGTACCTTCCGGCAAGACTCCAGGGCGCGTACGACCGCTTTCAGGAGGGCACCCTCGGCAGCCTGAGGCACCGGCGCCGGCGGTCCGTACTGGCTCTCGGCATGATCGGATGGCTGCTCGAGGTCGGCCGCATCCAACTCGTCGTGGAGGCCATGGACCTCAGCATCGCTCTTCCGCTCGTCGTCTTGGCGGCGTTGGGGCACGCCATTCTGAGCACGGTGCCTTCTCCGGGCGGAGTCGGCGCCGTCGAGGCCGGCCTGGTCGGCCTGCTCGTTCTGGGTCTGCCGCGGGCCGACGCCGTGTCCGTCGCGCTGATCGACCGCACCATCACCTACGTCAGCGTGGTGGTATTCGGCGGACTCACGCTACTCATCTCGGAGATCGCGCGCCGCCGCGGGCGCGGGATGCCCGACGCCTCCCGATCGGCCGCGGCGCCTCCTGACGCGACGGGAAACGACCTGCCGCCGACGCGGCAATGACGTGAGAAAACGAGCTCAGGGGCTGCCAGCTACTTGCTTGCGGCCCGCTACATCGTTAGACTCGGCGGATAGAGCGCACAGGAGGGAACGATGCCCAAGGCAGTGAGCCACGTAGTTCGGCGGCCAGGCAGACGGCTGGGAGACCCGGACGTAGCCATCCCGGTGGCCGAGGACCTGGTCGCCGTTCCGGGCGCGCCGATCCGTGAGAAGGACCTCTCCTTCTTCAGCAGGACCGAGCCGCTGGAGTCCCAGAATATCGAGAAGGGCGCCGACCGGGAGTGGGCGTGGTCGGTGTACACGGACGAGGTATCCGAGTACCGCAAGGGCCACGACGAGCGCATGGTGCCCCACATCGAGCTGGCGGCGCAGTCCGCAGAGGTCGAGCCCACCGGCGAGCCCGATCCCACGGTCGACGTCACGGAGTCGATCCGACTGAGAGCCCGCGAGCTGGAGTTCGGCGAGGTCGGCTTCACCCGGCTCGACCGGCGGTTCGTCTACGCCAGCCGGAAGAGCTGGGCTAAGTTCAGCCACGCGATCTGCCTGGCGATGGAGCAGGACTACGACCAGACCCAGACCATACCGAGCCTCGAGGCCGAGCACGCCCACTTCGGTACGTACGAGATCGAGAGTATCGCCGGCGAGAAACTCGCCGACCACATACGCGAGCTCGGCTACCACGCGCAGATCCACAGTCCCAGCGACTCCAGCGGGGCGTATATCCCGATGTTCGTAGCCGCCGGCCTGGGCCAGCTCGGCGCCAACGGACAGCTTCTGTCGCCGCACTTCGGATCGCGGGCGCGCCTCATGATCATCTCGACCAACGCGCCGGTCCGCTACGACGCGCCGATCGACTACGGTTTCCACAAGTTCTGCCAGCAGTGCCAGGTCTGCGTCGCCCGCTGCCCGGGCCGCGCCCTGGTCAAGGAGCAGGTCTGGTACCGCGGCGTCGAGAAGAACAAGCTGATCTATGACCGCTGCCGCCCTGTCATGGTGGACTACGAGGGCTGCGCCGTCTGCATGAAGGTATGCCCGGTGCAGAAGTTCGGCATGCAGGAGGTCATGGAGCACTACGTCGAGACGGGCGAAGTGCTGGGCAAGGGCACAGCGGAGCTGGAGACCTACGAGCTACGCGGCAAGGGCAGCTTCGGGCCGGGCGAGCTTCCGCAATTCGACCGCCAGTTCTTCGAGTTTCCTCACGGCAGCAAGGAGGACTGGCTCTTCCAACAGCTCAAGGAAAAGCTCGACGACGAAGGCGTGCCCCCGGCCGAGGACCTGGAGAAGTTCGCCGGCAAGGTCAAAGACGTCATGGAACGCCAGCGCAACTCCCGCGGCGACGAGTGACGACCTAGCCGTCGTCCAGCCATGAGTCGCAGCCCCGTGACCCGCCGCGGGGAGAGGCAGTCCGTGGTTCCCTAGAGGCTCAGGAGATCGCCTTGGATATAGCGACCGCCACGCTCGCGAGCGCACCGAGGGCGACCAGGAGACCCGCACCCTGAACCCAGAGGGCGCGGTAGATATCGGCGCGAAGCTCGGCCATGTCGGCGCGAAGTTCGTCGCGAAGCGCGGCCAGATCGGCCTTGGTGGCGACATTATCTCCCAGCGACTGTTGTATCGCGGACACAATTGCCTCAGCCTGGCCGTTGTCGAACCCGGCATCCCTCAGCGCCTGGGCAATTCGCAGGGTGTCAAAGGTCGATGCCGCCACTGTTTCTCACCATCGTCGAAGAGCCGTTCGCAATTTCGACTATACCACGCCGGGCCGGTTCTCAACAATCCAGCAACTACCGCCCAATTCCACCATCAAATTGGCGGCGCCGCCTTACGGCACAGCGAAGGAGGGTTACAAACCCTCCCCTAACAGGGTGACGCCTGATAGATGTAGCGTCCACGGTGGAGGTGGTGGTTTTGGGTGCCGCGGAAGCATCCAGGCGCTGTACGGCGCGGCGTCTCAGTCGTCGCGGCCGGCCAGGCTACGCGACGCCCGGCGCAGGCCGCCGAAGCGTAGACGCGCCAGCCCCTTCAGGTCGCCGTAGGCCGTGCTGACGATCCTCACGCGGCTGTCCGGATCGTCGGTCCAGGTCACCGGCGCCTCTTCGATCGCGTAGCCGTTGTGCAGCGCCAGCAGCAGCAGCTCGGTGTCGAAGAACCAGCCGTTGTCCCGCACGAGGGGCAGCAGGTCGTCGACGGTGCGGCGGCTGACCACCTTGCAGCCGCACTGGTAGTCGCGGATGCGCGACCAGAAGAGCATCCGCACGATCATGCTGTAGCTTCGCGAGATAACCTCGCGCAGAGGCGGCCTGCCGATCACCCGCGCGCCGCGCTTGAGGCGGGACGCCACCGCGATCTCGCACTCGCCGTCGCGGACGGCCCGCACCATGTCGGGCAGCGCCGCTAGCTCCGTCGACAGGTCGACGTCCATATAGGCGGAGACGTCGGAGCCGGCGCGCTCCCATGCGGTACGCAGCGCAAGGCCTCGTCCACGTCGTTCGAGCCGAAGGTACTCGACGCGGTCGTGGGAACGCGCCAACCCCTTTCCCACCTCCGGGGTCGAGTCGGTCGAGCCGTTGTCCGCGATCACCAGCCGCCAGTCGTACGCGGTGAAGTTGGCGGCCAGAAACTCGACCGCCCGCTCCGTGCTCGGAGGCAGGTCCGTCTCCTCGTTGAGGACGGGTATCACGACGGTCAGGGAGGTGGACACCGCGGGACCGACGCCTCAGTGCTTGAAGTGGCGGACGCCGGTGAACACCATCGCCATGCCCAGCCGGTCGGCCGCCTCTATGACTTCGTCGTCCCTGATCGATCCGCCCGTCTGCGCGATGGCGGCGACTCCGCCTTCGGCGGCCAGCTCGACGTTGTCCGCGAAGGGCATGTACGCGTCGGAGGCGAGCGAGCTTCCCGAGGCCTTCTCTCCCGCGATGCGCAGCGCGAGATGGACGCTCGTGACACGGTTCGGCTGGCCGGCGCCCATGCCGACGAGCGTGTTGTCCTTTGCCAGCACGATCGTGTTGGACTTGACGTGCTTGCCCGCCTTCCAGGCGAAGGCCAGGTCCTCCATCTCGCTCTCCGTGGGCTGCCGCTCGGTCACGACCTTCCACGCAGCGGGATCTTCGGCCAGGACGTTGGCGCTCTGCACCAGCGCGCCGCCTGAGACCCTCCGTACGTCCGTCCCGGCCAGCGGCCCCGTTGCGGGCTCGACTTTGAGAATACGCAGCTGCTTGCGCTTACCGAGAATCTCCAGAGCCCCCGGCTCGTAGTCCGGCGCGACGATGATGTGGTACAGCACGCCGCGCATAGCCTCGGCGGTCGCCGCGGTCACCGTGCGGTTGAACCCGACTATGCCGCCGTAGGCCGACATCGAGTCGCCGTCGAAGGCCCGCAGGTAGGCGGTGTGCTGGTCCTCGTGCACGGCCAGGCCGCAGGGGTTGGCGTGCTTGATCACGGCCGCCGCCGGTTCGGTGAAGTCGGAGACGACCTCCCAGGCCGCGTCGGCGTCGAGGAAGTTGGTGAACGACATGGCCCCGCCGTGGAGCTGCTCCGCCCTCACGATGCCGCCGGCGGACAGGGCGTCGGCGTAGACGGCGGCCTCCTGGTGCGGGTTCTCGCCGTACCGCAGCTCGGCCAGCCTCGTGTAGCCGAGAGTAATCTCGTCTCCCGCGGGGCGCACGCCGTCCCGCAGGTAGCCGGCCACCGCGGTGTCATACGAGGCCACGTGCTGGAACGCCTTACGGGCCAGACCTCGGCGCTCCTCGTGCGAGAGCTCGACGTTGCCGCCGGCCGCCGCGTCCAGGCGGCCCGCAATCCAGCTGTAGTCCGACGGGTCGACGACCACCGCCACGTCCGGGAACGTCTTGGCGGCGGCGCGGATGAGCGTCGGGCCGCCTATGTCGATCTTCTCCAGGGCGTCCTGCAGGGTTACGCCGTCCCGGCTCACCGTCTCCACGAAGGGGTACAGGTTCACGACGACGAAGTCGATCGGTGCTATCTCGTGCAGGGCGAGCTGGTCCCGGTGGTCGGGCAGGTCGCGTCGGGCCAGGATGCCGCCGTGTATCCTGGGGTGCAGCGTCTTGACCCGGCCGTCCAGTATCTCGGGGAAGCCGATCACGTCCGAGACCTGGGTCACGGGCAGCCCCGCGTCCGCCAGGTGCCCGCCGGTGCCGCCAGTGCTGACCAGCTCGAAACCGGCCCGGTGGAGGGCGCGCGCGAAGTCGACGGTCCCCTCGCGGTTGTAGACGCTCAGCAGGGCTCTCATGAGCCTCCTCGATGACGACTGTGGAATCGCGGGATGCCCCTGGGCGACGGACTACCCGTGGCGGCGGCGCGCACAGTTCGCCACGGTTCTGGCGGCGTCGAAACCGGCCTCAGACCACGGCGATTGCCCCGTCGGCCCCGGGAGTCAGGCGACCGGGCCGCGACGGTGCGCGGATCCTACGAGGCCTCGATCAGCGCCCCGATCATCATGCCCAGGAACCCGCCGAAGACCATGAAGAGGAAGCCGAACACGCCCAACTCCCAGTCCACAGTGAGGAAGGCCGCCAGGCCGGTCAGGCCGAACGTGGCGCCGGCGGCAAACTTCATATCCCCGGCCGGCAGCTTCACTGCCATCCACGCCTTGCCGAATCCCTTGACGATCGAAGCCACCCAGCCGTATCCGCCGGTCACCGACTCCGACAGGGGTCTGGTGACCCCGTAAACCAAGTTGAGCACCACCGGGACCAGGACTCCGATGAGGAGCAGCAGCGCCACGCCGACGTTGCTTCCCACGCCAGTACTCCAGATCAGCGCGGCGATCACGGCCCAGCCCAGCCCACAGCCGGCACCCCAGGCGAGCGCCCACGCCAGGGACGACCGCTCAAGTCTGCCGATCGCGGCGTTGTAGCCCCGCACCGGCCCAAACGCGCCAAGACTGGCGAGGGCGCCGGAAAAGCCACTTCCCACCAGTGCCATGACGATCCAGAGCACGGCGGCCAGGGCAAAGATCACGACGAGTCCACCGACGAGCCCCCAGAGAATACCGAAGGGTAGATCGAAGAAGAAGAAACCCTTTTCGGCCTCCCCGAGGCCCATCAAGACTCCCGCCATGATCCCGACCACTATGGAGATCAGGATCTGCCACGCCAGTATCTTGCTATCGTTCTCTGCCATCTAGTCTACTCCCTTAGTCTCGGAGGGCAGGCCGATAAGGCCGGCCTCCGTATGGCCGCCAGTCGAGTCCGCGCCAAAGGATATCACAACGCGGCGCTCCGATGTCGGCGCCCGGTCGTGGGACTCGACGGCAACTGTCGAGCCGTGATCTGGCTCGGCAGTGCATGGCTCCTACCAGAAAGAGGGGCCGACCACCCCGACCGCGTCGACGGGGATGCCGAGCAGTGGGAGCAGCACCGGCAGCGCGTCGGCCGTTCCATGTACGTCCCGGGTCGACACTTCGATCGTCTCACGCAACATGGCAGGATCGCCTGAAGCAGTCAACCCGTTCAGATAGACTGCATCACCCCACCGTACGTTCCAGTAGACTCTAGCACCTGTGATGCCTATGGTGTTCCCGGCAGACAGTGCGAACCGGTCCAGTATCTCCGCCCAGCGACGCAGCTCGGCGATCTGGTACTTCACAGAGATGAACTCTATACGCCTCGTCCTGGTTACCCCGTCCGCACCCGTCCATGTACACACGCCGTCCATGTCGTAGCAGGGGTTGACGGCTTGCCTAAGAGCGTGCAATTCAGCCTCGTCCGTAGGAAGACCCTTGACCTGAACGTATGTTACCCCTCCCCCTCGATGGCTTCCCGCGAATCCCGTGCTGCTGCTACCGTCGGGAAGGTTGGTCATGTCGACATCCGACACGTCGAATGAGTCCGAGGCGCTGCCTGAGCCGGACGCCCCGGAGGCGACCGCTGGCCACAGCTGGCGCCAACCCGCCCAGCCGGGCACCTCACGACGCCCCGCGTCTCCCCCGGGCAGCAACAGCACGCCATCATACCCACTCGGATACGGAAGCAGGTACTCCGGGTGATCCGCGTAGAGTCCCGTCATCGCCAGATAGCATTCGGGAAAGTCGTAGCAAGGGGAAATGAATTTGCGGTATTTCTCCTCCGGCACAAGCTCAGGCCACGCCTCGGCGAACGCGTACGACTTCTCCCTTGCGAACCGGAGTAGCTCTGCGCTCAGCCCTTTCTGACTGATGGACACGTACAACGGGCCGTTGCTGTCGTACATCGCCAGTATATCGATCAGGCCCTCCGCCTGGGCCTGCTCCAGCACGTAGCAGTGGAGCGGGTCCTCAGACAGCGCGCCGCCGAAGCAGTCGCCCACGGGCGAGTCGTCGTCGACGGAGGCCGTCGTCGTCGCTACCGGGGCCATCGTCGTTGCTGCCTCGACCGTTGTCGTCACTGCTGGGACCGTCGTCGCTGCCGGAGCTGTCGTCGTCGCTGCCGGGGTCGTCGTCGCGGTCCCAGGACTAAGCTGCGACGACGGGGGGGACGTAGGCGTCGGCTCAGGGTCCGCATTGGCGGACTCCTCCTCAGGCGAGGGCGAAGGCCCGGGGTCCGGGTTGGACGCCTGCTCCTCTGGCGACGCGGGCGTCGGCGTTCGAGTCGCCTCAGGCGCCTGCGCAGGCGCTGATGTGCACGCAAGCACGGCGAGATTCAACACACACAACGATACCGGAAGGGCCCGCTGCCCTACCCATGACATGTCTATCCCCTCCTGAATCGCCAGCTTCGAGCAACCGGTTGGCCCCCAGCAGCACATCACATTCGGCCACGGCGAGGGTTTGGAGAGCCCGGGCAGTGCCATGGTTCCGGCTCCTACCAGAAATGGGGGCCGACCACCCCGACCGCGTCGACGGGGATGCCGAGCAGTGGGAGCAGCACCGGCAGCGCGTCGGCCGTTCCATGTACGTCCCGGGTCGACACTAAGATCGTCTCACGCAACATGGCAGGATCGCGTGAAGCAGTCAACCCGTTCAGATAGACTGCATCACCCCATCGTATGTTCCAGTAGACTCTAGCACCTGTGATGCCTATGGTGTTCCCGGCCGACAGCGCGAACCGGTCCAGTATCTCCGCCCAGCGACGCAGCTCGGCGATCTGGTACTTCACAGAGATGAACTCTATCCGATGAACTCTACGAGTGTACCTGATCCGAGTCTTGCCGTTCGCATGCGTATACTCGCAGTGGCCAACTATGTCGTAGCAAGGGTTGACGGCCTTCCTCAGGATGTGCAGTCCAGCCTCGTCCGTAGGAGGGTTCTTCACCTGCACGTACGTTATACCCCCTCCATCATGCCTTCCCGCGAATCCCGTGCTGCTGCTGCCGTCGGGAAGGTTGGTCATGTCGACGTCCGACACGTCGAACGTGGCCGAGTCGCTGCCTGAGCCAGACGCCCCGGAGGCGACCGCTGGCCACAGCTGACGCCAACCCGCCCAGCCGGGCACCTCACGACGACCGGCGTCTCCCCCGGGCAGCAACAGCACGCCATCATACCCACTCGGATACGGAAGCAGGTACTCCGGGTGATCCGCGTAGAGTCCCGTCATCGCCAGATAGCATTCGGGAAAGTCGTAGCAAGGGGAAATGAATTTGCGGTATTTCTCCTCCGGCACAAGCTCAGGCCACGCCTCGGCGAACGCGTACGACTTCTCCCTTGCGAACCGGAGTAGCTCTGCGCTCAGCCCTTTCTGACTGATGGACACGTACAACGGGCCGTTGCTGTCGTACATCGCCAGTATATCGATCAGGCCCTCCGCCTGGGCCTGCTCCAGCACGTAGCAGTGCAGGGGGTCCTCAGACAGCACGCCGCCGAAGCAGTCGCCCACGGGCGAGTCGTCGTCGACGGAGGCCGTCGTCGTCGCCGCCGGGGTCGTGGTCGTTGCTGCCTGGGCTGTCGTCGTCGCTGCCGGGGTCGTGGTCGTTGCTGCCTGGGCCGTCCTCGCTGCCAGGGTCGTGGGCGCTGCCGTAGTCGTGGTCACTGCTGGGGCCGTTGTCGTCACTGCTGGGGCCGTCGTCGCTGCCAGGGTCGTGGGCGCTGCCGTAGTCGTGGTCACCGCCGGGGTCGTTGGCGCGGCCGCAGGAGCAAGCTGCGACACCAGAGCCCGCTTAGGCGTCGGAATCGACTCGGGGTCTACGCCGGAAGATTGCTCCTCAGAAGCCGCCGGCGTCGGTGTTGGGGTCGCATCAGGAGCCTGTCCAGGCGCCGACGCGCACGCAACCACGACGATGCTCAAGACACACAACAACACGGCAAGGGCCCGCTGTCCTCCCCATAGCGTCGACAACCTACACCTGCGCTCTCGCATTCTCCTTTCCCTCCTCTCGTCGCCTCCCAGCATCCACGAGGCCTTCACTCTGTCACTATCTGATACGTCCTGGCTGACGTTACGGATTCGGCCCGATCGTCAGTCGCGGCGATATCCGGGTAGTCTCCACCGCCGCCCTGCCAGCTCCTCACCCTCAAAACCAGTATGTCCATTGCTCATCTCCCTGCCTTGCTGTGTCTAGCTGCCACAGTACGAGAGCCCAAGGCTGTTGAGGTCGTTGAGCGGCACGTCCCTCAATGCCGCCGGAATACAGCCCGTCAGCAGGTTGTCTCTGAGGTAGAGGAACGTCAGGTCCAGGCTGCCCAGCTGAGACGGAATGCTCCCGGTCAGTTGGTTGTCGACGAGGTCTAGGTTAAAAAGATCGGTTAGGCTGCCGAGCTGGGTCGGGATGCTACCCGTCAACTGGTTATCTCTGAGGTAGAGTTGGCGCAGGTTGGTCAGGTTGCCCAGTTGCGTCGGGATGCTACCCGTCAGCTGATTGGCGGAGAGGTCGAGGCCTCGCAAATTGGTGAGGCTGCCCAACTGAGACGGAATGCTCCCTGTCAGTTGGTTCCTATTGAGGGATAGGTATAGCAGACCGGTCAGGTTGCCCAACTGTGTCGGGATGCTTCCTGTCAGTTGGTTGGTGCTGAGGAAGAGTCTCTGCAGACCGGTCAGGCTACCCAACTGCGTCGGGATGCTCCCCGTCAACTGGTTTGTATGGAGGTTGAGGTATTGCAGATTGGTCAGGCTGCCCAACTGCGTCGGTATGCTCCCCGTCAACTGGTTGCTGTGGAGGTCGAGGTGTTCCAGGTTGGTCAGGCTACCAAGCTGTGTCGGGATGCTACCCGTCAGTCCGCGGCTCGACAGATCCAATCCCGTAACACGGCTCAGTGTGCTGCTCACCGTCACGCCGTCCCAGGAAGTGAGGGCAAGGTCGACGCTCCAGTTCAGGGGCGTCCCGTCGCCCTCGAGCACCACCTTGGCTCTCAGCAGCGCATCGCAGTCGGCCAATAGGCCGGGCGTCGAGGTCGGGTTCGGGACGGCGACCCCATCGGAGCACGTACGCAGGTAGAGGGGCTCTATCGTGCCATGGGAGCCGTGCTCTCCGCAGATGGTGCGCGCCGCGTCCACGCACGCCTTGACCGCCACCGTGAAGGCACCCGTCTTTTCGACGGTGCTGAACTCGGAGACGTCGAACCGCGCTGTACGGCGCAGCGGACTCATGTCGTCCGGACCTGCCCGGGGCACGTCCTCGAACGTCGAGGTCGAGGCGACCGCGACCCTGTTTCTGAACAGCGTGGCCACGTAGTAGAGCACCGGATCGTATTCCGGCGGAGTGAACTCGTTGGCGAGGAACGTCGCGACTACCTGATCGCCTTCTGGCTCGAGTGTCTCCACCTCATTCTGATCGCCGGGATGATCCAACACGGGGACGGGCCTCATCTCCGCCGGGCCCCAGTCGTAGCCTCTGTCGAGCGACTCGGCGTAGACCCTGTCTATGGGAACGAATCTCGCACTGGCCCCTCTGTGAGCAAAATGTATGCCCACCAAGACCACATCGTCAGCGGTCGTTGAGTTCCAGACGAACACCGGGGAGCCGCTGTCTCCTGGGGCGGACACGTACCCGGCCGACACCGCGCAGTCCACGGGTGGTTGTGGCCCGCACGCACCGGCCCCCATAGGGCCGGACGTCCAGCCGGTCGTCCTGCCCACCTTGTGCACTGCCTCACCCGGCGCTGGGGGTCTCGCCGATACGATCCTGAACTCGCTGCCAGACGACTCGAAGAACTGGGGCTCTGGGTCGAGGTTGGGGTTGGGTTGGCGCGGGTACTCTCATTCTCGGTCCCGGGCTTGAGGACATACCCTGGCGTCGTGGTCACCGTCGAGATCGCCGTCGCGTACGACTGATCAGGACGGAGCAGCCGACGACGGTACCGTCACAGTGTCACCCGACGGCCTCCCGAAGTAGCAGTCACCTCGCCGACTATTGTGGTGCCGGGGAGCTCGGACGCCACGGCCGTCGCCCTGGCGCTGTCGCAGACGAGGACCATGCCGAGGCCCATGTTGAAGACGTGGAACATCTCGTCGTCGTCTATCTCGCCGGCGGACTGTATCAGGTCAAATATCGGGGGGAAGTCCCATGCCTTCCGATCGAGAGAGGCCGCCGCGCCGTCCGGCAGGGCGCGCGGGAGGTTCTCGATCAGGCCGCCGCCGGTGACGTGGGCGATGCTCTTCACGTCGCCCTTCACCCGCCGGACCGTAGACACGTAGGAGCGGTGCGGCTCCAGCAGCTCCTCTCCCAGCGTGCGGCCGAGCTCGGGGCGGTAACTGCACAGCGGCGAGGGGTCGTCGTCGAGGCCGAAGACGCGCCTCACCAGGGCGTAGCCGTTGGTGTGGAGGCCGCTCGACGGCACCCCAACCAGCACGTCGCCGATCTCGACGTCCGCCGGGTCGAGTATCTCGTCCCGCTCCACGACGCCCACGGCGAAGCCGACGAGGTCGAAGTCGCCGGGCGCGTAGACTCCGGGCATCTGGGCCGTTTCGCCGCCGATCAGCGCGCAGCCCGCAGTCTCACAGGCCCGCACCATGCCGGATATGAGCTCCTCGGCGACCGCCGCGTCCAGCTCCCCTACCCCGATGTAGTCGAGGAAGTAGGCGGGCGTCGCGCCGGAGACGATCACGTCGTTGACGCACGCGTTGACGACGTCCTCGCCGAGCCCGTCGTAGCGCCCGAGGGCCGCGGCGATCTTCGACTTCGTGCCGACGCCGTCCGTGGAGGACACGAGCACGGGGTCCCTGAACCCGGACAGCGCGTAAAGGGCGCCGAACCCGCCGACGCCGCCCAGCACCTTAGGGCCGTGGGTCCTGGCTACGAGGTCCGCGATCCGGTTCTTGACGCTCGCGGCAGCGTCGACGTCGACGCCGGAGTCCCTGTACACGGGAGCCGAGCGCTCCCCGCGCGAGGGAGCCGGGGACTCGCCCGGGGCCGGCGCCATCAGGTCTCCAGCGCCAGCTTGTCCATCTCGAGCTGCACCGGAATCGGGTGGTCGCCGGTGAAGCACGCCATGCAGACGGAGTTTTTCGCCACGCCGACGGCCCTCAGCAGCCCCTCGTGGCTCAGGTAGCCCAGCGAGTCGGCCCCGACCGCCTGCCGGATCTCCTCTACTGTGCTGCCGGCGGCGATCAGCTCGCGCCGGGTCGGAAAGTCGACCCCGAGGTGACAGGGATGGACTATGGGCGGAGCGCAGATTCTCAGGTGGATCTCGGCCGCTCCGCCGTTCCGCAGCAGGTCGACCACGGGCCGGCACGTCGTGCCGCGGACGATGCTGTCCTCGACCACGACCAGCCGCTTGCCGGCGATCATATGCGACAGCGCGTTGTACTTCATCTGCGCCCCCAGGGCGCGCATGCGCTGGTCGGGCAGGATGAACGTCCGGCCCACGTAGCGGTTCTTCACCAGCCCGTCGCCGTACGGGATGCGGGACTCTCGCGAGTACCCCACCGCGGCCGCGGTCGCCGTGTCCGGGACGCCGATGACCATGTCGGCGTCGGCCGGGTACTCGCGCGCGAGCTCGGCGCCCATCGCGACGCGGCTGCTGTAGACCAGCCTGTCGTCGATCACTGAGTCGGCCCTGGCGAAGTAGATGTGTTCGAAGATGCACGAAGCCCGCTGGTCCACGTCGCGCTGGTAAATCGTCCGCAGACCCGACGCGTCCGCCATCACCGCCTCGCCGGGACGTACCTCTCTTACGAAGGTGGCGCCGATGTGGTCGAGAGCGCAGGACTCCGAGGCGATGACCCACCCGCCGTTCAGCTTGCCGATGCACAGCGGCCTGACGCCCAGGGCGTCCCGTATGCCGAACAGCGCGTCCTTCGTCATCAGCACCAGCGAGTAGGCGCCCCTGAGCCTGCCCATCGCGTATGCGAAGCGGTCGGCCCAGGACTGGACTGGCGCATAGGAGATCAGGTGCGCCACGACTTCAGAGTCGCTCGTGGTGGTGAAATCGCAGCCCCACTCGGTCAGCTCATCCTTCAGCTCGACGGCGTTGACGACGTTGCCGTTGTGGGCCAGCGCCAGCTCGAACGCGGGGCCGTCGGACAGGATGGGCTGCGCGTTCGCCAAATAGCTGCTGCCCGTGGTCGAGTACCGCGTATGGCCGATCGCTACGTGGCCGGTAAGGCGGGAGAGATCGTCTTCATTGAAGGTCTGCGCCACCAGGCCCATCGCCGTCCGGGCCCGGATGTCCTCCCCGTCCGCGGTGGCTATTCCGACGCTCTCCTGGCCCCGATGCTGAAGGGCCGAGAGGCCGAAGAACGCGGCGCGGGCCACGTCTTCGCCCGGCGCGTAGACGCCCACAATCCCGCAGGCCTCCTGCACGTGGTCGTCCAGAAACGGCATCCTGCCTCGCTTAGCGGATCATGGGCGGTCAGGCCAGCTCGAGTCCCATCCGTCGTCGGAGGGAAGGCGCGGCCGGCTTGGCGACAACTCGAAACGGCCGGGTTGCTTGATACAAGTCTTGAGTCGCTCCCCCAGAGCCGCATTATATGTCGCCGCGAAATCGTGGGTCAACGGTAGATCGAGCCCCGGATTCCACAACTGATTGGCCCGGCCGGCGTGACAGACTGCTTGCGGTGTCATGGTGGCGCACCCTGTCGGGGATAGATTCCCGCGTTCGCGGGAATGACGGAGGTGGTAGACACCAGGGCCGGCGGGACGGTCGGAGGATAGATTCCCGCGTCCGCGGGAATGACGGAGGCGGGGGACACCAGGGCCGACGGCACGGTCGGAGGATAGATTCCCGCGTTCGCGGGAATGACGGAGGTGGGGACGCCAAGGCCGACGGCACGGTCGGAGGATAGATTCCCGCGTCCGCGGGAATGACGGCGTACGCGGAATGAACGGGGCCGATCCGTTCGGGTACCATGTAGCCAATAGCCGATGCTGAAGGACCGCGAGCGGAACCTACGAGTCGCGGGCGGCGCCGCGCTGGCCGCGGCGACATTCGCCCTCTATCTGGCCACGATGCCGCCCACCCTGACGTTCGGGTGGCGCGAGAGAGGCGCCAGCGGCGGCGAGCTGCTCGCCGCCGCCGAGACGCTCGGCATTCCCCACCCGCCGGGCTATCCGACCTATACGCTCCTGCTGAAGGGCTTCGCAGCGGTCGCGCCGGCAGGCGACTTCGCGTTCCGGGGCAACCTGCTCTCGGTCATCCTGGCAGCGGCAAGCGTGGTAGCGGTCTACTGGGTGGTCCTGCGAGTATGCCGGACGCTCACCCCGCGGGCGCCCGAGTGGTTTTCCCTGGTGCCGGCGGCGCTGGCTGGGACCGTCTTCGCGGCCGCGCCCGTGGTGTGGTCTCAGGCGGTCGTCACCGGGGTCCACGCGCTGAACGCGGCGTTCGTCGGATTTCTGCTGCTGGTCGCCGTGGCGCTGGCGCTGCCACAGCCCTTCGTGGGAACACGCGGGCGGTGGCGACAGCGGCTACTGCTGGCGGCCTTCGGCGTCCTGACCGGGACCGGCCTGGGCAACCACCCGACACTGCTCGCGGCGGCCGTGCCTCTGCTCGTCTGGATCGGTGTGGCGGCCGGGTGGAGGACTCTGCTGTCGCCGTGGCTTGTGGTCCCCTTCCTGGCGGGCGTCTCTGTGTACGCATACCTGCCCATCCGGGCGGGTGCCGGCCCGCCGGTCAACTGGGGCGGCGCCGACACCGTCGACGGCTTCATCTGGATGCTGATTGGCCCTCCGTACCAGGAGCACGTCTTCGGGATCGCGACGGACAGCATCGCCGACAGAGTGACCGACTGGATGCGGTTGATATTCGATCAGCTCAACCCGTTGGGCCTCTTCTTCGGGCTGGCGGGAGCCGTGCCGCTGCTGGCGCTCGCGCGGCCGCTGTTCTTCGCGACGCTGGCGACGATCCTGATCGTGACCGCCTACGCCACCCTCTACGACTCGGTCTATTTCGAGCCGCTGATCATCCCGGCGCTGCTGGTCTTCTCCGTCTGGCTCGGCGTCGGGCTGTTCTGGATCATGGCGTCGTGGATGCGGGACTTCGACGGCGAGTGGAACATCCTCGGGCGATGGCGGGTCCAGGTGAACGTCGCCCACCAGGCGGTGCTGCTGAGTGTGCTCGCTTTCGTATTCTTGCCGGCCGTCACCGTGGCGTTCGGCTACGGAGACCAGGACCTCAGGGGCGACCGCGGCGCCCTGGAGCGGGCCCGCGCTATGTTGGAGGCCGCGCCGGACGGCTCAGTGCTCGTCAGCTCCCGGGAGCGCGACGTGGCTTCGCTGCTGTACGCCAGGTACGTGGACCGGCCGGAGCGGGACGTGGCCGTGGTCGCGGCGCCGTTGCTCCGGTTCGGGTGGTACCTCGATGGCATGCACGAGCTGTTCCCGGAGCGCGTCCCGCGAATCTACACGACCGACGGACGTCGGGCCATGCGGCAGATCGTGGAGCACAACGTGGAACGGCCCGGCGTCTACTTCACATACGACAGCGCAGACCTGCTCGAGGACTTCCAGCTTACGCCCGAGGGGCCGGTGTACTCCGCAGCGCCGAAGACTCCCTGAACGGCGGACGCCTATCTGCTCCTGGTGATCTCGACCCCGGCGTACCCCAGGACGGCGCCGGCGATGGGCGGCTCGGGCTTCTTCACCGTCACGGTGACAGAGCTCACGTCGTGGGCGTCGAGCACCGCGGCGGCAATCTCGCCGGCCAGGCTCTCCAGTAGATTATGCGGAGGGCCCTCTACGATGCTCTTGACCAGCCGGAAGACCTCCGAGTAGCTGACCGTGTCGCTAAGGTCGTCCGACACGCCGGCGGCAGTCAGGTCTCGCGTGACCTCGAGGTCCACGACGAACCGCTGCCCCGTCTCTCTCTCGGCGGGCCTGACGCCATGATAGCCGTAGAAGACCATGTCGGCAAGACGAATCTTGTCAGCCGGCATCGCGGGCTCCCTCTCCGTCCCGTGCATCGACCCCGGCGCGGCTGAGCAGGTTGCGGGCACGCTTCACCACGGGAATATCGACGACTTCGCCGTCCAGCGAAGTCGAGCCGCGCCCGGCGCGCTCGGCCTCCTCGAACGACTCCACCACCCTCCGGGCGTGGTCGATCTCGGCCCGGGACGGCGAGAAGACCTCGTTGAGCACTTCTATCTGGGCCGGATGAATGGCGAACTTGCCCCGGTAGCCGAGCATTCGAGCTTCCAGGGCATCGTTTCTCAGACCGTCAGTATCGCGGAAGCGGAAGAATGGCGTGTCCAGGGCGAGGACGCCGGCCGCGCGGGCGGCGACCGACACCGCGCTCCGCGCGTAGGCGATCTCCGCGTCGTCGTCCCTGCGCTGGATATCCATGTCGTTCGTGAAGTCCTCCGCCCCGAAGGCTGCGGCCACTGTCCGGGCGGACGCGGAGCAGATCGCGTACGCGTTGACGACCGCGAGCGCCGACTCCAGCCATAGCACCAGCCGGGTCGAGCCGGGCTCGATGTCGTTGTCCCGCTCGGCCTTCTCCATTATCCGGGACACCGCGTCCACCTCGCCGGCGGCGCCCACCTTGCCGACCGAGACGCCGAAGGTGTGTGGGCCGATCACGGCGTGCAGGTCCTCTTCCAACAGCCCGGACCTCATGTCATTGACCCTGGGAATAACGAGCGGGCCCGCCTGAGCCAACTGCGGCAGGAAACACGCGACCTCCGATCGCGCTGCGTCCTTCTCGGCGGCGGGCACCGAGTCCTCCAGGTCCGGGACGTAGGCGTCGGGCGCCAGGTCGAGCGCCTTCCGCAGCATGCGCGCCTGGTTGCCGGGAACGAAGAGCAAGCTTCTCAGCGTGGGGAGCGCGGGAACGGCGCGGTGCGTCAACGTTGGCCTCCGGCCGGCAACCCCGGCCCGTCCTTCCCGCCTCAGATCGGGCGGCGCCTGCGATGGACGGCCCCGGAGTCCGGTCCTCGCCTCCGGGGTACCATGGCGAGTCGCCCGATTCTAGCAGACGCATGCATCAGGGGCCGCCCGATCGAGTCCGCGCTCGGCGCGTTCGTTGACCGCCTCAGGGGGCCGTGCTATAACCGGCGCACTATGGGCGCCGGAAACGACACAGGACTTCCACGGATGGAGGTAATCGGCATTGCCGGCATCCCGGAAGTCCGCCCTGGGGACGAGCTGGGGCCGATGATCGCCTCGGCCGCCTCTGGCGGAGGCGTCCCCATCGAGTCCGGGGACGTGGTAGTCGTCACCCAGAAGATCGTGTCGAAGGCCGAGGGGCGGCTCGTGGACCTCGAAGACGTGGCGCCCTCCCCTTTCGCCATCCAGCTCTCGGCGGAATCCGGGCGCGACCCGCGGCTGGTCGAGCTGGTTCTGCGCGAGAGCCGCTCCATCGTGCGCGTGGACACGGCCCGCGGCATCCTGATCGCCGAGACGAAGCACGGCCTCGTGTGCGCCAACGCCGGCATCGACTCGTCCAACGTGCCGGGCGACGACACCGTCAGCCTGCTCCCCGAGGACCCGGACGGCTCCGCCCAGGAGATCAGGGCCGCGATCGCCGCGGCGGCGGGAGCGGACGTCGCGGTGATCGTTTCGGACACGTTCGGGCGTCCGTGGCGCGAGGGGCACGTCGACTTCGCCATCGGGGTCGACGGCATGGACCCGTTCATCGACTACAGGGGCACCGAGGACGCGCACGGCAGCATCCTGCACGTGACGACGATCGCGCTGGCGGACGAGCTTGCCGCGTCCGCCGAGGTCGTCATGGGCAAGGCGCTGGGCATACCTGTGGCGATCGTCCGCGGCGTGCGGTACCGGCCCGGCGAAGGCGGCTCGGCGACGCTGCTGCGAGACCGGTCTTCGGACCTGTTCAGGTAGGCCGCCGTCCGCGCCCGGCGCCCGCATGGGGCCTTTCGGTTGTTGGACGCTGCGCGAGGGGAGCGGCCTGGCTGGCATGCGCCGATCGCTCTGGTCCCGACCCCTCAACCGGGCCCCGCCCAAGCCGATTTCGCGAAAAGTGTCTCATTGTGTACCAAACTGTCCCATCCCTATCTGAGCGATGAGACACTTGGGCCGGAAAACAGGACACTGCGTCTCATTCGCTCTATCTGAGGTGAGACACCGCAGGACAAAACGAGACACCAGCGCCTCACGGCATCGGTTGTGTGTGGGCCGTGAGCGAGCTCGATCCACATGGTGGCGGGTGGTTGTCACGAGGACAGAATAGCACACTTGTGCTGCTGTGTTCAAGAAGCCCGTCGAGGAGTACCTGTTCAGAGTTGATGGGACCAACGCCTGTCGAGCGCGGAGAACAATCGAGAGGCCCTGGCCCCCGCCGAGTTTCTGTTGCCGCCGTCACTAGCGGACAGTATAATCGCGAACCCAAGACGGGCAGCGTAACCGGAGGACGGGCATGAGCGAGTTGGACTTCGTCGACACGCACGTCCACTTCTGGGACCTCGACCACCCCGACCTCAAGTACACGTGGCTGGAGCCGGACTCCTTTCATCCGCAGATCGGCCCGCAGCTAGACACGCTCAAAGGCAAGAGCTTCGTCGCCGAGGACCTGATCGCCGAGACCCGCGCCTCCAACGTCACCAAGATCGTCCACGTCCAGGCCGCCCTGGGCATCGACGACCCCGTGAAGGAGACGGAGTGGCTGTCGCAGGCCGCCGAGCGCACCGGGTGGCCGAACGGCATCGTGGCGTACAGCAACCTGAAGTCGCCGTCCGTCGAAGAGGAGCTGGCGCGGCACTGCGAGCTCCCCAACGTCGTCGGGATACGCGACTTCTCAGAGGGCGACTACCTGGTCGATTCGGACTTCCACAGGGGTTACTCCCTGCTGGAGAAGTACGGCCTCGTCGCCAGCCTCGACGTCGAATGGGAGAACATGGTCAAGATGCGAGACCTGGCCTCCAGGTTCCCCAACACGATCGCCGTGCTCGACCACTGCGGCTTCCCCAAGGAACGGACGGACGAGTACTTCCAAGCCTGGAAGAAGGGCATGGACGCGCTGGCCGAGGCGGACAACGTCGTCTGCAAGATTTCCGGCCTTGGCATGTGCGACTGGAGCTGGACCGTCGACAGCATCCGGCCGTGGGTGGTGCACTGCATCGAGGCGTTCGGTCCGGAGCGCTGCATCTTCGCGACGAACTGGCCAGTAGACAGGCTGTTCAGCGCCTACGGCGACCTGATCGACGCGTACACCAAGATCATCTCCAAGTTCAGCCAAGACGAGCAGGTGGCGATGTTTTCGGGCAACGCCGAGAAGCTCTACGACATATAGCGTTCGACGCCGTCCACCGACCTGAGGTTGTGAGGATCGACAGGCCGCGGCGGCGCCGGACTGGGAGGACTTCCGAAAATGACGACGGGAAGCGACATCGCGTTTAAGTCCGCGTCGGAGCTCGGGGACCTGATTCGGGAGAAGCAGGTCTCCCCTGTCGAGCTCGTGCGGCTCTACTTCGAGCGCATCGACCGCCTGGACTCGCAGCTCAACGCGTTCCTGACTCTCGCCCGGGACGAGGCTGAGGCAGCCGCGCAGGACGCCGAGGACGCCGTAATGCGGGGCGACGACCTGGGCCCGCTGCACGGCGTGCCAATCGGCGTGAAGGACCTGGAGTCGACGGCGGGCATTCGCACCACCGGCGGGTCGCTCGTCTTCAAAGACCGGGTGCCGACCGCCGACTCCGTAGTCGTGGAGCGCGTGCGGGCGTCGGGCGCGATAATCCTGGGCAAGACGAACACGCCCGAGCTCGGCCTGATGGGGAGCACCGAGAACCGCCTGGTCGACTGCCGCAACCCGTGGGACACGAGCCGCTCTACGGGCGGCTCCAGCGGGGGCGCCGGGGCGGCGTTGACCGCCGGCCTGTGCGCAATCGCGACCGGCGGAGACGGCGGGGGCTCGATCCGCATACCGGCCAGCTTCTGCGGCGTCTACGGGATCAAGCCGACCCAGGGCAGGGTCCCCAAGTACGGCGGCGTGCCGGGGCCGCCGATGGCGAACCAGTTCAGCCAGCAGGGCCCCATGAGCCGTACCGTCAAGGACTCGGCCGTCCTGCTGCAGGTCGTGGCCGGCCACGATCCCAGGGACCCGGGCTCGCTCAGGGAAGCGCCCGAGGACTACGTCGCCGCGACGGAACGCGGCGTCGAAGGCCTCCGCATCGGTTGGTCGGTCGATCTGGGGTACGCGCCGGCAGAGGCCGAGGTCGCCCGGATGTCGGCCGCGGCCGCCGGGGTGTTCGAAGAGCTGGGCTGCACCGTGGAGGACGCTGACTTCGCGGTCGAGTCCCCCTTCGAGACGTTCTGGGCGCTGTTCACGGCCAACCTGTACGGGGGTTACGGCGATCTGCTGAGCGAACACCCGGACGAGATCACCTGGTACACGAGGCGGTGTCTCGAAAACGGCGCGACGGTCACGGGAGGCCAGTACTCGGCCGAGCTGGGACGGATGGAAGAGCTCAAGTCGCGCTTCGCGACGCTCTTCGAGACGTACGACCTCGTGCTTACGCCGACGATGCCGACCACGGCCTTCCCCCTGGGAGAGCCGCCGGCGCAAATCGACGGCAGAGACGCATACCGCGAGATCGCGGTCCCCGCCTTCACCTACCCGATCAACATGATCGGACACCCGGCCGCGAGCATCCCCTGCGGGATAGCGTCGGACGGCCTGCCCGTGGGACTGCACGTCATCGGACGCCCGGGCGACGAGGCGACGATCTTTGCCGCCTCCGCCGCGTTCGAGCGCGCACGCCCCTGGGCCGACCGCCGCCCGCCCGTCTCCTGAAGCTCGGACATGGACAGCCCAACACCGATTTGGAGGAGGACGCCATGAAAGTTGACCGCGACAAGTTCATCGACCAGGGCTATCTGATACTCAGGGACTTCATCCCCGCCGACAAGATGGAGTCGATGCGGGCGAGCTGCGAAGAGATACTGGAGCGGCAGAAGGTCGCCTGGGCCCGGGAGCGAGGTCCCGACGATCCGCCGGGCGGCGTCTACGAGACCCACAGGCAGCCCCGCGTCTTCTTCGAGTGGGCCGGGCTCATCGACAAGGAGACGGCCAACGTAATCGAGGACTTCTGGGTCGCCGACGAGACCCTCGACACGGCCAGCCGGTTGCTGTGCAACCCCGAGCCCAACGTCACCCAGATGATGATGATGTGCAACCCCGTGCGGGACCATCCGGGCGGCACGGGATGGCACCGGGACGTCCACCCCGTGGACATGGCGCCCATGGACGCGCTGGCCGCGGACTTCACCGAGAACGGTCCCCGGTACACGCAGTGGAACGTGCCGCTCTACGACGACAACGTCCTCTGGGCCGTTCCCGGCAGCCACCGGCGCCGCAACACCGAGGGGGAGAACGCGGAGCTCCACGCCGACGCGAAAGCGCCGGTCTCCACCGGCATCGCGGTCGAGCTGAAGGCCGGCGACGCCGTAATCTACAGCAACTTCCTCATCCACACGGGCAGCAACTACACGACAAAGACGCGGCGCACCCTGCACGGCGGTCACGCGATATACGGCGCCTACCCTGATCTCGGCTTCACGGAGAGCCTGACAGCCGAGGCACGCGGCAAGTTCGAGTCGTTCGCGGCCCGGAGCCGAAGCATGCAGGACGTCACCGAGGCGACGCTGAGAGCGGTCATCGGCCGGGACGTCGACGCATACCGCGCCGGTGTGGAAACGCTGCAGCCGGACGCCGGACCGAGCGGCAAGACGGTGCTGACCATCTACCTGTCCAAGGCCGCGCTGCACGTCCGCGCGCTCCGTGACCCGGAATTCGAGGTGACCCAAGCTACGCTCGACCGGGCCAAGGGCCACCATCCGATCACCCTGAACTGGGGTGCGGCGTTCGCGGACCGTTTCAGCGTCGAGGAGTCCCGGACGCTGTGGAGCCGGTTCGAGGGCCTCGACGCGGCGCTCCAAGACGACGTGGAGTTGTTCGAGCCCGCGTTCCAGTCGGGCCCGATGCACTACTACTTCAACGAGCTGCCGGACGGCGTGGACGCAGAGTCGTTCATCGCAAGCTGGGCCGACGCGGCGTAGACACAAGGCATCGACGGATGGCGCAGCAGCTCGACACCCTCGACTTCTCGCTGGCTTCGTACGCCGATAGCGAGCGTGCGCTCGCGTTCGACGCCTCCGGCCGGGCGGAAGTCGAGGCATGGCAGCGGGAGCTGCGAAGCAGACTGGTCGACCTGATCGGCGGCTGCCCGGAGGAGTCATCGCCGCTTTCGCCCACGGTGACGGAGAGGGTCGAGTTCCGGACCTACACGCGTGAGACCGTCTACTTCCAGAGCCGCCCGGACAGCACGGTGGTCGGCTACTTCCTCGTGCCGAAGCGGCTTCGGGCTCCGGCGCCCGCCGTGCTGTGTCTCCACGGCCACGGCCGCGGCGTCGACGATATCGTCGGAATCCGAGAAGACGGGACGATGAGGTCGCGCCGGGGCGGCTACCAGAAGGACTTCGCCCTTCAATGCGTCAGGCGAGGTTACGTGGTGCTGGCCATCGAACAGCTCGGCTTCGGCCATCGCCGGGACGCGACGGCCCGCGCCGGCCGTGCGCGCTCGTCGTCCTGCATGCCGTCAGCAGGGGCCGCGCTGCTGCTGGGCCAGACGATGATCGGCTGGCGCACCTGGGACGCCATGCGGGCTATCGACTACCTGGCGACGCGGCCCGAGGTCGAAGCCGACCGACTGGCCGTCATGGGCATTTCGGGCGGCGGCGCGACGTCGTTCTTCACGGCGGCGCTGGACCAGCGGTTGAAGACCGCGGTCGTCAGCGGCTACTTCTGCACCTTCCGCGACAGCATACTCAGCGTCCCACACTGCATCGACAACTACGTCCCGGGAATCCTCAGATACGCCGAGATGTACGATCTGGCGGGGCTCATCGCGCCGCGCTCGCTGTTCGTAGAGACGGGCACCGACGATAAGATATTTCCCGTCGAGGCGACGCGGTACGCCGTCGGCAAGGCGCACAAGATATATCGCGCTATGGATGCTGAGGACCGGCTTGGATTCGAGGTGTTCGAAGGGACGCACCAGTTCCACGGCGTCGGCGCGTTCCAGTACCTCGCAGAGGCGCTCTAGGCGCGTCGCGTCAGGCCTGGGACTGGCGGTACGCGGCGTGATATCCGGCGATGTCGACGTCGTCGGGGCCGCCGGTGTGTATCAGCAGTCTGAAGCGCAGGCTGAGCTCTTCTCCCGCCTTCAGAACGTAGGGCCGGCGCAGAGTGAAGTTGCTGCACATCGTCCCGTAGTCCCGGACGAAGTAGGGAGACGGCGGGTTGTCGGGATGGTGCATCAGGGTGATGCCCACCTGGCGGCCCGCGACTACGCCGCTGTAGTCGACCCAATCGGCGTACCTGTCCATCGTACCGGCCTCGTTCTCTTCCCCGTTGGAGTTGACGGCCCTGCCGCCGTCCTCGACGTCGATGGTGTCCGCCATCCTTACGCCTATGTACGAGTGGGTGTCCCTGGCGAACGTGACGTCGCCCGCTGCCGAGACCAGCGTAGAGTCCACGTCCAGCACGTGGACCCGGTCTCCGGGCGTCCATGCGATGTCGCGTCTCTCCGACAGCTTGCGCTCGCCATTCTTGGTCACCCAGCCGTTGGCGGTCCGAATCGTGACCGAGTCGCCCGACTCCTCGACTTGACCGCCCTCGAAGACGATGTCGCCGAGATCGGGGCGCGTGGGGTTGTTGTCATGGTAGAAGTTGGCGCCGTCGACCCTGGCGTGGCCGAAGAAGATGGACTTGTGATGGGTGCGGAAGTAAGACGAGCTCGTGGTCACCTCCCTGCCGCATGGCGTGTACACGGGATAGAAGTTGGGGCGTGACAGGTAGAAGTCGCCCCACTCGAGGCAGCCCTTGTTGTAGGCCAGCGCCAGTCGGCCCCGGTACAGGAACTTGTACCGCAGCTCCTCTTCGATAACGCTTGCTCTCGTCATGCCATCACCACAGGCGCGCTCGATCCGGAATCGGCAAGCCCGCCGCCACTGTTCTCACGACCCTCTTGCGGAGCGCGGCTGATTTCGGGAAAAGTGTGCCATTTTGTGCCATTCTGTGCCGTCCCTATCTGGGCGTTGGCACACCTGGCCGGAAAACGGCACGCCGGTGTGCCACTCGCCCTATCTGAGGCGGCACGCCGCGCGACCGAGTGGCACACTGGTATGCCGCCGCGTCCGGGACATGGGCGGGTGTGCGAGCTCGAACTGTCTGCTGGGGAGTGCTTGCCACGGGCGCAGAGTAGCACGGGTGTGCTGCTAAGTGCAACCCGCCCCTAGAGCCCGCCGGGGGCGTAACTGTTCAGACTTGAGGAGATGGACTCGGCGGGGGACTTTCACCAACGATGAAAATGAGGCTGCACCGGAAGGCGGGTTACAAACCCGCCACTACGCCAGGTCGGCCCAGGACTGTTCTCAGGGAACTCTTGTTGCCGCGCGCGTATCTGGCTGGCTATACTGCTTCCGCCCGTTCTCGCCCCGCATCGACAGGGCGGAGCCGTGGCAGGAGGTCGCCCAGTTGCCCCAGTCTCGGGAGTTCGAGGACTTCATCGCGCAGCGCCCGCCGCTGTTGGCAATCGGCAATACGCCGACGGTCAAGCTCGACCTCCCGCTCGACATAGGCGACGCCGAGATTCACGCCAAGAGCGAACAGCTCAACCCGGGGGGCTCGATCAAGGACAGGCCCGTGCTCAGGATGCTGGTCGAGGCGATCCTGTCCGGCGAGCTCACTCCAGACAAGACGATCATCGACGCCACGTCCGGCAACGCCGGGATCGCCTACGCGATGATCGGCGCCACGCTGGGCTACAAGGTCCAACTCGTGATGCCGTCCAACGCGAGCGAGGAGCGGAAGAAACGGCTGCTGGCCCACGGCGCGGAGATCGTCTTCACCGACCCGATGCTGGGCTACGACGAGACGCTTCGAGAGGTCAAACGCCGCTACGAGAGCGCCTCCGACCGCTACTTCTACTGCGACCAGTACAGCAACGTCAACAACCCGCAGGCGCACTACGACACGACGGCGGCGGAGATCCTGGGCCAGACTCCGGGAATCACCCACTTCGTCGCCGGCGTCGGCACCGGCGGCACGATCACCGGCGTCGGCCGCAGGCTGAAGGAGGCCCGGCCCGGCGTTCGGGTCGTGCTGATCAACTTCGACGAGTGGCCCGGGGTCGAAGGGCTCAAGCCGCTCGGGCAGGGCCATATCGTCCCCGACACCTTCGACGAGAGCGTGGTCGACGAGACGGTCATGGTCGACGTGGACGAAGCCCGCGCGATGTCCCGGCTGCTCGCGGACAACGGCATCTTCGCGGGGCAGTCCACCGGCGCGTACGTCCAGGCGGCCTACCAAGTTGCGCGCGAGAGGCGCAGCGGCGTGATCGTTACCGTCATCAACGACATCGGGGAGCGGTACTTCAGCACGGGATTGTGGGACTGAAGTAAGGCCGCGGTGGTCGGGCCGGTGACCGGCGGACCAGTTGCGGCCGGTCCCGGCGCTCTCACCCTGCCCGTCCAGCGCGCTAGGTGTCGATGTTCTCCACTTCCAGCGCGTGCGCCTGGATGAAGTTGCGCCTGGGCTCGACGACATCGCCCATGAGCAGGGCGAAGATGTGGTCGGCCTCGACCGCGTCGCGTTGATCGACGCGGCGAAGGGTACGCTGCTCCGGGTCCATGGTCGTCTCCCAGAGTTGGTTGGCGTTCATCTCGCCGAGGCCCTTGTAGCGCTGCACGTTGACGCTCTTCCTGGCGCTGAGCTTCTGCATGACCGCCTCGCGCTCTTCCTCGTCGGCGGCCCAGTACTTCGACCTGCCGCTCGTGATCCCGTACAGCGGCGGCTGGGCGATGTACAGGTGCCCCTTGGCAATCAACGGGTTCATGTTCCTGAAGAAGAAGGTCAGCAGCAGTGTCCTGATGTGCGAGCCGTCCACGTCCGCGTCCGTCATTATCACGATCCGGTGATAGCGTAGCTTTTCGAGGTTGAAGTCCTCGCCGATGCCGGCGCCCAGGGCGATGATCAGCGCGCGAATCTCGTTGTTGCCGATCATCTTGTCTTCGCGGGCCTTCTCGACATTGAGGATCTTCCCCTTCAGAGGCAGCACCGCCTGGAACATCCGGTTCCGGCCCATCTTCGCCGTACCGCCCGCCGAGGGGCCCTCCACTATGTAGAGCTCGCAGTTCTCCGGGTTGCGGTCCGAGCAGTCCGCAAGCAGACCGGGGAGAGAGCCGCCGTCCATCGCGTTCTTGCGGATGATCAGCTCGCGGGCCTTCCGAGCGGCGTCACGGGCCCGCTGGGCGGTCGTGCACTTGTCGATGATCCGGCGACCGTCCTGCGGGTGGTCTTCGAGGTATATCTGGAGCACCTCGGCGACGACCGTCTCCACGTGATTGCGCACCTCGGGGTTGCCGAGCTTCTCCTTCGTCTGGCCCTCGAACTGCGGGTCGGTCAGCTTCACGCTGACGGCGGCCGCGAGTCCCTCGCGGGTCGCCTCGCCGGACAGGTTGGGGTCGCCGGCCTTGATCAGCCCCTGCTTGCGCCCGTAGTCGTTGATCACACGAGTGACGGCGGCCCTGAACCCGGTCAGGTGGCTGCCGCCCTCGGCGGTATTGACGCAGTTGGCGAACGAGTACACAGCCTCGTTGAAGGTGTCGTTGTACTGCATCGCCGCCTCGACCTTGGTCCCGTTCACCTGCCGCTCCGCGTAGATCGGGGGCTTGTGCAGCGCGATCCGGTTGGTGTTCAGGTCGGTGACGAGCTCGGAGATGCCGCCGTCCGAGCGGTACGTCTTCTCGTACTTGCTCGCGTCTTCTTCAGGCCGTCGGTTGGCGTGCCAGTCGCTGCGGAAATGTATCTCCAACCCCTTGTTCAGGTAGGCCATCTCCTTGAACCGCTGGGACAGCACGGCGAAGTCGTAGACGATCTCCGGGAATATCTCCGCGTCCGGCGTGTACGAGACGGTCGTGCCCGTCTTGCCGTTTATCGAGGGGTCCATCTTCAGGGTGAAGAGCTCGGTGGTGCTATGTCCGGCGGCGAACTCCTGGTGGTGAAGCCTGCCTTCGCGGTAGACCTCCACCCTGAAGCGCGACGACAGCGCGTTGACCGCCGACACGCCCACGCCGTGAAGTCCGCTGGACACGGCATAGGCCTTTCCACCGAACTTGCCGCCGGCGTGCAGCGTCGTCATCACCGTCTCGACCGCCGTGGTCCCGGTGGCGCTGTGGATGTCCGTCGGGATGCCGCCGCCGTCGTCCTCGACCTTGACGTCGCCCTCCGGGCCGATCCACACGCTCACCTTCGTCGCGCGGCCGGCCATGTACTCGTCGACGGCGTTGTCGACGACCTCGTAGATGAGCTGGTGGAGCCCGCGCTGGTCCGTGCTGCCGATGTACATGCCGGGCCGGCGGCGGACCGCCTCCATGCCCTCCAGCACCTGGATGTCGCTGGCGGTGTATGACTGGGTGTCTTTGTCGATTTGCGTTGTCGCCATCAGTCTCTCCCGATGGTCAGACTACCGGCGCGGGCCGGGCTTGTGGGCCAGAAATCCTGGGGTCTCTATGGGCCGAAACGGCCGTCGAAAAGACGCCTGCGAGGGCCTTCGAAACCGCTGGTACATTTGTAGCTGTACAGCTACGATATTTCAAGGCGCTCAAGGTGTCATGATTTTACCATTTTCTAATACTCTTTTCAAATCGTAGTTCTCCAAATTCGCCCGTCGCATCCCTCTGTCGAGACTGCCGGAAATCAGTCCCCCACGTGCGCCTTCGGAAGGCGTCAAAGGGACACGGATCGGCCCAGGCGCACCGTCCCCGCGGCGGCGCGCCGTTGGAACGCCGGACCAGGTCGCTTGACAGCCCACCTGCCCCGGCTAGAATGTGGCGGATGCCATCCACCAAGCGCGCTCGCGAGCGGTCGGAGCGTATCGACGGGCGCGGGCGATGCCTTCGTCCTGAGCGATCCCGAACTCTATCGGTCTCGATGACCGTAACGGAGGGTCTGAGTGTGTCCTACAGCTAGGCTTACCGGAGGTCATCTCGTCGGCGCGGCGCTTCGTCGAGCGGGCGTCGACACCGTGTTCACCCTCGCCGGCGACCACGTCCTGCCGCTGCTCGACGTCATGGACGACATGGGCTTCCGGTTCATCGACACCCGGCACGAGCAGGGCGCGGTGCACATGGCCGACGCGTGGGGCCGGATCACCGGCGGCCCAGGCGTCGCGATGTACACCACCCCGGGCTTCGCCAACGCCATCCCCGGCCTGAGCAACGCCCTGCACACGGAGAGCCCGCTGCTGTCTATCAGCGGCTCCGCTCCCCTGCCGGAGCTGGGACGCGGCGCGATGCAGGAGATCGACCAGGTCGGAATGGCGCTTCCCACCACCAAGGACGCGTGGATGGTGTCGGACATACGGCGCATTCCGCAGATGGTCGCCCAGGCGCTCCGGGTCGCCTACGCGGGCAGACGGGGCCCCGTGCACCTCACGATCCCGATAGACGTGCAGGAGCAGACGGTCGCCGAGGACGAGGTCTCCTTCCACGAGTCTGCGGCTCTTGGCGCGCCGCAGACTCCCGGAGACCGAAGTCTCGTCGAGGACGCGGTAGCCCTGCTGCGGAAGGCCACGAGGCCACTGATCATCGCGGGGACCGCCGCGGCCTACTCGGACTCGGGCGAGGCCCTCCGTCGCCTGGCCGAGACGACGCGGATTCCGGTGATGACCGAGGGCGGCGCGCGGGGACTCCTGCCGGACGACCACCCCAACAGCGCGGGCTTCTTCGACAACGGGCTCAACCGCGCCGCGCGGCTGTCCGGCTCCGCCGACGCGGTGCTGCTGCTCGGCAAGACGCAGGACATCATACTGGGCTACGCCATGCCGCCAACCATCGGCCCCGACGCGGCGTTGGTCCAGGTGGACCCGGCGGCGGAGGAGATCGGCCGCAACAGGCCGCCCGCGATCGGCATAGCCGGAGACGTCGCCGCGGTGGTCGATCAGATGGCGGCGGAGGCGTCTCGTCACGCCTGGCCGCGGCTTGCCTGGGCGGAGGAGCTCCAGGCCGAGCGGGACGCCCAGCGAGAGTGGCTCGAGACGCTGGCGGCGGACGAAGTGCCGATGCACGCGATGAGGGTGCACAAGGTGCTCGAGTCGTTCCTGCGGCCAGACGACATCCTCGTCTTCGACGGAGGCGACTACTGCCACTTCGGGCGCGCCTTCCATCCCGCGAGGTCGCCGCGAAGCTGGCTCTATGTATCGTCGCTGGGAATGCTGGGCGTCGGCGTGCCGATGGCCCTGGCGGCCAGGGTCGCTCATCCGGACAGGCGCGTATTCCTGCTGACCGGCGACGGCGGCTTCGGGTTCAACGCAATGGAGTACGATACCGCGGTGAGACACGGTCTGGACATCGTCGGCATCCTGGGAAACGACTCGGCGTGGGGCATCGACCGGCAGATCCAGCTCGGCGTCTACGGCAAGCCCGTCGCAACCGACCTGCTGCCGTCCAGGTACGATCGGATGGTCGCCGCCCTCGGCGGGTACGGCGAGCACGTCGACCGGCCTGACGAGCTCCCGGGGGCCATCGAGAGGGCGTTGTCGTCCGGCCTGCCCGCCCTGATCGACGTGACCGTGCAGAGGGCGATCAGCCCGCGGGCACAGGCGGCGGTGGCGCGTTGGAAGAGCGGCGCCATCCTGCCGTTCTAGGCGCCCACGCAGCGCCGACGACCCGAAGACCGGAAGAGTCCGGCTCATAGGAGGACGACATGACAGACGCGGGTGCCGGGCGGCTGTTTGCCACCATGGTCGTGGGCAGCCTGCCGCGGCACGAGTGGGTACGAGAGCTGATAGACGACCGCAAGGCGGGCCGCATTACCGGCGGGGAGGCCGACAGGCTGCTCGACAGCGCCATCCCGTTCGCGGTCCGGTTGCAGGAGCGCGCCGGGCTCGACTACGTGTCCGACGGCGAGTGGCGGCGCGAGAGCTACGTCAAGGTCTTCTCCGAGGCCGTCGACGGCTTCGCCGACGACCTGATCTCGACCACGGCTTCGACGGTCTCGCGCATGCCCTACCCCGCGGTCGTGCGGAAGCTGGAGCAGCGGCGTCCGATCGCCGTGGCCGAGGCGTCGTTTCTGCGCGCGCACACGGCCTCCAGTACCATCGTCGCGGTCCCATCCCCGTACACCGTCGCCCGGCGCATGTGGAGTCCCGAGCACTCGACCTCCGCGTACCCGACGCGCCGGGAGTTCATGGAGGACTGCATCCCGATAGTACGCGGCGAGCTGGGGGCTCTGGCCGAGGCGGGCGTCGACGCAGTGCAGCTCGACGATCCGTGGCTGGCCCTGCTGGTCGACCCCGCCTATAGGGAGGGTCAGGGCATCGTGGACCTCGACGGCGAGATCGAGATGTCGGTATCCTCGGTCAACGGCGCCGTTGAGGGCGTCGACGACCTGTCCGTCAGCGTCCACATGTGCCACGCCCACTTCAACCGCAAGCACGCCACGACCGGGCCCTACGACCTGATTATGGACGCCCTCGGGCAGATGAACGTCGACAGGTTCGCGATGGAGTTCGCCACCCCGGACGCCGGCGGAATCGAGGTATTGAAGCGGTTCCCCGAGGACAAGGTCCTCGGCCTCGGCGTGATCGACCACACCGATCCGCACGTGGAGTCGCCCCAGGAGGTCGTCGCCAGGACTGAGGCCGCGATGGAGTACGTTCCCAAGGAGCGGCTGACTCTGAACCCGGACTGCGGCTTCTCCCCGTCCAGCGCCAACCCGGCGGACCTCGACGAGGCGTACCTGAAGCTCAAGGCCCTCTGCGAGGGCGCGGCCATTCTCAGAGACAAGCACGGCTGAGCCGGCGGCCGCCCGTGACACATGGTCGGCCCAGGGTGCTGACACAGGACGTGCGGGAGCCCCGGCCCGGCCGGCGGCCGGAATGCGGCCGGTCGACCGGCGCGCGGGAGTGAGAGCCCCGGCCCGCTCGTGCGGAGTCGGATCAGCGATAGGAGGAGCGAACAGTGGCCAACGCGGAGATAGTAGCCATAGGATCGGAGCTGCTCCTCGGCCAGATCGTCGACACGAACTCGGCGTGGATGGCGGAGCGGCTGACCGCGCTGGGCGTTGACATGTACTACAAGACCGTCGTCGGCGACAACCCAGGACGAATGAAGGATGTGATCGGCAGGGCACTCGACCGGTCGGACGTCGTCGTCACCAGCGGCGGCCTCGGCCCCACGCAGGACGATCTGACCCGCGAGGTCGTGGCCGAAGTCACCGGCCGAGAGCTGGTCCTCGACCCCGATCTTCTGGACCAGATCGAGAGACGGTTCCGCAGCCGCGGGTTCGTGATGACCAGGAACAACGAGCGGCAGGCATACATCCCCGAGGGCGCCATACCCGTCGAGAACCCCAATGGGACCGCGCCATCCTTCATCGTGGAGGGCACTCGCGGCATCGTCTATTCGCTGCCCGGAGTGCCCGTCGAGATGAAGTGGCTATTCGACAACAGGGTCGCGCCGTACCTGCGTGAAAAGTTCGCCCTCTCGGAGCTCATCACACACCGCATTCTCAAGATCGCGGGAATGGGCGAGAGCGCCGTCGACGACCTGGTCGGCCATCTGATCGCCAACTCGAGGAACCCCACCGTCGGCGTTCTGGCGCACCCGGGCCAGGTCGATGTGAGAATCACCGCCAAGGCCTCCAGTCTCGAAGCGGCGGCCGAGATGATCGCGCCCGTGGAGGCCGAGGTGAGAAATCTGCTCGGGCGCCACGTCTTCGCCTCGGACGACGACTCGATGGAGGACGCGGTCGCGGCGCTGCTGCGCGAAGGCCGCAAGACCGTTTCAGTCTACGAGGACGTCACCGGGGGGATGCTGGCGGGGCGGATACAGCGGGCCAGTCCCGACGGCTTCGTAGAGGCCGTGATCGGCGGTGGACCCGCGTCCATACGGCGCCTGATTTCCGGCTCGTCGACGGCAGGCCGAGGGATAGAGGACCTGATGGCCGACCCCGCGAGCCTCGCCGACGAGCTCGCGCGGACGATGCGAGAGCGGACCGGAGCCGACCTCGGCCTCGCGCTGCACGGCGTGCCTGACGAGTCGGACAGCGCGCAGAACCTGGCTCGGGGCCGCACTTACATATCGGTGGCCGACGGCAGCTCTCTCAGAACGCTGTCCTACAACTCGGCCGGTCGAAGCGTCCCGGACCGAACCCGCCTCAGCCTGAACGCGATGGAGCTGGTGCGCGAGACGCTGCTGGAGGCAACGAAGTAGTGGACGGCCGCGCTCGCTCCGCGCGGAAAATAGATAGGCCCCGCCGTGGCGGGGCCTATCAGAGAGGCGTTCCAGAGAACACCTATCCGGAACACCTCCGTCTACTACTGTCCAACGCAGCACCTCCTTTCTCGAGACCCCACCGCCCAGACTGTCGTCCCCACCACGAGTCTCTGTATAGCATTATACTCCCGAATCCGGCGGAGACAAGGCGCCGGCGCCCGCCCGTAACTGTTCAGACTCGACGAGATGGACTTGGCGGGGGACTTTCACCAACGATGAAAATGAGGCTGCACCGGGAAGGCGGGTTGCAAACCCGCCCCGACGCCAGGTCGGCCAAGGGTTATTCTCAGAGAAACTCTGAACAGTTGCGCCCGCCCGGATTCACCAACTGATGCGCAAGGCCGGCGTGACGGACTGCTTCCAGGGTCGTGATGGCGCACCATGTCGGGGATGGATTCCCGCCCCCGCCTACGCGAGGGCAGGCTCTTCGCGGGAATGACGGAGGTGGGGGATTTGGGGCCGCCGATCCAACGGAGCCGTCGTCGACGGGCCGCCTGGGAGAGCCGCGCATGATCGAGGGACTCGCCGGGGTCATTGTGTGGACCGACGACCTGGAGCGTCTGCTCCGGTTCTACCGGGACGTCCTGGGCTTGACGCCGCACTCGGTCAGACCGGACTTCGTCTCCTTCAGATGGGGAGGCGTGCGACTCGGACTCGGCACGCACTCCCACGTCGCCGGCAGGACGGCCGAGCCGCACAGGATCATGATCAACCTGAGCGTGGACGACATCCACGCCCAGTGCGAGCTGCTCAGGGAAAGAGGCGTCGTCCTGGAGCGCGAGCCGGAGCGCGAGCATTGGGGCGGATGGGTCGCGACCTTCTCGGACCCGGACGGCAACACCCTGCAGCTGCTCCAGCAGCCGTAGAGGGGGATCGAACGGCAAGCGGGGCTTACGCCCGTCGTTCGCCTAGCGCTTCGAGTACTGCTCTGCCTTCCTCGCGCGCTTGAGGCCGTACTTCTTCCGCTCTTTGATCCGGGAGTCTCGAGTGAGCAGGCCGGCCCGCTTGAGCCTGGGCCTGAGCTCAGGGTCGGCCACGACCATCGCCCTGGCGATGCCGTGCCTGAGGGCGCCAGCCTGGCTGACGACTCCGCCTCCGGAGATCTTCGCCACGACGCTGAACTTGCCCGCGGTCTCCGTTGCGTGGAACGGCTCCATGATGATGTCGCGCCACGGCAGCCAGCCGAACACCTCTTCCATCGGCTTGCCGTTGACGACTATCGGCCCGCTCTCCATGAAGAGCCGGACCCGGGCCACGGATGTCTTGCGCCGGCCGGTCCCGTAGTAATAGGTACGTTCGTTCAACTACGCCTCCTCCGACTCTTCTGCGGCGCCCGACTCCGCGGCCTGCTGGTCGCGGAGTCGGGCGCCATAGTTAATTTGCGCGGCGTGGGGGTGAGAGTCCCCCGAATACAGCTTGAGCCGCGACAACATTCGGCGTCCGACGCTGTTCTTGGGCAGCATCCCCTTGACGGCGTGTTTCAGCGCGTGCGTGGGGTCCGTACGCAGGACATCCGACAGCTTTCGCTCCGTCAAGCCGCCGTGGTAGCCGCTATGCCGGTAGTACTTCTTGTCTTCCAGCTTGTTGCCCGTGACCCGTATCTTCTCCGCGTTGATGACGACGACAAAGTCCCCGGTATTCATATACGGCACGTAGGACGGCCGGTGCTTGCCCTGCAGCAGCACGGCTATCTCGCTCGACACCCGGCCGAGAGTCTTTCCCTCGGCGTCGACCACGTGCCACTCAGCCTCTACCCGGGACGGCTTCGAACGCGTCCGTCCTCCAGTTGCTACCATTTTCCGAAACCCTCTTCCATTGACAGGTCCTCGTATTGCACCCTCGCCAGGCACAGGCCCTGCGGCGGCAGTGAGCCGGCGACCGCGCCGACCTCGTTTCCGTCCAGCATTTCCTTCACCTGTGCCGGCGTCAGCCTTCCATGTCCCGCTTCGACTAGCGCTCCGGCCATCCTCCTGACCTGATGCGGCAGGAACGAGCCTCCCTCCACCTCCAGCGTCACCATGCGGCCGCTCCGCCGCACCGTGAGCTCGGTGATCTCCCTCACGGTGCTGGCGTCCGCCCTGTCCGGCCGGCCCGCGAAGCGGGCGAAGTCGTGGCGGCCGTGAAAGTGGCGCGCCGCTCTTCGCATCCGGTCGACGTCGAGCGGGATGGGGACGTGGTGGCTGGTGCGCCTCGTCAGAGGCGACCGTACCGGTCCGTTGTCTATCGTAAACGTGTATCTTCGACTTGTCGCCATCCGTCGAGGATCGAAGCTGCCGGGAACGGCGCACACCTTCCGCACGACGATATCGCGCGGCAGGTGGTGATTGAGCGCCCTCAGGAAGACCTCCTTCGGATGCTCCGAGCACGTGTCGAAGGCCACGACCTGGCCCTTCGCATGTACTCCGGCGTCCGTGCGGCCGGCCCCCTTGACCCGGACTCGCTCGCCTGTGAATCGATGAATGGCTTTCTCCAGCTCCTCCTGTATCGAGCGGGCGTTGGCCTGGTACTGGAACCCGTGGTAGTCGGTGCCATCGTACTCCACCATCAGTGCAAGCCGCATGGCGCCGCACCCTCTTCGACCGTATCGGCCCGACCGCTCGCTCTCCTACGGTACCAGCTCCAGGATGGCCATCGGGGCTGCGTCGCCGTTCCGGTTGCCCAGCTTGATCATCCGCGTGTACCCGCCCGGCCGGTCCTCGTACCGCGCGGCCAGCTCGTCGAACAGCTTGCGCACGACGTGCTCGTCGGTCAGCACCGCCGCAACCTGTCGCCGGTCGTGCAGCGTTCCTCGCTTGCCCTTGGTGATGACCTTTTCGGCCATCCGCCGGATCTCTCTTGCTTTGGCGTCGGTAGTCCGAAGCGTCTCATGCCGCAGCAGGTCCGTCACGGCCGTGCGGAGCATGGCCATGCGGGGCGCGGTATGACGCGACAGCTTCCGACCGGCTATCTTGTGTCTCACGGTTATTCCACCTGCTCTGCGGAAGCGGCGCCGTCGGCCACGACCTCGACCACGCCTTCGTCGCCGCTCTCGTCTTCGATTTCGTCGTCATCCTGCAGGTCGGGGTCGAGCTCCTCGGGCAGCAGGTCCATCTCGCGGAGCCGGCCGAACAGCTCCGTCAGCGACTTCTCGCCGAAGTTTCTGATCTCCAGCAGATCCGGCTTCTTCATCTCCAGCACCTGCCCAACCTTGTCGATGCCGGCCCGCTTCAGGCAGTTCAGAGTCCGCGACGACAACTCAAGCCGCTCTACCGGAATGTTGTAGTGCTCCGGTGAGATCCACTCCGTTATCGCCGGGGCCATCACGCCGTCCTCGTCCGCCTTCCGCGCCTTGGAGAACAGGAAGAACCGCTCTACGAGGATGCTGCCCGCCCGCCGCAGGGCCTCCATGGGATCGACGGAGCCGTCGGTCCATACCTCCATCGTAAGCCGCTCGAAGTCGGTGCGCTGCCCGACTCTGACGTCGTCCACAGAGTAGTTGACCTTCCTGATCGGAGTGAATATCGCGTCCACCGGAAGGACGCCGATGGGCAGGCCCTCCCCGTGCGAAGCCTCCGCGTAGCCGGTCCCGCTCTCGACGTTCAACTCCAGCGAGAGCTTCGCGTCTTCCTTGTCCAGCGTGGCCAAGTGCAGCTCGGGGTTGACCACCTCGTAGTCGGACGACGACATGATGTCGCCGGCGCTGACCTCTCCCTGTCCGGCCACCTCAAGTCGAAGCTTGCCCGGGGTCTCCACCGCCGTGCGAAGGCGGATACCCTTGATGTTCATCAGCAGCTCCGATACCTCTTCCTTGACGCTGGGAATCGTGGCGTACTCGTGGAGTATTCCCTCGATCTTGACCCACGTGACGGCCGTACCGGACAGCGAGCTGTACAGCACGCGCCGCAGGGGGTTGCCCAGGGTCATTCCGAAGCCCTGGGGAAGCGGCTCGACCGCTATCTTCCCGTAACTGCCGTCCGCCTCTATCACCGTGATCTCAGGAGACGGGATCGGCTCCAGGACGTCCTCGGCCACGTCCTGCGGAACGAATGTCTCGAAATTCAACATAGAATGGAATACTCCGTCCTCTCTTGTACCTGTCGGGACCGCCGCGGCGCCGCTACCTCGAGTAGAACTCCACGATCAGTCTGACGTCTATCGCCGACTCAATCTCGGAGATGTCAGGCATCGCCAGCACCTCCCCGGTCATATGGTCGACGTTCAGCTTCAACCAGGGCGGGACCGGGCGCTTCGGAGCGCCGTCCGTGAGCACCTCGGCGAAGGCCGGCAACGACCCGTTGGCGCCGCTCCAGGATATCTCGTCATTGGGCTTGACCTGGTAGGACGGGATGTCGAGCCTCCGGCCGTTGACCTTGAAGTGGCCGTGGTTGACCATCTGCCTGCCCTGCTTGCGGGAGTCGACGAACGACAGCCGGTAGACGACATTGTCCAGCCGCCGCTCGAGCTGCTGCAGGAGCAGGTCGCCCGTAACTCCCGGCTTCGACCGGGCGGCTTCGAAGTACTTGCGGAACTGCCGCTCCAGCACCCCGTAGGTCCAGCGTGCCTTTTGCTTCTCGCGCAGCTGCAAGGCCCATTCCGACGCCCGACGGCGCCTCGGTATCTGCTCTCCGGGCGGCCGCTTCCGTCTTTCGACGGCGCACCGCGGCGTGTAGCAACGCTCTCCTTTGAGGTACAGCTTTTCGCCAATGCGTCTGCACTGGCGGCAACTTGGGTCAATGTAACGTGCCATGGGTTCGGTCTCGAGGCCTCCTCAGGCCGTAGACGGGATTGTTGGACTCCCGGTCATCCGCTTAGAGCCGTATTCACGAGGGGGCCAGGCCCATCTCGCGGCGCAGTACCGTGAGATCGAACTGCTCCTTCCTTATCCTTACGTCGTAGTAGACCAATGTGCCGGCTATGAAGAGCACCGGCAGAACGAATATGCCGACCACCACCCCGCCAAGCGACAGTATCCGGTGCCCCGCCTCGGAGGTCTGCTCGACGCCAAACGCCGCGGCGATCAACATGAACGGGATCATGGCGACGACCCTGAGTCCCGTAGCTATCAGTCCCACGATGACCGTGAACCCGCAGATGCGCCACCAGCTGCCCTTGATCAGGGAGGTGCTGCGGCGCAGGGCGTCCACCGGCCGGTAGCTTTCTATGACCACGACCTGCACGGCAAGCGACCAGTAGATCACGAGCACGAAAGCCCCAATGAGAACGGGGATTGCGGCCCCGACGATGGACGGCTTGTCCTGCAAGAAGGTGGCTACGGGCGGCAGCAGCGCGAAGAGCGCGGCGACCGTTGCGATCACCGCCAGGGACAATACTTTCAACCACGCTCTGCGGTAGCAGCTCCGAAGGCCGATGTTGCCGGTCACGTAGTGTTGGCCGACGGCCGTGACCGCCGCGCCGTACAGAAAGACAGCGCCGAACGTACCCACGAAGGCCTCCAGCACGAGCGCCGGCGCGTCCACAACCTCCGGTTCGCGGAGCATCTCCAGGAACAGGACCGAAACGATCCCGGCCGGCAGGTGGACCAACGCGGCAAGCTTGGCAAACCGCCAGAAATGGCGAAAGTAGATCGTGACGGTCTCGTCCAGGAGACCGCCCACGCTACGCGCCGACAAGTCTGGCGCGCTCTGCTCTTGAACGTTCGTGGACACGGGACTAGACGCGCCTCCGCTTCGAGGGCCTGCACCCGTTGTGAGGGATTGGGGTGACGTCTCGAATGCTGGTGACCATGATCCCGGACGCCTGCAGGGCGCGTATCGCCGCCTCACGCCCGGCCCCGGGGCCTCGGACGAAGACGTCGACCTGCCTCAGGCCGTGCTCGGCGCCCTTGCGCGCGGCTTCCTCTCCGGCGCGCTGGGCGGCAAACGCGGTCGACTTGCGGGAGCCCTTGAATCCAACCGTTCCCGCGCTGCCCCACGCCAGCACGTTGCCCTGGGCATCAGTCAGAGTGATCAGCGTGTTGTTGAAGGTCGATTGGACGTACGCACGTCCAACAGCGACGGACTTCCGCTCGCGCCGCCTGGTTCTGGGTCTGGTCGTCATGAATGACCTCTCCGTCCTCTACTCGTCCCGTCTTTACTTGCGTGCCACCGTGTGCCTGCGGCCCGCGACCGGTATCCTGCGGCCCCGCTTCGCCCTGGCGTTCGTTCGCGTCCGCTGGCCCCTCACCGGCAGGCCGCGCCGGTGGCGAAGCCCTCGATACGTGCCGATGTCGATCAGCCTGCGGATGTTCATGTTCATTTCCTGCCGCAGGTCGCCTTCGACGGTCTTCTCGCGATCGATGATCTCTCGTATCCGGCCCAACTGCGTCTCGCTAAGGTCCTGTACCCGAGGATTGCCGTCGATGCCGGCCTTGTCCACTACGTCCGCGGCCTGGGTGGGGCCGATGCCGTAGATGCTCCTCAGCGATATCTCGACTCGCTTGTTGTCTGGAACGTTCACACCGGAAATCAAGGCCATGCTGCACCTCCCGCCCGCGGGCGGTTATCCCTGTCGCTGCTTGTGCCGCAGGTTGCTGCACGTCACGAAGACTTTGCCGTGACGCCGGACTATGCGGCAGCTCGCGCATCTTTTCTTCACCGAAGCTGAGACTTTCATTGTGCGTCCTGGACAGCCCTTATCTGAACCTGTAGGTAATCCTGCCGCGAGTCAGGTCATACGGCGAAAGCTCGACAAGGACCCTATCGCCCGGCAGGACCCGTATGTAGTTCATACGTATCTTGCCCGACAGGTGGGCCAACACCATGTGGCCGTTGGCTAACTCCACCCTGAAGGTGGCGTTGCGCAAAGACTCCGTCACCTTGCCTTCGACCTCGATGCCTTCCTTATTGGGCATATCGGTGTCGGCCGCGGTCAGACGGCCGTAAGTACCTCCGAGCCGTTCTGCGTTATGGCTATCGTGTCCTCGAAGTGGGCCGACAGCTCGCCGTCCGCGGTCGCCACCGTCCACCCGTCGTCCAGCTGGACGGTCTCCCACGTGCCCAGGTTCAGCATAGGCTCTATGGCCAGCGTCATGCCCGCGCGGAGCGTCGGTCCGCGTCCGGCCGTGCCGTAGTTGGGCACCTGCGGGTCCTCGTGCAGGGCGCGCCCGATTCCGTGTCCCACGTACTGCCGCACGACCCCGTAGCCGCGCGACTCCGCATAATGCTGGACCGCGGCCGATATGTCGCCGACTCGCCCGCCTGCCCTCGCCCGGGAAATACCCGTTGAGAGCGACTCCTTCGTCGTCTCCACAAGGCGCTCTGCCTCGTCCGATATGGCGCCGACGCCGACCGTAAAGGCGCTGTCGGCGTGGAACCCGTTCACCGTGGCGCCAACGTCCACGCTGACTACGTCTCCCTGCCTCAGCACCCGGCCGCCCGGTATGCCGTGGACGATCTCTTCGTTGATCGACACGCAGATCGTCGCCGGGAACGGCGTCGGCCCGCCGGCCGTGTAGCCCTTGAACGAAGGCGTAGCGCCCATGTCTCGAATCTGTTTCTCGGCCAGCCGGTCGAGCTCTGCCGTCGTCACACCGGGACGAATGGCGTCCATGAGCTTGACTTTTGTCTGTGCGACGACCCTGCCGGCCTCACGCATATGCGTCAGCTCCCGGTTCGACTTGATTGTGATGCCGTTGTGGCTGCCGGCGTTCAGATTCGTATTCAACTTGCCCTTCTTACGACGTTCGCCCATGCATGGATTGGGCGGAAGCCAGAACATGATAGCACAGCCGTGCCTGCCATCTATCTACGACTCTATCCGGGCGCTGTCGACCAGCGCGGCCAGGCCGCGTTGCACTTCCTCGACCGACCCCTCGCCCTCGACCTCTTGCAGTATCCCGAGGTCGCGGTAGTGGTCTATCAGCGGCGCCGTCTCTTCGATATAGACCTCGATCCGCTTTCTCACTGCCTCGGGCTTGTCGTCCTCGCGTTGGTACAGTCTGCCGCCGCAGCGGGTGCAGGCATTCGCCGCGTCGGGCCCGTGGGCGCTATGCGGCGCCTGGCAGTCCGCGCACAGGAGGCGGTTCGAGAGCCTCCCTATCAGCTCTTCTTGCGACACTCTGATATATATCGCCTTGTCTATCCCGCCACTGGCCTCCATCGCGCGGTCAAGAGCCGCCGCCTGGCCCTCGGTGCGGGGAAAGCCGTCCAGCAGGAAGCCTCCCGAACCGGCCTCGCGGTCGATCCACTCCATCACCATCTCGATCGTGACATCGTCCGGGACCAGCACGCCCCGCTCCATGTAGGAGCGCGCCAGCTTTCCCAGCTCGGTATTCCGTTGCTGGTGGTCCCTGAACAGATCGCCTGAAGACACCTTAGGCATGTCGAACGCGTCCGACATGAGGCTCGCCTGCGTGCCCTTGCCGGCGCCGGGGAGCCCCAGCAGAATCACCTTCAAGGAAGTCTCTTTCCCGTTCTCCGGCACCCCTGCGTCCACCTAGCGGATGAAGCCCTGGTAGTTCCGCATCAGGAGCTGCGCTTCGAGCTGGCGCATCGTGTCCAGCGCGACGCCTACCATGATCAGCAGGCTGAAGCTGCTGATCGTCAGTGCTCGAACGTCGGTCGCCTGGGTGATGAAGAACGGCAGAATCGACACCGTGCCCAGGAACAGCGCCCCGCCCCACGTAATCCGCATGATGACCCGGTTCAGGTACTCCTGCGTCGGTCGACCCGGACGTATGCCCGGTATGAATCCCCCGTTCCTCTGCAGGTTCTCCGAGAGGTTCTGCTGCTGGAACACGATCATCGTGTAGAAGAACGTGAACAGGACCACGAGCACGAACACGGCCGCGTGGTACGGGAAGCGCACCGGGTCCAGCGCGTCCGCCGTCCACTGGGACGCCCTCACGAAGATGTTGTCGCTCAGCGGATTCCTGAAGTAGCTGGCTATCGTGATGGGCAGGATGATGACCGAAGACGCGAAGATCAGCGGGATCATTCCCGCCGAGTTGACTCTCAGCGGAAGGAAGGTAGCGCCCGTCTGACGCTGCATCCGTCCTCCGCGGTAGATGCTGCGCCCGTACTGTACGGGAATCCGTCTCTGCGCCTCGGTGAACAGCACGATGAAGTAGATGATCCCGAAGCCGAAGACCGCCAGCAGGAGCAGTCCGCCGGCCTCGTCCCGCTCCAGGAATCCCTGCCCCAGGAGGCTCGGGAACCCCGCCACGATCCCCCCGAAAATGATCAGCGATATCCCGTTGCCCAGACCGCGTTCCGTGATCAGCTCGCCGAGCCAGACCAGGAACATCGTCCCCGCGACCATCGACAACACCATCGCGACGGTCGGCAGGTTCAGGCCAAAATCGCTCTGAGGCAGCACACCCGATTGTCTCAGCAGCGAGAGCTGCCCGACAGACTGGAAGAAGGCGATCGGGACCGTCAGCCAGTGCGTGATCTGATTGATGCGCTGGCGGCCGTACTCACCCTCCTGACTCAGTGCCTTCAGGTTCGGTATTACCGGGACGAGTATCTGCATCACGATCGACGCGGTGATATAGGGATAGACCCCGAGGGCCGCGACGCTCATTCGCGACAGGGCTCCGCCGCTGAACAGGTCGAGGAAGCCGAGCAGCGCCTGCTGCTGGAAGGCCTGGTTCAGCGCCTGGATGTCGACGCCCGGCACCGGCACGTGCGCGACGAACCGGAATACCGTCAGCATCGCCAGAGTGAACAGTATCTTCGCGCGCAGGTCCGGCACCCGCATCGCGTCGATCATCGACTGGATGAGCTGGGGTCTGGATACCTCGGGCGAAGACCCCCGCGCCTGGTGGACCACTAAGCGATCTCCCTGACGGAGCCGCCCGCGGCCTCTATCTTGCGGCGGGCCGAGTCGGAGAATCGGTGCGCCTCGACGACCAGCGGCCGCTCGATCTCACCTCGGCCGAGTATCTTGACCGGCTTGCGCAGGTCGCGCACCGCTCCATTCTCGACCAGCGTCTGGGGCGTGACCTCGCTGTTGGCGGGAAACGCGGCGAGCCGGTCGACGTTGATGACGCTGAACTCGGTGCGAAATATGTTCGTGAACCCCGGCAGCTTGTCCAGCCTGGTTATCAGGGGCTGCTGGCCGCCTTCGAACCCCGGGCGGACTCCGCCACCGCTCCTCGAGTTCTGCCCTTTCAGGCCCCTGCCGGAATAGCTGCCGTGACCACTGCCGTCGCCGCGCCCCACTCTCTTGCGGGACTTCCTGGCTCCCTTGGGCGGCCTTAGATCGTGTTGTGCCATCTTCTTCTACTTCTCGTCTTTCACAGCCGATACCTCGACGAGGTGTCGGACCTTGTTGACCATTCCCAGAATAGCGGGGGTGTCGTCGTGCTCCACGGTCTGATGCAATCTCTTCAGCCCGAGGCCGGCAATAGTCCCCCTCTGGTCCTGAGGAAAGCCTATCGTGCTCTTCTTCCAGGTCACCGTGATCTTGGCCATCGTACTATCGCGCTACCCTGTGCCCGTCCCGTCACCGTCGTCGCCTCCCGGGAGACCGCCCTGCGCGACTTGCCTTCGCCTCATCAGCGCCCGCTCCGGGTCCTGAAGCGTCTCCAGCCCCTTCAACGCCGCCTTGGCGGAGTTGACCGGATTGGTACTGCGCCGGATCTTTGTAACGATGTCCTTGATTCCGGCGAGCTCTACGACGGCCCTGACCGCGCCCCCCGCGATCACGCCAGTCCCCTGGGGTGCGGGACGCATCATCACGAGCGAAGCACCGTAGACCGAGGTTACCTCGTGCGGGATCGTCGTCTGGCTCAACGGCACCGTGATCATGTTCTTGCGGGCGTTGGTGGCGCCTTTTCGGACCGCGTCCGGTACGGCATCGGCCTTGCCCATGCCGACGCCCACGTGTCCGTCGCCGTCGCCGACCACGACCACGGCGTTGAAACTCAAATGGCGGCCGCCCTTGACGACCTTCGACACGCGCGAAATCCTCACCACCCGCTCGTTGAGCATAGACTCATCCGGCGTGCGGTCGCCGCGGCCCGGACCACCGCGGCCCGGGTAGCCCCGGCTCGTCGCCTGTAGCATCATTAGAGTTTCAGCCCTCCCTCGCGAGCGGCATCCGCCAGTGTCCTGGCCCGCCCGTGGTACTTGTAGCCGCCTCGATCGAACACTACCTTGGACACCCCTCGCGCCAGGGCCCGCTGCGCGACCAGCGCGCCTACGAGCTTCGACACCTCGGTCTTCGGCTTGCCATCCCGTTCCTTGCGGACCTCGCCGTCCTGACTCGAGGCGGCCGCGACCGTTACCCCGGTCGTGTCGTCGATCACCTGGGCGTAGATGTGGCGCAGGCTGCGGAACACCGCCAGCCGCGGCCTCTCGGAGGTGCCGCGCACCCGGGCGCGCAATCTACGATGGCGCACCCGGCGTTGAGCCCACGCGTTTCTTCCTCGTGGCATCGCTAGAGCACTCTCCTCGCACTCTTCCCCGGCTTGAGCCGGACCTGCTCGCCCGCGTACCGAATCCCTTTGCCCGTGTAGGCGTTCGGCGGACGCGCAGACCTGATCTCCGCCGCCGTTTGGCCTACCGCCTGCTTGTCGATGCCGCGGACGTAGATGCGGTTGTTTCCTTCGACGTCCAGCGTGATGCCGTCCCTGGGCTGCACTTCCACCGTGTGGCTGAGCATCACGCTCAGCGTTATTCCCTTGCCGCTCTGCTGGACGCGATAACCCACTCCGACCAAGTCGAGGGCCTTCATGTATCCTTCGTTCACGCCCTGCACCATATTGGCCAACAGGCTCCTGGTCAGGCCGTGCAGAGACCGGTGCTCCCGCTCGTCCGACGGTCGTGTCACGGTCACCGTGCCGTTGTCCGCCGCAACACTCATGCCGCTCGGAACAAACTGTGTCAGCGACCCCTTAGGCCCATTGATCGTGACCGCTCCGTCGCCAATCTCGATGCTGGTGCCCGACGGCAGCGTTATTGGTTGAGTTCCTACTCTCGACATATTACCCGCCTACCAGACGTAGCAGAGGAGCTCTCCGCCAACGCCTTCCCGCCAAGCCTGCTTTCCGGTCATCACACCCCTGGAGGTGGACAGAATCGACACCCCAAGACCGCCGTAGTAGCGGGGGATCTCGCCCTTCCGGACGTAAACGCGCAGCCCGGGACGGCTCACTCGCTTGAGTCCCGCTATGCCCGGCTCCCCGTTCCCGCTGTAGTGCAGGCGGACCCGGATCGTACCCTGCGGGTCCGACTCGTTCGCAAGCTCATAGTCCTCGATGAAGCCCTCGTCCTTCAGGATCTGCACGATGCCTGCCTTCATCTTGGACGCAGGCACCTCCACGGTCCCGTGACGGACCGTGATGGCGTTGCGCACCCTCGTCAGTAGATCGGCTATCGGATCGGTAACCGCCATTCGTTCCCCCGAAGTCGGTGCGCCCGTGTCCGGCGCCCGACGGCTCCTTACCAGCTAGCTTTTCGCACGCCCGGCAGCATGCCGGTCAGGGCAAGCTCCCTGAAGCATATGCGGCACAGTCCGAAGTGCCGGATGTAGGCCCTGGGACGGCCGCAACGATTGCAGCGGTTGTAGGTCCGGACCGGGTACCTCTGTGGCCTCTTCCAGCGCGCTATCTTCGATGTCTTCGCCAAGTTGTCTCCGTCCTCGAATCCACGGTTACGCCGCTACTTCCCTCGCCGTACGAGCGAACGGCATCCCCATGAGCTCCAACAGCCTGAATCCCTCGCGGTCGCTCGACGCCGACGTGACGATGGCGACCTGCAGACCTCGTATCCGATCGATCGAGTTGTAGTCGATCTCCGGGAAGATGACCTGCTCCCTGATCCCGATCGAATAGTTGCCGCGCCCGTCGAACGACTCTCTCGGAAGCCCTCTGAAGTCCCGTATGCGCGGCAGCGTCGAGCTGACCAAGCGGTCATAGAACTCGTACATCCGGCGACCTCGGAGCGTCACCGACAGCCCGACGACCATACCCTCTCTCACCTTGAAGCCCGCGACGGACTTCCGCGCCTTGGTGGTCACCGGGCGCTGCCCCGCGATCAACTCCATGTCCCTGATCGCGTTTTCGATTGCCCTCGCGTTTGTCTGGGCTTCGCCAAGGCCGATGTTCAGCGTGATCTTGGTGAGCCGCGGCACCTGCATCGCGCTCGTGTAGCCGAACTCCGTCACGAGCGCCGGGGCGATATCCTCCCTGTAGCGGGCGAGCAGACGCGGCACCGCCTTGGTCTCGACGGCGGGTGCGGCCTGGACCTCGTCCGCGGCCTTCCTGGAGGCCGACCGCCGGCCCGTCCCGCGACTGGCCGAAGCCGCGCCGCCGGCCTTCTTTCGAGCCGGAGAGCTGCGCTTCTTCGGCGCCTTGTCGCCCGATGCGGCGGCCTTCGTTCCGGCCCGTCGACGCGGGGCGGACTTGGGGGCCGCGCTCTCAGCGGCGGCGCCCTGCTCCTGGGTCTCCTCGGTTGTCACTCGATCACTTCCTCACAGCTCCTGCACAGCCTCGCCTTCGTGCCGTCCGGCAGCCGGCTCCGCCTGACTCGGGTCGGCTTCAGGCAGCTCGTGCAGATTAACATCACGTTGGCCGCGCTGAGCGGCATCTCCTTTTGTATTATCCCCGCCTGGCGAACGTTCGGTGCGGCCTTGGTGTGCCGCGTCACGACGTTCACGCCCTCGACCAGCACCTTGTTCTCCGCGAGAAGCACACGCTGGATCTGGCCCTGCTTGCCGCGGTCCCGCCCCTTGATCACGAGCACGTTGTCGTTAGCCCTGAGATTCACTTCAAAGGACCTCCGGAGCCAGCGACACGATGCGCATGAAGTCCTGGTCTCTCAGCTCCCGCGCCACGGGGCCGAATATCCTGGTCCCGCGGGGCATTCTCTCTTCGTTGATGATGACGGCCGCGTTGTCGTCGAACCGTATGTGGGAGCCGTCCGTCCTGCGATGGGTCTTCACGGTCCGGACCACCACCGCCCTGACGACCTCTCCCTTTCCGACCGCGGAGCCGGGCGCGGCCTCCTTGACCGAGGCGACGATCACGTCGCCCAGCCCGGCATATCGCCTGCCGCTGCCCCCGGGAACGCCCACGCAGCTGATGGTGCGCGCACCGGAGTTGTCGGCCACCTTGAGTCTCGAATATATCTGGATCACTCGGACAGCGTTCCTTCTTCGGGTTCGGGTTCGGGCTCGGCTTCGGGTTCGGCGTCCACGCTGGCCGCCGGAGCCTGTTCCGACACCACCTCGACGGCCTCGGGTTCCTGAACGCCCGCGGCGGTCGCAACCGCCTCGTCGATCATGATGTCCTCAGGCTGGACCTCTGCTATATCCTGCCTCGACAGTATCTCCGCCACACGCCACCGCTTGGTCTTGGAGATCGGACGCGACTCGATGATACGGATCAGGTCGCCGATCCGACAGCTGTTGTCCGCGTCGTGGACCACCAGCCTGCTGCGACGCCTCATCGACTTTCGGTAAAGGGGATGAGTCCGTCGCCACTCTACGAGCACGACGACGCTCTTGTCCATCTTGTCGCTGATGACCCTGCCGACCCGCGCTTTGCGCCGCTCGAAGCTCATCGCGCCGCCCCGGCGAGCTGTCGCTCGCGAATCAGCGTGTTGATCCGCGCTATGCGGGTGCGCGTCTTCTTGATCTCGCGTATGTTCGCCAACTGCATCGTGGCGTCGCGGAATCGCAGGTTCATCAACCCGCGCTGCGACTCCTCGAGCTCTTCCGCGAGCTCCGCGTCAGTCAATGCTCTCAGATCGTCGATTTCCATACCTGTAAAGGCCCTCTTGGCAGTCCGCTATCAGACTTCCTGTCTGGCTACTATCTTCGTCGCTACCGGCAGCTTGGCCGAGGCCAGATGAAGCGCCTCCCTGGCCTCGCTCTCGGTCACTCCGGCCATCTCGAAGAGCACACGGCCGGGCTTCACCACGGCAACCCAGTGGTCGACGGCGCCCTTGCCGCTGCCCATCCTCGTCTCCGCGGCGCGCGCCGTCACCGACTTGTCCGGGAAGATCCGAATCCAGAGCTTCCCGCCCCGTCTCGTATACCTGGTGATCACACGTCGGGCCGCCTCGATCTGACGTGAAGTCACCCACGCCGGCTCGACGGCCTTCAAGCCGTACTCGCCGAAGTTGATCGTGCTTCCGGAGACGGCGACCCCCTTGCGGCGACCGCGCTGTTTGTTGCGGTACTTAACTCTCTTTGGCTGGAGCATCCTCGCTCGCCTCTTCCGGTTTCACCGTGACCTCGATGGGCGCCATCTCTTCCTCTTCTTCCTTGGCCTGAGGAAGGATCTCGCCCTTGAATATCCAGACCTTCACGCCGATGGCCCCGAAGTCGGTAATAGCCTCGGCGTAGCTGTAGTCTATGTCAGCCCTCAGCGTATGGAGCGGGACTCGGCCCTCCATCGCCTTTTCCTTGCGGGCGATCTCCGCCCCGCCAAGCCGTCCCGAGCACAATATCTTGATGCCCTGAGCCCCGGCCTGCATCGTCCTCGTCAGCGCCTGCCTTATCGCCCTGCGATAGGCGATCTTGCGTATCAGCTGGTCCGCGACGTTGCGGGCGACGAGCTGGGCGTCCAGCTCCGGTTGCCGTATCTCCTGCACGTTCAGGCGCGCCCGTCGCTCGGTCATCCCCTCCAGGCTTTTGCGTATCTCCTCCACCTTCTGGCCGCCCCGGCCTATCACGATGCCGGGCCTCGCGGTGTGGACGGTGATCACCACGTCGGCCGACCCGCGCTCGATCTCGACTCGCGACACACCCGCGTCGGGGTAGGCGTCCAAAATCGTCTGGCGTATCGAGAGGTCCTCGACCACCAGGCTGCGGTACTCCTTCTGCTTGGCGGCGAACCAGTTCGCCTGCCAGTCCTTGATGACCCCCAGCCGGAAGCCGACGGGATGAGTCTTATTCCCCAAGGTCCTGCTCCTGTTCGTCCACCACGACCGTGATGTGGCTGTTTCGCCGCCTGATCCTCGCTACCCTGCCGCGCGCTCGGGCCCTGAAACGGTTCAGGCGGGTGCCCTCGTTCGCGTAGATCTCGACTATCTTCAAGTCCGAGGTCCGCGCCGCAAGCTCGTTCTCGGCGTTCGCCGTCGCAGACCTGACCAGCTTCGAAACCCGGGCCGCAATCGGGCCAGGGCGGAACTGGAGGATAGCCAATGCGTCATCGACGTTCTTGCCGCGAACGAGGTCGATGATCGGCTTGACCTTCTTTACGGATATCCCCGTATCCTTTGCTGTCGCTGTTACGGCCAATTCGACGGCTCCGATCTGTTTCCTATTCGATGGTTGTAGTGCGTTCCGACCTGGTGGAGTGGCCGCGGAACGTCCGCGTCGGCGCGAACTCCCCGAGCCGATGCCCGACCATGTTCTCCGTGATGAACACGGGCACGTGTCTCCGTCCGTCGTGAACGGCGATCGTCAGGCCCAGCATGTCCGGCATGATCATCGACGCCCTCGACCAGGTACGGATGACGACCCGGCTGCTGCTGCGCCGCGCGACCTCCACTTTTCTGGCCAGCTTGGCTTCGACGTACGGTCCCTTTTTGACCGATCTGGACATTGCGATCGTCTCCAGTAGCTAGCGGTCGTACCGACGGGTCGAGATGAACTTGTTGGTCGACTTGTTCCGGCGAGTCCTGTGACCCAGCGCGGGCTTGCCCCAGGGTGTCTTCGGCCCCGGCATCCCGACCGGCGACTTGCTCTCACCGCCTCCGTGGGGGTGGTCCCGCGGCGACATCACGACGCCCCTGACCCCCGGCCTGCGACCCCTGTGGCGATTGGCGCCGGCCTTGCCCAGCTTGATATTCTTGTGGTCGACGGCGCTGACCTGGCCTACGGTCGCCATGCACTCGCTGAGCACCTGGCGGACCTCGCCCGACGGAAGCCTGATCAGAGTGTAGTCGCCCTCCTTGGCGAGGACCTGGGCCGAGTTGCCCGCGCTGCGAACGATCTGCCCGCCGCGGCCGACTTTCAGCTCTATGTTGTGCACCATCGTGCCAGTCGGGATGGCCCGCAGCGGCAGCGCGTTGCCCGGCGCGATCCGCGCGCGCTCTCCGGATTCGATTCGCGCGCCGACCGCGACCCCGTTGGGAGCGATGATATATCGCCAGTCTCCGTCCCTGTACTTGACCAGCGCGATCCTGGCCGACCTGTTCGGGTCGTACTCGATGGTAGCCACCTCTCCAGGGACGCCGTGCTTGTCGCGCTTGAAGTCGATCACGCGAAAGCGCCGCTTGTGCCCGCCGCCTCTATGGCGCACGGTCATGCGACCGTTGCGCGACCGCCCTGCCCTCTTCTTCAGCGGCTTGAGCAGCGACTTCTTCGGCTTGGTGCTCGTGATGTCGTCGTTCGTCTGAAAGACGGAGCCGCGGCGACCCGGACTCGTCGGTTTGACGGCTTTGAGTGGCATCTATACGCCCTCGAATATCGTGATGGACTGACCCGCGGCGATCGTCACGACGGCCTTCTTTCGGGGCCGCTGGGCGACGTACCTCGGACCGAACCGTTTTCGTTTGCCCTTGACGTTCATCGTGTTGACCTTGACCACGTCCACCCCGAACACCGCCTCGACGGCCTGTCTCACCTCCAGCTTCGTGGCGGACCGGGCTACCTCGAACGTGTAGCGGCCAACTTCCTGCATCTCGGTCGTCTTTTCCGTGAGTACCGGCCTGAGCAAGACCTGAGATGGGTTCATCTCTAACCGGCCTCCCCTTGCGACGCCATGCGGCGGCCCCTCGAGGACTGCTCCGAAACGCCGCTCCACAGCGCTTCCGCCCTTCTCACGGCATCCAGCGTCATGACGACCTTCCGATGGCTCACGAGATCGAGCGCATTGAGCAGAGAGGCCGGCAGCATCCTCAGGCCGGGAATATTCCGCGCCGACTTGAGGACCCCGGCGTCCGAGCCGTCCGCTACCAGAATCGCGTTCGGCCCCGCGTCGAGCGCATCGAGCACCGCCGACATCCGGGAGGTCTTCGGGGCGTCCACGCTGATCTCTTCTACCACGATCAACTCGTCGTTTCTCACCTTGTCGGACAACGACGCCACCAAGGCCTGGCGCCGCATCCTGCGCGGCGTGTTCTGTCGGTAGCTGCGCGGTGCCGGCCCGAAGACGACGCCTCCGCCCTTGTAGTGGGGAGAGCGGATCGAACCCTGCCTCGCAGCGCCCATGCCCTTCTGGGGCCTCGGTTTCCGGCCGCCGCCCGATACCGCGGAGCGGTTCTTCGTGGCTGCCGTGCCCACTCGCTTGTTGGCGAGCTGGCCCACGACGACCTGGTGGACGAGCGCCTGGTTCGACGGCGCGCGGAACACGTCGTCGCGGACCTCCACGCGTCCCACAGACTCGCCCTCCTGGCTCCTGAGTGGCAGCTCCATGGTCTAGCCTGTCCGCCTTCCCGTCTTGCGAATGGCAAGCAGCGAGTTTCGCGCTCCCGGGACAGCCCCTTTGACAAGCACGAGATTCCTTCCGGGATCGGTGCTTACGACCTCCAGGTTCCGGATAGTCACCTGGCTGTTGCCCATGTGACCGGCCATCCGTAGGCCCTTGATCACGCGGCCCGGGGTAGTGCCCGCGCCGATGGAACCGGGGGCGCGGTGCCGGTCCGACTGTCCATGGGTCTTGGGACCGCCTCGAAAGCCGTGCCGTTTCACGCCGCCGGCGAACCCGCGGCCCTTCGACAGTCCCGTCACCGACACCAGCTCTCCCGGTTCGAAGAGAGCGGCGTCGATCTCGTCGCCAACCTGGACGTCGGACAGGTCCTCGGCTTCGAACTCCCGCAGGTGACGAAAGAGCTTCCCCGATGACCGGAGATGGCCCTGGCGCGGCCTGTTCGAAAGCCGGGCCATTTCCTCGAAGCCGATTTGGACCGACTCATATCCGTCCTGTTCCGAGGTCTTGACCTGGGTCACCGTACACGGCCCGACCTCAACCGCGGTGACGCACACCGCCTCGCCGTCTTCCCGGAAGACCTGCGAGGTGCCTATCTTCTTTCCCAACAGACCCTGAATGGTCATCTATCGATACTCTTACAGCTTGATCGAAATATGGACGCCGGCCGGGACGTTCAGTCTCGTCAGCGAGTCGATCGTCTTGGACGTGGGTTCGAGAATGTCGATCAGGCGGTTGTGCGTGCGTATCTCGAAGTGCTCTCGCCCCTTCTTGTGGACGTGCGGCCCCCGAATGACGCAGAACCGTTTTATGCTCGTGGGCAGGGGCACAGGCCCGGACACGTGGGCGCCCGTGCGCTCCGCGGCCTCCACGATCTGGACCGCGGACAGGTCCAGGACACGATGATCGAAGGCCTTGAGAATTATTCTGATCTTCTGGCTGGTCGCTGTTGTCATTGCTGTCTATGCGGCGCCGGCTAGTTGGCTGCCTTCCCGTAGCATTCGAATTCCATGGTATAGCCCGCCCTGCCCTGCGTTATCGAGCGCAGCGCGGTCGCGTAGCCGAAGCTCTCGCTCAGCGGGACCCGCGCCCTCACAACCTGAATGCCTCCGCTGCCCTCGATTCCTCGAATCACGGCGCGGCGTCCGCCCAACTCGGAAAGTATCTCGCCGAGAAACTCACCGGGCGAGACCACCTCCAGGGCCATGAGCGGTTCCAGGAGCATCGGTCTGCCCTTGCGCATCGCCTCTTTGGTGGCCATGGACGCGGCGATTCGGAAAGCCATCTCAGACGAGTCGACTTCGTGATAGCTCCCGTCCACGGCCGTCACCTTCATGTCGACGACCGGATAGCCGGAAATGGGGCCGACGGCCACGGCGTCCTGGACGCCCTTCTCTATGGCCGGGATGAACTCCCTCGGTATCGCCCCACCCCTGATCTTCTCCTCGAAGACAAGGCCGGCGCCGCGCTCTAGCGGCGCGATCTCGAGCCACACGTGGCCGTACTGCCCATGTCCGCCCGTCTGCCGGACAAGACGGCCCTCCGCCCGGCTCGGCCGCGTAATCGCCTCTCGGTACGCGACTCGCGGCCTGCCGACGTTACCCTCGACCTTGTATTCGCGCCTCATCCGGTCGACCACGATCTCCAGATGCAGCTCCCCCATGCCCGACATCACCGTCTGGCCGACCTCGTCGTCGTGGCTGATCCGCAGCGTCGGGTCCTCGTCGGCCATCTTTGACAACGCATCGGACAGGCGGTCCTGGTCGGCCCTGGTCTTCGGCTCGATGGCGACCGACATGACCGGGTCCGGGAACGTGATGGTCTCGAGCACCACCGGCTCTCGCTCGTCACACAGGGTGTCGCCCGTCGACGTGCGTTTCAGGCCGACAGCCGCGGCGATGTCCCCAACCTTGACCTCTTCCAGGTCCTCGCGGTGCTGGGCGTGCAGTCGAACTACCCTCCCCAGCCGTTCGCGCCTGCCATTCGTCGCGTTGAAGACCATTGCCCCGGAGCTCATCTTGCCGGAATAGACTCGAAAGTAGACCAGCCTGCCGATGAAAGGATCGGCAACGGCCTTGAACGCCAGCGCGGCGAACGGATCGCTCTCCGCGGGCTCGCGCGTCACCGCGTCGCCGCCGTTGTAGTCCATCCCCGTGACGGCCTCCACGTCGAGGGGCGACGGCAGGTAGTCGCCTATCGCGTCGATCAGCGGCTGCACGCCCGTGTTGCGCAGCGCGCTGCCGCAGGTCACGGGCACCAGGCGGTACTCGATCGTGGCCTTGCGCAGTGCGCTTTTGATCTCGTCCTCCGATATCTCCTCGCCGTCGATATACTTGACGAGGAGGTCGTCGTCGGTCTCGGCGATCCTTTCGACCATCCTCTCCCGGTACGCCCGATACTCCTCGATCATCTCCTCCGGCACGGGCCCTTCGATCGGAGGCCTGGGAGAGTCGTCTTCGTACAACCAGGACCTCCCCTCTACCAGGTCCACGACACCGCGGAACGACTCTTCGCTGCCCATGGGAATCTGGATAGGTACGGGACTCGCGTCCAGTCTCCGGGTAATGCTGTCGATCGTGCCCTGAAAGCTCGCGCCGACGCGGTCCATCTTGTTGACAAAGCAGATGCGCGGCACCTGATAGTGGTCCGCCTGACGCCAGACAGTCTCCGACTGCGGCTGTACTCCGGCGACGGCGTCGAAGATGACGACGCCGCCGTCCAGTATCCTGAGACTGCGCTCGACTTCGGCTGTGAAGTCGACGTGCCCAGGCGTGTCGATAATGTTGATCGTGAATTCCTTCCACTGGCACGTCGTCGCGGCCGACGTGATCGTTATCCCGCGTTCCTTCTCCTGGGCCATCCAGTCCATCGCCGTGGTGCCCTCGTCGACCCCGCCGATCTTGTAGATTCGGCCGGCGAAGAACAGCACCCGCTCGGTCACCGTCGTCTTCCCGGCGTCGATGTGCGCGATAAACCCTATATTGCGCGTGGAACGGATTCCGGCTTCGGTTAACGTTGACATGGCGTATCGGAGGACTAGGGGTTCAGGAGCAGTCGGGTATCACCAGCGGTAGTGAACGAAAGCGCGGTTCGCTTCTGCCATCCGGTGAAGGTCGTCTTTGCGCCTCACGGCCGCCCCCTGGCCCCGAGAGGCCTCGATCAACTCCTGGGCCAGACATTCCGCCATCGGGCGGCCCGACCGCGCCTGTGCCGCGGTGACCAGCCAGCGGACCGACAGGGAGAGCTGGCGTTCGGACCGGATCTCTCGAGGCACCTGGTAGGTGGCCCCGCCGACTCGACGAGACCTCACCTCGACCGCGGGCGCGGCGTTCCTCAAAGCCTGCCTGAACACGTCGAGGCCCGTCTGTCTCGTCTGCTCTTCGATCTGCCTCAGCGCCTTGTAGACGATCCTCTGGGCGGTCGTCCGTTTGCCGTCGCGCATGACGCGGTTGATGAAGCGCGCCAAGTCCAGGTCCCCGTAGTTCGGGTCCGGCTTGATTCGCCGTTTCTCCGCTCGTCTTCGCCTTGCCATCTAGATTTCTTCGAAACCCCGCTACGACTTCTTGCTGCCGTACTTGCTGCGGCCTCGCTTGCGCTCGTCCACGCCGGCCGTGTCAAGCGCACCCCTCACGACGTGATACCGCACTCCCGGCAGGTCCTTGACCGGCCCGCCTCTGATCAGCACTACCGAGTGCTCCTGCAGGTTGTGGCCTTCGCCGGGAATGTAAGCCGTAACCTCCATCCCGTTCGTCAAGCGTACTCGGGCGACCTTGCGAAGCGCGGAGTTAGGCTTTCTCGGCGTCTGTGTGCGTACGAGTATGCACACGCCGCGCTTTTGCGGCGAGCCGTTGTCCCGGCTCCCTCTATTCTTGAGAGAGTTGAACGAATACCTCAAGGCGGGCGCCTTGTCCTTGCGCCGCTTCGAGCGCCTTCCTTTTCGCACAAGTTGATTAACGGTTGGCATCAGGTAATTCCGATCCGAAGAGCCGGACTTGGGAGGCGCGCTCCCATCGAGCACCCTATCCGGGCGCGAAGCCAAATTATACTAACGGCCTCGTTGCGGTGTCAACCAGTCGACGCCCCAATTGGCCCGAATACAATACATTGTTCAAAACGCCGAGCCAACCCCGCAGGCGTACCTCCATTGGGCCGGGGGGCGTGACGGACTGCCTCCGGTGTCATAGTGGCGCACCCAGTCGGGGATGGATTCCCGCCCCCGCCTACGCGAGGGCAGGCTGTTCGCGGGAATGACGGAGGTGGGGGATTTGGGCGTACCTGGATTCCCCACCTCGATTGGGCCGGGGGGCGTGACGGACTGCCTCCGGTGTCATAGTGGCGCACCCTGTCAGGGATGGATTCCCGCCCCCGCCTACGCGAGGGCAGGCTGTTCGCGGGAATGACGGAGATGGGGGATTTGGCGTCTCAAGCCGAGAAGGCGTCAGGCAAGGAAATATACGCTGTCGCGGGGAAGCGGCCGCTTCGCCCGCTCGTGCGGCATCACTTAATTGACGGTCAGGCCGACGTCCTCCGTAGAACGACGACGCGACCTCGACCCCTGCAACGGCATGGCGTGTTGACCGCCCTCTCGCAGCGTACCCTTGGCCACGCCGATGAACTCCCTGAACAACGGGTGCGGACGGTCGGGCCTCGACAGGAACTCCGGATGGAACTGCACCCCGACCATGAACGGGTGGTCCTCGAGCTCCATCATCTCCACCAGTCGGCCGTCGGGCGACAGTCCTGTCGGCCAGAAGCCCGCCGACTCGAAATCCTCGCGATAGATGTTGTTGACCTCGAAACGATGGCGGTGACGCTCCTGTACCTCATCCCGCCCATAGGCTTCCGCACCCCAGGAGCCTTCGACGATTCGACATGGATAGACGCCAAGACGCATTGTGCCGCCCAGCTCGTCGACCTCCAGCTGGTCGGGCATGAGGTCGATGACCGGGTCCGGAGTATCGCCGTCGAACTCGGTGGAGTTCGCCCGGTCGCGGCCCAGGACGTGCCTTGCGACTTCGATGACCATCACCTGCATCCCCAGGCACAGTCCCAGGTACGGTACCATGTTCTCTCGCGCGTACCTCACAGTCTCCACCATGCCCTCGATGCCACGAGGGCCGAAGCCCCCTGGCACCACGATGCCGCTCGCCTCCCTCAGGAACTCCTCGGCTCCCCGCTCCTCTACGTCCTCCGCGTGAATCCAGCCCAGCTCTATGTCGCGCCCGTGGACCAGACCTGCGTGGTGCAGGGCCTCCTTGACCGAGATGTACGAGTCCCGCAGGTCCACGTACTTGCCAACTACCGCGATTCTCAACGTCTCTTTCGGAGCCCGTATGTCCTCGACCATCTTCCGCCACTCGGTCATGTCCCGTCGCGTAGCCGTCAGGCCGAGGCTGTCGACTATCAGATCGGCAAGCCCTTCCTCTTCGAGCAGCAGCGGCACCTCGTAGACCGTCGGTACCGTGGGCAGCGCAACGACCCCTCGACGCGAGACGTCGCAATGCACCGCGATCTTGTCCTTGATCTCCTCCTCGACCGGCTCGTCGCTGCGGCAGAGAATCGCGTCGGGCTGTATTCCGATACCCCGCAGCTCTCTCACGCTATGCTGGGTAGGCTTGGTCTTGAGCTCCCCCGTCGCCCTGATGTACGGCAGGAACGTCACGTGGATGTAGAAGACGTTGTCCCTGCCTACCTCGTTCCGCATCCGCCGGATCGCCTCGAGGAACGGCAGTCCCTCGATGTCGCCTACCGTGCCGCCCACCTCTACGACGATCACCTCCGCCCTGCTCTCCCGCGCCAGGCCGGTGATCCGGGCCTTGATGGCGTCCGTAACGTGAGGTACCGACTGGATCGTGCCGCCGAGAAACTCGCCCTTTCTCTCTCGCGCGATAACGTCGCTGTATATCTGCCCCGCGGTGACGTTGGAGGAGCTGCTCAGCGCCAGGTCGGTGAACCGCTCGTAGTGCCCCAGGTCGAGGTCCGTCTCGGAGCCGTCGCCGGTGACGAAGACCTCGCCGTGCTGGTAGGGGGACATCGTGCCCGGGTCTACGTTCAGGTACGGGTCCAGCTTCAGGACCGACAGGGACACTCTGCGGCTCTTGAGCATTCGCCCAATCGACGCCACCGTGATTCCCTTGCCCACCGAGCTCACGACGCCGCCCGTTACGAAGATGAACTTGGTCATACGAATCGCTCGCCTGCGCCGGAGCCGGGCCGACCGCACCCGACGGCCCTGCGAGCAGCCAACGGGCACAGGCTGGCAGAGGGCGGCGAATCGGAAAGACAGGTCAAGCGGGGGGTGCCGAAACGGTGGATAGCCGACCCGCCCACTAAAGGGCGCTCTCGCCGGCCTGAAGCTGGTTCGGCTTGGTCAAAACCTGGGGAACACCACCGTTGGAGCTTGCCAGAGTATAGGGCGGAGTCAAACCGGATGTCAAACGCCGTCACCGTTGGGAGTCGTGGGCCTCAGCGGCGTTTTGCGGGGCCTCATCGAACGTGAACAGCAGCCGAAAGCGCCCGTGATGAGAGCCGGGCTCCGACGGCCTGACACGGAGCCCGGAGGCGGGGTGGCTGTAGGTGTTCAGACTTTCTCTGAAAATTACCCTTGGCCGGCCTGGCGTAGAGGCGGGTTTGAAACCCGCCCTCCCGGTGCAGCCTCATTTTCGTCGTTGGTGAAAGCCCCCCGCCGTGTTCATCTCCTCGAGTCTGAACAGTTACGGGTGGCTGCCGCCGATGGCGCGTATCCGAGCGCGCGGATATAATCGGCCTCCGCACCATGAGTTACCGGAGGGCGGGAGGCTCTGCACGATGCCCGGCATCAGAGACATCACGTGGGAGATGGGCCCGCCCATGCCCTACCCCACCAAGGGACAGGCCCAGGGCGTCATCGGCGACTCGATCGTCGCCGCGGCCGGAGTCGGTCACGTCGGCTGGGACCTCATAAACCGCCACGGCCGCGCCAACGGCGCCAGGCTGCTCGACACGAAGACGCAACGGTGGGAATCGCTTCCGGACGCCCCCGTCGGAATACGATGGCCGGAGGGCGTTGCCGTGGGCGACGCCTTCTACATGGTCACCGGCTGGATCACCAGCGACCCGCCCGACACGACGACCCCCAGGATGTTCCGGCTGTCGCGGGATGGCCGCGACTGGCATTGGGATGAGATGCCGTCGATGCGCACCGGGCGGTTCATCCCGGGCGTCGCCGCATCCGGCGCCGTGATCGTCGTGGTTGGCGGACAGGCCTCCTTCGACGTCGCGCCGGTCCATCCCGACCAGCCTGGGCCTTACGTCAACGCCGTAGAGGCATTCGACACCGCCGACCCGGACCGCGGGTGGTACGACCTGCCCCCGATTCCGGGGTCCCCGCGCGACGGCGTCGCCATCGCCGCCATCGACGACCGCATCTACGTCTTCGGCGGCAACTACGTCAAATATGAGCAGATGGTGGGCGGCAACTTCCACGACGAACGCCGCGGCTGCGGCGACGCATACGTGCTCGACCTCGCCGAAGTCCGGTGGAGGAAGCTGCCCGACGCGCCGTTCCCGACCCAGGGATGGAAAGCAGTCCCATACGGCGGCCGCTACGTCATAATCGCCGGCGGCGTCCGGAACTACCCGGTCGAGCACGTCTACGAGTACGCGGACAGGGTGCCCGACGTCCTCGCGCCCAACTTCGACGTGCTCGTCTTCGATACGGTCGATGAAACGTACACCGCGTTGCCTACCCGGATACCCCCATACGTGACGCGAGAGCCGGAGCTCCAGGACCGGCTGAGAGGCTCGGGAGGCTTCGACTTCTCCATGGGAGTCTACAGGGTCGGCCCGGAGCTGGACATCGTTGGCGACAGGATCTACATGTGCGGCGCCGAGGTGATCAGCAACTGCAACGTCACCGACGAGGTGGTCGTCGGGACGATCGTCCCCTCGACTTCGGACGGCGGCGGCAGAGAGTGAACGACGCGCTGTCAGAACTGGCGCCGAGTACGATAACGACCGTCGCCGGAGCAGGACTCCGCGACGGCGTACCGGCCAGGGACGCGGACGCGGGCTGGCCGCTCGGCATCGTCCGCCGGCCGGACGGCGATCTGATCGTGGCGGACTACCACGCCAACATCCTGTGGCGCATCGACGGCGACGGCATCCTTCACAGGTTCGCCGGGGACGGCGTGCCCGGCAGCTCCGGCGACGGAGGCCCCGCGATCGACGCCCGCCTTGACTGCCCGCACGACCTGGCGCAGGACAGGCACGGCAACCTCTACCTGTCCGACCTCTGTAATCAGACGTACCGCCGCATCGACTACGAGACTGGGACCATCACTCGCGTAGCAGGCTCAGGCAGGACCGGCCGCGGCGGCGACGGCGGGCCGGCCCTCGAGGCGGAGATGGACACCCACTGCGGGATCGCCATCGACGACGACGGCAACCTGTATCTGTCCAGCGAGTGGGCGAACAACATCCGCAGGGTCGACGCCGCCACCGGCGTGATCGAGCTGTTCGCCGGCCAGGACGCCCGCCACCATCCCTCCGAGAGCGGGGACAGCCGCCCGTACGCGGGGCCCGCCCTCAGCCTCGGCGGCTACTCAGGCGACGGCGGACCGAAGGAGGACGCCGCGTTCCACCACCCGGAGCACCTGGCGTTCGACTCCAGGGGCGACCTGTACGTCTGTGACAACTCCAACCACCGGATACGCAAGATCGACATGAAGACCGGCATCGTCTCCACCGTGCTGGGTACCGGTCAGGCGGCCTCCAACGGTGACGGAGGGCCGGCCACGGAAGCCAGCACCCTGATGCCCGACGCCCTGTGCTTCGACGCTCACGACAACATGTACGTCGGCGAGAAGTACGGCTTCCGAGTGCGGCGCGTCGACGCGAAGACCGGTATCGTGACGACCATCGCGGGTACCGGCGTGCCAGGCATGGGCTCCGAAGGCGTGCCCGCCACGGAGACCGCCTGCAATTCGATCGAGGTCGGCCTCTGGGCGGACCCGGACGGCACCGTCTTCTACTCGGACTGCGGCGGCAGGCTTCGGCGAATCGACGGCGACACCGGCATCGTCACCACGGTGCTCGGTGGGACATCCCTGCACGACGGCGGCCCCGCGTCCGGGGCCTTCGTCAACACTCCCGGAGGTATCGCCGCGGGGCCCGACGGCCGGGTCTACTTCGCCGACTCCGGAAACCAGCGCATCCGCGGCATCGACCCCGAGACCGGCGTGATACGGACTGTCGCGGGCAACGGAGCGCGCGCCTACGGCGGCGACGGAGGCCCGGCCGTCGATGCCTGCCTGGGCAACCCCGCCGACGTATCGGTGGACTCCCGCGGACGCGTAGTCATCGCCGACACCCGCCACGGCCACGTCCGCCGCGTCGAGGCCGACGGGACGATTCGCGGCATCGCCGGCGCCGCGTTCCAGTGGGACAAGGGAGACGGGGGCCCGGCGGTCGGCGCAAACCTGTCCCACGTGATCTCGGTGGCCCACGACGCGGACGACAACGTCTACCTCGGTGACGCCGTCGGACGCATCCGACGCATCGATGCGCGGACCGGGCTGATCGACACGGTCGCCGGAATTGGTCTGAGCGGCTACGAGGGCGACGGAGGCCTCGCAACGGAGGCGCGGATCGGCTCGCCGGCGGCCATCGACTTCGATGCCCAAGGCAGGATGTACTTCGCCGACTCGGCCCACCACGTCGTGCGACGGGTGGACGCCGACGGGGTCATCCGCACCGTCGCAGGCACCGGAGAGGCGGGCTTCTCTCCCGACGGCGCCCCGGCCGGCCGGGCCCTGCTGGACAGCCCGCGCGGCCTCGCGGTCCGAGCGGACGGTACCGTGTTCGTATCGGACACCGGGAACGACCGTGTACGCGTCGTCGCGCCCGACGGAACGCTGCGCACGGTGGCGGGATCGGCCACGCCGGGCTTCTCGGGAGACGGTGGGCCGGCCACCAACGCCAGCCTGAACCGGCCGACCGGCCTCTGTCTCCTGGACGACGGCGTCATTCTGGTCAGCGACCACTTCAACCACAGGATCAGGGCCGTCAGGCTGACGTCATGACCGCCATCCCCCGAGGAGGCACGCCATGGCCTGCAATATCCTGAGACCGGGAGCAGTCGCCGTTCTGGCGGCGGTGTTGGCGGCGGGTTGCTCGAGCATAGACGTTACGTTCTCCACCATTGAAGAGACCCCCGCCGTACCCGCGGCGGCCGCTGAAGTCAGCCCCACCGCTGAGGCCCCGCCGGAGAAGGTGACGGCGGTCGAGCAAACAATCGAGCTGAGCAGCACCGTATTCAGCCGGATACGGCGAATCCCGCTCAAACACACCTGCACCGAGATGAAGGATATCGCCCGCCCGACGACCGATGCGACGGTCAAAAGGTCCGAAAATTGGTCGCCGCCGCTGTCGTGGGCCGGTCTGCCGGAGGGTACGAAGAGCGTGGCGTTGATCGTCGACGGCACGGACAACGTGGTCGATCCCAAGAACCCGGACGAGCCCCTCGCCGTCCACTGGCTCATATGGAACATCCCGCCGACCGTGACCGAGCTGGCCGAGGCCGTCGCCACGACGACGCAGCTTGTCGAGCTGGGCCAGAACGTCACCCAGGGCATCAACGCCGACGGCTTCCACGGCTACACCGGACCGTGCCCGCCTCTGCAGGCCGCGTACTCCATCGGAGGCCAGGGCTACTACGGACAGAAGGCCCGACCGGTAGACCAGTTCTCCTTCAAGATATACGCCCTGGACGTCGAGCTCGACCTGGGCCCCGACGCGACTCGCGAGGACCTCCTGGAGGCGATGGAGGGCCACGTCATCGCGGCCGGAGAGCTCAAGGGCGAGTTCCCTCCAGAAGCCCCAGTACAGCGGCTGACGTGAAGCCACGGAGAACGACATGGTCTCTCGAGACGAATTAGCCGACCTCGACTCCATAGGCCAGGCCGCCCTCGTGCGCGGCGGCGACGTAACGGCCGCCGAGCTCGTGGAGGCGGCCATCGAGCGCGTCGAACGCCACAACCCGTCGGTCAACGCGGTCGTCACCAGGATGTACGACCTCGCCCTGGAGCGCGCCTCTCAGCCCTTGCCGGAAGGCCCGCTCGCCGGCGTCCCGTTCCTGCTCAAAGACTTCCTGGCCGAGTACGAGGGAGTCCGGTTCACCGAGGCCAGCGCCTCGCTGCGGGACCACGTCTCGACCGCCGACTCCGAGCTGGTGCGCAGGTACAAGGCCGCCGGGCTGATCACCGTGGCCAAGACCAATCTGCCCGAGCTCGCCATCGGAGTCACGACCGAGCCTCGGCTGTTCGGGCCGACGCGCAACCCGTGGTCGCTGGACCGGCTCCCCGGGGGCTCCAGCGGCGGCGCCGGGGCCGCCGTGGCCGTCGGCATGACGCCGATGGCGCACGGCAACGACGCCGGCGGCTCGATACGTATACCGGCGTCGTGCTGCGGCGTGTTCGGCCTCAAGCCGACACGCGGCCGCAACCCCCTGGGGCCGGAATTCGGCGACGTGATGAGCGGCCTCGTCGCCGAGCACGCGCTCACTCGCACCGTCCGAGACAGCGCGGCCCTGCTGGACGCGACCGCTGGACCGGACGTCGGCGACCCCTACCCGTCTCCAACACCGTCGGGCACCTTTTTGTCTGCCGCCGGAACGGACCCCGGCCGGCTCCGCATCGGCTTCTCTGAGCGCTCGCCGCTTGGCGACCCGCTGCACGAAGACTGCGTCGCGGCGGTCCGCGAGGCCGCCGCCCTGTGCGAAGAGCTGGGCCACGACGTGGTCGAAGCGATGCCGGAGTTCGACGCCGAGACCGTCTGGATGTCGGTCACGAAGCTCATCGCCGTCGGAGTCGCGTGGACTATCGCGTACTGGGACCGCGAGCTGGGACGGGACGGCGAGCACTCTGAGGACGACTTCGAGCCCTTCATCCTGTCGATGGCGGAGCGGGGCCGCGCGTTATCGGCGGCCGAATATCTGCTGACTGTCCAGGACGGTCAGCGAGCCTCCCGCGACGTGGCCCGCTTCTTCCAGCAGTACGATGTTTGGCTGACCCCGACCCTCGGCACGCCGCCGCCGCCGCTGGGCACCTTCGCCTACTCGCCGGACAACGATCCGTTCGAGCACCGGCGCAAGATGGCCGGCTTCTCGCCGTTCACCTACATCTTCAACGTCACCGGTCAGCCCGCCGCGTCGGTCCCGCTGCACTGGAACGACGACGGCCTCCCGATCGGCGTCCATCTCGCCGCCCGCTACGGCGACGAGTCGACCATATTCGGTCTCGCGGCCCAGATGGAGGAGGCCCGGCCCTGGGCGCCCCGCCTAAGTGCGCTGAGACGCTCCGGCCCGCGAGGCGGCTAGCCGCAAAGGGAGGGGCCGCAACCTCTCGGTGCAGCGCATCGGCGCCCCCTCTCCCTTGGACGGGCGCCAGGGGAGGGAGGACAGCCCTGCGCCCCGTCTTGCCCCCTCTCCCTTGGACGGGAGAGGGCTGGGGTGAGGGTGAAATGTCCCGCCGGACGGCCTAGAAGAAACCGCCGGCGCGCTCCATCAGGATGTCGGAGCCCTCGCCCAGCGTCCAGTAGAAGATCAGGTAGCCGCCCGCGCCCACCATCGCGACCTTGCCAATGACCTCGATGTAGCGGAACACCACGCGCATCCAGCGCGACACCACGTCCTTGAAGAAGACGATGCCCACCGTGGCCGCCACTATTACCGCGCCCATGCCCAGCCCGTAAGTGACCGTGCTGATCGCAGTCGTGAATATGTCGCCCTCGCCGGACGTCGATCCCAGGGAGATGCCCACCGCGACCAGGAACAGGGGCAGCGCGCAGCTCAGCGACGCCAGCGCGTAGGCTATCCCGAACAGGAAGACCTGCCCCAGTCCGCGGCCCTGGCCCAGGTTCACGCGGCTAGCTGCCATGATGCCCAGGTGCTGCCGGGAAATCAGCAGCCAGAGCCCGGTGCCCGCGATCAGTATTCCGATGCCAAGACCCACGAACGGCAGCACGTCGCGGATGACCCTTCCCCCGGCGGCAAGCAAGATCCCCACCAAGCCGAAGACGACGATGAATCCCGCCGTGGCCGCCAGGCCCATCAGCACGCCCCTCAACGCGGCAGTGATCGGCTTCTGTTCCGACTCTACGGTCCCGAGCTGGTAGCCGACGTACGCCGGAAACATCGCCGCGCCGCAGGGGTTGAACGCGGCGGCCATCCCAACGGTGAAAACGTATACGAACGCGATGTCGAACATGGCTGCTCCCAATTCTATCGGCCAGCGCTCGCGACGGTCAATCGGACCCGACGCTTCCGCGTAACCGCGCAAAGTTGACGGGCAGAGCGCCCCTTTGCCTCATTGGATGCACACCTTTGGAGACCGGTGCGCAACAGCCATTTCCGCGCAGGCGATTGTTGGGGCACGCAACGGCCCCGTTCACGCCGAGTCGCGCCGATGCGGCATCGGCGCGACTCGAAGAGCCGGAACGGCTCGCGGTACGCGTGCGCTGCTACTGGCTGTAGCCCGACGAACCGGACGGGCCGGCCCTGTGTCCGACCGCTTCGGTGATGTGGCCGAGCAGGAACGCGAAGTCCTGGTAGGCCTGCATCTCGCCCAGCTCCGGGCGCAGGGCGTCCAGCCGGTCCGAGAGGGTGAGCATACCGGTGTAGACGGCGCCGGGATAGCCGCGGTGCTCGGAGAACGGCGACCCGCCGTACAGGTCGGCGGCGAGGGCGACTATCGCGCCAAGCTGGAACAGCGCGTCGCCATGGTCGAACAGGTCGGCGTCCCACACCGACGCCCGCTGACTCCGGGACTGCTTCGTCTCCGGGACCACCCACCGCAGCTCGACGTCGCCCAGCGCTACGTGCCCGCCGCCGCGCCGCGCGCGGTCGTGCAGCTCCAGCTCGTAGAAGACCGTGGTCGCCGCTCCCGAATGTATCTCGGCGAACTCTTTTCTGTCCTCGACGAACGACTCGTCCGAAGTCACGCGGTTCTCGTACCCGACGATCCGCCACGACTTCACCATCTCGGAGTTCCAGGTCACCTGGGCGCGGGTCTGATCGGCGAACGGGCTCGCCAGCGCGACCCAGTTCTCGCGCCTGAACGTCGCCCACGCCTGGTCGACGTTGCTCAGGTACCGGTACCAGCCGTTGCCGTGCTGGGCGAGCTGCTCCAGCAGGTAGTCGTTGTAGTTCTGTATCCCGACGCCAATGGTAATCAGCCGCAGCGGGTTCCCGCTGTCCGCATCGTGCGCGGACTCCAGTATCTCGAACGGGTTGGTGGCGTTGACGTTGGCGACGCCGTCCGACATCAGCACGATGTAGTTGTACGCGTCCGGGCGCGATCTTCGCGCCTTGTCCGCGAGCGTGACTCCCAGGTTCAGACCCGCCTGCACGTTGGTGCTGCCGTGCGGGGCGAGACGGCCGATAGAGTTTCTGACCGCGGAGTCGTCCGGCCTGCTGTGCTCGACCGTGTACTCGCGGATCACGTCGTTGGTGAAGTGGACTACCGCGATTCGATCCTGAGAACCCAAGCTCTGGCGGATCGCCTCCGCCGCGGCCCGGGCGATATCCACCCGGTTCCCCTCTTGCATCGAGCCCGACGCGTCGAGCACCAGAGTCACGTTGAGCGGTCTGTCGTCCTGGACGTGAGCGGCCTGGAACGAGATGCGCGCGAGGTGCTTTTCGCCGTCCAATGGATGCGGGGTGATTTCGCTGGAGATCGCGAAGCCCCAGCCGTCCGCCGGCGGATCGTAACGGTAGTCGAAGGCGTTGATCCACTCCTCGGCCCTGACGGAATCGGGCTCCACCTCGTAGCCCTCGCGGGCCCAGTTGAGCGCAAGGTGGTACGAAGTGCGGTCCGTATCCAGGCTGAAAGTCGATACAGCGTCCTCCGACGTGGCTACGGCCGGCTGCCGCCGGTAGTCCTGGAACGTCGTAGCCCCGGGAGCCGTACTGCGGAGCTGCACCTTGGGGGGCATGAAGGACTCTGTCCCCCCTCGCGGCGCCGCTGTGGGCGCGGCCGGCGACGCCGTCGGCGCTGCCGCCGGCGCGGGCATCATCGCCATCGTCTTTGTCGGCATTGCCATCGCCGCCGTCGGAGCAGCCGGGGCCGTTGTGGGCGCGGCCGCAGCCATCGCCCTCGTGGGCTCGGCCATCGCCACCGTGGGCGCGCCCGGGGCTGTGGTGGGCATAGTCATAGCCGCGGTCGGCGCAGCCGGCACCATTGGCGCAGCAGTCACCATAGCCGCCGCCTGCGCATACTCGTCCCGCGATCCCATAAAGACACCCAAGTCGTCGTCGGACATGACTACGATCGCCGACACTGCAACCACCGCCACAACGGCCACCGAGGTAGCGGCCGCGAGGACCGGACTCCAGCCCCGACGCCCCCATGCGAGCCACGACCAACGGGGCTCGTCGAGGCGCGACTCCAGCCGCTGCCACGTGTCCTCCGGAGCGCGGAGACGGTCCGACTCAGCGGCGAAATGGTCTCGGAGCATCCGCTCCATTCCTCGGTCGAACGAATCGTCGCGTGCCATCACATCCCCTCCTTAGCCAGTTGACCCAACTCCTCACGCAGACGGCCGAGCGCCCGGTGAAGCCGGGACTTGGCCGTCCCCTCCCTGATGCCCGCCGACACGGCGACCTCAGGCACGGTCATGTCGGCGAAGTAACGCAGCACAACCACTTCCCGATGTTGCGGGTCGAGGCTGCCTATCGCCCGCCTGACCATCTCCCGCTTCCTCTTCGCCTCCACCGACTCGACGATGTCCGGGAAGTCGCCCTCCGGTTCGTATTCGCCGAGGGGCTCCGTCTCAACGGCTCGCCGCCTCCGTTGGGTCAGAACGCCGTTGACGAGGATTCGCACGATCCAGGGCTTGAACGGGCTGCCCCGCCTGAACTTGCCGATTCCGCGCCAGGCCGAGAGAAAGGCCTCCTGCACCTGGTCGTCGGCCGAGCTCCTGTTCCCCGTCATCAGGACCGCGGTCCCGTACAGGGTGTCCTTGTACTGCTCCACCAGATGATGGAACGCGTCGCGATTGCCTTCTTGACACATGCGAATTGCCTCTTCGTCGGTCATATGACGTTCTCGCTGCCCCGGTGCCTTCACTAGAGAATACGTTTCGCCGGCTTGAATCGTTCCATTAGTGCATACGCAACGTAGCCCTGCGTCGGATTTCGAGGTACCAGATTTCGGGCGCTCCGGCCGGGTTCGCCCGACGCCGGGTCTGGCAGCCTGCCCGACGCGGCCGATTCGGAGCCTCCGTTTTCGTTGACACCCATATAGGCCGCTGCTAAACTCGGGCTTGAAGTGAGACCACACTCCGACTCGAATCCGACCTGCGCGTGTACCTCCGCCCCATAGGGGGGCGCGTTCTCCCATGCGCCGAGAGAGTCCAGCCCCGCTCAGATACATAGCCGAGTGGGGCTTTTTGCTGGTATCGCACATCGACAATCGACATCTACGGAGGCATCACACCGATGACTCAAACTGACTGGAAGCCGGGCACGCAGGGCGTCATCGAGGTCCGGCGGGAAGAGATCGACGACTTCGAGCTTCAGGTCAAGCGGTTCAGGGCCGGCGAGTGGGACGAAACGGAGTTCCAGGCGTTCCGGCTCAAGCAGGGCATCTACGGCCAACGCCAGCCCGACTCCCAGATGGTGCGCGTCAAGGTCCCCTTCGGCGGACTCTACGCCGACCAGCTCGACGCCCTCGGCGTCGTAGCCGAGAACTATGCTCCCCTCAAGAAGGGCCACGCGACGACGCGCGAGAACTTCCAGTTCCACCACGTGAGGATCGATGACGCGCCGGACTTCATGCGCGTCATCGGCGACGCCGGGCTGACCACCCGCGAGGCCTGCGGCAACACCGTCCGCAACGTCACCGGCTGCCCGATGGCGGGCGTCTGCGCCGACGAGCCGTTCGACGTTACGCCCTACGCCGCGGCCTATGCCCGATACTTCGTGCGCCACCCGTACACGCAGGCGCTCCCCCGGAAGTTCAAGACCGCCTTCTCAGGGTGCGAGCGCGACTGCGCCATCACCGCCATCCACGACATGGGGTTCATTCCCAAGGTCGTAGACGGCAAACGCGGCTTCCAATTGCTCACCGGCGGCGGCACCTCGATCATGCCCAAGATCGCTCCCACGCTGTACGACTTCGTGCCCGTGGAGGAGTACCTCAAGGTCACGGAGGCCGTGATCCGCGTGTTCCACCACACGGACGAGCTGCGCAAGAACCGGATGAAGGCCCGCATCAAGTTCCTCATAGCCCGCATCGGCATCGACGAGTTTCGCAAGCTGGTCGAGGAGGAGCTGAAGCAGCCGTGGGCGCAGAAGTCGTTCGACCCAACGCCCCTGCTGTTCATCGAAGACGAGTCGGCGGACGCCCCGGAAGCCACGCCCGGCGTCCCCGCCACGAACGGCCACCTGCCCGAGTACGAGCGGTGGCTGTCCTCCAACGTCCAGGACCAGAGGCAGGAAGGGTACAAGGTCGCCACCGTCAATCTGCCCCTGGGCGACATCTCGGCGCGCCAGTTCCACCAGCTCGCAGACCTCTCCCGCAAGTACGCCGGCGGACGCTGCCGGATCACCGTGGAGCAGAACCTCGCCTTCAGGTGGGTGCCCGAGACGGCCCTCTTCGCCCTGTGGCAGGGGCTGAAGGAGATCGGGCTTGGAGAGTCGGGCGTCCACGAGATAACCGACGTTGTCGCGTGCCCGGGCACCGATAGCTGCAAGCTGGGCATCACGTCCTCCATGGGGCTGGGGAGGGCGATCGGGAGCGAAGTCGCCGGCATGGCCGAGGAAGACCCCCTGGTCAAGAAGATGCACATCAAGATGAGCGGCTGCCCCAACGGCTGCGGCCAGCACCACATCGCCGACATCGGCTTCCACGGCGCCGTCATGAAGGCCCCCGGCGGCCAGGTCCCCGCCTACGAGCTCTTCCTCGGCGGAAGCTACGACGAGGGAGACGCCCGCTTCGGGCAGCGGATTCGGGCGCGCGTGCCCGCAAAGCGAGTGCCCGAGGCCGTCGGCGCCGTCATCGGCTACTACAAGGACAACCGCGACGACGGCGAAGAGTTCAAGGACTTCGTGCTCAGAATGGGCAAGAAGAACTTCGAGCCGATCTTCCAGGCCTACAAGGAGACCCGGGAGCTCGACCGCGAGAGCCTGCCCGCATACATGGACTGGGACAAGACCGCCAAGTACATGCTGGAGCGCGGCGAGGGCGAGTGCGCCATCTAGCCGCCCCGACCTGCCTGCTAACCAAAGACCCCGGCGGAGCCAGTCCGCCGGGGTCTTTTATCTCAGCCTCTTGTCGCGAATCGGGCGTTCAGCCGAGCCTCTTGCGCAACCGCGACCACCACGAGTCGCCGTACTCGATCGGCTGGCCGCGCCACCGCTTCTCAGGCTTCGGCGGCCTGATGAAGAACATGGCGTAGCCCACGATGAACAGCAACAGGCCCGCGAATCCGAGCAGCGGCGCGACCCCGGAGGTCAACGAGCCTGCGACCAGCGCCAGCAGCAGCACGACGACCGCGGCCACCATGACCCGTCCGGGAGTGATGGCCCACGCCCTGCCGCTCGGCGCCTGCCCGAAGTAGCGCCAGACCAGCTCCAGCAAACCCCCGCGGCGCCGGCCCGCGCGCGGGCCAGGCCCGAGATCGCCGGCCTGCTGCAGGATGTCCTCGATCTCCTTCTGGTAACGGTCTGGCATCGTCGCCTCATCCGTAAAGCGCCCGTTCATACGGGCTCTATGCTTCGAATCGTATCCCCGTGGTTCTACCGGTGTCAAGCTGCGCGAGACCGTCGCGGGAGGCCGTATGGCAAGGCGCCCGTGCTATAATGCCGCGCGGCTTTCCGGGGCGCGGACGGGACGTCTCCAGTACCCCGCAAACATCGCAAATGACCCCAAAGGAGCCGCCCGGAGACTCGCCGAACGTACACCCCGTGCGCGCGTTCGGCTTCTGCCCGAGGGCCGCACGCCAACAAAGGAGCGCATCTATGGACGGCGACACTATCATCGCAAAGATACTCAAGGCCGAGGGCGTCGACTGGATGACCTGCTATCCATACCAGACGCTGATCGAGGCCGGCGCGAAGGAGGGCATCAGGCCCATCGTCTGCCGGCAGGAGCGCGCCGGCGTCAACATGGCCGACGGCTTCAGCAGGATATCGAACGGCAAGCGGGTCGGCGTCTTCACCATGCAGCGCGGCCCCGGCGCTGAGAACGCCTTCGGAGGCGTCGCCCAGGCCTTCGCCGACTCCGTACCTCTCCTGCTCTTCCCCGGCGGGGAGCCGGCCGGGCGCCAGGGAGTGCCTCCGACGTTCGGCGCGACGCGGAACTACGAGGGCATCACCAAGTGGTCCGCGCACGTCAACATGGTCGAGCGGATTCCCGAGATGCTGTCCCGCGCCTTCACGCATCTCAGGCACGGGCGCAGGGGCCCGGTGCTCCTGGAAGTGCCGCAAGACGTCGCCTCGGCCGAGTTTCCGGGCGACACGTTCCCGTACAGCCCGATCACCGAGCGCAAGTCCGCCGCCGACCCCGACGACGTCCGCGACCTCGTCAAGGCCCTGCTGGCCGCCTCTGATCCGGTCATCAACGCCGGCCAGGGGGTGCTCTACGCCGAGGCTACCGACGACCTGGTCGAGCTCGCGGAGCTGACCGGCATACCGGTCATGACCACGCTCGCCGGCAAGAGCGCCTTCCCGGAGAACCATCCGCTGGCGCTCGGCACCGGGTCCCATTCCGCGACGCTGATGGTCGACCGCTTCCTCAAGAAGACCGACTTCGTCCTGGGGATGGGCACCAGCTTCACCATCTCCAACTTCAACGCGCCCATGCCCTCCGGGGTCACGCTGGCGCATTCGACGAACTGCCCGGAGGACCTGAACAAGGACTACCGGGTAGCCTACGGGGCCATCGGCGACAGCAAGCTCGTGCTGAGGCAGATGATCGAGGAGGCCAAACGGCAGACGGACGGGAACGGCAGGAGCGCCGCGGGAGTGGCCGACGAGATACGCAAGGTACGGGAAACGTTCTTGGCGGAGTGGGGCCCGAACTTCACCTCGGACGAGGTGCCCCTCAGCCCGTACCGCGTCTTCCACGAGATCGCCAAGGAGCTTGGATCGTCCAACGTGATCATCACCCACGACTCGGGCTACCCGCGCGAGCAGCTCGTCCCGTTCTGGCAGTCGACGCAGCCGCGGGGATACCTCGGATGGGGCAAGTCGACGCAGCTCGGCTACGGCCTCGGGCTCTCGATGGGCGCCAAGCTCGCCGCGCCCGACAAGCACGTCGTCAACATAATGGGTGACGCGGCCTTCGGGATGGCCGGGATGGACATCGAGACCGCCGCCAGGGCCGAGATCGGCACCCTGACCGTCATCCTGAACAACAGCGTCATGACGTACTACTCCAACCACATGCCCTACGCCTCCGAGCAGTGGGGCGCGAACCGGTTCTCCGGCGAGTACGCGAAGGTGGCCGAGGGGCTGGGCGCCTACGCCGAGAAGGTCGACACGCCCGACCGGATCGCCACCGCGCTCCGCAATGGCGTAGAGGCCACCAGCAAGGGCCAGCCCGCCGTGCTCGAGATGATCACCAAAGAGGAGACCAACGTCCCCAAGTTCTGGTAGGGACGACAGCCGCCAGCCAAGTTCGGCTGACGGCTACTCCGAGTCGACCACCGTTACCAACGACGCCGGTCATGGAGCCGGGTCCCGCGGCGCAGTGGAAGCCTCCTACCCCGCGTCCTCCAACATCGCCACGCTGAACACCACCGAGAACGGCACGCAGTAGATCACCACGCTCTGCTGGATGCCGACGTCGACGCCGGCCGGTATCGGGTAGTTCTGGTTGCCGCGATTGCCCTTCAGCTCGCCCAGGTCGACGTAGCCCGTTGTCCTCACCTGCCCGCCCCTGTTCGGGTTGGGGTGCGGCGACAGGTAGACGTGCAGGTCGGGGCCGTTTGTTACGCTGAAGTTCTCCAGCCTGAGCAGCAGCGACCCGTCCGGCCCGCGGTAGATGGTCGCCGTGCCGCTGCCCCTGTGGATGCTGTCCTGATCCATGAACTCCCCTACCTTCAGCTTCACGGCACCCGCAGGGGTCGGCGTGGGAGTTGGCGTCGGGGTAGGACTGGGAGTGGGCGTGGCTGTAGGCACGGCGGTGGCGGTTGGCACTGCCGTAGCGGTAGGGACCGGAGACGGCGTCGGCGTAGCCGCGGCAGTCGCGGTCGGGCTGGGCGACGGTACTGACCCGGGCACGGCCGTCGCGGAGGGTGACTGAGCCGCCGTGTCACGGGATGCCGCAGCGGTTGGGGTCGGAGACGCCGTCGGCTGCGGCGCGGGAGTCGCCGTGGAGGCCGCACCGGGGACGGACGTCGGCGCTGCCGCAACGGCTGGTCGCGGAGCCGTCGTGGACATGGGCGCGGCGGCAGCCATAGGCATCGGCGTGGCCGTCCGCGCCGGCGCCTGCATCGCCCCGGGGTCAGGTGCAGGAGAGGGAGTGGGCGCTGCAGCGGCGACGGTCGACTCCGGCGTCGTGGCCGCAGGAGGCGGTGGAGACGTCGGAGCGGGGGGCGCCGTCGGCGTGGCAGCGGCCGCCGTCTCACCAGCGCCTTCCGGCGTAGACGGGGCCGCACCGCTCTCGCCCGTGCTGTCCGAAGTCGCAAAAGCGAACGGCAACTCCTCGTCCACCGTCACGTTCGTGAACAGCGGCGACACGAGGATGTACCCGACGAACGCCAGAGCTACCACCACCGGAGTACCGATGGCGGCGACCGGGATCCTGTGACGCCACACCCAGTGGTGCCAGCCGCCGCGGTAGCCGTAGGCGCCTATCGCCGCAAGCCCAACGACGGTCGCGGCGACGATGTACCACCGGTACGGGTACAGATCAGCCGCCAGTCGCTCCAGATCTCCAAAGAACTCGCCCATCCTTGTCTCCTCGAGTCGCCAACCGTATCATGGCAGCGCCCTGCGCCACTCTACTACACCGCCTATGGCGGTTAGATGAATTCAAGAGCCGCGAGGTTCCGACCCGGTACAGGCGGCCGCCACAGCCCGCCTGCGAGGCTGGCGCTCCGATTGCTATTCACGTCGTGAATGATTATCATTCACCTCATGAATGATTTGCCGTTCCCCCGCCTCGTTGCGCCGAGCCTCCAGGACCACCTCCGCGTCATGCCGGCGGTCGTCGTCACCGGCGCCCGCCAGACGGGGAAGAGCACCCTGGCGCAGGACCTGACGCCCGGAAGCCGCCGGTTTCTATCCCTCGATGACCTCGATGTCCTCGACCTGGCACGACGCGATCCCGACGCGCTGCTTGGCGGCAGCCAACCTATCACCCTCGACGAGGTGCAACGAGAGCCCGCTCTGCTGCGCGCCGTGAAAGCCGCCGTCGACCGGGGGCGGCAACCGGGCAAGTTCCTTCTCACCGGCTCCGCCAACCTGCTTCTCATGCGCCAGGTCTCCGAGTCGCTCGCCGGACGGGCCAGCTATCTCACTCTGTGGCCCATGACGCGCCGCGAGCAGATGGGACTCGGGCGCGGCGGCATCTGGGAGGAGCTGCTGAGGGCCCGCGACGACGATTGGCTCGACCTCGTGGCCGCACAGCCCGACGCACGGGAGGACTGGCGCGAGCTCGCGCTACGAGGAGGATTCCCGCCCCCTGCCCTGCATCTCGATACCGCGCACGACAGGGCGGTCTGGTTCGACGGCTACGTGCGCACCTACCTCGAGCGCGACTTGCAGGACCTTTCCGCCATCGCCGCCCTGCCCGACTTCCGAAGGCTCATGCGGGCCGCATGCCTGCGGGTCGGCCAGCTCGTCAACCAGACGGAGCTCGGGCGTGACGTCGCGCTGGCGCAGCCGACCGTTCGCCGCTACCTCGGGCTGCTCGAGGCGTCTTATGCCCTGGTACGGCTCCCTCCGTACGCGGTGAATCGCACCAAGCGGATCATCAAGTCGCCGAAGCTCTACTGGGGCGACACGGGCGTCGCCCTTCATCTCTCCCAGGAGACGGAACCCGGAGGCGGTCACCTGGAGAACCTGGTCCTCCACGACCTTCTGACGTGGCGAGACGCCAGGCTCGAACGGGCCGAGATACTCTACTGGCGCACGTCGATCGGAGAAGAGGTGGACTTCGTCATCGAGTCTGGGGACCGCCTGCTGCCGATCGAAGTCAAGGCCTCCGGCCGGCCTCGCATCCGCGACGCGGCCCATCTGCGCACGTTCCGGGACGAGTACGGCGACAGTTCCAGGGCCGGCCTGTTGCTGCACGGCGGAGACATGCTGGAGTGGATCACGCCGGATGTCCTCGCCGCGCCCTGGTGGAGGGTTATCTGACGACCCGCCGGCCGCAGAGGCCATCTACGCCCCGCGTCTCAGCACGCGGCCCGGAGTGGCGCCGGTGTGCTCTCCATCCAGGACTATCGGCTCGCCGGCCACGAACACGTGCGGAATGCCCGTCGGGAGCCGGTGCGGGTCCTCGAAGGTGGCGTTGTCGATGACGGTGTCCGGATCGAATACGACCACGTCCGCGGCAAGACCCTCTTCGATCATGCCGCGGTCCTTGAGGCCGAGCCTCTTCGCCGGGAAGCCGGCCATCTTGTAGACCGCCTCCTCCAACGTCAACACCGACGGCTGCTCCCGCACGTAGCGGGCGAGGATGCGCGGGTACGTCCCGTAGAACCGCGGGTGCGGCTTGAAGTCGCGGTACGGCCCGTCTGGCGAGACCGCGTTGCCGTCCGAGCCGATCATCGCCTGCGGATGGCCCATGAAGAAGCGAATGTCGCTCTCGACCCGGTTGTGGACGACGGCCATCACCGCGTCCTCCTCCTCCTCGATGAGCTGCAGCGCGGCCTCCGCGGGTTCGACGCCCCTGGCCTCGGCGACCTCGGTCAGCGAGAGACCGATGACGCCGCGGTTGGCTTCCGACTCGACGTTGCTGATGACCCAGGTCTCCCACAGCGGCGGGATGCCGCCCTCGCGGCCCGACCTCATCTCGTCCAGCACCCGCTCCCGCACCGCGCCGTCGCGCAGACGGGCCATGTACTGAGGTACGCCCCCCTCCTGCGCCCACAGCGGCACGAGCTGGTTCACGCCCGCGCCCGCCGCCGTGTACGGGTACATGTCGTACGTGATGTCGATGCCCTCTTCCCTGGCCTTCTCGATCACCGCGACTATCTCGGGCCCCGCCCCGTAGTAGCGCCGGTCGACGATCGCCATGTGCGAGAACTGCACCGGTATTTCGGCACGGCGCCCGATCTCCACCGCCTCCTCCACCATCTTCACGTGCCATCCGGGCAACACCCGCGCGTGCGTCGCGTAGAAGGCGCCCTCGTAGCGCGCGGCCGCCTTCGCCAGCGCCACGACCTCGTCGGTGGAGGCGTACGCCGACGGCGCGACCGACAGTCCCGTGCTCAGGCTGAAGGCCCCCTGCTCTATCGCCTCGGCGGCCAGCTTCGCCATCTCGCGCGTCTCGTCCGCGTTCGCGGGACGGTCCTCCAACGCCCCGACCGCGGCGCGAAGGGGGGCGTTCCCCACCTGCGGAGCGACGTTGACGCTCATGCCGCTCGACTCCAGGACGTCCGCCCACTCGTCCAGCGTGTTCCACGTCCACGGCCGTTGGTACTCGAACACCCCCGTCAGCGCCCGCCGGACGGCCTCCGGCCCGGCGCGACCCGCCGGGAACGGCGAGTAGCTGCAGTTGCCCGTGACCTGCGTCGTCACCCCCTGGTGGGCCATGCTCTCGCCGCCGGGATCGTCGAGCAGCGACAGGTCCGAGTGCGTGTGCATGTCGATGAACCCCGGCGCGACGACGTGACCCGACACGTCGACGGTCCGCGCCGACTCGGCCTCGCCGAGCGCGCCGACAGCCTCAATCCTGCCCCCGACTATGCCAACGTCGGCCGAGTGCCGCGGCCGCCCGGAACCGTCGACCACCACACCGTTCAGCAGTACCGTGTCGAATGCCATGTCGCATCACCCCCCGGAAAGAGGACGCAGCATAGCAGCAAGACACCAGGGAGACCAGCGCATGCCGGGCACAGATATCTGCCTCGGGCCTCGACCGCCCTAGCCGCAGTCTGGCAGGCCCAGATCGTCGAGGTCGTTGCTTTCGATGTCCCGCAGCCCGGCCGGTATGCAGCCGCTCAGATCGTTGCCGCTCAGATACAGCGAACTCAGGTTGGGCAGCCGGCCCAGCTCCGCCGGTATCGACCCGGTCAGTCGGTTGTCGTTAAGCCACAGCATCCGCAGGCCGGACAGACGGCCGAGCTCCGCGGGTATCGATCCGCTCAAATGGTTCTGGTGCAGGCGCATATCTGTCAGTTTAGACAGACGGCCAAGCTCAGCCGGTAACTCCCCGCTCAACTGGTTACTGGCGAGAACGAGGGTCTCTAGGCCTGATAGCCTGCCGATTTCCGCCGGGATCTCCCCGCTTAGTCGATTGTGGCCCAGGATCAGGCTTGACAGGTGGACTGCGCCGCCCAACTCCGCTGGTATCTCGCCGCTCAAGTCGTTGGCGCCCAGGTCCAGGCTCCTCAGTCGGGACATGCCGCCGAGTTCCGCCGGGATCTCGCCGCTCAACTGGTTGCTGCCGAGGTGCAGCTCCAGCATTTGCTCCATATTTCCAAGCTCCGCTGGTATCTCGCCGCTCAACCCGTTACCGGTAAGTTCCAACCTCCTCACCCACCATAGGCCAACACGTCGAACGGCTTCGACGCCGCGCCATCGCGCCATGGGTTCGTCGGTCAGCCAGGCTGTGTTTTCCGTCCAGTTAAGACCACCTGTAGCATTGTAGAGCGCTACCAACACCTCGCGGTCAGATGAATCCTCGCGGCCAGTCAAACCCTGGCACGTAGGCAGATCGAGGCTGCCGAGGTCGTTATCCCACACACGCCACAAGGCCGGCGGAACGCATCCCAGAAGCCTGTTCCCGCTGAGCGACACTTTCCACAGCCGGGGCAGCCTGCCGAGCTCGGCGGGTATCGCTCCGCTCAAGTCGTTACCGCCGAGGTCCAACTCTGTGAGTTTGGTCAGGCCACCAAGTTCCGCCGGGATCTCCCCACTGAACTGGTTGTTGGAAAGCCCCAGCCGTTCCAGAGAGATCAGTCTGCCCAACTCCGCCGGGATCTCTTCACTCAGCATATTGTTGTCAAGCCCTAGCCATGTCAGCAGCGATAGGCTGCCCAACTCCGGGGGTAGCCTATCGCTCAGACGATTGTCGCGAAGTCCGAGCCATGTCAGCTCGGATAGATTGCCCAGTTCGGACGGTATCTCGCCGCTCAATTGGTTGTACCTGAGCGAGAGCTCTGTGAGGTTGGCCAGACCACCCAACTCCGCCGGTATCTCGCCCGTTAAGCGATTGGTACGAGCGTAGAGTATCCTCAGCTGCGAGAGCCTGCCCAGCTCGACCGGTACTCGTCCGTCCAGTTGGTTGTGGCTGAGGATCAACACTTCTAGGTTCGATAGCCTGCCTAGTTCCGCCGGTATCGGACCGCTCAGACTATTGTCGTGAAGGATCAACTCTCTCAGGTTCGTCAGTCCACCTAGCTCCGCCGGTATCGACCCGCTCAGACTGTTTCTGTTGAGGATGAGCTCTCTCAGGCCCGGCGGACTTCCCAAATCCGCTGGGATCGAACCCGTCAGACGGTTGCGTTCAAGACGTAGCGCCGTCAGCTTGGAAGCGCGAGCGAATCCCGCCGGTATCCGCCCGCCCAGCTGGTTGCCGCCCAAGTCCAGTTCCCGCAGCTCCGTCAGGTTGACCAAACTCGCCGGCATGCCGCCCACTAACCCGTTCTCGCGCAGATCGAGGTGCGTTATCCTGCCACTCGAGTCGGTCTCAACGCCATGCCATGCGCAGATGGGAGCGTCGCTCAGCCAGTTCTTGTTCTTGGCCCAGTCCCGACCGCCAGTGGAGTCGTATAGCGCGACCAATACGTCGCGGTCGGGCGACTCCCCGACCGCCGTTCGACCGAAGGACAGGCCGAGGCCAACGAGGTCGTTGCGCTCCACCACCCTTAGTCCCGCGGGAACGCACCCGATCAGCCGGTTGCCGATAAGGTACACGGCGTTAAGGTTGGAGAGACTGTCGAGCCCTGCGGGAATCCAACCGCTGAAGCGATTGACGCTCAGATCCAGTTCTGTGAGCTTGGAAAGACCGACGAGCCAAGCCGGTAACGGCCCGTCCAACAGGTTGGACCCGAGGTCCAGCACCGCCAGTTCGTGCAGGCTGCCAAGTTCGGCGGGTATCGGCCCACTCAACTCATTCTCTCCGAGGTGCAATACCCTCAGCTCTGACAGCCCGCCAAGCTCCGCAGGGATCGCTCCGTTCAACCGGTTGTCGCCAAGGTCCAGGTGCTCCAGGTTCGACAGACCGCCAAGCCACGCCGGTATCGGCCCGGCCAGACGGTTGTCGCCGAAGTCCAGCACCCTCAGCTCCGAGAGCCTGCCAAGCTCCACAGGTAGCGACCCGCTCAACCAATTGGAGCCAAGCTCGATTTTGGTGACGCGTCTACCGGCGTCGGTCGTGACGCCATGCCATTCCCCTATCGGCGCGTCACTCAGCCAGTTCCCGTTCTCCGCCCAGTTCGGCCCGTCAGTCGCCCTGTAGAGGGCGATCAGCACGGCTCTCTCCAACAGCTCGCCTCGCTCAAATACCACCTTTGGCGTCGGGAACCCCGCATTCTCGTGCGCCTCGAACCGGGCGTGGAACTCGGACGCGCCGATGCCGAAGATGTTCTCGAACCGCTCCTCCCAGCTCACATCCAACTCCAAGGACGTGTAGAAGCCTATCAGCGAGCTCTCTCCCCCATAGGCAGCCAACAGCTCCGCGGCCAACATCGAGTAGTGGTAGCCGTTATCCCCGTGAAGACTGAAGCCGGACCGTGTTTCGAGGTCCGCCAGGCTCTCCACGTCGGCAGCGTACAAAGCCTCCTTCGCCAACTTCCGTCGCGCTTCGTATGAGCCGACTTCACCCGCGGAGACCGCGTGCCATCCCAAGTAGGTGGCGATACCTTCGTTGAACCAGGCCGGCTCCGAATAGCGCGGATGTCCAGGCCGATTGGAACGATGGACCCGCGTCAGGTGGTTGCGCTGTCCGTGGTTCAGTTCGTGGGCTGCAAGATACGTCTGTTCGTGTGGTGACGACTCCTTGAGTGCCGACGCGTTGATGAATATGTCCGTATCGATGGCGTATCCCGGTCGCTCCTTAACCCGCTTGAGGATGTCGGCCCTCGGTTCTCCGGTCAGCTCGTGATGGACATCGACGAGCTTGTCCATGTCCCCATAGACGTAGACTGTGACGATCGCCTCCATTTCAGGCATGCCCAGGGTCGCCGCATAGTCGTGCATCAGCCGGACGCCCCGCCTGGCGTTGCTCTCCACCTCCGAAGACACCTCGCGCCCCACAACCCACCTGACGTAAGGCGGGGACGTCGGGTCCGGAGTGGCGGTGGGCTCCGCGGTGGGCGTTGGAGAAGCGGTGGGCGACAGCGTTGCCGTGGCGACGGGCGTCGCCGTAGGCGCGGGAGTCCGCGTACGCGTGGCGGTCGCGGCGGGAGCAGGCGTGGCCGTATGCGTGACCGCCGTCGCCACAACGGCCGACACAGGTGTGGCGGCTGCCGGCCGGTCGTCGCCGCATGCCAGAAGCGACGCGACGGCCACATAGCACAGCAGCGTCACCGAAATGCGGGAGCAGATCGCCAATTCCGTCAACCCAGACTGTGTTCGAGTCGTTCCCGGTTCAGGACGTAATTGTCTTGGTCGCGAGGCGCCCATTCAATGTCCCGAGTCTTGGGAAACGCCTCGAATGAGGCGGTCACAGCATACGGGCGCGCCGCAGGCCGGTCAATTGCCGGCCGCCTCCGCGCAGGCCGATCGAGACCAAGATCGTTGCTAGCAGCAGCACATCTGTGCTACCCTGTGCCGGTGACCCCCCTACTCTTCACTCTCAACTATCCACTACCCACTATCCACTATCCCACTACCCCTGTCCCATTTTGTTCCATTTTGTCCCGCGGTGTTCCACCCCAGATACGAACCGTGGAACACTTGGTGTTCCATTTTTCGGCAAAGTGTTCCATCGCCCAGATAGGAATGGAACACTTTGGAACACAATGGGACAGCTCACAGGGAAAATCGACCACTCCACCCCGCCCCGGGGCGCTCCCACAGGCGGACTCGCGCCGAAAAGCCGGTTTTGTGCTATCGTGACGACAAGTAGCATTGCGGTACGGAACCCGTCGCGAACCAGGAGCGAAACACAGATGGCCAGCATTCAGTACAGCATTCCCTCCAGCGGAGACCGCGCCAGCGCCATCTACACCGACGCCATGGCCCGCATGTACGGGCTCGTCGCGCTCGGGATTGTCGTCACGGGCGCCGCGATATGGGTCGGCCACGCGGCCGGCGTCGGAGACGTCATACTCGCGCTCGGCTGGATCGGCATGCTCCTGTTCTTCGGAATCGTCTTCGGGGTGCTCTACGCCGCCAACGCGGTCGTCCAAAGGGGCAACATCGCGCTCGGCATCGTCCTCTACCTGGCCTTCGCGACTCTGTGGGGCCTGTTCCTCTCGCCGATTCTGACCACGTACACCAGCGACACGATCGGGGTCGCCTTCCTGCTGACCGCCGGCCTGTTCGTCGCCATGAGCATCGTCGGTATGACCACGAAAAAGGACCTGACGAAGCTCGGCCCGATGCTCATGATCGGGCTCATCGGCGCCATCGTCGTCAGCCTCGTCAACGTCCTGCTCATCAGGTCGGAAGGCCTGTTCCTGCTGATCAACATCGTCCTGCTACCCATCTTCCTCGCGCTTACGGTCTGGGAGACGAAGCAGATGAAGGAGCTGGCCCAGGAGGCCGCGATGGCCGGGGACGAGAAGGCCGCGACCCAGGTCGCGGTCATCGGCAGCATCGGCCTCTACCTGAACGCCATGAACCTCTTCATCATCATCCTGAATCTCCTCGGCTTCGCGTCGGACGACTAGGCGCACCGCCGGAGCCTGGGCGAGATCTACACGCCGGGCTACTGGCTCGCCGTTACTCACTCAAGGCCATTCTCGGTGCCGGTCTCGCCGGCCCACAGGCGGCGCATCTCGTCCGAGGTCTCGAGCAGGAAGCTCAGCGTCCCCTGCGCCTCGACGCGTCCGTCCTCGAGCAGGATGACGCGGTCGGCGCGTTCGAGGGCCATCCGTCGGTTGGAGGCGGCGAGCACAGTCATTCCGCCGCGCTCGGACAGCCGGTCCCAGAAGACCCGCTCCGTTTCGACGTCGAGGCCGTTGGAGACGTCGTCAAGCACGAGGAGCTCCGGCTCCCGTACGAACAATCTCGCCGCGCCCGCGCGCCGCCGCTGTCCCCCGGATAGCCTCACGCCCCGGGGGCCGACCAGCGTGTCGAGCCCGTCTTCCAGCCCACCAACGTCCCGCTCCAGCACCGCGAGCCTGACCGCGCCCGGGAGATCGACCCGGTCTTCGGGAAGGCCCATGAGGATGTTGGCGCGCAGGGACTCGCTGAAGAGCCTCGGCACCTGCGGCAGGTAGGCGCAGCGGGGCGGCGTCAGGACACCGTCCTGGACGCCGACGTCGGACCCGTTCCAGTGTACTGTGCCGCCCTGGGACGGCAGCCAGCCTACCAGCGTCCTGAGCAGCGTCGTCTTGCCGGACCCGACGCGGCCCGCTACGACGACGAGCTCGCCGCGCCGCAGCCTGAAGCTCACGTCGCGCACGCCGGCGTCTCTGCCGGGAGAGACGTAGGTCAGCCCCTCGACTTCGAGTTCTTCGAGCCGGTCTTCGGCCGACCTCTCCGGCGCCGTGACCTCGGGGAGACGGCCGAACAGGTAGCCGTCGTTCGGCTCGACCAATGTCTCCGGCGGCGCCCCCGGCATGAGCTCCAGGAGTCGGCCGGTGGAAACGCCGGCACGCCTGTATCCTGTGAGAAGCTTGCCGATCTCACGGCTGAACGACTGCGTGTTTCCCAGGTAGAAGACGAACAGCGAGAGATCGCCGACCGTCAGGTCTCCCTGGACCATCGATCTCGCGAGCAGCGCGAGCAGGAGGCCTGTCGCGACGTGGTGGGCGTTCGAGGCGACCGCTTCCATCGTTTCCCCGAGAACCTCGTCCTTCAACGACGTGCGCCCTCTCTCGCTGTTGACGCGCTCGAATTCGTCGATGACGCGGCCCTCCGCGTTGGAGACCTTGACAGTCTCTACCAGTCCGAAGATCTCGCCGATGATGCCGGTCACGCCTCCCGCCGCCTCGCGGGCGTCCTTCCGGTACTGTCCTATGCGTCCGCGCGTCGCATGGACGATCACCATGACCGCGAACAGCGGCAGGAAGACCGCGAAGGCCGTAACCGCGCTGATCCGTGCCATGATCGCTATGGCGATGACGAAGAAGAGGAAGTTGCCGATGAGCAAGTCGAAGTCCATCATCGGCGTGACGGCCTGCCTGACGTCGCCGCGAAATCGGCTGACGGCCTCGCCCGTGGACGCCGGCAGGGAGCTGCCTCCTCTGAGCCGGAGGACGTAGTCGAACGCGTTCCCCTGGAGCAGGGTCGACATCGTGAACCGGTTGAACCGGAACAGCATCTCGTCGCCGACGAACGCGATCGAATGTCCCAGGCCGAGACCCACGAGCACCGCGCATATCGCCCAGACGCCCAGAGAGGTTGCGGCGTCGCCGGTAAGAGTGTCGAAGACCTCTCGCTGCGCCAGACCCACCGCATGCTCGATCGCGACCATGGAGACGATCGCGCTCCCCGTCTGGAGCGTGAACGTCCACTTCTTGAAGAGGAACAGCCGCCAGAAGAACCACCACGTCTTCACGGCGTCTCACCCTCCAGTCCGGTGCGGAGGAGTTGGTGGAAGCGGCTGGCGGGATCGGCCGCGAGCCGCTCGCGCTCGCCCGTCTCCACGACGCGGCCGTCCTCCAGGACCAGGATGTCGTCGCACCGCTCCACGGTCGCGAGGTGGTGGGCGATCAGCATCACGGTCCGTCCCGCCGCGAGCTCGTCCAGCGCGCCCTCGATCATCCCTTCTGTCGCGCGGTCCAGTCTGGATGTCGGCTCGTCCAACACGACCACGTCCGGGTCCTTGAGGAAGACCCGGCTCAACGCGAGGAGCTGGGCCTCGCCCGCGGACATGCCGGTCCCGCCGGACCCGAGCTGCGTGTCGAGGCCGTTGGGCTGCGTCCGGTACCAGGGCGTGAACCCGAGCCGGTCGAATATCTCCAGCAGCCTGCCGTCTTCGACGCTCCTGTCGTACAGCGTCAGGTTGTCGCGTATCGTGCCGTCGAACAGGCCCACGTCCTGTGTCACCGTGGCGACGTGTTCACGCACGTCAACCACGCGGTAGCCGCGGAGGTCCTGGCCGCCCAGCAGCACGCGGCCCTCGTCGGGGTCGTACAGGCGCACGAGGAGCCGCGCGAGCGTCGTCTTGCCGCTGCCCGTACGCCCTACCACGCCCAACACGCGACCGGGCCGAAGGTCGAACGTCACGTCCCTGAGGACAGGCTCGCCCGCCTTGTACGCGAACGACGCGCCCTCGAACCGCACGGACGGCTCGGCAAGGGCGAGCTCGCCCTTGCCGTCCAGGACCGTCTTCCGCTGTTCGAACAGCTCGGAGATCCTGAACAGGCTGGCCGTCGCTCGCTGCAACGCCGTGAGCTGCCGGGTCATGCTCTGGACGGGCGCTCCGAGCAGGCTCGTATAGTGGAAGATCAGGTAAGCCGTGCCTATTGTGGCCAGATCGTTCAGGAACAGGTATGCCCCGACCGCCAGCGCGATGGCGCTCCCCGTACTGAACATGACCGTGTTCGTGTTGAACACGATCGCGGTCATCAGTCCGACCCTGAGCTCCGTCCGGAACCACCCGCGCAGCAGCTCGCGAAAGCGCCGGTCCACATGGGGCTTCGCCCCGCTCGACCAGATATCCTCCCTGCCCGACAGCCGCTCCTCGATGAAGCCGAACGTCTCGGTGCTCGCGTCACGCTCGGCCTTCGATTGCGCCACGGCCAAGTGGCGCATCCGGGCCAGGACCGCCAGCATCACGGCGCTGAAGGCGGTCAGCGCCAGCCCCGCTCTCCAGTCCTCCCGGAAGAGCAGCGCCAGTATTCCGACCAGCAGCAGGACGTTGCCGAGCAGGCTGATGACGAAGGTCGAGAAGAACCCGCCGAGCTCGTTGGCGTCGCCGTCGATTCGCTCGATCATCTCGCCCGGCGTGTGCTCGTTGTGGAACGACATGTCGAGCGACAGGCAGTGCTTCGCGAGATCGGCCCTGAGCGCGTTGGTGGCGGCCCAGCCGACGCGGCCGCTCGCGTACGCGGCCAACACGTTGACTATCTGCTGTGCTATCGCGATGACCGTGAAGAGCGCGGCGGCGCCTACGAGCCGGCTGACCGGGCTTCCGGCAAGCGCCTCGTCGATGAAGTACCGGATTATCTGCGGGCTGAGGAGTTGGAGGCCGATGCCGCCGAACAGGAGCGACGCCACGACCGTCACCAGGCCCGCCTGAGGGCGCAGGTAACGCACCAGCAGCTCTACGTAATGCCGGAGGCTTATGCTCGTTCCAGGCGTGGACAGCGCCTTGAGACCCTGAGTTGCCACAGCTTCTTATCCGGGTGTCTGCCTTGACTTCGTACGTGGAGCGATGTCGTAGATACGCTGATCAGCATCGACAACACGCCATATCCTATGGGCACAGCAGTCACTGCAGAGGATGGCGGCCGGCGAGGCGACTGAGGCGTAAACCAAATGGAAGCCTCGCTTTCGCAAGACTTCCAGGTGGGTCCGGGCATAGCCCGGAGCCCCAATATACACCGGCCCCGATCTCGAAGCAACAATCACTCCCAAATCAAGTCCCCCACCTCCGTCATTCCCGCGAACAGCCTGCCCTCGCGTAGGCGGGGGCGGGATTCTATCGCCGACAAGGTGCGCCGCCACAACACCGGAAGCGGTCCATCGCGCCGGCCGGCCCAATCAGGTGGGAAACCTGGGCACTCGCCCGGAGTCGGTCCGCGGCGTCCTACGAGTCCTTGGGGGACGCGAAAGGGCCGGGCGCGCATCGCCTCACGTCTCAGGTATTGCCGCTCATGGCGACTGACCTAAGACCTCGAAATGTAGCAAGAGCGGGGCGGTGATTTTCGACCGAACCGCGGGCGGGTTGCCGTACCTCGATGGCCGTATTACCATATCGCGCGGTCGCAGACTGCGCCCTGTCGCAGGAGCGCGGACACCTATAGCGAAGGGGCACAAACGATCGTGAACACACTGACGAACCTACTCGCTTCTCGCAGCCGCACCACCATCATGGCGGGAGTGGCGCTCGTAACGGTTGGCGTCTTCCTGGCGCGCCCCGTCGTCGCGCACGCGGCGGGTATCGGTGACGAGGAGACCCAGTTCGTCTTCAACACGTTCGCGTTCCTGATCTGGGGCGCGCTCGTGATGTGGATGTGCGCCGGCTTCACGATGCTGGAGTCCGGCTCGGTGCGCACCAAGAACGCGTCGATGATCTGCCTGAAGAACATCGGCCTCTACTCGATCGCCGGCCTCGCCTACTTCTTCATCGGCTACAACCTGATGTACGGTGATTTCGGGAGAGATTGGAGCATCCTGGGCGTCGAAATTGGGAGCCTGGTCGGCTCGTTCAAGTTCCTGTACGGACCCACCGCGGACGAGGTCGCCCTCGTCGGCGGCGAAGCGGGCAAGGCGGCCGCCGTCGTCGATGCAGCCGTAGCCAACGAGACGGTTCACTCCACCATGTCGGACTGGTTCTTCCAGATGGTCTTCGTGGCAACCGCTGCCTCCATCGTGTCCGGCGCGATGGCCGAACGGGTCAAGATGTGGTCGTTCTTCCTGTTCGTACTGGTGTTGACGGCGGTCCTCTACCCGCTGGTCGGCGCGTGGACCTGGGGCGGCGGGTGGCTGAACGAGCTGGGGTTCAAGGACTTCGCCGGCTCGACGATCGTGCACGGCGTAGGCGGCTGGGCCGCGCTCGCGGGCATCATGGTCGTCGGGCCCAGGCTGGGCAAGTTCAAGCGTGAGGATGGACAAGCCAGGCCCACGCCTCCCTCCAACGTCCTGGTCGTGACCCTCGGCGTCTTCATCCTATGGTTCGGCTGGTTCGGCTTCAACGGCGGGTCTCAACTCGCGTTGGGCAGCGCGGCCGACGCCGTGGCGATGAGCCTTGTGCTCGTCAACACCAACCTGGCGGCCGCCGCCGGCGTGATGGCAGCGCTGGCCCTCTCGCGGCCTATACTCGGTCGGATCGACCTGTTCGCGGGGCTGAACGGCGCCATCGCGGGGCTCGTGTCGATAACGGCGGCACCCGACATCGTAGACCACTACTGGGCCATCGTCATCGGCGCCATCGGCGGCATCATATGCACCGCCGGGCTGAGGGCGATGGAGAAGTTAAAGCTGGACGACGTGGTCGGGGCCGTGCCCGCCCACCTGTTCGCCGGCATCTGGGGCACGTTGGCAGTCTGTATCGCCGCCGGCGGTGAAATCCACATCCAGCTTCTCGGCATCGTGGCGATCGGAGCCTTCACCTTCGCTACCTCGTGGCTGCTCTGGAAGGCGATCGACATGACCCTGGGCATCCGCGTGGACTACAACGTAGAGCGCCTGGGTCAGGACGCTGGCGAGCTCGGCATCGAAGCCTACCCCGAGTTCGTGCTCATGCCCGAAGAAGACTTCGTAGACTGAAGGATGGTCCGTCCCGTGTAGCGCCGATGCCCAATCGGCGCCGCACGGGGTGGACGGTAGTCCGGGCCTCGGCTCCGACAGTCACTGGCCGGCGCTCTCGGGCGCGTCCACGTCGCCCGCCCACAGGCGTCGCATCTCTTCGGACGTGCTCAGCAGATCGTCGAGTTTGCCTTCCGCGGTCACCTTGCCGTTCTCCAGTACGACGATGTGGTCCGCGCGGCGATAGGCCTCGGGGCGATGCGAGACGACGAGGCTGGTCACGCCCTCCAGCTCGGAGACGCGCCTCCACAGCCGCCGCTCGGTCTCGACGTCCAACGCGCTGGACACGTCGTCAAAGACCAACAGCTCTGGCGCTCTGACGAACATGCGGGCGGCCGCTGTTCGCTGCACCTGGCCGCCGGACAGCCTGACGCCCCGGGGGCCGACGAGGGTCTCCAACCCGTCCTCCAGATCCTCCAGGTCGCGCTCCATCACCGCGGTCCTGATGGCGCCGTCCAGGTCGACCTTCGATTCGGGCAGTCCCAGCAGGATGTTGCCCCGCAGCGCCTCGCTGAACAGCCGCGGCGTCTGCGACACGTAGGCGCACCGGGGCGGGACGAAAAACTCGGCCGGCTCGTCGACGGCGGCCCCGTTCCACCTGATCTCGCCGGCCTGTATGGGCACCGAGCCGATGACCGCCCGCACCAGCGTGGTCTTGCCCGAGCCGATCCGTCCGGTGACGACGGTGAAGTCGCCGCGCCGCAGGCTCAGGTCGACGCCGCGCACACCCCGGCCTGAGCCGGGATGCACGTACGTCAGCCCGATGAGGTCCAAGGAGTCGAACCGGTCCGCGTCGGTCTTGGGCGTGAACGGCGTGTCCGGCATCCGCCCGAACAGGTAGCTCGGCCGCCTGCGCACGAGCTCCGCCGGCCGCGCCTCCGGCATCAGCTCGCGCAGCCTGTCCAGCGACACGCCGATCTGCCGGTACTGCATCAGCGTACGGCCAACCTCGTGCGCCAGCCACTGCGTGTACCCAAGGTAGAAGACGAAGAGCGACAGGTCGCCGACCGAGAAACTCTCCGAGCCGAGCGATTGCGCGGCCGCAATGAGGACAAACCCGGTGCCGATGTTCTGCACGTTGGAGAAGACGGCGCCGAGGGTCTCTCCCAGCAGAGTGTCCTTGAGGGTCGTCCGCTTGCGCTCGGCGTTGAGTGAGTCGAAGCGCCCCAGCACACGCTCCTCGGCGTGCGCCACCTTGATCGCCTCGGCGGCGCCGAACATCTCTCCGATGAACCCGGTTACGTCCCCGGTCGCCTCCCGGCTCTCCTTCCGGTACCGCTGGATTCGCCCGCGCACCATGTTGACGACTACTACTACGACGGCTATGGGGATAAATACGCCGAACGTCATCACGACGTCGATGCGCGCCATGATGAAGAGAGCCGTGGGCAGGAACAGGGCGAAGCCAAGGAAGAACTTGAACTGCGACATGTAGTCCGCGACGATGCCCGCATCGTCCCGAAAGCGGCTGACGGCCTCGCCCGTGGAGCTCGGGAGCGAGCGATGCACCGGCATGTCGATCAGGTAGGAGAAGGCGTTGCGCTGCAGTATCGCGCCGACGCTGAAGTTGCTGTAGTCGTGGAGGACCACTCCGCCCAGAAACATGGTGAGTGTCAGGACGCCAATGGCCACCAGGACGGCGCACAGCTCCCATATGCCTAGCCCGACGCTGGCCTCGCCCGTGAGCTGGTCGAACACCTCTCGCTGAATGAGGCCGACGGCGTTCTCCAGCACCACCAGCCAGAAGACGACCATGAGGAGCTCGCCGAGCATCGGCCACTTCAGGGTCCAGAATACGCGCAGCAGGGAGTGCCAGGCGCTCATACCAGCACCTCTCCCGAGTCGGTCTTGAGCAGTCGGTGGAATTGGGAGTCGGGGTCCGCAGCCAGCCGTGCGCGCTCCCCGTGCTCGACGATGCGCCCATGCTCCAGCAGCAGGATGTCGTCGCACCGGTCGAGCGTCGCCAGCCGGTGTGCGATGACGATCATGGTGCGTCCAGCGGCCAGTCTGTCGACGGCGCGCTCGATCAGCCGCTCGGTGCCGGGGTCGATCCGGGACGACGCCTCGTCGAGCACGACGACGCTCGGGTCTCGCAGGAACACGCGGGCGAAGGCGAGGAGCTGGGCCTCGCCCGCCGACATGCCCGTCCCCTCCGAGCGCACGGGGCTGTCGAGCCCGTTCGGCAGGCCACGGTACCAGTCGCCGAGGCCCAGCTCCTCGATGACCGCGACCAGACGGTCGTCGGGGACGGACGGGTCCAGCAGGGTCAGGTTGTCGCGCACCGTCCCCGCCAGCAGCCGCACGTCCTGGGTGACGACGCCGATCCGCTCGCGCAGCTCCGCGAGCCGGGCGTCCCGGACGTCCCGGCCGCCGAGGAGCACGCGGCCTCGATCGGGGTCGTAGAGACGGAACAGCAGCCTGGTAATCGTCGTCTTGCCGCTGCCCGTGCGCCCGACGAGCCCGAGGGTCCGGCCCGGCGCAAGCTCGAAGGAGACATCGTGCAGCACCGGCTCTCCGGCGCCGTACGAGAAGGTCACGTCCTCGAACCGGACGGGCGACGCGCCGTCGGAAAAGCGGACCCCGGGCCCGCCGAGAACCCGGCGCTCGATCTGCAGGAGGTCCGATATGCGGATGACGCTGGCGGTGGCACGCTGCAGGTTGTTCAGCTCCTGGGTGAATCGCTCGATGGGCTCGAGAAGCATCCTCGTGTAGTGGACGATCAGGTAGACGGTGCCTATGGTGACGTGGCCGTTCAGGAACAGCCACGCGCCCACGCCGAGCGCGACGGCGTTCCCCACCGAGAACGAGAACCAGGTCGTGTTGAGCACCAGGCTTATCATCAGCGAGGCGACGAGGTTCTTGCGGAACCAGTCCCTGATCCTGCGGTGGAAGCCGAGCATGACGTGCGAGCGGGCGGCGCTGGCGCGAATGTCCTCCCTGCCGGCGAGCCGCTCCTCCACGAACCCGTAGGTCTGGGCGCTGGCCTCCCTGACCGCCCGGAACCGGTCGACCGTGAGGTTGCGCAGGCTGTACAGCGCGAGCAGGACGGCCAGCGTAAAGGCGGTCAGGGCCACGCCGGCCCGCCACTCCTCGCGGAAGACCAGAGCCAGGATGCCAACCAGCAGGATGACGGTGCCCAGTATGTGTACGACGAAGGTCGAGAAGAAGCTGCCGAGCTCCTCGGCGTCACCGTCCACGCGCTCGATCATCTCCCCCGGCGTGTGTTCGTTATGGAAGGACATGTCCAGGCGCAGGCAGTGCCTGGCCAGATCGCCGCGAAGGGCGTTCGTCGCCGTCCAGCCGACGCGGCCGCTGGTGTAGGTCGCGATGACGTTGACCGCCTGTTGCACAAGAGCGACGGCCGTGAACAGCACGGCGATCCAGACGAGCCGGCCGAAGGCGCTCCCTTCCAGAGCCTCGTCGATGAAGTAGCGCAGAATCTGCGGGCTGATGAGCTGCAGGCCGATGTTTCCCAGAAGCGAGACGACGACCACTGCCACCAGCGCCTTCTGGGGGCGCAGATAGGTCCAGAGCAGACCCGCGTAACGCCTGAGCGGCACGCGGGTACGCGGCGGGGATACGGTCTTCACGGGTACGGTTGCCATGACCTGCCTGTCTATAGGCCCTCCGGGAGCCTCAGCGTAGCTCGTATACCGAGACGTGGTGGGTGCTGGATGCCGTGAACGGCGCGCGCCGCCAGTCGCTCCACCGGTGTCGAAGCTCCATCCCGGCCAGCTTCGCCATCAGGTCCAGCTCCGACGGCCAGGCGTAGCGCAGCTTGACCGGGTAGAGGCGTACCCCCTTCTCTGTGATGTACAGATGTGACGACGCCACGGTCTGCCCCACGGGATCGTGGCGAGACAGGTCGATGGAGACGCGGTCGGTCTCCAAGACGCCCATCTGAATGTTCTGACCTCGAACGAACCGCGTCGGATCGGGCACGAACGCCTCGAGCAGGAAGACCCCGCCGTCGCTCAGGCGGCGCGCGACGTTCGCGAAGCACCTGACCTGGGCTTCCTGAGTCAACAGACCGAAGAAGGTGTTGAAGACCACGTAGACGAGCGAAAAATGCCCATCGGCGGCCACATCCGCGAAGTCGCCCAGGTTGACGGGTATCGCGGCGCCCCCCGGCTTCCGCCGCATCTCCGCGACCATGGCCTCCGAGGCGTCGATGCCGTGGACATCGGTCCCGCGGGCCGCCAGCGGCAGCGCTATTCGCCCGGTGCCTATCCCAAGCTCCAGCGCTCGACGTCCGGCCGCCAGCTCCTCCAGCACGTCCACCATCGGGTCGACTTGCTCCGGGCTACTCAGACTGCCATATATCTCGTCGTACACCTCCGCGATCCGGTCTCCGTAGGTCGACTCGCTGAAGTCCTTCATTGGTTCACCTCTTTCCGTTCTAATCCGACCCTCCACCGGGGGACTCGGCGCCGGATGCTCGCCGCTCAGCCGCAAGAGTCGGGTAAACAAAAAAGCCTCCCCGCGCTGGGGAGGCTGCTGGACGAAAGGGGCGAAAGTTAGAGTCCTAGGTCCTTCCCAACGCGAAATGCCCAAAGCCGAAGGCAAAGGGGGTATTCCCGCACGCGCTGTTTACGAAGATGACCATCGAACTCTCGCCGCTATCTCGATAGTGGGCGGCATCCTAGCACACGCCGATTGGCGCCGACAACTGGTACAACGACGACGTAACTGTTCAGTGTTGAGAGGACGCAAGCTCCTCAGACCCTGGATACCCACCTTCGCGGGTATGACGGTGCTGTGGTTATCGAGGGTTTCTCACGAAGTCTGAACAGTTGCACGACGACGTAATTGTTCAGACTTGAGGAGGTGAACGGTCACGAGAGTGCGTCGAGGTCGCCGGTCGCTCCCAAGGGCGGGGCCGTCGCCTGAGAAACCGTTCGCCCTGAGTGCCCCGACGCTTCGTCCCCACCAACCTCGTTCGCCCTGAGTGCCCCGACGCTTCGTCGGGGTGTATCGAAGGGCCCGCACGACGCAGTCCTTGGGTGGGGTCGACATCAGCATTGGCGACAAGGTTGTGTGCGCCCTTCGATACGCGCCGCTGAAGCATCGGCGCTACTCGGGGTGAACGGGTTGCGTGGGATCCCGAGTCTGAACAGTTACACGACGACGTCGCTCCCTCGGTGGTCCCCTTGAACTCTATAGCACACCCGTGCTATTCTGTGCTCGTGAAAATCACTCGCCACCACAGGGATCGAGCTCGCTCACGGCGCACGCACGGCCGATGCCGGGAGACGTCAGTGTCTCATTTTCTCCTGCGGTGTCCCGCCTCAGATAGGGCGAATGAGACACCGGGTGTCCCATTTTCCCGCCAGGTGTCTCACCGCTCAGATAGGGATGGAACAGAATGGAACAGAATGGAACACTTCTCACGAAATCGGCCGAGGGCTGCACTCGGCGAAAGGGTTGGGACGAGGCTGATCGGCGCCGGTACGCCCACACCGCGTCCAACAACAACCGAAACTCCCTGATGTCGTCGTGTTACTCGGGAGAGGGTCAACGGTCCTGCTCGGTCCATGCGAATAGTCGAAAGTCTTTGACGACGACGCGCTCCGGGCCGGCGCCGGGTCGGGCGTCCCGCTAGTCGCGCCAGTCGAAAAATATGCCCATCCAGCCCTTGGGGCCGGCGACGATGTCGCGGTACAGGCGGTCGGCTTCCTCCGGCTTGGCGACGTGGCTGACGAGATGGTCGACCTTCAGGTCGCCGGCGGCGATCATCCTCATCACGGCATCCCGGTCCCGGTTGGTGGTCCACGGGTAGTACTTGTGCGGACGGTCTTCCTGCCAGTGCGAGCCGCGCAGGTCGATCTCTCGTCTGAGCAGATTGCGCAGCCGCATCCGCAGCTTGCCGTCCGTCGATCCCACCAGTATCACCTTGCCGGCGTACCGGGCCGAGTCCACGCAGTCGGACAGCACCTGGGCCACGCGGTTGGCGTGGAACACGGTCTGCGCCCCTCCGCCGGTCATCTCGACTATCGCCTCGACCGGGTTGACGTAGGACGCGTTGACCGTATCGCTCACGCCGCTGACCCTCGACAACGCCAGTCTCTCCGTTTCAAGGTCGACGCCGATGATCGGGTGAGCGCCGGCGATCCGGCAGATAGACGCGATGAGCTGGCCGACGACTCCCTGGCCGAAGATGGCGACAGACTCGTCCGGCTGGAGCGCCGCCCTCCTGACGCCGTGCAGGGCCACGTCCCCCAGGCGGCTGAAGCACGCCTGCTCGTCGGTTATGTCGAAGTCGATCCTCTGGACGGGGCGCCGGAACGTGCCGTTCCACTGTTCTTCGGTGTTGACGATGAGATGCGACGTGTGTCTGCCAAGCGCGAAGACCCTGTCCCCCTCTCGAAATTGCGTCACGCCTGGTCCCACGGCCTGGATCCGTCCAACCGCCGTGTACCCCGGGGCGTCGCGCGGACTGACGGGACGCATCGTCGGCGTGTCGCTCGAGGCAGCCGCGGAGAGGTTTGTCGAACGAACCATCTCCACGCTGGCGTGGTCCGGCGTGAGGGGCAGAAGGTACCCCTTTTCGCTGCCGGCGCTGACCTGCGTCCGGCTGACCCGGACCATCACCTGGCCGGGGCCGGGGTCGCCGACCTCGAAGGCTTCCACGTCCACGCGCTTACGGTCGATGACCTTGAGTCTTCTACCTACAGGCATGTGGCTCTCCTACGGCCGTTGTCCCGCTTCCGATGATCCAAGAGGTGCTAGGCGCCGGGGGACGCCAGGCCCCGGACGTTGGACGCCAGCTCGGCCGCGTGCTTGTACAGTGTGATCCAGTCGCCGTCCACGCCCATCCAGTTCGGGCCGAACTCCATCCAGCGCCGCGTTATCTCGGGGTCGTAGCCGGTGGAGTGGCCGAACGGCATCCCTTTGCGCTTGGCGGCCCTGAAGATCGCCTCGACCGCGGCGACGACGTCGGGATGGTTCGCCTGCCCCAGCAGGCCCATGGACCCGGAGATGTCGCCCTGGCCGGGCACGATGCTGTCCACCCCCGGCACGTCGAGGATCGCGTCGATCTCGGCGACCGCGTCGATGTGCTCGATCTGAAGGATCACCATCGTCTCCGCCGCCGCATTGGCCAGGTAGTCGTCCATGTCCCGGGCGCCGAAGCGGACGCCGCGAGCCGGCCCGAAGCCGCGTATGCCGGCGGGCGGATAGCGGCATGCCTTCACGGCCGCCTCGGCGTCCGCGACGCTCTCGATCCTGGGCACGATGACGGCCGCCGGATGCAGCTCCAGGATAGGCTTCACGAGCACGGGGTCGCGTGACGGCACGCGGATGAATGCCGCGATGCCCACTCCCCGCGCCGCCCGCACGTGGCCCGCCGCGTCCGTCAGGCTCATTGGCGAGTGCTCCAGGTCGATCCACACGAAGTCGAAACCCGCCTCGCCGTAAAGCTCGGTCACCGCCGCGTCCGTGAACTGGACGACCGTGCCGACGCACAGCTCGCCGCGCGACCACTTTTCCCTGATCTTATCCGAGTTGTTCATCTCTCCTCCTGACTATGAAACAGGCTGCCGGCCAGCGCTCAGCTCGGCCATCAGCTCCCGGATCGGCGCCCGTTCGGCAGGCACCCCTTTCGCCATCATCTCGATTATCAGCGCCTCGAACAGCTCCTTGTCGGCCCCCTCGGCGATCGCGATCTCCTGCGCGTCGGCCCTGAGGCGACGCTGCTCCGTCAGGTTCGTTTCCGACTGCCACGAGCGCGGCGACGAGGCCGGCTGGCAGCGCACGTCTATCGACAGCCGTATGACGTCCGAAGTGTTCGGCAGGGCCCAGTGCAGCATCTGGCTGTGAAAGACGATGACGTCCCCAGCGTGATAGTCGGTCGTCAGCCAGGGCTCTGATATGGTCTCCTGTACGACACCCTTTTGCTTCCGGCCCGGGAGAACGTACGAGTAGACGTCGAGCTCGTCGTGCTCCCGCAGACCCCGCTTGTGCGACCCCTCGGCCACCGCCAGCCCGCCGACAGGTCTGTCGACGTCCATTAGCGGTATCCACAGGGTGCGGAAGTCCGGAGTATGCCGGATGTAGAAGTGGTCCTGGTGCGGTGGCGAGCCGTGCTTCGCGTCGTGCGGCATCGTGTAGCGTATCGTGCAGGCCCTGAACATGAAGACCGGGCCCCCGAATAGCCCTTCCGTAAAGGCGCGTGTCGTGTCGGTGTCCAGCAGCTTGGGATAGTAGTCGAGTGCGTACAGCCGGTCGTCGTCCAGCCCCTCCAGGTCCCTGCCCGTCCAGACCGGCCTCGACGCGCCCGGAACGACGAAGCCCTGCCGACCCAGCTCAGCCATGAAGTCGTCCCGGACGGCGCCGACCTCGTCCGTGTCCAGCACCCCGCGAAAGAAGAGGTATCCCTGGCGTTCGAAGGCCTCGTTAAGGCCCTCCGGGTCGTCCAGATAGTCGTTGGCAACCTCTAGCTCGCTGTACGCTTGCATGATTCTCCCGCTTCCCGCCCCACGTCCTAAGCGCCTCTTATCCTCGTTCTGACTATGCCGCGCCATCTGACGCCCCGGCATACACCGACCGGACGTCCACAGCGCTCCCAGTGCGCGCCGACTCGTAGGCCGCCTCGATCATCCGGTGCGTGACCACCGCGTCCTCCCAGTCCGGCCGGTAGGCGCTACCGGAGACCAACGCCTCCAGGAAGCCGCGCAGCTGTACCTCGAACGGGTCCTCCGGCTGCAGCGGCACACTTTCCCAACCCTCGTCGAAGCCGCGCTGCACGCGGGTCGGGTCGTAGCTGAAGTCGGCGGTGCGCGCCGCGTCCTGGAACAGCAGCTCGTTGAAGCTGCACGCTACGCTCCCCTTCTCGCCGTCCACCTCGAAGAACGGCACCTCCTCGTGCTTGCGCCGCACCCAGCTCGCGAAGACGTCGGCAATCGCGCCCGAGGCGAACCGGGCCGTGACCGCCGCCGCGTCCTCGACCTCGACCCGGAACCGGGTTCCGTCCTCGTCGGACCGTTCCGGAAACATGGTGGCGGTCTCGCAGTAGACGCGCTCGATGGGCCCCAGCATATACGAGAGCAGGTCGAAGAAGTGGGCCATCATGTCGTGGACGATGCCGCCGCCGGACTCCTCTTTCCGGTAGAACCACGCCGGCCGGTTGGAGGTCTCCGGCCCTACGAAGTACCCGAAGACGACCCGGGCGTGGAATATGCGGCCCAGGTCGCCACGCTCGATCATCTCCTTGAGCTTGGCCGGCCCGGCCTGGAAGCGCATGTTCTGGACGATGCCGTGCCGGACGCCGGCGTCGCGGGCACCCGCCAGGAGCGACTCCGCCTCCGCCGCGTCCATGGCGAGCGGCTTGTCAGTGAAGCAGTGCTTGCCCAGGCCGATGGCGCTGCTCAACGGCCCGTAGTGGAGGGAGTTGACGAGGCAGTTGTCCACGACGTCGCTGCGCTCGATCAGCTCGTCCACGTCGAGCAGCGCGAAGTCTGGCGCGTAGTCGCGGACGCACTCGTCGACCCTGACGGGGGTTCGTCCGTAGACGCCGAACCTTACGGGCCACGCTTCCCCGTCCATGACGACGCCCGTCTTCCGAATGTTGGCGAGCGCGTTCAGGTGGAGCCGCCCCATGCGACCGGTCCCCAGCACGCCTACGGTCAATCCTTTGGATGCGTCCAATGCCATAGCCTTCGCCGTCTGAGGTCGTCGCGCGATAGTATACGACGGATAGACGCCGATTCGGTATCGGATGTGCCGCGCAGGGCCATCGCATCTTATTCGGCATCAGCTATGGACAGGCGCTCTGCATACCGGACTCTGATCGGTTTAGAGTGCCGCCGGGTTGGAAGCGCCGTCGCTCCCTTGTTGCCTATCCGAACTCCTCACGTAGCAGCTCTGCAGCCACCGCCTCGTTGCGCAGCTTTGCATACGCCTCGTCCATCGGGATGTCCGCAGCGCTGCCGGGGGCGAACCCACAGTCCGGGTGAAGCGTGATCCGCTCCGGGTCGACGAACTCGAGGGCCTGCCTCACCCGTTCGGCTATCTCTTCGGGTGTATCCGTGTGCGGACTACGACAGTCGACGCAGCCCAGCCCTATATCGAACCGCTCAGGCAACTCCCTGAGGACACGCTTGTCTCCCGCGGCCGGCATGGCGAACTCGAGCATCAGCATGTTCACATCTAGCTTGCTCAGGGCCGGCAATATGGGTTCGTATCCGCCCTCCCCAATCCAGCCCGCTCGGCCCTTGTTGCGCCGGCACAGGTGGAGCGCCGTCCGGATACCGTCGATGCCGTCCACCACGCGATTCAGCATGTCCACGCAGTAGTCCGCTTCGCCTTCCGGGTCATCGTAGGCCGACCGGACTTTGGGGTCCACGAACATGCAAAGCTGGGGGTCGTCGAACTGGGCCATAGCCACACCTTCGTCCCGAAGGGCCATCAGCTCTTGTCGCAGCAGGGGCACCAGCGCCTCGGTGAAGTCCCTCCGCGTCGGGTAGACCCTGCGTGAGCGCTCGGGGTCCCACATTCTCTCGCCCAGCAGGTACGGGGAAGGAAGAGCCACCTTGACCTCGCGATCGGTGTTGGCTTTGATGAAACGCGCTTCGCTGGCGAACCAGCCCGGGTTTACCACCGCGACCTCGTCGGTCACAGTGTGCCAGGTCTGGCGCTGCCCCATCACTTCCCGGATCGTAACGTCAAACCCGCTGCAGATGTCGGCTATGACGCCTATGTAGGACATCCGCCGCCACTCTCCGTCCGAGAGGATGTCGACGCCCGCGGCCTCCTGCATCTGGATCACGTACGGCACCGCCGCGTCCATCATGCGCTGGAAGTCGGCGTCGTCACGCTCCGGCGGCACCCGTGCCTCGACCAGGTCCTTGATATACTGCGGCCGCGGCATCGAGCCGACGACCGTAGTCGGAAACTTCTTGCGCGTCATCACCCTCCGGAACTTATACTTTCCCTACTCCCCATCTCCTTCCCCCACTCCCTGCTCGCAAGGTCGTAGTCCTCGATCGTGTCGATCTCGTGATACTCGCCAGGGACCGCCACGCAATGTATGTCGATGCCCTTCTGGACCATGTAGTCAAGCTGGTGGATGAGGTAGGCCATGCGAAACGGCCCACCTTCGGTAAAGAGCCCCTCTGGCCCCAGCGAGGCGTACAGCTCGTCGTGCACCTCGAGGAACGCAGACGCACCTTTCGCGCTCATCTTGAGGACCCCGGTAAACTCGCCGGTGGCGTGTTCCGACGGGATCTGCCTGGATATCCGGGTAACAACACCATCGCGGGCGATCATCTTCTCGCCGTCCGCCTCGGGGTGCTGGCTGCGGTAGCGGTACCTGTCCCGCCAGAGTGTATCCATTACCAGCGTTATGTCGTGGGGCGAGTCCTTAAGCAGCCCGACGGCCTCTGGGCGAAAAAGCGTGTCGGTGTACGTCGAGTAGAAGCCTTCACCCAGGTGGTCGCGGGCGCAGAGCAACGAGAACAGGATGTTGCCGTTGGGCCAGTTCGCGTTCTCGACGAACTCGAACGCGTCGTATGACCTGCGCACCACGTCCATCAGATATCCGCCGATAAAGACGAACCTGTCCAGGCCGTTCTGGCGGAAGGCTTCGAGGGACCAGTCTAGGATCCTCTTGCCGGCTATGGGGGTGAAGCTCTTGGGCTCCGAGGCCGTCAGAGGCATCAGCCTTCTGCCGCGTCCGGCCCCGATGAGGACTACCTTCAAACGAGAATTCCCCTTTCAACCCGATCGGGGCAACCCACGCCCTGAACTCTGACCAAGGCTGATGCTACTCCCGCCGGAAGGTGCGGTCAAGCATCTTCTGCGCTTCGCGGCGAAGCCTCTTCCAGTCGTCTGGCATCGTTCCGGGACAGGAGCAGGAGCTCTAACATCTCGTACCGAACGCGTTGCGGGGGAGTGGCTACAACAGTCTGTGATACTTCCCGAGTTCCACAGGATCGATGTTTTGCTGTGGCGTTCAATAACAGATTAAGCCCGAATCCACCGAAGGACGGCCTTGGGGACAGCCCTTGAAGAAGCTAGAGGGTGCTCCTCTGAATCTGGGATAATGGTTTTGGAACAGAAACCCGCCCGGAAACAAGGAGCACCCAAGCTTCCGGTGGGGCATGTCCGTCAACTCGACCGCGTGAGCCGCCAGTTGTTGGCACGGGCCTGGGCCGCTGGGGCCAGACCCGGCGACTCGCCCGTGACCATCGACCTGGACTCGACCATCTGCGAGACCTATGGACTGGCCAAGGAGGGAGCGCGTCACCACGGCTATACCGGCGCCCGCGGCTATCACCCGCTGCTGGCCATTGCCGCCGGCACCGGCGAGGTACTGATGTCCCGGCTGCGCGAGGGCCGGGCCAGCACCGCCCGTGGGGCCGCCCACTTCCTGCGTGATACGGTGGGGCGGGTGCGCTACGGCGGGGCCAGGGGACAACTCACGGTGCGGGCCGACAGCGGCTTCTACGCCCACACTGTCGTTGCCGCCTGCCGGGAAATGGATGTCCGCTTCTCTATCACCATCCGCCAGCGCGCCAGCCTGCGGGACCTGATCGAGGCGATACCAGAGGAGGACTGGACTCCCATTCCCTACTGGATGGACGGCGCCGCCGATGTCGCCGAGACGACTTACACCCCGTTCCAGACCAAGCCGGACGCCTCGCCGGTGCGGCTCATCGTCCGGCGGGTGAAGCCGACACCCGGTTCCCAGCTCGCCCTCTTCGCCAGATACAGCTATCACGCCTTCATCACCGACCGCGATGGGGAGACGCTGGAACTGGAGGCCGATCATCGCCGTCACGCCGAGATCGAGAATGCGATACGCGACCTCAAGTTCGGCGTGGGGCTGAACCACATGCCCTCGGGCCGCTTCGCCGCCAACGGCGCCTGGCTGGCGGTACAGGTGATGGCGCACAACCTGGCCCGCTGGATGGCGCGGATTGGTCTGGGCGCGCGGACCGTGATCACCAAGACCCTCAGGCGGCGGGTCTTCGCTCTGGTGGGACGGATCACCCGCTCGGCGCGCCCATCTCCCCCGGCGCTGGCCTTGGGAAACCCAGTTCAGTCGCGCCTTGGCCCGGCTGCAAGCCATTCCACTCCCGGCCTGACGGCCAGCCTGCAACTGACCCAACGTCCCCGCAATCTCGCGCCACCCCGGTCCGCGAGAGTCCCCTGCTGCGTATCCACTCGCCATCCCGCGCATCGCAACTCCCGCATAGGGCCTTAGGGGCCCTGTGCGGCGACTGAAGACCGTCCGCCGACCTCCCATCTACCCCCAAGAGCCCAGGCCATCTCCCCTGTAACTCCCTCACCCACCCCCTTCCGCTGCCCTCACGCCGTCCATCGGTGTCCTTCGGTGGATTCGGGTTAAGGACAAGGGCGCGCCCGTAACTGTTCAGATCGAGGAGATGGACTCGGCGCATAGGATTTGGATGCGATTGCCCTGATGTGCCGCGGTTTCTTGGATCGTTGCGACCGGCTTTGTGTTAGGATACCGCGCATCCCAATCCAGGCAGCCGAGCAAATGGTCCTCCTCCGAATGCTTGCCCATGTCTCCAACGTCGTGGCGTCCTGCCACGGCTCGAAGGCGTACGGGAGGACCTAGCGCTCAACTCTTTTTTCTCGCTTTTTTGGAAGGGCCTCCCACTGCGGGAGGCCCTTCTTGATTTCACGGGAGTAGCCGCTAACGGCACTTGACGATGCTGACGTCGCTGAGACTCTACATAGGTCTGCTGGGCGAATACCTGAAGCCGCACCGGCTCAGGGTGGCGCTGCTCGCCTTCGTGATCGTGAGCGCGACCGGGCTGCAGCTCGCCGCGCCTCAGTTCATTCGCCGCTTCTTCGACTCCGCTCAAGAGCACGGAGAGCTGTCCCCGCTGTACGTGGCGGCGGCGCTGTACCTGGGGGTGGGGCTGTTTGGGCGCGTCATGACCGGGGTTAGCTACTACCTGGGCACCGACGTTGGATGGCGGACGACGAACCGGCTGCGCTCCGACCTGACCCGTCACGTCCTGAAACTAGACATGTCGTTCCACAACGACCACCCGCCGGGCGAGCTGATCGAACGGATCGACGGCGACGTGGAGCGGCTGGCGAACTTCTTCTCGCAGATGTCCATCGTCGTCATCGGCGGCGCGCTGATGGTCCTCGGCGTCCTGGCGGTCGCCTGGTTGGAGGACTGGCGCTACGGCCTGGTCATGCTGGGCGGGGCGCTGCTCGATGTGACGCTACGCCCGATGCTGCTTCGCATCAGCGTCCCCTGGTGGCGTAGGGAGAACGAGGCCCGGGCCGGGCTGTACGGCTTCCTCGAGGAGAGAATATCCGGCATCGAGGACATCCAGTCCAACGGTGGGGCTGGCTACACAATGCGCCGGTTTCGCGAGGTTATGCGCAAGAGGTTCTGGACGGTCGTTCAGGCCTACTGGGTGTCCAATATCGTCGCGGGGGCCGGCTACACGTCGAGCCTGGTCTTCTACACCGGGATACTGGCGGCGGGCATCTACCTGGTGCAGTCCGATGCCGTCACGATAGGGACGGCCTATCTGATGTACCACTACTGGGAACTGATGCACAGCCCGATAAGGCGCATCATGAGGCAGATCGAGGACCTGCAGCGCGCCCGCGTGAGCATCGAGCGCGTCAAGGAGCTCCTGGAGACGGAGTCCGCCGTCAAGGACGGCGCCCTCACCCTCACAGCTTCGGACAAGCCGGCCGTGGCGTTCGACCGCGTCTCGTTCAGCTACCACGCCGAGGCCAACGCGCTCGACGACGTATCGTTCAGGCTCGAACCCGGTACGACTCTGGGCCTCCTTGGCCGGACTGGCAGCGGGAAGACGACGATGGCCCGGTTGCTGCTGCGGCTATACGACCCGACCCAGGGCACAGTGCGCTTCGACGACTTCGACGTCAGGCAGGCGCCCATAGCCGACCTCCGCGGCCGCGTCGGACTGGTCACGCAGGAGGTGCAGCTATTCCAGGCCTCGGTTCGCGACAACCTGAACCTGTTCGGCACGGGCGCGAGCGACGACCGCATCGTCGAGACCCTCGGGCTGCTCGGACTCGACGCGTGGTACCGCTCGCTGCCCAACGGTCTGGACACGGAGCTCTCCCCGGCCGGCGGCCAGCTATCGGCCGGGGAGGCGCAGATGCTCGCCTTCTGCCGGGTCTTCCTGAAGGATCCTGACGTGGTGGTGCTCGACGAGGCCTCGTCCCGCCTCGACCCGGCCACCGAGCGGATGATAGACCGCGGGATTCAGGCCCTGCTGAAGGAACGCACCGCGGTCGTCATCGCTCACCGGCTCTCCACGGTAGACCGCGTAGACGAGATCATGATCCTCGAGAGCGGCCGGATACAGGAGCACGGCGCCCGCGACGCGCTCGCGGCCGACCCGTCGTCGCGCTTTTCCCAGTTGCTGCGTACCGGCATGGAGGAGGTGCTCGCGTGAGCGTGTGGCCCTACTTCTGGCGGCTGGCCAAGGCCAACCTGGGCCTGTACGCGGTGACCGCTCTGGCCTTCATCGGCGCGTTGGGTTTGCCGGTCGTAGCCGCTCTGCTGTTGAGAGAGCTGTTCGACTCGCTGACCGGCGAAGCCGCGCTGGAGATCAGCGTCTGGACGATTCTCGCGCTGAAGATCGGCGTCGACGCGTTCCATCTATCCGTAGTGCAGACCGCCTCCCAGGTATCCGAGGACACGCTCGGCTCCATGCTGCAGGCGAGGCTTCAGACGAACCTGTTCAAGGCCGTCTTCCAGGGCAGGCCGCGCCAGGGCGGGCCCAGCGCCGGCGACGCGATCAATCGCTTCCGGGACGACGTCGGGGCCATCGCGGAGCCGCTGACCGTGCCGCCGCTCCTCGTCGGCTACGTCGTGGTGATGGCCGCCACGTTCTTCGTTATGTACCAGGTCAGTCCGCTGGTCGCGTCGGTCGTCTTCCTGCCCAGCGTCGCAGTAGTGTTCGTGACGAGAGCCCTGCGCGCGTGGATTCGGTCGTACCGGGAGGCCGCCCGCAGCGCGACGAGCAGGATGTCCGGCTCGCTCGGCGAGCTCCTCAGCGCCGTTCAGGCTATACAGGTCGGCGGCGCCGAGTCGGACGCAGTCGATCACTTCGACCGGCTCGGCGAGCGGCGGCGCAGGGCGTCACTGAAGGAGGCCGTGCTGGACGCCGGCATCGGCTCGTTCGGCCAGAGCACGCTGACGCTGACCATCGGCGTCATGCTGCTCGCTGCGGCCCACCTGATGATCGAAGGGTCGTTCACGCTGGGCGACTTCGCCCTGCTGGTCGGCGTCGTGCAGGCCGGATACATCGCCCACTTCCCCACCCTGCTCGGCGAGCAGATCGCGAACCTCCAGAGAGCCAGGATTTCCTTCAGGAGGATGGTGGAGCTGGTAGACGAGGACGCGGCGCAAGATCTCGTGCGAAACGAGCCGCTCCGACTCCGGGGGCCGCTCGACGAAGTGCCTCGCGTCGCGAAGACAGAGGCCCACCGCCTGGACAGCCTCAGCCTCGAGAGGCTGACCTGCACGCATCTGGAGACCGGCCGTGGAGTATCGGAGATCAGCCTGAACGTTCGGCGTGGTTCGTTCACCGTGATCACGGGCCGCATCGGCTCCGGCAAGACCACTCTGCTCAGGGCGATGCTCGGCATCGTCCCGACAAACTCGGGCGAGGTGCTGTGGAACGGTGAGCGAGTCGAGGAGCCGAGGACGTTCCTCGTGCCTCCGCGCTGCGCCTACACGCCGCAGGTCCCCAGGCTCTTCAGCGACACCCTGAGAGACAACATCCTCATGGGCCTGCCGGAGACCGAGGTCGACCTGGACGCCGCGGTCCGGCTCGGAGTCATGGAGCAGGACGTAGAGCAGCTCGAAAACGGGCTCGACACGCTCGTCGGGCCGAGGGGCGTCCGGCTCTCAGGCGGGCAGGTGCAGCGCACCGCCGCCGCCCGCATGTTCATCAGGCAGCCGGAGTTGCTCGTCTTCGACGACCTGTCCAGCGCGCTCGACGTCGAGACCGAGCGGCAGCTCTGGGACAGGATGTTCGAGCTGCCCGACGCGACCGCCCTCGTCGTGTCCCACCGGCGCGCCGCCTACCGCCGCGCCGACCACATCGTCGTGCTGAAGGACGGCAGGATCGACGCGCAGGGCAAGCTCGACGATCTACTCCAGACGTCAGAGGAGATGCAACGCCTCTGGGCAGGCGACGTGGGTGGTCCGAGCGAGGACGACGCCGATGGGCAGTAAGGAGGGCGGCAATGGCAATATGGAGAGCATGACATGACCGAGCCCACCGAACTCAGGACGGAGCGGCTGCTCCTGAGACCCTTCAGCCTGTCCGACGTCGACGACGTGCTCGAGTAGGCAGCGACCCGGAGTGGGCCGCGTTCTACGATCATCCCTACGACAGAGGCGAGGCCGAGGACATGGTCGCCCGCGCGGTGCTCACGTCCTGGGACGAGCATCCGTGGTTTGCGCTGGAGCTCTCCGGCAAGATTATCGGCATGACCATGTTGAGCCTCGAACGGCGCGATATTGCCAACCTGGGCTACGACGTCGCGAGGCCGCACTGGGGCAAGGGGCTTGCTCCGGAGGCCGCGCGCGCGGCAGTCGACTGGGCGTTCCGGGAGATGGGACTGATCAAGGTGGCGGCGTTCACCAACCCCCGGAACCGGCAATCGTGGCGTGTGATGGAGAAGCTGGGGATGACCCGAGAGGGCTTGATGCGGCGTGGGCAGAGGGGAGACCTAGTCGCCTACGGCGTGCTCCGCGAAGACTGGGAGACCGTCGACAGCCCGCTGCCGCCCGCGCCGACGCGGCCGGCTGAGCCGGCCGCAACGCTGCCAGAGCTGCGCACGAGGAGACTCGTGCTGCGCCGCTTCGAACCGGGCGACGTCGACGACGTCTTCGACTACGCCCGGGACCCGGAGTGGGCGGAGTACCTTCTCACCGCCGTGCCGCAGCCGTATACGCGGCGGAACGCCGAGGAGTTCATTGCGGGCAAGATGCGGGCCTCCCCGGAACGGGAACCTACTTGGGCGATAGCGCTGGACGGGACGGTTGTCGGCGCCATCGGCCTCAGCGTCAACGCGCGCCGTGACACAGGCGAGTTGCACTACGGCCTCGGCCGGTCGTACTGGGGCCGCGGCATCATGCCGGAGGCCGTGGCCGCCGTCGTCGATTGGGGATTCAGGGAGCGGTCGCTAGCGAAAATCTCCGCCCTCGCCGACCTCCGAAATCGGCGGTCGTGGCGCGTGATGGAGAAGCTGGGGATGACGCGTGAGGGAGTGCGGCGGAGCCAGGGCAAAGACGTACGGCCCGGCTACCCGAGAACAGACGACGTATACTACGGTCTGCTGCGCGAGGAATGGGAGCCGGCGGACGGCGGCCCACCCGAGCCGGGCAGTGAAGGCGGACACCCGGCGGAAGATCGAGGCAGCGCCGAAACAGACTCGGCCGGCCGCTCTCGCTCGCAGGCCCCGGACTGATGACAGAGAAATGGCCTGGCATCGATACGTCTGACTAGGTTGGACGAAAGGAGGAGACATGGAAGGACGTACGGACCCGTCCAACGGAGACCGGCCGCTGACGGTCGACAACCACAGCCATATCAGCCAGGTCGAGGTCCAGGACATCGGCGACGAGTACGACAAGAAGTTCAAGTACGGAATGTCTCACCGAGACAACCTGTTCCTTATGGACGCGATAGGCGTCGACGTGCAGGTGCTCCACTGCTCCGGATACCTGCACCCATACCACCGTCGGGTGCTCCGGGAGCACCCTGACCGCTTTGTGGCCATTGCCAAGTTGGACGAGAGGATGCTGCCGGGCGACGAGGGCCTCGAGCTGCTACGGACCTACGTGGAAGACTGGGGATTCAAGGGCTGGTACTACGACCCGTGGTCTCCGGAGAGCCGCGCGGCCATGGGCTACGATCCTAAGGATTGGGGATCGCCCGATCCCTTCTACCACTTCGACGACGAGCGGTACGATCCGCAGTGGGAGCTGGTCCAGTCGCTCGGGGTGCCCGCCTGCATAACCTGCTATCCCCAGAACTTCGACACCGTGGGGCCCGCGCTGCTAAACGTGTTCAAGAAGTTCCCGGACCTCACCGTCGTGCTGATACACGGCATCGATCCTCCGAGCTGTCTGAGGGAAGATGGCACAGTCTCCATACCCGAGAGTGCGGTAAAGCTCGTTACAGAGCACGATGTCTACATGGACCTTCTCACGGGCCTAGACGCGCTGCGAGGCAAGCCCAACCGCTATGGCCCCAACGACGAGGTAATCAAGGCCTTCTACGATACCTTTGGGCCGTCCAAGCTGATGTGGGGATCGGAGTTCACCGACATAGAGCGGCCCACCGTGGACCAGTACCGCTACCAGTTCGACTACGTCAAGGAGCGGTGCGGCTACATGACGAAGGACGACCTCGCCCTCATCCGCGGCGAAAACGCTCGGAAGGTCTACGGGCTCCAGCCTGGGTGACTGGCATGGCCGCGCGAGTAGTGCTGAACCATGAGTAAACCGGCGAGACCAATCATGCTCAGGGCCAAGGACATGCGGCGAAAGATCGCCTCGGAGCTGAAGGGGAAGTCCGAGGCCGAGCAGATCCGCGTAATCGAGGGATACGTCCGGGACTGGCCGACGAACCTGCGCGGAGAGTACGTCGAGATGCGGCGCCATCTGGTCCGCCGCTTGGAGAAACTGCGGACCAGCAGCCGCGTGACCGCCTCGATCGGCGCTACCCCGGACGACCCGTTTGTCATCGCCAAGACCGGCCACCTGACCGCGGTCCTGGTCGGTCTGCCAAACGTAGGCAAGTCGTACGTCTTTCACAGACTCGGCGGCTCGGCTGCGGGCATCGCCGACTACCCGTTCTCCACGACGATACCGGCAGTCCACGTGGCTACGTTGGACAACCTGAGCGTCCAGATCGTCGATCTGCCGCCGCTAGCCGAGGGCACGGTCGACGGCCTGACGTACGGCGACAAGCTGCGTCCGATCGTCGGTCTGACGGACGTAGTCTGCGTCGTCCTGGACGCGTCTGGCGACGTCGAATCCCAAGAGCTCGTCCTCTCCGACGAGCTCGACTACCTCGGCGTCCGGCCTCAGGCGGCGTCGGTCCTGCTCGACAACCGGGCGCCTGAGAACGCTGACTCCGGCGCCACGCCGTCAGGGCTGCTGACCGGTACGCGGGTGCGCCTGCCCTCCAAGCGCGACTTCGACGACGTGCTCCCCCACGTCGCCAGGGCTGGCGGCTACATCCTGACGCTCGCCAAGCCGCCGGGCAGGCCGACCGAGGAAGCGGGACGGCTCTGGGTGAAGCGCGGTGCGACCGTCGAAGACCTGGCGACCGCCGTACACCGCGAGCTCGCGCGGCGGCTGACCGGCGCCCGCGTGTGGGGCGACTCCGCCAGCCAGCCGGGCCAAACGGTGTCCACGGGCCACGTGCTCGCGGACGGCGACATGGTCGAGCTACTGACCCGCTGATCGCGCGATGTCCCGGGGCGTGTATTCGTGTATTGAGGAGCCGCGCGGCCGTAACTGTTCGCGGCGGAAGACCACCGCGATGTCCGATACTGAGAAAACGAACCGCCACATCCGACTCTCCTTGCCGGGGGCGGCCCAATCCGGCGGACTCCTCCCCTGCTCACGCTGCCGAGGCGGCAAGACGGCCGATCTCAAGCGTTCTCGATTCCAGGTTGTCGCCCAGAGCAACCAGACGAGTCACCCTTGCTTCGGTAAGCCTCAAACCGACAACAACGGGAATTCCGACACCCGTGGGACCAACGACCGCCCCTATCACGTTGTATGCCGCGGCTCTCCCCGTTCGCCTTGCCCCCCGCCGCAGGGACTCACGGAGCGTGGAACGCCCCGTCAGGACATTGCGCCCTTCGATGACCCCCGTAGTAACCATCGACACGAAAGGAATGGAGTCGAGAGCTGCTTCAGCGCCCTGGTCCGCGAGATCCTCCAACCTGCCCTCGCCTAGCTCGTCTATCTGAACTCGGGTTATCCCTTCCAGTTGCTCGTCGGAGATACCGGTGCCCACTATTTCTTCGGACGAGTCGTCGATCTCCGACGGTGCTACGACACGTATGTCGGGGTGTTCTTCGAGAGCTCGTTTGACGTAGCCCATCGATTCGGTTGCCTTGAGCTGGAGCAGCTCGTGTGTTGACCCGTCCACGTTCTCGATACGCAAGTCCCACCCAGGCTGCATCGAGGATTCTGCGAGTCGGGCGGTCTGTCCAGGCTGCAGTTCCAACTCGCCCACACGCTCCCCAGCGTTGAGCCGGTCACGGACGAGCACTTCGAAGTACTTGCCCTTGACCCCGTTGACCCACCCCCGGAGTTGTTCGGGCGATTGGTCTCTGAGGTCCTCAAGTGTGCTGTTCGGGTACTGACGCGTGAAGGCCTCTAGAATCTGAGGATTCGCCTCAGGCTCGCGTCCGAGATCTACTACGTCGTCGAGCGAGACATCGGCGGCTATTGCGGCCACTTCCAGAACCCCGCGTTCGTCACGGCTGCGGTATTCCTGCGCGAGCTCGAAGAGCGTGTCTCGCTCTTGAGGCGGGTACGATTCCGCGAGAGTCTTGAGCTCTTCGTATGCCATCAGGACATGCTCACCACGATGGCGGCGATGCTCAACAGCAGCGCCACCGCGGACATGATCCCGAACGCGATAGTCGCCGGCGATAGGGACTCAGCTTCGGAACGTGGGAATTCGTCGACGCGTTGCAGAAGCTCGGACTGCTGTTGCCGTGTATCTCGAACAGACTGCTCCGTCGTTTCCAGCCGCGCCGCCACCGACAACTGCTCCTGACGCAGTTCCTCAACCCTACGATCCATGTCAGCAAGGTGCTCTCGCAACTCCGCCTGGTCTCGATGTACGCCGACGACGGCCCTTGTGGCCGCGTCCGTGAAATCATCGAATCTGCGAATGTCCGAACCGGACAGCACTTCGGCGGACCGCGATACCTGTTGCTTGGCGGAGCCGATTGCGCCCCTTGCCCTGTCGAACACGCCTGGGCGGCCACCCTTGCCCTCAACCTGGTCTTCGCCGTCGTCGTTCTCTTGCATTTCCACAATCTCCCGCGAGCACTATGGCTTCCTGGTTACGCTCCGGCCACTGCCATGCTACCGTTTGTGACCGCCTCAAGGAATCCCTGGAAGCTGGGGCTGCGCTGAGCGATGGTAGCGGCGTTCATTCTTTCCGCGATCTCCTCGGACACGCGGGCTGTATAGACTCGGTCGCCAAGGACGTTCCTGAGGTGCAGCTTCGGGTTCGGAATCTCGTCCGGCTTTGAGGTGTCGACGCTTCCCAGGGAGCCGCTCAGAAAGCCTCTTAGGTTTGCGGCATCGCCGAAGTACCATGCTTCGAGATGCCATTGGGCGTAGGCGCAGAGGACGCTCGCCGGAATCTCGACGCCCAGACGTCCAGAGAGTTGCTGGAACGGAGCGAGCACGTCATCCGGGGCTTTGCCGTCCGTATCTACGAGGACGACGAACTTGTCCGGGCGGTCGGTGGTGGATTCGTACCAAGCGGACTTTAGGAGCCTCTCGGCCATGCGAACGTCGAGTGCCCGGTTCCGCCGAGGAATGAGGACGTCGACTATGGAGACGCCCTCGTCCTCCAGATGCGACAGCAGGCGGGGAAGAGCCCGGCGCTCGGTCTCCCCGGAGGCTATGACGACTACGCGCTTCGCCACCTTTGCTAGCTCCCAAAGCCTTTCGTCTCGTAGAACTCGCCGAGGCCGAAGCCCGAAGCCTCCAACGCGGCCCGCACTCCGTCGGGGTTGTTCTCCTTGACTACCTTGGTGCCCTCCGCGTCGTCGCGCTGCACCACCGACACCGCTGCGGGCTCGTCGAGGAAGTCGAGCAGCAGGGGTGAGTGGGTCGTCACAATGAACTGTACCCGGCCGCGAGCTTCAAGCAGGTGTTCGACGAAGGCTGCCAGGGCCGTCGGGTGGACGTAGTTCTCCGGTTCCTCGATTCCGATCAGGTTCGCCTCGGGCCGGCCGTAGAGCGCCGTCATGAGAGCCAGCATCCGAAGCGTCCCGCTGGAAACGCCCATCTGGTGCACGCGGTACTGCAGTCCGGGCTCGTTCTGCACGAAGTAGTAACCGCCCTCGGACTCCCGCAGCTCTATTTCCTGCGGCAGGCCTACTACCGAGCGGCTCGCCTCCACGATGCGATCGAGGACGTCGGGCGACGACTCCGACAGTCGGTACAGCGTTTCCGCGAGGTTGCGCCCGTAGGGATCGAAGCGCCCAGCATCCAGGCCGGCCCAGTCCCGACGAAGCAGGAACGGGTTCGGGTCGAAGAAGCCCCACCGGCCCACGGCCTCGGCGACCCCTCGCGCCTGAAAGGACGGGTTGGCCGAGGCCGCTGTAAGCGCGCATGCGGTTGGGGATTGTCTGAGCGGGTTGAACTGCTTGCTTTCCTCCGACCACCACCGACCTTCGCCCCTGTCGGAGTGGAGCAGGATGGATGGAGGAAAGCCTGGTGCCGAGTATTCGAGGCGCTCCTCGACGTAGGTATCGTGCCCGTCCCGGATCAGCGCGACCGACCACTCGTAGGTCCCGTCGTCATCCTCCAGCACGGCGACCATGTTGACGCGCTGCGCCTCCTCACCCTTCCACGCGAGGTGAAGCAGGCCGCCACGCGAGGAGAGTGGCGCCTGGAAGTCGCGGGCATGAACGCTCTCGTGGAGAAAGCGCAGCGCGTCGAGAATGGCGCTCTTGCCGGAGCCGTTCGCGCCGATGAACACGTCACCACCGCCGAGTTCGACGCTAACGTCGCGCAGGCTGCGGTAGTTCCTAGCTTCGAATCTCGTGAGCTTCATCGTGGGACTCCTCCTTGACCATGGTACGAGGCCGACGCGGGAGGGGCAAACGGCGGCCCCGGCTGACTGCCCGCCGGTGGCGGGTTTGGCTGTGACGTGAGATGATGCACACACCCTTCGCCGGGAGGCCGTTATGAAGACGCAGCGACCGCTGTCCGAGGACCAGATGGAGCAGTTCAGGACGTTCGGATTCCTGGCGTTTCCTGGGCTGCTGGCAGACTGCGTCGACCGCATACTCGAGGAGTTCGAGGCTATCTGGGAGGCCCACGGCGGCGGCCATCACGGCCGCGAGCACGACGGCACCGCGCGGTCGGCGATACTGCCGTTCCCAGACCAGAGCGAGTACCTGAGCTCGCTCCTGGACGACCCGCGGATCCACGACATCGCGTCGAGCATCTGCGGCGAGGACTTCAACTACACCAGCGGCGACGGCAACCTGTACGTCGGCGACACCCGCTGGCACTCAGACGGTTACGGGACCCGGCCCGTGCTCAGCATCAAGATGGCCTTCTATCTCGACCCGACGACGAAGGACACGGGCGCGCTGCGGGTGATCCCCGGCAGCCATCGCATCGGCGAGCCGTACGCCGACGCCCTGGAGCGCCATCTGCGCAACGGCGGATTCGGCATCGACCCCGCCAACGTCCCCGCCTGCGCGCTGGAGACGGAGCCCGGCGACCTGCTCGTGTTCGACCACAGCATCAAGCACTCCTCGTTCGGCGGGTCCGGCAGGAGGCGGATGTACACGATGAACTTTTCCGAGCGCTACCCGGAGGAGAGGCTGCCCGAGCTGCGGGAGGTGCTCGGCAAGGAGGCGCGCTTCTGGATCGACCGCATCCACGGCGAGGCGATGGTCAGGACGGCCGGCCCCGAGCGCATGGTCCACCTGCGGCAGATCAGGGAGAACGACACCCACCTCGGCGAGTTGGCCCGCGAGCTGAAGAAGACGATGAAGGAGCCGTCCCGCGGGTAGGAGACCGTTGCGCAACTCCTATTGCGGCGTTGCGGTGGGTGCGCCGCCCGCAGGTCGTTCCCGTGGAGACGGGAACCCATCCCGCACCCCACCCTGGATTCCCGCTTTCGCGGGAATGACGGTAGTGGAAATGGTCTCCCTTCGCGGGAATGACGGTAATGGAAAAGGTGTCGCTGCGCGGGAATGACGGTAGTGGAAAGGGTGTCGCTGCACGGGAATGACGGTGGCGCCAAGGTCTCCGTGACGGTTATGCAGCGGTCTTTGGGTAGCGGGTAGCGGGACGAGCACGGGAGCATCGGACACCAGGAGGGAGTCGCGTGAAGACGTACAAGGCGGCCGTCATAGGCTGCAGCAGGATCGGCGGGTTCATCGACAACGAGATCGCCCCGGGAGACCTCGCCAGCCCGCTCCCCTACTCTCACGCCGCGTGCTACGAGGCGTGCGAGAGGACCGCGCTGGTCGCCTGCGCCGACCTCCGCGAGGACGTCATGGAGGCGTTCGGCAAGCGCTACGGCATCCCCAAGGAGCGCCAGTACACCGACTACCGGGAGCTGATCGACAGGGAGAAGCCCGACATCGTCAGCGCGGCCACGCAGCCCGAGGAGCGGGCGGAGATCATCATCTACGCGGTCGAGAACGGCGTGAAGGCGATCTGGGCGGAGAAGGCGCTCTGCGCCAGTCTCCAGGACGCGGACGCCATCGTCGAGGCCGTCGAGCGAAACGGCGCGGTGCTCAACCTGGGCACGCAGAAGCGGTTCCATCCGGGATTCGACGTCATGAAGCGCGTGATAGACGGCGGCGAGCTCGGCGCTCTGCAGGCGATGGTGATCTACAACAACTTCGGCCTGTGGGACGGCTCCAGCCACTACTTCGACGTCGTGAAGCGCATCAACGACGACGACCCGGTCGCGTGGGTTCAGGGCCACATCCCCGGCGGTCTCCGGGGCTTCACCCACGGCACCGACTACGACGAATTCGACGGCGACGTCATCCCCGGCGACCCGTCGTCCCACGGGATCATCCAGTTCCGGAACGGCGTCGTCGCGTACGCGCTGCTCACGGGGCGGGGAGCGGACTACGACATAGTCTGCGAGCGGGGCACGATGTCGTACATCGACCACGGCCGCCTGTGGCAGATGCGCAGGCAGACCCACGACGCCTACGGGACTGAGATCTCCGAGTTCGTGCCGTTTCCCGAGTTCGAGGACGCGAGCCCTTCGCTGCGGCTGGTGGAGGACCTGGTCTACTCCCTGGACACGGGCGAGCCGGTTCGCGGAGGGGTGCGGCTGGCGCGCGACATCACCGAGATGATCCTGGCCTTCTTCGTGTCGCACCAGCGCGGCGGCGCCAGAGTCGAGCTGCCGCTGAAGGACGTGACCCTGCGCCACCGGCGGCTGAGGGCCCCCAAGCAGCCGTCCTACGCGCCCAGACACGCCCGCTGAGGGTAACCATCTGGGTTCGATGGGACGCTAACCTCGACGTTCCGAGAGTGGACAGCAAAAGACAACCCGCTCACCCCGAGTAGCCCGGACGCCCCGTCCGGGCGTATCGAGGGGCGCGCGCAGTCCCACCAGACATGACCAACCCCCAGGGAGGACCAGCAGTGAGCAACGATGTGCCCTACAGGTTCAAGGTCGGTATGTGCCTGCAGGCGAGCATGCCGTTCAGGCTCGCGGTCTCTCTCGCCCGCGAGTTGGGGGCGAAGTACGGATGGTTCGACATCGACTTCGCGGTCGAAGGCGTGGGCGGAGGCGGCGTGGACGCAGTGGGCGAGCTTCTCGCCCGCAACGGCATCGAGCCGTTTCTGATCGGCAACGACGTCTTCTCCCGCATCACCCTCGCCGACCTGGACGTCGACAGGCCGATGGACCATCCCGGGCTCCGGCGTGACCTCGACCGGCTGGTCGGGGCGATGGAGGGCGCCTCCCGCCTGGGCGCCGGGGCCGTCATCTGCCACGGGTTCCTGTGGCCGGGCAACTGGTCGGTGTGGCCCATGCGGTGGCTGACCCGGGGGGGCGTCATCGCCGAGATCGACATGAAGAGGCTGGTCAGGGTCTACGAGATCGCCCTCGAACGCGCCGAGAGGTACGACGTGGACGTCGTCGTCGGCAACCTGCCGTGGGGCTACACGGCGTCTACGAAAAACTTCCGGCTGCTGGCCGAGCGCATCGGCTCGCGCAGGCTCAAGTTCATGTGGCACCCCTCGGACAACCTGACGTGCGGCGAGTGGGACTCGGCGACCGCCGGCTTCCGCAATATCAGGCCCTACCTGCACTCGCTGCACGTCAAGGACCTGCACGTGCGGCCGACGGACGGCGTCCACCGGCAGGACAAGGACACGGACTACCGACCCATCGGAGAGGGCGACGTCGACTACCCGACGATACTGCGCCAGATGCGGGACACGCGGTCAGACGCGGTGCTCGCCGTCTACGGCCACTTCATCCCGGAGGGCGGCACCCACGAGGACGCCATGCGCATCAACGTGGCGAACATGCAGCGCATGGTCGCCGAGATCGAAGCCGAGTAGCGGCGGCGGCCCTGCCTGCCTCCCGCCACTAGCGCGGGATGATGGGGAGGATGAGGTGGGACGGTCGGGTGGCGTCGTGGTATATCGTCTGGTCGGCCTTCTGCATCTCGGCGTCGAAGCCGGGGCGGGTGCCGGTGTTCAGGTTGCGCTCGAACCGCGGGAAGTTGCTGCTGGACACCTCCAGGCGGATGCGGTGGCCGGCCTTGAAGACATTGCTCGTCTCCCAGATTTCGACCTTGAGCTCGTACACCTCGCCCGGCGTGATCAGGCTCGTCTCCTCGATAGAGTCCCGGTAGCGCACCCCAAGCAGCCCTTCGGTGATGTTGATGGCCCTGCCGTCGGGATGGACGTCGACCAAGGTGCCGGTGAAGTCGGTGTCCGGCGCGCTGGACGACGCGAACAGCGTCAGCCAGACGGGCCCGGTGACCTCGACGTCCCGCTCCAGCGGCTCGGTGGTGTAGACGAGCACGTCCGCGCGCCGCTCGGGCAGGCGCCTGTCCTGGGGGCCGGCGACCGTCTTGTCGATGGCCATTATCTGCCCGCCGTGCGTCCAGACCGGATCGTCCGGGTCGTAGGTGTAGTTGTCGGGCGGCTCGTCGGCCGGCGGCTCGGTAGACAGCACGCCGTCGCCGTTCAGCGTGTTGGCGGCGCCGCCGCCGTGGAGGTAGTAGTTGGTGTACCCGGTGCGCGCCAGGGGCCACTCGTTCTCCGACCGCCAGACGTTCTCGCCCATCACGAAGATTCGGACCGGCGGCTCGTCGTCGATGCCGTTGTCGATGCCCTTCAGCCTGCGGTCGTTCCAGCGTATCTGCTCGGCGTGGTAGTCCATCCACGCGTCGTGGCCGAAGTCGACGTCGCCCGGCGCGGGCACCCCTATGGGCCCGTGGAGCCAGGGGCCGACGAGCAGTTTGCTCAGGCGCCTCGCGTCGACCGTTCGGGCCTCCTGCGACCATCCCCTGTACTGCTTGAAGCCCTCGTGCATCAGGTTGTCGTACCACCCGGTGATGATGTAGGCGGGCGTCTCGATCTCGCCGTACTTGAAGCGCAGGCTGTACGCCTTCCAGAAGTCGTCGAACGTGTCGTGCTCAATGACCGACCGGTAGAACGGGAGGTCGGCCATGTCGTCGACCGCCGAGATCAGGGGCAGGCGCCGGTAGAACGCCTCGGAGTCGACGAGGCTCCTGGGGCCGCCCTGCATCGTGCGGCCCGCCATGTTGATGAAGTTGAGCGCGACATGGAGCTGCAGGGGGCCGTCGACGCGCCAGTGGCCGAAGTTGTCCTGCTGCGATACGGTGGGCACGGTCGCCTTCAGGTACTTGCTCCGCAGGGGCGCCGTCAGCGACTGCGTGTAGCCGACGTATGAGCTGCCGAACATGCCGATGTTGCCGTCGCACCACGGCTGTGCGCCGATCCACTCCTGGGTGTCGTAGCCGTCCTCGGCCTCCTGGAAGTAGGGGTCGAACTCGCCATAGGAGTCGAAGCGTCCGCGGCAGTCCTGCATCACGACGGCGTAGCCCGCTTCCAGGAAGCGCTTGCACGACACCATGTTGATATCGCTCTGGTTGTCGTAGATCGTGCGAACGAGCAGCGTCGGGAACGGCCCTCCCTCCGCTGGCAGGTAGACGTCGGTGGACAGATCGACGCCGTCCCGGGCCTTGACCCTGACGTCGATCATGATCCGGTATGGCTGGGAGAAGGTGAACCGCGAGGTGGTCATGTCGTTCGGCCTCCTGAGTCGAAGAGGGTCTGGCTCGCCAGGCTACTGTAGCGCAAAAGCGCGGCGGGCGTCAGCGGCCGAGGCCGCCAATCGAGGCCCAATCGGCGGGTCGCGTGTCGTCGGCTCCGGACTTTGCGCTCACAACTGCCCCATTCTGTTCCATTGTGTTCCATCCCTATCTGGCCGGTGGAACACTTTCCCGAAAAATGGAACACCGGGTGTTCCACTCTCCCTATCTGAAGTGGAACATGGCGGTACAAAATGGAACAGGGGTGTTCCATAGTGGATAGTTGCGGGCTTGGGCGCGATTGTCATGAGGACATGGTAGCACGTATGTGCTGTCCCAGCAACCGGCCGGGTCAGCCCAGATTCCCCACCTGATTGGGCCGGACGGCACGATGGACTGCTTCCGGTGTCATGGTGGCGCACCTTGCCGGGGATGGATTCCCGCGTTCGCGGGAATGACGGAGGTGGGGGATTTGGCTCAGGGCGTAAGCGCAGGCGCTACTCGGGGTGAACGGGGCTGTGTGGCCGTGGACCCGGAACAGGTCCGAGCACGTCCAGGGCCCCGGATCCGCTGTCTGATCGAGCAGGCCGGTCTGACGGCCTGATTCGGGGTCGTCATGGCGCGCCACGTCGGGGATGGATTGCCGCCTGTGGAGACCGTTGCATAGCTCCCTCGCGCAGGCGATGGAGGTGGTGGATCAGCGTCGATTTCCTATCTGAGGAACCCCGCCCCCTGGGTTCCCGCCCCCGCCTACGCGAGGGCAGGCTCTGCGCGGGAACGACGGTTATGCAAGGGTCTCCCTTCGCGGGTATGGCGGAGAGATGCGACGGCCTTTCGAGAGACCCCCTCAAGACTGAACAGTTACGAGCTCGAGTGCCGGAACCGGTGAGGTCGTGCGCGCCCCTCGATACGCGCCGGTCGGAGCACCGGCGCTACTCGAGGTGAAGGGTTTGTGTGGGGCTGAAGCAACGGCGGTAATCGGGGTGCAGCACTGTAGCGCAGGCGGCGCCGGAAGGCGGGTTTCAAACCCGCCTCTACAGGTCGTGAAGCGCGCTGGCTACGTGCTCGGCGGTAGTGGGGGTGAACGGGGTTGTGGTGGGGCTGAAGCGTCGGCGGTAATCGGGGTGCAGCACTGTCTTAGCGCAGGCGGCGCCGAGAGTCGGGGGTGGGCGGCTCCGAGTCTACGCCTCTCCCTGGTCGCAAACCGGGTTGCGGCATTGCGGAAAGGCGGGTTTCAAACCCGCCTCTACAGGTCGTGAGGCGCGCTGGCTACGCGCTCGGCGGTAATCGGGGTGAACGGGGTTGTGTGGGGACTGAAGCATCGGCGTTGACATAATCGGGGTGCAGCACTGTAGCGCAGGCGGCTCCGAGTCTACGCCTCTCCCGGGTCGCAAACTGGTTTGCGGCGGGTGCGGAAAGGCGGGTTTCAAACCCGCCTCTACAGGTCGTGAGGCGCGCTGGCTACGAATCGAGGCCCAACATCCTGATCGCGTTGAGCCCGAGTATCTTGATCTTGTCCTGCTCGGATATGTCGGCGGTGACGATGCGCCCCACCTGGTGCCGGGCGTCGAAGACAGGCATGTCCGAGCCGTAGAGCACGCGGTCGGCGCCGACCTCCGCGACGACTCTCTCGATCGAGCCTGCGGGGCCGGCGCGGGCCGCCGTCTCCAGGTAGACGTTGGGGACGTCGCGCGCCGTCTCGACGGCGTCCCATTTGTTGCCCGCTCCCGCGTGGGCCAGCACCCACACTACGTTCGGGAAGCGCTCGTGCAGCGCCCTGTACCTGTCCGGCAGGTGGAGCGTCTTCGGGTCGAACGGGTAGCCGGCGTGGTGCAGCACGGCGAGGCCGCGGTCGTCGCAGAACTCGAACGTCGGGAAGTAGACCGGATCGTCGTGGGGCCGGCCGAGGAAGTCGGCGTATATTTTGAGAAACTTCGCGCCAAGCTCGTCGAAGCACCGCTCCAGCTCGCCGACCGCCTCGTCGGCGTAGTGAGGCGTGACGAACGCGACGGGTACAAAGCGGTCCGGGTGACGGTCGACGAAGCTGGCCACCAGGTCGTTGCCGCGCTTCGCGTCGCCGTGTATCGCGCCGTTGATGCAGGCGCGGTCGACCCCGGCGGCGTCCATCACCCGCAGGTACAGGTCGGGTTTCGCTGGCAGTCCGGCGCGGCCCATGCTTCCGACGTGGTAGTGGAAGTCGATCACCGGGGTATTCATCGCTGCTCCGTCCCGAGGAGTCGCTCCAGGTTTCCGCCGCAGATTTTCCTCAGCGCCGACTCGCTCAACCCGTAGTGGTGAAGGTGGTAGAGGTGCGGCGACATCGGGGCGTCCGGGAAGCGCGAGCCGAACAGGATGCGTTCCTCGCCGATGGCGTCCATGGCCATCGCTATGCCGTCCGGCACGACATAACCCGACAACTCCAGGTAGAGATTCGGGAGGCTCTTCAGCAGCAGGAACACCCACGGGAAGTCCTCGTCGCGGAAGTCGCACAGCACCGCGTGGATGTCCGGGTGCGCCGAGAGCGTGTCGTACACCTCCGTCGGGTCGAGGTCCTTTGCCCGGCCGTAGTTCTCGTCCACGTGGGTCGTGTACTGTACGGGCAGCCAGAGCGGCATGCGCTCGGACGCGATCCAGTCGAGCCACGGCTTGACGGCCCAGTCCCTGAACGCGTACTTGTACAGCGACGGCAGCATCCTCACGGACCGGATGCCGTTATCATCGACCGATCGGGCGAACCTGTCCAGGTCGTCGAACGCGCTCGCGACGAACTGCGGCACCAGGCTTGGGTGATCGGCGACCGTCTCGAGGGTTATCTCGTTGCCCTCCTCCGGGTCCCAGTATGCCGCGTGAGGCGAGTAGACGAGCGCGCGGCCGATGCCGGCGCGCTGCATCTCCTGCAGGGCGCCGTCCACGGTGTCGACCGCGACGCGCTTGTCGTGCCGCCTGCCGATACTCACGTTGGCGTCGAACACCGGCACGCTCGGTTTGAAGTTCAGATTGACCTGTCCCACGTATCTTTCACCCTCACCCCAGCCCTCTCCCGTCGAGGGAGAGGTGGCTATTGCCGACGGGAGTTGTTCGTTGTCCGCTACGACGCGGCGCCATACCGCTCCACGAAGTTCTGGGGAAACGCCGCCGTCCTGGCCAGCACGTACTCGGGGTCGAGCGTTCGCGCCGTGCCGCTCCACGCCGACTCGAACATGAGCTGCCCCTGGTAGTCGATGTCGCGGAACGCCTCGAATATCTCGGCCCACTCGATGTCGCCGTCCATTGGCGCCAGGTGGTCCGTCTCCCTGAAGTCGTGCAGGTGCAGGTGGATCAGCCTGTCGCCGCACTGGGCCATCGTCCGCCGCGCCGCCTCGGGCTTGGTGAACGGGTTCACGCCATCGGCGTCCCGCGTGTGTCCGATGTCGACGATCATTCCGAACCGGTCCGAGCCCACCCTGTCGACGATATCGGCGAAGTCCCGCAGGTCTTTGCCGTTCTCGACCGCCAGGCGCAGCGTCGAGCCTTCCGTCTGCTCGATCACGTCGATGACCGACCGCTCGGCGCGCTCGTCGGTGCCGAAGTGACACACCATGACGCCCGCGCCCAGCTCTTCGGCGACCCGGGCGGCGTTCACCGCGACCTGAACGGCCTCCCGCCGCTCGTCCTCGTCTTCGGATGCGTAGCCGCGGCTCGGCCCGTGCACCGAGACGACCTCGACGCCCTCGTTCCGGCACGCCGCCTTGACATCGGCGAGCTGCCCGCGGTCGGTGAAGTCGAAGCCGTGGGGCGACCTGATGCCGGTAACCTCGATGCGCGTCAGCCCAGCCTCGCGCATCGCCGCGATCTCCCTCGCGCCGATCGGGCGCGGGTACGGCGGGGCCCGGAAGGCGACCGTCGACGCGCCCAGCCGCGCCTCGATCTCCTCCGCGGTCCAGGTGGTGCGCTGTTCGTTCTCCGATTGCTGCGTCACGGGCTCCTCCTGTCCTAACCGACCGCATCATACTGGCACAACCCGCCCCCGGCAACACACCCCCTGCCCCGCGCGGCAGCCTGTCCGCGTCTCTGATGTCTTCACCGCCCTCAAGTCCTCTTCTCATATTGTACGATTCATCGTACAATATGAGCATGTACACGATCCTGCGAAGCCGGACGTTCGACCGGTGGCTGCGCAGGCTGAGGGACCGCCAGGCGGTGAACCGCATCGTCGCCAGGCTGCTGGCAGCCGAGGATGGACATCTCGGAGACGTGAGACCTGTTGGCGATGGCGTGTCCGAGATGAGGATTCAGCACGGGCCCGGATACCGGGTCTACTTCACCACGCGAGGCGCTGAGTTGATCATGCTGCTCTGTGGCGGCGACAAGGACAGCCAACGGCGAGACATCGAGCGGGCCAAGAGAATGGCGACGGAATGGAGGAGCTAATGTCTGAGGAATATCGAAGGTTTGACCCGGCGGACTACGTAGAGGGCGAAGAGGATGTCCGAGGGCTTCTCAGGGCAGCCGCGGATGAGGACGATGGGGACGGGGCCGTGATCCGTGCCGCTCTCAAGTACCTCGCTCGCACGCGGAACATGAGCGCCCTCGCCCGAGACACTGGGCTAAACCGAGGCAACCTGTACGGAGCGTTGTCTGAAGACGGCAACCCCACCTTGGCGACGCTAATGAAGGTCACCAATGCCTTGGGGCTGAGACTGCGCTTGGAGACAGTGGAGGACAGCGCACGGGACCCGCTACCGGCCAGGCCGGAATCTTTCTGAACGACAACCCCATTTCGCCAGGGTGCAGCGCCGGCGGTGGCCTTCGCCGCGGACCTGGCACGGGGACCTGGCGATATACTGCGACTCTGAGCGCGACGCGCGGCACGCCGCTTTCCAAAGGAGGACATCATGGGAAATGACAGCTTCGTCGTCTCGGCGCTGGTCGACTTCGCCGACGACTACATCGACATCACCTTCACGCCTGAGCTGGTCGACGACCTGATCGACCGGCTGGAGTGGATCGGGGTAACGCGCGTTTACTGGAACTTCTACCAGGGTGGCGTAGTCGACTATCTCAGCACGGGCACCCACGGCGCCGAGACTCACGCGAACCTTGGCGAGCCGATCGCCGCCGGTGCGCGGTCGGCGCACGAGCGGGGCATGGAGTTCTTCGCGACGATCAAGCCCTACGAGACGGGCGCGACTCACGCGAATCCGGCGAACAGCCCGCGCGTCCTGGCGCAGCCGGGGCTGCCGGGCATCGGCGGAGTCTACATCGTCGACGACTGGGTAGTCGCCCGACCGGAGCTGCGGGTGAAGGCGCGCGCCGCCGATCTGCCAGTCGGAATCGCCGACGTGCCGGTCCGGCGCATCCAACTCCGGCAGAAGGACATGGCGCCAGTCCGCATCAAGCGCCAGCACCTGGAGATATGGACGAGCGACGACAACGTCGGCTACCACCGCAGGGAGGGCCTGGCTTTCGGCCTGAGCGAGTCGGTCGACACGTGCCCCAGGGACGTGAGCGGGATGCAGGGCGACCACGTGTCCTCCAGGGGCGACTCCGTCCGGGTGCTGGACCTGACCGGACTGGACCTGCGAGAGCCGTTCATCGCGGTCACGACCAACTTCGACGACGACGAGGGCACGTTCGCCAACACCGCGTTCGAGATGGTGCGCGCCTTCGGGCCGGACGACCGGCCGATACCGATCGTCGTGGCGAGCCACAAGGCGGTCTGGCGGCCCAACCGGGACTTTCGCACCGGCGACCTGGAGTACGACGCGGGCGTCGGTGACGAGATCGTCCGGCTGGACGTCTCCAACTCGCGCCTCGGAGCGTCCGGCGCGGACGGCTTGATCGCGTTCGCGCGGGGTCGGAACGAGTATCTATCGGGCTCGGTGTGCGAGGCCTACCCGGAGGTCCGGGAGTACTGGCTCGACTGGGTGGGTCAGTGCATCGCCGCCGGCGTGGACGGGGTCGACGTGCGCATATCGTGCCACAGCAGCTGGACGGACAACCCGGAGATATACGGCTTCAACGAGCCGGTCGCCCAGGAGTACGAGCGCCGGTACGGCGCCAACCCGGACACGGAGCCGTACGATCCCGAGCTGCTCGGCAAGCTCAGGGGCGAGTTCTTCGACATGTTCCTGTGGGCCGCGAAAAGGCGCCTCTCGGCTGCCGGAAAGAAGCTGTCGGTCCACGCCGAGATGGAGTCGTTCCGGCCGGACGCCTGCCAGGGCAGAACGCGCAGCCGTCCGGGCAACATCGAGTTCGACTGGCGGGGCTGGCTCAGCTCAGGGCTGGCCGACGAGGCGACGCTGTTCAGCAGGGCGTGGGACCCGGACGTCACCCTCGCGGACGGCCTCGTGATGGAGATGCTGGACGAAGCCAAAGCCGCGGGCGTCCCCGTCCACCTGAACCGCCAGGTCGGGCACGGCGCCATGTCCGAGCCGGAGAAGCTGGAGTACGCCTACAGGAGCGGACGGCTGACGGGGTACAGCTTCTACGAAACGGCGTCGATGTACGACCGCGAGAATCCGCTGGACAGGCGGCGCCGGCTGAGATTCAAGCCGGGACTGCTGGAGGATATCCGGGAGCGCGCGATAGCCCTCGGCCTGCGCGAGCCCGACCCGGAGGTCGGCTAGGGAGATTCAGCCCGCGTTCCAGGGGTTGATGACGTCGATTCCGCAGCCTTCGAAGTCGCGTACGTTCCTGGTCGCGACCGACGCGCCAATCGAGCGGGCGATAGCCGCAATCTGACAGTCGGCTGGATCGATACGACGTCCAGCGGCGCGCCGTGACGAGGCTACCTCGGCGTACGCTCGGGCCGCTTGTCTGTCAAAGGGAACAACGCGCCCCGCGAAGTCTTCCCGAAGCATGGCTTCGACCGTGGCAAGCAGTTGCTCGCGGCGCCTCCCCATCGGCAGAAGCGCCACGCCGTAACGCAGCTCGGCTTCGCTGACGGTCGTGACGTACAGCGTTGTGACTTCTCGGGCGGACGCCCACTCAAAGACCGCTTCGGCGGGAGTTGGGAGCATCAGCTCCGAGACAACGTTCGTGTCAACGACGATCATCGCCGCCACCACCGTCGAACCGAGGGGGTTCCCGCGTAGAGGTGCGGGGCGGTAGGTCCAGCTCGACGCCTCCAAGCGGCTCGAAGCGGGCACGGATGGCACTCGCGAGGTTCTGAACAGGTGACGGGTCGTCGTCCAGCGCGGCTCTCAAGATATCCCTGACCTCTTGCTCCATAGACCTGCCGTTTTGCGCCGCACGAACGCGCAGCCTCCGTTTCAGCCCGTCTTCCAAGTTGCGCACCGTGATGCTAGCCACCTGAGCACCTCCACCGCATTGTACGGCCAGTATACTATGATTACGTTGCAATCAAAAGCATCACCGGCGGTCGCCCCAAGCTTCGTCCAAGCAGGCGGAGGCGTTGGTCACGGAATCGCCGGCGATCCGGGCGCAGCATGCCCAGTGGAGGCACCGGGGGAACGGCCTACGGGTAGCTGGTCCTGTCCTGCTTGCTCGACACCTGCTCGCCCAGCAGCTCGCCGCCGGCGAGGACGTGGCCATCGATCGCCTTCAGGAAGTCCCACTTCGTCGCCTCGGGCCCCAGGTCGAGGTCGGTGTCCAGGGCGTAGAGCCGGAAGAAGTAGCTGTTCGCGGCCTTGATGGGGCCGCCGCCGTGGCCCGGCTGGAAGCTCAGCTTCAGCGTCCCGGGACAGGGCCCGGACCAGCCGATCTTGTTGTCTTCGTTGGTTCCCTGGGCCGCCTTGGGGCCGACGTCGGGCGCGTTGGGGCCGTTGGGTATCGCCTCGGGCAGCCCGCGGGCGTCGGCGGGAATGTTCCACAGCACCCAGTGTCCCCAGAGCGAGCCGGGGTGCTGGTCGCTGTCGACCATCAGGGCCAGGCTGACCGTGCCGTCCGGCACGTCGCCCCAGGTGATCGGCGGCGACACGTCCTCATCGGTGCAGCTGTACTTCCGGGGGATGCGCCGCGTCTCGTTGAACTTGGTGCTGGCGACGGTGATGCTGAGATCGAACTGCTGCGTCAGCGCGTACTCCCCGTCCCCACCCGTCTCGGGCGCGGCCTCGGTGTCGCCGGCCGCCGCCGCGGGAGCGCCGCTGTCCGAGCCTCCGTCGCCACTTGAGCACGCGACCGCGACCAAGAGCAGAAGCGCGAGTCCGACCAGGGCCAACCTCGTCGAGTCAAGCAGTGTCATGATGTCCTACCTCCCTATCCGTGCGCAGACACGCGGCGGCTCTGGACGACGTTACAGCCGACAGAGTACACGATACCGCAACGCGGCAAACGACCGCCAGACAGGCGGTCCCAGGTCGGTCCAGTAATCCGTCGCGCCGCGGCGCTGCCTGCGAAGACGGACTACCGCCCGCGCATCTAGTAGTGGCGGAAGTCGTGCTTGTTGGATACATGCTCGCCGACGAGCTCGCCGCCGGCCAGAATGTGTCCGTCGATAGCCCGAAGGAAGTCGTCCTCGGTCACCCCGGGCTCCAGATCCAGGTCGATGTCTAGGGCGTAGAGCCTGAAGAAGTACTGACTGGCCGCCCGTCTCGGCCCGCCTCCGTCACCGTGCACGGAGTTCAGGACGAGCGTTGGGGGACAGGGACCCGACCACCCGACGGCCTTCTCGTCGTTGGTGCCCTGGGCGGCGTTCGGGCCTATGGCCGGCGCATTGCCGGCGGGGGCGATGCCCTCAGGAAGCTCTCTCGCGTCCGGTGGAATCCCCCAGAGCAGCCAGTGCACCCAGAGCGGCCCGGGGTGCTGGTTGCTCTCCATGAGAAGCGCCAGACTGACCGTGCCGTTCGGCACGTCACCCCATGTGATCGGCGGGGACACGTCCTCCGCGGTGCAGCTGTACTTCCGGGGGATGCGCCGCGTCTCGTTGAACTTCGTGCTGGCGACGGCGATGCTGAGCTCGAACTGCTGCGACAGCGCGTACTCCCCCTCGGCGCCGGCCTCGGGCGCAGCCTCAGTGTCGCCGGCCGCCGCCGCGGGAGCGTCGGCCTCAGAGCCGTCGTCGCCGCTCGAGCACGCGACCGCGGCGACGAGCAGAAGAGCGAGTCCGACCAGAACAGGCTTCGTCGAGTCGAGCAGTGCCATGCTGTTCTCCCTCCCCGACCGCGGACACGCCGCAGCACCGGACGACGTTACAGCCGACATGGTACACGATACCGGGGACGCGGCAAGAATTAACAGGCTTCCAAATCCCCCACCTCAGTCATTCCCGCGAACAGCCTGCCCTCGCGTAGGCGGGGGCGGGAATCCATCCCCAACAGGTGCGCCACTGCGACACCGGGAGCAGGCCGTCACGCCGGGCCGGCCCAATCAGATGGGGATGCTCGCGGAGTTGTATGTCTGGTAGTATCAGGCGGTATATGACTATGATCGTGACCATGCTACAATAGTGGTCACATCACTGGTGAGGAACATGAGATGTCTACCTACGGCCGCGGGGCGGCGGCGCCAAGGACCATCAAGGCGTCGGAGTTCAAGGCGAAGTGCCTCAGTCTCATGGACGAGGTGGCACATACGGGCGAGGAGATCGTCATCACCAAGCACGGGCGCCCCGTCTCGAAGCTTGCTCCGTACCGTGAGATGCCAAAGACGCTCTTCGGCAGGGGCGGACCCATCGTCACCCACGGCGACATCGGCGAGCCGACCGACGTGGTGTGGGAAGCCGAGCAGGGCCTGTTGGACGGCAAATAGTTGCTGCTACTGGACACGAGCGTCCTGGTCTGGTTCTGGCATGGCGACGCCCAACTCGGACGCAGTGCTCGGCGGGCCGTCGACCGCGCGTGGCAGGCTGGTGAAGCAGCCGCGTCGGCGATCTCATTCTGGGAAGTCGCTATGCTCCACCAGAAACGCAGGCTCGAACTGCCGGGCGATCCATCTGCGTGGCGGCGTTCCATCCTTGAACACGGTCTGAACGAGATACCCGTCGACGGGGAGATTGGAATCCGGGCCACCGCTCTCGCCGATCTCCACGCTGACCCCGCCGACCGCATCGTGGTCGCGACGGCGCTCGAAGGTCACCGCCTCATAACGTCGGACAAGCGGCTACTCGACTGGCGCGGGAGTATGAGCCGGATGGACGCCAGAGAGTAGAGCCATGAAGCTGAACGTAGACAGGGAAGCCGACGCCCTCTACCTGCGCCTCGACGACTCCCACATAGTCGAGTCCGAGGAGGTTTCGCCGGGAGTGATGCTCGACTACAACGAATCGAACGAAGTGGTAGGGGTGGAGATGCTACATCTTTCCAAACGCTCGTCCAGCCTGAATCTCTCCACGCTGCAGTTCGAGACGGTCTAGGCCGTGGTGCGGACTGATGGGCTGGTTTCCACGAGTCCGACGGCTAGATCGATCTGCTCATGAGTGGGACGGCAAATATACCTGGACGCGGTGGCGGTTAGCCTCGGTGACGTAGAGGCGCCCTTCGCGGTCGAGCTTCACCGACACGGGGCCCCAGAAGTAGCGCTCGATGCGGGCCGACTCTCCGTACGGCGTGTCGACGTCCGCCGCCAGCGGCGGGTCGAGGTCGGAGGCCGCGCGGGCCACGGCCTGGTCGCGGTTCGCGTCCATGAACTGCTCGGCCCACTTCGACAGCGTCGCCTCCCCTCGCAGGCTCTGGATCAGGCCGCCGTCCGCGTCGAAGACCCGCACCCGCTCGTTCCCCCAGTCGGCGACGTATACGCGGCCGCAGTCGTCGACCGCGACGCCGGACGGACGGCTGAGCCGGGCCTCGCCGGTATCTCCGAACGACGCCAGGTACTGCCCTGCCGGCGTGAACTTCTGGACGCGGTCGTTGCGCCAATCGGCGACGTAGACGTTGCCGTCCGGGGCCACGGCGACGCCCCAGGGCAGGTCGAATTCGCCTTCGGCGTCGCCCTGACGTCCCCAGCCCAGCAGCCAGTCGCCGTCGGCGGTGAACTTCTGCACGCGGTGGTTCAGGTGGTCGACGACGTAGAGGCAGTCTTCGGAGTCGAACGAGAGGCCGGAAGGCCCGTTGATCTCGCCGTCCGCGGTGCCCTGGACGCCCCAGTTTTCCAGGTATTTTCCGGACTTGTCGAAGATGGTGATGCGCTGATTGTGCTCGTCGGCGAGAAAGAGGCGGTCGCGGCTGTCGAACGCGATGGCCGTCGGCCAGACGAACTGCCCCTCGCCGGAGCCGTAGGAGCCGAAGTCGCCGTAGTATTCGCTGTCCAGGCCGAGGATGCCGACGCGGATGGCAGAGGCGTGGAGCGGGCTTGTGCGGCTGAGCGCGTAGATCCGGTCGTCCGAGGAGAACGCGAGGTCTACGGGGTTGCTGAAGCCGCGGCCCTCCAGCGACGTGAGCCCGAGCGTGAGGCCGTACCTAAGTGAGAACGCGCCATCGTTGGACATCGTAGCCGGGTCCTAGCCGGAGCCGCCGACCATGCGCCGCAGCCGGGCGCCGATGGGCTCGTCGGCCGCCGCGAGGGCAATCTCCGATAGCGAAATCCTCGGGTGCAGCTCAGGGCGCTCTCGGACGAACGACTCGGCGTAGCGGGTACCGCCGAGCCAACCTGTCGGGCCCAGGGCGTTCTGCATCCGGACGCGGGACCACTCCGGCGTGTGACCCTGGCTGACGTAGGCGGCCTCCGCCTGGACACGCTGCTCGAACCAGTCGGTCACGTCGACCATGAAGTCGTAGTCGTCGCGCTCGAAGTAGACGCCTGGGAACAGGGTCGCGGCGATCGAGTGCGGCCGGATGCCGGGCTGAGGCTGTCCCGCCTCGCCGCGCGCCTCCAGCGTCGCTCTGGCCGTCTCGATGTGGTCGTCCGCCGTCACGCCGGAGTGGCCGTGGTGGGCGCTACTGTACGGGCTCTGCATGATCAGCACGTGCGGCCGGACGTCGAGAATGACGTCGCGGATCATGACGGCGGCCTCCGGGTAGAGCTCGTATCGGAACGGCTGCGGGAAGCCGAGGATGCGCACGTCGGTCACGCCGAATATGGCGCAGGCCTCCCGGAGCTCGGCCGCCTTGATCTCGGCGAGCTCGCCCTCGGTCTGGTTGACGATGGCGGGGTCCTGCTCCTCCACCGGCTTCATCAACTCGTCGTGGAGCGCCTCGTTGTGCGTCTTGACGCCCGTGGTGACGGACACGACGGTCGCCGTGTCGCCCTCGGACGTGTGGACGCCGAGCGTGCCGGCCGTGTGCGTGAAGTCGTGGGGGTGGGCGTTGATGCTCAGGATGCGAAGACTCGGTCTGTCCATGGGTATCTCCATGCGCGGCGCCTGCGCCGCTTGAGGTGCGTAGAGTCTATTCCCAGCACGACCGCAGGTCAACCGGGACGGCATTGCTCGGGGCCGCGCTCCGTAAAGCTCGCGAACGCGAGACCTTAGGTCTGGCAGGCTGCGAAAGAACGATTCGGTGAGATAGGATACGACCACACCGTAGTGGAGGTGGTCGTCCCATGCGAGGAAGACACGACCCACAGGCAACGATGCTGGCGTTCGTGGATCTGGAGGAGCGAGTCCCACAAGACCATACCATCCGCACCATCAAGATCATTGCCGCTTACACTGTGGCAGTGTTTGGCGGTGCTTCTTTTCGTTGCCAGTTGTATCAAGATCTGGGGCCAGTCATCGACATGCTGTAGATGTCAGCCCGTCGGTGCAGGTCGCAGTGGCAGGCACAGGTCGGTCAGCAGCTGCGCAGGGGCGGTATCGAGCGGCGCGTTGCGATAGATTTCCAGGCATGGCCGGTCGTCCATCTCTTCGCCGCTCTGTGGCAGCCACAATCCGAACAGACGCCTATAGGCTTCGGTAATGCCGTCGTAGGGACCGCGATGGGTGTAAACGGCGTACCGGCCACCTCCGAGCTTGTCGAGCGAGATGCCGAGTGGGGGCGGGGCGTCGGTATGAAGCTCGACGCATGCGTCGGAGCGTAGGCTCTGCGGCGCGACATCTTCGGGGTCATCGTAAGAGAGACTCAAGACACGGCCAACTCGTGCGCCGATGGTTGCTACCCACTCCGACAGGCGCTCGAAGCACGGCCCCACCTCGTCATAGGGGCCTACATGACGGATGCGGGCCACCTCAATATCGTCAAAGGTCTCGATACGAACTTCCATGTTGACACCTCGTGTTGGGGGATCGATTTCCACTCGATTCTCTCCCGGGTAGTACCTGACTCTCGCGCTTGAACTGCTGAACGCTGGGGGCGGCCAGGTAGTGCGATATCGGTTGGGGCTCATCCCACAGCCGCGCCGGAAGGCTCGGGAGAACGCTTCTTCCGAACCATAACCGGCATCAAGAGCAACCTCGATCACATTGACCGACTCATGGCGCAGGCGGTGGGCGGCGCGCTGGAGACGCAGCCGTCGCACCAGTTCAGCAATCGACTCTCCGGTCATGGCCCGGAACATGCGTTGAGAGTGAAAACGTGAGAACCCTACCTCAGCCGCCACTTCCTCGACTGTGCAGGGCTGGTCAAGACGACGCAGGACCAGGTCCAAGGATCTCTTCAGCCGAACGTAGTAGTCTTCAGCAGTAGCGGAACGCATGAACACATTATCGTATCTCTCTCTCGCTTATACCTGACAGCATGTGCGCATTTCTCCTCAAGAATCTCTTTGCCGGCCCCGATCTTCCCGCCCGAGCCCATCGGAGAAATAACGTGATAGGTGTGCATGCCTGAGACCTGTCCCCCGCCAGTTGTACCAGCCGTCACGTTACACGGACAAGCACTGGAGCAGGGTCGGCGGGCATGAGGACCTTCGGGGCCGGAGGCCTGTAGCCTGGCGATGGGCTGGCTCAGCGGGACTCGTTGACCACTCGTGGCATGCTTCTCACGACGGGGGTTTACGGCTTATACCAATTTACCGTGATGCGGCCATGTACGAGTAATTGCGTATGCTTCCTACGACCCACAGGGAAAGGCGGGTTTGAAACCCGCCGCTACGGTTGGCAATTCACGGCGTACTCAAAACGAAATGGTATTAGAACAACCGTCATTCCCGCGAAGGCGGGAATCTAGGGATGGGGGGCCCCTGCCAGGCATCTCCGCCACGGGAAGTGTTCAGACTCGGTGAGGGCCTCTGGATACCCGCCCCTGCCTACGCGAGGGTAGGCTCTTCGCGGGTATGACGGAGAGATGCGGCGGCTTTTCGAGAGATCCCCTCAAGACCGAACAGCTACCCGCCACGCTGTCTTACGCAACGGGAGCAATTCAAGGGCCTCCGAACGCGGGAATCCTTACCCGGCGAGGCGGGGCGAGGCGGACCCGGGCGCCATCAGCCTATTGGTGTATGACACGCACCAATGTGGATATCGACGATCGGGCGTGCGCCGAGGTGATGCGACGTTATAGCCTCGCGACGAAGCGGGAGGCTATCAACTTCGCGCTGCGAACGCTGGCCGCCGAACCCGCGTACGTCGATGAGGCCCGGACGCTTCGAGGGACCGGCTGGGACGGCGACCTCGACACGATGCGTTCCAGCCGCGCTCCGTGATCCTGGTCGATACGTCGGCCTGGATAGAGTTTCTGCGGGACACGGGTTCCCCGGTCTGTACTCGCGTCGACGAGCTCCTGGCGGACGAGATCGCGGTCTGCGACGCCGTGCGGATGGAGGTGCTCGCCGGGGCGCGAGACGAATCGCACCTGGTGAGCCTTCGGCGCCTGCTGGCGAGGGCGACCGTGTTGCCGACGCTGGAGACCGACTACGAGGATGCCGCCGCCCTCTATCGCCGCTGCCGGCGACGAGGGGAGACCGTTCGCAGGTTGATCGACTGTCTGATCGCCTCCGTCGCCGTACGCGCCGACGTGCCTGTACTGCACAACGACGGGGACTCGACGTGCTCGCCCGCCACACGGAACTGCGAGTCCATAGCGCCGAACGCCGGTAAGGACCCTGCCGTCCTGCCCGCGCCCCGACGGATCCAGCCTGAACGGGAGTGGCGCTCCAAGGAGCGGACTTTGTCCCTCCCACAGTGAACAGCCGCGGCCGCTTCTGTGCGATGATGCGGCGGAACGAACACCACGGGAGGCATCTCAGATGAGAGTCGGATTCATCGGCGTCGGGAAGATAGGCCGCCCGATGGCGGAGCAGGTCGCCGCGGCGGGCTTCGACCTGACCGTCCACGACCTGAGCCGGGACGCCGCCGCGCCGCTGCTCGACGCGGGCGCGGCGTGGGCCGAGTCGCCGAAGGACGCGGCGGCGCGGTCGGACATCGTCTGCACCTGCGTGCCGGGCCCCGCCGAGATGGAGCGCGCGGTGCTGGGCGACGACGGTGTTGCGTCCGGACTCCGGCCCGGCGCGGTCTACGTCGACCACACGACGAACTCCCCCGCGCTGGTCCGCCGCGTCCACGACGAGCTGCGGGACCGCGGCGTAGACATGCTGGACGCCCCGGTCAGCGGCGGCATGGAGGGCGCCCAGACGCGCGACCTGACGGTGCTCGTCGGCGGAGACGCGGAAGTCATGGAGCGGTGCCGGCCCGTGCTCGCCGCGATGGCGAAGACCATAGTCCACGTCGGCCCCATCGGCGCGGGCTGCGTCTGCAAGATAGCCCACAACTGCGCCTCGTTCGTGCGATCGATGGCGCTGATGGAGTGCCTGACGCTGGGGGTGAAGGCCGGCGTCGCGCCCGACGTTCTAGTCGACGCGTTCAACCGGGGCGCGCTCGGGACGAACCTCGACCTGCGCGTCCGGCTGCCGGCGACGCTCTTCAGCGGCGACTTCGAGCCGCGCTTCGCGCTCAGCACGGCCTACAAGGACATCACGCTGGCGACCGAGCTGGCTGAGGAGGTCGGCGTGCCCGTCCAGCTAGCCGAGGCGTGCCGCGCCGAGATGACCGAGGCGCTGCAACGCGGCCTCGGAGACCGCGACTCCTCCATCGCGCTGACGCTGCAGGAGGAACGCGCCGGCGTCCAGGTGCGGCTGGCGTAAGGGTCTCAAGAGCGATGCGCAAACCGGTGCTGTCGTCGTTAGTGCCCTGACCGACACAGGAAAGGGAGTTGTCCCGATCTGCTGCTGTTGGGAGGGGGCGCGTCGACCGTCGGGAGCGGAACCGTCCATACGGGCATGTGGCCGGTGAGCGCACGTGGAGCGGAGAGATTGTACAATTGCCACGTCGCCGCCGGGCGGGCTTATCCATGGCGACGGCCAATCCGTCTCACCAGTCGCCGACGGCGACTTGATGGCCCGCGATATGCCGGACACGTCAAACACCGGCGGGGAGGTGCAGGATGATCACCCGCGTTGTCATCAAGGGCTACAAGTCCCTCAAGGATGTCGATCTTCAGTTCGGCGTCCTTACGGTGGTGATAGGCCCGAACGCGTCCGGCAAGAGCAATCTCCTGGACGCTATGGGGCTACTTAGCCGCATGGTGACAGGCGGCACGATCAAGTCTGCGTTCGAGGAACACCGCGGCAATCCGATCGAGGCCTTCTTTGTTCCGCCCGGCGGACTTGAGGAACTGCTGTCGAGTGACGTGCTGACATTCTCGCTTGGAGTCGAAGTGGAGTTGTCGGATTCGACCGTAGCGACAGTCGCGCAACTCATTCGGGACATGAGGGAGGGGCTGCCCACGAGCAGCCGAACCAATCACCGGGATTCCAGGCGCGTGATCGAGACGCGTATGCGATACGATCTGACGATCGAATTCCGCACGTCGACGGGAATGCTCAGGGTCCGGGACGAGCGTCTTGTCGCCCTCCGCAGAGATGGAGCGGAGCGGAAGGACAGAAAGCCGTTCTTGGAAAGAGTGGGCGACAGGCTACACCTTCGCATGGAGGGCCAGGCTCACCCGATCTACCACGATCTGGGGCTGGACCACACCATACTGTCCACTCCCCTATATCCCCCGCACTATCCTCACATTACGGCATTCAAAGAGGAGCTCCGCCATTGGCGGTTCTACTACTTTGACCCGTCCGTGATGCGCGCCGAGAGCGCGCTTCGGGAAATAAACGCGCTTGGGTATGACGGCAGGGATCTGGCTGGCTACTACCACGGCCTGAGGATTCGCAACTTCGCACAGTTCGAAAATCTTGCGCATACCCTCAAGATGGTCGTCCCTGCCGCGGACGGCGTACACACCACGGTCACCCAGGGAGGGCTCGTGCAGCTTGATCTGGTAGAGGGCAACACAGACTACTCCTCGCGGGTCATATCCGACGGCACGCTGCGAGTGCTTGGGCTGTTGGCGATGCTTGCTCCTGGAGGGCCGTCCACGACCATCGGCTTCGAGGAGCCGGAGAACGGCGTCCATCCCCGCCGGCTGCAGATTGTGGCGCGCCTGCTTGACAATGCCGCACACGCGCACGGCAAGCAGTTGATCGTCACGACACACTCGTCGCAGCTACCTGACTACATTGAGCGTACCAACTATACTCATACCGACTTCAGGGGCCGTGTCCTGATCGTGGGAAGTCGCAAGGAGGCAGGACAAACCAAGTTCGAGCGCATCGACTACGACTTGATGTTTGGCGAACAGTCCGCAGATCGTGCCCTGGCAGACGTACTGGAGAGGGGAGACCTGGGAGGATAGGTGAGGGTCACTCTGTTCCTTGAAGACATCGGGCACGAGGGGTTCGTCGGCTCCCTGGTGAGCCGTTTGGCAGACCAAGAAGGTGTCCCTATAGAAGTCGACGTTCGCAATGCCAGAGGAGGAGCGTCTCAACTCGACCAGCAGTTCGTTCGGTTCCTCCAAGACTACTCCGTCGCAGATATGCGACCTGACCTCGTCGTGGTTATCCGCGACACCGACTGCGCGGGAGTCCGCACCATACAGTCGAGGTATTCGAGGCTAGTCGAAGCTGCAGACTACGTCGGGAATGTTGTGATAGGTGCGCCAGAGCCGCACATCGAGTGCTGGTACCTGGCAGACCCTCCGGCTTTACAGCGCGTGCTTCGCGCGCCCACCCAGGCACCCATTCCGGACTCAAAGTGTGGGGCGGGCAGATTCAAGGAGCTCTTGGCGAAAACCGTGACCGATGCCGGGGTCGTCCCGCTCCTGGGCGGCATCGAATATGCGGGAGCGGTTGTAGCTGAGATGGACATCTATCGTGCCGCCACGAACGTCCCATCGCTCGCTACGTTCGTACGGGAGCTCCGGCAAGCTCTTCGCGGCAATACCGCCACCGGCACCGAGGGACAGTAGCTTGGCGCGCGGGTGCCTTGTCGAGCGAGGTTGGAGTCGAGAGCGCCATCGCTCCCGTGCCTGAGAAAATAGCGGCGGGCAACACCGACCAGGCGGGCGCGAGCCAACTCAGGCTAGCTGGTATTCCCTGGTCGAGGCGATGAGGCCGAGGAGCTCCGCGACGCGGCGGGCGGAGTCGGCTGCGGCGCCGCTGAGGTCGAGGTCGCCATCTTCGGCGACGTGGCTGACGAGCGCGCGGTGCGTGTCGTCGTCGACCGGGACCGGGCCCGCCATGTCGAGGCAGCCGTCGACGGCCTCCTCGGGCGACAGGACGCCGCCGTCGAGCTTGCCGAGCCTCTCGACGATGTCGCGCACGCCCGGCTGCTGGACGTCGCCGAGGTACTTCGCGGCGAAGTTGACGCGCTCGACCAGGGCGCCGCTGTCGACCCACTCCTCGCCCTCGTGCCAGCCTTCGACGGACGGCGGGTGCAGGAGCTGCTGGCCCATGTAGCCCGACGAGAGCGTCGCGTCGCGCACGTCCAGCGTCGGCCACTCGAGCGCCCGGGCCAGCCTCATCGTGCCGATGACCAGCTCCGCGGGGCTCTTGACCTGCACGAACCGCACCGCCTCCGACCTGAAGTGGTCGGAGACGAACAGCGTCCGGAGCATGGCGCGTACCTCGTGCCCGGAGTCGAAGTAGGACTGGACCAGCTCCTCGATCAGCCGCTCGCCGTCCGCGTCGACCTCCTGGGATACGAAGAACTGGTAGAGGCGCAGCGCGACGAACCGTGCCGTCGCCGGCTGCCGGACGATTATGTCGACGATGTCCTCGCCGTTGAAGCGTCCGGTCTCGCCGAGGAATGTCTTGACGCCGTGGTCGTGGTCGTCGTCGTCGTAGCGGAACTGCCAGGCGATCTTGCTGTACGGCCAGATCGACGCGCTGTTGGACCGCAGCACCATGTAGTCGGCGTTCTCGATCGTCCAGCCGGTGAACGCCCGCGCGCACTCCTTGATGTCGTCCTCCGTGTAGTTGCCCACGCCCATCGAGAACAGCTCGAGCAGCTCACGGCCGTAGTTCTCGTTGATCGCCTCGTTGTGGTTGTCCTGGTTGTCCAGCCAGAAGATCATCGCGGGATCCCTGGACAGCTCGACGAGGAGGGTCTGGAAGTCGCCCATGCCGAGGCGCCGGAACATGTCGAGCTGGCTCAGCACCGACTGCTCCTGGAAGACCTTACCCGCGCTGGTCGCGAAGATGCCGTGCCAGAACAGCACCATCTTCTCCTGGAGCGGGGCGCTCGTCGTCACGAGGCGGTACATCCATTTGGCGCCCGCGCTGTCGAGCAGGCGCGACTCGGCCTGGTCGACGTGGTAGCGCCGGATCAGGTCGTCCGGCATCGAGGTGACGTCGACCGGGTCGAGCAGCTCTTCGACGGCGGCCTCGTACCCCTTCTCCACGTACCCCTCGAGCTCGGCCCGCGTCGCCCCAAACCCGGCCCGCCGAAGCAGGTGGGCCATCTGTGCTACTGCTTCACCCTGCGTCTGGTCGGTGGTGGTGGTCATGTCGTCACCTTGCTGATCGGTGGACTTGGGGGCAATTGTACACCCTGATCCGGGCCCGCGGGCTACCCGAACGGATTCCCTATGATCTCGTAGTCCCCCAGAAATGCGTATGGGGGCATTCCTTCAACAAACCGCACCTCGCCTTCTGAGTACTCCGCACGCGTGATTGACTTGGTCCAGCTTGGCATTGGGTTGTCTATGTATGGGTTCGAGTAGAAGATCGCTCTTGTCCTGTCTGGAGTGCCCGGGTAAACACCATAAAACGCCACAACGCCAACTATGTTTACATTCTGTGGTCCTTTAGAGTTAAACCAAAAACCATTTCGTCTCTGGCTATAGTGGGGGTGCGGCAGTGGTGTTGTATCGGCCAGGTCGTTGCGAACGTAGAAGGTGAATCGCTGGCTCCCGAACAACACTTCTCTTAACCTGTCGTTCGACTGATCACAACGCAACGCGATGATCACATTATCCAGATTCTTGTACCGTTTTGCTTTCTGATAGAGACGATCTTTCGTTTTGCCAATGTCGTCTATATGACCGCCCTTCGCCGGGCCGATGGCCACGAAAGCCCCAGTCTTGCCTCGATGCTCCGGTGATACCGGCATGAGATGGCCAATCACCGTCCAACTACCATGGTCAAATGACGTCTTGGGCAAATCCTCAAGATCAAGATCCTGTTTTTGCGAAATGAGGAGGCTTTCTTTGTACTCAGCCTCTTCCAGCAGCTTCTCGAATTGCCGTACTAGGTGTTTCTTGCGCGGGAGCGATTCTAGTCTCCCGGCCATCCGGATGTGTAGGTAATAGTCGGGCGATGGAATTTCATCCAACCAGTCAATGACCGACTGCTCATTCCAGTCTCTTTCTAACTTGGTGCCGCGCTCCAAGTCGACGTCCGTGGCTTCAACTACATAGGTTAGCTGACTGCCATTTGGGAGTTCTTCAGTCACTCTGACATCCGGTGTCAGTCCATCGATAGTGGGCTCTACTTCGACTTGTCCGCCTGTGCCAAGCAAAAATTCGTGCAGGAACAGCTCGAAAAATGCCCCGTAGAATTGAATTTCATCTGTTCGTGATCCCGGTGCCCTATGGCGCATATTCGCCACAGTTCTTCGCCGATGTTTCTTGGGGAGCCGTTCGACCCATCGTTCCAGCATGCGCCGAACCCTTTGAAACTCAGGCAGCGAAGACCGATCGAGAAATGAGTAAGTGGTTTCAGCTCGTCGGGAGGGCTGAGTATGGTCTCTAGGTTTGTCTTCAAAGAGACTGGGCCTCTCGTGCCTGTCGCAGTGTTCACGTTCAGACATGAGGTTACCTTCTCCTGGACGTACGTTTAGTTCCCTCAACTACTCAGTACGTACGCACTCCGGTACCCCAATGCTCCGGCCCGAGTTTGTGCGATCCATCACGGCGTGAACATTCCCGCGGCGTCCACCGCCCGCATGAAGGCGACGCCGGGGTAGCTCTGCATGTCGCGGATCAGGCGGGCGAGCATCCGGAGCCGACCGGGGCGTCCGATGACGTAGGGGTGCATCATCAGCACGAGGCTGCGGCCGTAGTGGTACGCCCCCTCAAACGCCGACGTCCAGACGCTGTAGACGTGCTCCGGCGTGGCCATGTACTGCCTGATGCCGAGCTGAGGCGCGTAGTTGAAGTAGGAGACGTCGTTCAGCTCCCAGTGCGTCGGGACCTCCACGATGCTGCCGGCGCCGGCGTCCACGAGGTAGGGGACATCGTTCTCCATCAGGCTGGAGTCGTACGCGAAGCCGCGCTCGGCCAGCAGCGCCAGGGTGTGCGCGCTGAGCTCCGCGGCGGGCGCGCGGTACCCCACGGGACGACGTCCGGCCAGGCGCTCGAGGATGTCCGAGCCCCGGTCGAGCACGTCGACCTCCTGGTCCCTGGACAGCGTGGCCGGCGGCTCGTGCATGTAGCCGTGGTGGGCCGTCTCGTGGCCCCGCCGTGTGATCTCGCGGACCATGTCCTCGTGAGTCTCCGCGACGTAGCCTGGAGTGAAGAACGTCGCGGGCGCCTCCAGCTCGTCGAGCAGGTCGAGGATGCGCGGCACGCCGACGCTCGGGCCGTACTCGCGCACCGACAGCAGCCCGGGACGGTTGACCGATTCGGGGTCGACGTTGATCGCGCCCGACACGCCGTCGATGTCGAAGGTCAGCACCACTGCGCACCGGGTATCGCCGGGCCAGATTCCGCTCACACGCCACCTCCGTCTAGCGCCGAAACCGTTGGATGGCCGCCATTCCTATGCATCGCCGTCATCCCCGCTACGCTACCCGTCGTTGCCAGTTGCCGCGAAGGCGGGGGATGGGTTCCTGTCTCCAGAGACCCTGGCGTAACCCCGCTTGCGGGAGACGAAACTGGTAGAGATGCGTCGATTTCGTATCGGGGGAGCCCCACCCCTGGATTCCGGCCTTCGCCGGAATGACGGTTGTGCAACGGTCTCCCTCCGCGGGAACGACGAGCGGTTGCGGTACCCGTCTCCGCCGCGAGTCCACCTATCCGCCGCGAGTATATCGTATCGGCGTTTACGAGAACTGGAAGGCGTAGAGCTTGGCCGCGTACGTCTCGATCCGGAGCCGCACCGGCCTGCCGGCGAGCGTACTCAGATCGGCACCGCCGTCGAATCGGACGGGCATCCGCACCGAGTTGCCGTTCAGGGTGCGGCAGTCGTCCTTCGTGAAGCCGGCGATCGGCGCGCCGTCCGCGTCCTGTATCTCGACGTGCGCGAGACCGCCCGCGCCGGTGTCGACGTTCAGCTCAAGGCGGCCGCCCTCGAAGACGATGGGCGGCGTGACCAGCCAGCCGCCGTCGTAGGGCGTATCCGCCGACATGAAGCCGTCCAGACGCGACTCGCCGATGAGCACGCCGCCGTCGCGTCGCTCCGACTCGGCGTCGAACTGCCCGGAGTGGTTCACGTTGGTGCCGAAGCAGTAGCTCCTGAGCGTGTCGCCGACGCGTACGACGCCCGGCGCCGCGTAGACCTGCCGCGAGCTCGGCCCCCCCGCGAGTCCGACCGGCAGGAAGGCCTGACGGCCGGGCGCCTGCTGCCAGGATATGCCGTCCCGGCTCGTGACGAGCCGCACGTCCCCGGTGTCGGGGAAGTTGACGTGGAGGTCGCCCGCCTCGTCGCCCTCCGCCTCGACGACCTTGACGCTTTCCCAGTGGTACAGGAAGGTCGGCAGCATGACGTAGACGTCCTGGGCGTACGGGTACTTCATCGCCGCGTTGGTATAGACGTCGACGTAGCCGCCGAGCCGTTCGCGCCACTCCGCGCGCGGCGCCCAGCGCCAGTCCTCGTCGTCCGCGCGGAAGACCTCCACCATGTCCGTCCACGTGCGGAAGTCGGCCGACTCGGTGCGGCCCACGCCGCGGACGCGGAAGCCGTTCATCTCGTTGCGGGTGCGTCCGTAGCCGACGTACCTGCCGATGCGGTCGTCCCAGAGGGGGACGTTCTGCGTGTCGCAGGGGACGATCTCGGTGTCCTTCGGGTAGACGTTCCAGTAGATGCCGTCGTCGGAGTACATCTGCCAGAACTGGCCGACCATCCCGCGGGCGACGTCCTCGTCTGGGATGCCCCTGATCTTCGTCCAGAACTTGTAGCGCTCTCCGGGACGGCAGGCCGGGTTGGGGTCGAGCAGCACAGTGCCGCCCTCCGTCTCGCCGCGCGGGGCGTCCGGCAGCCTGGGGATGACGACGTTGTTGGCCTTGGAGCCGCCGATCTCGACGAGGCCGATCTCGGGCTTGTCCCAGTGCACTCCGTCGGCCGACTCGGCGTAGGCGACGCCGCGAGTGATCCCTGAGGGGTCGTCCTCCGGCGGGATGAAGTCGTACCACATCCGGTACCGGCCGCCGTCCTCGATTACGGTGTTGTAGGCGGCGATGCTCGCCTCCCACGGCCGGTCGGCCACGAGCACGGGTTCGTCCCGTACCTGCGCCGGGTTCATGACCAGATCGACGCCGGCGCTGTCGGCGACGAACCGGTCGTCGATGAAGAGCTGCTTTCGGCTGCCTACGTCTATGGGTACGTCTCTCATCGGTAGCCTACTCCTCCCGCCGCGGCCTGAGCACCTGCCTTGTCTCGGCTGCGGCCTCTATGGCCTCCCACGTGTACAGCATGGGCACCACGTCGTCGACCGCCCAGATCGGCCTCTGGTCGGCGTAGTGGCCGCTGCCGGGATGGCCGGAGGCGCCCAGTGGCACGACCCAGCGCGAGTTGTCCCAGTCGGACGCATCGAAGACGTACCGGGCGACGGACGTGCCGGTGACCGTGAACGGGTCGCCCGCGTTGTAGGAGGCGGAATGCGGCGTGTCTCCGTCCCCGCTCATCGGCGTCGACGGCGGGTCCAGCAGCCCGGCGAGGCCGGGGAACGAGTCCGACAGCAGGTGCCGGGGGGCGGTGCCGTGTATCCGACCCCACTGCCAGGAGTCGACGTCGTCGCCGAGGCGGCCGCGGAGATAGTCGACCCCGGCCTCCAAGGCCTGTTTCGCCACGGAGCTCCAGTCGGCGCCGTCGGGCAGCATCGACGCGTCCCCTTCCGCCGCATGCGACGCGAGCAGCGCGCTCAGGTGGCCGACCTGCCGGGGCGCGCCGCGGCCGGTCGCGCCGAACGCCTCGTCGCTCAGCGGGCCCAGCAGAGGGGCCAGCACCCGCAGGTCCAGCTCGCGCCGGAAGGCGCTGTAGACCGTGGGCGCCACCAGGTCCCTGTGCATCGAGCCGTCCCAGTCAGTCAGCATGCCCACCGCGCGCCGCGCCGTCGCGTCTTCCGGCTCGATATCGCCGAGCAGCTCGGCGTAGGTACGTCCGGGGAGCGACACGATGTCCCGGTGCACGTCGGCCATGTCGCTGACCGTCGCGCCCGTGAGACTCTCCAACCGGCCGAGTATGCGGCGAGCGCGTCCGTCGGAGCCGTAGTAGAGGCTGATGTAGTGCGGGTAGTCGTCGCCCGCGATCTTGTTGTTGGCGGTGACGATGTACCCGATGTCGGGGTTGCGGGACCGGAGCATCTCCTCGAAGGGCACGAAGCCGGTCCACTCGTACTCGTCCGACCATCCCGGCACGGGCAGCCACGCGTTCGCCATGCTGCGGACGGGCAGCCTGCCCCTGTTCAGGTACTGGATGTTGCCGTGCACGTCTATGGAGACGAAGTTGTTGGACGGGTCCACCCAGTCCCGCAGGGCCTCGTCCAGCTCGTCGACGCCGCCCGCGCGCAGCATGCGTTGCAGGCACTGGGCGGTCGGGTTCGGGCCGTCCGTGGACGTGTACCGGAAGGCGATCCCGTGGCCCTCCTTGGGGCCGCCGGCTATGACCGGGCCGTGACGCGTGACCGTGACGTCGATCTCGACGTCCTCGCCGCCCCGTACCTTCAGCACCTCCGGGCGGACCTCGACTTCCCGCCACTCGTCGCCGTACTGGCAGAGAGGCCGCGGGCCGTCCCTGAAGCGCTCGACGTACACGTCCTGGTAGTCGGCCACGGCGTGGGTGACGCACCAGGCGACGCTGGCGTTGTGTCCGAAGTGCGGGAAGGCCGGGAACCCTGGGAACGACAGGCCGACCGCGTCGAACTCGGGGCAGGCGACGTGGTTCTGGTAGTAGACGTTGGGCGTGTCGAGCCCCCTGTGCGGGTCGCCGGCCATCAGCGGTCTACCCGAAGCGGTCCTTGAGCCGGACAGCGCCCAGTTGTTGCTGCCCGAGTCGGTCTCGCGCATCGCGCCGATGGCCTGCTCGAGGTCGGAGAGGTGCGGCAGCGGGTCGTATCCGGCGCCGTCGTACTCGGCGGCCGGAGGCACGATGAGCAGATCGCCGCGATGGCCCGGCAGCAGCTCGGCGGCCTTCTCCGGGCCCAGGGCGGCGAGCAGCTTCGCGCGCCAGAGCTTCGCCTCGAAGACGCCCATCAGGATGTGCCGACCCTTGAAGACGGCCAGGCAGTCCCACGGCTCCCACCGCTCCGGCTCGTCTTCTACCAGCGCGAGCTCGGCGGGCAGCGGCCCGGACTCGATGAAGGCGTTGACGCCGGCCGCGTAGGCGTCCAGCATCGCCCGCGCCTCGTCGTCCAGGTGTTCGTAGTCGAGCCGGACCGACGGGGCGATCTGGAACCGGCGCATCTGCACGTCCTGCTCCAGGGCGTCGGGGCCCGCGTACTCCGCCCATCGGCCGTAGGCCAGCAGTCGGTCGTGCTGCATGTGCCACAGCCGGTCCTGGGCCGCCGCGAAGGCCTGCCCGAAGAAGGCGTCGCCGGTGGAGCCGGCCCGGACGTGGGGAATCCCGTAGGAGTCCCGGCAGATGTCGACCGCGCCGTCCAGTCCGTCGACGGTTGTGGACCCGGAGAGCTCCGGCACGGCCTGCTCGAGTTGTCTTCTGGTCAGTGTCACACGCTACTCCTTCACACGTTCGGGATGGGTTCCCGCCCCCGTCTTCACGAGGGCAGGCTCTGCGCGGGAACGACGGTTATTCAGGCCTCCCAGGGAACGACGGAGTTCGGGAACCTGCCGACGCCGTTCAAGCCAGCGGCTAATCCCTGGGCAGGGGAAGCGATACCTCTTCGCCCCGGGCTGCCGATTCGTACCCGCCGAGTATCGTCTCCGCGATTCCGGCCGCCGCGGCGGCGTTCAGGTCGGGCTCGACGTCGTTGTCGATGCAATCGACGAAGTGCGCCGCGTCGCTCACCATCGTGTCCCGCGCCGCGTCCAACGAGACCCAGCGCCGCTTCGGCATGGCGACGTACTCCGGCTCCCTGCCGAACCACATGCCCATCGGGTCGAGCGGATCGACCTCCGGCGGCGTGAAGTCCGGCTCGGCGTTGTACACCTCGACGCGGCGTGCGCTGACCTCCGCGCTGAGAGTGCCCTTCGTGCCGACCACCGCGACGCGCTGAGGGCCGGACCTGGGGTGGCTCGACCACCCGAAGCGCCCTCCGACCGCGATCGCCGTCACGCCGCCCTCGAGCCGGAGCGCCATCGCGCCGAAGTCCTCGACGTCCACGACCGCGTGGTCGGCGAAAAAGTAGTTGCCGGTCAGCGCGAAGACCGACTCGACAGCGCGGCCGGTAAGCATGTGTATCAACGCGAGGCTGTAGACGCCCACGTCGAACATCTCCCGCTTGGCGCCGACGAAGGTGTACCGCTCGACCGGCGACTTCTCCCGGCGAACGGTACCCGGCAGCACCGAACCCGCCCTGCCCTTCGCGAAGATGTTCTCGGCGTGGACCGACACGACTTCGCCGACGGCTCCGTCCTCGACGGACTGCCTGACCTTCTGTACCCAGGGCGCCATGTTCTGGCTGAACATCTGCGTCTTGACGTTGGCGCGGGACGCGGCGCTGGCGATCGCGTCGATCGCCTCCAGCGATCCTGCCAGCGGCTTGTCCATGTAGACGTGCTTGCCGGCCTCGATGCAGCGCACCAGCACGTCGCCGCGGCGCTCCACGTGGGGCGTCGAGCTCACGACGTGGACGTCGTCTCGGGCCAGGGCGGCGTCCAGGTCGGCGAAGTACGGGACATCGAGCTGCTCCGCCAACTCGCGGCCGGAGCCCCTCCTGAAGCCGGGCTCATCGGGCTCGGCGGCCACGCCGACCAGCCCGCACCGGGGGTGGTTCGCGAATATGGGGCCGTGCGCCTCCTGGTGAGTGCGCTTGCCCCCGATCAGCAGTACGCCGTATTCGCTCACTCTTCGTCTCCGTGTGGGGTAGACGGTGCACCGTGCTTCGTATCCGCGGCGCCTCGCGTCTCAGTCCTGATGGTACAGACTTCCCTTGCTGCCGACGAGAAGCAGGTCGAGGCGCGGCTCCGGGTACGATCCAACGCTCACCGTGACGATGGCGCCCTGCCCTCCGTCCCACGTGAGCATGTCGGTGAGGTAGAGGCCGCTGCCTTCGCCCAGCCGATGCGTCCGCGCGGGACGGGCACCGAACCACGCGTCACCGAGGGAGGTCAGCGAGGCCAGCGAGCAGTCGAGCAGGCCGGCGTCGGCGGTCACGGCGTGGCACCTCAGGAACCGCGCGACGCCGAGACTTCCTTCGTCGATCACCTCGGCCACGACATCGCGAATCCGCGCGAGCTCCGTCTCTTCGAACAAGCCTGCCCTCCCGAGTCAATCTCGGCGCGATGCTAGCACAGACGCACCCACCCGTCGAGACACGCCGCACCGGCTCCCCGGGGCTGCAAGTCGGTCGGTCGCAGCGCGGTACTAATTCGTGGGGTTCAGCACGCGGCCCATGAACAGGACCGACCCGGTCTCGTTGTCCCGGATCAGGAAGACGAAGGGATGATCGGTCGTGGCCCCGGATCGTATCGCGGCCATCGCCATTGGACGGGAACCCAGCACAAGGATTCTTTCACAGGTTTTGTCACAGAAACGGGGGTGTTTTTCACGGCTATTTCACACGCCCCGCCGACAATGGGCAGCATCACAGGTCACGGAAGGCACCAGCGAGGCACTGGCAAATGGCGAGGTTCTGGGCGGGACCAGGCTGGGGTGAGTACGAGTGCGGCCGCTCAGGGAGCATACCGGGACCGGTTCACTGGCATTGCAAGGGATCGCGCTTTGCACACTAGCCCTTTGTCCATAGGAGTTGCCGTGTGCGTATGCCTCTCGGCGGCCATCAGTGCGCTCTTCCTTGTCGTACCGCTAGTGTCTCGACATGGAGCCAGCCCCTACCCCTACTACACGGCTTGCTGTCTCGCTTCGATCGGATTGGTTGGAGTCGCTGCTGGGGGCATGATCATCTGGAGTGATCGACACAAAGGCCGTTGGGGATGGGTTGGCCTTGCGCTCTCCTTGTTCTATCTGGGGGCATCGGTCGCGCCTCAAGTCTTCCTGGTAACTGCGCACTATCACGGACCGGTTGTGCTGGCTCTCATCTCGCTCGCGGTATGGAATATCCTCAAACGGAGGCCCGAAGGGAACACATAGGATAGAGTCCGAGTCAAGGAAGACGTCGCCAACCGATAGGCATGACGTGGGCCTGACAGGATCGAGTGCTCTGTGACACCACCCACTCATGTCGCCGATATCTGGCAGGAGTCGTCGAAATGAGAAGGCTCGGATTCACCGTCGAGGCGACAAAGACGAGCAAGTGCCCGTCCAGGGTCGGCAGACCTGACTGCTATCCAAATCGGAATGGCAGGGTGCTCATGAGGGGATAAGTCAGTGCACCATGCGAGATCGGCACCACACAGCGGTATCTCCGGGTCGCCATTGGGCGCCTGACCGTCGACGATGTCACCTACGTGGGGTATAACGGTAACCAGGCGGACGTGGAGTGCCAAGTCCCGTAGGAAGGAATGTAGATGTTCAATGATTATGTCAGGGGTTAACTGTTCAATGAAAATGTCAGTCCATGAGAGGATTGACGTTGACTACCAAAGAGCAGACGAGGATACAGGTTCTGAACGCAGTGCTTGCGGGAGAGGTAACGGCGGTTAAGGCGGCGGGACTGATGGGCGTGAGCGAGCGCCATGGTCGGCGACTGCTGGCAGCGTACAGGAAGGAGGGAGCAGCTGCCATCGCTCACGGCAACAGGGGCAGGAAGCCGTCGACGACCACGTGCCCGGATACACAACACAGGGTGAGGGAGTTGGCCGAAGGCCGCTACGCAGGCTTCAACCACACCCATTTGACAGAGATGCTGGCGGAGCGAGAGGGGATCGAACTGTCGCGCTCCACCGTCAGGAGGGTACTGCTGGCCGAAGGCGTGCGCAGTCCGCGGCCTCGCAGAGCCTCCAGGCGCTACAGTCGGCGGGAGCGCTACCCCCAGGAAGGGATGCTGCTGCAGGTCGATGGCAGTCGTCACGACTGGCTCGAGGGGCGAGGCCCGTACCTGACGCTGGTCGGAGCTGTGGACGACGCCACTGGCACGGTCCCCTTCGCCCTGTTCAGGCGCCATGAGGATGCCCACGGCTACATGCTGATGCTCAGAGAGACCATCGTCCAGCACGGCATCCCCCTGGCCCTCTACTCCGACAGGCATGGCATCTTTCAGCGCTCCCCCAAGGAGCCCGAGAGCCTTGCCGAGCAGCTTCGGGGCAAGCGAGACCCAACCCAGTTCGGCAGGGCGCTCGAGGAGTTGGACATCCAGCTCATCCTGGCCCACACACCCCAGGCGAAAGGCCGCGTGGAGCGCGCCTGGGGCACCTTCCAGGGCCGGTTGGTCTCTGAGCTGCGACTCGCTGGCGCCTCTACCATAGAGGAGGCTAACAGCGTGCTCTGGGACTTCCTGCCGCGCTACAACTCCCAGTTCGGTGTGCCGGCGGCCCAGCCGGGCTCGGCATACCGCAAACCGTCGCCCGGCCTCTGTCTCGATGGCGCGCTGTGCTTCAAGTACATACGCACAGTTGCCAACGACAACACCGTCCACTTCAACGGCTCCACCATCCAGCTTCTGCCTGATGATCACAGGGCCAGCTACGCTCGCGCCGACGTCGAGGTCCAGGAGCGGCTCGACGGCAGCATCGTGGTGGCCCACCAAGGCAGGACCCTGGCAGTTGAGCCTGCGCCTGACGGGCCTGTCGAGCTCAGGGCCCGCAGCGGCCGCCGCTCCAACGGACGGCTACCCGACGACACAAACGGCGCTGACACACACCCTGTAGGCGCTGAGCGACGGAACGGAGCGAAGCGCATACAGGGTGCTGGACTCCTCCCACCACCCAAGAGGCGCTTCGGCCACCCAAGAAGACCCGCCCCAGACCACCCTTGGAGGAGGAAGATACTGACATAATCATTGAACAATTACCCTGACATTTTCACTGGACAACGACAGTCCCGTAGGAAGGAAACTAGTCTGATGGGCGATACCGACACACGAGTCGACGACCTTCTGAGCTCCATCACGGGCTGCGCGTTTGTGGTCGGGCTCGACGAAACCGGCCTCACGGCGAAGGACGTAGCGGGCCCTAAGATCGGCCTACGGATGGCTGCAGAGTGCGCCGAATTCGTGTCTCGTCACGGTGCTGACTATGACCGAATCGCGCCTGGGGTGCTGGACCTCGCGAAGGGGAAGGCGGCCCAGGCGCGAGCGTTGGTTGAACACCCGGGTACCGCGTGGTGGTTCGACGACTTAGACCCGCAGAGGCAGGCATGGCTCTCCATAGACGGGACCTTGGACAAGTTCATCTATGGCACGCCGCCGGATACGATGGCGTGGAGTCGCCCGGCAAACCCATCGAGCCGTTGGGAGCGTTACGCACAGAAGCCTTACGGCAACCAGACCACGTCGACGCTCTACGGTCCTCACCTGACGTCCGAGCTTGTAGCCCGCGATGAACGAACCGGGGACTACCTATGTGAGTTCCCGCTGGCGTGGTGGTCTATCCGCTTCCTTGCGGAAGTGCGTGTGTTCGAGGTCCATGGCCCATCCGACTGGCATAAGCTGTGCGTCAGGTATCCCGCAAGAGGTACGGAGGACGACCGCCTGGCGCCGAATTGGGGGGCGGTGTCGGAAGAGTGGGACGGCGTTCACCTGAGCCTGGGCGGGCTACTGACCGCGGAGCAGAACCGGTACGAGTCAGCCGCCGGATGGACGATGCTGGATGCGTGGCACGCCGAGCAGACCCGTTGGCTGCGCCCGCTGAAGACCGAAACGAAGCGACTACCGGACTTCGACAGGGGGATGGGGCCTCCCGACATCCCTGGATTGCGTTTCCCCGACTTTGGCTTTGGCGACGAAGGTATGATGTACCGCATCTGACCGGATACGATGGGAATGGCTTTCTCCCAAAAATGGCCATCCCATTTCATCAGTATGCGATCATGGTTTTAGCACAAGCCAAGTAGAGAGTAGGCGTTATGTCACGTCTGGGGTACATCGTCCTCGGCGGTTTCGGAATCCTTGCGCTGGCAGCTTGCGCCGATTCCAACCCCACGGTAGCTACTTCCGCCACACCAGCAACTTCCAGCACAGAGCCGTCCATCGAAGCCGTCTACAGCTGGGTCGCATCCCTTCCTACTGGTGATCCATTGAGACCGATGTTCGAACATCTGCCGGAAGATCGTGCCGCGATAGCCCGCCTCGCACGTGCGCTCGACAGCGCCATTCCCATTGGGCCTGCGGAACATCTCTCGGCAAACGACCGTGGCCGCTACCTGAATATCCGCTTCCGCGACGGGACGGAATCGATCGTGAGACAGGTCGCACGATGCGAGCCGTGGTCCGACGCTGACGCTGAGGAATCCGTCGGCGGCCGTTGCATGGGCAAATGGATTCGACTGAGCGATATATGGTGGGTGGAGGGCGCAGGCATGGTAAAGTCATCGGATCTCGGCCTGTGGTGGGAGGACATGACCGAGTTTATGGCCCCAATTGGGTCTGTGAGCATTCCCAAGGCTATCAGGGCCGGAGAGTCATTCCAGATCACGTTGATGAGCTGGGACAACGTCCTCGACGCGGCTTCTATGAATCTGAGCCTCGTGTCCCTGGAAGGTCTCGAACTGGGGCTGGGTGAATTCCCGGTTTCAGACTTGTTCCAAGGGCAGGCGACGGTGCCTGAGCAAGCGCCAAGTGGACGCTACTGGCTGCGAGTCGCCGGCGCGGGTTTCTCCGAGTTGGTTAGGACCGTCCAACTGGAGTAACCCAACTATCGTCCCGTCCGAGTGAACCTCGGTGTGATCACAGGCGGCAGGCGTCCCGGCCAGTGGCTGCGCCGACGCCGCCAACGGAGGGCACGCCGGGGGCGGCGACGAGCTTCATGAACTCGGCGCTCTTCAGATCGCGCTCCAGCACGTGCGTCACATACGCTGTGAGAAGCCGCTCGACCTGCCCCAGCAGCTCGGGAGAGACGTTCAGCGACGGCGCCTGCCGGATGCTCTGCCGCTGCAGGTAGCGCAGCACCTTGATGGCGTTCATCGACACGGAGAGCAGCGCGTCCTCGGACGCAACCTTGCAGCGAGGGCAGAGTATTCCGCCCGCGGCGCTGCTGAACACGTGGTCGTCGGGGTCGAGCTCGGACCGGCAATGGGCGCAGCGCTGCACCTCAGGACCGAAGCCCGAGTAGCCCAGCAGCTTGACCTCGAAGGCGCATAGCAGAATCGGCGAGTCCTCGCCGGCTTCCAGCATCGTCATGGCGGTCAGCAGCAGCTCGAGAATCTCCGGCGCCGGCGAGCCCTCGGCCGTGAAGCGGTCGACGAGCTCGCAGAGGTGGACAGCCACGGATATGCTGGCCAGGTCTTCGCGCAACGCTCGGAAGCTGTGCAGCGTCTCCGCCTCGCTCAGGTGGTCGAGATCGCGCCCCTCCGCTATCGACACCCGGACGTGTACCAGCGGCTCGAGATGGCCGGAGAGCCGGCTCTTCGTCCGCCGCACGCCTCTCGCCACCGCGCGCACCTTGCCGCGGTCGTGGGTGCAGAGCGTCAGTATCCGGTCGGCCTCGCCGAGGGGGGCGTGCTTGAGGACGATGGCGCGCGTCTTGTAAGTCCTTGGCCTGGCCACCGATTCAGAACCGCTGGCGGCCCTCGATCGCGCGGCCGAGGGTCACTTCGTCCGCGTACTCCAGGTCGCCGCCCACCGGGAGACCCCGGGCGGGCCTGGTCACGACGATTCCGAGAGGCTCGATCAGCTTGTTGATGTACATAGACGTGGCCTCGCCCTCCAGGTTCGGGTTCGTGGCCAGGATCACCTCGGTCACCTCCCCTGACCTGAGGCGGTCGAGAAGCGGCAGGATCTTCAGGTCGTCCGGGCCGACGCCGTCCATGGGCGAGATCACCCCGTGGAGCACGTGGTAGAGCCCGCGGTACATGCCGGTGCGGTCGAGCGCGGCCACGTCCAGGGCCTCTTCGACGACGCATATTCGGGTCCGGTCGCGTGCCGGGTCGCCGCACAGCGAGCACGGGTCGGACTCGGTGATGTTGAAGCACTGGGAGCAGAGTGTGATGCGCTCCTTGACGGCGAGCACGGCATCGGCGAGAGAGCGGGCCTCGTCCTCGGGCATTCGCACGAGGTAGTAGGTGAGCCTCTGGGCAGTCTTGGGGCCGATGCCGGGCAGCTTGTGGAACTCCTCCACCAGCCTCGTCACCGGCTCAGCGGCCGAATAGCCGTCAACGCGCATACCCAAGGTTCCTAGGTCAACCCGGGGATGTTCAGCCCGCCGGTGAGCGAGCTCATGCGGCTGGAGACCATCTGCTGCGCCTCCTCCATGCCCTCGTTGACCGCCGCCTGCACGAGCTCCTGCAACATCTCCACGTCGTCCGGAGAGACGGCTTCGGGCTGTATCGTCAGCGACTCCACTCTCATCTTGCCGCTGACGACGACGGTGACGACCCCGCCGCCGACGGAAGCCGTGACGGTGGCGTTCTCCAGCTCCTCCTGCATCTTCATCATGTTCTTCTGGAGATCGCGGGCCTGACGCATCATCTTCCTATTCACTCTGGTCCTCCTTGTCTCCGGCGACCTGGGCGCCCTTCGCCACGGCCGCGCGGACGAGATGGCTGCTCTGCACCGGGTTCCGCCTCGCCCCGCCGTCCGACGCCTCCGCCTCCGAGACCCGTATCTTGTAGCTCTCGCCGAGGGCCTGCGCGAAAGCCTCCTCGACCACCCGCCGCGTCTGCGGGTCGTCGAGCTCCTCCTCGATGCGCTCCCGGTGCGAGGAGTGGGCGTACCTGATCACGATAGTCCCGTCGTCGATTTCGCGGGCCGTGCTGCTCCGGAGCAGCGCCCCGAGGTTGAACCGGCGACCCTTCTGCCTGCCGAGCGACCGCAGCACCTCGTTCCAGACTGCCCCCAGCGGCCCGGCGGCGGCCGGCGGGGCCGCGGCTCTGTCCCTGCTGGGCGCCTGAGAGCGCGGCTGGTTGGTCTCGGGCCGGGGCGCTGGCGCCGCCCGCGGCGGGGGCGAGGGATCGTAGGACGCGGCGGGCGCTGGCCGTTCGCGCGCGGCTTCCTGCCGCCTCTGCTGCGGGCGAGGCTGCGGCGCCGGGCTCGGCTCCAAAGCGTCCGCGGTCGGCGAGACCGGCTGGTCGAGGGCGGTCTCCACCATCGCCAACTCCAGCGCCAGGGGCGAGGAGCTGTCCCGGCCTACGGACGCTCCGACGAACGTCTTCAGCGCGCCCAGGAGGTGCCCCAGCGACGCCCGGCCGGCCATCTTCTGCATCTCGGCCCTGGTCTCCTCGGGGTAGCCGAGTGCCGTTGCGGCGCCCGACTTCAGCAGGAGCGCGCCGCGCAGGTACTCGGTCGTCGCCCGGTGGAACTGCCGGAGATCGACGCCGTCGGCCGCGACCTTGTTGATGACGGTCAGCCCCTCCTGGGTCGCCTTGTCGACGACGTGGCCGACCAGCTCCAATGCCCGCTGGTCGTTGCCCAGGTCCAGGAGATCGCTGACCGCGTCCTCCCGCAGCGGCGATCCGTAGGAGACCAGCGCCTGCTCGAGTATGTTCTCAGCGTCTCTCAGGCTGCCTGTGGCCGCCCTGGCGATCAGGGTGAGCGCCTCCTCGGACGCTTCCACGCTCTCGGCGGAGCAGAGCGCGGCGAGGCGGGCGACGATAGTCTCCATCGGTATGCGCCGGAAGTCGAACCGCTGGCACCGGGAGATTATCGTCAGCGGTACCTTGTGCACCTCGGTCGTCGCAAGCACGAAGATGGCGTGGGCCGGAGGCTCCTCCAGGGTCTTGAGCAGGGCGTTGAACGCAGGCTCAGTCAACATGTGGACCTCGTCCACGATGTAGACCTTGTAGCGCGCCTCGTTGGGCGCGAAGTGGACCTTCTCGCGCAGGCTTCTGATGTCGTCGATCCCGCGGTTCGACGCCGCGTCGATCTCGATGAGGTCGAGGGCGCGTCCCTCGTCGATGGCCTGGCAGATGTCGCACTCGCCGTCCGGCTCGCCCTGCAGGGGCGATCTGCAGTTGACGGCCTTGGCGAGAATACGAGCCGTGCTCGTCTTGCCGGTGCCGCGCGGCCCGCACAGCAGGTAGGCGTGCGCCACCCTGTCCTGCGCGACGGCGTTGCGCAGCGTCTGGGTGACCGCGTCCTGACCGGCCACCTGGCTCAGCAGCCGCGGACGCCACTTTCTGTAGAAGACCTCGCTCATTCGTCGGTCACGTCCATCGGAGCGCTTCCGTCTCGAGGCGTTTCATGACAATAGCCTCACCATCGGACTCGTGATCGTGGCCCAGCAGATGCAGTACGCCGTGAGCGAGCAGCTTCGATAGCTCCCGCCCGGTCCCGTGACCCGCCTGTTCGCCCTGTCGTTCCGCCTGCGGGTAGGAGATTATCACTTCCCCCAGCGATCCGTCAGCGCCGGCGGGCACCGGGAAGTCCAGGTCAGCCGGTGCGCCTGGGGCTTCATCGTCGCCCTGGTATTCGCCGGCGTGTGTGAACGAGAAGGACAGCACGTCGGTCGTCTCGTCGAGGCCCCGGTACCGCCGGTTCAGCTCCCGGACCACGTCGTCGCCGGTCACCACCACGTCCACGCTCGCGGCTTCCACGGCGTCTCCGACGCGCAGCGCCCGCGCCGCGGTCCGCGTGAGCTCCCGGACAGAGACCGCCTGCTCGAACCCCTCGTCTATCTGTACGTTGACGACGTAATCGGACATGGCCGGCGCGCCGGCCATTATACCGCTCCCGACCCCGGCCTGGGCCGTCGATCCGAATCGGCTCGGACGAATCGTGCGCCCCGCCATCCGAACGCCATTGCAACGGCCCGGCTGGCTCCGGAATCCCTCGCCTCCGTCATTCCCGCGAACAGCCTGCCCTCGCGTAGGCGGGGGCGGGATTCCATCCCCGACAGGGTGTGCCACCATTACACCGGAGGCCGCCCGTTACGCTGGCCGGCCCAGTCAGGTGGGGAATCTGAGGGACTTGCGCTGGATTGACAACAGATTGCCGTTGACCTACATTATCGGTACCGTCGAAGGCTCTTCAGCCACCTTTCGAATCGCTCCCAAGAACCCGCGAGGAGGTCGCGATGACACATCGCACACGAGCAGCGCTGACCGCCATTCTGCTGGCCTCGATAGTCGCCGCGCTCGCCTGCTCCAGCGGCGGAGACGAAACGACGTCCGCCGAGAGCGGGAGCGAGGAGGGCGCCCAGGCCGCCGCCGACGCGGGCAGCCAGGCCCAGGAGCCCGCCGAAGCGGCAGGCGCGTACGCGCTGAAGCAGACTGTCGACATGGGCATCGAAGTCACCAGCCCGGTCTTTAACCGCATCAGGCGCATTCCAAAGACCCACGTATGCCCGGGACGTGCTCCGAAGGCCGGTACGTCCTTTGAACAGGACGCGCTGACCAAGTACGCCGACCGCAAGAACACGTCGCCGCCCATCGAGTGGACGGGCGCGCCCGACGGCACTCAGAGCATCGCGGTGATGATGGACAGCGACCAGATAGCGCACGCCGAAGACCCGGACGTCCGGTTCACCCACTGGCTGATCTGGAATCTGCCGCCCGAAACCTCAGGCCTGGCGGAGAAGGTTGCCACCACGACGGACGTGGCCGCGCTCGGCCCCGACACGCGCCAGGGGACAAACGACGACGAGATCATAGGTTACTCCGGCCCCTGCCCGTTGCCGATCACGGTGGGATACTTCGAGGCCAAGCCCAAGGTGGTCTTCGAGTACCTGTTCCACGTCTACGCGCTGGACACGACGTTGGACCTGCCAGGTACCGCCACGCGGGACGACTTCATGAAAGCCATCGACGGCCACGTGCTGTCGGGCGGCGTAGTCCGGGGCGAGTTCGTAGCGAGCAGACAGCTCCTGGAGCACTGACACCACTGGCCTGCCGGAGGCGGGCTCGCGGATACGGGAACGGAGGTAGACGATGCGGAAGATTCCGTGGCTGTTGACGTCGGTAGTCGCGGCGTTGGCGCTCGCCGCGCTGCTCGCCGCATGCTCGAGCGGCGACGGCGGAGACTCGCCGGAGAGCACGGACCCCGCCCCGGCGGCAGCCGCGACCACGGGCGCGGGGGCCGCCGAGCCCGCGCCAGAAGGCGCCTCCGACACGCCGGAGCAGACTTTCGAAATGACCGTCGAGGTCACGAGCTCGGTGTTCAGCCGGATCAGGCGAATTCCAAAGACCCACGTCTGCCCGGGGCGTCCCCCCAAGGCTGGTACCTCCTTCGAACAGGACGCCCTCACCAGGTACGCCGACCGCAAGAACACGTCGCCGCCGCTGGACTGGACAGGGCTCCCCGAGGGTACCCAGAGCATCGCCGTGATGATGGACAGCGACCAGATCGCGCACGCAGAGGACCCCGAAGCGCGCTGGACCCACTGGATGATCTGGAATCTGCCCGCCGACGCGGCCGGGCTTCCGGAAGCCGTCGCGACGACTACGGACGTGGCGGCCCTCGGGCCCGACGTGCGCCAGGGCACGAACGACGACCAGGTCCTCGGATACTCCGGCCCCTGCCCGCTGCCGGTTACCGTCGGCTACAGGGAGGCCAAGCCCAAGGTGGTCTTCGAGTACCTGTTCCACGTCTATGCGCTGGACACGGTGCTCGACCTGCCGGGAGGGGCCACCAGGGCAGATTTCATCAAGGCCATCGAGGGCCACGTCCTCGCGGGCGGGGTCATCAAGGGCGAGTTCGTAGCGAGCAGGCAGTTACTGGAGTTCTAGCCCGGGGCCGGCCCACAAAGGGGGCGCTCCCACTGGGTGTTCACCGACGGAGACCTCAGTGCGAATCGCCGGCGTCTTCGGGACGACGCTCGCCTTGGTGCTCCTGCCCGCCTTCGCCGACCGAGGTGGCGGTCCGGGCTCCGTCGACGGGCCTCCGATAGGCCTCGGGCGAGTTGCATCGGCCTATTCCCGAGAACGTGTGAGCTGCCGGTTCGGGCGCGCGGTGCGTTGACAGGAGTAGCCGATGCCCACTACATTTTCAGAGTAGCTCCCTGCAGCCGGGGTTCGGCCCCCGAGGGGCCGCGCCCACGGCGCCATTCACCGAAGGAGACCTTCCAGATGCGAATCACCGGCGTTCTCGCGATAACACTCGGTCTGATACTGCTGTTCGCCTTCGCTCTCGCCGCATGTTCGAGCGACGACGGCTCCGAACCGGCTGAAGCCGGCGGAGCGCCCGCGGCGACCGAGGAGCCAGGCGCCGACCAGTCAGGGGGGGAAGCGAAGGTATCTCAGACACTCGACATGAGCATCGAGGTCACCAGCCCGGTCTTCAGCCGCATCAGGCGCATCCCCAAGACGTACGTCTGTCCCGGCGGAGCGCCCAGGGCCGGACAGTCCTTCGAGCAGAACCCCGAAAAGTACGTAGGCCGGGAGAACATCTCGCCGCCGCTGGAGTGGACCAGCATCCCGGACGGGACCAAGAGCATCGCCCTGCTGATGGAAAGCGACCAGATCGCACACGACGCCGACCCCGACGCCAAGTGGACCCACTGGTTGATCTGGAACCTCCCCGCCGACGCCACGGGACTTCCCGAGAGGGTTGCGACGACGACGGAGGTAGCGGCCATCGGGCCCGACGTGCGGCAGGGGACCAACGACGAGCAGGGCATCGGTTACACCGGCCCCTGTCCGGTGCCTACCACCGTAAATTACAGGCAGACGAAGGTCAAGATCGTATTCGAGTACGTATTCCACGTCTACGCGCTGGACACCGTGCTGGACCTGCCCGTAGGCGCGTCGAGGGAAGCATTCATCCAGGCCATCGAAGGCCACATCCTGTCCGCCGGGGTCATCAGGGGCGAGTTCGTCGGCAGCAAGCAGATGAACTAGGCTCCCGCCGACGGCCCGTCAACATGCCGCGCCCGTGGACCGCAGGCCGGAACGAGTGCGGAACCGGCGTGGGCCTGGCGCGTTGACAGAAAGAGCCGATGCCACTACATTTTGAACGTAGCTCTCCGGGGCGAGTCGAACGTATGGCTGAACAACATTTCAGAACCCACTGCCTGGGCGCCCTCCTGTGCGCGGCGGCGCTCGTCCTGACGCTGGCCGCCTGCTCGTCCGGACCCGAGGCCCCGGCAGCCAGCACCTCCGACCCGACCGCGCGGCCCGCGCGGGACGACGAGCCGGAGATCAAGAACCCCGGCTACATAGTCCAACAGCAGTTCCCCACGGACACGATGGAGGTCTCCAGCACGGTGTTCAGCCGGATCAGGCGCATGCCGATCGAGTACACCTGCACCGACAACGAGTACTACCCGGAGTCGGGGTTCGACTTCAGGTACGGCCAGGAGAAGTCCCCCCCGCTCGCCTGGACGGGCGCTCCGGAGGGCACCGTCAGCTTCGCCCTGGTCATGGACGACCCCGACGTCGCGGCCAAGGACACGGTGGTCGGCGGCCGCTGGGTCCACTGGACCATGTGGAACATCCCGGCCGACGTCACGGAGCTTGCTGAGCACATCGCGACCACGACGGAGGTGGCGTCGATCGGGCCCAACACCCGGCAGGGGGTCAACGACTACGGCAACATCGGATGGAACGGCCCGTGTCCGGGAGAGAACATCTCGGCCATACAGGGCAGCGCCGGGCGCAACATCAACACCGCCCACAAGTACACGTACACCCTCTACGCGCTGGACGTCGATCTGGACCTGCCGGGTGGAAGCTCGCATCAGGACCTGCTCAAGGCGATGGACGGCCACATCCTGGCCGCAGGCTCGACGGTGGGAGAGTACATCAACAAGAAGATATTCCGGTGAAGAGCGGGACTTGACCGAAGTGCCGCGAGCCTTCAAACTCGCAGACGGGGCCAGTAAAGACGGAACCGGTATGCTCGACTCTTGGAGGTCCGCCTTGCAGACCAACCACATCGCCCGAACCCTTATAGGGGCGGTCGTTTTCTTCCTGCTCGCCGCCTCGGCGTGCTCCAGCGACGCCGAAGAAGGCGACGCCGGAGGTGAAGGCGCCGTCGACGCGCCGGCGGCCCCTGTCCAACCCGACTCGGGGCTGATGATCGACGCCCACGTATACGCGGTCAAGCAGGAGTTCCCGAAGACGGTCGAGCTGACGAGCGAAGTCTTCAACCGGATCAGGCGCATCCCGATCGCGTTCACCTGCGTCGAGAACTACTACTACCCGGAGACGGGCGAGGAGCGCTACGGCGAGGACAAGTCGCCCCCGCTGGCCTGGACGAACGTCCCCGACGGCGCCGTCAGCTTCGCGATCATAGTGGACGACCCCGATGCCATCACGCTGGAGAAGGGTATCACGTCGCCGCGGGTCCACTGGGTGATCTGGAACATCCCCGCCGACGTGACCTCGCTTCCGGAGAGCGTCGCCACGACGACCGAGGTGGCGGCCATCGGCCCCAACGTCAGGCAGGGCGCGAACGACTACCGCGGCGTCGGCTACGGCGGGCCGTGCCCGCCGCCCAACGTGCAGGCCATCCACAGCAACGTGCAGGAGCTGCGGGGGCTCACGCGGCAGAAGCCGCACAAGTACCTGTTCACGATCTACGCGCTGGACGCGGAGCTGGACCTGGCCGCGGGAGCGAACAAGAACGAGCTGCTCGCCGCCATGGACGGTCACATCCTCGCCGCGGGCGAACTGTCCGGCGAGTACGTCAACAAGATCCTGTACAAGTAGCCCTGTTCGGACTCGAGGCCGCCACGACAGGTTCCCGCCGCGTGGGGCCCTTCGATACACCCCGACGAAGCGTCGGGGCACTCAGGGCGAACGGGGTGTATGCCGACGATACGTCCGGCAACCAGGCCGAATGGGGTGTATGCCGACGATACGTCCCGGCACCCAGGGCGAACGGGGTGTATTCCGACGATGCGTCCGGCAACCAGGGCGAGCGGGGTGTATGCCGACGATACGTCCGGCCACTCAGGGCGAACGGGGTGTATGCCGACGATGCGTCCCGCCACTCAGGGTGAACGGGGTGTATGCCGACGATACGTCCCGGCGCTCAGGGCGAGCGGGCTTGCTGCCGCTGCCGCACACACACACGTGACCGTTCACCCCGAGTAGCGTCGCTGCTTCAGCGGCGCGTATCGAGGGGCGCGCGCAACCTTGTCGCCAATGCTATGTCTACCCCCCACCCAAGACTGAGTTGTGCGGGCCCTTCGATACACCCCGACGAAGCGTCGGGCCACTCAGGGCGAACGGAGCGTGTGGCGACAGCCCGACCCCTACCAGGACTTTGACTACCGCAGCACAGTCATGCCGACGAAAAAGGGGAATCTACAGGGGTGGCAGCGCTCGTCTCAGCAACTCTGACCGGGAAGACACGGCCAGCCGGCTCGGTCAGCCCGCCGTCGCTACGGCAGGCAGCGAACCAACTGAGTGGCCTCACGGTCGGTGTGCACCTCGTAGGTCTGGCCCTGGAGCTCGAATACCAGCGAGAAGCCGGGCGTAACGGCCGCGGCGTAGACCTGCCCTTCCGCCGGGCACCCCAGGGACGCGTCCGGCCAGTCCACCTGTCTCGCGCTGATGAACGTCAGCGCTGTCTGAGGCGCGAGGCCCAACTCTTCGGACAGGAACAGCCGGGACTTGGTCTCGACGACGCATGGGGGCTCGAAGGCCGTCGAGGACGATATCGTCTCCTCCTCATCGGAGGTCCCGCTGGGGGGCGCCGACGCTTTGATCACGGTCTGCCTTATCTCTTCGAACAGCTCGCCAAGGTCCTGGCCCGAGCCGATCAGCGTGGCATTCTGGGCCAGGTACACGCGGTACACCTCCAGCGACCGCTGGAAGGAGTAGAACTCCGGATCGCGCTCCAGCGCATCGGCGAATATGGTGATCGCCTCGGACTCGCCGCAGCCGCGGATGATGGACGCGTCGCGCTCGGCCTGCGAACGGACCTCGACAACCGTCCTGGACGCCTCGGCCCGCGTCTTCAGGCCCGCCCGTTCGCCCTCGGCGCGCTCCTCGTTCGCCCGGATCTGCAGGTTCGAGCTCATCCGGTCGTAGACCTTGCCCGCCACCTCGACCGGGAAGTCGGCGCGCTTGATCCGAAGGTCCACGAGCTCGATGCCGAGCTCCCTCAGCTGGGGCGCCACGGCCTCCCGGACGAGCCCCATGATCTCGCTTCGCTTGGTGGCGATTATCTGGGGAAGGGTGTTCCGGCCGATCTCCTGACGGAGCTCGGAGGCGATAATGCCGATGGCGGTGGTCGCGGCCTGTTCCTCTGTCCGCACCGTCGTCCAGAACTTCAACGGATCGAAGATCCTGGCCCGGGCGAATACGTCGATCTTCAGCCGCTCTTCGTCCTGTGTGAAGAGGTCGCGTGGAGGAGCGTCGAAGACGAGCAGCCTCCGTTCGAAGTACTCCACTCTGTCTATGAAGGGGACCTTCATACGGAGCCCCGGCGTCGTGATCGAGTTTCCGACGGGCTTGCCGAACCTGGTCTTGATGGCAAGCTGGGTCTCGTCTACGACGAACAGCGCCTTGAGGCTGCCCGCGCCAGGAAGGAAGAACACCACCCCGACGACCACCAGGACTATTATCAGTATTGCTAGGGATTTCATACTGTGTACGGAATAGCCTCGGCTACTGCGACGGCTCTGCCGGCGCGGGAACGGGCAGCACTCGGCCTTCACCGCCGATAACCACTATGGCGTCCGAGTCGGGGTCGAGGATCACCTTCGTGATGCCCGGCAGCAGCGCCTCCATCGCGTCGAGGTACAGGCGCTGCCGGGTCACGTCTCTCGACTTCTGGTACTCGCTCAGCACCGCCTTGAACCGCTCCGCCTCGCCGGTCGCGCGGTTGATGCGCTGCGCCCTCTCGGCCTCCGCCTCCTGTACCACCCTGGCGGCCTGTCCCTCCGCCTTCGGGACGACGTCGGCCTTGAAGGCGTTGGCCTCGTTCTGGATGCGCTCCTTGTCTTGGATGGCGCGGATGACCTCGTCGAAGGCGGGCTGCACCTGCTCGGGCGGCCTCACGAGCTGCAGCTTCACCTCCCTGACGTTGATCCCGGTCCTGTACGTGTCGAGGATCGCCTGCAGGATGTCCTGCGTCCTCTGCTGGAAGATCTCCTTTTCGCCGGTCAGGATGTCGGTGAACTTCCCCTCGCCGACGATCTGCCGCAGGGCCGTCTCGGTGGCGTCCTTAATGGTCACGCCGCCGGGGTCGACGACCCTGAACAGGAAGTCCCGGGCGCTCTTGATGTCGTACTGCACCAGGAGCTGCGCGTCGACGATGTTGATGTCGCCCGTGATCATGAGCGACTCTTCGGGCACCGGGGTCTCGCCGCGGAAGCCGAGCTCCAGCCGCTTGACCTCGGTCGTGCGCACGATGGTCCGCTTGCCTATGGGCGAAGGCCAGAACCAGTGCAGGCCCGGCCCGGCCTCGCCGTTGTACCGGCCGAACAGGCGAAGCACAGCGCGCTCGCCGCCCTCGCCGGACACCTGGTAGAAGCCCGTGGCCGCCCAGACGACGCAGACCACGGCGAGGCCGACCACGACGATGCCCAGCAGGCCGCCCTTGCCGCCGCCCAGGCGAAAGCGCCCGAAGAAGGCGCGCACCCGCCCTATCAGCTGCTCCAGATTGACTTCCGGCTCGTCTTGTCTATTCATCCAATGATCTCGAACACGTGCGAACATCCTAACATATACAAGATTAGCACAGACCTGAGTAGTGGGTAGTGGATAGTGGATAGCGGGAGCCGGAGTTCAGGGAGATTGCGTGCGGTGGTCGTGTATTATGCGGGGCGAGACTAGGGCGGTCCGCGACGGGGCGTCCGGAGACCTGCGAGGACTGGTGCGTCATGAAGTTAGCGCTGTGCATAGTTGGGTGCGGGATGTACGCGGAGGCGGCGCTGGGCAACACCAGGGACGTCGCCGGCAACTTCGACCTGTACTTCGCGAGCCGCGATTTGGACAAGGCGAGGAGCTACGCCGACCGGTTCGGCGGCGTTGGCTGCTTCGGCAGCTACGAGGAGGCCGCCGCGAGCACCGACGTCGAGGCGATGTACTTCATCACTCCCCACGGCCTGCACGTGGACAACGCCCTGATGGCGGCCGCGCACTCGAAGCACGTGTTGATGGAGAAGCCCATTGCCCGCACCGTGGAGGAGGCGCTGCGGATGCGGCGCGCCTGCGCCGACGCCGGCGTCAAGCTGATGGTGGCCGAGAACCACCGCTTCCTGCCCACGGTCGTCCGGGCCAAGGAGCTCCTCGACTCCGGCGACGTCGGCGACCTTAGAGCCGTCAACATGACCTGCGACTGGTTCGGCGACACGGGAGGCTGGCGCAACAGCCTGGAGACGGCCGGTGGCGGCTCGTTCATCGACGCCGGCATCCACTACGTCGACACGCTCGTCCACGTCGGCGGTATGCCCGACCTGCTCTACGCAGCCGCTCCCCCGCGGGTACTCGGCAAGGAGGGCGAGGACGGCATCTCCATCGTCGCTCACCTGCCGGGCGGCGCCATCGCCACGATCGTCTTCTCGAACGGAACGCGGCTCAGCCGGGAAAGACTCGAGATCGTCGTCGCCGGAACGAAAGAGACGCTCGTCTTCGATCCCTTCGGCGACGAGATCGAACGCCAGTCGCTCGACGGTGGCCGCATGGAGCCCGTTGGCGGTCTCGGCGGCTCGTCCGCAATGCTCATGGAGTTCCGCGCCAGCGTCCTGGAGGACCGCGAGCCCACCATGTCCGCCGACGAGGGCATCGCCGACCTGAAGGTCGTCCTCGCCGCGTACCGCAGCGTCGAGACCCGCGCCCCAGTCGCTATTTCATGACCACGCGCGGACGGACTACGGCTCGTCCGCGAGAAGGGGGATCGCCGTGAGGGCCGCGGTCGTCGGGGCTGGCGTCTTCGGGCTCTCCACGGCCATCGAGCTGCGGCGCCGGGGACACGACGTCACCGTGTTCGAGCGCGGCCCGATACCGCACCCCGACGCGTCCTCCACCGACGTGTCGAAGGCGATTCGACGCACCTGGTACGGCGACGGCGACGCGTACGTCGACCTCGTCGAGCGCGCGTCGGTCATGTGGCGCGAGTGGGAGAAAAGCTTCCCTGCCCGCGTCTACCACCAGTGCGGCCAGCTCGTCGTGCTCAGCGACTTCGGGCCCGGCACGCCGATGTACGAGAGCTGGCAGTTCCTGCGTCGACGCGGCATCGACGTCGAGCTGCTGGACGCGGCCGAGGCGGCGTCGCGCTTCCCCCAGTTCGCGTTCGAAGGCGGCGAGACGTGCGTCCACGACCCCTGGGCCGGCTACCTCGAGAGCGGCCGGGCCGTGCGCTTCATGGCCGACATGGCGTCCGAGCTCGGCGTCCGGCTCGCGGAGCACACCCCGGTTACCGCGGTCGACGAGACGCCGGGCGGCGTTCGGATACAGGCAGAGTCTGGCAGCCGCGAGTTCGACGCGGCGGTCGTGGCAACGGGCGTATGGCTCGGGCGGCTCGTGCCCTCCCTCGCGGCCCACGTCCGCCTGTCGCACCAGCAGATGGTCTTCGTCGAGGTCGACGCCCCGGAGGCCTTCGCGCACGGGGCGTTCCCCATGTTCACCTTCGACCCGGACCGCGGCGGATTCTACGGCTTCCCGCTTCTGAGGGAGGGCTACCTCAAGATCGCCGAGGAGAGGATCGGCCCCGAGGTCGACGCCGACCTCGACCGCGCCGTGACGCCCGAGTTCACCGACCGCGCCCTCGACTTCCTGCGCCGCCGCATACCGGAGATGGCGCGCGCCAGGCTCGTCGGCGGCCGCTCCTGCCTCTACGCCAACACGCCCGACGACCACTTTTTCATCGACCGCGCTCCGGGCGCGGGCCGCGTCTTCGTTGCGGGCGGGGGCAGCGGCCACGGCTTCAAGTTCGGCGGCGCCATCGGAGAGCTCGCCGCGGACGCCGTCGAGGACCGCGACAACCCGTTGGGGCAGATGTTCCGCATCGGGAACAGGCTGTCACGGGCCGACCGCGACCCCGCCGTCCGGGGGTTCGCCACGCCGAGCGCGGACGCCTGACGCGGCCCCACTCGGACAGGACGTCTCCAAGACCGTCATTCCCGCGAAGGGATACCCTTTGCAAAACCGTCGTTCCCGCGCAGGCGGGAACCCAAGGGGTGGGGCTCCCAGATACGAAATCAACGCATCCCCACCGCCGGTCGTCTCGTACGAGGGAATTACGCAGAGGTCTTCTAAGGCGGGAATCCAGGATGGGGAAGGGATGGGTTCCCGTCTCCACGGGAACGACGAAGCGGCCGCGCACGCACCTTGACGCATTTGGGGGTTACGCGGAGGTTTTCTAAGGCGGGAATCCAGGATGGGGAGGGGATGGGTTCCCGTCTCCACGGGAACGACGAATCGGCCGCGCACGCACCTTGACGCAATGGGGATTAAGCAAGGTCTTCGAAGGCTGGAATCCGTCCACGTCGCTCGACCCGATCAGGGTGGGGAACCCGGGCTGAGCGGGCGATTGAAGAGGGCTCTACCGGCCCGCTAGAACGGATTGCGGAACAAGCCGAAGAAACGGTCCTGGTACATCTCGAACACGCCCCAGCGGTCGAGCTCCTGCTTGAGGTCGTCCCGGTTGCCGCCCAGTTCGGCCTCGCGGAACAGCGCGTCGATCCGGTCGACCGCCGCGCGCGGCAGCCCGCCGAAGTCGGCCTGCGGGTCCAGCATGCCGCGCGACTCGAGCTCCTGGACGTTGCCCGACAGCGACGACGACGTGAACTCGTAGACGAACTTCAGCAGCGCCACGTCCCACAGCTCGTCGACCCCGACCATGACGACGGACAGGTCGTCCTTCTTGCGGTCCAGGTCGGCGCCGATCCGGTGCGCGATCTCCCGCGGCACGCCGCCGACGATCTCCATCTTCCCGGCCTCGTTCCGATACTGGTACAGCACGCCCGGGGCGTTCGGACCCGACATGGCGGCCTCGTGGCGCAGGTACTCGTACGCCTCCGCGCTGAAACCGCTCAGATTCAACGCATAGGTCGGCGTCACGACCGTCGGCCGCTCGGCGACGACCCGCCCCGTGCGTACGACCCCCTCCCGGTTGGCGGGGTCGATCTCCTGGTAGACCGGCTCGGTCACCACGTAGTATGCGATGTTAGTCGAGCCGAAGGTCGCCAGCCTCTGCTTGGGAAACCGGACGACCCACGTCTGCTCTATGGCCTTGCGCCAACTCTCCTCGCTGTCCATGCATCGATGCTAGAGACCGCGCACTCCCCCTGTCAAGCACAGCCGAGCGATCTGTCCCAACCCACTCTCCTTAGACGCCGTCTACCGCATACGTCGTGAGGCACTAAGGGCGGCGAAACCGTTGTCGTTCTGAGCGGCGCGAATGACCTGGGGTGGGGCGCTTCGACTCGGGTGACGCGTCGACTTCGCCCCCCGCCCCAGGCCCCTCACTCCGTTCGGGGCGACATTTGGCGGGCCGCCATGCTTCCGGCGGGTGCGGGCGCTCCGTCACGACGGGCCGGTGATATAATGCCGTCGCCGGCGGCCCCGTGTGCCGCCCCAGCAGGCCTGCTTCGACACTGATCAACGCTCCGAGAGGCGGACATGAACGTTGGCGTCTGCAGGATGACACTGCAGCTACCCGAGAACCAGAGCCTCAAGGGCAAGCGGCGGGTGATCGGCTCGCTCTGCTCACGGGTGCACAGGAAGTTCAACGTGTCGATCGCCGAGGTCGGCGACAACGACTCCTGGCAGACGGCGACGCTGGGGGTCGCGCTGGCCGCGAACGACGGCAGGCATGCCGGCGAGATGCTGTCGAAGGTGGTCGCGTTCGTTGAGGACAGCAGGGACGACTTCGTCCTGGTTGGCTGCGAGCAGGAGACCCTCTCCGGCTTCTAGGACCCAAGGAGGCAAGCTTATGGGCGGACAGTTCGACGGCAAGGTGGCGCTGGTCACGGGCGGAAACGCGGGCATCGGCGAGGCGTCGGCGCTCCTGTTCGCCCGCGAGGGCGCCAAGGTCGCCATTTCCGCGAGGAGGGCGACGGAGGGCGAGCGCGTCGCCAACAAGATTCGCGACGGCGGCGGCGAGGCCGTCTTCATACAGACGGACATGGCCGACCCGGAGCAGGTCGAGGCGATGGTCGAGACGACCGTCGAGACCTTCGGCGGTCTCGACTACGCCTTCAACAACGCGGGCATCGTCCTCGACGTGGGCCTGACCCACGAGCATACCGAGGAGCACTGGGACTCGACGATCGACATCAACCTGAGGGGCCTCTGGCTCTGCCTCAAGTACGAGATACCCCGCATGATCGAACGCGGCGGCGGCGCGGTCGTCAACAACTCGTCCGGGTCGGGAATACAGGGCGGCGTCGGACGCATGGTCTACCGCGTCAGCAAGGCCGGCGTCAACTCGATAACCCGCACCGCGGCGCTCGAATACGGCCGCAAAGGCATCCGCGTCAACGCGGTGTTGCCCGGCGCCATCCACACCCCCATCCTCGACCGGATGGAGATCGCTACTCCCGGCATTTCGGACGAGATCCGGGACAGGATGGTCGTCGGCCGCATCGGCACTCCCGAGGAGATCGCCAACGCCGTGGTCTGGCTCTGCTCGGACGACGCGTCCTTCGTCAACGGCGTCCTGCTTTCCCTGGACGGCGGCACCACCGCGGGCCGCTTCTACCAACTGGAGGACTGAGCCATGGCAGCACAATTCGACGGCAAGGTGGCGCTCGTCACAGGCGGCAACGCCGGCATCGGCAAGTCGACGGCGCTGCAGTTCGCCCGCGAGGGCGCCCGCGTGGTCATCGCCGCCAGGCGAGCCGACGCGGGGGAAGAGACCGTCGCGGAGATACGCGACGCCGGCGGCGAGGCGATCTTCGTCCGCACCGACGTGTCGCGTACCGACGACGTGAAGAACATGGTCGATACCACCGTCTCGACCTACGGCAGGCTAGACTACGCCTTCAACAACGCCGGCATCGTGCTCGACCGGGGACGGACGCACGAGCACACGTTGGAGGACTGGGACCAGACGATCGGCATCAACCTCAAGGGCCTGTGGCTCTGCGTCAAATACGAGGTCATGGTGATGCTCGATCAGGGCGGCGGGGCCATCGTCAACGACGCCTCGACCTCCGGGCTCGTCGGCGGCATGGACCGCATGGCGTACCGCGTCAGCAAGGCGGGCGTCATCATGATCTCCAGGACGGCCGCCGTCGAGTACGCCAAGCAGGGCATCCGCGTCAACTGCGTCTGCCCGGGCACCATCCACACGGCTATACTCGACCGTATGATCGCCGAGGACCCCGGCCTGCTGGAGCGTGCTGCGGAGCATGAGGAGATGGGCCGCGTCGGGCAGCCGGACGAGGTCGCGGAGTGCGTCGTCTGGCTGTGCTCCGACGCCGCCTCCTTCGTCAACGGGCACGTCATGCCCATCGACGGCGGCTTCATAGCCACCCGCCTGGCCCTGTAAGGCGCAGCTCCCTTGATGAGATCGCGCACGCCCCCCTCGATACGCGCCGCTGGACCAGCGGCGCTACTCGGGGTGAACGGGTTGTGTGCATGATGATGAACCCCAACCCCGCCTGCACCAAATGCCCTGACGCCTCGTCGCCCGTACAGCCCGTTTGCCCTGAGTGCCCCGACGCTTCGTCGGGGTGTATCGAAGGGCCGCACCCGGCGTGAACAAAACGTAAGAGCATCAACCCTGAACGTATACACGGAGACAATCACATGACCGAAGCTATCGACATAGGCTCCCGGCTCGAGCTGTTCGTAGACGACCATATCGTCGACAGGCTGTCCGAGGCGACCCGGACGATGCACAGGCCCGTCCCGCGGGACGTGTCGCTGACCTTCGACCGGCCGTGGGAGGGCAATAGCTGCAACTACGTCTCGGTCATCCGCGAGGGTGGCGTCTACCGCATGTACTACCGCGCCTCGCAGGTCGACTACACGCAGGGCGCGATGACCCCGGTCCACGCCTTCGTCTGCTACGCCGAGAGCGCGGACGGCATAAGCTGGGAGAGGCCGTCGCTCGGCCTGGTCGAGTTCGAAGGCTCGAAGGACAACAACATCATCTGGGACGGCCTCGGCACGACGACCTTCGCCGTGTTCCTCGACGAGAACCCCGACTGCGACCCTGACGCGCGGTTCAAGGCGTTCGTCGCCGGCAGCCCCAACAGGAGGGGCCTCTATCCCCTCGGCTCGCCCGACGGCCTGCGGTGGCGGCTGCTGCGCGACGATCCGATCATCACCGACGGCGCGTTCGACTCCCAGAACCTGGCCTTCTGGGACCCCGTGCGCGGCGAGTACAGGGAGTACCACCGCGATTTCCGGCCGGGACGCGACAGCCGTGGCAACTCCAACGGCCGCGACATCAAGACCGCGACGTCCGGGGACTTCCTGGAGTGGCCCGACCCGACCTGGCTGAACTACTCGCCGGGCCGGGTCAGCGAGCTGTACACCAACCAGGTCATCCCCTACTACCGGGCGCCTCACATATTCCTCGGCTTCCCGACCCGCTACGTCGACCGCGGCTGGAACGAGTCGTCGAAAAAGCTGCCGCAGGTCGACTACCGCCGCCTGCGGGCCAGCAGCAACGAGCGCGAGGGCACCGCCGTCACCGACGGCATGCTCATGTCGAGCCGCGACGGGCTCAACTTCGACGTTTGGCCCGAGTCGTTCATCCGGCCGGGGCTGTGGGACAGCGGCGGCTGGTTCTACGGCGACAACTACCAGAGCTGGGGCCTCAACGAGACGCCCTCCCACCTCGAGGGCGCGCCGGACGACATCTCCGTATACGTCACCGAGGCGCACGAGCAGATGGAGCTGACCGAGCGGCTGCGTCGCCACACGCTGCGCGTCGACGGCTTCGTGTCCGTCGCCGCCAGGCTGAGCGGCGGGCAGATGCTGACCCACCCGCTCGTGTTCGAGGGCGGTAGGCTCGTGCTGAACGTCTCGACGTCGGCCGTCGGCGACGTCCGAGTCGAGCTGCAAGACGCCAACGGCCACGCGCTGGAAGGCTTTGGGCTCGACGACTGCGACGAGATCTACGGCGACTCCCTGGAGCGGGCGGTGACGTGGAACGCGAGCGACGACGTCTCCGCCCTGGCCGGCAACCCCGTCCGCCTGCGTTTCCTTCTCCGAGACGCCGACCTCTACTCCCTCCGGTTCAAGCACTGATATCCTCAGTCAGCCCCGCAATGGACATCCTCACTGAGTTTGGGGCGTGGATGGCGGGGTTGCGAGGAAGGTTCGTTAAGGCTTGGGCAAAGTCTCTTGGGCGATATGTTTTGCTGGCTTCTTGAGCTTGGTATGCGAGGAGTATCCAGGAGCAAGGCCGGGGGACAGCCCTCCGGTAGGAGCGTAGTGATGGAGGTACTGTGACCGAGCCGACGACGGAACATTGGCGCGACCTGCACATGTCGTTCAGGGAGTTCTGCCTGGCCACACCGTGGCAACGGTTGGGCGACACCGACGCCCTGGCCATCGAGCATCCATCTGAGGAGTACACGGGCTACTGCACCGTCCTGGGCGGTGCGGGGCAGGAATACGGTCTGGCCGTGTTTGTCGGCGACGAAGGGCTGTCAGGCTACATGGCTCTGATGACAGACGAGGTTGAACCTGAGTCTACGGACGCCTTCGTTCGCCTGAACGCCCTGTCAGCCATACTGGCCGACAGAGAAGATATGGATACCCGGGACCGAGCCATAATCCGCAGGCTTGGCCTCAGGTACAGGGGAAGGGGCAGGTGGCCCCTATTTCGGACCACGACTCCGGGATTCGCGCCGTGGTACCTGGATGCAGACGAGGCCGCCTTCCTCACAACGGCGATCAGAAACGTCATGAACGTGGTGTCCAGGGTGGCGAGTGGCGAGCTGGCCCTATACTCCGATACCGACCCCAGCCTCATCCTGACCCGCGTCTTCAGGGAGGGCGCGTGGCACGATGAGTGGAGACCGTTCAAGCCACCCCCTCCACCTGCTGCTCTCCCTGCCTATCCCGATTCAGAAAGGCTCCGACGGATGGCCCAGTCGAAGTCGATGGGACAGTGGGTCTGGGAGTTGAGTATCTTCCATCTCTTCACGCCGATCCAGGAGAAGCGAGGGACTCGACCGTACCTCCCGACGATGGTCCTCGCCGTTGACAGGGATACCGGACTCATACTGAGCATGAAGGCCTTGGGTGCTGGTCCACCGGTGACGGAGCGTCAGGGCTTGCTGGTGGAACTGCTGGAGACTGCTGACATGCTGCCATCAGAGATCGTGGTCGACACGGCGACGACGGCCCGTCTGGTCGAACCGATCACCAATCTCGCCGGCATCAGACTCTCTACCGGCACAACGCCCGCTCTGGACGAGGCGAAGGATGAGTTGATGGCTTTCATGGGCTGATCCTTGTGCCTGGGCCATGTTTCATGAATCGCTCGACGACTCGGTTTGGCGACAGTTGACGAATCCTCACGCGGTTCGAGTCTTCGTAGGCGGGGACAGGGGGCCCCGATTCTCCCATCGGGTCTCTGGCTGCTGGACCAAGCGTTGGACTACCCCTACGGCGTCGACCGCGAGATCAGCCTGAGAGCTTTGCGACCTGGCTTCAGAGTAGGGCTCGCCCGGCAGCGGTGGGCGGCATCGACTTTCGCCGACCGTCTTCATTTGCCTCAGGCGTCGCCGGCATCATGGCCATGTTCAACGCGATACGGCTGGCCTCCGTCTACACGTCGCCGCCCGCAATAGACAGGGTGCTGGAGCACTACCCTAAACACACGCGGGTTCCGAGGGGTCATGTCGCATCTCATGGTCGACTCCGACACGATGGCGCGGCGGCAGCTACTCGACGTGATGGGGCCGCCCGAGATGGCGAACCTGACGCCCGTGCGGCCCACACCGCCCGTTCACCCCGAGTACGCCTTCGATACACCCCGACGAGGCGTCGGGGCACTCAGGGCAAACGGGCTGGGGTTGTTCACCACTACACAATCTGTTGCCCCGACCACTACCAATATCTCGTCCACACAACCCGTTCACCCCGAGTAGCGCCGCTGCTTCAGCGGCGCATATCGAGGGGCGCACGCACCTCTGACCCGCCGCGGCGGTACAATCACCGCCATGGACGTTGCCGCCTTCCTTCGTGACCTTGAGGCGCTGCCGGGGTACGACGGGCAGATCGCCCATGTGCGGTCCATCCCCGAACGCGAGCCGGCGTACCGGGAGCTGAGGGAGCCGCTGAGCCCCCCGCTCCAAGACGCCCTCCGGCGCGCCGGGATCGAGGCGCTCTACTCGCACCAGGCCGAGGCGGTCGACGCCGTCCGCGACGGTCACAACGTCATCGTGTCGACGCCGTCGGCCAGCGGCAAGAGCCTCTGCTATCACCTGCCGGTCATCGACGCGCTGACGAGGGACAGGTCGGCGCGGGCGCTGCTCCTCTTCCCCACCAAGGCGCTGGCGCGCGACCAGAGCCGCGCCATCGCGGAGCTGGCGCCATCTGGGCGTCTCCGCCACGAGGTCTTCGACGGGGACACTCCGGTGCAGGACCGGGCCCGCATCCGGCGGAGCTCGCGCATCGTCATCACCAACCCGGACATGCTCCACCGGGGCATCCTGCCGAACCACCAAGCCTGGTACGAGCTCCTACGGCGCCTGCGGTTCGTCGTCGTAGACGAGGCGCACGCCTACCGGGGCGTCTTCGGATCGCACGTCGCCAACGTGCTGCGACGGCTGCGGCGACTGTGCCGCAGGTTCGGCTCCGACCCGCAGCTCGTCATGTGCTCCGCCACGCTGGCGAACCCAGGCGAGCACGCCGAACGACTGGCGGGCCTGCCGTTTCGGGTCGTATCCGACGACGGCGCGCCGTTCGGCGGCAAGGACTTCGTGCTCTGGAACCCGCCCATGACCGACGCGGTGAACGGCAGGCGCCGGAGCCCGACCGACGAGGCGGCGCTGCTGCTGACGGAGCTGATGCTCCGCAAGGTGCGGACGCTGGCGTTCGTGAGGAGCCGGCAGGCCGCGGAGCTGCTGACGATTCGGGCCAGGGCGAGACTGCGCGAGCTCGACGCCGCACTCGCGGGCCGCGTGACGGCGTACCGCGGCAGCTATCTGCCGGAGGACCGGCGGCGGATCGAGTCTGACCTGTTCGAGGGCCGTCTCACCGGGCTCGCCGCCACCAGCGCGATGGAGCTGGGCATAGACGTCGGCGACCTGGACGCGACCGTGCTGACGGGGTACCCGGGCAGCGTCGCGAGCACGTGGCAGCAGGCGGGCCGGAGCGGCCGCCGCGGCGGCCGCGCGCTCAGCGTCCTGGTGGCGCAGGACGATCCGCTGGACCAGTACCTGATGCGCCACCCCGACTCGTTCTTCGAGCAGGCCCACGAGAGCGCCCGGATATCCTCGGAGAACCCCTACGTGCTGAAGCCGCAGCTTCTGTGCGCCGCCTACGAGGCGCCCCTGATCGACGACGACGCCGAGCTGTTCGGCCCGGACCTGCCCGCGCTGGCGGCCGAGCTCGAGTCCGACGGCTTCCTGCAGATGCGCCGGGGCCGCTGGCACCTCGCCGCCCACGTCGAATACCCGGCGGGCGAGGTCGACATCCGCTCCGGGTCGGCCCGCTTCTACACGCTGGTGGACGGCGACTCCGGCGCGGTGCTGGAGACGGTCGACGAGGCGACGGCCTACACGCAGCTATACCCGGGCGCCGTCTACCTGCACCAGGCGGAAGACTATCTCGTCTCGGAGCTCGACCTGGAGACGAGGACGGTCTACGCGCGGCCGGCCGACGTCCCCTACTACACCCAGGCGCGGCATCTGACCGAGACCCGCGTGCTGAACGTCTACTCAAGCAAGCCGGTGGGCTCCTCGACGGTGCACCTCGGCGAGGTGTCCGTCGCGACGACCGTGGTCGCCTTCCGCCGGCGCTCTCGCACGACGCACGAATCGCTGGGCGAGGAGCCGGTGGACCTGCCGACGCAGAGCTACGACACCGTCGCGCTGTGGCTGGACGTCCCGGCCGACACGCTGGCGGCGATACGATATGAGCGGCGCGACCTGGCGGGCGGCCTGCACGCGATGGAGCACGCGGCCATCGGGCTGCTGCCGCTGTTCGCCCTGTGCGACCGCAACGACATCGGCGGCCTGTCGACGCCGCTGCACCCGGACACGGGCCGGCCCCAGGTCTTCATTCACGACGGCCACCCGGGGGGCGTCGGGATCGCGGAGCGCGGCTACGAGGTGATCGAGGAGCTGTGCGAGGCGACCATGTCCGCGATATTGGAGTGCCCGTGCGAGTCGGGCTGTCCGGGCTGCGTCCACTCGCCCAAGTGCGGCAACAACAACCATCCCTTGGACAAAGGCGTCGCGGTGCGGCTTCTGCGCGACATCCTCCACGGCCCGTCCCGCCGAGGGCTGGCGGGGGCGGCATCCGTGTGAGCTGTTCCATTGTGTTCCAAAGTGTTCCATCCCTATCTGGGCGGTGGAACACTTTTCCGAAAAATGGAACACCAGGTGTTCCACGCCTCGTATCTGGGGTGGAACAGGGCGGGACAAAATGGAACAGGGGTGTTCCATAGTGGATAGTGCATAGTGGATAGTTGGGACGTCGGTTGTGGTTGGCACGCGGACAGAGTAGCACATGCGTGCTGTTGTGTCGAGAGGTCGCACGCGGGGTAACTGTTCAGACTTGAAGGGATGAACCTCTCTTTCCGTTAGCCCTGAGTGGCCCGCCGCCCTGGGCGGGCTGTATCGAAGGGCGGTGCCGGTGGTCGTGCGCGCCCCTCGATACGCGCCGCTCAAAGCAGCGGCGCTACTCGGGGTGAACGGGTTGCCTTGGGGTGAGGTGAGGAAGACAGGCGTTCCGCGACTCTGAACAGTTGCCACGCGGGTCGCATGGGGCACGGAGGTCCTGGTCTCCGGCGCCTTTGGGGGGATAAACTGCTGTCCGCAGGAGGGGGCTTATGACCAGTGAAGAGGCCGTCACCTTGACTCGCAAGGAGTACGACGCGCTCGTCGAACGCAACAGCCAGCTGGAGGACATGCTGGCTGCCCAGGACGCGGATGACGGCGTGCGTGTTCCTCACGAGGTAGCCCTGGACATCATGCGGGGGAAGGGTCCCGTCCTGGCGTTTCGGAGCCACCAGGGCATCACGCTGAGGGAACTATCCGAAAGGACGGGTATTGCCGCGGGGTACATCTCCGAGATCGAGCGTGGGCTCAAACCAGGATCGACCTCGGCCCTGGCCCGTATCGCCAGCGTGCTTGGCACCACAATCGACGTGCTGGTGAATGAATAGATTGGGGCCTTCTCGGAATGGGTTCCCGCCTTCGGAGACGTTTGCGGAACTCCCCCCGCGGGCAACGAGCGTGGTGGAGACGAGCAGGTCGCGTAGCTGGGGGCCCACCCCTGGATTCCGGCCTTCGCCGGAATGACGTTTGTAGCGGGCGCTAGTTGTTGGGTATAGGGGCCTGTGATATGCTGGCCGGGGTCGGGGTGTGGCGCAGTTTGGTAGCGCACCTGCATGGGGTGCAGGGGGTCGCTGGTTCGAGTCCAGTCACCCCGACCACTCACGAAGCCGCGCCCGCGAGAGACCTCGCCCCGTGCCGCGCCCGCCATTCCAAAACATCGAGCCGCGCCATTCATGCCTGAGATTCGCCGATCCACGCTCGTTCGCCTCGGACCGACACCCCTGCGCGCGCCTCGATACGCGCCGACGAAGCCTCGGCGCTACTCGGGGTGAGCGGTATGTGTGAGCGGGGGCTCTGAACAGATGCGCAGCGCTTCGCCAGGCTTGATCGCCGTGGGCTATCTGCCATGACGACGAACAAGTCCGGCGCATTTACGCTGATCAAGGCCGCGCGGCTGCTCGACGGCGCCGGGGGGCGTCCGATCGAGAACGGCGCGGTGCTCGTCGAGGGCGGGGCGATACGCGCGGTCGGGCGTCAGGCCGACGTCGGCGCGCCGGAGGGCGCTGCAGTGGAGGTCGTCGACTTCGGCGACCGGACGCTGATGCCCGGCATGGTCGACTGTCACACGCACAACAACGGCTTCGGCGACGGCCGGCCGGGCGACGACGTGGCCACGCTCCCCGACGAGGTGCTGACGCTGCAGTCGGCCCGCAACGCGCGCATATCGCTGCTGTCCGGCGTGACCTCGGTCCGCGAGAACGGGCCGAAGAACGTGACCATGTTCAGGCTTCGCGACGCGATCCGAGACGGGCGCGAGATCGGGCCGCGCATGGTGCTCTGCGGCAGGCCGATCTCGATCATCGGCGGCCACATGTGGTACTTCGGCTCCGAGGTCACGGGCCCAAACGAGGCCAGGGCGATGGCGAGGCAACTCATCAAGGAAGGCGCCGACTACCTGAAGATCACCGCGACCGGCGGCAGCACCGCGACGTCCCACCGGCTGCGCCCCGCGTTCGACATGGACGAGCTGACCGCGATCACGGGCGAGGCCCGCAAGTTCGGCAAGCTGACGGCCACGCACTGTCTCTCGGCCCAGGGCATCGCCAACTCGCTCGACGCGGGGGTGGACATGATCATCCACTGCGTGTTCAAGGAGCCGGACGGCTCAGATCGGTTCAGGCCGGACGTCGCCGAACGCATCGCCGAACAGGGCGCCTACGTCAACCCCACCCTCCACGTGATGAGGGCCAGGGGCTGGGCGCTCGGCTACGTGCGAGAGCGCCGTCCGCTGACGCCCGCCGAGCAGGCGCTGCTCAACCAGTACGAGCGCGACTTCGAGACCCACTTGGAACACTGCAGGCGGATGATCGACATGGGCGTCAAGATGATCACCGGCTCAGACTCGTCCTGGGGCGACTACCAGCTCGGCAACACGCCGTACGAGACCGAATGCCTGGTGATGGCCGGGATGTCGCCGATGAGCGGGGTCGCCTCGGTGACGGGCGAGGCTGCCGCGTCGCTGGGCGTCGACGACGTGACGGGTACGCTCGAGCCGGGGAAGGCCGCCGACCTGATCGTGGTGGACGGCAACCCGGCGGAGCGCGTCGATGACCTGTGGAACGTCGAGGAGGTCTTCCTCGCGGGCCGGCGCATCGAGCGCGGCTCGGCGGAGTCGCTGGCGTCGCTCCGCCAGCACCCGCCCGGCGGCGTATAATGGGACGCCATTCTCGCGGGAGGCTCCCATGACCGACGGTCGACTCACGCTCATCAGGGCCGCGCGCCTGATCGACGGCAGAGGCGGTCCGCCGCTCGAGCGCGGTGCCGTTCTGGTCGAGAACGGCCGGATCGCGGCGGTCGGCTCCGAAGAGGAGGTCGTGCCGCCGGAGGGCGCGCCCGTAGTCGAGCTCGACTACGAGGACAAGACGGTGCTGCCGGGGCTCGTCGACTGCCACGTGCACCTGGTCGGCATCGGCGACGGACGCATGGGGGACGAGCTCACCACCCTGCCGGACGAGGTGCTGACCCTGCAGGCGGCGCGCAACGCGCGCGCCCACCTCTACTCCGGCGTCACCACCGTGCGCGACTGCGGCGCAAAGAACCGGACGACGTTCCTGCTGCGGCAGGCCGTCGAGATGGGCATTATGCCGGCGCCGAGGCTGGTGCTGGCGGGCCGGCCGGTGGCGATAATCGGCGGCCACCTGAGCTACTTCGGGATAGAGGCGACCGGCGCCGTCGAGTGCCGCGCGGCCGTGCGTCAGCTCGTCAAGGAGGGCGCCGACTTCATCAAGATCACCGCGACCGGCGGCAGTACCCGAACGTCGCAGCCGTTGCGGCCGTCGTTCGACGTGGACGAGCTGACGGCGATCGTGGACGAGGCGCACAAGTTCGGCAAGCACGCCGCCGCCCACTGCGTCTCGTCCGAGGGCATGGTCAACGCGCTGGAAGCCGGGATCGACACCATCATCCACGGTTATCACAAGGACCCCGACGGCTCCTTCCGATACAGGCCCGAGATCACGGAGCGCATCGCGGAGGACGGCGTCTTCGTCAACGCGACGCTGTACCAGGGCCGGGACGCGGAGGAGAACCTGACCCGCAAGGCCGAGACGGTGGGCCTGACGGCCCGGGAGCAGAGGCAGCTCACCGAAATGAGGGGCAAGAACGACGTCATCTTCGAGCACGCCGCGCGGATGAGAGATGCCGGCGTGCGCTTGGTGGCCGGCTCGGACGCGTCGTGGTCCTGGTACAAGCTCGGTGACTTCCAGAGCGAGATAGTGGCCCACGTCGACACGGGAATGTCTCCGATGGAGGCGATCGTGTCGGCGACGAGCGACTCGGCGCGCTCTTGCTGGATCGACGACGAGGTCGGCTCCCTCGAGCCTGGGAAGCAGGCCGACCTGCTTGTCGTCGACGGCGATCCGTCGGCCGACCTCGAGGCGCTGCGCGACGTGGTTGACGTGTTCCAAGACGGCCGCAAGGTGGACCGGCAGAACCGGATATAGGCAGGCCTTCGGAGAGGCCGCCAGGGGGAGCGACATGAGACTCACGGAGCGCGAGATCAACCGCTTCCGCACGTTTGGCTACCTGGCCTTTCCGGGCCACTTCGCCGACCAGATCGGCGACATCACCGACGCCTTCGAGGAGGTCTGGGCGGACCACGGGGGCGGGCACGACGGCCGTCCGCACGACCACAAGCACAGGTCGGCGCTGGTGCCGTTCATAGACCAGCACGAGTTTCTCTGCTCGCTGATCGACGACCCTCGCATCGAGGGCGTCGTCGCGTCGCTGCTGGGCGACGACTGGAACTACAGTGGGAGCGACGGCAACTTCTACGTCGGCGACACGCAGTGGCACTCGGACGCGTACCTGGACAAGAAGTACACGTCGATCAAGATCGCGTTCTACCTGGACCCGGTCAGTAAGGACAGCGGCTGCCTGCGGGTGATCCCCGGCAGCCACCACTTCGGCGACGCCTTCGCGGGGGAGCTGCACCGGGCCGCGCCCCGGTCGGCCGACTCGGACCCGGAGGGCGCGTGGGGCCTCACCGGCGCGGACGTCCCGGCGGTGCCGCTGGAGTCGGAGCCGGGCGACATGGTGCTGTTCAACCACGGCGTCAAGCACTCCTCGTTCGGCGGGGGCACGCGCCGGAGGATGTTCACGATCAACATGCAGGAGCGCCACGCCGAGGAGGACCTGCCCGCGCTGCGGCAGGAGATCGGCAACCTGTCGAACTACTGGGCCGAGCGGGCGTACGGCGAGACCATGATCCGGACCGCCGGCCCCGGCCGGATGCGGCACCTGGAGCAGCGGCTGGCGAACGACGACCTGCTCTCCGGGCTCACCCGTCAGTCCCGGGAGAAGATGGCCGAGCCGAGCCGCGGCGGCGGCCAGTACGACAGGGACAAGCAGCTCGAACGCTGACCAGGGAGGCGAACGCGCCCTGACGACGCGCGGAACCCCGGGGCAAGGCTACAGGCCACCGAGAAGAGCCGGAGGATTCGGTCGAGCGCCAAGTGGGGGAGGCCGGTAGCTGTTCAGAGTCGCGGAACGCCTGTCTTCCCCACCTCACCCCCAAGGCAACCCGTTCACCCCGAGTAGCGCCGCTGCTTTGAGCGGCGCGTATCGAGGGGCGCGCACGACCACCGGCGCCGCCCTTCGATACAGCCCGCCCAGGGCGGCGGGCCACTCAGGGCTAACGGAAAGAGAGGTTATCCCTTCAACTCTGAACAGTTACGGAGGCCGTCGTTGCCAGGATGTTCTCTACGCGTCATGCTATATTTGCGGCCACTTCTCCAAGGGAAAATCACCGCTGTGGCTGATCCGTTCGAAGAACATGGGGGCCCGTCGCAAGCCCCGTACTGCCGAGCCGGACACGCCTTCTCCTTCACCCCGGCTACCGCTGGACTGACGATGCGGGTGAAACCTGGACTCTCGAAGGCGCTTTGCCCATTGAGGTAAGCGCCCGACCGGAGGGTGTAGAGGCCGTGACCGCAGGCGAGATGTGTGAAGCGTTCGGGGCAGGAGGATCGACTGACGAGGCGCTGCGCGAGCTCCTGACCCTGCTATCGGACACCCTTCAGTCCCTGAAGGGGCGCGAGGAGCGCCTGGGCGCGTCTACTCTCCGTGAACTCGAACGGCTCCGCAGGTTGGTTCGCCACCACGACTGACGTGGACCTCAGGCGCCTCCAACGTGCCCTCAGGCGCAAGCTGAATGCGGTAGAAGACAGGCGCGCCCACCATGTGCTCTGGTATATGGCGGTCGGCGGCAAGGAGTACTTGGCCGCGAGGCATTCCCACTCGAGTAGTGGGCGACTCCCTCATTACATCGTCTCCGATACCGCAAGGCGACTTATACCAATTTACCGTGATGCGGCCATGCACGAGTAATTGCGTATGCTTCCTACGACCCACAGGGAAAGGCGGGTTTCAAACCCGCCGCTACGGTTGGCAATTCACGGCGTACTCAAAACGAAATGGTATTAGACTGAAACGCTCCGAACTGGACAGCCTGGTCAACTGTCCTCTCAGCAGGAAGCAGTTCCTGGACTTGTGGGAGGAACGACCCTCGGGAGCTTCGGACCAGGGCCTTGGGCCGCACATTGTGGCCGCCACTGCGAGTGCGGCCCCGCGACCGACGCGGAGAGCAATACTTCTCCCAAGCCAGCGCCCGGGAGAAGATGGCCGAACCACGGCTGCGGGCGATACGACAAGGCCAGGAGGTACAAACGCCGACCTCGTCCACGGCGGGCCCCTATGGTGCGCCTGCCTCAACGCCCCCAGGGGAAGGCCAGGGTGGGCTGGTTGGCGTAGCGGCTCATGGTGAGAGTCAGCTCCGCGCCCGCTCCCGGGGCGAGTCGGACGGCGAAGCTGCTGCCGTCGACGTCGAGAGTCGCGCCGTTGGCGCTGGCCGTCGCGAACTGGTGCTCGCCGTAGGCGCCGCCTTGGACGACGACGGTACGCGCCTCTACCTGGTTGACGTTGACCAGCGTCACCGCGGTCTCGGCGTCGGTCATGCGGGTCACGAGGGCGGCGACGTCCTCAGGGACTCCGGCGCGGCGGCGTTCGGGGTCGAAGTAGCGAAGGCGCGCGTGCAGCGGGTGCCCTTCCCTGCCCGTCGGCAGCCCGCCCAGCATCAGCTCCGTCAGCGCCCCCGTGATCGCCGGCTGCAGGCCATTCATGTCGTCCGACATCCGGGTGTCCGGCGAGGCTGTGTCCCCACGGACTCCTTCCATCCTCGACCGCACCGTCTCCAGGTCGCCCTTCAGTGCGTCGACCGGGTAGCTCGGATTGCGCCCGTCGAGGAAGTCGAGCCATCCGCTGCCGGTCACGCGGTCGCGGTCGGCGGGGTCCATCGACCAGTAGTAGACCTGCAGCGCGCCGTCGTCGAAGGGGTCCTCCCTGAATTCGTACCAGCCGTCGTCGCCGTGCATTTGCGGGAACAGCCGCCGTCCGTCGACGGTCTTCGCGTTCGCGTTGACGGCCTCGATGACGCCGCGCCAGACGTCGACGTACCGCCGGTCTCCGGTCATCAGCAGCGCGTTGGCGAAGCTGTAGGGGGCGCGCCCGGTCGCGGACCGGCGGTGCGCGATCTTGCCGCTGGCGGGATCGTAGACGGAGAATCCCCAGCCGTAGACGCCGCCGTACCACTTGCCGTCGCACTCGCCGCCGATGGACCCGTCGAGGCCGATGTTGCTCGGGATGATCCCGCCGTTCGCCTCGGTGCGCTCGACCCAGGCTTCGATGTAGTCGACCATCCAGTCGCGGTAGCGCCGCTCGCCCGTCAGCGCATACGCGTTGAAGGCCAGAGTCGTCGCGCCCATGTTGAGCGGGTGGTCGCCCACGATGTCGTTGTAGTCCTGGAAGTGCTGTAGCATCTCCTCGTAGTCGCGCTCGCCGTGTCCCGGGTCGAACCGGCCCTCGATCTCGATGGGGTCTCCCGCCCAGTCCAGGGCGGTGGCTTTGCGCATCAGGGGGCCCCGGCTGCCGTTGAACATGCTGCGGATGACCCTGTGCTCAGGGTCGTAGTTGGGCGCGGAGGGATCGTCGCCCATGTAGAAGCCCGCGAAGCGTCGCGTCCGCACCAGCAGCGCGTCGTCGTATGGGTCTGAGAGCCCCTGGAGGAAGAAGACCGAGAACCCCTCGCCGTTGTGGAACCAGTCGAACGTGACCGGGAATTCCTTGAAGTACATGCCGTCGCGGGCGAAGGGCACTTCGGTCGTCTTCGCCTCGGTGTACTGCCGGAGGTGGCCCTCCCAGCCCTTCTTGTACAGCTCCAGGACGACGTCCGGGGCGCCGAGGGCGTGAAGCATGGTCCAGTTGAGCATGTTCTCCGCCGCGTCGTCGGGGCCGTCGTCGCCTCCCCACCTGGGCACGCACAGCAGGTAGCCCGAGACGTCGAAGTAGTGCTCGAAGAAGGCCTGGCAGGCCTCCGCCTCGTTGCGGAGCAGCGTTCGCTGGAGCAGCGCCCACTGGGGCGGGTTCATGGGGCAGTCTACGTCGAGAGTCGTCGAACGGCGCATTTGGCTTCCTCACTCGGCTGATTTTCGCTGGATGTTACGCGCAATCGTCCGGCAACTCAATCGGCGAGTGCTCCGGACGTGCGGTTGACCGTTCAGGGCGAATGTCGTAGCGTAGCAACCCAGACCGCCTTCACCGAGCTGGCGGCGACTCTTGCGGCCCGCCAGCGACTCTGCCCTGGAGGAGCACGATGCGCAACAGTCGAATAGCCCTGGTCCTGGCAGTCGTAGCCATGTGTCTTCTGCTGACGCAGGCGGCCTGCGGCAGCGACACTCCGGACGCGTCGGCGGCCCCGACGCCTACGCCGATCGATGGGCCGCTGACGGAAGAGATAGTCATCGAGGTCGTACAGAACTATCTCAACGCCAAGAGCGTCGCGTGCGCCGAGCTCCTGCTACGCGGCGAATGGACGGCGGAGCTCCTGGACCGGGGGCAGGAGTGGTACGTCAAGATGCAGGAAGACGGCGTGACCAAGAACCTGTGGTTCGTCAATCCGACGAGCCTGGTCGTGGTGCCCAGGCAGGGGCGATGCTGAGCGTCTCGAACGAGCGGGCCCACGGCGGAGGTACGAGTAGATGGTCGACAGGATCGTAACCACCTTCGAAGACGGCTACGGGGTGACGCGGATCGTTCCGGCCACGCCGAAGCGGCTGTTCGAAGCCTGGCTCGACAGCCGCGAGCACGGCGACATGACCGGCGGGCAGGCGACGATCGACGCCTCCGCAGACGGTCCGGTCAGCCTGCTCGACGGCGCGGTGCTGGGCCGAATCGTGGAGTCCGAACCCAACAGTCTCATCGTCCACGAGCTGAACACGTCAGAGGAGTGGGAAGCCGGGAGCGTCACGCGCGTCGAGGTCAGGCTCGCCACGGGCTCCAACTACGGGGGGATCGGGAACCCGCAGGATGACGGCACGACGATCATCCTGCGCCACACCGGCGTCGACGCCGGCGACACCGCCTTCTCGCCGGACTGGTGGGAGGAGCGGTACTTTCGCCCGATGGACGCCTATTTCACGAGTGGGAACAACAGGTTGATGCGGCCTGCAGGCCCACAGGGCGGATAACCCTTGCGCCGGCGCGGGAGACGCGTGCGCGGCTGACGCGGCGCTGATATGATCCCGATATCGGCTGTGCAGTCTCTCCCAACGCGTGGATGGATGCGGAGGCGTAAGATGACCAAGGCGTACTCAGTCCGAACGATCATTCTCGCGACGACAGTACTCGCGGTCACGGCGTTCGCCTGCTCCAGCGACGATGGAGCCGACGCCCCGGCCGGGGCACCCGCGGCCGGGCAGGAGGCGGGCTCCGCGCCGACGACCGCACCGGAGGCAGCGGCCGAGGTCGTCGACACGAACACCCGCGGCGGCGCCAGCGGGTTGGGCGAGTTCGGGGAATACCTCGTCGCCCAGACCTACGAGCTGAGCATGACGGTCACGAGCACCGAGTTCGACCACAGACGGCGCATCCCCAGAAAGTACAGCTGCTCGAACGACAACATCTCGGTGCCGATAACCTGGAGCCAGGCGCCCGAGGGCACTGTCAGCTTAGCCGTCGTCGTGGAAAGCAACCAGAACCCGGGCGCCCCGTGGTCCCACCTGGTGATGTGGGGCATACCCGCCGACGCGGTCGGGCTGCCGGCCGACGTCGCGAAGACCCACGAAGCGCCGTCGATAGGGCCGACCGCGAGGCAGGGGACCAACGACGACAAGAACATCGGCTGGACCGGTCCCTGTCCGCCGGAGGTCCGCCACGTGTGGTCCGGCGGAGGCGCGCTGGAGAACCCCGTCAAACAGTACACGTTCAGGGTATTCGCGCTGGGTACGGAGATCAGCCTGGGGCCGGAGGCCACCAAGGACGATCTGCTCAAAGCAATCGACGGCAAGATCGTCGGCGCCGGTGAGGTGGTCGGCGAGCACGTGTCGAAGAAGCGCGACCCGATGGCGCAATAGCGGCATTGCCGGAGCCCGGCAGCGCGCGGCGGTGTGCGCGGCACGCACAACGCGGATACTATGATGAGCCATTCGGCAGAGGCTGAATTGCGCGGACGATGTCGGCCGCGCTGTTCACCCCACGGCGCCTCCTGGACGGAGAGGTGCCAGATGACCAAGGCGTTCTCAGTCACAACCGTTATTCTCGCGGCGATAGTGCTGGCGGTCGTAGCACTCGCCTGCTCCAGCGACGACGGCGCCTCGGCGCCGGCCGCCGCGTCGGATGCGGCCTCTACACCGACGGCCGCGACCGAACCGGCGGCGGAGGTCGATCCGAACACCCGTGGCGGCACCACAGGACTGGGCGAGTTCGGGGAATACCTGGTCACCCAGACGTACGAGCTGACCATGACGGTCACCAGCACGGACTTCGACCACAGGCGCCGCATCCCCAGAAAGTCCAGCTGCTCCGACGACGACATATCCGTGCCGATAACCTGGAGCCAGGCTCCCGAGGGGACTGTCAGCATCGCCGTCGTCATGGAAAGCAACCAGAACCCCGGCGCGCCCTGGTCTCACTGGGTGATGTGGGGCGTTCCGGCGGACGCGGTCGGCCTGCCCGCGGACATCGCGAAGGGCCACGAGGCCCCGTCCGTAGGACCGGCGGCCAGGCAGGGGACGAACGACGACGGGAACATAGGCTGGAACGGCCCCTGTCCACCCGAGGTACGCGAGAGTGTCCACGTAGGGGCGCTGGGCGACCCTGTCAAACAGTACACCTTCAAGGTCTTCGCGCTCGACGCGAAGACCACTCTGGGGCCGGAGGCCACCAAGGACGACCTCCTCAAGGCGATCGACGGCAAGATCATAGGCGCGGGAGAGGTCGTCGGCGAGCACGTGTCGAAGAAGCGCGCCCAGTAGCGGCGGCGTGCGTGGCTCGCACAACGCTGATACCATAGCGGGCCACAGGGCGTCGGCAGAATTGCGCCGACGATATCGGCATCGCCGCTCACCCAAGGCGCCGAAAGGACGGAGAGGTGTAAGATGACCAAGGCGTTCTCAGTCACAACCGTCATTCTCGCGACTCTCATGCTCGCTGCCGTTGCGCTGGCCTGCTCCAGCGACGACGGCTCCGACGCGCCGGCCGCGGCGTCGGATGCGGCCTCTACACCGGCGGCCGCGTCGGAGCCTGCGGCGGAGGTCGATCCGAACGCCCGCGGCGGGGCCAGCGGACCGGGTGAGTTCGGCGAGTACTTGGTCACCCAGACATACGAGCTGACCATCACGGTCACCAGCACGGACTTCGACCACAGGCGCCGCATCCCCAGAAAGTCCAGCTGCTCCGACGACGACATATCCGTGCCGATAACCTGGAGCCAGGCTCCCGAGGGGACTGTCAGCATCGCCGTCGTCATGGAAAGCAACCAGAACCCCGGCGCGCCCTGGTCTCACTGGGTGATGTGGGGCGTTCCGGCCGACGCGGTCGGCCTGCCCGCGGACATCGCGAAGGGCCACGAGGCCCCGTCCGTAGGACCGGCGGCCAGGCAGGGGACGAACGACGACGGGAACGTAGGCTGGAACGGCCCCTGCCCACCCGAGGTCCGCCAGCAGTGGACGAGCGGGGGGCCGCTGGAAGACCCTGTCAAACAGTACACGTTCAGGGTATTCGCGCTGGATGCGGAGATCACCCTTGGGCCCGAGGCGACCAAGGACGATCTGCTCAAGGCAATCGACGGCAAGATCATCGGCGCGGGAGAGGCCGTCGGCGAGCACGTGTCGAAGAAACGCGATCCCATGGCCGGCTGACGGCATCGGACTTGGGACTATTGACACCTGTTCGGCCGAGCGTATAATTCGGCGCATCGAACCGAGTTGAGTCTCAGCCAGAGGGGGAAAACTGCAATGACTTTTCTGATTTCCAGGTGGCGGCTCGCTACCGTATTCGTACTGCTGGTTTCGTTAGGCGCCGTGGCGCTGGCGGCCTGCGGTACCGAGGACGAGGAACCCACGGTGGCTCCCACTGCGGCCGCGGTCCAACCGACGACGCCGGCCGCTCCACCGACGGCGACCGCGGTCCCCGCGACGCCGACGCCGGCGCTGCCGGACATAGCCATGGCGGTGATCCCCGCGGGAGCGTCCCTGCACGACTCGCAGGACATCAACACGCCGGGCCGCATGCGCAGCCAGGGAGCGCCCTGGAGGGATGGCGGCGGGAACCGGCAATACTCGATGGGCGTATTCGGCACGCTGTTCCAGTACAGCCCCGATCCACCGCACACCGAGCTGGTGCCGTGGATAGCGACCGGGTGGACCGCCAACGACGACTTCACCGTCTACACGGTCAAGCTGCGTGAGGACGCCGTCTGGCAGGACGGCACGCCGATAACCGCGGCCCAGATAAAGGCCTACTGGGAGCACGGCGCCAAGCCCGAGAACATAGCCGGTTGGGGTGCCGCGTCACTGGCGCTGGGCACGATCCTAGAGTGGGAAGCGCTGAAGGCGGGCGACGTCACCGACGTGCTGGGTCTGCAGGCGCTGGACGATCACACGCTCGAGATCACGATGGAGTACTCGTGGCCGCCCTGGCCGCTGTACATGGCGGTGTGGATGACCGGGCTGTCGAAGATCGACCAGGTGCTCGCGGACGAGCACTGGTGGTACGACCCGATCGGGGCCGGCCCTTACGACGCGACGTATGATCCAGACTCCGGGCTGACCGTATCCACGCGGGTGGGCCTGAAGGGCAAGCACTGGTGGGGCGAGGAGAGCGTGGTCGACAGTCTGATCATGCCCGCCATCTCCGACAGGCAAGTCCAAGTCATCATGTTCGAGAACGAGGAGATGGACATCATCGGCCTCGACGCCGCGACCTACACGCAGGCCGTGGAAGACCCGAGCCACCCGTTCAACAAGCTGCTTCACACGGCGCTCTACCCGGGTCTGAAGTGGTGGGGCACGATGATCCACCTGGAGCCTTTGAACGACCTGAACCTGCGTAAGGGCCTGGCCCACGGCGCGGACATGGAGTCGACCATTCAGGCCGTGCTGGGCGGGCCCTGGCACGCGGCAACGGGCTTCTTCGCCCCCGGCACCGGCTGCCACAACCCCGAGGACAAAGGACAGAACTACGACCCCGACCTTGCGCGGCAGTACGTCGCCGAGTCGAGCTACGGCGGCGGGACCGTTCCGGTAATCAAGACGGACCTGGGCTCCGCCGAAGACATCAGCGTGGCGAGCGCGATCAAGGAGTACTGGAAGGACAACCTGAACATCGAGCTTGACATATTCAAGCGCGAGCGCGGCATGCCGCGTAGGCCCGAATCGCAGTTGAAGCGCTTCAGCGAGGCGATGTGGGTGCCGCACGAGACGCAGATCGTCAAGACGTTCACGGCCACGGACATCGGAGTCCTCCCGAGCGAAGAGCTGGCCGGAGCCACTGAGTACACCGAGCTGGCAGCCCTGGAGAACTACGCGCGAGGGCTCGCGCTGGACGATCCGGAGGCCTGCAAGGCGTGGCAGGCGGTCCAGGAGCACTACACCCAACGCGTGTACATGATCCCCTGGAACTGGCTGTACGGTCCGAACTGGGCCATTCAGCCGTGGATCAAGGGCTTCGAGAGCGGCCCGAACATCGACACGACGCTGTGGCAGATGTGGGTCGAGAAGCACTAGACGCCCATAGCTCGACCCGCTACGGGTAGGCATCTACCGAGGCTCCGTGGGACAGACTCTGCGGAGCCTCGGCTATCTTCGCGCAGGCGCGTCCCCCAGGAACGACATTCTCATCCGCCTCGCATCCGGGCCTCGACGCCGAAGGGAGCTCGAGACGACATGAAACACACTTTCGACCGAGGGCCTGAGGGTTTCTGCTCGTACGAGTACCACGCCGGCAAGCGCGCCCGCCGCAACATGTTCATCCTCGTCATCTGGGAAAAGAGCGGCGGTGTCAACGACTCCGCCTACATCTGGAGCGACGAACACGGCTGGAGCGCCGACACGCCGGAGGACCCCATCTCGGTGTTCCCGTTCGACCTCCGCAGGAACTGGGTGGGCAAGGGGCCGGTCGACCTTCGCAACGCGGAGGTCTCGGTGTACCTGCGGGGCGACGAGCTCGAGGTCTACGGATCGAAGGCCCTGTTCTGGGTCGTGAGCGGGGGCACGAGCTGGCACCTCAACAGCCATCCCATCGAGATCGCCGACGGCCGTTGGCCCGACCAGCCCGACCGGTTCACGCTCACCGACGACGAGTCGCTCTGGCACCGTACGTGGTCCGGCGATCCGTCCAACATAACGCCGCTCAGCGACGTGCTGGCGAATTGCACCAGCTACGCCATCCAGCTCTCCGGTTTCACGGCCCTGCCCACCGGCAGGATCTCCATGGACGAGCTCGAGATCACGCTGGCGAGCTGAGGCTGGCCGCCGGAGGAGTCACGATTTAGCCATGAAGCACGACTTCGACATAGGGCCCGAGCATTGGTGTTCCTACGACTACGAGGGATGCGTCAGGGCGGGCAGGAACATCTTCGTCCTGGCGGCCTGGTCGCCGACGGGCGGCGTCAACGACTCCGGCTACATCTGGACGAACCAGGCCGCCTGGAGCGCGGACACCCCGGAGGACCCGATCTCCGTATTCGCATTCACACTGCGCCGGAACTGGGTCGGCGAGGAGTCCTACAATCTCCTGGGCGCCGACGTTTCGCTGTACCTGCGCGGCGACGACCTCATACTGCACGGTTCGCGGGCGTATTTCTGGGTGAACGGCGGCGGCGCCACCTGGCACCTGAAAGCCCACCCGCTGGAGATCGGCGACGGCGAATGGCCGTCCGAGCCGAACAGGTTCAAGCTCGAGGCGGACGAGTCGCTCTGGCACCAGACGTGGACGCCGGACCCCGCCGGGGTCCGCGGGATAGAGGCGGCGCTGACAGAGTGCTCCAGCATCGCCGTGCAGCTCTCCGGATTTACGTCGCTGCCGGCCGGCAAGATCGCGATGGACGAGCTCGAGATCAGGCTGCCCTGAGCCCCCGGGAGGCGACTCGACCATGAAGTACACGTTCGACGTCGGGCAAGAGGGCTGGTACTCCTACGACTACCACGGTTGCATCCGCGCGGGCCGCAACATCTACTACCTGGCCGAGTGGGAGTCGAGTGGCGGGGTCGACGACTCGGGCTACATCTGGACCGACCACCACGTCTGGAGCGCGGACACGCCCGAGAGGCCGGTATCGATGCTGCCGCTGATCACGTACCGCCACTACATCGGCCTGGGCCCCGTGGACTTGCGCGACACGAGGGTGTCGGTCTACCTCAGGGGCGAAGACCTGGACCTCGACGGCGCCAACTGCTACTTCTGGGTGGTCGGGCGGGGCAGAGAGGGGCGCAGCAGCGGCCGATGGCATCTCACCAGCAGGCCGCTGACCATCGGCGACGGCGCGTGGGACGCGCAACGACTTCACGCTGACGGTCGACGAGTCGCTCTGGCACCGTAGCTGGGCGAGCAATCCCGCCAACCCTCCGACCCTCGAAGACCTGCTGATCGGCTGCAACAGCTACGGCTTCGCGTTCGTAGGCTTCAAGGACCTGCCGCGCGGGCGGCTGTCTATGGACGAGCTGGAGTTCGAGCTTCCGTCAGGCTGACTCGCGACGCTCAGGCGAGCAGGCGGTCTATGATCCACTGCTCGCTGCGCCTGGTCTGGTCCTTGCTGTGCTTCTTCTCGTTGACGCCGTGCCCCTCCCGGGAGTAGACGACCAGCTCGGTTTCGATGGCACAAGGACACGACCCCTGTCGGAGTTGTCGCCAGAGGCAGGGATGCGATCATGCGCATGCGGGATGCGCAAGAAAGAGAAACGCCCCTTGCGGGGCGTCGGCCCAGCGAGACTTTCGCTGGGGTGGTAGACCAATTGTGAGCGCAAGCGGTCGCAGTTGTCAAGCGTTTGTACTCGTTCTGGACTGGGATTCCCGATCTACGGTCTAATGACTCCAAAGGACTTGTCAATGCAGCGGGTCAACGTATACGTAGACGGGCTGAATCTCTACTACGGCCTCAGGTCTAAGGGCTGGCGGCGCTATTACTGGCTCGACCTATGCCGTCTCGCCCAGAACCTGCTGCGACCTGGTCAAGAGTTGATAGCGGTTCGCTACTTCACTGCTCGGGTCTCTTCTCAGCCAGGTGACCCGGATAAGCCCAAACGACAGAACACCTACTTGGAGGCCTTGGGGACGTTCACAAACTTGCACATCCACTACGGATACCATTTGGCCAAGCAGCAACGCTGCTCAAGCTGTGGCACGACATGGCAAACTTATGAGGAGAAGATGACAGACGTGAACATTGCCGTGGAATTGCTCGGCGATGCCCAGGACGGCGCGTTCGACACGGCAATCATCGTATCCGGTGACAGTGACTTGACCAGCACGGTGCGGGCTGTGAAAGAACGCTATCCAACAAGACGAGTGATTGTGGCCTTTCCCCCTGGTCGGCACTCTGTCAATCTTCGCAATGCAGCGACAGCGTCCTTCACTATCGGCCGCCGGGTACTGGACAAGAGCCAATTGCCTCGTCGGGTAAGCAAGGACGACGGCTACATCCTGACACGCCCGCAAAGTTGGAGCTGATCAGATTGTGCTCGTGGGACGGCTGGCGATGGACGAGCTGGAGTTCGTGCTGCCGGGAGACTGATTTTCGACGGTCAGGCGAGCAGGCGGTCTATGATCCACTGCTCGCTGCGCCTGGTCTGGTCCTTGCTGTGCTTCTTCTCGTTGACGCCGTGCCCCTCCCGGGGATAGACCACCAACTCGGTCTCCACTCCCAGGTCTACGAGGGCCCTGTAGAAGGCGTAGGCGCCCTCCACGGGACACGACAGGTCGAGGTCGCCGTGCACTATGAGCGTCGGCGTCTCGACGTTCCTGACGTGGTTGATCGGTGAGAACTTTTCCCACAGGTCCAGGACGTCCCACGGCTCCGTCCCGCCGTAGTGGACGACCTCCCACCCGTTCAGGTACGACTTGCCATGGAAGGCGCGCCAGTCGAATATCCCGGCCCTGGGCACGGCGGCCTTGAAGCGCGTGCTCTGCGTGACGGCCCAGGCGGACATGTAGCCGCCGTAGCTGCCGCCGCCTATGCCGATCCGCTCCGGGTCCGCGATGCCCTGCTCGACCAGGTAGTCGATCCCGGAGTTCACGTCGTGCCAGTCCATGCCGCCCATGTCGCCGACGTTGGCCTCCGCGAACTCCAGCCCGAAGCCCACGCTGCCCCTGAAGTTCGGGGAGAATATGGCGATTCCCTCCGCCTGCAGCCGGTACGAGCGCCCGACGCCGTAGTGCGGGGTGACGCCTCCGGTCGGCCCGCCGTGCGGCGTAACCATGAGCGGATACGGGCCGTCGGTCGAAGCCTCCACCGGCCTGGTCAGCAGCCCCTGAATCTCCATGCCGTCGACGCTCTTCCACCGGATCGACTCCGTGACCCCGACTGCGAAATCCGCGGCCTGGGGATTGCAGTGGGTGAGCTGGGTCCAGTCCAGGGCGTCTCCGTCTCTCTTCACGAGCCAGAGGTCCTTGGGCGTCACGGCGTCCTCGTGGGCTATCGCGAAGATGGCGCCGGTGGCGTCGAAGCCGCAGGCGTCGGATATGCTGGCGAGCTCGTGCCAGAGAGAGGTGCGTTCGCCGGTGGCGACATCGATCTCGGCCAGCGCCATGCCCCCCTGCTCAGTCGCGGTCGTCAACAGCCGGGAGCCGTCTTCCGACCAGACGAGATACCTGGCGCTGGCCCTGTGGCCGGCGCTCAGCTCGCGAGCTGGCCCGCCCTGCGACGAGACCACGAAAACGCCGCCGTCGACGGCCCCGCGGTCGCTGTAGTTGGACGATAGGAAGGCCACCTGCGCGCCGTCGGGCGACCACGCCGGCATCGCGACCTGCCTCCTCGACTCGTGCAGCGTCCGCAGCCCCTCTCCGCCGGACGAGAACGCGACCAGCCTGCAGCTCGTGAACCAGGAGCCCTCGTACGGTAGGTCGGACGACACGACGACAAACTCGCTGTTGTCTGCGGACCAGGAGAACTCCCACACCTGGAGCCCGTCAGGCGAGACGCATTCGACCTCGCCCGTGCACACGTCGACCACGTAGAGCCGCGTGTACTTGGGGCGCTGCTCGAACTCGATGGGATCGTCCTTCTCGTCGATGCGGCGCTTCTCATCGTCGGTCATCTGGTCGGTGTTGAGGAAGGCGATCCGACGCCCGTCGGACGACCACACGAACGGGTCCAGGTTGCGCGGGGAAAGCACGCCGCCCGCGATGCTCGTGATTCGGACGGCCTCGCCTCCGTCCACGGGCAGCAGGTATATCTGGGTCTCCTTGGAGGGCGTGAGCGTCTTGATCTGCCAGTCGTCCACGTAGACGTCCGCACGGTCTTTGGCGCGGTCGGACAGGAACGCCAGCGTCTTGCCGTCCGGCGACCACCTCGGCGCGGTATCCGCTCCCGGACCCGTGGTGAGCCGCCGCGGCTCGCCGCCGGCCGACGACACGGCCCAAACGTTCGTAACCGTCTTGTCTCCGGAGCGCGTAGGCAGCACGAACGCCACCGTCTCGCCGTCCGGAGACACCTGGGGGTCGCCGGGAGTGCGCAGGTTGTCGATGTCCTCTTGGGTCGCGATCTTCAATGCCATGGGTTCACCTCTCGGGAAGAAGCTGGATTCCGGTTCGGCGGCTGGCGTCTCACGCGGCAACCGGCCGGATTCGGGAAGGGCTACGCCTGTCGCCTTGCGCGTTTCCGCAGGAAGCCGACTCCGAGAGCAACGGCAACGACGACCACGACTACCGCAACCGCCCCCGCAACTACCGCGACGCTCGCGCCGCCCCCGTCATCGGATTCGTCTTCCACGTCACCAGGCGGTGTGGCAGTGGCAGCGACGGCCGGGCCCACGGTGAGCTTGCCTGTAAGCCGGTCGAGCCGCACCTCACGGACGCCCTCCTTGGGCTGGACGTCGAACGTGACAGTCCGCACCTCGTTTGGACCCAGCAGCACTCTTTGGGCCGAGTCGGGCAGCGAGTCCAGGTAAACAGCAAGGACGGGCGCTATCTGCTCTGAGGTCAGGTTCGTCACCCGGGCTTCGACTGTGACCGGCTCTCCTTCCCCGACCTGCGCCGGCGCGATGGTGAGGTCGTCGACACGGAACGCCGGCTCCGGGGGAGCCTCACTGCCCAGGACGGCCCACGTCGAGAAGGTCGGGACTACGACGCTGTAGTAGACGCGCTCGGCGTCTTCCCGCACCCGTTTTGCCGATGACAACTGCCAGGCACGCTGCTCCAGGGCGTACACACTGAAGTTGATGGACCACGGGTGAATACCGTTCTCGTCGAGCCAGCCCTTCTCTACCGAGAACGTGACGTGGCCTGCGACGAGGTCTAGAGTCGGGAAGCCGCTGGGCGTGAGTCTAACCAGCGCGGCTACCAGATGGCCGGCCGGCGGCGCCGGGAGCTTGGACCGCAGTGTTCCCGCCGAGGTCGGAGTGGTGTCCTCCAGCTTTCGTTCCGCGGCGCCGGCCGTGCGCTCCTGGAACTCGGAGAGGACCCCCAATGGCAGCGCGGTCACGGACACGTTGGACCTGCGCCCGGGCTTGGTGAGCTTGACGAGCGTCAGATCGATGACTCCCTGCGAACCGGCTTTCTCCCAGACGCCTGTGCTGTACCGGCTGGGGCCTTCCCGCGGTGTCTCCTCCGGCAGCCACGGCGCTACCGGAAGGAGCTCGCCGAGGGCGGCCAGCGCGTCGGGGTCTTTAGCCGGGCCTGACTCCAGGGCTTCGCCGATGGCGGCGGCGTCTTCACGGGCGGCCGCGCTCAGTGCGTCTGCCGTCGCCCTGGGGTCGGACTTCGCCGCGGACACCAGGAGCGCGCCCACGGTCGCCGCGTCGGCGGCCGCGGCCGCGGCCAACGCCTTCCCCGCCGAAGCGGGGTCCGCCTTGATCGCCTCGATGTCCAAGGGCAGCGTAGACGTCGCCGCCTGCGCCTGAAGCCCATTCGTCACGGCAGCTTTCGGAGCATCCGGCGCTGTCGATATGATGGCCGCCAACGGCCCAGCGGCTACGGCCAGGAGCAGCAGCGCGACCGCTCCCATGGACACCCGAACCCAGTTGTGCATGCTCACATAGCCGATCGTAGCACCGTGACCGATGGGCCGACAACTCCCGGCTTACTCCGGGCCGTAAACAGACGAGGCCCCGGGAACTCTCCGCCCCGGGGCCTCGCTTCTTGCCTCTACTGGGACCTGGTGTCCTGGGTCAGAAGTCCCGCACTGACGATTCGAGAGATTGGCTCCACACGCCCTAGTGCTTCTGGATGAAGACTTCCCACGCGTTGACGTCGAGGTTGAAGGTGCTCTCGAAGCCCCTTACCCACGGCTGGACGACCCAGTTTACGCCCAGGATCCACTGGTGCGGGATCATGTAGACCTGGTCGATGTACTCCCGCCCGACGGCCTGGAAGGCGGCGCACCGGTCCGGATGGTCCAGCGGCAGCGTCCTGGCGTACGCCTCGAGTGCGTCCATCACGTCGTAGACGCCGGCCACGTCATCCAGCTCTCCTATGTCCTTCACCGTCATCGTGCTTACGATCTGCACGGGGTCCGGAATCCAGGCGCCTGCGCTGTGCCGGCCCCACTGGGAGTCCGATCTTCGGCCTATGCCCCTCTCGCGCCTGACGATGTCGAGCTCCGCATCGAGGTTGTCCTTCCAGTACTCCTTCATAGCGACGCCGATATTGATCATCTGCGGATTTGCGAGGTCGGTCTTCAATACCGGTAGATTGCTGGCGCTGCCGTAGCTCGACTCGGACAGGAACTGCCGCGCCAGGTCCGGGTCATACACTTGGCCGGGGGCATCGGGATCGTGGCAGTTTATGGTAGGCGAGATCAGTCCGGTCGCCATCTGGACGGTCGGGCCGCGCACGGCCGTCAGGATGGTCCGCATGTCCACGGCCGCGGCCAGCGCCTTGCGCACGAACAGGTCTTCGAGCGGCGGCCTGCCTACGTGTGCTATGAAGTAGCCTCCCAACCCGCCGTACGGCGTCGTCTTCAGCAGCGGATTGAACGGGTGGCTCGGGTCCAGGGCAGCGGCGTACGTGGGGCCGTCCAGCGACATCAGGTCAAGCTCGCCGTTCTCGAACATGATGACCTGGACCTGCCTGTCCGGGATGGCCTCGAGGACCATCTTGTCGAGGATCGAGTCCTCCCCCCACCACTGCGCTCCCGAGGTTACGACGGTCAGGCCCGAGTCGGGGTCTATTGTCAGGCTGAATGGCCCGGCGCCTACGGGATACTGCCACCAATTGTCGTCGGACAGCACCTGGTCCAGCTTGGAGATACCGGTATGCCACGCCGACATGGCGAACGGCCACGTGGGGAACGGCAGGCTCAGGGTGATCTCGAGTGTCTGGTCGTTGACGGCGACCAAGCCCTCCGCCTCTGTGACGTCGCCGGCTTTCAACTCGTCCCAGCCCTTGATCTCGCCGATGGTAAGGCTGGCGCCGCCCCAAGCCACGATATTCTCCGGCTTGGCGCCGTGCTCCCAGTACGCCTTGACGTCGGCTGCCGTGATCGGAGTCCCGTCCTGGTAGACCGCGTCGTCCCTGAGCGTAACCGTAAACACGTCCAGACCGTCGTTGACGGACCAGCCGGAGGCGATCCAGGGGACTACGTCATTCTTGGGGCTGAGCTGGAACAGCGTCCCGAAGACCGCCATCGAGAAGGATCGATTCCCGCCACCGTCCCTCCACGGCTGGGCGCCGCTGCGAATGCGTCCGGGCAGATTCAGCACCTGCTCGTCGGCCAGGTTGAGGTCTACGGCACTCCCGGCCCTGGTCGTCTTCCGCATCATGGCGGCTTCGGCCGCTGCGGCGGCCTTTGGTTTCTCGGGGTCCGCGGCAGCCTGCGCGGCCTCTCCCGCCTTCGGCTTGGCAGGTGCCTGCGCCTTCGCCACCGTGCCCGAAGCCGCGTCGGGCTCAGCGGCAGCCTGGGCCGATCCGGTCCTACCGGTAGGCGCTTGGGGAGCCGCGGGCGCAGCGGCTTCGTCGGCCGCCCGTCCAGCGACGGGCTGAGCCGGCGCTTCGGGCTCCTCCGCCTCTTCCGCCCCGCAGGCCGCGGCAGCCACCAAGGAGATCGACGAGACCGCAGCCAGCAGCAGTAGTTTCGATATCGTCTTTTTGGCAAACATGTCTACTCCCTATCCAGTTGACGTTCAGACGTTCAGCTACTGTCCCGCTGCCGGTAGGATCCAGATTGGCGCCTTGTAGTCAGTTCCGCCATGGGAGTCTGTGAGCTCGATCTGGTGATAGCCGGCGCCTAAGATCGTGATAACCCGGCTCACGAAGACGTTTGGTACGGCGCTCACCTGGGCGCCGCCGTCCTCCCCGGCGATAATGGTCGTCCAGCTGTTCCCATTGAGCGTGACGTTGATCAATTCTCCGGGAGTGAAGCCGGCGGCAATGAGAGTGACCTCCCCGCCCTCGTCAGCAACTCCGACTCTAAAGGAGCCGTCCGCCGCGAACGAGCCTACCAGCACCGAGCCCCTTACGGGAGTTGCCGGCGGCAACGGAGGCGCGGGTGTCTGACCGGCTATCCTCACAGGCGTGGATGCCTTGGTCCCATCGGCGCCCTCGGCGACGATGGAGAAGATGTTGCCGGCATTGATCCCGAGAGACAACGCATTCGCTGTACTTGCGTCCAGCCCCTGGTCGTACCCGGACGCTTGGACCTGCCATGCTCCTCCCGCGTCGGCATCGGTGGAGCCCAGCACTATCGATGCTCCCTCGGTCTCCAGGTCGATGTACACCGTGACGGGCTCGAACTTCTGGAAACCCGAACCCCATATGTCCGCGATGCCATCCAGGTAGAGCGTGGAGCCGGCCGACCGGACGTTGGCGTGCGGGGCTATCCCCGGCGACCCTTGGAGTCCGGGCTTGCCGGCTTCACCGGGTAGACCCGGCTTGCCGGGCTCGCCGGGCGCGCCGGGCAGTCCGGGTAGCCCCGGCTTTCCGGGCTCGCCAGACGATCCCTGGAGTCCCGGCTTGCCGGGCAGTCCCGGGTCCCCTTCCAGTCCCTGGAGGCCTGGCAGTCCCGCCAGACCCGGCTTACCGGGCTTGCCTGGGTCTCCCGCCAGCCCTGGCAAGCCGGGCTTGCCAGGCTTGCCGGGTGCTCCCGCGCAGGCCGCAAGGACCACTAACGATAGTATCGAAACCAGTACCACACAAACTAGGGCACGTTTCGTAATCTCCGTAGTCATTTTTCCCCCTTATGCAAGACGCTTCCGGATGGATCGGAGTCCTTCGGCCCCCGCTCCCCAACAGAACCTCCAGTATCGCGCCCGCAATGAACCGGACGATCAGTATATGAGCGGTCAATCGACCTGTCAAGTGCCTGGTTGTCCGTTGTAGATGTTCAATGATTATGTCAGGGGTTAACTGTTCAATGAAAATGTCAGTCCATGAGAGGATTGACGTTGACTACCAAAGAGCAGACGAGGATACAGGTTCTGAACGCAGTGCTTGCGGGAGAGGTAACGGCGGTTAAGGCGGCGGGACTGATGGGCGTGAGCGAGCGCCATGGTCGGCGACTGCTGGCAGCGTACAGGAAGGAGGGAGCAGCTGCCATCGCTCACGGCAACAGGGGCAGGAAGCCGTCGACGACCACGTGCCCGGATACACAACACAGGGTGAGGGAGTTGGCCGAAGGCCGCTACGCAGGCTTCAACCACACCCATTTGACCGAGATGCTGGCGGAGCGAGAGGGGATCGAACTGTCGCGTTCCACCGTCAGGAGGGTACTGCTGGCCGGAGGCTTGCGCAGTCCGCGGCCTCGCAGAGCCTCCAGGCGCTACAGTCGGCGGGAGCGCTACCCCCAGGAAGGGATGCTGCTGCAGGTCGATGGCAGTCGTCACGACTGGCTCGAGGGGCGAGGCCCGTACCTGACGCTGGTCGGAGCTGTGGACGACGCCACTGGCACGGTCCCCTTCGCCCTGTTCAGGCGCCATGAGGATGCCCACGGCTACATGCTGATGCTCAGAGAGACCATCGTCCAGCACGGCATCCCCCTGGCCCTCTACTCCGACAGGCATGGCATCTTTCAGCGCTCCCCCAAGGAGCCCGAGCGCCTTGCCGAGCAGCTTCGGGGCAAGCGAGCCCCAACCCAGTTCGGCAGGGCGCTCGAGGAGTTGGACATCCAGCTCATCCTGGCCCACACACCCCAGGCGAAAGGCCGCGTGGAGCGCGCCTGGGGCACCTTCCAGGGACGGTTGGTCTCTGAGCTGCGACTCGCTGGCGCCTCTACCATAGAGGAGGCTAACAGCGTGCTCTGGGACTTCCTGCCGCGCTACAACTCCCAGTTCGGTGTGTCGGCGGCCCAGCCGGGCTCGGCATATCGCCAGCAGCCACCCGGCCTCTGTCTCGATGGCGTGCTGTGCTTCAAGTACATACGCACAGTTGCCAACGACAACACCGTCCACTTCAACGACACCACCATGCAGCTTCTGCCCGATGACCACAGGGCCAGCTACGCTCGGGCCGATGTCGAGGTCCAGGAGCGGCTCGACGGCAGCATCGTGGTGGCCCACCAAGGCAGGACCCTGGCAGTTGAGCCTGCGCCTGACGGGCCTGTCGAGCTCAGGGCCCGCAGCGGCCGCCGCTCCAACGGACGGCTACCCGACGACACAAACGGCGCTGACACACACCCTGTAGGCGCTGAGCGACTGAACGGAGCGAAGCGCATACAGGGTGCTGGACTCCTCCCACCGCCCAAGAAGCGCTTCGACCACCCAAGAAGACCCGCCCCAGACCACCCTTGGAGGAGGAAGATACTGACATAATCATTGAACAATTACCCTGACATTTTCACTGGACAACGACAGTGCCTGGTTGTCCGTACAGGGCCTTTCCAAAGTTCCTTCTCCCCTGGCGGGAGAAGGTTAGGATGAGGGGGAGCCATTGACGACGCCCTCCTTCAGTGAGATAAGAGAACTCTGGCAATACTGACTTTGGAAAGGCCCTGAGACATGACCGGGTTACCGTGTTGCGTTAGAAGTAACTGTTACCGAGGGGCATACGTTGCCCCCTACCAGGCCATAGACACCGTACCGGTGCCACTGATGCGTCGCTGTCGTGGTCAACGTCACCGGCTATCTTGTGATGAAGCAGCCATCGGTCGTGGCGGCAGCGACCGTGACTGGTACTATGGGTGCAAGCTGATGGTGTCAGTGACGCCAGATGGGATCAGCACCGGTTTCCTTCTGGGGCCTGCCAGCACAGAAGACCGTTGGATGGCCGAATCTTTCTTCTGCTGGCGTATTGACCAGACGAACAGCCCCTTTGGCCTCCGGGATCTGCCCAGCAGCTACCGTCGGAATGGAGAGCGATACGTGGGACCGACCGGCCCTATCAGGCCCAGGGGAGGAGTGGGTTGTGCCAGTGGGGTGCCTTATGTGGCAGATAACGGCTTTTTTGGAGCTTGGTGGCAGACCCATTGGCGAGAGGAGTATGGGGCGATCGTTCTGACACCAAAGAACCATCAGGGGGATGATGCCCGCAGTGCGAGACGGGAGCACTCAAGCTGGAAGCAGGTGGTCGAGACTGTTAACGGGCATCTGGAGCAGGTCTTTGGGTTGCACTTCACTGGAGCCCGCAGTGCGTGGGGCTAGTAGCTCGGGTAGCCGCCAAGCTGGTGGCCTTGAACCTGGGTGTCTGGTTGAACCGACACTTCGGTCGTCCTGACTTGGCTTTCGCCACCCTCTTCAATCGCTAAGGTTTGATATGCATCACGCGTATTTTGGGGGGAAGATTGAGATGGGGGCTCACCCGGTTCCTTCTCCCCCTCGCGAGGGAAGGCTAGAGCCTGCCCCGGACTTGATTCGGGAATGAGGGCTCCCCTAAGTCCCATCACAAAGGAACGGCTGCATCTCGTTTCTAGTCGACGACCTGCTGGCCCCGCGCCTCAGCCTCGGCCTTCATCCGCTGGTACGCCTCCTCGAACTCCGCGCTCCCGTCGTCCTCCCACCACTCGAAGTCGATACCCCGTATCGCACCCTCCTCCATCCCCGTGATCCGCTGCGGCGCAGCGCGGCGCGGCGTGTGCACCACGCGGCCATTCGGCAGCCTCAGCAACCCGATCACCCTCGGCCGCGTCTCCTCGATGGGCACGTCCGACGCGGCCTTCCTCAGCATCGCCTCGTCGACCTCGAAGCCCAGGCCCGGGCCCTCAGGCACCGGCGAGAAGCCTTCGATCACGGGGATCCGCTCCGTCGTGATGTCCTCCGCGTACTGGTCGTCCAGGTTGATCGAGTGGGCAGAGGCCGTCGGCAGCACCGCCATCAGGTGCAGCGTCATCGCCTTCATCAGCGTGCCCCCCGTCAGCTGCATGATGACCTGAGTGTTCGCGGCCGCCGCGGCCGCCCCGCGCCTCATCATGTCGCCGATTGGCCCCCCGATCATGTAGATGTCCGCGACGCCATGGGCCATCTCGTAGTGCCCGCCCAGGACCGGCCCACCCCCGTGAACTATGGGGATCGTCGTCTGGGCCCGTAGCCTCCTCCACCCGTCGATGTCCGTGCGCGGCAGCGGGTCCTCGATGAAGCCCACGATAGGGTGGTGCCGCTCCATCTCGGCCACCAACGGTTTGATTACCCCGAGCGTCCGCCCCGGGCCGTTGAAGTCGAAGTGTATCCGGAAGCCGTCGGGCGCCACGTCCGCCGCCGCCTCTGCCTGCACCAGCGGGTCGTACTCAGGGCTCGTGTGCATCTTGAATACCCTGTAGCCCTCGTCCACGGCCCGCCGGATCTCCCCCACGAAGACCTCCGCTGTGCAGGGCCGCGTCCAGGCCGCCACCGCGCCCGCGTCCCTCACCTTCTGGCCCAGCAGCTTGTAGACGGGCACCTCCAGGTACTTTCCCATGGCGTCGTACAGCGCCGAGCCCAGCCCCAGGTTCAGGTCCGCCAGCATGAAGTCGAAGGGGCTACGCCCGATCAGCGGCTCGACCATCGACCTCGGAGGGGGCGGCCCCGGCCAGTCGTAGTCCCCGTACCCCACTACTCCCACGTCGGTCACGACCTTGAACACCATCCGGCAGTCGATGTCCCCCATCCGGGCCCGCCCCACCCTGTTGTCGTACCGCTCGGCCAGCTTCGGATGTATCGGTATGGTCTCGATGTCCGTGATCTTCACGCCGCAGCTCCTGTCGTTCCTTAATCAGCCCGCATCCAAGGCCGAACCCCGTCCCGCGCAAACACGCCGACACCGATGCCGACGACCACCCCCGGCGCGACGCTGATCGTCAAGCCCGCAAGCATCCCTAAGCCATGCCCGCCCAGATCCGGCACGAAGCCGAGGGCGAATGCCTGGCACCAAGATCAGTCAGCGATGCACACAACTTTGGAAAGGCCCTGATTACGTAGGTTACCAGCCCTAATGCGCCGGTTTGCGTCGCATAATAGTGCGGCCACCCTACCCCGCAAACCCAGCCGAAATGGGGCCGCACGTCCCGGACTCGCGCCACGAAGCGTCGAGCTACCGGACGACGTGGTACTGATGCCAGTAGTTGGCGTTAATTGCCGGCGTGTCGCGATACCACTCTATGCGCCCCTTAACGCAAATGCTCTTGCCGTCGAACCATTCCTTTATGTCGATGCTGCGGTCGATCTGGTCGGGCCAGTCGCCGACACGGCCCGTGAAGGTGATGAAGTGGACCATGAACACCTGTTCGGGGAACGGAGGACCAAAGTCGAGGAACAGCGGCTTGAAGCTGTCTGCCTGCCTGGTGCCGGTCACGGCGCCGCATACCGTCTGCTCCTCGCCGACGTGTCCGGCGGCATCCGACGGTTTCAAGGCGGACGCGACCGCCTCCGCCGTCGCGGCGAGCGCCGCCGGTTCGAGGGCCGGTGTGGGCTCTGGCGCTGGGCGCTGCAGGCCGGCGCTGGGAATCGTTGCAGCTTCGCCGGCCGTCGGGTCTCCTTCCCCGGATAACCCGCATCCGATGGTCAAGACGAGCAGCCACGTCGCCGCCGCGATCCCGTAGCCCGGTATTCTGCCTCGCTTTGTCCCTCGCATTTTCAATTCGTCTACCGTGTGTGAATCTGCGTCTTCGAGACGTGCTCGCCCATCACCTCTCCCCCTGCGAGAATGTGTCCGTCTATCGCTCGCAGCAGGTCCTCCTTGGTCGCGTCAGGGCCGAGATCGACGTCCGTGTCCAGCGCGTAGAGCTTGAAGAAATACTCGCTGACGACCCTGTCTTTTGCCGTTCCCCTAGCGTCGCTCGCAAGGTCGACGGGAGGCGGGCAGGGACCCGACCAGCCGACCTCGTCCTCGCTATTGATCCCCTGTCTCGCATCGGGGCCTACCGATGGCGCCTCCGGCCCCCCGGGCACCGACTCTGGCAGCTCTCTGCTGTCCGGCGGGATTCCCCACAACACCCAGTGCGCCCACAGAGCACCGGGATGCTGGTTGCTGTCCACCACCAACGCAAGGCTGACAGTCCCCTCGGGCGGTTCGGACCACGTCAGCGGCGGCGAAACGTCTTCTTCGGTGCAGCTGTACTTTCTTGGGATGCGTCTTATCCTGTTGAATTTCGTGCTGGTAACGTTGAGGCTCAGCTCGAACTGCTGGGCCAGCTCGTAAGTCTCCACGACTTCGACCGGGACCTCGGTATCAGCGGGTACCGGCGTATCGGCTGCGGCTGGAGCGCCGCCCGCTGCCGCGGGAGCGACCGATGTCTCGGTCACGCCATCGTCTTCGCTGGAGCAGCTTGCCAGGAACACTCCGAAGACCGAGAACGTAAGGAGCGCCACCGTAAACGAACGAGTGAGAGACATGCGCGGAACCCCCTTCCTGATCCTTCCTGATGTGCGGCGCCCCGTCTCGACGATACGTGCCCCACGTTCCCGCCCTCCGATCTTCAGGGCAACGGGACACGGCACAGGCCGGCGGCGCCCGATGGTCGAACCGTCAACCGACCTAACGTCGACATGATATAGCGGAACGCACGGATTGGAAAGCCTCACGCGCCTATTGCCGCCGTCTCGTTCCATCCGGGGAGACCTGGGGGTCGCCGGGAGTGCGCAGGTTGTCGATATCCTCTTGGGTGGCGATCTTCAACGCCATGGCTTCACCTCTCCCATAGGAGCCGACGGTACCTGATGTCAGTCGTCCTTCAACTTGAAGTCGCGTTCGGTACCGCTTGGCATTCTACACGCCACCGTGCATAATTTGGATTGAATCGCGGTCCGCCGAAAGCCCAAACTACTCACAGGCCTGCCTAAAGGCCCGACAATGCCTGAGACGCGCAGGAACCAGATAACCAGAAGGCTGGAGCGGGAGGGCTGGTACTTGGCTCGTCGTGGCGGGCGTCACGACATCTACAAGCATCCCGACTCCATTGAGTCCATCAGCGTGCCGCGTCATCGGACGGTAACTCCTGGCGTGGCCCGAAAAATCGCCAGGGCAGCCGGATGGATGGAAAGGAGGGAGCGATGACTCGGTATCCCGCAATCATAGACGGAGAAAGGGGCGCCTATGGCGTCGTCATACCCGACATGCCCGGAGCTTGCTGTGCTATGGGTGATACGGTGGACGAGGCGCTGGCTAACGCCGAGGAAGTTCTCGCCGATTTCGTGGACCTGTTGGAAGCCGACGGCGTCCCTCGACCGCGACCCAGCGCCATAGAGGACGTGTCACTGGAGGATGGCGAGATGGTGGCCTACGTGACGCTGAACGTGCCCGCGCACAGCCGCAGCTGACCGGCATGCGCGAACTTCGGCAAGGACGCTCCAGATACTCCATCTGGTCAGTCCACGCTGCCTACGCCTACGCAGCCTGACGCCACCGGTACGACGCCGAGATGATCAACTTGGCAGAGGGACGAGTCGCAGGGGCCGTCCCGGACGGCTGTCGGTGTTAGGGCTCCACTACCGTGACGCGCTGGTTCGCCGGCACGTCAGTCAGACGCGTGACCTTGCCGCTCGGCCATACGACGGTGACGGAGTCTACGGTGCGAGCCGTGCCGAGGCCGAAATGGGCCTCGAGCATGTTCTGGCCCATCTGGCTCGATCCCGCGGCGATCTCCCTGATCTGCACCGCGCCGCCGACGTCGATCGTCACCCTGGCCCCTATGGCGTCGCGGTTGCTGGAGGTGCCGACCGGCTTGACGGCTATCCACGTGCGCTCCGCCTCGCACAGGTTGCGCAGCAGACTCGCGCGCTGTCCCAGGTTGACCACGAAGACGTCGAGGCAGCCGTCGTTGTCGTAGTCGAGATAGACGGCGCCGCGGCCTACCCCGGAATCGTCGCTGCCGCTGGCCGTCGACACGTCGACGAAGGTGCCGTCGCCCTCGTTGCGCAGCAGCACGTTGGGCTGCTGCACCGGGTTCGCGGCCGCTCCCACCGTGACGCTGTCGGCCCGCAGATAGCCGCTCGCCAGGTACAGGTCCTCGTCTCCGTCGTTGTCGTAGTCGAACAGGAACGTGCCCCACGCCACCCGTGCGCGCCGGTCGATCAGGCCGACGCGGGCACCGGCGTCCCTGGCCGCGTCCGTGAAACTGAGGCCGTCCCCGTCGTTCTTGAGCAGGACGTTGTTCCTGATGTTGGTGACGAAGATGTCGAGAAAGCCGTCCAGGTCGTAGTCGCCCACCGCGATTCCCATGCCGAAGATGGAGACGTCGGCCCCGGAGCCGCGTGAGACGTCGGTGAAGGCCCACGATTCTCCTCCCTCGGCTCCGTCGTTCCGCCACAGCACGTTGCGCTGTATGTCGTTGCCCAGGTCGTTGACGACATAGAGGTCGAGGTCTCCGTCGTTGTCGAAGTCGGCCCATCCGGGCTGAAAGCCGGCGCCCCAGATGTTGCCCGCCTGCCCGCCGAACCCCGGGTCCTGCGGCCCCGACACATTCCCCAGTATGGCGGTCGTATCGGTGAACGTACCGTCGCCGTTGTTGCGGTATAGGACCAGCCTGGCGATGGCGTCGAGGAACTCCCTGGTCTGGAACATGCGGCGGTGGCTCTCGTACAGATGGCGCACGAAGACGAGGTCCACGAAGCCGTCCCGGTTGTAGTCGCCCCAGGCGCAGCCCGTGTTGCGGAACGCATCGCCCGAGTCCATCACGCCGGCTGAGACGGTCGCGTCGGCAAACGAGCCGCCGTCGTTGCGGAAGAGGCGGCTGGGGCCGTAGTTCGTGACGAACAGGTCCTGGTCGCCGTCGTTGTCGTAGTCGGCCGCGCAGCCGCCGTTGCCCCTGCCCTCCGGATCGTCGACGCCCGCCAGGGCCGCCGTCTCGGTGAAGGTCGAGTCGCCGTTGTTGCGGTAGAGGGCGTTGGGACCCACGGAGTTGACGGCGTAGACGTCGTGCAGGCCGTCGCCGTCGAAGTCGATCACGACGACACCGCCGCCAAGAGGGAACATCTCCGTCTCGTGCGCCACGTGATCGAACGCCACGCCGGCCGCCTCGGTGACGTCGGTGAAGGACGCCGGCTCGTCGACCGCCTGCGCGACGCCCGGCTCCGCTCGCAGGCCGGCGTCCTCCCAGATCAACGCGCCCAAGAGGAGAATTCCCACGCCTCCGACCGCGCCCAGGCCCCACGTGGCCGCGGCGAACACGGCCACGGCGCGCCGGGGCATCGCCTTCGCCAGCCCCCAGAAGGTCACGGGCCCGCCCGCGGCGGCGGCGAACAGGAGCGTCGCCGCCGGCGCCGTGCCCATGCCCAGCGTGAGCAGCAGGGCCACCAGCGGAATCTCGAACAGCAGCGGCACGTTGATCAGCAGCCCGACCGTGGCGGCTATGGCCACGCCGCTCAGATCGTTGCCGAGATGACGCGACACCGTGTCCGGGCTGATCCATTGGATCACCAGCCCCGAGAGCAGTCCGGCGGCCACCATGATCGGACCCATCCGGACCACGTAACCCGCCGTCGTCTTGACCCAGTCGCCGAAGGCCTCTTTCAGCACCGGACGCCAGGCGGCGGAAGGCGGGTCGTCCGCCAGGTCTAGCTGCTCGGTCGATTCGGGCCCGTCGTCCCTCTCCCCCCGCAGCGTCAGGGCGACGAGCGGCCCCAGGATCAGCGCGCCTACGACCGCGAGCATCAGGCGGCTCAGTCCCAGCAACGGAGTGAAGACGAAGAAGACCATCGCCAGCGCGGGGATGTTCATCGTCGCCGAGCCCTGGACCATGGCGATTGCGCCCTCGATGCCGGCCCTTCGCTGGAACGCGGCCGACACCGGCACGACGCACGCGGAGCACAGGTTCATCACCGGCCCGGCGGCCATCCCTCTCACCGTCCTGCTGAGCATCCCTCCGGACTGAAAGCGGACGCCGCGCGCGGCCGTGAACAGGAACGCTTCGGCGAGCCCCGCGACCACGAAGGCGAACGCCATGCCTATCGCCACCAGGCGGAAATAGGTGAGGGAGAACGTCCACCACCGGGAGAGAAAGCTGGTGCCCGGGTCCCGCTCGATGCAGAAGCCCTGAAAGCACTGGACGTTCGGCGACTCGACTATGGACAGATCGACCCCGACCGCGTCCAGCTTGGGTATGCGATTGAACGCCAGGAAGAGGCCCAGGATGATGAGGAAGAGGACGATCCCGACCGCCCTCTTCTTGCCTACGGCTGTATCAAGCATTGACCCCCGCTAACGGCCGAGACTACCATTTCGTCCAAGTTTCCGTCTGACAGTTGAGGATATTGGAAAGCAGGGTGAGAGTCCACACATGAGCGATAGAGATGTAGATGTTCAATGATTATGTCAGGGGTTAACTGTTCAATGAAAATGTCAGTCCATGAGAGGATTGACGTTGACTACCAAAGAGCAGACGAGGATACAGGTTCTGAACGCAGTGCTTGCGGGAGAGGTAACGGCGGTTAAGGCGGCGGGACTGATGGGCGTGAGCGAGCGCCATGGTCGGCGACTGCTGGCAGCGTACAGGAAGGAGGGAGCAGCTGCCATCGCTCACGGCAACAGGGGCAGGAAGCCGTCGACGACCACGCGCCCGGATACACAACACAGGGTGAGGGAGTTGGCCGAAGGCCGCTACGCAGGCTTCAACCACACCCATTTGACAGAGATGCTGGCGGAGCGAGAGGGGATCGAACTGTCGCGCTCCACCGTCAGGAGGGTACTGCTGGCCAAAGGCGTGCGCAGTCCGCGGCCTCGCAGAGCCTCCAGGCGCTACAGTCGGCGGGAGCGCTACCCCCAGGAAGGGATGCTGCTGCAGGTCGATGGCAGTCGTCACGACTGGCTCGAGGGGCGAGGCCCGTACCTGACGCTGGTCGGAGCTGTGGACGACGCCACTGGCACGGTCCCCTTCGCCCTGTTCAGGCGCCATGAGGATGCCCACGGCTACATGCTGATGCTCAGAGAGACCATCGTCCAGCACGGCATCCCCCTGGCCCTCTACTCCGACAGGCATGGCATCTTTCAGCGCTCCCCCAAGGAGCCCGAGAGCCTTGCCGAGCAGCTTCGGGGCAAGCGAGCCCCAACCCAGTTCGGCAGGGCGCTCGAGGAGTTGGACATCCAGCTCATCCTGGCCCACACACCCCAGGCGAAAGGCCGCGTGGAGCGCGCCTGGGGCACCTTCCAGGGACGGTTGGTCTCTGAGCTGCGACTCGCTGGCGCCTCTACCATAGAGGAGGCTAACAGCGTGCTCTGGGACTTCCTGCCGCGCTACAACTCCCAGTTCGGTGTGTCGGCGGCCCAGCCGGGCTCGGCATATCGCCAGCAGCCACCCGGCCTCTGTCTCGATGGCGTGCTGTGCTTCAAGTACATACGCACAGTTGCCAACGACAACACCGTCCACTTCAACGACACCACCATGCAGCTTCTGCCCGATGACCACAGGGCCAGCTACGCTCGGGCCGATGTCGAGGTCCAGGAGCGGCTCGACGGCAGCATCGTGGTGGCCCACCAAGGCAGGACCCTGGCAGTTGAGCCTGCGCCTGACGGGCCTGTCGAGCTCAGGGCCCGCAGCGGCCGCCGCTCCAACGGACGGCTACCCGACGACACAAACGGCGCTGACACACACCCTGTAGGCGCTGAGCGACGGAACGGAGCGAAGCGCATACAGGGTGCTGGACTCCTCCCACCGCCCAAGAAGCGCTTCGGCCACCCAAGAAGACCCGCCCCAGACCACCCTTGGAGGAGGAAGATACTGACATAATCATTGAACAATTACCCTGACATTTTCACTGGACAACGACACACATGAGCGATAGAGAGCGGTTGCTGGCCGCGTTCGAGACCGGCGAGCTGGTACGTCCGTCCCCCGACAGGCTGAACATCGTCGACCTCGCCAACGCGCTGGCGTCGATCGGGGGCGCGCCCAACGTCCCCCACTCGCCCGGAGTCGCGGCTGTCGTCGACCTGATAGGTCCGGTCGACCATGTCGTCGTCGTCATGGTCGACGGCCTGGGGCTGAACGTCGTCGACGCCGACCACGGCGCGGACTTCCTCGCCGCCCACGTAGCGGCCGAGCTCACGACCGTGTTCCCGTCGTCGACGCCGACGGTGCTCACGTCTTACGCCACGGGGCTTTGGCCGAGCGGTCACGGCGTGCCGAGCTGGCATCTGTACCTGGACGAGATCGACGACATCGCGACCATCATCCACTACACCCGCCGAGGCGACGACAAGGACCTTGGGAGCCTCGGCCTGACACCCGAACAGGCGTACCCGGCGCCGACGACTACGGCGAGGATGGCGTGGCCCAGCTTCGGCATAGTGCCCGAGGAGATACTGGAGACCCCGTACTCGACCTACAGTCGCGGACATTCGCCCGGCTACGGATACAAGGGGCTCGAAGACGCGGCGGGGGCGGTGCTGAAGCGGCTGGGCGAGTCCGGCGGGCCGAGCTTCACGCACCTGTACATCCCCCACGTGGACGCCGCCTCCCACGAGTACGGCATCGGCCACGACGTGACGAAACAGGCCATCGCCGCCGTCGACGGGCTGCTGTCGCAGATCGCGGCACTGCTGCCGCCGAACGCGGCCATCGTCGTTTCCGCCGACCACGGCCTGATAGACATGGATGACACCGCCCACGAGATCGAGCCCGACGACGATCTGATCGACTACCTCGAGCATGAGCCCTGCGGCACGGCGCCTTCCGTGATACTGCAGGTGCGCGAGGACCGGGCCGAGGAGTTCGAGGCGCGCTTTCGCGAGCGGTTCGGCGAGCAGTTCTACCTGCTGACTGCCGACGAGGTGTTGGCGCTGGAGCTCCTGGGGCCCGGGCCCGTGTCGCCCGTCACCAGGCGTCGGATGGGGAACTACCTGGCGGTCTCGACGGGCGCGCCGGCGATCTACTACAACTACCCTCGGACGGATGAGGACGACCGCCAGAAGGTCGCGGACCACGGCGGCTTGACGCCCGACGAGATGATGGTCCCGCTGATCGTCGTTCGCCGCTGATCACGACCCGGTCTGAGCCGCCGGCCGAGCGTGCGCTACCGAGCGGCGGCCGTCTCGACAAGGTCGTCCAGAGAGACGTCGGCCAGGGATTGCAGCCGCAGGTCGGCCTCGTCCAGCCGCATCGAGCTCGTCATCGCATTGGGAACGACGACGCAGAACATGCCCGCTCGCTTCGCCGCGGTCACGCCGTTGGCCGAGTCCTCGATGGCTATGGCGCACGCCGGGTCGACGCCGAGCGCGGCCAGGGCGGACGTGTAGAGCTCGGGGTCGGGCTTTGCCGCCGACACGTCGTCGCGGCAGCGCACCGCGTCGAAGTAGCCCAGCAGCTCTCGGCGGGCGAGATGCCCCTCCACCCAGTCGCGCCGTGAGCTCGACGCGACGCCGAGCTTGAGCCCAAGGGCCCGCGCGCCCGAGATCAAGTCCGTCACGCCGGGCAGTACCGGGTTCGCTTCCACGACGCCCAGGTAGCGGGCGCGGCGGGCCGCGCGGACCGTGTCGCGGTCGAGGGCGCGGCCGACGAGCTCCTCGAGGTGGCTGTAGACGTCGAAGCTGCCCAGGCCGGAGCCGATGAAGGTCTCCCACAGCTCGCGGTCCAGCGACACGCCGTGGTCTTCGAAGACACGCCGCCACGTCACGAAGTCGGGGGTCTCGGTGTCTATGACGACCCCGTCGAAGTCGAATACCAGCGCCCGGACGGCCATTGCTCGTTCTCGCGTCAGCCGGCTGAGATAGGCGCGTCGGGCGGTGTCAGCCCACGGGCTCCCTCGTAGACCAGGCGGGGCCGGAAGAGCCTGTTGTCCTCGTGCTGCTCGACGACGTGCGCCACGAGCCCGGCCATGCGAGAGCAGAGAAAGACCGGCGTGTACAGAGGGACCGGGATTCCCAGCAGGTAGAACAGCAGCGCTATCGGGTAGTCGGTGTTCGGGAACAGGCCCTTCTCCCGCTCCATGACGCGCTCGACCGTGCGGTATATCCGGGCCAGGTCGCCGCCGTCCGGAACCCGCGTGGCGAGTCCGTCGATGTAGTCGCCCAGGAACAGCGCGCGCGGGTCGTGCTTCCTCATGTAAACGCGGTGGCCGAAGCCCATGATCCGCTCCCTGTTCGCGAGCTTCTCCATGACGTAGGGCTCCGCCCTGGACGGCCCGCCCTGCTCCTGGATCTCGAGCATCATGGCGATGGCGGCCTCGTTGGCGCCGCCGTGCAGCGGGCCCTTCAGCGACGCGACTCCCCCGGCGACCGCTCCGTAGACGTCGGAGAGGGTCGAGGCGATCACTCGCGCGACGAAGGTCGAGTTGGGCATCTCGTGCTCGATGTAACAGATAAGTATGCGGTCGAACACGTCCAGAGCCTCCGCGTCCGGGCGCTCGCCGCTGAGCATGTACAGGAAGTTCTCCGCGTAGCCCATCTCCGGGTCGGGCTTGACGAAAGGCAGGCCGTTCAGCGCCCTGTAGGCGTTCGCCGAGATCACCGGGGCTTGGGCCAGCAGGTCCGTCCCCTTGGACAGATTCGCCTCGCGCGACGTGTCGCCCAGCACGTCGGGGTCGACGTGGCCCGCGAGGTACGAGACGCCTGTGCGCAGCGCGTCCATCACGCTGGTGTCCTTCGGCATCACATCGAGGACTCGGTACACGTCGTCCGGCAGGTCCGAGCTTGTCGCGAGGGCGTCGCAGAAAGAGTCGGCCGAGCCGCGGTCCGGAAGCTCGCCGTACATCACAAGGTACGCCACGTCGACGTAGTTGAGGTACCGGGCCAGCTCGATCAGGTCGTACCCCCGGACCACGATCTGCTCGTTCTCCTCGTCGAGGTACGAGACGGTGCTGTCGGTGGCTATGACGCCGTCTAGACCGGGGCTGAAGGACTGTGCGGTCATTCCGATGCCTCCTCGGAGCCTATCCTCGGCTTCCGAATACGAGAGCGCGGGTTCGGGGCCTCCGGAGCCACTTTGAGTATTGCTTTGGGCGCGCAAGAATTTTGACACCCACCGGCAGTATAGCGTACCGTTCGCCGGCCATTTCGGGCCAAGGAGAACGATGGTATTCAACGATATGCAAACCGGGGTGCAAAGACACTCAGCAGAATGCTGACGCTGCTTGAGCACCGAACTAGGCCATATCGCACTGACCGACACAACGTCGCTGCTTTCCCCGTTCTGCACAACTCTGCAAAGGTGTGACGCCATGAACGATTTTGGGGTAGTTGTGGTCGGGACGGCTCTCGGTACCGTCATCGGCGTAGCGTTCACCGCAGCAATTGGAGCGACCCTGTCTTGGTTCAAATGGCCGTTTCACCGGCTAAAGCACACGTACCAGCGCTACCAGTCAGAACGTGAACGGAGGGCACTTGAAGCCGAGATGCAAGAGCTCTCAATCAGCAGGTAATTCGAAAAGACGGTTGGGTTTTTCACAGAGGTTGTCTGTCGGAGGGAGACGAACTCGCCGACCCCCAACCCGAAGGCCAAGCTTACGGTGACTGCCCAGGATGCCGCGGACGGCTACATCAGCCTAGGGTGCAGCCCGAAGAATAAAACCGCTGTTTGGCCCGTCTTCTGCGCGATTCTGTAGGGGTGCGACAACGGTGACCATCGCTAGGCGACACAACGCGAAGCTCAGCAGGACCGGACGGGCCCTGCTGTTTGTCGTGGGGCTTGCTTTCGTTCTCGGGAATGCCTTCTTTGCCGTCTACAGCGACATCGGATTTCTGTCCGCCGCTATCGGGACCTGCATCGGCGTAGCGCTAATGATCTACGCGGCCAAGGCTAGGAGACGGCCCAGGGCATGAGATCGCTGTTCCGGCCGTCGCGGGCGGTTCCGTAGGGGTGCAGCGCCGTGACTCCGTTTTTCAACGATGTCACTGCGGTCGTCGTGGGCGGCGTTTTGTTACTAGTCCTCTTGGCCATCATACGGCGGTCGTGGTCGAAAATCGTGGTGACGTACCGGCGAACCAAGGCATGGTGGCTAGGCGTCCGCTTTAGGCGCCAGCAGCGCCGGGACGAAGGGGGCCGCCTCACAACCGGCGAGAACCGTCACCGTCGCTGCGTCCATCGAGATGACGAGATCGTCGCGCGGAAGCCTGGGCAGACGTACTATGCGCTCGGCCCCTGCACAGCCTGCAACGAGCCCATTCGCCCAACCGACGTCCCGCCGATGATCTGAGCTCTAAGCGGCAATGCGACTTTCCGAATCGGGTTTCGCGGACTAGCCTAGTTGCCCCACCACGCTCGAAGAACTCCCGGACAGCGCGCCCGGAATCGCCGCCGATCTCCGGTTGTCGCACGGCGATGTCGGGCCGCGGGGCAGAGTCGACGCCGTAGGCTGTCAACACCTGCAGGGCGATCCGGTCCCGCATTCCGATGCCTCCTCGGCCTGCGTTCCTGAGGATATCCGGCTGTCCAGCTCGCGGTACTCGTCGTATTGGATGAGCCGGTACAACTCCTGGCGCGTCTGCATCCGGTCCAGCCACGGCTCCTGGGTACCGCCGCGCTTCAGGTCGGCCAACGCGGACTCCATCGCGCGCGCGGCCACCCTCAGGGCCGTCACCGGGAAGATGACGATGCTGTAGCCGAGCTCGCCGAACCGGTCAACCGTCACGTAGGGGGTCTTGCCGAACTCGGTCATGTTCGCCAGGAGCGGCCCGTCGACGGCGTCCGACATCGTCCTGAACTCCTCCTCGGACTCCAGCGCTTCGGGGAAAATCACGTCGGCGCCGGCGTCGAGGTAGAGCCGCGACCGCCGTATAGCCTCGTCCATGCCATATATGGCCTTCGCGTCCGTCCTCGCGACGACGACCAGATCGGTCCTCGCCTGCGCGGCCGCCCTGATCTTCTCGGCGAACTCCTCCGCGGGAACGACCGACTTGCCATCCAGGTGGCCGCAGCGCTTCGGCGTGACTTGGTCCTCTATCTGGACCGCGGCCGCCCCGGCCTCTTCGAGCTCCTTGACGGTCCGCACAACGTTCAGCGCCTCCCCGAAGCCGGTGTCGGCGTCGACCAGCACGGGCAGCCCGCTGGCGCGGACTATGCGCCTCGTCCGGTCGACAAGCTCGTCGAGGGTAATCAGGCCCACGTCCGGCAGCCCCAAGCTGGCGGAGAAGGCCGCGCCGGACAGGTAGAGCGCGTCGAAACCCGCCTCGCGGGCGATCAGGGCGCTCAGCCCGTCGAACGCGCCCGGCACCGGCGTCGCTCCGGGAGAGTCAACGATGCGGCGGAACCGCGCCCCCGCACTCTCTTGCGTCGCGTCCTCCAGCAGCCAGCTCACAGGCGTATCGCTTCCATCAGTGCTTCGAGGTCGGGCTGGCTCTCCAGGTCCCAGACCAGGTCGACCACTTTGCGCACCTGCCGCTCGGGCCAGCGGTCGTCGACGTTCTCCACGAACTTGGCGACCAGCTCGTCGTCGGTCATCGGGTTCATCGCGTGGCCCCTGGGGTAGCTCACCGTCCTCTCGGCGGACCGGCCGTCGGCGGCCGTCACGCGCACGCGGTTCGGAATCCCCAGCGGGTAGCCTTCCGTGAGCCGGTCGTCTTCGGTCAGCGTGGTCTTGCCCAACAGCTCGGCGAGCCTGGGGTCCCGCAGACGCTCGTCCGAGAACGACTCTTTGGTGACCGTGCCGTCGACAAGGGCCGCGGCGACAATGTACGGCAGCGAGTGGTCGGCGGTCTCGCGGGTCTTGGGAGCCCACTTCTCCGGGTCCTTCGCGATGATCTCGTAGGCCACCTTGAACGTCCCGAGCTCGACCGACTCGATCCCGTCTCCATCCAGCTCGTCCCTCAGCTCTATGGCCGCGTCCACGGCGCTCTGCGCGTGGTACTCGACGGGCCACTTCTTGACGTACGTGTCCACGATCCGGCGGGGCGCCCGCCCCCGCTCTATCGACTCGAACGCCGCCGCGTCGAAGGAGCCGCCGTCGAGGAGCTGGCGGAAGAACCCCATCTCGCCCTCGAAGGGCATATCCGGTCCCGTAAAGCCTTCGCCCGCGAGCAGTCCGCCGAAGACTGCGTGGCTGACCGCTCTGGCCGCCGCGGCGCCCTTCCACATCGACAGCTCCCCCGCCCTCGTCTGCCGCATGGGCGCGTGGGGCACGACCGTGATCGCGATGGCGTTGGCCGTCTGGGTCTCGTCGAGTCCCAGGAGGTTGCCGGCCCCGCAGGCGGCGCCGATGCACGTGTACATCACGTGGTCCCAACGGTGAGCGCGTATGCTGGCCGCGTCGCACAGCGACACTCCCACCTCGTAGGCGACGGCCGCGCCGGTGATGAAGTCGCGCGCGGAGCGCCCCCGGTACTGGCACAACGCCATCAGGCCGGGCAGCACGTCGCTCGGATGCAGCGGCTCCAGCGACAGGTAGGTATCGTTGTAGTCCAGGTATCGGACCATCACCCCGTTGGCAAACGCGGCGGCTTCAGGCGCGACCCTGGCGCCGTGTCCCCACAGGGTCGCCCCGCCGGGATGCGTCAGCCCCGAGGCGTACGCTCGCGCGGCGGACGGCGCGTCGTCGTCGTACGCGGCTATGGCTACCCCTATGCTGTCCAGCGTACGGCGCTTGACCTCGTGCACCGTCTCGGCCGGCAGGTCGTCCCACGACACCCGCGTGGCGTACTCGGAGAGTATCCGCCGGTACCGGTCGCGTTCGCTGTTCGCCGTTTCTCGGGACACGTCGCCTCCCTCAGCCGCCGAGGATTCCGCGGGAGATGATCATGCGCTGCACCTCCGACGTGCCCTCGTATATCTCCGTGACCCGCGCGTCCCGGTAAAGCCGCTCCGCCGTCGTAGGCGCGAAGTAGCCCGTGCCGCCGTGAAGCTGGACGGCGCGGTCCGCGCACTCGACCGCCACGCGGGACGCGAACAGCTTGGCCATCGACGCCTCCGTGACGAACGGCGCCCCGTCGTCCAGCAGGCTGGCGGCGCGGTAGACCAGCAGGCGCGCCGCGTCGATCTCGGTAGCCATGTCGGCGAGCGTCCACTGGACGGACTGGAAGCCGCTGAGCTGCCGGCCGAAGGCTTCCCTCTGGCCCGCGTACTGGAGCGCCGACTCGTAGGCGGCCTGCGCCAGCCCGACGCACTGGGCAGCGATGCCGACGCGGCTCGCGTTCAGCACGTCCATCGTCTGGGCCCAGCCGACGCCCTCGCCTCCGAGCCGGTTCTCCTCTGGAATCCGGCAGCCCTCAAATAGGAGCTCCGCGGTGGAAGAGCCGCGCATCCCCATCTTGCCGTGCTGCGGGTTTATCGTGAAGCCCGGCGTGTCGCGCTCAACTACGACGGCGTCGATGCCCTTCGTGCCCTGCCCAGGATCATGGGTGGCAAGTACGACGAACGTATCGGCCTCGACCGCGTTCGTGGTGAACAGCTTCGACCCGTTCAGCAGGAAGTGGCCGTCGACCATGCTCAGAGACGTCCGGATGGACGCCGCGTCGCTGCCTGCGCCAGGCTCGGTGAGCGCAAAGGCCCCGACGCCGGACAGGTCCACCAGCGGCGGCAGAAGCTCGCGTTTCTGGCTCTCGCTGCCGAACCTGTTTATGTACTGCGCGCAGAGCGCGAGGTGGGCGATGTAGATGACGCTCGTGGCGCCGCAGCCGCGGGCCAGCTCCTCGATCACCACCGCAAGCTGACGCGCGGTGCCGCCCGAGCCGCCGTACGCCTCGTCGATCGTGAGGCCGAACAGCCCCATCTCGGCCATCCGGCGCAGATTGTCCCGTGGGAACTCTTCGTTCTGGTCGTAGTGCGAGGCCCGTGGCGCCAGCTCCTTGTCGGCGAGCTCGCGCACGGCCAACCGCAGAAGCTGCTCGTCCTCTGTCAGGAACACACCGCTCATACCGGCGTCGGACCCCCGGCTCACTCTCAGATCGGCAGGTACTGGTGTACGGGCCGATTCAGCCGCGTGTACTGCTCAGCGTAAGCTATGCCGTTCATGTACCCGGCGTGGCCGTCGACGTGCTCCAGCAGGCTGTCCGTCTTGGCTCCGTAGTCCTCCTCGGCCTTGGCCTGAGTGCCTTCGAACTCGGCCATCGCCGCCCTCTTCCTGTCGATGACGTCCGTGATGTCGACCACCACGTCCGGCTGGTGGCGGGCCGTGCCCATGAGCTGGTCCGCGTTGAAGCCCGGGTAGTAGAACATGAAGACGTGGGGCACGGTGATCGGCGCCAGCGACGACGGAAAGCCGTCGGCCCGGACGTAGTCTACGCACGCGACGGCGAACCGCCCGGCGTCCATGTGGTCCTGGCGGCCAACCTCGACGGGGTGCGGGCAGAGGACGACGTCCGGACGGAAGTCGCGGATCCGGTCGACGACCGCGACGTACTCGTCCATCCCAACGAGCATGGGACTCTCAGGGAAGTCGAGCACCTCCCCTTCCGTGATCCCGAGGACTCTGGCGGCCCGGTCGAACTCTTCGCGCTTGTCCTCCTTCACCTTCTCCACGTCCTTCAGCTTGTCCTCGCCCGTGGCCGGAAAGACGTTGAAGGCGTGGGTCACGACGCCGGTCGTCAGACTGAGGAACATCGCCTCGTCGCCCCGCGCCAGGTGCTTGGCGACCGTGCCGGCCGACCGCTCGAACGGGTCCTGTGGATGCCCAACTATCACCATTATTCTGGTCAAGACTCTCTCCTTCGCAAAGTTGTTGCCCGTACCGCCTGTCTCGCCGCGGACGGAGTGGCTTCAGGCCTTGGTGATGAATACGTCGGCGCCGAGCTTCTCGCCAAGAGCCCTCAGATAGCCGTCTATGGCCGCGGCCTGCCCGACGATCACCCTTGAGACGAACCGCAGGAAGGGATTGTACACCTCGCCTTCCTCGGTGACCGTGACGACCGTGACCTCGCCGATCTCCTCGACGTCGAACGCCCAGCTTCCGCCAAAGGCCAGGCCTTCGTTGGCGATGCGTCTGACGAGGCGGCGAGGCGGCGCCGACTCGACTGTCTCGAATACGAGAGGCTGACGGCGGCCGGTCTCTCGCCAGACCTCCATTCCACCCCGGTTCGACAGGCGCTCTACGTGACGCACATCGTCGCGCCACGTCACCTGCTGCCGATAGTCGGTGATGGTCCTCCAGACGTCCCACCGGGAGCGGTTGAACTGGGCGCGGCGCGACACCGAGTATGCCTTGGGCATAGCGGAGCCTATGCCGCCTATCAAGACGGCCAGCAGCGCCAGGGCGCCTAACCCGGCAAGCAGCCAGAGCAACTTGACCTCCTAACAGCGGCTCCCCTCGGCCCTACTGTATCCCGTAGACCATCGACGGCCGCTTCGGGAAGACAGCGCCGAGAAGCGATCGAGCCTCGTTGGACGTTACGATGCAGTCCGGGTAAGCATACTCGATTTCCCGTACCGACCGGAACCCGAACAGCAGCTGCAGGAAGACGAGCCCCGGAAACAGCGCGTCGACGGCGCTCTCGGTCGCCGACAGGTCGTCCTGTGTGGGCGTCCGGGGTTCGACCGACGTGATGCGCCCGCCCTCGATCTCCATGACCAGGCCTCCGTGGACGAAACCCAATACGAGGCGGCCGGTGTAAGCCGCCCCGAACGCATCGGACAGCCGCCGCTCCAGCGCCGGCGCTACGTGTCGGACAAAGCCCGGCACGTCCGGCACGCGGACGTACCAGGCGCGCGACGGCTCGATGACGGGCAGCCACTCCATCATGCCGACATACGCCGGGTGCTCGACGCCCAACGACAGCGCGAACCCTCCCGAGTAGTCGACGCCGTCGCGTCGGGCGTAGCGCTCGCCGGTCGCGCGCAGGTGCCGGACCACGCTGGGCGTGACCTCCGGCCACGGCGTGCCCGGCCGCAGCTCGTAGACGCCGGCGGCCATCACGCCGTCCCGCAGCCTGTGGCCGTGTCTGAGCATCCCAACAGGGTCGCCGTTGGCCGTCTCGATCACCAGCGAGACGTTCCAGTGGGTCGCCTTGTCCACAGGCGCGTCGAGGTCGTATCGGAACATCTCCTCGTCGCGCACGCACGATACGGCGTACCGCCTCATTCCTTCGGCGTAGAGCTCGGCCAACAGGGGCGCGTCTGCCTCGGTCGCGGGCCGGAAGCGATAGCGCTCGGCCTGGCCGTCGGGAAGCCGAGGACTGCCGGCGTACGCCCTGCGCCCGCCCTGCCAGGCCAGCGCGAGCTCGTAGCCGAACTGCCGGTAGTACCAGGGTATGCCCGTGATGCCGAGCACCATCTCGCCCCGATCGGCGCTCCACCGGTGCAGAAGCTCCATCTGGGCCCGCGACAGCCCTCGTCTGCGATAGGCGCGGTCGGTGACCACGGCGTCGACGCGGCCGACGGGGAACTCGATTCCCTCGTACGACCACGTCTGCGAGATCAGATTGAGCGTCGAGACGATCTGGCCGGTGCCGGTGTCCTCGACGACGGTGAAGTCGCCGGGCGAGAAGCCCGGCAGGTTGCCGGCCATGAGGTCGCGCGTCCAGGTGAGGATGGGCCCACGGGGATCGGCCATGTCGCCGCCCCTGTCCGCGATCAGCGCGGCGATTCGCTCCGTGTCCTCCACCGTCGCGCCCCTGAGGACGAGGCTGCCGCCCAGGTCGGTAACGTCGCTCCCGCGGCCGGGCGCGCTCACTCGAGTCCCCATATGCGTGAAGCACGCTTGGGAAACAGCACGTCCAGGAGAGACCGGGACCGATCGGAGCTGACAATACAGTCCGGGAACGCGTACTCCAGGTCCTCGACGGAGCGGAAGCCGAACAGTAGCTGATGGAAGGTGAGGCCAGGGAAGAGCGCGTCGCGCTCCTTGGGCGCGAGCCGGTTGTCTCGCGCCCCGGGCAGCCATCTCTCCGAGACTGTCAGCCTGCCCTCACGGAAGGCCAGCCTCAGCCCGCCGTCGAAGAAGCTGAGGCAAAGCTCGAAGGTGTGGCCCGCGGCGAAGGAGTCCGCCAGGCGGCGCTCGAGAGCCGTCCTCACTCGCATGACGAAACCCGGCACGTCAGGCACGCGGATGAACCACGCGTACGGCCGCTCGAAGCGCGACAGCACGTCGCCGGCGACTTCGTAGGAAGGATGCTCGGACCCGAATCCCAGCCGAATGGCGGCGAGATGCCCTCCCTCCGACCGTTCGCCGCCGATCTCACGAATCTGACGCAGAACGGAGGGCGTAACCGACAGCCACGAAGAGCCGGCTGCGACCTCGTACGCCATCGACGTGATCACGCCGTCGTCCAGCCCCGGCATCAGCAGCACATACCCGGCCGACCGTCCATCCGCGGACTCGATGACCAGTATGTCGAACCGGAACATGGAGCCTTCGCCCCGCCCGAACAGCTCGTACCTCCACGTCGTCTCGTCTCTGACGCAGGAGACGACGAACCGCTCGGTCGAGCGCGTATAGGTCTCGGTGAGGAAAGACACGTCGCCAGCGGTGGCGCTGCGAAGCGTGTACGGCTCCACTTCGCCCGGCTCTAGACCGGGCACGTCCTCGACCGCGACCAGCCGCCCGCCCATATGCTCCATCGTCATCTCGTAGCCGAACCGGCGGTAGAACCACGGTATGCCAGTGATGCCCTGGACCAGCTCGCCGCGCTCCGCGCTCCACTCGTGGACGGTCTCGAGCTGCGCGCGCATCAGGCCGCGCAGCCGGTAGTCCGGGTCGGTCCCCACCAACTCGATGCGGCCGACCGGGAGCTCGACGCCCTCGTAGGACCATGTCTGCGAGATCAGGTTCAGCGTGGCTACGATGGCGCCTGTGCCGGTGTCCTCGACTATTGTGAAGTCCTGTGGGCCGAACCCGGGCAGGTCGCCCTTCATCAGGTCGCGCGTCCAGTGCCGGATGCCCTCGTCCGGCGCTTCGGGTCCGACGTGCATCGCGGTGAAGTCGGCCAGCGCCTCGGTGTCCCCGACTCGACCGCGGCGCAGCACCAGGCCGTCTCCGAGCTGCCGTACGACGGCGCCCTCCTTGGGTGATCGAGCCGGTCCGTTTGCCGCTGTGGTCATCCAGTACCCCGCAGGGTGTAGAACGTGCCGAAATTATACAGTCCGCAGGCCGGCCACGCCGGGCCAGTCCCCGACCCCAATCCGCAAGCTCGGGCAGGCGCCGGAGAACGTCGCCAGGACGAATTGCGTCCTATTGCGTACACGCGGGCCTTCACACGCGTCTATTTGCGCGCGTCTCATCTTCACACGCGGGCGCGTATGTGATATATGTGGTATATAATGCCGCGCTGAAGGAACCGTCTGGTTTAGACGTCCGGCTCGTCGGCAACTGGGACACGTGGGATAGGAGGGTGACCATTGAGCACTCGATTGGTATTTTTGATCATGGCTCTCGCGACTTCGCTGATGGCACTGGTCGCATGTGCTGACTCTGGCGGGGAGAGTCGGCTCGAGGCGGTTGAGGATCGGGGCAAGGTCATTTGCGCCAGCCGCAACGACGTGGCTGGCTACGGCTCGGTGGACGCGGCCGGCAACAACACGGGCTTCGACATCGACCTCTGTCGCGCGCTGGCCGCGGCCACCCTCGGGGACGCGAACGCCTTCGAGATCCGCCTGATCTCGGCCACCGAGCGCGGGCCGACGATACAGTCCGGCGAGGTCGACATGCTGGTGCGTACGGTCACCTGGACCACCTCGCGCGACGCGCAGTGGGGCAACTACGCCCAGACGATGTTCTACGACGGGCAGGGCTTCCTGGTCAACAAGAGCCTTGGCGTCTCCAGCGCCCTCGAGCTCAAGGACGCCACAGTCTGCGTGACTCTCGGCACGACCACGGAGCTGAACCTGCAGGACTTCTCCACTCAGAACGGCCTCAACATCAAGCCGCTGACCTTCGAGGGCACGCCGGCCGTGATAGCCGCCTACCAGGCGGGGCAGTGCGACGCGTTCACCAACGACCGCTCGCAGCTCGCCGCAATCAGCAGCGCCTTCGACAACCGCGACGATCACGTCATCCTGCCGGAGACGATCTCCGAGGAGCCTCTCGGACCGGTTGTGCCCCACGGGGACGACCAGTGGTTCGACATCGTCAAGACGGTGATGAGCATCCTCATCTACTCCGAGGCGTACGGTGTGGGCTCGGGGAACGTACCGACGGCCGCAACGGGCGACGCGAAGGTCGACCGCCTCTTCGGACTGGAGGGTTCGTTCGGCCAGGACAGCCTGGGCCTCAAGGACACGGTTGCCCAAGACATCATCCGTTCCGTGGGCAACTACGGCGAGATATACGAGCGCCACCTCGGGCCCGACGGCATAGGCCTGCCGCGCGAGAACGGCCGCAACGCCCTGTGGGCCGACGCCCCCTGTGGCGACTGCCCCAAGGGCGGACAGATATACGCGGCGCCTCTAAGGTAGGAACCCCGCCGGAGTTGGCCGGTAGCGCGCTTTGTCACAGGGCAAAGCGGCTATTGGCCAACTCCTCGTAGCCAATGGACCGGATTCGGAAGAGCGCAACGTCCGGCGATGCCGCGGAATCGCGCAGCGCCGCGGTCGGGAGCTTCTGAAAGCCGCATGTCGTCAATAGCGCGAAATCTGACCTACCAGGGCATCCCGCTCTGGCGTCACGCCCAAGTCCTGCAGTGGATGTCCCAGATCGTGTCCGGGTTCGTGGTGGTGGCGCTCGTCGTCTGGTTCTTCGTGAACGTCGGCACCGCGATACAGGAACGTGAGATCCCTTATGGCTTCGGCTTCCTCTCCACCGCGTACCAGACCGGCATAGGCCACACCTTCCTCCCCTGGGTTGCATCGGACAGCTACGGCTACTCAATCTTCGTCGCGGCCGTCAACACAGTCTTCGTCGCCGTGGCCGGGGTCATTTTCGCCACGGTGGTGGGGGTAGTCATCGGCGTTGCCCGGCTGTCGAGCAACTGGCTCGTCGCGAAGCTGGCCGCTGTATACGTCGAGTTCTTCCGAAACGTGCCTTTGGTGATCATCCTGGCCTTCTGCTTCTACGCCTGGCTCGCTTTGCCGGAGGCGCGAGAGGGCTACACCATCGAGGGTTTCCTCTACATCAGCAACAGGGGCATATCCATTCCCTGGATATCGGAGAATGGACTGTACGCGGCGCTGGCCTGGCTTGCACTGGCGGCTGTTGCCGTCATCTCCGCGATCGGCGTTCACCGGCTGCTGACGCGGCGCGAGGTCGAGAGCGGGAAGGCGTCGTACCCTGTGTTGGCCGGATGTGTCGCCGCTGTCGTCATCGGCGCCGCGGCATGGTTGGTCGTGACCGCCGTCACCGGCGAATCTCCATTCGTCATATCGACGCCGACGGCGGGAGGCCGATTCCATGACATCGTCGGCGGATTTACCGCGCCGGCCGCGCTGCTGGCCCTGCTGGTCGGATTGGTGACGTACACCGCCTCCTTCATCGCGGAGATCGTGCGCGCCGGGATAACGTCGGTCGGCAGAGGCCAGACCGAAGCCGCGTCGGCCCTCGGCCTGTCGCCTCTGCGCGTCCTGCGGGAAGTGACCTTCCCACAAGCCCTCCGCGTCATCATCCCGCCGCTCATCAGCCAGTACCTGAACCTGACCAAGAACAGCAGCCTCGCCGGCGCCATCGGATACTCCGACCTGATGAATGTCGCCAAGACGATGACGCAGAGAGAGCCGGCGATCTCCATCTTCATCATGGTCATGGCGGCCTACCTGGCCATGAGCCTGACGTGGTCGCTGATAGGCAACCTGTACAACCGCCGCATCGGCTTCACCGGAGGCTGACGGAATGGCCGCGAGCTACGACCATACGCCGGCCAGGCCTCCGCGCATGAGCGTTGGCGCCGCCGGCTGGGCCCGCGAAAACCTGTTCGGCACATGGTACGACGCGCTGCTCACCGTCATATGCGGCGCCGCACTGGCCTTTGGGCTGTGGTTCGCCCTGGATTGGATTCTCCGAGACGCCGACTGGTCCGTCATCTCGGCCCTGGGTGGCCGGTTCGTCATCGGTCCGTACAACACCGTAGCCGCCTGCGCGGGACAGAACTGCTTCTGGCGGCCCCAGGCCGGCCTGATCATGGTAGCGGCGCTCCTGGGAATGGCGTGGGGAATCGCCGGAGGCGGCACAGCACGGCTCGCCGCCATAGTCGTTGCCGTGGTGGCGGCGGCATTCGCCTTCCTGCCGTACGGCCTGGACGAGATGGGTATGGACGTGCGCCTTCTGCTCCTGGCCTGCGCGCCCGCCACCGCCCTCGGCTGGGCGGTGGCGACCTACACGCCGCTCATGACCCCGCTCAGGCTCGCCATTCTGAGCGTCGCCGCGTTCGTACTGGCCCTTGTGCTGCTCCGCGGGCTGTCCGGAGTGCCGGGGCTGCAGCCCGTATCGGTCACCGACTGGGGCGGCCTGATGCTGAATCTGCTGCTGGCGACCATAGGCATCACGCTCAGCCTTCCCATCGGCATCGCCCTCGCCCTGGGCCGCCGCAGCGGCCTGCCGGTCGTAAGGGTGATATGCATAGTCTTTATCGAGGTGTTCAGGGGCGTGCCGCTGATCACGCTGCTGTTCATGTCCCAGACGCTCGTGCCGCTGGCCTTCCCCGAAAACTTCCCGCTCAACTCGCTGAGCCGCGCAGCCATTATCATCACCCTGTTCAGCTCGGCGTACATGGCGGAGAACATCCGCGGAGGACTGCAGGCGCTGCACCCCGGCCAGGCCGAAGCCGCCCGGGCGCTGGGGCTGCCCGGCTGGCAGACGACGCTCCTCATATCGCTGCCACAGGCCATTCGCAACGTCATCCCGGCGATCGTCGGCCAGTTCATCTCGCTATTCAAGGACACCACCCTGGTGTACATCATCAGCATGCTCGACATCGTCGAGATAGGCCGTGCGTTCGTCAGCAGCAACCTGGAGTTCCAGGACAACCCGCGTGAGCTGTTCGTCTTCCTGGCGATCGTCTTCTGGATGTTCACCTACAGCATGTCGTACGTCAGCAAACGCGTAGAGCATCACCTGGGCGTCGGCCAGCGCTAGCCGACGCAACCGTGGGAGGTCCCCCGTGACTAACGGCAAAGAGGGCACGACGGAGCCGATCATCGTCTGCCGAGACGTCCACAAGTGGTTCGGCGACTTTCACGCGCTCAAGGGCGTCACGACATCCGTGCGCCGGAGCGAGAAGGTCGTGATCCTGGGGCCGTCCGGCTCTGGGAAGTCGACGTTCATCCGCACGATAAACCGGCTCGAGGAGCACCAGCAGGGCGACATCATAGTCGACGACATAGAGTTGACCAACGACGTCAGGAACATCGACGCCATCCGAAGAGAGGTCGGCATGGTGTTCCAGTCGTTCAACCTGTTCCCGCACCTGACGGTGATGAGCAACATCACGCTGGCGCCGATGAAGGTCAGGAAATGGCCCCGCGCGCAGGCGGAGGAGGCGGCCCACGCGTTCCTCGAGAGGGTCGGGATTCCCGAGCAAGCGGACAAGTACCCCGCCGAGCTTTCGGGCGGTCAGCAGCAGAGGGTGGCGATCGCGCGCGCCCTGGCCATGCAGCCCAAGATCATGCTCTTCGACGAGCCGACGTCGGCCCTCGACCCAGAGATGATCAAGGAGGTCCTGGACGTCATGCGCGAGCTGGCCACCTCAGGCATGACCATGATCATCGTCACCCACGAAGTCGGCTTCGCCAGGGAAGTAGCCGACAGGGTGATCATGTTCGACGAGGGACAGATAGTCGAAGAGGCCCCGCCCAACGACTTCTTCAACAACCCCCAGAACGAGCGGGCCAAGCTCTTCCTGTCCCAGATACTCGACTGAGTCGACGGCGACCGTCGCGTTTCGCGGTCCGGGCCAGCCCGCGCGCCAGAACCGCTATGCGGCGGGCACGGCGTAACCGATGACCTTCTGCACCAGCTTGGCGGCGGTGAACGCGCCGGCCTCCGGGCCCTCCCCGGGACTCAGCTCCACAACGTCGAAGCCAACGATCTTCCGCTCGCGCGCCACCGCCCTGACGAGGCCGATCAGGTCGTGCCAGCCCATCCCTCCCGGCTCCGGCGTTCCCACGGCCGGCATCGCGGCGGGGTCCAGCACGTCCAGGTCGATGCTCACGTAGACGGACGGCGTCAGCGAGTCTATGACAGTCTCTGCGAGACGCTGCGCATCCCCGTTTTCCGGCGGCCAGAAGACGACCGGAATCTCGTTATCGCGGATGAAGCGCCGCTCTTCGAGACTGAGGCTGCGAACGCCCACCTCGACCAGCGGGCACACTTCGCGCAGGCGCCGCGCGACGCACGCGTGGCCCCACCGGGAGCCCATGTACTCGTCGCGCATGTCGGCGTGAGCGTCGAGGTAGAGCACGCTGATGTCGGGATACGAGTCTGCCAGCGCGGTGACCGCGCCGACCGTTATCGAGTGCTCGCCGCCCAGCAGCCCCACCAGCCTGTCGGGAGCGGCCAGGCGCGTCACCACGTCTTCGACGACGTCGATCATCGCCTTCGGCCCGCTGACGTCGGGAACGATCTCGGGCACGGTGTATATCCCGACCTCCGAGATGTCCCGGTCGAGCTCTACGTCGTAGTCCTCTAGCTGCCTCGACGCCGTGACTATCGCGGCGGGGCCGTCCCTGGCGCCGCCGCGGTAGGAGGTCGTGCTGTCGTAGGGTACCGGGACGAGGACGACGCGCGCCTCCTCCAGGCTGACCTCGTCCGGGTGCGTGTCGAGGAAGGTGTCCCAGTGCCGCGCCACGCCCTCGAGCGGATCGGGGCGGACGTCAGCCATCCGACGGGCCGCCAGAGGCGATCAGCCCTACCCGCTCGCGCACCATCCCGCCGAACGCGGCGCGGGGGCTGCTGAACTCGACGCCCCGGTCCATCGTCCACACGCGGACGTTGGTCAGACCGAAGGTCTTTTTCACGTCTTCGAGCGAGGCGTCGGCATCGAACTCCTTGCAGGAGAACACGTCTATGTTCACGTAGCCACGGTCCGGAAAGGTGTGCACGCTGATGTGGCTCTCCGCGATGAGGACGAACCCGGACAGGCCCCAGTCCTCAGGCGTCTTGCCCCGGTAGGTGTACACCTGGGGCGTGATCATCTTCGTCATGCCGATAACGGCCGGGTACTCGTCCAGGAAGTTGAAGAGCAGATCCTCGTCGGTCAGTCTGTCGGGATCGGCCCCGTAGCCGTCGACGACGAGATGCAAGCTGCAAACTCCTGATGCCGGCCTCCGCCGGCGGGAAGACAAACGACAGTGTAACACCCGGCCGCAATCCTCAGCCATACGGGGGATCGCCGGGTACCTGTTCGGACTCGAGATGTCCACACAACCCGTTCACCCCGAGTAGCGCCGCCCACACAATCCGTTCACCCCGAGTAGCGAAGCGTATCGAGGGGCGCACACAGCGTTGCCGCCAATGCTGGTTTCGGACCCACCCCAACGACTGAGCTATGCGGCCCCTTCGATACACCCCGACGAAGCGTCGGGGCACTCAGGGCGAACGGGTTGTGTGGTCGCGGCCCCACCCCAAGACAGCGGCTTCAATCGACGCGGGCCACCAACCTGACACGAGCCCGCCGCCTCAACTCTGAACAGTTGCGGGCGGCGCCATCATATGGCTCCCGCCTGCGCGGGATGCTACGCTACGCCACGACAAACTTCAGCCGGACACGCAAGCAATGCTCGATCTGCTCATAACCGACGGCCTCGTTGTAGACGGCACGGGCAACGCCGGCTTCCACGCCGCCGTCGGCGTCCAGGGCGACAGCCTGGCGGTCATACGAGGCGATGTCTCCGAGATTCCCGCCGCGCGGACGATAGACGCCCCCGGGAAGGTCGTCTGCCCGGGGTTCATAGACGTCCACTCGCACTCGGGGCTGATGCTGCTGGCCGACCCGGAACACATGCCCAAGGTGCACCAGGGCGTCACGACCGAGCTCGTCGGCATCGACGGCAACTCCTACGCCCCCTTCCGGTCGCCGGACGACCTCGAGCGGTTCATCGACCTCAACTCCGGACTCGACGGCAGGCCGGAGCTCCAGGACCGCTGGTCGTCGGTGTCCGAGTACCTCGCGCTATTCGACCGCAGGGTTGCCGTGAACGTCGTCTACATCGTCGGCAACTCCCCCCTCCGGATCGCGGCCTCCGGCTGGACCGACCGCCGGGCCAGCCGCGGCGAGATCGAGAACATGAAGGCCGTGCTACGGGAGAGCATGGAGGAGGGAGCGGTCGGCATGTCCACCGGCCTCGACTATCCACCCGGCAGCTTCGCCGACACCGACGAGCTCGTCGAGCTGTCCGCCGAGGCGGCCAGGCTGGGGGGCATATACCACACGCACGTGCGCTACTCGCTGGGGGACCGCTACATCGACCCCTTCGAGGAGGCCATCGAGATCGGACGCCGCAGCGGAGTCCCGGTGCACGTGACCCACATGTTCCGTCGACCGACCAACCCCGGCGGCAGCGGCCCGATAATCGGCCTCGTCGAAGACGCGCGAAACGAGGGCCTCGACGTCACCTTCGACTGCTTCCCTTACCCCTACGGCGGGACCCGAGCGACGATCGTCCTGCCGCAGTGGACTCAGGACGGCGGGCCCGACGGGCTCCGAAGGACGTTGCGGTCGCCCGAGGCCCGCGACAGGCTGAGAACGGAGACTGTCCCGCGAGGCCGCGGCTGGGACGAGATGTGGCTGACCTACTTCTCCCAGCCCCACAACCGAAGATACGAGGGCTGGTCGCTGGCCGCCGTCGCCGACGACATGGGCAGGCATCCGGTAGACGCGCTGTGCGACCTGCTGCTCGACGAGGACCTCCAGGTCTCCTACTTCACCGCCAACGTCGACGCGGCCACCATCTCCGACTTCGTGGCCCACCCGCTGCAGATGGTCGGCAGCGACGCCCTGCTCATCGGAGACTACCCGGTGCCGATGGCCTATGGGACCTACCCGCTCATCCTCTCCGAGATCGTGCGTGAGGAGCGCAGGTTGCCGCTGCCGGACGCCATCCGCAAGATGACCTGGTACCCGGCGCAGCGGCTGGGCATCTCTGACCGGGGTCTGATCCGCGACGGAATGAAGGCGGACATTGTCGTGTTCGACCCGGAGACGATAAGGGCCAACGCGACGCGCCAGCGGCCCCGGCAGACGTCCGAGGGAGTCGAGCACGTGATAGTCAACGGCGAGCACGTCATCGAGTCGGGAAGACACACTGGCGCCCTGCCCGGCCGAGCGCTGCGCCGCGGCCGCTCATAGACTCCGGACCGGCCCTCGACCAGGGCCTTTTCAAAGTAATCGTCTGAATCAGGATGTACCGGATTTTCCAGATTTTCGGGATAGTCCCAATCCTGAGCATCCTCTAATCCTGGTAATCCTGGTTCAGACAGTTTCCGCCCGAGTCGACTTCGAAAAGGCCCTGTTGGGCGCCTTGGCCCTCGACAGTCCCTCTTGCGCCTGGAAGCACATCCGTGCTACTCTGTGCTCGTGACAACCACTCGCCACCAGATCGCTCTGGCTCCCTCACGGCGCGCATACGACCGATGCCGTCAGACATCGGTGTCTCATCGTGTCACCCGGTGTCCCGCCTCAGATAGGGTCAGTGAGACACCCGGTGTCCCATTTTCCGGCCAGGTGTCCCATCTCTCAGATAGGAATGAGACAGAATGGAACGGAATGGGACACATTTCACGAAATCGGCCCGCGGCCGCACCGGGACTTGACGGCCTGACCCGGCGTTCATACCATCGACCCAGCCTCGAAGCCGACGAGCACGACAACTGGAGCAGACATGACATCACAAAGAATCCGCGTAGGGGTCATAGGCGCGAACGCCGACCGAAGCTGGGCGGCAAAGTCCCACCTGCCCGCGCTTCGGGCGCTGCCGGAGTTCGATCTGGCCGCCGTGTGCACGACACGGGCGGAGTCGGCCCGCCAGTCGGCGGAGACGTTCGGCGCCGCCGAGGCGTACGACGACCATCGGAAGATGCTGGAGCAGGCCGACGTCGACGCCGTCGCGGTCTCGGTCAAGGTGCCCGACCACTACCGACTCACCATGGACGCGCTGGAGGCGGGAAAGCACGTATACACCGAGTGGCCCCTGGGGGCGAATCTCCGGGAGGCGCAAGAGATGACCGACCTGGCCCGCGCCAAAGGCGTGCGGACGATGGTCGGCCTCCAGGAGCGGCTGACGCCGATCTACCTGCGGCTGAAGGAGCTTGTCGACGACGGGTACGCCGGCGACGTGCTGTCGTGCAGCATGAGCTGGTACCAGTCCGGCGTGCTGGACTCGGCGCCCTCGTCGTGGTGGCGGGCGGACAGGGCGGCGGGGGCGAACGTCTTCACCGTGGGCTTCGGCCACCTGATGGACGCCCTCTGCATGGTCATGGGGGAGTTCGCGGAGGTATCCACGGTCGTCGCGACCACCGTAGACCGCTGGGAGGACCCGGAGTCGGGACGCTCGATCGATGTCACGGCCGCCGACAACGTGCTCGTATCCGGGCGGCTGGAGAGCGGCGCCGTGATGTCGGCGCACGTGGCGAGCGTACCGGCCCACGGCAGCGGGTACCGGGCCGAGATCTACGGACGCGACGGCACGCTGCGGCTCGACGCCTCCGAGACGAGCTCGCTCGGCACGCTGACGCTGCGCGGAGGCAGGCGCGGCGACGGCGCACTGGCGGAGATCGACGTGCCCGACAGGCTGACCTGGGCGCCGGAGGCCGCCGACCTCGACGCGGCGTTCCCCGTGGCCCAGATGTGGCGCAGGTTCGGCCAGGTCATCCGGGGCGAAGCGGCCGAGGCGCCAGACTTCGAGACCGGGCTGACGAGGCACCGGCTCATGGACGCGATCGAGCGCGCGTCCGAGACCGGCAAAAAGCAGCTACTCTAATTGAGGGAAACGCGACGTAAGCCGCAATCGACGTCGACGTGACGGCAACGCGCAGAAGAAGGCCTCATATAGGCAGCACTCTAACCCGGCTTCGGCTCTCGTCGACCACGACCAAGGCTCCGGAGGACAAGTCGGCCTCATGCTGATTGAGAGCGGCTAAGACCGACCCTTCCAAATAATCCGGCAGAGTGTCTTCCGTGCGGATCTGAAGCACACTCGGCCCCGCTTCATGCGAAAGCGCCAGCATGGTCCCGAAGTCCAGATCGTGGGTGAACACGACCTACCGGTGAGCGGCCGCCCATGTCATGATGTCTTTGTCGCTGGCCCTTGGGTCGCCGACGGTGGACCAGTGCACCGCCTGCCATCCGTGGTTCCGCAGCACTGGCGCCCATTCGGGTGACAGGTTCATGTCAATGAGGAGCTTCGGTCTCAAGGCGTAGAGAGAGGGACTTCGCGCTCCTCCAGCCTCCAGGCGGCGTAGGCCAGGGACTGGTCGATGTCCTCCCGTTCGAGATACGGATAGGCTCGAAGTATCTCGGCGTGTGAGCGACCGGCCGCCAACAGGCCCACCACCGTCCCGACCGTTACGCGCATACCCCGGACGCACGCCTTGCCGCCCATGACGTCGGGATCGACGGTAACCCTGTCCAACGATTTCATCGTCTATCTTCTCCCATGTGCCTGGAGTGCTCCAGCGTCAGCCGGTCCCAAGATGCGCGCTCAAGTCTACCATCGGCCGGCCCGCCAAATCTCAGGGCGGGTCCTCACGTGGTCGTTCATCTCGGAGAACCCTGGCCTGCCTCGGGCCTTTCCAGCCGGACCGAGCGCACCTTCTTGCCGTTCGCGTAGACGCGCATCTGCATGCCATCCAGCAGGAAGTCGTCTCCCCTGCCGGATGTCTCGTACCCGAGTGCCTCGAACATCTCCCGCTTCCGCCAGTCCTCCTCCGAGACGACGGCCGCGGACCGCACCGCGCCGCGCTCGGAGCCCCAGGCGGCGGCCGACTCGATCAGCTCGTTCCAGCTGTCCTCGTAGTAGGGATGCGTGAAGCCGTCAACCGAGCACACGCCCTCCGCGAGCTTGGCCGTGGATAGCCCCACGACCTTGCCGCGGTCCCCGGCGCGTGCGGCGAAGAAGGTCGAGTCGGCCTTGTCGAGCAGGTCGACGAACCCCCCCGCCTGGCCCGAGAATCCACTGGGCTGGTTGTACCGGAGCGAGAGAAGACCGACGTTGGCGTCCATCACCTGCCAGTCGTGGGGCGTGTGCACGAGAGGCACGGCGGAAGTCCGGTCGGCGCCCTCCCCGGGGCCGACGACGGCCGGTCCGAGCCCTCGGAAGAAGTCGACGAGGTAAGCTTCCGGCGACTCGCCGCCGGCTACGTAGGCGAGGGCGCTCGTGCCGACCAGCTTGTGATAGCCGGCCCGCATGTACGTCCGGAAGGCGTAGCTGCTCGCCCCGAGGAAGATCGACTCGCCGCCCATCGCGCGGAAATCGGCGACCGGGGCGTCGAAGAGCGCCTGTCCGATGCCCCGCCGGCGGAACTCCGGCGCGGTGCCCGGCAGCGCGAACTCGGCCAGCTTCGGGTCCCTCCGGGACACCCAGATCACCGAGGTGCCGGCCATCTTCCCGTCGACCTTGGCCACGTACAGCAGCTTGCGGTCCTCAGCCCTGACCGCGTTGGAGAGCTCGTCGCGCACCCACGAGATGTCCTCGCCGACTCCCACCTCCTCGGGCACCGTCTCCCACATCGCCCAGATCTCCTCGATCATCTCCATCGAGACCGGTACCTCGTACCGGGTGATTTCAGCGTCCACGGGGTCCCTCCGACTCGTGCGGGATTGGCGCGGCGGGCGACGAGGCCGCGCTCGGAGTCTATCACGGCAGTCATAGACAGTGCGCACGCGCTACACTGGTGTGAGGAGGGAACAAATCGCGGCCCGACGCCGTCATGAAGATAAGAACTCGGAAAACCAACCCAACCGGAGGACACACAAGATGAGCGCCAGACTGAACGCCGCGACAGCTCTGCTCGCCGGGACGCTGATGGCCCTCGCGATCGCGTGCTACAGCGCCCCGGCCAGCACCGCCCCGACCCCGACCGATCCGACGGCGGCTGTGACTGCCTCGGCTCCAGCCGACCCGACGGCGACTGTTGCTGCTCCGCCTCCGGCCGACCCGACGGCGATCGTTCCTGAAGTGCCAACGGCTGTCCCAGGTGACCCAGAGATGCTCAGGGAAGCTCAGGCCGAGCTCGACCGGCACCGGGCGCTGTGGGAGGCGAGCGGCGCTGACGACTACTCGTATGTGCTGGCGCCGATCTGCTTCTGCCCGCAAGACCTGCTGGACCCGGTCAGGATCAGCGTCCTGGGCGGATTCGTCGCGGCCGTGGCCTACTCAGAGTCGGGCAAAGCGCCCGAGCACGACGGGTACGGCCGCTACGTGTCCATCGACGACCTGTTCGACACGATCCAGAAGGCGATAGACCGCAAGGCCGCGGAGGTTGCCGTCACCTACGACCCCAGCACCGGCTACCCGACGGAGGCCAGGCTGGACTACGACACCAGGATGGCCGACGAGGAGTACCGTTTCACCGCCTCGGACTACTCTGCCAGAGGGCTGTCGGCGGAGCTCGAAGTGTCCAGTGTGCCGGCGCCGATCGAGACGGTCGAGGTCACCTACGTAGGCTCGGCCGGCTACGGGCTCGCGATCGTTTCCGGGCTGACCTCGGGGTGCGCGAAGTTCGGCGGCTACGACGTGGAGCTCCGCGGCAAGGTCATCGAAGTGGCGGTCACCAACCTTGTTCCCACAGGTCCGGTCGCCTGCACGGCGGTCTACAGCATTCACGGTGACCAGGTGGACCTGGGCGACGACCTGAAAGTAGGAGTCTCGTACACCGTCGTCGTGAACGGCCGGGTAACGAACGCGTTCGTCGTCCGCGACCCGGCGTGGTTCCTCGCGCCCGTGGCCGAGTCGCCGATTCGTATGTTCGAGATCGACGTGCTGGAGTCGTCCCCGCCGCAGTACCAAGTCTCGGTCGTGTCGACGCTGCCGTTGGGGAGCAGTTGCTCAAGGTTCAACGGCTACGATATTGAGCGGCGTGGCGGCGGCGAGATACGCGTGACCGTCACGCACCTCGAGGTCTTGCAGAAGAACCTGCCCTGCACGCGCGACCTGCCCGCCGTGGACACCCGGATACCGTTGGGGGCGGACTTCACTCCCGGTCAGGAGTACACCGTCGTCCTCAACGGCGTCAGGAAGACCTTTACGGCACAGTAGCTACGCTCCCCCAGCCCCGAGGCTCCTTGAGCGCCGTCCCATGATGGGACGGCGCTCTCGCCTGAGTCGCCAGCGCCAGGGAGAGATGATAGTATCGCCTCTACTCTCACCGGCCGGGGCTGCGCGACTCCCGCTCCTCCCGGTCCCAGGCACTACACACAGCGGGGCCAGACAGCCTATGTACGACCTACTGATCAAAGGCGGTACCGTAGTCGACCCGTCGCAGGCACTGCACGCCGTCCGGGACGTGGCCCTGCAAAACGGCAAGGTCGCGTCGGTAGAGGCGTCGATAGCCGACCACGAGGCGCGCGAGGCGGTCGACGCGTCCGGCCTCATCGTCGCCCCGGGCCTGCTCGATCTGCACGTCCACGTCTTCTGGGGAGTCTCGCACTTCGGGGTCGACCCGGACATGACGAGCCTCGCCAAGGGCGCAACGACCATCGTCGACGCCGGCTCAGCCGGGGCGGCCACCTTCCCCGCCTTCCGCAAGTACGTCCTGGGGCCGTCCGACACCCGCATCTACTCGCTCCTGAACATATCCGCCATGGGGATGATCGACATGGCCGTGGGCGAGCTGGAGGACCTCCGCTGGGCGATGGTCGACCGCGCCGTCGAGACGGGCCTCGCGAACCCGGAATACGTCGTGGGGATAAAGGCGCGGCTGTCGCGGGAGACGGCCGGAGAGCAGGACGTGGAGGCGCTGACGCGGGCCATCGAGGCCGCCGAGGCGCTGGACGGCTTCGTCATGATCCACGTCGGCAACACAAAGACGCCACTCGAGGAGCTGACCGCCATGCTCCGGCCCGGCGACGTCGTCACGCACGCCTTCCACGGCCGGGCCGAGGGCCTGATAGACGACGCGGGCAGGGTCAAGCCGGGAATCACCGAGGCCCAGATGCGCGGCATAGTCTTCGACGTGGGACACGGCGCCGGCAGCTTCGCCTTCGACACGGCCGAGAAGGCGCTCGCGGACGGCTTCCGGCCCGACAACATCAGCAGCGACCTCCACGTCTACAACGTCGAGGGCCCGGTGCACGACCAGGTATCGGTGCTGTCCAAGTTCATGCACCTGGGGCTTTCCCTCGACGACGTGATCGGGCTCAGCACGCAGTCGGCCGCGAAGGTCCTGGGCTCGACCGGGACACTGGGAACGCTGCGTCCGGGCGCCGCGGGAGACGTCATCCTGATGCGCCTGGAAGAGGGCGACTTCACCTTCACGGACGCCCTCGGCATCTCGGTTCAGGGCCGCGAGCGCCTGGCTCACGTCATGACGGTCAAGGACGGCAAGGTGTACCGTCCCTGGCTTCGATAGGAGCCCGGCTCGCTCGACGCCCCGGAGGAGGACTCGACATGAACAAAGTCGGTATCGGCATCGTGGGCACTGGACACCGCGGCCCCCAGCTCGCGGCCAGAGTGGCCGAGATGGAGGACGCCGAGCTGATCGCCGTCTGTGACGTCGTGCCGGCTCTGGCCGAGGCCGTGGCCGCGGAGTACGGCGCCACGGCGTTCGCCACCGTAGAGGAGATGGTCGAGGCGCCGGGCCTCGACGCGGTGGAGGTCGTCACGCCCTCGGCGCACCACTCTCATCCGGCCATCGTCGCGGCGAAAGCCGGCAAACACGTCGCCGTCGCGACGCCGTTCGCGATCACGCTGGACGAGTGCGACAGGATGATCGCCGCCGCCGAGGGGTCGGGCGTCAACCTGATGTTCGCCCAGACGCACCGCTACAACGCCAAGGAGCACAGGGCCAAGGAGCTGATCGACGACGGCGAGATAGGCGACATAATCTGGGCGACCTGGACGAGGATGCGGAGCGTGAGCCCCAGGTGGCGTTTGTCCGACCCCACGGGCCCCCCCGACCGCTGGAGCCGGTGGCGCAAGTCCGGCGGCGGCTTCTTCGTATACGAGGGCACCCACCTCACCGACATGTTCAGGTGGTTCACCGGAAGCGACGTGGCCACCGTCTTCAGCGTCGGCATGGGCGTCTACGCGTCCATAGGCGACGGCGAGGACAACGCCATCGGCGCTCTCAGGTTCGAGTCAGGCGCCTTCGGCACGATAAACGAGGGCACCTCGGACCCGGGAGGCCCCGACCGCGACTGGCGGATCGTCGGCACGAAGGGAATGATCGAGATCGTGGACGGCGTCCGGCTCGGCAAGGACGCCTGGACGGACGTCGACTGCCCTCCAGTGGGCGATCACCAGGACGAGTTCGTCGCCAGCATCGTCGAGGGGCGTCCGCCATCGTGCGACGGGCACGACGGCAGGGCGTCGCTGGAGGCTTCCCTGGCAATCATCCGCTCCGGGGAGACCGGCGAGGCGGTCCATCTCCCACTGAAATGAGGCGCCGCTCCGTACAGACCGACCGGGCCGCGGCCCCGATGTCGCACGTTCGGCGGCGAGCCAGGCTCGCATGACGCGAATGACCGGCGGCCAGGCGCTGGCGCGATCGCTGCTGCGCGAGGGCGTACGCACCGTGTTCGGCATTCCCGGAGCGGGCCAGTACGAGGCCGTCGACGCCCTCTGGGAGACTCCCGAGGTCCGCTACGTCTCGGTGCGCCACGAGCAGGCCGCCACATACATGGCGGACGGCTACGCGCGGGCCGGAGGGGGCATCGCCGCGGCCATCGTCGTTCCCGGACCCGGCGTCTTCAACGCCCTGGCCGGCATGGCCACCGCCGACGACCTCTCCTCTCCCATGATCGTCATCACCGGCGACGGCAACTTCCGCGACGAGTGGCCGGACGAGGCCGGGTGGTTCGAGCCGTTGGCCCGGTCGACGGCCCGGATCGAGCGGCCCGCCGACGTCCCCGACGCCGTGCAGGAGGCGATGAGACGGATGAAGAACGGTCGCCCCGGCCCCGTGCTGCTCCAGGCGCCGTGGGAGACCCTGGCCGCCGAGGAGGACGTCGAGCTGCGGGAGCCGGAAGTCTACGAGCCCGCGCCGGCCGACCCGGACCTTGTACGGCAGGCCGCGCGGCTGCTGTGGGACTCAAAGTCCCCGATGATATGGGCCGGCGGCGGCGTGCACGTCTCCGGCGCCTCCGATGCCCTGCTCGCCCTGGCGGAGCACCTCCAGGCGCCCGTGGCGACGTCGGCCAACGGCAAGGGCGCCATCTCCGACCGCCATCCCCTGTCGCTGGGGCTGGCCGAGCTCCGTTACGCGCCGCTGCGCGAATGGATAGCACAGCGGGACGTGGTACTCGCAGTCGGTACGAGGACCGGGTTCGACGACCGGCCGCCCGGACAGAGAGTCGTCCGCATCAACCTGGACCCCGCCCGGACGGCGACCGACGACCGCGACGTCGGGATCACAGGCGACGCCATGGCGACGCTGGAGGCGCTGCTCCGCGAGCTGCGCGAATCGCCGCGCCGGCACGACCCCCGCGGCGGGGCGGCCGCCGACGTGGCCGCCCTACGGGCGGTCCGGTTCGCGGCGCACAACCAGCTCGAGCCACAGCGCTCGATGATGGACGCCGTCCGCCGCGCCGTCCCCGACGACGGGATCGTCGTCCAGGGCATGAACCAGATGGGCTACTACAGCCGGAATTTCCTGCCGGTGTACGAGAGCCGCACGTACCTGACGGCATCGCACCACGGGACGCTCGGCCACGCCTTTCCCGTAGGAGTCGGCGCCAAGATAGCCCGGCCGGACAGAGCGGTGGTCGTGCTCTCGGGCGACGGCGGCTTCCTGTACAACTCGCAGGAGCTCGCCACCGCCGTGCAGTACGGGATCAACATAGTCGTCATCGTGTTCAACGACAACGCCTACGGCAACGTCCTCAGGGCGCAGATGGAGGAGTTCGACGGCCGCGTGCTGGGGACGAAACTGCGGAACCCGGACTTCGTCGCGCTGGCGCGAAGCTACGGCGCGCGGGGAGTCAGGGCGGACGGCGCGGCGCAGTTAGAGGCGGCGCTGACCGAGGCGCTTGCCACGGACGCGCCGACGCTGATCGAGGTGCCGCTCGGGCGGATGGAGCGCGTCTACTGACGGCGCTCCGGCCCGACCGGTCCTGTCTGCTCTACTAGAACTTCCGTCGCTGGGCGTACTTCCCGTTCAGCTCGCCCGCCGCAATGATGTGGCCGTCTATCGCCTCCAGGAGAGCGTCCTTCGTGGTCTCCGGTCCGAGGTCGAGCTCGGTGTCCAACGCGTAGATGTGGAAGAAGAAGTCGTCTATGCCCCGCATCGGAGCGCCGTACGTGTAGTTGTACCCGCCCTGCGTGGACTTGTACTCTCTGGCGAGCCCGATCGGCGAGGGGCATGGCCCTGACCAGCCGGCGAACCCCTCGTAGTTCATTCCCTGCCGCGCGGTCGCGCCGACCGACACCGCCTCTGTCGTCGTGGCGATAGCCTCGGGGAGCTCCGTCACGGTGGGCGGGATGTTCCACATGACCCAGTGGACCCTCAGCGGCTCAGGGTACGGCGGCGTGAACTCGTTCGCCTTGGACCCGGCCTGCGCGTCGGCCACGGGAATGAGGTTGTCGGTGCCGGTCACGACGAGCACGAGGCTCTTCGCCTCGGCGGGGACGCCGGTCCAGACCAGCGGCGGGGACAGGTTCTGGCCGAACTCGAACCCGGTCGGGCTGCGCTCCGTGGCGCAACTGTACTCCAGCCCGATGCGCCTGACACGGGTTATCCTGGCGCTCGTAACCTCGATGGCGGAGAAGTCCACCTCCTGGGTCAGCTTGTACTCGGACAGCGCGTCGCCGGCCCCTTCCTCTCCGGAGGAGGCAGCCGCGGGCGCCGCTCCGCCCCCATCGCCGTCGGTCTCTCCGCCGTCGCTGCTGGAGCAGGCGATGCCCAGAGCGATCAGCAGCGCGAGGCCTGTAAGCAGAATGTTTGTCTTGTTTTTCACCGTCCACCTCCCAAAGAGCGCGGATACCTCGGGACTCTACCCTACCGATTCAATCGTGTTTCGACGCCGCGTGTCAAGTGCAGCGGCCGGTATCGGCTATGGTCCAGGTGGCGGATCGGCTTCGTACGCCTCCACGCATTCCTGGATCCCGCCCTCCACGAAGTAGACGTGTTGGATGAGAGCGGCCGTCCGGCCCGGCGCCAACTCGGGGACTGGCCGCTGGGAGCTGTGAATGCACAGCAGCTCCGGGTTGGCGCGGTTATGGAACAGGTGCTCGTAGTCGCTCGACGCGGTCGCCACCGCGCGCCGGCCGTCCTTCGAGACGCACACCATCAGCGGATGGTCGGACCGCACCGGCTCGAACAGGTGGCTGAGGTTGCCGCCCCATCCAACCCGGCCGTCGTGGCCGACGATGTCCGAACGCAGGTAGTGCGGATAGTCCGAGCCAGGCCGCAACGAAGCCAACGACGACCACTCCCCTTCGACGCCGATGTATATGCGTGAGAAATCGTCGCACGCGAAGTCGGGCGCCCGCCTGAACTGCACGCAGTTGGCCGACGATACGTGCGGCAGCACCGCGTCCGATCCGTTGTCGACCCGCGTCTCGATCGCCAACACGGCGCCGCACGGGTGAAGACTGGTCTCCACGGTCCACCCGCTTTCGTCCTCGAGCCGCCACGAAAGGACGTCGTCGACACGCGAGAAGTCCTGCCGCGTCCCGCCACTACGCCAGTTGTGCCACAACAGCCCGACGTTCTCGGGAGCCCACAGCCGAAAGACGCTGCCGGGCCACTCCTCGACCGTGACAAGCACCTGCGTGGTGGGCGTCGAGCGATTTGGCGCGCCGCCCAGCGGAGAGACGGCCGGGATGAACTCGTCCTCGTAGGCCAGCTTCAGCGTCAACTCGGGCATGGCATCCTCCAGGCCGTCACGGGACGACCGGCGCCGGTGGCAGCACCGTCCTGTCGGTGACGACGTCGACCACGGCTGGCCTGCCGCAGGCCAACGCCGCCTCCAGCGCCGGACGTATCTGCTCCGGCTCCTCCACCCGTACGCCGAAGCAGCCGAGGTCCTCCGCCAGCAGCGCGAAGTCAACGTCGTTGAACGTCATCAGCTCGTAGCTGGGAGGGTCGCCGTCATACGCCATCTCGATTCCCCTGGTCTCCTGGTTCATCGAGCTGTTGTTGTTGACCACCGTCACCGTGTCGATCCCGTAGCGCACGGCCGTCTCCAGCTCGCCGAAGTGGTACCAGAAGCCGCCGTCGCCCGTGAAGCACACGACGGGCCGGTCGGGAACGGCGCACTTGGCGCCAATCGCCGCCGGCAGCCCCCAACCCAGGGAGCCCGCCGCTCGGACGTAGGTGCGCCCCGACCTGTCGAGGTCCATCACCGCGCCGGTCCAGATGCCCGAGTGACCCGTGTCCGACACCAGCAGCGCGTCGTCCGGCAGCGCGGCCTCCATCTCATGAATGACGCGCTCGGGCCGGAGCGGGACCGCGTCCGACGCCCGGTGCCCGGCCGCGGCGGCCCGGTACTCCTCCACGGACATGCGCGTCTCCGAGAGCCACTGCTCGGCCGGCGCGCCGGGTCGGAGCGCGTCGATCAGCCGCCGCAGCGTGACTTTGGCGTCGCCCAGCAGACCCAGCGTGTCGGGGTAGTTGCGCCCAAGCTCGTTAGGCTCTACGTCGATCTGTACGACCGGTGTCCCTACCGGGGGTACGGTCCAGTTGTTCGTTACCTGGCCTCCCGTCTGGCTGCCGACGAACAGCACCAGGTCGGCCGAACCCACGACGCGGTTGGCGCTCGACCGCGAGTACAGGCCGCAGACGCCGACCGACAGCGGGTGGCTCGCGGCGATCGCGCCCTTGCCGTTGAGCGACGTCGCTACCGGTATCGACCGCTTCTCCGCCAGCTCGACCAGCTCGGCCCACGCCTCCGACGCGATCACGCCGCCGCCCGCCACGATCACCGGACGCTCCGCGGCGGCCAGGGCCGTCGCAGCGGCCGCGACGCTGGCGGCGTCCGGCTCGGGGCGGAACGCGGGCAGACGCCTGAAGGCGTCCTCCACGACAACGTCGAGGTCGGCCTCCTCGTCTGCGGCGTCGGTCAGGATGTCCAGGTGCGCCGGCCTCGGCGTGCCGGTCGTGACCTCCCGGAAGGCCTGTCGCAGCAGGTCGGGTATCCGGTCGACCCGGTCGACCGACGCGCTGAACTTGGTGACCGGCCCGAAAAAGGGCATCTGGTCGAGCTCCTGGTAGGCGTGGCGGTACCGCTCCTCGGGCGCTCGCGCCGTCGTGAGGGCGATGACCGGGCTGACGCCGACGTACGGGTCTCCCAGCCCGGCGGCCAGGTTGTTCGCGCCGGGGCTGGCCTGCGCCATCACGACACCCGGGCGGCCGCTGGCCCTCGCGTAGCCGTCGGCCATGTACGCTGCCGCCTTCTCCGCGTGAGCGAGTATCCGGCGAATGCCGAGGCCCTCCATCGCGGCCAACATCTTGTACGTTCCCGCGGGCACGAAGAACACGTGGTCGACGCCGTAGCCGGCCAGCGTCTCCGCGATGAACCTGTTGCCGGTCATGCGCGCCATGGGCGAGTCCTCAGTCCAGGCGATAGAAGTCGATGGCGTTGTCGCGGAACGCCCTGCGCAGCTCGCTGTCCGACGATCCCGCAAGCGCCTGCTCCAGCGTCTCGACCCAGCGGGCATACGGCGACGCGTTCAGCACGACGGGCCAGTCGCCGCCGAACATCACGCGGTCGAAGCCGAAGCTCTCGACCACGTGGTCGACGTAGGGCATCAGGTCGTCGCGAGTCCACGTCTGGTGGTCGGCCTCGGTGACCGTGCCCGACAACTTGCAGTGTACGTTCGGAATCCGGGCCAGCTCGGAAAGCTCACGCTTCCAGGGCTCCATCAGGCCCGCGGCGATGTCCGGCTTGCCGATGTGGTCCAACACGAACGTGATATTCGGACACTGGCGCACCAGCTCGATCGTGTTGGCCAACTGCACGTGGGAGATGCAGATGTCGAAGCTGAAGCCGTACCGCTCCAGCAGCCGCACGCCGCGAACGAAGTCCGGCTGCAGGCAGAACTCGAGGTCGGGCTCGAACTGGATGATGCGCCGGACTCCCTTGACCTGCGGAATCTCCGCCAGCCGGTCGAGAGCTTCGGCCGCCCTGTCGCCGTCTTCCAGGGGCGCCCAGGGCACCATGCCGACCAGCCGAGGCTCCTCTTCTGCCAGCGACGCCACCCACTTCGCCTCGTCGAGGAACTGCGACGGCTCGACCTCGGCCTGCAGGAAGACGATCTTGTCCACCTGTATCGAGCCGTGCGCGGCGCGAAAGTCCGCGGGCAGGTACGGGCGGTTCAGCAGGGGTATGTCGTCCAGCCAGGGATATCTGAGCCTGCCGACGTCCCATAGGTGGACGTGAGTGTCGACAATGCCGAAGTCGAGCATGAGACCCTCCCGCGCTTGCCTTCACCGGAGCGCCGCGTCCGCGTGCCCGCGATTCTACCAGAAGGACGATGCCGTCTCGCGCTTCCGGCGCAATGGCGATATAATCCGGTGCCAGGCACCGACAACGAAGCGATCCGGTTGGAGGTATTGCGATGTACCGCCTTCGAACGCTCTTGACCGTACCGGCCGTGCTGCTGATCGGCGCGATGGTCTTGGCCGCATGTTCCGGCGAGAAAGAGTCCGACACTTCGGACGCTGGCGGCGCCGCCGGCGACGCCGCGTCTGCCTCCGCTGCCGCTTCGGAGTCGGAAGGCGGAGCCGCCCAGCCGGCGGTGGGCGCGATGGGGCTGCAACAGCAGTTCCAGCAGGACGTGGAGCTGAGCATCACCTTCACCAGCCCCGTCTTCCACGCGAAGAGGCGCATCCCCAAGAAGGCCACCTGTATCGGGGGCAAGGTCGACCGGTCGGGCCAGTCCGACAAGGCGGGTGAGATGTTCGCCCGAGGCAACCTGACCGGCTCGGACGCCCAGAACCTGTCGCCGCAGCTCGACTGGGCGGACGTTCCTGAGGGGACGCAGAGCTTCGCCGTGATCGTGCACAGCACCGAGTCGCAGGCCTCGGACGAGTCTTGGGTCCACTGGCTGATCTGGAACCTGCCGGCCGACTCGACCGGGCTCGAAGAGGGCATCAAGGAGGACGAAACGCTGGAGAACGGCGCACGTCAGGGACTGAACAGCGTCGGCGTGGTCGGATATCTTGGGCCCTGCCCACCGCCACTCATCAGCAGGCACGCCTCCGTTCCCGGCGGCGGCTCCAACCCCAAGCAGGAGATCGAGAAGTACTACTTCGAGGTCTACGCGCTGGACGCCATGCTCGAGCTCGCCCCCGGAGCGACCCGACGGCAGCTCCTCGAGGCGATGGAGGGGCACATCCTGGGCGCCGGCGAGCTGGTCGGCGAGCGACAGGGCCCGCTGAAGCTGCAGCTCTCGCCGGGCGGCGTCTAAGCTGAAGCCGATATCTCCTGCCGTATCCGGGATCTCCGCGCGCCGCGGCGGACTGACCGCGGCGCGCCGCACTCGCCCATGGAACACGTAGTCCTCCACAAGCGGGACGGCTTCTATGTCCCGTGGCCGCAGCCCGCGAAGCTCCCGGACGGCAGACTCACGGTCGGGATCACCGAGTCGTCGACCAACCAGCACGCGGCCGTCGGCCTCCTGGGCGACTGGACGGTGCTGGAGTCCCGCGACGACGGACGGACCTGGTCCGCGACGGACGATCCCGCCGCACCGCAGAGCTGGCCCGGCGGCACGACCCGCGAGAAGGAGGACCGCTTCGCCGCCGTCATGCCCGACGGCAGCTACCTCTGCGCCGGCGCGACCGCGTGGGAGCTGTGGTCGGTCGAGCGGCTGCGGGACGCCAACGAGCGGCTGGGGCGCTACGCCAAGGTCGGGGTCACCGTCGACGGCGAGGGCAAGATTCTCGTCGGCGGGCAGAAGCTCTTCGCCCAGCGCTCGACCGACGGCGGCCGGACGTGGAGTCGACGCGAGTGGACGGTACCCGGGTTCAGGTACCTCCTGTCGTTCAGCCGCGGGACGCAGCTCGCCGACGGCACGGTGCTCGTTCCCGTCTACGGCACCGACACGTCGGGCGAGGACGGCTGGCACGACAGGGACGAGCGCACCTGCGTGTGGCGCTCCCCGGACGCGGGCGTCACGTGGCGGCTGCATCCGCTGGGGACGGGCGCCCGAGGCGTGCACGACAACGAGACCGCCTTCCTGGAGGTCTCGCCCGGCCGCGTCATGGCCATGTCGCGCACGCAGCCGAAGGACCAGGACGAGGCCTACATGGTCCAGCGATGGTCCGAGGACGGCGGCCTCACCTGGTCGCTGCCGCTGCGAACCGACATCTGGGGCTACCCGCCGCACCTGCTGGCGCTGCGGGATGGCCGCATCCTGTGCACCTACGGCTACCGCAAGGACCCGATGGGCGTCCGCGCCGTGCTCAGCCACGACGGCGGCGAGAGCTGGGACACGGCCAACACCGTCGTCCTGCGGTCCGACGGTGGCACGGCCAGCCGGCTCAACCCCAACCCGTCCGGCGGCCGGGGCGACGTCGGCTACCCGATATCGGTCGAGCTCGACGGCGGCCGCGTCTTCACCGCCTACTACATCACACTGTCCGACGGAGTCACCCACTCCGCCGCGACCATCTGGGAGCCGTAGGGCCGTCCGTTCGTCAACGCGACCCCTCGTCACCGACAACCGAACAGAGGAGGCTATCGATGCGACCGAACACATTCAGAGAAAAGCTGAACGCGGGCGAGCCGACGCTCGGCACACAGGTGGCGTCGCCGTGGCCGAACGCCGTCGAGCTGATCGGCCACTCCGGCTGCTTCGACTACGTGGAGTTCCAGGGCGAGTACACCGCCTACGATCTGCCGATGCTCGACGAGATCGGGCGCGCCGTCGACCGGTTCGACGGCTTCTCGGCGATGCTCAAGGTCGACCAGGAACCGCGGACGTTCCTCGCCCAGCGGGGCATCGGGTCCGGGTTCCAGAGCATCAACTTCGCCGACGTCCGGAACGCCGACGACGCGCGGGAGTGCGTCTCCGCCGTGCGCGCCGAGACGCCGGAGACGGGAGGCACGTACGGGGCGGCGGCCCGCCGGTTCGCCCGCTTCATCCTGGACGGCGCCACCCCGGAGTACGTGCAGGCGCTGGAGGACGTCGTCGTCGTGCTGATGATCGAGAAGCGCGAGGCCGTCGAGAACCTCGAGGAGATTCTCGCCGTCCCGGGCGTCGACATGGTGATCTTCGGCGGCAGCGACTACTCCATGAGCATCGGCAAGCCCGGCGAGGCGCGGGGCCCCGAGATCACGAAGGTGCGCGACCACGTGTACAGCAGAGCGTTGGAGATGGGCGTGCAGCCGCGCGCCGAGCTCCGCACCGTCGACGACGCCGCGCCCCTGCTCGACCTCGGCGTACGCCACTTCAGCATCGGCTCCGACCTGCTGATCCTCTACGCTTGGTGGCAGGAGAACTCCAAGGCGATGCGCGACATGGTCGAACGCGCCCAGGCGTAACGGTTCAGACCTCGTGAGAGACTCTCGATGTCCATAGCACCGTCATACCCGCGAAGAGCCTGCCCTCGCGTAGGCGGGGGCGGGTATTCAGGGTCTGAGAAGGATTCGTCCCAACAAGTCTGAGCAGTTACGCCTGGGCCCCGCGTTTCCTTCCAGCAACCCCGAACAGTTACGATGAGCAGTAACTGTTCGGAGTTAGTGCCCACACAACCCGTTCATCCTGAGTAGGCCCGCCGCTTTGGGCGGGCCGTATCGAAGGGCGCACGCTGTACGCCTGGTGGCAGGAAAACTCCAAGGCCCTCCGCGACATGGTCGAACGCGCCTGGAGACGGCGTTTCCTTCCAGCAACCCCGAACAGTTACGATCAGCAGTAACTGTTCGGAGTTAGTGCCCACACAACCCGTTCACCCTGAGTAGGCCCGCCGCTTTGGGCGGGCCGTATCGAAGGGCGCACGCTGTACGCCTGGTGGCAGGAAAACTCCAAGGCCCTCCGCGACATGGTCGAACGCGCCTGGAGACGGCGTTTCCTTCCAGCAACCCCGAACAGTTACGATCAGCAGTAACTGTTCGGAGTTAGTGCCCACACAACCCGTTCACCCTGAGTAGGCCCGCCGCTTTGGGCGGGCCGTATCGAAGGGCGCACGCGCGGTCCCTCGAACGTGGACAGTCAGGGAAAAAATGAGCAGGCCGGGTTGCGGCGGCAGCACATCCGTGCTACTATTCCCCCGTGACAACGACCCTCCACGTCTCAACTATCCACTACCCACTATCCACTATGAAAACCCCCTGTTCCATTTTGTCCCGCCCTGTTCCACCTCAGATACGAACCGTGGAACACCCCTGTTCCATTTTTCGGAAAAGTGTTCCATCGCCCAGATAGGAATGGAACACTTTGGAACGGAATGGGACAACTCACAGGGGGGAGTCGACCACTTTACCCCGGATCAGGGCCCTCCCGCCCGTACCAGACCCCTGGGTAACCCTCTCCCAAAGTGTTACCCAAGTGCCCGGTTTAGGTGTTACCCAGGTCCCCGGTTGCACAAATCTTACCCCCTCTCCCTTTGACGGGAGAGGGCTGGGGTGAGGGTGACCGCCCCTACTCGCCTGACAGCACGAACTCAGACGACGGCAGGTTCGGGTTGTCCGCCGGCTCCTTGCCGCCGTAGAACCACGTAACCGGCAGTATCTTCAGCCGCTGGCCCTTCTCCACCTTGTACTCCGCCCTGGTCTCGTGCTCCGAGTACCGGGAGCACCCGTACTGGACGAAGACCCTGTCGCCCATGACGTTGACCCTCGGGTAGGTGATGCGCCAGTCCCATGAGCTGTCGTCCTTCGTGAGTGAGAGGATGTGCTCCGGCTCCCGCTCCGCGGCCGGCATGCCGGGCTCGAAGTCGTACTCGGCCGGGCGGACCGGGCGGATCGGGCCCGGCTCCACGCGCGTCTCCTCGTGCCACGACTCCACGTTCTGGAAGAACTCCCAGACGCTGCCCCCGTTTCGGCTGACGGCCGCGGACAGGCGCGAGCGGGTGTACCCGCGCTTGATCTCCTCCTCGCTGTGTTGGTTCCAGACGACGAGCAGGTGGCCGGGATGCGGCAGCGACGCGACGTAGGCCGGGGTCGTGCTCGCCGCCAGACTCGTCGGCTCGGGGCGGCTCCAGGTCGCGCCGTCGTCGCCTGACCATGCCTGGTAGAGGCGTCCCAGTCCCGTGCGCAGCATCATCAGCAGGCGGCCCGGCGCCACCTCCGCCACGCTCGCCTCGTTGACGAAGGTGTAGATGGCGCTCCAGTCCAGGGCTATCAGCAACTCGCCGTCCTCGTTCCGGCGCCACGTCCGCCCTTCGTCGTCCGAGTAGGCGACGTACACGGCGGTGAAGCGCGGGTCGGAGTAGTGCCCGCTCACCGGCGCCCACTGGCCGTTGATCAGCTTGCCCCACATCGTGGGCAGCCGGTCGGCGGCGTCCCGCTCCTTCCCCAGCGCCACGTAGCACGGAACGATGATCCGGCCCGAAGACGTGCGCATCACCACGTCCGTGCTGACGACGTACGTGCTCGTGCCCGGCGGCGTCGCCCGGACCGGAGACGACCACGTCTCGCCCCCGTCTTCGGAACGCCAGAACAGCACGTGGCCGTCTCCAGGCGGGCGGGGATTAGCCACCAGGCCGACCTTGTTGCCGGACAGGCTGAGGAGCGACATCGCCCCCGGGCCGACCGGCCCGCCGTCGGCGTCCCTGCGCCGCGACGGCTCCGACCACGTCAGGCCGCCGTCTTCCGAAGTCCGAAAGCCGTCGTCGGCCACGGAGAGTATTCGCCCGTCCTCGAGTTGGGCATAGTAGTTGCCCTCAGGCTGGTCGACCATCGCGATCATCTCGTCCGGCCGGGTCATCGGTACGTTGCTCAAGACATCTCCTCCCGCCGACTGCCGCGTCGGCGCGGCGTCGAAGCTCGCGCCCCAGCATACCGGCACACCGTTCGCCCAGTCCAGACGCCGGGCCGCCAAACACGTCCGCCCGGCGCAACTGTTCGGTCTTGAGGGATCCCTCGAAAACCACCGCATCTCTCCGTCATACCCGCGAAGGCGGGTATCCAGGCGCGGGGTATCCCCCTCACCGATTCTGAACACTTGCCCCCTGGACAGGGCCTTTCGATTGTTGCCAACTGCTGACGATTTCTGGCCCCTATCGGTTGTTCAAACGAAGGCCGCAAACTTAGGAACCGATGCTGGACGCGGGGCGAAACCGGATAACCGAAAGGCCCCAGGGGCCTGGATTCCCCACCTGATTGGGCCGGCCGGCGTGACAGACTGCTTCCGGTGTCATGGTGGCGCACCCTGGCGGGAATGGATTCGAATCGGCGCCGCGCTTCGTCTATTCGCGGAGCCCGACCATCATGGCTGCGAGCAGCTCCATCGTCTTGACGGCCTCGTCGAGGTCCGCCGCCGGCGGGCCGATGGGCGTTCCGTCTCTCACGGCGTCGAAGAAGTGGCGGGCCTGTTCGATCGTGCCGGACGAGCCGGTGTTCTCGATCTCGACCCGGTCGCCGTCCCGCATGACGTGTCCCTGCCGTATCCCCTCCAGGTACGCGGAGACGTCGCGGCCGTGGATCTCGTACCGCTCCAGCCGGGCGTCCGTCGTGTAATTTGCCGTTATCGAGACGACGCATCCGTTCTCGAACTCGACCAGCGCGGCGTGAACGTCCTTGTACATCGAGAATCTCCGTTGGACGACACTGTGCACCTGCGTCACGTCGGACCCGGCAAGCGACCGCACGAGGTCGATGGCGTGGATGGGGGTCTCGTAGAGCATGTTGTCCATGACTTCGGGGGTGTATCGCTCCCACTCCATGATGCGGGTCAACGGCTTGTGAAACTCGCCCACGATCTGCGCGATGGGGCCTCTCGACTCCACCATCTCGCGGGCCGCGACGACCATCGGATGAAAGCGGCGGTTCCAGGCGACCATCCCGAGCGCGCCGCTCGCCGCGGCGGCGTCCCTGAGCTCCTCCGTCTCCGCCGTGCTCAGTCCGGGCGGCTTCTCCAGCATCGTGCTGACGCCGCGCCGGAGGCACGGCAGCGACGCGACGGCGTTCAGGTGCGGCGGCGTCGCGACGACCGCGGCGTCCAGCGTCTCCGCGTCGAGCATCTCGTCGACGCTGGCGTACGCCGCCTCCGGGCCGTATTTGGCCACGACGGCGTTTCGCGCCTCGTCGGAGGGGTCGCAGACCGCCGCCAGGGTCACGTCGTCGAATCCGTCTATCGCGTCCAGATGGTTCAGGCCCCTGGGACCGACGCCTATGACCGCTACCCTCAGATTCGACATGTCTGACCTCCGGACCTGGAGCAAGATTCAAGCTGGTGAAGCCGGTCTGCGCCCCTCGATACGCGCCGATGGAGCACCGGCGGTACTCGGGGTGAACGGGCTGTCCGGAGCCTCAGCGTTCAACCACTGCCGGATCCACACCGAGATTGTTTTTCGGACGCACTGCGGGGTACAGTAGGCCAGAACGCTGTCCCGGTCAACATTCGACTAACCCAAGAGAGGATCGACATGAAGATATTGCGCTACGAGCTCGGCGGCCAGGCGGAGTTCGGCATCCTGCACGAGGATGGCTCGATATTGGAGCTGGCCGGCTCGCCGTTCGACGGCCCGCGCGCCGGTGGGCGCGTGGCCGGCATCGAGGACGTGCGCGTCCTGGCGCCGGTGGAGCCGTCGAAGATCATCTGCGTGGGCCTCAACTACGTCTCGCACATCGAGGAGTCGGGCGCCGCGACGCCCCAGTTCCCGATGCTGTTCATGAAGCCGCATTCCGCCGTCATCGCCCAGGGCGAGCCCATCGTCTACCCGGCCCACGGCAAGGTTGTCCACCACGAGGCCGAGCTGACCGCGGTGATCGGAAGGGAGGCGCGGCGCGTGTCCGAGGAGGCCGCGCTCGACTACGTGCTCGGCTACACCTGCGGCAACGACGTGAGCGAGCGGGTGATCCAGGCCGCCGAGATGAAGAACGGGGCGATGCTGATCGGCAAGAGCATAGACACCTTCTGCCCGCTGGGCCCCGTCGTCGCGACGGGCCTCGATCCCACAGACATCGAAGTCAAGGCCCGCGTGAACGGCGAGACGAAGCAGAACTCCAATACGTCCGACCTGCTCTTCTCCGTGGCGCACCTGGTCTCGTACATCAGCCAGTCGATCACGCTGGTCCCTGGAGACGTCATCCTGACCGGCACGCCGGAGGGCGTCGGCCCCATAGCCGCGGGCGACACCGTAGAGATCGAGCTGTCAGGCGTCGGAGTGCTCAGCAACCCGGTCGTCGCGGAGTGCTGACAATGTCGCCCCGAACGGAATGACTGGGGCGGGAGCAGGCGCGTGTTGCCTGGCGGAGGCGACCCCTCCCAGGTCCTTCGCGCTGCTCAGGACGACGGTTCTTCCCGCGTCTTCCAGGCTAACCCTTGGCGAGCAGGATGCGGAGGGTGTCCGGCGCGGCGCGCACGGCGTAGTCGCGCAACTCCTCATCGGACAGGTGGGCCATCGGGTGCGGCAGGATCACGAACGGGTAGTCCGGGATGCCGCCGAGCTTGGACATCGCCTTGGCGCTTGAGATGAACGGCTCGGTGCAGATGGCCACCGCCGGGACGCCCCTCTTCTCCATCTCGATTGCGTCGTGCACACTGCACGACGAACAGGACCCTCAGTCACCCGACGCGGTGATCACCGCGTCGCACCTCTCCGCGAGCTCGTCGAGCATTTCCTTCGGCGCGGGCCGGGAGGCGTTGCCTTTGTTCAACGCTACGACTCCGCCGAACTGGTACCGGTCGGCCAGCACTTCCCCGACCATCTCGAGGAAGCCGGCGGCGTATACCTTGCCGTTGGAGAGCAGCCCTATCGTGGCCCCCTCCAGCGTGGAGGGCCGGGCGGCAAGGACGGCGCTGGCCGGTATGTGGTCGGAAGTCGGGTCGAGGACTTCGATCCTGGTCGCTGTAGCCATAGTCTGCTCCTTCTCGTCAGCGGCTCGTGAGCCTACTGGACCTTCTGGCACGCCCGGATTGGCCTATATCTCCCGCGTGGTCGACACGGAGTTGACCCCGGTGCCCCACAGCGGGATTATCGCACATGCGCCGCCCGCCGCGCCTCCCGCGACGACCACGGTGAGTCCGTCCGGGCTGTTGAGGACGCCCGGCGCCCGTTCGTGCAGCCGCTCACGGAGCTCCTGCTTCGACCAGCCCGCCTCCACGACGTGTCCCAGCGCCTCGGGCGATATCACCAGCACCAGCTCGTCCTGCCCGCCGCCCGACGCACGCAACGCGCGTTCGAACCCCCCGGCGAGGTCGGACGCGTCGACCCCGGTCTGGATCGGCGAGATGCCGGCGAACACGGTGACGGTGCTCTGGTCGACCGCGTAGCCCCGCTCGACGTGCAGGGGCCCCCACGGGCTCGCGTCCTCCGCCTCGGCGACGCACCAGGAGTAGCGTCCGCCGTGGCCCAGCGTGCCCTTGTCCAGCACGCCCGTCGCCGCGCCGGTCACGTTGGAGATGATCAGCCGGATGGCGCGCCCGATCGTGGAGTTGGCGCGGTTGCCCGGACCGAACAGGCTGACGCCGGAGTTCATCCCCAGCTCGCGGGTGATCGGGCCGTTCACGACGGTCAGGGTGGCCGCGCCCATGGTGCTGACCGAGATGGCGTGCAGGTTGTAGGCCGGGGCGCTGATGGCGTCCACGGCCGCCAGCACCACCGGGAAGTGCTCCGGCAGGCACCCGGCCATGACGGCGTTGACTGCGGCCTTCTCCACGGTGATCACCCGGCCCTTGGTCGGCTCCTCCCCGGCAATGTCCGAGGGCGAGCGCCCTACCCTGTCGAGGAACTGCCGGACACGCTCCACGGTAGGTGGCACGACGGGCAGGCCGTCGGTCCAACCCTGGCTGAAGTAGTGCTCCATCGCCTCGATGGCGTCGTCGAACTGGAGGCGGTTGGAGGTCAGCGGCTGTGTGCTCAAAGGACGCACCTCTTCCAGGCACCGAGGCTGGGCCGATTATATGTGATTGACCCCCGTTTCGGTCAATCGGCGCGGCCCGCCTTGCGACTACGCGGTGCGCCTGTCACGATTGCCTCGGGGTGACCGCGGCCTCGCGCGAACCTGGACGCGCGGATACAATGACCGGGGCCGCCAACCGGGACGCGGCACATGAGCAACGGAGGCGGGGCGATGTTGGTCGTGACAGGCAGGCCGGCATGAGGACACTGCGACTCTGGCTGCGATGGTCCTGGCGCGACCTGCGTGGCAGGTGGATGCAGGTGGCCGCGATCGCGCTCATCATCGCGCTGGGCACCGGGACCTACGCCGGGATGAGCAGCTCCGCCATATGGCGGATGCGCTCCAACGACGCCAGCTACGCGCTGACCAACATGTACGACCTCCGCGTCAAGCTCGGCGCGGGCAGCTTCGCGCCGACGGGCAGCCTCAAAGCGCGGCTGCCCCAGATCGACCATGCGTCGTGGATCGACGAGGCCGACGAGCGGCTGCTGCTGGCCACGCAGATCGAGGTACCCGGCGACGACGGCCTGACGTTCGTTCCCGGCCGCATCGTCGGCGCCGGCTCCCCGAGCCAGGGCCCGGCGGTGAACCGCGTCCACGTCGAGCCCGGCCGCGAGCTCCAGGACGGCGACGCCGGGCAGAACGTGGTGTTGCTGGAGCGCAACTTCGCCGACCACTACGAGCTTCCGACGGAGGGCGAGGTGCGCGTCGCGGGCGGTACGCCGGCGCGATACGTCGGCCACGGTTTGGCGCCGGAGTACTTCATGGTCGTCACCGACGAAGGGGACTTCCTCGCACAGGCCAACTTCGGCGTCATCTTCACGACCATCGATACGGCGCAGCGGCTGGGAGGCAGGGACGACGTCGTCAACGACCTCGTCCTCACGCTGGTCGACGCGGCGGACACGGATGTCGTGGTGGAGGAGTTGCGGGAGGCGTTCGACGACGTGGGCGTCACGGTCATGCTCCCCGAGCACGACCTGTCGTACCTGGCCGTCACGGAGGACCCTGAGGGCGACCGGCAGTTCTGGAACGTCTTCGGCACCGCCCTGTTCCTGGGCGCCGCCTTCGCGGCGTTCAATCTGACCAGCCGCATGGTCGAGTCGCAGCGGCGTGAGATAGGCGTGGCGATGGCGCTGGGCGCGCCGGCGCACCGGGTCGCGCTCCGTCCGCTGCTCGTCGGCGCACAGATCGCGCTCCTGGGTGTGGTGTTCGGGATCGGCGTGGGACTGCTGATCGGCGTGCTGATGAAAGGTGTATTGACCTCGCTCCTGCCGCTGCCCGTGTGGACGACTCCGTTCCAGCTCAGGCTTTTCGCCGGCGTTGCCGCGGCCGGTTTTCTGCTGCCCTTCGCGGCGGTGTCGTACCCGGTATGGCGTGCGGTGCGGGTGGCCCCCGTCGACGCCATACGCACCGGGCATCTCGCGGCGAGGGGCGGAGGGCTGGCCCCGCTGCTGAAGCGCCTGCCGATGCCGGGTGGCGCCATGATGCGGATGCCGTTCAGGAACCTGCTCCGCGCCCCGCGCCGCGTCGTGCTGACCCTGCTTGGCGTGGGTGCGATCATCACGGTGCTGGTCGGTGTCGTGGGAATGGTCGACTCGTTCATCGCGACCATCGACCGCGGCGAGCAGGAGGTGCTCGGCGACACCCCGGACAGGCTCGAGATAGACCTGGACGACATCTATCCGGTCGACTCGCCGCAGGTGGACGGGGTGTTGAGTGCGAGCACGCTGACGGACCACGAGACCGGGTTGCTGCTCTTCGGCCAGCTTGGCAGCGGCGACGAGGAGATAGACGCGTTCATACGGCTCGTCGACCTGGACTCGACGCTGTGGCGGCCGACCGTCGTGCGCGGTTCGCTCGACTCCGACGCGCCGGGCGTAGTGATCGCCGAGAAGGCTGCGAAGGATCTCGACGTGGACGTCGGGGAGACGGTGACGCTGCGGCACACCACGCGGGCGGGCACGGCCGGATTCAGCTCCGGGAGCACGGAGGTCACCGTCATCGCGGTCCACCCGGACCCGGCTCGCGCCAACGTCTACGTCGACATCGCGCGCGCCGGCCTGATGGGGCTGCAAGGGAAGACCAACGTGGTCTACGCGAGGCCGGCCGCCGGTCAGTCGGTGGACGCGGTCAAGCGGGAGACCTTCGAGCTTCCGGGCGTGGCATCGGTGCAGGGAGTCGCCGCCAACGCCGCGATAATCCGCGAGCTGATGGAGCAGATGATCGGGATACTCCGCGTCGCGGAGGTGGCTGTGCTGGGCCTGGCGCTGCTGATTGCCTTCAACACGGCCAGCATCGCCGCCGACGAGCGGGCCAGGGAGTACGCGACGATGTTCGCCTACGGCGTGCCCGTGCGCACGGTGTTGCGCGTGGCGGTGATAGAGAGCGCGGTGGTGGGAGCGCTGGCGGCGGTCGTCGGACTCGGCGGGGGCTACCTGTTCCTCAGGTGGATCGTGGACGTCCTGTGGCCGCGGGTCCAGCCGGACCTGGGGGTGCTGCTGGTGTTCGATCCGGCGAACCTGGCGTTGGTCCTCGTGCTTGGCGTGCTCGCGGTCGCGGCGGCGCCGCTGCTGACCGTTCGCAGGCTGCGCAGGATGGACGTGCCCTCCACCCTCCGCGTGATGGAGTAGCTCAGCCGGCCCCCTGGGCCAGCGCGATGGCCCCCAGAACTCCCGACCGGGCGCCGAGCGCCGGCGCCACGATGTACTCGTCTATGGCGCGCGACAACTCCGGCGCAAGGACGTAGCCGCCGAGCAGCTCCCGGACCCCGGCTCGTATGCGCGGCAGCAGCGAGGGACGCTCCATGACTCCGCCGCCCATGACGACCAGCCGCGACGACAGCGTGAATGCCAGGTTCGCGACGCCGGCCGCGAGATAGCCCGCCTCGAGCTCCCACGCCGGGTGGTCGTCCGGCAGCAGCTCTGGCCGCCTACCCCATCGCCGCTCGATCGCCGGCCCGGACGCCAGACCCTCGAGACAGTCCCCGTGGTAAGGGCAGACGCCGTCGAAGTCGTCGGCGTCCCGGTCGTGCGGAACGCGCATGTGGCCCATCTCCGGATGGCCGAGCCCGTGAACGAGCCTACCATCCGCCATCGCTCCACCGCCGATGCCGGTACCGACGGTGACGTAGACGAAATCGTCCACGCCCATCGCGGCGCCCCACAGGTGCTCAGCCAGCGCGGCCGCGTTGACGTCCGTGTCCAGCGCGACCGGCACGCCGAGCGCGTCGGCCACCGGGCCGACCATGTCGACGCCCTCCCAGGCGAGCTTGGGCGTCGACGTTACCCGTCCGTAGGCCGGTGAGCCCTCCCGAAGGTCGAGCGGACCGAACGAGCCGATTCCCACGGCGGTCAGGCCGGCGCCGGCGTTCTCCCGCAGGAAGCGGACCGCGCGCGCCAGCGTCTCATTCGGCGTCGTGGTCGGGAAGCTGGTCTCGGCTTCGAGACTGTCCGGGCCGGAGCCCACCGCACATACGAAGTGCGTGCCGCCCGCCTCGATCCCGCCCCACGTTTCGGTCATCGTAAGCCACCTCGAACGGCGGCATGGTATGGCCCGGCCGGCAAGCCAGTCAACGCCGAGATTCGCTGGCTTCCTCAACGCGTCAGTCCAAGCGCGGCAACTGCCCAGAATCGCCGGCCATCCCCAACGCGGCAGTCCAGGAGCGGCAACTGCCCAACGTCGAGGCTCACACACCCCGTTCACTCCGAGTAGCACCGATGCTTCATCGACGCGTATCGAGGGGCGCGTCGCCAAGCCGGGGCGGAGGTGTTAAACTCACCGCCTATCGCCGCACCTGAAAGGAGCACGACATGAGGCTGGTAACTATCGGCTGCGAGTACGTTGGGAAGACGACCCTCGCCGACGCCCTGCAGGCCTGGGGCAAGGAGAACGGGCGCGAGTTCCACATGGACGACAGCGACTTCAGCATCCCGGACGACCGCCACTTCGAGGAGGACGAACAGACAGCGCTCGTCGAGGCGCCGCCCGGCCTGAAGGAGCGCTTCCAGCGCATGCAGATCTACTACCACATCTTCGTGCAGAGCAACTGCGAAGACTGCATCTTTGGCGGCTACCACATCCAGGAGGCCATATACGGGCCGCGCTACTACTACCCCGGCACCGAAGTCCACTACCTGAAGCAGGTCGAGGGCTTCCTGCAGCCGGACACGATCCTGGTGCTGATGACGGCCGACCCGGACGAGATCAGGGCGAGGATGAAGGCGGCGCCGCACAAGTTTCCCATCGTGCCCCCCGAGGACGTGGAGGATATCCAGGCCGAGTTCGAGAGGGAGTTCACCGCGTCGACCATCAAGCGCAAGGTGCGGCTGGATACGACCGGCTTCCCCCCCGAGGAGATACTGGACCGGTTCCTGGCCGCGGTCAGGCCCGCCCTGAGCGCCAGGGACCTGCTGCTCATGTCCTGAAGTTCCGCTGACCCCCTCTCCCTCGACGAGAAAGGGCTGGGGTGAGGGTGACGCGAGACGAGCAATGCCAAACGCGACTATAGAAGTACGCAGGCGGTACACCCCCGAGGAAGAGGCCGCCATCATCGACGCCGTTCACGCCGCCATGATGGAAGGGCTCAAGATCCCCGAGGGCGACAAGACGGTCCGGCTGGTCGTCCACGAGCCGCACCGCTTTCCGCACGAGAGCGAGTGGTACACCCTGGTCGACATCGACCTGTTCTCCGGCCGGTCGTTCGGGGCCAAGAAGGCCCTGTACGAAGCGATCGTCAGGAACCTGGGACCGTTCGGCATTCCCGGCGATCAGATCAAGATTCTGCTGCGGGAGAGCCCGGCTGAGAACTGGGGCATCAGGGGCGGCGTTCCAGCCTCCGAAGTCGACTTGGGATTCGAGGTGAACGTGTAGGGCTGGGACCGTCCAGACGGAATCTGGGGTTCCCAGGGCCTTTCGATTATTTGCAAATGGCCCCTCGACGTAACTGTTCAGAGTCGCAGAACGCCTGTCTTCCTCATGCCACCCCCAGGGCAACCCGTTCACCCCGAGTAGCGCCGCCCACACAATCCGTTCACCCCGAGTAGCGAAGCGTATCGAGGGGCGCGTATCGAGGGGCGCACACGACCACCGGCGCCGCCCTTCGATACAGCCCGCCCGGAGCCGCGGGCCACTCAGGGCTAACGGAAAGAGAGGGGAGGCCCTTCGAGTCTGAACACTTACCCCTCGACCCCTCGACGACGCCTCTTGTGCGTAACAGCACACCCGTGCTACTCTATGCTCGTGACCAAGCACTCGCCAGCAGATAGTTCGAGCCCGCTCACGCGCCCATGGCCCGAACGCGTCGGGTACACCGGTGTGCCGTTCAGTCACGCGGTGTGCCGCCTCAGATAGGACGAGCGGCACACCCGGTGTGCCATTTCTCGGTCAAGTGTGCCACTGCCCAGATAGGAACGGCACAAAATGGCACACTTTTCGCGAAATCGACCGCGGCCGCACTCGGCGAGACGGCCGGATGAGGCTGATCGACACCGCTCCGCTCGCACCGTGTCCAACAACCGAAAGGCCCTGTGGGGTTCCGGTACAGATTGACGCTGGACCCCGCCCGTAGTACCTTGCGCCTATCTTACGGGTGCGGTGCTCGATAGCCCGCGCGGCAGGGTGGACGCAACGAGTCGTTTCGACGACCTGGAGGTCTGACATGGCGGAAAACGGGCGTCAGAAATCGGTGGTGGTGCTCCAGCTTTCGGGCGGAAACGATCCTCTGAACACGGTCGTGCCCTACGCCGACGGCCACTACTACGACCACCGGCCGAAGGTGAACGTGGCGCCCGAGGACGTGCTGCCGATCGACGGCCAGTACGGCTTCCATCCGAGCATGGGCGCGATCAAGGACCTGTGGGACTCCGGCAATGTGGCGATGGTCCACGGTCTGGGCCACGGCATCTCGGAGCGGTCGCACTTCAGGTCGATGGACATCTGGCACACGGCCGAGCCGGACGCGATAGGCACCGAGGGCTGGCTTGGCCGGACGATGAAGCAGATGGACCCCAGGGGCGAGAACGTGATTCTCGGGGTCAACTTCGGCAAGGGCCTCCCCAGGGCGATGTCGAGCGTGGGCGTACCCGTGGCATCGGTCGGCAACCTGGAGACGTACGGTCTGTTCCCGGACCTCGAGGACGAGCGTCTGAAGGAGTACGCGCTGGCGGCGTTCGCGAAGATGTACGGCCGTCACATGGTCGACAGCGGGGTCCTTGGGTATCTGGGCCAGACCGGGACGAACGCGCTGAAGGGGGCCGACATCCTTCGGGCGACGCCTGAGAAGTACAGCTCGAGCGTCGAGTACGCGGCCAACCCGATCGCCCAGGACATGAAGGGCATCGCGCAGGTGCTGCTGGCGGACGTGGGCAGCCGGATCTTCTACTGCCAGCACGGGAGCTTCGACACGCACTCGCAGCAGGGGCCGACACACACGAAGCTGTGGGACGAGGTCTCCGGCGCTGTCGGCGACTTCATGGACGACATGCGAGAGCACGGCCGCGAGGACGACGTGATCGTCTTCATGTTCAGCGAGTTCGGTCGTCGAGTGGCGGCCAACGGCTCGTTTGGGACCGACCACGGGGCTGGCGGCACGGCGTGGGTGATAGGCGGGTCCGTTGAAGGGGGCGTCTACGGCGAGTATCCGTCGCGCGAGGAGAAGGACCTGTTCGACGGCGACCTTCGGTACACGAACGACTTCAGGTCGACGTACTCGACGGTGCTGGATCAGTGGCTGGGAGTCGATCCCGAGCCTGTGGTGAACGGCAGGTTCGAGCAGTTCCCGATGTTCAAGAACTAGCAGTCCGCCGCGAAGTCCAGGAGTCTCGTCCAGGAGAGAGGCCATGAGCGACAACGACATCGCGCTGATGGCGCACCTGATGCGCCGTGCGGGCTTCGGGGCGACGTACTCGGAGCTGGAGGAGCGCGCCGCCCGGGGCTACGAGGCGACTGTCGAGGAGCTGCTGCACCCCGAGCGCTCGGAGCGCGCCGACGAAGACCTGTACCTGCGCTACGAGACCGTGTGGGACGGCAACTTCAGGACGGCCAGCATCCCTCAGTTCTTCTTCAACATGGTACGCACGGGCCGGCCGCTGGAAGAGAAGATGGCGCTGTTCTGGCACGGCCTGTTCGCCACGGCGGGGGTCAAGGTCGTCTGGTCGCCGGTCATGACGCAGCAGATCGAGACCTTCAGGAAGCACGGCCTGAGTGATTTCAGGACGATCCTGGTCGAGCTGTCGAAGGACCCGGCGATGTCGTTCTGGCTGGACAACTGCCAGAGCCACAAGGAAGAGCCCAACGAAAACTACGGACGCGAGTTGCTGGAGCTCTTCGCGATGGGAGTCGGCAACTACACCGAGGACGACGTGATGGCCGCGTCGCGGGCGTTCACCGGCTGGACCTTTCGCCGCATCGCGTGCGGCCCCTACCGCGGCGTTCAGCCGACGTTCCAGTTCGATCCTGCCGACCACGACTACGGCGAAAAGGAGTTTCTCGGCGAGAAGGGCGCGTTCAACGGCGAGGACATCATCGACATAGTCGTGCGTCAGCCCGCGACCGCCAGGTTCATCGCGGCGAAGCTGCACAACTTCTTCGTCGCGGACGAGCCGGACGAGGACGCCATAGCCGAGCTGTGCCGGGTCTACTTCGAGTCCGGCTGCGACATCAAGTCGGTGATGCGGGCGCTCCTGCTGTCCGACTTCTTCAAGGAGTCGCGGTTCGCCAAGGTCAAGAGCCCCGTCGAGACGATCGTCGGCATCAGCCGCCTGGCCGGCGACTTCGAGCTGGCCGACGGGCGACTGCTGTCCGAGGCGGTGCCGATGGACCTGCGGGACGGAGCCGCCGTCCCCTCGGAGAATATGGGCCAGCAGCCGCTGAACCCTCCCAGCGTTGAGGGCTGGCACACCGGCCACGAGTGGGTCAACAGCGGAAGCCTGGTCGAGCGGGTTAACTACGCCGCCGCCCGTCTCGGCGACGGCTCGAAGCCTGGCGTGAGGTCCATCGCCGAACGACTGGCCTCAGACCGGACGCAGCTAGCTCCCAGGGAGCTGGTAGACGGTTGCCTGGAGCTGATCGGCTGCTACACTGTCTCGGACCTCACGCGCGAGACCCTCGAGGAGTACGCCGCCCAGATCGACGGCGACAGGCTGGATACGCCCGAAAGCCGTGAGGCCTTCGCCGACACGGTGGCAAGCATGCTCAGGCTGATCGTCGCCACGCCCGACTACCAGCTCGTCTAGAGCCTCGGGCGTCGCCCGTCGGACCCTCGGGAGGAGACCCCGGCATGACCAGGCAGAACGTGTTGCTGCGCGCCGGATGGCGCTATCTGAAGACCATCGGAGGCGCCACCCAGGGCGGCTTCACTTCGCCCACCGACATCGCGGTACGATCCGACGGGATGATTGCCGTCCTCTGCCGCCCCATTCCCGACCAGACCCGAGTGCAGCTTACCAGCTTCGAGCACGAGCCGAAGCTGGGGGAGTTCGGCGCGCTCGGCGCCGGGATCGGCGAGATGGCGAGGCCGACTAGCGTAGCGTTCGACGGCGAGGGCCTTCTTCACGTCGCCGACGAGGAGACGAACCGGATTACGGCCTTCACGGTGGACAGGGACGACGTGGGCTCCGGCGGCGGACCTCCGCCCATACTGAGGCGGTCGCAGCTGATCCCGCAGGCGGGCAAGTACGTTTCACACTGGGGTGTTCCCGGAAGTGGAGACGGCGAGCTGAACGGGCCCAGTGCTATCGCGTTCGACCCGGACGACGACCTGTACGTCGTGGACAGCCGCAACAACCGTGTCCAGAAGTTCTCCAGGGACGGCAGGTTCCTGCTCAAGTGGGGCGGCCCGGGTTCGGGCGAGGGCGAGTTCAACCTCCCGTGGGGCATCGCTCTCGACGACGACCGCAACGTCTACGTCGCCGACTGGCGGAACGACCGTGTCCAGAAGTTCACGGCCGACGGCGAGTTTCTCGCGGCATTCGGCGAGTCAGGGGACGGCGTGGGCCAGTTCAACCGGCCCACCGACGTCGAGGTAGACAAGGACGGCGACATATACGTCGCCGACTGGCTGAACGACCGTGTGCAGGTGCTGGCCGCCGACGGCAGGTTCGTCGACGTCTTCTACGGCGATTCCACGCTGTCCAAGTGGGCGCTGGAGGATGGCTCCGGCCCCCCCGGAGACACCATAACGAAGATGAAGTACCTCTCCGAGGACGCATACCTGGAGAAGTACTTCCATCGGCCCATTGCGGCCGCGATGGACGACCACGGGCATCTCCTCGTGACGGACAACGAGCGCTTTCGCGTCCAGGTCTACCTGAAGGAGGCCTACCCGTCCAAGCGGCTCATGGAGGTCGACCCGGCCGAAGAGCCGATCGTCATGGAGCCGTAGCGCTCCCTGGCTCGCCGCGACTCCAAACCGGAGCTATTCCCCATGCAACATCCAGCCGACAGCCCGTGCGGCGGCCCGTCCCGACCATCGAAGGGCAGTACGGCGGCAACCGTCGGACTGAGCCAATTGCAGGCCGCGCTCGATAGATACGGAGAGGAACAGGCATGACGCGACAGCCGCCCGATGACGCCCCCGGTGCCGAGCTCTTCCCGGAGTATGCCATCCTCTACGATCTGATCGCGCCCGAGGTAGAGGGGCTGACGGACAAGCAGCTGGACTTCGCGTCGGACCGGTGGGAGTGGAGCAAGTGGAGCATCCGCACCCAGCTCAGCCACATGGGGGCCCTCATCTACCGGTGGCTGGCCGTCCGGTGGGGAGAGACGCTCTTCCCTCACGGTGAGCACGGCGTAGAAGACCTGACCGTGATTGCGGACGCGGCCGACCGGCGTCTGGACAGCGAGCGGTACCTGGAAATCGAGGACGTCATGAACAGGCTGGAGGAAGGCATCAGCCTGGCCCAGCGGGTCTTGGCCACGCGCTCCGTCGGCTTCCTGCGGAGCCACACCCTCTTCCGCGAGGGCGCGGCCTCTCCCGAGTCGCAGCTCACGTTGAAGGCGCATGAGTCAGGCGTCACCCAGACGGCGGGCGGCTCGGTGTGGACGCTCGAAGCGACCATGAGGCACATATATTTTGAGGAGACCACCCACCTGTACAACATCCAGCGGCTCAGGCGTGCCCAGGGGCTGACGACCGTAGTGGAGGTGCCCCGAGTCGGCTACTGGGTGGTGGAAGGCTGGGACACCAGCGAGCCGACCTTTACAGAGGCGTGACCCGCCGACCCTGGCTTCCGGCCCCATATCGCCGTGCGGGGCAGGCGCCTGCTCGAAGGCCGATCGCGGCGGCGTAGGGCTGGGCCCGTAGCGCCCTGGGCCCGCTACTCCATGTCGCCCCAGCGTGCGCCGGACTTGATCTCGACGTCCAGCGGCACGTCCAGCTCGAGCACGGTGGGCATGATCTCCTGCACGAGCTCCCGGACCTGCTCGATCTCGTCGTTGGGCACCTCGAAGATCAGCTCGTCGTGCACCTGCACGATCATCATGGTCCGCAGGCCCAGCTCGTCGATGCGCCGCTGCAGCCGGACCATGGCGACCTTGATGGCGTCGGCGGCCGTGCCCTGGATCGGCATGTTGATGGCCATCCGCTCGCCGGAGGACCTGACGCGGAAGTTGCTCGACTGGATCTCCGGGATGTATCTGCGGCGGCCCCGCACCGTCTTGACGTACCCCTCCTTCCAGACCTGCTCTTTCGTCGAGTGGATGTACTCCTGGATGCCGGGGTACTTGCCGAAGTAGGCGTCGATGAACACCCTGCCTTCGTCGGCGCTCAGGCCCGTCTGCCGGCTGATGCCGAAGGGGCTGAGGCCATACACGACGCCGAAGTTCATGATCTTGGCGATGCGGCGCATATCGTCGGTCACGGCCTCTATCGGTATGCCGTACACCGAGGCGGCCGTGGCCGAGTGGATGTCCTCCCGGGCGCGGAACGCCTCCAGCAGACCGGGGTCTTCGGACAGGTGGGCCAGGATGCGAAGCTCGATCTGGGAGTAGTCGGCTGCCAGCAGAGTCCACCCGGCGGGGTCGCCGACGACGAAGGCGTGACGCACGCGCCGGCCCAGCTCGGTGCGCACCGGGATGTTCTGCACGTTGGGGTGGTCGCTCGACACCCTGCCGGTCGCCGAGCCGGTCTGATTGTACGTCGTGTGGATGCGGCCCGTGTCGCGGTTGACGAGTTGGGGCAGGGCGTCCACGTAGGTCGACTTGATCTTTGTGATCTGGCGGTACTCCAGGACCCTGTCGAGTACGTCCCGGGCCTTCGGGTCCACGTCCTCCACCGTCCCCTGGTCGAGCACGTGCTTCAGGCCGTCGAGGGCGGAGGCGTCGGTCGAAAACCCCTTCTGCGTTCGCCTTGTGGGTGGGAGACGGAGCTCCTTGAAGAGCACGTCGCCGAGCTGCTGGGACGAGTTGATGTTGAACTCGTGGCCGACGACGTCGAACATCCCCGCCTCGATGGCCGAGACCTGCTCGCTCAACTCCGCCGACATGCGCTCGAGCATCGGGACGTCCAGGGCGACTCCGTTGAGCTGCATGCGGACGAGGACGGGCGCCAGCGGCAACTCGACGTCCCGGAAGACCTCGGCGCTGTCCTTCTCCCCAAGCTCGTTCTCGAGGATGGGGCGGACCTGGCTGGCAACGTCGGCGTCCGCCACCGCGTAGTCGGCGGCCTCGGCCGGCGATACCTGGGCGATGGTCTTCCGCTTCCTGCCGGTGCCGAGGAGGTTGGACAGCGGCGGCAGCTCGACGTGCAGGAAGTCCAGCGCCAGCGCGTTGAGATTGATGGCCTTGCGGCCCGCCAAGTGGGCGGCCAGCGCCGCGTCGAAAGCCAACTCCGCAACCTCGACGCCGTTGCGGGCCAGCAGCGTCATCGAGTAGTTGGCGTTGTGGGCCGCTTTCGGTACGGCCTCGCTCTCCAAGACGGGCCGCAGCGCCGACAGCACGTCTTCCCGCGTTAGCTGCCCGCTGTCCTCGTGTCCAAACGGCACGTACCAGCCCGAGTCCGGGGCGTTGGAGAACGACAGGCCCACGAGCTCCGCGGTGGTCGGGTTGTCGCCGTCGGCAACCGCGGCGAATCCGAACCCCGAGGGGGAGTCCAGCTCCGCGACGAGCGAGTCCAGCCGGTCCCGCGTGTCGACGACACTGTACGCGGTCTCTCGTTCGGCGCCGCCGAAGGACATCTGCGCCTGAACGGGGTCGGCCGTCGCTCGGGGATCGGGCACGCGGCCGACGATGGAGAAGAACTCGAGCTCGGAGATCACCTCGATGACCTTGGCCCGGTCGTACTCCCAGAACTTCGCCGCGTCCAGGTCGAGCTCTATGGGGACATCCTTCGCGATGGTCGTCAGGAACTTGCCGCGGATGGCCTGCTCCCTGTTATCGCGCAGGCTCTCGCGAGTCCTCTTCGCGGCGATCTCGTCGATGTGATCGTAGATCCCCTCGACCGAGCCGTACTCGGTGAGGAGACGTATGGCCGTCTTGTTCCCCACCCCGGGGATGCCCGGGATGTTGTCGGAAGTGTCTCCCGTGAGCGCCTTCACGTCGGCTACCGCCTCCGGCCGCAGCCCTCCGTAGCGCTCGCCTACCGCGGCCACGTCGTACAGCGTTCGGCCGCCCGCGCCGTAGCTCAATAGCACGCGCACGTTCGGCGAGACGAGCTGCAGTTCGTCCGTGTCGCCGGTGAGGATGACGGTATCGAGACCGCTCTCCTCGGCAAGCCGGCACAGCGTCCCGATCACGTCGTCCGCCTCGTAGCCCTGGCGTTCGAAGATCGGGACGCCAAAGGCTTCCATGATCCTGCGCACGTGCGGGAACTGGGCCCTGAGCTCCGGCGGCGATGGCGGGCGCTGCGCTTTGTACTCGTCGTACTCCAGGTGGCGGAAGGTGGGGCCCGACATATCGAAGGCGATCGCGCAGTGGGACGGCTTGCGGTCGGCGACCTCGCGGAGGAAGGTGTTGAGGAAGCCGTACACGCCGTGGACGTCTTCGCCCGTGCGGCTCACGTTCAGGGGCGACCGGATGGCGTGCCACGCGCGATGCACCATCGCGTGACCGTCCATCAGGATGAGCAGGGGCTTCTGCCCCATCAGCGGCATAGTGGACATGGTCGATTGAAGGTGTGCGCTCCGGGGATAGGCGCGATTATACCCCCAGCTTCTACTCCGCGCACCGCGGGGGGGGGGCCCGGAGAGCACGGAGGCGTCTACCGGTGCGAGCCTCGCCGCTGGACAGAGCTGCGGGTGCGCGCTAGTATGATCGACGGCAGAGGCGGGCGGAATGGTCTCGTGAGCCAATCCCATTTACCCTCGAGAATCCAGACCACAGGCGTGGAAAACACGATCGACCAGAGTGTGCTGGACGACGTCATCGCGCGCGTCGTAGAGGTGGCGGATCCTGAGAAGATCATCCTCTTCGGGTCTGCCGCGCGAGGTGGCATGACGCGCAACAGCGACCTCGACCTGCTCATCATAAGGAAAGGGGGGCACTCTCGCAGGCTGGTGGGACAGATTTACCGGAGACTGCGCGGCGTCGAAATCGCGGTCGACGCCATCGTAGTTTCGCCCGAAGACGTGGAGCGCTACAAGGACAGCCACGCGCTGGTGATCAAGCCCGCTCTGCGGGAGGGAACGGTCGTGTATGGGAGCGCCTGAGCGCCGGCCTCCCGACGATCCGAGGGAATGGCTGAACCGGGCAAAGAGCAACCTGGCCCTGGCGAAGAGCCTGGTTCCGGAGGCCTACCTGGAGGACCTGTGCTTCGAGGCCCAGCCGGCAGCGGAGAAGGCCATCAAGGCCGTGTTGATGAGGCGGGGCATCGAGTTCCCATACGTCCACAACCTCGCTCTGCTGTTGTCCTTGCTCGACGAAGCGGGGGAAGCAGTCCCAGAGACCATTTCCACGGCTGCGGAGTTGACTCAGTACGCCGTGACGACGCGCTATCCGCATCTAGAACAGCCGGTTGACGAGCGGGAATACGCCGAAGCCGTCAACGTCGCCGAAGCCGTCGTTTGCTGGGCCGCGAAGATGGTCTGAGAGGGCCGCCGATCGGCGGGATGGGCCGCTACGCTCCCGCCAGCTCCCGCAGGGAGCGTAGAATCTCCCGCACCTGCTCCGGCGACTCGGCCTCGGCGTAGAGGCGCAGCAGGGGCTCGGTGCCGGAGAAGCGTATCAGCGCCCAGCCTCCGCCTTCCAGCACGAATCGGACGCCGTCCCGGGTGTCGACCTGCGTCACCCTGCGACCACCCAGGGCGGCGGGCGGGGCGTCCGCGATGCGGCGTTCGACGTCGGCGCGGTCCGCCGGGTCGAACGGCAGGTCGATGCGGTCGTAGTGGTGTGGGCCGACTTTCTCGTACAGGTCGTCCAGCAGCTCGGAGACCGACTTCCCGGTCTTGACCATCATCTCCAGCAGCATCAGCCCGCTGAGTATGCCGTCGCGCTCCGGCAGATGGCCCCTGAATCCGTATCCGCCGCTCTCCTCGCCCGCGATCAGGGCGTCTTCGCGCATCATGACCGGGCCGAGGTGCTTGAAGCCCACAGGCGTGTCGAACACGGGGACGCCGTACATCTCGCCGAGCCGGTCCACCATGCCGGTCGTCGTGATGGAGCGCACCAGCGGTCCGCGGTTGCCGAGCACCTCTAGCTGGTGGAGGCACAGGAGCGCGAACGTCTGCAGCGTCGTCACGAAGCGTCCCCGCTCGTCTACGACGCCCAGGCGGTCGCCGTCGCCGTCGGTGGCAAGGCCGACGTCGGCGCCGGCGTCTCGCACGTCGGAGACGAGCGGCGCGAGATTGTGCTCGATCGGCTCGGGCTGCGCCATGCCGGGGAATGCGGGGTTGAGCTCGCCGCGTATCTCGGTCGCCTCTGTAGCGCCGCCTTCGATCAGACGCGGCAGGTAGCCCGCGCCGGCGCCGTGCATGGCGTCGGTTACGACTCTGAGTCCGGCGTTCCTGATCGCATCGACGTCGACGAGCTCGGCGACTCGCGCCAGGTACGCGGGTTCCGGGTCGAAGAGCTCGACCGCGCCGCTCTCGACCGCGTCCGCGAGCGGTATGGCGTCGGGGCCGCCCGACGCGGCGGCCGCGGCGATGTGCCGCTCCAGATCGGCTACGACCTCGGCGGAGGCGCTGCCGCCGTAGTCGGGCTTGAACTTGAAGCCGTTCCACTCGGCGGCATTGTGGCTGGCCGTGATGGCCACGCCGCCGCCCGCCCGCCGGGAGACTACCGCGAAGCTGACCGCGGGCGTAGGGCTCGGGCGGTCGCATAGCAGGGTGTGAAGCCCGTTGGCCGCGGCGACCTCGGCAACCGCGGCGGCGAACCGGTCGGAGGCGAACCGGGTATCGTATCCGACGACCAGGCCCCGGCCGGCGAGGCCCTGGGCCTTCAGCAGATCGACGGCGCCCCGCGCGCACATGCGCACGTTCTCGAACGTGAAGTCTTCGGCGATGATGCCGCGCCAGCCGTCCGTGCCGAACTTGATCGCCATGCGCTCTAGCCGGGCTAGGCCCCTTCGGCGACCTCGACGGCGGCGTCGCGTTTCAGGTCTTCGGCCTTGTCGGTCCGCTCCCACGGCAGGTCCAGGTCGTCGCGACCGAAGTGGCCGTACGCGGCGGTCTGCTTGTAGATCGGCCGGCGCAGGTCCAGGTCGCGGATTATCATCCCCGGCCTGAGGTCGAAGTGCCTGTCGATCAGCTTGACTATCGTGTCGTCGGGCACTTTGTTCGTGCCGAAGGTCTCGACGGAGATCGAGATCGGCTTCGCGACCCCGATGGCGTAGGAGACCTGTAGCTCCAGGCGGTCGGCTAGGCCGGCCGCGACCGCGTTCTTGGCGACCCACCTCGCGGCGTACGCGGCGGACCGGTCGACCTTGGTCGGGTCCTTCCCGGAGAAGGCGCCGCCGCCGTGCCGCGCGACGCCGCCGTACGTGTCGACCAGGATCTTGCGTCCGGTCAGTCCGGTGTCGCCGACCGGCCCGCCGGTGACGAACCGGCCGGTCGGGTTGACGTGGTAGATCGTCTCTTCGTCCCTCAGGTCCTCGGGGATGATGGCGTGGGCGACGTGCTCGATCAGGTCCCGGCGTATGTCCGACTGGTCGACGTCGGGCTCGTGCTGGCTGCTCATGATGACGGTGTGGACGCGCTTCGGCCTGCCGTATGAGTACTCGACCGTGACCTGCGCCTTGCCGTCGGGGCGCAGGTAGGGGATGACGTTCTCCTTGCGGACCTCCGCCATTCGCCGGGTGAGCCTGTGCGCCAGAGCGATTGGCAGGGGCATCAGCTCGGGCGTCTCGTCGCAGGCGAAGCCGACCATCATTCCCTGGTCGCCGGCGCCCACAGCCTCCAGGTCCTCGCCGTGGGCATCGGTCTCGTCGCGTACCTCGAGCGATACGTCTACGCCCTGGGCGATGTCCTGGGACTGCTCGTCTATCGACACGCTGACGCCGCAGGACTGGTAGTCGAAGCCCAAAGCCGGGTCGACGTATCCGGCGTCCCGGATCGTGCTCCGCACCAGCTTGGGAACGTCGACGTGGGCGCCGTACGCGCTGATCTCGCCCATGATCACGACCAACCCCGTCGTGGTGCACACCTCGCAGGCGACCCGCGCGGCCGGGTTCTGGGCCAGAAGGGCGTCGAGGACCGCGTCGGAGATCTGGTCGCAGATCTTGTCCGGGTGGCCCTCGGTCACCGACTCGGACGTGAACAGGTATTTGGGTGAGTCTGTGAAGCTGGAGGCCATACTCTCGGCTTCTCCTCGTCGACGCGGGCTGTCCCTCAGGTGGCGCGCGGCAGGTTGTCGGCGATCATTTTCGCGATGCGGGCTCGCTCCGCGAATGGTACCAGAACGGCGCGTCTTCCGAACAACTCGTCCGGCTGCTCCCCGGGGTACCCCTGGGCATGACGTGCACGTGATAGTGCGGGATGGTCTGCCCTGACGCGATTCCGTTGTTCTGGAATATGTTGAGGCCCACCATGTCGAACGCGTCGTGGATGCTCCGGGCCACTCTTCGCACGAGCCGCGCAAGCGCCTCTGCCTCTGCATCGGTGAGATCGAGGACGGTGGGCGCGTGGCGCGTCGGGACGACGAGAGTCGCGCCCTCCCTGCTCTGAAACGGGTTCACGAACGCGGCCGCCAGTTCCTGCCGCTCGATGAACGCGCACCTCTTGGTTTTGTCGCCATCGGTCTCGACCGTGCCGCTCAGGTTTGCGCAGAAGGGGCAGGGGTCCCGCTTGGGTATGACGAGAGGCATCGTGGCTCAGGTGCTGGGAAGCCGGCGAGTCTGCCGGCCTCGGCGTGCTCTACGTGCCGATGTCCCAGCTCTCGAGGTACCGGTGCTGGGCGTCAGTGAGTGAGTCGATGGATACGCCCATGGCCTGGAGCTTGAGTTTACCGACCATCTGGTCGATGTCCCTGGGCACCGGTACGACGGCAGGCGCCATCTCGCCCGCGTGCAGCGCCAGGTGTTCGACGCTGAGCGCCTGGTTCGCGAAGCTCATGTCCATCACCGCCGAGGGGTGTCCCTCCGCGGCGGCCAGGTTGATCAGCCTGCCCTCGCCCAGCAGGTATAGCTTACGTCCGTCCTCCATCAGGTACTCGTCGACGTTGGGGCGCGCCTGCCGCTTGAGCTCGGACATCTCCTCCAGCGCCTGGATGTCGATCTCCACGTCGAAGTGCCCGCTGTTGGCGAGGATCGCGCCGTCCTTGAGCGTCTCGATATGGTCTCTTCCGACGGCGGACATTCCGCCCGTCAACGTGATGACGATGTCGGCGATCGGCGCGGCGTCCTTCATGGCCATGACCGAGTGGCCGTCCATGGCGGCCTCGAGGGCCCGTATCGGGTCGACCTCCGTGACGATAGTGTGGGCGCCCATGCCACGGGCCCGCAGCGCGACCCCGCGTCCGCACCAGCCGTAGCCGCAGATGACCACCGTCTTGCCGGCCCACAGGATGTTGGTGGCGCGGGTGATGCCGTCGAGCGTGCTCTGGCCGGTCCCGTACCGGTTGTCGAAGAAGTGCTTCGTGTCTGCGTCGTTGACGGCGACGATCGGGTACCTGAGCTTGCCGGCCTCGGCCAGGCTGGTCAGTCTGATCACCCCCGTGGTGGTCTCCTCGGTCCCGCCGATGACCTCGTCCAGGAGGTCGGTGCGCTTGGTGTGCAGGGTCGCGACCAGGTCTGCGCCGTCGTCCATGGTGATATTGGGCTTGAAGTCCAGCGCGGCGCCTATGTGGCCGTAGTAGGCCTCGGTGTCGACGCCGCGCACCGCGTACGTGGCGATGCCGTACTCAGCCACCAGCGCCGCCGCGACCTCGTCCTGGGTGCTCAGCGGGTTGCTGGCGCATAGGGCGACCTCGGCGCCGCCGTCCCTGAGCGCCAGGGCCAGGTTGGCGGTCTCCGACGTGACGTGCAGGCATCCGGCCACCCTCAGGCCCTCCAGCGGCCGTTCTTTCGCGAACCGCTGCCTGATCATGTTAACGACCGGCATGTCTCGGGCGGCCCACTCGACCCGGCGCACGCCCTCGCGCGCCAGGCCAATGTCCTTAACGTCGCCCTTGGTCGTCTGCGTTGTCAAAAGAGTCTCCTTCCTGGAGTGTGTCGGCGTCTCGACGCCCTTCGGCCTACCGCCAGGGCAGCGGGCCGCCGTCTTCGATCGATTTGAAACGGAGTAGCTCCGTGAATCTCTCGAACCTTCCCTCTACGTCTTCGTTAGTGAGCGAGGCCAGGCGGTCGAGGCTGAAGCTCTCCACCGCGAACGAGCCCATTACGGTGCCGACCGCCGCCGCCCGACGGAAGCCGTCCGCGCCAACGTCCCCGGTGGCGCTCAGGTAGCCCATGAAGCCGCCGGCGAATGCGTCGCCCGCGCCCGTGGGGTCTACCACGTTCTCGAGCGGCATGGCCGGCGCGACGAACAGGGTGTCGCCGTGCTGCATCATGACGCCGTGACCGCCGCGCTTGATCACCACGGCCTCGGTGCCGAAGTCCATCATCCTGTGCGCCGACTTGACCAGGTTGACCTCGCTGGCCATGGACCGCGCTTCCCCCTCGTCCATGAACAGCACGTCGGCCCCGGATATCACGCTCCGGAGGCTGCTGTTCTTGCGCTCGATCCAGAAGTTCATGCTGTCCAGGCCGACCAGCCTCGGCCGCGGCGACATCTGGTCCAGCACGTCTCGCTGCAGGTCGGGATCGATGTTGGCCAGGAACAGATGGGGCGAGCGCCGCTGCTCCTCCGTCAGTGACGGCGCGAAGTCGGCGAAGACGTTGAGCTGGGTGTCGAGGGTGCTCCGCGCGTTGACGTCCTCGGCGCTGTAGACCCCGGACCACGTGAACGTGTCGCCCTCGGCCGTCTCGAGGCCCGACAGGTCGACGCCGCGCGACTCGAGCAACTCGCGGTGCTCCTGCTGGAAATCGGCGCCGACCACGGCCACGACGCTCACCGGAGCGAAGTAGCTGCATGACACGGAGAAATACGTCGCCGACCCGCCGAGGGCATTTTGTCGGCTGCCCTCCGGCGTGACAACCGTGTCGTACGCGACCGATCCGACTACCAGGACTGACATCGTGGCTACGCCTTCCTCGTCACTTGTCGGCGCCGTAGCTCGTGGGGTTGCCCTTCTGTACCCACGCGTCGGTGCCCTCTTCGATGTTGTACAGCCGCTCCGTGTCGATGCCCATGGCCGCGGCCATCTCGCACGCGAGGCCGCTGCGGACCCCCATGGCGCAGATGAACAGCAGGTCCTTGTCGCCGGGCAGCTCGTCGATCCGGCCCAGGACATCGTCCACGGTTATGAATATGGCGTCCTTCACGTGTCCGGCCGCGTATTCGTCGGGGCGGCGCACGTCGACCACGACCGCGTCGTCTCCACTGTACATTTCGGCGGCTTCGTCTATCGATACTCTGTAGTACGGCTCGCCTGGGTCTTGTCTGGGCATCCTACTTCACCTCCGTGTGGTTCGTTCAGCTACACGTACTTGCCGATGATCGCGGCGAGACGGGCTTTCGTCTCGTCGCCTATGTGCTCGCGCCCGGTCACGATGGCGGTCTCCAGGCTGGAGCCGCAGCCGCAGCCGCGCTCGTCTCCGAGCGAGGCCGCCAGCCTCCGCATGACGTCCTGGGATACATCCGCGTTCCTGCCGAGGTTGGCGATAATCATCTCGACCGACACCTCCTCTTCGGACTCGTGCCAGCAGTCGTAGTCCGTGACCATCGCCATTGTCGCATAGCAGAGCTCCGCTTCGCGGGCCAGCCTGGCCTCCGGCAGCGCCGTCATGCCGATTACGCTGGCGCCCCACGAGCGGTACAGCTCCGACTCGGCGCGGGTGGAGAATTGCGGGCCCTCCATCGCCACGTAGGTACCGCCGACGTGGACGCTGACGGGGCTGTCTTCGGCGGCCGAGGCGAGCGCCGCGCTCAGGTCGCCGCAGAACGGGTCCGAAAACGCGACGTGGGCCACGATGCCCTCGTCGAAGAATGTGTCGATGCGGTGCCGCGTCCTGTCGATGATCTGGTCGGGGATGACGATCTCCAGCGGATGGACGTGCTCCTGGAGGCTGCCCACGGCGCTCACCGAGACGACGCGCTCCACTCCCAGCGACCTGAGCGCGTAGATGTTCGCACGCACCGGGATCCGCGTCGGCGAGTGGCGATGTCCCCGACCGTGGCGGGGCAGGAATGCGACCCGGCGGCCGCTGAGCGTACCGAGCACGACTGCTTCGCTCGGAGGACCGAACGGCGTCTCGACCGTGCGCTCCTCGACGTCGCTCAGGCCCTCCATGCTGTAGAGGCCGGAGCCGCCGATGAAGCCGACCTGGGCCTCAGCCACTGGCCGCCTCCACTGCCGCCGTCAGCCCCTCGCGGAACGGCGGGCCGATGGCGCCGCGCTCGGTGACGATGGCCGCGACGTACCGGTGGGGCGTCACGTCGAAGGCGACGTTGAGAACGTTCGTATCCTCCGGCACGACCCTCCTGTCGCCGACGTGGCTGACCTCGTCCGCGCTCCGCTCCTCGATGGGAATCGAGTCTCCCGACGCCAGGCTGAGGTCGATCGTGCTCGTGGGCGCGGCGACGTAGAACGGCACGCCGTTCTCCCGGGCGAGCACCGCCAGGCTGTAGGTCCCGATCTTGTTGGCGACGTCGCCGTTGGCGGCGACCCTGTCGGCGCCAACGACGATGGCCTGCACCAGTCCGCGGCGAATGAGCTGCCCCGCCGCCGAGTCGGGGAGCACGGTGGAGTCGATCTCGCCGCGCTTGAGCTCCCACGCGGTGAGCCGGGCCCCCTGCAGCAGCGGCCGCGTCTCGGTTGCGAAGACGTGGCCTATCTTGCCGTCGTCCCACGCCGTCTTGATGACGCCGAGCGCGGTGCCGTAGCCGCCGGTGGCGAGCGCGCCGGCGTTGCAGTGGGTCATGACGTTGCCGCCGCCCGGCATCAGGTCGGCACCGTAGCGGCCGATGGAGAGATTGGCGGCCTCGTCCTCGTCCTGGATGCGCGTGGCCTCGGCGGCCAGCGTCTCCGGGCTCCGGTCTCTGTTGGCGACCGCCATCATGCGGCGGACTGCCCACGCCAGGTTGGCCCCGGTCGGCCGCGCTTCGGCGATCTCCGCGGCCGCGGCGCGAAGCCGTTCGCCGTCATCGTCGGAGCCGCGCAGCTCGTAGGCCGCAAGCGCCACCGCATAGGCCCCCGCGACGCCGATGGCCGGCGCTCCCCGGATGCGCATGTTCTGGATCGCTTCGATCACGTCGCGGTAGTCGTCGAGCTCGAGCCAGACCTCCTCCAGAGGCAGGCGTGTCTGGTCGAGAAGCGCGACCTTGCCGTCGCGCCACGCGATGGGTCTCAGGCTGGTAACCCCCTCTCCCTTGACGGGCCTAGGGGCTTTTACCCCCTCTCCCTCGACGGGAGAGGGCTGGGGTGAGGGTGAAGTCGCAGACGTGGTCACGGGGCCCTTTCGGGAGAAGCTTCCCCTTGTGGGCGAAATTCTCTCGGCCTGGACGGTCGCTTTTCGGTTCTCCGGGAGCGCTCTCGCGCCCATTCGTGCAGATAGCAATCGTACTATGGGCCCGAGATTAGCGTCAACGACGATGGGCCTCCTGGAGCCTCCTGGATTCCCACCTGATTGGGACAGGGGGCGTGACGGACTGCTTCCGGGGGTCATGATGGTGCACCATGCCGGGGATAGATTCCCGCGTTCGCGGGAATGACTGGGGTTGGGGCACGCGCGGGCGGAGCTGTGCGCGGGCGGGCTATGCCCTCGTCGCGCCCCAGCTCTCGTAGAACGTCACCTCTTCGGCGGGCCTGCGGACGCTTCCGCCGAAGTGGTCGCCGTGGCCGGGATAGCCCACCGGGATCAGTGCGGCCGTCTCGACGTGGTCGGGTATTCCCAGCAGCGACTTGATCTCGGCCTCGTACCGCCGATGCATCGACGTGAGCGCCGTGCCCAGGCCCAGCGCCCGCGCGGCCAGCATCAGGTTCTGGACCGCTGGGTAGATGGAGCTGCCGTCGGTGATCGACGGAGCCCGCCGCCGCTCGCCTTCGCCGTAGACCATGCAGGCGACGATCAGCACCGGCACGTCAGCCATGTTCTCCGCGAGATGCTTCGCGGACCGGTAGACCTGCACCGACACGCCTTCTCCAGGCTTGCGATGGCCGAACGCCCCCTCCCAGGCCTTGTGGTAGTAGTCCGCGATCCGGCGTTTCGTCTCCGGGTCCCGGACCACGAGAAACGCCCACGGCTGCCGGTTGGTGCCGCTCGGAGCGCGAATGGCCGCGGCGATCATACGGCGCACCAGGTCGTCGTCCACCGGCTCCGACGAGAAGCGGCGGATGGCACGCTGCGTGTGGATGGCCTCGAACAGGCCGATGTCGTCCATTGTTCAGTCCCTCAGCCGAGCGACGCGACGCTGAAGACGACCTTGAACGGCTTGCAGTATATGACCACCGAGCCGAACGACGCCGGGTCCACGCCGTCGGGCAGGGTGTAGTTCTGGTTCCCCTTGTTGCCCTTGAGCTTCGCAAGCTCGACGTAGCCCGTCTGGTGGACGTCGCTGCTGCTGCCCGGGTTCGGATGGGGACTCAGTATGACGACCAGGGCCGGGCCGTTCGTGACGTCCAACGATTCCAGCCGCAGCACGTGCGAGCCGTCCGCCAGGCGGTAGATGGTGGCGGTGCCGCTGCCTTTGTGGAATCTGTCCGCGTCCCTGAACTGGCCGGTCTTCACGGCGCCTGACTCCGCCATCTCGTCCGGCATGGCCTCCTCGGCCGGGGAGTCCATCTTGGCCATCGTCGCCATGGTCATCTCGACGTCGGACCGCGTCATGCCGTCAGGCACGGTCGCCGCCTCGGCCAAGGGGAACTCATCCTCGACGGTCGTGTCGAATACCAGCGGCAACACCAGCCACCAGCCGAACGCGCCAATCGCAATCAAGACCACGACCGCCACCGCAATGGACCACGTGGGCATATTCCTAAGTGCAGCCATACCGTCCTCTCCGTTTCCAGTCGTTTCCGGCCTGCGCAGCCTCTACTATAGCAGTCTATTACGTCCCTGCGTCGTCCGGTGAGAGCCTCTCGAATCGGGGCAGCGGCGGGCCAAGGAGCGGACGGGCGTACCGCAGGAACTCGTCGGTCACGGTGTGGTTGTCGGTATCGAGATAGGACGGCGGCATCGTGCGCACCTTCCCGGCCACCTCGGCCAGCGGCGCGAGGCCGGTCGTGCAGGAGTACGAGTCGCCTTCGCCCCGCACCAGCGTGACCATCCGGTCCGTCGCGCCCTCCAGGGCGTATCGAACCGCGGCGCGGCCGGCCATCTCCGCCTCAGCGGCGTCGGTGCTCGACACGCAGGCCGCCATCGAGCGCTGGATCGTCCCGGGCTTCTCGGCCCTCACGCGCACTCCGAGCCGTTTCTCGGCGAGGGCCGCGAGGTACCGCGCCGGCCCCTCGTAGTAGCGGTGTCCGAAGTCGTCGACCCTGGACGGCGTCCGCTGAGCGCCCAGGGGGCCGTCGGACCCGCGAGCGTTCTCCGCCATGACCGCCACCGCCACGCCGTACCGCCGATAGGCGCTCTCTATGCCGCCGAGAAAGCGGTCGACGTCGATCGCGACCTCCGGCACCGCGATCAGGTGCGGAGCGTCGCGGTCCTCGCGCTTCGCGAGAGCTGCCGACGCGGCCAGCCAGCCGGCGTCGCGCCCCATCACCTCGATAATCGCGATCGGCGCCGCCGGCCCCATCGTCTCCGCGTCCCTGCCGGCGCCCATGGCCGCAAGGGCAACGAATCGGGCGGCGCTCCCGTAACCCGGGGTGTGGTCCGTCAGCACCAGGTCGTTGTCGATGGTCTTGGGCACGTTGACGATGGTGAGCTCGATCCCGGCGAGGCGGGCCTGCTCGGCGACGCGACGGGAGTTCTCGGCGGAGTCGTTGCCCCCGATGGTGAGCAGGTACCGTACGTCGTTGTCCCTGATCGTCCTCAGGGCCGCGGGCGCGTCTTCGTCGCGGAATCCCCGCCGCGAGGAGCCGAGCACTCCCCCCGGCGTCGCGGCAACCCTCCGCCACCACGTCTTGCCGTAGCGCCCGAGGTCGACGAGCCGCCCCTCCACGACGCCGTCCATGGCGTGTCGGGCGCCGAGAATTTTTCCGAAGGCGCTCTTCTCCTCGGCTTCGGCGACGATACCGCGCAGGCTGCGGTTCAGCACCGGAGTGCTGCCGCCCGACTGCATGACCAGCAGGTTCGACACGCGGCTAGTAGACGAGCGCGGCGACCGTCGCCGCGGCCGCCATGACGACCAGCGCCGCGACCGACACGACAGCGTCCTCGAGAGTCACCGCGCCGGCGTACAGCAGCGGGAAGTCCGCCGCCATCACGCCCAGCGCTATCTGCTTTGCCTTTTCTCGCATCGTCGCGTCACCTGGCGTCGAGCAGTTTCGTGAGTACCCAGGCCTGGATGCCAACCAGTAGCACGATCACCAGGCAGTAGGCGATCGTGCGCCGCATCACCTCGTTCACGCGGTCCGAGAGCCCGACGATCGCCGTGCCGACGAGCACCTTGGCGGGCGCGATCGAGCTGCCCAAAGCGCCGCCTATCGACTGCGTGCTCGCCACGGTCACGTCATGTATATTCAGCGCCTTGGCGGTCTCGAGCTGCAGCGCGCCGAACATCACGTTCGAGTTGGTGTTGCTGCCGGTCATGAACGTGCCCAGGACTCCGATGTAGGGCGAGAAGACCGGGAAGACGACGCCGGTGCCGTCGGCGATCGTGCGGCCCAACAGCACGGTCATTCCGGTGTCGGTCATCACCACCGCCATCATCACCATGGTGGCGACGCCCACGCTGGTGGACACGCACTGGCTGTATGTGCTCCTCGCCGCCGCGCCGCCCGCGCCGCTGCGCCAGCGGCCTTTGAACCGGTACACGGCGTAGGTCAGCGCGAGCGAGGCCAGTATCAGCGGCGCCGGATGGCGCAGCAATCTGATCCGGGCGTAGTCGTCCTGGGCGTCCACCTCGAAGCCGAGAGCCGTCGCGACGGCCGGATAGTCCAGGCCCCAGTGCCAGGACGATCCGAGCTCCTTGACGGCCGGGATCTGCGAGACGATGCTCAGCGAAATCAGGAGATAGTAGGGCAGGAACGCCATGTGGAACCCCACCCCGGCTTTGGGGGCGGCGGCGGCCTCGTGGTTCGCGGACGGCGTCTCGTCGTCCTCGCGTCCCGGCAGCAGCCACGTGCGGGCGACGGCCCACCCAACGCCGCATCCGACAAGCCCCGACGCGATGGACGCGATCTGAGGCGCGCCGATCGCCGCGACGGCCCAGACCGAGCCCGCCATGGCCGCGCCCATGATGACTATCGTCGGCGCTCCGCGCCGTACCGACCTCATGCCGCCTTCCAGGTGCGCGACCGCGAATCCGGTCGCGACGATGGGCAGCGCGAACATCGCCGCCATGTGCGGCCCAATGACGTCCCCTTCGATCCCGCTGACTAGCTGTATGGTGTAGTAGGACGAGCCCAGCGAGCCGAAGGTCACCGCCCACGCGTGCCCCACCAGCACGATGGCGGCGGCCTGGGCGGGCCGGAACCCCATGAGCACCATGAGCGGCGCCACCACGGCGACCGGCACGCCGAACCCCGCCACGCCCTGCATGAAGCCGGAGAACGCCCAGCCGACGACCAGCGACTGCGCCAGCGGGTCCCGCACAAGGCGCGTCATCGTGGCGCCGATGACGCGTATGCCGTCCATCTTGTCGATGACGTTGTACAGCATCACCGAGGTCCAGATGATGGGCAGCACGAAGAGGCTCAGGCTCAGGCCCTTGGAGGTGGCGATGGCCAGGAGCTCGGCGTCGGCGCCGAAGTGCAGGATCGCGAGCGCCGCTACGACGAGCCAGGCCACCGCGCCGGCGCGGGGCGCGCTCCACTTGAGAGCGAGGATAGTTGCTACGAGGACGAGTATCGGCGCGGCGGCGAGGACGACGTTGAGTACGTTCAGGTCCGGTCCGTCCAATACCGACGCTCCAGGCGGCGAGGTTGCCGGGGCCGGCGGGCCCAGCCCGCACGGCCTCGGCGATTGTAGTGACGCCCTCCGACAGGTGTCAACAAGAATGCCGGTGTCGCAAGCCCCGCGTGCGCGCGGTCAGGGGTTCCATTTCTATGGTTAGTAGTGTAAACTAGTTTGTATCCCCAACTATAGAACCCCGATCGGGGCAGAAGAGCACAGGAGGTGCGCGATGCACGAGTCGAGCGGCCAGGCGGGGGCGCTGACGCCCGAAGAGAGTTGGAACGCCATTCACACGACCATGGACAGGGCCCGAAGCTCGATGTACGTCGCCGGGACGAGCACGATAGTGGTCCTCTGGGGCGTGATAGCGTCGCTGGGAATCATGTCCCAGTACGCGATCGAGACGCTTGCCGCCGACTTCATGTCGCGCAATGCGTGGACCATCGCGCCGCTGTGGGGCGTGCTTCTCGTGTTGGGGATGACGGGAAGCGCCATCATAGGACACCGCGCGGGCAGGGAAGACGCGGCCGGCGAGGCCATTCGCACCGCTGGCATCAGGATGTTTCTCTTCTGGCTCGCGGTGGTGGCGGCGGCGTTCTTCGTCCCGGCGGCTGCCGGCATGTGGAACGCCGAGGCCGGGGACAGCATACCCCGCGTCGCCATCGGCATAGTGGCGCTGGGCCACATCCTGTTCGGCATCATGCACCGCCCGATGATAGCGGCGGTGGGCGTGGGAATCGCGGTGGCGTTCTACGTCCCCAGCTATCTTGCGGGTGATGCCGCGCCCATCGTGACGGCGGTCGCATTCCTGGTGGTGGCCGCCCTGAGCGCGGCCTGGATACGCAAGAGCGGCGTGCTGTGACAGGCGAGGCCATCGTCCTCGACGAGACCATCCACCAGTCGACCCGGCTGAGGATAATGACGATGCTGGTCGCCCAGGCCGAGGCCGACCGGCTCGCCTACGGGTTCATCCAGAAGACGCTCGTCGTCACCGGCGGGAACCTCACGACCCACCTGCGGAAGCTCGAAGAGGCCGGCTACCTTGTCATCGAGAAGGAGTTCGAGGGCTCAAAGCCGCGCACGTGGGTTCGGGCGACGCCGGCGGGGCGCGGCGCTTTCGCAGAGTATCTCCGCAATCTGCGGAGGGCGCTGGGCTGGCAACCGCACACATAGGGAACGGGTTACTGGAACGACGGACGCCCGTTGAGATTTAGAAAGACCCGCCAACCAGAAGGGGGCGCCGCGACGGCGCCCCCTTCACTTCACGCGATGTTCGACTACGTCCTCGTGTCCCTGCTATCTCCGGGCCTGGCGGGCCCGCCTTCTGTGAGAGCTCTCCCGGTCCCAGCCGGAGATCGGGATCGAGTTGCGGAACTCCTGCTTTTCGCCGCACACCTTACAGACCCCCCGGCTCGTGGGACCGTTGGGGCTGTCGATGATCCACGTGTGCTGGCACTCGGACACGATATTCTCTTCGTCGGTCAAGGTTGCCCCTTTCTGATTTGTGGAAAGCGGCTGGACGTCCTCACTGCCCGCGTTGCCCGATGGGCACGTACTCCACGTCCGTCGGTCCGGTGTAGTGCAGCCTCGGCCGGAGGATGTCCTTCTTCGAGTACTGCTCCATGATGTGCAACACCCATCCCGGCATTCGGCCGACCGCGAACAGCGGGACGAACAGGTCGTCCGGAATCGCCAGCAGCGAGTAGACGGCCCCGGACCACAGGTCCACGTTGGGGTTGATGCCGAGCCGGGCGCGCCGCTTCATCTCGCTGGTACTGGCGATAGCCTCGATGATCCAGTACCACTTCGTCTCGTCCTTCCTCTCGCCGAGGGCCTTGGCGTCCGCCTTCAGATGGACCGACCTGGGGTCGACGTCCTTGTATACCGCGTGGCCGAAGCCCGTGACCCGCTGGCCGTTGGCCAGCAGCCCGGAGACGTAGCTCTCGGCGTTCTCGACGCTGCCGACCTCCTGGGCCATCTGCATCGCGCCTTCCGCGGCGCCGCCGTGCTTGGGACCTTTGAGGACCGACACCGCGGCCGTCAGCGCGGAATAGAAGTCGGCGCGGGTCGAGGCGGCTACGCGCGCCGCGAAGGTCGATGCGTTGCTGCCGTGCTCCGCGTGGAGGACCAAGTCCTTGTCGATGATCCGCGCGTCCTCCTCGCTGGGCGTCTCCCCGTGAAGCATATAGAGGAAGTTGGCCGCGTGGGCCAGGTCCGAGTTCGGCTCCACCGGCTCGTCGCCGTTCCTGATGCGGTGGTGGGCAGCCACCATGGTCGGGACTGCGGCCGTCATCCTGAGGCCCTTTTTCAAGACAGCCTCTTCTGAAAGGTCGTCGGGCTCCGGGTCGGCCAGCGCCATCGCCGAGACCGCTCCCCTCAGGGCGTCCATCGGATGGGCGTTCCGGTACATCCTGAGGGTGTCGACAACCTCCGTGGGCAACTCGCGGTTTGCCCTCAGCTCGGCGTCGATCTCCTCCAACTGGGAGGCCGTCGGCAGGGTACCGTACAGGAGCAGGTAACAGGTCTCTTCGAAGGTGGAGTGGCGGGCCAGATCGTCGATGTTGTAGCCGCGGTAGTAGAGCCTGCCAGGCTTGGCGACGATCAGGCTGGCGGTAGTGCGGTCAAAGTAGACGCCCTTCAACCCTTTTCGCAACTCGACCTTCTCTTTTGCGGCCATCTATAGCCCTCTGTACCGATCCGCCGGCGTATCGGCCGGGCTGACGCTGCGATAGAGAAGAATCACGCTGGGAAACACACTCGAAAACGCCCGATTAGAGGCCAGGACGGCCCGACGAAAAGCGCAAAGATTTTAGCATCGGCCCTACCTAAAGTCAAGAAAAATGACCCTCTTCGGAGCCCGGCGCCGAACGCCCATCGCCTACCCGCGGACGGCGGTTGGACGTTACAGGACTCGCTCCGTCGCGCCGTTTGCAAGAGGTCTGGAGACGGCGCGTCGTGGGCCGGCCTCACTGCAGCGCGGCCGCCGGGGCCGCGGCGCGCTCGTTGACCAGCTTGCCCTCGGCGAATCTCGACAGCGCGAACGGCTCGATCAGGGCCGGCGTCCGGCCCGTGGCGATCAGCTCGGCCGTCATCTTGCCCGAGATCGGTGCGGCCTTGAAGCCCCACGTCCCCCAGCCGCAGTTGAGCAGGAAGCCGTCGAGCCCGTCGACGAAGCCCATCACCGGCGAGTAGTCCGGCGTCATGTCGCATATGCCCGTCCACTGCCGCATCACCTTCGCGTCGCGCAGGGAAGGCAGCAGTCCGAGCACGTGTACGGCGAGCTCCTCCAGCATGTGCAGCGTCGACCGATGGCTGTAGGTGGGGTACGAGTCCACGGCGCCTCCGATGACGACCTCGCCGCGCTCCGTCTGGTATGCGTAGACGTGGAGGTTCGCGGAGGAGATGGTCGTGTCGATCAGTGGCTTGAGCGGCTCCGTGACGAAGGCCTGCAGCGGGTGAGTGACTATCGGGAGCCGCAGATCGGCCATCGCCGCGATCGTCGAGCTCCATCCTGCCGTGGCGCTCACGACCGTCCCCGCCGCCACCCGGCCCGCGGCGGTCTCCACGCCGGTTACCCTGCCGTTCTCCCGCGTGATCCCGGTGACCTCGGTGAAGGGGTGAATCTCGACGCCCTGCCGATCCGCGCCCCTCCCGTAGGCCCACACGACCGCGTCGTGGCGGAGCACACCGCCGGGCGGATGGTAGAGCGCCGCCATGACGGGCAGAGTTCGGCCTTCCCGGAGGTCGAGCGCCGGCGCGAGCCTCTTGATCTCGTCCGGGCCTATGAGCCGGCTGTCGACGCCGAAGAGCTGGTTGAACTCGGCGCGCATCCTGAGCCCGTAGACCGTGGAGTCGGTGTGTCCCAGGTCGAGCCGGCCCTTCTGGCTGAACAGCAGGTTGAAGTCCAGGCTCCGCGAGAGGTCTTCGTAGAGCTTGAGGCTCTCCCGGAAGAACGGGATGCCTTCCGGCGTGAGGTAGTTGGCGCGGATGATGGCGGTGCTCCGGGCGCTGGCGCCGCCTCCGACGTAGCCCTTGTCCAGCACCGCGACGTCCGTCACGCCGTGTTTGGCAAGGTAGTACGCGGTCGACAGGCCGTGGACGCCCGCGCCGACGATGACGACGTCGTAGCGGTCTCTCAACGGCCGTCTGCGCCACATCCGCTCTTTGCGGAAAAGCTGGGTCATCTATCGCAGCCTGCCCAGGGCTTCGATTCCGAATGGGACCAGACCATAGCGTCCGCCCGCCTCCACGATCGACTCCCACATGTAGTCGCCGTACTCGCGGCCGAAGAAGAGCGTGTATGCGGGCAGCCCCGCCGCGTCGAGCCGAGTCAGCGTGCCGTGTATCTCGGCGAAGCTCGACTGCGCGCAGGAGGCGTCGACGAACGCGTCCTGCGCCGCGTTCAGCTCCGTCAAGGCGGCCAGCAGGTCGGGCGCCCGGGGGCCCGCGATTCGCACGGCGGCCAGAGCGGAGGTCACGTCGACGACGTGTGCGCAGCCGGCGGCGCCGTCCAGCCTCTCGGCCAGCCACGGCGGCAGCCCCGCGGCCGTCGTCACCAACGCCTCGTCGCGGGCCAGGCGGGCCACGAAGATCTCGTCGTCCACCGGCGCCGCCCGGCCGACCGCCAGTGGGGCGCTCTCGGGAAGCACGGCGCTCAGGAGCGCGTCCAGGCCGTCCCCCAGCAGCGCCAGCTTGCCCATCGGACTCACGTCGCATATACCCACGCCCGACCGCACGGCCGCGAGCTCTTCGTCCGTGGACGTGTATCTCACCGGCCTCAGCCAGCCGTCGACCAGCTCCATCTCGCCGCCGAGCCCTACGTGCTGGCCGTGCAGCGGGCTGAGGGCGACGGGACGACTCGCGGCGGGGCTCATTCCCGCAGCCTCCTGCCCTCGGGGTCGTACACCGGGTCCGTGCGGATGGTCGCGCGGGCCTGCCTGCCCTCGACGCGTATCCCGATCGGCGAGCCGTCCTCCGCGAGCTCCACGGGCACCCACGCCAGGCCGAAGCCTCTCCCGAGCGTCGGGCTGAGCCGGGCGCTGGTGACGCGGCCGACCGGTCCCGCGTCGGACATCACCGGAACGCCGTCTTCCGGCACCACGTCGTCGTCCATGACGAAGCCGACGAGCCGGTTCTTCAACCCTCGCTCCCGGGCGGTGACGAGGCCGGCGCGCCCAATGAAGTCGTCCTTGTCGAACCGGACCGCCCAGTCCAGGCCGCTCTCCAGCGGGTTGGATACGGCGTCGGTGTCCTGGTTGACGATGACGTGCCCCTTTTCGAGCCGCAGTATGCGCTGTGCCTCCACTCCGAACGGCGATACGCCGAACTCGCGGCCCGCGTCCATGAGGGCGTCCCACACGTGCTCGCCGTACTCGGACGGGAAGTGCAACTCCCATCCGGTCTCGCCCACGAAGCCGATCTTCAGGAGGATGGTCGGCACGCCCGCGACGTCGCCTCGGCCCGCGCGCATGTACCGAAACTTCCTCGACGACAGGTCGACGTCGGTCAGCTTGGTCAGCGTGTCGCGGGCGCGCGGCCCGGCGACGTTGATCGAGGCGTACGCCGACGTCACGTCGGTGACGTGGGCGCACGCCCCGGTGCCGGCGATCCACCACCTGAACCACTGTTCGATCAGCTCCAGGTTGCCCGTCGTGGTGGTCACGAAGTAGTGGTCGTCCGCCAGCCTTGTGACGGTGCCGTCGTCGAGGATAGTGCCGTCGTCGCGGCACAGCACGCCGTAGCGGACCCTGCCGACTCGCAGATCGGAGAAGCTGTGGGTGTAGACCTTGTCCAGCAGCGCGGGCGCGTCGGCGCCGCGAACGTCCAGCTTCCCGAGGCTGCTCACGTCGATGATGCCGACCCGCTCGCGCACGGCTCGGGCCTCGTCCTGCGGTGCCTCGTAGCTGTGGGCCCGCCTCCACGGCCCCAAGTCGGCCATGTGGGCCCCCAGCTCCACGTGCTTCCGGTGGATCGGCGTGTGCTTGACGGGCATGTGCCCGGGGCCGGCCAGGGCGCCCAGCGTCACGGGCCTGACGGGCGGCCTGGACGTCGTGAGCCCCATCCGGCCGGGGTCCTGCCCCGTTCGCTCGGCGGCAAGGGCGACGAAGGCCGCCAGGCACATCTTGCCCTGGCAAGGCCCCATCGTCACGGTGCTGTAGCGCTTCAGGGTCTGCACGTCGTCGAATCCCTCGTCGACCGCCTGCGCGATGTCCTTGGCCGTGACGTCCTCGCAGAAGCAGACGAACTCCTTTGCCCGCAGCCCGGCAGCAGCTACGTGTCCGGCGGATGCAGGCACGGGATCGTCTCTCCGCCCAGCCGTCCCCCGCGGCCGCTCGCCCGTACTTCCCAAGACCTCCGATGCCGCCTCCAAGCCCGCCGCGCGTCCCTGCTCGAGTGATGTAGGCAGGTCGCCCGTGCCCGTGACGCTGCCCGCGGCGCGAACACCGTCGGGCAGGTCGTCCGGCACGATCTCGCGCAAAAGCTCGTCATACCGGGACGCGGCGCCGGCCTGGTACAGCAGCGACGCGGCGGGCTGGAGTCCGCCGCTCATGGCGACGAGGTCGCAGTCGAAGCCGCGTTCCTCGGTGCCGGGCCGCCCGTCGACGAGCCTGGCGGCGACGATCCCGTCCAGGCGCTTCTTTCCGTGACCTCGCGCCGGGGCAAAGCCCGTCAACAGCTCGACCCCGCGCGCCTGCAGCTCCTCCGCGGCCCGGGACGCGTTCGGGCCTCGACCGCGCGAGTCGGCCACGGCGGCGACCTCGACCCCGGCGTCGAGCAGCTCCTCGGCGTCGCGGTAGCCCCGGTCGCCGGACGTGACGACCACGGCGCGGGCGCCGGGCTTCACGCCGTAGAGGCGCGACAGCCGCTGCGCGCCGGTGCTGAGCATGACGCCGGGCAGGTCGTTCCGGTCGAACGTCATGGGTATCTCGTACGAGCCCGTCGCCACGACGATCTGCCTGGCGCGCAGCTTCAGGACGGTGTCGCCCCGATGTACCCCCAGCAGGTTGCCCTCGTACAGGCCGAATGCAGTCGCGTCGTCCAGGACTTCGATGCCGCAGTTCGCGCGCACCTCGTCCGCCAACGCGGCTACCGCTGGGCCGTCGTCCGGGGCACCGCGGACATGGCCGCCGAGCGTCGGCTGGTCATCGATCAGGACGACCCCGACGCCGGCGGAGGCCGCCGCGAGCGCCGCGGCCATGCCGGCTGCGCCGCCGCCCACGACCGCGACGTCGGCGTGGCGATTTTCGTGGCGGTAGTGCGCCTCCGCCGCCCCGTCTCCCCCGACCGAGCCGAGCCCTCCGAGACGGCTGATGATCGGGGCGGCGAGCCGCCAGGCGAATCGAGGCTTGTGCAGCGCCTTGTAGTAGAACCCGACTGGCATGAGACGGTCGAACCTGTCCAGTACGGAGAAGACGTCGCGGTCCAGCGACGGCCACGCGTTCTGGTGGCGCACGTCCATGCCTGCCCGCGCCGGCTCGGTGCATGCGCGAACGTTCGGCACGCCGTCGACGGTCATCAGGCAGTTAGGGCAGTGGCCCGCCACACACAGCAGCCCGCGGGGGCGGTGGTACTTGAAGCTGCGGCTGTAGACGCGCACCCCGGACGCATACAGCGCCGAGGCTACCGTGTCGCCCGGATGCGCCGCGACCGGCCGCCCGCCGAACGTGAAGTCCAACACCGACGACCGGTCTATCAGCTCCGATGGGCGCCGGTCAAGCCTGCCGCCGGAGGGAGTAGCTGCCATCTGCGTGCTACGCGCCGGACTCTTCGGGCCAGAATGTCGAGCGCACGTTGTTGGAGACGGTGTCCCGGACCGCCATCAACCACCGTCGGCAGCCGTAGGAATGGTACCACCACTCGCGCTGGTCGCCCGCGACGTTATCCCGCAGATACGTGTACGCCGTCCACTCCGCCCGCACCGCGTCGGGCACGGGACGTGAGGCGACCTCGCCGCCGAAGCGGAACTCGTTCACCCCGCGCTCACCGCAGTTGGGACACGTCAGCAAGAATGACATCTCAGACGCTCGCTATCGCGTGTCGACCCTGCTGCCTGAAGCGCCGGCCGCCACTACTTGCCACCGAACAGCGCAAGCATATCGCGCTGGCATGGGGGTAAGCGGGAGCGCGCGATTCGTGGCCCTCGGGTATGTCTCGGCGGCGTCCCAAAGGCAGCGTCTGACACTTGTGGCAACTCCGATGCTTACGCCATTCTCACGGAGACGTTGGATGAGTTCGCGTCTGTCGAACAAGTAGACCGTCTCGATTACCCACGGGTGCACCTTCCCGCGAGACGATTGCGCCGGCGTTCTAGGGCCGGTCATCACCAGGTAGAAGTCCGGTCCAGAGTCAGAGTCCGGTACAGGGTTGGGTTTCACGTTCAATGTGCCGTCGCCTTTCGAGTACTTGATGTCCACCGACTTTCCGGCGAGAGGCCCGGAAGCGAAGTGACCGTCTATGGCCTTGTGCGAGGCCGACTCGTTCAACTTGATGTCGAAGATTCTCGCGGCGACGAACTCCCCGATGTGCCCCGAATGAGCGGGACGACCGATGATCGAGGCGATCTCCTTGTCGACCTGGTTCCGCTGCTCCAGAAGCCGGGCGAGCCGGCTGAGGTCCGTCATCGAGCTACTCGCCGCGGTTCCCGATCATCCCAATCCAGTAATCACTCGAATCACAGTTCAGACAGCTAGAACATCATCAGGTAGCGGTCGATCTCCCACTGGGAGACCTGGGAGTGGTACTCGTCCCACTCGGCTTCCTTGATTTGGATGAACTCGTCGTAGATGACGCCGAGCGCCTCCTGCACCACGTCGTCCTTGCGCAGTGCGTCTAATGACTCCGGCAGGCTCTGGGGCAGGGTCCGTATGCCCCTGCGGCGGATCTCCTCCATGCCGAGGTCGTACAGGTTTCCCAGGTTGGCCTTCCCGGGGTCGAGGCCTCTGTTCACGCCGTCGAGGCCGGCCGCCAGGTAGGCGGCGAAGGCGAGGTACGGGTTGCACGCGGCCGAGACGGTGCGGTCTTCGAGGTGCCCGGGGCCGGCGGTGCGGATCATCTGCGTCCGGTTGTTGTCGCCGTAGGAGATGAAGGCCGGTGTCCACGTGAAGCCTGAGCGGGCTCCGAACAGCCCGGCGCCCATCTGCAGCCGCTTGTAGCAGTTCACCGTCGGCGACGTGACGGCACAGAGAGCCGGCGCGTGGTCGAAGATGCCGCCGATGAAGTTGTACGCGAACTGCGATAGCCCCAGCCCCTGCGGGTCGTCCTCGTCGAGGAAGAGGTTGTCCTGTGTCTCGGCGTCCTCCACGTGGATGTGGATGTGGCCGCCGCTGCCGGTGCGGTCCCTGAACGGTTTGGCCATGTGCGTGGCGATGGCGCCGTGCTTCTGAGCGAACTGGCTGGTCATCATCTTGAAGAAGGTGTAGCGGTCCGCCGTCGTCAGGGCGTCGGAAAAGACGAAGTTGATCTCGTACTGCCCGTTCGCGTCCTCGTGGTCCGACTGGTACGGGTCCCAGCCGACCTTGTCCATGGCGTCCATCAGGTCCCGCAGGTATTCGGTAACGTTGGCGATTCCCTTGAAGTCGTAGCAGGGCTTGGCCAGCGAGTCGACCTCGTTTGGGTCGAAGACGGAGATGGAGCCGTCCTCGTCGCGCGTCACGAGGAAATGCTCGGGCTCGATTCCGACGTGGAAGGTGTAGCCGTCGGCGAGCGCGTTGTTCAGCACGCGCTTGAGGTTCTGGCGCGCGCAGTACATGTGTGGCTCGTCGTCGACGTACAGGTCGGCGGCGAACCGGGCCACGCCCTCGGTCCACGGCGTCGGGCTGTAGGTGTCCAGGTCGATCCGCGCCATCATGTCGTGGGAGTGGGGGCCCTGTCCCAGGCCGAGCACGGCCGCGCCCGCGAATCCGGCGCCGTCGTCTATCACGTCGTCCAGGTGTGACGCGGGCACCATCTTCACCTTGGGCGAGCCGTTGATGTCGACGAACTGCGCCAGCAGATACTCGATGCCGTCACGGTCCATGAGCTCGCGGACTTCTTCTCGTGTGGGCATTGCTGCCATCCCCCCGTCTACTGGATTTGGACCGGCGGCCTCGCTGATCGCCCCGATCCACCGCGGCTTCTCGCCGCCTCCCGGGCCGCTCGGCACGGCCCGCGAGCTTACTCGCCGAAGACTTTGCCGGTGCCCGCCAGCGGGACCCTGGCCATCGCGGAGGCCTCTATTGTGAGCGCCGCGAGGTCCTCGGGCTCCAGGCTGTGGACGTCGCTCTTGCCCAGGGACCGGGTCAACAGCGTCATCTCCATAGTCATCGAGTTGATGAAGTTGGCGACCCGCTCCGCGCCCTCGTCCGGGTCGAGCCGCTTGACGAGCTCCGGGTCCTGGGTCGTGATTCCGACCGGGCACTTGCCGGTGTGGCAATGCCGGCACTGGCCCGCCGGCACCCCGACCTCCGTCTCGAAGTCGGACTCGGGTATGTCCCGGTTGCAGTTGAGGGAGACGAGGGCCGCGATGCCGATCGCGACGGCGTCCGCGCCCAGGGCCAGCGCCTTCGCCGCGTCGGCGCCGCTGCGTATTCCTCCCGACGCGATCAGGCTCACGGTGCCGTACAGCCCCAGCTCTCGCAGCGCCTCGCGGGCCATGACGATCGCGGGAACGGTCGGGATGCCGCTGTGGTCCAGCAGCACCTCCGCGGACGCCCCGGTGCCTGCGACCATGCTGTCGATGACGATGGCGTCGGCGCCGGCCTTGGCGGCCAGCTTGACGTCGTCGCCCACGCGGCACGCTCCGAGCTTGACGTGGACCGGCACGCGCCAGTCCGTCGCCACGCGAAGCTGCTCGATCTTCATCGCCAGATCGTCAGGCCCCAGCCAGTCCGGGTGCCGCGCCGGGCTCCGTTGGTCGATGCCGGGCGGCAGGTCCCTCATTTCGGCGATCTCGTCGAGCACCTTGACGCCCATCAACATGCCGCCGGTGCCGGGCTTGGCTCCCTGACCGACGACTATCTCGATTGCCTGCGCCTGCACGAGGTGGTTCGGGTCGAACCCGTAGCGGCTCGGCAGCACCTGGTAGATCAGCTTGTCCGACGCGTCGCGCTCCGCCTGCAGCATGCCCCCGTCCCCGGTGCAGCTCGCGGTGCCGACCATGCTGGCGGCCTTGCCCAGGGCGGTCTTGGCGTTGGCGGAAAGAGCGCCGTAGCTCATGCCGCTGACGTATACGGGCGTTTCGAGCACCAGCGGGTTCTCCGCGTAGCGGGCCCCGATGACGGTCCGAGTGCTGCAGCGCTCCTTGTAGCCTTCCAGCGGGAACCGCGTCAGGCCCGTGGACAGGAAGGTGAGGTCGTCGAAGTGGGTGACCTTCTGGAAGGTGCTGAACCCGCGTATGCGGTACCGGCCCAGCCCCGCCTTGGCGTGGATGTCGTCGATTACCGACTGCGAGAATATCTGGCTCGTCTCGTAGACCATAGGCCGCCGCCCGTCAGACCGCCGTCATCTCGAGGCGCTCCAGGGAGTCGAGATGGTACAGCTTCTTGGCCGAGACGACCTTGGTGAAGTGAGGTTTTTCGTCTATGCCGTTCTGCTCCAGGGCGTCCCAGATGGCGATCAACTCCTCTTCGCCGACCTCCTCGGTCCTGGCGTCGTTGCCGAGCGAGCCGATCTTGCCGCCGACGTAGATGACGCCCTCGTACATCGAGTCGCCCACGGCGTCGCCGACGTCCCCGCAGACGACGATCGTCCCCTTCTGCATCATGAACCCGGTCAGAAAGCCGGCGTTGCCGCCCACGACGAGCGTGCCGCCTTTCATCGAGATGCCCGCCCGGGCGCCGGCGTTGCCGCCCACGACGACCTCGCCGCCGCGCATGCTGGCCCCGACCGACGCGCCCGCGTCCTTGGCGATCTTGACGCTGCCGCTCATCAGGTTCTCGCCGAGCGCCCAGCCCGCGTTGCCGTCTATCGTCACTCGCGGGCCGTCGAGCAGGCTGGCCGAGTAGTAGCCTACGCTGCCCTCGATGCGCAGGTCGAACGGTTCTAGGATGCCGACGGCCATGTTGTGTCGCGCCTGCGGGTTGACCACGGTCACGTCGGCCCCGTCCGCGGCCAGCTCCTTCAACCGCCTGTTGAGCTCTCGGGCCGAGAGATCGGCGGCGTCTAGATGGACCACGTCATGACCTCGCCCTGCTGGGGCTCGATCCGGTCGATCTCATCCGAGAAGACGCTCCTGAGCGCGGTCTCCTCGGACGCGATGGCGACCACGTCCTCCGTCTCCATCGTCACCAGCGGCTTTGCCGACCACTGGTCCTTGGCGCATCCCACGCCATCGCGGGTCGAGACCAGGTAGGTGAAGGTGCCGTCGAGGTCGTCCAGCGATTCGTGGAGGGCCTGTTGCATCGTGGCGCCCTCCGCCAGCTTCTCGGCGAGGTAGACGGCGATCAGCTCCGAGTCGTTGCCCGTCTGGAACCGGTGTCCCCGGTCTTCGTAGGAGCGCTTCAGGTTGTGATAGTTCGTGAGCTGGCCGTTGTGCACCACCGTGACGTCCGGAAACGGGTACGCCCAGAAGGGGTGCGCGTGGTTGATGTCGACGATGCTCTCCGTCGCCATCCGGACGTGGCCGATGCCGTGCGTGCCGCGGAGGCCGCCGACCCCGTGCCTGTCGTCCACGTCGGTGGCCGTCCCCACGTCCTTGACGACCTCGGAGGCGCGTCCGATGCTGTGCAGGTCGACGCCTTCCGTGTCGAGCAGCGCCCGCGCCAGCTTCGCCACGTCTCCCCCGTAGTCTACTGCGAGCCTGATGAAGGCGCCCACGCGGTCGCGCTGCCGTACGATGCCGCCCGAGGCGCGGACCGCGTCCGCCGCCCGCTCGAGCACCGTGTCCGCCTCCGACTCGTGCTCGGTCCAGACGCGCACCAGCAGGTCCTCGGGCGTGTCCTCCCCGACTACCGTGAGGCCGGTGGAGTCCCGGCCGCGGTGGGCGAGCGAGTCGAGCATCTTGACCAGGTCCGCCCCGACGGGGCCGGGCCCGTCGGTACTCGCGTTCTTGTAGATTATTCCGCTAACGCCGCACATGGATCACCAGAGAGTTAAGGACACGCGTATACGTGAGACCGACCGGCCGGTCCGCGAGAACATGTGCGTCAGTTATACGCTACACCGGCTGCGAGCGTCAATTGGAGTTCTTGCTGCCAAACACGGAGAGTCGCGCCGCGCGCCGCGCGGAGGATCGCTCAGGGGACTGTCGATTCGGCCAGGGGGACGATCTTCGAGCGCCGCATGACGCGGTCACGCGTGAGCAGCGGGACTGAGTGGACGACGCTGGTTGCGGCGATAATCTGGTCCGCGGGGTCGGCTTCGAAGTCGAGATGGGTCGACGTCCTCGCCACGACGATATCGATAGGCCACACGTGGATGCGGTTCAGGGCGCCGACCACCTCGCGGTCTTCGAGGTCTATGTCCACCCGGCCGAGCTGAGAGAGCTTGGCCAGCTCCCACAGCACGATCGACGACATCGACCACCTGTCCGTTGACAGCAGCTCCCGCTCGCTCGGCCGGAGTGCGCCGCTGATCGCGAAGATGAGGATATGGGTGTCAAGATTGAGCATCTGCGTCCCAGCGGATGCCGGTGGTGTAGATGTCGCCCCGAATCGTGACCTTGTGCCGCAGGCTGCCGATCAGGTCGGCCTCGCTCTGCTTGTAGGGAAGAACGCGAGCGACAGGCTTGCCGCGCTTGGTGACGACCAGACCGTCCCCGTCTAGCCCGTCCAGCAGCGCGAGACACTGCTCCTTGAACTTCGCCGCTCCAATCGACTTCATATCGCCGCTCCGAGTGAAGTGGATATATTATATGACCAGCCACTTGAAATGTCCACTGGCTCTCTCCCTTGACGGGACGTAGGGTCTCAGACGTGCGGGAGCGTGTTGGTCCGGAGTGGAAGCGGTCGATTTTTCCTGTGTTAAGTGTCCCATTGTGTTCCAAAGTGTTCCATTCCTATCTGGGCGATGGGACACTTTGCCGAAAAATGGGACAGTTGGTGTCCCACGGTTCGTATCTGGCGTGGAACAGGGCGGGACAAGATCGAACAAAATGGGACAGGGGTAGTGGATAGTGGGTAGTCGAGAGTGGGGTAGCTTGGGGCGACGGGTGTGATTGTCACGCGGGCATAGTAGCACAGACGTGCTGCTATTTCCAGAGGTGCTGGTCTCGGGTAACTGTTCAGAGTTGAAGGGATGAACCTCTCTTGCCGTTAGCCCTGAGTGGCCCGCCGCCCTGGGCGGGCTGTATCGAAGGGCGGCGCCGGTGGTCGTGCGCGCCCCTCGATACGCGCCGCTCAAGGCAGCGGCGCTACTCGGGGTGAACGGGTTGCCTTGGGGGTGACGTGGGGAAGACAGGCGTTCCGCGACTCTGAACAGTTACCGTGTCGGTTCCTGGTTGCAGAAGGCTGGGCTAGCCGTAGCGCGGGTGCCAGCCGCCCTCCCAGGTGGTCAAGGTGTCGGGAACGATCCGGATCAGGTAGCGGGGCTTGTCCATCGTGCCGTCCAGGTACCGCAGGCCGGCCTCGCCGCCGTAGCGCGCGGCCATCTCCCGCGCGATATCGAGCGTCCGACCCGCCATCAATACCGGGCCCTCTACGATCTCCGCTCGACCCTCGATCAGCACGCGCCTGTGCCCGGCGCCGGCGTCGTCCGCGCAGGACACGGCGACCCGCGGCTCGGATCTGATGTGCTCTACGAAGCGCGAGCGGCCCCTTGGGATGACGTACATCGCCTCGCCGTCCCAGTGCTGCCAGACGGGGACGACGTAGGGCGCGCCGTCGGGCTTCACGGTCGCCAGCCGCGCCACCACCGGCGTGGCCAGGAACTCGCTCACCTGCTCCCGCGTCAGCTCCGGCATATTTTTCGACTTGCCTCCATCGCTGTACTCATGACGGGCCGAGCATCCCGCGCGCCGCGGCCAGCTTCAGGACACAGACCGCCTCGACGGTGCCCTTCGGCCGGTGCCGGTCGCCGTATCCCGTGGTCCAGCCGCCGTCGTCGGCCTGCCCCGCAAGCAGCTTCGGCAGCGACGCCTCGAACAGCCGCTCGCCCGACCTTCCCGCGTACAGGGCGTCCCGGGCTACCTCTATCACGTCCAGATTGTCGATCCTATCGTCCTCCAACGCGCCTTCGAGAAAACGCACGCTGCCCTCGAAGATGTCCCGGTCGAGCACGTCGTCCACCTCAGGGCAGCGGCCGGCGGCCGGGATCGTCGCGGGCCGACTCGAGGACGGCGGCAGCGCGGAGCAACGTCGTCTCGCCGAAGTGGCGCCCCGCTAGCTGCACCCCGATCGGCAGGCCCTCCGCGCTCCATCGGAACGGCGCCGAGACGGCGGGCGAGCCGGTGAGGTCGAACGGTATGGTGTACCGCAGCGCGTTGCGTCCCGGCAGTTTCTCCCCCGCGACCTCGATCTCGGCGGAGTCGTGAGGATGGGCCGTCACCGGGCCCGCGGGGCAGAGCAGCAGGTCGAACCCGGCGAAGTAGCGCGCCACCGCCTGCCGGAAGCCGTCGAGCTCCTGCCCGGCGGCCAGGTACTCGCTCATCCCGGGCTGCGGCCAGGCGAGCCGACGCCGTATCGGCGGCGACAGCTCGTCCTCGCGGCCGTCCACCAACGGCCGCAGATAGTGCAACGTCTCGGGGCCGTACACTCTGTTCGAGATATCCAGCGCCGACCAACGCTCCCACTCGCGCAGCGCGACCTGCTCGACGCGGCACCCCGCGTCCGAGAGAGCCGACGCGGCGTCCGCGACAGCGTCTCTGACGTCGTCCGCCAACGGCGAGAACGGGCCCTCGACGCACCATCCGACGCGCAGGCCCTGCACCGGCCCGTCCAGGTCGTCCGCGTCCGGCGGGGGGATGGGTACGGCGTACGTGTCGACGCCGTCGGGCCCGGCGATGACGCTCAGCGCCAGCGCGACGTCCCGGACGGTGCGGGCCATCGGGCCGACGTGCATGAACCTGAGCAGCACGTCGGGCCAGTGCGCGGTCAGCGGGACGCGGCCGTGGGTCGCCTTCAGGCCGACGATGCCGCAGTAGTTGGCCGGCTCCCGGATCGACCCGCCGACGTCGCTGCCGATTCCCAAAGGCGACATGCCCGACGCGATGGCGGCGGCCTCGCCGCCGCTGGAGCCGCCCGGGGTGCGCCCCTGGAGCCACGGGTTCTCGGTGCGCCCGAAAACGACGTTGTCGGTCTCCCACCACAGGGCGAACTCGGGCATGTTCGTCTTGCCGATGACGATGGCCCCGGCGTCGGTCAGCCGTTGGACGACCGTCGCGTCGGCGGCCGGCACGTGGTCGGAGAACAGCCGCGACCCCCGGGTCGTCCGCAGTCCGGCTGTGTCGACGCAGTCCTTGACGGTGATCGGCACGCCGTGCAGCGGGCCCCACAGCGCGCCCGCGGCGGCCGCCGCCTCGGCCTCGCGGGCCCGGTCCTCGGCGCGGTCGTCGAGCGTGACGATCGCGTTGAGCCGGCCGTTGACGTCCTCGATACGCCGCAGGTGCGCCCGCACGACCTCGACCGGCGAGACCTCGCCGTCCCGCACCAGCGCGGCCAGCGCGGTTGCGTCGTTGTAGTGGATCTCTTGTGTGGTCATGGTCTACTCGACGAATCTTGCGAAAGCGTGCTCACGTCGGCTTCGAGAGAGGTGAACTTCGGGAACTTCCGTTGAGCCTGACTCAACCAGAGGTCATGGAGGCTTTCAGATACGGGGATTGATGATGTCACCGCACTCCCTCCTCTTGCCCCTGATCCCGGCAGGCCACGACGTTCGTGCTGAGACTAGCACGGCGGACGGAAAGAGTCGACACGGTGATATGATACCGGCCACCTTCCCGGGAGCGAGATCAGCCGATGCGCAGAGACAGGTCGAGAGAGCTATATGCGTCCGCGTTGGGCCTGATGCCCGGCGGCGTCAACAGCCCCGCCCGGGCCTGGACCGCGGTCGGCGGAGAGCCGATCTTCATTGACCGGGGAGAGGGTGCCCGCGTCTGGGACGTCGATGGCAACGAGTACATCGACTACGTCTGCTCATGGGGCCCGCTCGTGCTCGGCCACGCCCATCCCGAGGTGGTCGCGGCCGTGACCGAGGCGGCCAGCCGCGGCACGAGCTTCGGGGCGCCGACGGAGCAGGAGAACACGCTGGCCGGGTTGGTCGCTGAGAGCATCCCCTCAATGGAGCGGGTGCGGTTCGTAAGCTCCGGCACGGAGGCTGGCATGAGCGCCCTCAGGCTGGCGCGGGCCTACACCGGCCACGACAAGATCGTGAAGTTCGAGGGCGGCTACCACGGCCACGCGGACGCGCTCCTAGTCAGCGCCGGATCGGGCGCGGCGGCGCACGGCGTCCCGACCAGCGCCGGCGTCACGGCGTCGTTCGCGCGGGACACGCTGGTCGCCGACTACAACGACGCGGAGTCGGTCAGGGCCCACTTCCGGGCCGCGCCGGGGGAGATCGCGGCGGTGATCGTCGAGCCCGTGGCTGCCAACATGGGCGTCGTCCCGCCCGCGCCGGGCTTCCTGGAGAAACTCAGGGACATCACGTCGCGCGAGGGCGCGCTGCTGATATTCGACGAGGTCGTCACGGGCTACCGCGTCGGCTACGGAGGCGCGCAGGAGCTGTACGGCGTGACGCCGGACGTGACGATCCTGGGCAAGATCATCGGCGGCGGGATGCCCGTCGGCGCCTACGGCGCTGCGAAGGAGATCATGGACACAGTGTCGCCGATCGGGCCGATGTACCAGGCGGGCACGCTGTCCGGCAATCCCGTGGCGATGGCCGCGGGCACCAGGACGTTGGAGCTGCTGCGCGAGCCGGGGGTCTACGACGGACTCGAGACGACGGCCGCGCGTCTGGCCGACGGCCTGCGCGAGGCTTTCGCGGACGCCGAGGTCCCGCTGACGGTCAACCGTGTGGGATCGATGATGACGCTGTTCTTCAGCGCCGACGAGGTGACCGGCTGGGCCTCAGTGTCGGCGTCGGACAAGGGCGCCTTCGGCCGCTTCTTCCACAGTATGATCGACGAAGGAGTCTACCTGCCGCCATCCGGCTTCGAGGCGATGTTCGTATCCACGGCCCACACCCACGCCGACATCGACGCCACCGTCGAAGCCGCCCGCCGCGCGCTGCAATAGTCTTGCCCCTTCTCCCCCGGCGCTGAGCTAGTTCTTGCCTCTTCTCCCCTGGCGGGAGAAGGCTGGGATGAGGGGGAACGCCGTGCGGCAGCCACCCTCGGCGCCGCAATCACCCCCATCTCAATCTTCCCCCGTCGAGGGGGAAGAGGCTCCCGACTCCCAACTATCCACCTCCCAACTATCCACTACGTTCCCGGTAGTCCCGGTTCGCGCGGCTGAGGGCGCGGCGGCGGGCGTCGGCGATCTCCGGCAGCTTGTTCGCCGACCACTGCTGGGACGCCTCCAGGCCGACGAGCGACCCCTGGAAGCGCGGCATGACGTATCGTGCGATCAGCTCGTAGCTGCGCATGATCTGCTCGCGGCTCGCCATCTCGCAGTCCTGGACGTAGAAGCCGCCGAAGCCGCCGCTCGCCTCCTGGAGCCGCTCGATCAGCGCGATCATGTCGTCCGGCGTGCCGACGCACCACGCGCCGGTGTCGACGAAGTGGTCGATGATCTTGTCCTGCGGGACGTCCAGCGGCTCGCGGCCGATCGTCATCTCCTGGTAGTGGCGGGTCAGGCGGCCGGCCTTGACGCGCACCTGCTCGATCGCCTCTTTCCTGGTGTCGGCGAGGTGGGCGACCGTGCCCATCCGCCACTGGCCGCGGTCCATCGTCCTGCCGTTCTTCGCGGCGGCCTGCTCGGCGATCGCCCAGAAGTCCGTGATGGCCGTGGTCGTGCCACCCTCCGGGATCGCGCCGGGGGATAGAACGCCGAGGCCGTACCTGCCCGCCAGCATCATGCCCGCGGGCGTCCGCGACGCGGCGACGGCGATGGGGAAGCGGGGCTCAGTGTAGGGACGGAGCTGGAGGACCGCCTCCCTCAGCATAAACCAGTCGGTCTCCATGCTGACCGGCTCCGTGCTCTCCAGGAGGCGCATGATCGCGTCCATCGACTCGGCCATGCGCTGGCGCTGGACGGGCGGGTCGATGCCCATCATCAGCGCGTCGGTGGGAAGCGATCCGGGCCCTACGCCGAGCATCGCCCGACCGCGGGTCAGGTGGTCCAGCAGCACCATGCGGTCGGCCACTAGGAACGGGTGGTGGTAGGGCAGTCCGACGACGCCCGTGCCGAGCTTGATGTGCTTCGTCCGCTCGGCGGCGGCGGCGATGAACACCTCGGGGGACGATATCGGCTCCCAGCCGGCCGAGTGGTGCTCGCCGATCCACGCCTCGTCGAAGCCCAGGTGGTCGACCCACTCGATCAGCTCCAGGTCGCGCTGCAGGGCCAGGGTGGGGTTCTCGTTCGGCTCGTGGAACGGAGCCAGGAACATTCCGAAGGTCATCCGGCCGGGAAATGCCATCTGCCATCCACCTGCGAGAATTGACGGTAGGTTACACCCAACGCCCGCTGCCAGCTACCCGACAGCCCGCGGGCCGTCTATACTCCCTGCGAAACGTAACTGTTCAGACTCCAGGAGATGGACTCGGCGGGGGACTTTCACCAACGACGAAAATGAGGCTGCACCGGGATGGCGGGTTTCAAACCCGCCTCTACGGCAGGTCGGCCAAGGGTTATTCTCAGAGAAACTCTGAACAGTTACTGCGAAACGTCACCAGCGCCGCATGGGAGGAGGCCGGGATTGGAAGATATAGGAATCGGGATGATCGGCTCGGGCTACATGGGCCGGACCTACGCCGAGAGCATCTCCAAGTACAACGAGGGCGGCCGGCTCGTCGCCGTCTACGGCGGGAGCAGGGCGCCCGGTCTCGCGGAAGACTACGGGATGGACGTGGAGCCGTCACTGGAGACGCTGTTGTCCAGACCGGACGTCGACGCGGTCATAGTGGCGTCGCCGCACCAGGCGCACGCCGACCAGGTGATCGCGGCGGCGGACCGGGGCAAGCACGTGCTCGTGGAGAAGCCGATGGGCACGAACGTGGCCGACTGCGACGCGATGATCGGAGCCTGCGACGGCGCGGGCGTGACGCTGAGCGTGGTCCAGACGCTCCGGTACCGCGGCGTGTTCCCCAGGGCCAAGAAGCTGATCGACGACGGCCGCATCGGCAACGTGCGCATGTCGCAGCTCACGTCGTTGTGGACCTGGTACCACGAGACGAAGTCTTGGCTCGACGCGCCCGAGGCCGGAGGCAGCTTCCTCGACCGCGGCGCCCACATCTGCGACATGCTCCGCTGGCTGACAAACGACGAGCCGTCTTCCGTATTCGCGTGGGTCGGCTCGACCAAGGGCGAAGCGTGGAAGGCGATGAGCGCGATGATCCAGATACAGTTCGCCGGCGGCGCCGCCGCGCAGTCATGGACCAGCCACGAGCTGCCGGAGCCCGGCTTCCCGAACAGCAGATATCTCGCCCGAATCTACGGCGACAAGGGCATCATCGAGGCGGATGGCTTCGGAATGCTGAGGGTGGCCGACTCGGGCCAGTGGGAGGACGTCTGGGAGATGCCGGAGATCGATCCCGAAGGCAACCCCAACGATCCGAACCGCCTGGAGGCGTTCTACCTGCAGACGCAGGACTTCATCTCCGCGCTGCGGGAGGGCAGGGAGCCGGAGGTCAAGGCGACGGACGGACGCGCGGCGATAGAGATGGTCCAGGCGGCCTACCTGTCCAGCCTGTCGGGCGCCGCGGTCAAGCTGCCGCTGCCGCGCCAGGAGCAGGGCTTCCAGTTCGACGGCGCCACCGTCTCCCGCGAGCGGATCCCCGGCTAGGCTCACGTCTGAGGAATTCCCGGCCCTTGACACTGGGATGGGATATGGTAACATGGAGTCGTGGTAATACCATGTTTCCATGTTACCACTGGAGGTGAGCTACATGCGCACAATCCGCATCGACGATCAGGTGATGAATGAGTTGGAGAAACGCGCAGTTAAAGCGGGGCTCGTATTCGGGAGTCCGAACCAAGTGATGAGGCTCGTTTTGGGGTTGGACGGCTCCGACGGGCCTGTAGGAGATGAAGTCACCAAGTCTGAGGGTACAATGCCTAGCAGCGAAGACTATTCGCACAGCGAACCACGCCAACCGCAGCGACGTGTCACAGGCAGGAGCCTATTGCGCTCCCATGAGCGCCTCGACCAAGGTATCGCAGCATATGCTGATCGGGAGGGACTGTTCTACGAGTGGCCGAAGAGCTTTCCTGCTGTCCTCTTCGACCAAGACGGATTCGTAATGTTCAACTCCGAGACCCATTTGCTGACCTACGATTCGCGCCTCCGACTCTACCCGGAGACCGAGAAGATACAGGCGCAAGCATGCGGCGGCATTAGCGCTCTACGAGGGTATGTCCGCTGCGACCACAAACACCGGTAGAACCCTCTGGAGCAGGTTCTACTGGAACGATCCGGATGCCGATCACCCAACGAGACATAGCGGACGCGGCTGCTGCCAACGGCCTGTGCGACGCCGCGCTGTGCGTCCACTCGTCGCTCAGCTCCTTCGGCCGCGTGGTCGGCGGAGCGCGCGCCGTGGTCGACGGCCTGCTGGACGCGGGCTGCACCGTCATGGTCCCGGCGTTCTCGTACAACTTCGCGGTCGCGCAGCCGCCGGGTCGGAAGTTGCACCGCAACGCGTGGGGCGATCGCGATGACGATGGGCTGGCCCCGGTCTCGGCGGACGTCTACACGCCGGACTGCAACGACATCCACGACTCCATGGGCGCCATCCCCGCCGCGGTGCTCGAAACGAAGGGGCGTGCTCGCGGCGACCACGCGCTGAACTCCTTTGCTGCCGTCGGCCCCTCGGCGCGCGAGCTGGTCGCCGGGCAGGCGCCGCTGGACGTCTTCGCGCCCTTCAGGGAGCTGGTGCGCCTGGGCGGTTACGTCGTAATGATGGGCGTCGACCTGCAGACGATGACCGCGCTGCACCTGGCCGAGCAGATGGCGGGCCGGACGCTCTTCCGCAGGTGGGCGAACGGTCCCGACGGTAGAGTAGTCGAGGCGGAGTGCGGCGGATGCTCCAGGGGTTTCAACAAACTCGACCCGGCGCTCAGGCCGATCGAGCGGCGGGCCGCCGTCGGCGACAGCCTGTGGCGCATCTTCCCGATGGCCGACGTGCTCGAGCGCGCGTCCACGGCGATCCGGGAGCGGCCCGGGATCACCCGGTGCGACGTGGGAGGATGCGACCGCTGCGAAGACGGCATCGCGGGCGGCCCGATCCTGGAATGACCCCGACGGCGGCGCGGCGGCTGGCACCGCAATTCTCCGGCGTACTGCGCCGTTTCCCGGACCAGGTGTGAGTTCGTCGACATCGGTGCTTCCATGGCCGACACTTTCCCTCAACACCTAAACCCTGACATAATCATTGAACATCTACACACATTTACGTAACTGTTCAGACTTCGTGAGAGACTCTCGATAACCACAGCACCGTCATACCCGCGAAGGCGGGTATCCAGGGTCTGAGGAGAATTCGTCCCAGCAACTCTGAACAGTTACACATTTACACATAGGCTGTCGTTGTCCAGTGAAAATGTCAGGGTAATTGTTCAATGATTATGTCAGTATCTTCCTCCTCCAAGGGTGGTCTGGGGCGGGTCTTCTTGGGTGGCCGAAGCGCCTCTTGGGTGGTGGGAGGAGTCCAGCACCCTGTATGCGCTTCGCTCCGTTCCGTCGCTCAGCGCCTACAGGGTGTGTGTCAGCGCCGTTTGTGTCGTCGGGTAGCCGTCCGTTGGAGCGGCGGCCGCTGCGGGCCCTGAGCTCGACAGGCCCGTCAGGCGCAGGCTCAACTGCCAGGGTCCTGCCTTGGTGGGCCACCACGATGCTGCCGTCGAGCCGCTCCTGGACCTCGACGTCGGCGCGAGCGTAGCTGGCCCTGTGATCATCAGGCAGAAGCTGGATGGTGGAGCCGTTGAAGTGGACGGTGTTGTCGTTGGCAACTGTGCGTATGTACTTGAAGCACAGCGCGCCATCGAGACAGAGGCCGGGCGACGGTTTGCGGTATGCCGAGCCCGGCTGGGCCGCCGGCACACCGAACTGGGAGTTGTAGCGCGGCAGGAAGTCCCAGAGCACGCTGTTAGCCTCCTCTATGGTAGAGGCGCCAGCGAGTCGCAGCTCAGAGACCAACCGGCCCTGGAAGGTGCCCCAGGCGCGCTCCACGCGGCCTTTCGCCTGGGGTGTGTGGGCCAGGATGAGCTGGATGTCCAACTCCTCGAGCGCCCTGCCGAACTGGGTTGGGTCTCGCTTGCCCCGAAGCTGCTCGGCAAGGCTCTCGGGCTCCTTGGGGGAGCGCTGAAAGATGCCATGCCTGTCGGAGTAGAGGGCCAGGGGGATGCCGTGCTGGACGATGGTCTCTCTGAGCATCAGCATGTAGCCGTGGGCATCCTCATGGCGCCTGAACAGGGCGAAGGGGACCGTGCCAGTGGCGTCGTCCACAGCTCCGACCAGCGTCAGGTACGGGCCTCGCCCCTCGAGCCAGTCGTGACGACTGCCATCGACCTGCAGCAGCATCCCTTCCTGGGGGTAGCGCTCCCGCCGACTGTAGCGCCTGGAGGCTCTGCGAGGCCGCGGACTGCGCACGCCTTCGGCCAGCAGTACCCTCCTGACGGTGGAGCGCGACAGTTCGATCCCCTCTCGCTCCGCCAGCATCTCTGTCAAATGGGTGTGGTTGAAGCCTGCGTAGCGGCCTTCGGCCAACTCCCTCACCCTGTGTTGTGTATCCGGGCACGTGGTCGTCGACGGCTTCCTGCCCCTGTTGCCGTGAGCGATGGCAGCTGCTCCCTCCTTCCTGTACGCTGCCAGCAGTCGCCGACCATGGCGCTCGCTCACGCCCATCAGTCCCGCCGCCTTAACCGCCGTTACCTCTCCCGCAAGCACTGCGTTCAGAACCTGTATCCTCGTCTGCTCTTTGGTAGTCAACGTCAATCCTCTCATGGACTGACATTTTCATTGAACAGTTAACCCCTGACATAATCATTGAACATCTACACCATTTACACATAGGCTTGACAAAGTGGAAGAGGCTTCTCTACTCTAGATTTCACATCCGCCCCTTGGCAGTACGTCCAACTCCCGGAGAAATCCGGTCATCGCGAGTTGGGCCGATCCCTTGGGGCTTTTTTGCGCTGCGCCAAGTGTCTCCAATAGCCAAGACAGCGATACTAATCGATGGCGGGTACTTCCTGAAACGGTTGCCGGAGGTTCATCGCGGCATCGATACTTCCAGACCTGAACAGGTCGTAGGGGCCATCGACCAGTTGGTCGGCAGCCATTTGAAGCAGTTGAACCAAGTCCATCGTGTCCCAAACCCCTTCCAGTTGTTGTATCGCTGCTTCTACTATGACGCCTGGCCTTACGCGAGCAAGGGCGAGAAACCGGTCAGCAAGCATGCAGTCGACTATGACAGGTCGGATGTGGCGACATCTCGCCGTGCTCTCTTTGACGCACTGCGCAGGCGACCTAACCTTGCCTTGAGGCTGGGGCACGTCTCAAGACCCGGCAATCGTTCCTGGATACTGAAGGCCGATCCACAGGCGCGACTCCTGAACGGCGACATCGAAGCGTCCGACCTCGAGGACTCTCACTTTGAGCCCAACCTGCGTCAGAAGGGAGTCGATATGCGAATCGGCCTCGACATCGCGACGCTCACGCTGAAGAAACAGGCCAACGTGATCATCCTGGTTGCCGGCGACAGCGATTTCGTGCCTGCGGCCAAACTGGCGCGTCGGGAAGGCGTCACCTTCATCCTGGACCCACTCTGGCGCAACGTGTCGGTCGACCTTTCCGAGCACATAGACAAGATGACGAGCGGCTTTCCAAACCCGCACAGCGTCTCGGAGACTGCGACCGCGGATCATTGACCTTCGCCTGAAACGCGTGAGCCGAACCGGTCGCCCCAATCGCGCCGCGTTCACCTTTCCCCCTCCGGTTCCTCAGTTAGGCTATATTGTTCGCCGCCGGCATCGACCGGCCGGGGCAAACGCAGCCGTGGAGGGCACGCGGAATGACGAATGATCTGCCGATACGGACGCTGGGTCGGACGGGACTGAAGGTGACGCATCTCGGCTATGGCGCACTGGAGCTGCGCGGAGTGACGGACGAGGCGGGGGTGCCTGAGCGCGGCCTCACCGACTCCCAGGCCGAGACGATCCTGAACGAGGTGCTCGATTCCGGCATCAACTACATCGACACCGCGAGGCGGTACGGGGCTTCCGAGGAGTACATCGGCAGGTACCTTTCGCACAGGCGCTCCGAGTACGTCCTCGCCACCAAGACGTCCCGCGCGGGCGTGCTGGACGGCCGCGCCATCTGGTCGAGGGAAGGCGCCCTGCGCGGCATCGAAGAGAGCCTGCAACGCCTGAGGACCGACTACGTCGACGTGTTGCAGCTCCACAACCCGTGGCCCGAAGACCTGGAGCCGACCGGACTTCTGGACGCGCTGCTGGAGATAAAGCGGCAGGGCAAGGCGCGGTGGATCGGCATCTCGACCAACCTCCCGCACCTGCCCGCCCACGCGTCCGTCGAGGCGTTCGACGTCTTCCAGACCAGCTACTCGACGCTGCAGCCCGAGCACGCCGACTGGATCACCAGGCTGACCGAGGACGGCCGCGGGACGATCATCCGCACGCGGGCGGCGAAGGGCGAGCCCGACCTCCCGGGATCGCTGGCACACTCGCGCGGGATCGCGTTCGCGACCGACGAGGACCGGTGGGTCAACTTCGAGAAGGCCAAGCTCGACGAGCTGCGCGAGGAGGGCGAGAGCCGCGTCGCCTTCATCCTCCGCTACACCTTCGCCCACCCCGACATCAGCACGGTGATCGTCGGCGCGCTCGATCCGGGGCACCTGCGGGAAAACGTGCGTACGCTGGAGAAGGGTCCGCTGGCGCCGGACGTCATGGCCGAAGTCCACAGGCGACTGGAGCCGCTGGGCTTCCGGGTGGGGCCGGTACCCTGAAGCGGCCCGGCGCGCGAGCTAGCTACCGGATCGGGGAGAACGACGCGGGCGGACTATTGGGTCGTCAGACTGGATGTACTTGGCGCATCCCGTCCTACAGGTGGTAGTCTCGAAACTTGTCCGAAAGGCGGTTGTTTGCCGCAAGGAAGCGAGCGAATGGTCTAGGGGTCGTCTCCCAGAGCAACTCTAGGTCCGACCACTTCTTCAATAGCCTCAAGAGGACAGTCGGCGGGTGTTCCTCACCACTGGTGAGGAAGACGATGCCGACACATTCGCGTATGATTGTGTTCCGCTCTGCCGTCACGTTCAGCATCCGTTTGTTGCAGCTGAGTACCAGCCATTCTCGTTGGCCTGCTTTTGTCAACCAGAATTCATCGTCCCTTCCTGCCCATGACATACCTACCATGGATCGAGCGTCGTATCCGACCGCAGCTAAGGCGGTCGGCACTCCAGTTCCGACGTCCTCATCGCACAGTAGGATCAAGCAGCGACCCTCTCCGAGTACTGTAAGGCCGTCTCAACGAGGGCAGGCTGCAGGTCAAAGTCCTTCGCAATGAAATCAATGCGCAGGCCAGATTTGAAACGCTTGTGGATTGCTTGCACAGTCACTCCGCGCCCCTGAATGACTGGCAGACCGGCACTTAACCTAGGGTCGACGACGATGGGCACTGTCTTGCCAATTGGGAACCACCGAGCCGCTAATTCGTCGTCATATTCGATTCGGTCGATCGTTTCGCTCTTCAGGAGCCCCGGCAGCGTCCATTGTTCTGGAGCATCTAGGGCCTGATAGCTGGCCGCCGAGCCACCCTCTCTTAGGAAATGAACAATGTGACCGCCCAGTGCTTCTAGTCTCAGGTGGGCAAATGGGTACTCTACGCCCCATGACTCTCGTGCGCTCAGGTAGGCGTATCGCACCTTTCTGAACGATAGACTCTTACCCGATACGCGCTTACGAAACCGCCCAGCGACCATGATCTCTATCATCTGGACGAAAGACACCATGGCGCCGTTGCCAGACGAAAACAGGGGAGGAACTTCGCGGCCATTGACTGTGTATCCGAACAGCCAGTTCTTGACTGTCGTAGGAGATACATTTGCCAGGTGCGCGGCCTCAGCGAAGCTGTACATCGACTCAGTCCGCCAGCCGTTCAGATGCGCGTGGCCGTTAGTCACCTGAGACACGATAACCTGACCTCCATCGTGCCAGAGTCTAGTGATATGTCCGACTCGGCGTACGGGGAATGGTTGGGCACCCACCTAGGGACAAGGCCATACTTCCAAAGGCACCACGACAGTAGGATATCGCTCTACCCTGTTCCATTCAAGGAGTAGTGAAGGCCCTTCGGAGCGTACTACCGCCGAAATCTCGTAACCTATTCGAATTCCCCGATATAGGGGACAGAGTCAGGAGAGGGACCAACCCGGTCGCCTGACGCGCCGTCTCACACGGCCGCGCTCGCCGCCTACCGGATCGGGGAGAAGGACGCCGGCAGCAGTATCTTGTTCTCCTGGTGGTCCGGCGGCAGGAAGTCGGGCGCGGGCCATACTTTGGCGGCTCGCGCCTCGGCGCGAATCCGCATGCGCTCGTCGAGGCTGCGGTACGCCCACATGTGGACGTAGTTGCCCACGCCGCCGGCGTCCGAGTACCAGCAGCCCACGAGCGGCGACATCCGGGTCCGCTTCCCGATGGCGGCGCCCCACTGCTCCAGCACCGTCGGGACCGCCTCGGCCTGGTACGTGTAGATGCGCATGTCGAAGATCGGGCCCACGTCCCGCTCGCCCGGAGGCGGCATGAACGGCGCGGGCTGGAAGATGCGGGACGTCATGCCGACGATCTGCTCCGCCGTGTCGGGCGGCCACTTGCCGCTCGCCTCGGCGGCGGCCCTGATCTCGGCGCGGCTCGCGAGAGATTCGTAGGGCCAGATGGCGACGATCTGGTTCAGCGGCCCGATCTCCGTGTACCAGTGGCCGAAGAGCTTCGAGAACTCTTCGCGGCCCGCCAGCCTGGCCTCGAACCGCTCCTGGTACTCCGGGACCTTCTGGGGCCGGATGTCGTAAGTCCGAATCTCGTATATCATTGCACCCTCCGAGCGGTCGGCTGTCCGGCCGCGCGATTATCTACGATATGCAGCAGTATTCCAAGGGGCGGAACGCCGAGGTCACGACATGGTAGACGCGGGAGAGTGGCGCAAGATAACCCCGGAGGCGGTCCTGCCTCACCAGGCCAGGCCCGTCTGGGACCAGAAGCCGACGGCGCCGTTCGTCATGCGCGTCGGCGACCGGCTCAGGATGTACTACGACGGCCGCCTGCGGCGGGCGAACGAGGTCAGGATCGGGTTCGCGGAGGCGCCGGTCGACGATCCGCTCACGTGGACGAAGCACGAGCGCAACCCCGTCTTTGACGTGAGCGAGCCCGGCGGCTTCGACTCGGAGTGGGTGTCTTACCCCTGGGTCGTCCCGATCACCGACACGCACTGGCACATGTACTACGCGGGATTCGGCGGGGAGTACAGGAGAGAGGGGACGGAGAAGACCTGGCGCACGGCGCTGGCCGAGAGCGACGACGCCGGGCTGACGTGGAGGCGCAGCGGCAACGGCCCAATCTTCGAGCACGGCATCCCCGGCAGTCCCCACGAAGGCTGCAGCGGCTCCTGCGCGGTGCTGAAGGTGGGCGACGAGTACTGGATGTACTACACCGCGGTCGCCGACCGGGAGGAGTATGAGCGCGGGCTGCGCATCACCATAGCGCTGGCCGTCTCCACCGACGGCGGCCACACCTTCTCGCCCCACGAGGCCGGCGCGCTCGTCGCGCCCGACCGCGACAACCCCATCGAGACCTACGTCACGTCGAAGCCGACCGTGCAACTGCGGGATGGCGTCTTCCGGATGTGGTACAGCTCGGCGGGTCCGACGTACCGCGTCCGCTACGCCGAGAGCGAGGACGGCATCGCCTTCCGGTCCGACCCGCGGGTCATCGTCCCCACGTCCGAGTCGGGCTGGGACTCGAATATGACAGAGTACGCGATGGAGCTGGAGCTGCCGGGGCGCAGTCTGCTCTACTACTGCGGCAACGACTTCTCCGGCATCGGCGTCGCCGAGCGTGTGGGCTAGCCCGTCCCGCGATTTCCTCCTCGCCCTGGACGGGAGAGGATTGAGGAGAGGGTGACGCGTTACGGTGACCGCCGCCGTCCGGGAGTCGCTGAGTTTGACAGTGCCCTGGGCCGCAACTACACTGGCTGCCGTCTCGACCGGCGCCCTTTTGCGCCCGATCCAGCTCAAGGAGTCACCCTCATGAAGTTCATCGTCGGCGTACCCATCGGCGGACCCACGTACAGCCCCGCGGACATCGGCACGATAGCGAGCCGGGCCGACGAGCTTGGCTTCGACGCCATCAACGCCAGCGAACGCCTGATCATGCCTCGGCACATCGAGTCGAAGTACCCCTACGGCCCCAAGGGCGATATCCCGGGCGTGGGGACGCTGCAGAACACGCTAGAGGTGCTGTCGGTCATGGCCTTCGTGGCCGGCCGGACCTCCAGGGCGCGGCTGCTGCCGTCGGTGATCGTGGTGCCGTACAGGAACCCGATGCTGGCAGCCAAGATCCTGGCCACGATCGACCAGCTCTCACAGGGCCGCCTCGTCGTCGGCTGCGGCGTCGGCTGGAACCTGGAGGAGTTTCAGGCACTGATGGTGCCCACTCCGTTCGAGAAACGGGGCGCGGTCAGCAACGAGTACATCCGGGCCTGGAAGGAGCTGTGGTCCAAAGAGGAGCCGGAGTTCCACGGCGAGTTCCTCGACTTCGCGGACGTCGACTTCGCGCCGAAGACGGTGCAGCAGCCCAGCCCGCCGTTCTGGGTCGGCGGGGAGAGTCCCGCGGCCATCCGCAGGGCCGCCACGCTGTGCGACGGCTGGCTGCCTTCGGACTCCAACCCGGTCTACCCGCTGGACACGACCGAGCGGTTCACGGCCTCGGTGTCGAATCTGAGGAGACGCCTGGAAGCTGAGGGGCGCGACCCGCACGACTTCGTGATCCGCTTCGGCGGCGCCTCCTGGGACGGCGACGTCGGCAAGAAGGAGCAGGTCGCGGAGACGATCCGAGGCTATGAGAAGCTGGGCGTCACCCACCAGAACTTCAGCGGCGGCGGCGACTCCGTGTCCGAGCGGCTTGAGCTGATGGAGAGCTTCGCCGAAGAGGTCTTCCCGCTCGTCCACGACTAGCCGGCCGTCGATGTCGATGCGGTCGATCGAAGGTTCGCTCAGAGGACGACCAGGGTGTAACTCGTACTGCGGCCGCCGTCTTCGCTCCGCGCAAGGACGCCGTTCTCGATAAGGAAGTTGATGTCCCTCAGGGCGGTGTCCTGGGAGCAGTTGGTCAGCGCCGCCCACCGCGAGGTCGTGAGCTTGCCCTGGAATCCTCGTAGAAGACGGTCGAGGACAAGACGTTGGCGCCGGTTCAGCGGGACGCCGGCGATCCGCTCCCGGAATCGGGCTTCCGCCAATACCGATTCGAGAGTCGTCTCGGCGTCTGCGATGGCCCTGCCCAGGCAGGCTACAAACCAGGTCATCCACGCGGAGACGTCCATAGTGCACTTCTGTGTGCGCTCGAGAATCTCGTAGTACGAGGCTCGGTCGCGCAGTACCTGGGACGACATGCTGTAGAAGCGTCGGGAGCTGCCTTCGGCTCGGGCCAACGCCATGTCCGCTATGGCCCTGGCTATCCTCCCGTTGCCGTCGTCGAAAGGGTGAATCGTCACGAACCACAGGTGAGCCAACCCTGCCTTCAGCACCTGGTCGATATCCGCGGGCGAGTCGAACCAGTCCAGGAAGGCTTGCACTTCCCCATCGAGTCTCGCCGCCTCAGGAGCCTCGAAGTGGACTCGTTCCCGGCCAATCGAGCCCGAGACGACTTGCATGGGCCCCGAGCGGTCGTCCCGCCAGCGGCCCACCGCGATCCGTCTCATGCCGCTGCGCCCCGTGGGGAATAGAGAAGCGTGCCAGCCGAACAGGCGGTCCCGCGTAAGCGGTTCCGAGTAACGCCCCGTCGCGTCCAACATCAACTCTACCGCGCCGTCGACGCCGCGGTCGACGTTGGCGAGGCCACCGGCGTCGATTCCCAGGCGGCGCGCGACGGAAGACCTGACCTGCTGTCGGTCGAGTATCTCCCCTTCGATGCGGCTGCTGGTCACGACATCCTCGGTCAAGGTATCGAGGACGGCCCTCTGGCTCAGGTCGAAGCCGAGAGTCTCCATACGGCCCAGCAGTCGCCCCTGCCGGTACCGGATCCTGGCGAGCGGATCGAGCAGATGGTCGGGCAGCCACCTGAAGCTCGGCCAATCGGGCAGATGGTGAATGTACTTGCTCCGCATCATGTGCGGAGATTGTAGGCTGACGCCGCCTCGCTACGCAAGTATGCGCCGCATATTGTGCGGTGAATAAGGCGCTATTCGCCGCGTCTCGCTCGCGACGCCGATGCTAGTGGTGCCCCGTTTCGGCCTTCGACCTGGCTGCAAACAGCCCGGCGATCAGGGCGAAGGACACGACGAACGTGACGACTCCGCGTCCCGTGCCCCAGAAGTGGCCCACGACCACCCCCAGCGCGATGGCGATCGCGAGCCCGACCAGGACTCCGAGGACCGATATCAGGAGAGTCCGGAGTATGGACCGCATGATCGCCCTCCTCCGCTGGCTGTCGGACGCGGCGTCCTGGCAAGCGTCCACGTGAGACCCGTAGCGTCCTTTAAGCCGTACGGCAGGATATGTTACCGTATTCCGCCAGACACGGTCTCGAATTGCGCCCGCAGGCGCGAGACGGCCACCGCTAGAAGATTAGCAGGGAGTAGCCAGTGTCCCTCCTCACCCGGACCGCGATAGCCACGGGGAGGCTAGCCGAGAAGTTCCAGGTCAACCGGGTCGCGACCGCCGCGGTCTATGGCGACCGTCGATACAATCAGGTCGAGGCCGCCTTCCGGTACTTCAAGTGGAAGAAGCTGTTCAACCTGATGCGCGTCGAGTGGCAGCTCCGCACGGGAAAGCTCGACGTCACGGCGTACCCGTACGAGTGGGAGATCGACACCACCAACATCTGCCAGCTCAAGTGCCCGTTGTGCCACACGGGACTGGGTACGATAGACCGCGACAAGGGCGTGATGCACTTCGACACCTACAGGAAGGTCGTCGACGAGATCAAGGACTACTGCGTCTGGCTGACCCTGTATAGCTGGGGCGAGCCGTTCCTGAACAAGCGGATAGACGAGTTCATCGCCTACGCCCACGAGGCGAGGATCGCGACGACGATCAGCACCAACCTCAACAAGCCTCTGAAGAAGGACATGGCGGAGCGGATCATCCGGTCCGGCCTGGACACGATGATCGTCTCGATAGACGGCGTCACCCAGGAGGTCTACGAGCAGTACAGGGTCGGAGGCCGCCTCGACAAGGTCCTGGAGAACCTGCAGCTACTCATCGACACCAAACGGGAGCTCGGCTCGGACACGCCGTACATCGAGTGGCAGTTCATCGTCATGCGCCAGAACCAGCACCAGATCCCGGAGGCGCGGGCGATATCGGAGGCGATGGGAGTCGACGGGATACTGTTCAAGAAGGTCGACTTCCCCCTGGGCGAGGAAGAGACCGACACCGCGAAGAAGTGGATGCCCGTCGGTATAGAGGAGTACCTGCGGGAGCACCCCTTCGAGCGTCCCTTCCGCGAGGAGGAGGGCGACCGCTGCTGGCGGCTCTGGCGCTCCACCGTCATCAACTGGGACGGCGGCACCGCGCCCTGCTGCTACCTGGTCAACGCGGCGGACGACTTCGGCAACGTCACCGACCGGACTTTCATGTCGATATGGAACGGCGAGAGCTACAGGTCGGCGCGGCAGCTCTTCAAGATCGGCGAGGAGCCGGACAAGAGAGTCGGGTGCGTCACCTGTCCCGTCTACACCGGCAGCGCGGCGGCGAGGGTGCGCGGCGACCACTCGCCGAAGATCGCGCTGCAACTGGAGCACGCGTCCAGCGCCTCCGTCTCTGACGAGGCCTGAAGCCCGCCGCGGCCATGATGCATACGGCCTGCGCCCCGGTGTTCGGGGTCGACGTACATGTAGCCCGTTCACCCCGAGTAGCGCCCTTCGATACACCCCGACGGAGCGTCGGGGCACTCAGGGCACTCGGGCATCGGCGTGTATCGAGGGGCGCGGCCAGGTTCCCTCGAACGAGAACAACCCGCAGGACACATGACATGGGAGGTCAGCATGCGTGACGCGGCGATAGTGTCGCCGGTGAGGACTCCGGTGGGCGGTTTCGGCGGCAGCCTGCGCGACGTCCCGGCCGAGGAGCTCGGCGCGCTGGTCATCCGCGAGCTGCTGACGCGCACCGGCCTGGACCCCGAGCGCGTCGACGACGTCGTGCTGGGGCAGAGCTACCCGAGCGGTGAGAACCCCGCGATAGGCCGCCTCTGCTCGCTGAAGGCGGGCCTGCCCATCGACGTGCCGGGCTATCAGCTCGACCGGCGCTGCGCGTCCGGCCTGCAGGCCATTCTCAACGCGGCGATGCTGGTGCAGACCGGCAACGCCGACGTGGTAGTCGCCGGCGGCGTCGAGAGCATGAGCGGCGTCGAGTACTACACGACCGCCGCGAGATGGGGCGGCCGGTTCGGATCGATGGAGCTGCACGACCGGCTGATGAGAGCGCGGGAGCGCAGCTCGCCCGACGAGCGCTTCGGCCCGATCTCCGGGATGCTCGAGACCGCGGAGAACTTGGCCGCGAAGTACGAAATCTCCCGCGAGGAGCAGGACGAGTACGCCCTCGCCAGCCATCGGAAGGCCGTGGCCGCGCAGGACGAGGGCAAGTTCTCCGACGAGATCGTGCCCGTGCCGGTACCGCAGCGCAGGGGCGATCCGGTGATGTTCGACGCGGACGAAGGCCCGCGCAGGGACACGTCGATGGAGAAGCTGGCTCGTCTCAGGCCTGTGATCAGGGACGGCACCGTCACCGCCGGCAACGCCAGCAGCCAGAACGACGCCGCCTCGGTCTGCCTGGTCGTCGCCGCGGACAAGCTGTCCGAGCTGGGGCTGGAGCCGCTGGCCTACCTTCGCGGCTGGGCCGCGGTCGGCGTGCATCCCGCGTACATGGGCATCGGACCGGTGCCGGCCGTCGAGAAGCTGTTCGCGAGGACCGGTCTCACCTGGGACGACGTCGACCTGATCGAGCTGAACGAGGCGTTCGCGGCGCAGGTGCTCGCCGTCCTGCGCGAGTGGGACCTGCCGAGCCTCGATGGCCTGAACGTCAACGGCTCCGGGGTGTCGCTCGGCCACCCGATCGCGGCCACAGGCGCCCGCGTGCTGGCGACCATGCTCTACGAGGCCAGGCGCCGGAAGGCGAAGATCGCCCTGGAGACGATGTGCGTAGGCGGCGGCCAGGGCGTCGCCGCCGCCTTCGAGATGGCAGCGTAGCTTACTCACCCCCATCTCAATCTTCGCCCGTCGAGGGACCCGTCGAGGGGGAAGAGGTCTTGCCCCTTCTCCACTGGCGGGAGAAGGCCGGGATGGGGGGGACGGCCGCCGACCCAGACGCGACGCCTGTTGGAGGCGCCGTCGCCCCCGCGCGTTGACCCTGTACTGGCCCGCTGATACACTCCGCCCCGATCCTCAACGACACGAGGCCACGACTATGGGCAAGGTAGACCTCCACTTCCAGCCGACGGTGCCGGTCTTCGACGCGAACATGCACCTTGGCCGACCCCACGACCGGCGGGTCACCGTGCACACCGCCGAGGGCACCCTCGAGGCGATGAAGAAGGCGGGTGTCGGCAAGGCGCTGGTGCACCATCCGCACGCCGACTTCCGAGACTCCCACGACGGCAACGGATGGCTCATGGAGCTGATCGAAGGCGAGCCGGCGTTCGTGCCCCAGTTCGTCTGCAACCCGAGCTTCGACAACCTGGACGAGTTCGCGGCCGAGGTAGAAGAGCACGGAGTCCGCTCGGTGCGGTTGGTCCCGACCTACCACATGTACCCGTTCCGGGACTGGGTGTTGGGCCGATGGCTGGAGTGGTTCGAGGACCGGAACATGGTCGTCTGGGTCCAGGTCAATCCCGACTCGAACCAGTCGGCCACCTTCGACCCCAGCGCCGTCCACGACACGATCAAGGACCACCCGAACCTCAAGTTCGTCCTGAGCGAGTTCCACTACCAGATCGCCCTGTGGGTGTACCCCTTCCTGCGGAGCCTGCCCAACGTCTACGCCGAGTGCTCGAAGTTCATCAGCACCAACTGGGTGCCCGAGATGATCGAGGTGTCGTCGGTAGACCGGGTGCTCTACGGATCGGGCTTTCCGACGGAGGCGCTGGCGCCGCAGCTCTACACGATCCATCGGTCCGGGCTCAGCGACGAGGACCTCGCGGCGGTCTGCGGGGGCAACCTGGAGCGGCTGTTGAACGGGGCTTAGACCCCGCCAAGGAGGCTGACGTGGCCGACATCGATACGCCGATCATCGACTTCCACTGCCACCTGGGCCGGTGGGGCCGCCCGCACATCGACGACGACGTCGACCGGCTTCTCCACACGATGGACGCCGCCGGCGTCGACAAGAGCCTTGCGAACTGCATCTGGTTCGGAGACGCCCGCCGGGGCAACGACCTGGTGCAGTCGTTCGTGTCGAAGCACCCCGACCGGTTCCTGCCCGTCGCGTTCGTGACGCCTCACTACCCCGACGAAGCGATGGAGGAGCTGGACCGCTGCTTCGGCGAGCTTGGGGCGAAGTTCCTCAAGATATACCCGAACTACTTCGGCTACGATACGACCAACTACCCGCCGGAGCATTTCTTCCCCATATTCGAGTGGTGCGACGAGCGGGGCATCGCCGTGATGAGCCACGCCTACGGTCCTTACCTCGTGCTGCGGGGCGACTGGCATATCGGGCTTTCGGCGCCGAGGGACAACCCCAACTACGTCAATCTGCTCGACCGCTTCCCGAACGTGAAGTGGGTCATAGGCCACAAGGGCGCCGGCCCCGGGCAGATACCGGACGCGAGCGTGGAGGCCTGCAGAGACCTGCCCAACGTATGGCTGGAGACGGCGGCGTCCTCTTCGGCGGCGGGCGCCTTCGAGTACGTGGTTGACACGGTCGGCGACGACCGCGTGATCTACGGCTCCGACGTGCCGCTGTTCGACCAGCGCAACGAGGTCGCCCGCATCGCCACCGCCGACATTCCCGACGAGTCGAAGAAGAAGATCCTCGGCCTGAACGCGATCAAGCTGCTCGACCTGGAAATCTAGCCGCGCAGGGAAGGGAGGGCCTGCCCTCACCCCGGCCTGCTCCTGTCGAGAAGGGCCGGAATGGATGGCAGGTAATACCATCTTCGCGATGTGGTTGAGGGCTCCGTCGGAGCCCGCCATTGAGTGCCTCGATGAAGGCGTTGTCCGTGGCCACTGACATCCTGCTCGCCATGACCCGCTCCATACGGAGGTCCGTGAGGATCATCCGGACGGCTCCCGGGCCATGGTACGTTCGTGTGTGGCAGGTGTTCCGTAATCTCTCGATTAAGGTTGGCCGCGCCAGCCGCTGCTGCGGGCACCCCGGGCAGCCAGGATGCTGAGTGGAGGCCCCATCGGCTCCCGGCGGGAGCCATCCACCGCACCGGCACTAGTCCTGAGGTGTGTTCTCCCTAGGAGCCGAAGTGCGCATGGCCCACCACGCCCGGCCATCGCGTCCCGCAGTCTGCAATAGACACCAAAAGGGCAGCGCTGTGACAGGCGGCTGCGCGGGATGCTGGGGCCGCCTCAAATGGGTGTAACTCACTCAACAATTGAGTCACGAGCCTTCCACGCCTGACCAGCCGGAAGCCTCGTGGGAGCTGGTCCTGGGCCGGTTGACCGACTCCTCAAAGGAGTATCTCCCACCGAAACCAGTACTCGTAGAACCACGTAGCTGTACAAGATCAACAATCTTCACCTTGGGGTTCCGGCTGCCGGTGTAGCCAGCCTCAGTTCTGCCGAATCATGCGAAGGTCGCCTTGCTTCGCTGTGATAGAGTGCCTTGGAACGTCATGGCCCGCCGTTCGAACGCACCAGGTTCCGACATCCGAAGAGTACCTGGCAGCAAGGTTGGTATGCTCAAACTGGTCGCTCCGCGAGACCTAGCCCCGATGATACGGCCCCCGAGATGGGGCGGGCGAGTCATCGGAGCCCGCAACTCAGAAGGACGGTGACAGCATTGACTCAACACCCCCGGTTCACGACACGCCCTGCTACGGCAGACGATGTCCCCCGGCTTCTGGCCTTTATCCACGGCATGGCGGAGTACGAACATCTGACACATCAGGTGACGGCGACGGAGGAGGCCTTGCTGGCGTCGCTGTTTGGTGACCCGCCGGCGGCCGAGGCGCTACTGGGGCTTGCGGATGACGAGCCGGCGGGATTCGCCGTCTACTTCCACACCTACTCTACCTTCCTTGCCCGGCGGGGCATGTATCTGGAGGACATCTACGTGTCCCCCGAATACCGACGCCGTGGGCTGGGCACGCTGCTTCTGCGACGCGTGGCGGCCATCGCGGTGGAGCGCGGCTGTGGTCGATTCGAATGGACGGCCTTGGACTGGAACACGGACGCCCACCGCTTCTATGATGACTTGGGTGCGGACATGCTATCCGAGTGGCGCCTCTTCCGGATCCACGGCGATGCCCTGCGTCAGCTCGTGGAAGACGAGAACAGGCGGACGCAATAGCCGGGGAGCCACCATCTCCAGAGGAGGCCTAAACTGTCATTAGGGTGAGGTGATACCTTGGCAGACTGTTTGAACGAATTGTGTAGAACGCGCCACTGCTCCCTGCTCGGCCTTCCCACGAAGGTGGACCCGAACCCGGCAGTGGGGCCTGGCGCTTGCGGCTATGGCGCCAGGCTGACCTTCAGCGTGAAGGTTCTGCCTACTTGTACGGTCGGAATTCCCCTGCTCGGTGGGCTTGCTGAGCGCGGCTCGGAGACCTAGCGGCCGACGGCCTGGTATATCTCGTCGAGCCAGATCGTCATCTCGGCCGTGCGTCCGTAGCTTGGGGTCTCCTCGACGCAGTCCAGGCCGCTCCAGTACCCGGCCGGGGCCTGCGTCCTGAGCAGCGTCTCGCCGATGCGCTCCGCGATGTCCCGGTACTCCCGCTCGCCGGTCAGCGTGTACAGCATCGCAGCGGCCCAGCCGGTCTTGCCCGCGCGCAGGATCGTGTAGAGGTAGTCGGAGGCGTTGCGGCAGCAGCGCATGTACTCCCTGGACAGCGCCAGCCATTGCTCCTCTCCCGTGGCCATGTACAGGCGCGCCAAGAAGCCCGCGGAGATTCCGGGATTGAAAAAGCGCTCGTCGGTGGTCGCGTCGAGGTTGAAGACGTACCGGCGAACGTCGTCGCCTGGGTCCGCCTCGGTGTGGATGCCCTTGGCCCGGCTGTAGACGGTGTGCATCTGGGCCGGATAGTTCGGCTGCAGGTCCATCAGCCGCCGCATCCATCCGCCGACGGCCCGTCCCACGTCGACGCGCCCGGTGTAGAGGGCGGCCCGGCCGAGGCTGCTGATGACCCAGAGGTCCTGCTTGCCGTCGGGGCCGAAGTCACCCGGGGTCGAGTAGAAGCCGCCGCTCTCCGGGTCCCAGAAGGTCATGATGAAGTCCATGCCGCGTTGGGACACGTCGAACTGGCCGAGGCGGTGTGCGCCCTCGACGACCCAGGAGATCGGGTAGGGGTAGGCGAGGCCCTTGTCGCGGGTCGGGCCGATGTCGCCGTTGGGTGCGAGAGCGTTGCGGCGGATCCAGTCGCACAGCCTGCTGGCCCTGTCGCTGTGGCCGGTAGCGATGAGCGCGTCGAGCATGCCCCAGTAGGCGCCGACCCCGGTCTCGTGCCCGGGAAAGCTGCCGTCCTCGTTCTGCACGCTCACCAGGTAAGCCCCGCCCCTGTCCCTAGCCTCACGAAATCGGTCCATTACGATGCCTCCTGGTATGCCCCCAATCGCCTCGGTAGCTCGGGTGGCCTGACTCCAGTCGCCCTGATTCACGACGTGCTGCCGGTCGCCGCCGGTTCGTTGTAGGTCGCTGCGAAGACTTCGTCGGAGAGCCACGCCTTTCGCCGGGTCGCAGGCGACCCCGTCGGCGCCCTGCATATGACGCGTTCGAGCCCTCTCTCGCCGGCGTCCGTCGTCACGCTATCCCTGGTTTCTCATCGGGATGGAGACTTCCCGCGCTTCTCCCGGCTGTATGCTCTCAAGGGCGCTGCGGATGGCTTCCGCTCGCCGCGATATGAGGGGCCACGCGATGTTCATCAGCACAACTACGGCCACTCGCCTGCTCGAGATGTTCTGTTGATGCTGGATACCCTGGTCGGTGGTGATCAAGACCTCGAAACCAGCTTTTTCAGCCCGGTCCAGCAAGTCACCGTTGGACAGGGCATCCCAACCACGCTCCCTGGCCTCTTCGACGTCATGGCCGAAGAGTTGACGCCCCAACTGCCTGGGCGTCCCGTTATCGAACAGGATGCGCATGGGCGACCCTGGCCCGGAGTTCCTGGGCCACGTGCTCCAGGACCGCCCTCACCTCCGATTCATCGACACCGCCAAACCATTCCATGAAATCGTGGATGGTCGCGCCCTCAGCAAGGTTCTCGAACAGGGCGTACACGGGCAAACGAGTGCCTTTGAACACCCAGTTGCCGCTCACCTTACCGGGTACGCTCTCGACCGCCGGGCACTTGCTCCAGTCAGTCATGCGACCACCTCCCTTTCGGTTGCCAACTCTTCCGTCACTTGCTCAGTATCGTAGAGGTCGTCGTCCATGTCGTCTACCGGTTGGCTGCTCTCGCAGCGGACGCCCGTAGAGCCGCGCCGCTCACGTCGCGAGGCAATCTCACGCGACGGGACCTCCTCGCGTACGAAGTGCAGCCGAATGAGCTTGGGTCGCGGCATCGTCTCGTCGAAGTAACAGTCCACGGCCTCCTTGACGTTGCGGCGAAGTTCGTCCAGAGAATCACCCTCCGTGTGGATGCCGTAGCCCAGGGCGCTGGCGGCGTACCCCTCGTCCACCTCGTCCTCGTTGACTTCGAAGATGATCTCGGTATCAGACATTCGAGCCCACGCTACGTCCCCGGCCGTGCCGACTGCCATGCCTCGTGAAATAGTAGCTGATTGGCGTAGCCAGCGTACTGCCCGAAGTGGTCCTGCGCCCACATCACCAGCTCGTCGCCGTCGGGCTGCTCTCCCGGCGGGAAGTACCTCTCCATAGCCCGCCACACCCACGTGTCGACCGGGAACGCCTCCGTCTTGTCGAGCGCGAACAGGGCGATGCAGTCCGCCACCTTGTCTCCGATGCCGTAGCAGCCCATCAGCCGCCGCTTCGCCTCCGCGTAGCAGACCTCCGACTGGGCTAGGTGATTCAGGTCGAGCTTGCCGTCGCGTATGCGCTCGGCCGCGTCGACTATCTTGGCGTGGCGCTTGAGGCCGAGGCCCAGCGCCGCCAGACGCTCGACGCCGGCTTCGAGCACCATCTCCGCCGTGGGGAAGGTGTGGCGCATGTCTCCGTCGAGCTCGACCGGGGCGCCGAGCTCCTCCGCGACCTTCTCCACGATGGCGCTGATGCGGCCGACATTGTTTGTCGCAGAGCAGATGTAGGCGACCGTGCACTCCCAGGGGTCCGGCTGGCGCAGGACGCGCAAGTGCGGGTGCTTCTCGGCCAGCCCGGCGACGTGATCGTCGCGGGAGGACACCTCGGCGCGGACGGCGGCGACGTCCTCGTCCAGCCGGAAGTAGCGCCTCAGCGCAGCGTCCAAGTCGGAGCCGGCCCGATACTCCAGGCGCCCGTCGACCTGCCGGACGTGGACCAGGTTGCCGTCCAGCACGCCCGAGCGCCAGTCGTCCCGCCACGGGCGCCAGCGAAAGTCCTGCGTCCCGTCCAGGACGGCGGCCAGATCAAAGCTCCGGCCGACGCCGAGCTGCCGGATCATTGCGTCCGCTCCCGACGTCTACGCCACGCCGCACCAGTCCATCGCCGCCAGGGCATAGGCCTTGGTGGCGACCACCATCTCGTCGATGTTCACGAACTCGTCGACCATGTGGGCGTGGTGGATGCTGCCGGGTCCGTACGTCACGGCGGGTATGCCGTTCGCCGTCAGGAAGGTGCCGTCGTCGACGGCGTAGAAGCCGGCGGCGGTCGCCGGGCCCTCGAGCCGGCTGCCCTTGGACGCGCTCTCGTGGGCCGCCCCGATGGTCCGGCAGACCGGATGGTCCTCCGGGATGTCGAAGGGGGGCCAGTGCAGCTTCCAATCGATCTCCGGCGGGTTCTCCCGCAGCCACAGGTCGAGCTGCGCCGCGTGGTGCACGAAGGTCTCGATCTCCTTCTTCACCGCCTCTACGTCCTCTTCGGGGTGGTACCAGACCGCGTACTCGATGGTGGCGAACTGGGAGATGATGAACGGCACCTGCACGCCGTGCGGCCCGCCCGCGATCACGCCCGGATGGAGCACGAAGTGGCCGGGGTTGAACAGGTGGTGCTTCTTCGTCAGCCCCCACTCCTGCTCCAGCCTGAGCAGCGCCTCGAATATCTGGACGCCCTTGTCGACCGCGTTGACCCCGACGTTCACGCCCGGCCCGCCCGCGCGGATCGTCTCGGCGCGGTTGGATGCGTGGCTGGCCTTCCCACTGCACGTGACCGACATCCACAGCAGCCCCGGACTGACCGGTACAACCGCCAGCGGGGTCTCCCCCGACGCCGACGGCTCCGACACGATCGCCGCGTCCGCCCTGTAGCCGCGCTTGATCGTCGCGGTAGTGCCAGCCTCGTGGTCCATGACCTCCTCGCCGACGACGCTCTCGAGGATGAGGTCGCCCTTGAGCTTCACGCCGGCGCGATGCAGGGCCGTCGCCGCCATGGCCTGGGCGACGACTCCGCCCTTCATGTCGCACGCGCCTCGGCCGTAGATGTTGTTGTCCTCGACGAGGCCCGAGAACGGGTTGGAGAACTTCCAGTCCTCGTGGCGTCCCGTCGGGACGGTGTCGATGTGACCGTTGAAGATCAGCGATCTGCCGCCTCCCGCGCCCTTGATCGTCCCCACGACGTTGTTTCGTCCGGGCTCCTCGGCCCAGACGTCCATGTCGCAGCCGCTCTGCCCGTAGAACTCGGCGATCACCTCGTTGGCGTTGCTCTCGCCCCCGACCTCCTCGTCGTATTCGACCCCCGGGTACTTCGGATTGACGCTCGGCACCTGGACGACGCGGCTGACGCCGTCCACTATTTCCTGCTTCATCCCGTCGATGATCGTGAGGACCTTGGTGGTGTCGGGCACGGCTGACTCCTTACTGGTGATCGTTCCCCGCGGACGTTCCAACGGTCCGGATCCGTCGGTGGTGGCCGCAAGTCTAGACCCAACCACCCGCCCGGTCAACGGCCGTTGGGCCCGCCCCAGGCCCGCCCCCGGCTGAGTTCACCGGTCGATTCTGTACATCGCCTGCTCGTTGTAGCCGGTGGTGACTCGAACGTAGCCGCTGAGCTCTTCGTCGAGGACGGGGTCTCCGGTGTCGACGAACAGGGGGCGCCCGCCGAGCGCCGCAAGCTTGTCCTTGGACGCCACGACGACGAGATTCTCCGGGCCGACGGCCCTGAGTACCGCGGCGCTGATCTGCTGGTTGCCGCGGCCGAGGACGTAGCCCTGGCCGCCGATGACAGACACGACGACCTTCGCAGGGGTATGCCGGACCAGGTCGAGAATCTCCCGCTCGCCCAGATCGGTCCCCACCAGCTTCCCGTCATGCACGGCGTCGACTCCGAGCAGAGTGCCGTCCAGCCCGAGCGCGTCGACGACGGCCTTTGTCGTGGTGCCCGGGCCGATCACGTGCAGCCCGCCCTTGGCCACGTCTTCGGCGACTGCCGCTCCGATGCCGAGAACAGCTTCCGCCTCCGAGGCCCGGCTGCCGGACTTCGCGCTCTGTACAAGCCGGTCTTCCAGCGGCACGCGGAGGTAGCCGTGCAGGGCGGCGTCGACGGCACCCTGTCGGAAGGCCTCCTCGTCGATGTCCATGACCTCCGCGTCGCGGGTACGTCCGGAACCGCCGCGCAGGAACGAGACGGCCAGCTCGCCAGCGCGGCGAGGGTTGAGCGCGTAGACGGCGGAGTGGATCTTGACGCCGGCCGGTATGCCCAGCGCGGTCACGCGCAGTCCCACGGCGTCGTAGACGTCACGCGCCGTCCCGTCGCCGCCCGCGAAGAGCAGAAGGTCGACGCCGAGGCGCTCCATTTCCAGGGCCGCGCGCCGGGTATCCTCGGCAGAGGTCTCGCCCTCGACGGGGGCGCCGACCGCGGTCGGAGACAGGCCGGCGTCCCGGGCCTCGCGCTCGCCCATCTCGCTGGGCGCGGCGAGCAGCTCGATGGGAACGCCCGCGTCGGCGACCGCGCGCAGCGCCTCCACGGCCCGGCGGGGAGACTCCGGGACGGCTCCGCGTCTCAGCGCCTCCCTGACCGTTCCGGCGCCGTCGCTGCCCTTCAGCCCGACGCGGCCGCCGATGCCGGCGACGGGGTTGACGATCAAGCCCAGCTTCTTCACGAGCGTGCCTCGACTATTCTTCGGTCTGTTGGTCCACGAGACTGAATGTCCCGAACGAGTAGTTGGCGATCTCGCCGATCTCTTCGAAAGCCTCGTTCGCCGTTACGTACGTGAAGACGAACGCCAGGCCGTCGTCGCCGAGGTAGACGAGCCTGTAGTAGTGCGCCGAATTGGAAAACCCCGTGTAAGCCAACGTCACCACCCGCAGGCCGTCATCCGTGGTCGTCTCCTCTCGCGAGACCAGATCGAAGCCCGGTACGGCGCCGGCCAAGTTGCCCAGCATGACGTCGACGTACTCGTCGAGGCTCGTGGTGTCGTCCTCGCCGTCCTCCTCCAGGTCTTCGGCAGCAACGAAGAAGAAGGAGTCCTCGGCGCGATTCGAGAATGCCGTCTCTACGCGAAGCCTGCGGAGCCTGTCCGCTCCCTGGGGCGTCCAGTCGGCTGGATGCTGGATCGAGAAGCCGTGGCGGTCGCTCTCGTACACGGCCATCGATCCAAAGGGGCTGTCGATCCTCGCCGCGCCGGGCGGCGATACGGCCTCGACGCCGGGCGGCGCCTCTGTGACGGTCAGTATGTATCCGCCGACCTTGGAGTCGCGAGCATCGCGGACTCTTATGAAGTACTCGCCCTCATGCGGCGCTCGATAGACGATCCGGGCGTTGGTCCCGAACAGCCCGCCGCCGCTGTCATCGTCCTGCATGCCCTGGACCCTCGTCGCGCCTACGAAGTCGACCAGTACGCGAGCGTCGACCAGGACCGCGTCGACTGTGATCTCGACGGCCTCGCCCTCGCTCAGGGCTATGCTGAAAGCGTCCGCGTCGGAGTGGTAGTCGATAACGCCCATGACGGACTCGCCGGCCGCGATCGTGGCGCCGTCGTCCGGGTCATCGTACGCGGCCAGGTCGACGTTGCTGGACACCTCTACGATCCCGGGACCATCCTCCCACGTTCGCACAATCACGAAGTGAGGCCCCTCCTTCTCCGTCTCGACGCTCACTGACTCCGTGCCGGAGGCGCTGTTGTTCGCGAACGCGGCGACGTCCCCGGTCGGGTCGACGATCATGACCGCGACGTCCAGCTCGCTCTCGACCCGGATGTCCAGTACCGTGCCTGCGGGCGGACTCGTCACGAAGGCGGCCGCCCGTCGGCCGCTGTCCAGGGTAAAGTCGTTCGACGTGCCGCCGCCCGATGTCGGGACAAGACGGTCGCCCGGGCCGTCTATGTCTTCGCCGGCGAGCAGGCTCTCCACCAGGGGGCGCACGTCGGCAGCCGACGCCGCGAGGCCGAATTCGGCTTCCGAGAAGGTGAAGCCCGATATGCCGATCACCTCTCCGTCCTCCGAGATGAGAACGCCGCCGCTCTGACCACGGGTAATGGTGGCGTCGGTCTGGAAGTAGGTCATCCCGATGGCGTCCCACTCGCGCGTCCGGGACACGATTCCGCGCGTGATGGTCGGCTGCGGGAACTTCTCCACCTCCCCGGGGTAGCCGATGAGAAACACCTCGCTCCCGGTCTCCAGGTCCTCCCGGTCCACGAGCTCGACCGACGGCGCCGCGGTCGCGATGGGGCCGAGGAGCGCGAGGTCGGCCAGCAGGTCTCGGCCGACGAGAGGGACGTCGAGGTGCTCGGTGCCGTCGGGCAGCACGACGCGCACCCGGTCGAACGGCCAGACGACGTGCGCGTTGGTCAGCACGTAACCGCCGCGCAGCAATGTCCCGCTGCCGGTGGCGGTTGGTGATTCGACGAATACGATCGACGGCGATACTCGGGCGAATATCTCCGCGGCCGTGAGCGGGCGCGGCGTGGGCGACGGTGTTGCTGTGGCGGTGGGCGCCGGCGTAGGCGACGGCGTGGGCGTGGGCGTCGGCAGTGGCGACGGCGTGGCCGTGGCGGTGCGCGTCGGTTGCGGCGACGCGGCCGTGGGGGCGTGTGTCGGCGTTGGCGATGGTGTTGCCGTGGCGGTGGGCGTCGGGACCGGCGTGGGTGTCGCTGTGGCCGTGGCCGTGGGGGTAGCCGTCGGGGGCGCGGTGGGCGCGGCAGTCGGCGTGGCCGGTAAAGCGGTCGGGTGTTCAGCCGTCGGCTCGCGGCAACCGCTCAAGACCGCGGCGGCTGCGACGAGAGCCAGGATCGAAAGGGCCCGTAGAAGCATGTTCACCATGTGGCTGCGCCCCGAGGTCCTGTTGGGCCGGTCTGCGGCCGGGAGCGATAATGATACCGCGCTCCAAGCGGCAGGGTACAGTCATGCGGCCTGCCTGCCCGCCGACCGAAGGAGTCGGAGCCGTCCCGCGTGCACCTCAATGACGGCGGCCCGACGCGGTATGGCGGGCGCGGCGCTTGTGCTAGAATTCGGCGCCAACCATCCGGACGCGCGGGGAAGCCCGGCCGTCCGCAAGAGAGGGAGCATAGATATGAAGCTGGTGCTTTTCGACGATTTCGTGCCCGGCGTGCTGAGCGGAGACAACGTCGTGGACGTGTCGGACAGGGTCTCAGGCGTGCCGCACGTCGACGGCCAGACGTGGATGTCGGGGATCATAGCGAACTTCGACGACTACCGGGCCGCGCTGGAAGACGCGGCGTCCTCCGGGGGCGGCGTGCCCGCCTCGGACGTCCGACTGCGTGCGCCGCTGCCGGAGCCCAAGCGCATGATCTGCATGGCAGGCAACTACATGGAGAGCGGCAGCCGCTCGCTCGTGGGCGACCGCGACGCGTTCCTCAAGTCGCCGAGCGCCGTGATCGGCCGGGGCGACACCGTCGTGCTGCCGGACGTGCCGGCCGGACACTTCCACCACGAGGCCGAGCTCGCCATCGTCGTCGGCAAGACGGCCGACCACGTTGCCGCCGAGGACGCGGCCGACTACATCTTCGGGTACGTCAACTTCATGGACGTCTCGGCGAGAGAGATCAGCCCCAACGGCAACAGCAGCTTCTTCTGGCAGAAGTCGTGGGACACCTTCGCGCCGATGGGGCCGGCCATCGTGACGCGGGACGAGATCGAGAACGCCCAGGACCTGCGCGTGCAGCTATGGGTCAACGGCGAGATACGCCAGGACCTGTCCACGTCCGACATGGGCCGGACGTGCGAGGAGGTGCTGGAGTTCGCCTCGTGGATCACGACCCTGCAGCCGGGCGACGTCGTCTCCACCGGCACCAACCACGTCGGCCTCAGCCCCATACAGGACGGCGACGTGGTCGACATGGAGATCGAAGGTCTGGGCCGGCTGACGGTGAACGTCGAGGACGCCTGGAAGCGGACGTGGCCGCGCAAGACGCTCTCTCAGATGTCCGCCTTCGAGTCCTCCATCAACTCCAAGCGCCTCTAAGGGTCGTCCGGCAGTCGCGACAGGTGGGTAGCGGCTGGCCGCTCTGGCCGTAGTCGCACAGCCCGCTTACCCCTGAGTGCCCCGACGCGCCGTCGGGGTGTATGGACGGGCGCCGCTCGGTGTGGGGCGCCGAACCGCGCGGCGACGGCACTACGGCTGGCCGCCAACTCCCTGCACCGATCAGACAGTGCGTTGGGAGCCTTCCTGCGGCGCAAGAAGGCGCAGTTGGGAGCGCCCAAGGCGATCACCGCCACAGCGCACAAGCTGGCGCAACTCATCTACTCGATGCTCAAGTGCGGCCAACAGTACGTGGACCGCGGTCAGGCATACTAGGAAAACGAATACCGCAAACGTGCTCTGAGGGCTGCAACACGAAGGGCAGCGCAACTGGGATACAGGCGGGGGCGCCCTCCCAGTTACTTCCATCTGCACGGCCCGCGCGCGGGCTTGCGCTGCTCAGGGCGAGCCGGTTGTGTGTCGCCGGCGCCACCCTACCGAGACTCGATGACCACGGCGCCGTCATATCCCGGAAAGCCGGAATCCACAGGGCAGGCCGCGTTCCTCTCAGCTAGGCTGAACAATTACCAGCACAGGACTCGTCTAATACTTGTAAAAAAAAGGACGCAAATCCGCTTTCCGACCCCGAAAACCCGGTGCTAGCATTTGCCCTCTCATCAGAGTCGTGGTCTCGACCGACTAGATAAGGATGAGGCCACTCACCGATGACGACGCGGATCACCGGCGGCGAGCACAGGGGCCGAAAGCTCCGAGCGGCGCGGGTGCCGCGTATGAGACCGACGTCGGAGAAGGTCCGCGCCGCGATCTTCTCGATGATCGGTCAGGCAACGGTCGCGGGGGGCCGGGTGCTGGACCTGTACGCTGGGAGCGGCGCACTGGGTATAGAGGCGCTCAGCCGGGGCGCGAATTGGGTCGACTTCGTCGAGCAAGACTCGCGGCTGTGCCGCAGCATCCGGCAGAGTCTCGACGAGCTGGGGCTGGCCGACAGGGGGCGGGTCCACCGCAGGCGTGTCGAAGCGGCGCTGGGGGAGCTGAAGGCGAACTACGACGTCGTCTTCGCTGACGCGCCGTACGACGACGACCCGTGGGCGGAGCTGATGGAGAAACTGGAGGGCTTTGAATTGCTCGTCGGCCGGGCGTTGATCGTGGCGGAGCATCACCGCGGGTTGGAGCTCGCGGAGTCGTACGGCCGGATCGTCCGATCGCGCGATCGACGGCACGGGGACACGGTGATATCGATCTACGAGTTCGAGAGCGACAATGCCTGACGCGGTCTACCCGGGCAGTTTCGATCCGCTGCACAACGGCCACATGGACGTCGTCAAGCGGGCCGCAGCGCTGTTCGACCACCTGTTGGTAGGCGTCTACGAGACGCCGCCGAAGGACATCCTCTTCTCGACGGAAGAGCGGGTCGAGCTGTTCGGCAGCTCGGTAGCGCATCTCGGCAACGTGGAGGTGGCGCCGTTCAGCGGACTCGTGACCCATCTTGCGCGAGAAGTCGGCGCCAGGTACGTGGTCCGCGGACTGAGGGCCGGGTTCGACTTCGAGTCCGAGTTCGAGATGGCTTTGATGTGGCGGCATCTCGACCCGGACATCGACGTCGTCTGTATGATGAGCGCCCTCGAGTACCAGTTCGTCTATTCGAGCCGCATCAAAGAGGTGGCCCGGCTCGGCGCCCACGTCGGGGACCTGGTGCCCGCGCACGTGGCCGACCGGCTGGCAGCGAAGTTGAACGGCAGCTAGGCAAGAACGCACGAAGAAGGAGGAGTACCATCAACATCATAAGTATCGTCGAAGAGCTCGAAGCGATATCGGAAACGGCTACCAAGGTTCCCGGCCTGAGGAAGAAGGTGATGGTCGATCCGGATCGGCTGCAGAGCCTGGTCAGCGGATTGGCCGCGGCGGTCCCGGCCGACATCCAGGAGGCCCAGGAGATCATCAGGCAGAGGGAGAGCATCGTCAACCAGGCTCTCCTGGAAGCCCGGCGCACGAAGGAGACGGCCGGCAACGAGGCCTCATCGGTGGTGGACGCCGCCGAGGACGAGCGGCAGGCCCGCATCGCCGAGCATGAGATTCTCAAGGCCGCTGAGGAGCGGGGCGAGAAGATCGTCCAGCAGGGTCATCATGAGGCCCAGCAGATCGTTCAGGAGGCCCAGCGCAAGGCCTACCGCATCCTGGAGGAAGCCGAGGCGGTAGCCCTCAACGGACGCGAGGGCGCCGACCGCTACGCCCGGGAGATCCTGTTCGATCTCGAAGAGCGCCTCGCCAACCAGCTCGGAGAGGTCCGCAGGGGCATCGACGTCCTCGGACTGGACGCCTCCACCAACGGCGCGACGCCGGCCGCCGCGGCCGAGCCGGTCGCAGCCGGATAGATCGAGTATCTCCCCTTGGTCGTGGGCACCCCCGGGGTCATGCCCCGGGGGTGCCGCTTCGCGTTCTGACGCGGAGCCGGGTCAGCCAAGCCGCTCGGTTACCGCGGCCGTGATCCGGTCTGTGCCCGACAGCGGGCCGACTACCTCGCCGTCCACGACCACCAGCGGCCGTCGGACCAGCCTGGGCTCGTCCAGCATCAGGGCGACGAGATCGTCGTCGGTCACCGAGTCCCGGCTCCGGCCCATCTTGCGGAACGAGGGGCTGTTCCAGGAGAAGAAATCCGAGACGGGCCTGTCACCGAACAGCTCGCGCAGCTCAGCCTCGGAGAAGCGGTCCTCGAAGAAGTCCCTGGACCGCAGCTCGACGTCCGCCTGTGAGAGCCACGCTCTCACCTGGGTGCACGTGCTTCAGCGTTTGTAGTAGTAGTAGTCGACCTGCGCCATAGCGGTGCCTCCGTATGTTCGTTGCCCGCGGGCTTCAGACGGCCTCGGGAGCTGGCTCCTCTTCCAAGCTCATCGGGAAGCTGCCCTGGAAGATGTCCGTCTCCGGCCACTCGTCCCGTGGCAGCTCGTAGAACACCTCGATCTCGTTGCCGTCGGGATCGAGGAAGTAGACCCCCATGGAGATGCCGTGGTCGCCCAGGCCGGCGATCGTGACGTTCTTCTCGCCCAGCTCGCGGTGGAGCCTGCGGAGGTCGTCGAACGACTCCATCTCCCAGGCGAAGTGGTACAGGCCGACCCGGTCCGCCTCGGGACCCGGCGCGTCCTGGCCCACCGCGGTCAGGGCCAGCTCGTGGGACGAATTGCCGGCCGCGCTCAGGAAGACCATCCTGTCGTCGAGCCGGGAGGTGACGCGCAGGCCCAGAACGTCCGTGTAGAAACTTTCTGAGCGGACCAGGTCTCTGACCCGGATTACGACGTGGCCGAGTCTCTTTGGCGTGACGATGGCTTCCTCCTGGCGACCGCAGAGGGAATGACGGCGCGGGGGCCGGATGACCTCTGCTCGTCGTGCGCCGAGGCGCGGTCAACCCTCCGCGGCGGGGCTGCGCCTCAGCGGCGGAAGCCGGCTACTCCGCGGTGGGACCTGCTCATCGGCAGCATCGCGAGATGCCGCGCCCGCTTGATCGCGGCTGAGAGGCCGCGCTGGTGGCTGGAGCAGACGCCGCTCTTCCTTCGCGATTCGATCTTGAACTGGTCGGAGACGAACCGCTCCAGGGTCCTGACGTCCTTGTAGTCGATGTGCTTGACGTGGCCGACGCAGAATGCGCAAACCTTGCGCCGGGCGAAGTACCTGGGCCTGCCGCGTCGTGCCGGTGGTCTGCCCGAATAGGTGCGGGTGGTCATACGGTCAACTCTCTCTCCGGTAGCTCAAGCCTACCAGGGCAGATCTTCGGCGTCTTCCTGGGCGGGACCGGCGGCCGGACGGCCGCCCTCCTCATCGGCAGAGGCCCTGCTGTCGAGGAACGTGACCTCTGTTGCGGAGATCTCATTTCCCGCGCGGGCCTGCCCGTCGCGGTCGATCCAGGGCCGGCTGGTGAGCCTGCCCTCGACGTACACCTTCATGCCCTTGGTTACGTACTGGTTGCACGTCTCCGCGAGACGGCTCCACGCGCTCACTCGAAACCACTCGGTCTCTTCGCGCTGCTCGCCGGCCGCGGTAGTGTAGCGGCGGTTGGTAGCCACGTTGAACGACGTGACCGCCGCTCCGCTCGGGGTGTACCGCATTTCGGGGTCGTTGCCGACGTTGCCGATGACCAGCACCTTGTTCAGCGTCATAGGTGGGCCTCGGCTACTTCCGGGTCACCAGGAATCTCATGATATCCTGGGACGCCTTGAGGTTGTCCTCCAGCTCCTGAATGGCCGCCGGCGAGGCCTCGAAGTTGGTGAGTGCGTAGTTGCCCTCGCGGAATCTGCGCAGCGGGTACGCCAGCCGGCGCAGTCCCCAGGTCTCATGCCCTCCGACCGTCCCGCCGCCGTCGGTGATGAACCCGTGGACGTTCTCGACCGTCCCCGAGACCTCTTCTTCCGTCGACTCCGGGCTTAGAATCATCACCAGCTCGTACCGGCGCGTGCGTTCTGCGACCACTTAACCCCTCGCCAAAATTGCTTGCGGGATTATAGCACAGATACGAACGCGTACAACGACGCGGGAGCGCCCAAATCCCCCACCTCCGTCATTCCCGCGAACAGCCTGCCCTCGCGTAGGCGGGGGCGGGAATCCATCCCGAACAGGGTGCGCCACTATGACACGGGAAGCAGTCCGTCACGCCCCCCGGCCCAATCAGGTGGGGAATCCAGGAACGCCTGTAACTGTTCAGCGTTGAGGGGCGGATGCCCCCAGAGGGCGGGGATACAGCCTCGCTCAAAGCCAAATCGCCCCCTCCGCGACGACGCCGGTCGACCAGATCCCACGAAGTCTGAACTGTTACGAGCGCCTATGTTTCGTGCAAGAGCGAAACGATCACCAACTAGGTGCACCTGTTATGAGGCAAGGCCCACTGCCGTTCCAGTACGAGCAGGAGCTTCTGCGGTACTGCGCCGAGGGCAGGGACAGCAACTCCCAACAATGTCAGGTGGGGGATTTGGGTTACCCCGGATTCACCACCTGATACGCAAGGCCGGCGTGACGGACTGCTTCCGGGGTCGTGATGGCGCACCATACCGGCGATGGATTCTCGCCTTCGCCGGTATGACGGAGGTGGGGAATCTAGGTGGGCCGACCGGCTTGACACGGATTCGGTAGCTAGTACAATGGCCCATACTGCTTTTCGGCGCCGGGAAGAAGGCTGAAGCTGGAGGACAATCATGAAGCTGAGACTCTTGCTGCCGTTCGTGATATCGATCGCGCTGTTGGCCGCGGTGGCGTGTGAGGAAGAGGAGGCAGAACCGGCCCCGCAGCCGACGACAGCCGCGGTCCAGCCGACACCGGTCCCTGAGCCGACGGCAGTTCCCCCAACGCCGACGCCGTCCGCGCCGCCGGCCTTACGCGAGGACCCCAAGGCGTTTATTCCGGCCGGGACGGAGCTGCATCCCCAGCAGTATCTGCACACTCACCAGACCATTTACGAAGGCGGCGGCCGGCCCATCTGGCAGGATGGCGGCCGGATCATGTCGCAGGGTTACGGCCCATGGGTATACGGGACCCTCGTTCAGATCGGCGAAGACGGCAATCCGCAACCGTACATCGCCGCGTCCTGGAGCCAGAGCGAAGACGGATTGGTATACACCGTAAAGATACGGGACGACGTCATCTACCAGGACGGCTCGCCCTTTACCGCCGCGGACGTCAAGGCCTTCTGGGAGCACGGCGCAAAGCCGGAGAACATCGCTTCCTGGGGCGGGGCCAGCCGCACGATCGGCACGATCGAAGGCTGGGACGACCTGAGGGCCGGTGACACCAGCGAGGCGACGGGGCTTGTCGTCATCGACGACAGGACGCTGGAGATCAGGTATCCGTTCCCCAACGCGGGGGCGCCTCTGGAGTGGGGCATCTGGAACGCCGGCTTCATGAAACTGGACCAGGCCATCAGCGACGCCAACGCGTTCAACAACCCGATAGGCGTGGGGCCGTACACGCTGACCATAAACGTCGATGCCATGACCTTCGAGGCGGTGGCGGACGCCCAATGGTGGGGACCCAAGCCTACTATCGAGAAGATAATCGGGCTGGGCATCCAGGACGAGCAGGTCGCGCTCATCGCCCTGGAGAACGGCGAGGTGGACTACTACCTGACCGGGGGCAAGACCAAAGAGGAAGCGCTGAAGCCCGGCACCACGTTCTACGGTATCACGTACGAGTCGCAGGGCAACGGCTCCGTCTACTGGAACTTCAGGACGGACCAGAAGCCCCTCGAGGACTTGAACCTCCGGAAGGCCCTCGTACACGGCGCGGACAACGAGGCCATCCTGCGGGCGGTTTACGGGGCACCGGAGATCATAGACTACCCGAAAGGCCTGGTCGGGGCGGGGTTGCCTTGCCACGACCCGAACAAGTCGGGCTACGCGTACGACCCCGACCTCGCGCGGCAATCGCTGGCCGGGTCGACGTACGCGGGGAAAGTCCCCGTGCTCCGAATCGACAATCACGTCCCTCAGCACACCAACGCCTCCGTCGCGGTCAAGGAGTACTGGAAGGACAACCTGAACGTGGAGCTGGATATCCTCAGGCGTGAGCAGGGCATGGAGAGACGTCCGGACTCCCAGATACGCCGTACGGCCGGGGGCTCGTTGCACGGTGACCCGACGGGTGTGATCCGCGCCCTGGTGGACACGTCCAGCACCGCCGGGTTGACCCCCATCGAGGGAGGTTATCCGGTACTGCAGGCGTTGCTGGACCACATGAATAGCCTGCCCTTCGGACCAGAGCTCTGCGAAGCCATATCGGCGGTTGAGGACGAGTTCCTGGTCAACTACTACATCATGCCCCAGACGTGGACCAGCAAGCAGGTCTGGATCATTCAGCCCTGGGTCAAGGGGTTCGAGGCCGGCACCCCCTTCAACATCCTGAGCTTGCCCTGGATGTACCTCACCAAACACTAGGTAGTGTTGACATTTCATCTTAGCCATATGAGAGCGCCGACAAAGTGGAGGAATCCGAGGTACCTATTTGCCAGCTTGTCGAATCGGGAGAAGATGTGGCGGTAGTGCTTGAGCTTGCCTATGAAGCACTCGACGAGATGCCGCTCTCGGTACAGATACTCATCGTATAAGGGCAGCTCCCTTCGGTTCGAGCGAGGCGGGATCACCGGGGTAGTCCCGTTGCCGATGATCGACTCACGAAACTGGCGGGAGTCATATGCGCGGTCTGCAATCACATACTCACTCTCCATATCGGATATGAACGCCTCGGCCTGAGTGACATCGTGCTCCTGCCCTCCGGTCAATCTGAATCTCAACGGGTTGCCGAGGCCGTCGACACCGACATGGACCTTTGTAGTGAACCCCCCTCGGCTGCGACCGAGGGCTTGAGATAGTTGACCACCGTTTTTTTGGGAGCGCCCGCAGCGGAATGGTGGGCCCGGACTACGGTACTGTCGATGATCAGGTACTCCATGTCAGGGTCATCGATGAAATGCTGATGCATTCGTTCCCATATTCCGCCCTCACACCATCGGGCAAACCGCTTGTAGACGCTGTTCCATTTCCCGTACTCGGAAGGCAGTAGCCTCCACGGCGCACCAGACCTGCTCATCCAGATGATGGCCTCGATGAACCGCTTACAGCCGGACTCCTGTCCGACATACAAGTCTGGCTGACTACGAAGGAACTCCAACACCCGCGACCATTGTTCTGGAGATAGTTTAATTGTTGACATATACCCAGTATAATATAAATGTCAACACTACCTAGGTAGTGTTGACATTTCATCTTAGCCATATGAGAGCGCCGACAAAGTGGAGGAATCCGAGGTACCTATTTGCCAGCTTGTCGAATCGGGAGAAGATGTGGCGGTAGTGCTTGAGCTTGCCTATGAAGCACTCGACGAGATGCCGCTCTCGGTACAGATACTCATCGTATAAGGGCAGCTCCCTTCGGTTCGAGCGAGGCGGGATCACCGGGGTAGTCCCGTTGCCGATGATCGACTCACGAAACTGGCGGGAGTCATATGCGCGGTCTGCAATCACATACTCACTCTCCATATCGGATATGAACGCCTCGGCCTGAGTGACATCGTGCTCCTGCCCTCCGGTCAATCTGAATCTCAACGGGTTGCCGAGGCCGTCGACACCGACATGGACCTTTGTAGTGAACCCCCCTCGGCTGCGACCGAGGGCTTGAGATAGTTGACCACCGTTTTTTTGGGAGCGCCCGCAGCGGAATGGTGGGCCCGGACTACGGTACTGTCGATGATCAGGTACTCCATGTCAGGGTCATCGATGAAATGCTGATGCATTCGTTCCCATATTCCGCCCTCACACCATCGGGCAAACCGCTTGTAGACGCTGTTCCATTTCCCGTACTCGGAAGGCAGTAGCCTCCACGGCGCACCAGACCTGCTCATCCAGATGATGGCCTCGATGAACCGCTTACAGCCGGACTCCTGTCCGACATACAAGTCTGGCTGACTACGAAGGAACTCCAACACCCGCGACCATTGTTCTGGAGATAGTTTAATTGTTGACATATACCCAGTATAATATAAATGTCAACACTACCTAGGCAACATCGGATCGGGATCCGTCCCGCCGCCCCGGAAGGGATGATCGGGAAAGTGAGACAGGCCCGGGAGATCGAAGCTCCCGGGCCCGGTCTTTTTCCCACTGCGTCGGCACCGACGAGTTGCGCCGACCGGAAGGCTCCTGGGGCGGTCCAGATACCGCACAACCGAGTGGAGACCGACCAATGTCTGGACGTCACGCTCTCTGGATGCTGTTGGGCACGCTGCTCGTATCGCTGCTGGCAGCCGCCTGTTCCAGCGACGGCGACAGCGGTGACGGCGGCGACGCCGAGGCCGTCGCAGCGGCCGCGGACGACGGGGCGGACGCTGCCGAGGCTGCCGACGACGGATCATACGCTCTCAAGCAGACCTTCGACCTGGGGATCGAGCTCACCAGCCCGGTCTTCGACCGCATCCGGCGCATCCCGGTCAAGCACGCCTGCGTGACTAGGGAGTCCTACAACAGGAAGCTGGCTACTTTCCTGTACGGGGAGGATACGTCACCGCCGCTGGAGTGGAGCGGCGTGCCGGAGGGCGCCAGGAGCCTGGCGCTGGTCGTGGACAGCGACGAGGAGCCGGGCGAGCCCTGGGTTCACTGGGTGATCTGGGGACTGCCGCCGGACGCTGCGGCGCTTGCCGAGGCGGTGCCCACCACCACCGAAGTTGCGTCGCTCGGCCCAACGGTACGGCAGGGCGTCAACGACCGCAAGCTGATCGGCTACAGCGGCCCGTGCCCGCGCCCCGCGACCGAAAGCAGCGGGTGGAAGTACAAGACCCAGGTCATCGGCAAGGTGCTCTTCGAGTACAGCTTCCACCTCTACGCGCTGGACACCGAGCTCGACCTGGGGCCGGATGCCACTAAGAACGATCTGCTGCGCGCCATGGACGGCCACATCCTCTCCGCCGGCCAGCTGACGACCGAGATGAGTGCCGAAATCAAGGGAAGATAGCGGTTGGACGGCGACCGTTGTCACCCCTTGGCAGACAACCGGCGAATCGGGAGAATTGAGGGGCCAGCCCGCGGCGAGCGTCCCTCAGCCGCAGATTCCCCCTGTTCCTCTTTGCCTCAAGGCTGCGCCAACTCGATCTCAATCTCGTCCATGGCGAACCGTCCTCTGGGAAGCTGGCCGAAGTCGACGAAGGAGAAGCCGTAGCTGCCGCACCTCCCCAGGAGATCGTCGAGCGATGGCGGATTGGCGGGGTCCGCCGACCAGCTGCGATGCCACAGCGACTCATCGTTGTGCAGGGTGAAGACGTTGGGCTCGTCGGCCCACCGGCCGTCGCTGATGTGGAGCGGGTTGCTGGCGTAGTGCCACCGGCCCCCGCGTCGGCCTTCCCTCCCGCGTCCCACGACCCAGAAGTAGCACCTGGCGCCGCCGAGCTCCAGGCCGTCGCCCCGCAGGTAGACGGAGACCCGGGCCTCCCGCAGGTCTACCGGGCCCAGGCCGACCCAGTGGCGGTAGATCAGGAGCGGCAGCACCGATATCGGCCTCTCCGGAGTGTCGGCGCTCCAGCCGGCCTCGTTGGTCCATATGTACCCGGAGCCGTTGACGCCGCCGCTGGGCTCCCACGGCGCCATGACGAAGCAGTTCGCGCCCAGGGGAACGCTTTGGTGATAGTCGTAGGAGCACCACGCCTCGGATCCCTGATCGAAGCTCGATTTCATCTTGACATACTCCTCGCCGTGTAGCTGATGTCGGCCGCTCGTCGGCGCCCGAATGCCGAAGGAGGAGCCGGCTCCCCGGCCGGCCGCCTCGGTGGAGGATACAGCGGGCGATACGCCTGCGGACGTTGCGCGTCAGTTGCTGCCAGCCTGGATGTCCTAGAGTCCCTTGTGCTGGGGCACGTACTCGCCGGTGAGCTCGCCCATTCCGAGTATGTGCCCGTCCATTGCCCTCAGCAGGTCGTTCTTGGTCGATCCGGCGGGCAGGTCGAGCTCGATATCCAGCGCGTATATCTTGAACGAGTACTTGTGCGGCGCCGCAGCATGGGAAACCTGCCCCCAGATGTCCTTCACTTCACCCTTTTTCGGCGCGACGGGGCAGGGACCGCTATATCCGATCGCCCCGTAGTCGTTGACGCCCTGCCGCACCGCGGGGCCCAGAGACGACACTTCCGTAGTGGTCGGCACTTGCTCAGCGAGCTCAGTCGCGTCCGGGGTCAGTCCCCAGATCACCCAATGGACCCAGGGCTCACTCCGGTCCTCGAACTCGATGCTGACGTCGGGATCGTCCATGATGATGGCGATGCTGACGGTCCCCTCGGGCGCCGAGGCCCAGGCCAGCGGGGGCGACCACTCCTGCCCGTGTGTGGTGATGCCGGTCCTGGTGCTGTACTTGCTTTCCTTCGTGCACGTGTACTGGACCGGAATGCGCCGGATCCTGTTGAACTTGGTGCTGGTCAGCTCGATGTTCGCCTCGGGTACCTGTGTCAACGTGTACGGGCCGGACTCGTCCTGCGCCGCTGTTGCCGCCGCGCCGCCAGCTTCGGTCTCCACCTCATCGGCCTCGTCGCCGCTCGAGCAGGCAGCAACGGCTCCGCACAGCAGGACGATGGTAGCGAGGATCAGAGGGACTCTAACAGCGATCATGGACCAACACCCCGGTCACGGTAGTGTTTCCGGCGTCACCGCCCTCGGGGCTTCCGATTCTATCGCAAGTCTACAACGGCAACAACCCGAGTTACCGTCTTCCAGACCGGGCTTTCTGAAGCGTCTCTCATTTGGGAATTGAGTGGTTGGCAGACGGGTGCGGACGGCTGTCGAAGATTCGAGAAGTGGACACAAACCGTGGACGGCTGACGCTGCGGTTCTGTCTGCAGTCAGGTTGGGCCGGAGGAAGTGACCCGCCTCGGAATCGAACCGAGAACCTACTGATTAAGAGTCAGTTGCTCTGCCTGATTGAGCTAGCGGGCCATCCTCGAGGTACGGTGGAGGGAAACGGGCGTCCGCTTCACCTCGGGGTAGCAAGTATTCTATCTTCGGCCCGTTTTGGCAGTCAAGCTGCCGGTGGGTAACTGTTCAGTCTGAGGGGATCTCTCGAAAGGCCACCGCATCTCTCCGTCATACCTGCACAGGCAGACCCCTGCATAACCGTCGTTCCCGCGCAGAGCCTGCCCTCGTGGAGACGGGGGCGGGAACCCAGGGGTGGGGCTGCCAGATGGGAAGTCTGCGCAGCTCCTATCGAAGTCCAGGCAGGGGCGGGGCCGTCGCCACACAACCCGTTCACCCCGAGTGCCCCGACGCTTCGTCGGGGTGTATCGAGGGGCCCGCACAGCTCAGTGTTTGGGGCGGGGCCCACGTCAGTATTGGCGACAGTGTTGCGCGCCCTTCAAGTCTGAACACTCACGCCGGCGGTTGTCGGAAGCCGAGGACTCCGTCGAAGCCGTGGCGCCCGCCAAGCTCGGGCGCAAGGTCGGGCGGTGCCGCGGGATTGTTGCAGCTTGACGCGGAAACGGCGCCGGCCGGAAAATAGCGCGCAGCCCACGGGCCGCGTGACAGGAGTTGCCATGACGAGGTTCTTCGGAGGCGTTGGTAGAGTCCGGCCCGGAGCGGGCGCGTCAGACCAGCGGCCAGTCGGGAGGCTATCGTGAACGTCCTCGTGATGGGCGCGGGCGCGGTTGGCGGCTACTACGGCGCCGTCCTGCGCCACGCCGGTAACGATGTCACCTTCGTCGCCCGCGGCGACCACCTGGCCGCGATCCGCGAACGCGGGCTCCGGGTGGACAGCGTCACGTCAGGCAACTTCACGGTGACAGCCGACGCGACCGACCGACCGGACGCGTCCGTTCGTCCCGAGCTGGTGCTCCTATGCGTCAAGGGCTACGACAACGCCGCGGCCATCGAGTTGATTCGCCCCACGATCGGCGAGGGCACGGCGGTGCTCACGCTGCAGAACGGCATCGGCAGCGGCGCACAGCTCGCCGACGCGTTTGGCCAGGACAGGGTCATGCTGGGCGTGACGTATGTCGACGCGGCTCTCAGGGGCCCGGGGCACGTAGCGGAGTTCGGCGGGCCCTCGCGGCTCGTCTTCGGCGAGGCCGACGGCAGGCAGACGGACCGGGCCGCGGCGGTCCGCGACGCGTTTTCCGGCGCCGGGGTAACGGTCGAGCTGACGTCCGATGTCGAGACCGCCCTTTGGCGGAAATTTCTCTTCATCTGCGCCTGGAGCGGCATGATCTGCCTGACCCGGTCGCCGATGGCCGAGATCCTTGCGTCGCCCGCCACGGAGCGGATGACCACGGACGTGCTGAGGGAAGTGCAGTCCGTGGCCGGCGCGCGCGGCATCGAGCTGTCGGACAGCGAGGTGGAAGCTGCCATGCAGTCTTTCCGGGACGCCGGCGAGGACTCGGTCTCGTCGATGTACATAGACCTGCAGGCGGGCAAGCCGCTCGAGATCGAAGTGCTGAACGGAGCCGTGGCCAGGATGGGGGCGGAGGCCGGAGTCGCGACTCCGGTTAACGACTTCATAACCGCCTGCCTGGCCCTGCCGCACCGGAGCGCGCTGGCCGCCCGGGCCGGCGGCTCGTAAACACAGGAGGTCAAATGCCCTTCTACGACGCGTCCGAAGTCGAACGCAACGAGATAGCCCCCGGGGTGACCATACGCACCATGTGGGGCGACAGGGTGATGATGAGCCTCGTCGAGACCGCACCGAACGCCGTGGTGCCCAACCACAACCACCCGCACGAGCAGGCGGGCGTAATGATTCAGGGCGAGTTCGAGATGACGATCGGCGACGAGACGAGGCTGCTGAGGGCGGGAGACGCCTACATAATCCCCGGCGGGGTCGAGCACAGCGTCAAGTGCGGCGACGGCTGGGCGCTCGCCCTCGACATCTTCTCGCCGCCCCGCGAGGACTACATGGGCGGCGACGAGAAGCCCAACCTGACCGTCCGCGACTGAGCCGGCCCGGCTACACGGGCCGCCCAAGCGGCGCGGTCGGTGCCCGCGGCCGTGGACGAGTCCTGCCGCAGACGAAGACAGAGAACGCGGCCCCGCGGGTCGGGACCGTGCCTCTTCCCGAGAGCAGTGGTTCGAGGCCTAGACGCCGAACCGTACCGTGGCGTTCGGGTCGGAGTACTCCACGCCCTTGGTGGCCCAGAATATCTTCGCGATCTCGTCGACCGCGGCGACGAGGCTGGCGGCCGACTCGGCGTCGACGTTCTGCTTGTTCGCCGAGGCCAGCTTCGTCGCGTCCCAGACCGTCGTGTGCAGGTCCGGGTAATTCTCCAGGTGCTCCGGCTTGAAGTAGTCGTGCCAGAGGATGTCGACCTCGTGCTTGACCAGGTCGGCGTGCTGCTCCTTGACCGCGATGTAACGGGACAGGCTGTTGCTGTTCGCCATGTGGTCCGTCCCCTCGCCCCACTCCAGCGCATTGATGCGCATCACCATCTTGAGCACGGTTTGGGCGGCGATCTTCGCGGATACGGGGTCGTAGATTCCGCACGGTATGTCGCAGTGCGCGTGGACCGGCCGTACCGGCAGCCAGCGCCTCAGGCTCTCTATTTTCATTCTGCAAATCCCTCCTGATTGTGTATCGTTCGGCCGCTATCGGAAGCCTACAGGAACGCCCCGCGCGGGCGCAAGTCCACCCAGCCGTCTCGCAAACGCCTTTCGATTATTCGCAAATCGCCCTCGGGCCCTCCCCAAATCCTCCACCTCCAGGTTCAGCGCCATATCTATCGGCCATCACCCCGTAGGGGCTGGTTTCAAACCAGCCCTCCCCTTGCCCTGGAGCGCCACCGCCACTTAGGTGGGGGATTATGGCCCTCGGCGGGTCCTTGTGCTTAGCAGCACACCCGTGCTACTCTGTGCCCGTGACAAGCACTCGCCTGCAGATAGTTCGAGCCCGCTCACGCGCCCATGTCCCGGGCGCGACCGTAGACCAGTGTGCCACTCTGTCACGCGGCGTGCCACCTCAGATAGGACGAGCGGCACACCCGGTGTGCCATTTCTCGGTCAAGTGTGCCACCGCCCAGATAGGAACGGCACACAATGGCACAGAATGGCACACTTTTTTGACGTCGGCCGCGGCCGACGTCGCCGAGAGCGCCGGATGGGGCTGATCGACGCCGCTTCCGCTCGCACAGTGTCCAACAACAAAAAGGCCTGTGGTCACGGGTGGCATGGCCGTCCCGCCAGTCGGGCCATGAGGAGGCGGTGAAGCTCTACATCGTACGCGGCGACAGCATGGAGCCTTCCTTCCGAGACGGCGACCAGCTCGTCGTGAGTCCCCGGACCTACCGCCGCTCGGCGCCGAATCGCGGCGACGTCGTAGTGGTACGCGACCCGCGCGAGCCCGAACGCGACGAGCTGAAACGCATCGTCGGCATGGCCGGCGAGGAGGTCCGCCTTGAGGAGGGCCTCCTCTATGTCGACGGCGCTGTGCTGGACGAGCCGTACCTCGGCGGCCTGCCGTCGACGCTGGGGCTGGAGGCGAGGCGCTGGCGTGTGGGGCCCGACGAGTATTTCGTTATGGGCGACAACCGCGTCCGCAGCACGGACAGCCGAGAGTACGGCCCCGTCAAAGCCGACCTGCTGGTCGGCAGGGTCTTGCTAAGATACTGGCCGCCCCGGCGCTGGGGAGCGGTACGCTAAAGCACGAGCGGGCCGACGGCCCAGGATAGGAGCAGGAGATGGCGCGCAGCAAAGCAACGACCGTAGAAGAGTACCTGGACGAGCTTGCGGACGAACGCCGGGGGATCGTCGAGGCGGTGCGAGACGTCGTCAACGCGAACCTGCCGGACGGCTACGAGGAGACGGTGCAGTTCGGGATGATCTCGTACGTGGTGCCGCTGGAGCGGTACCCGAAGACCTACAACCGCCAGGCGCTCCAGTACGCCGCGCTCGCGTCGCAGAAGAACTACGTCTCCCTGTACCTGATGAACGTCTACGGCAACGAGGAGACCGAGCGCTGGTTTCTGGACAGCTACAAAGCGAGCGGCAAGAGGCTCGACATGGGCAAGTCGTGCGTCCGGTTCAAGAGCGCCGAGGACCTCCCGCTCGACCTCGTCGGCGAGGCCATCGCCCGCACGCCGGTGGACGAATACATCGCCCTGTACGAGACCGCCCGCGGCCTGCGGTAACGCAAGCTCCTAGTCGCCGCCGGACAGGAGCCTCGCCGCTTCCTTGGCGTGGTAGCTGATTATCAGGTCGGCGCCGGCCCGCTTGATGGCGGTCAGCACCTCCATCGCGGCGCGCTCGCCGTCCAGCCACTCGTTCTGCGCGGCCGCCTTCACCATCGCGTACTCCCCGCTGACGTTATATGCCGCCACCGGTACGTTGAAGGTCTCCCTGGCTTTGGCGATCACGTCGAGGTACGGCATCGCCGGCTTGACCATCACGACGTCCGCTCCCTCCTCGATGTCCAGCTCGATCTCCCGCAGCGCCTGTCGGACGTTGGGCGGGTCCATCTGGTGCGTCTTGCGGTCGCCGAACTGCGGAGTCGACCCGGCCGCGTCGCGGAACGGGCCGTAGAAGGCGGACGCGTACTTGGCCGAGTATGCGACGATCCCGGTGTTGGCGAAACCGGCCTGGTCCAGCGCCGTCCGGATCGCGCCGACCTGTCCGTCAATCATGCCCGAGGGCGCGACCACGTCGGCGCCCGCCCCTGCCTGGCTCACCGCCGTCTGTCCGAGCAGCTCCAGCGTCCGGTCGTTGTCGACCTGGCCGTCGGCGATCACGCCGCAGTGGCCGTGGTCGGTGTACTCGCACAGGCACGTGTCGGCGATCACCAGCATGTCCGGCGCGGCCCGCCTTATCGCCCGCGTGGCCTCCTGCACGATGCCGTCCGACTCGTAGGCCCCGGTGCCCATCGCGTCCTTGCTCGGCGGAATGCCGAACAGCAGCACCGCCCCGATCCCGAGCGCGGCGACCTCGTCGATCTCCGGCACCAGGTGGTCGATCGATAGCTGGTAGATGCCCGGCATCGAGTCGACTTCCGCCCTGACTCCCCGTCCGTGCGTCACGAACATCGGGTATATCAGGTCGGCGACCGAGAACCGCGTCTCCTGGACGACGCTGCGGACGGCCTGGGTCTGCCTCATTCTGCGCAGCCGGACGGTGGGAAAGCCGCTCACTGTTCGTCCTCCTCGCGGTAGTACGCCTTGATGGCGTCCACCAGCCCGGCAACGGTCGACCTCTCCGCGACCGCATGGACGTCCATTCCGAGCTGTTTCGCCGTGGCCGCCGTCAGCGGGCCGATACAGGCGACTCGGGCGTCGCGAATGCGCCCGACGTCGCCGCCGAGTAGCATCGCGAAGTTGCGCGCCGTAGACGAGCTCGTGAACGTGACCACGTCCACGCCCTCTTCGAGCACGGCGGAGACCAGCTCCGCGGATGCCTCTGGCGTCACGGTCCTGTAGGCTACCACGTGATGGACCTTTGCGCCTGCCCGACTCAGGCCGACGCGGAGCTCGTCTCCGGCGATGTCCGCCTGCGGCAGGAGCACCGTATCGCCCGCCGCGACGTGGCCGCGCAGCGCCTCCGCCATGGACGTTGAGACCGACTCCCGCGGCACGAGGTCCGCGACGACGCCGCCCTCCCGGAGGCGCGCCGACGTTGCCTCGCCTATGGCGGCAACCCGGGTGTCGCGCAGTGCCCGGGCGTCGAGAGACAGCGCCGTCAGCCGGCCGAACACCGCGTCGACGGCGTTCGCGCTTGTGAACACGGCCCACCGGTAGCCCGAGATGTTGCGGACGGCGTCGTCCAACTCTGAGGTGTCGTACAGCGGGCGCACCTCGATGGTGGGCGCCTCGATGGGCTCGGCGCCCTCGAGCGACAGCAGCTCGGCCAGCGCGCTCGCCTGGCTCCGGGAACGGGTCACGAGCACCCGCTTGCCGAACAGCGGCCGTGAGTCGAACCAGCTCAGCCTGTCCCTGAGGCGGACCACGTCGCCGATGACGACGGCCACCGGAGGCGCGATGTCCGACTCTCGCGCCCTGTCGACGATATCGGCTAGCGTGCCGACGACGGTCCGCTGGTACGCCTCGGAGCCCCACTGTACGAGCGCCACGGGGGTGTCCGCCGGTCGGCCCTCCCGGACGAGTGTGCCGACGATCTCTTCCAGCCGCTCCCAGCCCATGAGCACGACGATGGTGCCGCCGAGCCCGGCGAGCTTGTCCCAGGCTATGGCGCTTTCGTCCTTGCCCGGCGCCTCGGAGCCGGTGAGCACGGTGAAGCTCGACGCGTAGCCGCGGTGGGTGAGGGGAATGCCTGCGTACGCCGGGGCCGCGACCGCGGACGTGACGCCCGGCACCACCTGGTACGGCACTCCAGCCTCTGACAGCGCGGCCGCCTCCTCGCCGCCGCGACCGAAGACGAAGGGGTCGCCGCCCTTGAGCCGCACGACCCGGTTGCCGGCCCTCGCCTTTTCGATCAGCAGCGCGTTGATGGCGTCCTGGCGGTCGGGCCTGTCGCCACGTACCTTCCCGACGTCGATCAGCTCGGCATGCGGCGGGGCCATCGCTAGCAGCCGCCGGTCGACCAGGCGGTCGTAGAGCACCACGTCCGCCGACCGCAGGCACCGTGCCCCCTTGACGGTGATGAGCCCTGGGTCTCCGGGCCCCGCTCCAACCAGGAACACCGTCCCTGTGCCGTCTCTGCCGTCTTTCTTCATCGCCGCTCCAATTGCGCGGAGTGCCGCGTTAGACGATGTCGCGCGCGCCGGCGTCCAGCAGCGCTTCGGCCATCCGCGTGCCCGCTTCCTCGGGCCGCTCAGGAGGCCAGTCGCGGTCAATACGATAGACGCGGGAGCCGTCCGGCGCGGCCGCCATCGACGTGATCCGAAGTCGCCCGTCTTCGATCCTGCCGTAGGCGGCTACCGGCACCGTGCAGCCGCCGCGCAGGGCGGCGAGGAAAGCCCGCTCGGCCCGGAGCGCGGTGCTGGTAGGCACGTCGTCGATCCGCTCCAGCATCTCCATCAGCTCGCGGTCTTCCTCCCTGACCTCGACCGCCAGCGTGCCCTGGCCCACGTCGGGCGTGCATACGTCGATCGGCAGGTACTCGGCGACCTCGTCCAGCCTGTCGAGGCGGGCCAGCCCCGCCGCAGCCAGCACGACGCCGTCGTAGTCCGGTCCGCGGGCCTTCTCCAGCCGGGTGCCGACGTTGCCCCGGATCGGAGTCATCTCGATGTCCGGCCGCCTGGCCTTGATCTGCGCGGTCCGTCGCGGGCTGCTCGTGCCCAGTCTAGCCCCGGGCGGCAGCTCGTCCAGGGGCAGCGACCAGCGGTCGACGAGCACGTCGCGTGGGTCCCGACGGGGAACGGTGCCGGCCAGCGTCAACCCCTCGGGCAGGTCGGACGGCACGTCCTTTGCGCTGTGCACCGCCACGTCGATCCGGCCTTCGAGCAGCGCGACCTCTATCTCCTTCACGAACGCGCCGCGTCCCAGGCTGACCAGCGAGGACTTCCTGTCCCTGTCGCCAGCGGTGGAGAGGGTCACAACCTCGAAGCGCAGGTCAGGAAAGCGTTTCCGCAGTGGGGCGGCGACCTCCTCAGCCTGCGCCAGTGACAGCGGGCTCGACCTGGCGCCTATTCTCAGCTCGTGGCGTGCGGCCATGGTGGGCTGCCGTATCAGGCCGGCGCCGCCGAATCGCGGCCGGCCGCCCGGTCCTCCAACAGCCTGCAGGGGCCCGTCCCACAGTCGCATTCGAGACCCTGCCGCAGGTCGTCCAGCAGTAGCTCTTTCGCCCGCGAGGACTGCCCGGACTGGACGAGGCCGACGAGCTCGTCGGTAAGGCACGCCTGCCAGTGGTCGATGGCGACGCGCTGCCCGCGGCCCATCATCTCGGCGCGGGCCTCCGACAGCAGCGGCGCCAGGTCCGCCAATTCCATCACGCCCAACCGGGTGGGGAGCCGGTTCGTGCCGGATAGCTGCTCCCTGAACCTGCGGGCCAGGGCCGGGCTCGCGCCGCCGGTGGAGACCGCTACGGTCACCTCGCCTCGCCGGACGACCGCCGGGGCGATCCAGGAGCAGAGGTGGGTCACGTCGACCACGTTCAGCGGAATGCCGCGCTCGCGCGCCTCCTCGCTGACCGCCGCGTTCACGGCGGTGTCGGCGGTATCGGCCACGATCGCGGTGAACGCGCCGTCGAGGTCACCGGGACGGTAGCTCCGTCTGACCCACTCGATCTCGCCGGCGTCGGCCATGGCGGATATGCGCTCAGTGGCCTCGGCGCCGATCACGACGATATCGGCGCCGCAATCGACCAGCCGTGCGAGCTTCTCCTCGGCCACGTCGTTGCCCCCGACGACGACGCAGCGCCGGCCTCTGAGGTCGAGGTACACGGGATAGTATGCCGGCAAACCTGTCTCCTGGCGCGAAGCCGCCGCGCCGCGTCCCCGCGGTGCGACGTGGTCGGCCCGCCGAATCCAGACTAGCACGCGGATTCTGAGCCGGTCAACGAAGCGGCTAACAACGCAGGGACCGCTGAGGCACGTGTGCGCTCGAAGGGGCCCTCCGCCCACGCAGTCCGTTGGCGTGCGCTCCGGTTGACTGGCTTCGAGCTGTCCGCATACTATGCCGTTTGTGTCGGCTGACGGAGGAACTATTTGCCGAGCGTCCGATCAGGTTGGGACGTGACTCCCGTGCCGTCGTGAGGTGGGGACGGGACCCGCGACTGGACAAGGCGAGGCGTCGCCTTCTGGACGATCTCAGGCGCGAGGTCTCCGACGACCGGGTCCTGGAGGCTGTCGCCCGGGTGCCGCGTGAGTTGTTCGTCCCGGAAAAGAGCAGGCGCCGGGCCTACGACGACAACGCCCTGCCGATCGCGCACGGACAGACGATATCTCAGCCCATCATAGTCGCGTTGATGCTGAGCGCTCTCGATCTGCGGCGTACCGATCGCGTCCTGGAAGTCGGTACCGGCAGCGGCTACCAGGCCGCGCTGCTCGCGGAGTTGGCCGACACGGTGGTGACGGTCGAACGCATACCTGAGCTGGCGGACAGCGCCCGCGGCCGGTTGGAGTCTCTGGGCTACAATAGCGTGTCGGTCGTCGTGGCCGGGGACGCCATCGGATGGGAGTCCGCCGCGCCGTACGACGCGATCGTGGTCGCGGCGGGCGCTCCGAAGCTGCTGCGCGGGCTGATGGAGCAGCTCGCCGACGGCGGCAGGCTGATCATGCCGGTCGGCTCGCTGCAGTCGCAGCAGCTCATGAAGGTCACGCGGTCCGACGACGGGTTCTCGGTGCAGACCCTTGGGGCCTGCCGGTTCATCCCGCTGATCGGGGACGAAGCCTGGCCGGAATCGGTTGCTGGAGGTACCAATGCCGACTGACACGACTGTCGCGGCCGAAGTGGACTACGAGGCCGTTATAGGGCTGGAGGTACACAGCCAGCTTCTCACACGCAGCAAGATGTTCTGCGCGTGCAGCTCCGAGTACCAGGATGCTCCGCCCAACACCGTCGTATGCAACGTCTGCTTGGGGATGCCCGGCGTGCTGCCTGTGGTCAACGAGCGGGCCGTCGATCTCGCAATAGCGACGGGCCTCGCGTTGGGCTGCACGATCTCCGAGCTCACGAAATTCGACCGCAAGAACTACCCCTACCCGGACCTGATGAAGGGCTATCAGATCTCGCAGTACGACCGGCCCGTCGCCTACGGCGGGAGGCTCGATTTCGACGTCGACGGCGCGACCAAGTCCGTGCGGATCACCCGCGTCCACCTCGAGGAGGACGTGGCGAAGCTGCTGCACCGGAGCGACGGCCAGGAGAGCTACAGCCTGCTCGACATCAACCGCGCGGGCGTCCCCCTGATGGAGATCGTCAGCGAGCCCGACATGCGCTCTGCCGAGGAGGCGCGCGCGTACCTCGTGACGCTCCGCTCGATCCTGCGCTACATCGGGGCCAGTACGGCGAACATGGAGGAGGGCAGCTTCCGCTGCGACGCGAACGTCAGCGTGAGGCCGTGGGGCTCGGACGAGCTGGGCTCCAAGGTAGAAGTCAAGAACATGAACAGCTTCCGGTCCGTGTACAGCGCGATCGAGTACGAGATCGCGCGGCAGAGCAGGGTGAAAGCCGAGGGCCAGAGGGTGGCGCAGGAGACTCGAGGCTGGGTGGAGGACCGTGGCGTCACGGTGTCGCAGCGCAGCAAGGAGTACGCCTCCGACTACCGGTACTTCCCGGAGCCGGACCTGCCCCCGCTGGCGATAGGGGCCGAATGGGTGAGCCGGCTTCGCGAAGGTCTGCCGGAGCTGCCGGCGGCCCGGAGAGGGCGGTTCGTGTCCGACTACGGCATCCCTCCGGCAGACGCCGATCTGCTCGTCTCGTCAAAGGCCAGCGCCGATCTGCTCGACGCCGTCGTCGAAGCGAGCTCGGCGACCGGCAAGGCGAGGCGAAAGCGGGCCAGGTCGGCCGGCAACTGGATCAACGGGGAGCTGGCCGCGCTGCTCAACGCCGAAGGCGCGGTTATCGAGGACAAGCGCATCGAGCCGTCGTATCTTGTCCAGCTACTGGACATGGTCGATTCGGCCGCTCTGAGCACCAGTATGGCCCGGACCGTGTTGGAGGAGATGTACAATACCGGGCGGAGTCCGCGCGAGATCGTGGACAAGGCGGGCATCGCTCAGATAAGCGACACCGACGCGGTCCAGGCGGCCGTCGATAGCGCCGTCTCCGAGAACCCGCAGCCGGTGGCCGACTACCTCGGTGGAAAAGAGAACGCTTTGAGATTCCTCGTGGGCCAGGTCATGAAGGCCACTCGCGGCAAGGCCAATCCCCAGATGGCGTCCGAGATGGTGCGCGCCAAGCTCGAATCGATGCGGTAATGCGGGCAAGCGGGTCCACAAACGGCGCGGCGGCCTCGACGCAGAGCTGGCTCGACGTCCTTAGGAAGTTCATGTTCGTGGGACTCGGGGTCAAGCGGTGGCTGCTGCTGGGCGCCGCAGGCATCGGGATGCTCTCCCTGGGCTTCGCCTTCCTGTTCAAGAACATCCTGGCCCTGACGACTCCGAACGTGCTTCCGTGGCTGTGGGAGGGCGTCGTGGTCGGGGTTCTCGGCGTCGCGGCGATACTGGTCGCGATGTACGGGCTGTACCGCACCCTGCGTCCGGTCCTGTTCGCCTCAGAGAGCATCAACGGACTGGCCGACGCGCTGTACACCCGCAGGTCCCGCGGCCGCGGTCCCAGGATCGTCGCCATCGGCGGCGGGACGGGCCTGTCGGTACTGCTGCGCGGGCTGAAGACTCACAGCGACAACATATCCGCCGTGGTCACCGTCGCCGACGACGGCGGCAGCTCTGGCAGGCTGCGCAGGGAGCTGGGCGTGCTGCCTCCGGGCGACTTCAGGAACTGCCTCGTGGCGATGGCCGGCGACGAGTCGCTTGTCGGCAAGCTGTTCCAGCACCGGTTCGACCAGGGAGACGGCCTCGAGGGCCACAGCTTCGGCAACCTGTTCATCACCGCGATGACCGACGTCACGGGCAGCTTCGAGGAGGCGCTCTACGAGTCGAGCAGAGTGTTGGCCATCCACGGCCGCATATTGCCGTCCACAGTCAGCGACCTGAACCTGTCCGCCAGGCTCGTCGATGGACCGGTCGTAGTGGGCGAGTCGGCCATATCGGAGCGGGGCGGCAGCATCGAGGAGGTCATGATCGAGCCGGCGGACGTTCCGGCTTCGGAGCACGCGGTCGAGGCTATTCTGGATGCACAGCTCGTGCTGATAGGGCCGGGGAGTCTCTACACGTCGATTCTGCCGAACCTGCTGATCCCCGGCATCGCGAACGCCTTACGCGAGTCGTCCGCGCCGAGCGTCTACGTCTGCAACGTCGCGACTCAGATCGGGGAGACCGGCGGCTACACGGTCGCGCGGCACCTGGAGGCGCTTCGGGAGCATACCTTCAAGTCGGTCGCCGACTACGTCGTCTACAACGACGTGCCCGTCCCGTTCGGGGACAGGTTCGCCGGCGAGCCCGTCCTTCACGACGGCCGGCCCATCGTAGGCGCCAGGGTGATCGGCCGACCGCTGACCGATCTGGGACATCCCGTGCGCCACGACTCGGAGAAGCTGGCAGCGGCCATCATGGACGTGTATCATGGAATGTGAGGCGGAGTCGACCGGATAGGTCTGCTCCGCCGTTACCCGAAACATGCAAAGCGTCATACACATCGTCCAGATAATCACCGCGGTCCTGCTCGTCGTAGTCGTGCTGCTACAGGTGCGCGGACAGGGCGGCGGGCTCTTCGGCTCCTCGGAGAGCACGTACAGGACCCGCCGGGGGATAGAGCGGACGCTGTTCCAGCTCACGATAGTCCTCGTCGTCGTCTTCCTGACCACCTCGATCGGCAGCGCCCGCCTGTTCCAGTAGCCCCGCGGTCGCGGGCCGGAGTTCCGGCGCGATGCCCTCGTCCATCGTAACCCTCCTGACCGACTACGGGTCGACGGATGGCTACGTCGGCGCCATGAAGGGCGCCATCCTGGGGGTTAACCCCGACGCCAATATCGTAGACGTCACGCACGAGACGCCCGCCCAGGACATCGGCCACGCCGCATTCGTGCTGGGGACGGCATGCCCGTTCTTCCCGCGGGAGACCGTCCACGTCGCGGTCGTCGACCCCGGCGTCGGGACCTCGCGCCGCGCGCTGGTCGTGGTGACTCCCCACGGCAGGTTCGTGGTGCCCGACAACGGTCTGCTCACCTATCTGGCGGAGGACCACCTGCGGACGGAGTTCGCTTCCGGCAACGACGCGGGCGCATCGGCGGGGTTCATGGAGCCGTACGCGACGACGCTCCCCGCCGGGTGGTCGGCCTGGGAGCTGACGGAGCCGGCCTGGTGGCGAGCCGAGGTCAGCGACACCTTTCATGGCCGCGATGTTCTCGGGCCGGTGGCCGCGCACCTCTCGCTCGGCGTCGAGCCCGATAGGATGGGCCGCCCGGTCGAGCACATGGTCTGCCTGCGCGTCTTCGACGTCGATGCCGGGGACGGGGTACTGCGCGGCCGGATCGTGTTCGCGGACCGCTTCGGCAACCTGGTCACGAACGTCCGGCCTTCGCAGGCCCCGGACGGCGCGCTGCGCGTGACGGTCGCCGGCGTCGACGTACTCGGCACGATGCGCTCATACGCCGAGGGCGACGGGCTGCGCGTCCTGGTCGGCAGCCACGGCTTCCTCGAAATCGCCGAGAAGAACGGCAGCGCCGCCGCGCGACTGTCAGCCGGCGTCGGGGCGCGGGTGACGGTAACGCCGGCTTAGCGGCGCCGGGGCCGCCGGCTCAGCTCTTCAGCTCGATCAGCACGTTCTTATAGCGGCGGTCGGTGTGGTTGACGACCCTGTGCACCTGGTGCTGGTCCCTGTACCCCCAGCGTCCGACGTCGTTCTCGTTCACCTCGGTGGTGCCGTCGGCGTACTCCGCCGTCAGGCCGCCGGCCTCGACTACGACGGTGACGTAGTCGCGTTCGTGCAGGTGCCAGTCGCTGGCCTCGCCGGGCTCCACAGTCAGGTTCCAGATCTTCACACGGTCGTTCTCGAACAGGACCTCCGTCGCTATCTCACCGAGCGGCTCGTCTATATTTCGCATTGAGGCTCCTCCTGGATCTGTTGGATATTCCACGCCTGTTGCCGCTGCCCGCTAGGCTTGGGTGGCCGTGATGACGATAACACCCGCAACCACCATTGTCGCTCCCGCGACGGTGCGGGGGGTAATCTTTTCCAACCGTTGCAGGAACAGATGCGTCAGAACGATGGCGACCAGCGGATAGGAGCTGGAGATCGGGGCGACCATCACGACGGGCGCCTCCTGCAGGGCGTAGAACAGGAAGGCCACGCCCCACGCGGACGCGACGCCCGACAACGCCATGTACAGCCAGCCCCGGCGGTCCGCGGCCGTCAGCGCGCCCGCGGCGCCGCGGTGAAACAGGATCGCCACCATCGCCGTGCCGAATACGAGCGAGTAGGCGGACGCCACCAAGGGCGTCATGTGGCCGTCTACCAGCACCCGGCTCGCGGCAGCGGCGATCCCGTAGCCGACAGCGGCCCCGAGTGAACACCCATAGCCCCACAGGCTCCTCCGGCGGTCCGCCATCTTCGTCGATGCCGCGTTCACTGCTGACTCAGGATGAGCGTCATGCCGCCGACGATAGACACACTGCCCACCAGCAGCGGAAGGGTCACCGACTCGCCGGCAAAGGCCACGGCGGTGGCGGTCGCAAAGAGCGGCGCCGTGCCGACTATCGTGCTCGATCTGGAAACGCCGACGAGCCTGACGCCGGTGAAGCTGAGCAGCCGGCCCGTCGGGTAGCTCAGCAGCCCGACTACGAAGGCGAGGAGGAGTCCCGTCCCGCCGATACGCACCAGGTCTACGGGTTGGAATGCCATGGTGATCGCCAGCGTCACGACGGTGCTGACCGTGAGCGAGACGAGGGTGCCGGGCCCGACCGCGACATACTGGATGCCGATTCTGGCGAAGACCGCGGTGCCGGCGAAGCCGACGGCCGCGATCAGCGCGAGGGCGACGCCGATCACCGGTGCGTGTCCGATGCGTCCGCGGTGTTCAGCCAAGTATGGCGTCCGCCGTCGCCCGCGGCGGGGAAGCCGAGCCCCTTGCTCTTCAGGCTGACGTGCGACCGGCCGCCGATGACTATATGGTCGAGCACCTCGATGTCCAACATCTCGCCGCCTGCCACGATCTGCCGCGTGATCATCACGTCCTCCGGGCTGGGCGTCGGGTCGCCCGACGGGTGGTTGTGCACGATGATAACCGACGGGCAGTTTTCGCGTACGGCCGGTCTGAGCACCTCGGACACGCGCACGATGGAGGCGTTCACGTTGCCAACGTAAACCTCGTGCACCCCCCGGACTTCGCCCTTGGTGGACATCAGCATGACCCTGAGGTGCTCCTGGACGAGCAGGCCCATCTCCGCCGATACCAGGTTGGCGACGTCCTGGGGAGATCGCACTACGGCCCGGTCCTCGGGGCTGAGGGAGACCATTCGCCTTCCGAGCTCGAACGCGGACAGGAGCTGGCACGCCTTGGCGTCACTGACACCGTGGTAGCCGCACAGCTCGCCGTAGGAGACCCGCGCGAGGCCCGAGAGGCCGCCCATGTTGGCAATCAGGCGGTTGGACAGCTCCAGGACGGACTGGCCCTGCGCCCCGGTCCGCATGAGTATGGCGACGAGCTCGGCGTTGCTGAGGGCTCCGGGGCCGAGATTCTTCAGCCGCTCCCGGGGCCGGTCCATCTGCGGCAGGTCGCGGATCAACGTCGTGTAGCGCGGCGTGTCCTCACCGGCCATTCCTGCCTCCAGCGCAATTGGCCATCCGATCGCGCACGAAGTCATCTACCCGTCTATACATGATAGCGCTGCCATGCAGGTAACTTCACTACTACGATGCCCGGATCATGGTACGCCGTTTTCCGGAGGGCCGCAAAGCCTACAACCCGCCCACTCCCAACTATTCACTATCCACATCCACTACGCCCTGTTGACACCTTTCCGGGCCGTCCATAGAATGAACACCGGTTCTAATGCCGTTCCCCACGTAGAGAAAGTCGAGCGTGCAGTTGAACGAGCGCATCGTCTCGGGCAAGCCACATGAAGACGACACCGCACTGGACCGGAGCCTGAGGCCCCGCCGCCTCGAGGACTACATCGGCCAGGAGCGGCTGAAGGCCAATCTCAACATAGGCATCGTCGCCGCCAAACAGCGGGGCGACGCGCTCGACCACACTCTCCTCTACGGCCCGCCCGGCTTGGGCAAGACTACGCTGGCCAACATCATGGCCACCGAGATGGGCGTCAGGATCAAGACCACCTCAGGCCCGGCCATCGAGCGTCCGGGCGACATGGTGGCGATCCTGACCCAGCTCCAGAAGGACGACATCCTCTTCGTCGACGAAATCCACCGCCTGAGCCGCGTCGTCGAGGAGGTCCTCTATCCCGCCATGGAGGACTTCTTCGTCTCGTGGGTTATCGACAAGGGTCTGAAGGCCAGGAGCATGAACCTGGCCATCAAGCCGTTCACCTTCATAGGAGCGACCACCCGCTATGGCATGGTCAGCGCGCCTCTGCGGGACCGTTTCGGAGTCGTCCATCGGCTCGAGTTCTACACTACGGCGGACATGTACAAGATCGTCAACCGGTCGGCGCGGATTCTCGCCATCGACTCGGAGGACGAGGGACTGAGGGAGATCGCCAACCGCGCCCGCGGCACGCCGAGGGTCGCCAACCGGCTGCTGAAGCGGGTGCGCGACTACGCCCAGGTGATGGCGGACAACGTGATAACCGGCGAGGTCGCCAGGGACGCGCTCGCCCGCCTGGAGGTCGACGCCCTGGGACTGGACGACTCGGACCATCTCGTGCTCCACACCATCATCGAGAAGTTTGACGGCGGGCCGGTCGGCATCGACACGCTGGCGGCCTCGCTCAGCGAAGAGGCCGAGACGATCGAGGAAGTTTACGAGCCGTACCTGCTGCAGATGGGGTTTCTCGACCGCACCAGGTCCGGCCGCGTCGCGACCCGCCGCGCCTACGAGCACCTGGGAGTCGACTACCCGGAGAACGCCGCAACCCCCCAGAACCGGCTGTTCTAGTCAGCCCTCCGGAACGGCCCCGACCTCTCCCGCGGATTCGAGCCGCGTTGGGGGGCGTCAGCGGCCGGGCTAGACTAGGACCTGGACTGTCTCGTCTTTGACTACTATGCGCGCTACGTGGGAGGCGAGGAAGTCGCGCTGGGCTTCCATGTCGAGGTCTTCCCAGCGGGACAGGGTCTGGTCGACGTTGGCCTGGCTGTGGTCGCCCGACGCGGCTTTTCTAGCCGTGTCCAGGGCCGCCAGGTAGTCGGCGAGCAGGTACGTCTTTCGCTCGCCGCGTGCGATGCGCCTCATCGCGTCGAGCAGCCTGCGCTCCGCGTGCTCCACGCGCTCGTCCCGAAGGGCCTGGGCGCGTTTGGCGTCGCCGTCGGGCGCGCCGGCTGCCCTCGCGCGGAGCGCCGGGCCGAGCTGACCGAATACCGTCCCTTCGAGCAGCGGCGCGCGCCAGGTGTGGTATCCGCACACGCTCTGGTTGTTCTTGGACTGGCACTGGTAGTAGCGGTAGACGCCGCGCTGTCTGCGGCCGTCCTGCCGTCTCCACGACTGTCGTCGGGTGACGCCCATCATCCTGTTGCCGCAGTAGCCGCACTCGATCAGCCCCGATAGCAGGAACGGCTCCGACTTCGACACGCGTCCGAGCGGTCTGCGCGACTCTGTGACCTCGCGCGCGGCGCGAAACAGTTCGTGCGGAACTATCGCGTCGTGCGTCCGGGGACGGCGCATGCCAAGCCGGGTGTAGGTCCCGGTGTATACCGGATTGCGTAGGACGTCCCGGATTCCGATGACGTTCCAGTTGGAGCCGCGTCGGGTCGGTATGCCGCGCTCGTTCAGGTGCTGCGCGATCAGACGAAAGCCCATCTCGTCCCGCGTGTACAGCCGGAAGATCAGCTCGACTACCCTGGCCTCCTCGGACACTATTTCGAGCTTCCCCTCGGCGCCGATGCGGTAGCCGTAGGGCGGCTTGCCGAGGGCCTGGCCCTGGAGCGCCCGCTCCCGCATCGACTCCTTTATCCTCCGGCTGCGCGTCCGCGAGACACCCTTCACGCCCAGCGTCTGGAACGCGTTCTGCAGCGGGTCCGGGAACTCCTCGTCGAAGCACCGGACGACGGCGCCCGTCTGTTCGAGGTCGACGAAAGCCCTGGCCACCGACTCCAGATCGCCGCCCAGGTGCGTCGCGTCCGGGACCGCAACCAGGAACTCGCTGCCCGAGTCGCGCATGAACTCGATCATTTGGCGGTACTCGGGCGTCTCCCTGGGGGCCGCCTCTCCGCCGCCGGCGAAGCTGTTCACCGACTGGTGGAAGTTGAGGTCGCAGAAGTCTTGGAACTGTCGCCGGAGCTCCGGCAGGGAGACCTCGTTTCCAGTGCCCAGGTAGAAGAAGCCGATGGCGCGCATCGCTCGATCAGGGCAGGTAGAGTATGCGCTTACAGCTGCTGCATCTCACCGGGGTGGGCGCCGTGCGGGCGCGCTGGAGCTCCATCGTCGACAGCGTCAGCCTGCATCCCTGGCACATGCCGCGCTCGATCCTGGCGACGGGGCTGCCGTTGGTGCTCTTGCGCAACGACTCGTAGAGGGCGATGAGGTCGGCCGATACCCTTGGGGCCGCGTCGTCTCGCTGCCGGCGGCATTCGTCCAGCTCGGCGGCTGTCCGCCGTTCCGACTCCTGGAGCCGGGCCTGCTCGGCCGGCCGGCCCGACTTCAGCTCCGACAGCGCTTCCCGCGCCTCGCTCTGAGCGCTCTCGCCGTCCTCCGTCTGGACCATCAGCTCGAGGAGGTTGTCCTCCTGCTCCCTGAGCTGCTGGACGACGAACTTGCGCTCCTCCTCGGCGGCGGTCATCTCGTCCAGGCTGGTGATCGCGCCGCCGTAGAGCTTCTTCTCGATGCTCTCCAGCCGCTCCTGCGTCTCCCCGATCGCTCGTTCGGCCGCCCGGCGCCTGACGCCGACCTCGGCGAGCACCTCCGATATGGCGGTCAGCGTCGCGGCAGCCGCGGTGATGGAGGAGTCATCTTGCAGCCGGGCGCGCACGTCGACAAGGGTGTCCTCGAGCTCGTCGACCCTCAGGTCGATCCGTTGCAGATCGTGTAGGCGCTTGACAGTCTGCATTGCACCAGTGGCGTAGGTCGTGACGTCGACCACATTGTATCGGAACGGCGCGGCCGAGGGGCAGCGTGCGGTCTGCGGACGAGCAACGGGCGAGACCGGCTACTTCGTCTGGACGGAGGGTTCGGAGGTCAGGGCGGCGAGCAGGTTGGAGACGAGGATGTCCTTCTTCGTGTGGTGGCGCAGCGGAAGCTCGCGATCGACATCGTAGAGGTTCCGCCTGCCGCTCTTGCGCCGATTGATGTATCCGGCGGCTTCCAGGTCGGAGATCATCTTGTGGGCGGTCCGCTCCGTGATCCCGACGTGGGCAGCTATCTCCCGCGCGGTGTGGCTTGGGTTGTGGAAGATGTAGCTGAGGACCAGCCCGTGATTCGTGATGAAGGTCCAGTTGCCGCCTGTCATCGAACCCTCAGGAGTGAAGTGGTGCGGCCAAATCTTATCACAGACGGCCCTCTGGATACAAACGACGAGGGCGGCCTGGATTCGCCACCTGATTGGGCCGGCCGGCGTGACGGACTGCTTGCGGTATCATAGTGACGCACCTCGGCAGGGATGGATTCCCGCGTTCACGGACCCTTGCATAACCGTCATTCCCGCGCAGAGCCTGCCCTCGCGTAGGCGGGGGCGGGAATCCAGGGGTGGGGTTCCCAGACAAGAAGTCTGCGCATCTCCACCACGTCTGTTTCCCGAAAGGAGCGTTACGCAAGGGTCTCCGGTCGCGGGAATGACGGACATGGGGAATCTGGGCCTGCGGATCGGGTTGCCCGGCCGAGTCTGTCGGGGTATTCTTAACGCCCGGCCTGCTGGGGGAGCGGAGGTTATCCGTGGTTCGCGCGTACGTACTGATCGAGATGGCTGCCGGCCAGTCCAGGAGTCTCGTGGACACCATGACCGCAGCGCGGGGCGTCAGGGACGCCGTCCGGGTCACCGGCCCCTACGACGTCGTCGTCGTGGTGGAGCGCAACGATCTGGAACAGATAAGCAACTTCGTGACCGACTCGATTCACGCCCAGAAAGGCGTCGTCAGGACGACTACCTGCGTCTCCCTGGACTAGCGCCCGATGCGGGCCCGGGGCTAACGCGGGTCCTCTGAGGTGCCTGCCGGGTCGTCGAGCACTTCCGGGTCGCCGGAGTCGCGTCTCCTGATGTGGCCGCGGACGGCCCGCGCGAGCACCAGCCCGGTGAATCCGCCGATTCCGACGGTCAGCGCCATGTCGCCGTCCTGGGCCAGGTCCAGCTCCGGGGTGAGGTTCAGCACCGCCAGCGTCCCGTAGCCGAAGACGACGCCGAGTAGTGAAGGGTAGGGCATTCGCTGCCCGCCCAGGGACACCAGCATGCCGACGACCACGGCCAGGATGCCGGTGACCGGGAACAACGCGATCACGCAGCCCCCGAGGGTACCCAGCCCGTCTCCGCCCCGGAAGCCGCTGAAGACGGAGACCCAGTGCCCCATCAGCACTGCCCCAACCGGGAACAGTACCTGCGCACCATCCGCGCCAATCCACCAGCCGACCAGGACGGCGAGCCCGCCCTTGGTCAGGTCCCATATCAGCACGAGGGCGCCCTGGAGGCGGCCCACCGATCTCATCACGTTCGCCGCGCCGGCCAGCCCCGTGCCGGCTGCGTAGATGTCGACCCCCCGGCGGCGGCCGAGCCATCCCGCCATGGGGAACGCGCCGAGCACATAGGCGACCGCCATGGACGCAACGATCGCCGCGATGGACCCGAGAAACTCGCTCAACCCGTCCGCCCTCCCTCGATTCTCCCCCCGCGCCGCGATTATAACCGCAACCCGCGCTCCCGTCACGACCCCGGCGGGTCCGCATCTGTTCGGAGTCGAGCGGCCCACACACGCGATGACCCTGAGCAGTGCGTGTCCTTCGATACATCTCGACGAAGCGTCGGGGCACTCAGGACGAACGGGTCGTGTTGCGACAGCCCCACTTCCGGACGGCGGCCAACGACGGCATCCCCCCTACCAGGACTTCGATCATCCGTCATGACTGCTGGAGCGGGAGTCGACGGGTGCGCGCCGGGTACCAGTACTCGCTCTCGTGGGCGCCGGCGCGACGCGCTCCCTAGCTTCGTGGCGGCGGGGCCTCGGCGTCGCCTTCGGTGTAGATGTGGGGCATGTCGGTGGGCGTCACCGCGAGGCGGACAGTCGTCTCGTCTCCGACGCTGGTGATCCCGTGCTTCAGGCCCTCGGGCACGAAGACGACGTCCCCCTGCCGGGCGTCTATCGGCGGGCGCCCCGTGCCGGTCCGCCATCGAAGCTCTCCCTTGAGGGCGACCCACCACTCGTCGAGGCCGGGATGCCAGTGCGGATTGCTGCTCATGCCGGGGCCGTAGTGTATGAAGCCGGCCCTGTTGCGCTCGTCGAGTATCACGGGCTCGGTCCACATCGGCGGGCCGAAACGGGCCAGCATGGACTCGACACTCGTGTGGAGCATGTTCGGCGGGCCGTCCTGCTCGTCGTCGGTGCTCCGGGGTCTGCCTGCGGTCGTCGATGCCGGACGGGGGACGACCGCGATCCTGAGCGACGGTCCGTCTCCAAGCGTCTCTATCGAGTGGACGACGCCGGCAGGGCAGAAGACGATGTCCCCGGACGTGGCGTGGAACGGCGAGCGCTCACCGATCTGCCATCTCAGCTTCCCGGCGACCACGACCCACCACTCGTTGTAGCCCTCGTGGCTGTGCGCCTCGGTGCGGCGCCCGGGCGGATCGCCGCTGAGCACCGCCCAATTCCGGCCGTCGTCCAGCAGGGCCTCGCTCCACGGGGGCGGGCCCATGCGCTGGGCGACGTCGGACGGACGGATGCGCGTCGGCTCGGTGATCGGCTGTGGGGGCTGCATGGCGTTCTCCTGCGTCGTCATCCCGGCGGTAGCTTCGCCGGCTCGGGCCGTCGGCCTGCGGGCTATGCTACCCCATCTCGAGCGCGGCCGGCCGCCTGGCGTCATGCCCCGGGGGCGCGTCTGTTGATGAGCGATTCCTCGTCGACCAGGAGTTTTTCATAGCCTATGTGGTACTTGCGGAAGCCGTGTTTGGCGTGCAGCGCCCGCGACGCGGTGTTCTCGATGCCCGCCTCGGAGCGGAGCCAGCTTGCCCCGCGCTCCTTCGCCAGCGTCTCGACCCGTTGGAGCATGGCGAGCCCGACGCCGCGCCTCCTGTACCGGGGGAAGATGCTGACGTCGTCGATCTCGGCGAAGGTCAGGCCGTACCCCTCGACGTCGTGGAAGCTGGCACGGACGTGGCCGACGACGTCGCCGTCGTCCTCCCACATCTCGGCGATTGTGCGCGGGTCGTCCAGCGAACGCGCGAGGCCGGCCAGGTACGTCTCAGGCTGGCCCGAGGCCCGCCACGCGGCGCGATACGCCTCGTACGGCGCCTGTCGGGCCCACCGCGTCTCGCTCCCGTAGTTCGAGGCGCAGTGGAGCTCCAGGAGGGCGTCCCTGTCCCTGTCCAGGTCGACCGGACGCTGCGTGAGCATGGTACGCCTCCAGGACGGCGCTGTTGGCCCGCTGAGGCCGCACTGAGACCGGCGGCCGGCCCGGTTGAGTCCGGTCTGCACAAAGCTCGGCGGAGTCGAAACCGGGGCGGCCCGGCGTTGGCTACGGCTACAGGTCTTCGACGGCGGGCAGGACCTCGGTCGCCAGGAGCTCCATGGAGCGGTAGAACTGCTCGTTGCCGTTGCCCCAATCGTCGGTCTGGACGAGCAGGGTGCCGAAGCCGCCCGACCGGTCGTGCATCTCCCGGACCTTCTCCACGCAGTAGTCGGGGTCGCCGACGATCCAGTAGTTGTCGAGCATGTACTCCGGCGTCACGTCCTCGTCCGGGATGTCGGGATCGTACTTGAAGGTGCCGACGCCGCGCGGGCTGTTGCCGATCAGCTTCATCCAGTAGTCGGTGAAGTCGCGGGCGAGCGCGCCCTCGAGCGCCTCCCTGCGGGCCTGCTCGGTCGTGTCGGCGACGTATACCTGCTTGGCGATGCGCCACTCGGCCCTGGACGGCGTGCGGCCGCCGCGCTCGGCGCCGGCCGAGATCGACTCCCAGTTGGCCCCGAGCTGCGACGCGTGGACGAGGCTCGCGCTCAGCGGAATCCAGCCACGCTCGCCCGCCATCTCGAGCGTCGACGAACGGACGCTGGCCCCGGCGACCGCTATCGGCGGGTGCGGCTGCTGGTAGGGTCGGAGGTGGAAACTGACCTCCATCTCCGGGCGGTCCTGTGGCGTGCGCGTGCTGTAGAACTGGCCGTCGAAGTCGGTCGGGCCGTTCTCCCAGATGCTCAGGACCAGGTCGATGCCCTCCATCATGCGGTCGCGCTGGGCGCCGGGATCGGGGTCGATGCGCAGCATCTCGGCGTCGCTGGGCGTGCCGCCGGAGCCGATGCCGAACATGAACCGCCCCTTCGCCATGTGGTCGAGCATCGCGATGCGGTGCGCTACCTGCACAGGGTCGTGGAAGTGGAGCAGCACGACGCCGGTCCCGAAGGCGATCTGCTCGGTCTCGCCCAGCGCGCGGGCGATGAACAGCTCCGGGGTCGGCATGTTCTCCCACGGGAGCATCATGTGCTCGCCGACCCAGATCTCGGAGAAGCCGAGCCGGTCGGCCCTTCGAACGAGCTCCAGGTCCTCGTCGTAGGTCTCGGCCGGGGGTCTCCCGGGCGGGTGCAGCGGCATCATGAACAGGCCGAACTTCATTGATATCTCCTCTTGGGCGTGTTCGCCCTATTCTCTCGGCATCGGCGCCGTCGGGGGACGGCGGGCTCGCCGACGGCCGTATTTGAACACGGGCCGGCCCTCCGTGTCCACGGTCGGCCTCCTCGGGTGACCGTTCAGACTTGCTGAGGCGAACGGCCACGAGAGTGCGTCGAGGCGGCCGGCCGTCTTTTTCGCTCAAAACTGTGCCATTCTGTTCCGTTCGTATCTGGCGGATGAAACACTTGGTCCGTAGATGAAACACCCGGTGTAACGCTCGCGTTATCTGAGTGGGAACACCGTGGCACGAAATCACAAGCCGTGTTCCGAGCCGGGCCTGCCGGGAAGGGGATGGGGAATGAACATGGATGCTGTTTCCACGCGGGCCTGGTAGCACACATCTGCTGTATTCGCAACCCGGCTGGCGGCCGGGGGGCCCCCGAGCGGGTTGCGGCAGCCAGAACACCCGTGCTACCCTGTTCCCCGTGCCCCCGCTATCCACTTCCCACTGCCCACTATCCACTATGGAACACCCCTGTTCCACTTTGTCCCGCCCTGTTCCACGCCAGATACGAAGCGTGGAACACCTACTGTTCCATTTTCCGGCAAAGTGTTCCATCGCCCAGATAGGAATGGAACACTTTGGAACACAATGGAACAGCTCGTAGGAAATCGACCGCTCCAACTCCGCCCCACGGCGCCCCCACGTCTGAGGTCTCTGCATAACCGCCATTTCCCGCGCAGGCAAACTTTCGCGTGTGCGATCGGGCACCTGTGTAACACTTCGGTAGGGGGATGCGGCGCCCGACCGGTATCGTCGTCCAACAGCCCGATGCTCAGAGGAACGTTACGGGATCGTCCGGTACCTGGAGCCCTTTTCCTCCAGACGGAGCAGCCCGCCGGTTGACGTGCCCGACTCTGGTGCTAGAATTGCGCCCGTGGTGAAGACGGTGTCCTCACAGACTATTCGGATGGCGCAGTACGGGACCAAGCACGGCCACGCGGCCGGGGTTCTGAGCGTCATGCTGGCGAACCCGGACGTGGAGGTGGTCGGCCTCTACGAGCCCGACGCCTCCCGGCGCCGCGAGCTCGAGTCGTCCGGCGAGGCCCCCTGGTCGCAGGTGCGCTGGCTGGACGACAAGGCGGAGATGCTCGAGGACGACACGGTCGTCGCCATCTCGTCGGAGGGCTCCAACGTGGAGAGCCTCGACCACACAGAGGAGATCGTCGCCGCCGGAAAGCACGTCTTCCACGACAAGCCGGCCGGGGACGACTACCCGCGGTTCGAGGCGATAGTCGCGAGCGCGCGGGAGCAGGGCCTGCTCGTCCAGCTCGGCTACATGTTCCGCCACCACGACGGGTTCGTCCGGATCGCGGACTGGGCCAGATCGGGCTTCCTGGGCGACGTGTTCGCGGTGCGCTGTCACATGTCGACGAACATCCCGGCCGAGCGCCAGGACCCGGGCCGGGTGCCCGACGGCGGCATCTTCTACGACCTGGCGTCGCACATGCTCGACCAGGTCGTCTGGATACTCGGCCGGCCCACCAGGGTGACGAGCTTCCTGCGCGAGGACGTGATCGAGACCGGAGGCTTCGCAAACAACACTCTAGGCGTCTTCGAGTACGACGGCGCGATGGCGATCATAGATATCGCCGCCATGGAGCCGGCGCCGACGGCCAGGCGGTTCGAGGTGTACGGCTCGATGGGCTCAGCCATCATGGAGCCGATGGAGCCGGCCGACACGCTACGACTCGCCCTTATGGAGCCGCGCGGCGGCTACCCGGCCGGCGTGTCGATCGTCGATCTCGAGGCCCGACCGAGGTATGTCGCCTCGCTGGAGGCATTCGTGCAGGACATCCGGGGCGAGAAGGAGCCCGACCGGTCGCTCGACCACGAGCTGCTGGTGCAGGAGACGCTGCTGCGGGCCACCGGACACATTCCCGGCGGATAGCTTCCGACACCGCAGGTTTCTTCTCTTACCGGTCGGACGCACTGCGACAGGAGGGCGCAATGGGCTCGAAACTTAGAGCGGGGATCATAGGCTGCGGCGGAATAGGGCGGAACCACGTCAACGGCTATCTGCGGTCCGGCCGCTACGAGGTCGTTGCCATATCCGACCTGAGCAAGGCGGCGATGGACCAGTACGACGAAGTCTTCGGCGACCACGACGACTACCACCCGAAGCACTACGCCAACGGCCGCAAGATGCTCGACAAGGCGCGCCTCGACATCGTCTCGATTGCCACCTGGCACGCGGGACACTCGACGTGGACGATCGCCGCCGCGTCGCGCAAGCCGCGGGCCATCCTGTGCGAAAAGCCGATGGCCGTCGACCTGAACAGCGCGGCCGAGATGCTGGTGGCCTGCGAACGCAACGGCGTGAAGCTCAGCATCGCCCACCAGCGCCGCTTCCTGCCGTCCTACACCGAGGCTCGAGACCTGGTCGCGGCGGGCGCGATAGGCGACGTGGAGCTCATCACGAGCGTTTCAGGGTCGGGCCTGCCCAACGACGCGTCCCACCACACCGACATGTACCGCTACGTGCTCGGCGACGTCGACTGCGAGTGGGTGATGGGCCAGGTCGAGCGCGGCACGGACCGCTACGAACGCAACACGCGGATCGAGGACAGGGCCGAGGCCGTCTTCGGCTTCGAGGGCGGCGCCCGCGCGCAGATCGTCAGCGACCTGACGCCAACCTACCAGCAGGGGTGCACGATATTCGGGTCGGAGGGCATGATCGAGCTGCGGCCGAGCTATCTTAGGCTCTTCAACGCCGACACTCGGGGGCGCTGGGAGCGCAGGGCGCCCGACGGCCGTTTCTTCAAGATCGACGACGAGGGTATCGGCTTCGAGGGCGACGAGGGCGGCGCCGCGCAGGCCGCCGATCTGGCCGACTGGATCGAGGACGACTCGGCCGGGTTCAGGGGCGAGGCGACCCACGGCTACAAGGCGTTGGAGATGATCCACGCCGTCTACGAGTCGGCCCGCCTGCACGAGCGCGTGGCGCTGCCGCTACAGACTCGCGTCAATCCGCTCGACGTGATGGTCGAGTCGGGCGACCTTCCCGTGAAGTACCCTGGGCGCTACGACATCCGCACCGCGTCGCTGCGGGGCGAGAACATGTCCTCCGACGAGGAGAACGCGTAGCGCCGGACGCCGCTCTCGTCAATCGAGGTCGGACAGGCCGGGCATGACCTCTTCGGCCAACAGCGTCATGGAGCGCACCCATGCCTCCTTGGGCTGCCACTCGTGCCCCATGGTCAGCAGCACGCCGAAGCCACCGACCTCCTCATGCAGCGCGCGCAGCTTGTCGGCGACCTCGTCCGGGCTGCCTACGATCCAGATGTTGTCTATCAGGTAGTCGATGGTCACGTCGGAGTCCGGCATGTCCGGATCGGTCTTGAACAGGTCGATCATCTTCATGGTGGTCAGCACCTTCAGGAAGTAGCCGTTAAAGTCGCGGGCAAGGACGCCCTCACGCGCCTCCCGGCGCGCCTCTTCCGTCGTCTCGGCCACGAAGACGTTCCTTGCTATTCGCCAGAGCGAGCGGTCGGCGGTGCGGCCGGCGCTGGCGGCACCCTCGGTCACCATGTCCCAGTGGGTCTGTAGCGTGGCGGTGGGCACGAGGTTGATGCTCATCGGGATGTAGCCGCGCTCCCCGGCCAGGACGAGCGTGTCCGACCGCTTCGAGACGCCGGCGACGCCGATGGGCGGATGGGGCTTCTGGTAGGGCTTGTAGTGGAACGACAGCCCGATCTGCGGGTTGGGCTCGGGTACCGTGAAGCGCCAGAACTTGTGCTCGTAGACGCCGGGCTTGGGGTCGTCCCACAGCTTCAGCACGAGGTCGACGGCGTCGCGGGTCATCTGGCGCTGCTCGCCCGACTCCGGGTCGAAGCCGAAGACCTCGAAGTCGCCCGGAAAGCCGCCCGATCCGACGCCCCAGTAGAAGCGGCCGTGCGCGAGGTGGTCGAGCTGCGCGATGCGGTGGGCGATCATGAAAGGGTCGTGGTTGGGCATGCACGTGACGCCGGTGCCCAGGATGATATTCTCCGTGGCGCCCAAGGCCCTGGCGATGAACAGATCGGGGCAGGGCACGTTCTCCCACTCGGAGGTGAAGTGCTCGCCGATCCACGCCTCCTTGTAGCCGAGGCGGTCCAGGGTTACGAACTGCTCCAGGTCGTCGTCGAGGGCCTGCGTGATGTCGACGCCCGGCGGGTGCAGTGGCATGGTGAAGAAGCCGATTTCCATTGGTGACCTCCATCGGTGGGGTCTTGTACGCGCACCGGGCGAGCCCGAACTGGGCGCGATTTCCGTCATCCAGTTGTCGCGCCACGACCTGCGACAGTCTACAACAGATTGGGAAACGGCTGTCGCCAGCGTACGGCGGTTGACATTTGGCGGCTTTCGTGGTTAATTTCGCCTTGACAACTCTGGCCCGGCATAGTGATGCATGATTAGACGACAGCCAGCCGTCGAAGATTTGCGGCCCTACGTGCGGCGACAGATGGACCTCTGGCCCGGCATTGCGCAGATGACAAGAGCGTTGTCTGAGGCGATTGCGGCGTTCGTCGACCCTCTTCCGCCTTACAAGTGGATCGAGGGGCGTCTAGACGCCAAAGAGCATCGCTTCGGCCGGCACTTTCTGCTCGTGGATCGGGAGATCGTCGAGGTCGACTGGCTCACCTTCGACACGCTCGCCGAGGGCGAGGCGCTGAAGGTCCGCAGCACCCGGAGCAACAAGGCGATAAGCATCGACCGGCTGGTGCCCTAGCCGCAGTCGCCGGCGAGGCCGCCGAGGGCACTCGCGACGCCGGACTACCGGCGCCCGTGGGGAGACTCCCCCTCCTGCCTAACCCGGGGGGCCGATTGCGTCGGCCAGTATTTCGACCAGGTGCCTTGCTCGAACGCCGGTGCCGTCGCGGACCTGCTGGCGGCAGGAGACCCCCTCGCTCACGACTTGGAAGTCGCCCGCGGTCGATCTGATCTGTTCGAAGAGGCCCAGCTCTCCGATCTTGAGCGAGGTCTCGTAGTGCTCCTTCTCGAAGCCGAACGAGCCGGCCATGCCGCAGCAGCCGGCCTGTATCTCCTCGACTTCACCGCCCCAGACGGACCGCAGCACGTCCATGGCCGGCCCTGCGCCCACGAGCGCCTTCTGGTGGCAATGGCCGTGGAACAGCAGCTTTCCAGGCGTGGCCCCGGCGGGCTCCAGCGTCGCGCCCTGATCGGCGGCGTGCTTCACGAACTCCTCGACGAGCATCGTGCCGGCGGCGACCTCCCGCGCCCGGCGGTCCCCGGGCAGAAGGTCCAGGTAGTCGTCGCGGAAGCTGAGGATGCAGCTCGGCTCCAGGCCGACGACCTTCGCGCCCCGCTCGACCAGCGGGTGGACGGCGTCGACGTTGAACCGGGCGTTGTCGCGCGCCCTGTCGATCATCCCGTTGGATAGCATGGGCCTCCCGCAGCACCGCGACTCCGGAACGACGACCCTGTAGCCCAGGCGCTCGAGCACGGCGACGGCCGCGCGGCCCAGCTCCGGGTGGTTGTAGTCCGTGAAGGTGTCCGCGAACAGCACGACGGGCCCGAGGGGCGCGTCGGCGGAAGCGTCGGCCGACCGCGCTCGGAACCACTGCCTGAAGGTCTGGCTCGCGAAGGGAGGCAGGTCGCGCCTGCCGTCGATGCCGGCGACCTGCTCCAGCATCGCCTTGAAGGCGGGCGAGCCCAGGCTCCAGTTGGACAGCGGCGCGAAGAATGACCCCAGTCTGCTCAGGGTCGATATGTTGGCGAAGATGCGATTGCGAAGCGGGTACCCGTTTGCCCTGTGGTAGCGGTCGAGGAATTCGTACTTGAGCTTGGCTACGTCGACGTTGGACGGGCACTCGGCCTTGCAGCCCTTGCACCCGAGACACAGGTCCATCACCCGGTAGAGCCGGTCGCCGGTCAGGCTGTCCACCGGCAGGGCGCCGGTCATGGCGGCGCGCAGGGCGTTGGCGCGTCCTCGGGTAGAGTGCTCCTCGTCCCGGGTGACCATGTAGGAAGGACACATGGTGCCGGAGAGCTTGCGGCAGGCGGCCTGGCCGTTGCACATCTGGGCCGCGCCGCCCAGGCCGCCTTCCGGGGCGAAGTCCAGCCCGGTCTCGACCTGCACACGCGGCGTCGACGGCGTGGTCCTCAGGTTCTCCGCCATCGACTGCGCGTCGACTATCTTGCCGGGGTTCATGACCCCCTCGGGATCGAAGGCCCGCTTGACCTCCTGGAAGGCGCCGTAGATGCGGCTTCCGAACATCTTCTCGTTCCAGGCGCTGCGCGCGAGGCCGTCGCCGTGCTCGCCGCTCATCGCGCCGCCGTACTCGAGCACCAGGTCGCTCACGTGCGCGGAGATGGAGACCATGCGCTCGACGTCCTCGGCGGCGGTCAGGTCGATCAGGGGCCTGATGTGCAGGCAGCCGACGCTGGCGTGGCCGTAGTACCCGGCGGACGTGCCGTGCTCCCGCACGATCTCGTCGAAGCGCCGGACGTACTCCGGCAGCGCCTCTGGCGGGACAGCCGTGTCCTCCACGAACGGCAGCGGCTTGGCCGGCCCCTGTACGTTCATCATCAGGCCGAGGCCGGCCTTTCGGACGGCCCACACCCGGGCCTGGTCGGCGGCGTCGACGAAGCGGCGGTTGGAGTACGACAGGCCGCTCCTTCCCATGCGCTCATCGAGATCGTCGAGCCTGGCTTCCAGCTCGGCGGCGGAGTCGCCCGCGAACTCCACCAGCAGGATGGCCTTCGGATCGCCGTCGATAAAGTCCGCCATGCGGGAGTACTCCAGGTTCTCCCGCGCCTGTCGGATGATCATGTCGTCGACCAACTCGATCGACGCAGGCCCGAGCTCCAGGGCGAGCACGGTGGCCTCCATCGACTCGATCAGCTCCCGGAAGTGGAGTACGGCCAACGCCGTTGCCTTTGGGATGGGGACGACCTTGACCTTGGCCTCGGTTACGGTCAGCAGCGTGCCCTCGGAGCCGACGACGAAGCGCGCCGCGTCGATGGCGTCGGGAGAGGCCAGCTCGTCGAGGTTGTACCCGGACACGCGCCGCTGAATCTTGGGGAACCGGGTCGCCACCTCGTCGCGGTAGACATCGCCTATCTCGACCAGCCTTCGGTATACTCGCGCCTCCAACGAGTCGCCGCGCGTCCTGGCCTCCAGCGCCCCGCCGTCGACCGGACCTAGTGTCGCCAGGTCGCCGTTCGAGAGCACGACGCGCAGCTCGCGGACGTTGTCCACCGTCTTGCCGTAGACGATCGAATGGGCTCCGCACGAGTTGTTTCCGATGGCCCCGCCGACGTTGCCCCGGTTGCTCGTGGATGGGTCGGGCGCGAACTGGACGCCGTTCGGCCGGAGCAGCGTATTGAGCTCGTCGAGCACGATGCCGGGCTGTGTGCGGGCCCACCCCTCCTCCACGTTGACTTCGAGCAGGTTGCGCATGTGCTTGGAGAAGTCCATGACGACCGCGCGGCCGACCGCCTGGCCCGCGAGGCTCGTGCCGCCGCCGCGCGGAAGCACGGGCACGCCGTGGCTGTTCGCGGTCTCTACGACGGCGACGACGTCCTCTTCGCTCCGGGGCAGGACGACGCCAATGGGCTCGATCTGGTACATGCTCGCGTCCGTGCTGTAGAGGACGCGGCTCATCTTGTCGAAGCGCACCTCGCCGGCGACGCGTCTTCGCAGCTCCTGGACCAGCTCTTGGGTGTCGGCCTCGGCCACGCCGATTGTCATCCGGCGTCCTCGGCTCTTCGCAGCCCGGAAGCGTTGTTGCGGAAGAGCAGGGCGAGTATCGGCGGCGCGGCTGCCGTGGTGATGATCGTCATGATGATGGCGATCCCGTACAGGTCCTGACCGATGATCCCCTTGCTGATGCCCACGCCGGCCATGATGAGCGCGACCTCGCCGCGGGGCAGCATACCCACGCCGACCCGCGCCGCCCCACGGCTGTTGAAGCCGGCGAACAGGGCCGGGACACCCGATCCGGCCACCTTGCCAAAGACGGCCGCCACTGTGACGACCAGGCCGAAGGCCCATATACCGCTGTCGAGGGACGATACGTCGACCAGCATGCCCATGACGACGAAGAAGATCGGGACCACTGCCGCGTAGACGCCGTTGAGCGGCTCTTCCAGCGCGTGTGCGAGATCGGTGCCGGACAGTGCCAGTCCGATGGAGAACGCGCCGATGATCATCGCGAGGCCGAAGCTCTCCGCTAGACCCGCCGCCAGCAGGGCCAGGCCCAGCGCGAGAGCGACGGCGGCGCCGCTCACCTGGAACCAGCCGAACAGGGCCGACACGCGCTTCGCCAGCAGTATTCCGATGCCCGTCAGCGCTATCCAGAAGCCAAGGGTCTTGAGCGCAACGAGGCCGACCGACGACGCGGAGAAGTCCGTCGTGACCTCCGTGATCGTAGTCGTCGTGATCTCTGTGATTGTGGTCGTCGTTATCTCCGCAGTCGTGGTCGTCATGGTCGCCGTGATCGCCGTGATCGCGTCTGTCGCGGCCGCCGTCCCGTGCAGGCCCACGACTATGGTCAGCGCCAGGATGCCGAGGACGTCGTCGAGCACCGCCGCGCCGAGTATGGTCACCCCCTCCGGCGTGGCCAGGCTGTGGAGGTCTCCCAGCACCCGGACCGAGATGCCGATGGACGTCGCGGTGAGCACGGCGCCGATGAACAGCGCCCTGGCGTCCGTGAGATGGTCTGCATAGCCGAACCAGACGGTCAGGACTACTCCCAGGACGAATGGGATGACGACCCCGCCGACGGCCACGATAGAGGCCGGCCGGGCGTAGCGCAGGAACTGGCGCAGGTCGGTCTCTATGCCGGCCGCGAAGAGCAGGACAATCGAACCGAACTGGGCTATTGACCACAGGCCCTCGGACACCGGTATCGAGGCGCCCTCGTGCGGGTGCTCGAACGCCGGTCCTATCCCGGGGATGTCCAATCCGCCCAGGGCGAACGGGCCGATCAGTATTCCCGCCGCCAGCTCGCCGAGCACGGCTGGCATCTTCAGGTACCGCTCGCAGACCTCGCCTCCCAGCTTGGCCGCGATCAGGATCGCGCCGAGCTGGAAGACGAGTCGCGTTATTGCGTGGGTTGCTTCTTCCATTTCCCTCCGGTAGCTGCTCCCTCTATACGGCTGGGTTCCTCGGGAAGGCGTCCCGCAGGGCACTGGACAGCGAGAGCATCTTTTCCCTCTCCTCACCAACGCTCAGGGCGTCCCCGAATACCTGCAGCGAGTCGGCAAGCCCCTCAGTCAGGACATCGACGACGAGCGACTCTACCGGAACGGTATCGGACTCGACCGCAATGCGGCAGTCTCGGTGACCCTCGGGAACGATCGAAAGCGCGACGAACTCGTCGCCTCGACGGAACTCGTGGGAAGTCTGGCCGCCGGCCCAATCGCCGGCTCTCATGTGGTGGTAGCCGATGCCTTCGAGATATCGGACGAAAGCGAGCTCGAACACGGCCCGGCCGAGCATCGGCGTGTTCACCTCGTACATGTGGGCCATCGGGAACCTCCACGCCGGATCAAGTATATGTGGCGCCGTTAGGGCGTTCAAGCAACGCCGGTCCCATGGTATCGGCGTTTATGCCACACGGGATCCGGCAGTTGGGCGCGGCGCGGCAGGCACCGTGGAGGCGATATCGAGCGGCCCGGTGCGGGTCGGCGTCGCGGAAGACTACGAGGCGACGCGCTTTATCAGGTACTTGACGAGGCCGCGGGGTGTGGTGACGCTGACCTCTCGGCCAACCGCCTGGTTCATCAGCGCCTTGCCGACGGGCGACATGTCGGAGATTTTGCCCCCGAGCGGGTCGGCCTCGAGGGCGCCGACGATCGTGTAGGCCGTCTCGCGGCCTGAGTCTACTTCCCTCAGCACCACCTTGGAGCCTAGCCTGACGGTCTTGCTGGGCCCCGAGCGCTCGACCGTGACGGCGGACTCGAGCGCCTTCTCGAGCTCCCCGATCCGGGATTCGAGCTGTCCGAGCTGCTCCCTGGCCGCTTCGAGAGGGGCGTTCTCGCGCACGTCCTTGTCGGCCGCCGCGCGGCGGATTTCGGCGGCGATCGGGCCGCGTTTCGAGCGCAGGGCCTCGAGCTCGCTCTCGATCTGCGCTTGACCTTCGGCCGTGATCTCTATCGTCGCCGGCCCGTTCCGAGACCTGGCCGCCGCGGCCGGCAACTTGGCCTTGGGGACGCGTAGATATCTCGCGAGGTTCTGCTGGATCAAGCCCTTCTTGTGGGCGAACGTGAGGAACTGGCGGACCTCCCGCAACCGCTCCGGGGCGTCGCGCCGGGCGGCCGATCCGGCCGCCTGTGTGCCATACTCCTCGATGTCGGGAGGCCGAATATCGCCAATGATCCTGTCGGAGCCGCACCACTGGGCGAAGCGCAGGAGCTCCTGGCGAGAGGGGGGGCCGGCCGCTTTTGTCTTGAGGCTGCTGACGTATAGTCCGACGGCGTCTAGAAGAGTTACTGCCCGGGAGGGTTCCGCCAAGTTGATGCTCCTGTCGGCGTGAGCCTCGGCTCATGGTAAAGAACGTCTGACTACCGTGTCAACGCGGCACCGCCCATGTCTGCTGAGTGCTGTATGTTCGTCGACGGGCCCGACCAGGCGTGGGCGCCGCTTGTGGTTGTTCGTCCGGGCGTGACGGACGGACGAACTCGGCCAACCGCGAGTGTGTTCCGTAGCTGTTCAGACTTCGTGGGATCTGCTAGACCGGGCGGCGTCGCTTATGGGGCAATTTGGCTTTGAGCAAGGCTGTATCCCCGCCCTCCGCGGGCATTCGTCCCATCACCTCTGAACAGTTGCACGGAATCCCAGGTTCTCCACCTAAACCGTAGGTTCTTTGCCCGTCGACGCCGTGGGCGCGGCGCTAAGGCGAGATTGACGATGACAATAACTGTCACCATCCAGGTGCATTGTCACGACCCGGGAAGCAGTCCGTCACGCCGCTCGTCCAAATTAGGTGGGGGAATTTTTGGGAATCACGAGGGGTTGACGAAGCGCCGCAGAGATGCTAACTCGGTCTTCAGTTCTTCCCCGCCCGCTGGACCTTGGTCTCGGCCATAGTCCCTGGGCGGGTGTTTTTTTGCGCACTCTCGTACTCATCGACGGCCAAAACCTCTATCACCTGGCCCGAAGGGCTTGGGCCTCCGGGGCGGCGTCGCCGTATGCATAGCCGAGCTACGGAGGCGGCGAATAGGCGAACGTGCTGTCGCTCGCCGGCATATCGAACGGGGGCGACGTAGCCGATACGAATACCAGGCGCTCATCTCCAACGCAGCGTATCGAATGGGCAGTATCCGGCGGCACGAGAATCGCTGTGCCCGGTCCGACCTTCTGCGTCTCCTCGCCCACGGTCATCGCGCCCCGGCCGCGTACGATCACGTAGACCTGCTCGCTGGCGGGATGAGAGTGGAGCGGCTGCTCGCTTCCGGGCTCACCCTCCACCCACGTGACGGCGAGGTTCTCGGAGCCGAACTGCCCCGGCGCCAGCAGCAGGTGGGATACCTGGCCGTCTCCGCGGCGGTTTGTGGGGCTGTGCTCCAGGGTCTGCACGTGCATGGCCGCGCTCCTCGTCAGTTGGGCAGCTTCAGCGGGCCGCTGAGGTAGTGGCCGAGGCGGTCCTCGGTGTCGGCCGGGAAGAGGTGCCCGATCTGGCCGTCGTCGGTGCGTCTCCCCTGCTCCTCCAGAATCTCGATGTACCGGTCGCGCACCGCTCTGCGGGAGGGGTCGTAGAACAGGTTCCTCAGCTCGTGCGGGTCCTCCGCGAGATCGTACAGCTCAGACAGGTCGGTCAGGTTCCACACCAGCTTCCACCGGCCGTCGGTCACCATGCGAGACGAGTAGTGGCCGTACCAGTCGCCGTGGTACTCGCTGTAGTTGACCGACTTGTACCAGTCGGTCCCGCCCTGGGCCAGCGGCAGGAACGACCGGCCGTCCATCTCGCCGGAGCCGATGTCGCGCACCTGTTCGCCGGCCATCAGGTGCGCCATGGTCGCGGTGACGTCCATGAGATTGACGGGCTGGGAGACGCGGTCGACGCTGCCGCCGCCGGGCGGCTTGAACAGCATGGGGACGCGGTATATCTCGTCGTACATGTAGGCGCCCTTGTTCCACAGGCCGTGCGAGCCCGCCATGTCGCCGTGGTCGGCCGTCAGGAAGATGGCGGTGTCGTCGTACAGCCCCAACTCCCGAAGCGTGGCGACCACCTCGCCGACCATCGTGTCGATCAGCTCGATGTAGGAGAAGCAGTACGCCAGCAGCTCCTGCAGGCTGGCGCCCTTGCCGTCACCCCTGCGTTCCCCGATCAGCCGCAGCTTCTTCTGGTTGATCGGCTTGCCGTCGAAGTCGTCGTGCATGTTCGGCCAGTCCGGGATATCCTTCGGGTCGTAACGGACGCCGAACTCCTCGGGGATCAGCCACTTGGGGTGCGGCCCCGGGAAGGCGCAGAACAGCGTGAAGGGCCTGCCCGCGCTGCGCTCCTCCAGGAAGCGCTGCGAGTACCGGGCGGCGACGACGTCCGGGAAGCCCTCCATCGGCACGTCAAGGGTCCCCGCGTCGCCATCGGCGACGCTCTTGACCAGCGGCCCCAGCCTCGTATTCGGGTGCCAGTGGGAGCCGTCCAGGAACGGCGGTCCGCCAGGGTAGGGGCGGTCCTGCTTGCGCTCGAACCGCGAGTCGTCCAGATCGTCCGTCGTGCCGATGTGCCACTTGCCGAAGTAGGCCGACTCGTGGTGCGTGTTGTCGGCCATCCAGTCCTGCAGCATCGCCAGGTCCGGCCGTGCGTGCTGGTTGTAGGAATACCGGGGCGTCGAGTTGTTGTACATGTGGTGCTTGTGGGCGTACAGGCCGGTCATCAGGCTGGTGCGCGCGGGGGTGCAGATCGCGCTCGGCGTGTAGCCGTTCTCGAACAGCGTCCCGTCCGCCGCGAGGGCGTCGATGTTGGGCGTGCGGACCATCCCGCCGTAGCAGCCCAGCAGGTCGGGGCGTAGCTGGTCGCAGAAGAAGACGAGGATGTTCGGCCTGCCGCGGTCGGGTCTCACTTGCGTTCTCCTACAGACCGATATGGTCGTTGGCCGGGCACTGGTAGTCGTTCAGGCGGTCTTCGACGATCTCGGCGAAGCTGACCGGCCGGCGGGCGAGGCCCGACTCCAGGATCGCGTAGACCAGTGCGACGGCGTCCAGGCCGGTCTGGCCGGTGACCTCCGGAGACCGTCGGTCCAGTATCGAGCGGGCGAAGTCCTCCAGCTCGATGGCGATGTTCTTGGCGTCGGTCTGCCGGGAGTCCAGATCGTAGGACGCGAGCCGACGCCGGTCGTCGAACAGCGGCGCCGTCTGGTCGTCGAGCCGGAAGTCGGGAACCATCTCCAGCGCCGCCTCGGGAGGCAGCGGCCCGTCTCCGTCGGCCCTCGTGACGATGACGGGCCGTCCGGAGCGTGCTCCGGGCAGCCTGATCGAGCCCTCGGCGCAGTAGATGACGTCTGCCGCGGTGCCCTCGCCGGGCGCGGCGATCGTCTGAGTCATCTGCCCGATGGCCCCGGACTTGAAGCGCGTCACCACGACCGCCATGTCCTCGGAGTCCACCTCCACCGAGCCCGCGCGCTCGATATCCTCCCGCACGCGGTGGCGGTACATCGGGGCGAGCGACCTCAACTCGGGCCCGTCGACCTGTCGCACCTTCTCCCACAGGGCCGTCTCGGCGTATACCGTCTCGATCTCGCCCATGAAGTACATGTGCAGGTCGGCGTTGTGGACGGCATAGTCCAGCAGATAGCCTCCCCGGTGCTTCAGATGGCGCCACGCGGTCGTGTGGGGCATGCTCCGGGTACCCCTCGTCGAGACGTCCAGCATCAGCCGGGGTTCGCCGAGCGCGCCGGATTCCAGGATCGCCTTCACCAGCCTCATCATCGGATCGCGGCGGTAGTTCTCGTGCACGGAGAGCACGCGGCCCGACCGCTCGGCGGCGGCGATGATCTCGTGTCCGGCGCGGACCGTCAGTGCGATCGGCTTCTCGACCCCCACGTGGACGCCCGCGTCGAACGCCTGGACCGCCAGCGTGTGGTGAGTGCCCGCGTCGGTCACGATGTCGACCGCGTCGGGCCGCTCCCGCTCGAGCAGCTCCCCGAAGTCGGTGTAGACGGCGGGGCGGGCGGCGAACGCCTTCTCCGCCTCGTCCGCGACGTGCTCCGCGGCGGCGCGGTTGGCGTCGCAGAGCGCGATGAGATCGAACGACCCGAAGACGCGGCGGTGCTCGACCTCACCGTACAGGTGACGCAGTCCCATGCCGCCGCAACCGACCTGCGCTATGCGAATGCCGGACATTTGGTCCTCCTGGAGTCTCGCTGGTCGTGTCGTGTCAGGGCGAACCCCGGCCTCGTGGCAACAGTTCAGCGGTTAACCCGCCAAGCTAGGTGAGCAAGTCTCTGCTCGACTCCCGCACGGTCTGCTCAGCCTTGGCTCCCCAGACAGTTCGGGAGACTTCGTCGAAGTCTTCGGGTTTCCTGGACGGCTTGACGGACCCATAGGCCGACTCCAGACTGAGGGCAGCCGGCGCCAGACGCACCTCACCGCCTTCGATGGTGAAAGTTACCTTGTCCGCTTGCTTGACGCCCAGCACGCGCCGCACCTCGGCGGGAATGGTCACTTGGCCTCCCTGCCTAATGGTTGTGGTGATCTCTTTCATTTCGCCCTCCAATGATATACGGCTTGTGCAATATAGGGATAGCACAGCATTGTTTCCCATCAGGGGCGGTACGAGACGCGAAGGATGGCATCGGCGCATTTACCCGCGCGGTGTCTACACGAAGCCGACCGAGCCGTCGGCCCGACGCGGCGTATCAAGATCGCGCGCGGCGTACGGGTACTTCGCGACGGCCGCGTCGTCGAGCTCGATACCCAGGCCGGGGGCGTCGGGCACCGGGAGGTACCCGTCCTTCACGGCGAACGCCGGCGACGCGATGTCGTACCGGTCGTCCATGCGGTACTCCAGGACAAGGAAGTTGGGTATCGCCGCGCAGAGCTGCACGTGCGCCGCCAGCAGAACCGGGCCGCGCGCGTTGTGGGGCGACACGGTGGCGTGGTACGCCTCCGCGATGCCGGCCGCCTTCTTGCACTGCGTGAAGCCGCCGTGCAGGCCGACGTCGAGCTTGATGTCCCGGGCGGCCCGCAGCTCCAGCACCTCGCGGAACTCGAACAGCGAGTTGAAGCGCTCGCCCGTCGCGATGGGTACGCGGACACGGGACGCGACGTCAGCCATCGACAGCACGCTGTCGGGCTGAATGGGGTCTTCGAAGAACAGGATGTCGAAGGGCTCCAGCTTCTCCGCCAGCATCACGGCCTGCGCCGGAGACATGTTCCTGTGTATCTCCACGCCGATGTCGACGTCCGGCCCCACGGCGTCCCTGACCGCGGCAACTCTCGCCACCGACTCTCGAATCAGCCGCGCCTGGCTGAGCCTGGAGAAGGCCGGGGGCGTCGGCGAGATCTTTACGGCCGTGTGCCCCGAGGCAACGGCCGCGGCGGTCGACCGCGCCGCGTTCTCCACCGTGTCCGCCGAACACAGGGCGCAGAGCCTGATCCTGTCGCGGTGGCGGCCGCCCAGCAGGCTATGGATCGGGGCTCCGTAGTGTTTGCCGGCGATGTCCCAGAGCGCCGTGTCGACGGCGCTCAGTGCGGACGAGATCGAGGCGCTGCGGAAGCTCGAGTAGCGGTACAGGTACTGCCAGTGAAGGTCGATCGTCAGCGGATCCCTGCCGACCAGGTACTGCGCGAAGCTCTCCACGACGGCGGCCGTCGCGGGAGGATGCGCCCAGAACGTGCCCTCCCCGACCCCACTCAGGCCGGTGTCGGTGCGTATCCGGACCAGCGGCCACTCGCCCACCAGAAGGGCCTCGACGCTCTCTATCTTCACGATGCCTCCTCGTTCGTCTCCATCGGCGGTTTTTCCGACTGGTCGGCCTCAAAGGACTCGCCGTCTTCGGGGCTGATCGGGTCCTGCGGCTGGGGCGGCTCGCTCCACTCCGCGTGGAAGTAGTTGAAGATATCCCGTCCGACCGCCGTAACCGGCACCGCGAGGAAGACTCCCCACAGCCCGGCGGCCTCGCTGCCGACCATCAGCGCGACCATTATGATAGCCGGGTTCACGCCAACCGCATGGCCCTGGATTCTCGGAACGAGCACGACGTTCTCCACGGCCTGGACTCCGGCGTAGAGCAGGACGACCCACAGCACCTTCTCGGGCGCCGTTGCCAGGGTCACGAAGACGCCGGGAATCGCGCCGAGAAGCGGCCCGATGATCGGTATCAGCTCCGTCACGCCCGCCACGATCCCGAGCAGCATGGAGAACTTGATGCCGAGCAGGAAGAGTCCGAGAGACACGACTACGCCCACGATCACGCCCAGGGTGAGCTGCGCCCGGATGTACGCGCCGACGACTCTATTGACGATCGCCACTACGTTGACGGCGTGGCGGCGCGCCTCCGGGGGCATCAGGGAGTAGATGCCCGACACCGCGGTCTCCCGGTCCTTGAGCAGGTAGAAGAGCAAGAACGGGACGACCGCCACGCCGATCACCATCGAGACGACGTTCGTGACCGCGCCAAGTGTGCGCAGCACCACGGTGCGGGCCGCCGAGATCAGGATCGAGCCGCTGCTCGCGGCGTACTCCTCGATCTGCATCCTGACGTCTTCGGGGACCCGTTCAACATACTCGGCGTTCCAGTCCTCGATCGCCGCGCGGGCGCGACCGTAATAGTCGGGGACCTCGTCGATAAAGTCGGCGGCCTGGCCCAACGTCGGTGGAACGACCAGTGCCAAAATGCCCGCGAGGACGGCCAGCCCGAGCAGGAATATCAGCCAGATGGCCACAATGCGGCTGAGGTCGGGCCAGCGGCGCCGCCCGGGCATACGCGATTCGACCGCGCTCACGATCGGGTAGAGGATGTAGGCGAGGATGCCGGTTAGGATGAACGGGAACAGCGCGCCCCTGGCGAGCACCAGAAGGGCGGCGACGATCGCGACGCCCACGGCGACCAGCACGAGCCGATTGCGTCTGGCCTGCGTGCTCATGGTCATCGGTCACGAGCCTCCAGAGGCGCTGTCTACGAAGGCAGTCTAAGCGTCCGGCGCGACGGTCGCATTCTACCCTGTCCATCCGCCGGACGGTAGCCGCGGGGCAAGCTCGCGACACCGGACATCCCCGCTTGTCGGAGCGCATTCTCCCCGGCGCAGCGTCTTCGGAATCGAATGTCCCGGCTGTGATAGACTGTGTCGGACTTTCGCCCCGCCCAGAGGGGCGGCCGAGGGGGCTCCGGGGAGCGGAATCGTGGGCTGGCTCGATATCGTCCTGTTGGCCATAGTCGTGGTGGCCGGTCTCGGCGCAATGCGTCTTGGCCTGATCAGGGCCGCATTCGTCGTCGTCGGTGTCCTGGTAGGCTGGCTCATCGCCGGACAGTTCAGCGACGACATCGGCGCGGCGCTCGGCGGCTCGACGTCCAACGACACGCTAATCACCACGGTCAGCTACGCGGCGATCATGGCGGCGTCGGCTCTCGTGGCGGCATACGCGATAAAGATCGTCCGGCCGATGCTGTCGGTGCTGACCATGGGGCTCTCCGGCCTCGTGGACAGGCTCGGAGGGCTGGCCCTGGGGCTGCTGCTCGGGATAGCCGTCGCGGCCGCGATCGTGATCGCGGGCGCTCGGCTTACTTACGACTTCGACGCCGGCGGCCTGGCGGACAGGGTCCCCGGCCAGGCCGCCAACCGTCTGCCCGAGGTCGAGGGCGTCCGGGACGGTCTGGAAGAGTCGCTGGCCGCGTCCAGGCTGGCGGGCATCGTCGTCGACGTTGCCGACGCGCTGCCTGCCGGGGCCCTTGGGTTGGCTCCGTCCGACTTCGAAGTGGCGCTCGATCTCCTCAGGGAGGAGATCGAGTAGCGTGCGAGCCCAACGATGATAGACTCCCCGGTACTCGTCCTGAACCAGAACTACCAGCCGCTGAACGTCTGCAACGCGAAGCGCGCCCTGGTGCTGCTCGGCCTCGGCAAGGCCGAGCTGATGGCCAACGGCCGCGGCGAGATACACACCGTCTCGCGGTCCTTCCTGGTGCCGTCCGTCATTCGGCTCTTCCACATGGTCAGCCGCCCGCTGATGCACCGCCGTCTCTCGCGCAGGTCGATCTTTCACCGCGACGGGTACAAGTGCCAGTATTGCGGCCTCGCGACGCGCACCCTGACGCTGGACCACATCATCCCGCGGTCGAGGGGCGGGGCCCACTCGTGGGAGAACGTGGTCAGCGCATGCATACCCTGCAACCATCGCAAGGCCGGCCTGCTGCCGTCGGATGCGAAGATGAAGCTCGCACGGAAGCCCGGAGTCCCGCGCCCCGACCCGTACGCCCTTTTCCACCACAGGACGATCCTGGACGAGTGGCGTCAGTTCATACCCTGGGTCGGCTAGCCGTTCAACGGTCCGGCCGGTCGTCCACGACGACGAGAGGCTCCGGGGCGCCCCTGAGGTCCGAGTAGAGCACCTGAGACGGCGCGATCGCCACCTCCGCCTCGTGCAGCCCCTCGGCCGTGTCTACGACGATCCGTTCTCCGACCTCCAGGTCGCGTTCGCCCGCGTCGAAGTACCGGATACGGCCCAGTGGGGCGAACCTGAGCCCGACCAGACGTGCGTTGCTGTCTCGGTAGTTCATGGCGGTGATCTCGTCTACGGGCGGCGCTGAGGGTCAGCGGCGCGGCAGCGCCAGCATCATCGATTCCAGGGCGAGCCGGGCGTTCACGTTGCGCTCGATCAGGTCGGCGGTATCGCGTACGGCGCCGAGCGCCCGCGACAGGTCGATGGGGCTCATCCCGTCGGCTACGCCCGCGGCAGTCTCCAGCCTGGAACGGTGGGTGGCGAACTGGGGCACTCCGTGCTTCACCAGGAACACGTCGCGCAGCCACGCCTGCCACGCGGCGAGGGCCCGGCGGCCGGACTCCCTGTCCCGTGTGAAGGCGGCCGCCGTCTTCTGAGCGTACGCGAACCGTTCCTCCAGGCTCGCGTCCAGGACTGACTGGATCGTGTCCAGCTCTTCCATGAGATCGCCGATGCTCTCCTCTCCTCCGGCCACCAGGAACGCCCAGCCGGGCCGGCCCTGGGACAGCCTCGCGGTCTCGTCGGCCGTGTCGTCGTCGACGTTGAAGCGGACCTTCAGCTCCCGCGCGATGAGCGCCGACGCCACGCGCCGGAGCTCCAGGCGCCGGCAGCGGGAGACCACGGTCGGCGGCAACGCCTCCGAGTCGGGCGCCAGCAGGACGATGACCACCTGGTCCGGCGGCTCCTCCAGCGTCTTGAGCAGGCTGTTGGCGGCCTCGGCCGTCACCTTCTCGGCGCCATCGAAGATGAAAACACGGTAGCGGCCCTCGTAGGGCTTGAGGCTGGCCTCCCGCTGCACGTCGCGCACCTGGTCGATGCCGATCGCGGTGCGGCTGCCGCCGGTCCGGTTCGGCCCCGATCCCACGTCGACCACGCGAACGTCGGCGTGGAGCCCGCGGGATATGCGGCCGCACGGGGCGCAGTCGCCGCAGGGCCGGCCGTCGCCCAAGCAGTTGAGCGCGCGGGCGAGGTCCATGGCCAGCGACATCTTGCCGACCTGGGCCGGGCCGGTGAACAGGTACGCGTGCGAGAGCCGCCCCTGCTCCAGGGACCGCGACAGGTGTTTGACGGCCTTCTCGTGGCCGACGGTGCGCCACATCGTGCGGCTAGTCGACCACGTCGCAGAGCATCATGTCCTGGTACGTCTCGCGGCGGCGGATCAGCCGAGCCTCGCCGTTGGCGACCATGACGACGGCTGGTCTGGGGTTCAGGTTGTAGTTGCTCGCCATCGACGGGGCGTAGGCGCCCGAGGCCGGTATCGCTACCAGGTCGCCTCGCTCCAGCACCGGCATCTCGATGTCGCGGATCAGCACGTCGCCCGACTCGCAGAACTTGCCGGCCAGCGTGACCGTCTCCGCGGCCGGGTCGGACATGCGGTTGGCGACGACCGCCTCGTACGCCGCGTCGTAGAGAGCCGGGCGGATGTTGTCGCCCATGCCGCCGTCGACCGACACGTACTTGCGGACGCCGGGGATATGCTTAACGCTGCCGACGGAGTAGAGCGCGACGCCGGCGCGTCCCACGATCGCGCGCCCCGGCTCTACCACCAGCTTCGGCGAGCCCAGGCCCAGGTCGCCGCACCGACGCTCGACCGCCGAGGCGATGACCTCGGCGTACGCGCCGATCGGCGGCGGCGGGCTGCTCCGGAGATAGCCGATGGCAAACCCGCCTCCCGGGCTGAACTCTCGCATCGTGAAGCCGTCGAGGTCGAGAGAGGCGACGAACGTCAGCACCGCGTCGATCCCGATCGCGTACGGCTCCAGCTCGAATATCGGAGAGCCCAGGTGCATGTGCACGCCGACCAGGTCCAGGCCGTCGGCCTCCAGGGCGAGGCGCATCGCCTCCCCGGCGTCCCCGGTCTCGATGGCGAAGCCGAACTTGCTGTCCAGCGTGCCGGTCGTCGTGTGGACGTGAGTGTGGGGATCGACGCCGGGAGAGAGCCGAAGCATGACGTCCTGCACTACGCCGCGGGAGCGGGCGATGCCGTCGAGCAGCTCCAGCTCGCCGAAGTTGTCGACGACTATCCGGCCGACGCCGTAGTCGAGGGCCATCTCCAGCTCTTCCGGCCCCTTGTTGTTGCCGTGGAAGTAGATGTCCGCGGGTGGTATCTCCGCCGCCTGGGCGACCGCCAGCTCGCCGCCCGACACCACGTCGAGCCCCAGCCCCTCCTCGCTCACCATTCGCGCCAGCGCCGGGTTGATGAACGCCTTGGAGGCGTAGAGGACCTGGCTGTCGGCGTACCGGCTGCCGAACTCTCCGACGAACTCCCGGCAGACCTGCCGCAGGGTCGCCTCGTCGAACACGTACAGAGGCGTCCCGAACTCGGCCGCGAGGTCGTCCGCGGCGCAGCCTCCCAGCGTCAGCCGGTCATCGGAGACGCCGGTCGTTATCGGAAACAGGGCGGAATTCGCGAATGGCATGAGCAGGCCTCGACGTGCTGCCGGACGGGCTTGCGCGGCGGGTAGGAGAACGGCCGACCACCGCCGTCACGGGCGAAGTCCGGGTATTCTAGCACGCGGCGAGCGCGCGGCCTTCGCGGCCGTGGAGCGGCCGACGCTCCTTCCGCGGCTCGGATGGGAGGGGAGTCACCGCACGTGGATGTCGAGCAGAAGGCGCAACGGCTACTTCCTTCCCTCCCACAAGGCCAGCTCTTCCTCCGGCAGCGGGTCGAAGAAGCTGTCGTCGAGCTCGATCTTTCCCTTCATGGAGCCGAATTGGCGCTTGCCCGGCTTTTGAAACTGCACTAGCCGCGCCACCGGCTTGCCGCCGCGGGCGATAACCACATCCTCGCCCGCCTCTACCCGCGCCAGCAGGCGCGACAGGTGCGTTTTCGCCTCGTGCACGTTCACTGTTACCATCGCCGTCTCCTCAAGTGTGACTTAACTGTTCAGAGGTGATGAGGCGAACGGCCAGGCGAGTGCGTCGAGACCGCCGGCCGTCTTTTTCGCTGAAAACTGTGCCATTCTGTGCCGTTCGTATCTGGCGGGTGGCACACCTGGCCGGTAGATGACACACCCTGTTCCGGATTCGCCCTATCTGTGTCGGCACACCGCGACGCGGAATGACGCACCGTGATCCGAGCCGGGCCTGCCGAAAAAAGGGGATGGGGTATGAGCGTGCGAACCGTTTCCACGGAGGGAGAATAGCACGTATGTACTTGCCTTGCAACTCACTGTGATCGGGGTGACTGTTCAGACTCGAGGAGATGGACTCAGCGGGGGACTTTCATCGACGATGAAAATGAGGCTGCACCGGGAGGGCGGGTTTCAAACGGGTTTCAAACCCGCCCCTACGTCAGGTCGGGCCAAGGGTTATTCTCAGAGAAACTCTGAACAGTTACTGATCGGGATGTCTCGGCCCTTAAGTCTGAACAGTTGGGGCCGTCTCATCGTTGACGGCCCGGCGCGGCGCGGACTACACTCCCTTCGCTTTGACTTACTCCCTGCCCGCTTGGAGATCTATGGCGATGCGACACGATACGCCGGCGCGCCGGCCGGCCGCCGATGGAGCCCCACGACGGCTGGCCGCCCTGATGGGCGCTGCGCTACTCGTCGCGGCCGCCGCCGCGGCGACCGGGTGCTCCGAGCCGCTGCCGACCAGCCTGCTGGCCGCCAGCCCGACCGCCACGGCCATCGCGGGAGCACCGGAGACCGCCGAGACGGCCGTCCCGGAGACCGACGCTCAGCCGGCGCCCGAGGCGCCCCCCACCCCAACGGCCGTCCCGGTCGAGATCGGGTCCAAGCGCCAGCTCTTCGTCGACGACTGGCTCGTGGCCGTCGCGACCAGCACCTCGCTGGTGCTGCACCCACCACGCGCGGCCGAGGTCGTGTTGCGGCTCGAAGAGCCCTGGGAAGACACGACCGCCGCCTACTTCACCGTGTTCAAGGACGGCGACCTGTACCGAATGTACTACAGGTGCCACAACGACGCGAACGAGACGACCTGCTACGCGGAGAGCGTCGACGGCGTACACTGGGAGAAGCCGTCGCTCGGCCTGTTCCCGTTCGAGGGCTCCACGGAGAACAACATCGTCTGGAGCGGCCCGGAGTCGCACAACTTCGCGGCGTTCGTCGACACGAACCCCGACCGCAGGCCCGAAGAGAAGTACAAGGCCCTCGGCGGCCAGCCGCCCATCGCTCTCGTGTCCCCCGACGGCATCAACTGGACCAGGCTGCGGGAGGAGCCGGTGCTCACCCGGGGCGCGTTCGACTCGCAGAACCTCGCCTTCTGGGACGAGGAGCGCGGCCACTACGCCGCCTACTTCCGCATATTCACGTCGGTCCGCGCGATCGCGCGGAGCATCTCGCTCAATTTCACCGAGTGGTCGAACGGCGTTCCTATCGACCTGGGCGACTCGCCTAGAGAGCATCTGTACACGAACGCCACGACGCCGTACTTCCGCGCGCCCGACGTCCTGCTGGCCTTTCCGAGCCGATTCGCGCCCGACCGCCAGCGGGTCGGCGAGCACTCGTTTCCCGGCGTATCCGACGCGGTGTTCATGTCGAGCCGCGACGGCGTGAGCTTCGACCGGCGCTTCATGCAGTCGTTCATCGCCCCGGGACGCGACTTCCGGAACTGGACCGAGCGGAGCAACATGGTGGCGTGGGGCGTAGTGCCGACCGCGGACGACGAGATATCGGTCTACTACACCCAGCACTACCGCCACCCGACGTCGCACCTGCGGCGGGGCGTGCTGCGCACGGACGGCTTCGTGTCGCTGGACGCGCCTCATTCCGGCGGGGAGGCGCTCACCCGTCCGATCGTGTTCGAAGGCAACACGCTGGAGATCAACTACCGGACGTCGGCCGTCGGGAGCGTGCGCATCGAGCTGTTGGACGCCGCGGGCGTGCCGATCGAGGGCTTCACCCTGGCCGACGCGGACGAGCTCTTCGGCGACGACGTCGACCGGACGGTGACGTGGAACGGCGCGAGCGACGTCGGCTCACTGGCGGGGCGCCCGGTGCGTCTCAGGCTCGTCCTGCGGGGCGCCGAAGTCTACTCGTTACGCTTCTTCCAAAGTCCCTGACGCGGGGCGGAGCCCTGTGGGAGCGCCCTGGTCCTGAGCGGAGTGGTCGATTTCCGTGTGAGCTGTTCCATTGTGTTCCAAAGTGTTCCGTTCCTATCTGGGCGATGGGACACTTTTCCGAAAAATGGGACAGGTGGTGTCCCACGGTTCGTATCTGGGGTGGGACAGGGCGGGATGAAACAGGACAAAATGGGACAGGGGTAGTGGGTAGTGGATAGTCGATAGTTAAGAGTGAAGAGTTGGGGGCTGTCACATGGGCATAGTAGCACGGATGTGCTGTGGCCGCAACCTTGCCTGCTCATTCGCAAGTGTTCAGACTTGAAGGGCGCGCAACTCTGTCGCCAATGCTGGCGTCAGCCCCGCCCCAAACACTGAGCTGTGCGGGCCCCTCGATACACCCCGACGAAGCGTCGGGGCACTCGGGGTGAACGGGTCCTTGCGGCGACGAAGCGTCGGGGCACTCGGGGTGAACGGGTCGTGTGGCAACGGCCCCACCCCTGCCTGGACTTGGATAGGAGCTGCGCAGATTTCCCATCTGGGATCCCCACCCCTGGATTCCCGCCTCCGGAGAGCCTTGCGGAACTTCTCGCGCGTGCAACGGAAGCGTTGGCGATGCGTCGATTCCGTATTTGGGAGACCCCGCCCCTGGGTTCCCGCCCCCGCCTACGCGAGGACAGGCTCTGCGCGGGAACGACGGTTGTGCAAGGGTCTCGCTTCGCGGGAACGACGGTCAGGCAAGGAACTCCGCAAGGCCGGAGAGTCCGGCTCCGCGTCAGGCGATCCGCATCTCGTGCTCGGTGATCTCACCCTTGTCGTCGATGCGGAACGCCCGTATCTCCGGTGCGCCCTTGTTCTCCAACGACACCAGCACGTAGTAGACGTCGAGGTAGCCGCTCTGCAGGGCCATCCTGACGTCGGTCTGCGAGGGGTAAGCCGGCGAGTGCGTATGGGAGTGGTAAAAGGCCAGGAACTCGCAGTCGTTCCATTCGCTGTCGAGGTCCGCCTTCAGGAACTCCTGCGGGTCCATCAGGTAGCGGTAGGGGCTCTTGGCCGTGTTCGCGATCCGGTAGATGCGCTGCACCGTCCCCACGCTGCCGGACAGGATGCCGCAGCACTCGTCCGGGTCCTCCTCCAGCGAGTGCGCGATCATTTCGTCCGCGAACTGCCTGGCGACTACCAGCAACTGCGTCCTCCATCGAGTCCGGCGCGCGGTTCACTCATCGCGGCTCTGCGACATCTCCTATCCCCCCCTGGACGCCAACATCCGTTGGGTCTGTCTCGGCAGACCCCGGGGCGGTCCGTCATCCGCCGGTCTGGACTGCGCACCGCACCATCCATTCCAGGTAGCTCTTGCGGGTCATGCCCCGGCGCCTGGCCTCGGCCGCTATGGTGTCGGCTATGTCGGCGTCGAGGACCAGGTTGAGACGGACGCTGGGCCTGTCACGCGGCGTGTGGACCAGACGAATGGTGGTCAACGCACCGCCAGTGGGCACCTCAACGTCCTCCATGGCGCTGGGTGTGGCCAGAGGCCTCCCGTCTCTCTCTGCTTCAATGGCGTAGTCCCTGAGGACCTCGCCCGCATTGATAAGCGCCTCGTCGATCGTATAGCCCATCGCGCCGATGCCGTCTATATCAGGGAACCAGATGCCGTAGTCCTCACCGCCGCCCTCGATGATTGCCGGGTACCTCATCTTCAGACCTCCCACGCCACGCCCGGCTTCACCGTGCGATGGGGCGGCACCGCGATGATGCCATCGATCCGCCGATGCCTGAAAATATCGTGGCTCGCACCGTGGCGCTGTAGATACGAGTCGTCCTGCTCGAGCCGTTGGACAATTCGTCGCGTCCGTGTCTCCACCGTGCAGACATACTGGCACGCCCGCGTGTCATTGCCAAGTGCCTGCGAGGTCCTGGATTCCCGCCTTCGCGGGAATGACGGTTGTTCAGGTCTCCGTTCGCGGGAATGACGGAGGTGGGGGATTGGGGGCTCGGTGGAAAATCTCGCAAGACGATAAGAGTCGTCTTCAGGTAGCGCGCTGATGTACGAGCGGGCGAGGTCGAGCAGGTCGGACCTGTGCCAGACTTACTGGCCCCTGTGCAGGGAGCCGTCGGCCAGCGCCTTGGCCGCGTCGACGACCATTCGCACGGCGTAGTCTACGCCCACGTCGCTGGTGTTCACGACGAGATGGTAGAGCTGCGGGTCGTCCGGGTCGTCCACTCCGAGGAACCGGGCGTAGTAGGCGTTCCGGGCCTGGTCCCTGTGCTCGATCGTCTGCTCCGCTTTGGCATGGTCGACGCGCTCCTGCTCCACGATCCTGGAGACGCGGTCCTCCCAGGTCGACGCGACTCCCACTCGCAGCACGCCGGGACTGTCGGCCAGTATGAACGGAGAGCCGCGGCCGACGATGACGACGTTGCCCTCCGAGGCGAGGTCTTCGATGACGTGCCGCAGGGCGGCGGCGTACGCTTCGTCCTCCACCTCGTGGCCCCTGGTGATGGTCCGCTGCGGCAGGTCCTCGAACTCCTCGGTCAGGAGCGCGACGGCTCCAGTGCCGAAGAACGGGTCGGCGCCGCCGCCGGTGACGGCCGAGCGCTCCAGGATGCGCTCGACAAGCCCGGTAAAGCGCTCGGAGCGAGTCAGCGGGCGCCGCTCGCGCTCGGCCAGCGCCTCGACGGTGGCGCCGACGTGCCGCGCCGCGTTGATCAGAATGAGCCGGTCGACGTAGTCGGCGTCGAGCCGCTCGGCGACCAGCGGACCGAGCACGCGGGCGCCGCCGCCCGTGAGCCCACTCATCGCAACGACGCTCATCTTCCGCGCTCCCGGTACGTGATCAGCGGCAGGACGTCGCAGCCGTCGAGGGCGTTCCTGCCGCCGAGGTCGGCCAGCTCGATCAGCACGGCCGCCCCCGCCACGACGCCGCCGGCGGCGGAGACCAGCTTCGCCGCGGCCGCCATCGTCCCGCCGGTGGCCAGCACGTCGTCGACGATCAGCACCCGTTGTCCGTCACTCAAGGCGTCCGTGTGCATCTCGACCGCGGCCTCGCCGTACTCCAGGGAGTAGGTGACGCTGACGGTCCGGGAGGGCAGCTTGCCCGCCTTCCGCACGGGGACCAGGGGTTTGCCCAGCCTCAGCGCGAGCGGCGCCGCGAACAGGAACCCGCGGGCCTCTATGCCGCACACCGCGTCGATCGGCCGGCCAGAGCATACGTCCGCGAAACGGTCTATGGCGTGGTCGAACGCCTCCGGGCTCTTCAGCAGCGGCGTGATGTCGCGGAACAGGATGCCCGGACTCGGGAAGTCAGGAACGTCGCGGATGTACTCCCTGAGGTCCATGCCATCCTATTTCCTGCTGTTGAAGTACGTGCCTACCTTGTGCAGGGCCGTCCCGATGTCGCGTGCGTCTTCCTCGGTGTCGGTGCTCCTTGCCCCGATCCCGCCGGTGGTGTTGATGAGCCGCTCGATGACGGGCAGGTGCATCGACGCGTAGTCGATCCGCCGGTTGCCCTGCTCGTCCACGAACGGGTACTGGGACTGGCCGTAGGTCCGTCCTTCCGCGAAGATCGGGTACCTGTAGAGCGGGATGCCGCCGAGTATGGGTCCGCCGCCGCCCGGAATCCCCTCCGCCTCCACGGCCTTGGCGAACTCGGTAGACGACGCGCCCATCTCCTCCTCGACGACCCGGTATCCGTAGACGTAGTAGGAGGTCTTGTCCCCCGGCCCGAGCTTCGGCCTCACGAAGCCGCGAATGTCGCCCATCATCTCGTCGACGATCTCCCACGTGCGCCCGCGGGCGTGCATCGTCTTTTCGATCCTGCCGAGCTGGGCCAGGCCCACCGCGGCCATCAGGGGACTCATTCTGTGGAAGTCGCCGAGGAACGAGTAGCCGGTCGACGAGCCGGGGTTGTCCGAGGTCGGCCTGAGCGAGTTGCGCAGCCCTTCATCGTACTCGGAGCCCTTGCGGGCGAACCCGATGGCCCGCCGCATCAGCTCCTCGTTGTTGGAGATGAACATGCCGCCGCCGCCCGCCGTGATGAGCTTGCCGCCCATCGAGTAGCAGCCCATGTCGCCGATAGTTCCGACGAGCCGGCCCTTGTACTCGGCGAGGTGCGCATGGGAGCAGTCCTCGATGACCGGGATGTTGTGGCGCCGTCCGACGTCCATCATGGCGTCCATGTCGCAGGGGTTCCCGAACAGGTGGACGGCGATGATGGCGCGCGTGCGGTCGGTGATCCGGCGTTCGACGTCCGCCGGGTCGGTGTTGATCCTGTCGGGGTCCCAGTCGGCGAAGACCGGAATCGCGTTCTGGAGAATGATGCCCAGCACGGTACCGATGTCGGTGACCGGCGTCGTGATGATCTCGTCGCCGGGCTCCGGGTTGACGGCGCCGACGGCGGCGTGGATGGCCCCTGTGCCGGAGTCGGTCGTGAAGGCGTACTTGACGCCGTGGACGCGCGCGAAGGCGTCTTCGAACTCCTCGACCTTGTTGGCCGCCCCCCAGCCGCCGTCGATGGCCTTGTCGACGACCTCGAGCACCTGGCGCCGGTCCTCGTCGTCGAAGAACCACCGCGCGCCGAAAGGCTTCGTGCGCACGGGCGTCCCGCCGTGTATCGCCAGCTTGTCCGCCACTTTGCCAGTTGCCATTTTTCCTCTCCCTTTCCTGAGGTCCGCGGCCTGTGGGCCCTGCCCGCGCCCCTCGATACGCGCCGACGGGGCGTCGGCGCTACTCGGGGTGAACGGGTCGTAGTATCGCCGCCGAACGGACGTGGGACCTGTCCCCTGCTCCGATGTTACTTCCGGCCTGCGTAGTGGAGCGCCACCTTGCGGATGGCGTTGCCGATGTCCACGGCGTACTCGTCGGTGTGCCTGCTGTTCGAGATGAAGGACACGATCTTCGGGAGCTCGCCCTCGGCTACGGGCAGCGTCAGGTCCTTGTAGTCGACCCTGCGCCGGCCGCTCTCGTCGACGAAGGGGTAGTGGGACTCGCCGTAGGTGCGCTCCTCCGCGAAGACCGGGAACTTGTACAGCGGCTGCCCCGCGAGCGCCCCCTGGCTGGCGTTGACCCCCTCGGCGGTGAGCGCCTCGCAGAACCGGGCGGGCGAGACGCCGAGCACGTCCTCCTCCACCTTGAAGACGTAGGAGTATTGCGAGACCCGGTCGCCCTCACGGACCCTGGGCCGCGTTATCCCGGGCAGCTCGTGGATCATGTCGTCGACGATCTCGGCGACGCGCCCCCGCCGCTGCATCGTCTCGTCGAGCCGGCCGAGCTGCGCCAGCCCGACGGCGGCCTGCAGAGGGCTCATGCGGTGGAAGTCGCCGAGGAAGGCGAATCCCCGGGGCGAGCCGGTGCGGGCCGAGGTCGGCCTCAGCGAGTTTCGCAGTCCCTCGTCGTACTCGGACCCCTTGTTGGCGAAGCCCTTGGCGATGCGCGCGTACTTCTCGTTGCCGGAGATGAACATGCCGCCGCCCGCGGCGGTGATCAGCTTGCCGCCGAGCGAGTAGCAGCCCATGTCGCCAATAGTGCCGACGAGCTGGCCCTTGTACTCGGCGAAGTGCGCCTGGGCGCAGTCCTCGATCACGACCAGGTCGTGCCTGCGCGCGATGTCCATGATCGCGTCCATGTCCACCGGGTTGCCCGCCCAGTGGACGGCGATGATGGCCCGCGTCCGGTCGGTGATGCGGTGCTCGACGTCGCCGGCGTCCATGTTGCAGGTGTCGGGGTCCCAGTCGCAGAAGACGGGTACGCCGTTCTGGAGCATGATGCCCTGCACGGTGCCGATGTCGGTGACCGGCGTCGTGATGACCTCGTCGCCGGGCTCCAGCCGGACGGCCGCGACCGCGGCGTGGAGAGCGCCGGAGCCGGAGTCGGTGGAGCAGGCGTACTTGACGCCGTGCAACCGGGCGAACTCGTCCTCGAACGCCTCGACCATCCCGGACGAGTGCCAGTTGCCCGTGGCGCACTTTTCCAGCACCTCGCGCAGGTGGTCCCGCTCCTCCTGGCCGAAGAGCCAGCGGGCGCCGAACGTCTTGGTGGTTACCGGCTCCCCGCCGTCTATCGCCAGCCTGTCCTCGACCTGACTCGTTGCCATGTTTCTGCTACCTCTTGGCTATGTTCCTGTCGTCCCGTCTTGCCGCCGCGGCCCGTTCGCGCCGATCACCGCCTGCTCGAGTAGTGCAGCGCCACCTTCCTGATCGCCCCGGCGATGTCCCGGGCCTCGTCCTCGGTGTAGCCCCTGAAGATTATGCCGTTCGTCTTCGGCAGCTCACGCTCAACCACGGGCAGACTCAGCGCGTTGTAGTCGATCCTGCGGTTGCCCTCTTCGTCTACGAAGGGGTAACGCGAGTTGCCGTAGGTCTTCTCCTCGGCGAATACCGGGTATCGGTAGAGCGGCATACCCCGAATGTACGGCCCGATGACGTCGGGGATGCCCTCTGCCTTGACCGCCTCCGCGAACCGCTCCGCCGACACGCCCAGAACCTCCTCGTCCACCTTGAACCCGTAGACGTAGTAGGTGTGGACGTCCCCGTCGCGCACCTTCTGCAGCGTTATGCCGGGCAGCTCCCAGAGCATATCGTCCAGTATCTTGGCGGCGGCCCTGCGCCGCTCCGTGTAGCCGTCCAGGCGCTCGAGCTGCGCCCTTCCGATGGCGGCCATCAAGGGGCTCATGCGATGGTAGTCGCCCAGGAACGAGTACCCGGTCGAGGAGCCGCGGTCGTCCGACGTCGGGCGGAGCGAGTTGCGCAGCCCCTCGTCGAATTCCGAGCCCTTGTAGACGAAGCCGACCGCCCTGCGCGCGAGCTGTTCGTCGTCGGTGACGATCATTCCGCCGCCGCCCGCGGTCAGCGTCTTGCCGCCTATCGACAGGCAGCCGATGTGGCCGATGGTGCCCACCAGCCTGCCCTGGTACTCCGCGAGATGCGCCTGCGACAGGTCCTCGATGACGACCAGGTCGTGCCTGCGGGCGATGTCCATGATCGCGTCCATGTCGCACGGGTTGCCGAACAGGTGGACCGCGATGATGGCGCGGGTGCGGTCGGTGACGCGCCGCTCCAGGTCGGCCGGGTCGGTGTTGAAGGTGTCCGGGTCCCAGTCGGCGAACACCGGGACAGCGTTCTGGAGCATGATCCCCAGGACCGTGCCGATGTCGCTGGTCGGCGTCGTGATGATCTCGTCGCCGGGCTCCGGGTTGACGGCGCCGACGGCCGCGTGAATGGCCCCGGTACCGGAGTCGGTAGCGATCGCGTAGTTGACGCCGTGGCGCCTGGCGAACGCGTCCTCGAACTCCCTGACCTGGTTGGTGGTACCCCAGCTTCCCCCCGGCTCGCTCGCCCTGTCGATCGTCTCGCGCAGGTTGCGTTTCTCCGGCTCGCCCAGGTCCCAGCGGGGAGCGAAGGGCTCTCGCCGCAGCGGCTCCCCGCCGTCTATCGCCAGTTTTTCGTTAGCCACCAACGCCTCCTGTTCAACGCGCCGTCGGCCCGTTGCGGTGAGAACGCCCTCCTACCGGCGCGACGAGTAGTGCATCGCCACCTTGCGGATCGCGGTGGCGATGTCTCGGCCGTCCTCCTCCGTGTAGGAGCTGTTGCCGCCCACGGTGAGCGTCTTGGGCAGCTCCTCCTCCAGCACCGACAGGTGCAGCGCGTTGTAGTCGACGCGGCGGTTGCCCTGTTCGTCGACGAACGGGTAGCCCGACTGGCCGTAGGTGCGCTCCTCGGCGAAGATCGGGTACCTGTACAGCCCCATGCCTCGAATGTAGGGCCCGCCGACGGGCACGCCCTCGGCCTGGCAGGCTTCCGAGAACTGATCCAGCGGGACGCCGACCTCGGCTTCGTCGTACAGGAAGCCGTGCACGTAGAACCCGCTCCGGTCGTCCGTGCTGGCGGGCTTCTGCGGCGTGATGCCGGGCACCTCCCAGAGCATGTCTTCCATGATCGCGCCGGCCGCTCTGCGCTGGGCGACATAGCCGTCGATGCGGCCGAGCTGCGCCAGGCCGACCGCGGCCATCAGGTTGCTCATCGGGTGGTAGTCGCCCAGGAAGGCGTACCCGGTCGACGAGCCGGGGTTGTCCGACGTCGGCCTGAGCGAGTTTCGCAGCCCCTCGTCGAACTCGGAACCCTTGTACGCGAAGCCCTTTGCCCTGCGGGCGAACTCCTCGCTGTTGGTGATGAGGATGCCGCCTCCCGCCGCCGTGAGCGGCTTGCCGCCGAGAGAGAAGCAGCCCATGTCGCCCATCGTGCCCACCAGCCTGCCCTTGTACTCCGCCAGGTGCGCCTGCGAGCAGTCCTCGATGACGGGCAGGTTGTGCCGGCGCGCCACGTCCAAGACGGCGTCCATGTCGACCGGGTAGCCGAACAGGTGGACCACCATGATCGCCTTGGTGCGCTCCGTGATCCGGCTCTCGATGTCGGCGGCGTCCTGGTTGAGGTAGGCGCCGGGCCGCCAGTCCGAGAAGACGGGGATGGCGTTCTGCAGCACGATGCCGAGCACCGAGCCGATATCCGTCGCCGGCGCCGTTATGATCTCGTCCCCCGGCTCCGGGTTCACGGCGGCGACTGCGGCGTGCAGCGCCCCGGTACCCGAATCGGTCGCGACCGCGTAGCCCACGTCGTGCCGCCGGGCGAAGCCGTCCTCGAACTCCTGCGTCTTGTACCTGGACGTCCACCTCGTGTCGGCGTTGTCCATCACCTCCATGAGCTGCTCCTTCTCCGGGTCGCCGAAGGAGTGCCGGTTGCCGAAGGGCCTGGTGCGGACCGGTTCGCCGCCGTGTATCGCCAGCTTCTCTGTGGTCATGTCGTCTCCTCGATCATTGTTGCGGAGCTTCTTTTAGGTAGGCGTCACAATACCCCCGTGAGATGCAAAAGGCAATAGCCGCCAGCCGAAATGGGCAGGGCCTGCGCTTACCTGAAGCGTGCAGTATCTTGGCCGCCCTTCAGAGCGGCTGAGCGACCGTGTCAATCTTGACTCAGGGCCGGTACCGTCGGTACACTAGGAGTATGCTTGAGCGCTCAGGGAAGAGGCGTCCACCAGACTCGGACGAACTCATAGATGTCATCGAGTCGGCGTCCAGCGATGATACACCCAAGGCGAACGCGCCGGTCAAGAATCCTGCCGCCGTGGCCCTCGGTCGGCTCGGAGGCAGGAAAGGGGGCAAGGCGCGGGCAGCAAAGCTGAGCGCAGAGCGGCGGACTGAGATCGCGCGCAAGGCTGCCCAAGCCAGGTGGCGCGACCGTGGTTAGCTCGTCCGGCGCCAATGATCTCATCGAGAGACAGCTCGACGAGCACATTAGAGTCTTGGAGCAGACGCTCGGCGCTGATACGGTTGCTTACAGCGGAGCGTTGATTGACGGTGTTGACGACATCGTCAGGAAAGTCATCGAATCGAAGGCGGGTGACGGCGCTAAGCGAGACAGACTTGCAGTCCTGTTGACCACGAGTGGCGGATACGTCGAAACGGTAGCGCGTATCGTGGAAACGCTGAGGCACCACTACGACTACGTCGAGTTCGTGATCCCGGATCACGCGTTCTCCGCAGGCACGCTGCTGGCCCTGTCAGGAAACGCGATCAGCATGGACTACTATTCTCGTCTCGGTCCGATCGATCCGCAGGTCCAATTGGCTACAGGCGAACAGGTGCCGGCGCTTGGGTATCTGGCTCGGTACGAAGCCCTGGTAGACAAAGCAAACCGAGGGCAGATATCCGACGCCGAGATGGCGGTCCTCATGGATTTCGACCAAGCGGAGTTGTATAAGTTCGACCAAGCGCGCGAATTGTCCATTACGTTGCTCAAGGAATGGCTGGTCAGCTACAAGTTCGGGGATTGGACGAAGACTGAGACTCGTGGCAAGCCAGTCACGAGACGGATGCTGACTAACAGGGCCGCCAGTATCGCCAGGAAATTAAACGATACCGACCGGTGGCATAGTCACGGCTACGGGATATCCATGGAAGTGTTGCGGCGCGACTTAGGCCTAAGGATCGACGATTTCGGAGCGAATCCGGAGTTGAGCAAGGCGATCCGCGGCTACCACGACCTGTTCATGGACTACTTGTCCAAGCTCGGCAGCCACATGGCGATACACGTCGACCGAAACTTCACTCCCGTGCTTCATCATCACCATTAGGAGTCTTCAGATGGCATCGCAGAGAGCAAGCACACCCGTCTTCGTGCCCAGCGCTAGCAGGGATGCATGATGGATAAGCTTGACATTGAAGAGATCGCGCGCAAGAACCCCCAGTTGGATCTTGAGGCACTGAACGCCTTGAGGGAATCGCTGCACCGGATAAGGCGGCGCCCCAAACCGCGCTACAGGTTGGCACCCATGGGCACCCACCGGGTGAGAATTGGCGTCCCCAATCCGGCCCCCAGCACGACTCGGCAAGTCAAGAGCTATCCGGGATTCTGAGGGCCCCTCGTATCTCGGTGTCTACGCGCACCGCGTCCACTCCCGCGAGACCAGGGTGATATAATCCCGGCGGTTGGCGGCCGAGGCCCGGTTGGCGCGCATTGGCGCGTCTACGTGCCGGGCGAGACGCCATAGATTCCCCAAACGCTGGAGCCGTGGTTGTGAATGACGTGAAGCCGGGACTGGCGGCCGAGCTCGACGTCGAGGTCACCGCCGACATGACGATCAACCGCACCGGACGCGAGGGCGCGGACGTCCTGTCGACGCCCTCGCTGCTCGGCCTGATGGAGCGGTGCGCCATCGACGCCGCAGACCCCCATCTCGGGGACGACAGCGTGACGGTCGGCTACGCGGTCGACGGCCTGCGCCACCTGGCCCCCACGGCGCTCGGCTCGCGCGTGCAGGTGAGGGCGAATCTGGTCGAGGTGGACGGCAACCGGCTGTCCTTCACGATCGAGGCGTACGAGGGCGACAAGAAGATTGGCGTCGCCAGCCACAAGCGCGCCATAATCCCGCGCGGCTAGAAGCGCCGCACGGGCGTCCGGCCGCCGGCGCGCCATCGCATCCTACATGGAACAGGCAGCACAGCGCCCCGCCGACCGTGCCGTGGGCGAGGTCGTGGAGGCGTCGACGGCCTATTTCCTCGCCCAGTGCCACCGGCTGTACGATGCGCCGCCCCTGGGCGCGCTGGTCAAGAGCGAGGGCGACGCGCCCGTCTACGGCGTCGTGGCCGAGGTGACGACCCGCAGCATCGATCCCGGGCGCCGCACGATGGCGATGGGCGAGGACGACCCCTCCGGCGACGCCGTGTACGAGCGCAACCCTCAGCTCGCCCGGCTGCTGGCCACCGAGTTCCGGGCCGCGGTCGTCGGCCACCGCGACGCCGGCCACCTTCGCAGGTACCTCGCTCCCCTGCCGCCGCGCATCCACGACTTCGTGTTCCGCTGCGCCGACGACGAGACCGCCGCGTTCAGCGAGGCGCTGGACTTCCTGCCGCTGCTGCTGAACGCCCCCGTGGGCTCGCCGGACGAGGTCGTCGCGGCCTTCCTTCGGCGGGCCAGCCTGGCCCACGCCGATCCCGAGGCGTTTCTGCTGCGGGCGGGCAAGGAGCTCGCGCCCGCGCTCGGCGGCCAGTTCCAGCGTCTCAGCGCGATACTCAAGGGGCTTACGCCGTGAACGACGCGTCCGACATGGCCGACGACCGCGAAGCGGTGCGCCTGGGCGTGGTCGTGGGCGGCTCGCTGACCGAGGGCGTCGACGTGCGCCTCGACGGCGATCGCTCCACCGAGGACGTCAAGGTCGGGACCTTCGTGAGCATCCAGGGCGACCGCTCGCGCTTCCTCGGCGTCGTCACCGACGTCTCCCTCGAGACGACCGACTCCGCGCTGCGGGCCAGCCCGCCGGACGTGTCCGACCCGTTCGTCGCCGAGGTCGTCTCCGGCACGTCGGCGTACGGGACGATCAGGGTGGAGCCGATGCTGGTCATCGACGTCGAGGGCTACGAGCCAGCGAAGACGGTTCCGTCCCACTTCGCCGCCGCGTCCACGGCGTCACAGGAAGACATCGAGACGGTGTTCGGCGCCGAGGACGAGCGCCATTTCTGGATCGGCAGCCCGTTGGACATGGAGACCCGTCTCTGCCTCGACATGCGGGAGCTGGTGAAGCGCAGCAACGGCGTGTTCGGCAAGTCCGGCACCGGGAAGACCTTCCTGACGCGGCTGCTGCTGGCCGGCATACTCCAGAGCGGCGAGGCCACCAATCTCGTGTTCGACATGGAGAGCGAGTACGGCTGGCGCGGCTACAGCGAGGCGAACCTGGAGGTGAAGGGCCTCAAGCAGCTCTTCCCGTCCAAGGTCGCGGTCTTCTCGCTCGACGAGGAGAGCTCGCGGCGGCGGGGCCTGACGCCGGACTACGTGGTCCGGATCGGCTACGAGGAGATCGAGCCGGAGGACATCGAGATTCTACGCGAGACGCTCGGACTATCGGAGGTGGCGGCCGACGCGGCCTACTCGCTCCACAGGCACTTCGGCGCGTCGTCCTGGCTCAGGGAGTTTCTGTCGACCAGCGGCAGGCAGACGATCTTCGAGCTGGCCGACTCCATAGGCGTCAACGGCAACGCGCTGGCGAGGCTGCACAACCGGCTGACGCGACTCCGGCGATTCGGATTCATCGACGAGACCGGCGGGCACGACTCGGTCAACCACATCCTGACGTACCTCGACCGGGGCATGCACGTCGTGCTCGAGTTCGGACGCTACGGCCGCGACATGGCCGCCTACGTGCTGGTCGCCAACCTGCTGACGCGGCGCATCTACCGCCGGTACGTCGAGCGCAAGGAGCGGGCCTCGGCGGAGGGACGCGGTGAGCCGGACCCGCTGGTCATCACGATCGAGGAGGCGCACAAGTTCCTGACACCGTCGGTGGCGGGCCAGACGATCTTCGGGACGATCGCGCGCGAGATGCGCAAGTACAACGTCAGCCTGCTGATCGTCGACCAGCGGCCAAGCGGCATCGACCAGGAGGTCGTCAGCCAGCTCGGCACCAAGTTCACCTGCCTGCTCGACAGCGAGCCTGACATCGACGCGGTGCTCCGGGGCGTATCGGGCAGCCGCAAGCTGCGCTCCGTGCTGGCGCGTCTGGAGCCGAAGCAGCAGGCGCTCATCTTCGGCCACGCGCTGCCGATGCCGGTCGTCGCCCGTACGCGCGACTACGGCACGCCCGAGTCGTACCGCGAGCTCGGATGGCGGGACGCGGTGGAGATGAAGGCGCAGGTGGAGCGGGACGTCGATGACCTGTTCGGGCCGGAGGGCGGGTAGCCCGCTACACTCCCATCTCGTCCAGCGTGTGGTCGTCGATACCGAAGTGGTGGGCGACCTCGTGGACGACGGTCTTCCTCACCTCCTCGATCACCTCGTCGTCGCTGGAGCAGAACGCCTCGATGGGCTCCTGGAAGAGGGTGATCTTGTCGGGCAGCACCATGCCGTAGTCCTCTCTCTCGGTGAGAGGTATGCCCTCGTACAGCCCCAGCAGGTGGTCGTCCTCTTCGACCGTGTGGCCGCCGAGCTGATCGTGCGACGGCTGCTGATCGACGACGACGTCGACGTTGTGCAGGTAGACGAGGAACTCGTCCGGAATCCCGTCCATCGCCTGCCTGACCAGTGTTTCGAACCTGCGGCGATCCATGGGAAGAGAGTCTACCAGAAGCTCGCTACGCAGGGACGTGTCTGACACCCGCATACGAGCAGGTAGAGCATCTGTACATTGCCACGTCGCTGTCGGGCACGTTCGTCATCTCGTGCAATGTATGCTTCCCGCAGTTAACACATCGGTAGCCCTTGCCGGATCCTGGGTTCACAGGGTCAAGCGGCGCCCATCCGACGAACCCACAGTTCGAGCACTCGCTATACGATTTCGAGGCGTCGTCAACCCTGAGCGTGAGCCGGTTACAGAACGTGCACTTCCTGCGCTGTGGCATGCCTACCTCCCTTTGCCTTGCCAATTCCGATTTGCCATCGATAGCCTATCGCAGTTTGCTGTCGTACGAGAATTGTGGTCTTGAGCCAGACGGATGGGCTACCCGAGGCGGAGGCTGCGGTCGTTCAGCGGCAGGTCGACGCGGACGCCGCCGCGGCGGTGGGACTCGCGCATGGCGATGCCGATCTCGAGGGCCTCGCGCCCGAACTCTCCGGGGCAGGTCTCCTCGACGCCGGACTCGATGGACCGCGCGACGCCCTCTATGGCGTCGACCATGGAGCTGCGGGGGCGCCACGGGAAGGGGAACTGGCGCTGGAAGGCGCCGCGCTCGTCGTCCTCCTGTCCCCACAGCTCGAACCAGGCATGGGCGTTGCGGGATATGATGCGGCCGCGCTCGCAGTTGAACTCGAGCGACCAGGTCCGTATCGGCGCCCCGGAGTTGATGAACGCCGTGACGCCGTTCTCGTAGCCCACCATCCCCGACCCGACCAGGTCCTCGTCGCCCGCGGCCGCCTCCTCGTCGTCCATCCGGCCGAAGACCCACTTCGCCGGCGCGCCGGCGAACAGGCGGAAGAGGCACAGCGTGTGACTGTGCATGTTCGAGAGCGAGAAGGGGCTGAGGCACGTCATGGACCGGAGTTGGCCGATTTCGCCGCTGGCGATCAGCGCCTTCGCGTTCGTGTACGGCGCGTACCAGTTCAGGTGCGCCGCGACGGCGAGGATGGTACCCGTGCGGCGGCATGCCTCGATCATCTCATCGGCCTCGACCAGCGTGCGCGACATAGGCTTGGTGGCGAATATCGCCCTGACGCCGGACTCCGCCAGCGCGACGACGGCCTCGGCGCGCTCGGCCGGCCGGGTCGTGACGCAGACGACGTCGGGGCGCTGGTTGGCGACCATCTCCCGCAGGTCGGTGTAGAGGGCGTCGACGCCCCAGCGCCGGCCGAAGGCGGCCAGCCGTTCGGGGTCGAGGTCCACGCCGGCGACGAGCTCGACGCTGCGCGCCTCGATGACCGCGGGGGCGTGGGCCCAGGGCCACGGGTAGTTTGGTTTACCGACGTGCTCGTCGTCGATGGTGCTGCCCATGCGGCCGCAACCGACGACGGCGGCCCGGTAGCTGCCCCTGGGCGCGGTCGCCTCCACCGCCTCCGGCGCGCGAGGCCCGGCCCATCCTTCGTCGCTGGAGCGTATTCTCATGTCGCGGTCCCTCCGGTGCCGGCGCGGCCGCCGGGGCAGCCGCTCGCACCTCGTAGACTATGGTCGCATCGTCGGAGCGGACACTGACGCGGTGGCTTCGGGATACTGGACGGCTGCCCTATCCTCCACCACCAAGGAACGCCCAACGACTTCGAGTGCCTTTTCGACCGACGTAATGTGGGACCGATGCCCAGGGTCGAGGAGGCGCCGGACCGCGTTCTCTTGCAGGTCCAGCCGGGCGGCAAGGGCAACGTTGGTGACGCCCTGTTCCCGCATCGCCGCGTACAGGGCGAGCTTCGCGGCGACGATGGGAGCCACGGAGATCAGCACCTGGCCCTCCACGAGAGGACCGGGAGCGGGTATGTCTTCGCGGGCCTTGACGTACATGCCCAAAGCGACTGCCAGACAGTCCTTCGCCATCTCCAGCGCCTCTTCCCATGACCATCCGCCTGTGTTGGCCCCGTATACGTCCGGGAAGGTCACGGTGCAGGCCTCTCTTCCGGTCGTTCGTTCTTCCTCTTCGTCCCGGACGATATTGCACGGATAGGCGTAGCGCATGATCTCCATTTCAGCACATATTTGTGAGATAGCCAAGGGGTATGCACAGCCGCAACTGTTCAGACTCGAGGAGATGGACTCGGCGGGGGACTTTCACCAACGATGAAAATGAAGCCGCACCGGAAGGCGGGTCGCAAATCCGGCCCTACAGGTCGGCCAAAGGGTTATTCTCAGAGAAACTCTGAACAGTTATGCACAGCCCGGTCTTGGGTGGGGCCGAGACCAGCATTGGCGACCAGTTGCGCGTGCCCCTCGATACGCGCCGCTCAGAGCAGCGGCGCTACTCGGGGTGAACGGGTTGTGTGGGCCACTCAAGTCTTGAACAGTCGTGTTTCTCGTCGGGCCTCAAGGCGTGGTGGCGGTCAGTATGCGGGCGTTGCGGTGGGTGTCCTTGGCTTCGTAGAACATGCGGGAGCGGCCGTCCGGCAGCTCGATCGCGCACGGCTCGGAGACCATCGCGGCGTCCAGGGGCGTGTCCAAGTCGAGCAGCGGCTCGGGCGACTTCGTCCAATCGAGCCCGTCGTCGGAGAGGGCGGTGAAGATGCCGCCGTCGACGCCCTCGGACCAGGCGGCGTAGTACATCCTGAAGGCGCCGTCGCCGAGCCGGATGACTTCGGGCGCGTAGCAGGCCAACGACTCGCGCGGCGTCTCCTGCGGGATGCGCTCGCCGTCCTCGAGTTCGAAGTTCAGGCCGTCGAACGAGACGGCGCTGCCGATGATCGTCCGCCGGTAGGGCTCGGGGCTGAGCGGGTATGGGTAGCGGTGGAAGTAGAGTCGGTAGAGGAGCCCTCGTTCCGTCGGGAAGTAGAGGCAGCGCGGGGTGCCGTACGTCCATTCGGGGCCGGACAGCCGGACGCCCTCCTCCGGCGTCCACTCCAGGCCGTCCGGCGAGATCGCGCTGAGTATCGCGGTGCGGAAGTCGTGCTCACCGATCGTGGGAGCCGGGACACGTGCCTCGAAGTACATGCGGTAGCCGCCGTCGGGCATCGGCACGACGTCCGGGCAGAGAGTGCGGAGCGTCGCGTGGGGCGGGTGGACGTCCACGCGTACGCCGGGGTCGGGCGTCCAGACCTCCGTATCGGACGACGACGCGCTCAGGACGTGTCCGGCGTGGTCGTCCCTCGTGACTCCCGGCGCGAAGCCCAGGTAGTAGAGCCTGTAGCCGCCGCCGGGGAGCCGGATGACGTTCGGGGTGAGCGCGCCGCTCGTCGGCACTGCGGGGTTGACGTCGATCGCGGGCGCGGCGTCCTTGACCCAGACGACGCCGGGGTCGGCCTCCTGGTAGTGGACGGATGTCAGCGGGTCGAAGTCAGGCGCGGTACCCAAGCGCGTCACACCTCATTCGCCGGCCAGGATCGTCTTCGGGAGTCCTGCGAGCCTCGCCAACCGGGAGCCCCGCTCACCGAGCTCCCTGTCTCAGGAAAATGATCAGGTCGAGGTCGCCGGGCGAGAGCCCCAGTTGGGTCAGACGAACCGCAGCCTCCGCTCGGAACTGCGTCCCGTGGTTCACGAGGTGCGCGATCAACTGGCCCAGTGGCTGCTCATTCGGCTCATCGTACTGGTTCTTGTAGGCTATCGTCTCTGAGACCGCCTGGCCCGTCAGAGCCGAGGAGAACCGCCGTTGCCTGGCTTCCTCGGCACGCCACAGCTCGGTCAGCGATTCGAACGTCGTGATCTCGGTTGCCGCCAACCGATCCGCCTTTCTGGCGTCTTTCAGCCTCTCCGGCGGCAACCCGCCCTCCCACCGGGCGAGCCAGACGACCTCCGCGACCAGGATGTGAACCAGGGTCGCGTGAAGACTACCGAAGCTGAGACCGGACACGGTGGCGAAATAGTCTGACTCCCGCACGTCGGCGGCGCGGTCGATGACCAGGCGGTTCGCCCAGCGATTGTAGTTCAGGAGAAGCCGGAAGTAGTCCGCATCCATGCCATCCTCCGCAACATTAGACCGGAACAGTCGAGGCGCCTACGACGGCTCTATCGCGATCGCGCGTGGGGAGCCTTCCCACCCTAGAGGTCGCGTTGTTCGAGGTATGCATGGGTCTCTTGAGGATCTAGAGGGCGCGTGGCATTGCCGACCCTCACGTAGAACTCGCTTCCTCCTGAGCCCGAGACGTACGCAGCCTCGGGCGCCTTCGATACGTCAACAACACAGACGGATTTCCCGTCTACGGAGTCCAATCTGGCCGCGACATTCTGTGCGAACTCAACACCGATCCTATCGGCCACGAGCGAATTGATGAGTTGAAGGAATCTGTCCGTAGAGCCTTCAAGCAAGTTCAGATCTTTGTCCAAACCAAAGACGGCACCACTATCCTCGACGCCAACCAGTAGGGTGCCACCCTCCGAGTTCATGAATGCGGCGATAGTCTTGAGACTGGCCTCCCGGAGCCGCTTGTTCTGCTGGCTATTGCGAACATCCCACTGCAGGCTGCTCTTGAATTCCAGGGTCAAGCCTTCGCCCATGTCGATCAGTTCATTGAGGGGTCGCGTGCCCACATCCGCTTCCTCGCTGACCAGACTATCGAGGAAGCTGTTGAGACTCTTGGCGATCAGCTCCCGCCGTGCTCTCAGGAAGTCACGGTACCGGTCGAGCCTCCATAACTGTGTGTCCATCGGTACGAATTGGCCAGCCAGTGCGCCGGGAAAGCGGTCTTCAACCTTCGGCAAGTAGTCTTCCGGCAGTCGGGCGCCAATGCTCAAATTCGTGGGTCCTGTCAGGAAGGCCCTGTTGGCGATGGCGTTGACAAGCTGGCGGTGCAGGTAGCTTTCCGAACTGAATTCGCCATTATAGAGGACGCTTGCGGGAAAGATGTGGTGACTATGAATTCCGAAGCTGCCGTTAGCAGGTGTGTCCAAAGAGATGCCGTTGAACCAGTCCACAGCACCATGAGCCTTGGCCAGAATGAGGGTCATACGGTACAGCGGATGACCAACACCACGGCCTTCGAAATCGTCGGGAAGCACTTCAACGCGCCCGCGCTGAACAACGATCTGGTCCAACAGAGGCTGCCACGGTGACTCCTTCCTGTTAACGATGGTGACGTCGTGCTCCAACCGGCTATCCGTCTGCCCCGCGTAGCGTTGGTGTATCTGGGCAAGATACAGCCAATGAATGGCGCTGCGAAGGGACGTCTGCGAAGGGAATTTGCCGCCGTTGAGAATGAGGAATCGGACAATCGGGATCAGTGGATTCGTAGAGCTCATGTTGCCGGTCGAGTGGATGTGAGCGCTGCCAGGAAGGATTGCCGTAGCATAGTCGAGCGTCTTTGAGAGCTTCGCCCAACCCTCCTCCAGCTCCGGGCGTTGGACAGCGTGAATATGGTGGAAGAGGGCGTGACCTGTCACCGAACAAACAAGGGATCGGGTCATGAATGTAAGGTCGAAGCCAAATCCCTTCGTCTTGAGTCCATCCATCTTGTCCTTCAGGGTCCTTCTGGCGTGGGCCCAGCTACCAGTCACGTGCGTTAGCGCCAATTCGGCGTCAGTCAGCTTGGTGCCGAGGCTGTTGACCCTATCGAACACATCGATCGCCTCATTGATCGAGGCTTCGGCGGGTACGACCTGCGTGGGTATGTCCACATATCGTATACCGGTCAACTTATTCAGGTTGGACGTGTAGGTCTCGGCTATCTGGAAGGCGCCCTCATCTTCACCAGCGACCTTCTTAGCGATGCCGAAAACGTTGACCGAGTTGCCTACAAAGCAGTCGACCACCCTGACCCAACGGGGGTTGTCTCGCATCCGTACTGGCTGGAAATACTGGAACTCACCGTCGGCCACGTTGAAGTAGAGGTCTCGAACGTCGGTCGTTATGTCCTCTGCAGTGTAGTAGGGTGGAATCTGCCCAGTCACAAACAGGTACAGAGTGGTCAAACGCTGCTGACCATCGAGTATCACCTGCACGGTACCCCAATTGGACGGCAGTTCCTTCACATTCTTCAACTCTGGCGGGTCCTCAGTCTTCCAGAACAGGAGGCCGCCGACCGGGTACTTGTGGGTCAAGGACACCAACAACTGCTTGGCCTGTTCTCTGGACCAGACGTATTCACGCTGGAACTCTGGCAGCACCAAGTTGTTCGTCCTGATCTCAGAGATCATTTCGCCTATGTGCATGACGTGAATCCCTCACTCATCCCCTCACGTTGTTCCGCCTTTCTATCGCCGATCGGCCGATCGGGGGCCCGCTGTGCCATATGCAACGTTAGCGGCGAGTAGGCGTTGGAGTTGAAAAAGCCACACCCAGCCGACTCGTCTATGGTCTCGAAATCCGCCAGGGCGGCGTCCATCTCATCCGCTTCAGCCGTAGTCCAAGTCCCCATCAGATGGTCCAACGAAGAGCCTATCGTGTCCGCTATTCCCTGTTCGTTCTTGCAGCGTCACCCCCTGTGACTCGATGTGAGGCGGTATGAGTCAGTCTATGAGACCGCTCACCGGCAGGTCAATCGCGACGGAAACCGAGTCCGACTCGGTGGTTGCCTCTGTCTGCGGCTTGGATGTGACGAGTCTCCCAGGCGGTTCTAGCGCGGCTGTGCCTGGGAGCCTTCCCAGTAGTTGCCGGGGCGCCAGGGGTGCTCGCGGGCGACGTCTTCGTTGAGGTCGGTGCCCCAGCCGGGGCCGGCAGGGGTCATGATATGGCCGTCGACGATCTCCGGCTGCACGGTGACGAGGTCGCGCTTCCAGGGCACGTCGTCGACGTCTATCTCCATGATGCGGACGTTGGGCAGCACGGCGCACAGGCTCGCGCTCATGAAGTCGGCGAGGTGGCTGTAGTAGTTGTGGGGGGCGACGTTGAGCTGGTACACCTCTGCCAGGTCGCCTATCTTCTTCGACGGGCTGAAGCCGTTCCAGGGCACGTCGATCATGAACACGTCGGCCGCGTGCCTCTGGAAGTACGGGAGGTAGTCGCGCATGTAGTAGAGGTTCTCGCCGGTGCATATCCTCGTGTCGGTCGACTGCTTGATCTGGAGGAGCGCGTCCGGGTCGTACATGTCGATCTCGAGCCAGAGCAGGTCGAACTGCTCCAGCACCTTGGCGATGCGCATCGCGCTCTCGGGCTTGAAGTTGAAGTTGAGATCGAGGTTGATGTCGACGTCCGGGCCGACGGCGTCGCGGAAGGTTCCGATCAGCGTCTCGATGTGTCGAAGCAGGGGCGTCGTCACGTACTGGTCGGTCGTGCCGACTCCGCCGCCGAAGCCGCCGAAGAAGACGTCGGCGGGCTCACCGGGCTGCACGATGTTGGTCTTCAGGGCCGTGTAGCCGCGGCTGACGACCTCGCGCCCCAGGTCGGCGACGTCGTCCATAGTCCGCAGCGGCGGCGTGCCGAGGAGGTCGGGCCACAGCGCCCTCGTCGTGCCGCAATGCGACCAGTAGAGGCGGGTCTTGTCCCGCGTCGGCCCGCCGAACAGCTCGACGACGGATATGCCGAGCGCCTTGGCCTTGACGTCGATGAGGGCGCACTCGATGCCCGCGATGGCCTTGGCGGCTATGCCCCCAGGAGACTGCCGCACGCGGCGGAGCATGTCCCAGAACCGCATCTCGAAGGCCCTGGGGTCCTGCCCGATCAGCACCGGCGCCAGGTCCTCGATGGTGCCCGCGACGCCGGTGGGCGACCGGCCGTCGCTGCACTCGCCGTAGCCGGTGACCCCCTCGTCGGTCTCGACCTTGACGAAGGTCCAGGGCCTGTAGCCGGCGTCGACTATGAACGTCTCGACGTTGGTGATCTTCATCGCGCCTCCGAAGGCCCTGGTAACTCCCCTTGCGTGGAGGTGGTGCGCCGCCACCCGTCGTCCCCGTGGAGACGGGGACCCATCCCCCCCGCCGTGGATTCCCGCCGTCGCGGGAATGACGGTCGTGCAGGGAGGCCGCGCCTCGGCGGGGCCCGAATGATACCATAGCGCACGTTCCCGGCCGCCGGAGCGACAACGCCGGGGCCAATCGCGGGAGGGGCAGTCGGAGATGTGCGCGCGTTACGACAAGGAGTGGATCGCGTCGCTGCTCGACGTGGAGGACCGGCTGGGCGACACCACGCCCGAGCGGTGCCTGCGGGACGCGGGCGTCACGGCAGGCCAGACGGTAGTCGACTACGGCTGCGGGCCCGGCCTGTTCACGTTCCCGGCCGCTGATATCGTCGGCGCCGAGGGCAAGGTATACGCCGTGGACATCGAGCCCAGGATGACGGCGCTCATCGCGGACAGGGCGGCCGAACTGGGCAGCCGAAACGTCACCGCGCTCCTCAACGAGGGCGTCGCGCCGCTGCCGTCGGGCACGGCCGACTTCCTGATCCTGGCCCAGGTGCTGCACTACCCCGACGAGAGGGACGACAGGGTCGCGATGGCGCGGGACGTGGCCCGGCTGCTCAAGCCCGGTGGACACGCCCTGGTCGTGGAGTGGACGCCCGACGACGCGCGCAACCGCATCCCCCCGGAGGAGGCCGCGTGCATCTTCGGTGAGGCGGGACTGAAGGCGGGAGAGCCGCGGCCGCTTGGCCCTAGGCAGTACGCGATCATCGCCGCGCACGGGTAGCGGCGGCCGCCCTTGCGCTACACGAGCCTGACGTGATGCTGGACTTCTACGCCGTAGGCGACCTGCTTACCCCCGAGGAGCGCCAGATACGGGCGTCGATGCGGCGATTCCTCGACGCCGAGGCGCTCCCACACATAGGACGCTGGTGGGAGGAGGGCTCGTTCCCGGCCCACCTCGTGCCGCGGCTCGCCGAGATGGGGCTGTTCGGGTCGACGCTGCCCGGCGTTCACGACGGAGACCCGATAAGCAACGTCGCCTACGGGCTGGTCATGTACGAGCTGGAGCGGGTCGACTCCGGGCTGCGCAGCTTCGTCAGCGTCCAGAGCTCCCTGGTCATGTATCCCATCCACCGGTACGGCAGCGACGAACAGCGCGCACGGTACCTTCCCGGACTCGCGAGCGGCGAGACGGTGGGCTGCTTCGGCCTGACCGAGGCGGAGGGCGGCTCCGACGTCGCGGCCATGGCGACCCGCGCCCGCAGGGACGGCGATTCGTACGTCCTGAACGGGACCAAGATGTGGATCAGCAACGGCGGAATCGCCGACGTGGCGCTCGTCTGGGCCAAAGACGACGAGGGCGACGTGCGGGGCTTCCTCGTGCCGACCGACACGGCCGGCTTCACGGCGAACCCGGTCGAGCGCAAGATGAGCCTGAGGGCCTCGGTCACCAGCGAGCTTTTGCTGGACGGCGTCCGCGTATCCGCCGACGGGATGCTCCCGGGCGCGAGGGGTCTGACCGCGCCGCTGTCGTGCCTGACGCAGGCGCGTTACGGCATCGCCTGGGGCGCGCTCGGCGCGCTGGAGGCGGTCTACACGGAGGCGGTGGAATTCGCCCGGAGCCGCCGCACATTCGGCAAGCCCATCGCCTCGCGCCAGCTCGTGCAGGCGAAGCTGGCGCAGATGCTGGCTGACCACACCAGCGGGCTGCTGCGCGCGTGGCGACTGGGCAAGCTGAAGGACGAGGGCGCGGCCGACCACACGCAGGTCTCGCTGGCGAAGCGGGAGAACGTCCGGACCGCGCTGGAGGGCGCCCGCGCCGCCAGGGACATACTCGGCGCCGCCGGCATCACGCTGGACCACCACACGGTCCGCCACATGCTGAACCTGGAGACGGTAGACACCTACGAGGGCACCTACGACGTCCACACGCTCGTGCTCGGACGCCACATCACCGGCGAGAACGCGTTTCAGTAAGCGGCGGGCCAGGTCGTACCTACGGGTGGAGTACGAATGAGCGGCAGTGTCAAGATCGGGGTCGCGGCGTGGGGCGATCTGAACGACTACTATCCGCGCGGGATGAAGCCGACGGAGCGGCTGATCTTCTACTCGGCCGAGTTTCCCCTGGTGGAGGCCGACACGTCGTACTACGCGATTCCCGCGCCACGCACGCCGGCCGCCTGGGTGAGCGCAACGCCGGACGGCTTCACGTTCAACGTGAAGGCGTTCAGGCTGTTCACGGCCCACCCGACGCCGCCAAAGTTCCTGCCTCCGGACGTCAGAGGCGAGCTGCCTGCCGAGCTCGCCTCGAAGCGGAGCCTGTACTACGGGGACGTGCCGGACCGGCAGAAGGACGAGCTGTGGGAGATGTTCCGCGGTGTCGTGGACACGATTCGCGACGCCGGCAAGCTCGGCGTCGTGCTCTTCCAGTTCCCGTCATGGTTCATGCCGCGGCGCAGCAGCTACGCCCACGTCGACGAGTGCCGCGAGCGGATGGCCGGCTATCCCGTCGCCGTCGAGCTCCGCAACCGGTTCTGGCTGCTGGACGACGGGCTGGAGGAGACGCTCAGCTACCTGCGCCGGGCCGAGATAAGCTTCGTGTCGGTCGACGAGCCGCAGGGGTTCGACTCGTCCGTGCCGCCTGTGGCCGACGTCACCGGGCCGTTCGGGATCGTCCGCTTCCACGGGCGCAACCGCGACACGTGGGAGAAGAAGGGGCTGAAGAAGTCGGCGGAGCGGTTCGACTACTATTACACCGAGGCGGAGATGGAGGAGTGGGCGCCGAGGATCGAGACGATGCGGTCGGACGCGGACGAGGTGCACGTCATCATGAACACCAACAACCGGGACCAGGCGATAGTCAACTCCAGGCTCGCGGCGAAGGTCTTCGACGAGAGTCTCGTCCGGAGTCCCAGGTTGTTGTGACGGACTGCGAGGCCGACCAGTGCGGTTGCCCGCCGAGTGTCGCGCCGAACGGCGTGAGGGGCTTGGGGCAGTGGCGAGGTCGACGCATCGCCCAGGTCGAGGCGACCCCTCCCCAGGTCCCCATTCGACAGGCTCAGGGCAGGCTTCGCGCTGCTCAGGACGACAGTTCTTCGGGAGCCTGTTAGACTCCGGCGACGTGGGGCGTCGGCCCGTATCCGGACGGGCGTCCATACCGACCGCGGGCCCGTAGCCACTTTGTTGGGAGGTGAGCGACATGGCGGAAGAGGGGCGAATGAAGTTTGTCGTTCCGGGCGACGAGCCGATCCAGATCGAGGGCTCGCCGCACCTGGCGCGGCTGGAGCCGTACGGGGACCTGTCGTTGTACACGGACCGGCCGGGCTCGATGGAGGAGCAGCTACACCGAGTCGAGGGCGCCGAGGTCATCATCAACACCAGGGGCGCGGTCAAGTGGTTCCGGCCCGCCCTGGAGTCGCTGCCCGATCTGCGGATGATCTCCACGTGCTCGATCGGGACGGACATGATCGACCTGGAGGCCGCGTCCGAGCTGGGCATCGTGGTGAGCAACCAGCCCGGGCGCATCGCGCCCATCGTCGGCGAGCACATCGTGGCGCTGATGTTCGCCGCCGCCAAGCGGATGGCGTTCCAGACGTCAGAGCTGAAGGCTGGACGATGGACGCGCATGGAGAACATCTTCCTGCAGGGCAAGACGCTGGGGCTGATCGGCGCCGGGAACGTCGGCCGAGAGGTCGCCCGGCTGGCGAACGCGCTCGGCATGGACGTGATCGCCTGGACGTTCAACCCGACGCCCGAACGGGAGGAGGCGCTCGGCGTCCGCTTCGTCGAGCTGGACGACCTGCTGGCCCGCTCCGACGTCGTGAGCATCCAGGTGAGGCTGAGCGACGACAGCCGAAGGATGGTCGGGCAGCGGGAGTTCGCGCTGATGAAGCCTGGCGCCCTCTTCATCAACGGGGGCAGAGGAGAGCTGATCGACACGGCCGCGCTGATACAGGCGCTGGACTCCGGCCACCTCGCGGGCGCCGCGCTCGACGTCTTCGATCAGGAGCCGCTGCCGCCGGACGACCCCGTGCTGGCCTGCGAACAGATCGTCCTGACGCCGCACCTCGCCGACCAGACGCCCGAGGGCATGGAGCTGCTGAACGAGGGCGCGGTGTCGAACGCGATCGCCTTCCTGGAAGGCCGCCCGCAGAATGTGGCGAATAACCCCCGCCCGCGGGACTGACCGCGAGGCGGCGAGCCCCAGGTCAACGCTCGTTCATCTCTTCCCGCGTCAACTTGCGTCCAACGCGCAGCTTACCCTGCAGCTCGCGCATGACCGTGGAGGCCCTGGCTGCTCGTCGCTCCTGGCCGACGTAGTCCTCCAGCCACTGCCGGAATCGAGCGTTGAGGGTAGTCTGCTCCGCACTGGCGCGCCGGCTGGCCGCTTCAATCAGGCTCGCATCGGCACTCAGGGTGATGTTCTTCATGTCGTTATCTTCCATAGACACACCGTCGATTCCCCAAACGCAGGATCCGCTACGCAGAAATGGGGCGGTTTGCGCGCACGGCCTGCACTCGTCGCGGGGGCCAAACGCAGGCCAGCGCTCTTCACGTCTCGCAGGCGTCCGGGCTGCCGGGGCGCACGGCCCCGGAGGTTCCTAGAAGCTTCAGCCGACTCCATGGAAGCCGACGGAGACCTCGCCGTCCTGCACCGTCACGGGGGTGATGCGCTCGCCGCCGGTCAGCTCCTCCACCTTGGGCCACTGGTCGGGTTTGAGCGCGAGGTTGATCTCCTCGTAGACCGTGCCGGCCTCGCGGAGCTCGTCCTTGAGCGCCTCGGAGTACGTGCAATCGGGGTGGGTGTAGACGATCATCTGCTCTGCCAAGGGCACTACCTCGTCCGCGTTCTGGGCCGGTCCGGCCGTGCGATCATTGTAGTCGAAACCGGCACTGCGGCAAAAGGCGCGTGATGCGATGTAACCATTCACGTGCTGAGCCCCTGCGTGCGCCCCTCGATACGCGCCGGTCAAAGCACCGGCGCTACCCGGGGTGAACGGGACGCTACCTCACGTATCGGCGCTGGCTCGGCGGACTGGGTTCATCAACTTCGAATCGCTAGTGCGGGATGACGGGCAGGATGATCCTGGACGGCCGGGCGCTGTCGTGGAAGACGGTCTGGGTTGCCGGGGCGAGGTCGGCGTTGGCGTAGTCGTCGCCGCCGGTGTTGTGGTTGCGGTCGAAGTTCGGGAAGTCGCTGCTGGAGACGTCGACCCGGATGCGATGGCCCGGCTTGAACAGGTTGCTCGTGGGGTTGAGCGTCACGGTGTACTCGTAGGGCCGGACTGGCTCGATCGGAGACGGCGCGTCGAAGGAGTCCCTGTACCGGGCGCGCACGATGCCGTAGCAGAGCTCCTGGGCGAACCCGTTGGGCCAGACGTCGATCAGCTTGGCGGTGAAGTCGGTGTCCGGCGCCGAGCTGGCGGCCCAGAGGCGCAGCGAGACCGGCCCGGTCACCTCGGTCTCTCTCTCCAGCGGCGGCGTGACGTAGACGAGCACGTCGTCGCGTCCGTCGAGTCGTCGCTGGTCCTGGGGCTCGTTCTGTCCGGGCGGCGTGTAGAGCGTCATGACCGGGTCGCGCGGGTCGTAGACGTACGTGTCCGGCGGCTCGTCCCCGGGCGCCTCGCGGGACAGCGCGCCGTCGCCGGCCGGGGTGTTGGCCGCGCCGTTGCCGTAGAGGTAGAAGCTCGTGTAGCGGGCGCGGGCCAGGGGCCAGTCGTCCTCGGCCCTCCACCTGTTGGCGCCCATGACGAACAGCTCGACGCGGGGCCAGCCCTCAAGGGCGGACTCGTCGTCCTTGAGCCACGCGCGGAACCAGCGGTCTGCGACCTCGTAGTAGTCGCGCTCGGCGTCGGGGCCGAAGTCGACCTCGCCGACCTTGCGGTCCCACTGGTCGCCGGCGTGAGTCCACGGCCCGACGATCAGCCTGGTGTGCTCGCGGGCCGTCCTGGTCGCGGCGTTCTCGGCGAGGCCGGTGAAGTTCTTGATCGCGCCGACCTGCTGGTCGTACCAGCCGGTCGTGACGAGGGCGGGGACCTCGATCCGGGAGTGCTTCGCCTCGAACCCGAAGTGGTCGGCCGCGTGGTCGTTCAGCCACTTTCTCCAGTGGGGGCCGATGCCGAACATGGCGTCGTCGGGGATGTCCATGAGCGGCAGGTGCCACAGCCACTTGACGCGGTCGCGCTCCGTCCAGAGCTTTTCCGATCGGTCGATGGTGCGAGGGCCCCACCGCGCGTCCTTGCGGCGCCTCTGGTCGGGCGACAGGGTGACGACGCTCCACCACAGCACTCTGCCGAGGCGGAGCACGGCGCTCATCTCGCGGTCGAGCAGGTTGGCCGCGATGGCCTGTGGGATCATCGCCTCCAGGTGCGGAGGTCGGGTGTGGGCCAGCTCCAACTGGGTCCAGCCGTCGTAGGAGCTCCCGACTGTGCCGACTCGGCCGTTCGACCACGGCAACGCGGCGGCCCACTCGACGGCGTCGTAGCCGTCCTCGGCGTCCACGTGGTCAGCGCTGTAGAAGCCGGGCTGGAACTCGCCGTCGGAGGCGTATCGGCCGCGCACGTCCTGGATGACGAAGACGTAGCCGCGTTCGGCCAGCTTCCGGCCGCGGTCGACGAAGCCGGACTTGTTGTACGGAGTCCGCTCCACGATGACGGGAAACCGGCCCGGGGCATCTGGCCGGTAGACGTCGGCGCGCAGCGCCGTGCCGTCGCGGGCGTGCGCCTCGGCGTCCCGGTCTACGACCGCGCGTCGGGCGCTGGCGGGGCGATGATCGGAGGTCACTGGAAAATCTGTCTCATTCTGTACCATTCTGCACCGTTCGTATCTGGCCGATGGGACGCCTGGCCGGAAAATGAGACACCTCGTGTCCCACTCGCCCTATCTGAGGTGGGACACGGCGGGACGAATGGGACACCGGCATAGCGTCGAATTTGAGGCATGGACGCCTGAACGAACGTGGGGGCGGTCTTCGCGGTGGTCCTCGTCACGACGGGAAAGATAGCACATGCGTGCTGCCACGTCCAGCGATTCGGAACCTGATTGCGGCCGGGAATCGCCCGTCCCGATGTCTTGATCCCTCGCGGGTACTCTCCATGATCCCCATGCCGGGGCAGACGGGTTAGAATATGCCACCATCAGAGGCAGAGGCGCGGCCGATCATGGAGAATCGATTCTTCGAACAACCCATTCTCAACTCTCCTTACGAGCCCCCGGCAAAGCACTGGGAGCTGGACGAACAGGGCCAGCCGACGCAGCGGGTCATAGAGACCCGCCGCCGCGTGGACTTCATCACTCCCATTCCGAAGCCCAGGAAGCGGCGGGTACCCAAGGAGCAGCAGCAGCTCGTCCTCGACGAGGGCAAAGGGCTGTCCACCCAGGAGCAGCAGTACGAAGTCGCGGACATGCTGAATGAGCTTCGCGGCCACGTCGAGCAGTGGCGAAGTCTGCCCAATCGCGACGACTGGCGCGTAACGCCGGAAACGGCTCGGCTGCTCCAGCACTGGCGGCACCACGACTTCAGCGACATACGTCCCTTCTTCTGCCAGCTGGAGGCGGTCGAGACCATCATCTGGCTGACCGAGGTCGCGCCGAATTCCGGGCGTGTCGGAAGGGGCCTTCTCGACCGGATTGCGAATGCCAACAACAACGCCAACCCGGAGCTTTCGCGTCTGGCCCTGAAGCTGGCCACCGGGGCCGGCAAGACGACCGTCATGGCCATGATAATCGCGTGGCAGACGATCAACGCGGTCCGCCATCCCAACAGCAGGCGGTTCACGCGGGGTTTCCTCGTGACGGCTCCTGGCATAACGATCAAAGACCGGCTGCGCGTGCTTCAGCCCAACGACCCCGACAGCTACTACGCCAGCAGAGAGCTGGTACCCAGGGACATGCTCGGGGACCTCGAGCGGGCCAAGATCGTCATCACGAACTACCACGCGTTCATGCTGCGCGACCGCATGGAGGTTTCGAAGGGCGGGCGTTCACTGCTCCAAGGCCGAGGGGACGAGCTGAAGACGCTGGAGACCGAGGGCCATATGCTCCAGCGCGTCATGCCTGATCTCATGGGGATGAAGAATATCTGGGTACTGAACGACGAGGGACACCACTGCTACCGCCACAAGCAGGGCCAGGACGACGAGGGCGCCCTGAGAGGCGACGACAAGAAGGAGGCCGCCAAGAACAACGAGGCGGCCCGCGTGTGGATATCGGGGCTCGAAATCGTCAAGCGCAAGATCGGCGTCAGGCAGGTCGTCGACCTGTCGGCGACTCCCTTCTTCCTGCGGGGCTCCGGCTACGCCGAGGGCACGCTGTTCCCCTGGACGGTGAGCGACTTCTCGCTCATGGACGCGATCGAGTGCGGGATCGTCAAACTGCCGCGCGTTCCGGTAGCGGACAACATACCGGGCGGCGAGATGCCGAAGTACCGCGCCCTGTGGGAGAACATCCGCAGCGACATGCCAAAGCGCGGGCGGGGCAAGGCGGGCAACCTCGATCCACTCGAGCTGCCCAATCAGCTACTGACCGCCGTGGACGCACTCTATGGCCACTACAAAAAGACCTACGATGCGTGGGATAGGCCCGAGGTCCCACCGTGCTTCATTGTAGTGTGCAACAACACCTCCACCTCGAAGCTCGTCTACGACTACATATCCGGCTTCCACCGCGAAAACGGAGACGGGTCCAGCGCCCTGGTACCGGGACGCCTGGCCCTGTTCCGAAACTTCGACGAACACGGCAACCCGTTCCCGATACCCCGCACGGTTCTGATAGACAGCGAGCAGCTCGACTCCGGCGAGGCGCTGGACAGGGGCTTCCGCAAGATGGCCGCCGACGAAATCGAGCGCTTCCGCAGGGAGAGGGTGGAGCGCACGGGGGATGCTCGCGAGGCGGAGAAGATGACCGACCAGGACCTCCTGAGGGAGGTGATGAACACGGTCGGCAAGGAAGGCCGTCTCGGAAGCTCCATTCGCTGCGTGGTGTCGGTGTCCATGCTGACCGAGGGTTGGGACGCCAACACCGTGACACACATCCTGGGTGTTCGGGCCTTCGGGACGCAACTCCTGTGCGAGCAGGTGGTCGGCCGCGCGTTGCGGCGGCAGTCCTACGACCTGAACGAAGATGGCCTGTTCGAAGTAGAGTACGCTGACGTGCTCGGCGTGCCGTTCGACTTTGCGGCGAGTCCGGTCGTCGGGCCCCCCACGAAGCGCCGCGAGACGACGCAGGTCAAGGCAGTCCGGCCCGACCGTGACCACCTCGAAATCCAGTTCCCCAGGGTATCAGGCTATCGCATCGACCGACCCAGGGAGGAGCTCGCCGCCGAATTCACCGAAGACTCCTACCTGGAGCTGACACCGGACCTGGTCGGCCCCACGGTCACGAGGAACGAGGGCATCATCGGCGAGGGAGTGGACCTGAACGTGGAGCGCCTTCGCCACGAGCGGACCGCGACGGTGGCGTTTCACTTAGCGAAGCACCTTGTAGAGACACGCTGGCGCGACCCGAACGAAGCGCCGAAACTGCACCTGTTCGGCAGGCTGAAGAGGATCGTCACCGATTGGCTGGACGACTACCTGGTCTGCAGGGGCGGCACGTATCCGGCCCAACTCGTGTACCGTGACCTGGCGGACAGGGCGTGCGAGATCATCACGGCCGCCATCACCAGGAGCAGCGCGAACGGGGATCCGGTGAGGGCGATGCTCGACCCCTTCAATCCGACCGGGTCTACCGCGCACGTGAACTTCAACACGTCCAAGGACAGCCTCTGGCAGACGGACTCGCGCAAGTGCCACGTCAACACGGTCGTCCTGGACAGCGACTGGGAGGCGGAGTTCTGCCGCGTGGCAGAGGCTCATCCGAGGGCGTTGGCGTACGTCAAGAACCACAACCTGGGGCTGGAGGCGCCGTACCGCTCCGGTTCCGCCACGCGCACCTACGTGCCCGACTTCATAGTCCTCGTCGACGACGGCCGCGGCGCGAACGACCCGCTGCGCCTGATCGTGGAGATAAAAGGCTACCGGGGAATCGACGCCGTGGACAAGAAGCGCGCGATGGAGACCTACTGGGTTCCCGGGGTGAACAGCCTTGGGCAGTACGGACGGTGGGGCTTCGCAGAGTTCAGGGACGTTTTCGACATGGAGGCCGGATTCCAGTCACTCATCGAAGACGCACTGCAGCAACAGGGCGACCCCGATTCCGAGAGATATCAGGGACTCAGCTTCAAGGAAATGCTGGTGACCGGGCCATCGTTCGACGATCTCGAACTGGCGCGGCCTCGGGACCATGGACGCGATGTTTCGTTCCTGTATGACGAGCCCCGCGAGTCCGTTTAGTGTATTTGCTCGACACCAACGTCATCTCGGAATTACGCAAGCGGGAACGATGCGACGAGAACGTGTCGGCCTGGTACACGGGCATTCCAGGTGATGATCTGTTCCTGAGCGTCCTGACACTGGGCGAAATTCGAAAGGGGATCGAGCTGCTAAGGGACCGCGATCCCGAGCAGGCACAAGTCCTTGAGAGCTGGCTGAGGTCAGTACACCAGAACTACGAGGGCCGGCTGTTGTCCGTGGACGCCACTGTCGCAGATGCGTGGGGCCTGTTGCACGGTATTCGTCCGATCCCTGTGGCCGACGGGCTGTTGGCCGCGACGGCCAAGGTCCACGGTCTGACGCTGGTTACTCGCAACGATCAACACTTCCAGGGTCTGGGCATTGGCATGGTCAATCCCTTCGAACCCGGCACCGGAGGATAACAGACATGCCTCGAGCCAAGAGAAGACGCACCGCCGGAAAGTCAGTCGAGACCCTCACCCACGAGGAGGCCAAACGTCCGAACCTGCCCTCCGCCGAGCACCAGCCCCTGATGCGCGAGGAGGAGCAGAACACCGTTCGCGTGGCGTACGAGCGGCGCAACCGCGACCTGGACCCGCAGCTCGTGTGGCGGGGCAAGGATGAGCAGGACTCGGCGGAGCTGGAGGTCAACGTCCCGCCGCTGTACATCCAGGAGCGGGTCCACCCGAAGGTCCTGGTCGACGACCTAGTGCGGCAGACCGCGAAGCGGCGGGAGTCGGAGGATGAGGGGCGACAGCAGGGGTTCGCGGACCTGTTCGCCGACTTCAACGGTCTGCCGTCCGAGGGCGCGAAGACCGAGTTCTACCAGCACGACGCCAACTGGTCGAATCGCATGATCCTGGGCGACAGCCTGCAGGTGATGGCGTCGCTCGCCGAGCGCGAGGGGCTGCGGGGCAAGGTGCAGTGCATCTACGTCGACCCGCCCTACGGCATCAAGTTCAACTCCAACTTCCAGTGGTCTACGACGAGCCGCGACGTGCGCGACGGCAAACGCGAGCACATCACGCGCGAGCCTGAGCAGGTTAAGGCGTTCCGAGACACGTGGCGGGACGGCATCCACTCGTACCTGACCTACCTGCGTGACCGTTTGACGGTGGCACGCGACTTGCTCACCGACTCTGGCTCTATTTTCGTGCAGATCGGAGATGAGAACCTCCACCGCGTACGGGCGTTATTGGATGAGGTCTTTGGACAGGACAACCATGTCGCAGACATTGTGGTCTTGAAGACCAGTAGCCAGACCTCTCAATATCTCGCTGGGATTGCCGACTATGTGATTTGGTACGCCAGTGACAAGCAGCACTTGAAGTACCGACAGCTATACAAAGGCAAAGAACTCGGACAGGCGGGCACAACCCAATACGTATGGGAGCTGTTGCCAGGCTTGGGTGAATCGCGGATAAGCAAAGGGCGCATCCCAAGCGGACATGTGTTTGCCTCGGGTGATCTAGCCAGTCAGTCAGGTGGGGCAACAACACGTTTCGAGTATGAGGTCTCTGGCAAGCAGTTCCGGGTAGCCAGAGGAGGCTGGAAGACGAACTATCTGGGAATGACACGTCTGGAGAAAGCTCACAGACTGAAACCTATCGGCAACTCTCTGATGTACAGGCGGTTCTTGGACGACTTCTCAGTGTATCCAATTGCCAACGTCTGGGATGACGTACTTGCGACCGGATTCTCAGAGCAGAAAGTTTATGTAGTTCAGAGCTCTCAGAAGCTAGTGGAACGCTGCGTCCTCATGACGACCGATCCTGGCGACCTCGTTCTCGACCCGACCTGCGGCTCCGGCACCACTGCATACGTAGCCGAGCAGTGGGGTCGGCGCTGGATTACGGTCGACACTTCCCGTGTCGCGCTCGCGCTTGCCCGCGCTCGAATCATGGGCGCCCGCTACCCGTACTACCTGCTCTCAGACAGCCGCGACGGACAGGTCAAGCAGGCCGAGATCGAGGGCAGGGCCGCCTCGGAATCCCCCACGTACGACGATATTCGCCAGGGGTTCGTCTACGATCGGGTGCCCCACATCACCCTGAGGGACATCGCCAACAACGCTGAGATAGACGTCATCTGGGAGGACGCGCAGAAGGAGCTGGAGCCCTTCAGGGAGGAGCTGAACCGCGCCCTCGGCGAATCGTGGGAGGAGTGGGAGATTCCCCGCGACGCCGAGGAGGTCTGGCCGGACAAAGCAAAGAGCCTTCACACCCGGTGGTGGGAGCGGCGGATCGCGCGGCAGAAGGCGATCGACGCCTCCATCGCGGCCAACGCCGAGTACGAGTTTCTCTACGACAAGCCATACGAGGACCGCAACAAGGTGCGCGTCGCGGGGCCGTTCACGGCCGAGAGCATCTCGCCTCACCGTGTGCTGGGAGTCGACGAGCACGGGGAGATGATCCTCGAGACGCCCGCCGGCTTCGGCAGCGGGTACGACTTCGCGCAGGTCATCCTCGACAACCTGAAGACCTCCGGCGTCCAGCAGGCGCACCGGGAGGACAGGATAGAGTTCTCGTCGATCACGCTGTGGCCGGGGGATCTCGTCTGCGCCGAAGGGCGCTACGTGGAGGGCGGCGAGGAGGACGGCATCCAGCGCCGGGCGGCGATCTTCGTCGGACCCGAATTCGGCACGGTGTCGCGCCCGGACCTGGTGCGGGCGGCGCGGGAGGCCGCGGACGGCGGGTTCGACGTGCTGATCGCCTGCGCCTTCAACTACGAGGCGCACACGACCGAGTTCGAGAGCCTGGGGCGCGTCCCCGTGCTGAAGGCTCGGATGAACGCCGACCTGCACATGGCCGACGACCTGAAGAACACGGGATCGGGCAACCTGTTCGTCATCTTCGGCGAACCGGACATTTCAGTGGCCAGTGGCCAGTGGCTGGTGGCCAGGAACGGGAGGATGGTTGCGAATTTTGACTGCGTTAAGGAGCTATCGGGACTTGGAAGTTTGGAAGAGATCAATGGAGATGACGGAGCAGGTCTATCGCGTCTCCGCCAGGTTCCCGGCGGAGGAGAGGTTCGGTATCACGAGTCAGCTTCGCCGGGCGGCGATGTCGGTGCCGGCGAATATCGCGGAGGGGTCGGAGCGGCACGGGACCGGGGAGTTTCTGCAATTCCTGGGGATAGCCAGCGGCTTTCTAGCGGAGACGGAGACCTTTCTGATTCTGGCGCGGCGGCTGGGTATGGTCGGCGAGGATCAGGTAGCGCCGCTGCTGTCTCAGGCGTCGGAAATCGGAAAGATGCTGAACGGTCTCAAGCGCTCGCTGCGGTACAGAACCTGACACCCGCCGACTTTCCCCTTTCACTGACCACTGGCCACTTGACACAAGTCACTGTCCACGGCGTGGACGTGTTTCATCCCAACACGGGCGAGGTGCGCAGCGACGGCCCGGACGGCATCGCCTGTTGGTTCATCGACACCGACTACAACGAAGAGGCGTTCTTCGTCCGCCACGCCTACTTCCTGGGCGCCAGCGACCCGTACAAGTCGCTGAAGACGACTCTCAAGGCCGAGATAGACGCCGATGCCTGGGCGACGCTGCACAGCGACACGTCGCGCCCGTTCGACAAGCCCGAGTCAGGACGCATCGCTGTGAAGGTCATCAACCACCTGGGCGACGAGGTGCTGAAGGTGTTTCGGGTTAGTGGCTAGTGGCTAGTGGAGAGTTCGGGGAACAGGATAGCGCCGCTGGTTCGCGCGCTGACCACTGGCCACTGACCACTATCCACTTTACGCTGGTGGCTAGTGGAGGCAGTCTTGGAGGCTAAGCGAGTTCTGATCACTGGCGGCGCGGGCACGATTGGTTCCGCGCTTCGGGCGCACCTGGGCGACCTGTACCACTTCGAGAGTCTGGACCTCGTCGAGGCGGAGGGCGTCCCGTCGCGCGTCGCCGATCTGAGCGACCTGGACGCGATCCTGCCGGCGTTCGAGGGGCAGGACGCGGTGGTGCATCTCGGCGGAGACCCGAACGGCGGCGCGCCGTGGGAGTCGGTGCTGCCGAACAACATCGTCGGCACCTACAACGTCCTGGAGGCCTGCCGGCGGAGCGGCGTCGAGCGCTTCATCTTCGCGAGCTCGAACCACACGGTGGGCGTCAACTGGGAGGTCGACCCGTACCGCGCGATCTGGGAAGGTCGGCTGGAGAGGCTGCGGCGGCCACTGCCGATGCTGTCGACGACGGACCTGAGGCCGTGCTGCCTGTACGGTGTGGGCAAGGCGTTCGGCGAGAATCTCGCGAGCCTCTACCACGACCGGTACGGGCTGTCGTGCATCTGCATACGCATCGGCGGCGTGTCGGCGGACGACGACTGGCGATCGCACGGGACGTCGGGCCTGCCGCTGTGGCTCAGCCACCGCGACGCCGCGCAGCTTGTCCAGAAGTGCATCGACGCCCCGTCGTCCGTGGGGTACGCGGTCGTGTACGGCATCTCCAACAACACGTTGCGGTTCACCGAGATAGAGAGCGCGCGGGATATTCTCGGCTACGAGCCCCAGGACGACGCCGGAGGCGAGGCGCCGCCGGGCTTCGTTCCCGGTGGCTCCGATGACCGAGCGCACTGACGCGGATGGCCCGCGGAGACTTCACCCTCACCCCAGCTCTCTCCCGTCGAGGGAGAGGGGGAAAATCCACCCTCACCCGGCGCTCTCCCATTGAGGGAGAGGGGGAAACTCACCCTCACCCCAGCCCTCTCCCGTCGAGGGAGAGGGGGAAAATCACCCTCACCCGGCCCTCTCCCGTCGAGGGAGGGGGAGTTTATGCAAGAATCTCTCATAGCGACGCGGGGGAAGCACGATGACTGAACAGGCCCCGACCGCCTCGGACTCCGAGCTGCCTCCGAAGCAGCTTCGGATGACCGCGGGCGCGGCGGTGCTACGGAAGCTGCCCGACGTCCCGATCCCGGAGGGGTTCGTGCAGAGGGCCTATCGGCCGGGCGACGAGGACGGCTGGCTCGCGCTGCTCCAGGCGGCCGGCTTCGAGGAGTGGGACCGCACGCGGGTCGACGAGTACCTGACGGACCCGGAGCGGCGGGAGGGCTCCAGCGTGATCGTAGAGGGCGACACCATGGTGGCGGCGACCTTTGCCACGCGGATATACCGCGACGGCGTGGATCTCGCGCTGCTCGACTACGTCATCAGCAGCCCGGACCGACGGCGCCTGGGACTCGGGCGCGCCGTGTGCACGGCGGTGGCGCGGTTCCACGTGGAGCGCGGCTACCCGGCCGTCTCGCTTTTCACCGACGACTGGCGGCTGCCCGCGATCGGTCTCTACCTGTCGCTCGGCTTCGAGCCGGACTTGCACCGCGAGGACATGCCGGGGAGATGGGACGCGATCAGGGCAAAACTGGCGTCCGGTGGGTGACGAAGGTCTTCCCGCGGTTCACCGGCGGATTCCGGGTGGCTGTTCGGGGTTGGTGAGAGCTCGCGCGCCCCTCGATACGCGCCGCGGAAGCGGCGGCGCTACTCGGGGTGAACGGGTTGTGTGGGTGGAAGGCGGAGATGGGTTCCCGCCTGCGCGGGAACGACGACTTGGGGGGCGGGTTAGAGGCCGTACACCCTCCGGGCGTTCTCGCCGCGGACCAGGGCGAGGTCTTCGTCGGTCATGTAGCCGCACCGCTCTTTGACGTAGTCGAACTGGTAGCGGTACTGGTCGACGGTGGGCAGCTCTATGTAGGTGAACTCCGAGCCCCACATCAGCTTCGTCGGGCCGAAGGTGTCGTAGAAGGCCCTGAGCACCTCGTCGTTGGGGCCGTAGCGGTTGGGCTTGCCGCGCAGGCCGTCGAGGCCTGTCAGAAGGTCCAGGTAGACGTCGTGCTCGCGTATCAGCCTCACCGCGCTCTCGGGGATAGCGACGGTACCGTCGTCCTGAAGACAGCTGGGAGGGTCGATGCCGTGGATCAGCACGACGGTGAGGTCCGGGAATTTTTCGAAGACGTTCAGCAGCGCGGGACCCACGGTATCGAAGTTCTGCGGATAGCACGTTATGCAGGCGGGGACGCCCAGCGACTGGACCAGCTCCCACTGGGGATCGTACCGCTCGTGGTCGAAGTGGTAGAACGGATCGGGCAGTCCCCAGTCCTTCGGGGAGTAGCCGTTGGCCGCCCGCATCTCGGGCGCCCAGGGGTCGTAGTACCAGCCCTTGAACCCCCAGTCCTCGACGTACGTTCGTATGAGCTCCAGTCCCTCGTCGCCGGGCAGCTTCCGCTCGTCTATCTTGGCGATCGCCGCGAATCGGTTGGGGTACTCCTGGAGCACCCGGCGGTGGTACGGGTGCAGGTAGCCGGAGCAGTGGAGCACCTGCATGTCCACGCCGACGGCGTCCATCAGGTACAGGTTGTCCCGATGCGACATTCCGTACTTGTAGGTCTTGTCGTACCCGTCGACGACGTCCTGCACTTCGAGCTGGCTGATGTGGCCGTGGTTGTCGACGATCATATGTGCTCTATCACCTTGACCGGGCCCTGGCGTTCGCCCACCAGCTCGCCCGACGCCAGGATATGGCCGTCGATGGCCTTCAGCAGGTCTGCCCTGGTCGTCGACGACGGCAGATCGAGCATGGTATCTAGGGCGTACAGCTTGAAGTAGTACTGCTCGATATCCCGCTTCTTCTGTCCGCCGCCCTGGCCGCCGGACCCCTGGATGATGACCGAGGGGCAGGGCCCGAAATAGCCGACTTCGCCCACTCCGTTGGTGCCCTGGGCAGTGCCGTCGGCCAGCTTCGCCGCGTGCTCGACGCCTTCCTCCAGTCCAGCGAGGGTTGGGGGCATGTTCCACATGACCCAGTGAACGCGCTCCTCACCCTCGACCTCCAGACTATGCACTATCAGGGCCAGGCTGACCGTACCGTCCGGTAGGCCCTCCCAGGCCAGCGGCGGCGAGATGTTCGGCACGTTGGCCGAGATCTCCGTGCAGGTGTGCGTCTTGGGTATGCGCCTCTTTTCGTTGAAGACGGGGCTCGTGAAGACGATGCTCGCTTCGATCTGTTGCAGAGCCGCCTTGGCGGAGTCCGCGGCGGGCGTCGCTTCCCCTTCGCCCGCGGCCTGGTCCGAAGCGGCCGCGGGAGCCCCTGTGCCGGCATCGCCGTCGCCATCGCTCGAACAGCCAACGGCGAAGAGAGCCACGAGCAGGACAGTCCAAATCAGAGCCCCAAACAACCGCGTACCGCCCATAGTCAAAACTTCCCGTCGTCTCCGCGCGTCTAAGTCCCGTTCCGGCTTTGGTCGCTCGGCATCGACCCGTACGGCCGTGCGCCCCCTGGATTCTAGTGCTCGCGCAGGGAGACCGGGCCCTGGCGCTCGCCGACCAGATCGCCTACTGCCAGGACGTGGCCGTCGATTGCCGCCAGCAGGTCGGCCTTGGTCGTCGACGGCGGCAGGTCGAGCATCGTGTCCAGCGCGTAGAGCTTGAAGAAGTACTGCTCGATGCCCTTCTTCGCCCCACCCTGCGTCTGGGTCTTCGACGGCGTCTCCCCGAACCCTGAGACTATCGCGGGCGGGCACGGGCCGAGGTAGCCGACCTCGCCACTGCCGTTGGTCCCCTGCGCGGTGCCGTCCGCAAGCTTCTCCGCGTGCCCGACGCTCTCCTCCAGCCCGGTGAGCGTCGGGGGCATGTTCCACATCACCCAGTGGACGCGCTCGGCGCCCTCGATCTCCAGGCTGTCCATGATCAGGGCCAGGCTGACCGTGCCGTCCGGCAGGCCTTCCCAGCCCAGGGGCGGCGAGATGTTCGGCACGTTGGCCGAGATCTGGGTGCAGGTGTGCTTCTTGGGTATGCGCCTCTTCTCGTTGAAGACGGGGCTGGTGAAGACGATGCTCGCCTCGACCTGCTGGGAGACCGCCTGTCCAGCGTCCGCGGGCGCTGCGCCTTCTTCGCCCGAGGCCTGGTCCGAAGCCGCCGCGGGAGCCCCTGTGCCGGACTCGCCATCGTCGCCGCTGGAGCAGCCCGCGGCGAAGAGAGCCACTAGCAAGACGGTCCCGATCAGGGCCAGCAACGACCGCGTGCCGTTCATGGTCGACCTCCGTCGTCTCCAGCTCCCGTCCATACCGCATTCCGTCTATGGTCGCTCGACACCGACCGTTCGATCGGGCGGCCTCTTCATGCTAGTGCTCGCGCATGGACAACGGGCCCTGGCGTTCCCCGGCCAGCTCGCCCGACGCCAGGATGCCGCCGTCCATGGCTTTGAGCAGGTCCGCCTTGGTCGTCGACGACGGCAGCTCGAGCATCGTGTCCAGCGCGTACAGCTTGAAGTAGTACTTCTCGATGTCCCGCTTCTTCTTCTCGCCGACGCTTCCCTGGACGCCGAACCCGGTGACGATGACCGGCGGACAGGGGCCGAGGTATCCGACCTCTCCCGCGCCGTTCGTGCCCTGCGCCGTGCCGTCCGCCAGCTTCTCAGAGTGCTCGACGCCCTCTTCCAGCCCGGTCAGGGTCGGCGGCATGTTCCACATGACCCAATGAACGCGCTCCCCGCCCTCGACCTCCAGGCTGTCCATGATCAGCGCGAGGCTGACCGTGCCGTCCGGCAGACCTTCCCAGGCCAGCGGCGGCGAGATGTTCGGCACGTTGGCCGAGATCTCCGTGCACGTATGCTTCTTGGGGATTCGCCTCTTTTCATTGAAGACGGGGCTGGTGAAGACGATGGACGACTCGAACTCCTGCTGTATCCCCGCTCCGGAGTCCGAGGGATCGGACGTGGTCTCCGCCACACCCGCACCCGCGGTGGGGTCCGAGGCCGCAGCGGGCGCGGCCGACCCTGCGTCGCCCGTCCCCTCGTCGGTCGCGCCGTCGCCGCTCGAACAGCCCGCGGCCAGCAGGGCCAACGTCAGCGCGGCCGCGATCACGACCAGAAAAGCACGTGTATTGAGCATATCCAACCTCTGATGATCGCTGTCGCCCTTCGCGGACTTCGTCCGGCCGCCCGCGGCAGGGCGAAGAGTCTGCGAGGACGATACCAGCAGACCCGTTTGCGGTCAACGTGCCTCGCCTGCGCCGCTATGGTACCGTGACGCCGCAGGTGCGGCCCGACCGCACACTCCCGCAGGAGACAGCACGTGCAAGCCAACGATATTCCGGACATAGGGTCACGCCGCGAGCTGTTCGTGGACCGGCTTCTCGTCGACCGCCTCGAAGGCGCCCGGCTCAAGCTGCAGGAGCCCAGATCCGGCGGCGTCGCGGTCCAGTACGACACTGCGGTCGAAGGATACCCCGACCACCCCGGCTCGTTCTACACGACGGTGTTCAGGGACGGCGGCGTCTACCGCATGTACTACAGGGGCGGCTCGGACGTCGAGCGGTCGCTGACCTGCTACGCGGAGAGCGACGACGGGACCGCGTGGCGCAAGCCCGATCTCGGAGTCTTCGAGGTCGACGGCTCGGCGAGCAACAACGTGATCGGCTTCGTCGAGGCGCCGCAGTTCTGCGCGTTCCGGGATACGCGCCCCGGCGTGCCCGAATCGGAGCGCTACAAGGCCAACGCGCTCCAGAACACGACCGCGGAAAACGTCGGCCTGTTCGCGTACGTCTCCGGCGACGGCGTCCACTGGAGGAAGCTACGCGAAGAGCTGATCGTCCCGAACGTGATGCGCAACCACTTCGACTCGCAGAACGTCATGTTCTGGTCCGAGGTCGAGGAGCAGTACGTGCTGTATGCCCGCCACATGGTCGGCGGCAAGCGGGCGACGGCACGGGCGACCTCGGAGAACTTCCTCGACTGGAGCGAGCCGACGCTGATGACGTACAGCGACACAGGCTCCACGACGCCGTCGGAGCACCTGTACACCAACCAGACGAACCCCTACTTCAGGGCGCCGCACATCTACGTCGCGATGCCCGGGCGGATCCTCTTCGGCCGCCGCACCCTGCCGCCCGAAGAGCGGCGGCGCAGCAAAGAGGCGGTCGACCCCGAGGCCGGCGTGCCCGAGGACTGCTCGGACGGCGTGCTGTTGACGACGCGGGCCGGCACGACGACGTACGACTTCACGTTCCGGGAGAGCTTCGTCCGGCCGGGCATCGGGCGCAGCAACTGGACGACCCGCAACAACTACCCGGCCCTGGGAGTCGTCCAGACGGGGCCGGCGGAGATGTCCTTCTACGTCCAGCGCGACTACGCCCAGATCACGTCGCATCTCGAGCGGATGACGCTGCGGCTGGACGGCTTCGCCTCCCTCAACGCGCCCTACGACGGCGGCGAGATGACGACCAAACCGTTCATCTTCGCGGGCGGCGAGCTGGAGATCAACTACTCGACCAGCGCGGCCGGAAGCCTGAGGGTGGAGCTGCAGGACGTGGACAGCCGGGCCGTCCACGAACGCGGTCTGGGGGAATGTCGCGAGCTGATCGGCGACGAGATCGAGCGGGTCGTCTCGTGGGAAGACGGAAGCGACGTCGGCGCCCTTGCCGGCAGACCGGTCCGGCTGCGGTTCTCCATGCGTGACTCGGACGTCTTCTCGTTCAGGTTCAGGCCGCGGTCTGGCTGACTTGGATCGGCGTTCGGTCGGAGCTCCCGGTCATCGGCCGGACGACGACGGCGGAGCCTGCGGCGCCACGGGGCAGGTCGAGCGTCCGACAACGATGCGTCACGTCGGTCTGCCCGTCGCGGCGCTGCTCACGTTTCTCGCCATCGAGTTCATCGACGAGCTGGTCGATGGCGTGGGTAGTGCCGCCTGGCCTCTCGTGCGCAACGACCTCGACCTTACGTACGTGCAGATCGGGCTGCTGCTCAGCGTACCCGGGATCTTCGCCAGCTTCGTCGAGCCGGTCATAGGGATTCTCGGCGACGTGGGATATAGACGGCTGCTGGTGCTCGGCGGGGGCCTGGCGTTCGCCGGGGCCCTGGGGCTCGTGTCGGCGAGCCAGGGCTTCCTCGTCCTGCTCATCGCGTGGGTGGTGTATTTCCCGTCGTCGGGGGCTTTCGTCAGCCTGTCGCAGGCGTCGCTGATGGACGCCGACCCGTCGCGCCGGGAGCAGAACATGGCGCGGTGGACGTTCACGGGCGGCGTCGCGAACATGATCGGTCCGCTGGCGTTGACTGCGGCCGTCGCGGTGGGCCTGGGATGGCGTGGGGCCTTCCTGGCGGTCGCGGTGCTCACGATACCGGCAATCGTCGCGGCGCGCCGGGCGCCGCTCGGCCCCGACGCGCGAGACCCCGGTCAGGACGTGCCGTCGTTCGTGGACGGGCTGCGGACCGCGGCGGGCGCGCTCAGGCGCTTCCCGGTGGTCAAGTGGCTGGCGCTTCTGCAGGCGTCCGACCTGTTGCTCGGCATATTCAAGAGCTTCCTGGCGCTGTACATGGTCGACGTGGCCGGGGTCTCGGAGTCGAGCGCGGCGCTCGCGATCGCCGTTTGGGTCGGCGGCGGCCTGATCGGAGAATTCCTGGTCATACCGCTGCTGGAACGTGTGCGCGGCGTGACCTACCTGCGCTTCGGTGTTGTAGCAGTGCTGCTGCTCTACCCGGCGTTCCTGTTCGCGCCCTCGTTCGAGCTGAAGCTGGCGGCCGTCGGGGCGCTCGGGTTCGGGAGCGCGGGGTGGTACTCGATCCTGCAGGGGCAGGCCTACTCGTCGCTGCCCGGCCGCAGCGGGACGATCGTGGCGCTCGGCAACGTCTTCGGACTCGCTGCGTCGCTGGCGCCGCTCGTGCTCGGCGTTGTCTCGGCCACGTGGGGACTCGACAAGGCGATGTGGCTGCTCCTCGCCGGCCCCGTCCTGCTCCTCATCGGCATCGCGTGGCCCACGTCCAACAGCGCCGCGCGTACCGCGTAGCCCGATCCGCAACTGTTTCCAAGAAGTAACTGCCCGGAGTTGAGGGGCGCACACAGCCCGATCGACGATGCGCTCATCGCGCTCAGCTGCTCGGCCACCGCCGGTGTCACCGGCAGCTCCTCCCATGCCTGCATCCCGCCCACCAACTCTCCCATAAGCGGCGCAAGTCGCTTGCCGCAGGTCCGACCCGCCGCAGCCCGCACCTGATGGAGCGCCACAACCACCCCATCGTCATAGCTCCGGCGGCGACCCAGCTTCTTCTTTGCGCCTCCGGGCCGTCTCTCGCTGCCCAACAGCCTGATCGCCGACTTCCCGTTGTATCCGGTTACCTCCGTGGACTCGTCCAGCAGACGACCCTTCTTTGTTCAACTCGATCCTCTGTAACGCCCTCTCATCGCTTCCGCGTACTCTTCCACGCTGCTTCTCCTCATGCCACCCCCGGTAACACGATTTCTGAAGCAACGATACCCTCTTCGGTAACATTTAATATGAGGCAACGTAAGTGTTCAGACTCGAGGGGACCGCGCGTGCGCCCTTCGATACGGCCCGCCCAAAGCGGCGGACCTACTCAGCAACTGTCTTGGAAGTCAAGCGATTTGGGCGGCGGTGTGGCTACGGGTCGGGTCCCACCGAGTCTGGTCGCGGACCATGATATTGATGATCGTCAGCAGCTTCCTCATTGCTGCGGTCAGCGCTACCTTCTTTGCCTTGCCCGCCGCGCACAGCCTGTCGTAGAACTCCTTGATCACCGGATTGCGACGTATGGCCACTAGCGTGGCCATATACAGGACACTGCGCACCGATTTCCTGCCGCCCCACGTCGTACGCCTGCCTCTGAACAGTCCGCTGTCCCTGTTGAAGGGCGCCACTCCGACCAGGGCGGCGATCTCCCTGCGGTTCAGACGCCCCAACTCGGGCAGCTCAGCCATGATCACGCTCGACACCACCTCCCCGATTCCGGGAACGCTGGTGAGCAGATCGTCTTTGGCTCTCCACACAGGGCTGGACCGGATGAACTCCTTGATCTGACGGTCGATCTCTCCTCTACCTTTGATCAGCCAGGCGATGTGCGCCTCGATGTGGGGTCGAAGCACGGGGGCCGCCTGCCGGAGCCGGTTGCGCTCTGACGTGATCATCTCCACTATCTGGCGCCTTCTGCGGATCAGAGCTCGCAACTGCAGCTCCTGCTCGTCGGGCAGAGGTCGGACCTGTGGCTTGACCGCCTCGGCAAAGCGGGCCAGTACCACAGCGTCGAGCTCATCGGTCTTGGCGTTCCTTCCTATGGAACGGCCAAAGTCGCGTACCTGCCGTGGGTTGACCACAGCTACGGCATGTCCCGCCACAGTCAAATCTGCTGCCGCCTGGTACTCGTACCCACCGCTGGACTCCATGCTCACGAGTCTGGGCGCTACGCGGCCCAGACTCGTGAGCAGCGACGCGATACCTTCAGGGTCGTTGGTCGTTCTCCAGACCCGGGCCTCAGACGATACGCTCACGTCCAGGTGGGCCTTGGACACGTCGATCCCTACGTACACTTCCTCATTGCCCATCGCTCTCCTCCTGTCTATACTGAGGCTGGTCTCCCACTCTGTCCCATCCTTGCAGATACGGACTCGATGTCCGGGCAACTGTTCGGGCTCTGGGGAGACCGGGGCGTGACGATCCAGCTGAGTAGCGGTCTTCAATGACCCGGGTGGCATCGATCTGTCACGCCCCTGTACCCGCCTGCACTCTACCCGATTCAAGATACAAGGGTGAACGGGTTGTGTGGGCATCAACTCTGAACAGTTACGAGGCAACTCGAGGTTTTGCAAAGAGGGGCGCCGCGCGATATAATCACCTGCAGGCTGAGCCGTGAGCCGCACGCAGATGCGGCCCCTCAGTCTTTTTGCGTATTCGGGGGTGTGGACATGGTCCGCAAGGAAGTCTTCCTCACCGAAGAGGGTCGCCAGGGACTCGAAGAGGAGTTGGACCGCCTCGTGTCCGTCCGACGCCGTGAGGTCGCCGCTCGTATCCACAAGGCAAACGAGACCGGCGGCACGGTCGACAACGCCGAGTACGACGAGGCGAAGAACGAACAGGCCTTCCTGGAGGGGCGTATCTCGGACCTCGGGAACATCCTCTCCAACGCGGTGGTAGCCGCCGCCCAGGAGGGCTCGGGAGTCCAGCTCGGCTCCACCGTCACGGTGGCGTCGCAGGACGGCTCGACGCGGGACTACACGGTGGTCGGGTCGGCCGAAGCCGCCCCGCTGGAAGGCAAGATTTCCCTCGAGTCCCCGGTAGGCATGGCGCTGATGGACCACAACGTCGGCGACGACGTCGAGGCGGAGACGCCCGCCGGCACCGTCAAGCTGAAGATCGAGAGAATCCGCTAGCCGGTGTGCGCGAAGGTCTTCGTTCCGTGACTCAGCCTGGCGACCACCTCCACAGGGTACGGCGGGAAAAGCTCGACCGTCTGCGCGGCCGCGGCGTCGAACCCTACCCGCACAAGTACGACCGCACGCACACGTCGGCCGAGGCGATTTCGTACCTCGAGAACGAGGAGCAGGCCGGCGGCGACATCCCGGCCGGCCCCGTCTCGATAGCCGGCCGCGTGGTCGGCATGCGGCGCATGGGCCGCGCGGCGTTCCTCGACCTGCAGGACGCCGACGGGCGAATCCAGGTGATGCTGCGCAAGAACGTCGCGCCGGAGGCGTACGGGCTGCTCGACGACCTGGACGTCGGCGACTGGCTTGGGGCGCGCGGCCCTTTGATGCGCACCAGGACCGGCGAGGCGACGGTGGAAGCGCATGACTGCGTCCTGCTGTCCAAGTCGCTGCGGTCTCTCCCGGAGAAGTGGCACGGGCTCGCCGATGTCGAGACGCGCTATCGGCAGCGGTACCTCGACCTGATCTCCAGCGAGGAGTCGCGGCATATCGCGCTGACACGCAGCAAGACCATCGGCGCCCTGAGGCGCCGCATGGACGAACGCGGCTTCATCGAGGTCGAGACCCCGGTGCTCGTGCCGATAGCCGCCGGAGGTACGGCCACCCCGTTCACGACCCACTACAGGTCCCTCGGCCGCGACCTGTACCTGCGCATAGCCACCGAGCTCTACCTCAAACAGCTTATTGTCGGCGGGCTCGAGAGGGTATACGAGATCGGCAAGGTCTTCCGCAACGAGGGCGTCGACGCGACCCACACCCCCGAGTTCACCACGATGGAGAGCTACGAGGCCCTGGCCGACTACAACGACGTAATGTCGATGGTGGAGGAGCTCGTGCACACGCTGGCCGTCGAGGTGTTGGGTAAGTCGACCATCGAGTTCGACGGGGTCGAGATCGACCTGACGCCGCCGTGGCCTCGACTCGACCTGCGGGAGCAGATACGGCTGCACAGCGGCATAGACTTCCTCGAGGCCGACAGCATCGGGCTGCTGAGGGAGGAGATGAGAGCGATAGGCCTGGACGTGGGTAAGCAGATGAGCTGGGGCGGGCTGCTGGACAAGCTGCTGTCCGACACCGTCGAGCCGAAGCTGGTACAGCCGTGCTTCCTGGTCGACTACCCTATCGAGATGTCGCCGCTGGCGAAGAAAAAGCGCACCGACCCGCGCGTGGTAGAGCGGTTCGAGGGCTTCGTCGCGGGGATGGAGATATGCAACTCCTTCACCGAGCTGAACGACCCCGTCGACCAACGGGAGCGGCTGGAGCGGCAGGAGGCGCTGCACGAGCAGTTCCAGGACGAGGACATGGACCGCCTCGACGAGGACTTCCTCCTGGCCATCGAGCACGGTATGCCGCCCACCGGCGGCCTGGGCCTGGGGATCGACCGGCTGGTGATGCTATTCGCCGGCCATCGCTCCATCCGCGAAGTGGTGCTCTTCCCCCAGCTTCGCTCCCGCTAAGCCTGCACAGGCCACCGGCCGACCGAGCTTCCGGGCCGCGCCGCCCAACTGTCTGCCGGCTACGTGGGTACCTGTGCCGAGTGGATGGCTACCGTGCCCAACGCCAATTTGCGCACCTCGATGTTGACGAGGCCGGCGTCCGTCATGAGCGCCGCAAGCTCGTCGACGGTGAGGAATCCCTGCACCGACTCGGGCAGATAGGTGTACGCCTCTCGGTTGCGGGCCAGCACCGCGCCGAGCCACGGCGTCACGTACCTGAAGCATAGCGGGAACAGCCGGCCGAACGGCCCGCGTCCCGTCTTCACTATCTCCAGCGTGACTATCCGGCCGCCGGGCCCGACGACGCGGGCCACCTCGGACAGCGCCCGTGGAAGATCGACGAAGTTGCGCACGCCGAAGCCGACCGTGGCGCAGACGAAGCTGTCGTCGGCGAACGGCAGGGCGTGGGCGTCCGCGGAGATGAAGCCTATGCGGTCAGCTGAGCCGCGTTGTTCCGCCTTTTCACCCGCCGCCGCCAGCATCTCCCGGCTGAAGTCGACCGCGACGACCTTCGTGACGCTTTGCCGCCCCGCCAGCTCCAGGGCGAAGTCCCCGGTGCCAGTGGCGAGGTCGAGAGCGGGCCCCGCCGTCCCCGCGACCGCCATGTCCACGGCCAGCGCCCGCCACGCGTGGTGCCGGCCCGCGGACATGATCGTGTTCATCCGGTCGTAGCTGGACGTGACGCGGGAGAACATCCCCGCAATGTATCGCACACGCTCGTTACCCCGCAGCTGAGCCAATGCGTCCTCCCGTCGACTCCTGGTCCTACGGGCCGGGCCAGGGACCGGGAAGCCTGTCCGTATCCGTACCCCGTCGCCCCAAGTCCTTGACGTTCCTGATCGCCCTCGGGAGCGCCGGGAGCAGATCGCCGGCCAGCAGGCCGGCGTCCCCCAGGTCGTCCGATACGAGCTCCGCGGCTGCGCCGTGCAGGTAGACGCCGAGGGCCGCCGCGCGCCGGAGGTCGAGACCCTGCGCCAGCAGCCCCGCGACCGCGCCCGCCAGCACGTCTCCCGTGCCAGCACTGGCGAGGGCGGGATTGGCGAACGGGCTCAACATCGCCGAGCCGTCCGTGGCCGCGACGACGGTGTACGCCCCCTTCAGCACGACCGTCTTGCGCCAACGGCGCGCGGCCTCCACGGCGCTGCCGACGCGGTCTCGTTGGAGCTCCCGGACCGAGCTGCCAGACAGCCGCCCCATCTCGCCGGGGTGCGGCGTCAGCACGGCGTCGTAGTCCATCCTCTCCCACCAGCCGGGCGTTTGGGACCGGGCCAGGAAGTTGAGGCCGTCGGCGTCCACCACGACCTGCGGCAGATCGGCGCCGGAATAGAGAAGCCTCTCGAGGAGACGGACCGCCCCGCCCGACTGACCCAGGCCGCAGCCGACCAGCAGCGCGTCGTAGTCGGGCAGCCCCTCCAGGACGAGCTCCGCCGCGTCGTCCGCCGGTTCGCCGTACGTCGACTCGGGCAGCGGGATATAGGTCGGCTCGGGCGCGGCCGCAACTACGGCCGCCTGCAGGCTGCGAGGTATCGCCACCGTGACCAGCCCGGCGCCCACGCGTCCGGCGGCCGAGGCGGCCAGCGCGGCTGCTCCGACGTATCGGGCCGAACCCGCGACGACAAGCGCGCGGCCGAACGTCCCCTTGTGGGAAGCAGACGGCCGGGGTGGGAGAGCGTCCGCGGCCCACTCAGCCGTCATAAGCCCCAGGTCGACGTCGCCGTCCAGCCCCGGGGGAACTCCGATGTCGACCGTCTCGACGGTACCGGCGGCCTCCGCCCCCCCGTATGCGAACAGCCCGCGTTTCGGATAGCCAAGCGTCACCGTGAGATCGGCCGGCGCCAGGGCCGGGTCGGTCTCGCCCGTGTCGGAGTCGAGTCCGGTCGGCAGGTCGAGGGCAATGATCGCCATGCTCTCGCGAGCCTTCTTCGCCTCCGACAGCGCGGCGAGTACCTCCCGCAGTGTGCCGGCTATCGGACGGGAGCGCCCGGTGCCCAGTATCGAGTCGACTGCCGCGTCCGCGGTGCTCAGCGCCTCACGCAGCCGGTCGTACCCGGGGTCGTTCACAGCCTTGATGACCGGCAACCCCAATCGGCCGACGGCCGCGAGATTGCCGTCGCCTTCGGGACGCCGGCCGCACAGGTAGACGGTGACCGAGGCGCCCCACTCGTGCAGATGACGCGCCGCTACGAGCCCGTCGCCGCCGTTGTTCCCAGGGCCGACCAGCACGACGATCCCGGAGCCGGCGCCGATGTACTGCCGGACGCGGCCCGCGAAACGGAGCCCGGCCGTCTCCATCAGCGTAGCCTCGGAAACACCCGCCTCCCCGGCCCTCGCCTCGATGTCGCGCATCTGCCGCGCGGTGACTATTTTCACGACACGCGCTCGTCTCCTTGAGTCTGCGGGGAAACGCTTTGACCGCTGCCGGAGATCACAGGTCGGCCCGATGCCGCAGGCTGCCCCACGGCGCCAGGTTTCCAGCCGCGCTCTCGGCGACGACGACGGCGGCGGCGTGGCCTTTGGAGTGCGTGAGTGACACGGCCATGTGGTCGATGCCCAGCATCCTGGCCCTGTCCAGCGCGGACCCGTGCAGCTCGATCGTCGGCGCGCGTCCCGGGTCTCTGACCACCTCGATGTCGCGCCATCGCACTCCCCGCACTCCGGTGCCAAGCGCCTTCATGACCGCCTCTTTGGCCGCGAACCGGCTCGCAAGCTGAGGAGCGCGCCCGCGGCAGTAGTCGAGCTCGCGCTGCGTATAGATGCGCCGGAAGAAGCGTTGGCCGTACCTGGCGGCCACGTCTCCGATCCGGGAGATCTCGATGATGTCCACGCCGGTTACGAGCATGTCTCCGCGGGGCCGGGGCTAACCGCGGGAGAGGCCCGCGGCGTCGAGTATCCCCGGGACCTCCGACTCCCATCCTATGGCCATGACGTGGACGCCGCGGCACATCGCGGACAGCTCGCGGGCGAGACCGGCGGATATCTCGGCGCTCTTCTTGCGCCGGTCCTTGGCGCCGTCCAAGTCGGCGACGATCGCGTCGGGCACGTGGACCCCGGGGAGATTCGCGTTGAGGTATCGGGCCATCCTGGCCGACTTCAGGACGATGATACCGGCGATGACCGGGACACCGAACCGGTCGGCCGCCTTCATGAACGTCTCGAAGGCGGCGGGGTCGTACACGCCCTGGGTCTGGAAGAATGCCGCGCCCGCCCCGATCTTTTCCTCCATGCGGCCCAGCTCCTTGTCCAGGTCGTCCGCGCCGGGGTTGGCGACGGCGCCGGGGTTCAGATCGGGCTTGCCGGAGAGATCGGCGCCCGACATGTCCGCACCGCCGGTGAGGGAGGAGATTGCCTTGACGATCGCTATCGCGTCTATGTCGAAGACGGCCTTCGCGTCCGGGTGGTCGCCCGCGCCGGGCGGGTCTCCGCTCATGCACAGGACGTTGCGTACCCCCAGGGCGGCGGCGGCGAGCAGCTCGGACTGGACGGCTATCCTGTTTCGGTCTCTGCCGGTGATCTGCAATATGGGCTCGATGCCCCGGTCGATGAGCAGATGCGCCGCCGCGATCGGCGCCATCGTCATCGTGGACCCGGCCGAATCGGTGACGTTGAACGCGTCGACTCGGGAATCAAGCAACGACGCCTTTTCGTACAGGGCGCCGAGATCGGTGCCCTTGGGCGGGTTCAGCTCACAGGTCACGACTGGCCGGTCTGAGGCGAGCGCGCTCTGGAATCTGTTCATGACGCTCCTCGAACGTAGACGGGGCCTTTTCCTATGCGCGCCTACGCGCCGACATTATAGATTCACCTAAGTACGAATGAAAGCGGCGCGAGATGCGGTAACCTGCCCCCACCCTGTCGAACGCGCTATCGGTAGAGGCCGTATATAATCGCCCCCGGAGGTGGAGTGACATGACCGCCGAGTTGATTGACGGCAAGCGCATCGCGGCGGAGGTCCGCGCCGAGGTCGCCGAAGAAGTCGCGGAGTTTCGCCGGTCTCACGGGACCACCCCCGGCCTGGCGGTCGTCCTGGTCGGCGACGATCCGGCCTCCGCCGTATACGTGCGCAGCAAACGAGCCGCGGCCGCGGAGGTCGGCATGGAGGCCGAGGACTTCTCGATGCCGTCGGACGCGTCGCAGGAAGAGCTGCTCAGCCGCATTCGGAAGCTGAACAATGACCCGGGCGTGCACGGCATCCTGGTCCAGCTTCCTCTGCCCCCGCACGTCGACCGCGACACCGTCATGAACGCCATCAGCCCGGACAAGGACGTCGACGGGTTGCACCCCTTCAACGCCGGCCTGCTGGCGCAGGGCAAGCCACGCTTCGTCCCCGCGACGCCCGCCGGAATTCAACAGATGCTGTTGCGCACCGGGCGTGACCCGTCCGGCCGGCACGTCGTGGTGCTGGGACGCAGCGACATAGTGGGCCGGCCGGTGTCGGTCCTCCTGGCCCAGCGTGGACGCGGCGCCGACGCCACCGTGACCGTGTGCCATACGCGTACGCGGGACCTCGCGTCGATCACCCGCCAGGCGGACGTGCTGATCGCCGCGATGGGCCAGCCGCGAATGATCACTGCCGACATGGTGAAAGAGGGCGTGGTGGTCATAGACGTAGGGGTCAACCGAGTGGACGCCCCGGAGCGCAAGCGGGGCTACAGGCTCGTGGGCGACGTCGACTTCGAGCCGGTCGCGGAGAAAGCGGATGCCATCACGCCGGTGCCGGGAGGAGTCGGCCCTATGACCATCGCGATGCTGCTCGACAACACGCTGAAGGCCGCGCGGCTCGCCGCCGGCGGCCCCGGGATCGACTAGTGCCCGGCGATCACCCTCGCGCGGCGGCGAGAGCACGCGCCTGCCGCTGCGGCCCGACCGACCGGCCGGTGACGCTTTGAACCCCCTGGGTGCGGTCACGCCGCTGCTTTCCACCGCGCGGCGGCGGAACGTCCTGTTGGCGCTGACGGGCGCGTCGATGCTGGTCCAGCTATCGAGTCTGCCGGTCGCGCTGTCCATTCCGACGCTGTCCGAGTACTTCGACAAGGGCGTCGACGAAACGGCCTGGATGGTGATCTCGTATCTGGCGGTGCTCGGCAGCTTCGTTCTCCTGGCTGCGCGGCTCGGAGACCGGTTCGGCCACGGACGAGTCTTCTTCATCGGCATCCTGACGGCGACACTCGGCACCGGGCTGATCTCCTTGTCGCAGGAGCTCTGGCACGTCATTGGGTGGCGGGCCGTCACCGGGCTCGGATCCGCGCTGATGTTGGGCAACTCGAACGCCATACTGGCCGCCGCCTTCCCGCCCAACGAGCGCGGACGCGCGTACGCCCTGCCGATCATCGGCGCCCGCGTCGGCACGCTCAGCGGGCTGGCGGTGTTCGGTTTGGCCCTGCAGTTCCTGAGCTGGCGGGCAGTCTTCGCCGCCTTCATCCCGATTGGGCTGATCGCCGTGCTGGCGGCCTTGCCGTTGCTTCGAGACCGCGACCAGCCGCACACGGCCGACTCGACCGGCCCCGTCGATTGGCTCGGCGCCGTCTTCCTGGCGGCGGCGGCCATCGCGCTGATACTGTCCGGCACGCACCTCCACAGCGGCGAGGAGTCGTTCGTATCCCCCGACGGCCTGCGCTACCACCTCCCCATGCACGCCTTGTTCATCATAATGCTGGCCTCGTTCATCGCTACGGAGCGATGGGTCTCCAACCCGATCATGGACCTGCGGCACTTCCGGAACAGGCCATTCTCACTGTCGCTCGGCTGCAACGTGATGTTCCACTCGTCCATGCTTGCGACCTTCACCCTGGTGCCGATCCTGGTGGAGCAGGGATACGCCAAGGAGCCCATCTTCGTGACCTACGTGCTCCTCCCGAGCCAGTCGTTGGGGCTGTTCATGCCGCTGATCGCGGGATGGATCTACGACAAGTACCACCCCGAGTACCTGCGGCCGGCCACCCTCGCCGCGATAGCCGCCGGCTTCGTGCTCCTCAGCCTGTCGGCGCCCCACATTTCCTTCTGGTGGCTGCCCGTGATCATGGTGCCTATCGCCATCGGCACCAACATGTTCAATCCGATCAACAACGCTTCGGTGATGAACTCGCTTCCGCTCGAGCACCGCGGCGTCGCCTCCGGCATGTTGGAGACGTCGCGGGAGCTTGGCCACGCGCTCGGCGCCACCGCGGCGGCCAGCGCCCTGGCGCTGGCTCTGCCCACGGGCTTCGAGCTGCTGTCCGGCGAGGCCGCGGAGCACTTCATCGTAGGCGGCTTCCAGGTCTCGACCTCCGTCGTCGTATTCGTGCTCCTGATCGGAGCGCTCCTGGCGTTCGCCCAGACTAGGTCGGCCGGCTCCCTGGATCGGGCGCAGCGGGCCCGGCCGTGAGAGCCCGCGGCGGCCGCAAGCAATAGTGGACCGCGTGCAGCGCCCAGCGCGGGTCTATCGCGACGTGCCCCGCGGGACGGCATGAAGACCGGCGACTTCGACTACGAGTTTCCGCCGGAGCTTGTCGCGCAGACGCCGGCCGAGCCCCGCGACTCGTCGCGGCTGATGGTGGTCGACCGGGCCTCGGGCTCCATCGAGCACCGGAGCTTCCGCGACCTGCCCGGCTTCCTGCGCGAGGGCGACGTCGCGGTGTTCAACGACAGCCGCGTCTTCCCGGCCCGTCTGTACGGCAGGAGCGCGTCGGGCGGCAGGGTCGAGCTGCTGCTGCTGCGCCGGACGGAGCCTGGCGTATGGCGGGCGCTGGTCCGACCCGGCCGGCGGTTGCGAACGGGCGCCACATTCGTGGTCGCCTCGGGCGGCAACGAGGTTGCCGGAGAGGTCCTGGACGTGCACGAGGACGGCTCGAGGACCGTTCGACTGGCCGACGACGGCCGGCTCGACGAGATCGGCGTCGTCCCGCTGCCGCCGTACATCCGCGAGCCTCTGTCGGACTCGGAGCGCTACCAGACCGTCTACTCCAGGGTCGCGGGCAGCGTCGCGGCGCCGACCGCCGGGCTTCACTTCACGCCGGCGCTGCTCGACTCGCTCCGCTGCAGGGGCGTCGAGCTCGTATTCGTCACGCTCCACGTGGGCTGGGACTCCTTCAGGCCGGTGAGCGTCGAAGACGTCGCCGACCACCGGATGCACGCCGAGCAGTGGGAGCTCGATCCGCTGTCGGCGGCCGCGATCAGCGCGGCCAAGCGTGACGGACGTCGCGTCGTCTGCGTCGGCACCACCGCCGTGCGACTCCTGGAGCAGGCGGCCGCAGTGAGTGCCACGGACGGCGACGCTGTCGCCCCGGGCGGAGGCTGGGCCAGCCTGTTCATCTATCCGGGGTATCGGTTCAGGGTGACCGACACGCTGGTGACCAACTTCCACCTGCCGCGGTCCACACTGCTGATGCTGACCAGCGCCTTCGCCGGCCGCGACCTGGTGCTGCGGGCCTACGCGGAGGCAGTGCGGGAGCGGTACCGCTTCTACAGCTTCGGAGATGCGATGCTGATCGTGTAGGGGGGTAGTGGATAGTTGGTAGTTGATAGTTGATAGTTGGGAAGGGGACGCGGGATTGGGTGTGTGAGCGGAGGCCTTCGATACACCCCGCCCAAAGCGGCGGGGCACTCAGGGCAAACGGTGGTAGTGGATGGTTGGGAAGGAGGCGCGGTCCTTCATACCTGCGCGGGCAACTGTTCAGAGTCGCAGAATGCCTGTCTTCCCCACCGCACTCCCAAGGCAACCCGTTCACCCCGAGCATCGCCGCTCCCCCGACCGCGTCACCCACACAAGCCGTTCACCCCGAGTAGCGCCGCTGCTTTGAGCGGCGCGTATCGAGGGGCGCACACGACCACCGGCGCCGCCCTTCGATACAGCCCGCCCAGAGCGGCGGGCCACTCAGGGCTAACGGAAAGAGAGGTGAGGCCCTTCAAGTCTGAACAGTTACCTGCGAGAGTGCGTTCGTGCCTTTTCGGGGGCGAGCCGGTAGAATTGGCGCACGCTTCTCCCATGACCACAGGCCCCCTCCCCCAATTCCCACTGCTGCCGCAGCAGGCTTCGCCCATCGAGGACACGTGGGTCGCGCTCGACCTGGAGACGACGGGGCTGTCCCCGGATGGGGACGCGATCATCGAGGTGGGCGCCGTCAAGTTCCAGGGCGACGAGGAGCTGGACTCCTACACGAGCCTGGTCAACCCGTACCGCAGCCTGGACAGCTTCATACGTCGCTACACGGGGATCAGCCAGGAAGAAGTTGACGCCGCGCCGCCGTTCTCGGACGTCGCCCCGCGGCTGGCGTCCTTCATCGGCTCCGCGCCGGTCGTCGGACACAACATCGCCTTCGACCTCGACTTCCTCAGGAGCGGCGGGCTGCCGCTGACTAACCCGCGTGCCGACACGTGGGACATGGCGTTCGTGCTGCTGCCCCGGCACCGGGACTACTCCCTGGACAAGCTGGCGGCGGCCCTTGGAATCGAGCACCCGCGGCCACATCGAGCTATACCGGACGCGTCCGTCACGCGCAGCGTCTTCCTGAGGCTGTTCGACGTGGCGGCCGAAATGGACGTGTTCGCCCTCGCGGAGATGGAGCGCCTGGCATCGCAGTCGTCCTGGGTGCTCGCCTACCTGTTCCGCCGGCTCCACCAATACCGGCTCTCCCAGGGCCCTTCGGCTCCCTCCGGCGCCGGCGTGACCGGCATCGATACCCGGGCATTGAGAGCAAGGCTGCACGGCGGCCGGTCTCTTCGCCCGCACAGGGCAGTCGACACCGTCGACCCGGACGAGGTCGCGGCGGTGCTGAGCGCCGACGGGCCTTTGTCGAGGGCGGTCAGCGGGTTCGAGGAGCGGCCGCAGCAGATCGAGATGGCGCGGGCCGTCGCCGAGGCCATCGGCGACGGCCGGCGGCTGATGGTCGAGGCCGGCACCGGAGTAGGCAAGTCGCTCGCCTATCTCGTCCCCGCGGCGTTGTACGCCCTGAAGAACAACGTGCGCGTCGTCGTGTCGACCAACACGATCAACCTCCAGGAGCAGCTCCTGACCAAAGACATCCCGGACGTAATCGAGGCGCTCGGCGAGGTCGAGGGAGTGTCGTCGGAAGACCTCCAGGCGACGCTGCTGAAGGGCCGGGCGAACTACCTGTGCCTGCAGCGGTGGGGCCACGTGCGCTCCGGCGAGGGCCTGTCCGAGGAGGACGCCCGGATGCTGGCCAAGGCGCTGACGTGGCTGGGCGACACATCCACGGGCGACCGGTCCGAGCTGAACCTGGGCGGCCGGGGCGCCTTCGCCTCCTGGGACAGGCTGTCCGCGCAGGGCGCGGCGGACTGCCAGGGCGTGAGCGGCGTCTGCTTCCTGCGGGCCGCGCGAGAGCGGGCCGCCGCGGCGCATATCGTCGTCGTCAACCACGCGCTGCTGATTGCCGATCTGGCCGCCGGCCGGGCCCTGATACCCGACTACGACGTGCTGATCGTCGACGAGGCCCACCACCTCGAGGAGGTCGCTACCAAGCAGCTCGGCTTCGAAATCAGCCAGGCTGGCATCGACGAAGGGCTGCAGCTCCTGGGCGGCGACCGCGGCCTCGTCGGCGCGGCCGTAACGGCGTTGCGGGGCTCGATGGCGGCCCAGACCCGCCGCGAGACGATCGAGGAGGCGGCCGCGAAGATCGCCGCCAGCCTGCCCGGCGTCCGCGACAGCGTCGCCGCGATGTTCGGCGCGCTGGCCAGGGTCGTGGACGGTCAATCCGGAGACGGGCGCGAGATGCGCGTGACGGCCGCGACCAGGGCGCAGCCGGGCTGGTCCGAGCTGGAGGTCCGCTGGGAGGACGCGAACGCGCTGATGGGCGAGCTGGAGCGCGATCTGCTGGCCCTCGACGCGGCCTTGGACGGCCTGGAGGAGGCCGAGGTCGAGTTCTACGAAGGGCTCGTCTCCGAGACGAAGAACGCCATCCAGGAGCAGATGGAGCTGAGGGCGAATCTCTCCGAGTTCATTCCGAAGCCCAAGGACGACGGGATCTACTGGGTCAGCACGCATCGCCGCACCGGCGACCTGAGCCTCAACTCCGCGCCCATGCACGTCGGCGAGCAGCTCGACAAGCTGCTGTTCAGCCAGAAAGAGGCGGTCGTCCTCACGGGGGCGACGTTGAGCGCCAACGGGACGTTCGACCACATGCGCGACCGCACCGGCTTCGCGGACAACGACGAGCTGCTGCTGGGCTCGCCGTTCGACTACCCCCGGTCGGCCCTCGTGTACGTGCCGACCGACATGCCGGAGCCGAGTAGCTGGGCGTACCAGGGGGCCGTCGAGCACGCCGTGGTCGACGCCGCCACCGGCGCGGAGGGCCGCACCATGGCGCTGTTCACGTCCCACGCCGCCCTGCAGGAGACCGCGCGAGCCGTGCGCGGCGCACTGCAGTCCCACGACATCCAGGTGCTGGCACAGGGACTGGATGGGCCGCCGCACCGGCTCGTAGAGGCGTTTCTCGACAACCCGAGGTCGGTGCTGCTCGGCACGTCGAGCTTCTGGGAGGGAGTCGACCTCGCGGGCGACGCCCTCAGCGTGCTGATCATCGCGCGGTTGCCGTTCGCCGTGCCCACGGAGCCGGTGTTCGCGGCGCGCTCGGAGCTGTTCGACAACCCGTTCGAGGAGTACGCGGTGCCTCACGCGATCATCCGGACGCGCCAGGGGTTCGGCCGCCTGATCCGGACCAGCGGCGACAGGGGGGTCGCCGTGTTCCTCGACCGCCGGGTCGTGTCCCGGAGGTACGGCGACGCGTTCCTCAACTCCCTGCCGCCGGCCACCCGCCGAAAGGGAAGGGTGCGCGACCTTTCGGAGCACATCGGCGCCTGGCTCAAGCCGACCGATTAGGGGCCGTCAATCCTACCCTCTCCCAACATCGCCCTGGACTCATACCAATTCGTTCTGAGTACGCCGTGAATTGCCAAACCGTAGCGGCGGGTTTGAAACCCGCCTTCCCCCTATCGACCATAGGAAGCATTACCCAATACGGCCTCATCACAGTAAATTGGTATCAGTCAGACTCCGCGTATCACGGCTGAGCGGGCTCCCAGCCAGACACAGCCCGGCCGCCGGCGGAGGATAGAGTTGCTCGTTTCGATCGAAGAGCCCTTCGACCTGGACAGCACGCTGCAAAGCGGCCAGGCATTCCGCTGGCGCCGCGACGGCGGGCTGCACCGTGGCGTCGTCTTCGGCAACGTGGTCGAGCTGCGGCAGACCGAGGACGGGCTGGAGCTGTTCACCGACCCGGACGACGAGGCCGGGATGTGGCCGCTGCTGCGCGACTACCTCGGCCTCGACTTCGACCTCGACCGCGTGTACGCGGCGTTCGAGGCGGACGACAGGCTGCGGGACTCGGCCGCCCGGTACCACGGCATGCGCGTGCTCAGGCAGGACCCGTGGGAGTGCCTCGTGTCCTTCATCTGCTCGTCGGCGTCCAACATCCCGCGGATCACCAAGAACGTCGAGTCGATCTGCGAGTCGTACGGCCGTCCCGTGGGAACGGGAGCTACGAAGCGCAACGCATTCCCGACGCCGCGGGAGTTGTCCCGCGCCGGGGAGACGCCGCTCAGGGCCCTCGGCCTCGGCTACCGCGCCGCATACGTCGCGGAGACCGCCGCGGCCGTCGCGGACGGCGCTGTCGACCTGGTGTCGCTGCGGGAGGAGCCGTACGAGACGGCGCTTGAGGCGCTCACCGAGCTGCCGGGCGTCGGCGACAAGGTCGCCAACTGCGTGCTGCTGTTCGCGCTCGACAAGCCGGAGGCGTTCCCCGTGGACGTCTGGATCGACCGCGCGCTCAGGGAGTGGTACCTCGGCGACGAGGCCGACTCCATCTCGCGCCCCAAGATGCGCCCGTGGGCCCAACGCCGCTTCGGCCCATACGCCGGCTACGCCAACCACTACCTCTTCCACGACAGACGCCTGCAGGGAAAGAGCTAGCCGGGCGGGGCAGAGCCTGAGAGCTTCGGCAGCAGGCCACCCCCCGATTTCGTTGCTCTACGGTACAACTCTCTCACTTGTCCCTCGGTTGCGTGACGGCAGCACTGCTTGGTTTTGGCCACAGTAGACGTGTAGACTTACGACGCAATCTGAGAATCACGTCTTGCGGCGAGGCTCACGCTATCACTCGGCTACCCACTACTAGGCGAGACGCAGACAGCGGCGAGACCCCCATTGGTAGGGAACGCCCTTCGATGGGCCAGGGTCACATCCCTGCTTGGCAGTCATACAGAAGTCCCGATAATGAGGTGTCCCATGAAGCGGTTTGCCGTGACCCCACGTAGCAACTTGTTCCACCATTGGTTCAGTGGACTTGGCTGCCTCGTCGTGATCGTGACTGCGCTCTCTTTGACTACGGCCTGCTCCCAGTCTCCTTCGTCTACACCAACGCCCAACATAGACGCAACCATCGAAGCCGCCGTCTCTAGGGCGATGCCTTCGCCAACACCGATTCCGACTCCAGATGTCCAGGCGACCGTCCAAGCCATAGTGCAGGCAACAACACAGGCGGAGGCCACGCCAACACCGATTCCGACTCCAGATGTCCAGGCGACCGTCCAAGCCATAGTGCAGGCAACCGTCGAGGCGACATCCACACCAACACCCATTCCGACTCCCGACGTCGCAGCGACCGTCCAGGCCATCGTCCAGGCGACCGTCGAGGCGGTACCCACGCCGACGGCCACGAGGATACCAACGCCGACAGCTGTTCCGATAGCAACCGCACGGCCGGTGTCGAGACTGCCGCCAGTCTTCCCGGTAGACCCAACGACGGTCGTACCGGCCGGGACTAGACTGCACGACCCGCAGGAGATCAGGGTGCCGAACGGTCACGGAGGCGTGGCCCCCTGGCGTGACGGCGGCGGGCAGCGGATCTTCTCTATGTGGGTTTACGGCACGATCTACCAGATCGACAAGTTCGGCGTTATACGCCCCTACATCGGCATCAGCCACACGGTTAACAACGACAATACCGTCTGGACCATGAAGTTGCGTGAGGACGCCGTCTTCCAGGATGGCGCTCCGATCACGGCGTCCGACTTCAAGGCGTACTGGGAGCACGGCGCCAAGCCGGAGAACATCGTTGCGTGGGGCGGCGCGAGCCTGTCCCTCGGCGACATAGCGGGCTGGGAGGAGTTGCGAGCCGGAGACGTAACGCAGGCCGAGGGATTGCGGGTCATTGACGACCACACCCTCGAGATCACCACGGCCATTCCGTTCCCGACGTGGCCTCTGGCGATGGCTGCCTGGCACACCGGCATCTCAAAGCTCGACCAGATGCTGTGGGATCAAGAGTGGTTCACGCGTCCGATCGGCGCCGGCCCGTACAAGTGGACGACCGACCCGGACACCCGGCAGTACTTGGCTGAGGCCGACGTAGCCGAATTCTGGGGCCCGTCTCCGAACATCAAAAAGCTCCACGGGCTGAACGTCTTGGACCGTCAGATCCAGGTGATCATGTTCGAGAACGGCGAGCTCGACCTGATGTCCATTGACAGCGCGACCTACGAGGCGGCGCTGGACCCGAGCCACCCGTTCAACCCGCTGCTGAAGGTCACGCCGTACGGCGGCCTGTGGTTCATCAAGAACAAGATCGACATGGCCCCGCTGGAAGATTTGCTGTTGCGCAAAGCCCTCGCGCATGGAGCGGACATGCGGTCGATCGTCAGAGCGGTGTGGGGCGTTACCGAGGACTTCGCGACGGGACTCATCTCGCCACTGATTCCGTGCCACAACCCCGATGCTCGGGGCCACTTCTACGACCCCGATCTGGCCCGCCAGGAGCTGGCCACGTCTTCGTACGGCAGCGCCGCCAACCTGCCGCCGCTGCTGATCGACCTGGCCAGGCCGCTGATGATCAACATGGGTGTGGCAATGAGGGAGTACTGGAGGGACAACCTCGGCATCGAGTTGGACATCCTGAAGCGCGAGAGCGGCATGCCTCGGCGTGAGGCGTCGCAGTTCTACCGCATCAGCCTGGGCTCGTGGATTCCCGACCCGATCCAGATCGTCAGCAACTTGACGCGCAGGGACTCGATCGAGGGTCTGAGCAACATTCCGGGCGGCTACCCGGTGATGGACGCTCTGGTAGAGTTCGCACGGTCGCTGCCTCTGGACCATCCGGACCGCTGCGCGGCGTTCCAGGCGGTGGAAGAGGAGTACATGGACAAGGTGTACTTCATGCCGATCCGGTGGGTCGGCGGCGTGAAGTGGGTCGTGCAGCCGTGGGCGGTTCGCTTCGAGAGCACGAGCAACCTCGACATCAACACGCTGCCCTGGATGTACGTCCTGCAGCACTAGACGCCGACGAACGGATGACGGCGCTACCGGTTGATAGGCAGTCACGAGATCGAGAGGGCACATCGGCTGTCGGCGTCGCCGCGCCATGTCGTATAATTGCCTCCCGAACTGTGGCGAGAGCCTCATGGCGAGGATGAACAGTGGTTACAGCAACGTCGCCAATACCGTCCCTGGACACCGAGAGACTGATAGCGCCTCAGCCCACGGCTCAGACTGCGAAATCCGTGGACACCGCGAGCTCTGACTCCCCTCGATCAGACCACGACTATGACGTCCCGTTCGATCTAGCCGTTTCCTTGCAAGAGAAGGGTGACCAGGAGCCGGCCATCGCCCACTACACCAAGGCCATCAAGCTCGACCCCCAGGCGGCAGAGGCGTACATAAACCGCAGCGTCGCTTACGAAAGCATGGGCGAGCTAGACCTCGCGCTCCGAGACCTCGATACGGCGCTGGACATCGAACCCAGGTTCGAAGCCCATCACAACCGCGGAAACGTCCACTACAAGAAGGGCGACTACGACCGTGCGATCCGGGACTACGCCAAGGCGCTGGAGCTCGACCCGGGTAACGCCGACGCACGCGTCTATCGCGGGGACGCTCTGAAACGCCTGGCATTCTACGACGATGCCATTCGGGACTACAGGGCGGCAATGGCCCTGAGCCCCGGCGACGCCAGACCATACGTGGGCATCGGCGTTGTCCACTCCCTCAGAGGCGACCATGACGACGCCTTGAAATGCTACGACGCGGCGTTGGAACTAGACTCCAGCGACCCCAACATCTATCTGACCCGCGGCGGCTCTCACTACGCGAAGGGAGACGACGACAGCGCGATAGAGGACTTCGGGAACGCGCTGGCGGTCGACCCGCAGTATGTGGATGCCTACGCTGCCCGTGGTTTGGTCTTCGTCAGGAAAGGCGACGTCGACCGTGCGCTGCAGGACCTGGATCGAGCCGTGCTGCTGGAGCCGCGCCACGCTAATGTTCGCGGGGCGCTTCACTTGCAGAACGGCGACCTCGACAGCGCCATCCGCGACTTCGATACGGTCCTTGCGCTCAATCCGGACGATGACAACGTCTGCAACGACCGCGGCGTCGCATACGAGCGAAAGGGTGATTCGGCACGCGCCGTGCAGGACTATGACCGGGCACTGAGCCTCAGGCCCAACAGGGCGGCGTACGTCAACCGGGGCGTTGGACTATTGCGGCTATCCGAATGGGACAGGGCAAGGTCGGACCTGATCAGCGCCCGCAACATGGGCATGGACCTCGTTTCGGTCTTTCGCGCCGACCACGGGGGTGTCGACGCCTTCGAGCAAAGGCACGGCCTGAAGCTGCCGCGGGATATCGCGGACATGGTTAGCATCGAAGAAGAGCCGCCGGCGGCGGACGCCGGGTTGTCCATCCTGGAGATGTTCAAGAAGGCTCGAGAGTCGATCCCCGTCACCGAATTCGACGCCTTCCCGTCGGACTGGTCAAGGAACTACAAGCACTACCTCTACGGCTGGCCAAAGGAATAACCGGCGTGAGGACGGTCTTCGCCGACACCGGCTACTGGATAGCCCTGCTGGACCCCCAAGACCGATTACATCGAAGGGCCGAGGAAGTTACCAGCCAACTGGTAGTGGTATCCTTCCGGATTGTCACGACTGAAATGGTTCTCGTTGAATTCCTGAATTCCGCGAGTCGCCGGGGAGAACGCTATCGTGAGCGAGCCGCTGATATGGTGCATGGTCTGAGGTCCGATCCCGACGTAACGGTCGTACCTCAGACGAGCGCCCAATTCGAGGCCGCGGTAGGCCGGTACGCGTCGCGGCCGGATCAGCGATGGAGCCTGACCGATTGCGGGAGCTTTCTGCTGATGGAGGATCTGAACATCCGCGAGGCGCTGGCCCACGACCGAGACTTCCAGCAAGCCGGGTTCATGCCGCTGCTACAAGACTCCTGACGCCCATGCCCTGAAACCGAGGGCGGATTGCGCCGATCACCAGTGCGGCAGGTACCTCCGTGTACTGGGCCCGCCCCTCCTATCAGACCCGAGGCTGGGTTACCGGCGTCCATGATAACGATCCGGTGGATCGACGCCGTGAAGCGAGCGAACGCCCGCCTCACGCAGGGCGCCACCGGTAACGGGCGCTCTACCGACGTCTATACGCTGGCCCGGACCGTCGGGATTGTCCGCGGTCCGCACACAGGACTTTGCGTTTTGTCGCGGTTCGTGTATACTGCGAAGAAGCCACTTGTGAAATCCCGCACGAACGCCGTCTAGCGGACGGCGCGGCAGCGGGCGGCTCGGTCAACGAAGACGCCGCCCCGGGTGTGGGTTCGAGGGCATACGATCGCAGTCTGAGGGTCCTACAGGCCTGCGGTCGACTCAGCGGCAACGGCGCGGTGGACGAGTTGTTTTCTTTTTGGGGAGGCTGCCATGTTTGTTTTCGTATTTCGACGAATTATGCTGTTCTTTCCGGTCTTGTTCGGCGTACTGGTAGGCACGTTCGCCTTCGTTCACTACGGCCCGGGCGACCCGCTGTCTGTCATCCTCGGCGAGGAGGTCCCCGAGAACGATCCGGCTATACTGGCCCGCCTTCAGAAGATCTACGGCCTCGACCGACCCTTCTTGGTCCAGTTCGGAGATTACGTCTGCGGCGGGCTGTGCGTGCCGGATGCCAGGAACGGAGGCATCATCACCGGGGACTTTGGCAAGTCCCTGCGCTCGCAGCGAGACATTGCCGACATCATTCAGGCCTCCCTGCCCATATCGGCGCAGCTCGGCCTCGCGTCGTTCATCATCCTGTACACCGTCGGCGTGCCTTTAGGCATCCTGGCGGCGGTGAAACAGAACACCTGGATCGACTACTGGATTGTCGCCGGGTCGATTGCCGTGAACTCGGTCCCGATATTCGTGCTGGGCCCGATGGTGATGATCGTGGTGGTTCTCAAGCTCCAGATCATGGACACGCCCGTCGGCTGGGAGGGGCTGTTCACGACGAACTCGATCCTGCCCGTAGCGCTGATGTCGCTGGGCGGGATGCTTGGGGTCGTGCGCATGACCCGCGCGGGGATCCTGGAGATCATCAGGCAGGGCTACGTTCGCACCGCGAGGGCGAAGGGACTGCGTGAGCGCATGGTCATCAGCCGTCACATCATGCGCAATGCGATGACGCCGGTGCTGACTGGCTTCGGGCCGACGCTGGCGGGCTTCCTGACGGGCGCGTTCCTCGTCGAGCTCGTCTTTGGGATACCCGGCTTCTCCAACGCGTTCATCACCGCGTTCCAGGGCCGCGACTTCCCGATGATCCTGGCCGGGACGATGCTGGGCACGGCGATGTGGGTCGTGTCGAACCTCGTGGTCGATCTGATGTACGGGGCGCTGGACCCGCGGGTCCGGTACGAGTAGCAACGGACTGAGGACCGCCGCGCGCAGCCGCGATACGGACGCGCGCGGCGGCCGGCTACACCGTTGGAGTATCGGGGTGTGCCCGAGGATCGGCTATCGCCACGCCGGTAGGGGCGAAGTCGGGGACGGTTCTTGCTGCGGTCAGGAACCTGGAGTCGCTCAAGGCAACTCCGACTTCCGGTACAGCTCGGCCTGCAGGCGTGGAGGCTCGAAGGCCGTGTCGCTCGCGTCCGGCATGGCCAGCATGTCGACGATGCTCCGGTCGTGCCCGGCGTGATCGACATGGGGGCGGACCAACGACTCGATGAACTTGCTGATCTTCCGCCTGCCAACGACCCGGTAGAGGCCGGCGTAGACGTCTTCGTCGATCGTGATCGTGAGCTTCTTCCGCATCACGCCTCCGTTCCGCATGTGGCGTACACGTATATAGCACCCGGCCGGACAAGGAAACAAGCCGGTGGACAGTCTCCGCCGACAGTGTCGGTCTTGTAGGTCCCGGCTAAGCACGTGGTACGATGCAGCGCGGCAACGTGACAGGCTAGGAGAAGGGACAGCGGTGTCTGCCGAAGGAACAAGGCGAACCTTTACCGCAAGCGTGTGGAGGGAGGGCGACTGGTACATAGCCCAGGCGCTTGACGCCGACGTGGCGAGCCAGGGTGAGTCTGAGGACGAAGCGCTCGCCAACCTGCGCGAGGCGTTGGAGCTCCACTTCGAGCCTCCCGTCCCATCCGCGGTGCCCCAACTTCACCTCATCGAGGTGGAGGTTGCCGCGAACTAGGCCGTTGCCGTATCGAGAAGTCGTCCGCAAGCTAAGGGCGGCAGGCTTCTCAGAGGTCACTCAGAAGGGCAGCCACGTCAAGTTCGTCAGACAGTCCAACCGCGGCGTCCTCACCGCGATCGTCCCACCCCATAGGGAAGTTGCCGCCGGGACTCTTCGCAGCATATTGCGGCAGGCCCGGCTGACGCCCGACGAGTTCGAAGCACTGTGAAGGAGCGCCCCGTCCCGCAGCTGCTAGCGCAGGTGGTCCAGCATCGCCAGCGGGCCGGCGGCGAGCAGGCCGGCGTCGACCGGCAGCGCGGCGCCGGTGATCCAGCGGGCCTCGTCGCTGGCAAGAAACACGGCGGCCCAGGCCACGTCCCAAGCGGTGCCTTCGGTGCCCAGCGGAGCGGCGCGGCGCCTGAGGTCGCGCTGCTCCTCGGTCAGCGCCCCCGCGACCATGGGCGTGTAGAGATAGCCGGGCACGATGGCGTTGACCCGCACGCTGTCGCGCCCGTGCTCCACCGCCATCGTCGTTGTCAGTGACAGGATCCCGCCCTTGGACACCGAGTACGGGACGCTCTCGAAGGCGCTGCCCGACCTCAATCCCAGGAACGACGACATGTTGATGATCGAGCCGCCCCCGCCCTCGATCATCCTGGGGACGGCGTGCTTCGACATCAGCACCATGCTCTTGAGGTTGACGTCGATCACCCTCTGCCAGTCCTCCTCGTCGACGGTCACGACGTTGCCGGACACGGTGATGCCCACGTTGTTGACCAGGACGCTCAGCCCGCCATAGCGCTCGAGCGCGGCCCGCACCATCGCCAGGCAGTCGGCGGAGCTGGTGACGTCGCCGACGAACACCGACGCGCGTCCGCCCGCGGCTTCGATAGCCGCCAGGGTCTCCTCGGCACGGGCCCTCTCGTTGTCCACGAGCAGCACCGAGCAGCCCTCCCGGGCGAGCAGGATGGAGATCGCCTTGCCGGTGCCGACGCCTGGGCCGCTGGAGCCTGCGCCGGTGACTATCGCCACCTTGCCCTCGAGCCTCCGTCCCCTATCGGTCATCGCGCGCTCCCATCGCCAAAGGGTGTTCGTTAAGCCCCTTCTCCCCTGGCGGGAGAAGGTTGGGATGAGGGGGAAATCGTGCCGACACCTTCATCTTGACCCTCACCTGACATCTTCACCCTCACCTCAGTCCTCTCCCGTCAAGGAAGAGGAAGCCAAGGAATCTTCGAAACCACCCTCTACGGGACTGTCAGGACGAGCTTTCCGAAGAACGACCGTGCCTCCATCTCTTCGTGGGCCCTGGCCGTATCGCTCAGCGGGTATGTCCTGTGTATGACGCCGTGGATCACGCCGCGCTCGGCCATCTTCACGATGTGCCGAAGCTCGCCGCGGCGGCCCATGAACACCCCGAACACCGTCTGCTGTTTCAGGAAGAGCATTCCCATCTGCAGCTCGGCGCGGTAGCCGGACGTGACGCCGCAGATGCCGTACCGGCCGCCCGGGGCCAGCGCCGCCATGGCGGCGGGCCAGGCGTCCGAGCCGACGTGGTCCAGCACGACGTCGGCGCCGCGTCCTCCGGTCAGCTCCTTGACGCGGGCTGTCACGTCCTCCTCGGTGTAGTCGATGGCCGCGTCCGCGCCGAGCCCGACCGCCATCCGCGTCTTCTCCTGACTGCTCGTCGTGGCGATCACCGTAGCGCCTACGACATTCTTCGCGACCTGTATCGCGGCGGTGCCTACGCCGCTGGACGCGGACAGGACAAGCGCCGTCTCCCACGGCTTGAGCTCGGCCTTGCGTATCAGCAGCGACCACGACGGCAGAAAGACGGTCGGCAACGACGCGCCCTGCTCGTAGCTGACCGCGTCCAGCAGAGGCACGACGTTGACCGCCGGAACGCTCACGTATTCGGCGTAGCTGCCGTTCGTCGTCGATCCGATGCGCCCCGGCGACGCGCACAGATCGTCGGCGCCCACGACGCACTGTGAGCAGACGCCGCAGGTGAGACGCGGGTTGACGACCACGCGGTCCCCGACCGCGACGCCGGTCACCTCGCCGCCGGTCTCGACGACGTCCCCGGCCGTGTCACCGCCAAGCACGTGCGGGCCGGACAGCCGGACTCGGGTGCCCCGGACGCCGGCCCGTGTGAACAGGTCGAGGCGGTTGATCGAGGTGGCCCGGACCCGGAGCTTGACGTCGTTGGGACCGACGGCCGGCTCGGGCAGGTCGCCGTACCTCAGGGCCTCGATGCCGCCGTGCTCCTCGATGTAAACGGCCTTCATGTCATCCTCACCCGCCGGGGTCGGCCCGATGTCGGCTCGGCCCGGACGTTCGTTCGTCACAGCCGTGCAAGGATACTACCTCACGGGCCGGCCTGTCCGCCGGCCGCATCGCTCAGGAAGGTCGCTATCGCCGCGTAGTACGCCTCTCCCCCGACTACGTCGGCGTCGTCGTGGTCGGCGCCCGCGACGGCGAGAAAGCGCTTCGGCTCCGCCGCGGCCTCGTAAATCTCGCGTCCCATCCGGATCGGTATTGTGTCGTCGCGGTCCCCGTGGATCACCATGAGCGGCGTTCCAATACCCTCGATCTTCGAGAGCGAGTCGTACTTCGTCCGGACTATCCAGCCGACGCCGGGGACGAATGGGTAGCTGTGCGCCGCCATCGCCCTTACCGAGGTGAACGGCGCCTCCAGCAGGACCGCGTACACTTCGCGCCGAACCGCCGTCTCCACGGCGATGGCGGTGCCGAGGGAGTGGCCGAACAGTGCGACGCGGCCCTGGTCCACGTCGCCGCGCGTTCCCAGGTAGTCGAGCGCCGCCTCGGCGTCGAGGTATGTGCCCTTCTCGGAGGCACGCCCCTCGCTCAGGCCGTAGCCTCGATAGTCGAAGATGAACACGTTCATGCCCAACCGTCGGTGCAGATCGGCGAGGCGACGGAGGCGACCGCCGATGTTGCCGGCGTTGCCGTGGAGCAGTAACAGCGTGGTGCTATCGCTGCCGGGCACGAACCACCCGTGCAGCGTGGCTCCGTCGGCGGCCGTGAAGCGCACGTCCTCGAAGGCCAGTCCCACTTCCGAGGGGTCGCCGGACAGGCCCTCGTCGGGGCGGAAGATGAAATACCGGTCGATCAATTTCGGATACTCGGAGGCGAAAAGAGCGAGCACCACCGCCAGGACCGCGACGCGCACAGTCCGCAGCAAGCCCGGCGAGCTCCTTCGCGCGGCCGGGCCGCTGCCGGGGTTTTCGGGCGTGGTCTCCATATCGCCATCAGGTAACGTAGGGGTCCGTCGCGGGACCAGACTCATTTAGAACAAGGATAGCGCACGGAGGCGGCGCCGGCGTCACGTCGATGCCGCGATTCCGCCGAGCCGCGAGCGCCGACTGGCTCGGAGAAACGAGGTCAGGCAACGTGGTCGCAGGGCAGCCGGTCCTCTATCCGAGCATCGCCCGGTAGATCTCCTGGCCCTGCCGGAACAGGTCGAAAACCTCTTTGCGCTGGGCGTCCGTGTAGAACTTCCCCTTTTTGGAGACCACGTCCAAGGAGTTGTCGATCTCCGCGACGAACTGCCCAGCGGCCTCGGTCCTGTGAGGACCGCCGACGCCCGCATTCACGTAGACCGGGCTGGTGTGGGCGAACACGGGCTGCGAGTAGCTGTCCCGTGAGCTACTCGAGACCCGGGCCGCGATCCAGCCGTCCGTGTCGGCCGCCACGTCAGCCGCCAGGCGCCCGGCCGTCGACCCTTCGGCAAATGACCTCGACGCCGTTACCGCTCCGTTCGACACGACTTCGACCCGGTGTACGGGGTAGTGGGACTTCCAGCCGACCTCGACAGACAGCGGCCGGCCCGCCGCCTCGACCTCCGCGCCGGGCGCCTGCCCGTCCACCGACAAGGTCAACGCGGGGCCGTTCGTGATGAACGTCCGGCCCGCCGTCAGCGCCTCGACCCACGACTCGTAGTCGAACGGGCCGCCGCTGTGAGTGTAGACGCGGTTTCCCGAGCACAGGAACCAGTCGGAGCCGGTGGAGGCAGGCAGCCTGATGCCCGCGTTCAGCATCCGGTAGTAGATGTCGTACTCGACGTCGGTCCAATACGGGTCGAACAGGTTGAACGCGTCGACCTTCCCCATCGCGGCCGCCACCGGGGCCTCCAGGCCGCGGCCGTTGTGACACCAGATTACGATGCCGCCCTGCCGTCGCGTGTCGTCGCAGGCATAGGAGAGCGGCGGGTAGTCGGGGGTGAAGGCGTCGACCAGCATTCCGCGGCTGACAGGCTCGACCACGTTGCGGATGCTGAGCAGCATGATGTGGCCGTAGCCCATGTCGCCCTGCTCTTCGTCCCACCTCGCGCCGTGCCGGTTCTCCTCGCCGCACTGGACGTAGTGGTGCGCCGTCGAGAAGTCGGTGAGCATCCCGGGCGCGTACTTGTTGCTGGCGTAGTCGAAGTCCCACCGCCTGAGGACGCTGATCGCGGTCATCCTCAGGTCCTCGACGCGAGGGTCAAACCACAGGCGCTCGTCCGGCCGCTCCTCCTTCTCGTCGTAGTGGATGTGCGTGTTGCCGGGATGCCAACCCTGGTCGCCCAGCTCGGACCAGCGTTCGAGCTCCACGTCGACCGTGACGACGCCGCGGGTGGGCGCCTCCAGGTCGAGCACCGCGGGGACGTACTCTGTGCCGCGTTCGACGACGACCCTGACCATCCCTCGGGTAACCTTCACCTCGAACCGGCCGTCGGAGTAGAAGAACGGGTCCCCGGTACCGACCTTCAGAATGGCGCCGTCCGGGTGGACGAAGTTGCCCCCCGACGTCGTGACGCTGATCTTCGCCGGAATCCGCTCGCCGTCCGCCTTGTCCCTGACGGAGCCCGCCAGAGTCGCGCCGCCGGTCGTGAATGCCAGCCTGCCGAAAGTTCTGACCATAGTTGCGGTACCCTTCATTCTGTAGTCGTTCACGCAGGGGCAAAAGTACCACGTCTCGCCCGGCCTGTGTAGCAGGCCGTGGAGATCACAGGGTCAGGAAATGCGTGCGATGGATCACCTTGTCCAGTGATGGCACGTGACGTGGTCATACCATTGGATTTCACTACAATCCGGGATACACTGGTCTGTACGGACGGGAGCGCTTGGATGAATGGAACCGAGTCGCCTGAATGCGAACCCTATCGAACGTCACGCCATCACCTGAGCAACTCAAAGTCCTGGTAGATGACGGGCCAGGTTTCCGATTGATCCGCGGTGCCGCGGGCAGTGGCAAGACTACGTCGGCCCTGCTTCGCCTCCGACAACTGTGTGGGTCACGCATCAATCGGCGAAGGCGACTTGGCTCGGGCGATCCGGTGAAGGTTCTCGTACTGACATTCAACCGGACATTGCGCGGTTACATGGAACAGCTTGCGACGGAGCAGGTCGGATCGTCGCCCGAGCTTGAGATGACTATCGAGACCTTTGGGCGCTGGGCGCTCAATCTCGTTGGGAATCAGAATATCATTGATCACGAGCAAGAACGATGGATCAGCTCCCTGCTGATGGGTATCGATGTGTCTACCAGCGATCGGGAGTACTTCGTCGACGAGGTGAATTACGTCTTAGGTAGATTTCTACCAGGCCAACGCGCGAGGTACCTTGAAGTACCTCGGAGCGGGCGTGGGCGGGCACCGGCGATCCCGCGGGGACTGCGCAGACAACTCCTGACGGATGTGATTGCTCCGTACGAAGAGAGAAAATCACAGGACGGCAAAGTGGACTGGCACGACGTGGCGCTAGAGGTTGCCGAAGCACCTAGCCAACGGTACGACGTTGTAGTCGTCGACGAATCGCAGGATCTCTCAGCGAACCAGGTGCGTGCTGTTCTGTCGCATTTGAGCGAGGATCACGTGACGACCTTCATTATCGATGCCGTTCAGCGGATCTACCCTCAAGGCTTTCAGTGGACTGAGCTCGGTATTAACATGCGGCCGGAGATGGTCTTCACGATGACACGCAACCATCGCAACACGGCGGAGGTCGTGAGGCTTGCTTCTTCGCTTGTGAGAGACTTGCCCCGGGAGGAAGACGGGGTGTTGCCGGATCATGCGACGTGCCAGGAGTCAGGCGTGCGTCCCAAAGTGGTGGTGGGAAAGTATAGCGCGCAGATCAGTTACATGCTGGATCAAGCGCAACCCCACATTGCGAATGACGAGACCATTGCCATCCTCCATCCGAGGGGCGGAGGATGGTTTGATTTCACACGAAAGGAGCTGCGACGGCGGAGCATAGACTACTGTGAACTGACCCGAACCCGAGAGTGGCCGACAGGGCCGGAACTGCTAGCGTTGTCCACAATCCATTCAGCGAAAGGCCTAGAGTTCAATCATGTGCTGATGCCTGGCCTGAGCGATGAAGTCACACCTCATGGCGACGGAGATGGGGATGGGACTCTCGATTCATTGCGTCGCTTGGTTGCAATGGGAGTTGGGCGTGCCAAAGGGACTGTCATGCTGGGTTACAAGCCAGGTGAACGGTCCTCCGTGTTCGATCTAATCGACCCTGCGACCTACGATCTCGTGGAGGTCTGAGAGCAATGCCTGAACGAAAGCCCGATGAAGCTCACGCCAGAACACCAGAAGATATCAAGCGTCTGCCGACTCAGGCGGATATCATGGGTGCCGCTGCGCGCCGCAGGATTGGCCAGGTCGTTCACTTCACTACGATGAGTGGGGCAACAGGCATTCTGGCGTCAGGGGCGGTCAAGAGCCGGGAGCGGTTGCCGAAAGAGAAATATCTGGAGTACATCTACAAACCAAACGCGGAAATCCGCAAGGACAAAGAGTGGCTCGACTACGTAAACCTGTCAATTGAACGGATCAATGACTGGATGTTTCAGTCGTCCGTCAAATGGCATGTGAAAGACAACAATCCTTGGGTCGTCCTGTCGTTCCACCCGCGCATCCTCTCCCATCCTGGTGTCGTCTTCACGACGACAAACAACATCTACCCCAACTGTGAGCGAGCGGAAGGCCTGAGTGGATTCCACAAGCTGTTCACGGACGCAGTTCGAGGCCGCTACGATCGCCTACACTACCGTACGAACAAGTCGGCAGCATGGCCGACTGACCGACAGGCAGAAGTCCTGTACCCGAGTGAATTGTCCTGTGATCATCTACAACGGATCGATGTTCAGCACGAAGAAGCGCTCGACACGATCCACGGGGTTCTAAATGGCCTCGGGAGAAAAGTGTCTGTTTGTCTTGCACCGGAGGCTTTCGGATGACTGAACTACCGTTGTTCAGCGATGCGGAACAACTGATCGCCGATGTTCATCCTCCCGCACTCGGAACCGTGACCGACACCACGGGCTACGCCGACTCAGTGCGGCGGTCCGCGCTCTGGGCTGCATATGGTGACGCGCTTGGCTGGATCAGTGAATTGGTCGACGAAGCAGGTGTAAAGAGGCGCACGAACGGTGCGCCGCTCCGGAGGCCGATAGAGTGGAAGCGACGCATCGGTGGCCGGGCAGGCATCGTCGCAGAGCTTCCGCAAGGATGCTACTCCGACGACTCACAGCTGCGTCTTGCTACGGGTCGAGCCATTGGACCCGACGGTTTCGATGTCGAATCGTTCGCTAAGGTTGAACTCCCGGTTTGGTTGAGCTATCAGCTCGGGGCTGGTAGGTCTTCAAGTGCGGCGGCAACGAACCTCGTCCGACGGAGGGTTCAGTGGTTCTCCAACACCTTCAATGGCTGGACTGACTCTGGAGGTAACGGAGCCGCAATGCGCATTCAACCGCACGTCTGGGCCGCTCGCGATGCTGGCGACCCAACGACCTTCCTCCCAGACGTGGTCCGGAACTCCATCTGCACACATTCGCATCCTAGGGGACTGCTAGGTGCGAGTCTCCACGCTCTGGCGCTGGCGCACGCTTTGACCACGGGGAAATATCCAACGCCGGACGACCTCACGGCCGCGACAGGAGTTGTCGCAGAACTCCCCGATATCATAGGGAAAGATGTCGAAGTAGGGAACTACTGGCGCTCGACGTTTGAGCGGGAGTGTGGTGCGTTGGGAGAGATCTGGACGCGTACGATCAACGAGTGCCAGCAAGCAATCCAGGCCGCTGCCGATCCCGCTGGCGTCGGCAGCGGCGACAAGTACGCCTCTATCGTAGACCGTCTGGGGTTACGTGACCCAGCGAGACGCGGCGACGGGACGCTGACGGCCATCGCCGCTGTTGGCTTGACATGGTGCGAAACGCAACCCGAACAAGCCTTGAGCATCGCCGCAAATGCGATTGGAACTGATACAGACACCATTGCTACGATGGCTGGCGCCATTCTCGGCACAGTCGCTGATCAGGAACCGCCTGTAGAGGTTCTGGATGTGGACCTATTCCGATCCGAGGCTGATCGGTTGGCCGATATAGCGAGCGGCAGAACGCCGCCCAACCATCGTTATCCGGACCTGCTCCACTGGTCCGCGCCTGAGGGACGTGCTGATACGTTGGTGTCCGTGGATGGTGGCGGCCTCCACGTCCGCGGGTTGGGACATGCCAAAGCGGAAAGCGAGCCGATACTGTCACCCCAAGGAAAGTTCAGTTGGCAGTGGGTCAAGCTCGAAATCGGCCAGACCCTGCTCATCAAGCGGCGCGACAAGCTACAAGAGGCTGTGGAAAATGATAGGGGTCTCTCGCCGACGCAATCCTTTGGGCAAACGCAACCGAAAGGGGGGACCTCCAAGAGAACTGCCGTCGATAGGCCATCCCGAGCACAAGCTCATTCGGGTGATATCGTGCCCTTCCAGACCACATTGACCGATAGGCCGACTGCATCACAGTTGGATGCAGACCTGAAAGCGATGATTGACCACCTGGAGAAACACAACTACGAAGACAAAGTCGTCGGCCAGGCTCTTCGCCGAGTAGTCAATCGATGTACTCCCGGCCAGATCGCAGCGTTCTTGGCAGTACTGATCAACCGTCTTGGCGAATCGTCGGGGCACCAATAGGCACGCCCGGCCTTCGTTGACACGCGGGGGTGTCGATTCTAGACTCCGTGTGTCGCGGACGTTCGTCCGCGGCGGAAGGAAGGTGTACGGCATGCATCTGCTGGAGGTCATGAATCCCGTCGCGCGGCAGCGCGCGATGGAGAACGTCGCGGCCATCAACCCCCGGCTCGACCGGCTCGACGGCAAGACGATCGGCCTGGTGTGGAGCGGGACTCACGGCGGCGACATCGCGCTGAACCGCGTCGGCGAGATGCTCCAGGAGCGTTTCGACGCGGTCGAGACGCGGTTCTACACGGGCGGCAACTACCCGAACCCGCCGCACATCCTGAAGCAGGCGGCGGACGAGTGCGACGCCGTGATCGGGGCGACCGGCGACTGAGGGACGTGCGCGTCGTGGATGGTCCACGACATGATCGAGGTCGAGCGGATGGGCAGGCCCGCGGTGCCCATCATCTCCGGCCGGTTCGAGGGCGACGCGATCGCGAGCAGCCGCGCCTTCGGCATGCCCGCGCTGCGCTTCGTCATCGTGCCCCGCATCTACCGCAACCTGTCCCCGGCCGAGTCGATCAGCAACACCGAGCCCGCGTTCGACGACCTTGTGGGCATGCTGACCGTCGACGGCGACGGAGCGTTCGAGGATAGCCCGACGCAGGACGCGCACCGTTTCGAGGGCGAGGACCGTTTCGACGCGGTCCAGCGGATGAACGACGACTTCCTGAGGCGGGACTGGGGCGACGGCTTTCCGCTGCTTCCGCCGACGCGCGGCTCGGTCGACGAGCTGATCGCCGGCGTCGGGCTGCCGCCGGACCACGTGGTGTGCGACATGCCGCCGGGGTTCGGGATCGCCACCGTGGAGAAGATCGCCGTCAACGCGGCGGCGGCGGGCGCGCGGCCGGAGCACATGCCGGTGATCGTCGCCGCGGTCAAGGCGCTGCCCGAGATGGGCCCGGAGGGCGGCAAGTCGCTGCTGATGTCCACCAGCCCGCAGGCGCCGCTGCTGGTCGTCAACGGCCCCATCGCGGAGGAGCTGGGCCTCAACTCACGGTCCGCGCTCGGCCCCGGGTTCGACAACAGGGTGAACATCGTCATCGGGCGGGCCTTCTCGATGTGCATGAGGAACATCGGGCACTGGTACCCGAACAAGATGGACATGGACACGATCGGCACGACCCGGAAGTTCGTGCTGTGCATCGCCGAGAACGAGAAGATGAGCCCGTGGCAGCCCTACCACGTGGACAAGGGGTTCGCGGCGACAGAGAGCGCGGTGAGCGTCTTCGTAACCAACGGCGAGTTGGACGTGCAGGACCAGGGCAACGACACGGCGGAGGGTCTGCTGAAGACCGTCGCCTACGGCGCGACGTTCGGGACCCGGGGCCTGTGGGAGCGGCACAGCGAAGAGCGGCTGATCCTGCTGCCGCCGGACGTGGCCCGGCCCGTCGGCGCGCAGGGCTTCACGAAGAACGGGGCCAGGGAATTCATCCACATGCACGCGAACGCCAGCCTGGGCAAGATGACGCAGTACGTCCCGCTCGAGGGCGAGGCGCGGGTGGCGGCGCACTGGAAGTGGATGAAGGACCTCACCGAGCAGGAGCGCCTCGACATAACGATGCCAGTCCTGGAGAGCGCCGAGCGTTACGACATCCTCGTCGTCGGAGCGGACCGCGCCAAGACGCTGGTGATGCCCAGCGGGCCCAGCGCGGTGACGGTCGGCGTTGACCAGTTCCGGCCGTAGCCGCTACCCGGCGGGCTCCACCACGACGGACGACACGTGCGGCGCCTGGACGCGGCACATGCGCTCGACCATCTCCCTGAACGAGTTGGGTGGCATGACGCACTCCGGGCAGTCCTCGTTCGCGCCCTCGAAGTACCTGATGCGCAGCACGCCGTCCTCGAAGTCGAGGGGCTCGATTATGACGCCGTCGTTGTCGCGCGTCAGGGCCCTGACTGTGTCGAGCACCATGTCTACCTTTTCATCCATCGCAGTCCCCTAGCCTGCCCTGTCCGCCGGCGGACTCATCGCGCTCGACCTGGCCCCGGAGGCGGTCACGGCGTGATCACCAGCGACCGCTCGATCTCGTCGAGGCTGTTGCAGCCGGCGAACGCCATGACCGCGTCCATCTCGGTACGCAGAATCTCGAACATCCGCCGCACGCCGGCCTCGCCGTCGATGGCGAGGCCCCAGAAGAGCGGACGGCCGACGAGCACGGCCCGCGCGCCAAGGGCCAGCGCCTTGAACACGTCGGCGCCGCGGCGCACCCCGGAGTCGAGGTATATCTCGATCTGGCCGCCGACAGCCTCGACGATGGCGGGCAGCGCCTCGATGGTAGCCTGCGTCGTATCCATCGACCGGGCGCCGTGGTTCGAGACCACGATGGCGTCGGCGCCGTGGTCGACGCATCGCTTCGCGTCGTCCGGCGTCAGCACCTCCTTGACGACGAGGGGCAGTCCGGTCAGCCCTTTGAGCCACTCCAGCCGCGACCACGTCAGCGCCGGGAACCGGGCGTAGTCTACGGCCGCCAGCTTGTCCCGGAGCCGCGGATTGTCGCGGAGGTTCGCGAGGCCGACGAACCGGGGCTCGGCGCCGATCTGGGCCGCGGCGCTGTTCATCATGTGCCGGCCCTGGCGCGCCGCGGTCACGCAGACCGCGTCGAAACCGGCCTCTGACGCGGAGGTGACGACGAACTCGGTCACCTCGTCGTCCCGGTGGTAGATCTGGCACCACAGCGGCCCGGACGAGGCGGCGGCCAGCTCGGCGTAGGTGTAGCCGCCCCCCATCGCGACCGCCATGCCGGTGCCGGCCGCGCTCGTCGCTTTCGCCACGGCGAGCTCGCCGTCGGGATGCCCGCGAGTCTGTCCCCCGGTCGGGGCGGCCATGACCGGGAAGCTGATGGGTTTGCCCAGCACCGTGGTCGCCTGATCGCGGACGCTCACGTCCCTGAAGATGCGGTTGCGGAGCAGGATGGCGTCGAAGGCCTCGCGGTTGCGGCGGAGGCTCAGCTCATCCGCCGCGCCGCCCGCGATCGGCGCCCAGGTGTCGGGACCGAGGCGCTCGCGGGCGAGCGCCTCCATCTCGAACAGGTTGACCGGCTCCACGACGCGGCTGCTCTCCGGCGCTTTACACCTGACCGACCGACTGGTTTATCTCGTCCAGCCAGATGACCATTTCGGCCGTCAGGTTGATGCTGGGCTTCCTGTCCGGCGAGCCGCCCGACCATGAGCCGTCTTCACCCTGGTACGACAGCAGGCTGTCGCCTATGCGGATCGCCAGGTCCCGGTACTTCTCCTCGCCGGTAAGGGTGTAGAGGACGGAGGCTCCCCAGCCGGTCTTGCCCTGGCGGAGACCGGGGAGCGTGATCAGGTGGTCTGAGGCTATTTCGGCGAAGGACATGTACCGCTTCGAGAGCTCGAGCCATTCGGTCTCGCCGGTGGCCTGGTAGAGGCGCGCGAGGAACCCGCCGGCGATACCCGGGTTGAAGAACTGCTGGTCCTCGGTCGAGTCCTGAGACATGACGAATTTCATCGAGTCGTCGGGGTCGTGCTCTATCACGAGGCCGCTCCCACGCGTGTACACGGAGTACAGCCGCTGGGGATAGTCCGGCTGCTCGTCTAGGACGGTCCGGAGGAAGCGCGCGACGCCGCGTGCGACGTCGAGTCGGTGGGTGTAGACGGCCGCGCGGCCGCAACCGCTGGTGACGTAAATCTCCATCTCCGTGTCTGCGCCGCGCTCGTCGTAGCTGGAGTAGAAGCCGCCGGTCTTCGGGTCCCAGAAGGGCGTGATGAAGTCCATGCCGCGCTGGGAGAGATCGAACTGCCCCAGCCTGTGGGCGCCCTCGATCAGCCACGCGTTCTGGTAGGCGTAGGACGACATCTCCTTCTTGTCCGGCGAGGTCCCGAAATCGCCGTCGGGCGTGAAGACGTTTTCTCGAATCCAGCTCAGAAAGCGGCTCGCGGCGGCGGAGTGGCCGCCGACCGTCAGCGCGATGGGCACGCCCCAGTACCGCCAGACCATGCTGGCCGAGTCTTCGACGGTGCCGTCGGGCCGCACGTGCCCGAGGATGTAGTCGGCGCCCCTGTTTCGTCCCCTCGCGAACCGGTCCAAAGCCTTGGCTGCGATCGTTGCAGTGGCCATTCAGAGCCTCCATGCCGCTAGCTGGCGTATGATGCTCCCTCGCAGCGGCCCCGCCCGAGCATCGCGACGCTCGGGTGGGACCGAGCGGGCGCCTGTTGGGAGCATCCTACTCCTACCGGCCGCCGTTGTGAAGCCGCCTCCGTGTTGACGCCCTCGTCCGACACTGGTACAAAACGACCCGCACAGCGTCGGCGAAGTACCTCGACACCCAGGAGAGAGCAGCATGGCAAGACCGTACACGGCCATCAACGACAAGCAGGCGGCCCTCATAGAGGCCTCACCTCTGTTCTTCGTGAGCACGGTAGACCCGGAGATGGCGTCCACGGCGAACGGCCTGGGGCCGATCAACCTTTCGCCGAAGGGCGGCTCGCCTCTGCGCGTCCTCGGGCCGAACCGCGTCGCCTACCTCGACTACAAGGGCAGCGGCGACGAGACGGCCAGGCACAGCAACGCCGGCGGGCCGATCACCGTGATGGTCTGCTCGTTCGAAGAGGGCGACTGCGCCATAGTTCGACTCTATGGCAGCGCGACCATAATCCCCCTGGAGGAGCATCCCCAGGCTTCCCTTCTCAGGGAGCAGCCCGCCGCGGAGTTGAAGCTGCCGGAGCGTCAGGTCGTCGAGATCGAGGTCGAGACGGTGGCCACGAGCTGCGGCTACGGCATCCCGGTGATGTCGTTCGTGCGCGAGCGGACCGTCCGCGACCGGGGCCGCAAGTTCAAGGAGATACGCTGAACGCCCCCGACGCCGTCGTTGTTCGCGACACCCGCCGACCACGATTGGGAGTACCTGAAATCTGAGCCAGCGTATCGGTGCGTGGACTGCGGGCGGGAAGTCCACTACCCCGACACCCTGTACCGCGATGGCCGGTGCGAAGAGTGCCATGCTGCGGCTGCGGCAGGCGCGGATAGGCCAGCCGCGCTATCGCCACCCCTGTAGGTGTGAACATTCCGAGGACGATTCGCCGAAGTCCAACTCGCCGCTGGTGTCGTAGAAGTACGATGCCGCATACTGGGCGATGGACTCGGCCGCGTTCGGCGTGTACTTGCCTTCCGCCACCGTCTGTTCAACGCCTCCGGTAACGGCCATGATGCTGACGGAGTACCCCGTACCGGACTCGGAGCAGTAACCGTAGAGCACGGCATGCTTGGGTACAGCCACCTGGACGACGGTCGTGATCTCGGAGACTCTCACCGTCTCGACCGGCGCGACCTCCCTCACATCGAGCACGCCGCCACTTAGCACTCTCACATCAAGCACGCCGCCCCTCAGCAACACGTAGTTCAGCGCCGAGAACATGGCGATGGCCACAGTAGCGGCCAAGACCATGCCCAGCACGATCCGATCTCTCGTATCCACCGTGGAGCCCCGTTTTTGGCTAGCATTGTATATAATTCCCTATGTAAAGGTCTCTCGTCAGCGGAAGACGAGCAGGACGGCCGCGGCGGAGGCCAGCCACAGCAGGATCGACGCGATCAGCGGCACGTCGGTGATCAGCATCTCCTCCGGGACTTCGCCCAGACCCGTGCTGTGCATCACATAGACGTACCTGAACAGACCATAGACCACGAACGGTATCGTGAGCATCATCGCGTGGTTCTCCGGCACGTTGGGCGACGTGAACGTGTACAGCGTGTAGGCCACCAGCGTGGACGGCGCGACCACCGCGATGAGCTGGTCGAGCAGCGGGAGCGTGTACCAGCCCAGCGTACCCCGCTGGCGGTCGGCCCCGTCTCCCGCTTGGGCGAGCTCGCTGCGACGCTTCCCCAGGGCTATCAGCAGCGCGCCGAGGCCCGTGCACGTATATAGCCACGGCGAGATGGGCACGTGCAGCGCGGCCGCGCCGGCGACCGCCCGCAGGACGAACCCGGCGCTGATGGAGAAGACGTCGACCAGCACCACGTGCTTGAGCGCGGCGGAGTAGACGAGCATCAGGGCCAGGTAGCCTAGAGCCGCCCCGCCGAACAGCGGCTCCAGCAGGAACGACAGGCCCAACGAGACCGCCGTCAGCACCACCGCGGCCGCCCACGCGACCCAGACCGGCAGCGCCCCCGAAGCGACCGGCCGATGCCGCTTCACCGGGTGAGCACGGTCGCGCTCGACGTCGAACAGGTCGTTCACCAGGTACACGACGCCGGTGACGGCGCAGAACAGCACGAAGGCGGCGGTCGACTTGCTCACGTGTTCCACGACCGACTCGAGGTCGCCGAGACTCCACTCCTCGCCCGCGGTGAAGAAAAGGGCGAAGAAGACGAGCAGGTTTTTCGTCCACTGCCTCGGCCTCAGGGCAAGAGCCAGCGCCAAAGCAGCGCCCGGCAGTGAGCGGCCCGCGCTCCGCTTCTCTTTGGTTTCCATCGGCCGATGATAGCGCCGGCTTTTCTCGACCGTCAACGCGTGGCCAGCGCCCAAATCCCCCACCTCCGTCATTCCCGCGAAGGCGGGAATCTATCCCCGGCACGGTGCGCCATCACGACCCCGAAAGCAGTCCGTCACGCCGGCCTTGCGTATCAGGTGGTGAATCCGGGGACGCCCGGCGGCCGTGGGCCGGGACGGCTGTGCAAATCGGCCCCAGATCGCTGAGGACGCGCCTTGATTCCGCGCGTCGTGACCGCTGATAATGGCCCCGGTTCGGATCGGACTGGCCCCCGATCATCCTCGCCGACCTCAACTCGAAAGTGGCTCCACGAACCCTGGAGCCGCGTGCCCAAGCGATCGCGTGACCTGGGTTCGGAGACGGGCGCGGGCATGGCGCAGGCCGCTCACCGGCGGGCCCGTCGTACGCCGTCTCGAACGACCGGAGGACGCTTGTTCACTCACCTGCACGTCCACACCGAGTACAGCCTTCTCGACGGCCTGTGCGGCATCGATCCCCTGGTTGCCAGGGCGTCCGAGCTGGGGATGGACGCGCTTGCGATAACCGACCACGGAGTGATGCACGGGGCGATCGACTTCTATAAGGCCAGCACCGCCGCCGGAATCAAGCCCATCATCGGCTGCGAGATGTACGTGGCCCGCGAAGACCACAAGGGCCGCAGCCCAGCCGAAAAGAGTCCCTACCACCTGACCGTGCTGGCCCGGAATATCGAGGGATACCGGAACCTGCTCAAGCTGGTCACCACGGCCCACCTGGACGGCTTCTACTACAAGCCCCGCGTCGACCGCAGGCTGTTGGAGCGCCACCACGAGGGGCTGATCGTGCTGTCCGGCTGTCCCAGCGGCGAGATACCGGGCCTGCTGGCGCAGGGCCGCATGGACGAGGCGAAGGCCGCCGCCGCCTGGCACCGCGAAGTGTTCGGCGACTATTACCTGGAGCTGATGGAGCACGGCGGCATCGACGAGCTGCCCGCGATCAACGAGGGACTGCTGCGGCTGCACGGCGATACCGGAATCCCCCTTGTCGCGACCAACGACGCGCACTACGTGCGCAAAGAGGAGGCGCGGCTTCAGGACGTGCTCGTCTGCATACATACGAACACGAACGTCAACGACCCGAAGCGGCTGAAGATGGAAGAGGAATCCTACTACCTGCGGACCGCGGAGGAGATGTCGGCCCTCTATCCCGAGCTGCCGGAGGCGGTCGCAAACACCCGGGTCATCGCGGGCAAGTGCGACCTGACGCTGGACTTCGCTCAGCTCAGGCTGCCCAGATTCCCGGTCCCGGACGGCTCCGACGCCCACGAGTACCTGACCCGCACCTGCAACGACGGGCTTGCGCGGCGCATTCCCAACGCGGGAGAGGCCGAGAAGGGGCGCCTCGCGTACGAGCTGGAGGTCATCCGGGAGATCGGCCTGGCGGACTACTTCCTGGTGGCCTGGGACATCATGCGGTTCACCAGAGAGAACGGAATCTACTGCGCGGTCCGGGGGAGCGCGGCCGGAAGCCTGGCGCTCTACTGCCTGGGCATAACGGACGTGAACCCGCTGCAGTACGACATCGTCTTCGAGCGGTTCCTGAACATCGAGCGCCGGGAGCTCCCCGACGTCGACATGGACTTTCAGGACGACCGGCGTGAGGAGGTCATCAACTACATCGTGGCCCGCTACGGACGCGAGCACGTGGCGCAGATCATCACGTTCGGCACGCTGGGCGCCAAGGCGTCGATCCGGGACGTTGGGCGGGCGCTCGAGATGCCGTATGCGGAGGTCGACAGGATCGCCCGACTCGTGCCCTCCCGACTCAACATGACGCTGGACAAGGCGATGGAGGAGAGCGACGAGCTCCGGGAGGTTTACGGCGCCGACGAGGGCATCAGGGCCCTGGTCGACACGGCGAAAGGACTGGAGGGTACGACCCGGCACTCCAGCACCCACGCCGCTGGCATCGTCATCTCGGACGAGCCGCTGAGCGAACACGTGCCGCTGCAGAGGCCGACCAAGGGCGACGACCAGAGCACTCCGGTCACCCAGTACGCCATGGACCCGGTAGCGGACCTGGGGCTGCTCAAGTTAGACATACTGGGGCTTTCCAACCTGTCCATCCTGGCGAACGCACTGGAGTTGATCGCGGAGACGCACGGAGTCCGCCTCAAGCCGGCGGAGATCCCGTTGGACGACGGTGCCGCGTTCGAGCTGCTGTCCGGCGGCGACACGGTGGGCGTGTTCCAGATGGAAGGCTCGGGCATGACGCGAAGCATCAAGGACCTGAAGCCCAGCTCGCTGGGCGACGTGGCCGCGATGATCGCGCTGTACAGGCCCGGGCCCATGGAGCACATCGACACGTTCATTGGCGCCAAGTACGGTCGGATCGCGGTCACGTATCCCCACCCGTCCCTGGAGGAGATCCTCAAGGAGACGTACGGCGTAGTCGTCTACCAGGACCAGGTCTTCCACATCGCCCAGGCGTTCGCCGGCTATACGATGGGCGAGGCCGACATCCTGCGCAAGGCTATGGGCAAGAAGGTCCCGGAGATCATGGCCCAGGAGCGCGGCAAGTTCCTGTCCGGAGCGCTCGACAAGGGCCACACTCAGACCGAGGCCGAGCAGGTGTTCTCTCTCGTGGAGCCGTTCGCGGGCTACGGGTTCCCCAAGGCCCACGCGGTCAGCTACGCCCTGATCTCCTACTGGACCGCGTACCTCAAGGCAAACTACCCGGCCGAGTTCATGGTCTGCCTGCTCAATGCCTATTCGGGCAACACCGAGAAGGTCTCCGTCACGGTCGAGGAATGCAGACGAATGCAGATCGCGGTGCTCGGCCCCAGCGTCAACCGCAGCGGCGTCGAATCCGCGATCGAGCGGAGTGAAGAAGGAACCACCCGCATTCGGTTCGGCCTGTCGTCCATCAAGAACGTCGGGACGGGCGCGGCCGAGCTGCTCGTCCTGTCCAGGGGCGACGCAACTTTCGAGTCGGCCGAGCGCATGTGCCGCGAGGCGGACCTGAGCGGAATGAACACGAAGACGCTGGAGAGCCTGGTCAAGGCGGGCGCTCTGGACGACTTCGGCCCGCGCGGCGGGCTGCTCGAATCGGTCGGCCGCATCCTCAAGCTCGCCCAGAGCGAGTCGGGTCTGAAGGAGTCGAACCAGGGCTCGATGTTCGACCTGTTCGGAGAGTCGGTGCCCGTTCCCCTGTCGCACATCGAGGTGCCCGAGATCGAAACGCCGGCGGCAGAGAAGCGGACATGGGAGCTGGAGCTTCTCGGCGTCGACCTGAACGCCAACGGAGCGCTTCGGACCGTGTTCCCCGACTCCGGCTCGGACGCCATCGTGTCCAGGGCGCAAATCGGGCCCGACATGGACAAACGCAAGATCGTGCTGGTGGGCCAGGTGATGTCCGTCACGGAGCGCCTGACGCGCAACGACAGGCCCTATACGATCGCTCAGCTACAGTTACAGCAGGGCGAGATCGACGTGTTCGTGTGGGAGAACGTGCTGTCCGCTGCACGCGGGCTGTGGACTGAAGGCGCCCTGGTGACGGTAACCGGGGAGGTCCGCGCCAGGGGCGACCGTACCAGCATCTCATGCGAGAGCGCGAGCCGGTACGAGATCCCGGGCACGGCCGAGGCGGAGGAAGACCAGGACTCTCCCACCACGCCGACGCCCGCACCCGCACCCGCACCTGCACCTGCGCCTGCGGCCTTCGTACCGCCCGCTCCAACGGCGCCAACCCCGACACCCGCCGTACCCGCCGCTCCGAAGGCGCCAACCCCGGCGCCCGCCGTACCCGCCACTCCGAAGGCGCCAACCCCGACACCCCCGACCACGGCGGCAAGCGGCGGCGCGTCCGGAAACGGCGGCGCCGTCGATGCGCCGCGCCACTTGGCGGTCCGACTGCAGGAGAGCGACGAGCCCGCTGACGACGCCCGCCTGCTGGACGACATCGTGAGGCTGTTGCTCGAATACAGGGGCGACGATTCGGTCGTCATGGAGGTTGCCACCGACGGGCGGATCGTCACGCTGGAGTGGCCGCTGATCAAGGTGAGAATATGCCCGGACCTGGAAGCGGAGCTGACGTCCTTGATGGGCGGCTCCGGCCGCTTCCGGGTCAGAGAAGGAGTCGACGCCTGAGGCGTCCGGCATGAAATGGGTCTACCTGGCCACCGCGCCGAACCAGCTGGAGGCCGAGATGTGGCGCGACCTGCTGGCGAGCGAGGGCTTCGCCGTGACCGTTCGCGGCGGAGACACGATCTCGTACTTCGGCATGTCCAACTACCCTTCGACCATCCTGGTCGACGAGGAGCAGCACGACGCGGCCAGAAAGGTGCTCGACGAGAGCGTCGGCCGCGGGCCCGAGTAGCTTCGCGGCACGCCAGGCGCGCGCCGGGGCAGTTGGCACGGTTAGCCGGCTAGCCCGACGTCTCCAAGTCTATCAGCCGCTGCTTCAGGTCTAGCTGGGAAGCGCCGCGTCCGAAGCCGCGCAGGCTGCCGTCGCTGGCGACGACCCGATGGCACGGCACGACGATGGGCAGCCGGTTTCTGGCCATCGACTGGCCCGCGGCGCGCGGCGCGCGCGGCCTGCCGGCCTGCTCCGCCAGCCACTTGTACGTGCGGGTCTCGCCGTACGGGATGGTGAGGCACGCCTCCCACGCCGCTCTGAGAAAGGGCGCCGCGTCGCCGACGTCGATGTCTTCGTCCTCGAACCCGATCCGCTCGCCCTCGAAGTAAGCCTCGACGCGCTCTCGAAGCGCGGCCACCTCGACGGAAGACTCGATAGAGTCCTCAACCTCGCGGCCCAGGAACGACATGCAGTCGGCGGGAGAGTCTTGCGGAAGCGTCGTGCGCCGAACGCCTTTGGCCGACAACACGACGCCGACCCAGCCCAACCGCGTCCGGAACACGTCGTGGAACCTGTCCATGTGCGAATCCCCCAACCGGGATCGATGGCGCCGCGTAGTCTCCCTTAGGCCGTGCCGACGGGGACGAGCCTTCGAAGCGCCCGCAGGAACAGCCTCGTCCTCACGCTCTTCCACGCCGCGTCGATTCGTTCGTCTTCGACGGCCTGCCGGCCGTAGCGACCCAGCGCGAACGCCCAGCCGAGCGTCTGCGCGCCGGCCGCGGTCTTGGGCAGGGCAAGCCCTACGCTTCTGGCGTACTCCAACGGGGTCTGGTGCGGCTTTCTGCGCACGCCCGCCAGGGTGCCGAGCCTGGTCATCTTGGCGTAGGCGCGCTCACCGGGCAGGTCGCCCAGGCCGCGCCTCCATGCGAACACACCGACGAGCAACGCGGCCGCGAGCACACCTCCGGCTACCCCAACCGCGACCACCACCTCGGCCCAAATCGAATCGCCCGGGAGGAACGACAGTGGCCCCTCATCCGCGAACAGGAACTCGTCGCAGGGGTCGGTCTCCTGGGCAAGTCCGAGGGGCTGGGTCTGGCCGCCCGTTCCATTCGGCTGGTAGGAGATCAGCATGACCAGCTCTTCAATCAACTCCTCGGGCCTGGTGCATTCGAAGGGCGCCGGCTGGAAGCCGCCGGTGTTCAGGGAGGAGGCGGAGCTGGCCTGTTGAGAGTCGCCTCCGAACAGATCGGACTCGGGCCAGTTCGGGGTGGGCTCGAAGTCTATCCAGCCGAAGTTGGGGAAGTAGACCTGCGACCAGCCGTGGCTGTCCGAGTCCTTGACGGCCCGCCGGGTCGTGCCCGCTTCCAGCTCGTCGCCCGCCGCATAGCCCGCCGCCAGCCTCGCCGGCACGCCGACGGACCGCAGCAGCACAGTCATGGAGGAGGCGAAGTAGTCGCTGTAGCCCTCCTTCGTTTCGAACAGGAAGTGCTCGACGCCATCCGATCCGCGCGGCGGCTTGTCGATCTCCTGCGAGTAGGTGAAGTTGCCGTCGGCGCGCAGGTAGTCTCTGATCGCCAGTGCCTTGTCGATTGGCGTCTCGGCGTCCCGCGTCAGCTCGGCGGCCAGGTCGCGGACACGCTGCGGAAGAGTATCCGGTAGCTGCAGATAGTGATCCTTTATGAATCCTTCGTAGTCGGCGCCAGCCGACTTCAGGTCTTCCATGCTGGCCTGCGAGACAAACGAGTTCATCTCGTAGGCTTCGTTGGCCTGGAGTCGTTCTGTAAACCTCCAGGAGATTACATCCTTGAACTCCGGCTCCGACCTGGCAAGGTGGACACTGCGAACGTAGGTGTTGTTCTCGTCATCCCGGGTGTAGGCGACGCGGACAAGAACCAGGTCCTCGGGCAGCATGCTCGTTATCGTCGACTCGACGAAGGTGCTCACCGGCAGGCTGAGTGTCTCACGCAGCTCCTGGGCGAGCGCCCGGATCTCCGCGGGGAGGTTGCCATCCCGGCGGTCGCTTCGCATGTCGATCTGGAACCGGAGAGGCGCCAGCGTTTCGACAATGGCCTCGCGGCTGATCCAGTCGACGTTGCCGCCGGACAGCAGCCGGTTCGTGTCGAACGAGAACTGGACGCTCTGGGCGGTGAGCTGGCGTTTTTCCGATTCCTGCGGCGGCGGTTGGCTCGAGTCGGGGCCGATGCGCCGTTTCTGCGTCGCGCCCGCGAACCATCCCTGCGACGTGTACTCGCTGTACGTTCGCGACAGCCAGTAGTTGGACTCCTCGGACTCCGTCTGGAAGACGACCTCGCCCTCGAAGCTGATCTTGCCCACGAACGGAAGCGAGCTGCCGAAGAAGCGCCCCGTCCGGTCCTCTCGGGACGGAATGGCGGCCATCAGGCGGCTGAAGTCCTCCTCCACCAACGTGATCGGCGTCCGCCCGAGGTCCCACAGAAACACCGCGGCGCCCGTCCTGTAGAGCTTGAGCGGGAAAATGGCGGCTACCACCAGGACCGCGATGGAGAAGACGACTGTCGCCCGGACGACGAGCCACCGGCTGATCGCCAGCGTGGCGACCCGGTCGACCTGCCACTGCTCTCTACGTTGGATCATGGTGACTCTGGCCACGAGCATCATGGCCAGGAAGGTGAATACCAGGAAATTGGCCAGATACCGGTTCGGCAGGAAGCTCAGGGAGGTCAACATGATCATGCCGCCGAAGAAGAGGCCGACCCACACGTTCGTCCGGCGGAACAGGAACCAGGCGCCGACATATCCGAGCAGACACATCCCGGCCAACATGCCGAGGGTGAACGGCAGAAGATCGGTGCTGATGCCGCCGGTCGTGGCCGCCTCGTAGAAGAGATTGAGCCGCGTCCACGCCTCGCGGAAGCGTTCGGTCAGGCTGTCCCCTTCGGCCAACGTAGAGCCCTGCCACGCGACGAGAACCGCGCCCAGGACGACCGCCACGAGGTGCAGGAGCGGCGCCGGAGCCCTCAGCTTGGCAAACCCAAGGCCGACCAGCGTGGCAACGACGATCAGCGTCAGGATGCCGGGCGTATCGACCCAGTTGGCGTCCCTGACCGTCCAGGCGACCGTGGCGAGAACCAGCAGGAACAGCAGATAGGTGTCCCAGCCCTGGGCCGGCGAGTAGCGCGTCAGCCAATCGGGCACGCGGTAGTCCCGATCGGCGGGGCTGCTCAGCCTGCTCGGGTTGAAGACCGCCGTGACGTCCCTGGTTGTCATGCTGGCACACCGACCTCGTGCGCGGCCTGTCTGGACGCCGCTTCCACGCCGCTGCGACGGCTGAGGGCGACGGCCAGATCGTCGCTCTTCCTTATCTCGTACGCTGGGACCCCCAATCTGCCGAGGCGTTCCAGGTTGTCCGACGTGTCGTAGATACCGCCGAAGGACTGTGAGCTCATGAGCGCGACGCCCACGCGGACCCCGCGGCTCACCAGCTCCCTGAGCGCGATCGTCCACTCCTGTCGCGGAGACGGCGTGACGACTATGAGCGCGCTGCGGTTGTCCCACAGCGGCTCTTCGGTTGCCAGGACGGTCTCGAGCGGCGTGCCGCCCTCCGTCTTGCTCATCGCCAGGTAGTCCAGTATCCGGTTGAACTGGCCCGCGCCGGTCTCGGCCTCCAGGAAGTAGCGCTTGTCCCCGTGGGCAACAAGGCCAACCGGGACGTTCGCCTCTTCGAGGTACATCTTGGCGAGCGAGGCTCCGATGGTCACGCCGTACTCGTCGGTGCTCTCGTCGAGCTCGCCGGCCTGCACCCCGTGCTCCATGTCGATCAGCACCCATAGCTCGCCGGACCTGCCCAGGTCGAACTCCTTGGACATCAGCTTGCCCATGCGGGCAGTGCTGTTCCAGTGGATCCTGCTGAGGCTGTCGCCGGACGCATAGTCGCGGACGGTCGACGCGTGGGGCGTCACGTTGTGCGTCCGCTTGCGGAGGCGGCCGTCCCCGGAGAACTCCGACGCCAGAATGTCGAACCCCGATAGGTCGACGATCCGGGGATATACGGTAACGGTGCCCTCCTCGCCGAAGGTCTCCGTGCGGCGGAACAGCCCGAACGGGTCGGTATTGGAGACCTGGACCGGCCCGAGACGGTACAGGCCGCGCTTGCGCGCGGGGGTGCGCATCGTCCACGCGTAGTTGGAGCGGGCGTAGCCGGACAGGTTGCCGCTGAGGCCGACCACCGCTCCGCCGGAGTACCCAGGCAGATCGGTCACGTCCCGGACCTCCAGCGACAGCTTCGGCAGCCGGCTCAGGCTCTCGATGCTGAGCTCCTCTTCGATGACGTCGCCCACCCGGGCCTGGGTGGTCTTGCGTCCGATCTGGAGATCGATCGATCCGACGGACAGCCGGTTCCACAGGTATGCGAACGCCAGGGTGATGGCGAGGACGTAGAAGAGCCGGTACGAGAGCGGGTCCCTGGTGGCCAGGCCCGACAGCAGGGCAAAGGCCATCAGCCCCACGACGAGGTAGAACCTCCGCTGGAGCTGGACCTGGAGCCGGGGCAGCCTCATCTGGCGAACCACCCCGCCGTTTCGGCGCCCGGCACCGGAATCTGGTCGACGGCCTGCGCGATCACGTCGGCCCCGCCTACGCCGCGCATGCGGGCTGCCGCCGAGACGATGATGCGGTGACTCAGCATGGGAACCGCCAGCTCTTTGATGTCGTCCGGGAGAACGAAGTCGCGGCCCCGGATAAGCGATACGGCCTGCGCGCCTCGGAACAGCACCAGGGAGCCCCGGGGCGAGCTGCCCAGCGAGAGGTCGGCGTGCCCGCGAGTGGCGTCGGTGATCGTCACGATGTACTGCCGTATCAGATCGTCCACGAACACCGACCTGACCGCGTCCTGGAGCTCCACGATTTCATCGGCCGACGCGACGGGCTTGAGCGATTCGATGGGATGGGCCGTCTCCTGGCCCTTCATGATCTCCAGCTCTTGCTCCGGGGTCGGATAGCCGAGGGTTATCCGCAGCAGAAACCGGTCGAGCTGAGCCTCGGGCAGCGGGAAGGTGCCCTCGTACTCGATCGGGTTCTGGGTTGCCATCACGGTGAACGGCCGGGGCAGCGGGTGGGTGACGCCCTCGACGGTCACCTGCTGCTCTTCCATCGCCTCGAGCAGCGCCGACTGCGTCTTTGGCGTCGCCCGGTTGATCTCGTCGGCCAACACGAGCTGGGAGATGATCGGGCCGCCCTTGAACTCGAAATCCTGCGTCTTCTGGTTGTAGATGGAGACGCCGGTAATGTCGCTCGGCAGAAGATCGGGTGTGAACTGGATGCGCCGGAAGACGCAGCCGGTAGACTTCGCCAGGCTTCGCGCCAGCATCGTCTTGCCCACCCCCGGCACGTCCTCCACGAGCATGTGGCCCTGGCACATGAGTGCTACGACGGCCAGCTCCACGGCGTCGTCCTTACCGATGATGACCGTCTTGATGTTGTCTACGATCTTGCGGGCAGTGTTTCGAGCCTTGTCCAGATCGGCCAATGGCGGCCTCCTTCGGTCGCCAGCTCGCGGGCTGCACGCCCGCAGCGGCTACGGTTTGGATTGTGTTCGGCTAGGAGCGAGGTGTAGCCGCCCCACAATGTTAACAGGAGTTGCGAATTGACGGGCAACTGCCCGCCACTGGAACAGAGGGCCGCCAACATCGGCGTCATCGATACGATTGCCGGGGACGCGCTTTCGCGATTTTCAGGGCCCTCGGAGGCGCTTCGATTTCGTTGACGGCCCATCGGCCTTGTGCTAGGATTGTGACGCTTTGCACAAACGACGGGCGACGGGTTCCAGGTGCCTCTCGTGAGTCAACTGCCAACCGGGCAGTCGCGGCGTGTTGGCCGGGGATTCCTGATCGTCGCCTCTCTAGCCCTCGTGGTCGCCATCGGTCAGGTGACCCTCGGCGGCGTCGTCCGTATAACGGACTCCGGTCTCGGCTGCCCCGACTGGCCGCTGTGCCATGGGAAGCTGATACCGCCGGCCGAGTTCCACACGCTGATCGAGTACTCCCACCGGCTCTCCGCGTCGCTGCTCGGCGTGCTGGTGCTCACCGCGGCTGTCCTGGCGTGGAAGTCCCACCGGGACGACAGGCGGCTGACGGCGTCGACGACGCTGGGACTCGCCCTGGTGCTGATAGCCGCCGTGCTCGGCGGCATCACCGTTCTGACGGAGCTGGACGCCTGGGCCGTGCTCGTACACCTGACCGTGGCCGAGCTGCTGATCGGGTGCATCATCGTGGCGCTCGCGGCGGCGTGGGCCGGCGACCGGATCGTGGACGCGGCAGCCGGCGGCGATCGATTCGACGCGCTGGTGGCCGCCGCGGTCGTTGGCACCTTGCTGATCGTTCTGTCGGGCTCCTACATGGTGGGCAAGGGATACGGCTCGAGCTGCGGCACCTGGCCCCTGTGCCGGGGAAGCGTACTGCCGACTGAGGGGCCGTACTTCATCCACATGGCCCACAGGCTCGTCGCGGCAGCGGTCGGGGCGATTATCGTGGCCGTGTTCGCCGTCGCCTGGACCCGCGGGACTGCGCGGCCGTACGTCAGACCGCTGGCGCTGGTTGCCGCGGCGCTTCTCGCCGTTCAGACCGGCCTCGGCGCAGTGACGGTGTGGTGGGGCTTTCCGCTCGCGCTCAGGGCGGTCCATTTGAGTGGCGCGACGCTGGTCTGGGCCGCCGTCGTGTCGGTGGCCGCGTTCCACTACGTGGCAGCCGCACCGGACCGCAGCAGAGTAGACGCGGACGGGGCGGCGATGCCGCGAGCCCCGGGAGTCGCCACTTGATCGGCACAACGGCCGTCTCGCGCAACGTCCTTATGGACTACGTGGCGCTCACCAAGCCGCGTATCGTGTCGGCGCTGCTGATAACCGCCATGGGGGGGATGGTGGCGGCCGCCGGCGGCCTGCCTGACGCCGCCATAGCCACCGCCGTGCTCGTCGGGGGGGCTCTCGCTGCCGGCGGCGCACACGCGCTGAACCACTACTTCGATCGAGACATCGACGCGGTGATGGGCCGCACGTCGGACCGTCCGGTCGCCGCGGGCCGGGTCACGCCGCAGCGGGCGCTGGTCTTCGGCGTGCTGCTCAACGCGGCGGCGTTCGTCATGCTCACGTCGATGGCCAACACGCTGAGCGCCGTACTGACGCTGAGCGCGACGCTTTTCTACGTGCTCGTATACACGATGGGCCTGAAGCGGACGACGCCTCACAACATCGTCATCGGCGGCGCGGCGGGGGCCGTCCCGCCGATGGTGGGATGGGCGGCCATCACGGGCGAAGTCGGGCTCGAGGCGCTCTACATGTTCTCCATCGTATTCTTCTGGACTCCGCCCCACTTCTGGGCGCTGGCGCTGCTCATCAAGGACGACTACGCCCGAGCCGGAGTCCCGATGCTGCCCGTCGTCGCGGGCGTTGCCGAGACGAAGCTGCAGATATTCCTGTACACCCTGATGCTGGTCGCGCTGAGCGTGCTGTTCTTCGCGACGGGGACGGTCGGCTGGCTGTACCTCGGCGCGGCCATCGCGCTGGGCGTGCCCTTCATCTACTACTCGTGGCGGCTGCTACGGCACCCGGACTCCGAGGGCGCCAGGGGCCTGTTCCAGTATTCTCTCGTCTACCTGGTGCTTCTGTTCGCGGCCATTGCGGCGGACGGGGTGTTGTCGACGTGAAGGCGCTCCTTCCCATAGTCTTGACTGGCCCTGAGGGCTTTGCTAGATTCTGTGTCGACCGCCGCCTCGTGTGCGCGGTCAGTCTTTTGACAGGAGTAGCGATGCCAGGTATGCGCCTGTTCGGACGCCGGCCGGGCATCTTTGCCGCCGCCGTGCTCGCGTTGTTCCTGTTGGCGGCGCTTGCGGGCTGCACCCCCGAGCACAACCAGTCGACCTTCGACACCACGGGCCCGATAGCGGAGTCTCAGCTACAGCTCTTCTACTGGATATTCTGGGCCGCCGTTTTCGTTTTCGTCATCGTGGAGGGAATACTGCTGTATGCGGTCATCCGGTACCGCAGGAAGCCCGGCGACCCCGACCCGAAGCAGACCCACGGGCATACCCCGATCGAGATAGCGTGGACGCTGGCTCCGGCAGTCGTGCTCGCGGTGGTCGCGGTGCCCACGGTGGCAACCATCTTCGACAACGACACCTCGCCCCACCCGCCCGATGAAGGCGGGATGCTGGTCGAAGTGGTCGGCCACCAGTGGTGGTGGGAGTTTAACTACGCTCACCCCGACGACCCGGAGAAGAAGCTGGTCACGTCGAACGAGCTGCACATACCCGTCGACACCGTCGTGAACCTCACTCTCGACTCAGAGGACGTTCTACACAGCTTCTGGATACCGAAGATAGCTGGCAAGGTGGACCTGGTGCCCAACTCGCTGAACCGGATGTGGATCGAAGCCGAGGAGACGGGCCACTTCTTCGGCCAGTGCGCCGAGTTCTGCGGAGTATCCCACGCCAACATGCGGTTCGACGTGATCGTCGAGACGCGAGAGGAGTTCGACGCGTGGCTGCGGCAGGAGGCGAGCCCGGGCTTCGTGTCGACCGAACCGCTCGCCGCACAGGGGAGGGAGCTGTTCGAGGGAAGCGCTGGATGCTTCGCCTGCCACTCCATCACGGGCTCGTCGCGCTCGCGCGGCGACCGCGGGCCCAACCTTACGCACGTCGCCAGCCGTGGACGGCTCGGGGCGGGGATCATGGACAACACGCAGGCCAACCTGCGCATGTGGCTGGAGGACCCGAACCAGGCAAAACCGGGGAACATCATGGCCACGGAAGCGCCGGTGTACACCGACCCTACGAAGAAGCTGGCCGAGCCTGAGGTATCGGCGCTGATAGCCTATCTCAGGAGTCTGAAGTGATCATGCGGGCGCTGGCGTATAATCCGGGTACGGCGCCGGAGCGCCGCAGGACGTCGACCACTCTGGGAGGGGGACCATGACTACACTCGCGGGGGTGTTTCCAAGCAGGCCTGTGCACCCGACCGGCATATGGTCGTGGATCACCACCATAGACCACAAGCGCATCGGCATCCTCTACGGGGTGACCGCCTTCATCATGTTCCTGACCGGCGGGCTCGAGGCGCTGTACATCCGCCTGCAGCTTGCCAGGCCCGGCCAGGAGTTCGTCACTCCCGAGACGTTCAACCAGCTCTTCACGATGCACGGGACGACGATGATCTTCCTGGCCATCATGCCGATGGGAGCGGCCTTCTTCAACTTCGTCATCCCGCTGCAGATCGGAGCGCGGGACGTGGCCTTCCCGCGGCTCAACGCCTTCAGCTACTGGACCTTCCTGGCCGGCGCGCTCATGCTCAAGCTGAGCTGGTTCCTGGGGGGCGCCCCCAATGCCGGTTGGTTTGGCTACGCGCCCATCACGGGGGCGGCCTACAATCCGGGCCAGGGCATCGACTTCTGGATCCTCAGCCTTCAGATACTCGGGGTAGCCTCCCTGGCGGCGGCGTTCAACTTCATCGTCACCATAGTCAACATGCGGGCTCCCGGCCTGTCGTTGATGCGTCTTCCGCTCTTCACATGGATGACGTTGGTGACGTCGATCCTGCTCGTCCTGGCGTTCCCGGTCATCACGGTCGCGTTGATCGAGTTGATGTTCGACCGCTTCTTCGGTACCAACTTCTTCGTTCCCACCGCCGGCGCGAACCCACTGCTCTGGCAGCACCTGTTCTGGATCTTCGGCCACCCGGAAGTGTACATCCTGATACTGCCGGCGATGGGCATCGTGTCGGAGATCGTGCCCACGTTCTCCAAGAAGCCGCTGTTCGGCTACCCGGTGGTAGTGCTGTCGGGGGTCATCATCGGGTTCATGGGCTGGATGGTGTGGAGCCACCACATGTTCACGGTCGGCCTGGGGCCCATCGCGAACTCCGTCTTCGCTCTGACGACCATGGCGATAGCGGTGCCGACGGGCGTGAAGATATTCAACTGGATAGGCACCGTCTGGGGCGGCTCGGTGGAGATGAAGACGCCGATGCTGTTCTCGATAGGCTTCATCGCACTCTTCATCGTGGGCGGACTCAGCGGAGTTATGCACTCATCGGCCGCCTCCGACGCGCAGCAGCAGGATACCTACTTCATCATCGCCCACATCCATTACGTGCTGTTCGGCGGAAGCATCGTAGCCCTGCTGGCCGGCGTCTACTACTGGTACCCCAAGGTCACCGGCCGGCTGATGGACGAGACTGTCGGGAAGATCAATTTCTGGCTCATGTTCATCGGGATGAACATCGCGTTCTTCCCGATGCACTTCCTGGGACTGGACGGCATGCCTCGCAGGATCTACACCTACGACCCGGACATGGGCTGGAACCTGTGGAACCTGGTCTCGTCGATCGGCGCGCTGCTGGTCGCGCTGTCGGTCCTCGTCTTCATGATCAACGCGATCCGCAGCTACAAGAAGGGCGAGGTCGCGGGCGCCGACCCCTGGGACGCGCGGACTCTGGAGTGGTCGATCCCGTCGCCTCCTCCCGAGTACAACTTCGCGCAGATTCCCACGGTCCACGAACGCGACGCGTTCTGGGCACAGAAGCGTGAGGGCGTCCGGGCCGTGCCGGTGGCGGGCGGCTCGGAAGAGCATGACGTACACCTGCCGCAGCCGTCGTACTGGCCGTTCGTCGTCTCCGTCGGGCTGCTGATAACCGGCTACGGCCTCGTCTATCTGGGCAACAACAACCCGATTTCGATAGCGGTGGCGGCCGTCGGCGCCTTCATCGCCATGTTCGCCGTATACGCATGGTCCTTCGAGCCGGTCAACGACCCGGACGAGGGCTCGGGACACTAGGGGGCCACCGACTTGGCACACGCCGCAGCCGTCGCGCACGAGGGGGAGCACGAGGAGACGACCACCGGTCTGAACCATCGGAAGCTGCTCATGTGGGCCTTCCTGGGGTCGGACTGCATGTTCTTTGGCTCCCTGATCGCAACCTACCTGGTCTACCAGGGCAAGAGCAAGGTCGGGCCCTTCCCGGAGGATGTCTTCAGCATCCCCACGACGTCGGTGAGCACCTTCGTGCTGCTGATGAGCAGCATGAGCATGGTGCTGGCCTACTCCGCGTTGACCAAGGGACAGACCAAGTCGTTCCGGATCTGGCTGTTGTCCACGGCCATCATGGGCATGACGTTCATCGCGTTCCAGGTGTTCGAGTTCCGCGACTTCGCCAACCACGAGCTCGAGTTCCACTGCAGCGAAGTGGACCTGTCAGGGCCCATCGAGAAGGACAACCACACGCTGAGCACCTTCCAGCGGAACCAGCTCAAGGAGCAGTGCGAGGCAGGACAGGCGGAGGCCGTCGTTGACCACGGACTCACGCCGAGGACGAACCTGTTCGGCACGACCTTCTTCACGCTCACCGGCTTCCACGGGGCCCACGTGACTCTGGGCATCGTGTGGCTGCTATCGTTGTTCTTCTACTCGTTCCGGCGGGGCGGCGCCTCGCCTGCGCGGGAGCTCGACATAGACCTCGCCGCGCTGTACTGGCACTTCGTGGACGTGGTCTGGATCGTCATCTTCACGGTCGTCTACCTGTTCGGGGTGTTCCCGGGACTGTAGCCAGGCGGGCAATCGACGACGCAGAAACGAGGAAGGGGCCAAATGGCGGAGGACTCAGGGACGCACGCGGAGACATCGGACGGCACGATCCATACAGGCCATCCGACGCCTCTGACCTACTTCAAGGTCGCCATGACGCTGAGCGTCATAACGGCCATCGAGGTAGGGATCTTCTACATCGAGGACCTGGGCAAGGGCATCATCCCGATCCTGGCGGTGCTTTCGATCGCGAAGTTCGCGATCGTCGCGATGTTCTACATGCACCTGAAGTACGACTCCCGGCTGTTCACCAGCTTCTTCGTCGCAGGCCTCCTGCTGGCAGCCACGGTGGTCATCGCGGTTCTCGCGCTGTTCCGGTTCTTCGCGTGACGGGCGCCGGAAGCGAAGGCTGACGTCCGGGGGGAGCCGACAAGTGGACTCGCTGTGGACTCACTGGCACGGACACCCGGACGTACTGATCGGCCTGGGCGCCCTCCAAGCGGCGTACCTGCTGGGCGTCGGTCCGATCAGGGAGCGCTACCAGCTGGCCGAACGCGCCGACCCGCGCCAGATCGCGACGTTCACGACCGGCGTGATGGTGATCTTCCTCGCGCTGTTGTCGCCGCTGCACATCCTGAGCGACGACTACCTGTTCAGCGCTCACATGCTGCAGCACGTGCTGCTGACGCTGGCCGCGCCTCCGCTGCTGATCCTCGGTACGCCCGACTGGCTGCTCAGGCGGCTGATGCGGCCGGACATCGTGTTCATACTGGTGCGAAGGGCGACGCACCCGGTCGTCGCCTTTCTGGCCTTCAACGTCGTGTTCTCGATCTGGCACATGCCGGCGCTCTACAACCTGTCCGTGACCAACCACGGGGTCCACATAGGCGAGCACCTGCTGTTCATCGGCGCCTCGGTCCTGCTGTGGTGGCCGCTCGTCAGCACGATGCCAGAGCTCCCGCGTCTGACGTACCCGCTGCAGATGGGCTACCTGTTCATGCTGTCCATCGCGCAGATCATCGTGTTCGCGCCCATCACGTTCGCGCGCAACCCGATATACGAATGGTACGTCCAGGCGCCTGAGATCTGGTCGATGGACGCGGTGACAGACCAGCAGATCGGCGCGATAATAATGAAGGTCGGCGGCGGCATTCTGTTCATGGCGCTGATCATCGCCGCCTTCTTCAAATGGTTTAACGACGATAGGAACGAGCAGCTCGCGAACCGCTCCTCGGCGTCGAACACGCCCTCCGACGAGCCGCCGCGGGCGCTGGACCGCCCATAGGGCGCGAAAGGGACGCATCACATGGACAAAGACCGCTTGGGAATGTCGGCGCTGTTCCCGTTGCTGGCGGTGGCGATCATCGTCGCCTACGCCGGCGGGCTTGGCGTCGTCTTCATACTCGTGCACGAGACGTCTCTCCACGAGTGGGGCGTCATCATCATCGGCGTCGCGCTGGTAGTCCTGGTCCCGACCATTGCCGCCCTCGCCCAGAGGGCGGTGGAACGGGAGTAGCGGCCCGCGCCGGGGCGACGGCCCGAACGGGGCTGTGAGGGATGGCGTGTTACGGTTGGCGCTGATCGTCTCCGCGGCGCTATCCGTCGCGGCGTGCGCCGGCGGCGAGGGCCTGCGCGGCACCGTCCTGGACCCGGTCAGACCGGCCCCCGGATTCGAGTTGACCAACCAGCACGGCGAGACGGTCGAGCTGTCCGACCGCCTCGGCTCCGTCGTAGCCGTCACCTTCCTTTACACGAGCTGCCCCGATATCTGCCCAGTGATCGCCGCTCACCTGCGCGAGGTCCGGCGGCTGTTGGGCGAAGACGCAGACGAGGTCGGGATCGTGGCGATCAGCGTCGATCCCGAACGAGACTCGATCGAGGCCGCCTACGAATACTCCCGGCGATGGGACATGCTGGACGGCTGGGATTTTCTAGTAGGGGACGAAGGGGAGTTGAGGCCGGTGTGGCGGGCCTACTACGTCGCGCCGAGCGTCGATCCGAGCCGGGACGACGGGGCGGACGGGACGGGGCGGAAGCACACGAGCGGCACGGACGCGCTCGCCCGCGACATCGCGGCCGCGTACGCAGTGTCGCACGCCGGGCCGGTCTATCTCGTAGACCGCGCCGGCGGGATACGGTCGCTGTTCACCCTGCCCTTCGAGCCGGGCGACGTCGTACACGACGTGCGCGAATTGCTGGCTGAGGGACAGTAGGGCCTGCCGGCAAGGACGGCCCTGTACACCGGCTCGCGGCTAGGCGGCGGCCTCTTCGAGCTGTGCCTTGGCCTGGGCCGCGATAGCCGCGAAGCCGGCCGGATCGTCGACGGCCAGCTCGGCGAGCATCTTCCGGTTGACGGCGACGCCCGCGAGCTTGAGCCCGTGAATGAGCCGGCTGTAGGAGATTCCGTTGGCGCGCGCGGCGGCGTTCACGCGGAGGTTCCACAGCCTTCGCATATCGCCCTTCCGCTCCCGCCGGTGCGCGTACGAGTACTGCAACGCGTGGATGAGCGACTCGTGGGCGCGGCGGTACAGGCGGTGCCGGACTCCCTTGTGGCCCTTGGTCTGCTTCAGAAGTTTCTTGTGGCGGCGTTTCTTGACGACGCCTCGTTTGATTCTGGTCATTTGACTAACTCGCCAGCATACGGCGCAGGCGCTTGGCGTCGCCGCGGCTCACCGGGAGCTTGCGGGAGTACAGCCTGCGCACCCTGGCCGGCTTCGTGTGGCGGTGGGTGTTCCGCCGCCCTTTCATCCTCACCAGTTTGCCTCGTCCGGTGGTCTTGAACCGTGAGGCTGCGCTCTTTCGCGTCTTAAGCTTGGGCAACCTTGGCCGCCTCTTTCTCAGGGGCCGCTTGCCCCTGTTTCATCGCGCGAGCTTTCGCGGACGCAGACGGCGGAGTGAGGATCATCGACAGGAATCGTCCCTCGAACGACGGCCTCTTTTCCATCATCGCGTCGTCGGCCAGGTCCTCGGCCACCAACTTCAGCACCGCCATGCCTACCTCGGGGTGCGTGATCTCCCTGCCGCGGAACATCACGCTGACCTTTACCTTCGCTCCCGTGTCGAGCAGCCGCCTGACCAGGCGCGTCTTGGCTGCCCGGTCGTGCTCGCCGATCCGTGTCTTGAACCGGACTTCGCGCAGCTCGTTGGTGGACTTGGCCTTGTTGTCCCGGCGCGCCTCTTTCTCTTTTCTCGTGGCCTCGTACCGAAACTTGCCGTAGTCCAGCAGCCGGCATACAGGTGGAGCGGCCGCCGGTGCGACCTCGACCAGGTCGAGCCCACGTTCTTCGGCCAGCTCGAGGGCCTGACGCGTCGGCATCACGCCGAGCTGCTTGCCTTCTTCGTCTACCAGCCGGACTTCAGGTATTCGTATCCGCCGGTTCGTCCGATAATCTTTAGGTATACCGGCTACTCCCTATGCTGTCTCGCGTGCGAGTTACGTGGCGTCGAATATACCATAGTGCCCTTAGGCAGGCAATATGAAGCAGGGCTATCGAGGGAGGTCATAACTTGGCCCAGGCGTTCTAATTCGTGCAGGAGCCCCTATCTGGCCGAGTTGCAAGGGTGAGCGTCAGTTCACAAGTGCCCCATTGTCCTGACGGATTCCGCCGTCCCCAGCGGTAGCAGGGCCAGGGGCATTGAGACGGAGAAGGATTCATCCGACCCCGCCTGCTTGCCTGTTTCCAATATCTGGAGGAGGCCTAGGAAGCTCCCGTGCTTCTCACAATCTATGTACAGCGGCCCATGAGATTCCTTGAGGCCGATCTCGTCGTTGGTCAATTCCCGCACCATGGGCCCCATGACGAACTGCGACACGGCAACATCACGCCCTGAACCACAGCCTACCCTGATTCGCAGGGGGCTGCCCGCCTCGTCGCGCGGGCCCATCACTGCTGCATAGTGCCTGTCTGGGTCTAGTCCCTCAACCATGGAACCTCCCTCCTGCGCTTCTTTCGGTCCGGTCGAATACAACGCGAAACGGCATGGGACGAGTCCCCCTTCCTGAACCCGAAGCCTACCGGGGCGAAGTGCGCCGCATCTCCCGCGAATTTCGGGCACTTGGTCAGTGTGGCCCGACGACCTCGATGGGCTCCCAGCACTCGGCACAGCGGTCGCCCTCGTTCACTTCGCCGACTGCGCTCTCGGGCGCATGAACTTTTGACACGCCCGCCGAATAAGATCGCCCGGTTGTCGGATGTGACGTGACCTGCCAGACCGGTTTCCGGCACCTCGTGTAACCGAGGGGCGTGCCTGCTAGCAACTCTCTGATGGAGGCGCTCTTCCCTCTGGGGTCTCTGGGATCGAGATGGAGATGAACGGTTCTCAGGGCCTCACGCTGCGCCCGTTCCCCTTTGTCTCTCGCCCGACCGCGGCATTCGTTACGTACCTGCAGGCCGAGTCCGATCAGGACGGCGACGAGAGTAACGGCCCCGATGAAGATTAGGATATAGTCCGCAGCCACGTCGCGAGTCTACCGGGCTGGCTCCCCGGGCGTCAAACAGACCACCCGCCTCAATTTCCCGCCAATTCTGGCGACGACCGCTCCGTCCCTGTGCAGACTGCCTCAGGGACTTTTGCACTTGTCTCGGGCTATCGGACCAACCGTCGTCACGTCTTCGCCTCCGTCTCCTCGACGATCCTGGCGGCGACGTCGGCGACGGGCATCGCGCCGAGGTTCTCGCCGGAGCGCAGCCTGACGGCCGCCGCGCCCGCGTCCGCCTCGCGGTCCCCGACCACGAGCATGAAGGGCACCTTCTGTACCTGGGCGTCCCTGATCTTGGCGTTCATGCGCTCGTTGCGCGTGTCGACGTGCACCCTGACGCCGGCGGCCTCGAGCTGCGCGGCGACCTGCGCGCCGTAGTCGTTGTGGCGCTCTGCAATGGGGATTACCTCGGCCTGCACCGGCGCGAGCCACGTCGGGAACGCGCCACCGTAGTGCTCGATCAGCACGCCCATGAAGCGCTCGACTGCGCCGAGCAGCACCCGGTGGACCATGTACGGCCGGTGCTCCTTTCCGTCGTCGCCGATGAAGCTGAGGTCGAAGCGCTGAGGCAGGTTGAAGTCGAACTGCACGGTCGTGCACTGCCACGGACGGCCGAGGGCGTCGCGTATGTGGATGTCGATCTTGGGCCCGTAGAAGGCGCCGCCGCCGTCGTCGATGTCGTAGGGCATGCCGCGGCCCTCGAGGGTCCGGCGGAGCGAGTCGGTGGCAAGCTCCCACTGCTCCGGGTCGCCGACGGCCTTCTCCGGCCGCGTCGACAGCATCACCTCGTACTCGGTCAGGCCGAAGCTGGCGAGCATCTCGAACGTGAAGTCGAGCACGCCGTTGATCTCGTCGACGACCTGATCGGGACGGCAGAAGATGTGTGCGTCGTCCTGCGTCATGCCTCGAACCCGCGTGAGGCCGTGCAGCACGCCGCCGCGCTCATACCGGTACACGGTCCCCAGCTCGCCGACCCGCATCGGCAGGTCCCGGTAGCTGCGGATGGCGGTCTTGTAGTACATGATGTGGAACGGGCAGTTCATCGGCTTGAGATAGTAGTCCCTGTCGTCCATCTCCATCGCCGCGTACATGTTCTCTTTGAAGAAGTCGAGGTGGCCGCTCGTCTGCCATAGCGTGGAGCGTCCGATGTGCGGCGTGTGGACGAGGTCGTACCCCCAGCGGTAGTGCTCCTTCCTCCAGTGGTCCTCGACGATGTTCCTGACGCGCGATCCCTTCGGGTGCCAGACGACGAGCCCGGGCCCGGTCTCGTCGTGTATCGAGAACAGGTCCAGCTCGCGGCCGAGGGTGCGGTGGTCGCGGCGCCGGGCCTCCTCCAGCCGGTGCAGGTGCTCTTCCAGGGCCTCGTCCGACTCGAAGGCGGTGCCGTAGATGCGCTGCAGCCGGTCCCGGTGCTCGTCGCCGCGCCAGTAGGAGCCCGCCACGCTGAGCAGTTTGAACGCCGGTATCCGGCCCGTCGACTCGACGTGGGGGCCGCCGCACAGGTCCTCGAAGTCGCCGTGGCGGTAGGTTGTGATCGCCTCGTCGTCGGGGATGTCGTCGATGATCTCCAGCTTGAGGTGATTGTCGGCGTTCATGGCCCTGGCGTCGCTGCGCGAGTACTCGCGGTGCTCGAAGATCAGGTCGCGCCCTATCACGTCGGCCATGCGCCGCTCGATCTCCTCCAGGTCGTCGTCGGTGAACGGACGCGGCGTCAGGAAGTCGTAGTAGAAGCCGTCGCCGGTGGGCGGGCCGAGGGCGAGCTTCACGTCGGGGAACATTCTGGTCGCCACGTCGGCCATCACGTGGGCCGTGGAGTGGCGGATTCGCTGTCGCAGGTCTATCAGGTCTGGGTCCGGGGCCGAAGACATGGTCTTGGTTTCCTTTCGCTCGAGTGCGGTAGTCGTCGGGTCGCCAGGGGCGACCGTTCGCGCAGCAAAAAGCCCCCCGCGTTCCTCTACGGGACACGGGAGGCTACATAGTGAGCCGGGCTATGTACTGGACGACTACCTTGCCGTTCCCAAGCGTCTGAGTCCTTCGTTGGAGTTGCGGCGATTATAGCGATGGTGGCCGAAGGCGGTCAAGCGAAACGCGGGCCCCAAAGCGGCGGGCCGATTCGGAAAACGGGCGCGACGGGCGGCATCCAGAACACCAATGGACCGCAGATGCCGTGTGATACGATCGAGACGAATCCCGCAAGGCAACGCGCCGCGTTCGTCGCTCAGCGCGAAAGTGATCCCCGCACCGCTAGACAGGCGCCTGAATGTTTGGCATAGTCCGAATCGCAGGGAGGCTTGGACGATGCCCAAGATGAAGACGACGGAAATCAGCGCCGTATTGAGCGAGGAATTCGACCAGTTGCTCGAGGTGCTGGAGATACGCGACCAATTCGAGAGCGGCGCGTTCCACTGTGAGAACTGCCGAGGGCCTATCTCGCCGGACACCGTCATGATGATCTTCCCCCTCCCGGAACGCCAGGTCGGTTTTCTATGCACGAAGGCCGAATGTCGGTTCGAATATGCCGTAGCGTCGTGACCCTCGCGACGGCAATGGCGTCAACGCACGAGCGAGAGAGAACGGTCAGGAGCCGCGAGACCCGCACCAAGACGGCCCTTATCCATGTTGGGGCAGTCGTAAGAGCCGCGATTGTACTGGTAGGGATTCCCGACAAGCTTCGTTTCGAGAGAACAAGACCCTACATTCGTCGGGCAGCGATTCACAGTGACCGCGGGGCTCGAACCGTCTATCTACTGGGCTATAACGAGGGCGTGGGATTTGTGCGGGATATTGCGACCGAAGCCAAGGCACGGGGACTCGTCAGCTCATTCGAAATCGAAGACTATAGCGCCACAGTTGTCACCGAGGTGTCGAGGCACAAATTGGCTCGAATGACCATGGTGCCGGGCAGTGGAACCAAGTTCCTTGCTGAGCACGAGGACCTGGACGAATGGCCCGATCTCGATGAGGACATCATCGAAGACAGCCCTGACAGGCCATCTTCCGAATAGTCGGAGCGCACTCTGACTACACCGCTTCGTCCATTCTGGCTTGGCGGCCCTGCGGCCTGCGGACGCGTTCGGCGGCCTGGTAGGTGGACGGATGGGGCGGCAGCTCGAACTCGTTGCCGTCGAGCAGCTCCGCGATGGTGTGGAGCTGTATCTTGGGGTAGTCCTTCTGCCAGACGTCGGAGTGGTAGAACCCGGCGCTGACGGCCTCGGTGCGCATCGCGCTGGTCGGCTCTTCCAGGGTGATGAAGAGGCCGAGCGCGGCCTTCTCGCGTTCGACCGTGCCCTTGAGGTCGCGGACGTGCGGCGACGAGACCTTGCCGCTCTTGACCTGCACGATCGCCTTCTTCATGCCCCTGCGCGGCCCGTCGACGAAGTAGAGCACGCCGTCGATGCCCCTGTCGGCGCCTCTGCGTCCGTCTTCCCGGGGGAGCGCCTCCAGCAGGGACATGGCCCAGAACTGGAACTGGTACCGGTCCTGCTCGGCCAGGGCGCGGGCGCCGCCGACGTCCGCCGGCTCGCCAACGACCTTGTAGTCCTTCCCCGGGACGATGCCGAACGCCGTCCTGAGGCGGCTCTTCATGAGAGCGACGGCCAGGTGGGTGACGTCGATTCCGATCCACCGGCGCTTCAGCTTCTCGGCGGCCGCGACCGCCGTGCCGCAGCCGCAGAACGGGTCGAGCACGACGTCACCCTCGTTTGACGACGCCTGGATGATGCGCTCGACCAGAGCCTGCGGTTTTTGGGTAGGGTAGCCGAGGCGTTCACGGTGCCAGTATCTCAAAGGAAGGATATCTGTCCAGACGTCCTGCGCGGGGATACCTGGGTTCTCATCAAGATAGACCTTCAGTCTGGGAATTCCATTTCGTGTCCAGAAGATTCGGTTCTCCCTCAAGAGCTTCTCAATCCCAGCGTCGTCGTGCATCCAGTGTCGCCCTTGAGGAGGCGGGATCGTCCCTCGCTCGCCAAAATTTCGCCCAGGGCCAGAGCCCGCACCGGATAGATCCGCAGACATGAATCTACGGCCATCAGGGTCTTCGTATCGATAGTAGTTCTCTACGTATTGTGGGTCCAGCGGCTGGAAGACCTTGTTCCATGTGAATGCGGAGCTCCTGTTATACAGGAGTATTGTGTCGTGAACCCTCCCCAACCCCTTGGCATCACTGTGACTCGTGGTCCTTCGCCAAGTGACTTCATTCCGAAAGCTAGAAGACCCGAAGACCGTGTCCATCAACACCTTAAGGTAGTGGCTGGCGGTGGGATCGCAGTGGAGGTAGATCGAGCCGGTGGGCTTGAGTATGCGGCCCAGCTCGACGAGGCGCGGCGCCATCATGACGAGGTAGGCCATCATGGCGTTGGCGCCGACGAACTGGCGGAAGGCCCAGATCATCTCCTTCACAGCGGCGGGCGCGTCGGGGTTGGTGATTATCTCGCGCTCGTAGACGCGCTCAGACTCCTGCGTCCACTCCCACGTGTCGGCGAACGCCCTGATCCGGGCGGGCGACTCCTCCCCGGACCGCTCCTTGAACAGCACGTTGTAGCTGGCGTTCGAGTTGAAGGGCGGGTCGAGGTACACGAGGTCCACCGACTCGTCGGGGACGTGCTGCCGGAGAATATCCAGATTGTCGCCGTAGTAGAGAGTGTTGGTCATGTCGGCAACATGAAGGGTACGATACTCATCAGCCGCGCTCTTCGAGGAACCTCTCCAACGCGCCAGGCACGTAGACGCCGCCTTCGAAGGGGACCCTGGGCTCGCGAGATCCGACGAGAACTCCACGCCGCTCCAAGTCATCGAGTCTCTGCTCTATGGTCGCCGACCGTTCCGGGATCGGGCGGATTTCGGCCACCGGCTCCCCTCGGTACGACACCGTGACCGTTCTGCCGTCACGGACGTGGCGGATGATCTCCGAGAACCGGGCCTTGGCTTCGGACGTCGAATAGGTGATGCTCATGTCCGGCATTATCTCTAGTCAGACCGGTCTATTCAAGGCATTCAGCATGGCCTGAGGGAATCCTAGATTTCGACGCCAAGTACAGGGATTTGGGTCATGGCCCAGGGATCTTGAGCGCCCGCGATATCGAAGCAATAGTCTTGTCCAGATTGGCTGCCATTACGCGAATCTCCTCGCTTCCGCGCGTCACTTCCCGATTGAGCCGACGCTCCAACCGAGGTAGTTCCGCCATAGTCTTCGCCAAGCCGAGATATGTATCACGGGCCTCAATGACCGCAGGCAGAAGTTGTCGCAAGGAAGCTATTCCTTCAGCGATCGCCGGCTCTTCCAGTTCGCCATGCTCCAGTTGGAAGGAAACCACGAACTCAAGGCTATTCTCGGTGTCCTGTGCAATGCTAGCGTATTCCACGTTGGCCTGTTTCAATCGAGAATTGAAGGTTCCGATTCTTTCGGCGAGCCGACGGGACACGGCCCGTACGGCAGCCGGGGAGGAGTCGCTTGGGTTGGCGCTGATTCGCGTGAGTTCCCCGGTTGCGTCTTCTACAGACTGTGTCATATCGTCTTGAGCGCCCGTCACCTCTGCGATGATCTCGGTCAATCGGCGATACCCACCGTTAATGTCGATTAGATGATCCAGAAATCCGCGCTCGTCCTGTTCCACTATCTTGTACGGTTGAGCCTCTGTCGCCCAGCTTGGTTCAAGGTCTGCTGGGAGAAAATCCGTCACAGGGCTACCAAACGGTACATTGCCCTCCAGAAAGCCGTTCGCGTAGTCGATCAGCTTCTGTTTTGACTTCTCGATTTCGACGAAGTGCGTACTATATTCCAGCAGTCGATAGGATTTGAGATCGAAAGGGACCTCCTCAACACTCTGCGTAGCAAGAATAACGGGCTTTCTGATCGCGTGAGCGAGACCGAGCTCGTAAAACACGTTTGGATTGCCGCCCGTTAAGTCTGCGACTATGAGGTCACTGCTGCTGATGCGGTCGACGATGTCCTTAAGGATGTTCTGCTGACTCTCGATGTCGTCGGCACGGTGGACCTCAAACCCGACGCCTTGCAGCACTGGCTTCATGAAACTCTCATATACGGCATCGAATTCTTCTCCGAACGGCATTATCAAGAACGCAATGGGCTTGTCCGCCATCGTTGCACCTCCTGCTGTCGCGGCCGCATCGCCTGCCTGACCTCTAGCCCAGCGCCAGGGTCATTCTATCTCTTTCCGCAGTGGGCGATGCCGCCTATCCACCCGCCCCTGCGCGCCGTCGCTCGTTCTCGGCCGCCGCGACCTTCGCGCCGGCAGGTACGTCGACGGCGCGCAGAGCGATGGTGCCCGCGACTATGATCGCGGCGATGGACGCCACCGCGACGCGGGTGTCGAACGCGGCGGTGACGAAAACGTAGAGCGTCGGACCGAACACGGCCGACGCGCGGGTCACGAAGCCGAAGAAGGAGAAGAACTCGCCACTGCGAGACTCGGGCGTGATCTGCGCGAAGAGGCTCCGGGCCAGCGCCTGGCTGCCTCCCAGCACCAGGCCGACGGACGCGCCGAGCGCCAGCCACTGGTACCCGACGTCCAGTCCCAGAGGCTCCCACAGCCTGTCGCGGAGCAGCCTCGGCCACCAGTCTATCGGTCCGTCCCCCAGGGCCGACGGGTGCTGGGCGCCGACTCCGGTCTCGCCGTCCAGGGCGCCTCCCTCGATCGAGATCGCGTACGCGGAGTGCTCCGACTGCCGCACGCCTGCCAGGAGCCCTTCGGCCTGCGCGGGGGAAAGCAGGCCCCCGGCCTCGACCGCGTGACCCTCCTGACGCCATAGCTCCTCCGATCGCGAGTCCTCGACCTCCGGCGCCGACTCGACGAGATATGCGCCCTCGTCAGACCGATAGGTCAGGCGGTAGTTGAAGTCGGAGCCCCCGGCGGGGACCAGGGGCGCTACTCCCACGCCTACGAACACGAGCAGAATCCAGCCGACGAGAGCGATCGTGAGCGCCCCCTTTGTCGTCAACCGGCCGGCGAGCCACGCGAAGACCATCGCGCCTCCCGCGGCGACGAACTGGATCAGCAGGATCGTCATCATGTTGAAGGCGAGGGGGATACCCAGCGTGTCCGCGGCGAACGCGCCCGCTATGCTGATGACGGTCTGGACGCCGTCGTTGAACAGCAGGAACGCGCCCAGGTAGACCACGACCACCTTGAACCTGCCGATCTCCCTGAAGGTCTTGACCAGCTCGACGACGCTGATCGAAACGGCTGCCCGGACGGTCAGCCGGGCGGTGGCGTCTACGCCGGACGGCTCGGGCACGACCTTCAGCGTCCATACCGCCCACCCGAACCACCAGACGCCGATGGAGGCTATCGAGCCCCGCGTCACGAGGTCGGAGGCGTCGGTATCCCTGGCCGCGAAGTTCAGCGCCAGGTGGACCAGGAGAAGCAAGCCGCCGCCGACGTAGCCGTAGGCGTACCCCCTGCTGCTCACGTCGTCGAGCAGGCCGCGCGGCGCGACGTGCGGCAGCAGCGAGTTGTAGAACACGAGGCTTCCGGCAAAGCCTATGTTCGCCACGATGAATGTGCCCAGAAGCCATGCCCACGGGTGAGACGTGTAGGCGGAGAAGAACGCGAGCACGACGAACAGCGATCCGGCGGCCGCGTACACCGCCATGAGGGTCTTTTTCAAAACGGCGCGGTCGGCGATGATGCCAAGGATCGGACTGCTCAGGGCGACCACCGCCGTGGAGACCGCGACGCCCAGGCTCCACGTCGAGCTGCCGGTCAGCTCCAGTCCGAGGAAGGACGCGTTCTCGCCAAGCGCGTCCTTGAAGAGAAAGACGAAGTAGATGGGGAATATCGCGGCACCGCCGCTTGTGGCGAACGCCGAGTTCGCCCAGTCGTACATGCACCAGCCGCGGATGATCTTCCGCTGGCTCGCCGGCAGGTCCTGGATTCTGGCACTCAACGCAGCCGTCCTCTCCGAAGCGTCTATTCCCCGCGGGTATCAGGGCAGCCGTCGCATTCTAGACGATGCGCCAGGCCCGCGACAGGCAGACCGTCGCAACCTTCGTCACCTCGTCCTACTTCGGCAACCTGATGCGCCAGGCCCGCGACAGGCAGACCCTCGCAACCTTCGTCACCTCGTCCTACCTCGGCAACCTGATGCGCCAGGCCCGCGACAGGCAGACCCTCGCAACCGAATCCTCCACCTCCAGGTCCAGCGCCATGTCTATCGGCCATCACCCCGTAGGGGCTGGTTTCAAACCAGCCCTCCCCCTTGCCCTGGAGCGCCACCGCTGTTTTGGTGGGGGATTTTGGTCGCATAGTCGTCATTCCGACGCAGAGCCCGCCCTCGTGGGGACTGGGGTCGGAATCCAGGCGATGGGTCCCCATCTCCAGCGTGGCATCTGCTCAGACCTGATGGACACGCGACCCGTTCACCCTGAGTAGGCCCGCCGCTTTGGGCGGGCCGTATCGAAGGGCGCACGCGCGGTCCCCTCGAACGTAAACAGTTACCCGGCGTCCGAGTTCTGGACAAGGCAGCACATCCGTGCTACTATGCTCTCCGATGGACTCGATGCGAGACGCCACGTGCTCGCGTCTTGCCTCCTTCACTCGACAGAATCGCAGAGCGGCCGAGGTTCAGAGGTAATCATGTGCATCACGAAATCACAAGAATCACGGTTCGGACGTTCCCCGTCATTCTGCTCCGCGGTGTCCCGCCTCAGATACGAAACGTGGAACACCTCCTGTTCCATTTTTCGGCAAAGTGTTCCATCGCCCAGATAGGAATGGAACACTTTGGAACGCAATGGAACAGTTCACACGGGAATCGTCCGCTCCCACTCCGCCTCAGGGCGCTCCCCCACATCTGAGACCCCCGCACAGCCGTCATCCCCGCGAAAGGGGGACCCTTCCACCAACGTCACCCCCGCGAAGGGGAGACCCGTGCATAACCGTCATTCCCGCGAAGAGCCTGCCCTCGTGGAGACGGGGGCGGGAATCCAGGGGTGGGGCTCCCCCGCTACGAAAGCCTGCTCATCACGACCACGCCCGCTGCCCGCAAGTGGGAGTTACGCAAAGCTCTCCTAAGGCGGAGAAGGCAGCCCGCGCGGCTTCCTGATAGTCTTGGAGCAAGTCGGCGTGCTCGCCTCCCAGGCGAGGGCGTCTGAAGGGCGGACGCGGAGCGGCGGGCTCCGCTCACACAGACCGATGGCAGAGCTGGGCAGAAGACTCGCGGTCGTCGACGCGGAGCGCGTCGAGGTGGAGACATTCGAGGTGCCCGAGCCCGGGCCGGGCCAGGTGCTTGTGCGCGTAAGCCGGTCCCAGGTGAGCGCCGGCAGCGAGAAGGGGCGCTTTCGCGGTGCCTTCAACCCCGACGGGCACACTCCCCGCCCGCCGGGATACACCGCCGTGGGCCGGATACGGAGCGTCGGCCCGGGCGTAGACGACTTCGCGGTCGGCGACCGAGTATTCGCGATGGGCAGGCACAGCTCCCACCTGATCGTCGACGCCGCGCCGAACGTAGACTCCACGCTGCGCTTCGACGAGGGGCAGTTCCCGGGCCGGCCCGCCCAGCGAATCGAGTTCGACATCACCGACGAGCAGGCGTGCTTCTCCCGCCTGGGCGACGTCGCCCTGCACGGCGTCCGCCGCGCCGGGCTGCAGCCCGATGAGTCGGTCGTCGTGTTCGGACAGGGCGTAGTCGGCCAGCTCATCGTCGGCGTGTGCCGTATCGCGGGCGGCCACCCGATCGTCGCCGTAGACCTCGACCCTGCCCGGCTGGAGCTGTCGATGGAAAGCGGCGCGACGCACGCCGTCGACGCGTCGAGCACGGAGGCCGTCGAGGAGGTGACGCGCATCACCGGCGGCGCCCAATGCGTCTTTCACGCGAACCGCGTGGCGCAGACCCTCGACGACTGCGTGCGCTCGGCGGGCTACGCCGGTAAGGTCGTGCTCGTCGGCGCCACCGGCGGCGAGGCGCGGCTGCGGCTCGGCCCGATCCTGTCGCGGGAGATAGACATCCGCGGCTCCCAGTGGGCCGTCGACACTCCACACAAGTACTACCCGTGGTCGTCGCCGCGGGACCGCGCCGCGGTCATGAGAATGATCGAGTCGGGCGACCTGAAGGTCGATCACCTGATCAGCCACGTCGCGAAGCCGGAGGAGGCGGACGACCTCTACCGGCTCATAGTCGACGGCACCCGGGGCTGGATGGGCATTTTTTTCGACTGGGACGACTAGCGCGGCGCGGCGGGCGACGCTGTGCGGCCCCTCGATACACGCCGATGAAGCGTCGGCGCTACCCGGGGTGGACGGGTTGCGGGACGGTCGACTCCTACCGCCTGCCGATGGGTGGGACGGTCGAGCCTACGAGGCCTTGATGACGCTTGCGACGAACTCGCCCTTGATCTCTCCGGCGCCTATGACGTGGCCCTCCATCGCCTCCAGGAGCTGCGCCTTCGTCGTGTCCGGGCCAAGCTCCAGCTCGATATCGAGCGCGTAGACTCGGAAGAAGTACTCCGAGACCAGCGCGACCCGACCGCTCCTGGTCTGGTCGTCTATGACCAGGACAGGCGCCGGGCACGGCCCCGAGTAGCCGGTGGTCTCGTCGTCGTTGACGCCCTGCCGCGTCTTGGGGCCTATCGCCGCCACGTCGGTGGTGGTGGCCACAGCCTCGGGAAGACCGGTCGCGGCGGCCGGGATGTTCCAGATCACCCAGTGAGACCAAAGCTCCCCAGGCGCCTGGTTGCTCTCCATGATCAGAGCGATGCTGACCGTCCCCTCCGGTACTCCTGTCCAGTCCAACTGGGGCGAAGTATTTGGGTAATCCGCGTCGAAAGCAAAATTCTGGTCGTAAGTGCGTCCCAGCGTCTTCGATCCCGGGCCGCAGGAGTGTTTCTTTGGGATGCGCCGGATTCGGCTGAAGACGGGGCTGGTGACCTCGATGCTCGCGGCGGCCTGTGCCAGGGCATCCGCGGCCGGCTCGCCGGGTTCTGCGGTCGACGCGGCCGCGGCATCGGAGCCAGGGTCGGAGGTCTCGTCGCCGCCGCTGGAGCAGCCGACCAGGGCCAGTGCCAGCAAGAGCACCCCCAGTATGGGCAGCCATGATAGTCGCAGCTTGAACATCGACGCGCCTCCGATCCTGTGCATGACGCCGCCGCTCCTGGCACGAGCAACCGAGTCTGAGAAACTTCGGATTGAGCCGGACGATATCATTGTGTTCCGCGATCGGTCAATCCGCCCCCCGCCCCGGGGTAGCTGCCCAAGGCAATCGTGTTCAAGAGGGTGTTTGTGAAGTCCCTTCTCCCCTGGCGGGGAGGGCTGGGGTGAGGGTGAGTCGGGACGCTAGTCGTTCTCGGCCAGCACCTGCTCGAGGGCGTCGACGAGGCCGTCGACGTGCTCCTCGCGCATCGGGGCGGATATCGTGAAGCCGATGCCGCCGCGCAGCGAGTAGCCCTTCAGGAACAGCCCGAGCGCGATCCGCTCGTACATCTCCCCGTCGTGGTGCTGCGCCATCGCCCGGTAGTTCGTGACCGGCCTGTCTGTGATGAAGAAGTTGGCGGCCGCGCCCTCGCTCAGGACCTGGTGCGGCATCCCGGCGTTCGTGAACGCGCGCTCGAGCCCGGCGTGCAGCCGGGCGCTCAGCGCCCCGAGGTGCTCGTAGACCTCCGGCGTCAGCGCGCGGAGCGTCGCCAGTCCCGCGGCAAGCGTGAAGTTGTTGCCCGAGAACGAGCCGCTCTGGAGCACGTGGCCTGCCCCCTGCGTGTGGTCGAGCAGGCCCATGACCTCCGTCGGTCCGCCGATCACGCCGACCGGCAGCCCGCCGCCCATCGCCTTGCCGAATATCGTCAGGTCGGGCTCCACCCCGGCCGCCGTTTGCGCCCCGCCGTAAGCGGAGCGAAGGCTCACGACCTCGTCCATCACCATCATGATCCCCAGTTCCTGGGTGATGTCGCGCACGAAGCGGGTGAAGTCCTTGGAGATGTCCCACATGCCGGGCTTGGCGTCGTAGAAGACCGCGGACACCTCGTCCTTGTGCTCCCGGAGGATCAGCTCGACCGACTCCCTGTCGCTGTACGGCAGGATGACGACGTCGTCGGCCGCTCCAGCGGACTGTCCGTCCTGCGACGCGACCGACGCCGGCGAGTCGGACGGCCCCAGGTCGTCGACGGGGGTGTTGACGCTGACCTCGAGGGCGTCGTGGCTGCCGTGGTAGGCGCCCTCGAACTTTGCGACCTTGGGCTTGCCGCTGATGGCCCGCACCATCCTGGTAGCGTGCAGCGACGCCTCGGTACCGGAGTTGGCGAACCGGACCTGGTCGATGGAAGCGAACCGGTCGGCGATTTCCTCGGCTATCTCGGCCTCCAGCGTCGTCGGCCCGCCGGGCCCGAAGCCGCGGTCCGCCTCGTCCTTGATCGCCTGCACGACGCCGGGATTGCTGTGGCCGACGATCATGGTGGTGTGGTGGTTTCCGAAGTCGACGTACTTCCGGCCGTCGAGGTCCCAGACGTAGCATCCCTCGGCCTTGGCGACGAAGTGCGGGTACGGGATGCCCGCGTAGGCGCCCTTGATGACGCCACCGGGCATCGACTTCTTCGCCCGCTCCCACTGCGCCCGCGACTTGGGGGTGAGGTGCGTGTACTCTTCCGACAGGGACTCCATCGACCTGACCATCGTTGTTCTCCTCTCGTCGGTCCCGGCGCGACGGCGCGGGAGCGTCCAGTCCAGTGGGCGCCGAGTCTAGCAGCACCCTATCTGACCGTCAACGAGCTTCTATTCGTCACGCGCGGCGACGTCGGCGGCGCCGGCGCGTTTGCGGTGGATCGCCGCGCGAAGTCTCAGGAGAGCCGCAGGCGTGGTGAGGATGACGGCCTGGGCGATGGTCAGGCCCGCGATCCACATGGTGGCGTCGAAGAAGAAGCCCTCGGGGAAGATCGCGATCAGGTAGTCGCGGCTGGGGTCGAGCTGCCACAGGTCGTTGGTGAAGCTGATCACGTGGAACGCGTAGAAGACCTGCTCGAAGCCCGCCAGCGACGCGACGCCCGCGAGGACGACCAGGCCTATCGTCAGGAAGCCGCCGTACTCCAGGTATCGCACGAGCCGGCCCGCGAAGGCGCGCCAGTCGAGCGCCAGCCCGGCGACGAGGAAGGCGGCGATGTACAGCCCCGTCAGCCCCTGTAGCATGTAGACGCCCTGTACGAGCCCCTTCACGTCCTTCATGTGGAGTATCTCGCGGTTGTTGAACAGGCTCCGCAGGATCCCGCCGACGAAGATGCGGACGTCTATGAACTCGTCGTCGTTGTTGAAGTAGTCCCTGATCTGCTCTCCGGCGGAGATGAGCTCGGACCGCTCGATGCCGGTCCGCGTCGGGATGTCGTACTTGTCGAAGCCGTTGCTGTACAGCGACGGCCAGTTGACAATGAGACGCACGTTGGTCGAGATGAGGAAGAGCGGAATCACGGCGACGAACAGCCCGACGGCCGCGAGCCTGAGGGCGGTCCGGGCCCGCGAAAGCGTGGATGCGGTCAGTATCTCGGCCATGCGGGCAGTGTATCAGACGCCCGATGGGCCGCCCGCCGTCCTGGAGATGACGCGGTGGCGGCAGCGGGCGTACAATCCGGCCGCGCCCATATGACCGCGCCAAGGTGACACACATGGTGGACTCGTCCTATCCCAGCAGCTTCGAAGGCCTGATGGCGCTGGTCGCCTATCTTCGAGGCCCGGACGGTTGCCCGTGGGACAGCGAGCAGACCCGCGCGTCCATGCGGAACTACGTGCGGGAGGAGAGCCACGAGCTGCTGGACGCCATCGACGAGGACGACGGCGCCAAGGTGGCCGAGGAGCTCGGCGACGTGCTGTTCCACGCCGCGTTCCAGCTCAGGTTGGGGACCGAGAGCGGCGAGTTTGGCGACGAGGACGTGTTCGGCGCCGTCATCGAGAAGCTGGTGCGTCGCCATCCCCACGTCTTCGGGGACGTCGACGTGCGTGGCGCCGCCGATGTCCTCCCCCGGTGGTACGACATCAAGCGGCAGGAGCGGTCGGACCGGGGCGGCTCCGTGCTCGACGGCGTGCCGAAGTCGTTGCCTGCCCTGGCCCACGCCCAGACGGTCCAGGACCGCGCCGCCCGGGTCGGGTTCGACTGGGACGACATGGACGGCGTGCTGCGAAAGGTCGACGAAGAGATCGACGAGCTGCGCGGCGCCGAAGACCGCGCCCGGGCCGAGGCCGAGCTGGGCGACCTGCTGTTCTCGCTGGTCAACGTCTGCCGCTGGCTCGAAACGGACGCGGAGACGGCTCTCCGCGAGTCGTCAGCCCGTTTCCGGCGCCGTTTCGAGTACATGGAGCGGGCGAGCGCCGAACGCGGCGTCGACTTCGAGGCGCTGACGCTGGACGAAAAGGAGGCGCTATGGCAGGAGGCCAAGCGGGCGGTCGACGTCGGCCGGGTTGAACCCGGCCGGGGCTAGCCCTGGTCCTCCTCGGTCATCCGCCAGAGCCGGACCACGTGCCGGGCCAGAGCCGCCAGCACCAGGACAACCGCGCCGGCCCCTACCAGCGTGGCCGTAGGAGCGTCGCGCGCCTCGGCGATGCCGCCCGCGATGAGCGCGCCGAGGGGGAACAGTCCCAACACCATCATGTTCAGCGCCGAGACTCTACCGCGCAGCGCCGGGGGCGTCCTGCCGAGGATGATCGCCCCGCCTACCGAGAACTGCGCTATGGTCGATCCCCCGAGAACCAGCATGGCGGCCACCGGATGGAGCATCCCGCCGCTCTGCGACAGGAGCACCATCGCGATCACGCTGATCGCGATCGCTACAACCAGCACCCGTCCCTTGTGTGCGACATCCCCCGCGGTGGCGAGGCCTATGGTGCCGACGGCTGCCCCGGCGCCGATCGCCGACATGAGCATGCCCAGTCCGGCGGGGCCCATGTCGAACTCCTCCGCCGCGTAGACAGGCAACAGGCTGTGGACGAACGGCATGACGACGAATAGCTGCAGCGCCGACAGCCCCAGGATGAGAAGCATCGAAGGCTCCGACGCCACGTAGCGGAACGTCTCGGCCAGCTTGTGTATCCCGTCGGTGGCCCTGACCCGGGCGCCCTCCGCGCGCGGAAGCTGCATACCCATCACCGTGGCGGACGCGACCATGTAGAGGGCAACCCCGCAGAGCATCGTGGGGCCCGGCCCGATCCAGACGATCAGCAGCCCTCCGATTGCGGGAATGACCAGGCGCGTCGCGTTGAAGGCAAGCGCGTTCAGCGCGAATGCGTTCATCAGGCCCCGTTTCGGCACGACGTCCGGTATGGAGGCGTGGCGCGCCGGCTCGGAGACCGCCCACGACACGCCCACGGCGAGGATGTGAGCGAATATCATCCAAGTCTGCATCGCGTCGAAGATGAGCAACGCGGCCAGCACGCTCGTCATGACCGCCTGGAAGACTGCGGCGGCCGCGATCGTCTTCCTGCGGTCCCACAGGTCGGCGACGAGGCCGCCGAGCGGCGCCGCGAATAGGTAGGGCAGCGTCACGAGGCCCACGGCCAGCGCGGTCAGGAACGGCGATCCGGTCTGGTGGAATGTCAGCCAGCCGACGATCAGGTCCTGGAGCCACATCGCGCCGCTGAGCGACAGGTTGGCGAACCACAGCCGGCGGAAGTTCGGGTGGCGCATCGCGTCCAGCGTGTGGACGCGGTCCAGCAGCCGTGGGCGGCGGGCAGAGGCTTCGGGTCCAACGAAGGCCGCCTCCGGCACAGCCGTGTCGACCGCGGGCAGGTCGACCTCGGCCGCGTCGACCAGTCCGGGCGCTTCGAACACTCCGGCCTCCAGCCGAGCGCCCGCGCCTTCGTCCTTGGTGTCCGCGTGTCCTATCGACATCGGCGCCGGAGTCTCCTGTAACATGACACCGGGTGGACACGACGTACCACCCTTGCCGGCATTCTACTATCGGCATGAGAGATATTTCATGAGATTTCGGGCCATTTCTCTACGGATTTTTTTCCGCCGGGCGGCGTCGACTTGACGGTCGAGACGCCGGACGACCGGCTGCTCACCGAGGTCGAAGAGGTCGCGGTCAGCGCCGCGTCGGGCGCCGGGGAGATACTGACGCGGTACTTCGGCCGTCTGACGGAGGTCGACTACAAGGACGAACGCAGGACCGACCCCGTTACGCGGGCCGACACCGAGACCGAGGAGTACGTGGCCAGCGTCGTCCGCGAGCGCTTCCCCGGACACGGCGTGCTGGGAGAGGAAGGAACGGGTGCGAGCGATTCCCCGGCGCCCGACTTCGTCTGGGCCATAGACCCTCTGGACGGCACGAACGACTTCGTCGGCGGCCTGCCGATCTTCGCCTCGTCCATCGGCGTCCTCCACCGCGGCGTGCCCGTGGCCGGCGCGGTCTATGTGCCGTGGCCGGGCGCGGCAACCGGCAGAGTCTTCCACGCGCGGCGGGGCGGCGGCGCCTTCGTGGACGACGACAGGCTGACGCCCCTGACGGCCGAGGCCGGCGACGGCAGGCTCGCGTCGATGGGGTTCTCGTTGCGAGGCGGCTTCGGCGGCTTCAAGGTCCGCAAGGGAATGCGGGCGGAGATCGGGGAGGTGCGGACGCTCGGGAGCATCGCCTACGAGCTAGCGATGGTCGCTGCCGGCGTGCTCCGGTACACCTTCGTGCGGCGGACGTCGCTCTGGGACTGCGCGGCCGGGGCGGCCATTCTGGCCGAAGCGGGGGCCGACGTGCGCGTCGGGCGGTGGGTCCCCCGGACGTGGCCGTTGGCGCCAGGGCTGAGGCTGGAGCGGGCCGCCACGCTCGTCGACTGGACCCCCGAGACGACGCTGGCGGGCCTCCGCAGATGGTCGGCGCCGCTGATCGTCGGCAGGCCGGACATCGTACCGGGCCTTGCCGCCGCGATCACGCCTCGCCGCAGGCTGCGCCTCCGAAGGCGATAGCGGACGTCACCCTCACTTCAGCGGCCACGGCACGTTCCATCGCGGGTCGAGCTGCGGCACGACCGGGTTCTGCCTGAGGTACGCGATGCGCTCCAGCAGCGCGGCTCTCTCCTGTTCGGCCAGCATCTCCCACAATGTCGCCGCCTCGCCGGCAGGGGCCTCCAGCCGCCCGGCCAGCGCCTCCAGGTCGGCGACCAGCGCGCGCGGCACCGGTTTGCCCCAGAGCTCCAGCATCACGGTCCGCACCTTGAACGACTGGTGAAAGGTGAGGCCGTGGTCGACGCTCCATATCGTGTCGTCCGGTCCGAGGAGGCAGTGGCCAGCCTTCCTGTCGGCGTTGTTGGCGACGATGTCGAACACGGCGAACGGCATAAGCGCGTCGGCCCGGTCGGCGATCAGGTCGAAGTAGGTGACGTTGGGGTCGGAGTCGACGTAGAGCTGCACCGCCCCGGTGCCGTAGGGGCCGTCCCTGACAAGGGTGAGCGGCACGGCCGGCCAGCCCAGCAGGCGGGACAGCAGGTACGCGCCGTACTCGCGCTGGTACAGGGAGCCTTGGGGGAAGTCGGACAGCGGCCGCTCGCCGTCGCGGGGCTTGTATATGGCGCGCAGGTAGCGGCCCGGCCCCGCGTCTATGTGGACGAGAAAGGTGTAGTTGGAACCCCAGGGGATGCGCCCGCCGCCGATGATCTCGCCGCTCTCGAGGAAGGGCCGAGCTTCCTCCTCCGGCAGGGTGACGGCCGCGCGGTCGTTCTGTTCTGACTGTGCGGACAACGGCGGCCCCGGTGGCGAAGTGCGGAGGGGTTCTCGTCCGGTGTGCTACGTCGGGTCGCCGATCTCTTCGAAGACGTGCCCGTTGGTGCGTGGGCACCTGTGGCCGTCCCGGTCGATCGGCGCGCTGCACAGGGGGCACAGGGGCCTGCCCGCCGCACATACCCGGAGCGCCTCCTGCGCGAAGGCGGCTATCTGCTGGCCGCCGCTCCAAACCCGCACCTTCGGAGGGTCCTCTTCTTCGCCCTCTACGTCGTGGGCGTCGATGATGAACATGCCGATGCGTCCGTCGTGTCCCAAGGCCAGCTTGCCCAGCTTGAACTCCAGGAACGTCGCCGGCGCGACCTCCCGGTCGTCCAGCTCCCGGCTTCGGACGGGCTCCTTGTCGGGAACGATCGCCGAAATCTGGGTGATCGCTACGGCGAGTTGGAAGAGCTGTTCCTTCTCCAGCCACAGCACCGCGGAGCTGCTCTCGCTGTCGACCAGTATCCGGAACGTCCGCTGACCCGGCTCACCCAATGCCTCGGCCTTGAGGCTGCTGACCCTGGTGAACTCCGCTTTGGCGTCTGACATATCGGTTCGGTCAATGTTAGCATGGCGCCGACATGAGCGCCCCGACCATAGTGGTCTGCATAGACGGGTTCGATCCCGAGTATCTCGAAGCGTGCGAGATGCCCGTCTTCGCCGGTCTCGCCGCCGCCGGGCGGATGACGATCGGGCGCTCGATGATGCCTTCGGTCACCAACGTCAACAACGTGTCCGTCGTGACCGGCGCGTACCCGGAGACCCACGGCATCTGCTCCAACTACTGGCTGCGGGACGGCTCGGGCGAAGGGGTGTACACCGAGTCGAGCGAGTACATTCTGGCCGAGACCATGTTTCAGCGGACCCGGTCGCTGGGCAAGGTCTCGCTGCTCGCGACGAGCAAGGACAAGCTGAGGACCCTGCTCGGCGACGGGGCCGACGTGTCGGTCTCGTCCGAGTCGCCGCCCGATTGGCTGGTCAGGGAGCTGGGACCGCCTCCGGGGATCTACTCGCTGGAGGTGAACGGCTGGACGGTGCGCGCCGCCGGCCTCCTGCTGGAGCGGCATCCGGCCGAGATCGCGTACATCACGACGACCGACTACGCCATGCACACCTACTCGCCGGACGAGCGGGAGTCGGCGCGGCACATGGCCCTGCTCGACGAGGCACTCGGCACGCTGATGGACGCTCATCCAGACGCCACCCTGTTGGTGACGGCGGACCACGGCATGTCTTCGAAGACGCGGATGGTGGACGCGGCCGGGGAGCTGCGGTCCCACGGGATCCGGAGTACGGTCGTGCCGATAATCAAGGACCTCTACGTCGTGCACCACGCCAACCTGGGCGGCTGCGCCTACGTCTACGTCGACGATGCCGACGTGCCCGCGGCGCTCGACATATTGGGCGGGACCGACGGCGTCGACGCCGCGCTGCCGCGCGAGCAGGCCGCGTCCGAGATGCGGCTGCTGCCGGACCGCATCGGCGACATAGTGGTGACCGGCGCGAGGGACGCGGTGTTCGGCGACCCTGAGGAGGTGGAGATGCCGGCTCGGCTGCGCTCCCACGGCTCGCCCCACGAGTGCCGCGTGCCCATCCTGGCATACGGCGGCGACTTCGGAGACTTCAGCTTCGCCGAGAACCGCGACGTGGGCCGGTACGTCTTCGAGCGCGTGCTGTCGTGAGGCGCCCCTAGCGCCCGGCCGCCTGCAGGCATATCTGCGCCGCGAGGTAGCCGGCGCCGAAGCCGTTGTCGATGTTGACGACGGCCACGCCGGGCGCGCAGCTGTTCAGCATCGCCAGCAGGGCGGCCAGCCCGTCGTAGCTGGCGCCGTAGCCGACGCTCGTCGGTACGGCGATCACCGGCGCTGCTACCAGGCCCCCGACCACGGACGGCAGCGCGCCCTCCATCCCGGCGACGGCGACGACGACCCTGGCCCCGCGCAGCGCGGGCAGATGGTCGAGCAGACGGTGGATGCCCGCCACCCCGACGTCCGATATGCGCTCGACCCGGCAGCCCATGATCTCCGCGGTGACCGCGGCCTCCGCGACGACCGGCAGGTCTGAAGTGCCGGCGCTGGCCACTACGACGCCCGGCACCGGCTCGGCGTCTGCCCGCCGGTCCACCGTGATCGTACGCGCCGTCGGGTCGTAGACGGCGTCGGCAGCCCCCTCGCGGACAGCCGCGTACGCCTCCGGGCCCGTCTTCGTCACGAGCAGCCGGTCCGAGCGCCGCAGGATCGACGCGGCGATCGCCGCGACCTGCTCCGGGGTCTTGCCCAGGCCGTAGACGACCTCGGGGAAGCCCTTGCGCAGCGCGCGGTGATGGTCGAGTCTGGCGAAGTCAAGGTCCTCGTACGGCAGCGCGGCCAGCCGGGACATCGCTTCGTCCTGGCTCACCCGGCCGTCCTTGACGTCTTTCAGGAGCTGTCGCAGCCGCTTCTCGTCGATGACGCACCAGCCTTTGTGGGCTCGCGGGCGCCGGCCCGCGCCGTCGTTCCCGACCTGCGCGTTCGGGTCTCCGCTATCATATCCTTCGTGGTATTATTCACAGACTACATGCCGTCACTGCGTCGAAGTACATCCGTCCGCCGTGGCAAGGAACGCACACGACAGTCGCATTTTAACCTTAGCGGGCTCCCGGCAGGGGATATGGGCCGAGCTCCGTTGCATTGCGGCAAGGCGGATGGCCGATGATCATCCCGCTGTTCGGCTGGGGTGGGGGACATAGCTGGAAGGTGATCCTGGTCATCGTTCTCTGTCTGAGCATTCTCGGCGCCGTCTACGTGAAGCAGGATGGAACGCCCTTCGAATCGCTCGGCTGCGCGATCGACAGCAGACTGGGCTTGGAGAGGAATGACTGCCAATAGCGCGCCGTGGCGCGTGTGCCGGCCGACCATGTCGATTCACGAGAAGAAGAAAGCGCTCGAGGCCAGCCTCGGGGAGATGGGCTCGGTCGTCGTCGCCTTCTCCGGCGGCGTAGACAGCGCCCTCGTCGCCGCGACAGCCCACCGGGTGCTCGGCCGGAGGGCGCTGGCCGTGACCGCCCGTTCGCCCAGCCTTGCGCCGTCCGAGCTCGACGGGGCGGTGAAGCTCGCGCGCGACCTCGGTCTCGACCACCGCGTGATCGAGACGGCGGAGGTCGAGCGGGCCGACTACCAGGCGAACGATCCGAACCGTTGCTTCTTCTGCAAGGAGGAGCTGTACACCGAGTTGTCCACGCTGGCGGAAGCCGAGGGGTACGCCGCGATCGTCAACGGCCACAACGTGGACGACGTCGACGACTTTCGCCCCGGCATGAACTCCGCCCGAAAGCGGGGAGTCCGAAGCCCGCTGATCGAGGCGGGGCTTTCCAAAGAAGAGGTCCGCGCCATGTCGAAGGAGATGGGGCTGCCGACGTGGGACAAGGCGGCCCAGGCCTGCCTTTCGTCCAGGGTACCCTATGGTACGCCGATATCGGTGGAGCTTCTGACCCGCATCGCGAGCGCCGAGGCGTTCCTGCACGGACTTGGAATCGAGCAGGTACGCGTCCGGCACCACGACGAAGTCGCGCGGATCGAGGTCGACCCGACGGCCCTGTCGGCGCTGGTCGACGACGAGACCCGGCGGGCCGTCGCGTCCCATTTCAGGTCGATCGGCTACTCTTACGTCACGCTGGACCTGGAGGGCTTCCGTACGGGAAGCCTCAACGAGGGTCTGGCCGGCTTTCGCAGGAAGCGCGTCGCCGCCGCGGGGGGCCGTCCGTAAGACATGCCTTTCGACGTAGCCGGCGCCTGGAACCTCATCATCGTCGAGCCGATGATCAACAGCCTGGTGCTGTTGTACGTCGTGTTCTTCAACAACTTCGGACTCAGCATCATCGCGTTCACCGTGCTGGTGCGGGCGGCGATGATCCCGCTGACGCTGAAGCAGAGCAGGCAGATGCGCGCGATGTCCGCGCTCATGCCCAAGATGCGCGACATCCAGGAGCGTCACGCCGGCGACAGGGCCAGGACGTCCCAGGAGACGATGAAGCTCTACAAGGAGCAGGGCGTCAACCCCCTGGGATGCCTGGGGCCGATGGTGTTGCAGATGCCCATATTCTTCGGACTGTTCTGGGCGCTCAGGGGCACCCTGCCGTCGACTCCCGAAAGACTCGCGGACCTGTCGGACAGGCTTTACCCGTGGCTCCCGTGGGTCCATCGCGCCGTGCCGCTGGACAGCAGCTTCATCACGATGGACCTGTCGCTGTACGCAAGCGACAATCCCGTCCCGTTCAACGTTCTGCTGCCCGTGCTGGTGGGCGGCTCCATGTGGGCCATGCAGAAGATGACCCCGACGGCCTCCACGAGCGCCCAGCAGGAGCAGACCCAGCGGCTGATGCTGTGGATGCTGCCGATCATGTTCGGCTTCCTGACGCTCAGCTTCGAGGCCGGGCTGGCCCTCTACTGGATAGTGTCGAGTGTTGTGGGTATAGTGATACAGGGGTTCGTCACCGGTTGGGGACCGCTCGCGAATCTGGTCCCGAAGCTGGTCCCGTTCGGACGTACGACAGACGCCGCGGCCGCGCCATCACCGGCGTCCGCGGAGGAGGAGATTGGGCCTGATGCAGACGATCGAGACGACGGCGAAGACGACCGAAGAAGCAATCGAAATCGCCCTAAAGGAGCTCGACGCCGAACGCGGAGACGTCGAAATAGACGTCGTTAGCAAGGGCAAGTCCGGTATCTTCGGCATGGGCGCCGAGCCCGCCAGGGTCCGGGTCACCGTCATGGAGTCCCAGACGGACGTAGTGAAGGTGACCTCCGAGATCCTCGACAACCTGCTCGACAGGATGGGGGTCGACGCGGTCGTCACCCTCAAGAGCGCTCACCAGGAGGATGTCGGCGGCCCGGTGTACGACATCGACGGCGACGACTCGGGTCTGCTCATAGGCAGGCGCGGCGAGACGCTCCGGTCGCTCCAGTTCCTCGTGGGCTTCCTGGCCAGCCGCCGGATCGAAGACCGGGTCAACCTGTTCATCGACGTCGCCGGCTACCAGGAGCGGCGCAACCGGTCGCTCACGAATCTGGCCCAGAGGGTCGCCCAGCGCGTGGCCTCCTCGGGTCAGCCCATAACATTGGAGCCGATGCCTCCGAACGAGAGGCGCGTCGTGCACATGGCGCTGGCCGACTTACCGGGAGTCGACACCTTCAGCACCGGCGACGGCGACAGCCGCCAGGTAGTCGTGGAGCCGGACTTCTAGCGGCCAGAATTCCGTCATGGCCGCGCCCGACTTCCTGGCAATCGGCCACGTCTCCAGGGACATCACGCCGGACGACCACACCCTGGGCGGCGCGGTCGTCTTCGGCGCCGTGACCGCCGCCCGGATGGGCCTGAGCGCCGCTATCGTCACCAGCGCGGAGCCCGACTTCGACCCCGGCGCCGCGCTCGCCGGAATCCCCATTCACGTCGTTCCCGCCGACACGACCACATCCTTCGAGAACATCGACGCGGAGGGCGCCCGGACGCAGTACCTCCACGCCGTCGCCGGCCGCATCGGCCCATCGGACATCCCGGACGACTGGAGCGCCGCGCCAATGGTCTTCCTCGCGCCCCTGGCCCGCGAGCTGGGCGACGGCGCGCCTCACTTTCCCGGCGCCACGGTCGTGGCGTCACTCCAGGGCTGGCTCCGCCGTTGGGACGACTCGGGGCTCGTAGCGCCGCGTCGATGGGACGGCGCGGAAGCGCTGCCCCACGTCGACGCGGCCGTCGTATCGGAGCACGACTTCGACTGCGCCGGCGCCGCGTCGCGTTGGGCCGCCCTGGCGCCCGTGCTCCTGGTGACCCGCGGCGAGAACGGCGCCACCCTGTACCGCGGCGGAGCGGTGCGGGAAATCCCGCCGTTCGCCGCGCGGGAGGTGGACCCCGTAGGCGCGGGGGACGTGTTCGCCGCGGCGTACCTGATCGTCTACCACGAGAGCCGCGATCCGATCTACGCCGCGACGTACGCGAGCTGCGCCGCCAGCTTGGCCGTCGAGGCGCCCGGCGTCGCGGGAATCCCGACCCGCGCCCAGGTCGCGGCGCGCCTCGAATCGCGCGCCTGACTGCGTTGACGCTGGCTCGCGCCGCGCGTAGCATCTGCCGAACATTTCGGCAAGCTGCGCGATCGACTCACGGCAGATGGGCGGGCGGTAAGTATGGCGATCGAATACAGACTCGGCGTCGAGCAGGACGACGTACCGACCTACTACGTGTTCGCCGAGGCGAACCGAGAGCTCTCCAACCGGCGCGGGCTGCCGGACACCTTCGGGCCCGAGCCGCCCGTGCGGATGATGGCCTTCAGGGGATACGCTCGCCAATACCACGGCGACGGCTACTGGGTGGCGTACGACGGCGCCCGCATGGTCGGCTTCGGCATAGGCGTCCGGCACCCCGGCGTCTGGTACCTGGCCGCGCTGCAGATTCTGCCGGAGTACCAGGGCAGGGGCATCGGCCAGCGGCTGCTGGAGCTGACTCTTCGCACGGCGGAGGAGTCGGACGCGGTCTGCGCCATCTCCGCCGGCATGCAGCCCGTGTCCAACGCGATCTACGTCCGCGCCGGGATGCTGCCCTGGGTGCCGATCTTCGACTGGGAGACGGCGGAGGGGGCGGAGGTTCCCGAGCTCGAGGTTGATACGTCAGTCGACTTCCGGCCGACGCGGGACGTGTCCGACATCGCCGACATCGACCGCCGCGTCGTGGGAATCGACCGGAGAAGCCAGCTCGAATTCTGGCTGGAGCAGCCGGACTTGGAGTGTTTCGTGCTGTCGCGAGCGAGTGAGCCGGGCGGCTACGCCTTCGTGTCGAACAGCGGCGCGATAGGCCCGGCCGCCGTGGTGGAGCGGTCCGACAGCGGTACGATGCTCGCGGCGGCGGTGGAGCGGCTGCGCGCCAACGGAGTGGAGCGGGTCACGGTCGAACTTGCCGGCCTCTGCCCGGAGGCGTACGACGTGGTGAAGAGGCTGGGGCTCAGGATCGCGGGCACCGCCCTCATCGTGGTATCGTCGCGGCCCCTGTGGACTCCGGGGCACTACTTCCCGTCGCCGTCCGACGCGCTGTACTAGCCGAAGGCGGTCCCCAGCGCAAGCGCCGTCCCCGCGAAAGGGGATAGAGAGCAGGCTTTCGACGGGAATGACGGTCGCGCAAAGCTTCGCCTACGCGTGAACGACTGTTGGTGCTCTTGGAGGGTCTCAGGCCCACCCTCACCCCAGCCCCCGTATCGTAGTACGGGGCAGGCTCTCTCCCGTCACAAGGAGAGGGGGTTATGCGGTCGATTTTCCGTGAGAACTGTTCCATTGTGTTCCAAAGTGTCCCATTCCTATCTGGGCGGTGGAACACTTTGCCGGAAAATGGAACAGTGGGTGTTCCACGGTCCGTATCTGAGGTGGAACAGGGCGGAACAAAATGGTACAGGGGTGTTCCATAGTGGGTAGTGGATGGTGGGTAGTGGATAGTTAAGAGTAAGGCGGGGATAGTTGGAGCGTAGGTGGTTGTCACGGGGATATAGTAGCACGGATGTGCTGTCGCCGCAACCCGGCGTTCCGGGCGTAACCGTTAGGGTTCGAGGGGCGCACGCAACCCTGTCGCCAATTCTCGTGTTGGCCCCACCCAAAGACTACGTCGTGCGGGCCCTTCGATTGGGTTGCAAACCCGCCCCTACGCCAGGTCGGCCGAGGGTTATTCTCAGAGAAATTCTGAACAGTTACGCCCTCGGGCGACGATTGACGGGAGTCAGGAGCCCGTAGTACGGTATTGTGCCTCAATGGCAAATTCGACCGCGATACGAGAGACGCTCGACCTCCTGGTCCCGCCGGGAGGCATCCCTCAGGAAGTCCTGAGCAGGGTGGAGAACGCCGGCCGCAACGAGGTCATCAGCGACTCGTACCCCTATCCCAAGAAGATGTCCCGGCGCAAGTACGAGCGCCAGAAGGCGGAGCTGCAGGTCGAGCTGCTGAAGATGCAGAGGTGGGTGCGGGAGACCGGGGAGCGCGTGGTGCTGCTGTTCGAGGGGCGGGACGCCGCCGGGAAGGGCGGCACGATAAAGCGCTTCATGGAGCATCTCAACCCCCGGGGAGCGACGTTGGTGGCGCTGCCGGTCCCTTCCGAGAAGGAGGGCGGCCAGTGGTACTTCCAGCGCTACGTGGCGCACCTGCCGTCAAAGGGCGAAATCGTCTTCTTCGACCGCTCCTGGTACAACAGGGCGGTGGTCGAGCCGGTGATGGGCTTCTGCACGCCGGCGGAGACGCTTCGCTTCCTTCGCGACACCGTCATGTTCGAGGAGATGCTGATCAACGAGGGTCTGCGGCTGTTCAAGTTCTGGTTCTCGGTGAGCCGGGAGGAGCAGCTCAGGCGGGTCATGTCCCGCGCACAGGACGGTCTCAAGCAGTGGAAGGTGAGCAACGTCGACGTCCGGTCGCTGCCGCTGTGGGACGAGTACACGGAGGCGAAGAAGGCGATGTTCGCGGCGACGGACACGAAGGGCTCGCCCTGGGTCGTCGTGAAGTCGGACGACAAAAAGCGCGCCCGGATCAACTGCATGCGGTACGTGCTGCGCAGCCTGGAGTACGACCCCGCAGTCGATGATCGGGTTCGCAAGCCGAACCCGAAGCTGATCGGGCCCGCGAAGAACGTCTACGCCAAGGGCGAGGTCTGGTAGCACGCGCGGGAGTACGACGATCAAGGCTTGTGTGGCCGGCGCAACCCTGCACCGGCGACCTGCCCTAATTCACATCTGTCTGAGAGGGCACACTTCCCCGGATCAAGTACGGCGACCTGCTTGGCCTCAGTAGTTCACCAACTGGCACGCCGCTCCGAACATCTCAACGTCCCAAGGGCTCTGTGAACCTAGTTGCTTGCGGAGACGGATCGCCCCCGGAGAACGAACTAGCCGTCTGATTGTCGCCCCAGTTTCCCGAACTGATCTTTCTACCGCGCTCATCCTACGTCTACGCGTGGGATTCTTGCGCGACGTTGTTACGTACGCGGTTTCGGTTAGCGAGTTGATTCGCTGTATGTCAGCGTCAGTCGGTAATTCGTGCCCGCCTCGTCGCCACGGGGTGAGCATCGCGATTGGCCTAGGAACCAACATCTCATCCCAGACTCGGTCCTCGTGCGCGTTTCCAGAACCATGATGAGGAATCTTGAAGACCGAGGCTCTGCCCAACGGCTGTTCCCAGGTATCGAGTATCTCCAGCCATCCCTGCCCTTCCATATCGGAACCGAGGAGAATTGTTGTGTCGTCAATTTTCACCAGCAAGACGACCGCGAGTCGGTTGGGTGTCAGGGTCGGAAAGCGTCTCTTCGTCTCTCGTTCCGTTGGCAAGAGATGGGATATCTCAGCCAGGAACGCTTCGAATTCTTTGTCGAAAGGAGAGAGTGACCATATCTCGCAACCATCTTGGTTGAAGATACGACGGTTGGCGATAGCGAACACAGGCCTTGAGGATCGTTCAGTAAGCGAAGACAGAGTTCTGTAGAGTTCCTGCATCCCAGAACCCTGCGGAGTCGCTGGGTTACCCTCGAGGACACCCACGGCCGTTAGGAATTCCTCTCTTCGCAAAGCGCTCGCGCAACAAAAGGTTGCGTTCATGCAGACCTCGATCAGGTGTCCCATACCCCGTATATGGTCGTCATGCCAGTGGGTCGCCACGACGAGACGGACCGCTTCGGCAGGGTTCGATCCCAGGTCGCTCAAGTAGGCGAGTGCTACCGGTTCCGAGTCCGGGTTGAGGCAAGAATCTACAACAACCCAGTTGCCATTCCCTACGTGGAGCAGCGCGCATTCTCCGTAGCCGGGACCGAAGAGGCTCACTTCGATCTGGTCTGGTTCCGGCGGGCTGCCGATGGTCATCAGCCCCAGAGAGTCCGCGAGACTCTCTGGGCCCATTCCTGCCCCTCCAACATATCTTGGCCGGTCGTGGCAGGAAGGTCGCGGAAGACGATCTCAGAGATACGCCTTTTGGTTCCACCTCTAGATCTTTCGTATCCAATGACCCACCGGAAGATGCTGCCGGGCTGTAGACGCCGATGATCGTCGTCGGAAATCTCCGCCAAAGGAATAACGGCTTCTTCCGACTCCTGTACAGAACCGTCGGTCAAGTCCCACAGTCTCGCAGTGAATGCTTCCTCTCCCTCTTCAAGGACATAGCCCTCCCACTCTTGAAGCGCATGAAATGAAACGCTAGGTGATGCCCAAGCCACGGCATTCAACTTAGGTAGCGCGACGATTCTTCCAATATCAGGTTGCTCACCTACGGCGACGAAGTTGCTGTACTCGTCGGTCGCCTTCCGATCCTCAGCCAAGGTCTCTGCGATCTCAGTGGTGCGTAACGCTGTGTTCCGGGCTTGTTTTAGTGAAACCCTAACACGCTGCGCATGTGTTTCTCGAAGCAGGTTGTCGTTGGGGACAGGTGGACTCAGGTTGCCGTCGGCGCGCGAAGAATCCTGGAAGCTATTGTCGACGAGTGCGAATGCGGTGTTTGACACGGCTCACCGTCCCTTTAGGCTCATGACGTGGTCGACGATTTGGTCGGCTCGCCGAAGAGACCCGTCAAAGTTCATCTCAAGCATCGTAACGATGTCACTGGTTGCCATTTGGCTCTCGGAATCTCTAGCCGCATAGTGGTCGTTCACACGAACGTATATACCTGTGCTGCCATCACCGATCCGATTTGACGGTTCTACAGTCACGTTTATCCGACTACCCGGAGGCCTGCCTTCGGGGTCCAACCTTGTCATGGTCAGGGACGTCATACCGCCAAGTTCTCTGTCCAACCCAAGCTCCTGCGCCCAATCGCCCCAAGGCTCAATAGGAGCCAGTAACTTGCCGATTTGGTCTCGATCGCCAAAGTTCCCCACCGGAAAATGTACTTCCCGGTTTATGCCCATGGCTGTAAGTCGCGTGTGTGGAAGCTGTTCTCGAAAGATCCGGACAGCAAGGTCCCGCAGGCGGATGCTAGGCGCATGAGCGGTGCTGATTGAGAAGCGTTCAGGTACGACTTGTAAGCGGAGCCAACCAGCACTGAATTGTGTGATCTGCGGATGAGCGATTGTTAGATCCGCACTGTCGACCACTTCTTGAGAAAGAAGGCCGCGCCAACCGAACCAAGCAGGTACGAAAATCGAAGGATTGAAATTGCCGAGCAAGACCAGCGAGACACCAGCGAGTTCAGGCTCAATCCTCATCTTGCTCCATACCTCTAGAGGGGTACTATATCAGACATTGGCCTGCGGGTTGGGCGTTGACAGTCTACGTGCCGGTCACGTTCACATTGATGGTGTTGGATGGCGTGTGGAGAGCCGAGCTGAGCGAGTACACGGAGATCGGCAACGTCACCTGCTCCGGGTTCTCAAAGAGATGGCGCCGAAGGCTGGCCTTCGGTGCGGCGGTCCGCCGGCGGGCTACGCCGACATGGAGCAGGCGCAGCCGCCGCCACCGCCGCCGCAGCAGCCACCGCCGCCGCCCGAGACGGCGCTCGTCTCCCCGTCCGCGCTGGTCGAGAACGACGCGAACACGGAGAGTTTTCGCTGCGAGCTGCCGTTGCACTGCGGGCAGAGTGCCTCGTCGTCCATCCGGCTGATGGGCCGCAGCAGGTCGAAGGTGTCGCGGCACGTCTGGCAGTAGTACTCGTAGAGCGGCATGGGTGGATGTCTCCGTTCGCTGCGCTTGTCGTCGCGCTCAATTGTATTGGGCGCAGGTTGCGTGGTCAAACAGTACGTAGTGGATAGTGAATAGTGGATGGTGGATAGTTGGGAGGGGGCAGATCTGGTTGCGCTTGCTCGTCGCCAGGACAGAGAGCGGGTTAGAAGGTCGGGGCTAGCTGATCTCGCCGGGGAGGTCGGCGGTCTCCTTGGCGAGACGCTCTGCGAGCGGGGCGTTGGGCTCCGCCTCTAGCTCAGGGTCGACGTCGAGGATTCGGACGGCTTCGGCGCGCGCGGCGGCGAGGATGTCCTGGTCGGATATGCGCGCCACCTTCAGGCTGGGAAGCCCGGACTGGCGGGTGCCGAGGTAGTCGCCGGGCCCCCTGAGCCGCAGGTCCTCGTCGGCTAGCTCGAAGCCGTCGCTGGAGCGCTCTACCAGCTTCAGGCGCTCCCGCGCGTCCTCGCCGGGGGAGTCGGCCAGCAGTATGCAGTAGCTCTCGTGCATGCCGCGGCCCACCCGGCCGCGGAGCTGGTGGAGCTGCGCGAGGCCGAAGCGGTCGGCGCCGTCGACCAGCATGACGCTGGCGTTCGGGATGTCGATGCCGACCTCGACGACGGGCGTCGCGACGAGCACCTGCACCTCGCCCGCCTTGAACCCCGCCATCACCTCCTCCTTCTCGCGGAGCGCCATGCGTCCGTGCAGCAGGCCCAGGCGGAGGTTCGGGAAGACGTTGGCGGACAGGCGCTCGTACTCCTCGGTGGCGGCGCGGGCCTGCACGGCCTCCGAGTCGTCAATCAGCGGGCAGACGATGAAGGCCTGTCGTCCCTGCTCGATCTGCTTGTCGATGAACGCGTAGGCGGTCGGCCGGAGGTCGGGCTCCAGCCAGCGGGTGCGGATGCGCCGCCGGCCGGCGGGCATCTCGTCGATCGTCGAGATATCCAGCTCGCCGTACAGCGTCAGCGCCAGCGACCTGGGGATGGGCGTGGCCGACATGGCGAGCAGGTGGGGCCTGCCGCCCCTCTCGCGCACCGACGCGCGCTGCATCACGCCGAAGCGGTGCTGCTCGTCTACGACCGCGACGGCCAGCCGTGGGATGTCGACCTCCTCCTGCAGCAGCGCGTGTGTGCCCACGGCGATGTCGACGTCGCCGTCGCGGATACGGGCGTGCATCTCGTTCTTGGCCTTGCGCGACATGCTGCCGACAAGCAGGCCGACGGTCACCGGCCTTCCCATGCCGTGGACCTCGAACGAGACTGAGGTCGTCTGGGCGTCGCCACCGCTGCCCCTGGACAGCAGGTCGACCATCGTCAGGAAGTGCTGCTCGGCGAGAATCTCGGTCGGCGCGACGAGCGCTCCCTGCCGGCCGTTGACGACCGCGAGCAGGAGCGCCGCGGCCGCTACGACCGTCTTGCCGCTGCCGACGTCGCCCTGGAGCAGCCGGCTCATGGGCCGGCTCTGCGACAGGTCGGCCATGATCTCGGCCAGCACCCTCGACTGGGCGCCGGTCAGGTTGAACGGCAGCGTCTCCAGGAACTCGCCGACGGCCGACGCCCCGGCTTCCAGCGGGATGCCCTGGTCCTCCTGCTGCCACTCCTTCTTGCGCCGCACCACGGCGAGCTGCAGCAGGAACAGCTCGTCGAATGCCAGCCTGCGCCGCGCGCTCGCCCAGTCGGCCTCGCCGTCCGGGTAGTGCGCCTGCGCTATCGCGTTCTGCAGGCCCATCAGCGCGGCGCGGTGCCGTGTGTCCTCCGGCAGGAAGTCGACGACCAGCGACAGGCTCGTATCGAGCGCCCGTTTGACGAAGCGGCGGATCGTCCGCTGAGGCAGCCCGTCGACCGACGGGTACACGGGCACCAGGCGCCCGGTGTGCACCAGGTCCTCCTGTCCGCGCAGGATCTCGTACTCGGGCGATTGGAAGACGAAGCTGCCGCGAAAGACGTTCACCTTGCCGCTGATCACCAGGGTCGTGCCGGGCTTGAAGGAGTTGGCGAGATAGGGCTGGTTGAACCAGATGGCGCGGACGTTCCCGGTGTCGTCGCCGAGCACGGCCTGGGTCGAGCGCCGCTTGTAGCCCTGGCGCGTCTCGGACGCCTCCCACACGGACACGACCACGGTCTGTTCCTCGCCTAGCTTCAGCTCGGAGACCTTGGTCATCCTGGCGAAGTCGTTGTGTCTGAGCGGGAAGTGGCATACGAGGTCTTCGACCTTCAGCAGCCCGAGGCGCTTCAGCTTGGGCTGCGTCTGCCTGGCGACGCCCTTGAGGTCGGATACGGGGGTGTCGAGCGGTACGGGCGGGACCCGCCTCGGGGCCCTGGGGCGTGAGCGCTTGGACGGCTTGGGCGCGTCCGTGCCGTCCGCGCGCAGCCTGGGCCCCACGGTACCCGCCCATTCCTCCCGCTGCAGCGGCGTCAGTATGGAGTAGGACCCGGCGCCGCGGAGCACGGGTTCGAGCTCTTTGGCCCAGTGCTGCAGGAAGCGGTCGAGGCCGCCGATGACGGTCGAGTCCTGGTAGCCGCTGGCCCGTTCCTGGGCCAGGATCTTGAGTAGGGAGTCGAGCCTGGGGTTGGCGGCGGCCGCACGCCGGCTAGCGTTGGACATTCGAATCGGGGCGAGCTGTCGATCTCATTTTGCCGCCGTACTCCAGTGCCTGGAGGCGTCCTTCTCCAGGAATTTCTCGGCCACCGCCTGTTCCAGATCGATGTCATAGCGGCTGGCCAATGCCGTGAGGATCACGAACACGTCGGCGATTTCTTCCTTGAGCCGGTCTCTGCTGAATTCGCGGTAGTTGGGCGACCAGGACCCCTTCATCTCAGAGGCGACCTCTCCGACCTCTTCTGTGAGCAGCGCCAGCAGCTTCAGGGGGTCCGTCGTAAAGCCACGCCTGGCGCGAGTCTCTGCTATCAAGGTCTGGAGATCGGCAAGTGAGGACATGTCATGAGACCTCGGTTACTTGTGCTCGGTTGGGCGGAGACGCGGCACCCGAGTTCAGGTTTCGCGGTCATCGACATGATACTCCGAAGCCGCCGGGACGGTTTCCGACCATGCCATTCCGATGGCTCGCGGACTCGCCTTCGGTACGAGCCGAGGCGGCTACTCGATGGAGAGCAGGAAGTGGTAGTGCGGCTGCCCTCCGTCCACCAGCTCCAGCTCCACGCCGGGGAACGCCTCGGCGAGTAAGCCTACCACCGACGCGCCGTCGGCGTCGCTCACCGGCTCACCGGCGTAGAGCGTGACCAGCTCGCCCTCGGAGACCTCTGCCTCGCGCAGTATCGCGGCCACCGCGTCCGCGAGCCCGCCGCCCGCGCTGACTACCCTGTGCTCCAGCAGGCCCATGAGCTGCCCCGATTCGACGCTCACGCCGTCCACCGACGCTGAGCGAACCGCCGTCGTGACCTCGCCCGTACGCACGTCCTCGGTCGCCTCCGTCATCTCCTCGACGTTATCCTCCGCGCCCGATTCCGTGCTGAACGCCAGGGCCGCCGCGATTCCCTGCGGCATCGACCTGGTCGGCACGACGTACACGGGCTTGTCGGCGCTCTCCGCGGCCTGTATGGCGGCGGGGACGACGTTGCGGTTGTTGGGCAGCAGGACGACGGCCTCGGCCCTGGCGCTCTCCGCGGCTTCCTTCAGCTCCCGGACGCTCGGGTTCATCGTGTCGCCGCCGGCGACGATGTCGATGACGCCGAGGTCGCGAAAGACCGCCTCCATCCCGTCGCCGAGCGCCACGGCGACCATCGCGACCGCTACGGCGTCCCCCTGCCGCTCGCGGGAGAAATCGGCGTGCTGCTCGTCCATGTTGGTGATGCTGACGTCGCTGACCACGCCCCTGGACACGGCAAGGCTGATCACCGGCCCCGGGTCCTCGGCGTGCACGTGGATCTTCACGATGGTGTCGTCGCCGACCACGACCGGCGAGCCCGCCATCGCGGCCATCGTCTCGCGTAGCTCGTCGACGTCCAGGCCCTCGCCCTCGACGAGGAGCTGCGTGCAGTAGCCGTAGCCGAGCTCCTCGACCGACTCGAGGAAGCTCGTAGACACCGCGCCGGTCGCGCCTTCGATCCCGATGGGCTCGGGCGGCGCTATGTCGGCCGCCTCCGCGGCGTCGCCGGACACAAAGCCGCGCACGGCCGCCAGTATGACGGCGAGCCCCTGGCCGCCCGCGTCCACGACGCCGGCGTCCCGCAGCACCCGCAGCATCGTCGGCGTTCGCGCCACAGCGTCTACCGCGGCGTCATGGGTGGCGCGCCCCAGATCCTGTACGCCGCCGCCTGAGTCGACCACGCCCCGCGCCGCGTCCGCGACGCTGGACATGACGGTCAGCATCGTGCCCTCCACCGGCTCGGCGACCGACTTGTAGGCGAGGTCGCGAGCGCTGGCGTAGGCTGCGGCGAGCTCCTCGGCGCCGCAGTCGGCGGCGCCGTCGAGCCCCGTCTCGAAGCCCTTGAAGAGCTGCGACAGGATGACGCCGCTGTTGCCCCTGGCGCCCATAAGCGCGGCGCGGGCCATCGCGGACGCGACCTGGGAGGCGGGAGCGCCGTCCGGCGGCCCGGCGCCCTCGACGACGGCCTGGAGGGTCAGGAACATGTTCGTCCCGGTGTCGCCGTCGGGAACGGGGAACACGTTGAGCGCGTTCACGCTCTCCATGTTGCGCTCCAGGAGCGCGGTGGCGGCGGAGAACATGGCGCGGAGGTCGTCGCCGCTCAGGCGGCTGTCGAGGTCACCGGTCATAGGCGCGTACCCTGCGGCGCGGGCGTTGTTCCGACACTGTTGCCGCGGGCCGCGAGCGGCCCCGCCGCTTTGCCGAATGTGCCGCCGTATGGTATATTCGTCGGGCTGTCCACGATTCTCGGAACCAACGCTTTGCGGTCGATTGCCCATCGCGCCCCGATACGCCCGCGGAGCGTCCCGATTCTACTCAAAGGTACTACCCCAGTCAAAGGTCAGCCATGGCAAGATGCGAGATATGCCTGAAGTCCCCGCAGGCGGGCAACAACGTTAGCTTTTCCAACCGCCACACGAAGCGCCGCTGGGCCCCCAACGTCCAGCGCGCCACGATCATGGTCGACGGCGCCCCGAAGCGCGTGAAGATATGTACGCGGTGTCTCAGGAGCCGGTACAAGGAGGCGGCCCGGACCTAGCCGAGTTCCCGTTTCGGGCTGTCGACTTCCCCTCCCGCCGCGACCGTCGCCGGACGGCCCCGGCGTCGACTCTTCTCCGTCCCTCGGCGGCTGGCGCGCGCACGTGAGACCCGTACATGCACATCCTGCTGACAGGGCTGGACCACAAGACCGCGCCGCTGGAGTTGCGCGAGCGGGTCGCGTTCACCGCCGACCAGCTCTCCGACGCACTGCCGCGCCTGGGCGGCAGTGTCGGCGAGGCCGTCATCGTGTCGACCTGCAACCGCACCGAGGTGTACACGACGGCCGACGAGCCTGAAGAGGCGTCGGCCCTCGTCCGGAGATTCGTGGCCGACTACCACGGCCTCGACGGCGCGGCGCCCGTGGAGGGGTTTCGCGACCTGGTGGACGCAGACGCCGTGGGGCACCTGTTCCGCGTCGCGGGCGGGCTCGACTCGATGATCGTGGGCGAGTCGCAGATTCTCGGCCAGGTGCGTCAGGCCCTCGCCGCGTCGTCTGCCGCCGGGACGTTGTCGGCCCCGCTGTCGCGGCTCTTCCACAGGGCGATCCGGGCGGGCCGCCGCGTCCGGGAGGAGACGGGCGTCGGGCGCAACGCGCTGTCCGTGAGCTTCGCCGCCGTCCGGCTCGCGCAGACGGTGCTCGGCGACCTGTCCGGCGCGCGCGTGCTGCTGATCGGCGCCGGCGAGGCGGGCAAGCTGGTCGCCGAGGCGCTGCGGAAGACCGGCGTCGGCGAGATCGCGGTGACGAACCGCACCGCGCGGCGCGCCTCGGCGCTGGCCGACGAGCTCGGCGGCAGGGCGGTCCCGTTCGGCCGGCTGGACGCGGCGGTCGCGGACGCCGACATCGTAGTCGCGGCCACCGAGGCGCCGGGCCACCTCCTGACGGCGGAGACGGTGCGCGCCGCGAACCGGGAGCGGGACCGGGGGACGTTCATGTTCGACTTGGCGGTACCGCGGAACATCGACCCCGAGGCGGCGTCCATAGACGGCGTGAGCCTCTACAACATCGACGACCTGGGGGCCGTCGCCGAGGACAATCTCCGGGAGCGGCGGAAGGCCGCTGCCGCTGCCGAAGCGGTGGTCGAGGACGAGGTCGCCCAATTCGTCCAATGGTGGAGCACGCTCGACGCTCTGCCGCTCGTCATGGAGCTGCGGGAGCGGGCTGAGGGGACGCGCCTCCGCGAGCTGGCCCGCGCCCTGGAGCGCCTGGAGGGAGTCTCCGAAGCGGACGCCTCGGTGATCGACGACCTGACCCGGGCCATCGTCAACAAGCTGCTGCACGCCCCGACCGTCTCCCTCAAGCAGCGCGCCGACGAGGAGACGCTGCGAGCCGCCCGGGAGCTGTTTGGCCTCCGAGGAGACGGTGACTGACCGGATTCGCCCGGAGGGGCTTGTCGAGCGGGACCCCGCAACCCCGGCTTCATCCGCGCAGCGATGTTTGACCATGCCCGAGGGCGGGCCTATAATCGGGCCACCGTCGAGGCAGGGCATCTTCGGAGTCGGATTGAGGAGGTTCGCGTGCGATGAGGGCAGCAATCGTATTCGTGGCTATCGCCGCTTTGGCGCTCGCGGCCTGCTCTTCGGACGGCGAGGCGCCCAAGACCGACGCGGCCGCGCCTTCGGGCGGCTCCGGCTCGGCGGGCACGTCCCCGGCTGATACGCCCGCGCCGGTGCCGACGCGGGGGCAGAGGATGGACGCCGCAGTCGCGAATCAGCAGACCAGGGTCACCTGCGAGTGGTTCACGGAGCTTATCAACGACGTGAACGCCGGGCTGATAAGCGGGGTGCAGGGGGACGTGGTCTCTGTCGGCGAGACCCGGTACAGGATCAAGAACATGTACGGGCTGTCGATCGGCTCGGAGGAGCCCATACATCCCAATGTCAAGGCCCTCATGGCGGCGACGCAGCTCGAGTTCAAGTTCGAGGAAGTCAGGGCCGAAATCGACGCGCTGCGCGCGGCCTGCGAGCAGAACGAGTACCCGATTCCGGAGCTGGCCGGCTCCTAGAGGTCTGGCCGGAAAGCCATTGGCCGGGTTTCGCGCTACGCCAAGCAGACGTATTACAGGTTTAACTGGCATAATATGTTATGTGATACGGTTCAATAACCTACTATTACGTCGAGTAGCGTTGTCAAGAAAACGACGTTGTTGGGAGAATAGGGGTTTCCGTCCGAGTTTCTAGGAGTAATCCCCAGGCCGACGCGGGACAGGCCCACCGGCCGTTCTTCACGAGGCCGCAGGCGACACGGCGCCGCCGACGGGGTAGTCGTTTACGTACAGGAGTGGACCGTTGCAGATCGCGGGCATACGTCTCGTAGAGGATGGGCGGCTGCGGGCGAGAGCCGCGCCTTCGCTGCTGGTGAAAGTGCTGGCGGTGCTGGTGATGGGCGCGCTCGCCGTGCCGACCGTGGCGATCGTGATCGTGCTGCTGCCGCTGTTCATCGTCGGCGCGATAGTCGCCGGCTTCCTGGGCGCGCTGGTTGCGATATTCCTGCGCACGGCCCGGTCGTTTTGACGCGCCGTCCGCCGGCGAACGCCTAAGTGTGAGGTGCGATCGGTCGCCATGAGCCCATCCACCGCGGACCTGACCGGCAAGGTGCTCACCGTGCGGGGGCCCATCTCGCCCGACAGCCTCGGGCAGACGCTGATGCACGAGCACCTGTTCCTCGACCTGCGCAAGGCGCACCTGCCCCACCTGAAGCTCGTCGAGATCGAGGGCCGATCTGAGCCGATCTACACTACCGAGGACTTCCCGGCGACCGAGATTCCGGTGTGGGAGGCCAAGGTGGGCCTGGGCAACCTTCACCGGGCCATCGAGTTGGAGCCGATTCTCGACAACTACGTGCTGGCCGACGAGGCGCTGGCGGTCGAGGAGGCGATGGAGTTCAAGAGCCGCGGCGGCGCCGCCATCGTCGAGGTGTCGAGCATCGGCCTGAAACGGGACCCGCTGGCCATGCGCAGGGTGTCCGAGGCCACGGGGCTGCACGTCGTCATGGGCACCGGCTTCTACCAGAAGGTGTTCCACCCGGAGGACATAGACTACCGCACCGTCGAGGAGCTGACGGACGAGATCGTCCGGGACGTGACGGAGGGCGTCGGCGGCACCGACGTGAGGGCCGGGGTGATCGGAGAGATCGGCGTCAACGGCGATCCGATCACGGCGAACGAGACGAAGAGCATCCGTGCGGCCGCGCGCGCGTCCGTGGCTACCGGCGGGCCTATCTCGTTCCACCGCGGCGGCAGGCTGGGCGAGCGCCACCAGTCGCTCGACGTCGTCGCCGAGGAGGGCGGCGACCTGGGCAGGACGATCCTGGGGCACTCCGACGAGATGGCGTACGAGATTCCGCTGATGCTGGAGCTGCTGGAGCGAGGCGTCTACATCCAGTTCGACCTGATCGGCCGCACCGCGCCCCTGACGCCCTCGGTGCTGAAGGGCCAGTACCGCAACGAGCCCGGCGTCAGCATCACGATAGCGGTCGCACAGGCCATCGTCGAGCTTATCTCGCGCGGCTACGAGGACCGGCTGCTGCTCTCCCACGACGTATGCTGGAAGATCCACCTGAAGCGGTTCGGCGGCTTCGGGTACTCCTACATCCTGGAGAAGTTCCTGCCGCACCTGCGCGGCCTCGGCGTCACGGAGGCCCAGATCGAGAAGATGATGGTGCGGAACCCGGCGGCGATACTCCCCTTCGTCGCCCCCGGATAGTCCCCACGGGCCCGACAAGACGTTTGCGTGACCGTCATTCCTGCGACGGCGGACCCCTGCACAACCGTCGTTCCCGCGCAGGCGGGAACCCAGGGCTGGGATGGGGGTGACCCTAAGGAGGAGTCATGACCTACACGATCGCCGCGCACTGCCCGCGCACGGGACAACTCGGAATAGGCATCGCCACCTTCTCGCTGGCCGTCGGCGGGTACTGTCCGCTGGTGAGGTCCCACGTTGGGGCCGTGTCGTCCCAGGCCTACGCCGATCCCCGGCTGCGCCGCACGGCGATGCGGCTCCTCGAGCTCGGGTACTCTCCAGACGGCATCATGGCGGAGCTGCGCGCCAACGACCAGTACTTCGAACACCGCCAGGTCGGGATCGTCGACAAGGACGGCCGCGTCGCGGCCCACACGGGCGCGCACACGAGGCCGTGGACCGGGCACGCCGTGGGGAAGGGCTACGCCGTATTCGGCAACCACCTCGACGGCGAGCACGTCCTGCGGGCGATGTCCGAGGCGTTCGAGCGCACCGACGGAGGCGATCTGGACGACAGGCTGCTGACGTCGTTGGAGGCGGGCCGCGACATCGGGGGCCAGCAGGCGGCGTTTCCCGATTGGCCCAACCAGGACCGGTCGGCGGCCCTGATCGTCTACGAGGACGAGGACTACGCCGTCATGGACCTGCGGGTGGACTCCCACGAGGCGGCTACGGGGATAGCGGAGCTGCGGCGGCTGTGGGCCGAGTACAGGCCGTACATCCCGTGGTACTACCAGCTCCGCGTCAAGGACCCGGAGAACGCGCCGTCCCACCAGGAGTTCTTCGAGCAGCAGCGAGCGTTGGCGGCTGAAGGGGAGGCGGCGAGATAAGCGATGTCTATGACCGGCTGCTGGAGGCGTTTGGTGAGCCACACGAGGTTCAGGGATACCGGCGCTTCGAGATACGCCCCCGCGTGTCGATCTACGTACCTGTTGGCCGGGGCGGACGGCCGAAAGAGCAGGCTAACCTCTTGGCCAGCGTCCTCGAAGCTGGGCGCCTTCCGAATGCCGCCGGAGTGCAACGGTACTTGGACCAACACTTGGACGACGGTGTGGTCCTGTATGAAGTCCGCAGGGGTCAGTGGGAGTACCGGATAGGCCCTCGGCGGATACGCCGGGTGATCGAGCTGCTGCGTAGATCCTAAGGATGCGCCACGCACTCAGCCGCTTGTCGGCTGCGGCCTTTGGCGGCTTTGGCGAAGGGGCACGCAACCTTCTCACCATATAGCCGTCGGCCTCACCCAGGACTAGTTGCGCTGGCCTTCGATAGGGAATTATAGGAGCGTGATGGCGAAGAAAGCACCGGGCCGGGCGGAGCGCAGGGGCATCACCCTGCTAGAGATCACGGAGCGCTTCAGCACCGACGAGAAGGCTGAGGCGTGGTTCATCGGGCAGCGCTGGCCGGACTGCGTAGCCTGCCCCGCACGACTGCGGTAGTCTCAACGTCGCAACGGTCAAGAGCCGCAAGCCACAGCCCTTCCGCTGCCGCTACTGCCTGCAACCCTGAAGCGCGGATACGACGGGGTGTACCATCAGATGTCAGCCAAGCACCTGCACGGCTACGGGACCGAGTTTGAGGACAGGCATAACCAGCGTCCGATGGACACCGCTGACCAGATGGCGACGATGGCTAAGGGCGAAGACGGTAAGCGGCTGCGGTACGGGGACCTGATCGCCTAGTCCCTGCTCGCCTGAATCCGCTTGATTTCTTTGATGATCTCGTCCACGGTGTCGAGGTCAACCCCGTTGGACTTCCTCATCTCACGGATGCGGTCTTCCGCCCTTTTGAGTCCTTCCTGCCGTCCTTCATAGTAACGCCTACGCAGATACTTTTCGGCCAGCATTGAGCTTGCCTCCACGGTGACATAGGTTGTGGCCCCTACGACCACGACCGCCGCTTCCATATCCTGCCCTATACCCAGAATGGTGTCTAGCAGGTTATTGTATTCGTCGTCCCGAACTTCGCGTTGGATGAGCCCCGTAAACCAGACGCCTGACAGGACTGAGAATATCAGGAGATACCATCCTTCTCTGCGCAAATCGGAGACAGACACCGATGGCCCTCCTTCCTTGAGTATAAGGGTACTGACACTCCCCGTGCAACGGGCATACCCTGTCGGGCCTAAGCTCTCCACCACGAGCACCACGAAAAGCTGAGGCTGGAACGACCGAGGCGACTGGTCGATAATGGAATCACCACAGTTCACCACTTGGAGGCGCACCGTGGACAAGACCGAACCCTCCCGCGCACCCGAGGCGGCGGGGGATAAGACAGCGCCGCCGCGCAAGCCTCTGGGCCACTGGCTCTTGGAGAACATGCCGCAGGGCGTCGAGTTCGAGCTGCCAGACCGAAGCTCGAACCGTCCCATACCCTTCGTCGACGAAGAAGAGGGCGAATGAGCGGCTGATCTCCAGAGGGCGCCCTCCAAAGGGGGGCCGCTCAGCCGGGGCCTTTGACGGCTGCGGCGAAGGCGCGGATTTTGGTGGGGTCTTTGATGCCGTCGGTCTCGACGCCGCTGGAGACGTCGACGACCCAGGGCGATACCGCGTCGATGGCGCGCCGCACGTTGTCGGGGTCCAAGCCGCCGGCGAGGACGATGTCGTGCCGCTCGGCGACCGTGGCGGCGACGCGCCAGTCGAAGGTGTGGCCGGTCCCGCCTTTGGCGCCCGGCACGTATCCTTCCAGGTGCACCATGTGGCCGTCGGCGACGAGGGCGTCGGCGTCCCGCATCGTTCGGGCGACGGCCTCTTCCAGGCCGTCCTCGTCGCGCACCCTGACCATCTTGATCACCGGCGCGCGGATGAGGCCCATGTAGTCCCTGGACTCCTGACCGCAGAGCTGGACGAGGTCGAGTCCGCAGGCTTCGATCGTTTGATTCACCTCGTCCGCCGGCTGGTCGGCGAACAGGCCCACGACGCGCGGGGTTGTCCGGTCGCATCGCTCGCGTAGCTCGCCGATCGCGGCGCGGGCGTCGTGAACGGGAATCCGCCTGCGTACGCCGGGGACGAAGTTGAAGCCGAGGAAGTCGGCGCCCGCGTCGGCCGCGACCAGCGCGTTGTCCGCGTCGCGCAGTCCGCAGATCTTGAACTTCGTCATGCCAGCTCCCTCATCTTGGCGCCCGGATCGGCCGAGGAGACGAGCGCCTCGCCGACCAGGATCGCGTGGGCGCCGGCGCGGCCCGTGCGGTCTACGTCGGCCCGCGTCGAGATGCCGCTCTCGCTGACGAGGACATGGCCGTACGGCACCAGCGGCGCCAGGCGCTCCGTCACCTCGAGGCTGGTCTGGAACGTGCGGAGGTTGCGGTTGTTGATGCCTACTATCTCCGCCCCGGCGCTCACGGCCGTCTCGAGCTCCGCCTCGTCGTGCACCTCGACCAGGCACTGCATCCACAGCGTGCGGGACAGGGCGATCAGCTCCTCCAGCAGCGGCGGCGACAGGATGGACACGATCAGGAGGATGGCGTCGGCGCCGTGAGCGCGCGACTCGTAGACCTGGTACGGGTCGAACAGAAAATCCTTGCGCAGCACGGGGACGCCCCGGCCGTACATCCGCTCTCGCACGGCGACCATGTCGGCGATGCTGCCGCCGAAGTGCTCGACGTTGGTGAGCACCGAGATGGCGGCGGCGCCGTTGTCGGCGTAGGCGGTCGCGAGCGAGACGGGGTCGAAGTCCTCCCTCAGCACGCCCTTGACCGGCGACGAGCGCTTCGCCTCGCCGATGACGCGGACGCGGTCGCCCATCAGCGCGCCTGCCAGGTTCAATGCGGGCGTCTGCGTCTCTATGCGGCGCTCGAGGTCGGCCCGCGGCTGCTCGATCTTCAGCCGCTCGACCTCCTGGCGTTTGACGTCGACTATCTGGTCGAGTATTCCGGGCATCGTCGGTACTACTCCAGGCCGCTGCTCAGGTCGACGAAGGCGTCCAGCTTGGCCCTGGCGGCCCCGCTGTCGATCGCGTCCGCCGCGAGCGCCGCGCCATCCTTCAGACTGCCGGCCATGTCGGCGGCTACCAGCGCTCCGGCGGCGTTGGCCAGCACGACGTCGCGCGCCGGGCCCGGAGCGCCGTCCAGCACCGAGCGCAGCTTGGCGGCGCTCGCCGCGGCGTCGGCGACTCTGAGCGCCTCGTTGTCGACGCCGCCGAGCCCGAAGTCGTCCGCGGTGACGGTGTAAGTCGAGACGGCGCCGGCCTTCAGCTCCCAAACGTCGGTCGGCGCGGCCAGGCTGACCTCGTCGAGGCCGTCCCGGCCGTGGACGATCAGCGCGTGAGCCGAGCCCTGCATCGCGAGAAACCGGGCGACGACGGGCGCGAGTCCGGGGTCGGCCATGCCGAAGACCTTGGCGGTAGATCCGGCCGGGTTCATGAGCGGCCCGAGGGTGTTGAAGATGGTCCTTATCCCGATCTCGCGCCGCGGCGTGGCGGCGAACCGCATCGCCGGGTGAAAGGTCTGGGCGAACATGAAGCCGAAGCCGACCTCCTCGATGCACCGCTTCACCCCGTCGGGGCCCAGCGCGATGTTCGCGCCGAGCTCCTCGAGGACGTCGGCGCTGCCGGTCGCGCCCGAGGCCGCGCGGTTGCCGTGCTTGGCGACCCGCGCGCCGGCGCCGGCGGCGACGAACCCCACGGTCGTCGAGATGTTGAACGTGCCGGACGAGTCGCCGCCGGTGCCGCAGGTGTCGACCAGCGGGCCGTCGACGTCCACGCGGAGCGACTTCTCGCGCAACACGCGGGCCATCCCCACGATCTCGTCCAGCGTCTCGACCTTGATTCGGAGCGCCGTGACGAAGGCGGCGATCTGGGCGGGAGTCGCCTCGCCGTCCATGATCTCGCTCATGGCCGCGCCCGCCTCGTCCGAGGTCAGGGACCGGCCCTCCACGAGCGCCCCTATAGCTTCTCGTATCATCGTCGCCTCCGTGTTACTACGAAAATAGACTGCAACTTCCCATTCCGTCTTTCCCGCGAACCTAGCGGTAGCCCCCAAACCTGGATTCCCGCCTGCGCGGGAATGACGGTCGTGCAAAGGTCTCCGAACGCGGGAATCCATGTCCCCGGCCCCTGGATTCCGGCTCAAGGCCGGAATGACGAGGGGAGGGCCGTCGCTATTTTCGTCCCCCTGGTGTGCCGGTGGCAATCGGCACCTGTGACTAACCGTCCCGTCGGCCGTCAGTCGCCGATCCTGACCCGCAGCGGGGTGATCTCGATGGTCACCCTGGGCTGGTCCAGGCCGCGCGCGATTCCGATGAGCCTCTCGGCCTCCCTGTCCCCGCGCCTTCTTCCTTCGTAGCGGCGCGCCATCGCGTATGTGAAGTCGTCGCCGCCCGCCTCGACCACCTCGGCCGTGCCGCTTACCGCCAGAGGGTCGCCGTTCGCCGCAGTGTCGATCACTACCAGCGACACCCTGGGGTCGCGGCGTATGTTGCGCACCTTGACCCGGTCGCCCCGGCTCGTGACCTTGAATCGCCCCTGATCGTACATGTACCAGACCGGCGTCGACTGCGGCGAGCCGTCGCTGTTGACCGTCGACAGGATCGCCAGCAGCGGCTGGTCGGCGAACCGTTCTACTTCGAGCGGGTCCCAGTCCTTCATGGCTGTGCCTCCAGAAAATTGCGCAGGATGTCCTTGCCCACGCGGGTCATGATCGACTCGGGATGGAACTGGATGCCCTCCACCGGGTGAGTCCTGTGCTTCACGCCCATGACGATGTTGTTGTCGGTCCAGGCGGTCAGCTCCAGCTCCTCCGGGAGGTCGTCCGGGCTGATGGCCAGCGAGTGGTAGCGGATGGCCTCGAACGGGCTGGGGATGCCCTTCAGCACGCCCTTGCCGTTGTGGTGGATGAGGGACATCTTGCCGTGCATGATCTCGCCCGCCGGGCCGACGGTGCCGCCGTAGCTGTAGCCGACGCACTGGTGGCCGAGACAGACGCCCAGCGTGGGCACGCTGCTGCCGAGCCGCTGTACGACCTCGTTGGAGACGCCCGCCTTCTCCGGCGTGCACGGCCCCGGGGACACGACGATCTTCTCGGGCGCCATGTCGGCGATCTCCTCCACCGTCACCTCGTCGTTCCGGACCACCTTGACGTCGGCGCCCAGCTCGCACAGGTACTGGTAGATGTTATAGGTGAAGCTGTCGTAGTTGTCTATGAGCAGTATCATTCGTCTTCTCCGTCGCCTCGTCCGCTACCGAATCTGCTCCGCGTTCTCTATGGCGCGCATGAGCGCTCTCGCCTTGTGGACGGTCTCCTGGTACTCGGGCTCGGCCTCGCTGTCGGCGACGATGCCGCCGCCGGCCTGCACGTGCGCGACGCCGTCCTTGACCGACATGGTCCGCAGCAGGATCGCGGTGTCCATGTTGCCCGAGAAGGTGAAGTAGCCGGTCGCGCCCCCGTACGGGCCGCGCTTGTCCGGCTCCAGCTCGGCGATGATCTCCATCGCCCGCATCTTCGGCGCGCCGGACAGCGTGCCTGCCGGGAAGCACGACCTGAGCGCGTCGTAGGTGCTCATGTCGGGCCTCAGCTCGCCGGTGACGTGCGATACGAGGTGCATCACGTGGGAGTAGTACTCGACCTCCATCAGCTCCGTGACCTCGACCGTGCCGGGCACGCTGACGCGGCCGACGTCGTTGCGGCCGAGGTCGACGAGCATGATGTGCTCAGCGCGCTCCTTCTCACTGGTCGTCAGCTCGGCCTCCATCGCCTCGTCCTCGTCAGGGGTCGCGCCGCGGGGACGGGTGCCGGCGATGGGGTGGTAGTCGAGATGCCCGTCGACGCAGCGGACGAGCATTTCGGGAGAGGCGCCCACGAGCTGGAAATCGTCCAGGTCGAGGTAGAACATGTACGGCGAGGGGTTGATGCCGCGGAGCGACCGGTACAGGTTGAAGGGATGCGCGCTCGTCTTCCGGCTGAACCGCTGCGAGTAGACGACCTGGATGCAGTCGCCCGCGTAGATGTAGTCGATGATGCGCCGTATGGCGTCGTCGTAGTGGTCCCGCGGGACGCTGGAGACGATCTCCCCTGCGTCGTCGCCCGGCGCCGCGGCGGGGGGCGTCGGGACCGTCGGCTGCGCCAGCCGGTCGGCGAGCTCGTCGATCTTCTCGACGGCCGCCGCGTACGCCGCCTCGACGTCGCCGTCCAGCTCGGCGTGGCTGACGATCCGGATCGTGTGACTCACGTGGTCGAAGATGAGGAACGTCTTGGTGAGCATGAATACCGATTCGGGCAGGCCGAGCGAGTCCTTCTCCGGCGACGGCAGCCGCTCGAAGTAGTTGACTGCCTCGTAGGCGAGGAAGCCGACCGCGCCGCCGTTGAATCGGCCGACCTCGGGCACGTCGACGACCTGGTAGCGGGACAGCGCCTCCTCGACGGGCTTCAGGGGGTCGACCGGGCCGTAGGGTCTCCCCGGCCCGGTGGTGATGACGTCGTAGGGCTCGGTGCCGATGAAGCTGTAGCGCGCGAGACGCTCGCCGCCCTCCACGCTTTCGAGCAGGAACGAGTAGGGCCGTCGCGCCACCTTGAGGTAGGCCGACACCGGCGTGTCGAGGTCGGTGCTGATCTCGCGGTAGATGGGCAGCAGGTTGCCCTTGTCCGCCAGCTTCTTGGCTTCTTCCAGTGTTGGCCTATACATTTCGTGTTCCCGCCGAACTGGTTCCCGGCAGCAGCAGGCCCATGCGCCGCTTGACCTCTTCGAGCTTCGGGCCGCTGACGGCGCGGGCCTGGTCGGCGCCGCGCGCGAGCAGCCTGTCGAGCTCGGCCACGTCGTCCATCAACCCGTGGTAGCGCTCGCGTATGGGCCTCATCTCCTCGATGACCACCTCGGCGACGCGCGATTTCAGGTCGCCGTAGCCGCGGGCGTCCGCGAAGTCGGCCTCGACCTCGCCGGTCGACCTGCCGGTGACCACCTTGTAGATGCCGAGCAGGTTGTTCACGCCGGCCTTCTCGGGGTCGTCCGAGAAGCGTATCTCGTTGCCGGAGTCGGTGACGGCGCGCCTGAAGGCGCGCTCGATCTCGGCCGGCTCGTCGAGCATGCGCACGAGGTGGCCGCGCACGTGCGAGTAGGTCTTGGCCATCTTGACGGCCGGGTTGTCGAGCCCCATGACCCTGGCGCCGATCTCCGGGATGTCCGCCTCGGGTACGACGAAGGTGTCGCCGTAGAGGTGGTTGAACCGCTGGGCGATGTCCCGCGCCAGCTCCACGTGCTGCCTCTGGTCGTCGCCGACCGGGACCTCGTGGGCGTCGTACAGGATGATGTCCGCGGCCATCAGCACCGGGTAGTCGAGCAGGCCCGTCACGACGACCTGGCTCTGCGACGTCTTGTCCTTGTACTGCGTCATGCGCTCGAGCCAGCCGACCGGGGTGACGCAGTTCAGTATCCAGCAGCCCTCGGCGTGCTCGGTGACGTGGCTCTGGACGAAGAGGGTGCACTGGTCCGGGTCCAGGCCGGCGGCCAGGTAGAGCGCGGCTACGTCACGCGTCCTGTGGGTGAGCTGCGCGGGGTCCTGGGGCACGGTGATGGCGTGCAGGTCGACGATGCAGAAGAAGTTCTCCTTCTCCGCCTGCCGCTCTACCCAGCCCTTGATGGCGCCCAGGTAGTTGCCCAGGTGCAGGTCTCCGGACGGCTGGATGCCGCTGAAGACCCGTCGCCGCGTGGGGACGTCTTCCGTCGCTCGGGTGATCGGCTGCGTCATCGTGCTCATCGCTTCACTCTCCTCGCTTGCTGTCGTCTGCCGTGTGGTTGTCCCCGTGACCTCGAAGATGTCGGACACAAAAAAGACCCGTCCTCGAAGGGACGGGTCTTTCCGCGGTGCCACCCTGGTTTGCCGGCGGTATCCCGTACTGGAAGCCGCTGCGGCGTCTCTTGTCGGGCGCGGAGGACGTTTCGGCGTCCTCGATGCCCTGGGCTCTGCTAACGGTACCCTCTCCGGCCGAGCCTACGGCCGCGTTCGCGACGGTCGGTCGACGGCTCCCAGGTCCATTCGGTCTCCGCGCTGACGCCGGTTCTCAGCTAACCCGGCTCTCTGAGTCCCGCTGGGAGGCCTACTAGTCCTGTTCGTAGCCTTTTCGTATTTTCCGTCTGGGCCAGTATAGGGTTTCGTCGTTGGGGCTGTCAAACGGGGGCAGTGGATAGTGAATAGTGGGTAGTGGATAGTTGGGAGAGGAGCGTCAGGGGGTCTGGCTGCCTTGAGGAGGAAAACGGCGGCCGGTTTCGGGAAAAGTGTCCCATAGTGTGCCATTCTGTCTCATTCGTATCTGGGCGGTGGGACACTTGGGCCGGAAAATGGACAGACCTATGTTTCACCCGTCCTATCTGAGGCGGAACGTCGGGTGACGAAATGGGACACCGGTCCCTGACCACGTCCGACGTATGTGCGGCGTGAGCGAAGTCGATCTGTCTGCTGGTGAAAGCCTGTCATGAGGGCATAGTAGTACAGGTGTACTATGCCGTGCAAGGAGCGGGGAATCGTCGCGCCGCGCCGGGCGGAAGTTTCAGGGCGGCGGCAATTCAGTCCGCAGGCTCGAATCTGTGTAGATTCGAGTATATCCGCTTTCCCTACACGCGCCCGTTCTGGACGATTCCGCTCTTCGATCACGCGCCGGATATCTTCGAGGTCCATGCCCTGCCGTCGTGCTGCCTCCTCGACAGCGGACAGGCCCTTGGCCTCGCCTCTGGCCTCGCCTTTGGCCTCGCCTTTGGCCTCGCCCTCAGCCATGTACTTGGCCCGCAGTTTCCGGGCGAACGCATTAGCCAGCATTGCGACTCCCTCCGTGACGGTATAGACGAGGATCGCCGAGCTTACCCATAGCGGCGCGACCTTATCCCGGCTGTCAAACGACGGAACGCGCCGGCCGGATACGCAAACTGGGCGACCATTCAGTCCAGTCCATAGGCTCCACGGAACGGCCGGCACAGGTTCGAGTATGTCGGCTTTCCCTAGACGCGCCCGTTCTGGACGATTCCGCGCGCCTCTTCGATCACGCGCCGGATATCTTCGAGGTCCATGCCCTGCCGTCGTGCTGCCTGCTCGACAGCGGACAGGCCCTTGGCCGCGCCCTTGGCCTCGCCTCTTGCCTCGCCTTTGGCCACGCCTTTGGCCTCCCCCTCCGCCATGTACCTGGCCCGCAGTTTCCGGGCGAACGCATTAGCCAGCATTGCGACCCCCTCCGTGACGGTATAGACGAGGATCGCCGAGCTTACCCATAGCGGCTCGACCTTATCCCGGCTGTCAAACGACGGAACGCGCCGGCCGGATACGCAAACCGGGCGACCATTCAGTCCAGTCCATAGGCTCCACGGAACGGTCGGCACAGGTTCGAGTATGTCGGCTTTCCCTAGACGCGCCCGTTCTGGACGATTCCGCGCGCCTCTTCGATCACGCGCCGGATATCTTCGAGGTCCATGCCCTGCCGTCGTGCTGCCTCCTCGACAGCGGACAGGCCCTTGGCCTCGCCTCTGGCCTCGCCTTTGGCCTCGCCTTTGGCCTCGCCCTCAGCCATGTACTTGGCCCGCAGTTTCCGGGCGAACGCATTAGCCAGCATTGCGACCCCCTCCGTGACGGTATAGACGAGGATCGCCGAGCTTACCCATAGCGGCTCGACCTTGTGCCCTACGGCTATCGCGAAGTCCCAGAAGCCGTTCCATTCGGTGGTGGCAACGACTGTCGCGAGACCCGCGACAGCCAGGACGGCGAAGGCAGCCCATCCCCAGAATTCCCGGAAGACGGGCAAGCCGATCCTCCTGATAACTTACTGTGTGCAATTGTCCATACCCCATGGGCGATTTGTCAATACCCTCATAAGTCCCAAGGTCCCCACCTCCGTTATTCCCGCGAAGGCAGGAATCCATCCCCGGCATGGTGCACCATCATGACCCTGGAAGCGGTCCGTCACGCCGCCCTTCCAAATCAGGTGATGAATCTGGGACCGCGGTTTGCCACGAGTTGGGGCACCCGCGGTCACGGTGCGCCATCCGCCGACCAGGTCGTTAAGCCCTCGAACCTGGTGGCTTTGCCCGCGATTCCGTGTCCCGAGAAGTACGAGCCGACCGCGGACACAGTCCCTGCTTCGAGCAGCCCGCTTAGGTCCAATTTGGACACCAAGGCACCGTTCACGAACAACCAGCCCTCCCCGCCAATAGCGATGATCCGAACGTGGTTGCTGCCCGATGAACTGGTCGATATGTGGCTGGAAGTCCCCCTTGCCATTTCCCGTTCATTCTCAGCGTCTCCAGTACGAAGCCCGTGATACCAGCGACCTGAGTCGTTGAACACAACTGCGTGGAACTCATTGAAGGTCCCATCACGAATCAGAAAGCCGCTGCTCCAGGAGCCTTCTTGGGCTGAGTACGGGTTTAGGAACCGGGCCTCGATTATCCCGTCGGCTAAGGACGCGGAAGTTTCGTGATCGTCAATGAAGCCGTCGTCCGGGTCGTGCTCGATTGAGCCGTCGCGCGGCCCGTACTCCTTGCGGAGTGCGCGGACGGTGAAATCGGAGTAAGGCGTGGAGCCGCCTGCCATCTCATCCCCCTGGAACCAGGCGCCGAGCAGCCTGATCGACCCTGAGTCTGTCAGACCGCTCAAATCAAGGTCGGACTCGTAGTTGCCGTTAATGAACAGCCATCCCGCGTCGTCGAGGGCTACTACGCGGATGTGGTTGGTTGCTATGCCGTTCGTCCTGATCGCAGAGGACTGCCCCTGTCGAATCACCTGGTCGTCATCTGGGTCGCCTGTTCGCAGATAGTGGCGCCAACGGCCGGAGCTGTGGATGATGACCACGTGGCCTATGTTCTGGCCCGTCCGCCGTACCAGAAACCCGCTGCTCCAACTGCCTTCTGACGAACTGTGGGGCGCCGTGAACGTAGCTTCGGCCACGAAGTTTGCGACGTCGACACCGCCTTCGTATGTTGGGAGGAACCCGTCGTCGGGATCGTGTTCCATGGAGCCGCTCGCCGGGCCGAAGATACTCCCGGAACGGCGCGGCACCGGTGTCGGAGCGGAGAACGAGCCCGACCTCATCGCGGTCAGCCGTACGGCCAATACGTCGAACCTGATTGCGAAGCCTATTCCTTGGGCATCAAAGTCCTGCCCCTGTATCTGACGCCTCACAGACGTGTTCATGCCGACGACCTCGCCTCTGAGGTTCAGCAGCGGGCCGCCACTATTGCCGGGATTGATCGCAGCGTCGGTCTGCACGTACGAGACTCCGTTAAATGTCCGAAGGGCGGACACGATGCCCGTCGTCACGGTCACGCTAGCTCCCAGGTTGAGCGGGTAGCCGAGTGCCACCACCTCCTCCCCCTCTCGCGTCCCAGTCGCCAGCGGCAGCACAGTGAGGCTGCGCGTTGGCTCGACCTTCAACAGCGCGATGTCCCGCGGGGCGTCTGCGGCGACGACGCGCGCGCTCAGTCGGGTGCCGTCCTCGAAGACGACAGTGACTCGAGGCTGCCCTGCTACGACGTGCTCGTTCGTCAGGACGTAGCCGTCGGCGTCGACGACGAACCCTGAGCCGGAGGCGGTGGGTCCCACGATCCGCACCACACCGGCCCTGACTCTTGACACCATGTCGGCGATCTCAGCGGACGCACCAGTATTGGCCCCCATCGCGGTCGGCGTCGGTGTCGCGGTCGCCACGACCGTGGAGCCGGTTCCATGTGTCGGTGTTGGTGTTGCGGTAGGCGTCGGCGTGCTCGCCGTGCCGGACGCGGGCACATGTCCCACAGGCTGGATCGTCAGGCCCTCGAACCTGGTCGCCCTGCCCGGGATCCCGTGTCCCGAGAAGTACGAGCCTACGGCGGACACGCTCCCCGCGTCGAGCAGGGCGGTAAGGTCCAGGTTGGCCACGAGTGCGCCGTTTATGAACAGCCAGCCCTCCCTTCCGATAGCGATGATGCGGACGTGGTTGCTCCCGGACGGACTCGTCGTTATGTGACTGGACCTTCCGTCCGCCACACCATGTGTCGTATCGGCGTCGCCTGTTCGCACGTGGTGATACCAGCGGCCGGAGCTGTCGACTATGACGGCGTGGAACTCGTTGGCAACGCCCTGCCGGAACATGAAGCCGCTGCTCCAGGAGCCCTCCTGGGCCGAGTACGGGTTGAGGAACCTGGCCTCGATGATTCCGTCGGCCAGTGACGTGAAGACGCGGTGCGCGTCGATGAAGCCGTCGTCGGCGTGGGCGATTGAACCGTCGGTGGGGCCGTACACTCTGCCGAGCGGGCGAACACCGAAGCTCTGGAATGGCGTCACGCCGCCCGCCGTCTCGTCGTCCGCGAACCACGCGCCGATCAGCCTCACCGCCCCGGAGCTCGTCAGTCCGTCCAGGTCAAGCTCCGCAACGTAGGCGCCGTTGACGAACAGCCATCCGGCTCCGCCGGCGGCTACCACGCGGACGTGGTTCCTCGGCGTGCCGCGCGTCTTGATGGCTGAGGATGAGCCCGTGCCGACCGGGTCGCCGTCACCGGGGCTGCCGGTCCGCAGATAGTGGCTCCAGCTCCCGGCGCTGTGGATCACGACCACGTGCGCCCGGTTGGAGCCGGTCCGCCGGATCAGGAAGCCGCTGCTCCACGGGGCCTTAGACGAGCTGTGCGGCGCGGTGAACGTAACTTCGGCCGTGAGGTCTGCCAGATCGACGCCGCTGTCGAAGGTAGGAATAGACCCGTCGGTCGGGTTGTGCGGCATGTGGCCGCTCTGCGGCCCGAAGCTGACCAGCGGGGTAGGCGTGGGCGTCGCCGTCTGGGTAGGCGTCGGCGTAGGGGTGAGCGTTGGTGTCGGCGTCTTCGTAGGCGTCGGCGGGGGTGTGTCGGTGGGCGTGGGTGTAGGCGTGGCCGTGGGAGTGGGCGTAGGGGTAGGCGTGGGGGTCTTCGTCGGCGTCGGTGTGGACGTGTTGGTTGGCGTGCGCGTCGGCGTCTTCGTAGGTGTGCGCGTCGGAGTCTTCGTGGGCGTGTTGGTGGGTGTCGGTGTGGGTGTGGCCGTGAGCGTCGGTGTCGGTGTAGGCGTGGGCATCGCCTCCATCGTCGCCCGCACCCCGGCCTGTACGGTCGCTTGGACGTCCGGCGTGGGGGACGGCGGCTCCGTCGGAAGCGCTTTGGCGACGGCCGCCTGAACGGTGGCGTCTATGTCGGGAGTCGGCGCGGGCGGGGGTGGCTCCGAGCACGCGGCCCAGAGGAGCGCGGCGCAGAGCAGGGAGAGGAGCCCAAGTCCAGCCGCAGACCGGAGGCGGCCGCGTAACGAATGGCCTCCCGGGATCAGGATACCGCGCCCCCGGCGGCCAATCTGTCGTAGACCGATTGTCAATGCAGTCTCCCGACCGCGCTCTTGTGACGGGCCGTTGGACGACCTGACCCGCTGGGGCAGTCTACAGGTTTACGCGGCTATCGACACCGCGATCGCGTTCAGCCGGAGAATCTTCGCCAGGCCATCGGGGTCAGTCGCCAGATAGCCTCGACCACGATGCCCAACGACATCTTGGACCGGCCCCTGCGCCTGGTACGGAACCGTATGGGGTGCTCGACTACACGCAATCCCAGGCGTTGGCAGGCGGCGGCCATCTCGACCTGGAACCCGAAGCCCGCGCAGCGGAAGCCGTCGAAGTCGACCGCGGCCAGCGCCAGGGCGCGAAAGGCCTTGAAGCCGGAGGTCGCGTCTCTCACGTGGAGTCCGGCGAGCAGACCGATCCCGCGGTTGCCGGCGACGCTGAGCAGCCGCCTGACCGGGCCCCACCGCGGGTCGACGCTGGCGCCCGCGACGTACCGGGAGCCCACGACGACGTCCGCGCTCCTGAGCTCGGCCAGCATCGCGAAGAGGCTGTCCGGGTCGTGCGAAAGGTCTGCGTCCATCTGCACGACGTAGTCTGCGCCGCTGGCGAGCGCGCGTTGGAACCCGGCGCGGTAGGCGGTGCCCAGGCCCAGCTTCTCGTCGCGTTGGACCAGCTCGATCGCGCCGGGAGAGCGCTCGGCGAGCTGAGTCGCGAGAGCGCCGGTGCCGTCGGGCGAGCCGTCGTCGACGACTATCAACATCGCGTCGTCCGGCAGGCACGAGAAGACGCGGTCGACGAGCCGGGGCAGGTTGTCGGCCTCGTTGTATGTCGGGACGACGACGGCCACGGCGCGCTTCGCCGGCGCTTCCATGCGGCGACGGTCGCGGCGGTCGGCCGCAGGCGCGGGCGCGAGCAGGTCGGCGGCGGAGCTACCGGCAGCCATCGTCAGCCGGCTCCGCCCGCAGGGCCGTACAGTCCTCGCGCCGCGCGGATTCTCACCGCCAGCGCGTCCCTCAGCATGGAAAACGGCTCCACCAGCGAGCCCACCCTGCTCATCTGCTGATGGTGCCAGTCTATCGGCATCTCCAGTATTCGCAGCCCGCGGCGAGTGGCGAGATAGAGAATCTCGACGTCGAACCCCAGGCCCCTGGTCATCTGGCGGCTGAATATCTCCTCGGCGACCTCTCCCCGGAAGCACTTGAAGCCGCACTGGGTGTCCTGGAAGCCGCCGACGGCCACGAGTCTGACGACCCAGTTGAAGACCCGCCCCCTGAAGTGGCGCGCCATTCCCTCCCCGAACCGTCGCGCGCCCTCGATCTGGCGAGACCCGATGACGACGTCGTATCCCTCGTCCATGCGGGCCAGGAAGTCGTCCAGATGGCGGACCGGCATCGCGAGGTCGGCGTCGCACATGAACCTGTATCGGCCACTGGAAGAGAGTATCCCGCGGCGCACGGCCCAGCCCTTGCCCGCGTGTGGTATCGACTCGACGCGGACCGGCGTCCCGGGCCGCGCCGGGCGTCTCTCGACGACTCCCACCGTGTCGTCGGTACTGCCGTCGTCTACGACCACGATTTCTCGCGAATAGGTCTGGGCTTCCAGGTATCCGACGAGAGTATCGAGAGTCGGGCCGATGCGCGCCTCCTCGTTGAGGGCCGGAATGACGACCGAGAGGTGGGGGGTCGTCTCATGCTGGGGCGCCGGCGTCATTGCAGCGTCCTCTTCGGAGCGGCGGTCACGACGGGTCCGGGCGGTCGAGCTCGAAGGCCGCGTGCAGGGCCTGGGCGGCGTCGCCCAGGCTCGACTCGTCCACGATGCAGGTGATGCGTATCTCCGAGGTCGTGATCATGCCGATGTGGATGCCGGCGTCGGCGAGGGCGCGGAACATCCGGCTGGCGTAGCCCGGCGCGTCCTGCATCCCCGTCCCGACGATGCTCACCTTGCCCAGACCGGACGAGCTCGCCACCTCGCGTATGCCGAGCTCGGAGGAGAGCGCCTCGACCACGTCGAGGGCCTTCCGCAGGTCGGTGCGCGCAACGGTAAACGTCAGGTCGGTCGCGCCGTCGACGCTCACGTTCTGCACTATGACGTCGATGCTGATGTCGGCCTCTGCGAGCGGCTCGAAGAGCCGCGCCTGGGCGCCCGGCAGGTCGGACAGCCCGAGCACACTGATCTTGGCGACGTTTCCGTCGGTCGCGATGCCCCGCACCCTGTTCCGGATCTCTCCGACTCCGCTGTTCATGTCGACTCCTCGGTGTATCAGCGTTCCCGGCGTCCTCTCGAAGCTCGACGCGACCACGATGGGAACCTCGTAGACCATGCCGAACTCTATGGAACGTGGGTTCATCTTGGCCCCGTAGCTGGCGAGCTCCAGCATCTCCTCGTAGCCGATCTCGACCACGCGGCGGGCGTCGGGGACGAGCCTGGGGTCGGCGGTGTAGATGCCGGCGACGTCGGTGTATATCTCGCACCTGTCGGCGGACAGGCTGGCGGCGAGCGCCACGGCGGACAGGTCGGACGCGCCTCGGCCCAGGGTGGTGACGTCCATGCCGTCGGTCGCGCCCTGGAAGCCCGCCACGACGACGATCCTGCCCTGATCGAGCTCGCGCAGGATCCGGTCGGCGTCCACGGCCGCGATCCGCGCCCTGCCGTAGGTCGTGTCCGTCCTGATGCCGGCCTGTGCGCCGCTGAGGCTGACCGCGTCGCGGCCCTGGGCCTCCAGCGCCATAGCGGTCAGCGTGCAGCTCACCAGCTCGCCGGTCGAGAGCAGCATGTCGAGCTCGCGCGGGTCGGGCCGTTCCGCGACCTGGCGCGCGAGCCGGATCAGGTCGTCGGTCGTGTCGCCCATGGCGGATACGACCGCGACGACGCGGTGGCCGTCGTCGTGGGTCTCGCCGATGCGGCGGGCGACGCCCACGATGGCCTCCGAGTCGGCCAGCGAGCTGCCGCCGTACTTCTGGACGATCAGCGCCAAGGATGGCCTCCCGTTCGCGGCTCGGTCATTCCGCCGGCTGCCCGTCCGGGACCACGTGGGCGCCGGTCGTGGTCGGCTCGGTGACGAGGAAGGAGCCGTGCACGCCGGACTTGGAAGCCGCCTCGGCCATCTCGTAGCCGATGGTGGCCTCCCTACCCCGCGCCAGCGCCAGCACGGACGAGCCCGCGCCGGAGAGGAATACGCCGAGCGCGCCCGCGTCGAGCGCGGCCCTGAAGATATTTTTCATAGCGGGGTACATCGCCTGCCTGGCCGGCTGGTGGAGCCGGTCCTGGGTCGCGGTCGCGAGATGCGTGGGGTCGCCCGTCGCGAGCGCGGCTACGAGCAGCGCGACGCGGCCCATGTTGTACACGGCGTCGCCCCGGTCGACGCGGGCGGCCAGCACGGACCGCGCCTCGTCGGTCGGCATGCGGTCGTCCGGCACGAACACGACCGCTCTGAGACTCCGGCCCACGGGGACACCTGAGGTTGTGAGCCTGCCGTCGTCCTGGACGACGATCTGGCACCCGCCGAAGACGGCGGCGGAAACGTTGTCGGGATGACCTTCGAGCGCGGCCGCCTGGTCGAGTATCTGAGCGCTGTCGAGCGGCCGGCCGGAGAGCTCGTTGCCCGCCACGAGCCCCGCGACGGCCGCGGCGGCGCTGCTGCCGAGCCCCCTGGCGAGAGGTATGCGGTTGTCGCAGACGATGCGGGCCCGCGGCGCCGGGCGGCCCGCCTTCTCGAACGGGATGGAGAAGCTCCGGTGTACCAGGTTGGCCTCGTCCGTCGGCAGCTCGTCCCTGCCCTCGCCGTTGACGACTACGCCGTCGGCGTTCAGGTCGACCGTCACGGTGTTCCAGATGTCGAGCGCCATTGCCAGGCAATCGAAGCCGGGGCCCATGTTTGCGGTGGTCGCGGGCGCTCTGACGGTGACGGTAGGGGGCATCGTGGTGGCAGGGGGAGTCCAGGTTGCCGCAGGTTCGCCCGTAAATGATAGCACGCCGTCCCCCTCACCCTAGCCCTCTCCCGCGGCGGGGAGAGGGGACTCGTTTGCCTCCTCTCCCTCGACGGGAGAGGACTGAGGTGAGGGTGATCCTGCCGCCGTCAGAAATCAACGTGCGTGGGCGGGCAAACCATCCCCCTCTCCCTAACCCTCTCCCGCGTTGGGGAGAGGGGACGCGTTGGTACAGACCGGGTACATTGGTAACAGAAAGACTGGGCACCTGGGTAGCACATTATTCCACAATAGGAGCAACTCTTATGAGGAGTCATGTGATGCCATGGAAGGAGTCTAGCGCGGCCTGTGAGCAGAGGGTGTTCATAGAGAGGTGGTCGATGGGAGAGGAGTCCATCTCGGAGCTGTGCCGCCGGTTCGGAATCAGCCGGAAGACGGGCTACAAGCGGATCAACCGATTCAAGGAGTACGGCTACGACGGTCTGGGCGACCGTAGCAGTGCGCCGCACGCCCATCCGAACGCGACGAGTCCGGAGGTGGCCAGGCAGTTGATCGAGGCTAAGCGAGCCCACCCGACGTGGGGTCCCAAGAAGCTGGTGGCCTGGCTGCGAGCTGAGGCCCCAGAGGCGCCCTGGCCGGCTCCGAGCACCGCCGGAGGGATCCTGGACCGAGCCGGGCTGGTCAAGCGGAGGCGCCGCCGCAGGAGCACCGCCCCGTGGAGCGAGCCGTTCACCGAGGCGGTCGATGCCAACGACATGTGGTGCATAGACTTCAAGGGCTGGTTCCGCACCGGAGACGGTAAGCGGGTCGACCCGCTTACCGTCCAGGATGCGGCGTCGCGCTACCTGCTCGCATGCGCCAGTCTGGAGCAGCCGAGGACACATCAGGTGCGCCGTGTGCTCGACAGGTCGTTTCGAGAGTACGGCCTGCCGCGGACGATCCGCACGGACAACGGCCCGCCGTTCGCCAGCGTCGGACTGGGAGGGCTGACGACTCTGTCGATCTGGTGGGTCAAGCTGGGGATCACCCCGGAGCGCATCGAACCCGGCCACCCGGAGCAGAACGGCAGACTGGAGCGGTTTCACAGAACGCTCAACGAGGAGACGGCATCCCCGCCGCGGCCGAGCAAGCGGAGCCAGCAGAGGGCGTTCGACGCCTTCAGGAACGGCTACAACGAGCAGCGACCGCACGAGGCGCTCGATCAGCAGCCTCCATCTCGTGTGTACCGACCGTCGCACCGGGAGTATCCGAGCCGGGTGCTCTCGCCGGAGTACGGAAGGGATGTGACGATCCGCAAGGTGAGGACAAACGGACAGATCAAGTGGAAGGGGCACATGGTCTACATGAGCGAGGCGCTCAAGGGTGAGCCGGTCGGACTGGTGCAGCAGGACCCCAGGTACTGGACGGTCATCTATGGCCCTCTGAGCATCGGCCTGCTGGACGAACACACCGGTCACGTGCTGCATACCCCTACCAAACTGTTACCCATGTCCCCGGTTTAGGTGTTACCCATGTCCCCGGTTGCACAGTTTGCCTCCTCTCCCTCGACGGGAGAGGACTGAGGTGAGGGTGATCCTGCCGCCGTCAGAAATCACCGTGCGTGGGCGGGCAAACCATCCCCCTCACCCTAGCCCTCTCCCGCGTCGGGGAGAGGGGACAAGCCCAATCCCCTAACCCTCTCCCGCGGTGGGGCCCGCGGCGGGGAGAGGGGATGGCCGGCTCCGCAGATGGCCTGCTGGTAGAATCTATCGGTGGGCGGGACTGCGTCATGACAGAGACTTCGCAATATGGAGAGAGTGCGCTGGGCTCCGGCGGCCGCGAGGGGCTGCGGGCGCAGGCGATGGAGGCGCTCGACTTCGGTACCGTGCGTCAGCGCGTCGCCGGGTACGCGCGTTTCCACCTGGCGCGCCGCAGGGCCCTCGATCTGAGCCCGGCCTACACGCCGGGGGAGGTCGACGCCCTCCAGGCCGAGACGAGCGAGGGGCTGGCGTTCCTGGCTCACGGCGCCGACGTCAGCCTGCACGCCGTGGAAGACCCCACGCCGCTGATCGAGCGCGCCGCGCTCGAAGGCGTCCTTCCGGGCGCGGACATTCTCATCGTCGCCGAGTCGGTGGAGGTGCTGGACCGCGCGCGTTCGGCCTTCCGCGCGACGGAGGATTCGACGCCTGGGCTGTCGCGAATGGCGAAAGACGTGCCGGACCTTGGCGTGATATGCCGCAGGATCGAGGCCTGCATCGGCCCGAGAGGCGAGGTGCTCGACGAGGCGACTCCCTCGCTGGGGCAGGTCCGACGGCAGCTTCGCGACGCCTACGGGCGGGTGGCCGGCGCGCTGGAGCAGTTCATAGAGTCGGCGGTCGGCCAGGAAGCCTTGCAGGACAACGTCGTGTCGATGCGCGGCGACCGGCTCGTGCTGCAGGTGAAGAGAGACCTGCGGCACCGTGTGCCCGGCATCGTGCACGACGCGTCGAACACCGGCGCGACGCTGTACGTCGAGCCGCTGGAGACGGTCGAGCTCGGCAACCAGTGGCGCGAGCTGGCGCTGGAGGAGGAGCGGGAGGTCGCCCGGGTGCTGCGGGAGCTGTCGGCGCTGATAGGCGCCGCGCGGGACGACATCATGCTCGGAATCGAGCTGACGGCCCGGCTCGACCTGGTGCTCGCGCGGGCGCGTTTCAGCGCGTCGCTCGGCGAGACCGCCGATCTCGCTTCCGATACGCCCGCGCCCACGGTCGATCTCGTCGCGGCCCGGCACCCGATGCTGGGCCGCGACGCGGTCCCCGTCAGCGTGCGGATCGAGGCGGACACGTCCGTGCTGGTGATCACTGGCCCGAACACCGGCGGCAAGACGGTCGCCATGAAGACGGTCGGCCTGCTGGCGCTCATGCGCCAGTCCGGGCTGCGCGTGCCGGCCGCGCCCGGGAGCTCGCTGCCCCTGTTCAACAGCGTGTACGCTGACGTGGGCGATAACCAGAGCATCAGCCAGTCGGTGTCGACCTTCGGCTCCCACATGCGCAACGTGGTCGACATCCTGCGCCACGCGGACGCCGGGTCGCTCGTGCTGCTGGACGAGCTCGGGACGAGCACCGACCCGGAGGAGGGCTCGGCGCTGGCCAAGGCGATACTGAACCGGCTGGCCGCTATGGGCGTGACGGCCGTGGTCACGACCCATCACCGCTCCATCGCCGCCCACGCCCAGGCGTCGCCCTCGATGGCGAACGCCAGCGTCGACCTGGACCCGGGCAGTCTGCTGCCCACCTACCACCTGACTCTCGGCGCCCCTGGCAGGAGCTACGCGATGTCGGTCGCGACGCATCTCGGCCTGCCGGACGACATCATGGAGGAGGCGCGCTCGCTCCTCGAGCCCCGGCACATGCTGTTCGAGGACTGGATGAAGGAGCTGCAGGCGGAGCGCGATGAGCTGAAGGCGCGGCTGGAAGAGGCCGACCGGACCCGCGCCCAGGCGGAAGCCGCCCGTTTGCAGGTCGAGGCGGCACGCTCCGAGGTCGAGGCGCGGCTCGCCGAGCTGGACCGCAGGCGCGAGGAGGCGCTTCGGGAGATAGACCGCGAGCTGAGCGAAGAATTCGACAGCGTCAGGAAGCAGATCCGCCGGGCCGAGGCGTCGCTCTCCTGGCAGGTCTCCGATGAGACAGTCAGGCGGGCCGCCGCGGAGGTCGCAGAGGCGAAAAAGGTCGTCCAGGAGTCGCTTCCGGACCTCCAACGCAGGCAGCCCGCGCCAGCGCCAGTCCGAATTCGGCCCGGAGACGTCGTGGAGGTCAAGGGGCTGAACGTGCGTGGCAAGGTCATCGCGGCGCCGGAAGACGACGAGGAGGCCGAGGTCGCGATCGGCGGCGTCAGGTTCAAGCTCGATCCCCAACGGCTCATCCCGGTCGAAGGCGAAGAGGAAGAGCCGCCGCCGTCGCCGGGCGTTGCCTACGAGCTCGGCCCTATGCTGACGACGGCGGAGCTGGACGTGCGCGGCATGAGGGTCGAGGAGGCGCTCTTCCGCGTCGAGGATTTCTTGGACAAGGCCGTGCGCGACGGCATGAGCTCGGTGCGCATCGTCCACGGCAGGGGTACCGGGGCGCTCAGGCAGGCCGTGCGCGAGATGCTGTCCAGCCACATCCTGGCGAGGTCGCACGCGCCGGAGGCGCCCGAGCGCGGCGGCGACGGCGCCACGACCATAAGCCTGCTGTGAGGACCCTGGTCGCGCTGGCCGCGGCGGTGGGACTGGCAGTCGCGGCGTGCTCGGGCGGCGATGGCCCGGCCGCCGCCCTTCCGTCGCCGACGACGGGCGCTACCGCGACAGCCGAGCCGCCTCCCACCGCCATACCCACGGAGACGCCGACCGCCGTGCCAACGGCCGATCCTACGCCGACGAGCGCGCCTGCACCTTCGCCGACCGCGCGGCCATCACCGACGGTCACGCCCACGCCTGAGCCGGCCGCGCAGGCGGCTCCGACACGCACGGCAAGCCCTCAACCGACCCCGTCGCCTACGGCTCAGCCGACCGCGACGCCGTCGCCCACGGCTACCCCCCGACCGACCGCGACGCCGACGCCCACCCCGACGAGCACGGCGACGCCTCAGCCCACGCCGACGCCCACTCCGGCCATACCGCCGGACGCGCCCGCGGCGTTCTTCGACGGCGCCGCCTTCTCGGTCGAGCTCGCGCTGACGTCGGCACAGCAGAGTCAGGGCCTCTCCGACCGGGAGTCCCTGGCCCCCGGTACAGGTATGTTGTTCGTGTTCGCGCCCAGGACCGCGTCCTCGTTCTGGATGCTCCGCATGCGGTTTCCGATAGACATAGTGTGGATATCGGAGGGCTGCGCCGTCGTCGACATAACGGTCGAAGCGCCCGCGCCGGACCCCGACACGCCGACCTCCGATCTGCCGACCTACTCGTCGTCGTCGCCCGCCGGCTATGTTCTGGAGATCAACGCGGGCAAGGCGGCCGAGCACGGAATCGAGATCGGAGACGTCGTGCGCTTCGCCAACGTGTCCAACCCCGACGGCCAGGCGTGCCCGTAACGGCCGCTCGCCGGCCCTCGCCGGCCGCGCCCCGCGCTCTACCAGCGGCCGTATGTTTCGGTCGGCGTTATTCCTTCGAACATGGAGTACTCTGAGATGACCACGTCCTCTCCATCGACGTTTCCCCAGAGGACGACCGTGTAGACGCCCTTGCCATACTCGGCAATAACCTGGCTCAGGTTCGCGGTCACCGAGAAACGTTCACCGGTGGCGGTCCATTCTAAGGCGGTGATCGCCTGTACGGCGATAGATTGCTCCGGAACTACTGCGGCAGCCGCTTCGGCAACTACCCGGAACTGCTTCGCATCTGCGGGCGACTGCGGCGCAGGCGTATCGTACGGCACCCGAAAGGGATTGAGGCAAGGAGAGTATGACCAAGTTACGCTGTCTTTGGTGTAGCGACGATTTCCTTGAAGCGGAGGGCGCAATATCGCGATGAGACGCCCGCTGTCGTAGCAGGAAGTCATCAGGAGCTGGCCTCTGCTCAGGATGTGGGGCGGCATATCGTAGTAAATCCGGATGGATAGATCTCCTCCAGCCCGAGCTCCGTTCTCTACCCTTCCGGCTAGTTTCAGCCTATCGTTGTCGATGACGGGTGGACGTCCGTATTCGACGTAGTCGCCCTCGAACTGCTGGACGAAGGCTACCCTATGTCGGTTCCACGCGAGGCCTAGGTTCACCTTCTTGTGCCACGGGTTCAAGATCGTGCGGCGATGACCGGGGCTGTCCATCCAGCCTTCCATGGCCTCCCGAATTTCCTGCTCTACGCTGTCGTTTGCTCTGTACCACCAGTCTGCTGCCCGAGTACAAATGTCGCCCGCAGACTCGACTAGGTCTCCTACCGCAGCGCAGGTTTTGTACCACCAATCTGGTATTTCGGTGCAATAGTAAGCGCCGAGCACGTTCTCCGCGTTGGATTGATAGCCTCCAGCAAGGCTATATCGCATGTACGGCTTCAGGCCGTCGATCCCCCAATGGGACAAAAAGCAACTTTCCAAAGAAACTTCAGCGTGTAACTGGGCAGCAACGTTGTCCCCAAGGACGACCGGGTCTAGGCCGGCATTCTCGCGCTCGGCGTTGACGAGCCCCAGCATGTACACTTTTTCTTTGATATGCCATCGATTTGGGGACGGAACCGGCGTAGGGACTGGTGTAGCTGTGGGCACCTGAGATGCGGATAAGTCAGACTGGCTCTCACGAGTCCACGGGGTATTGGCTGGATTTGCGCGCTCAGGGGCTGACTGACCGTTCTCGGGCTCACTCGCGGCCTCGTAGATGACGATTCCCAGGATCAGCCCAACCGTGACGGCGACCAGCCACTTCCAACCACTGCCGTCACCTGTGCCCCCACGACGGCTAGAGCCTCCGTCGTTGCCCGATGATGTACCGACTCTGGGAGAAGGCCGATCTCCCTCACGCCTGTCGGCCGTCGCGGTGCGCACGCGGCCGCTCCCGCTGCAGGCGGCGCAAGTGCATGCCGGAGGGTGGTCGCTATACCATCCTGGTCTGGCCATTTGTGTCACTCTGGCGAAAACGGGGCGGGTCTACTGTACCCGAACTCCAGCCTGGAGTGCCGCCTGCGACCAGTACGTATGTGGGTGCGAAGCGTCTCCTGTGCATCCCGCTCGGAACGGCCGACGGCTGTTGATTCAAGGTAGGACCTCGTACTCCACCTCGGCCACCTTGCGGCCATCCACGTACACGTAAACGAAGTAGCGTCCCGGCGCCCACTTTCTGGATGGAGGAGAGCCCACGGAGAACCAATTTGTTCCGCCGACGTATTGGGGCTCCGCGGCCAGGCTGCCGGTCCTGCGGCGGAATGCAAACCCGTCCTCGAAATACTCCACGACCTCAATGTGTACCTCGCGCGTAGCCGACACACTGTAAGAGCGCTCCAGCGTGAGCAATACCCAATCGCTGACGTCCCGCGCGGAGAAGACACCTACCGCGGCCCCGCCGCTCTTGGTGACGATATATGCCTTGTCGATGCGTCCATTGATGCTGGGCAGGCTTGGATCGACCGGGCCGTAGTCGAGCTTTGACCGGTCGTAGGGCTCGGTCCCGTCGTACCAGCGGGCGATGACGGCTCTCTCGGCCCCGTCGTCGGAGCGGAAGGCTTGCCTGACGTGATCGACGCCTACGGACGTGCCAGGGTCGTCGTCGTCGTCCTCCATCTCTGAGGCTACATAGAGAGCGCGGAAGCCCTGCCGGAATCGCTCATCGCCCAGCGTGCGGTACAGATCGACGAACAGCCGATCCCCCAGCGCGTAGTTGCACCCGAACTCGAGATCGGCCTGAGAGATACCTAGACTCTCCAGCACGGCGATAGTGGACGCGTAGGCACAGGGCCGGTTTGTAACCTCTACTGGCCTGCCGGTCCGCGCGCCATCGACGATGGAGGCCATCAGGTCCGCCGCGCCTTCGTCCACCCAGTCCGCGTTACCGCTCCAATAGTAGTGCGCCACCTCGTGAGCGACGTGGGAGCCGGCGAACTCGGCCTCGCGACTGCCGTCGTCGACGTCGTACTCCGGGAGAATCGCGACATGAGTGCCAAAGTTGGTTCCGGCTACGGGGCCGGACACGGCGTTCTCATAGAGCAGGCCAACGAAGTTGGTCGGCAGCGGCAACCCCATAAGCCGTTCGACCCCGCGCACGGAGTGCTCCAGCAGGTCCATCGATCTCGACGCCCCGGAACCGGTGCGGACGATGGCAAGAACGACCTCGCCCGCCAGCTGCAACGTGATGGTACGACGTTCCACAGTGACCTTTGCTGGATGGAGAAGGACGTCGACGAGACCCGGATTCGTTTCCGCGACGCCCCTCAGAGTGGCTACTATCGGCGCCAAGTCGTCCGATATGCCGTCTCGCAGGGCCGCGTGGGACATGACGCGGTCGAACGTCTTCGGTTCGAAGGCCGCGAGCCGACTCAGTGACTGCAAAGCCGATACGTCGGGCGGCTCGATGGTCGCGACGAACGGCATGCCGACGATCCACGATGCCGCCTCCGCGTCCTCATGTGCGATGTGTGACAGCCCTTCGACCGCCTTCGCTTCCAATTCCTCGATGCCGTCCCGCACCCAGTCCAGTGAGACGACCGACAAACCCAGCCGGCTATCCTCATATGCGATGTACGACAGCTGTTCAATCGTATTGACTTCCGGATCGTCGACGCCGTCCTGCACCCATCCCAAGGCGACGACGGCCGACATGACCTCAGCACCCGCCATATTGTTGATCCAGTCCATCGCCTCGGCCTCAGTGTCGCTGATGCCGTCCCGTACCCAGCCCATCGAGAGCAGGGACGCGACGACCGAGCGACCGGTGACCGCGATGTAGAGCATGCTCTGAATCGCGTCTGCCTCCGTGCCGTCGATGCCGTCTCGCATCCAGCCCAGCTCCTTGATCGAGGCGGCCAGCCTGGGGTCTTCTTGCTCCAGCCAGCGGCCGTTTCTGAAATCGCGGAGCGAGACCGGAAGGGTTGGAGCGGGGGACGGGCGCGTCGCCGGGGCCCTCGTAGGTACAGGCGTGGGTACCGTCGGAACCTTGGTCGCGGTGCGCGTCGGCGTCGCGGGAACTTTGGTTGGAGTCGGCGTCGGGCTGGATGTCAGAGTGAGCGTCGTCGTCGCGTTCGTAGACGTTGGAACCAGGGCCTCTACGGTTGCGGCGATTGCGGCCTCGGTCGTAGCCCGAACGTCCGGCACGGGGCTGGGCGCTGTTCGTATGGGCGGGGTAGCTTCAGATGCGGTGGTGCTGGCTGGGACTACGTTCGCAGGCGTCGGCTGACCGCTTTCAGGCCAGCTCCCGGCTTGGTAGATGACGCTGATCAGAATCACCCCGACCACGATTGCGGCCAGCCACTTCCACGTACTTCCTCCGCCGGTACCGCCTCCGCCGCGGTGACCTCCGCCGTTGCCCAAAGATGTACCGACTCTGGTGGGAGGCTGTCCTCCCCCGCGTCTGTCGGCCGCCCTGGTGCGGACGCCGCCTCTCTCGCTGCAGCCGACGCAGGTGCACGCCACGGGGTGATCGCTATACCATCCTGGTCTGGCCATCTGTGTAGCTCGGGTAGAATCGACAGGCTGTCGTACTGTACACGAAGCTCTGTGGGAATGAGGCGCTCTGTCGAGCTACAGAGCTCTACCCCCACCCCTCGATTCCGGCTCGGGGGCCGGAATGACGACTACCCTCTACCCGTGTGGCAGACCCACCCTACCGTCATGCCCGCGAAGGCGGGCAACCAGGGGTCCGGAGGGCAAATCGTGCCATCAAGTCTGGACAGTTGGACCGGTACCGTACCGCCCAGATTCCCCACCTGATTGGGCCGGGGGGCTGACTGCTTGCGGGGTCGTGACGGTGCACCATGTCGGGGATGGATTCCCGCCCCCGCCTACGCGAGGGCAGGCTCTGCGCGGGTATGACAGAGGTGGGGGATTTGGGGCCGCCCGGCTCGTTGACACCCTGTGGGGCCTGTGCTACGGTGGCCGCGTCGTTAGCAGAGAGAGAAAAGCCGCACGGAGGAGGTGCTCGAATGGCGATGGAAGGGAAGCTGAACGTAGATATAGAATACTGCGTGCCCTGAGGGTATCACGCTGAGGCGGCCTGGATGGCCACCGAGTTCTTCGCAACGGGCGGTACGGACGTAGCGATCTCACTCACGCCCGGCGACAACGGCGTGCTGACGGTCCACGTCGACGGCGACAAGATCTTCGACAAGACGGAAGAGGGCAGCCACCCGAACCTCGACCGGGTGAAGGAGTTGAAGGCGATAGTGAAGGAGAGGCTGACCCTGGCGGTCGCCGCCGACTGACGCCGCAACACTCGATGGCGGGCTCTCACACCCGCCGACGGCACGACGGAGAGCGTAGCAGGAGCGCCCCGGTAGATTCGAACCGGGGCGCTCTCTTTTTTGGTCGCCGGCTCCACCGATGAAGGACGAACGTGATGGACGACCCAACCGGCGAGATGTATCTCATAGCGGACGAGCTTCGCAGCATCGCGGACCTGGGGCTGCACTACGCCGAGAACGACTACGACCGCGAGCGGTATAGCCGCGCCCTGTCGCTGAGCGCCCGGCTCGTCGCCGCGATAGAGAAGAGGACGGCGGACGACGTGATGGCGGAGTACGAGGGGAGCCTGCCCCATGCCACACCGTACGTCTGCGCCGACGCCGCCGTATTCCGGGACGGCCGCATCCTCCTGATCCGGCGCGAGGACAACGGCCTCTGGGCGATGCCGGGCGGCGCGACCGAGGTCGGCGAGACGTGGGCGCAGTCGGCGGAGCGGGAGCTCCGCGAAGAGACGGGCGTCGACGGGACCGCAAGGAGTCTGCTCGGCGTGTTCGACGCCAGCCTGTGGGGCGGCCGCTTCAAGTTCCAGCTATACGCCAGCGTGTGGCTCGTCGAAGTCGGCGACGACCAGACCCCGATCGCGGGCCCTGAGACGACGGGCGTGGGCTTCTTCGCCGAGGACGACCTGCCCGAGCTGTCGCCGGGACACCGGCTGCGGATACCCCTGGTGTTCGAGCTGGCCCGCGGCGACGCGCCGGTACCCTACTTCGACCCGACTACGTGTAGTGGGTAGTGGGTAGTGGATAGTTGGGACTCTCCGATCAAAGCCCCGGCGCTACTCAGGGTTAGCGGGTTGCGTGCGCCCCTCAAGTCAAGTCTGAACGATCACAGCCGGTCGGTTATCCCGGTGGCTGGGCTGGCGGCGTGCCCTCCAGGTACGTGGTGCCGTCGAACGGCGCCGGTACCGGGAAGAAGGTCAGCATTCGGGCCGGTCCTTCGCCCACGACTGTGAAGCCGTGGGGCACGTCGGGAGGGATGACCAACGTGTGGTCGGGGCCGACGTCGTGCACCTCTTCTCCCAGCCTGACCTCCAGCCGGCCCTCCAGGATGACTATCAGCTCGTCGTCCGCGTGGTAGTGCAGCGGCGCGCCCGTGCCGACCGCCGCCTCGGAGTATGACAGGTTGCTCGTGACGCCCTGCTCAGGGCCGGCGATGTCCCACTTGCGGTAGTTGGGCCGCCAGGGCACCTCAGGTACGCTGTGATGGTCGACTATCGGCATCTCGCGGCCTCCGTCCGAAGACATCCGCGGCAGTGGGCCGCGGCCCCGGCAGCATATCACAGGCCCTGTGCTACCATCTCAGCCCGGCGTCCCAGGATTCACCACCTGACTGGGAAGGCGCGCGACTGACTGCTTGCGGGGTCGTGATGGCGCACCACGTCGGGGATGGATTCCCGCCCCCGCCTACGCGAGGGCAGGCTCTGCGCGGGAATGACAGAGGTGGGGGATTTGGGCGTCGGGGGCCATGTATCCATGCCGGCGATCCGGACTCCAGGAGTGTCGAGGCGACGCGGCATGAGAATCGTGTTCATGGGCACACCCGCCTTCGCGGCGCCGGTGCTTACGGCGCTGGTCGACGCGGGGCACGACCTGGTCGCCGTGTATACGCAGCCGGACAGGCCGCTCGGCCGTGGCAGGCGGACGAGGCCGACGCCGGTGAAGGAATACGCCGTCGAGCGCGGCCTGAACATCCTTCAGCCCGAGTCGCTGCGCAAAGACGAAGACGCGCGGCGCCGCCTGTCCGATCTCGCGCCGGACGTCATAGTCGTAGCCGCGTACGGGCTGATTCTCCCCAACGACGTGTTGAACGCGCCACGGCTCGGTTGCCTGAACATCCATCCGTCGCTGCTGCCGAAGTACCGGGGCCCGTCTCCCGTGGCCGCGGCGATACTCGCCGGCGACGAGGTGACCGGCGTCACCGTGATGGAGGTCACCGAGCGCGTCGACTCCGGGCCGGTCGTGGCCCAAAGGCGGCTGCGCATTCGGACCGACGAGACCGCCGGGCAGCTCACCGGCCGTCTTTTCGAGCTTGGCGCCTGCCTGACGGTCGCGGTGCTGCCGCGTTGGGCGTCGGGCGAGATCGAGGCGTCGCCACAGGACGACGCCAAGGCCACCATGACCCGGCTGCTGACGCGCGACGACGGGGCGATAGACTGGGCCGCGCCGGCGGAGCATATCGCCCGGCAGGTACGCGCCTATGACCCGTGGCCGGGCTCGTTCACCCGATGGGACGGACGGCGTCTCAAGGTGCTGGAGGCGTCGGCGGCCAGTACCGAAAGCGTCGGCGAGCCGCTGGGCACGGTGGTGTCGGGTCTGGACGGCGCCCTTGGCGTAGCGACCGGCGATGGCGTGCTCCGCCTTGGCAGGCTGCAGATGGAAGGCCGTCGCGCGGCCGACGCCGTCGCGTTCGTGCGGGGCCATCCGGGCTTCGTGGGCGCCCGGCTCGACTGACCGGCGTCTACTCGAAACCGGCCAGTCGCGGCTGACCAGGCTGCCCCTCGCCCGACTCGAAGCCGGCCACGCCGACGCCGACGAGGCGAAAGAGGCGTCCGGGCCGTATCTCACGACGCACCAGCTCGCGGGCTGACGCGGCGACGTCATCCGTCGAGGCCACGGGCCTCGGCGGAGTGGTCTGGCGAGTGAACGTCGTGAAGTCGGCCAGACGGAGCTTCACCTTCACAGTCCTGCAGCCGACCTCCCCGCGCTCCAGGTGGGCGCCGACTCGCTCGCTGAGCCGGTCGACGAGAGACAGCAGGAAGTCCGGGTCGTCCGTGTCGCGGGCGAGCGTAGTCTCGGCGCTGACCGACTTGCGTTCCCGATGGGGCCGCACCGGCGCGTCGTCCCGGCCGGACGCCAGCCGCCGCATCCCGGGTCCGCTTCGGCCGAAGCGCCGCGTGAGCCACTCGTCGGTCCTGGACGCGAGATCGCCGATGATGAGGATGCCCTCTCCGGCCAGCCGGGCGGCGGTCTTGGGCCCGATGCCGGACAGCTTGTCGACTGACAGCGGCGCCAGAAAGGTCCGTTCGTCTCCCGGCGGGACCACCGTCAGGCCGTCCGGCTTGTCCAGATCGGACGCGATCTTCGCGACGGACTTGCTCGTCGCGACCCCCACGGAGATCGTCAGCGACAGCTCCGCGCGCACCCGCTCCCGCAGCTCGGCGGCGATGGCGGCGGGCGAACGCCCGGCGGCCACCGATTCGGTGACGTCCAGGTATGCCTCGTCGAGCGACATCGCCTCGACCAGGTCGGTCACCTCGTGGAAGATGTCCATGACGCGCAAGGACACCTCGCGGTAGCGGTCGAACCGCGGCGGCACGCGCACGAGGCGCGGGCAACGCTGTACGGCGGTGCGCATCGGCATGGCGGACCGAACGCCGAATCGGCGCGCCTCGTAGGAGGCCGAGGCCACTACGCCCCGGCCCTCCGGGGCGCCGCCCACGACGACCGGCCGGCCGCGCAGCGCGGGGTTGTCGAGCTGCTCGACCGAGGTGTAGAACGCGTCGAAGTCGGCGTGCAGGACGTGGGGCATCTACAGCGAGCCGTCGATGACGACGTCCAGCACCGCCGGCCGGCCCGACTCGAGGGCGGCGCGCGTGGCCGGCGCGACCTCGGACGGGTCCTCGATCGTCCTGGCGTCGACGCCCATCGACCGCGCCATGCCGGCGACGTCCAGCGCGATCGGAAAGTCCATTCCCATGTACCGGCTTTCGCCGTCGGCGTCGACCATCGAGCGGTACCTGTCGATGTTGAGCTTGAGGATGCGGTAGGAGCGGTTGTTGCAGACGACGTAGACGACGGGGATGCCCTCGTTGGCCGCGGTCCAGAAACCCTGGACGGTCATCATCGCGCTCCCGTCGCCTACCACGGCAACGACGGGCCGGTCCGGGTTGGCGAGCTTGACGCCCATGGCGGCACCGACGCCCCAGCCGAGCGCGCCGCCGCGGCCCCCGTATACGCTGCCGGGCGCGTCGAAGTCGATGGAGTCGAACAGGGCGTCGCGCGTCGTGACCGCGTCGTCGATCACGATCGTCTCGGGCGGCAGCGCGGAAGCTACCTCGGCCATCATGCGAGACGGCGGCATCGGAGAGTCGTCCCACCTGTGCCTGACTCGGCGGTCTCGCTCCGCGTCCGTCTTAGTCCTGGCCTCCGCGATGCTGGCGCACCTGCCCTTGGCGGCCTCCTTCGCCGAGCCCGACATCGTTGCGTCGAGCGCCTCCGCGAGGCGGTCCAACGTCACCGCCGGGTCGGCCGCGATGCCCACGTCGGTCGGCTGAGTGGCGCCGACCCCCGCCGGGTCAGAGTCGACGTGGACGACCTTCGTGTCGGGGCCGATGAACCGCAGAACGGGCTCGGAGAACATGAAGTTGCCGCTGGAGAACGCGCCCGCGACCAGCGCCGCGTCGGCGGAGGAGAGCATCTCCCGCGTCTCGGGATATCCGAGCCTTATCGGGCCGCCGAAGTGCGCGTGGCCGGTCGGGAAGTTCATGGCTGAGTAGCTCGAGGCGTAGACCGGCGCGCCGAGCATCTCCGCGACGCGCACCGCGGCCTCGGCGCCGCCCGACTCGCCCACCCGGTCGCCGACGATCATGACGGGACTCGACGCGGCGCCCAGGAGCTCCGCCGCCCTCTCGACGCCCTGGGGCTCTGGGGAGGAGCGGACGTAGCCCGCCGGCGACGCTGCGATCTCCACGTCCCCCTCGTCGTCCAGTGCGTTGGCGGAGAACGCGACGAATGTCGGCCCGGTCGGCGGCGTCTTGGCCTCGTTGAAGGCCCGCCGCATTATGAACGGCACCTGGTCCGGGTGCGTGACCTCGGCCGTCCACTTGGTGAACGGTCGCACCATATCCGCCAGGTCGGTCCGGCCGTGGGCCAGCTCGCGGATGTCCTTGTTGCCCGCGCTGAGCACCATCGGCGTACCGCCTGCGTGCGCGTTGTGCAGCAGGCTGATGCCGTTGGCCAGTCCGGTCTCGATGTGGAGATTGACGAACGACGGGCGTCCGGTGGCGCGGGCGTATGCGTCCGCCATGCCCATCGCGACGCCCTCCTGCAGCACGAGCACGTACTCGAGGTCGGGGAACGACTCGAGCTCGTGCATGATGGGGCTCTCGCTGGTGCCGGGGTTGCCGAAGATATACTCGACGCCCTCGGCCCGCAGCATCTCCAGCATCGCGCGCCGCCCGGTCATCCTGGTCATGATTTGCGCTCCTTCTCTATTGCGACGCCGCGGGAGCCCCTCTGTCGGTGTAGATGTCCTCTCGCCTGAGACTCAAGCCATCCTTCGGCCAGACTGCCGTGGGATGCACCGGCCACACCTCGTCGAGGCTGGGCCTGCGGACAGGCCGTGGGCACTTCCTCCGTCGATCATCCGCCATTGCGATCCCGCCTCCTCGAGAGCGACTTGGAAAGTCACCACTCGATACCATTGTCGCCAGTTGGCGCGTAGCCCGCAAGCGCTCCATGTTGGCTGGAGATCCGCACGCGGCCCTTTACCCGAGGCTGCGATACAGATTACCCTTCGGCTGACATGGTACCCCCGGAAACGATCTTCGGCATCCCCGCTTGGGTCGCAGTGTACGGCCTCTCGCTTGTCGGCTTTGGGGTCGCGGCGTGGACGGCGTACCGGCGCGTCTTTCGCCTCGTGCTCATCGGCAGGCCGTCCGGGCGTTTCGACCGGCCCGTTCGCAGGCTGCTCGGGGCGGTGCCGCTCGTCTTCGGGCAGCGCAAGGTGCTGCAGAGCGTGTCGCCGCGGGACCGCGCCGGGATAGCCCACGCCGTCATCTTCTGGGGCTTCCTGTCCTTCGTCGCCAGCTACGGCGTGTTCGTATACGGCGACGCGGTCGACCGGGACTTCTCGTCGGCACTGCTCACCGAGAGCGGCGCGCGCGCCTTCTCCGCCTACATCGACCTGCTGGCCGGCCTGTTCCTCGTGGTGCTCGCGTGGGCGCTGCTGCGCCGGTGGGCGACGAGGCCGCGCCGGCTCTCCTTCGATCTGACCCAGAGCCTCGACTCGGTCGTGGTCGTCGGCTTGACCGGCCTGCTCATGGCGCTGACCCTGGCGACCGAGGCGTTTTACGCCGCCTCAGGCGGCGAGGGACCGGAAGCCTCCGCGCCCATCGGCGCGGCGATAGGGGGAGTCCTGAAGGACGGTCTCGGTCTGAACGCGGGCGCCGCGTCCGACCTCCAGGCCGTCGCGTGGTGGGCGCACCTTGGCGTAATACTGGGCTTCGGCATTTATATCCCGTTCTCCAAGCACACCCACCTGATCGGCGCGCCCTTCGCCTTCGTCATGCGCCGGATGGAGCCGATGGGCACGCTGTCGACCCCGAAGGACCTGGAGACGGCGGAGAGCTTCGGCGCCTCGCGGGCCGAGGAGCTGACCTCGCGGCAGCTCCTCGACGGCTTCGCGTGCGCGGTGTGCGGCCGGTGCACCGATAGCTGCCCGGCCAACCTGACCGGCAAGACGCTGTCGCCCATGCATATCGTCGCTGGCTTAAGAGAGCACGTCGCCGAGGCCGGGCCGGACGCCGCCGGAACGAACGGCGGCAGGGAGCTGGTCGGCGATATAGTCGGCGAGGAGGCGCTGTGGGACTGCGTGACATGCGGCGCCTGCGAGCGGGAGTGTCCGGTGGGCGTCGAGCACCTGGACACGATCGTCGACATGCGGCGCCATCTTGTCATGGAGCGCGCCAGCATGCCCGAAACGGCCATGAACGCGCTCGTGAACATGGAGCAGCGCGGACACCCGTGGCGCGGGACGACCTACGGCCGCACCGACTGGGCCGAGGGTCTCGACGTGCCCACGCTGGCCGAGCGCCCGGATGCCGACGTCCTGTTGTGGGTCGGCTGCACCGCCGCCCTGGAGCAACGCAGCCAGAGGATCGCGCGGGCGATGGCGTCGGTGCTGAAGCGCGCCGGAGTCGATTTCGCCATCCTGGGCGACGAGGAGGGTTGCACCGGCGACCCGGCCCGGCGTATGGGCAACGAGTACCTGTACCAGACGATGGCGCAGCGGAACGTCGAGCTGCTGAACGGCTACGACGTCAGGCGGGTCGTCACGCTGTGCCCCCACTGCTTCAACGCGATCAAGAACGAGTACCCGCACCTCGGCGGCGACTACGCCGTGCAGCACTACAGCGAGCTCGTCGCGGAGCTGATAGAGGACGGTCGCATCAGGCCGGTCGCGACGATCGATGCGGCCGTGGCCTACCACGACTCGTGCTACCTGGGCCGCCACAACGGCGTGTACGACCCGCCGCGGAAAATCGCGGATGCGATACCGGGCGTGCGGCTCGTGGAGGCGGAGCGATGCCGCGAGCGCGGCTTTTGCTGCGGCGCCGGCGGCGGCCACATGTGGATGGAGGAGAGTCGGGGAGACCGCGTCAACCACGCCCGCGCCGAACAGCTCCTCGAGACGGGCGCCGACACGGTCGCCGTCTCCTGCCCCTTCTGCCTGCAGATGCTCGACGAAGGCGTCGCGGCCAAAGCCCCCGAGGACGGAAAGGAGGTCCGCGACCTGCTCGAGATCCTGGACGAGAGCTTGGGCTAGTGATCCGATGCTGTTCTACGCCATCGTCGTAGCAATAGTCGGAGTCGTACTGCACAGGTATGCGACCGACCCGGGACTGCGGAAAGCGGGACTGGTGCTGATCGGTGCCAGCGCCGTATTTCTCCTGGTGTATGTGCTGCTGCTGCCGCTTGGTGATCTCGACTGCGGATTCGGACCTCCGCGGAGGCTCTTCGTTTACGACCCGGACGGAGGGAGGAGCTGGTACCACATCCTTCTTGGTGACTTCCTCAGTCCAATGGCGTGCTAGACCCCGTGGACGACATCAAAGGGGGGGTGATCCACTAGATGTGGTTGGACGCGATTGAACAACAGGAACCAGCCAAGCAGTGTCACCTGCGATTCACAAACCGCCCAAAGACCCAGGCAAGATGCCCAACGTGGAGTCGAGAGCCAAGCCGCAATTGATTAGGGCGAGAGCGAGAACAAGAACGAGCATAAGGCTTGCCGCATACTTCACGGATTCTCTACCTCGCCTGATCGGCGGGCGCTATCGGCGGTTCGGCGGGACGACGACCGACTCGTCCACGTCGTCGACCGACATGCAGCCGCAGATCGCCATTGCGCGCAGGAACTCGTCCCGGAGCATCTCGAACACCATGCGCACGCCGGCTTCTCCATCGACGGCGAGTCCCCAGAACAGTGGCCGTCCCACGCCTACGGCCCGCGCTCCGAGGGCGAGCGCCTTGAGCACGTCGGAGCCGCGCCGTACGCCGGAGTCGAGGTAGACCTCCACCTCGCCGCCGACCTCGTCCACGATGGCGGGCAACGCCTCGATCGTGGCCTGCTCGGTGTCGAACGACCGGCCGCCGTGGTTGGAGACGACGATGGCCGAGGCGCCGACGTCGACGCAGCGCCGCGCGTCCTCTCGGGTCAGTATCTCCTTGACGACCAGGGGCAGATTGGTGAGGCCGCGCAGCCACTCGATGCGCTTCCACGTGAGTCCGCGGTAGGCGAAGCGGTCGTAGGCCAGGACCCTCTCCAGCATGTGCGGCACCGGTTGGAGGTCGCCCCAGCCCAGTGCGGGCTCGTACTGGTTGCGCACGTCCCTGTCCTTGCCCCTGCCTCCCGCGCCGCCGACGGTGAGGCAGACCGCGTCGTAGCCGGCGGCCTCGACGCGGGGCAGGATGTACTCGGTGACCTCGTCGAGGATGTGGTAGTGCTGGTACCAGATCGGTCCGGTCGCCGCGGCCGCGACCTCCTCCACCGTGTAGCGGGACCCGGTCGCGAGCGCCATCAACGTTCCCACGGAGCCTGCCGCGCGGGCGACCCCGAGCGCGCCGTCGGGGTGGGCCACCCACTGGGTGCCCGCCGGCGACGCGAAGACCGGGAAGTCGATCTTGCGGCCGAGCATGGTCGTGGACGGGTCGCGGCCGGTCGTGTCCACGAGCACCCTGGGGCGGACGCTGATCTCGTCGAAGGCCTCGCGGTTGCGCCGTATCGTGATCTCGTCGCCCGCGCCTCCCATTACCCAGTCCCAGTAGTCGCGGGACATGCACAACTTGGCCATAGCTCCGAGGTCGTACAGGTTAGCCGGGTTCATTCTTGCGCTCCAGACAGGGCGATTCGCGCGTCGTTCACAGTGGCCATGCCGGACGGTATTCCGGGGACGCTCGACCTCATCCGCCCAGCGCCCTGTGCGCCAGGATGCGCGATCGGTCCACGTCGGTCAGGTTGGGCCTGATCTTCTCGGTGAACTCGGCAAGCGTGTCGGACGGGGTGCTCGCGGTCGTGTCCAGGGTCAGCTTTCGAGTCACCAGCGAGTACTTGAACTCCTCGTCGAACCGCTCGACCGCGTATCCTATGTCGTCCTCCTGGAGCACGCCGTTGTGGTGGTGGTCGGCCTTCATGCGCCGGCGTATGACGTCCGGGTCCGCGCGGAGCAGCACCATCACCGTGTCCGGCTCGTGCGACAGCATCGTCTTCTCGACCTGCGGCGCCACTATCCGGCGGTCCTGCCCGTCGGTCGGACGCCCGTAGCCGAAGTACATCTGCCCGTATACGGCGTCGTCGACCGTGTAGCCGATGACCAGCTTGTTCTCGTCGGAAGGATGGTTGGGCGTGTGGTAGTAGAGGCTGTGCCGCTGGTGCATCTCCTTCAGCTTGGGGCTCAGCCCGAGCACCTGCGCCTGCTCCTCCGGCGTCAGGAAGTTGTCCGTGTCCTCAGGCAGGTGGCCCGAGGTGTGCGGTATCTTCCAGTGGTCATGTATCAGGCGGAACCCGGAGCCGGTCAGGTCCGTCAGCCAGTCGTTTATCCCCAGGGCCAGGGTCGTCGTTCCCGAATATTCGCATCCGACAAGTATCAGTTTCATGTCGCTCCTCTCATGCTCGTTGTGGTTCGGACGGCCGCTCGGTCATCGCAGGGCGTACACCGTGCCCTCGGCGCCGGTGACGAAGATCGCGTCCTCGGTAATCGTCAACGTCGAATCGAACCCGTCGCCGGGCAGCCTCGTTTGCCAAACCTGCTGGCCCGAATCGAGATCGACGGCCAGCACCTGGCCGCCGCCGCTGCTGCCCGACCAGTAGTTGACCCCGACGTACGCCAGGTTCTTGTTGCGGACGATGATCGGAGACGAAGTCCAAATCGTGGCCCAGTCGAATTCCGGCCTGTATCTCCAGCGCTCCTCGCCTCTCTCAGCGTCCACTGCGACGAGATTCCCGTCCTTGCTGCCGAACACGACGACGCGCCCGATCACCGCCGGCGACGAGCGTATGCGGTACGAGGTCTTGTACCGCCATTTTTCCGCGCCGGTGGCGGCGTCGACGGCGTAGAGGTTGGCGTCGTAGCTGCCGAAGTAGACCACGCCGTTGGCGACCGCGGGCGACGTCCAGACGTCCCCTTTGGTCTTGAACCTCCACTTTTCGGCGCCGGTGGCCGCGTCGACGGCGTAGACGTGGCCGTCGCTGCTGCCCGTGTACACCGTGCCGTCGGCTACCGCGGGCGACGACCACGTCCCGGCGTCCCACGAGTCCCAGCCCTCAGCCGTAAAGGTGCGCTCCGAGACCCGGAAACGCCATAGCTCCTGGCCGGTCGCCGCGTTCAGGGCGTAAAGATAGCCGTCCCTGTCCGTGAAGTACACCGCGTCGTCCACAACGACGGGCGACGAGGCGATGGAGCCTTGGGCGTCGAAACGCCATACCTCCGACCCCGACGCTGCGTCCACCGCGTAGAAGCCGGCGTCGGCGCTGCCGAAGTATACGACGTCGTCCGCGACTGCCGGGGAGGAGAATACCGCGCCGCCGGTCGCGAACCGCCACTTCTCCTGACCGGTCTGTGCGTCGACCGCGTAGAGGTGTACGTCCTTGACGCCGACCTCGCCGTGCGCCCCGGTCCCGAAGTCCTCGTCTATGCCGCCGAAGTAGACGACGCCGTCCGCGACGGCCGGCGACGAATAGGCGTCGCCCACCGCCTCGAACGTCCAGGCCTGAGTCGCCGTCTCCGGCGGGCCGTCGACGTGATAGACGCCGTCGCGCGAAGGGCCTCCCCGGAACATGGACGCGCCCTCGACCGACGGGGCCGGGCCGGCGGCGAGGGCGGCGACCGCCGTGGCCTCTTCGTCAGACGGCTGGCTGCCGCAGCCCGCGAGGAGCGCGACCGCGCAGACCGCAACGACGCCGGCGAGCCGACTTCTTCCGTGTGTTCCGACAGGTCTGAGCCTCATGGACCGCGGTCCGTCATCCGCTGAGGGCCCGCTTGGTCAGGATACGCTGGCGGTCGGAGTCCGTCAGGTGCTGCTGTATCTGCGCATCGAACTCGGCCAGCGTCTCCTCGACGGTCGCCGAGGTGGTGTCGAGCGTGAGCTTCCTTCGGATGCCCGAGGCGTCGAATCGCTCCTCGAATCGCTCCAGCACCGTCTCCACGTCGCCGTCCCGCACGACCTGGTACTCGTGCGGGTCGTCCTTCATGCGCTGCCTGATGACCTCGGGCGACGCCTTGAGCAGCAGCAGGATCGAGTGCGGCGCCTCCCTCATCAGCTCGCGCTCCTCGTGGGCGAAGACCTTGTCCTGGTAGGCGGTTTCGAAGCCGTAGTACAGCTCGCCGTAGACGTAGTTCTCGATGTGGAATCCCACCAAGTTGTGGTCGGCGTCTGAGTAGAAGGAGTGGTTCATGTGGTACTGGATCATGTACCGCTGGAACATCTCCTTGATCTCCACCGATGCCGCGAGCATCTGCTCCCGGCCTTCGGGCGTCAGCTCGGGCGACGGGATCGAGAAGTGGTCGTGGAAGCCGCGGCCGCCGCCCATCGTGCGTTCCGTCCACTCGACGATCTCGTTCGCCAACGTCGTCTTGCCCGCGTACTCGCATCCTACGATTATCAGGTTCACGTTGCTCCTCCTCTGTGCTTGTGCGGTCTATTCGCAGCGGTCACTGACGGCTTCTCAACTCCTTTTCGAGCCACCGTTTCAGGTCGGCGGCCATGTCGTCGCGCCGGAGCGCCGCGTGCACCGACGCCTTCAACATGCCCGCCGGCGTCCCGGTGTCGAAGTGTACTCCCGGGAAGCGGTAGGCGTATACGTCCTGCGTCGGCAGCAGTCCGGCGATGGCGTCGGTGATCTCGATCTCGCCCCTGCCGCTCGGCGGCTGGACCGCGAGGACGTCGAAGATGTCCGGCGTCAGGACGTAGCGGCCGACGATCGCCAGGTTCGAGGGCGCGTCGGCCACGGCCGGCTTCTCGACCAGCCCCCGCACGGCGACCGCGTCGCCGTCGGTGACTCCAGGGTCGACGACACCCAGTTTGTGCAGCATCTCGTCGGGCGCCTCCCTGACCGCGACAACCGAGCCTCCGGTCCGGGCGTGCAGCTCGACCATCGCGGCTGTCGTCGACCTGTCGGCCCAGATCACGTCGTCCGGCAGCAGCGCGGCGAACGGCTCGTCCCCTACCAGGTCCCGCGCCATCAGAATCGCGTGGCCTGTGCCCAACTGCCTGTCCTGGGGGACGGCGTGCACCTTCACCATGTCGGCCGTCTCGAGCACGCGGCGGAGCAGCTCCTCGTCGCCGCGCTCCTCCAGCGCGGCTTCCAGGCGCGGCAGGTGTTCGAAGTATGCGACCGCGGACTCCTGGCCCGCGGACGTGACCAGCACGATCTTCTCCACGCCCGAGGCGGCCGCTTCCCTAACCGCCAAGTCGAGAGAGGGCGTGTCGACGACCGGCAGCAGTGCCTTCGGCACGGTACGAGTGGCGGGCAGGAACCGGGTGCCGAACCCGGCGATCGGTATGACGGCCTTGCGGACGGTCATCGCGCCCCGTCCTCGAAGCCGCGTCTATTGGACCGAGACAATCCCCGCACCTCTCGACGGTTGGTCAAAGCTGGGGCCGGTGGCATAATATCCCTGTCGAGACGAATAATCCATCATGTCAGGAGGCCTCCCATGACGCTGGCCAGGGAAAAGTGCGTTGCATGCCGCAGGGACTCGCCGAGGGTGACCGACGAGGAGATCGTCGAGCTGCACCCCATAGTGCCCGAGTGGCAACTGACGGAGGACGACGGGATCAAGCGGCTGGACCGCACCTTCGAGGTCGACAACTTCGCGTCGGCCATCGCTTTCGCGGACGACGTGGCCGAGGCCGCCGAGCGCGAGGGACATCACCCGCGGCTCACGGTCGAGTGGGGCAGGGTGAACGTCGCGTGGTGGACCCACAAGATCAGGGGCCTCCACCGCAACGACTTCATCATGGCGGCCCAGACCGACGAGCTATACGCCGCCCGGGGATAGGCGCAGCCGTTCACGTTCGACGAGCTACTGCGTGCGCCCCTCGATACGGGCCGATGAAGCATCGGGCCCTACTCGGGGTGAACGGGCTGTGGCAGCCTCGACCCTCGACGGTTGCGAGTACCCCTCGCGGTCGACCACCGGGCGAGGCGGCTGACCGCATTACGACGTTGCGCCTCAGGCCAGCAGATCGCGCATGCGGTCACCTATGACGCGCTCCTCGCCGTCGAGGAGGGTGTGCACGTTGATCGTCAGGGTGTCGTCGCCTTCGGTCGCGGCGAGACGGATGCGCGGACTGCCGCCCAGCAGCTCCTCGTTGACCTGCTCGGCGCTCCTGCCCAGCCTGTCGGTGTCGAGCACGACGCCGAGTATCAGGCTGTAGTAGTTCCCAGTCGGCATGACCTTCGTCTCCTTCACGCCGGACGCGCCCTTCAGCGCGTCTTCGATCACCGAGAACTTGGCGCCGTAGTCGACCAGGCGCTGCTCGTGGTCGGCGTTGACCCAAGCCTCGACCGCGACGGTCAGGCCGACGATCTCCTGACGGTCCATCTTCATGCCGCGGCCCAGCGGGCGCGGGCCGATGAAGCCGTGGGCCGTGACAGCCTCGATCAGGTCCTTCCTGCCGCACGCGAATCCGGTGGAGTGTGGCGCGCCCATGTACTTGCCCCCGAAGCAGACGAGGTCGCCGGACTGCGCGTTCCGGCGCATGTAGTCCAGGGGGTATATCTGCGCGGCCGCGTCGACGATCGAGAGCACGCCCCGGGAGCGCGCGAGGTCGACGGCGTCCTCCAGGGATACCGCCGACTCCTTCGGGTCGGACGAGACCAGGTAGGCGACGGCGGCCGTGTTCGGCCCGATCGCCGCGTCCAGCTCGTCGAGCGTGCACCCGTCGTCGTCTCCGGCCAGCACCAGCTTGCTGCCGGGCACCGTGTAGGCACGGTCGTAGCCGTAGCGCTGGCACTGCTGCAGCACGATCTCGTCCTTCATGCCGGTCGTGTCGGGCAGCTGGTCCATCTTGTCCGGGTCGTTGCCGGTCAGGCACGCCGCCGTGCTGAGCACGAGCGCCGCGTAGCATCCGGCGGCCGGGTACGCGGCCTCGACCCCGAGCAGCCCCGCGAGATGGTTGCCGGACGCGGCCAGCAGCTCGTCCATCTCGACGAAGCTCTCGCCCGCCTCGTCCATGGCCCGCTTCACGTCCGCGGACGGCGTGGAGCCGCCCCAGGTGGTGGTGTTGCCCCCGGCGTTGATCACCGGACGGGCGCCGATTCTCTCGTATACATTCTGACTCATGTCTGCCTCCATTGATGGCTTGATCCCCGTCGTAGGGGCGGGTTTGCAACCCGCCTTCGCGCCGCTTGGAAGAACGCTGGCCCGCTACAGCATCAGATCCCCGCCGTTGATGTCGAGCGACGCCCCGGTTATGTATGCCGCCCTGTCCGAGGCCAGGAAGGCGACCAGCTCGGCCACCTCTTCCGGCTCCGCCAGTCTCCTGATCGGGAAGCTGTCGGCATAGGCCCGGGTCTGGGCGTCCGTGATCACCTCGTTGACCATCTCGGTGTTCACGAGACCCGGGCAGACCGCGTTGAGGGTGATCCCGAAGGGCGCCATCTCCTTGGCGACAGCGCGGGTGAATCCCAGCACCGCGGCCTTCGCCGTCGTGTAGTGCGGGCCGCCCAGGGTGCTCACGCTCCTGCCGGCGCTGGACGAGATGTTCACGACGCGGCCCCAGCCCGCCTCCTTCATCGCCGGCAGCACGGCCCGCGTGCACAGGTACGTGCCCTTGAGGTTGACGTCGAGCACCAGGTCCCACTCGTCCTCCTCCAGTGCGAGTATCCCGGTGCGCCGCAGCACGCCGGCGTTGTTCACCAGGATGTCGACGCCGCCGAACGCTTCTCTCGCCGTGCCCACGAGCCGGCTCACGTCCGCCGCGTCGCTCACGTCGGCCGCAACGCCCATCGCCTCGGCGCCCTCGGAGACGAGCCGGTCTGCGACCTCCGTCGCTCGCGCCTCGTCCAGGTCGTTGACGACCACGCGGGCGCCGGCAGCGGCGATGCGCTCGGCGCTGGCGCGGCCCATGCCGCGACCCGCGCCCGTGATCAGCGCCACTCTGCCGGTCAGATCGGCCATCGGTGGGACCGGGTGTTCCTCCTCTCCCTCGACGGGAGAGGATTGAGGAGAGGGTGACGTCCTGGGTCGTTGGAGAGTGCTGGCGAACGGCGTCCTGCCGACGGTGCGCATCGGGTCCCCCTCACCCTGGCCCTCTCCCGCATTGGGGAGAGGGAATCTATCTCGACCCGTCGCGGCTCCACTAGATAAGCTCGAGCTCCTTGCCTGCGTCCTCGAAGACGGATAGCGCCGTGTCGAGCTGCTGCCGCGTGTGGGCCGAGGATAGCTGCACGCGGATGCGCGCCTCGCCCCTGGGCACGACCGGGAAGCTGAAGCCGACGACGTAGATGCCCCGCTCGTTGGCAGCCCTGGCCATCGCGACCGTCTTGAGCTCGTCGCGGATCATGATCGGCACTATGGGATGGGTGCCCGGTATGATGTCGAATCCGAGGGCCTCCAGGGCCGACCTGAAGTAGCTCGTGTTCTCGTGCAGCGTCTCGCGCAGGCCGGGGTTGCCCTCGACCAGGTCGAGCGCCTTGAGGGCGCCCATGACGATGGGGGGCGCCAGCGTGTTGGAGAACAGGTACGGCCGGGAGCGCTGCCGGAGATACTCGACGATCTCCTTCCTCCCCGTGGTGTAGCCTCCGGACGCGCCGCCCAGGGTCTTGCCCATCGTGCTCGTGACGACGTCGACGCGGTCTACCACGCCCTGGTCCTCCGGCGTGCCGCGGCCGTTGGGGCCGATGAACCCGGTGGCGTGCGAGTCGTCGACCATGACCATCGCGTCGTAGCGGTCGGCGAGGTCGCAGATATCGCCGAGCTTCGCGAAGTCTCCCTGCATGGAGAAGACGCCGTCGGTGGCGATCATGCGGAACCGTGCGCCCTCCGTCTCCTTCAGCTTGGCCTCCAGGTCGGCCACGTCGCTGTGGGCGTAGACCTTCCTCTGCGCGCGGCACAATCTCACGCCGTCGATGATGCTGGCGTGGTTGAGCGCGTCGCTGATTATGGCGTCTTCGGCCCCGAGCAGCGTCTCGAACAGGCCCGTGTTGGCGTCGAAGCACGACGTGTAGAGGATCGTGTCCTCGGTGCCCATGAACTCGGACAGGCGCCGCTCCAGGTCCTTGTGGATCTGCTGCGTGCCGCATATGAACCGTACCGAGGCCATGCCGAAGCCGTAGTCGCGCACGCCGTCCGACACTGCCTGCAGCACGTCGGGATGGCCGGCGAGGCCCAGGTAGTTGTTGGCGCAGAAGTTGATCAGGTGTCCCTCGGACGTGTCGACCTCGGGGCCCTGAACGGTCTCGATCAGCTTCTCGCCCTTGTAGAGTCCGCTGTCGCGGATGTCCTGCAGCTCGTCCACGAGCCACGTCTTGACGCTGCCGTAAGACACGTCGGTCTGACCTCCTGGAATTGGGGACGCGTAATCGCGAAACGGAGCGTATCCGCTGCCGTGTGCGGTGTCAACGCCAGCGGCGGGCCGCCGTCATTGCGAAGTTCGAGGAACGCGGCGTGCCGGCCCAGCGACGATGGGACAGTGGCGCCGGAAACCGAGGCGCTCGTAGACCCGAATCGCGCCCTCGTTATCGTGTCCGACCGTCAGGACGATGTCCTGGATACCCTGCCGTACGAGATTGCGTACTATGGCTGGCAGTGCGTCTCATACTGGGTAAACGTGTGATTGACCGACCTTGAACGACCGGACTATGATGTCGCCATCTCTTTGGGACTGTCCTCGGAGACTGAGGACTCCCCATATGGATGGGAAATCTCGGGTTGAAGGTGCGGCTATTGCCGAGGAGGATGTCCAAGTGACGGAAACCAAGGATATGTGGGTGACCTCGTTTCGACCCAACGGCCTCCAGGCGGCCGCCGATGGCCTGTGGGTCATAGCCCAGTCGAACGGTGGGGAAACGGACCAGCATATCTACAAGCTTCGCTACGAAGACGGCGCTCTCGTCAGCAAGGTCCACACGGATGCCGTACACGCCAGTGGCGTCACCGAAGGCGGCGGGCACCTGTGGGCAACGGGCGGTTACGACCTGCTGAGGCTCAACTACGACGGCAGTACCTCCGAGACGTTCCTGGCCCCCGGGGGCCAGGGGGCGCACGGCGTGGAATGGGTAGACGATCGCAACATGTGGGTCATAGATCCCGTCGCCTACAAAGCCCATCTCGTAGACCCTGGGAACATGGAGTTGAAGCGTTCCATCACACTGCCGGGACCCCTGACCCCCCACGGCGTCTTCTATCACGATGACGCCCTTTGGCTCGGGGCGACCGAAAGAGACGGCGGCGGCACGATCTACAAACTCGAACCCCACACCGGCGAGGTGCTTCACCAGATTCAAGTCGATGAACCGGAGGTCCACGGGATGACCCTTCGTGGCGGTAGCATCTGGTTCTGCTGCGCGGTCAGCTACAGGGTGTGCACGGTTCCGCTGCCGGTGTAGACCGCTGGAGTGAAAAGACACCGCCCGGAAGCACCGCCTTCAGGCTAGAGGAGGATGTGCGAGCCGCGGACCCAGCGCGCGGTGACGTGTAGCTCCGACCCGTCCGCTGCCAGCTTGGTCTGCCACTCAGCCATCGCGTCTCACTCAGGTCTCCGGAATTGGAGCGAGTAGAGGTCGGCGTCCCGAAGCTCGAAGCGCAGCCTGACCGCCTTGCCGGACAGCGCGGAAAGGTCGCCGTCGCCGCGCCAGGACACGGCGCGCTCGAGGTCGTCGCCGAACAGCTCGTGGCAGTCCTCCAGCGCGAATCCGGGGACGGCATACCCGCCCTCGTCCTGCACCTCGACGCGAATGCCGCCGCCCGCCGAGCTGGAAAAGTTGAGGACCAGATCGCCTCCGTCGAAGACGAGCGGCCTCGTGACGAGCTGTCCGCCGCTGAGCTTGCCCCGCACCGAGGCGAAGCCGTCTACGCGCAGCGTGAACCGCCTGAACCTGGAGGGCGTGTAGTCGAGGAACGTCGCCTCGGTCACGTACACGGAGAGCTCGTCCGCCGCGCCGGCGACATGGGAGGCCGTCTCCACCAGGCCGCGCCCCTGGTAGTTGTCGCCGTAGAACCAGTTCTCCGTGAGCCGCAGACCGGGCCTGATGAACGCCTCGGGCCAGATGTCGAAGTTGAGGCCGTCGCGGCTCGACATGAACATCCCGTCGGTCATCGCGGTGCCCTCGCGCTGCGACTTGCTGCCGCGGACCCTGCGGTACTCGAGCTGCGGCAGAGCCTTCGTCGACTCGGCCCAACCCCGGTCCGTGTACCTGGTGGGGAAGCCGAGCAGGATGTGCGGCGCCCGGTAGTACGGAAGGACCTGGTTGGTGTAGAGCTGGCCGACGCGGCCCGGCGAGTAGCTCAGCCACTCAGGGTCGGGCCAGCTCAGGAAGTCCCTGGACGCCGAAGTCCTGATGTCGCGGCCGTTCCGGTTGCCCCATTCGTCCACGCCGTCGCGGAAGTCGCGGTGGTACTCCCTGTAAACGCCCCGGGCGGAGTCCCAGAACGCCAGGTTAGGCGAGTCGAAGGCGCCCTTCGTTATGACGCGCTCGTCGGTCATGAGCGACCATCGGATCCCGTCGGCCGACTTGAAGGCGTGGAGCCCGCTTCGCACTCCGCCCACGGCCTTGTACGCCGCGTCCGCTTTGCAGTCGGGGTTCTGGTCCTTGAACGGCATGAAGTTGTGGCTGCCGGGTCCGTCCCAGATGATGTTGTTGTCGGTCGAGCCGTCGAACTCCACCAGACCGAGGGACGGCTTCTCCCAGCGTATGCCGTCGGCGCTCTCGGCGTAGCAGGTCACCTGGTGATGGTTCGTCATCTCGCCGGGCGTGTAGTCGACCTGGCTGCCGCGGTAGTACATCCGGTACAGGCCGCCGTCTTCGAACACGGTGACCTGCTTGGAGCTGTTGCCCTCCCACGGGGAGTCGCACACGAGCGCGACATCCTGCGGGACGGGGCTGTGCAGGACGCGCTCGGCGCCGTCCATCCGGTCGACCAGCCAGTCGTCCACGAACAGCTCCAGCCTGGAACCGATGTTTGCGATGCCCTTCATGTCCGTAGCTCCATTCCAGCGCCTGTCCAGCGCTTCTTCCGAACGCCACAGTGCCCACATCGCCGTGCGCGTATTCTATACGCCATTGGGGGTCTACGGCATGATCGGACGGCGTCGCGGACGCTTTCAAACGGCGCCGCGTTTGTGGCATCATACGCCGGACAGGAGGCGACCCCAAATTGACGACCGTTAGACGCCGGCCGCCGGCGCCCAAGCTTGCCGAAACCAAAGTCCTCAGGCGCGTGGACATCACGGACGACCTGCTGCTGATGTGGATCTCCCGGCCCGAGGGATGGACCTTCAAGGCGGGACAGTACTGCACCATCGGAAGAGAGGGCATCGAGCGAGCGTACTCGATCTCCTCGGCCCCTCACGAGGAGGACATCGAGCTGTTCGTGGAGCTGGTGCCGCCGCCGGACGGCAACCTCACACCCCTTATGTGGGACCTCCACGAAGGCGACACGATGACGATGCGGCCACGGGCCAAGGGCATATTCGTCTTCAAGCCCAAGTGGCCCAACCAGCTTCTCGTCGCGACCGTCACCGGCGTCGTCCCCTACATCAGCTTCCTTCGCGACTACCTGCACAAGGGCAACGAAGGGCACCACTTCTACGTGCTGCAGGGCGCCAGCTACCAGGACGAGTTCACCTACCTGGAGGAGCTGGAGCGGCTGGCGGCCGAGCACCCGGACAAGATCACCTACGTGCCGACCGTCAGCCGGCCGACCGAGGAGCACAACGCCGGCTGGACCGGCGAGACCGGCCGCGTCAACAACGTCGTCGAGAAGTACATCGACCAGCTCGGCCTCAGCCCGGAAGACACGCTGGTCTACGCCTGCGGCCACCCCGACATGATCGAGGACGTCAAGGACAAGCTCAAGCCCCGGGGCTACAAGGTCGAAGAAGAGCGTTTCTGGAAGCAGGACTAGCCTCCAGACGTCCCGTCCTGTCCGCACTCCGGGAGCGTTCCCGGCGGTTCCCCACGTCCGGCCGCTCGCGTAGAATGTGGCCATACCCAGCCGCCTACGCCTCCCGGACAACGCATTGACGACCCCCGCCAGACGGCAGTACCTCCGAATCAAGAAGGAGCACGAAGACGCCATCCTGCTCTTCAGGATGGGCGACTTCTACGAGACGTTCGACGAGGACGCCCGTCTCGTCTCGCGGGAGCTGGAGATCGCCCTGACCTCGCGTGAGATGGGCCGCGGACAGCGCGTCCCACTCGCCGGCATCCCGTACCACTCGCTCGAGCCGTACCTGGCCAGGCTCATCAAGCGGGGCCACAAGGTCGCCATCTGTGAGCAGACGAGCGATCCGGCGCAGTCGAAGGGCCTCGTCGACCGCGAGGTCGTCCGTGTGGTCACGGCCGGCACCGTGATCGAGGACGCACTGCTCGAGGGCGGGGCGAACAACTACCTCGCCGCGGCCGTGGTCGACGAGCAGCACGCGGGCCTCGCCTACGTCGACATCACGACGAGCGAGTTCGCCGTCAGCCAGTTCCCGATAGCCCACCTGGAAGTGGAGCTGGCGCGGCTCGCCCCGTCGGAGCTGCTCGTGCCGGAGCGGCAGCCGCCGATAACCGAGCGGACGGAGACGCGCGTCACCCCGCTGGAGGCCGACGCGTTCGACCTCGAGTGGGCGACCGAGACACTGCTGGGCCACTTCGGCGTCGCGTCGCTGGAGCCGTACGGCTGCGACGGCCTGCCGCTGGCGGTCCGGGCAGCCGGGGCCATCGTCGACTACCTGGGCAGGCGCCACGGTGCGTCGCTGTCCCAGGTCACGACCCTCTACACCTACTTCACCGACGCCTACATGGTGCTAGACGCCCAGACGCGCAGAAACCTGGAGCTTTTCGAAGGCGGCAGGTGGGGAGACAAGTCGGCCTCCCTGCTCTCGGTGCTCGACCGCACCAGGACGTCCATGGGCGGCAGGCTGCTGAGGCGCTGGGTGGGCCAGCCGCTGCTCGACGTGGCCCGGCTGGAGCAAAGACTGGACGCCGTCTCGTGGTTCCACCGCAGCGCCCTGCGCCGCGCCCGCGTCATCTCGGTGCTCGACCGGGTCTCGGACATCGAGCGCCTCGTCAATCGAGTGCGCGGCGGCGTCGCGATGCCGAGGGACCTGGTCGCGCTCGCCGCGAGCGTCGAGGCCGCGCCGCAGCTCAGGTCGATCATGACCGAGGACGACGACGCGCCGCAGGTCGCCTGGCTGGCCGGGCAGATCGAGGACAACGCCGACGTCTCCGGACTCGTCCGCCGCGCGATAGCGGACGACCCGCCGCCCGCCATCGGCGACGGCGGGGTCATCCGGGACGGCTTCTCGCCCGAGCTGGACGCGCTCCGGGGCTCGTCGCGGGAGGCGCAGGACTACATCGCGGCGCTGGAGCCAACGGAGCGCGAGCGGACCGGGATCAAGAATCTGAAGGTCGGCTACAACAGGGTCTTCGGATACTATATCGAGATCAGCAAGGCCAACCTGGACCGCGTCCCGGAGGAGTACGTCCGGCGGCAGACCCTGGTCGGCGGCGAACGCTTCATCACGCCGGAGATGAAGGAGTACGAGTCGCTCGTCATGAACGCCCAGGAGCGCGTCGCCGACCTGGAGGCGTCGCTGTTCAGGCAGGTGTGCGGCCAGCTCGCCGGCTCCGCCGCGGCCGTTCTTCGGACGGCGGGAGCGGTGGCGCGAGCGGACGTCTTCTGCGGTCTCGCGGAGGTCGCCGGCCAGCACGGCTACGTCCGCCCGGAGCTGGACGACGGCGACGCTCTCGAGATCGGCGAGGGACGCCACCCGGTCGTCGAGCGGACGCTGCCTCCCGGCTCCTTCGTGCCCAACGACACGAAGATGTCCGCCGGCGGCGAGCAGCTAATCGTGCTGACGGGGCCGAACATGGCGGGCAAGTCGACCTACATCAGGCAGGTCGCGCTCATCACCCTGATGGCCCAGATCGGCAGCTTCGTCCCCGCTTCGTCCGCTTCCATCGGCCTCGTCGACAGGATATTCACGCGAGTCGGCCTGCAGGACGACCTGGCGGTCGGGCAGTCGACGTTCATGGTGGAGATGGTAGAGACGGCGGCGATCCTCAACCACGCCACGTCCCGGTCGCTGGTGGTCCTGGACGAGATCGGGCGCGGCACCAGCACGTACGACGGGCTTGCCATCGCGCGCGGCGTCGCCGAGTACGTCCACAACCACCCGCGGCTCGGGGCAAAGACGCTGTTCGCCACGCACTACCACGAGCTCACCGAGCTGGCCGAAACACTGCCCAGGGCGCGGAACTACAACGTGGCGGTGACGGAGGACAAGGGCGAGGTCGTGTTCCTGCGGCGCATCGTTCCCGGCGGGGCCGACCGCAGCTACGGCATCTACGTCGCCCGCCTGGCGGGGATGCCCGGGGCCGTGGTGAACCGCGCCTGGGAGGTGCTCGGCGAGCTGGAGAGCACAGCCGGCGACCAGGGGTCCGATGGCGCGGGCCGGCGCCGTCGCGGTCGGGCCAGAGAGCCCGTACGCCAGCTTCCGCTGATGACGACGACGCCGGAGGCGCTGAAGGAGCTGCTGGCGCTGGACGTGTCTTCGATGACGCCGCTGGAGGCGATCAACAAGCTGTACGAGCTGCAGATGCGGGCCCGCGAGCAGTGCGGCCCAGGTTGACCGGCTGATCGGGAAGGCCGACTTGGCGGACGGTGTTCGGGGTCGTGATGTTGCACCGCGCCGAGGATAGATTCCCGCTTTCGGAGACCTTTGCGTAACTCCCGTTGCGGGGGGACAGCGTGGCGGAGATGCTTGGCATTCCTCGCGGGGGACCCCCAACCCTGGATTCCCGCCTTCGCGGGAATGACGGTTGTTCAAGGTCTCCCTTCGCGGGAATGACGGTTGTTCAAAGGTCTCCTTTCGCGGGAATGACGGAGGTAGGGATTTTGAGGCGACGGCTGAGGTTGACGGCGGACGGCGCGGCGTAATAATGTACCCGCATCATGCAGATATCGGCGTTACCCTCCAGTCCGGCTGAGCTAAGGGCGCTCATGCGCTCCGGGGAGATCGACACCTTCACGCCCGGCATGGCCCCCGGCCACGTGCAGGCCAATCTGGTCATCCTGCCCGGCGACCTGGCGTTCGACTTCCTGCTGTTCTGCCAGCGCAACCCGAAGCCGTGCCCGCTGCTCGAGGTGGTCGAGGCCGGGTCGGCCGAGCCCAAGACGTTCGCTCCGGGCGCCGACCTCCGGTACGACCTGCCGAGATACCGTGTCTACCGCTACGGCGAGCTGGAGGCGGAGGTGACCGACATCGCCGACTACTGGCAGGATGACATGGTGTCGTTCCTGCTGGGGTGCAGCTTCACGTTCGACAACGCGCTGATCAACGCCGGGATCTCCCTGCGCCACGTCGACCAGGGCGTCAACGTCTCGATGTTCATCACCAACGTCGAGACTGCGGGCGCCGGCGCGTTCTCCGGCCCGATGGTCGTGTCGATGCGGCCCATACCGACCGAGAAGGTAGTCAGGGCCGTGCAGGTGACGACGCGGTTCCCGGCGGTGCACGGCTCTCCGGTGCACATCGGCGACCCGGCCGCGATCGGCATCGCCGACGTCAACCGCTCCGACATGGGCGATCCGGTGGAGGTGCGGGACGGCGAGGTGCCGGTCTTCTGGGCTTGCGGCGTCACGCCGCAGGCGGTGGCGATGAGCTCGAAGCCGCCGCTGATGATCACGCACGCGCCGGGCCACATGTTCATCACCGACGCCCGCGACGAAGACCTCTCCGTCCTGTAGCGTCCGGTCCCTGAAGTCGGCGGCATGAGAGATCGTCTGGATTCCGTAGGGGCGGGTTTCGAACCCGCCTTCGCCCTGTCAAATGGCAGGGTTGTTGGCCTCCAGTCGCTTGATCGTTTCGATGATCCACTCGCAGAAGCGAACCCGGACAGCATTATGGCATTAGGACCGTATAGCGACAGCCGCCGCCAACCAATGCGCTGGCTCGGTACCGACAATCCTGCCGTCTGGCGAGGCGAGGGCGGGTTTCAAACCCGCCGCTACGGAAGTCCGGCCAATCGTCCAGAAACGGACTCACGGGGACGCCCGTGCAACGAACCTCGAAGACAGGCCGCTATCGGAAGCGGCGACGGGCAGCGTTCCTCGACGCCCCGAAGCGGCACCCTCGCATGAGCATCGAGGACATCATTCTCGACCGTGACCGCCGGGGCATCGCGGCTCTTCGGCCCCACGTGCCGGCCGACTTCTGCGACCGCGCCGCGGAGCTCGTGCTCGACAAACCGGGCACGGTGCTGATCGCGACCGGCTTCTACATCCTCGCCGCCGCCGCCCCGGAGACGGACGGCCCTCCCGGCGCGGTCGCCATCGGCCGGGCGCTGGAGGCATTGGGCAACCGGGTCGTGTACGTGACTGACCGCTACTCGGCGTCCAGTCGTCGCCGGAATCCTGGGCTCGGACGAGGCGGTCGTGGACTTCCCGGTCGCGGACGACGAGTCGAGCGGGGCGATTCGCTGCGGACCTGCTCGCGGAGCACGAGCCGTCGCTGCTGATAGCGATCGAGCGGTGCGGCCCCACCGACGAGGGCCTGTACCGGAACATGCGCAACCTGGACATCACCGACTACACGGCGAGGATCGACCGGCTGTTCACGGGCGACACGCCCTCGGTGGGCGTCGGCGACGGCGGTAACGAGATCGGGCTGGGCAACTTGGAGGCGCACGTTCCCGAGGTGCCGACGCTGGTCGAGAAGGCGTGCGTGACGACCGTCGATGAGCTGGTCATAGCAAGCGTCTCGAACTGGGGCGGCTACGGCCTGGTCGCCGCCATGTCGCGCCGGGCCGGGCGCAACCTGCTGCCCACCGTCGACGAGGAGCGCGAGATGGTCAAGACGTCGGCCGACCTCGGCGCCGTGGACAGCATGAGCCTGAAGGCCGAGTACCGGGTCGACGGATTTTCGCTGGACGAGAACAGCGAGACGCTGGTACGCCTGCACGAGCTTCTAGCCGCGGAGGGCGTCCCCGCTTAGCGGGTGTCTCGCAGGTCATCCCTCCATCGCCTCCTCTCCCACAATCGATGGGAGAGGATTGAGGTGAGGGTGATTCTCCTGGCCCCCTCATCCCAGCTTTCTCCCGCGAGGGGAGAAGGGGCTCAGGGAACACCCGGCCAGGCTCCGCTGCCGGGGTGTTACGCGCCCGGCATTACGACCATCTGGAGCTGGGTGGTGGGACTGAACAGCGACTCGAACGCTTCCTGGATGTCGCCCATCGCGATGAAGCTGGAGTCCGTCAACATCGGGCCGACGGTCACCCTGCCGGTGCGGAACAGCTCCAGCGCGATCTGCCAGTCCTGGTCCCGCGCCCCCCAGGTGGACTGTATGGAGACCTCCCGGGACATCCAGTCGACGGGCAGCAGGGGCGTCTCCTCCCAGGCGACGGCAACGAGCATCACCTGTCCGTCGCGCCGGACGATGTTCATGGCCTGGTCGAGTGTGGGTCTCGCGCCGGCGCAGTCGAAGACGAGGTCGGGACCGATGCCGCCGGTGAGCTCCTCCAGCCTGGCGACGACGTTCTCGCTGGTGGGGTCGATCACAACGTCTGCGCCGACGGCGAGCGCGGCCTCGGCCCGGGCGGGAACGGGCTCGGAGACGTAGACCTCTCTCGCGCCCGCCGCCCTGGCCGTCTGGATGCAGAACAGGCCTATTGGGCCGGCGCCCAGCACGGCGACCTTGTCTCCCAGCTTGATGTTGGAGTGGCGGGTGGCCCTGACGGCGACGGCGCAGGGCTCGCAGAGCGAGGCCGTCTCGTCGGAGACGCCGTCCGGGATGAGCAGGGGCTCCCAGTCCTCCATGATGACGTACTCGGCGTAGCCCCTCAGGGGACGCGCGGTAAAGCCGACCTCGCGGTACTTGTAACGGGGGTCGGTGGCGAAGGCCAGACCGGTGCCCGGCGGGGGAGTGCCGCCACCTCCGACCACCCGGTCGCCGACCTTCCAGCCGGTGACGTCCGAGCCGACGCTGGCGACGGAGCCGCAATACTCGTGGCCCAGGACTATGCCGGGCGGCACCTGGTCGTAGAGGAAGGCGTGCACGTCGGTTCCGCAGATGGCGCTGTACTTGACCTCGAGCTGGACCTGGTTGGGCCCCGGCTCGGGGGTCGGGATATCCTTGACGTCGAATTTCCTGTTGCCCGCGTATACCGCTGCTCTCATCGTCTTACACCTCACGTCCGGGCGGCGCGGCCGTGCCGCCGTCTATGCGGTCGTCACTCTTCCACGGCGTCGGCGACGCGCTCGACCTCGATGTTGCCTGACCTCTTCATCGCCTCGGCGAGATCGTAGGCCGCTTGCATCTGATACCAAGTTGCGGCGTCCCCGCCAAATGCCTTGTCGAGCCGAATCGCCATCTCGGAGGAGATTCCGGAACGACAGTTCACGATGTCAGACAACTGTTTGCGGCTGACCCCGAGAGCCTGCGCCCCGCTTGTGACTGTGAGTCCCAGCGGCTCCAGGCAGTCGTGTCTCACCGACAGCCCCGGATGCGGCGGACTCTTCATCGGCATTAGCGGACTCCCGGGGGGCCGTCGTCAGGCGGGGCTGCCGACGGTGTTCCGGAGGGTGCCGATGCCCTCGACCTCGCCCTCTATGACGTCGCCGGGCTGGAGCAGCCTCTCCTCGGCGCCGGACGGGCCGAGGGCGACTCCGGTCGATATGACGTCGCCGGACTCGAGGGTGCAGAGGGTGGAGATGTAGGCGATCTGGTTGGCGACGGGGTGGATCATGCGGTTCGTGTTGGAGTCGATGACGACCTCGCCGTTGATCTTCGTGACGAGCCTGAGGTTTTCCGCGACGGGATCGTCGAAGTACTCCGCCGGGACGATCCACGGCCCCATGGGGCAGTAGCCGTCGAGCCACTTGCCGTTGAGCCAGTCGAACCAGTAGACGCGGTCGGGGTTGGAGCGCTGGTCTGAGAAGCGCAGGGCGCGGGCGGAGACGTCGTTGACGATGGTGAAGCCGAAGATGTGGTCGTATGCGTCCTCGCGGCTGATGTTCTTGCCGGGCCTGCCTATGACGGCGCCGAGCTCTATCTCCTCGATCTGACCGCCCACGATGGGGTTGTGCGGGATCGTCTCGTCGTGGGCGATCAGCGCGGTCGAGGGCTTGATGAAGAACTTGGGCGTCTCGATGTCGAGGTCGACCTCCTCGCGGGAGTCGGTGGGGTGGTAGTTGCCGGCGAGCATGAGGAGCTTGCCGGGCCTGCCGACGGGCGGCAGCATCTTCAGGGAGGCGAGGTCGTGGTAGGTTCCGGCCGAGTGGTGGAGCCGCTCGATCTCGGGCGGTTTGAGCAGCAGCAGTGCGCCGAGGTCCTGGCCGGCGGCGGGGACCTCCGCGACGGTCGAGCCGGTGATGATGCCAACGGCGGGCTCGTGGGCGCCGGGCGCGAGAAAACGGCAGACTCTCATGTTGATTCTCCTTGGTGGCGATTCAGGGGGCCAAGTTTATCACAGAGGCGCCGGGTGGGAGTCCTGTCGCCGGCCGGGGCGAAGGCCGGCGGTCTGGTGCTGGGGGGATAGTCAGACGGGGTCAAAGCCGTGCGGTCCAGTCAGTCGTATGGGGGGTTGCTTGGGGAGAGGGGGGCCGATCTGGCCTGGGTGGTCGGGACTCCATTTCAGAATCGGGGATACGCGACCGAGGCTGGTCGGCGGGTCGCTGCCTGGATTGTCGAGTACTTCGAGGTGTCAGAGTTTCGGGCCGCCATACATCCCGATCACGCCGCGTCGCGGAAAGTCGCTGCGCGTATCGGCATGCGGCCCAGCGGCGAGCTCACCGACGAAGGCGAGGAGTTGTGGATGACGTGTCCGGGGTAGATGTCACCCTCAGCCCGGCTCTCTCTGTCGAGGGAGAGAGGGGAAGACACCCTCAGCCCGGCTCTCTCTCGTCAAGGGAGAGGGGGGAAGAGGCGGCCGCGCGCGGGCGCTATGGATGGCGTCTAGGCGCGTGCCTCGGCGCGTGCCTTTTCTTGCTGTTGGGTCTGTTCGACGACCTGCTCGACGAGGTGGCGCGGCACTTCGTCGTAGTGGTGGAAGTCGATGGTGAAGGTGCCGCGGCCCTGGGTCTGGGAGCGCAGGTCGGTCGCGTAGCGGAGCATCTCGATCTGCGGGACCTCGGCCTCGACGGTGGTGGTGCCGTCGCCGTTGGGGACCATGCCCAGTATCCGGGCGCGCTTGCCGTTGAGGTCGCCCATGATGTCGCCCGTATCGGACTCGGGCACGGTGATGCGCGCGAGCATTACGGGTTCCAGGAGGGTCGGGTTGGCCTGCCGGATGCCGTCGGAGAGGGCGTGGCTGCCCGCGATCTCGAAGGATACGCCGGACGAGTCGACGGGGTGGTACTTGCCGTCGACGAGGGTCGCCTTCAGGTCGACGACGGGGTAGCCCGCGAGGACGCCGTCTTCGATGGCCTGTCGGCACCCCTTCTCTACGGACGGGATGTACTCCCTGGGCACGGAGCCACCGACGATCTTCTGTTCGAACTCGAAGCCCGAGCCGCGGTCCATCGGCTGAATCTCCAGCCAGACGTGCCCGAACTGGCCGTGTCCTCCGGACTGCTTCTTGTGCCGGTACTCGACCTTGGTGGGCACCGAGATCGTCTCGCGGTAGGCGACCCTGGGGGTTTCGAGCTGTACCTCCACGCCGAACTTGCGCTTCATCTTATCGACGGCGACGTCGACGTGCACGTCGCCAAGTCCGCCCAATAGCATCTCGTTGGTGCCGGCATCCCTGGTGAGCTGGAGGCTGGGGTCCTCCTCGGTGATGCGCGCGAGAGCCGCGGTGAGCTTGTCGAGGTCGGCCTTGGTCTTGGGGTAGACGGCCCTGCGGTAGACGGGGGTGCCGAATTCGAGTCCCGCGAGCGTTAGCTCGTTGCCCCTGTCGGTCAGGGTGTCGCCGGTAAGGACGGACGCGAGCTTGGGGACGGCGCCGAGGTCGCCGGGGGCAAGATCGGAGACGGGTTGCTGTTCCTTGCCGGTCATGACGAAGAGCTGGCCCGTGCGCTCGGACTCGCCCCTGGTGGCGTTGGCGATTTGCGAATCGCTCTTGAATGTGCCGTTGTAGACGCGGAAGTAGGAGAGCTTGCCGACGAAGGGGTCGGCGGCGGTCTTGAAGACGAGTGCCGCGAGGGGAGCGTCGGGACCGCCTTCTAGCTCGACCTCGTCGCCGTCCGCGGTTGCGGTCGCGGTGGACTCGGCCGGGGAAGGCAGCAGGTCGACGATGGCGTCCATGAGCTCCGTCGCGCCGATGCCGGAGGTGGCCGCGCCCGCCATGACGGGCACTATCTCGCCCGAGGCGATGCCCTGCTTGAGGCCGGAGACGATCTCTTCCGACGTGAGCTCCTCGCCTTCGAGGTACTTGGTGGCGAGGTCGTCGTCGGTCTCGGCGACTGCCTCGACGAGCCGCTCGCGGGCCTCGTCGACCTCGCTTTCGAGACCGTCGGGGACGGCGGCATCGGGGTCGAGCAGGTTGAAGACGCCGGAGAAGTCGGCCTCGGCGCCTACGACGACCTGGACGGCGACGCAGGCGCGGCCGAAGGTCTCGGAGAGGGAGTCGAGGACGCGGCCGAAGTCGGTATTCTCACGGTCGAGCTTGTTGACGAAGATGACGCGCGGGAGGCCTCTCTCCTCCGCCATGCGCCACATCTGCGTCGTGCCGACCTCCACGCCGGACGGCGCGGCCACTACGATGACGGCGCTGTCGGCGACTCGGGTGGCGGCGACTACGTCTCCCCGGAAGTCGGCGTAGCCGGGGGTGTCGAGGACGTTGATCTTGTGGTCTCTCCACATGGAGGGGACGATGGCGGTCTGTACGCTGGCCTCGCGCCGCTGCTCCTCCGGCTCGAAGTCGGAGGCGGTGGTGCCCTCCTCGATGGTGCCCTGCCTGGTGGTCGCCCCGGTGGCGAAGAGCATGGCCTCGGCAAGGACGGTCTTGCCTGCGCCGCTGTGCGAGAGTAGCGCGACGTTGCGCAGGCGTGGGGTGTCGATGACGGGCATCGGCCGATCCTCCTATGGGTAGATGGCGCCTGGGCCAATTGTAGTGAATGGGGTTGTGGCGCGCAATCTTGGGGGGAGTCGTATGGTGGGATAGTGGATAGTGGGTAGCTGGGCCGGTTGGTCTAAACCGGTACCGTTTATCCCGTTGTCCTTGACTCGCTCAATAGGGGCCGAATATAGTTTAAGGGAGCGAAGTCAGGCTGACAGGAGTTTTCGACACATGAGCAAGACCAGTGGGTTTGGGCTTCTGGTCCTAGGCATCTTTCTGGTCATCGTTGGATGGCTGGTGCAGTCCAACATCTTCGAGTGGCTGCTCGATATCGCTGGCGTCCTGATAATCATCGGCGGGGCCGTCGTTGGCGTGATCGGAATCGTCAAGATGTTCACGGGCGCCGGACGTTCGGACGACTTCTGACGGGCGCGGCGCCGGGACCAGGCAGGGAGGAGTAAGACTATGGGAATGCTGTCGAGGATGTCGACGATCGTCAAGTCCAAGATGAACCGCATCATGGACCAGGCGGAGGACCCCCGCGAGACACTCGACTACTCGTACGAGAAGCAGCTCGAGATGCTGCGCAACGTCAAGAAGGGCGTCGTCGAGATGGTCACGGCGAAGCGGCGGCTGGAGCTTCAGGCCAAGAAGGCGCAGGACAATATGGCCAAGCTCGACACTCAGGCGCGGCAGGCGCTGACGATGGGGCGCGAGGACCTGGCGCGGGTGGCGCTGGAGCGGAAGCAGGCTACGGTCGCCGAGCTGGACGGGCTCGACCAGCAGATCGCGGGCCTGGAGCTGGAACAGCAGAAGCTGACCAACGCCGAGCAGCGGCTGCAGGCGAAGGTGCAGGCCTTCCGCACAAAGAAAGAGGTCATCAAGGCCCAGTACAGCGCGGCGCAGGCGCAGGTGCGCATCGGGTCCGCGCTATCGGGCATCTCCGAGGAGATGGGCGACATCTCGCTGGCCGTCGAGCGCGCCGAGACGAAGACGGAGACGCTCAAGGCCAAGGCGGGCGCCATCGACGAGCTGGTCGCGGTCGGGGTCCTGGACGACGTGGGCGGACCCAAGGACGACCTGGACCGGCAGCTCGAGCAGATGTCGGCGTCGGCCTCGGTCGAGTCTGAGCTGGCCGCGCTGAAGGCGGGCATACCCGACCAAAAGAAGAAAGAGCTCCCAGAGGGTCGATCATGATCGTTCGCATACTCACGGAGGGCCAGTTCAACCTGCCGGGCGCGTACGTCGACGAGCTGAACGAGCTCGATAACGAGGTCGTCGAGGTGGTCGCGGACGAAGACCGCGACGGCTTCGAGAAGGCGTTGAAGCGCATGCTCGACCTGGTCCGCGAGAACGGCACGCCGGTGCCGGTCGACGAGCTGGTGGAGTCGGACCTCGTGCTGCCGGAGCCGGACATCACGCTCGAAGAAGCCGAGGAGCTGTTCGTCGGCGAAGGGCTGATCCCCGACTAGCCTTCCTCCCCGGGCGAGGCGGTCCAGTCCCGTGGGCGCCGGTGCTCCCAACGGCGCGCCCGGGATTGAGTACCATGCCGGCGTTCCTGGGCGAGGAGGTTAAATGGACGCGCCCTGGGTGTACGTTCTCTGGGGATGCGCGGCGTACCTGCTCGGCTCCGTGTCGTTCGGCGACCTCGTGGCGCGGCTCGCAGGGTCTAGGATACGGGAGCTTGGCACCGGCAACCCCGGCACGGCGAACGTATTCCGCGAATTAGGGCCACGCTACTCGGCCGCGGTGTTCGCGCTGGACCTGGCCAAGGGCATAGCCGCGACGCTGCCGGCGTTCGTGCTCGACCTGCCGGTCTGGGCCGGACTTGCGGGGACCGTCGGCGTGCTGGTCGGGCACTATTTGCCGGTCTTCTGGAAGTTCCGCGGCGGCACCGGCCTCGTGGTCGCGATGGGAGCGGCCATCGGCCTGATGCCGCTGGGAGCCCTGATCGCCGCGCCGGTCGGCGGCGTCGTGTTCCTGCTGACCAGGGACTCGGGACTCTTCGGCGCCGCGTTCTTTGTGGCGGCGGCCCCCGCGGGATGGCTCGTGCACAAGGACCCCGCGGCAGCCGCAATAGTTTTTGTAGCGGGCGTCTCCGTGTTCGTCAAGAGCCGGGTGCAGTATCATTGGGGCGAGGGCAGACGCTAGCCGGCGCGTGTCACGGGACGGCCGGCGCGGGCCGTACCGTCTCGGGTCGACGTGTCACCGGTGAGAGTCGGGCCGTAGACGAGGGGAGAGTAGCGTCATGGAAGAACGACACGGGTGGGTGCTCGCAACGTTCCTGCAGCGGCTGGCCGCCTTTCTGATCGACTCGGTGCTGACCCAGGTGCCTGGACTGGTCCTGATTCTCGCTCTGATCGGCGCTCTTGTGGTCGGCCTGGACGATTCTGACGACAACGGCGTCCTCCTCACGGCGTCCATAGGCGTCGCACTGGTGAACCTGGCCGTACTGGTCGGCTATGCAGTCTGGTGGCTGTTCGCGCTGCGGGGAGGTCAGACTCCCGGCAAACAGATCGTGGGTATTCGCGCGATCAGAGACGACGGCACGCCGTCGGACTGGAGCTATACGTTCCTGCGAGAGTTCGTCATCAAGTTCCTGTTGGGCGGCTTTCTTTCGGGCATGACGGGGGGCATCTACTGGGTGGTCGACCACCTGTGGCCCCTGTTCGACGGCGACAGGCAGGCGCTGCACGACAAGATGATGAGCACGCTGGTCGTACAGAACCGGCGCTGAGGCCGGCGCTGCCCAGCGACATCCTGACCGCCGACTTGCGGGCCGCGGTGGCCGCCGACATCGTGTGTTACGTCAAGCGTGTCCCATTCAATACCCACGACGGGGCGTCGGAGTACCCAGGGCAGTCGGCTCCGATGCTCCGTCCCACACAACCCGTTCACCCCCAGCGGCGCCGATGCTTCATCGGCGCTACTCGAGGGGCGCGCGCACGCCTCCCCAAGACTGTAGTGCTGCCCTGGCGACGCCGGGCGTGTTGCGGCACAATCCGCGGCTCGCTTATCATGGAGCGACACCGGGAGCCTGCGGGCCTCCCGGCGTCTTTTCGGCCGACGATCGCGGGAGCGGATGGGTCCCGGTGGGCTTCGCGGACTTCAAATCCGTTGGCCCCGGCCCTTCGGTCGGGGCGGTGGGTTCGACTCCCTCGCGCTCCCGCCATCCGTGCAAGAGGACGCCGCCCGCGGGCGCGCTTCGTCCCCCGAGACCCACAGTCACCCCGCTGCCGCCCGACGCCGGCTCGGGGACAACCGGTCAGCCGCAGTCCACTCCGAACGGCCGGGACGTAGCAGCCCGGAGTCGAGGCCCCCGCGGCACGCTCGCCCCAAGCAGTGCCCGTCGATGCCCGCCGACGGGGCGCCGGGAACGGTTGACACCCGGATGCGCGTTGACTACGCTGGAATCACCCTAGGGGCTCGTAGCTCAGTGGTAGAGCGGTCGGCTCATAACCGATTGGTCGCAGGTTCGATCCCTGCCGAGCCCACTTTTCATAGCTAAGGCCTGCCAAGGCTCGAACTTCCTCAGCAGTGGTGTGCGACAGAGCCCGGCCCTTTCAGGAGAGGCCGGTACGTTTGAGGTGATGGGTAAGCACAGCCCACTAGACTTGTTAAATCAAGAACCTTCAAAGCTAAGGCTTGTCCTTGACCTGTGACCAGACTTGGCCGCTTGAGGGGAAACCAGTTGCGAGGAGGACAGCGACGGTTCAATCAGTATGGACCACATGATCTCCAGACCGATTCAGTGCGAGGACTGGGGGCGTCAGATCTGCTTTGCTACTCCTAGCATAGCCCGGCGTCTCCTGGCGGGAGATGGCCGATCTCGTGGGCGTAACCGACCGCTGAGCGCTGAAGTGGCGCCGGGGAGGAAGGCCCTCGGCGACCAACCTCCTTGCCATCATGGAGCTGGCACGGGGGATTCCGGGCGGCTACGAGCTGATGCTCAACGGCGACGACGGGGCTTCTGACGGAGAACAGTAGCGGTCCTGCGATCCCGAACGTAAGAGGCCGGGTGGTTCATTCCACTCGGCCCTCTCCTTTTCGAAGCTAGATCGATGCGCCAGACGTCCCCATTTCTCTCATGAAGGAAGCATCTGTCTGAAGTACCGGGTGACCATCCTATCGCACGATGGGCATTCGATGGTGCATTCGGCATGTAGCTCCGGCTTGTCCTTGACGGGATTGAAACCTTTCCCCAGTTTGCCAACATCGTCCTTGGCAATCCATGCTTCGTATTGACTCTTGCACTGCTCACACTTTACTTGAGCCGAGAGGGCCGCCTCTCGGAATCCATTTGCCGCCTTGTAGAACTCGAGGGAGCTGGTCAGGTTCGCCAGGACCAGAACAAGGTCCCTGTATTGGGTCCAGCTTTCCGTAGAATCGAAGTCGAACAGGAAGAGCTCATCGAGCATTGGAACAGACGCCTTTATCCCCTGGCGTATGTCCTGAAGCACGATCACTTTCGTAGGTCTGTCTGTCTCAATAGCGATCCCCTTGGCAATCCCCACCTCAAATCCTATCCACGCCTGAGTCCAGTACGCCATTGAGACCGATTCACCAAGCAGAACGAAGATGAAGGCGCTTTCCGCCACCGCCTTTGCCAGTGTATCGGCTGGGCGCGCTGCGGAACCAGACTCGGGGCTGAATTCGAATAGGTATGGCGCAACGCCTTCCTCACAACAGGCATCTCGTAATTTCGCCGCGATACCGGCGTCGTTCTTGGCATGCGAAACGAACGCTTGTTTGTCGTGATCGCCTTCACACAGGGCGCACTTGAAGCTAGCTGGTACTGCCACTTGATGCCTCGCCGCTATCGGACAATCTTCCGACAGGTTGGAATCGCCCCTTCATGAACTCGATGCTCGGTTGCGAATAACCATTGACCAGGACGACGGCATCAAATGCACTCAAGTCCATGCCTTCCCACACAGCCGATTGACCGCCAATGTCTAGATCTAGAGAGTTCAGCAGTACAAGGCACAGATTGCGTGCCGTCCCCTCGGACCCGCGCTTTCGCTCCTTGCTCTTGATCGCCCGCTCCAAAGCCGCTTCCACATCTTCTACCCCTAGAGGAGGACTCTGAACTGCTCTGTGTATCATCTTCTGTGGGTCCCTAGGCTTGTCTAGAATGTGGCGCGTTTCCAGTATGTCGCCTACCACTCGGGTCATCTCGAAATCCCACGGTACTCCGTCCAGTCGGGCCCGGTAGTCTGGATAGGTCTTGGGGCCGTTGGGTTCGTGGCAAACACATCGAACCTGTATCCCCGAGTCGCGGAGATAGTCGCGCATCAGGTTCATTGCCCAGTCCTCGGCAACTTCCGTTTCCGCAAGCAGTGGCGTCGGCTCCTTGAATGTCAACGGGCCTTGGGCCTCCACGCCAATGGCCAAGGCGGGCATATCAGGGTTGTACATATGAACAATCAGCCATCTTGGGTCCGTTGATGGTCGTGATGTAAGGTCCATCATGTACGGTTCGACCACGAAGTGCCGTGTCTTCTGACCTACGTCGACACTGATCAATCTCTCCGACATGGAACCAGCCATCGCTGGTACGAGAAGGGGGGATACGTGGTCTTTCAATTCCTTCTCAAGATGTGAAGGATGAATCAAGTAGACCTTCTTGACTCCTTCGATGTAATCGGGGTCCTGATTCTCAGCCATCTCGGCGATTATTGCCTTGAACAACGGGATGCCTAGTTTCTCTCCGTCCGCGTCCAATGTATCAGCATCGCCAATCTTCGAGGTATAGAACTCCTTCGAGCCTTGCCCCATTCGCTCGTCAATCAGTCGGGATGTGAACTCAGTGACATGGGAGGCGAGATTCTCGCCTGCCTCAAATGAGACGGACTGAGTCGTGAGATTATCGTATTCGGGTGTACCCGGTTCGATGATTTCAACGTGTATGAACGGGGGGATCAAGCGACGGAACGCCTTCAGTCCTGGGCTTTCCTCGCCTATAAGGTACTCGTAAGGCACTCTAATGCGAGTGGGTACGTACACGACTCGTTGCATGGCGCACTTCCGTTCTCAAGTCAAGTAACTTTGCTTCCCGGGGAGCGCCTCGCTAGTGAGGACTCCATGCACCCCCCCAATTGTAAGGTTGCACACCATCTTATGTCAGCATGTGCGTGTGGGTACGACGGGCTAATTTCTGTGTCTCTTCACCGCCTGACGACGCCCTGCTGGTCTTGCCTCGACGCCCTGCGGTTGAGGGCGCGGTCGAGGATTTCGAAGGCCCGGTCGATGCCCAGGCGCTTGACCCTGGGCGATGGCTCCTCCTCCTGCTTGAGGAGGGCGTGGGCGATGAGGTCGGTCATCTGGAGCAGATGGTCGGGGTGGGAGCTTCGGAAAGCAGGTCCTCCGATGACCTTCTCTATGGGGATGGCCTTGGTGCGTTTGGAGGTCGTGCGGGTGCGAAAGGGGCGTGGGCTACCCGAATGTCCATCCAAGAACTCGGGACCGCATTTCATATTCGAACCTCCCACCGGAAAGTTCGCAATTCGGTCTTACACGGCCCACACGTTCATATCTAAGACCTGCCGAGGCTCGAACTCCTCAGCGAAGGCGTGCGACTGAGCCCCGCCCTCTCAGGAGAGGTTGGTACGTTAGCGGTCCCCCAGACGTTGCCTCCCCTGTCGGCGCCTATTGCGCTAGTTGTGGCGTGTTCTGATAGGACGCTGGCGCACAATGTGCTTTATCATTGAGCACCACCAACCGGGGAGGCCCAATAGTGACCACTTCAAACAAACGCAAGGTCGAAGGTTTGCCGGGGAAAACCGCGCTGATCACGGGGAGTGACCAATCCATGACCAAGCACACTGAACACGTGCGCGCCCTCGATGTCGAGGGCGCATACAACGTCCGCGACCTCGGAGGATACGAGACCCGCGACGGCAGGATGACCCGCTGGGGTAAGTACCTACGGTCGGACACCTTGGCGAACCTCAGCCCCGCGGGCGTAAACACTCTCCTCGAATACGGCATCCAAAACATCATCGACCTGCGCCGCAGCAGCGACCTGCAATTCAGGCCGAGCCCCTTCATTGGCAATGAGGCCGTCACCTACTACCATCAGAACATGGCAGGCGACGTGGACCTCGAGGGTAGGGAGGTGATCGACGGAGTCGAGGACCCTGCCGAGCGGCGGGGCAGGGTGTACTGCTACATACTCGAACAGAGAAAGCACATCCTCCACCAGATATTCTCGGTTCTTGCCAGCCCGGGCGGTCTCCCCGTCCTCATCCACTGTAACGCGGGCAAGGACAGGGCCGGAATCTCTGCCGCATTCGTGCTGGATATCTGTGGCGTTCCTCGCGAGACCATCATCGAGGACTACGGCCTCACCGCGCAGTATCTGGTGCGGCGCTACTACAAAGACAATCCTGACGTGAATCCTGACGTATACACTTGGCGGGAATATCAGAACGACGCGTGCCATCCTCACAGCATGCAAATCACCCTCGACCACCTCGACAGGATGTACGGAGGCGTCGAGGGCTACCTGCGAGACACCGGCATCACCGACGACCAGGTCGCCGCCATCAAGGAGGCAATGACTGAATGAGCGCCCGAAATCTCATCGAAGTCGACCCCTGACGCGGCAAAGGCTCGTCTTGTCGCGTGATCGACTCCTCAGATAGGAACTTCCCATCGGAAAGTTCGCAATTCGGTCTTACACGGCCCACTGACCCGAACCTCGACCGATGAGCCGCAGTGACCCAAGAAGAAACCTAGCCATGACAGGTATGGCCGTCAGACAGATAGTGGCAGGGGACCCGGCACCGGAATTACAACTGGCAGCGGGAGCAGTTCGCCAGGGGACTGTAGGCCCGGCTACATCGGCTCCAAGACCTCCGAAATACCGGGTCAACAAGAAATCTACCCTGTCTCAGAAGGGCGCTCCCTGTGCTCCCTGATGCAATCCGACGCGGGGTCCTGCACGTCCCCCGGTCCTGCTTGAGAAGTGAGTGGCATACGTAGTAGGCGTACCTGCCGCCCTGGGCCTCCGCTGCGGTGAGGGCCTTGCCGCATTTGTCGCACTCGAGCAGGCTGCTCGACAGGTAAGGGCTTCCGGGGCGCCTGGGGTGCGTATCGCCACATTTTGCCCGCGTCCCGACCTGCGAGCAGGCCCGAGGGCATGGGCACGATACTCATGGCGGGGGCCGTCGCCGCCCAATACTGGCTCGTCTTTCAGAAGGAGCGAGCACCTTTGTCACCCGTTATCTGTTACGATTAGTCTATACGCTTGGTCACCGCACCAAGGCTTCACCTACGGGTACGGACTATCTTCTGTCCGGTCTCCCGTCTTTGTGCCCCGCGCTAACCACCGTTCTATCCCTTTGAAGTAAGGAGTCCGTTTCCACATGCCCTTAGAGTCCCTCGCGGTTCGCCCACGTTTGTCAACTACTACACGCCGGCACCAAGCCGTCTGCGCTGAGTGCGGCACGTCCACAACAGTCCCCTTCCGGCCAAGCCAGGACCGGCCGGTGTACTGCTCCCCGTGTTTCAAAGTCCGGCGCAACGGCTTTTCCTCCCCGACAAGCGCACCCGTCGGGGGGCCATCCTCCACAAGTCCATCCCCTCGATCCTCCGCTGATCGCGCCTCCACCGGTGCTCCAGGGTTTCCTGAGATGGCCTTGAAACCCGCCATCAGGGCGGCGCTCTCCCGTATGAACATATCGGAGCCCACGCCAATCCAGGAAAAGTCCATCCCCCTTCTCCTGGCGGGCACGGACGTGATAGGGCAGGCCCGTACGGGGTCAGGCAAGACCCTGGCGTTCGCCGTCCCCCTGGTAGAACAGTGCGACCCGTCGATCCGGCGGGTCCAGGCATTGGTGCTGGTACCCACTCGCGAGCTGGCCATACAGGTGGCCGAGGTAACGGAGGCCATGGCGTCACCGCAGGGGCTACGCTGCACCTTGCTTTACGGTGGCCGGTCGTTGCGGCCGGAATACGCTGCATTGAGAACAGGCCCCCAGATCATCGTCGGCACCCCTGGCCGCACGCTGGATCACATCCGGCAGGGCACCCTGGACCTGCAGGCAGTCCGTTTCCTGGTGTTGGATGAGGCGGACGAAATGCTGGACAGGGGATTTGCCCACGACGTTGAGGCTATCCTCAGCCGGACGCCTTCCAGCCGGCAGACGGCGCTCCTGTCAGCGACGATGCCCGATTGGGTGGCGAAGACGGCCACAAAGCACATGCGGAGCCCGGTAACCGTGGAAGTTGACGCAGACTTGCAAACGCTGCCCACCGTGAAGCATCGGATCTATACCATAAAGAAGGACGACAAGATCGGCGCGCTCCGGACCCTGCTGGACCGGCGGGACGACTCCGCAGTCATCGTATTTGGCAAGACCAAGCGCGGCGTGAAGAAGCTGGCGGCACAGCTGGAAGACATGGGTTATCCGGCGGGGGCATTGCAAGGGAATCTCAGCCAGAATGCACGAGAGCGCATGATGGCGGCCTTCCGTTCCGGCGCCACCCCTATCATGGTGGCAACCAACGTAGCCGCCCGTGGGTTGGATATCGAGGCTGTTGGCCAGGTCATCAACTATGACCTGCCGGACTCTGACCTCCTCTTCACCCACAGGGTCGGACGGACAGGCCGCATGGGCCGCGCCGGCGAGGCCGTGACGTTCATCACGCCCGATGAAGAGCAGAAGTGGCGCGAGATCAGCGGGAGCTTCAGAGGCCGCTTCACTCGCCAACCGTGGACTGCTGCCCGCAGGGTGGTATGACCTCCACAGAGCGCCCCATAGCAACGGATAGTGTCGGGGACTTGAGCGCCTTCCGGAACGACGCCATACGCAACCTGGCCGTCATAGCCCACGTCGACCACGGCAAGACCACGCTGGTCGACGCGCTGTTGATGCAGGGCCAGGTCTTCCGCGCCCACCAACAGGTGGGCGCACTGATCATGGATACCAACCCGCTGGAGCGAGAGCGCGGCATCACAATTCTGGCCAAGAACGCCTCCGTCTCCTACGGGGGAGTCAGGATCAACATCATCGACACGCCGGGCCACGCCGACTTCAGTGGCGAGGTCGAACGGATCATGAATATGGCCGACGGCTGTCTGCTGTTGGTGGACGCGGTAGATGGGCCCATGCCCCAGACTACCTACGTGCTGCGCCAGGCCCTGGAACAGAACGTCACCCCCATGGTGGTCATTAACAAGATAGACCGCCCCGAGGCCCGGGTGGCAGAGGTGGTCGAGATGGTCCAGGATCTGTTCCTGGAATTGGCCACCGATGCGAAGCAGCTGGATTTTCCGGTGCTGTACGCATCGGCCCGACACGGTTACGCTACCACCGAGCTGGAAACGCCGCGGTCGGACATGGGCCCCCTCTTTCAAGCGATCCTGGATTCTGTACCGCCGCCCAAAGGTGACCCCACTGCCCCGCTCCAAATGCTGGTTGCGGCGCTGGACTACGACAACTACCTTGGGCAGATCGCCGTGGGCCGGATCACCAGTGGCACGCTCAGGCAGCGTGACGACGTGACCTTGTTGCGCCTCGACGCCGAGCCCACTATCCACAACCTGGAGCACATTTTTGTTTTCCGTGGGATGGAGCGAGTGGAAGTTCCCGAAGCCCATGTCGGGGACATCGTGGCCGTCACCGGTCCTGAGGGGTTGTCCATAGGCGACACCATCGCCTCTCCTGAAGAACCAGAGGCTCTACCGTCTATCGACATCAACGAACCGACGGTACGGATGACCCTTGGGGTCAACACTTCTCCTTTGATGGGCAGGGAGGGTACTCACTGCACTTCCCGAGAGCTCCACGAACGGCTGATGAGGGAGTTGCGGACCAACGTCAGCTTGAGGGTAGAGGCCACCCCCAGCCCCGACGTGTTCGTTATTGCCGGGCGCGGAGAGCTGCACCTGTCCATCCTGGTCGAGACCATGCGCCGTGAACAGTTCGAATTTCAGGTATCCCGTCCCGCACCCGTAACCAAAGTGGTCGACGGCAAACTGTGCGAGCCCTACGAGATTCTGAATGTCAGCACCCGTGACGAGTACGTTGGCGTACTGGCCAAATACTTGTCAGCTCACCTGGCCCAACTCAGAGATATGCGGTACGACGAGGACGGTTACGTCCACATGGAATACAAGATTCCCACCCGCGGCTTGATCGGATTCAACCCTTTCTTCCTTCGCACCACCCGGGGCGACGGGGTGAAAAACAGTGCATTCACCTCCTTCGAACCAATGACGGGTGAGATAAGAGCCGAACGCGGCGGCGTACTCGTGGCGTCTGAGGGCGGTGTGGCCGTCACCTATGGGTTGCTGAATGCTCAGGGCAGGGGCAACACCTTCATAGACCCGGGGACGACAGTCTACGAAGGTATGATCGTCGGCTCCCACTCCCGCGATGGCGACATCGAAATCAACGTCTGCAAGGAGAAGAAGCTGACCAATATCCGCTCTTCAACCGCCGATATCGCCAAACGCCTGAATGGCACTGTCAGGTTGAGCCTGGAGGATGCCCTGGCATTCATCTCTGACAACGAACTTGTGGAGATCACTCCGCAGAGCTTCCGCCTTCGAAAGATGGACCTCTCGGCGGTAGACCGAAAGCGCCAACGCCGGGACGGGGCCCGCGGTCGAGATTAAGCCTGCCCCAGGGCGGACGTCCCATCGCGAATGCTCCCGTCGAGGGCATCGACGATTGCGATAACCCCATCTCCTGTTGGCCTGACCATCTCCCGCCCCCCAACCGACGGGCCACCGGTGCCTGGGGCCGTGATCGCCAAGACCCAACGCGTGTTGGATCGGATGCGTAGGTTTCCCATATACTTGTCTCCGATGAGAGTTCTGGCCATCGTCACCCCGCCCGCCTGGCGTCTTCCGCCATGTCGCGGGGCTCGAAGGGAGCGCAACCCCCGTTGACCATGCAATCGACGTACCCCGCTGCTCCGGAGCTGGCTGTCACCCGCTGGTTCAATACCGCCGGCAATCCGACCCTGGCCGGTCTCAGGGGCGAGGTCGTGGTTATCGAGGCGTTCCAGATGCTCTGTCCCGGCTGCGTCTCCCACGGGCTGCCGCAGGCCAAGCGCATCGAACAAGCCTTCGGCGACGCCGTCACCTTGCTCGGGCTCCACTGCGTGTTCGAACACCACGACGCCATGACCCCTGTGTCGCTCGAAGCGTTCCTGTACGAGTACCGCATCACGTTCCCGGTCGGCGTCGACGCCCACACCCCCGGGACCACCCTGCCCATCACGATGGGCCGGTTCCAGCTACGGGGCACCCCGAGCCTGGTTGTCATCGACCGGGCCGGACGCATCCGCCTGAACGCGTTCGGACAGATCGACGACCTTGCCGTCGGCGCCACCCTCGCCCGACTCATAGACGAACCTCGCCCCGAGCCGGAGACCGACTGCGACCCCGACGTCGGATGTCCCGCCCCAACCCGGGAGTCCAACCCGTAGCCCTCCGCGGCGTCGACCGTACGCTGTGCTCCGCCCGCCGACCGGCAGCACGCCCATGACAGCCGATTGAGGACGTAGTAGACTACCTGTCCCCCGCTTCGGCGGGTGTTTCGCGGGCAAGTGCCGCGGCACGGGACGAGACGCGCCATCACGCAGGCCAACATGGAGGAATCGACCATGTCCAACACCGACATCGATATAGGGTCCAGGCTGGAGCTGTTCGTCGACGACCACCTCATCGAGCGGCTGAACGGGGCCGAGCTTCGTCTGCACCGGCCGGAGCCGCAGGACGTCGCCGTCCGCTACGACGCGCCCTGGGAGGGGAACACGTGCGGCTACGTCACCGTCTTCCAGGACGGCGACGTTTACCGCATGTACTACCGCGGCAGCGGCCACAAGTACGGCGATGCCGAAGCCGACTGGCACCCGGAGGTCTACTGCTACGCCGAGAGCAGGGATGGGATCGAGTGGCACAAGCCCTCCCTGGGGCTGATCGAGTTCGAGGGCTCGACCGACAACAACATCATCCTCGACGAGAAGCCCGCCACCCACAACTTCACGCCGTTCAAGGACGCCAACCCCGACTGCAAGCCCGACGAGGCCTACAAGGGCGTCGGGGGCGGCAAGGAAGGCCTCATAGCCTACAAGTCGCCCGACGGCGTCCGATGGACGAAGATGGCGGACGAGCCCATCATCACGGACGGGTACTTCGACTCCCAGAACCTCATCTTCTGGGACGAGTTCCGCGACGAGTACCGCGAGTACCACAGGGACTTTATCCGCAGGGACAACATAGGGGGGCGCGACATCAAGACGGCGGTGTCGGGAGACTTCATGAGCTGGCCGGACCCGGAATGGATCGGCTACTCTCCCGGCAGGGTCAGCGAGCTCTACACCAACGGAGCAGTCCCGTACTACCGGGCCCCGCACATCTTCCTCGGCTTCCCGACGCGATACGTCGACAGGGGCTGGACGGAGTCGACCGACCACCTGCCCGAGCTCGAGTACCGGCGGATCAGGGGAAGCCGGTCGCCGCGGGAAGGCACGGCGGTCACGGACGGCATGTTCATGTCCAGCCGGGACGGAGAGAACTTCGACGTCTGGCCGGAGTCGTTCCTCAGGCCCGGGCTTCGCCTGAAGCAGAACTGGTTCTACGGCGACAACTATCAGAACTGGGGCATCGTCGAGACGCCCTCGACCATAGAGGCGGCGGCCAACGAGATATCCGTCTACGCCAGCGAGGCCTCCCACCTCGTCCACGAGACCCAGCGGCTGCGCCGATACACCATCCGGATAGACGGCTTCGTGTCCGCGACCGCGCCCCTCTCCGGCGGCGAGCTCCTGACGAAGCCGCTCGTCTTCGACGGCAATGCCCTCGTGCTGAACTTCTCGTCATCCGCGGCCGGAGACGTGAGAGTGGAGGTCCAGGATGCCCGCGGCTACGCCATCGAGGGGTACGCCCTCTCCGACTGCCACGAGGTGTGGGGCGACGACCTGGCACGCACGGTAAAGTGGGGCGACACGACCGACGTTTCGAAGCTCGCAGGCCAGCCGGTGAGGCTCCGCTTCGTCATCAGGGACGCCGACCTGTACTCCATGCAGTTCCGCAAGGAGTGACGCCGTCGTCCTGGCCCGTGGGGAGTTGGTCGGCGAGCAGACCGCCTCGCCGTTCGACTCTCCGCGTTCTCGTGAGGCGCCTGGCCTGGGAGTAGCAACGTGACCAACGATAGAGTGCGGTTCCTGATAGACCAACGGGTGCCGATGCGCGACGGCGCGCATCTCTCGGTCGACGTCATCCTTCCCGCGGGCGACGGGCCGTTCCCGACGATCACGATCAGGACCCCCTACGAGAGCAACAGCGAGAGAGGGTTGGACCGGGGCGCCTGGTGGGCGGAGCGCGGCTATGCCTACGTGCCGGCCGACTGCCGCGGACGGTACGAGTCGGACGGGGAGTTCTACCCCTATCACCCGGACGGGCCGGACGGCCACGACACGCTGGAGTGGATCGCCGCCCAGCCGTGGTGCAACGGCAAGATCGGCACCGCGGGCGGGTCCTACGGCGGGCTGTTCCAGTGGCAGCTCGCCCCTCTCGGCAGCCCGCACCTGACCGCGATGGCGCCGCACGTGATAGCCGACGACTACTTCGGCAACATCCACTACATCGGCGGCGCGTTCCAGCTCGGGCTATCGCTGCTGTCGTCGGTCACCTTCATGACCAACATGGCGGTGCCCAGCTTCGGACCGATCTTCGACAACGGCCGCATATTCCGGCACCTGCCGTTGATCGACATGGACGTCGCGGCCATCGGCAAGGAGGTCCCGTGGTACCGGGACTGGCTGGCGCATCAGACCTACGACGACTACTGGAACGAGATCGACACTACCGACAAGTACGGCAAGATCGACGCGCCCGCCTTCATCCGGTGCGGCTGGTTCGACGCCTACCCCGACGGCACGTTCCGACTGTGGAACGGCATGACCAAACACGGCAAGACGGAGCGGGCGCGCAGGGGCCAGAAGGTGCTGATGGGCCCATGGACCCACGGCGAGCCGGAGGACACCCGTCTGGGCGACCTGGACTTCGGGGCGCACTCCTACGTCGAGATCATCGAGGAGGAGAAGCGCTGGTTCGACTACTGGCTCAAGGGCATCGACAACGGGGTGATGGACGAGCCGCCGCTCAAGATATTCGTGATGGGCACGAACGAATGGCGGTACGAGAACGAGTGGCCGCTGGCCCGGACGCGGTTCGCCAACTTCTACCTCCATAGCGGCGGCAGGGCAAACTCTGTCTTCGGCGACGGGACGCTGTCACGCTCCGTCCCGGAGGACGAACGTCCCGATACGTTCGACTACGACCCGGACCGGCCGGTGCCGAGCATCGGCGGCAACCTGTCCACCGCGTCGTGGCCCTGGAGCGAGGCAGGCGACGAGCCGATCATCGCCGGGCCCGTCGACCAGCGCGTCATCGAGCGCAGGGACGACGTGCTGGTCTACACGAGCGAAGTGCTGGAAGAGGACGTCGAGGTCACCGGTCCGCTGGAGGTCGTGCTGTACGCCGCGTCGTCCGCGCCGGATACGGACTTCACCGCGAGGCTCGTCGACGTTCATCCCAACCACCTGGCCATCGTATTGGCGGAGGGGATCATCCGCGCCCGATACAGGCACGGGTTCGACAAAACCCAGCTCCTGGAACCGGGCAAAGTCGAGCGCTACGACATTCAGATGTACCCGACCAGCAACGTGTTCCTGAAGGGGCACCGCATCCGGGTCGACATCTCCAGCTCCAACTTCCCGCGATTCAGCCGCAACCTGAACACCGGCGAGGACGTGGCGACGGGAACCAGGATGCAAATCGCCCACCAGACGATCCTGCATTCGAAAGAGCATCCGTCGCACATCGTGCTGCCGATTATCCCCCGCTGAGCGCGAGACCGCGCCACAGGTCGCGGACGTATCCCACACGCCGGACGGCTCCGAGGGGCCTCGGGCCGCGTTCCCCGCGAGGCTCTGGCTATTGGCGCGACGACAGCCCGGCGACGATGTTGTCGACGTGCGCCGTGAACTCGGCTACCAGGTGTATCTGGCTCGACACCTTGCCGTCGCCCGGGAAGCTGTCGGACCAGCTCCCGTCCGCGGACTGCGTTTCGGTGAACCAGTCGCCCATGCGCACCGTCCAGTCGCGGTACTGCGGATCGCCCGTCACCTGGTAGAGCAGCGACGAGCCCCAGCCCGACTTGCACACCGGGGCGAACTCGAACTGGCCTTCCGTGCTCTCCATCGAGAACCGCATGTACTGCCGGGCGAGTGAGATGTAGTCGGGGTTGGGGTCCGACATGTACAGCCGGGAGAGGAATGCCGACGCGATGCCCCCGACCGTCCAGCGCTGCGGCACCGCGTCCTGCGCGACGACCACGTGCCAGCGCCGCTCCTCCGGCGGGAACTCCCTGACCACCTGCTGGGTGCGCCGCGACATGTTGTAGTAGAGACGGTCCGGCAGCTCGTCCTGCTGGTCCCACAGGCTGACGAGGTAGCCGTACACCTTGAGCGCGGCGTCCATGTTGCCCGTGGCGATGCAGGCCAGCCCGGAACCGACCGTGTAGGGCACGTCCATCGTGTCGCTCGGGCCGTCCTCCGTCAGGTCGTTGGCGAACCCGCCCGACGCCGGGTCCTGGAGGGTCAGCAGGAACGGCATGCAGCCGACGCTGAGGTCGTACTGTCGGGCCATGTGCGCGCCGTAGATGAAGGTGGCGTTGCGGTACGCGTAGGCGTCCGTCAGCTTGCGCAGGCCGCGGTCGAAGTCCCCCTCGTCGGTCAGCATGTTCTCGCGCACCCACCCGCAGATGCCGAGGGCCGCGCGCGTCTCGCCCGCCACCAGGAACGTCCACGGCAGCCGGTAGAAGTAGAAGCCGTCCTCCACGGGCCCGTACGAGCCGTCCGGGTTGGCGTGCTCCAGGATGTAGTCGACGGCCTTGCGCTTGACGCTCTCGTATTTCGCGATATTGGTCCGCACGTCGGCGACGGTCATCCTGTCCTCCTCTACCAGTTCGGGTACATCACGACCTTGACCAGCCCGTCGGCCGGCGCCTCGCCGGCGACCGTCCGGATCGCGCGGTCCGCGTCGTCCACCGCGAACCGGTGCGAAACGATCTCGTCCAGCGGATAGCGCCCGCTCTCTGCGATGCCGAGCGCCTGTTTCACGGCCGGGCTGTCGTGAGTGTTCACGCCGCGGATCGTTATCTCCTCCGCCGTGATCCTGTCGGTCATGAGCGGGCTCGGCCGCCCGCCGGCGCCGCCTCCGAGCACGACGGTGCCGCCCGTCCCCACCAGGTCGAGCGCCAGAGGCGGCGACTCCGCCGTGTTCGTGACGTCGATAACGACGTTGGCCATCGCGCCGTCCGTCAGCTCCGACACCAGCGCCCTCGTATCGTCCCGATCTGCGGCGACCGCGTGAGTCGCCCCCAGCCGCTGCGCCATGCCAAGGCGCGCCTCGTCGCGCGCAAGCCCGATGACGACCACGTGCCTCGCGCCCGACTCCTTCGCCGCGACTGTCGCGGCCAGCCCCTGGGGGCCCGGCCCCACGACCACCGCGGTGTCGCCTATCGTCACCCCGCCGATCGTGCGCAGCCACCGCACGCCGTTGCCCAGCACGGCGCAGACGAGCACGGCGACCTCGCCCGGAAGCTCCTCTGAGACCTTGTGGACTCGCGCCGTCGGCGGCAGGTAGACGAACTGCCCGTAGCCGCCCCACAGGTACGGCGGCTGGTCGGCCTTCACCGCGCCGCCGTAGCCCTTGGACACGGTGCAGACGCGGTACCTCCCCATCCGGCAACGCTCGCACCTGCCGCATCCGAAGGTCGTCTCCACCACCACCCGGTCCCCGGCCCCGACGCCCCAGGCGTCCCGCGCCACGGGGCCGATGTCCACGACGCGGCCGACGATCTCGTGTCCCAGGATCACAGGCGCGTTGTCGCCGTTGTAGTGGAACACGTCGCTGCCGCAGACGCCCGTCACCTCGATCTCGAGGACGCCGTCGTCCTCCCCCGCCTGCGGCACGGGGAAATCCCACATCTCGATTTGACGCCGCCCCACAAGAACGGCGGATCTCTCTGTAGACTGCATATCCCGGCTGGCTCCTCCTCGACAGGTCCGATCAGGCGAACAGTATATCGCCGCCACGCCCCTGCTATCCACTACCCACTATCCACTACCCACTACTCTGGCCCTTGCAACGGCGCGGTGATAAACTCGGAGCAGGGGATAGCGAATGGACGGACTGGTCTTTATCGAAGAGCCCGATTTCAAGATGCCGACGATGGTCGCAGCCTTCGCCGGCTGGCCCGACGCGGCTGAGGCCGCCACCGGAGCGGTCAAGTACATCGCCGACCAGCGCGGCGCCCGGAAGATCGCCGAGATCGACCCCGAGGAGTTCTACGATTTCACGACCACCCGTCCAAACGTAAGCATCGACAACGAGGGCGGCCGGGTGGTGACGTGGCCTTCCAACGAGTTCTTTTCGACCGCGCCCACCGACGAGTCCGAGGGTGCGCTCCTGTTCATCGGCACGGAGCCCAATCTCCGATGGCGCGCCTTCGCGTCGATCATGCTGGAGGTCGCCCGGCGTGCCGGGGTCGAATCGGCCTTCATGCTCGGCGCGCTCAACGACGCGGTGCCGCACACCAGGGAGCCGAGAATCACCGGCGTCTCCGGAGACCCCCGCGTCAGGGCCAAGCTGCACGAGCAGGGTATTCGCGGCTCCGGGTACCAGGGCCCCACGGGCATCCACACCGCCTTCCTCGAGGCCTGCGACAGCGCCGGACTGCCGATCGCGAGCCTCTGGGGGCACAACCCGCACTACGTCACGACGACGTCCAACCCCCGGGTCAGCCTGGCCCTGCTTTCCAAGCTCCAGGGCATGGCGGAGATGAGGGTCGACCTGGGCGACCTGCACGCCGCCGGCGACGCGTTCGACAGCGAGCTGGCGCAGGCGGTCGGCGAGAGGTCCGAGATCACGGCCTACGTTGCCAAGCTCGAGCAGCGCTACGACGCGTCGGTCGGCGTTTCCGGCGACGCCCCGAACCCGTCCGCACTCGTCGAGGAGCTGGAAGAGTTCCTGCGCCAGCAACGAGACGAAGGCTGACCGATCTCCGTTCCGCCACCGGCAGGGCCGCCGGTGCTGAAGCCGTCGAAGTCTTTTGTAGGGGTGGGGTCATCGTCACACGACCCGTTCGCCCTGAGTGGCCCGACGCTTCGTCGGGGTGTATCGAAGGGGAATTATATACCTAAGTACCAAAAGCGGCCCTAGCTCGCCGCCTCGACGCGGACCGTGTGGCAGCCCTCGCAGCGCCCGTCCTGGTACAGCGTCTCGGGGTAGTAGACTCCCCGCCCACAGTCCCCGCACAGGTACTCGGTGCGCTTGGGCTCATCCCCGAACCGCGCGGGCCGCTTGGCGTTCAGCACGACATGGGCAATGGTCTCCGGCGGGGCGTCTATCCTCGGCGGATATGGCCGCTTCACCGGGCGACCACGTTCCTTCTATCGTCTCGGCATCATCATTCTCCCTTGTCTTCTCGGTGTCGGCGGATCGCCTCAAGCACGCCTTCCACGCCGCCCTCAAGGTCTTGATAACTGCTTGCCCACGGGCGGCCCGGATGCAGCGTGTCCCATTGAGATCGCTTTTGAGCACGGCGCGTAGTCCCTTGGTCGTGATTCCCGAATCCTCTGATGGCGTTCCACACGGGGCTGTACTCGTCGATCAAAATCTGCTCGGTCAGGTTGATCCAAACCGGCGCGAGCACCAGCCAGCGACAGTCAAAGTCGTCTATGTCCAGATTCTCAGCCTGCTCGATGGACCGGGTATGCTGGCCGAGACGCGAGCGTAGGTTGCGTGCTTGGCCCACATAGATCGGGGTGTCGGCAAGGCCGGCGTATGCTTGGAATTGCCCGCGGTAGTGAAGCGTGTAGATGCCCCGACCAACGACTTCCTCGGGGTCGGGCGGTAACGGCACGGCGGGATAGCCCATCAAAGCCCTTGCTGCATTCCTGCCAAGCTCATCGACCGTGAGCGGGTCATAGGCTCGCACGGCTAACGCTCACAGCTACTGCTCTTGCGACATACTATCCAGAAGCAGTGTCGTTTGCGGGCATGGTGAGCACGCTTCCACTTTGTTGAAATCATGGGGCCTTCTCGGACCTTCACAATCAGATCACATACGGTGAATCCCGCATCGTCGGCCATCTGCATGAAATCGCAGTGCGGCCATTTGGACCGGTGGCTGTTCACCATGTCAGTGATCTTCGCCAAGAGTAGCCCGTCTGGTTTCAATACCCGCATAGCCTCGTCCAGGAACGGCGGATAGAGGTAACTCAGATTCCAGTCGTGCTCCTTCCCACACGCTACCGTCGCGCCAAAGTCCACGTCGAATCGCTTACGGCTCTTGTCGCGTCCTTGTGGGCCTACATGGGGCGGGTCGTAGACGACCACCGCAAATGACTCGTCGGGTACGGGCATGTCTCTGTTATCGGCAACTATATCGGTGTTGTAGCTGGGGTCAATGTCCATAGAGACGACGGTTCGTGTCGATGCGCCCCACATCCGGCCTGTGTTGTACGTCGCGTCAAGAATGGGCTCAGCGTCAATGACTGAGTAGAACCTCAGCATCGCCTCAAGAAGATCGCTGTCCGTGCCCGTCCACACGCTGCTGAGAGGCCGGTACTCATCAAGCACAAGTCGGGCAGCGGTCGCACCGTTGGCGATTAACTGACCTTGCTGAGCAGTCACCATGTCTCTTCTCCCTTTAGATCATCGCCGGTTGGCGGCTGTGCTCCGGCCCTATCAGGTCTGCATAGGGTAGGTGCTTCCCAACCGTCCCCGCCGCCATTGTCGCCATCTGATCGGCAGTGTCAAGTGGACGGGCATTATGCCGACCCTCAAACTCCTTGACATAGCGGTCGAGGTGCTTGGCGCTGAAATGGTGGTACACCCCGTCGTGAGCCCGCTTCATCGTCGCCCAGAAACTCTCCATGCCGTTCGTGCTGGCCTGTTCCCGCACCGTACTCCCCTTACGCCGCGTCTGACCGCCTCGTGATGCCGTCTGAGCCCCGTGTAGGCCGCTGATTCGTCGGTGTAGACCATCGCGCCGGTCAGCACTCTGAACAGTTACAGCCCCCACCGTCCGTGGCGCCAAAAACCCGCGGTCTGCGAGCGTGCGCGCCGGGTCAGGCGGCCTTCCTGGGGGCGCTCAGGTAGTAGTACGGAACGTACCAGACGCCCGCGTTGCCGAGGTCGACGACCGCCTGCCTGCGCAGTGTCCGGAGCACGACGCCGCGTACGCCGCGCCTCGGGCCGCCCGGAAGGCTCCCGTTGTAGTAGACGGCCTGACCGGGCGCAAGCTGGCCGAAGTCGACCGCGGCCCCGAAGTCGGCCTCCGACGGCATCCCGGGCATCGGGAGCTGGACTACGTCCGGGCTTTCCTTGTCCTTGACCAGTGCGAGTGCCATGTCGACTCCGAGCTTTGCTTTAGAACAATATAGAACAGAACCGGCGTTCGTGTCAACCGCCGCCGCGATCTGGAATCGCGACAAGGGCTCATAGCTCAGAGGCAGAGCGATGCTGCTCGTAACCGAGCTGTCGCACGTTCGAACCCTGCCAGGCCCACCAATGCCAATGGATTGTTGCAGCGTAGCCGGCTGCGAGGATTAGCTCCGCCCTGTGGTGTCATCCGGTAGTTCATCGGTTCGACTCATGTGGGCGACGACTCAATGGATGATCGTGTTACACGCGACCTGACCGGCGAATCGTCCATGACCGACTTCACAACCTGGGCAAACCATGGGGCGGCATGGGGTGGCAGCACAATCTCCTGCACTAGAATTTCGAGGTCTACAGGTATGTATCGGCCTCGCTGTTCGGCGACATCCGAATCGAGGGGAATATGGGTTTCTGGCACGCCCTGCTGATTGGATACTTCCCAAGGCGGCCCAGGTAGAATAGCGCGCACTTCGCCTTCTTCGCGGTACTCAATTCGCTTATGTAAGAGCGGTGCCCAACCGAACCTTGGCACTTCATTTCTGCGGTAGTCAACATACTCGATTTGCCCGAATGTAACTGGCAGTTCTGCAACCGAGCGGATTGACTCCTGCAAGTTCTGGAAGCTGGTACGTACGACTACTCCTTCTGCTCCGGCATAGGCCTTCCACATGAGGCTGGACTCATGGCCGGATTCCGTCCAGCAGCTTATCAAGGCGGTCCGCGCGATCTCGCGCAACACGCCGTGACCGATATGTTCCGCCTGTTGCAGGGAATCTCCGTGCTCGCGGGGTTTCGGCGGGTAGATGAACCCTTCGTACCTGTCCTCCATGTCTCCTATTAAGGAGAAGAACAGCGCCTTTCGATCCAGCAGGGAGCAAAACTTTGCGAAACTCATGTACCGCCAGAGTATGGCATTTGCTTCGGGCTCCGATGGCTTCCAAGAATCCTCCCAACAGGAATCGGCAACGGAAAGCAACGGTTGATCACCCAAGTACATCCCGATTGGAGGCTTCCCGTATTCGTGAATCAACGCTTGCAGTCTCCTTTCAGCGCGACGACGCACTTCGATTTGCCGTGGCCACCGAACCCATCGCACATCGGCACGTTGGTGAGCGGCACACGTCACTCTAACCGTGCGATAACGAGGCCGAGGCTAGGTCAAGTCGACTCTGCCGGGAGATTCCCGCGCTTGGACGGTCGCCCGGCCTCTACGGGAATCTCGACCGGCTCAAGACGAAGCCTCAACCCCAGGGCACGGGTGACCCTCAGCAGCGTTGTAAGGATGGGGTTGCCGTCTTCAGACAGCGCCTCGTAGAGGTTGCCCGGGTTTAGCCCGGTGTCGCGAGCGAGGGCACTCATATTTCGTGTCCGAGCGATATGCTTCAGGGCAGCGCGAATCACGACCCCGTCCCCGCGGTCCTCATCCGTAGCCGCGCTGAGAAGCCCTCGAGCATCCTCTTCGGTCCTTATGTAGTCCGCTGCATCGAACTTTCGATACTCCTCAGACATCAGTCCCTCCTTTCCGTCGCCATTTTACCGTCTACTTAGGCCCTACCCGAGTTGCTGCACGACGCCGTGGCCTACAATACCGAGCACTCGGTACCGAAGAGCAAGGGCTCCAGGGGTCGTGTGACGCACTCCATAATCGCGGAACGAGCCTCCGCCCCTGACCGGCAGGGGGCTCGTCGGGTCAGTCTGGCGTCGGCTATCCTTACGGTTGGACCTGCCGGAGGAGAGTTCGCAATTCAGTCCCGTTCGGCCAACTCGTGCGTGGGCGAACCTGTGGCCGCGGTGCGTGGCTGGCCAACGAACCCGGCCAAATGGGAGAACCAATGACGGGATTCACGCTGATCTCGTACCTGCGGCAACAACCGCCGGTATTCTGGGTCAATCTTGCCCTGAAGGTCGTATTGGTTGGCCTGCTGGTGGTCGGGGCGTTCTCCGGACTGCAGCAATTCGAAGGCAAAGGCTACAGCTGGCGGCTGGCCACGTACCCGATTGCCGCCCTGGCGGTGCCCGTCGCCTGGGCAATACTTGGACGAAGGCCGGCCTACCCTTACGCCACCGACCTTCTGCTGACCCTGCCCTTCCTCGTCGATACCGCGGGCAACGCCCTGGACCTCTACGACACCATTGTGTGGTGGGACGACGCAAACCACTTCGTCAACTGGACCCTGCTCTCCGGGGCCGTTGGCGCCCTGGCCTGGCGAAACCGTGTCGGGCGTTGGCAGACGATGGCGTTCGTGGTGGGATTCGGCGCGGTCGCCGCTATCCTGTGGGAGATTGGCGAGTACTTCGCCTTCATTCGTGCTTCGTCCGAGCTCGACACGGCCTACGCCGACACGTTGGGCGATATGGCGCTCGGCCTGGCCGGCTCAGCTCTGGCCGGACTGGCAGCCTCCCTGGCTCCGCACCGATAGTGGCGTGGATGCCATGCGAATTGGGAAGGCGGAGGGCGACGCAAGTCGCATACCGCCACCGCGGGCCTCCCAACCATTGAGAGCTCCGGCCCGCACAACCCGTTCACCCCGCGTATCGAGGGACGCGCACCACGTTCCGCCGCACGCATCGCTCCTGTCGTCGCACAGTCGTCGCGCGGCGGCGGGCCCCAGCTGACGTGACAGACCTGCCGGCCGCCCTCGACCGCATCGACGACCTCGCGCACGTCGTAGACGTCCCACGCCTGGGCCTGATGGTCGACTTCGACGGCACACTCGCACCTATCGCGCCGACGCCGGACGAGGCCGTCATATCGCCGGCCGCCCTCGATTCGCTGCAACGCATGGTCCGAGCGATAGAGATGGTCTGCGTGATCTCCGGCCGGGAGCTCGCCAACCTCACGGCCAGGGTCGACCTGCCCGGCGCCACCTTCGTCGGCAGCCACGGCGCCGAGTTCCTGGACGCCCGCGGCCCGCGCGTCGAGCCCGGCGCCGCCGACTACCGGGAGACGATCTTCGGCGTGCTGGAGTACCTCAGCTCGCGGGTAGACGACCCGGCCATCGTGTGGCAGGGCAAGCCGCTCGCCGCCTCCGTTCACTTCCGGCTCACGCACGACCCTGAGGACGTAGCACGGCGCCTCGAGGCCGCCCTGCCCGACGCGCCGGACGCCGACCGCCTCGAGTCGTTCTGGGGCAAGATGGTGCTGGAGCTCGTCGCGCCGCTGGGGCTGGACAAGGGGCACGCCGTCAGGAAGCTGGTGCGCGAGAGGCGCCTGAACGCGGTGCTGTTCATCGGCGACGACACGACGGACGCGGCCGGGATGGCGGCCGTGCGGGAGCTCAGACAGGCGGGCGGACTGCGCGGCGCGGCCATCGCCGTCCTTCACGACGACACGCCGGAGGCCGTACTGCGCGCCGCGGACTACACGCTCCCGGGCGTCACCGGCGTCGAGCGGCTCCTGGCTTGGCTCGCCGACCGGGTCGAGGACGCCGGCTAGCCGCCGACCGGAAAGACCGGCTGCGTCCACGCGCGCGGCCCGGACGACGAGACGACCGTGGCGCGGACGTACTCTTCGTCCCCGTTGGCCTCGTACTCGGCGGCGGGGCCCGTGCTCTCGGACAGCACCTCGCCGTCCTTGCCGGTGAACCGGGTCGTATATATGAAGTCGCGCTCCTCTTCGATCTCCAGCGCGATCCCGTCGGCAGAGCACTCCAGCCGCGTGAGCGTAACGCCGGTCGAGGCGTAGAATCTGCCCGCCGCGAGGCCGTCGACGATCGCGTCCTGTGTCAGCTCGTCGGCGTGGACCATCACCCAGCCGCGTCCCGGATTCGACCGCGACGGGGAGAAGTCGTGGTAGTTGTGCGAGTCGTCGGTGGCGACTCCGAAGATAACCCGGCCCGCGCCGAGAACGCCGTCCCAGATCTCCTCGTAGCTCGGCTTGCCCGGCGCGCCGAACACGTTGACGCCCGGATGCCCGTTGAACACCTCCAGCAGGCTCGCCCCCTCCACGAGGCTTAGCTCCCGGTGATCGAACGCCCACCCGAAGTTCGGATGGTTGATGGACGCTATGCCGCCGGCCGCGACTATCGCGTCCACGTTGGCCTGCAGCGTCGCCACCGCGTCTCCGGCGTCGATAGGCTCGACCACCCGCGAAATCCCGACGCCGTTGATGTGGATCGGCGTGTCGCCTCCGCGAATCCGGACGCTGACCTCCTCGCCGGGCACCATCAGCGGCTTGCGGAAGCGGCGCCGCCCGGAGCCGTAGTCCAGCAGCGTCAGGTGGTTGTGGTCGCTCAGCACCAGAAAGTCGTAGCCGTGCCTCCGGTACCAGCTCGTGACCTTGTGCGGGTCTTCGTCACCATCCGACTCGGTCGTGTGCGTATGGATGTTGCCCTTGTACCACTGTTTCTCGCTCATTTGCGCCACCTTTCCCAGAAGATTCCTCGTGCGCCGCGTGCCCGGGCCGTACGGCTGCCTAGTTGTCGTCGAACGTGTATGCGATCTCGTCGTGCTGGGATACGTCGAGGCCGAGCTCCTCGTCGCGGTCCGGCAGTCGGAGGCCCATCGTATACTTGATCGCCAGCAGGATCACGCCTGTGGCTACGAACGACCAGCCCCACGCCGCGCCGATGCTTACGAGCTGGTAGAGTATCTGCTCGCCGCGAGTGACGCCTTCAGCCAGGGCCCCGTAGCCCACGCCCACGAAGAGCCCCGTCGCGATGGCTCCCCACGTACCGCCGATGCCGTGAACTCCCAGTACCGCCAGGGAGTCGTCGATCCGGAGCTTGCCGAGCAGCTCCACCGCCCAGTAGCAGGCGATGCCCGCCACCAGGCCGATGACGACCGCGGGCATGGGGCCGACGAATCCGGCGGCCGGTGTTATCGCCACGAGGCCCGCGACGGCACCCGACGCCGCGCCGATCACGCTGGGCTTCTTGTCGAAGAGCCATGACATCCCCGTCCAGGATATGACGGCGGCCGCCGCCGCCGTGTTGGTGACGACGAACGCGTTCACGGCGTCTCCGTTGGGGGCCAGGGCGCTTCCCGCGTTGAACCCGAACCAGCCGAACCAAAGCAGCCCGGCGCCGAGGACCACCATCGGTACGTGATGCGGGATCATCTCCTCCTCGCCGTAGCCGAGGCGTTTGCCTATGATCACCGCCGCGACCAGCGCGGCCACGCCCGACTTGATGTGGACCACCGTGCCTCCGGCAAAGTCCAGGGCTCCCAGCGAGCCGATCCAGCCATCGACGGCCCACACCCAGTGAGCGAGGGGAGCGTAGACCACGGTAAGCCATATGACTACGAACACCAGGAAGGAGGAGAATCTCATACGCTCGGCGAATCCGCCTATGACCACCGCGGGCGTGATCATGGCGAACATACCCTGGAAGATCATGAACGCCTGGTGAGGAATCGTATCCGAGTACGGCCCCGCCTCCGTCGCGCTGACACCCGACAGGGCGAACCACTCGAGGTTGCCGACGAAGCCGCCGATCGACGGGCCGAACGCCAGGCTGTACCCCCAGAGCACCCACACGACGCCGACCACCCCCATCGTCACGATGACTTGCATCAGCGTCCCGGCGACATTCTTCTTGCGAACGAGGCCGCCGTAGAAGAACGCCAGTCCGGGGATCATCAGCAAGACGAGGGCCGCGCTGCTGAGAACCCACGCCGTATCCGCTGCTTCAATCATGCGTCACCACCTCGATAGGGGATCGTACACCGCCGGCGACGAGTCGGGCTCCCACGACGCTATACGTGCCCGTCCGCGCTGACCCAGAACGCGTACAGGCTCGCGTCCCGCAGCCGGAACCGCGCCCGCACAGGCCGGTCCACCGCCGGCAGCCGGCCCTCGCCCCAGGACAGCCGGCCGTCGATATGGTCGCCGTTCAGCACCTCGCACTCGGACTCGCTTAGCCCCGGCAGAGGCGCGAACGTCTCCGCGTCCAACAGCTCGGCCCGCAGCTCGCCGCCGGCTGCGTCCGCGTTTACGTGCAGCTCGCCGCCCATCGGGTCGAACGGCCGGGACACCATCGTGCCGTGCTCGCCCGCGTCCAGGGACACGAAGCCGTCCAGGCGCAGCTTGGCGAGATACATCGCGCCCACATCGTCGGAATAGCGTTGGTACTCCTCCGGGTAGACCTCCATCGGGCCGCGAAAACGGTTCGCGCCGTGGTAGACCCAGATCTCGTCGCCTCTGACGATCGGCCGTCCCGCCATTCCCACCTGGGTCGTCGCGTAGTTCGTACCGTTCCACGGCTCCACGCCTATGAAGACCTCCCGGTCCGCCACGCGCTCCCAGTTCCGCAGGTCCCTGGACACCGTGAGCTCGATCTGGTTCAGCGCCGTGTAGTTGCCCCAGGGAGGCGGAATCAGGGACGAAGGGTTCAGGATCAGGGGGAACCCCACATAGATGCCCTCGTACGGCATCACCGCCATCTGGTACGCCTGCGCCATGTGCTGGAAGTCGTCCAGCAGCGGCAGCGACAGATAGTCCGGGTCGTCGATCACCCGCCGCACCCGCTCCTGGGCGATGTCACGGTCCCTCGCGTCCGTGTGGAATACGAGCTCGGCGTCGGAGAAGCTCCGGAAGTCCTTGCTCGTCGAGAGCCATACCGAGCGCCCCCACTCGGTACTGTGCTTGACCATCGCGACGAACTGCTCCGTGTACGGATCGTAGAAGAAGTGCGACTCGTCGTCGCTGGGAATCGGAGGTGCGTCCGACATCGTCCAGTCGAACCCGTCGGGAGACGTGCCGAGGTACCGCTCGCTCGTATCGAACAACGCCTTGTAGCGGCGGCTCGGGTCCGGGTCGCGCTCGTCCCGCACGATGTGGTAGAGGGTGCGGGCCCGCGGGTCCCAGGCGACGCTATTCGCCCTGGAGCCCTGCCACTCGTAGAGACCGCACTCCAGCGGCTCCCAGTCGACGCCGTCGGGCGACACGGAGATGTGGTTGACCCTCGTCTCCCTGCCGTACAACCTCCCCTTGGACAACGCCCAGTACCACCACTCCCATAGCCCGGTTTCCGGGTTCCACTGAGGCGCGCTGCGAGTCTGCACGGACGTCTGGCCCCGAGAGCGGTCCGGCGCCTGGGCAATCCCGTGCTTCTTCGGCCGGTGCAGCACGCGCTCGACCCCGGACATGCTCTCGATCGCCCCGTCGTCGAGGAAGAGCTGCTTGTGGCGGTCCGGTTCTATCATCGCAGTCATCGCTCCTGCTCCGTGCGGTCTCGGCCCGTGGGCAAGCCCCGCGACTATGACCTTGTCAGCCGGTAGCCGGCGCCCGGCTCCGTGAAGATGTACGAAGGGCTCCTCGCGTCGTCGCCCAGCTTCTGGCGAAGGCTCTTCACGAAGGACCGAAGAAGATGATAGCTGCCCGGGTGCTCCTCGCCCCAGACCAGTTGCAGCAGCTCGTCGTGCGTGAAGACGCGTCCGGCGTTCCTGGAAAGCTCGTAGAGCAACTTGTACTCCGTCGGGGTGAGGTCAGCCGGACGGCCGGCCACCGTGACACTGCGTTCGACGTGGTCGATGGCCAGGTCTCCCACCAGGTACGGCTCCGCGTGCCGGGCGGCCGCCCGCTTGCGCAGCGCCGCCTTGATCCTGGCCACAAGCTCGGTGGGTGAGAAGGGCTTGAGTATGTAGTCGGCAGCCCCCATCTCGAAGGCCCGGGCGACGTACTGGTCCTCGCCGCGTCCGGATATGAAGATGACCGGAACCTCTGAAACGTTGGGGATGCTCTTCATCAGCTCGAACCCGTCGGTGCCGGGCAACACCAGGTTCAACAGCACTAGCTGGGGCTCCCCCGCCTCCAGAAGGTGTTCCAGCTCGCTGGGGTCGCCGGTCACGATGGGGGTGTAGCCGGCTTCCGAGAGCACGCTCCGAACGTAGCGCAGTATCTGCGGGTCGTCGTCCAGTGCGAGAATGCGCTCCCGATTCGCGGGCGCGGGCCCCGAATCGGTTGACGCCGGCGCGAGGGAGGCTGCCGCCCTGTTCGCAGCCTCGTCCACCGTCGGGACCGTAAAGGTGAACCGCGTGCCGCGACCCTCGCCGATGCTCTCGGCCCATATGCGGCCTCCGTGCGCCTCCACTATCCCCTTGCAGATCGCCAGGCCCAGCCCGCATCCTCCGATCCGTCGATCTCCCTCGGCCGCTTCGCGCCGAGAGAACTTCGTGAACAGGTGAGGCAGGTGCTCGGGGGCTATACCCATGCCCTCGTCGGTTACGGCGATCACGACGGACAAGTCCTCCAACGATGCGCTGACCCTGATGGCGGACCACTCGCGCGAGTATTCGGATGCATTCGAGAAGAGGTTGTACAGCACCTGCACGAGCCGCTGCTTGTCCGCTCCGATTCGCGGCAGGTTCGATATCAGGGCGACTTCGATGCTATTACTGTACCCGCCGCTCAGAAAAGCGTTCTTCGCCTGGTCGATCACGGCCGAAACGTCGGTCGGCTCGGGAGCGACGGACAGTGTCCCCGCTTCGATGCGCGTAAGGTCGAGCAGGTTGTTGATCAGGTCGCGCATATGGTCGGCCTGCTCTTCGATCATGCGGAAGAACTGGCGCATCTCCGCGGGGTCCAGCGGGAACGAGGCGGCACGCACGGTGGCCGCCGAGCCCTTGATCGACGTCAACGGCGCGCGCAGCTCGTGGCTCACCATGCCCAGGAACTCCGCGCGCAGACGTTCCAGCTCTTCCAGGGGCGTGATGTCCTGGATCGTGGCGACGACGGAGACTGTCTCGCCGTCTTCAGAGTAGATCGGGGTGGCGTTGATCAGAGTGGTCACCGCCTCCCCGTCCGGGCGGTGGATGACTATCTCTTCGGCGCGCACCAGCTCGCCGCCGGCAATGGCCCGTTGAGGCGGAAGCTCGTCGCGGGGAATCTCCAACCCATCCATCCGTCGAAAGGTGGTCGACTTCAGGACCTCTTCGCAAGGGCAGTCCTCTCCGCAGATGTCGCCGAGGATGCGGCGTGCTTCCTGGTTGAATTTCACGACCAACCCGCTCTTCGCGTCGAATACCAGGACTCCCACCGGCGAGGTGTTGACGAGAGCTTCCAGGTCGGCCTTGGCCCGCTGCTCGTCCCCGTATCGGCGGGCGTTCGTAATCGCCATCGCCGCCTGGGCCGCGAACATCTCGAGCGTCTCCTCGTCTTCACTCGTAAAGTCCAGACCGGACTCCCTTTCGCCAATGTAGATGTTGCCGATGTGCTTGTCCCCGTCACGAATCCGCGTTCCGACAAACGTACGGACCGGCAGGTAGCCCTGGGGGAAGCCTACCGACTTGGTGTGGACGGCGAGGTCACCGGTTCTCAACGTCTCTTCGGACCCTGTCAGGTATCTGAAGAGGGCCCATCCCTGCGGCAGCTCCAGGAGCGCCTGCTTCTCTTCGGGAGTCATGCCGGAGATCAGCAGGTCCTGCAGCTCTCCCGACTCGTCCAATGTGGTGATCGCGCCGTACCGAGCATCCGTCAGCGACCGGGCGCTGTCCACGATCCCCCGCAGGACGACGTCGAGGTCCAGATCTTCGCTGATGCGGAGGATGGCCTCGGTCAGTCCGGAAAGACGAGCCCGCAGCGCCTCGTTCTCCGCTCTCAGTCGGTCGTCCTCACTCACCGAATCACCTCGCTACCACGCGTCTTCGTCATGCGCAGTTTGCCACCAGACGCCAAGTATATCAACCGCGGGCGCGCCGAGACCTCCACACCCCAGGGCAATCGCATCTAAATCTCATGCGCCGGGTCCAAAGCTCAATCCCAACGCGAAGGCACTCCAAACCGATCAGAGTCCGGTATGCAGAGCGCCTGTCCATAGCTAATGCCAAATGAGATGCGATTGCCCTGCCCGCCTCCGTCATTCTCGTGAAGAGCCTGCCCTCGCGTAGGCGGGGGCGGAAATCTATCCCCAGCATGGTGGGCCATCTTCACCCCGCAAGCAGTCCATAACGCCGGCCTTCCGTATCAGGTGGTAGGTCCTGGGTAACTGTTCAGAGTTTCTCTGAGAATAACCCTTGGCCGACCTGGCGTAGGGGTTTGGCCGACCTGGCGTAGGGGTTTGGCCGACCTGGCGTAGCGGCGGGTTTGCAACCCGCCTTCCGGTGCAGCCTCATTTCATCGTTGGTGAAAGTCCCCCGCCGAGTCCATCTCCTCGAGTCTGAACAGTTACGGGCGAGCCCTTGCCCTTAGCAGTACATCCGTGCTAATCTGTGCTTGTGACAAGCACTCGCCTGCAGATGGTTCGAGTCCCCTCACGCGCCCATGTCCCGGACGAGGCTGGACACCGGCGTGCCATCCTGTCACGCGGTGTCCCGCCTCAGATAGGACGAGTGGCACACCCGGTGTGCCACTTCTCGGCCAGGTGTGCCACCGCACAGATAGGGATGGCACAGAATGGCACAAAATGGCGCACTTTCGTCGAACCGAGGCCGCACTCGGTGAGAGAGCCCCACATCCCCCACCTCCGTCGCTACCATGAGAATCGCCGCAAACGCCCCACCTCCGTCATTCCAGCGCAGAGCCTGCCCTTCGCGTAGGCGGGGGCGAGAATCCATCCCCGACTGGGTACGCCACGATGACACCGGAAGCAGTCCGTTACGCCCCCCGGCCCAATCAGGTGGGGAATCTGGGGCGCGTACATCTCGTTGACACTATCTCGGACGCACACTACACTGCCCGTCCCGGAGCGTAGCTGCCCGGGACACGGCCTGGAGGGGCGATGGGAGAGCTCGACGGCAAGGTCGCTATCGTCACCGGCGCGGGCCGCCTGCGCAGCATCGGGCGCGCGACCGCCGTCGCCCTTGCGCGCCTCGGCGCGGATGTCGTCGTCACGGGGACCGGCCGCGAACCCGACACCTTCCCGGACGACGAGAAGCAGGCCGGCTGGCGCGACGTCGAGAGCACCGCCGAGCAGGTCCGGGCCGAGGGACGCCGCGCTCTCGCAGTGGTGTCCGACGCCTGCGACGAGGCCCAGGTCATCCGGATGGCCGACGCCGCCGTCGCCGAGCTCGGCAGGATCGACATCCTGGTCAACAACGCCGCCTTCCCGTACGGACCAGACCGCGTGCCGCTCCTCGACGTCGACAGCGACATCTTCAAGAAGGTGATCGACGTCAAGGTGTTCGCCACCTTCCTCAACGCCAGGGCGGCGGCGAAGGTGATGATCGAGCAGGGCGAGGGCGGAAAAATCGTCAACATCTCGTCCGCCGCCGGCAAGCGCGGCAGCCCGAACACGCTCGCCTACAACGCGGCCAACTTCGCCATCGTCGGCATGACCCAGTCGCTGGCGAAGGAGCTTGGCCCCCACGGAATCAACGTCAACGCCGTCTGCCCGGGCCTCGTCAACACGTCCAGGCTCGACCCGATAGGCCGGGGGAGCAGGTGGAGCGAGATGGCCGCCACCAGCGCCCTGGGGCGCCACGGCGAGCCGGAGGAGGTCGCCGGACTGATCGCTCATCTCTGCACCGAGGCCGCGGCGTGGATCACCGGCCAGTCGATCAATATCGATGGCGGCATGATCACCGAGCACTGACCGCCTGAACCGCCGGACACACGGAGGCGAGACATGATAAAAGGCATGCACGGCCTGTTCTTCACGCCCGAGGCGGAGGCGGCACGCGACTTCCTCAAGGACAAGCTCGGCCTGCCCTTCGTCGACGGCGGCGGCGGATGGCTGATCTTCGGGATACCGATGGCCGAGGCCGCTGTCCACCCCGCCGACGATCGACGGCACGAGATCTCGTTCTGGTGCGACGACATCGAAGCGACGGTCGCGGAGCTCCGGAGCAGGGGCGTCGTCTTCAAGTCGCCGATCGAGGAGGAGCCGTGGGGACGCATCATCACGATGGAGATGCCCGGAGGCGTCGACATCCTGCTCTTCGAGCCCAAGCACCCGCAGCCCAGCGTCTGACCCCCCGCGCGCCGGCTGCCCCGAGCGACCGACAATGAGCAGACCGCCCAACATCGTCTTCCTCTTCCCCGACCAGCTTCGCCGCGACTTCCTGGGCTGCTACGGCGCCAACTTCATAGACACCCCGAACATCGACCGGATCGCCGACAACGGCGTCCGCTACGACAACGCCTACTCCGCCTCGCCCATATGCGTGCCCGCCAGGACGGCCCTGCTCACCGGCATGAACGCCGTCAGGAACGGCGTCACCGACAACCTGCACGCCCTCAGGCCCGACTACAACGACGCCGGAATCCGCACCTGGCCCCAGCTGCTCGCCGAGGCGGGCTACTACACCGCCGCCGTCGGCAAGATGCACTTCTACCCGTGGGACGCCCGGCACGGCTTCCAGTACCGCGTCGTCTGCGAGGACAAGCTCTGGGCGTACGTCCGCGACGACTACTACCACTACCTGCGGGACCGCGGGCTCCGCAAGCTGCCGTGGGACGAGTACGGCGACTACGTCGCGAATAGAGGCCCGGCCGTCACCGACGTGCCCTGGGAGCACTCCTGGGACCGCTTCACCGGCCGCGAGGCGCGCCGATTCATCGAGCGCCACGGCGCCGACGGGCCGTTCGCCCTCATGGTCGGCTTCCCCGGCCCCCACGACCCCTACGACCCCGCCACCGACTTCCCGCACAGGTTCGACGCCGACGACATGCCCGACCCCATCCCCGCGGCCGGCGACCCGGCCGGCCTCGTCGCCGAGCACGTCACCAAGAGGCAGACGATGGGCATGGACCTCTCAGACTGGTCCGACGACCGGAAGAAGAACGCCCGCGCACACTACGCCGGGCTCGTCAAGCAGATCGACCACGAGGTCGGCGACATCGTGGAAACGCTGCGCGACCACGGCCTGCTCGACGACACCGCCATCGTCTTCGCCACCGACCACGGCGACCATCTCGGCGACCACGGACTCGACGGCAAGGCCACCTTCTACGAGGCCGCGACCCACATCCCCCTGCTCGTGCGCCCGCCCGGCGGGGCCGCGGCCACGACGGTCGACGACCTGGTCGAGCTCCGCGACGTCACGGCCACGATGCTGCGGCTCGCCGACCAGGACCTGCCCGACTACATGGACGCGCAGCCGCTGCCCGGCCTCGGCCTGACCGACCTGCCGCCCCGCCAACGCATCTTCGGAATGCTCACCAAGGGATGGATGGCCTTCGACGGCCGCTGGAAGCTCGCGAAATACGCCAGCACGCTCGACCCTATGGAGCACGACACGTGCATGACGTCGTCCCGCACCCCCTCCGGACGCGCCCTCCTCTTCGACCTCGACAACGACCCCGACGAGCTGCATGACCTCTCCGCCGACCCCGCCTGCGCCTCCATCTACCGGCGCCTCGACGACGAGCTCACCCACGAGCTCATGGAGTCGATCGCGCTCGCAATGCACGACCGCCTCACCGCGCCCTACTCCCTCGCCCAGGACGAAGCCTTCGCCCGCGAGGGCTGGTCCTGGCCCTTCCCCTCCGACGCATCAACAGCAACCATAGTCGGCAAAGACTGCTACTAATACCAATTCGTTTTGAGGACGCCGTGAATTGCCAAACCGTAGTGGCGGGTTTGAAACCCGCCTTCCCCGATCGACCATAGGAAGCATTACCCCAATACGGCCTCATCACAGTAAATTGGTATAACGTGCAACTGTTCAGGGTTGTTGAGGCGAACGGTCACGAGAGTGCGTCGAGGCCGCCGGGCGCTCCCAGGGGTGGGGCTGTCGCCTGATGACCCGTTCGCCCTGAGTGCCCCGACGCTTCGTCGGGGTGTATCGAAGGGCCCGCACGACTCAGTCCTTGGGTGGGGCCGACACCAGCATTGACGTCAAGATTGCGTGCGCCCTTCGATACGCGCCGGTCAAGGCACCGGCGCTACTCAGCGTGAACGGATTGTGTGGGACCCCGAGTCTGAACAGTTACATTGAAATCCCGACAAGTGGATCGAGGCGCTCGTGTCCGTCACTCCCGCTATCCGCTATCTCACTATTCCCCCGCTGGCGCCCGACGTTCCCCGCTGCCAATTGCCGCGTCTACCGCAGACCGCCCCATAACGGTTTCGTCAATCCAGGCAAGTCGCCCATACACTATTCGCGTTCCATTGCCAGCCATGTTGCTTCCCTCACCCAAGTCGTCCATTATGTGCTAATCTTGACTCCGCAGGGCCCGAATCAGTCCGCTGGCTTTGTCGATGGCTGTACGGCGACCATTCTTGTTCATACCGCTGCCGGGCTCTTGAAACAGGCCGCCACTGTTCAGGGCAAGGGAGGCCACAATGACGAAGCTGGGCCTCGGCGACCGCATCGGCATCGCGTCGACTTTCGGGACTGAAGCACACAGGGACTAACTGAGGCCACACCATGTCGGAAAGGGTAGGCGACCGGCTACTCATCGGTATCCTCGTCCTTATCGCCTCCTTTGCGGTCTTCGTCACGGCCAGCGGGCATTCTGGCCCGCCTCGACACACGCACTGCAATCCGTTTGATCTCGATTGTGACCCGGACGCTACGGTGACGCCCACGCCCACAGCCACGGCCACACGCACAGCCACGCCGACAGCTACCGCCACGGCCACACGCACGGCCACCCCGACGGCCACCGCCACAGCCACACACACGGCCACAGCCACCGCCACCGCCACACACACGGCCACAGCCACCGCCACCGCCACACACACGGCCACCCCGACGGCTACCGCCACGGCCACACGCACAGCCACACGCACAGCCACACGCACGGCCACACGCACGGCCACCCCGACGGCTACCGCCACGGCCACACGCACAGCCACACGCACGGCCACGCCGACGGCTACCGCCACGCCCACACCCACGCCCACACCTACACCCACTCCTACGCCCACGCCCAGCGGGGCTGACCCTGAGCCGCCAGGGCCAGACCCAAGGCCGACACCTGAACTTCCCACCAGCGGCTCTCCCTCGCAGAGGGCTTACCGATGGCTCTATATCACGTGGACAGCACCGGGCGACTACGTCCGCTTCGAGATAGAGGCAAGTGTAGGCAGCGGCAACTGGGCCAAGATCCCCGAGGTCCGTAATGGTAAACCCAAAGCGGGTAATGAACGAGCCATCATCGACCACCGAGCGAGGACTGCGCACGTGCGCGGCCTGACACATAGCAGTGGCGTATTGACCCAGTTCAGGGTCACCGGAATCACCAGCAATGATCTGAAGCGCACCTCAGCGGTGTTCACCCTGATACAGGACAGCGCGCCTAGCTCGTCCGGCCATCAACACGACCACACGGTCGCCTATAGTCTCGGCTCACTCGGAGTCGAAACACTGGACAGTTGGCTGAGGCTGGAGACTGCGGGAGAGGCGTCGAAGTGGAATGCGCGCCCCTTCGTCAGCATGTGCGAGGAGTCCGCGTGCACGACCAATTCGGCCGGACTTGTACCCCTAGAGGCGAGCGCTTCGGAATGCAACGTCACCGGAGTTGCTTGCGTGGCCGTATACTCCAGCATCGAGGACCATATTGGCACCACCACCATATACTTTGAGCTGAGTCCAACGGGGAGAACGACAACATGGCAGTGGACAAGGGTGGAGGCGTGGCATGGAAACTATATCGATGCGACGAAGACCAAGAAATACCTCTACCTCAACGCGGTGATACTCCACGAGCTTGGGCACGTGCTCGGGTTCAAGGACGAGAACTACCATGGGATTATGAACAGCGCCTTGCCCACTTTTGACATAACGTCCAGCGACCGCAATCTGCTGCACAAGATATATGAGAGCCACACACCGGGCGAAGGTTGGTAGAGGAGAGCCGTATGAACAAGCGAAGGTGGCTTCCGATTCTGTGCTTGGCCGCCGCCCTCGTCGCCTGCGGCCCCACAGAGGACAACACGCAGCGAGCGACGGCCCCCGCGTCGACACCAGAGGCGCCGGTCATTACGAGCGTCACAGAGATGTCGCCCTCTGGCACGCCCATACGCACGCATGTGAACAGTGAGGCGAGTAAGGCGACCAAGTCCTACACGCCAACGCCACGCCAATCGGGCACCGACCCATTCCTCGGCACAGTATCCAAGGAGGAGCTGATACTGGCGTCGGACACCATAGTGCGTGCCAGCCTTCTGAGCGCCACTTCCACCGCGGCCACGTCAACCGAGCCCGACTGGCCTGGCTGGAAGGCTGTTTTGGAATTTCGGTTCCAGGTGCATGAGTACCTGAAAGGAACCGGGCCAGACAAGATCACAGCAATAGTGACAGAGTCCTTCACGTACAACTCTGAGGCCGAGGCTCAGTACCTAGCACCAGAGTTGCTGGCAGCCCACGACTCACGTTGGGATAGCCGGCAGGCAATACTGCTCCTATCAGCGGAGACAGACGACATAAACGGGTTCTCGTCGGGCCGGCTCTGGCTGGGGTATCTTGATTTGCCAATATGGGCTGACAGCGACCCCGACGACCGCTACTCGTTACGCAGTTACAGGCGAAAGCTATGGCTCCCTGCTGCCTCAGAGCCAAGCAGCGCCGCTCGTGGACAGCGCGCATCGAACGACAACATCCTGTTCCTGCTGGACGTTCCGCAGGCGGGAGCGAGTACCCGGTCAACTCGATCTTCGGCCGGCACCGCTCCGACGATCAGCCTAGCTGACATGCGAAGTCTGGTGACCACTCTGGAAGCGGAAGCCAGCGCCGAGGGGACCGCTCAGCACCGGCGATGCGTCGAACTCTACTACGAGGTGGAGCGATGGGGCCGGTTCATGACCAAGCAGGGCTGGCTACCTGATGTGTACGAATCAAGCATCGAGTCGGGGCAACCCGCAGGGACACTCATAGCTACACAGCCAGAATTCCACTCGGACAGATTAGCCGAGCTCCCAGACCCCATTACGGAAGAATCGCTGCTGCTGCCGTGGATAGCTGTGTTCGAGGGCAGGGACCCGGCGATCGTGGACTACCGAGTGCACGACTTTGAAACATACTTCAACCAAGGGGACGAGCAGGACGCCGACTATTGGGAAATCTACTTCAGCATGAGCTTCGAGACGACCAGACCGCTGCCTGCTGGCGAGTACCAGTTCTTCTTCATACGAGACGCACCCAATCCACCGGCCTGTACCAAGACCTCAGCGTATTCCCGTGAAGGCAACGACTATCGCCTGACCGTGACAGCTCCCGAGAGCTCCCTGCGCGAGGCGTTCTTCGACCCCGTCGACATAGGCGACGCCGTCGGGGCCGACAGCGCCAACGGCGTGCTGGAGCCCAACGCCTTCTCGCTCGACGGCGCAACCACGACCATCTCCAGCCTGAAGTGGCAAGACGGCGCCGTCACCATGACGCTGAACCCAACCGCCTCACTCGCCCACTACGCCATCGACTTCATCGACGTCACAGGCGCCACCACCCTCAGCCTCACGTCCGACAACGCCAGCACCACCGCGCTCACCTGGACCGTCCCCGACAAGCCCTGGAGCGACGGCGACCTGCTCATGCTCAGGATCCACAGACCCATCTCAGCCGACGCCACCCTGAGCGGCCTCGCCCTCAGCGGCATCGACCTCGCCTTCAGCTCCGACACGACCACCTACGCCGCAAGCGTGCCAGCAACAACGACGCAGACCACCGTAACCCCCACGACGAACCACGCCAGCGCAACATACGTCGTCAAGCTCGCCGGTGTCACCGACGCTGACGGCACGATCCCTCTCGCGGCCGGCGAAAACGTCATCACCAAAGACGTCACCGCCGAGGACGCCGTCACCACAAAGACCTACTCCATCACCGTCACACGAGCAGCGCCACAGGCCCCGGTCACCGTCACGCTCGCCCCGCGCCCACAGGGGTCAGCCACCCGCGTCAACATCACCATCGAGTGGAACGACCCCCAAACATGCGACGGGGAGTACCTCGTGGCCCTGTACACAAGCTCAGACTACATGGTCCAGTTCCTGGGCTACACTCCAGCCTCCGAGACGCCCTCTCGCACCACGGAGTCCGCCACCGACTGGGTCCTCAGCCGCTTCCCCGACTGGTTCGCCGGCGTCACCTGCTACCCCAACGCGTCGTCCGACCCGGCCAGAGACCTCGGCAGAGTCTCCCTCCGCGCCGCTCACCCAGACAGCAACTAGCCATCCGGCAGACCTCGACCCGCGACCGGCCCACCGCGCCACACTCGCTCTCCCAAGACGAAGCCCTCGCCCGCGAGGGCTGGTCCTGGCCCTTCCTCGCCGACGCCTCCACCGCCACCATCGTGGGCAACGACTGCTACCAGTGGCATGGCAAGAGGGTGGATGCGCTCGTGTTCCGTCACTCTCACCTCAGCCCTCTGCCATCGTGGTATCTGCGCAACCCATGATTCCCTCGTAACAAGGGGCTTTCGGGTTGGTACTGGGGAGTGAGGACGGTTAGGTGTGGAGGGGTTGGATGTTCCGGTTGGGGCTTGTGTAGTGGCCGATGAGGTCGTTGCGGTGCGACCAACACCGTCCGGGAAGGGATTACCGGGTTGGCAGCGTCACCCGCAAGGTCATGCAGCGGCGGGGACAGTGGCCAGGGCAGCCGGCCGGGCCAACGTCTCGTCCATCTCGATCAGTCGTGCCCCGACCATCCGCTTGACGTTGCATGCCAGGGCCTTGAGGTAGACGGCGAGCCGTACCCTCTCGCCGCCACGTACCCGTAAGCGGCCAAGACCATGGCGCCGTTTCATCTCCGAGTTCGTCCCCTCTATCCCCGCACGCAGCCCGTACCGTTTGCGCCACTGTCCGTCTGACTCTGCCGCACGCCTCCGTGCGATGTTCATCCTCGCCAGGTCCGCACTCAACACGTAGGCTCCACCCCGTGACCACTCTCCCCCAAGCTCAGGGCGACTGCGCCACCCCACAGGGCACCGGGCACGCAGCGCGCAGGGCTCACACACCGCCCGGGCGAAGTGTATCTCCACCCGCTCAGGCGCATCCTCATCCTCGTACTCTGCCACTGCCCCATGTCCCGCGGGACACACCGCACTCCTAGTTGCCATGGCGTCGATGTAGAAGTCGGATGCCGTCAGCCTGACCGGCTCATCACCACCTCCGTCGGGTTCCTTGTGCGACCGGCCACCGACCGGGCTCACCAGCTCCGTACCCCTGCGCTCCGCCTCCCATCCGTTCCGGCCAGAACCATACGACGTGTCCGCCCACAGCTCCGAAGGACCTATCCCCCGTTCACTCAACTCGTCGATCACCCGCGTCGTCACCACAGAGTCGCTGCCGCTCGATGGCGTGACCTCCACGTGCGTGATCATCTGAACGGCGTTGTCGCTCTCACACGTCTCGGCCACCTGCACCTCGTATCCCTTCCCCTTGTGTCCGCTGTAGGTCACCGCCGGGTCGTGCGGTGTCTGCAGCGAGTCCGACCGCACCTCCCTCGGCTCCCTCAGCGCTATCGGCACCTTCCCCTCTGCCGCATCGTCGTCATCCGCTCCGGGACGACCGTCCCTGTGACCACCCACGTGGCACTGCTCGCGCAACAGTCGCTCCAACAGCCCGTACTCGTCCATCTGCGCCACCGCCGTCCCGCGGAACCGATCGACCAGCCGGTACACGTCGCGCGCGCACACCAACAGCCGGCGACGCCCCTCTTCCGAACGCGCGTCCTCGTATCGGGATGCTTCTCCGGTCTCCTTCAGGTACCGCTGGGCCAGACCATACCCAATCCCTTCTCTCAAGCCAGGGTGCTCACGGCTCACCGCCAGCAGAAACACCCGGATCGTCTCGCAGAACAGCCCCAACCGCGTCAACACCGCGATGTTGCTCATGATGTGCGTAGAGTCAACGCGCTGCTTGCCTGTACGAAGACCCAGAGCCTCGATCATCCGGTCCGTCGTCTCGCAGAACGCCAACCGCCCCCCGTCGTGCTCCATCAACCGCACGCGAAAGTTGTGCAGCGTCTTTTGCGCAAGGTGTGCCTCTTCCATCTCCAACCCCAGCGCGTGATGCCACAGCAGGTTGAACTCCAACTCCTCCAGGGCCTCGATGTCCGTCAGATCGAACATCTCCTTGAGCACCAGCACCCCGAGCACCGTCTGCACCGCGCGGTTGGGCCTGCCCATGTCCGCGCTGTACATCGCTGCGAACCGCTCCTCGTCTATCAGCGGCAGAGCCTCCTTCCGAAACACCTGCGCCCAACTCCTCCGCATCAGCCTAGCCTTCCTCGGCGTGATCAGAAACTCCGACTGCCATAGGCTCTCTTGGGGCTCTCTCGTTCGAAACATCGACTGACTACTCCTGCTCCTGAGTCTTCTCTCCTCCACCTTCTCCAGGCCCTATTATCTTCAATCCTACAACCCTTAACCACGACTTTTTACGAGAGAATCAACCCATCATCCTCGCCCCACGAAGACCTTTGGGTAATTCCCCTTGCGGGAAGCAAACGTGGTGCTGGGGACCCCACCCCTGGATGATTCCCGCCTGCGCGCGGATGACGATTGTACAAGGTCTCCGTGCGCGGGAATGACGCTTATACAAAGGTCTCCCCACGCGGGAACTTCCCAGTCGCTATCCCCGATCCCGCTATCCACTACCCACTATTCTCTTTCCCGCTACCGCTCCCGACGGACCTCGTCCAGCATGGCCATCAGCAGGTAGCGGTTGAAGCCGAGCTCGGTCGCCTTCGTCAAGTCGGCGAGGGCGTCGCCGTCCCTGCCCAACGCGGCGTTCGTCAGCGCCCGGTTCACGTAGGCGTCCACCCACTCGGGGTTGAGGCGCACCGCCTCGCTCAGGTCGGCGAGCGCCCGCACGAAGTCGCCGGCCTTCCTGTAGGCATCTCCCCGCACGGCGAGCGCCTCGGCCCACGTCGCGTAGGCGGCGGCGTTGCTCGGAAACAGCTCGGCCGCCCGCTCCAGGTCCGCGATCGCCCGCCCGTAGCTCACGACCGCGGCCGTCGAGTCCTCGTCCTCCTCGTGCTCGCGGCCCAGGCCGACGTACGCGCCGCCGCGGCGCAGGTAGGCCTCCGCCAGCCCGGGATCGAGCCCGATGGCGAGCGTGAGGTCCTCGATTGCCGTGGGGTACTTCTTCAGCGACGCGTAGGCCGCTCCCCGGTTGCTGTAGAAGACGGCCACCGTCGGATCGAGCTCGATGGCCTTGTCCAGGTCCTGGAGCGCCTGCGCGGGACGGCGCTCGTCCATGTACGCCAGCGCCCGCAGGTTGTACAGGGAGGCGTCGTCCGGGCTTCGCCTGATCGCCTCGGTGCGGGAGTCGAGGGTGACGGGCGGCTGAAGATTGACCGCGGTCTCGAAGTCGCGGTAGGCCCTGGCGTACTCCCCCTGCCTGTAGAGGATGAACCCCCGATTCGCGTACGCCTCGACGTAGGACGGATCGAACCGGATGGCCAGCACGAAGTCCTGCACGGCCTTTTGCAGATCGCCCTTCTCGGCGTACGCCAGTCCCCGGCCGTTGTACGCGACGGCGTTCTGGTTGTCGAGGCGAATCGCCTTGTCGAAGTCCGCTATCGCCTTGTCGAGTTCTCCCAGGGTCGTGTAGGCCTCGCCCCTGCTCGTATACGCCTCCGAGCTCTCCTCGTTGAGCTGCAGTGCGCGCTGGATGTCCTGCATCGCCTGGTCGGTACGGCCCAGCTCCCGAAGCACCTCGCTTCGTATGCTGTAGGCGTCGGCGTTGCCCGGGTCGAGCCTGATCGCCTCGTCGTAGTCCTGCACCGCCCGCTCGAACTGGGCAAGCTCCGCGTAGGTGTCGCCCCGCGTCGTGTAGAGCAGCGCGTTCGTGGGATCGAGCCGGATCGCCTCGTCGTAGTCCTCAATGGCCAACTCGGGCTCGTTGTCCGAAGCCTTATACGACCCGAACGCCGCGTCCCTGCCGAGGTTGCGGTAGGCGTTGCCCCGCTCGAAGTAGGCCTGCACGAACCCCGGGTCGATCTCGATCGCGTCGGAGAAGTCCGAGACGGCGGCCTGAAACCGGAGCATCTTGAAGTTCACCTTGCCGCGCGCGAAGTAGGCCTGCACGTTGCCCGGGTCGATGGTCAGCACCCGCGAGTAGTCCTCCAGCGCCTTCTGGCACGCGAGCCCCGGACGGCACTGCACGGCGCGCGGATCGTCCTCGGGGAATTCCCCCAGCCGCCGATAGGTGTCGGCGCGCCCGAGAAACGCGGCCGCGTTCTGGGAGTCGAGACCGATGGCCTCCGCATAGTCGTCGACCGCGAGCCCGAGATGCCCGAACTCAGCGTAGGCGGCGGCCCTCATCATGTAGCCCCTGGGGTCCGTCGGGTCCAGCCGGATAGCCTGCGAAAAGTCCTCGACCGCCCTGTTCAGCTCGAGAAGATCGGCCAGCGTCGCGCCGCGCTGCAGGTACAGGGTCGGGTTCTCCGGGTTCAGCTTGATCGCCGCGTCGAAGTCCCCTACGGCCTTCACCAGCTCGCCCAGCTCCTCGGAGTCGCCCTGGTACTCCTGGCTGGCTGGCTGCTGGCCCCCCTGCCCCCCGGCCTCGGGACCGGACCCGCTCCCGCCGCACGCCGCAAGTCCCACAGCCATGACCACCGCGACGGCCGCCAGAACCCAGCCGGCCACCGATCCGCCGAGCTGAGAACCCCCTCTCCCTCGACGGGCTTTGCACGATAAGTAGCCGCTGCACAGAAATTCCCTGAGCTGCACGAAAAATCGTCCTCGGCTGGCGGAGTCTACCCGTCCGGATGCCGCAGGAAGCCAGCGGCCCGCGTCCGACAGAGTCGTCTCCCAGCGTCTCCCAGCGTCGTCCGGTCGTAGCTCGCCGTTGGGTCCGCGTGGCATTGGCTCACCTCCAACCCCCACCATACCATCCGCATCAAGGCGCGCGTTCGCTACGGAGGCGGCCAAGTCAGACGGCACGCACCAGTTGGGCGCGCGCCCGGAGCGGACGCGCGGCAGCGTCCAATCAGCCGGCGGCGCGCTCGCCTAGTGATGGGTCGCGCCAACTCCAGCCGGCGAGCAGGCCACCGGCCATGCCGATGGCGAACCCGAAGGCCGCGATAGCCGACATGGGCTCGTGCCGGAGAAAGGCCAGTGCAGCGTCCGATGTACCACTGAGCGCGTTTATCGACACGACGTACGCGATGGCGGCACCGAAGACGAGGCCAACGATGCTGCCGATCGCGCCACCGAGCGTCATGGATACGACTCTGTTTCCCACGAATACACCTCCTATCCTCCTCAGGATACCGACCAAGTCAAGGGGCTTAGTCCGGCATCAGCATCGCGATACGGGCGCGGATCGCGTCCCGATGGGCGGTTAGCCCGTTGACGTCCTCCAGGCGGCGATATGGCTGCCATTTCCGCTGTTCCGCGACATAGTCGACCGCGACGCTGAGCACGGTTGAGCGATTCGATCCAAGCCGGCAGATCGTGCCGAGCCACTGTCCGTCGCCGGCCGAGAGCCCCACACTGGTGTAGTGCTTGCGCGGCTCGGTCAGGCGAATGTTCTGCGGGTCGACCATGTCGTCGACTATCGCCCGGACAACCTCGAGCGCCGCGTGCTCCAGATCGGAGTGCGGTCGGCGTTCTGGCTGTGGTTTCGACACCTGCGCAGCCGGGGGCTCGTCATCGCTCGCCGCGAGTGCGGTCTTGAGGCGCTGGTTGACCTGGTCGTGCATGAACTGGCCGGCGGCGTGCTGCGCCAACTCACGGATCGCCTTGCGCGCAGCAGGTGTGATTTTCACCCCGGGGGTATGGACCCGTCGGACGATGAAGTTCAGGAACTCGGCTGATGGGCCCGCCAGCTCCTCGGCCAGCACGCGCTTGATCTCGTTCGTGTACATGAGATTCCGCGCCGCGGTAGAGATCGCGTCATGGTCGAACGCCGAGCGGGTGAAGCGCTGGAGTTCGCGCACCTGCGGGTCGGTGAAGTCGAGCATGTCGAACTCGAAGAACGACCGCACGTCCATGACGTTGGGCACCTCTAGGTCGGAGAAGAAGCGGTACGCCACGCCGTCCGTCAGGATAGCGATGCGCGCGTCCGTGACAGTGAAATAGCGCAGGAGTTGCGTCGCCGCCTCGCCGTGCAGCGGTGCGCCGTGGCGCTTGCACTCTACCAAGATGGCGGGCTGGCCGTCGCGCATAATGGCGTAGTCGACCTTCTCGTGCCGCTTGGTCCCGACGTCTGCGGTGAACTCCGGCACCACCTCCGACGGGTCGAAGATGTCGTAGCCGAGCATCTGGATGAACGGCAGCACGAAGGCCGTCTTGGACGCCTCTTCGGATACCAGCGGATGCTTCAGGCGTTCGGAGAACCGACCGGAGCGCGCGCGCACCTCGTCGATAAAGTCGATAGCCAAGAGGTGCCTCCTTGGGCAACATGGATGAGGCAGACCCCTTGCACGAAGTAGCCCGGCATCCGAGAACCACCCAAGGAGGCAAGGAACGCCATCCATGCGTGGTTGCGGAAATCGGGCGTCATTCTAGCTAAGCCACTCCGTGCAAGAGTGGCGCAAGCGTAAGCGTTGGCGCGGTGAGTGTCAAGGCGGCGGGCACCTTAGCAGTCCCACTAGTCAAACTGAGACAGTACCTAGGAGTCCAGACGCTTGTGGTAGACTTTGAAGTGAAGGGCGACACCCCTGCGAGGGGACTGGCCTTAAATCCAAACGGGCGTTGGGAGCGCCTGCTGGGCCAATTGCGATGTCGCCCTTCTAGTGGGGCTGCCCAGGCGGGACGGTGAGGCTTCAAACTTCTACCGTGCTGAGTTCGACTCTCGCCAGCTCCATCTACAGAATAACCACTAGTAGGCTTGTGTCAAGCGCCTAGGATTCGGACTTTCTTGGCACATATGTGACAGACGCAAAGGGAGAAAGCCATGAACCTAACCGAGCTACTCCGCGACCTACGTACCAAGGAAGCACAGCTTGGCCAGCAACTCACAGAGACGCAGCGCAGGCTTGAATCCATCCGCAGCGTCATTGAGATATACGAAGAGGAGAAGGTCGCTACGGCAAAGTCGACGATACCTCGCAATGGCACATTCACTCAGCAGATCACCACTGCCATAGAAGCAATCCTGATAGAAGAGCGGCCTTTGCACCGGAAGGTGATCTTGGAGAGGCTGACTGCCCAAGGGTTGCATGTCGGCGGCGAGAGGCCATTGAATACCCTGAGCTCCTACCTGAGCATGGGGGCCATGTTCAAGGCCGATGACGGCAAGAAGGGAATGTGGACATTGACCGAGGAGACTGATGGCGTAGTGATTGGTGACTGAAGCTCCCCACGGGGGTACAGTATGGGCAATGGCAGCGCCATCAGTCGGCGCAAACAGTGGATACTCGCAGCAAAGTCGGCGGTAAAGTCGGCATTCCAACTTGACTTTCTAGCTGCTTTCGACGACGATACGGACACAGCAGAAGCGCCGGTGCTGCGAACACCGACGCTCCCTGATCAAGATGGAGGGTTGAGCTCCACCATGATGTCCGAACAGTCTACCACAAGCCCGCGCCCGACGTACCCGCAGGACTGGCCCGCCTACAACCTCGCGCAGCAGAACGAGAAAGACCGCTTCCTGCTGTTGCTGCGAGACCTGTGCAGCGCCATGAACCAGGAGCCGGAGCCGCGCCGCCGGGGCCGCCCCAGCGCACCGCTCCCGGTCAAACTGTTCGCGGTGGCCTACAAGGTCTACAGCGGCTTCTCCGCCCGCCGGTTCACGTCCGATATGCGGGCGGCGCACCGGCAGGGCCTCGTCGACCGCGCCCCGCACTTCAACAGCACGCTGGACTACCTCGCCAGCGACGAGTTGACCGAGCACCTGCTGGCGCTTATCGAGTTGAGCGCCAGCCCGCTCAAGGCCGTCGAGACGGACTTCGCCATCGACTCGACGGGATTTTCCACGACGACCTACGACAGATGGTTCGACCAGAAGTGGGGAAAGCAGCACCGCCGGCAGCGCTGGATAAAGACCCACCTGATGTGCGGCGTCAAGACGAACATCGTGACGGCCGCCCTGGCGACCACTCATGAGTCCGCCGACACCAAGCAACTACCGCTCCTGCTGGAACGGACCGACGAGACCTTCACCGTCGAAGAACTGTCGGCGGACAAGGCGTACTCCAGTAAGCGAAACCTTCGAGAGATCGAGGCGGTCGGAGCGACGCCCTTTATCCCGTTCAAAAGCTACTCCAAAGCGATCCCGCGCAACCCGGCCAAGTACGACAGCGTATGGGCCAAGATGTACCACTACTTCAGCTTCAACCGCGAGGAGTTCGCCGCCCACTACCACAAGCGCAGCAACGTCGAGTCCACGATGTCGATGGTCAAGAGGAAGTTCGGGGCCGACGTCAAGTCCAAGGGCGACACGGCTCAGGTCAACGAGGTGCTGGCCAAGATTCTGTGCCACAATATCGTCGTCCTGATTCACTCATTCTACGAGCTGGGCATCGACCCTGATTTCATGGGGCCGGCCGAGCCAGTCGAGCCCGCCGCTGCACGAAAAATCATCTACCTGCACGAATATCGAGCGCGGTATGCCTAATTGTCGTGCAAAGCCCCCTCGACGGGAGAGGGCTGGGGTGAGGGTGAATCTTCCCCCTCTCCCTTGACGGGAGAGGGCTGGGGTGAGGGTGACCGCGACGAACATGCCCATGGCCTCATCAACCACGTCTGGATTTCAGCCATCGTAGCACGCCGCGCGGGATTCTTCGCCGGAGTCCTTTCCCGTCCGGGATGGGTGAATCGGCATGGTAACATTGATATAGACAAAGCATAGTCGTATTCCAATACTCGGCCCGAACACCAGGAAAGGACTTCACGTGAAGAAGATAGCCTGCCTCGCAATAGCAACGGTCGTCGTATCACTGGCGCTCGTCGCCTGCCGCGACTCGGACACGGCTGAGCCGATGGCGACCATGGCGCCCGCCCCTGCGGCCGAACCGACCTCCGCGCCCACAGCGGCCCCGACAACGGCGCCCACCGCGGTCTCCGCGCCCACGTCGGCGCCAACCGCGGCGCCAACGCCGACGGCAGCCCCGGAGCCGACCGTGGCGGCCGGACCCGCCGGCAAGCTGGCCGTCCCCGCGGAATGTCCGCCCGGAGGCGCTCTCGACGACTTCGCAACGATTGTCGTCTGTGCCGCGCATGCGCTTCAAGACGCAAAGAGCTTCTCCTTCGACGGGGAGATCGACCTGCTCGCACTCTTCCCCGTCGAAGGCGGCGGGTCCGAGGGCGTCATGAACCTGAGCGGCGCTATCGTCCGGCCAGACAAGCTCAGATTCGAGATATCCTTCGCTCCGGAAGGACAGACGATCCAGGTGGCCGGAGTGGTAATCGGAGCGGACACCTACATCCGAGACCCCGAGTCCGGTTTGTGGATCAAGGGGACCCCGCCCGACGCTGACTTCCTGTCGTCCATCCAGATGGTGGGTATGTTGCAGGTTCCGCCGGACACGCCCGCAACTGTGGGCGAGCCAGTGAGCCTTGACGACGGAACCAAGGGCTACGTTCTTTCCTACGATCAGTCCGGCCAACAGGGCGGCATCGCGGGCTTTGGGTTGCCGGGCGGCACCCTTGTCATCGTGATAGGCGTCGACGACTTCCTCACCCGGGAGGTCAGGATCGTCGTCGAAGGCGAGGGCGACGTGGCGGGGAACCTGATGACCTTCAGATACCACGGCTACAACGAGACGGAAGACATAGAGCCGCCCTCCGAGTACATAACCATGCCGGCCGGCCCGGTGGCCCCGCCGCCGATGGCGGACCCGATGGTCCTGGGACTCGCGAGGAACGCCGAAGGCGACGTCGAGGTCCTCTTCAGCGTCCCGGTCTTCGTCCAGGGCCAGGTCGAGCTTTACGTCATCGACCCCGCGACCGGAGGCTGGGGGCTCCCCCTGCTGAGCGGAAGCGGCACGAACATCCTCGTCTTCGACGGCGACGCCGAGGGCAGGCAGTCACTCATAGTCGGCGAGAGCGAGATCGCCGGCTTCACCTCCCCCACGCCCGACTCACAGATGACCGACGCCCAGGGCAACCGGCTCGACTTCACCTTCGACATCTGGACGTACCAGTAGCGGCATCGCGCCCGTCCGTGTAGGATTCGCAGCCAGGCCCGGGCCGCAGTACGAACGCCGCGCCCGGGCCAAAATGGCCCGCGGAGGACCTCAGCATGAGACCGAACCGACTAAGACAGCTCCTGGACGAGGGCAGGCCGAGCATCTGCCACCACGTCGCCAGCACCTCCCCCGACGTCGTGGAGATCATCGGACGCGCAGGCGGCGTCGACTACGTCGAGTTCGTCGCCGAGTACATGCCCTACGACCTGCACTCGCTCGACAACTTCGGACGGGCGCTGGAGCTGACCGGCATGTCCGGCATGATAAAGGTCGACCAGGAGAACAAGGCCTACACCGCCGGCCGCGCCCTCGGCTCGGGACTCCAGAACATCCTCTTCTCCGACACCCGCACCGCAGAGGAGGCGCGGGAGTGCGTGCAGGCCGTCCGGGCCGAGACGCCCCAGACCGGCGGGCGCCACGGCGCGGCCGACCGGCGCTTCGCCGGGTACGGCCTCGAGACGGGAGGCCCCGACTACGTGCAGTCCCTCGAGGACAGCGTCGTCGCGCTCATGATCGAGAAACGCGAGGCCGTCGAGAACCTCGAGGACATCCTGGCGGTAGGCAGGATCGACATGATCGTCTTCGGCGCCAACGACTACTCCATGAGCATCGGCAAGCCCGGCGCCGCCCGGGACCCCGAGGTCCAGAAGGTGCGCGACCGCGTCTTCGAGACGGCCCTGAGCATGGGCGTCCAGCCCCGCGCCGAGATCTCCGCACCCGACGAGGCCCTACCCTACCTGGACATGGGCGTCCGCCACTTCGCCATCGGCACCGACCTGATCGTCCTGTACCGCTGGCTCGACCAGAACGTCACCGGCCTAAGAGACCTCGTCGAGAGCGCATGACCCAGCGCAAGGCCCACCTTGCCCACACAACCCACTCACCCCGAAGAGACACACCCGGGCCGACTGCCCACACAGCCCGCTCACCCTGAACAGGCACACCCGGGCCGGCTGCCCACACAACCCGCTCACCCCGAAGAGACACACCCGGGCCGGCTGCCCACACAACCCGCTCACCCTGAACAGGCACACCCGGGCCGGCTGCCCACACAACCCGCTCACCCCGAAGAGACACACCCGGGCCGGCTGCCCACACAACCCGCTCACCCCGAAGAGACACCCCCGGGCCGGCTGACCAACAACCCGCACCCTGGATAGGCACACCCGGGCCGGCTGCCCACACAACCCGTTCACCCTGAGTAGGCCCGGCGCTTTGGCCGGGCCGTATCGAAGGGCGCACGCGGGGTCCAACGAACAGTCACCCGCTGTTCGAAGCCCTTGCAAGTATCAGCACGTCCGTGCTATTCTCGACGCGTGACAAACGCACCCCACGCCCCAATATCCACTATGAAACACCGGTGTCCCAAAATGTCCCATTTTGTCCCGCAGTGTCCCACGCCAGATACGAACCGTGGAACACCACCTGTTCCATTTTCCGGCAAAGTGTTCCATCGCCCAGATACGAATGGAACACTTTGGAACACAATGGAACAGTTCACAGGAAAAACCCACCACTCCACGGCGCCCCGGGGCTCTCTCGCACGCCTCAGACCCTCGCGGGAACGACGCTCATCTTGGCGGGATAGGGCCGGGGTGAGGGCGGCCTTCCTCATCTCCCTCGACCGGAAAGGGCCGGGACGGGGATGATCTTCCCCCTCTCCCTCGACGGGAGAGGGCTGGGGTGAGGGTGATCCCACCCTCACCCCGCCTCCGGCTCCACGAACGTCAATATCTCCCGCGGGTTCCCAACCAATATCCGCTCGATCGCCTCCTCCGTGTAACCCCGCCCTCGCATCCTCGGCACCACGTTCGCCAGGATGTGAAAGTAGCCGTGACCTCCGTTCCGGGCGAAGCTGTTCTCGGACTCGGTGTCGTGGGCCACCAGCACCCTGTCGCCGTACCCGCGCGAGACGATCCACGCGATGTCGTCCATTCGCTTCGCGTCGCTCGGCATGTCGGTCGTGGAGTTGTAGAACGACCGCTCGGTGCCGAACAGGTCCCATTCGAGGTAGCAGCCGCTCTCCGCGATCCGCTCCAGATTGCTCCTCTGGAAGACCGTCCGGTCGATATGTCCGATGATGACGCGCCCCAAGTCCGCGCCGACCCCGTCCAGCACCTCCAGCGCCTGCAGGGGCGCCGCCTCGTTCCGGCCGGGATGCACCAGCACCGGCGCTCCCGTGAGCCGCTGCGCCCGTCCGGACGCGCGCAGCACCTTGCGCTCGTTGTCCGCGAGCGGCCAAGAGCAGCCCACCTCGCCGATGACCCCGGACCTGATGCCGGTAGGCTCCCTGACCAGGCTCGGCGTCGCGGCCACAAACTCCCACCGGGACGTCCGGGCCCCGACGGTCACGTCGCCGACGATCTCCTCCACGATCTCGTCTTCGGCCCGGCTGTCCATGTCGTCCGGGTGCGTGTGCGAGACGTAGTACGAGGTGCCCATGATGACGTTGACGCCCGTCGCCCTGGAGATCCGGGCCAGCCCAACCGGGTCCCGCGCCAGGTCTATCGGCGTGCACTCGACCAGCGACCCGCCGCCGTACTGCTTGTAGAGGTTCACCTCCTCGATCGCCATCGATACGTCGAACATCGCCCGGGCGTACGGGTCACGGTAGTGCGCGCCCCTCGCGCTCGCCTCCATCGGAAGCATCGAGAACGGCGTCGCGTCCAACAGCATGTGCTCGTGAGTGAGCGTCACGCCAAGCGCCTCGGGGTCTATGGGGCCGAGCACCGTCTGTACCTTGCCTGCACTGGTCATCCGCTTCACCTGCGCTCTTCGAGAGTCCGGCTTTCGCCGTCCGCAGATGATACTACGGCCGCTGCGGCCCGTCGCCCGCGCGGAAGCGATCTGGTACCGTCTGCGCATCGGCCGCGCGCGCACGCGGGGCCGTGGAGGTCTTCTCTTGGACGCAGCCGCCATCGAACGCGAACGCACCGCCTACGTCGAGCGCTCCCCCAGGTCCAGGACGATCCTCGAGGAGGGCGCCCGGTACCTGCCCGACGGCGTGACCAGGGGGACGGGGTGGGAGCCCTACCCGCTCTTCTGGGACCGCGGCGAGGGCTGCCGCGTCTGGGACGTCGACGGAATACAGCGGCTCGACTTCTTCGGCAACAACAGCGCCCTGCCGCTGGGGCATGCCCATCCGGCCGTCGTCGAGGCGCTCGAACGCCGCCTGAGCCAGGGCGTCTCCTTCAACGCGCCCCACGAGGCGCACGTCACGCTCGCCGGGATCCTCTGCGAGCGGATCGAGTCGATCGAGCGCGTCCGGTTCACCAGCTCCGGGACCGAGGCGACGATGAACTGCGTGCACGCCGCCAGGGCCTTCACGGGACGCTCCAGGATCGCCAAGGTCGACGGCGCGTACCACGGGCTCTACGACGCGGTCGCCTTCGCCGGCCCCGGCTCCGGGATGCCCCACGCGCCGGACCTGCCCGCGATGCCGCCGCACGCGGCCGAACAGGTCGTCATCCTCCCATTCAACGACCCCACAGCCGCCGAGGAGATAGTGAACGCCCACCGCGACGAGCTGGCGGCGGTCGTCGTGGAGCCGATGATGGGAGGGGCCGGCTTCATCGAGGCTGACCGCGAATACCTCGCGGCCCTCAGGGAGCTCACGTCGCGGAACGGTATAGTCCTCGTCTTCGACGAGGTGTGCAGCCTGCGCGCCGGCCCCGGAGCGGGACAGGGTTACTTCGGCGTCTATCCCGACCTGACCGCGCTGGGCAAGTCGGTCGGGGGCGGCACGCCCCTCGGCGCGTTCGGCGGCCGAGAGGAGATCATGAGGCTGTTCGGCGCCGACGAAGTGGAGCGGCACGTCGGCCATTCGGGCTCGTTCAACGGAAACCCGCTCAGCATGGTCAGCGGCGCCGCCACCTTCGAGCAGCTCACCCCGCGGGCGTACGAGCGGCTCGACCGCCTGGCGTCGCGTCTGAGGGAGGGCATACGGGCCGTGTGCGGCGAGTTCGACGTCCCCGTGCGGGTCACCGGAATCGGCTCCCTCTTCGGCGTCCACTTCACCGACCGGCCCGTCCACAACGCGCGAGACGCCCGCCGCGGCGACCCGGACCGCCGCATGCAGGTCTTCCTCGGCCTCATGAACGAGGGGATATGGACATCCCCGTCGCTGATCGGCGCCGTCTCCACCCCGATGGGCGATGACGAAGTCGACGCCTACCTCGACGCCCTGAGAGCGGTGCTGGCAAGAAGCTCGCGCTAGCCTCGAGCGGCCCGTCGCGACCAACGACGACGTGAGCCGTCCTAGAGTCCTGGGAAACCCGCTCTCTCTCGACGGGAGAGGGCCGGGGTGAGGGTGAGCACGCCCTAGCCGGCTGCCCGGCCGCGCATCATCGACAGGGCGGCGATGGTCTTGGCGTCGCGGACCTCGCCGCGGTCGATCAGCGCGCGTGCCTCGGACAGCGGCCTTCGGACGACCTCGATGTTCTCGTCGTCGTCCGGGTCCAGCGTGCTGGGCGACAGGCCGCGGGCGACGAAGGCGTGCATCAGCTCGGTGCAGTAGCCAGGGCTCATCCAGAAGCTGCCCAGTCGTTCCAGCGATTCCGCGCGGTACCCTATCTCCTCCTGGAGCTCGCGCTGCGCGCACTCCTCCGGCAGCTCGCCGTCTTCCATATTGCCCGCGGGCGCTTCCAGGAGCGTTTCGCCGACCGGGTATCTGAACTGGCGCACAAGGACCATGTCGCCGTTCGAGTCTATGGGCACCACGACGACCGAGGGCTGGTGCTCGACCACCTCTCGGCGGGCGGTCCTCCCGTCCGGCAGCGAGGCCGTGTCCACCCTGACGCCGACGACCCGGCCCTCGAAGACGACCTCCCCGGAGACGCGGTCTTCCCGCAGGTCTCTCAACGTCAGGCGCGGCCGCCGGGCCTGTGGAGGACGCCGAGGCGCTGCGTTACCGTGCCGTAGAAGCTGGACGGCGGGCCGGCTCTCAGAAAGCGCGCCTGGTGCGGACTGCGTCGCACGACGACCCGGTCGCCGCGGCCGAGCCTGGCGTCGGTGAACGAATCGACGCTGAGGCCGGCGTCGTCGGAGTCGACGGCGAGCTCGATGACCGAGTCCTCCGGGACGATCAGGCCCGTCTGCAGGCCCATGTGGGCGGCGACGGGTTGGATCAGTATCTCGCGCGCCTCCGGGTACAGCGTCGGGCCGCCCGCCGCCAGGGCGTACCCGGTGCTGCCGGTCGCGGTGGAGACTATCACCCCGTCGGCCCGATACGTGGTCAGAGGAACGCCGCTGACGCTCACGTCGATGTCGAGCAGCCGGGGGACGACCCCGCGGCTGACGACCACGTCGTTGAGCGCGTGCACCTGGATTACCGTCTCGCCGGAGGGCTTCAGGAGCGATGCCTGGAGCATCATCCTGACCTCGACGCGGTGGTCGCCTTCGACGTAGGCAGGTATCCCGTCGGCCGCCTCGGCGACGGCGAGCTCGGTCATGAACCCGACGCGGCCGAGGTTGACTCCCAGGATGGGTACCGCGTGTGGCGCCGCGACCCGGACGGCCCTCAGGATGGTGCCGTCGCCGCCGGCGGTGACGACGACGTCTGTCCGGGAGAGGGTACGCTCGTCGACCTCCATGGGTTCGGCGGGGGAGGTCCAGGTATCGTACGTTGCCCCGAGCGCGTCTCGGAGCGACTCGGCGAGCGCCCTGGCCTCGGGAACGAGGGCGTTGTAGACGAGCCCGACCATCCTCTGTTGCCCCATATCGTCAGGAGACCGTCAGCAGCACTTCCGCCGCGGACCTGGCAAACTCGAGCAGAGGCGCCGGGTACACGCCGAAGAAGAGGACTCCGGCCGTGGCAACGAGGATGGAGAGCCTCAGTGGAAGGCCGGAAGCCAGGCGCTCCTCCGTCGGCGGGGGCGACAGGTACATGACCTTTATCACGCGAACGTAGTAGTAGGCCGACACGACGCTGTTGACGACGCCGAATATGGCCAGCCACGCGAGGTCGTGGTTGACGGCTGCACCGAACATGTAGACCTTGACCATGAAGCCGACGGTGGGCGGCACCCCGGTGAGGGAGACCATGGCGAATGCCAGCACGCCGGCGAGGTAGGGCGCGCGCTTGCTCATTCCCGCGTAGTCGTCGATCCGGTCGCTCCCGATCCGGTCGGAGATGGCTATGACGGCCGAGAAGGCGGCGATGTTCATCAGCGCGTAGCCGCCGAGATAGAACAGCAGGCCCGACGGCCCGAGCGCGTCCTGTCCCTCTGGTACGCGCGTCGCGGCCGCGGCCAGACCGACCATGAGATATCCGGCGTGCGCCACCGTGCTGTAGGCGAGCATCCGCTTGATGTTGCTCTGGGCGATCGCGGCGAAGTTGCCCACCGTCATCGACAGCGCCGCAAGGACGGCGAAGATGGCGCTCCACTCGATGCTCACGACGTCGATCGGGAACGCCACGTAGAAGACCCGCAGCACGACCGCGAAGCCGGCCGCCTTGCTGGCCACCGACAGGAACGCCGTCACCGGCGTCGGCGAGCCTTCGTACACGTCGGGCGCCCACATCTGGAACGGCACGGCGGTGATCTTGAACCCGAAGCCGGCGACGATCAGCACGATCCCCAGGAGCAGCGCGTAACTTCCGAAGGGCTCGCTCTCGGTCAGGCCGATCAGGCCGATCCTGGCGCCTATGTCGTCGAGCATGGTGGCGCCGGTGAAGCCGTACACGAGCACCATCCCGTACAGCAGCACGGCGGAGCTGATCCCGCTCAGGATCAGGAACTTCATGCCCGCCTCGGCCGAGCGGCCGTCGCGGTTGAACGCGGCCAGCGCCGCCACCGGCAGCGCCGTCAGCTCGAGGGAGATGTACAGCGTGATGAGCTCGACGGACGAGGCAAGCAGCATCATGCCGCTGACCGAGAACAGCAACAGCGCGTAGAACTCGGTCCTGTAACGCTCGAACCTCCGGGCGTAGTCGATGGAGACCAGTATGACGGCCGCGGCGACGCCGAGGAACAGGAACTTGAAGAAGAGCGCGAACCGGTCTACGGCCAGCGTGTCCGCGAGTATGCCGGTGTTGTCCACCGCGCCGCTGTCGCCGAGGTCGAACCAGAGCGCGACGCTGAAGGCCAGGGGGACGACAAGGCCAACGGCGGCGAGCGCCGCGAGCGCTCCCTTGCGCGCCACCAGCAGGTCGAGCACGAGCAGCAGCGCCGCCAGTCCGGCAACGCTCAGCTCGGGCGACAGCAGATAGAGGTCGTGGGTGGTCATTTGACGTTAGCGAGGGCCAGCCCGCCCTCGGCCTGGATGAACTGCGTGATCGGCTCCACCCCCGCCGCGAAGAAGTCGCTGACGATCGACGGGTAGACGCCCACCCCGACGATCGCGATTACGAGCACCACCGCCGGCAGCATCTCCATGACGGTCGCGTCCGAAATGCCCGCGAATCGGTCGTTGGCCGGCCCGAAGAAGGAGCGCTGGACGGCCCACAGTATGTAGCCGGCCGTGATGACGATGCCGAACGCGCCTATCGCGGTCGCCCACGACCAGACCTCGAAGGTGCCCAGGAACACCAGTATCTCGGAGATGAAGCCGCTGGTCCCGGGCAGCCCGAGGGACGCGAGGCCGGCGAGCAGGAACAGGGCCGCGAGGACCGGCATGCGCGAGGCGATGCCGCCGAGGTCGGGAATGTGGCGTGTGTGCGCCTTTTCGTAGACGAGGCCGACGAGCAGGAAGAGCAGGCCCGTGATCGTGCCGTGGGTGAACATCTGCATGGCCGCGCCCGTCAGGCCCGTGGACGAAACGGAGCCCGCCACGCCCGCCACGGAGGATATCCCGATCAGCACGTAGCCCATGTGGCTGATGCTGCTGAAGGCGACGAGCCTCTTCAGATCGGTCTGGCGCAGCGTGACGACGGCGCCGTAGATGACGTTGATCACGCCCAGGGTGGCGAGTATCCACGCGGCGTCGACGATCACCTCGGGGAACATGTGCCCCGAGACGCGAAGCATGCCGTACCCGCCCATCTTCAACAGCACGCCGGCCAGCATGACGCTGACGGCGGTGGGAGCGTCCGTGTGGGCGTCCGGCAGCCACGTGTGCACCGGCCACACGGGCAGCTTGACCGCGAAGGCTACGAACAGCAGCGAGAAGATGACGGACGCGGGCGCTATAAGCTCGGCCCCGGCTATCGCCTCCGGCAGGGCGGTCATGTCGAAGGTGCCGGTCGAGAAGAAGAGCGCCAGGATCCCGACGAGCATGAACGCGCTGCCGAGGAAGGTGAATATCAGGAACTTCATGGCCGAGTACTCTTTGCGGCCGCTGCCCCAGACAGCGATCAGGAAGTACATCGGCACCAGCTCGATCTCCCAGAAGAGGAAGAAGAGCAGGAAGTCGAGCGCGGTGAAGACGCCCATCACCGCGGTCTGCAGCACGAGGAGCCAGATGAAGTACTCGCGCACGCGGTGCTTCACGCTCCACGAGGCGAAGACGGCGGCCGCGCCTATGAGGCCGGTGAGCAGTACCATCGGCGCGCTCAGGCCGTCGACGCCCAGGAAGTACTGTATCTGGGCCTCGCCGGTGGCGGTCAGGTCGGCGAAGGGGATCCATGACTCCGTCCTGTCGACGAGCTGCGTGCCGCCACGACCCAGGTCATACAGGACGAATATGATGATGCTGAGCAGGAGATCGACGACCACGGCCGCGCCCGCCACAACGCGAGTCTGGGTATCCGTCCGAGCGAGGACGAGTATGATCAGCGCCCCCGCCAGGGGCGTGAACACTACCGCCGTAAGCCAGCCGGAGAACTCCAAGTCAGACCCTTACCTGAACAGGAAATAGACGCCGAAGATACCCAGCACTCCCACGGAGACCGCGATTCCGTAGCCCTGTAGCTGGCCGCTGTGGAGCTGGGCGACAGCCCTGCCGCCGTTTTTGGCTACGCGGTCCACGAGGCGGACGAAGCCGTCGACGATGGTCTTGTCGAGCCAGTCGAGCGACCTGGCAACCCCGTCGTACAACGCCGAGCCGACCAGATATCCTTCGTACGCCTCGTCGAAGTAGTACTTTCGAGTGAGGAGCACGTGCGCCGGCCGGAGCAGCTTGCCGGCGCGGTCGGACGATACGCGGGGCCGTCCGTACATCGCGTATGCCAGGAGGACGCCGGCCACGGCCACACCCGTCGAGAGCCCGGCGACGGTCCAGTCGAACTTCTCGGCCTCGACGTGCACCGGGCCGTGGTTCAGGAAGTCGGCGAGCCAGTGGACCGGAACGACGCCCAGGTCGACGACCGGGTTTACGAAACCGGCCAGTACCGCTGGCACGGCCAGAATCGCCAGCGGCCACACCATCGATCGCGGCGACTCTCCGAGATGTACCGCTGCGCCCGGCGCCGGGTCTTCCTCCGCGTCGGCGCCGCCGCGGAACTCGCCCGTGAAGGTCATGAAGATGGCGCGGAAGATGTAGAAGGCTGTCATGAACGCCGCGGCGATCCCGAGCCAGAAGACCACCTGGGCCACCGTGCCGCCGCCGAATGCGTGCGCCAGGAGCTCGTCCTTGCTCCAGAAGCCCGCCAGCGGGAATATGCCGGCGAGGCTGAGCCCCGCTATGAGGAACGTGGCGAACGTCCACGGCATGTGCTTGCGCAGTCCGCCCATGTGGCGCATGTCGAACGTGCCGCTCGCGTGGTTGACGCTGCCCGCCCCGAGGAACAGCAGCGCCTTGAAGAAGGCGTGCGTGAACAGGTGGAATATGGCCGGCCCGTAGGCCCCCACGCCGAGCGCCAGCATCATGAAGCCGAGCTGGCTCACGGTCGAGTAGGCCAGGACGCGCTTGATGTCGTTCGCGACCAGGCCCATGGACGCCGCGAACAGGGCAGTGCCTCCGCCGATCAGGGCCACGGTGTCCATCGCGACGTTGGAGACCTCGAATACCGGGAAGAAGCGGGCGACCAGGAATACCCCGGCTGCGACCATCGTCGCAGCGTGTATCAGGGCGCTGACCGGCGTCGGGCCCTCCATCGCGTCCGGCAGCCAGGTGTGAAGCGGGAACTGCGCCGACTTCCCGACCGCTCCGGCGAATATGCCGATGGCGATCCAACTCGCGGCGGCGGTGGTCAGCACGCCGCCCATCGCGACGGCCTTGTACACGTCCGTAATCTCCAGGGGGTTGAAGCCAGCGTCGGCGAAGCTGTCGCCGTTGGAGACCAGGTACAGGATGGCGAGCAGGAACCCGAAGTCGCCCAGCCGGGTCATGATGAACGCCTTCTTGGCGGCCGCGGCGGCGGCGGGGCGCTCGTACCAGAACCCGATCAGCAGGTAGGAGCAGAGGCCGACCAGCTCCCAGAAGATGTAGAGCTGCACGATGTTGCTGGCGAGCACGAGCCCGACCATCGACGCGCTGAACAGCGACATGAAGGCGAAGTACCGTACGTAGCCCGGATCGCCCTTCATGTAACCGGTGGAGTAGACCTGCACCATCAGGCTGACGCCGGTGACGACCACCAGCATCACCGCGGTCAACGGGTCCATCAGGATGCCGACGTTGATCTCGAGACCGCCGACCTCCAACCACGGCCGCGGCTCGAACGCCAGCCTGTCCGCCGCGTCGATGACGCTGGCGAGGGCCCATAGGGACAGCCCGAACCCGATCGCGAGCGAGGCGATGGTCGAATACGCGGCGACCTCGGAGCTCTTGCCCAGTAGCGGCCGCACCACCAGCGCGTTGACGACGAACGACGCCAGCGGCAGGAGGAATATGAGCCAGACGGCGGTCTCGTTAATCATCTAGAGCTTTCTCAGGATCTCGTCCGCCACGTGCTCGCGGCCCCTGGGCACCATGATGCGGAACGGGACCCGCTCGCCCCAAGTGAGGATGTTGCCCTCCGGCAGAATCTTGGTCGGCAGCCCCTCTCCCTCCAGGGCGTCCTTCCACATCTCGGCGATCATCAGATTTGGAGCTTTTCGGTAGTCGACCCACATGGGTCCGTACCTCGTTTTGTCGTTGACTTTGGGGCGTCAGTGCCTCATCTGGGTGGCGTCGGTCACGAATATGGTCTCTCTGCTGCGGTAGACCGCTATGACGATGGCCACTCCAAGGGCAACCTCGGCGGCCGCGACGGTGATGATGAAGACGGCAAATACCTGTCCGGTCAGCAGCAACGGAACGACACCGTCGTCGGAGACCAGCCTGGCGGGCACGACGTAACGCGACAGCGCGACGGCCGTTACGTTGACGGCGTTGAACATGAGCTCCAGGCTCATCAGCACCGTGATGGCGTTGCGGTTCGACAGCGCGCCGTACAGGCCGATGGCGAAGAGGATGGAGCCGACTATGAGGAAGCTCTCGAGACTCATGCGGTCACCGCTGCCTGACCAGTACCAGCGAGCCGATCACGGCCGCCAGCAGCAGCACCGAAGCCACCTCGAAGGCGAGGACATAGTCCCGCAGCAGCAGCTCGGCCACCTTCGGTATGGTGTTCGAGTACACCTTGGCGACCTCGGCCTTGACCTCCGCCGTACCGGCGGCGTCCAGGGGCTCGCCGGTGATGCGCACGAGCTCGCCGGAGCCTCCGATCGCGTCGTCGATCAGGTTCCACTCCGTGGTAATTGCCACAAAGGAGGCGGCGAGCACGAACAGCGCAGCGAGTATCCCGGCCGGCAACCGCAGCCGGTTATACGGGCTGCCGCGCTCGACGTCCTTCGTCATGAGGACGGCGAACAGGATCAGCACGGATATGGCGCCGACGTAGATGAGAATCTGGACGACCGCGAGGAACTCGGCCCGCAGCAGGACGAACATCGCCGCGACGCCGAGGAAGGACACGACCAGGAACATGGCCGCGCGGAACAGGTCCCTGAGATGCACCACGGCAATGGCCGCGACGATGGTCGAGACCGCGACCACCCAGAAGGCGACGTCGACCGCGATGTGGGACTCGGTCCCTGCGCCCGGTGTCATCGCCTGGCCCACCTTTCCGACTGCTCGTCCGTCGTGGGCCGCTCGTGGCGTCCAACATCTTGCCACGGGAGCTCCTCGCCGGTTCCCGGGTCATATCCCCTGGCCTCGAGCTGCGGCCGGAACCAGGTGCTCGGGCGCTTCGGGGCCTCACGAAGCCGGTCGATGTCGATAACGAGCTTCTGGCGCTCGTAGTCGCCCTCTTCGAAGCCGCTGCCCATGTGCAGGGCGTCGTAGGGGCACGCCTCCACGCAGAGTCCGCAGAACATGCAGCGTCCGATGTCTATGTCGAAGACCTCCAGGCCGTACTTCTCCCCCTCCTGCATGTCGTCCCCGCTGCGGTTGGTGACGATCTTGATGATCCCCAGCGGGCAGTACTTGGCGCAGCTCGCGCAGCCGGTGCACCGCTGCTCGTAGAAGCTGAACTCCTGGCCGCGGAAGCGCGCGTGGCGGGGGTCGAGGTCCTCCACCGCCACGAGGCCGAGAAGCGACTTGATTGTCCGTCCGGGGTTCTTGAGCACGTAGCCGACGACGTTCGTGCCCGACGCCCTGGCGAGACCCAGAGGGCCGATCCGCCGGCTCGGGTACTGGTGAACGGTGAAGAACCGGCCCGGCAGGACGAGGTTCTTGAGCGTGATGGTGAGGCCCTTGGCCAGTCCTGTCCCGTACATGCTAGTCAGCCTCCGCCGTCATGTTGGCAAGGGGCGACGGCACCGGCGTCTCCGGCCTTAGCCGCCGCTGTCCCAGGACGTTCGCCGTCACGAAGATCGCCGCGACCGCGATCACCCAGTTGACCGCCGCCATCGTCCACAGATCGCCGCTGGTTATCGCGCCGCTCTCGGAGTCCTGGAGCACCACGAGCTCTATGGCGACCACGAACATGTTCACGAGCGCGAGGGGGAGCAGCGCCTTCCAGGCGAAGCCCATGATCTGGTCCACTCTCAGCCGCGGCCAGGTGGCCCTGATCCACAGCATCAGGAACACGAGGGCGAACGCCTTGGCGACGAACCAGACCGGTCCGGGTATCGGGTCGAAGCCGCGTGTCCCGCCGAGGAACAGGACTGTAGCCACGGCCGCGGTCGCCAGCGGCGCCATGAACTCGGCGAGCTGGAGTATGGCGAACTTGATTCCGGCGTACTCGGTGACGTAGCCGCCGCCCAGCTCCGATTCGGCCTCGATCATGTCGAACGGGGCCCGGCTCATCTCGGCCGCCGCGGCGGTCATGAACACGAAGAAGCCGAGCGGCTGCACCAGCAGGTAGGGCACGCCCTGGCCCTCGACGATGCCGACCAGCGACATCGAGCCTGCGAGCACGACGACCCCGGTCAACGCCAGGGCCATCGGCACCTCGTAGCTGATGAGCATCGCCACGGCGCGCATCGCGCCGAACATCGCGTACTTGTTGCGCGACGCCCAGCCGGCCGTGAAGATCGCCAGGCTGCTGACGCCGGTTACGCCGATGATGAACAGGACGCCGACGTTCAGACTTCCCAGGAAGCTGTCCGATCCCAGCGGGATCACCGCGAATACGAGAAACATCGGGACGAGGAGCATTATCGGGGCGACGGTGAACGCTGGCTTGTCGGCCGTGTCCGGGATGATGTCCTCTTTCGAAAGCAGCTTGAGCACGTCTGCCAGCGGCTGGAACAGTCCGAAGGGGCCCCACCTGTTCGGCCCGAGCCTCGCCTGGAATCGGCCGAGCATTCGCCGCTCGAACCACGTGTAGAGGGCGGTGGTCATCACTATCGCGTTGATCACGAGGAACGCCAGCGTGACGCCCGCGATGGGGTAGGCCAGCCCGTCGATGGGGGCCGGCAGGTTGTCCCGGAGGACCTCCAGAATACTGAGAAAGTCCAGCGTCGTCCCCTTTCTACCTGTCCACTTCGCCCATGTTGACGTCGATACTGCCGAATATAACGATCAGGTCGGCCATCTTCCACCCGATGAGCACGTCACGGAGCACCGTCAGGTTGATGTAGGACGGCGCGCGTATCTTGCACCTGTATGGTGATATGCCGCCTTCGCTCACGACGTAGAAGCCAAGCTCGCCGCGGGGCGCCTCGACGGCCGCGTAGGCATCCCCGGCGGGAGGACGGATGAAGTACGGAACGTCGGTCCTGACCGGCCCTTCTTTCGGCATCTGGGCCACGCACTGCTCGACGATCCGCACGCTCTGCCGCATCTCCTGGATACGGACGAGATAGCGGTCGAACGAGTCGCCGCGCGAGCCGATCGGGACCTCGAAGTCGACCCGGTCGTACGCGTCGTACGGGTCCGCCACACGGAGGTCCCACTGCACCCCGCTGCCCCGGAGATTGGGCCCGGTCACCGAGGAGTCGATCGCCAACTCGGGCGACAGCACACCGACGTCGCGAGTCCTGGCGAGCACGATTTCGTTGCCGCTGATCAGCCCCTCCAGGTCGTCGATGTAGCCCGGCATATCCTGCAGGAACGCCTCCAGGGCCGGCCAGAAGTCGGCCGGCGCGTCCTGGAATACGCCGCCCGGCCGCATGTACGAGACTGTGATCCTGGCGCCGCAGAGCATCTCGAACAGGTCGAGGACCCGCTCGCGCTCGCGGAAACAGTACATCAGCAGCGTCACGAAGGTGCCGAGCTCCTGCAGGAAGAATCCGGTGGAGATCAGATGGCTGGCGATGCGCTGCAGCTCCGCGGCGATCACGCGCAGGTACAACCCGCGCTCGGGCACTTCCAGGCCCGCCAGCTTCTCCACGGTCCGGACGTACGCCTGATTGTTCGTCATGCTGGACGTGTAGTCGAGCCGGTCTGTGAGCGTGACGATCTGGACGTAGCTACGCTCCTCGGTCAGCTTCTCCGTGCCCCGGTGGAGGTAGCCGAAGACGGGCTCCACGTCAATGACTGTCTCGCCGTCGAACGTCACCCTGAGGCGGAACACGCCGTGCGTCGAAGGGTGCTGCGGACCGAGATTAATGGTTATCGGTTTGGTCTCGATTGCCATCGCGGCTATCTCAGGAAGTCCTTGCGAAGCGGGTGGCCCGGGAAGTCCTCCCAGAGCAGGACCCTCTTCATGTTCGGATGGCCTTCGAACCGCACGCCCATCAGGTCCCAGACCTCGCGCTCCTGCAGGTCTGCGCCGCGCCACACGGGGACGACGGACGGAAGCGACGGCTCTTCCCGGTCGTAGCAGCGAGTCTTGACGACGGCCCGCTGGTTGCGCCGCATCGACAGCAGGTGGTAGACGACCTCGAAGTACTCGATATAGTCGACGGCCGTGATCGATACAAGCAACGCGAAGTCGAGCTCCGGGTCTTCCTTGAGGACGCGTGCGACTCCCGCGACCGACTCGGGGCGTACCCAGACGTCGCGCTCGTCGTGTTCGAGGACGGCGTCCGGAAGGGCGCCTTCGATCCGTGCCGCAAGGTGGGCGGCGCCGAGCTCGGTGGTCATCACTCGCCGGCGACCGTGCCCCTGAGGGAGTAGCGCTTGATCTTCTCGTGGAGCTGCATGATGCCGTACAGCAGCGCGTCGGGGCGCGGAGGGCAGCCGGGGACGTACACGTCGACGGGCACGATGTGGTTGACGCCCGGGACCACGCTGTACGACTCGTAGTACGGGCCGCCGCTGGTCGCGCAGACGCCCATGGAGATCACCCACCTGGGCTCGGCCATCTGCTCGAAGACGCGTTGTATGGCGGGCGCCATCTTCCAGGTCACCGTGCCGGCGACGATCATCAGGTCCGCCTGCCTGGGAGACGCCCGGAAGACCTCTCCGCCGAACCGCGCCAGGTCGAACCGCGGCATGGCGCTGGCCATCATCTCGAAGGCGCAGCAGGCGAGGCCGAAGGAGAGGGGCCACAGCGCGGCCTTCCTGCTCCAGTTCACCAGGGCGTCCACCGAGCTGACGGCGATGTTGCGCTGCAGGTCGCCGGGCACTTCCACGAGCGGCTCGGCGAGCGGGTTGACGTGGGTGGCCTTCAGATCGTTGACGACCGCGCCCTCGGCGCGGTCCACGTCCCACGTCGTCGCGTGCAGCGGGACCCGCAATTGGTTGGATGTTTCGTAGGCCATTAGCTCCACTCCAGTGATCCCTTACGCCAGGCGTACAGCCAGCCGACGAGCAGGATAGCGATGAAGACGGCCATCTCGAGGATGGTGAATATGCCGAACTCCAGGGACATGACCCCGAAGCTCGCCGCCCAGGGGAACAGGAAGACGACCTCGACGTCGAAGATCACGAAGATGAGGGCGAAGGTGTAGAACCGGAAGTTGAACTGGTTCCACGTCCCCGACAGCGTTTCGAACCCGCACTCGTAGATGCTCTGCTTTATCGGGTTCGGCTTGTTTGGGCGCACCTTCAGGACGGAGAACGCCCAAGAGGCCAGGAGCATACCGGTGGGGACGGCGACCGCGAGCGCAACGAAGATGGCGACTAGGCCGTACTGGCGAAAGTACTCGTCAAGCATGAGACGACCTACGCCCAACGCTCATGGCGCGGACTATAACATAGGGCATATGGGCACGCAAGTGGGAAAATTCACAAATGCTCGGGCCGCCTTTCTCCATTCGCCGCCGCTAGTCGACGAGCGTCCGCTCCACCTTTGGCGTCGGGAAGATCCCCAAGACCCTGGCGTCCGATCCGGACCTGTTGACGAAGCCGTGTTTGACGCCCGCAGGCGCGAGCACGGTCTCCCCCTCCGTGACGGTGATGACCTCGTCGCCGAGCACGGCTTCGAGCTCGCCGCCGACGATCACCATCGCCTCCTCGGTGGGATGGGTGTGCGTGGGCGCCCTCGATCCGGGAGCGATCGTCAGGTCCGCCACCGTGAGCGACTCGGTGCCAAGCTCTCCGTTGACGATCTCCCACCGCTCGACGCCGGGGGCGATCTCGTTCATATCGACGTCCGATTTTCTCAGTACAGGCATGGCTGCTCCCTTCTCGGACGGCTATTATAGAGGCTGCCGCGCCGACCGGCCCGTCCGGAGGGGATCGCCACAAATGAGAGTAGTACTGGACGTAGACCCCGGGACCGACGACGCCCTGGCGATCCTGATGGCGCTCAATGCCCCAGATCTGCGGATCGAGGGCGTCACCACGGTCGGCGGCAACGCGACGCTGAGGGACACGACGCGTAACACGCTGCGGGTTCTCGAGTACGTCGGTGCGGAAGTGAAGAGCGCCGTCGGCGGCCGAGGGATACCGGTGTCGCGGGGCGCCGGGCGGCCGATGAGGGGCCGGTACCACTACGGCTACTACTATCACGGCCCCGCGGGGCTGGGAGTCCGGCTGCCCTCTCCCCGTTCCGCGCCGTATCCGGTCCGGGCCGCCGACCTGATCGTCGAGCTGGCGGAGTCGGGCCGGGAGCGGCTGACCGTGATCGTGCTCGGGCCGCTCACCAACGTGGCCCGCGCCCTCCGCAGGTCGCCGCGGCTCGCCGATCAGGTGGAGCGCATCGTCGTCATGGGCGGCGCCGTAGAGTCGCCGGGCAACGTCACCGCGCACGCCGAGTTCAACACGTACAACGATCCCACCGCCGCCGCCGAGGTCTTCGAGTCGGGCGCGCCCGTCACGCTGGTACCGCTGGACGTCTGCGGCAAGGCGACGATTGGACGCGGCGACCTGCCGTGGGTCACGGGGTCCTCCAGGGCGGCGCTGCTGGCTCGTCGGGTGCTCCGCAACTGGTTCGACGGCCATCCGGACCGCGAGCGGTACGATCTGTGCGACCCGCTCGCCGTCGCCGCGGCGCTGCGTCCCGAGCTGTTCCGCTTCCGGCGGGCGTCGATAGCCGTCGAGACCGAAGACGCGGCCCGCTACGGCAAGACGACAGCGGCCTACGGCCAGGGCGGCGCGGAAGTCGCCATCGACGTGGACGCCGACGGCGCGAAGCGGCTCATGCTCGACCTGCTGGACGCCGCGCAGGACAGCTTGGAAGACCGACGGAGAATGCCATGAAGACGTACAAGGCTGCGTTCATCGGCTGCGGGCACATGACCGAGCCGGTCGTGGACGACGCTCTGGACGAATATACGATCATCCGGCCCTACCGCCACGGCGAAACACTGCGGGCGTGCGACAGGCTGCGGATAGTCGCATGCTCCAGCGGCAGGGCAGGGGCAAGGCGATGGGTCGGCAGCCGCAACGGCATCCCGCCGGAGCGTCAGTACGCAGACTACCGCGAGATGATCGACCGCGAGCGGCCGGACCTCGTCGTCATCGGCTCGCAGCCGGAGCAGCGGGCGGAGCGAATCGTCTACGCCGCCGAGCACGGCGTCAGGGCGATATACGCGGAGAAGGCCCTGTCAGCGACGATGGAGGAAGCCGACACCATCGTCGAGGCCGTCGAGCGGAACGGAGTCGCGTTCAACTTGGGCACGCAGCGCCGCTGGGACCCCGGCTACGACAAGGTCAAGGAGATCGCGAACAGCGGCGAGCTTGGGGAGCTCAAGACGCTTATCTCCCACCACCGGGGCTCGCTCTTCGAAGTGGACAGCCACTTCTTCGATCTGCTGATGTGGCTCAACAACGATCGGCCCGCCGTGTGGGTGCAGGGCCAGATCGCGAACGCCGACAGGGTCTTCGACGGCGACGCGATGAGGGAGGACCCGAGGGCGAACGCGATAGTCCAGTTCGACAACGGGGTCACGGCGTTCTCGCTGCTGTCGGGCCGGGGCGACTTCGAGCTCGACGTGGTCTGCGAGCGGGGAATGCTGTCGGTCGTGGGCAACGGGGCAGCGTGGACTCTGCGGAGGTTCGACGGCGGGCCGGAACACCGGGAGCCGCTGTCGTTCGCGCCCGCCAGCTCCACGGTCCGCATGGTCGAGGACCTGGTCCACTCCCTGGACACCGGCGAGCCGCCGCGGGGCGGCGTGCGCGTCGCCCGCGCGAGCACAGAGCTGCTGTTCGCGGTCGTCGCATCGCACCTCGAGGGCGGATCGCGGGTCGAGCTGCCGCTGGGGGACTGCGGGCTGCGGCTGGACCGCGACCGACCGCCCAAGCCGCAGGACTTCCCGCTCGTGTGAGCCCCAGTCAAGGCTCCGCGATCTAACTTCGGCCTGGGCCGCGGGGCCAAGGTGCGCGTCGGGGCCCGACGTTCCGTGCTATCCTCGCTATCCTCAAAGCGGACATTCTCGCCCTTCTGAAAGCCATTGGAGGCATCCAATGACCACGACGACCGAACGCCTGCTCAGCGCCGGGACAGTCGAAGCGGTGCGGGCCCGGGGATGTACTGTCGTGACAGGGGGCGGACACGCCATCGCCGTCTTCCCCCTGGGCGAACGCTTCGCCGCGGTCGACAACCGATGCCCGCACATGGGCTTCCCGCTCGACAGGGGTACCGTCAGCAACGGAATCCTGACCTGCCACTGGCATCACGCCCGGTTCGATCTCTCCAGCGGCGGCACCTTCGACCCCTTCGCCGATGACGTGCGGGCCTTTCCGGTAACGGTGACCAACGGCCAGGTGTGGGTCGATCCCAACCCGCCCGAAGGCGATCCCGTAGAGCGGTGGTCCCGCCGTCTCGAAGACGGGATGGAGCACAACATCCGGCTGGTGATCGCCAAGTCCGTCCTCGGACTCAGCTCCTCCTCGGCCGACTACAGGACGCCGCTGACGATCGGCGCCAGCTTCGGCACGACCTACTCCGACCGCGGCTGGGGGCAGGCCCTGACGATGATGACCTGCTCGGCCAACATGCTCGGGAGCCTCTACGCCGAAGACCGCCCGCTCGCCCTCTACCAGGGCATCAGGCAGATCGCCGCCGAGTGCGCCGGCCGGCCTCCGAGATTCCTGGTCGATCCATTGCCCACCGGCGAGACCCGCCCGGAGGTGTTCGAGGGATGGTTCCGCGGCTTCATCGAGGTCCGTGACGAGGAGGGCGCCGAACGCTGCCTTCACACGGCGATCGGTCTCGGCATATCCCCCCCTGAGATTGCCGATATGGTGTTCGCCGCGGCGACCGACCGGGTCTACCTCGACGCCGGCCACGTCGTCGACTTCTGCAACAAGGCGTTCGAGCTGCTCGACCACGTCGGCTGGGAGCACGCAGGCCAGGTGCTCACGAGCCTCGTACACGGTATCGCCTCGGCGCGTCGCAGCGAGGAGTTGAACTCGTGGCGCAACCCCATCGACCTCTCCGCATTGGTCTGGGAGGCCCGCGACGCTCTCCCGGAGCTATGGAGGCTGGGAGCCGACTCGCGTGGACAGTGGGACGACGAGCAGCCCCTCGTCGATACGATACTCGCCGACGATCCGGCCGCGACGCTCCAGGCGTTGCGGCAGGCGGTCACGGCGGGCGCGGCGGCCGATCAGCTCGGCGGCGCAGTCGCCTACGCGGCCTTTCTCAGGATGGCCCGCTTCCACACGTCCAACGAATTCGGGGACTGGAACACGGTACACAACACTCTGACCGCCGCCAACGCGCTGCACCAGGCGCTGAAGCGCGCCCCGTCGGTCGAGCTCCTGCGCGCGGTGTTCGATACGGCGATCAGCATCTACCTCGACCGCTTTCTGAACATGCCCGCTCAGCGCATGCCCGAGCCGGACGGCGCACATGGCGCAGACGACGTCGGCCCGAAGATTCTGGACGCGATGGACTCGCAGCAGCAGGTCGAACAGGCGGCCAGGCTCGTAACCGACTACGTCACGACCGCCGCGCATCCGGACGGCGTTCTCCCCGTGCTCGCCCACGCGATGCTCAGGGAGGATTCCACCTTCCACCACTTCCAGATCGTCGACGCGGCGCTGAAGCAGTACAAGGAGCGCAGGGGTACGGACGCGGCGCGGCACGTGCTGGTCGGAGCGGCCAGATTCCTGGCGGCCCACTATCCGACGCCCAGGGCCGTGAACCAGACATTCAACATCGCCGTCCGCCTGCAGCGCGGAGACGAGATCTTCAAAGAGGAGTAGAGCGGGCGCCCTCTGAAGTCCGCGGCATTGTCGCGGCGGCGCCTCGCTTCGAGCAGCCGACAGCTCCGGAATCCCCCACCTCCGTCATTCCCGCGAACGCGGGAATCTATCCCCGGCATGGTGCGCCATCACGACCCTGAAAGCAGTCCGTCACGCCGGCCTTGCCGACTAGGTGGCGAATCTGGGGCCTGCCGACCGGTACGCCCGTTTCCCCTACCGTCGCGCCACCTTGTAGCTGACTTCTGGCGGGCGCGGCCCTAGCCCCGGGTCGGTGTGGTTTCCTCTGGCCCGGCGACCTGCGCTGTCTCCCTGGGCTGCACTCGGTCGGCGATGGCCGTTCCCGACTCGATCTCCGCCACGCGCAGCTCGAATGTCTTCTGGAGATTCAGCCACAGCTGCGGCGTCGTGCCGAAGTAGCGGGACAGGCGCAGGGCGGTGTCGGCAGTGACGCCACGCTGACCCTTGAGGATTGCCGTGATCCGGTTGGTTGGGACGGCCAGCGCATTGGCGAGCGCGTTTGCCGACAGGCCGAGCTGGCCTAATTCTTCAGCCAGTATCTCGCCCGGATGCACTGGACGCATGCCGTTGCTCACCCTGATCTCCGAGCTCACCGCCATTGGGTCTTGGGCAAATGATACACGTTTGACTTTGGCGGCTACGGCATCCTAGAATAGTTCTTGACCAATTTAATCAACAAAGGGCTACACGAGGCAGCTGCTCAGGTTCGAACCCATACGGCCGTTCACCCCTGGCAGCGCCGATATTTCATAGGGCTCGCATCAAGGGGCGCATGGACGGCCTCTCACGACGCGCGAGCAGTTGCCGTCAGGAGACAGACACTTGACCGAACAGCGGGTAATCTCGCGCACCTCGACCGATCTCGACACCGACTACAAGTACGGCTTTGTCACGGAGATCGACTCCGAGATCGCTCCGAAGGGTCTGAACGAAGACGTCGTCCGCATGATCTCGGCCAAGAAGGGCGAGCCGCAGTTCCTGCTCGACTGGAGGCTCAAGGCATACGAGCATTGGACGAAGCGGTCCGGCGAGGAGCCCGGATGGGCGATGGTGGACTTCGATCCCATCGACTACCAGGACATCCACTACTACGCGGCCCCCGTCTCCAAGGGAGAGGGGCCGAAGAGCCTGGACGAGGTCGACCCCGAGCTGGTGGAGACCTTCAACAAGCTGGGCATACCGATCGAAGAGCAGAAGAAGCTGACGGGAGTGGCCGTCGACGCCATCTTCGACAGCGTCTCCGTGGCGACGACCTACAAGAAGATGCTCGAGGATTCGGGCGTGATCTTCTGCTCGGTGAGCGAGGCGGTCCGGGAGCACCCCGATCTCGTTGAGAAGTACCTGGGATCGGTCGTGCCGTACAGCGACAACTTCTACGCGACGCTCAACTCGGCGGTGTTCAGCGACGGCTCCTTCGTCTACGTCCCGCCCGGAGTGCGCTGCCCGATAGAGCTGATGACCTACTTCCGGATCAACGCGGAGGAGACGGGGCAGTTCGAGCGGACGCTGATAGTCGCCGACGAGGGCTCGTACGTGAGCTATCTGGAGGGATGCACGGCGCCGATGCGCAAGACCCACCAGCTTCACGCCGCCGTGGTCGAGCTCGTCGCGCTGGACGACGCCGAGATCAAGTACTCGACGCTGCAGAACTGGTACCCGGGCGACAAGGACGGCAATGGCGGCGTCTACAACTTCGTGACGAAACGCGGCAAGGCGCTCGGGCGCAACTCGAAGATATCGTGGACGCAGGTGGAGACCGGCTCCGCCATCACGTGGAAGTACCCGAGCGTGATCCTCCAGGGCGACGACTCGGTGGGCGAGTTCTACTCGGTGGCGCTGGTGAACAACCGGCAGCAGGCCGACACCGGCACCAAGATGACCCACATCGGCAAGAACACGAAGAGCACCATCGTCGCCAAGGGCATTTCGGCCGGCCATGGCAACAACACCTACCGGGGGCTGGTGCAGATACTGCCGTCCGCCGATGGCGCGACGAACTTCACCCAGTGCGACTCGCTGCTGGTCGGCGACCAGTGCGGCGCACACACGGTGCCCTACATCGAGGTGCGCAACCCGTCCGCGCGCATGGAGCACGAGGCGTCGACGTCCAAGGTGGGCGACGACCAGCTCTTCTACTGCATGCAGCGCGGCATCAGTGAGGAAGAGGCGCACTACATGATCATCAACGGCTTCTGCCGAGGCATCTTCCAGGAGCTGCCGTTCGAGTTCGCGATGGAAGCGCAGCAGCTTCTGAGGGTGAGCCTGGAAGGCGCCGTGGGGTAGATGGCCACCACGGCACGACATGAAGAGATAAGCTACCGATTTCTCGAACACGCCGGCGAAGAGTTCGAGAAGGGGGACATGCTTCAAGCCTCCGAGAAGGCATGGGGAGCGGTCGCCCACTACGTGAAGTCGGTCGCCAAGGCAAACGGCTGGTCAGACGGCTCGCACCGGGACATCGCGAACAACGCCCGAAGACTGCTCGATCGCACGCCTGACCCTGACGGCAACAGGGACAAGTTTGCCCTCATAAACACCCTTCACGTCAACTTCTACGAAGAAGACCTGGATCTGAAGGACGTAGAGCGAGGCATCAGGCACGCCCGCGCGTTGATCGACGCCATGAGGGAAGCGGAGTCGTTTACGAACGGTTCGTGAACGGACTGACGGTGGGATAGATGGCTACCACGGAGCGGTACGAGACGATCAGCGCGGTCTTCCTGGACCATGCGGAGGAGGAGTTCGAGAAGGGCGACATGCTTCAAGCCTCCGAGAAGGCATGGGGCGCTGTGGCCGAATGCGTGGAGTCCGCCTCCAAAGAGAACGGCTGGCGGAACCAGTCGGACAGGGGCATATCGGCCAGCGCGGGTAAGCTGCTCGATCTCACGCCCGATCCCAAAGGCAACAGGAGGAAGTTCGCCGTGATCGACTTCCTCCGCGTCAACTACTTCGACTACGAGCTCGACCCCGAGGACGTCGCGCGGGCCGTCCGTGACGCCCGCGCGTTGGTCGAAGCGGTCCGGGAAGTGGCGCCGACGCACGGCCGAGGGCCCGGCACGAGCCGCGACCGTCCGGGACAGGCTCTCGAGGCGCACTCCCTGGACGTCGCCGCATGCCTGCTCGTCCAGGCCGAGGCGGCGTTCGAGAACGGCGACGTGGCGCGGGCCTGCGAGAAGGCGTGGGACGCCGTGGCGCGCTGCGCGGAGTCGGTCTTCAGGGCGAACGGCTGGCCCAACGGGTCGGACGGAGACGTAGTGAAGGGCGTAAAAAGGCTACTGGACCGGACGTTCGATCCCAAGGGCAACCATGCCAGGTTGGTCACCTTGAACTACCTCCACGTCAACTACTTCGACGAAGAGCGTCGCCCCGAGGACGTCGCGCGCGCCATAGGGGAAGCCCGCGCGTTGGTCGACGCGATCCGGGAATTGGAGACGGTTAGAAATGCTTGAAATCAGGGACCTAAACGTCTCGGTAGACGGTCAGCAGATCCTCAAGAGCGTTAACCTCAACGTCAATCTCGGCGAGGTGCACGCCATCATGGGCCCGAACGGCAGCGGCAAGAGCACGCTGGCCAACGTCATCGCCGGCAGGCCGGGCTACGAGGTGACCGGCGGCTCGATCCTCTATGACGGCCGGGACCTGCTGGCCGTGATGCCGGACGAACGGGCCCGCCAGGGCGTGTTCCTGGCGTTCCAGTACCCGGTGGAGCTGCCCGGCGTCCGGAACAGGCAGTTCATCAAGGCCGCGCTCGACGCGCAGCACGAGCATCGAGGTGACGAGACTCTCTCGGCACGGGAGTTCGACCGGCTGTACCGGGCGAAGGTCGCTGAGGTCGGCATCGACGCCGAGCTGGTCAAACGGTCGGTCAACGAGGGTTTTTCCGGGGGCGAGAAGAAGCGCAGCGAGATGCTGCAGCTCGCCATACTCGATCCCAGGCTCGCGATACTCGACGAGACCGACTCCGGCCTCGACATCGACGCGCTCCGGGCCGTCGCCGAGGGGATCAACCGCAGGCGGGGCCCGGACAAGTCGATCGTACTGGTGACGCACTACTACCGCATCCTTGGCTACGTCGTCCCGGACGTGGTGCACGTGCTGGTCGACGGCGCGATCGCAATGTCGGGCGGCAGCGAGCTGGCGCTCACGCTGGAAGAGAAGGGCTACGACTGGGTGCGGGAGCAGGCTCTGGGCGCCGGAGTGTAGACGGTGACGACGAACGAGCGATACGCCGCCGACTTCGCGGCGTTGAGGGACAGCGACTCGGCAAACGGGTCGACGTGGCTGTGCGGCGTGCGCGAGCGCGGGCTGTCGGAGTTCGAGCGGCTGGGTTTCCCGACGGAACGGCGCGGCAACGAGCGCTGGAAGTTCACGAACGTGGCGCCGATCGCCCGGGCGACCTTCGCATACCCGTTCGACGACAACCCGGACGCGTCCGTGGAGTCGTCCCTGGAGCGGCTTGTGCCCTGGGCCGAAGACTGGGCCCGACTGGTCTTCGTCGACGGCCGTTTCTCGGAGTCTCTCTCCACGGCGATGGATGGCGGCGGTCTCAGGCTTGTCAACCTGGGCGCCGCGCTTCACAAGGACGGCGACGTCGTCCGCAGTCACCTCGGGACGCTGGCGCCGAGCGACGGCGACGGGTTCACGGCCGTCAACACGGCCTTCCTGTCGGACGGTGCCCTCGTGCAGCTTCCCGCCGACGCCGTGGACACGCCGGTCGTGCACTTGGTGTGGGTGACGACCGAGCGGGCAAAGCCTATCGCGACCTACCCGCGTACCCTGATCGTCGCGGGCCGGCACAGCCGGCTGCGGCTGGTGGAGAGCTACGTCGGGGCCGGGGCCAACTTCACCGACGCGGTCGTGGAGATAGTCGTCGACGAGGGCGCCGAGGTCGAACACTACCGCTATCTGGCCGACGCGGACGGCGCCTTCCACGTCGGGACGACACGGGTGCGGGTCGGCCGGGACGCCTCGTTCGGCTCGACGTCGTTCGCCAAGGGGGCCAAGATCGCCCGGAACGACCTGGACGTGCTGCTCGAGGGAGAGGGCGGCTCCTGCTTTCTGAGCGGACTGTACGTGACTTCGGGCCGCCAGCACGTCGACAACCACATCAACATCGACCACGCGAAGCCGCACGCGACGAGCGACCAGTACTTCAAGGGAATCCTCGACGGCCAGTCGAGGGCGGCGTTCAGCGGCCGCGTGCTGGTCCGCAAGGACGCGCAGAAGACCTTCGCAAAGCAGTCGGACAAGAACCTGCTGCTGTCGCGCGGCGCGCGCATCAACACGAAGCCCAGCCTGGAGATATACGCCGACGACGTACAGTGCTTCCACGGCGCGACCGCCGGGGCCGTGGCCGACGACGCGCTGTTCTACATGATGAGCCGCGGCGTCGACCGGGAGACCGCGACCGCGCTGCTGGTGCACGGCTTCGCCCGCGAGATCATAGACCGCGTCAGCCTTGAGCCGCTCAGAGATTTTTTGGACCGCCTATTCTCCGGCCCGTCGGCGGACGGCGCAGACGGGTAGCGCCGGCACTCACTACCACGGAGGCCAACGAGGAGCAGATGTCAGAGCTCGAGGAGCTTTACCAGGAGATCGTGATGGAGCACAACCGGCAGCCCCGGAACTTCCGGGAGCCGGCGGGCGCCAACCGCAGCGCCAACGGGTTCAACCCGTTCTGCGGCGACATGGTCACCCTGTTCCTGAAGGTCGACGACGACACCATCGCGGACGTCGGGTTCCAGGGCTCCGGCTGCGCGATATCGAAGGCCTCCGCCTCGATGCTGACCGAGAGCGTCAAGGGCAGGAGCACGCCGGAGGCGGCCGGGATATTCGAAGCCTTCCACCGGATGCTCACCGACGGCTCGAACGACCTGGACTCGGAGGTCCTGGGAGACCTGGAGGTGCTGTCAGGCGTCTCCGAATTTCCCACGCGGATCAAGTGCGCGACCTTGGCGTGGCACGCCCTGCGCTCCGCGCTGGAGGGAAGCGAGGAGACGGTCAAGACGGAGTAGGAGCCGACAGGCGAGGCAGCGGAGGACGGGTCATGCACGTTCCAATGCAAGTCGACTACGGGGTCCGGGCGCTTGTGGACCTGGCCGCGCACCGCGGCGGCGGGTCGATCCGCGCCGCGGACATCGCTCGGCGCCAGGGAATACCGGAGCTGTACCTCGCTCAGGTCCTGCACAGCCTGCAGAAGCGGGGCGTGACCAGGAGCCAACGCGGGCCGCTGGGCGGCCACGCGCTGGCGATGGACCCGGCGGACATCACGATGGGGACGGTCATGCGGCACCTCGGCGGCACACAGCCGCTCGTCGGCTGCCTGGACGACGCCGGGAGCTGCGACCAGTCTCCCGCGTGCGGCCAGCGCTCGGTATGGCGCGAGGTCGAGCGAGCGATCCAGACGGTCCTCGACGCCACCAGCATAGCCGACCTGGCCGAGCGCACCGGACCCGAGCTCGCGCGGCCGGAAGCGGCAAGGAGTACGTAGGGTGCCTTTTCAAGCCGTAACAACCGTCTCGGATGTTCCGTCCGGGATGTCCAAAGTCTTCCCGATCGGCGACCGGGAGGTCGCCATCTGCAACGTCGACGGCGAGTTCTACGCGGTCGACAACGTCTGCAGCCACGACGAAGGCCCGCTGGACGAAGGCGCGATCGTCGGATGCGAGATCGAGTGCCCTCGACACGGCGCCCGCTTCGACCTCCGGGACGGCCGCGCCACCACGCCCCCGGCGTTCCTTCCGGTCGACGTCTTCCCTGTCAGAGTCGTGGGAGACGCAGTGGAGATCGACGTCTGAAATGAATATCCACGCCGCGGACCACAGTGGTAGTCGGACATCAGAGTCCGTAAACGGTGCCGCCCGATGCTAGACGTACGACGCATACGACAGGACTTCCCGATTCTCGGCCGGCAGGTCTACGGCAAGCCGCTGGTCTACCTGGACAACGCCGCCACCTCGCAGAAGCCGAGGAGCGTGATCGACGCGCTCGTCGACTACTACGAGAGCTACAACTCGAACGTCCACCGCGGCGTCCATTCCCTGAGCATGGAGGCGACCGACCGGTACGAAGAGGCGCGGGCCAAGGTCGCGTCGTTCATCGGCGCCGACTCGGCCGAGTGCGTGATCTGGACGCGCAACACCACCGAGTCGATCAACCTAGTGGCGAACACGTGGGCGCGCCAGAACATCGGGCCGGGCGACGAGATCGTGGTAACGCAGATGGAGCACCACAGCAACCTGGTCCCGTGGCAGGTGCTGGCGAAGCAGAAGGGCGCCGTGTTGCGCATCCTGCCCCTGGCCTCGGACCAGACGCTGGACATGGAGCGCGCGAGCTCGATCATCGGCGGCCGCACCAAGCTCGTGTCGGTCGTGCACGCCTCCAACTCGCTAGGCACGATCAACCCGGTGCACGACCTCCGCGACATGGCCCGCGGCGTCGGCGCCGCCTTCATGGTCGACGGCGCCCAGAGCGTGCCCCACATGCCGGTCGACGTGAGCGACCTCGACTGCGACTTCCTCGCCTTCTCCGGCCACAAGATGCTCGGCCCGACCGGTATAGGCGTGCTGTACGTCAAGCGGGCAGTCCTCGAGACGATGGAGCCGTTCCTGACGGGCGGCGAGATGGTGCTCGCGGTGACCAACGAGGAGGCGACCTGGAACGACCTGCCCATGCGGTTCGAGGCCGGCACCCCGAACATCGCGGACGCGATCGGGCTGGGCGCGGCGGTCGACTACCTGCAGGCGATGGGCATGGAGCGGATCAGGGAGCACGAGGAGCAGATGACCCGCTACGCCCTGGACGCCTTCCGGGAGCTGGAGGAGGTCGACCTGTTCGGGCCCAAGGACGCCGCGAACAAGAGCGGCATCATGTCCTTCCACTGCGGGGACGTGCATCCCCACGATCTGGGCACCTTCCTCGACCGCGAGGGCATCGCGATCAGGACGGGCCACCACTGCACCATGCCGCTGATGCAGCACCTGGAGGTGCCGGCGACGGCCAGGGCCAGCTTCTACCTGTACAACACCGAGTCCGAGGTCGACCTGCTGGTTGACGCTCTCAAGCGGGCGTTGCGATACTTCGGCAATGGCGCGTGACGAGCTCGACGACCTCTACGACGCGTGCATTCTCGACCACTGCCGCGAACCCCGTAACTCCGCCCGGCTGGAGTGCCCCGACGCCACGGCCCGCGCGGTAAACCCGTTCTGCGGCGACGAGGTCGACCTCCAGCTCGAGATAGTCGGCGGCCGCGTGACGGCCGTCGGAGCCCAGGGTATCGGCTGCTCGATCAACCAGGCCGCGGCGTCGATGCTCTCCGAGGCGGTGTCAGGCAGGTCGGTCGCCGAAGCCGAGGCCGTTTCGGAGCGGTTCCGCGGCATGATGGCGGGCGACGCGGTCTCGACCGCCGAGGCCGAGCGAATGGGCGACATGGCCTCGCTCCGCAGCGTCCGCGCCTTCCCGGTGCGCATCAAGTGCGCGCTGCTGTCGTGGACGGCCTTGGAGGACGCGCTGGAGTCGCTGGCCGGCGGCGCCCCACCGCGATGCTGACCGACTGCCACACGCACCTCGACTTGTTTACCGACGAGGAGGTCGGCGAGGTGCTCGGACGCGCCCGGGACGCCGGCGTCGGGATGGTGATCACGGCCGGAACGACCCTGGCGTCGTCGGAGCGCGCGGTCGAGCTGACGGCCCTGTATCCGCAGTTGTTCGCCGGAGTCGGCGTGCATCCGATGGACCTGGAGGCCCCTATCGACGCGGCGGCACGGACGCGCCTCTTAGACCTCGCGGCCTCGACCGAGAAGGTGGTCGTGGTGAGCGAGATCGGCCTCGACTTCATGGAGGGCATGCCCGACCGCGCCGACCAGTACCAGGCGTTCCGCGCGCAGATCGGGATGGCGCGCGAGTTGCGCCTGCCGATCGTCTTCCACAGCCGCGAGGCCCACGACGCGACGCTCAGGGTGCTGCGAGAGGAGCGGGCGTACGAGGTCGGCGGCGCCATGCACTACTTCCAGGCCGACCGGGACACGGCGCAGCGGGCACTCGACCTCGGCTTCTACATCTCGCTCGCGAAGCCGCTGCTCAGGCTGCCGGAGCTGCAGGCCGTGGCCGCGTCGCTGCCGCTGGAAGGGATCGTGTTGGAGACCGACGCCGCGCCTCAGCCGTTCAAGGCCAAGCGCAGCATGTGGACTGAGCCGAGACACGTCCGAGACGTCGCCGCGAAGCTGGCGGAGCTTCACGAGACGACGCAGGAACACGTCGAGGACGCCACGACGGCCAACCTGCTCGCGATGCTCGGAGAGCGCCGCGCCGCTGTCGAGCCGCGCCTCGGTTTCGTCGCGGGGGACAACGCCGAGACGGACGCGGTCAGTCGGCCAGCAGCTCTTCCCTGAGGCGCCGCCCGACGATCTGGATCTCCTCGTCCGTCGGGTTGAACGGGTTGAGGATCAGGCCCTGCTCCGGGTCGAGCGCCCTCGCGTAGATCGGCGGGTCGCCTTCCGCGAGCGCCTTGACGACCTCGGCGGCGGACGGCCCCGTCCACGACGCGGCGAAGCGTACGATGGCCTCCGGGATCGTGTACACGAACTCGTCGTGCTCCACCGTCGCCCTGATCCCCGGCACCTCGTCGAGGTGGTCGATCAGGTCCTCGCAGCGGCGGCGGTAGGTCGCCATCTCCTGCTCCTCGTCGCCCTTCAGGAAGGCGTCCAGGGCGGCGATCAGGCCCATGATCTCCTCCTTGGAGACCTTGGCGGAGCGGCCGATGGAGGCGTTCGGCGACGCGTTGAGCCGGGCGGCCTCCACGAGGCCGGCCTTGCCCACCAGTATCCCGGTGCCCTGCGGCCCGCGGATGCCCTTGCCGCCGCTGTAGCAGACTAGGTCCGCGCCCGCGTTGGCGAACTTGAACAGGTTGTCGCGCGGCGGCAGCATCGACGCGGCGTCGACGATCACGGGCACGCCGTTGCGGTGCGCGATCTCCATAGCCTTCTCGAAGCCCAGGCCGCGGCCGGCGTTGCCCGGCGAGACGATGTGCGCGACGGCTGCCGTCTTCTCCCCGATGGCGTCCTCCATCTGCCATTCCTCGGTGTTGTTCCCGAAGCCGACCTCGACGATCCTGCCGCCGGCGGCGCGGAAGCACTGGTCGTAGCCCATGCGGTGCGCGCGCTGCATGACGATCTCGTTGCGCATGCCCCCGGTGTCCGGCAGGCGGGCGATCTTCGCCGGGTCGGTTCCCGCTATGACAGCCGCCGCCTGCAGCAGCAGGGCGCCCGCCGCGCCGCTCGACACCACGGCGGCCTCCGCTCCGAGCATCCGGGCGATGGCCTGCCCGGCCTTGACGTTCAGCTCGTTCATGTCGACCAGCGCGCCCTTCGCGGCCTCCATGGCCTGCTGCGCCTCGGGCCGGATGATCGTGCCGCCGTACCGCGTCGTCGTGCCGCCCATGTGGATGATCGGTTTCACGCCGATGGTCTCGTACAGCCCGGCGGCGCGGTCGTGCTCTTGAGTCGGCATCGCGTTCTCCTGTCTCCTGCCGTCTTGTGACGCGGGGGAGTGTAGGCGCGGCCCCACGGACGTGTCAACGGCGGGGGAAAGTGGGTAGTGGATAGTTAAGAGTTAAGAGGGGATATGCAGGGGGCTCAGACGTGCGGGAGCGGTCTGGGGTGGGGCGGAGTGGTGGATTTCCGTGTGAGGTGTTCCATTGTGTTCCAAAGTGTTCCATCCCTATCTGGGCGATGGGGCACTTTGCCGGAAAATGGGACAGGCGGTGTCCCACGGTTCGTATCTGACGTGGGACACGGCGGGACAAGACGAGTCGAAAATGGGACAGGAGTAGTGGGATAGTGGGTAGTGAATAGTGGATAGTTGGGGCGTGGGGTGTGGTTGCTCACGCGGACATAGTAGCACGGATGTGCTGGCGCCGCAACACGTGGACAGGTTGCCCGTAACTGTTCAGAGTTTCTCTGAGCATAGCCCTTGGCCGACCTGGCGTAGTGGCGGGTTTGCAACCCGCCTTCCGGTGCCAAGAGCCCCCACCCAAATGGCGGTGGCGCTCCAGGGCAAGGGGAGGGCTGGTTTGAAACCAGCCCCTACGGGGTGATGGCCGATAGATATGGCGCTGAACCTGGAGGTGGAGAATTTGGGGGTGCAGCCTCATTTTCGTCGTTGGTGAAAGTCCCCCGCCGAGTCCATCTCCTCGGGTCTGAACAGGTACGGTTGCCCCGTGCGCCCCTCGATACGCTTCGCTACTCGGGGTGAACGGATTGTGTGGGCGGCGGTACCCAGGGAGAGCGGGCTGAGTGCGCCCTCAAGTCTGAACAGTCACGCGTCACCCAGGGAGCGAGTGCGGGGCTGACCGTCGAGGCAGTTTCGGCTCTGGGCGTTGGTGACCGCGCGGCGGCGCGGTGGTAGAATCCCGGCCCAGACACATCCGGATTGGATACTCGAAGGAGGGCTCGCATGGGCAAGGTCGGAGTCGCAACGGTAGGCTGCGGACACAACGGGACGCGTCACGCCGAGATACACGCGTCGATGGAGAAGTCGGAGTTGATCGCGGTCTGCGACGTCGACCCGGAGGCCGCCGCCAGGGTCGCGAAGAAGCACGGCGTGAAGGCGTTCACGGACCTGGACGAGATGCTCGAGGAGCCGGGCATCGAGGCCATCGACGTCGTCACGTCGGGGTCGCACCGGGACCCGGCGGTCAAGGCGGCCGAGGCGGGCAGGCACGTGATGGTCGAGGTGCCCTTCGCGGTGTCGCTGGACGAGTGCGACGACATGATCGACGCGGCGGAGAAGGCGGGCGTCAACCTGATGTACGCGCAGACGCACCGGTTCATGCCGTCCAACCTCCGGATCAAGGAGCTGATCGACGGCGGCGAGATCGGCGACGTCGTCTGGATATCGCACATCCGCACCGGCTCGGGCACGCCGGACGCGAGCCGGTGGCACCGCTGGAAGGCGCAGGGCGGCGGCGTGCTGACGTACGAGGGCCCGCACTATCTCGACCAGTTCCGGTGGCTGGCCGGCAGCGACTACGAGACCGCCAACAGCGTCAGCATGGGACGCTACGCGTCGGCCGGGGACGGCGAGGACAACTGCATCGCCGGCATGACCTTCGCAAGCGGCGCGTCGGCCGTGCTGCTGGAGGGAATGTCCGAGCTGGGCGGCAGCTACGAGGAGTGGCGGATCGCGGGCACGGTCGGCACGATCGAGTCCGTGCGCGGCACCGTGAGGCTGGGCAGGGGCGACTGGACGGACGTCGACTACGCGTACAAGATCGACGAGCCGCTGTCCGGGTTCGAGAAGCTGGACAGCGCCGGGGGGTATCTGACGTGGACGACCGAGTTCTCCGAGTGGCTGGACAGCATCACCGAGAAGCGCGCGCCGTCCTGCACGGGCCACGACGGCCGGGCCGCTCTGGAGGCCGCGCTGGCGCTGCGGGAGTCGGACGAGAAGGGCGGGCCGGTCCCGATCCGCTCGAGCATGTCCTAGGAGGGTGTTCTGGCCGCCTCTCCCTTGACGGGCCCTCGACGGGAGGGAGGGTTAAGGTCCCGCTTCGCGGTAGTGGCGGAGATGGGGGATTTGGGCGCCTGGATTCTGTTGACTCGGGGGCCACGTTCTGATACTATCTGTGCTGGTCGCCATTCGGCGACAGGTGCCTACTGCGCCCTGTCAGCCGACGAGCGGCCGGGTACCTTAACAGCTTAATAGTGGAAGGAAACGTTAAGTTCTTAGAGTTTGATCCTGGCTCAGGACTAACGCTGGCGGTGCGCCTAATGCATGCAAGTCGAACGGTCCGCCCGGGCTTGCCCGGTCGGACAGTGGCGGACGGCTGAGTAACACGTAAGTGACCTGCCCCGAAGAGGAGGATAAACCCGAGAAATCGGGCCTAATACTCCGTACGTTCCGACGGTTACGGCTGTCGGAGGAAAGGCATCCGACTTGTCGGGTGTCGCTTTGGGAGGGGCTTGCGGCCTATCAGGTAGTTGGTGGGGTAATGGCCCACCAAGCCTAAGACGGGTAGCCGATGTGAGAGCATGAACGGTCAGAGGGGGACTGAGACACGGCCCCCACTCCTACGGGAGGCAGCAGCAGGGAATCTTGCGCAATGGGCTAAAAGGCCTGACGCAGCGACACCGCGTGGGGGATGAAGGCTTTAGGGTTGTAAACCCCTTTTCTCGGGGAAGAGTGAGGACGGTACCCGAGGAATAAGCCTCGGCTAACTACGTGCCAGCAGCCGCGGTAACACGTAGGAGGCGAGCGTTGTCCGGATTTACTGGGCGTAAAGGGCGAGTAGGCGGCCCGCCAAGTCTCATGTGAAATCTCCCGGCTCAACTGGGAGGGGTCATGGGAAACTGGCGAGCTTGAGGTCAGCAGAGGAAAGTGGAATTCCCGGAGTAGCGGTGAAATGCGTAGATACCGGGAGGAACATCAGAGGCGAAGGCGACTTTCTGGGCTGCACCTGACGCTGAGGCGCGAAAGCATGGGGAGCAAACCGGATTAGATACCCGGGTAGTCCATGCCCTAAACGATGGATACTAGGTTTGGGGGGTATCGACCCCCTCCGAGCCGTAGCTAACGCGTTAAGTATCCCGCCTGGGGAGTACGGCCGCAAGGCTAAAACTCAAAGGAATTGACGGGGGCCCGCACAAGCAGCGGAGCGTGTGGTTTAATTCGATGACGAGCGAAGAACCTTACCAGGGCTTGACATGCTACTGCAAGCCACCGAAAGGTGGCCCTCCTTCGGGACAGATGCACAGATGTTGCATGGCTGTCGTCAGCTCGTGCCGTGAGGTGTTGGGTTAAGTCCCGCAACGAGCGCAACCCTTGTCGTTAGTTACTTTTTCTAGCGAGACTGCCCCTAAAGAGGGGGAGGAAGGTGGGGACGACGTCAAGTCAGCACGACTCTTACGTCCTGGGCTACACACACGCTACAATGGCGGATACAAAGGGTCGCCAAGGAGCAATCCGGAGCCAATCCCATAAAGTCCGCCCCAGTTGGAATTGCAGGCTGAAACCCGCCTGCATGAACGAGGAGCTGCTAGTAACTGCAGGTCAGCACACTGCGGTGAATACGTTCCCGGGCCTTGTACACACCGCCCGTCACGTCATGGAAGTCGGCAACACTTGAAGTCGCTGGGCCAACCCTCAGGGGAGGTAGGCGCCGAGAGTGGGGTCGGTGACTGGGACGAAGTCGTAACAAGGTAGCTGTACCGGAAGGTGCGGCTGGATCACCTCCTTTCTAGGGAGTACTCCGTTGGACCCTCGGGTCCTTCGGGGAGGTCGATCAGTGGGTGGAAGGTCGTTCAAAGCTAAGGGTCGAGCATGAACCCGATTCGTCGGGCGGAGCTCCCCGGTGTGGCGGCGGCCATCCCAAGAAAGCCCGCTGTGTTGGTAGTCGAAAAATCGAGAGCAAGTTTCCTTCCACTATTGAGCCGTTAAGGCAACGGGGCCGCAGCAAGCGGCCCCGATCTGTTTCCGCCGGAAACCGCCGAAAGACCCGGACCCGTGGGGCTGTAGCTCAGCTGGGAGAGCGCCTCCCTTGCACGGAGGAAGTCGGGGGTTCAAGTCCCCCCAGCTCCACCAGTTTCGACTAACTCGATGCCATTGTGAGCCGGTTTGTGGATATTTGAACCAATCCCGGAGCCGAGGAGAACATTCAAAGGAATTGGAGATTCAGGTGGACTGGACTTCTGAAGGGTTTGCACTGGATGACGCGGGGAATCTGATAATGACCGCGTACATCGATTTGAGAAATGAGGAGGACAGGCTCCCAATTCCGGCGCTGGTCAAGGGATGCAAGACCGAGTATGCGCTTGAAAACGGGGGAACTCTACTGCTCTCAAAGCCAGCACGGTTTCGAGACTTTGGGGAGAATCTTATCCGAGATGATCAGGAGGGACTGGCTAAGGAGGAGATGGTCGCTGCAGTTGAGCAGACACCAGCCCAAGCGATGAGACAACGCGCAATCGCGGACATGAACGAAGCTCTCGAACTCGCAGGCGGCGGCACTATTCTAAGTTCGACGTACAAAGAAACCCTCGTGGAGTCAGACAGGAGCGTGAAGAGGTTCGAGTATGGCAAGGGGTGGTGGATCTTCTGTGCGTCGATAGAGCCAAAAGAAGATGAATGGGGGGATATGGAGGGCAGCGCTGGATGAAGGGTATGATCATGAATCGGTGATAGGCCAGCCCTCAAAGTTCGCTCAAGCCTTGGCTCGCATGGTGGTTGAGCAGATCGGCCCACAAGGTGACGATGGATTGATGACAGACAAGACCGGCGGCTTGGAGAAGGCGCCGACCAAGCACAAGTCTCAGTTCGTCATACATGGCCCCGTCGTATACAGAGATAGTGTGCACGACTATATCGACGACGCGTCTGATGAGATGACACGCCTAGTGCGTTCGGTGTTCACCAAGAGCACCGAGTACGCCGGACAGCGTGAGTATCGTTTCGCCGTCCTGACGGGGGAAAGCAAGGAATGCGCCAACCTGCAAATCTCAGGCATGATGAGGGATGCGTTGATGCGGACGGAACACGGGCTGGTAAGAGATGTGCCCGTACCGGCAGAATCAGTCGGGAACAATACTGAACCATCGGCGCGACCAGCTCAGACCAGCAAGTTACTTTCACAGCAAGCCACGGTGACAAGGCAGCGAAGGCAATGGGAGGAGATGAAGAGGACGACGACCCAAGGCGGAGAGGTGAAGTCGTCAGACATCGAAAGGGTGGAGCTTGTTGACAAGACATCGGTCGTGCAAGTCGAACGACCTCTTGACAAAGATTCGCTGAACGAGCTACTCAGCGATCAGCATGATGGAGGCGAACTGGAAGAACAGCCAGTCCGTCAACCTAAACAGGGTACAACGGAACAGGATCGGGCTCAGAGCGACGAAGGGGCTGTAAGAGAACTCGCTCTGGCCGAACGCGACTGGAATGGCGAGCGTCAGGCACGCGACGACGGGAACCTCATTGTACACAGCGGGAGCGGTCGTGCCTATAAGTCAATCGAAGAAATGGCAACCGATCCGACATGTCCCATGGGGTCATCAGGGGCCTCATGGAAGGAAGAAGCCTGCACCCCAGATGAGATAGCCCAAACCTACGGTTGGGTCGAAGCTCTGATAGCAAAGCTCATGGTCATCGAGGAGGAGTATCGACAGGACGTGGCGAGCGCGGGCTGGTATGCGTTGAGCTGCATCCGAGGTCTCTACGCAAAGCTGGGCGATGTCGTCGATGTACTTTGGGTTGAGCGGAACAGATTTGTGGTCATCCGACTCAAAGAATCGGAAGATCTGAAGGCCACGGGACGGATTATTGTCTCTCCCAGCGGAGCGTATGCATATTGTCTTCAATTAAAGAAGGGCGAAGTGACATTGGGTTATGGAGGCATCCCGTGGGCGACGATGTTCTTCCCGATGGGCCGCGAAGTTGACAACTTCGAGACATATGGATGGCCGGGCAAGACAAACTGAAAACCGGAGACGGATGCTAAATGGTCAGCCCTGGCCCTAGAGTGTCATGGATGCAGGCAAGACTTGTGGAGATTTCGTCTGAGGTGAGAATGTTGTGAGCAGACTAGAAGGTATAGACCGGCGGCACTACGAGATCGTCCCCGACAGTACCGTCAAGGGGGAAAACGTCCTGGCGCTATTCGTCCTTGGCATTAGAGAGGGCTGATATGTCAAAGTTGGTAGTTGGACCTTTGCAGAGGTAAATGAAGCTCTGGAGCGCTACGAGTCGGTGCGAGCCCAGAGTAGACGCTCCGAAAACAGCTGAACCATGCTGAGCGAGGCGAGCCTCCGCATCAACGAGAGCCTTGTCTGCGCTGGGACACACCAACGGCAATTGGGATTGCACTGCCCCCGCGCGCCCTGGTGCGGTGTTTCCGTCCCCAACAAATGATGGAGCTTGCACCCCAATGCCACAGGTGCGAGTCCAGGTCTATCTGGGTCGGTCTGGCCCCCTTCCTTCTATATCAGAACCTCCCAGCTAAAAGTTCGCGATTCGGTACGTCTTGGCCCACCACCACTGTCGAAGGCCTCCACCCTCCAGCAATGCTTGCTCGCGCCCTTCCGACTGGCATCCCGCCCAGAGGAACACCTCCGGGGCCTGGCGCGGCCGGTAGAATTGGGGGGCGACAATTTCAGACAGAGGCTGCCATGACTTCACCATATGTGCCGGACTATACCCTCGACGCCCTGAGGGGCATACCGACGCAGACGGCCATAGACGCGATGCACAAGATGGGCTTCCCCATGACGTTCGTAGCGGGCGCGCTGCCGCTCAGCCCGGGCCAGCGGATGGCCGGCAGGGCGGTCACGCTGAGATTCGTGCCAGCGCGCCCGGACCTGCAGGCCGACAAGCCCAGGGAAGAGCTCTCGGCCGAGTACGTCGCCATCGAGAGGTGCGGCCCGCGCGAGGTGCTGGTGATCGACGCCATGGGATGGCAGTTCTCGTCCGTCGGGGGCGACATCAAGTTCTTCCGCCTCAAGCAGCGCGGAGCGGGGGGCCTCGTGACCGACGGCGGCGTCCGCGACAGCCGCTCGCTGAAGGCCTACGGCTTCCCCGTCTACTCCGCCAGCCTGACCGCCAGACAGGGCGGAGCCGATTTTCTGCCCTGGCAGGTCGACGACGCCATACAGTGCGGCGGCGTGCTGGTCCGCCCCGGCGACGCCGTGATCGGCGATGACGATGGCGTGGTCGTCGTTCCTTCCGGAATAGCAGAGGAGGTCGTCGCCCGGGCGCTGGAGCACATGGCGGTGGAGGACTTCGTGAAGACCAGGCTGGAAGCCGAGCAATGCTCGCCCGGCAGGTACTACCCGTTCAACGACCGCACCTGGGAGCTCTACGAGCGCGAAACGGGCCGGAAGCGGCTGTCGTAAGCGCTCCGACGCTCCGTCGGGGTATGGACGTCTTCCCTACCAGCGCAGCTCCGACAGCGGCGTCTTGCCGCCCTGGGGCGGGCCGTCGCTGACGACGTGCCCGCTGCTCATCTCGACGACCCTGTCGGCGATGCGCGATATCTCCCGGTTGTGCGTGACGACCAGTACGGCCCTGTCCGCGGACGCCTGCGCGATCAGCAGCGCGAGAATCTGCGCGCCCGTCCTGAAGTCGAGCTCGCCGGTCGGCTCGTCGGCCAGCAGGACGGGGTTGCCGGTGGCGAGGGCCCTGGCGATCGCGACGCGCTGCTGCTCGCCGCCCGAGAGCTCGTGGGGAAAGTGGTCGACCCGGTCGCCGAGTCCGACGTCCTCGAGCACCGACTTGGGTTCGACGCTCCCACGCTTCCCGGCCACGTCCATGCCGAACTCGACGTTCTCCAGGGCGGTGAGCCCCGGGAACAGGTTGAAGCTCTGGAAGATGAAGCTGACCGTCTGGCGTCTCAGCGCGAAGAGCTCCGAGCGCGACGCGGCCGTTATGTCGCGCCCGCCGACGGAGACGCTGCCCAAGGTGGGCGTGTCCAGCGCGCCGATGATGTTGAGCAGCGTCGTCTTGCCGCTCCCGGACGGGCCGAGGACCACGACGAACTCGCCGTCCGCCACGTGCAGCTCCACGTCGTCCAGCGCCCGCACCTCGACGGCGCCGATCTGGTAGTGCTTCGACACTCCGATCAGGTCTATCAGGTGCTCAAACCTCCGTGGACCGCGCGCCCGGACTCCGGGTCATTCCCATACGGGACGGGCGCCGGAATACTGTAGCACACGCCCCGAGGCGGCGGAGCGTCGCGGGCCCTTCGATACACCCCGCCCAAAGCGGCGGGGCACTCAGGGTTAACGGGTTGGATGACGCCCGAATGGGCACTGAGGGCGAACGGGCCCATCTGCAGTCGGACTTGGCTTCTATATCACCGTCGCCCGCTCAACCCGTTCACCCCGAGTAGCGCCGGTGCTTCATCGGCGCGTATCGAGGGGCGCACGCGGGGAATCGGGGAATCGAGGACGCGCGGCCGACTCCTAGCCCAGGGGCACGTCCATCAGCTCTTCGCCGACGATGATCTCGCCGTCGTAGACCTTCGCGACGTCGGCGACGGCCCGCTCCATGGGGCCGTGGCCTCCGATGAAGAGGTTGTGCACCATGACCAGCTTCTTCGCGCCCGCCTCCTGCGCAAGCTCGGCCGCGCCGGTCGTGCCGCACATGTACTCCGCCTCCGGCTTGTCGGCGATCTCGTCCTGGATCCCGACGCAGACGAACACCAGCACGTCGGCGTCCTTCGCGAGCTCCGCCACCGACGGGCAAGGACGCGTGTCTCCGGTGAAGACGAAGCTGCCCTCGTCGCTGTCGACGCGGTAGGCCAGAGAGTCGAGATACGGCTGCACATGCTCCGCGTGCGCCGTGGTGACGCGCCAGTGCGGGCCGTCGATCACCTGGCCGGGCCCGATGTCGGTGGCGTCCAGGCTCGGCGGCTTCCTCGGCAGCACGCCGCCGCGGCTCGTGTACGCTCCGAGGCTGAGCGGGTGGTTGACGCGCGCGATCCAGTCGTGGGCGAACGCGCCCACGTCCTTGTCCAGGATGCGCTCGGTCAGCTGCTCGGTGAGCGTCGGGCCGTAGACGCTGAGCCTGTTCTCCTTCCCGGACCCGATGTCCCACCGCGACAGCAGGAAGCAGGGATAGTCGACGTCGTGGTCGAAGTGGTGGTGGGTGAAGAACAGGTTGTCGATCTGCGCCGGGGACATTCCCATGCGCGCCAGCTTGTACGTCGTCGCCGGCCCGCAGTCGAACATCAGCCGGTCGTCGCCGAGCCGCAGTACGTAGGACGAGCCGAAGCGGTCCGGGTCGGGCGGCGGCCCTCCCGAGCCGAGTATGGTGAGTCTGGCCAAGGGTCGTTCCTCCGGGAGCGTCGGGGTCACATGTTGGGGCCGAGAATTGTCGTGGTGGTGTAGCCGTTGTTGGCGCAGGCGGCGTTCAGTGCCTTGAACCCTTCCTCGAGATCGTCGAGCTCGAACGGCAACTGGGTGGTCCGAAACAGGTCGTTGGACATCCTCTTGATGTCGGGCTCGGCCGCGAGGGAGTCGACGCCGAGCTGGCCGATGCGCCACCTCGTCTCGCCGACGAACGTGTCGCCGCCGCGCGCCCCGCCGGCGAGCTTGCCGGCCGCGATATCGGCGAGGATGCCGCCGAACCGGCTGCACGTCTGCTGGCCTCCCAGGAAGCCGGTGGCCCTTTCGGCCGCGGTGAGGGACGAGGTCGGCGTGGGCGTGGCCCCTCCGGCCGAGGCGTCGGAGGCGGCCCCGGTCGAGGTGTCCGTATCCGGACCGTCGCCGTCGCCGCTCGAACAGGCGACCAGCAAGAGTAGCGATACCACCGCCACAGTCAAGACCATACGCATCGACGCACCTCCTTCTCCTAGGTCCGTGCCTCTGGCGGCGAGGATATCACAGGCGGCCATCACCGGCGACTCACACGGACGACGATATCGGCATCGAGAAATCCGCCGGCGTCTCGCCTGCGTACTACTAGAGGGACGGCCTTCGAATCGCTGAGCGCGCCGCAGACGAGTCATGTGGGAGGGACGACCGCCGGAGTAGCGCAGGAGTAGGAATGATGCCATCCATCTCGAGACCGATGTTCATGCTGCTGGCGGCCGCCTCGGCCGTCGTGGTCCTCGGGGCAGGCTGCGGCGGTGACGAGCCGGCCGACCCGCCGACGCCGCAAGCGGCCACGCGCGCGGTCGACCCGGCAGCGCCCTCGTCGACCGCCAGCGGGGCGACGGCTCCCAAGACCCCCAGGCTCGCCGATACCCCGTCGCCGCCACAACCCGCAGCCGAACCGCCGACCCCTGTAGCACCGGCCGTCACGCCCATCGACGCTGCCGAGCGTGTCCAACCACGGCCAAGCCCGACGGGCCCGCGCCTGGACCTGCACCACTCGCAGGTCGTCACCTCCCCCGGCCGGATGCGCGACACGATGGCGCCGTGGCGCGACGGTGGCGGCAACAGGCTGTTCTCGACCCACGTCTTCGGCACTCCGTTCATGCTCAACGAGAAGGGGGAGGCGCTGCCCTGGATCGCCACGGCCATCACGTCCAACGACGACATGACCGTCTGGACGATGAAGCTGCGCGAGGACGCCGTCTTCCAGGACGGCACACCCATCACCGCCGCAGACTTCAAGGCCTACTGGGAGCACGGCGCCAAGCCGGAAAACATCGTCGCCTGGGCCGGCACGAGCCTCACCATCGGGGACATCAGGGGCTGGGAGGAGTTGAGGGCCGGGGATGTTACCGAGGCCGAGGGTCTCAGGGTCGTAGACGACCATACCCTGGAGATCGAGATTGAGAGTCCCAATGGCGCCTGGCCGCTGTACATGGCGGCGTGGCACATCGGTATCTCGAAGCTCGACCAGGTGCTGGCAGACGACAACTGGGGCAACGCACCCATCGGAGCAGGACCCTTCAGTCTCACCTACGACCCCGACAGCGGCCTCACGGAGCTCACCAGGGTCGACCTCGTCCGCAAGCACTGGAACGGCCCGCACGACACTCCGATCATCGAGAAGCTCGTTCTGCCGTACGTCGAGGACGAGCAGCAACGGCTGATCATGTTCGAGAATGGCGAGCTGGACGTGATGCGCGTCGGCAGCGAGACCTACGAGGCGGCGCTCGACCCGGGACACCCGTTCAACCCGCTGTTGTACGTATCGCCCTACGGGGGGCTGTGGTACATCAAGTTGAGGAAGGATCACGCCCCGTTGGAGGACCCTATGGTTCGCAGGGCACTGGCGCACGGCGTCGACATGGAGCGTGTCGTAAGGGCCGTCTGGGGCCCCACGGCGACCCATGCAAAGGGCCTGATCTCGAGCCTGACCCCATGCCACAACCCGGACGCCGACTATCAGCCGTACGACCCGGACCTCGCTCGACAGCAGTTGTCCGAGTCGACGTACGACAGCGGATCTGACGGATACTGGTGGCCGCTCAAGATCGACCTCCACCGTCCAAACATGGTCGCCATGGGCGTCGCCATGAAGGAGTACTGGAAGGACAACCTGGACGTGGAGCTGGACATCCTCAAGCGCCAGAGCGGCGTGCGGAGGCGGGAGAGTTCACAATTCTACCGGATCAGCATAGGTTCCTGGATCCCGGACCCGACCCAGATCGCGGGCCTCCTTGCCCGGGATGACTCCAGTATGGCCCTGCCCGGTTATTACCCGCCTTTGGTTACAGCCTGGGACGTCCTGGAGGCTCTGAATGAGGAAGCGCGGTCGCTGCCTCTCGACCACCCGGAGCGCGGCGCGGCGTTCCATGAGTTCGAACAGGAGTACCTCGACAAGGCCTACGTGATCCCGATCAGGGAGGTGGACCCGGTCAGATGGGTCGTGCAGCCGTGGCTTCGTGGGTTCGAGAGCACCTTCAACCTGGACTTCAACACTCTCACCACCGCATACGTCGCCAGGCACTAGGGCGGCGACATAGTCCGGCCACCGCGGGCGGCGTCCGACGGGTGGTCGGGCGCACGAGCGGGGCGGTCTTGACAATGTCGACTTCCGGGGTTGACCATGCGGTCGGACCGAATCCACAGGCGACCGGAGGTGACGGAGATGGGCAAGCTCGGCGTGGGTATCGTTGGTTGCGGACATAACGGCGGCAATCACGCGCAGGTGTGGACCAACATCGAAGAGGCGTCCATCGTCGGCGTCTACGACATGAACGAGGCGGCCGCGGCCCAGCGCGCGGCCGATCTGGGCGTCAGGGCGTTCGCGAGCCTCGAGGAGCTGGTCTCCGAGCCCGCCGTGGAGGCGGTGGATGTGGTGACGTCCGGCTCGCACCGGGATACGGCCGTCATCGCGGCCGAGGCCGGCAAGCACGTCATGGTCGAGAACCCCTTCTCAGTCACGGTGCGGGAGGCGGACGACATGATCGCCGCGGCCGAGAGGTCGGGTGTGAACCTGATGTACGCCCAGACGTGGCGGTTCATGCCTTACGGGTCGAAGACGAGGCAGCTCATAGAGGCGGGCGAGATCGGCGACCCGGTGTCGATCACGGCGGCGTTCATCACGGAGCGCGTCCGCCGCGGCCTGCTGTGGCACCGCCAGTTGTCGCTGGGCGGCGGCTTCTTCATGTACGAGGGCACACACTTCTTCGACCAGGTCAAGTGGCTGATGGGCAGCGAGATCGAGACGGTCTACGCCGCTGGCCTGGGGACGTACCTGCTCGAGGGCGACGGCGAGGACAACGGCCTGGCGACCTACCGGTTCGAGAACGGGACCTTCGGTACCCTCCACAACGGCTCGTCGAACCCGGGCGCGCGGATCGCCGGATGGACGATCGTCGGCACGGGCGGGATCATCGACGTCAAGGACAATACGGTGCGGCTCGGCAAGGGAGACTGGCAGACCGTCCCGACGGACGACGTCAACGGCTTCGAGGTGGAGTTCCGGGAGTTCATGGCGAGCATCGCGGAGGGCCGCCCGCCGTCATGCGACGGCTACGACGGCCGTCGTTCCACCGCGGCCGCCGCGGCGGTGCGGGAGTCGCACGAGACGGGTCTGCCGGTCAGAATCTCGGCCTGAGGCTGGTGCGCACGAGCGCCTTGGCTCTTAGTGGAGCGATCGATTCCCGTGTGAGGTGTCCCATTGTGTTCCAAAGTGTTCCATCCCTATCTGAGGGATGGAACACTTTTCCGAAAAATGGAACACCGGGTGTTCCACGTCCCGTATCTGAGATGGAACAGGGCGGAACAAAATGGAACAGGGGTGTTCCACCGAGGATAGTTGGTAGTGAATAGTGGATAGTGGATAGTGGATAGTTGGGATTGTCACGCGGGGAGGATAGCACAGGTGTGCTGGTATCGTCCAGAGGCCGGACGCCCGGTAACTGTTCAGACTTGAAGAGATGGACTCGGCGGGGGACTTTCACCAACAACGAAAATGAGGCTGCACCGGGAAGGCGGGTTGCAAACCCGCCTCTACGCCAGGTCGGCCAGGCGTTATTCTCAGAGAAACTCTGAACAGTTACGGTTTCGGCAATTATTCAGAGTCGCGGAACGCCTGTCTTCCTCACCTCACCCCCAAGGCAACCCGTTCACCCCGAGTAGCGCCGCTGCTCCGAGCGGCGCGTATCGAGGGGCGCACGCGACCGTCCCCGCCAACGCTGGTGTCGGCCCCACCCAAGGCCTGAGTCGTGCGGGCCCCTCGATACACCCCGACGAAGCGTCGGGGCACTCGGGGTGAACGGGTCGTGCGGGTGACAGCTCCGCCCCCAAGATGCAAGGCGAGCGCCGCCGCTCCGCGAGACAGTGTGGCCTTGACTGACTACCGAAATTATTGGTAGCATGCGGGGCATGAACAACCACCAGAACCCCGCAGAGCAGGTTATCGAACGCTTCGGAGGGCAGTCGGCGCTGGCGCGGCTGCTGTCCCGGAGCCAGAGCACGGTCCAGCACTGGGCCAAGACCGGGCGGATCCCCGCGCAGTGGCACGAGCCGCTGCTCGATTTGGCCCGCGAGAAGGGCATCGCGCTGGAGCCGAGGCACTTCGTCTCTACGAACGGCCCGACCATCGAGCCGGCCGACGGCAAGCTGGGCGTGCTGCTGGTCGGCCTCGGGGCGGTGTCGTCCACCTTCATCGCGGGCGTCGAGCACATCCGGCGCGGCATGGGGCTGCCCGTCGGCTCGATCAGCCAGATGGCGACCATCCGCCTCGGGAAGCGCAGCGACGGCCAGACGCCGCCCGTGCGCGAGTTCGTGCCGCTGGCGGACCTGGACCAGCTCGTCTTCGGCGCCTGGGACCCGATCGCCGACAACGCGTACGAGGCCGCCCTCAAGTGCGGCGTGCTCAACCGCCACGAAGACCTCGATCCGATCGGCGACTTCCTGAAGTCGGTCGAGCCGATGCCCGCGGCCTTCGACCCGGAGTACGTGAAGCGGATCACGGGCGACAACACCCTCACCGTCGACACGAAGCTGCAGCTCGTCGACACGATCCGCGAGGACATGCGCCGGTTCAAGGCCGAGCACGGCTGCGACCGGCTGGTCATGATCTGGTGCGCGTCCACCGAAAAATTCATTGAAGAGGCGGAGGTCCACCGGGACATCGAGAGCTTCCTCGGCGGACTGGAGGACAACGACGCCAACATCGCGCCGTCGATGGTCTACGCCTACGCCGCGCTGCTGGAGGGCGTCCCCTTCATCAACGGCGCGCCCAACCTGACCGTCGACGTACCGGCCCTCGAGCGCATGTCCAGAGACGAACGGGTGCCCATCTGCGGCAAGGACTTCAAGACCGGCCAGACGCTGGTGAAGACGGTGATCGGCCCGATGCTGAAGGCGCGGATGCTGGGGATGGACGGCTGGTTCTCCACGAACATCCTGGGCAACCGGGACGGCGAGGTGCTGGACGAGCCGGAGAACTTCAGGACGAAGGAGGAGTCGAAGCTCGGCGTCCTGGAGCACATCCTGCAGCCGGACATGTACCCGGAGCTGTACGGCAACGCCTACCACAAGGTGCGGATCAACTACTACCCGCCCCGCGGCGACGACAAGGAGGGCTGGGACACGATAGACCTGTTCGGCTGGCTGGGCCGGCGAATGCAGCTCAAGATCAACTTCCTCTGTTCGGACTCGATCCTGGCGGCGCCGCTGGTGCTGGACCTGGTGCTGTTCATGGACCTGGCGAAGCGCGCCGGGCTGTTCGGCATCCAGGAGTGGTTGTCGTTCTACTTCAAGAGCCCGCAGCACGCCCCCACGGTGTACCCGGAGCACGACCTGTTCATCCAGCAGACGAAGCTGAAGAACACGCTGCGTTGGCTGATGGGCGCCGAGCAGATCACCCACCTCGGCATGGAGTACTACCGGGGGGACTGATCGGCTCCTCTCCCTCTTCCTCGACGGGAGACAACCGAGGTGAGGGTGACTCTTACCTCCTCTCCCTCGACGGGAGAGGGAGGATTGAGGTGAGGGTGAAGTGCCCAACGGAAGGAAGCGCCGGGCAAGACCGGCAGCGTCCCCCTCACCCTAGCCCTCTCCCGCAACGGGGAGAGGGGATGCACAGCGCCCAAATGCAACGGCGCCCCGGAGACATTCCGGGGCACCGTCTTGCTGCTTCGATCTACCGCGGCTGACTACAGCCCGTACTTGACCTCGACGCGCTGGCCGGTGCGGCCCGACTCGTAGGCGGCGTCGATGCTCTGCTGGACGTAGAGGGCGTCGGTCATGTTCAGGGTGCCCTTGTTGCCAGCCCTGATGTCGCTGACGAAGTTCTCGATCCAGTTGTAGTACCAGACCCCGCCGACGATGCTCGGCAGCGGCGCGATCGTGTACTGGATGGTCTTCTCCGGCGTGCCGCTCCACTGGGGCGACGCGCTGTAGACCTCCAGGGTGTCCCCGCCGATCGACGGCCAATTCGCCCAGCCCTCGGACCCGTAGAAGGTCAGGCTCCGGCCCGCGCCGGTTACCCCTTTGGGAGACAGGTACGCGGCCACGAGGCTGGCCATCGCGCCGTTCTCGTACTCCAGCGCGAGCACCGCGATGTCCTCCACCTCCTCCTCCGTGTAGCCGAGCGGCCTGCCGATCTGGGCCTGCACGGTCTTGACCTCGCAGCCCATCAGATAACGCATGCCCTCGAGGATGTGACAGCCCACGTACTGCAGGTTGCCGCCGCCCCACACGTCTTTCCGCGACGTGGGGCTGGCCGGATCGCTCCCGTGGGGGCCGCCGACCTGCCCCGTGACCTGCCGCGCCTCGATGGCGATGGGCCGGCCGAGGACGCCGCTCTCGGTCAGCGCCCGTATGTCCTGCATCGCCGGGTGGTACCGCCAGGGATAGCAGACGAAAGAGGTCAGGTTGTTGCGGTTGACCGCCTCGACGACCGGCTTCAGGTCGTCGCCGTGGAGCGCGAACTGCTTGTCCGCCAGAAGATGCTTGCCAGCGTTGGCCAGCTTCAGCAGAGTGTCCGGCATGTCCCTCGGCTGCAAGACGACGCACGCCAGGTCGAACTCCTCGTTGGCGATCAGGTCGTCGACGTTGTCGTAGGCGCCCGCGTCCGGGAAGTGCGTCCTGACCTCGTCCAGCTTGGAGCTGTCGTAGAGCTCGCAGTACGCCACGACCTCCACACCGGGAAGCCGCCTGACGTCGGTCAGCAGCCGCGCCCTCGCGCCCAGAGTTTCATCGTCCGAAGTGTCGACACGGCCGGCGTGTCCGACACTCAGCCCGACGTGTACGGCCCTCAGAGTCTTGTCGTTGCCCATCGTATTCATGCCCCCGCGCTGCTAGTCTTGGGTCGCCGGCACTATATGCCCACGCCGTCGGAGTGTCAACATCGCGGCGCCAACCGGCGCGCGCGCCAGACGTTCCCAACGGAGTGGTAAAATGGCTGGGACATGACAACCGCGAGAGTCAGGATCGCCGCTCACGCCCTGCTTTTTCTGCTGGCGGTCGTAGTGTTCTACCTCGGCCTGGGACTGGGACTGCAGTTCAGCCCCATCCTGGGCACGCTTCTCTGGGTCGCTGCCGCGGCCATAGTCACCCTGAATGTACTCTGGATCGTGCGGTCCAGCCGCTGACCCCGCAACCCGGAGCCGGGGCTATTCCGCTGCCGGGCGCCGCCATAGGTCCACTGCGACCTTGCGCAACTCCCCGGGCCGAAACAATGCCGACCCGGCCCGCTGTTGACCGATGCGCGCCCCGCGGCTAGAGTCCAGCCCACTCAATCACCCACCAGGAGGCCCGCCATGTCGCCAACCCAATCCGCCCACTCCTTCGATAACGCGATTATCGGCAGCAACGCCCAGATAGACCCGGACGTGACAGTCGGCTACCGGTACCACCCGGAATGCGGCCCCGCCAGGATCGGCGACAACTGCATCCTGCACAAGGGGACCGTCATCTACGGCGACGTGACGATCGGCAATCACTTCCACACGGTCCACTACGCCGTGATACGGGCAATGGTCAAGATCGGCGACTTCTGCACCATCCTCAACCACTCGACCATCGAGGGCGTGGTCAGGATGGGGAACGGCGTCCGCATAATGTCCAACGTCTACATCCCGTCGCGGACCTGGTTTGGCGACAACGTATTCGTCGGGCCGGGCGTGACGTTCCTGAACGACCGCTATCCGTGCCGGATCGAGCCGCCGCCCACGCCTCGGGGAGCGACCGTTCACGACGACGTGATGATCGGAGGCGGCTGCACGGTCCTGCCCGGCGTGACCATAGGTGAGAGGAGCTTCATCGCGGCGGGCGCGGTGGTGAACAAGAACGTGCCGCCTCGCAGCTTCGTCGTCGGGGTACCTGGCCGGATATCTCCCCTGCCGGACCACCTAGACATGCCCAACAGCCGGAGCATCACGCGGCAGACCAGCGAGTTCTGGGCCAGGGACGACTACGTCGGAGAGTCCATCTGGCCGGACTACTGGCCCGACAAGTTCGCCTAGCTGAGGCTACGCAAGCGGAGTGTAATAGAAGGAGCTATCCGCACTCAGGATCTGCCACTGCGACGCAAAGGCAGACAGTGGCAGGTGGCGGAGAGAGTGGGATTCGAACCCACGGTCCCGCGTTAACAGGACACGCGATTTCCAGTCGCGCCCATTCGGCCACTCTGGCATCTCTCCGAAACGCGGCGGCGCGGTGAAGGCAGCGATTCACAAGCACACCGAGCCTTCGCCGGACGGCGGGCCCGGCGGCCCCGCGCTGGCGGCGGAGAGGGTGGGATTCGAACCCACGATGAGATTGCTCCCATACCGGTTTTCGAGACCGGCGCCTTAAACCGCTCGGCCACCTCTCCCGGTACGGAATTATAGCACGGGGCCACTTGTCCAGATTGGCTGCCTGGTCGGGCAGGCCAACTCGGCGGGCTGTCTCGGAGGTCATGATGGCGCGCGATGGTGGGGATGGATTCCCGCCGTCGCGGGAATGATGGGGTGGGGGATTTGGGCCCCTTGCTCAGATTGACCGAGGGACGATGCCGCACCTATACTGCGGGGCGTTCTCGGGCCCTCCGGCCGCCTCCACGGGTTGGGCCGGGGCCGAGGCGACGCGGCTTCCGGAAAGGCGGAGCAGATGAAGATCGTCGACGTCACGACCACCAAGCTGTTCTACCCGCACACGCGGCCGACGCAGAACTCGACCTCGCCGGCGCCCCTGGGCGGCCGGGGCCAGCTATTCGTGCACCTAAAGACGGACGAGGGCGCCGAGGGGCTGGGCGTGGGCATGTCGGCGCCGGGCGTCGACCGAATCGTCGAGAACGGCTTCGCCGACCTTCTCGTGGGGCAGGACCCGCTGGACACGGAGCGGCTGTGGCGCGACCTCTTCTGGCGCGGCCGGCAGTTCGGAAGCTCGGGCATCGCGGCGTACGCGCTGTCGGCCGTGGACATCGCCCTGTGGGACCTGAAGGCCCAGGCGCTCGGCCTGCCGCTGTTCAAACTGCTCGGCGCATACACGGACACGGTGCCGATGTACGGCAGCGGCGGCTGGGTCAACCTGGCCGGAGACGACCTGCTGGCGGACGTCGGCGCGTTCCTCGACCAGGGTATCCGCCGCGTCAAGATCAGGGTGGCGAGGGAACGCGGCTCCTTCGAGCGCGAGGACATCGAGCGCGTCGCGATGGTGCGCAAGGCCATCGGCGACGACGCGGCCCTGTACGTCGACGCCAACAACGGCTACTACCCCAAGCAGGCGATCTACATGGCGAAGGAGTTCGAGCAGTACCACGTCGGCTGGCTGGAGGAGCCGGTGCTGGCGCAGGACGTCGGCGGTCTGGCGCAGATACGGAACGCCATCGACATCCCGCTCGCGACCGGCGAGCAGGAGTACTCGAAGATCGGCTTCCGGGAGCTCATTTCGGCGGGCGCGGTGGACATCGTGCAGCCGGACGTGGCGACCGTGGGCGGCATCACCGAGTGGATGAAGGTGGCGCACATGGCCGAGGCGTTCAACATCCCGGTCGCGCCGCACCTGGTGCAGCTCGTCCACGTCCACCTGGCGTGCGCCACGCCCAACCTCAAGGTGGTCGAGTACATGAGCGTCGCCGAGGAAGCCGACCGGGAGTGGTACACCGAGATCCCGCAGCACAGGGACGGCATGCTGTCGCCCTTCCCGGACAAGCCCGGCCTCGGCCTGGAGCTCGACCCCTACGCCGTAGAGAAATGGGCCGTATAGGGCAATCATGACCATTCCCGCTATTCACCCAGGGGAACATCTCGCCGAAGAGCTGAAAGAGCTCGACATGAGCGCCGCCGCACTAGCCCGACAGATTGACGTGCCTGCCAACCGGGTCTGCGAAGTCCTTGACGGGCATAGCGGGATTAACGGTGACATGGCCCTGCGGTTGGGCCATTTTTTCGGCACGAGTCCAGAGTTCTGGCTGAACTTACAGAAGCTCTACGAGCTGAGGGTGGCCCAAGCAACCGCAGGCGAGGTCATCAGCGCACTGCCAACTCTGAACAGCCCCGAGACCGCTCGCATGCCGTAGTGTGTTGAAACGAGGCCGCTGACTGCCCTATAGTCACGACACGCAACCCCCACGGGAGGAGCATTTGCCAGAGCAGCCCGCAGAGCCCGACGCGATAGTCACCACCGAATGGGTCGAAGAGCACCTGGACGACCCGGCCGTCGTGATAGCCGAGGTAGACTCCGACCTGGACGCCGACTACTGGCAGGGCCACGTCCCGGGCGCCGTCGGCTGGGGCCTTCACACCGACATGGAGGACCCGGTGCGGCGGGACATCCCCGGCGTCGCCCAGATAGAGGGCCTGCTCGGCCGGTCAGGCATAGACAACGACACGACGGTCGTCGTCTACGGAGACGGCAACAACCGCTCCGCCGCGTGGGCATTCTGGGTGCTCAAGTACTACCGGCACCGCGACGTCCGGCTGATGGACGGCGGCCGGTCGAAGTGGCTCGCGGAGGGGCGCCCCGTATCGACCGACGCGCCCACGCCCAAGGCGACGTCGTACCGCGCCCAGGCGCCCGACCGCTCCATCCGGGCGACCCGGCAGCACATCCTGGACACGCTCAGCCGGATGGACGTCAAGCTGCTCGACACGCGCACGGCGGAGGAGTATTCGGGCGCGCTCACGTCGGCGCCGGGCACGCCGCAGCCGGAGATCTACCGCAAGGGGCGCATCCCCGGCGCGGTCCACGTCCCATGGGACGACGGGGCCGGCGAGGACGGCGCGTTCAGGCCGGTCGAGGAGCTGCGCCGGCTCTACGAGGAGCGGGGGCTCACGCCGGACGACGAGGTCGTGCCCTACTGCCGGCTCGGCGTCCGCGCCTCCTACTCGTGGTTCGTGCTGAAGTACCTGCTCGGCTACCCACGGGTCCGCAACTACGACGGCTCGTGGACCGAGTGGGGCAATTCCATCGGCCTTCCTATCGAGACCGACGCGGGGTAGAGACGACGGCCCGCTCTGATATACTCTGGCGCCCAATAGCGCCTGACGAGGACCGGAGGTTTGGACAATGGGTAGCCAGCGAGTAGCCTACGTCAATGGCAAGATCGTTCCCGAGAGCGAGGCCGGCGTCTCGATCAACGACCTTGGCTTCCTCTACGGCGACGCCGTCTTCGACACGACGCGCACGTTCGACCACGTCCTGTTCCGGTTCGACGACCACCTGGACAGGCTGTACGCCTCACTGAAGTACATGCGCATCGACCCCGGCGTCGGCAGGGACGAGATGGTCGACCTGACGATGCAGGTGCTGAACGCCAACCTTCCGCTGTTGGACGATGATGACGACTACTGGGTATCGCAGCGCGTGAGCCGCGGGGTCAGGGGCGCGCCCGAGAGCGGGGCGACCCTGGTGATCGAGTGCTATCCCCTGCCGTTCGCCGAACGCGCCCCGTACTACCGCGACGGGCTCACCGTCGTGACGCCGTCGGTCCGTCGTACGCCGCCGGAGTCGATGAGCCCGCGGGCCAAGGTGCACAACTACATCAACATCGTACAGGCCAACATGGAGGTCAAGTCGCAGAACCCCGACGCCTTGGCCATGCTGCTGGACACGAACGGCAACATCGCGGAGGGCATGGGCTCAAACTTCTTCATCGTGCGCGACGGCGTCGCGATCACGCCGAAGGAGCAGCACGTCCTGGCCGGGGTCAGCCGCAAGGTGACCATGGAGCTGGCGCACGAGCTCGCCATCGAGGTGCGCGAGGCCGACATCGATCTCTTCGACGCCTACACCGCCGACGAGGTGTTCGTCACGTCCACGAGCTTCTGCATCTGCCCCGTCTCCAGCGTCAACGGCGCGACGATCGGGGACGGCGCCGTCCCCGGCCCGGTCACCAACCGCCTCCAGAGGGCCTACAGCGGCCTCGTGGGCATCGACTTCGTCGAGCAGTACCTGTCCCGGCTGTAACGAGGGTTCGATATCGGAACAGCACGCCTCCAGCGGTCGGGCGTCGAAGGTTGATGCAGTGGTGCTTATATGTTATGCTTTGCATCATGCGAACCACGATCTCGCTCGACGACCAACTTGCGAAGCAGGTGCGCCGGGAAGCAGCCGCCCGCGGCATCAGCGTGAGCGCGCTCATTTCCAAGACTCTGAGCGAATCGCTGACGCGACGGGAATCGCGGGAAGCCCCGCCGCCTTTCCGTTTGGTTACGGTGCGCGGCGTCCGCCCCCGGCCCGGAGTTGACCTCGACCGGCCCAGAGCACTCGAAGTGGAAGACGACGAGGCCTCGTTCAAGCACGGACGCCGCTGATGCTGCTCCCTGACGTGAACGTGCTCATATATGCCCACGTCGAGGGATCGATCCCCGAGCACGATGATTACGCTGTATGGCTCACCCGTCTGGCGACAGGCCCGGAACCGTTCGCCCTCTCAGTCCTGGTATTGTCAGGCTTCGTCCGCATTACAACCAATTCCCGACTTTTCGACACGCCGTCAACTCTCGATCAGTCGCTCGCGTTCGTGTCCGAACTCGTGGAGCGCCCGACCGCGCGTATCGTGGGTCCCGGCCCTGATCATCTGGACATTTTCGAGAGGTTGTGCCGCGAGTCGCGAGCTACTGGAAAGCTCGTGGCTGACGCCCAGCACGCAGCGGTTGCCATCGAGCACGGCTGTACCATGGTCTCGACCGATTCGGACTTCAGCCGGTTTCCGAGACTCAGATGGCAGCATCCATTGCGCCCCGGCGTAATGTAATATCATGCAGTTCCCACTCCGCCGGAGGCCGTTCCGAGGCACTCAATGACCCGAGCTCAGCCTGACGCCGCAACCGGAGCCGCAAGCGCCGGTCTGGGCCAGGAGCAGCTCCTAGAGATGTACCGTGTCATGGTGCGCTGCCGGACGCTGGACGAGCGCGTCTGGCTGCTGAACCGTCAGGGCAAGGCGGCGATCGTGGCGTCGGCGCAGGGCCACGAGGCCGGACAGCTCGGCACGGTCTGGGCGCTGCGCAGGGGCCACGACCGCTTCTACATCTACTACCGCGACCTCGCCGTGCTCGTGGGTCTCGGGATGACGCCGGCGGAGATCATGCGCGGGTTCATGGCCCGGGACGGCGAGCCGCTGAGCGGCGCACGCCAGTTCCCGACCCACGGCGCCCACGCGGAGCTGAAGCTGGTCAATCTCTCCAACGTGGTGGCCACCCAGATCCCGCAGGCCGTCGGCGCGGCCCTGGCGTCCAGGCTGCGGGGCGACGACGCTGTCACAATCGTATACTTTGGCGACGGGGCCTCCAGCGTCGGCGACTGCCACGAGGCGATGAACTTCGCCGCGATCCACCGGTTGCCGGTCATCTTCTTCTGCGAGAACAACGGCTACGCCATCTCGGTGCCGCTCTCCGCTCAGATGGCCGTCGACAGCGTCGCCTCCCGCGCGCAGGGCTACGGCATGCCCGGCGTCGTGGTCGACGGCACGGACGCCGCGGCCGTGTACGAGGCCGCCACCGCGGCCGCCGCGCGGGCCCGCTCCGGCGGCGGGCCGACGCTGATCGAGGCGATGGTGGAGCGCTACCTGCCGCACACCAGCGACGACGACGACACCCTGTACCGCGAGCGTGGGGACATAGAGAAGGCCCGTCTCCGGGACCCCCTGGTGCGGCTCCAAGGCCAGCTCAGGGCCGCGGGCGTCCTGTCCGACGAGTTGGACGAGGAGATCCGCGCCGCGGCCCGACGGGAGATCGACGAGGCCACCGAAGAGGTGGAGTCGGCGCCGTACCCGCAGACATCCAGCTTCTACAGAGACGTCTACGCGTCGGGAGGTGCTCCATCGCCGTAATGACGGTCCTCGAGGCCGTGCGAGAAGCCATGCGGGAGGAGATGGCCCGCGACCCCGCGGTCTTCGTCATGGGCGAGGACATCGGGGCGAGAGGCGGCGTTTTTCTCGCCACCGACGGCTTTCTCGACGCATTCGGGAAACAGCGGGTCATCGACACTCCTCTGGCCGAGTCCTCCATCGCCGGCATCGCTCTTGGAGCGGCCATGGAGGGCATGAGGCCGATCGCCGAGATACAGTTCGCAGACTTCATCTGGCCCAGCGTCTGCCAGATCGTCGGAGAGGCTTCGAGGGCCCGGTACGGCTCCGACGGCTCCATCGGCGTTCCGATGGTCGTCCGGACGCCCTACGGCGGCGGCGTACGCGGCGGCCTGTACCACTCCCAGAACGTGGAGGCCCTGTTCGCACATACGCCCGGACTGGTCGTGATCGCGCCCGCCACGCCGTACGACGCGAAGGGGCTGCTGAAGAGCGCCATACGCAGCGACGACCCGGTGGTCTTCCTGGAGCACAAGCGGACGTACCGACTCGTGCGGGGCGAGGTGCCCGAGATCGAGTACACGCTGCCCATCGGACAGGCCGACGTGAAGCGCCAGGGTGACGACGTCACCATCGTCACCTACGGCCTCATGGTCCACCTCTGCCTGGAGGCCGCCGAGGCCGCCGGGGAGCGCGGCGTCAGCGTCGAGGTCGTGGACCTGCGGACGCTGCGCCCGATAGACGAACAGACCGTCCTGGAGTCGGTCCGGAAGAGCGGGAAGGCGCTGATCGTGCACGAGGACACCAAGGCCGGGGGGATCGGGGCCGAGGTCGCCGCCGTCATATCAGAGAGCGCCTTCGACTACCTGGACGGCCCGGTCACGCGGCTCGCGGGGCCGGAGGTGCCGCCGATGCCCTTCAGCCCGCCCCTGGAGGACATATTCATGGTCAACCCGGACCAGATCGTCGAAGCGATAGAGGCGTTGGCCGGCTACTAGCACGTAAGCCCACAGCGAGAACGACATGAGAGTCAGGCTGCCCCAGGTCGGAGAGTCGGTCACCGAGGCCTATATCGGCCCGTGGCTGAAGAGCGTCGGCGATCGTATCGAGAAGTACGAGCCGGTGGTCGAGGTCGTCACCGACAAGGTCACAATGGAGATGCCCTCTCCGGCGACGGGCGTGCTGTCGGCCATCGTCGTCGCCGAGGGGCAGACTGTCCCGATGGGCGCCGTGATCGCCGAGATAGAAGTCGAGGGCGAGGAGCCCGAGGACCAGGAAGAAGCGCCGGCGGCGGTCCCCGGCACGGTACCGGAGGCTTCGCTGACCGGCACGCTGCTCAAGGACGTGGCGCCGGTGGGGCCGACCGGGTCGGGCGGGCCGCTCGTCACCAGCGACTCCGGGCCGCGGTACTCGCCCGCGGTGCGGCGGCTGGCGGCCGAGCACGGCGTGGAGCTGTCCTCAGTGCGCGGGACGGGCATCGGCGGCCGCGTCACCCGCAAGGACGTCGAGGCCCACGTCGCGGGGCGTGCGTCGGAGACGGCCGCGTCTGAGGCGGCGAGCGCGGACGAGGAGCGCGTGCCCCTGACGCCAGTGCGCCGCACCATCGCCGACAACATGGTCAGGAGCGCCAGCCAGATCCCGGAGGCGTGGAGCACCGTCGAAGCGGACGTCACGGGGCTCGTGGCGCTGCGCGAGGCCGTCAAGTCCGAATTCCGACAGCGAGAAGGCGTCAACCTGACGTTCATGGCATTCATCGTTCAAGCCGTCGCAGCCGCGCTGAAGGAAAATCCTCTGGTCAACTCGACATGGGGAGGCGACGCCATCGTGCTGAAGCGGCGCGTCAACGTCGGGGTCGCCGTCGCCGCGCCCCAGGGCCTGGTCGTTCCGGTCGTGCACGACGCCGACGCGATGGATGTCACGGCCCTGGCCAGGGCGGTGGACGATCTCGCCACCCGGGCCCGCGCCGGCAAGCTGCGCGTGGCGGACATGCGGAACGGCACCTTCACGGTCAACAACACGGGCGCTCTCGGCTCCGTCATAGGCAAGGGGATCATCAACCACCCACAGGCCGCTATCCTCAACGCCGAGGCCATCGTGAAACGGCCGGTTGTTGTCGACGACGAAGTCGCCGTCCGGTCGATGATGAACCTGTGCATCACCTTCGATCACCGCATCCTGGACGGCGCCGAGGCGGCGGCCTTCGTGAACGCCGTGAAGAGCCGCCTGGAGGCAATCGGTCCGGACACCGTCGTCTGAGCGGAGGCCGCCGGGGAGGGTTATGGAAATCGCGCTCATAGTCGTCCTCGTCCTGATGGCCGTAGCCATCCTCGCCCTGACAGCGGCCCTGCTTCGCTCCGGCCGGCCGGACCCGGCCCCGGCAGACGACCGGCTCGACTCGCTGAACCGTGGACTGGGCGAGGTCAAGGCCGACACGCGCCGCATGGTCGAGGTCGGGGAGGAGATGCGCACGGTGTTGGGCGCTCCGACGCTGCGCGGCGGCCTCGGAGAGCGCATGCTGGAGCAGCTTCTAGGCCAGGTGCTGCCCAGCGGCGCCTACTCGACCCAGCACCAGCTCCGAAACGGTACCCGGGTCGACGCGATAGTCCTGCTGCGAGAAGGTCAGGCCGTGTCCGTGGACGCCAAGTTCCCGATGGAGAGCTACAGGCGTCTCATGGAGGCGGACGAGAGTGGCAGGGACGCCGAGCGTCGGCAACTCCACAGGGCCGTCAAGGGCCACGTCGACGACATCGCCGTCAAGTACATCTGCCCCGGCGAGACGCTCGACTTCGCCCTGATGTACATCCCGGCCGAAAACGTCTACTACGAGATACTCACTGGCGGAGGGCCGGACGACGTTCTCGACTACGCCTGGAGCAAGCGCGTCTTCCCAACGTCGCCCAACAGCCTGTACGCCTATCTGCAGGTCGTGGCGCAGGGACTCAGGGGACTCCAGGTGGAGCGGAGCTCCAGGGAGACGTTGGCGAAGCTCGGCCAGCTCGAGCGCGGTCTCGAGAGATTCGCGGAGGACTACCGCGTGCTCGGCGGCCACCTGCGTAACGCGCAATCGAAGTACGACGACGGCTGGCCCAAGCTGCAATCGGTACAGCGAGACTGGCCCGCCCGCCTCCGCGGCGCGGACCCCGAAGCCGGCGAATGACCCTACGGACGGGCGGCACCACCTCGTCAGGGCCCGCGCGTCCGGAAACCGCGATGACTCCCGGCGCGTGCGTGGTCGTGGAGGCAGGCTCGTTGGGCTACGACGCGGCGAGCGCGCTTCAGAAACACCTCCACTGCAGGGTCGTGTCGGGCGGTCTGCCCGGCGTGCTGCTGCTCCTGGAGCACCCTCACGTGTTCACCTTGGGCCGTAGGGGGCGGACCGACGATATTCTGGCTGACGCGGAGGAGCTGAAGGCACTTGGAGCCGAGGTCCGACGCACGGACAGGGGCGGGGAAGTCACCTACCACGGTCCGGGCCAGCTCGTCGGCTACCCCATCCTAGACCTCCGCAAGCTGGCCGCCGGGCCGCTCGACTACGTGCGCCGGTTGGAGCACGTGCTGATCGCCACGCTGGCCGACTTCGGCATTCGCGGCGAGAGCGAAGACCGTCCGACCGGGGTCTGGGCCGGAAACGCCAAGATAGCGGCGATCGGCGTCAAGATCAGCCGAGGGGTGACTACACACGGCTTTGCGCTCAACGTCGACCCCGACCTGACCTACTTCGACCGCATCGTCCCCTGCGGCATGCCCGACGTCCCGGTGACTTCCATGGCCGCGGCGGCAGGCATTCCAGTGACGGTCGGGGACGCCGCACGCGCGTTGACGGCACACTTCGCCGAGATATTCGGCGTAGAGGTGGAGCAGGGCGCGCCTCCATCGGGATCGGCGGTGTAGGGGAAACGCCGCTGGCCCGCGTCCGTCCGGTAACTGTTCAGAGTTGCCGAGAGGAACGCGGCCCACCCTACAGATTCTTTCTTACGTCGGCACGACTCTGCTGCGCTCGTCGAGTCCTGGAAGGGGTGGCTCCGTGGTCACACGACCCGTTCACCCTGAGTGCCCCGACGCTTCGTCGGGGTGTATCGAAGGGCCAGTACGACTCAGTCTTTGGGTGGGCCGACACCAGCATTGACGTCAAGATTGCGTGCGCCCTTCGATACGCGCCGGTCACGGCAACGGCGCTACTCAGGGTGAACGGGTTGTCTCGGCCCCTCAAGTCTGAACAGTTACTCCGTCTGCCGCGCGACGGGCGCCGACCGGGCGGCAATCTGGTACGATTGCGGAGCGCAAGACGGGCCGGACCGCGCGCTGTGGCGCGCCGCGCCGGAAATCGGCCCCAACGACCACGAACCTATCCGCGTCTCCCATTCGCCCCACAGGGAGCTATAGTTGAGCCCTATCTCGCTGCCAAGGCTCGCCCTGAAGCGTCTTACTGACGACAGAGTCCTGCTGGCGGGCCTAATGATAGGCATCATCCTGGCGACGACCCTCGCCGCCGCCGGCCCCGTGTACCTCCGGTCGCTGGAGCGGCTGGGATTGAACGTCTCGATCGACGCGATCATGCGGCCGTTCTCCAACATCAGTCCGATTGCGAGGCGCGTCCCCCTGACGGAGTTCGAGCTACGCCGCACCCAGGCCGTAGTAGCCGACGCAATCGACAACCATATCCCCGAGATATACGACAGCCACGAGGTCTACTTCCGCGTCGAAACGTGGTTCGCGGGGTTGCCGCTCGACCCACTCCCGCCGCCGGAGACCACGGGAGAGGCGTCGCGCGCCTATTTCAGGTACTTCTCCAACCTGGGAGACCACGTAACGTTCACGTCGGGCCGCATGGCGTCCGACGCCACCGGCGCCGGCAAATCGGGGCCCGCCCTGGAGGCCGTCATAAGCGTGATGACGGCCGAGGAGTTCGAGTTGGAGATCGGGCAGGAGGTCATCGTAGCGCCGAGCCTGGGGTCACGTACCAAGCTGACGGCCATGATCGTGGGCGTCATGGAGGCGACGAACCCGACCGAAGACTACTGGCACTCCCACGCCAGCATATTCATCGACCCGCCGCCGCCCGAGGATGCCGCGCCCGAAGACTCCGAGCTCTTCTACGACCCGCAGCGTCCACCGGTGCCGCTGTTCATCACCGAGCGGGCCATGCTCGACGCCCTCGGCCGCGCCTACCCCGGCATGCTCATCGACGAGATGTGGTTCGTTTTCACCGACACCGAGGGGCTCAAGGACTGGTCGGCCTCCGAGGCGCTGGGACGGTTCGACGATTTCGAACGCGAGATCACGACCGCGATCCCGGGGGCGCAAGTCTCGAGCGCCATCATCACGATGCTCGAGAATTTCCAGAACCGGTCCTTCTTCACCAGGGTGCCGCTGCTACTGCTGACCTCGGTCCTCGTCGCGACGGTCCTGTTCTTCCTGGCGATGATGGTATCGGTCCTGGTCAAACGCAGGGAGGAAGATGCATCGCTCCTCCGCACCAGGGGAGCCGGGCTCGCGCGTCTCTCCCGCCTGTACCTGATGGAAGGGCTCGTGATGACAGCCGCCGCCGTGGCCGTGGCGCCCTTCCTCGCGACGGGCCTTGTGGCCGCCGCGGGTTTCCTGCCCGCCTTCTCCAGCCTCGCCAAGCCCGGCCTTCTTCCCGTGGAGCTGGACCCGCTTGCGTTCGTCGTCGCGGGGGCCACGGGCGCCCTCTGCCTGCTCATCTACGCCGTCCCCGGCGTCCTGGGCACCCGGGGAGGTCTGCTCGCCCACAAGCTGCGCTCGGCACGCCCGCCAAGCGTTCCGCTGCTGCACCGGTACTTCCTCGACGTCGTCGTGCTGGCGGCCGGGGGTCTGATTTTCTGGGAGATGCACGCCCGAGGACACATAATCTCGGGCGGACTGCTCAAGGACGTGGAGGTCAACGAGGCCCTGCTCCTCGCACCGGTGCTGTTCCTGATAGCCGTGGCCCTCGTCTTCATGCGCCTGTTTCCGTTGCTCGTCAGGTATGTCACCGGCGAGTCGCCGCGGATAGTGCATCTGCTGGCCGCGGGCTCGATTGCCGTACTGGCGCCGGTATTCGTGTGGCAGGCGGTGACTGACGACAGGACGCTCACCGGATTCGCTCCCACCGGCCTGCTGATAGCGCTGGCGGTCGCCTACAGGGTGACGGCCGGCGCCCCGAGCCTGAGGCGTACGGTCGTCGGTATCGCGGTCCAGGCGTTCCTCGTCGCAGGCGTCCTGTGGCGCGCGCCGGACTTCGACCACGCCGCCGTGCGGCTCGCGCTGGCCGGCGCGGCCGCCGTCGTGCCGGCGCAGGTCGTGTACCTGCTGGCCCGCATGGCAATGGGGTCTCTGCCGATATCGATCACGATGGGCCTGCGGCACATGGCGCGCAACCCGCTGCAGTACACCTGGCTCGTCCTGCTGCTCGTCCTCGTCACCGGCGCGGCTGTCCTGGCGACGACCGTGGGCGGCACGCTCGAGAGAAGCCGAAGCGACCGCATCAATCACCACGTCGCCACGGACATCCGGGTAATACGACTCCCCAGCTACATGATCACCGGCGCGAACGATCTGCGCAGCGGCGCCGTCCCCGGCCTCGTCGCGGCGGCGATGGCGATCCGGGAGCGGGTTGAGGTGGGCCCCTTCACCGTCGAGCTGCTGGCGCTGGAGACGCGGGACTTCGCACACATGTCGTGGTACCGCGACGACTACTCGGATGCCCCGCTCGTAGACGTGATGGCGTCAGTTCGCAGCCACCCCTCCGTCGAGGAGCTGGCCATACCCGACGACGCCACGAAGCTGGGCATCTGGGTCAAGCCGGAGGACCCGTTCAGGAACCTGTCTATGTGGGTGGTCGTGGGCAACGAGGGCGGCGCTGTCAGGCCCGTCTACATGGGCGAGCTGGACACGACCGAGTGGCGGCTGATGACGGGTGAGATCACCAGGATATCCCCGCCGTTCCACGTCGTGTCCATCCAGATATACGAGCCGGGCTTCGGCCCGGTCGGAACGCCCGGGACGATACTCGTCGACAACCTGCACGTACCGACCGAGGACGGCGGCGAGACTCCGCTGGAGAGCTTCGAAGGCGAGCTCCGCTGGACGCCGATCGTGACGTCGCCGCTATCGTCGGACCGCCTCGTCCTCACGTCACGCGACACCCGGCACGGCAACAAGGCGGCCCGGTTCTCGTTCGGCAGGGAGAACCAGCGAGGCATCCGCGGCTTCTACCAGAGCCCGACCGCCGGCCCGCTGCCGGTGATCCTCAGCGACGACCTCGCGGCCGGCATAGGCGCCCTGGAGGGCAGCTCCCTCTTCGTGCAGATAGGCCAGAACCGCCTCGAGGTCGTCGTGGCGGACATCGTGCGGAATTTCCCGACGCTGAGCCCCGAAGGCGGGAGATTCATCGTCACCGACCTCGACCGGATGCTGGCGCACCTGAACATCCTGAGCGTGGCCAGGCCGTACCGGCCGAACGAGCTCTTTCTCACCACGGACTCCACGGCTGGAGTAGAGCTCGACCTCGCCGTGGCCGCGATCAGACGCATCTCAGGGCGGCTGCTGCGACGTACGGAGGCGTTGGAGGCCGTGGACCGGGACCCGCTCACGACCGCCGGATGGCGGTCCCTCTCGATGCTGGCCATCGCGGTACTGGTCCTCACCGCCGGCCTCGGCTACGCGATATACATGGTCGCCTTCGGAGGCCACAGCAGAAGCGAGACGGGCTTCCTCAGGGCGCTCGGCCTCTCGCGCCGGCAGCTGCTGGGCCTCATAGGATTCGAGCACATTTCAATCGCCGTGATCGGCCTCGGGCTCGGCACCTGGACGGGGTTTCAGATGAGCCGCATCATGGTGTCGGCCGTGGCCATCGACACGGAAGGCGCAGACGTCGTGCCGCCTTTCATCCTGATGACGGACTGGCCGGAGATGCTGGTCACGTACGCGGTGCTGCTCGCCGTCTTCTCCGTTACCGTGGCGCTCATGAACCGCAGCATACGCCGCCGAGACCTGCACGCCATCGCGCGCACCGAAGCCGTCTAAGCGGCGCCGCCAGCCTCCCGCCGCGGCCGCTGGAGCGCCAACGCGACCTGCAGCCCGTCCTCCCGAGTACCCGGCGCAATCACCCCGAGCGGCGCGGCCATGTCCGGCCCCGCATACCCGGTCTGCTATACTGTCGCTCTCCCGGAGTCTCCTCCCCCCATGAGCCGCAAAGACTTCCTATCTATCTCCGATCTCGCGCCCGAAGAGGTCGCGCAGCTCGTCCAGGACGCGAGTGAGTTGAAGGCCGGCCGCGACTCGCGGCCACTGGAGGGCAAGATCGTGGTCCTGCTGTTCGAAAAGCCCTCGCTGCGGACCCGCGTGAGCTTCGAGGTCGGCATACGGCAGCTCGGCGGCGAGTGCGTCTACCTCGGCGGGGACGACGTAGGCCTCGGCAGTCGCGAACCGGTGCCGGACGTCGCGCGCGTCCTGGACAGGTGGGTCGACGCTATCGTGGCCCGCGTCGACTCCCACCGGAGCCTGGAGCTGCTTGCGGAGAACACCGGCGTTCCGGTGGTCAACGCGCTCTCCGACCTGGAGCACCCGTGCCAGGCCGTTGGCGACCTGCTCACCATGTCCGAGCACAAGGGCGCTGTCGACGGGCTCAGGGTCGCCTACGTCGGCGACGGCAACAACGTCGCGGCGAGCCTGGCGCTGGCGTGCGCCTCGACAGGCGCCGACTTCACCATCGCCTCGCCGCCCGGCTACCGTGTGCCGGACATGGCCTGGGAAGAGGCCGGGCGCCGCGCCGCCACGAACGAGACGGCGCTCGACTGGGTCGAGATGCCCAAAGACGCCGCGCGCGGCGCCGACGTCGTCTACACCGACGTGTGGGTCAGCATGGGCCAGGACGCCGAGACCGCCGAGCGCCGCGTGGCGTTCAGCGGCTACCGCGTCGACCCCGAGCTCATGGCATGCGCCAAGCCGGACGCCGTGTTCATGCACGACATGCCGGCGCACGAGGGCGAGGAGATCGCCGAGGGCATGCTCTACCACCCGCAGTCGGTCGTGTTCGACCAGGCGGAGAACCGCCTGCACGCCCAGAAGGCCATACTCGCCAGCCTGATCTCCTGACGCCCGCGCCGCACGGCGCGTCCGCGCTCCCGGTCCGACCACCGATGGCAGACACAGCAGCACACCGCTCAGACGGCCGCGCAAGGCCCCTCGTCGCCATCGTCGGGAGGCCCAACGTCGGCAAGTCCACGCTGTTCAACCGCGTCGCCGGGGCGCGGACGGCCGTCGTGTCCGACGTCTCGGGGACGACGCGCGACCGCGTGACGACGGACGCGGAGTGGGCCGGCCGCTCCTTCATGCTCGTGGACACCGGCGGACTCGACCTGTCCGCGTCCGGCGACCTGTCGGACCAGGTGCGCGAGCAGGTGCGCGTCGCCATCGACGACGCCGACGTCATCGTCATGCTGACCGACGTCGAGACCGGCGTAACCGCCGCCGACCGCGACGTGGCCGACACGCTCCGCGGATCGGACAGGCCCGTCGTGCTGGCGGCGAACAAGGCCGACAACGATACGCGGCGGGTCATGGCGGTCGACTTCTACGAGCTGGGGCTCGGCGAGCCGCGGCCGGTCAGCGCATACCACAACGACGGTGTCGACGACCTCATGGCCGAGGTGGTGGGGCTCTTCCCTGCCCCGGACCTCGGCGTGGAGGTCGACGCCGACGTCCGGATCGCCATCGTCGGCAGGACCAACGTCGGCAAGTCGATGCTGCTCAACGCGCTCACGGACAGCAACCGCGCCATCGTCAGCGACGTCCCGGGCACCACGCGCGACGCCCTCGACACGATGGTCACGGTGGGCGATCGGTCCTTCCTGCTGATCGACACGGCGGGCATACGGCGCCGCGGCAGCATCGAGCCCGGCATAGAGCGGTTCAGCGTGCTCAGGTCGATCAGGGCCATCGACCGCGCCGACGTCGCCATTCTCCTCCTCGACGCCTCCGAGCTCGCCACGAACCAGGACGCCCACGTGGCGAGCTACGTGTTGGACGCCCACAAGGGCATGGTGCTGGCCGTCAACAAGTGGGACCTGGCGCTTGAGCTGGAGATGACCAGGGACGACGCGGAGGCGGCGGTCAGGTCGCGGTTCGCCTTCGCCTCCCACGTGCCGCTGCGCTTCGTCTCGGCGCTGCGAGGCGCCGGCGCCGCGGACCTGCTCGACGTCGCGCTCGAGGTGCAGGCCGAGTGGACCCGGACGCTCCCGCGGTACGCGCTGCGCCGCACGGTGATGGAGGCTATGGGCAGGCACCCGCCGGCCACCACGGGCCGCGGCGCGCTGAAGGTCTACGGCGTCACCCAGGACGGCTCCGGGCCGCCCAGCTTCACCTTCTACGTGAACCGCTCCAACGCGGTCCACTTCGCATACCGGCGATACCTGGAGAACTCGATCAGGAGCAAGTTCGGCTTCCAGGGAAGTCCGCTCAGGATGCGCTTCATCGGCCGCGGCGACCGCAATCCGTCGGCCCGCCGGGGCTCAGCCGCCTAGTTGGGCGTAAGTGTTCAGACCTGAAGGGCCTCCCCTCTCTTTCCGTTAGCCCTGAGTGGCCCGCCGCTTTGGGCGGGCTGTATCGAAGGGCGGCGCCGGTGGTCGTGTGCGCCCCTCGATACGCGCCGCTCGAAACAGCGGCGCTACTCGGGGTGAACGGGTTGCCTTGGGGATGAGGTGAGGAAGACAGGCGTTATGGGACTCTGAACAGTTACAGTTGGGCCGGGGGGCGTGACGGACTGCTTCCGGTGTCATGGTGGCGCACCCTGGCGGGGATGGATTCCCGCGTTCGCGGGAATGACGGAGGTGGGGTTGGCCCGCCGGGGCTCAGCCGCCTAGCTCGCCCATCTCGTACTGTATGGCGGCGACCGCCGCCATCGCCGCCGTCTCGGACCGGAGCACGCGCGGGCCCAGGCTGACCGACACGACGCCGCGCGACGCGGCGAGTTGTATCTCGTCCGCCGTCAGGCCGCCCTCCGGGCCCACGAAGACGCTGACGCCGCCGCGCGCCGACTCCCGGCCCGCCGCCTTCAGCGCCGCCCTGATGCCCGTGGCTCGCTCGCCCTCCCACGGGATCAGGCGTACGCCCTCCGCCCCGTCGCAGGCCTCTTTCAGGCCGACAGCCGCCTCCAGCGCGGGGATCCGCCGCCGGCCCGACTGCTCCGCCGCCTCCGTGACGATCCTGCGCCAGCGGCGGTAACGGTTCGCGGCCCACCGCTCGCCGACTCTCGGCACGCAGCGCTCCGTCACGACCGGGACGAACCGCGCGACGCCCAGCTCGGTGCACTTCTGCAGCACCTGCTCGAACCTGTCCGCCTTCAGCAGCGCCTGGTACAGCGTGATCGGCGCGGACGGCGCCTCGGCGTCGACAGCACGCCCGGTGACCGCGCCCGCGACTTCCTTCGGGCCGACCCGCGACAGCGTGACGAGGTACTCGACGCCGGTGTCGTCCAGCAGCGCTATCCGGTCCCCCGGCGCGGCCCGCAGCACGGTGGCGAGCTGCCGCGCCGCCGCGCCGGTAACGACCGCCTCGTCGCCGTCGATGCACTCCGGGGGCACGAAGAAGCGGTGCATGGCGAAACGCGCTACGCGGCCGGGCAGACCAGGGTGACCCAGTCGCCGCTGACGTGACGCTCTTCCGGTACTGCGCCCGCCTGCTGCAGCATTCGGGCCGTCGCCTCGCTCTGGTCTTCGATGATCCCGGATGCGACCAGGACGCCGCCCGGGGCCGCCGAGCGCGCCAGGTGCGGCGCCAGCTCCGAGACCACCTTCGACGAGATGTTCGCCAGCACCAGGTCGAACGCGCCTTCCGGGGCGCCCGGGTGCGGCAGCGTGCCCTCGGCAAACTCCACGCCGCCCGCGACGCCGTTCTCGTCGACATTCGTCCGCGCCGACCGGACGGCTACGGGGTCGACGTCCAGCCCGAAGGCGGACGCGGCGCCCAGCTTCACGGACGCGATCGCGAGTATCCCCGACCCGCAGCCGACGTCCAGCACGCGCATTCCGGGCCGCACCAGCGTCTCGATCAGCTCGAGGCAGGTGCGGGTCGTCGGATGGTGCCCCGTCCCGAACGCCATGCCCGGGTCCAGCCGCACCACGACGTCGGACGGCTTCGCCTCGTACTCGCGCCAGCTCGGCGCCACGACGATCCGCTCCCCGACCCGCAGCGCGTGGAAGTGCTCCTTCCAGGCGTCCTGCCACTCCTCTTCGTCTAGGACGCGCTCCCGCAGCGCCGTAACGGACCCGATGCGGCCGATCAGGCGCACGCCCACGTCGATCTGGTCACGGCGGCTCCTGCTGGTACTGTCGAGCGGCACGTACGTCTTCAGCACGACCGGGCCGCCGGGCGGCCTCTCGCCCTCGTCCGGGTTGTACCCGCCCGGCTCCTCGACGAGCACGCCGCCGCTGCCGTACCGGATGAACACCTGCGACAGCGGCTCGACGAACTCCGGGTCCGTCTCCACGCTAAGCTCGACCCACTTCATGATAGTGGGATAGTGGATAGTGAATAGTTGGGGCGTCCGGGGTGAACGCGTTGTGTGGGCATTGACTCGGAGCAGCTCGGTCCAGATTCGCGAGTCTTCAACTATCCACTAGCCACTGTTCACTATTCACTACCCCGACTACTCCCCGGCTATGGAGTCCTTGAGGCGGTCGAACCAGCCCCGGTCTTCCTCCATGCCGTCCGGGCCGGGGCCGCCGGCGGCCATCGTCTCCGACAGCGCCTCCAGCAGCGCCCGCTGCTCCTGGGTCAGCGCCCGCGGCGTCTCCACCACCAGCGTCACGAGCTGGTCGCCCCGGCGGCTCTGCGCCCCCAGGTGCGGGACCCCTCGGCCCTTGAGGCGCACCACGTCGCCCGTCTGGGCGCCGGCCGGCACCTCGATCTCCACGTCGCCGTCCAGCGTCGGCGTCTCGACCGTCGCCCCCAGGGCCGCCTGTGCGACGTTGACCCGGTGGACGTGGACGATGTCGTCGCCGTCGCGCTGGAAGTACGCGTGCGGCCTCACCCGCACCGAGACGTACAGGTCCCCCGCGGGCCCGCCCAGTGCCCCCGGCTCGCCCTCGCCGCTCAGCCGCATCTGCGTCCCGGTCTCGATGCCGGCCGGGACCGACACGACCAGCTTGCGCTGGCGGCGCTCCCGGCCCGACGCGTTGCAGCGCGAACACGGGTCGGTGATCACGTTGCCCCCGCCGCGGCACCGGCCGCACGACGAGACCTGGGTGAACTGGCCGAATACGCTCTGGTGGCTTCGCCGGACCTCTCCCGCGCCGGCGCACTCGAGGCAGACGGTCGGCGACGAGCCCGGCTCGCTTCCGCCGCCCTTGCACCGGGAGCAGACCTCGGTGCGGCGGACCTCGATGGAACGCTCGCAGCCGAAGACGGCCTCCTCGAAGTCGACCATCAGCGAGTGCTGGAGGTCTCCGCCGCGCCTGGCCGACGTTCGCGACCGTGTCGAGCCGCCGCCGAAGAAGGCGTCGAAGATGTCGCCGAACCCGCCGAACGTCTCGAAGCCGTCGAACCCCTGCGCGCCGTTCTGGCCCAGCCCGGCGTGGCCGAAGCGGTCGTACGCCGCCCGCTTCTGCGGGTCCGTGAGCACCTGGTACGCTTCGTTGATCTCCTTGAAGCGCTCCGTCGCGCCCTCGTTCCTGTTCCGGTCCGGGTGGTATTCGAGCGCGAGCTTCCTGAACGCCTTCTTCAGCTCCTCGTCGGAGCAGCCGCGGGCGACGCCCAGGACCTCGTAGTAGTCGCGTTTCTGAGTAGTCATCTGGATTTCCGGCGCATACGGTCGACTTTAGATTATACACGGCAGAAGCGGGATAGTGGATAGTGTGTAGTGGATGGTGGATAGGTAACTGTTCAGAGCACCGGAAGGCGGGTTGCAAACCCGCCCCTACGTCAGGTCGGCCAAGGGTTATCTCAGAGAAACCGTGAGCAGTTACCGCAAGGGGGGGTTACCCAAAGGTCTTCGGAGGCGGGAATCCACGGGTGGGGACGAGGCGGTGGGGGCGCTCGGGCGGGTCGGGTGGACGGACCCCGGGGTTACAGGGAGGGGGGCGAGCCTAGCCGAGCAGCCGCATGATGGCGGCGACGGCGGCAAGGCCGAGAAGCTGCATACCGCCCAGGCCGATGACGACCTTGAGCAGGTCGCTGCGCAGCTCGGCCTTCATTTCAGAGAGGTCAGCCTTTGTTGCCAGGGAATCTATCCGTCCTTCAATGTAGCTGACACGTTGCTCGACCGTAGCCACCATGATTCTCCGTCTGTCTGGGTGCTTCTAGTATAGCGGCGCCGGAAGCCGGTCAATACCATGTATAGGGCCCAAGGTCCCCCACCTCCGTCGCTCCCGCGCAGAGCCTGCCCTCGTGGAGACGGGGGCGGGAATCCAACCCCCGACAGGGTGGGCGAGCAGCCCGGGCCCTCGCCGCCCCAAGATGGATTCCGGCTCGGGGGCCGGAATGACGATCATGCTGTGGCCCAGCCCTCTCCCGTCAAGGGCCCGTCAAGGGAGAGGGGGTTTTACCGGGCTCTCTCCCGTTCTGGCTATCCACTACCCACCATCCAGCCCCACCCAGCCCTCAAGGGAAAGGGCTCTGGGCGACTCCTCTCCCATCTTAACTATCCACTATCCCCCTATCCACTACCCACTCTCCTCCGCCGGTAGCCGGCTATGAGGCCGATTGGGGCCAGCATGAGGAGCATGTTGGCGGCGCCCGCGAACGGGGGGCCGCCGTCGATGGCGAGGCAGCTGCCGCGGTCCGCGCCGTTCTCGCCGTCGCCCTCCGGCCCGGGCGTGTCATCGGCGCGTGTTATGACCGGCGCGATCGTCGGACGCGGCCTCGGCGTCGCCGTGGGTTCCGGCGTCGGCGTGGGTACGGGAGTCGCCGTCGGACGCGGGGTCGGCGTTGGCGTTGGCGTGGGCGTCGGCGTCGCGGTCGGCGTCGCGGTTGGCGTCGCCGTGGGCACGGCGGTGTTCGTCGGGACCGACGTCGGCGTGGCCGTCGGCACCGGGGTGTTGGTTGGAATCGGCGTCGGCGTCCGGGTCGGACGCGGCGTGCGCGTCGGGGTCGGCGTCTCCGCAGCCAGGACTATGATGTCGAACTCCCGTTTCCGGGCGCCGTTCTCGTAGATGTCGGTCGTCTCCGCCCTGACGCCGTCGAGGTAGAACTCTATGACCTCTCCGAGGAACGCCAGGTCGCCCGGGGCGACGACCAGGTTGGTGTACTGCTGTCCCTCCACCAGCGCCGGGAACACGAGGTCGCCCATGCGCGCCTCCAGGCTGGCCCCCGGCCACACGCTGCCACCGGACACGATTATCGTGCCCGAGTAGACGGACGGGCGCGCGACGACGGGCGTCGCCGTCGGGACCGGGGTGTTCGTCGCAGTCGGGGTCGGCGTCGGCGGGCGCATCGGCAGCGTCGGGAACGTCAGCGGGTATTCGTACCGGGTGAAGCCCGGTCCCGACCTGCCCTGCTCGAACGGCTCCGACTCGTTGGCCTGCACGTTCTCCACGTGGAACGTCACCGTCTTGCCGACGTAGCGCTGTTCCGGCGGCTGGACCACCAGGCCCTGGTAGCGCCCGTCCTTCGAGATGACCGACGTCGTCTCGTAGTCCTCGATGCGCGCCAGGACTTTGAGCCCGTCGGGGAGTGGCTGTCCGTCGAACATGAGCGAGCCGTTGTAGGTCGTCGGCCGGACCGGCTGCTCCTGCGCGCGGACCGCGCTCGCCGCGGCGAGCAGCACGCCCACGATCACGACCCCCACGACTCCGACCATCCAACGGCTTCGCATCGTGTTTCTCATCCCCAAAACAAAGAGCCTCCCGCCCCCTGAATGGAGGCGGGAGACTCTGCTCTAGCTACCTATTCGCCGATTTTGGGGCGTCCGGGTTACGGCAGCAGCACCGCAGGCCTGCTCGCGTAGACCCAGTAGCCGCGGCCCACCGTCGCGTCGTCGCCGTCTTCTGCCGTCAGTCTGCCACTGTCGTCGATCGTCAGGATCGCTTCACCGACGCCCTGGAAGTAGCCCTCAATCGTAGCGCCGGCCGCCAAGTCGGATGTCAGGTCGATGACCGGCACCAGGTTCCAGCCCACCGTCAAGTTCGTCTGCGGCGGCAGCACGTTACCGAGAGTCATCCTCGGGATCGAGACCGAGAGCGGCTCGAAGCTGGTCGTCCGCACGATGTAGGCCGTGCTCCCGTCGATGTTCGTCAGCGTGCCCGCGAAGGCCCCGTCGTCGCCGCGCTCCGCCGTCATCCATTCGCCGCCCACGTAGGTCAGCACCTGGTTGATCGAGTGGTCCGCGCCGATCACGTCGTTGATGTCCGTGCTATCGGGGGCACCCGGGAGCGAGATCAGGTTGTAGCCCGGCCTCAGATTGATCTTGAACGCCGCCCGTGCGGTGATCTCGACCGTCACCTTATCGAACTTCGTCGTGTTGCCCGTCTCGTCTGTCGCGGTTACGACGACCTCGTGCTCGCCCACCGCGTAGCCTTCCGCCGGCGGCGCGATGGTGAACCTCTTGTCGTCGATCGTGTTCACGTCCACGCTCTCCTCGCCGATCGTCGCCGACAGGCTCGTGATCTTGCCGAGGCTATCGCCCACGTACTCGCTGCCCTCGCCGCTCATGTCGATCTCGATGAAGACGCCCGTGTTGTCGGTCTTCATCGGCGTTACGGCATCCTCAATGTCCACCGCTATGCCGGTGTCGACCTCGAACACGACCGACTTGTCCGCGTCGATCAGCGCCGCGGCCTCGCACGTGCCCGCCATCCCCTCGTTCCCGCTGTCGCCGCTGATGTCACTGACCTCGACGCAGACGTTGTACTTCGCGTTGTCGCCTTCCTTGAACTTGAAGGTCCACTCCCACTCCTCGCCGCTCGTCACCGTCCTGAACGAGGAGGCCCTGACAGCGTCCGTGCCGACGACCTGCTCCCCTTCGTTGTCTCCGGACTCCGCCTCGACGACTTCGGTCACCGTGATGCCTTTGTTCCTCGACGGGTTCCTCGCCTTCTCGTCACTGCTCAGCAGGACCGTCAGCGTCCCGTTGGTCGCGTTCTCGAACGAGCCGTCGACGCTGATCGTCAGCTTCGGCGCGATGCCGTCCGCGGCCGTCGTCTCGCCGGTGCCGTGCGAGTTGCCGGCCGTGTCACTGACCGGGCCAACCAGGCGCACGACGGGCTCGTCGTCGCCCGCGAGCTCGTCTTCAAGGGTGATGAACACCATCTTGGGCAGGTCCGCGTTCCAGACCACGCTCTTGATCGCCTGCGTCTGCTTGTCGACGTCCACACGGAAGTCCGAGTCGTCAATGGTGTCTTCGTTGAGGCTTCCGCTCTCTTCTACGTCGTTCGGGCCGCCGTCCAAGAACGTGACGGCAATGCCGGTCCGGCTGCCGGTCTTCTTGTAGATGGCCGTGTCTTCGGACGTATCGAGCACTACGCCGGTCGTGGCCGAGTCAATCGACGGGACCGTTATGTCGACGACGACGGTGTGCTTCGCCACGGTCTCATCCTCGTCGTCGGTGTCCGCGTCATCGGCAACCGCTTCGCTGAACGTCTCGTTACCCAAGGCATCTTTGGCAGAGACCTGCCAGTCGAAGGATCCCTCACCCAGGCTGAGGACTACGGACAACGTCGAGCCTCCGTCCTCCGGCTTGGTAGCCTTGCCCGGGATCCCCTCGCTGAGGAGCGTGAAACTCGAGCTGTCCTGCACGGCCGCAGCGTCCTCGCCAAGGCCGACTCCCGCGTCTTTGAGATCGGCCGAGAACCTGATCGTTCCGGCATTCGTCCTCGTACCGTGAGCCGGGCTGAGGTTGGATATATCCGGACCGTCAGCGTCGACGGTCACACTGTCGACGTGCTTGATCGACGAGCCTTCTCTCTTGTACGTAACCTCGATGACGTCGTCGTGCGAGGCCAGGATGTACGGCTCCGAGACGCTCGCGACGCCCGTGGTCGTGGAATAGACCGTCACCGTGGCCATCAATGGGCTACCGGAGACCGTGATGTCCATCGTCTCCTTCGTGTCCTTGTTAGTGACGGTCGAGGTCACCATCGCGCCGGCGTCAGCATCCGTGACGGTCACCTCGAACGTGTTCGTGGCATCAGGATCATTGCTGACGAAGTCTTGGCCAATCTCGATGTTGACCGTCTGCGCTGACAGCAGCTGCACGCCGGCCAACGCCGCAAGCAGCAGTACCGCCGCCAGTAGGGATGAGAGCTTCAAAACCTTTTTCACTTGAGGACCCCCTTGGTAATTCCGTCCAACTCTACCTGTGCTGATTGACCCGTTCCTGAAAACGAAGCTCCGGGAGGCTGCCCTCCCAGGAGCCGACCGAGCTATCCACGCCCTTCCCTACCGGCGGATAACATTCGTGATTTCGATACCTCGGGACGTTCGTCCGACACAGTTCCGGTTTTTACACCATGCCCAATTGATTGTCAAGGGTATCGGCGCCCCATCTTGCGGTCAGTCTCGCGGACAGACCAGCGCCGGGACTCGCAACCGATTCCCCAAGCACCGGGCAATATATCTCACTATCAATTGGCTTGTCAATACAGCGGGGAGCCTGTTATGCGGGGGAATTAGGTGGGGGTAGTGGATAGTTGGGGAGGGTTCTCGGGAGGCGTTAGCTGTCTTTGGCGAGGTTCTGGAGGAATTCTTTGTTGTCGGCCGACTTCCTGAGGCGCTCGATCACCTTCTCGGTCGCCTCGGAGGCCATGTTGTCGGAGGTTATGAGGCTGACCATGCGGCGGAGGAGCCAGGTCTGCCTGAGGACCTCCGGTTCGAGCAGCAGCTCCTCGCGCCGGGTGCCGCTGCGGCCGATGTCGATGGCCGGGTAGACGCGCTTCTCGGAGAGCTTGCGGTCGAGCCGGACCTCCATGTTGCCGGTGCCCTTGAGCTCCTCGTAGATCAGCTCGTCCATGCGGCTGTCGGTCTCGACCAGGCACGCGGCGAGGATGGTGAGGCTGCCGCCGTCCTCGACTTTGCGGGCCGCGCCGAAGAACTGCTTCGGCGGGTAGAGCGCGACCGGGTCCATGCCGCCGGAGAGCGTACGCCCGCTGGACGGCACCGCCAGGTTGTAGGCCCGGGTGAGGCGGGTGATGCTGTCGAGCAGGATGACGACGTCGGCGCCCGTCTCGACGAGCCGCTTGGCGCGGTTCAGCACGAGCTCGGCGACCTTGCAGTGGTACTCGACCGGCTCGTCGAAGGTGGAGCTGAAGACCTCGCCGTCGACCGACCGGGTCATGTCGGTCACCTCCTCGGGCCGCTCCCCTATCAGTGCGACCATGAGGTGGATGTCGGGCGCGTTGGCGCTGATGCTGCCGGCGATGTCCTTGAGAATGGTCGTCTTGCCGACCTTCGGCGGGGAGACGATCAGCCCGCGCTGGCCGCGTCCTATGGGGCAGACCATGTCCATGAGACGGGTGGAGAGCCCCTGGCGGGTCGTCTCCAGCTTGATTTTCTCCATGGGGAATATTGGCGTGAGGTGCTCGAAGTGGGGGCGGTGGCGCGCGGCCTCGGGCTCGACGCCGTTGACCGCCTCGACGCGTATGAGCCCGAAGTATCGCTCGCCGTCCTTGGGGGCGCGGACCTGCCCGGCGACCTGGTCGCCGGTGCGGAGGCTGAACCTGCGTATCTGGGACTGCGAGACGTAGACGTTTCCGGCGCCGTTGCGCCGGCCGGAGGCCTGCAGGAAGCCGTAGCCCTGGTCCTCGATGTTGAGGACACCAGAGGCCATGACGTTGCCGTTGCGCTCGGCGTAGGCCTGCAGCACCCTCATCATCAGGTCGCGCCGCTTCGGCATCGCGCCGTCGGAGATCACGCCCATTTCGCGGGCCATCGCTCGCAGCTCTTCGTTGGTCTTCTCTTCCAGCTCTGTGATGTTCATATCGCTCTCCGGGCGTCCGGCTCGTGCCGGCCTGCGCCCCGCGTGGTCTTCCTTAGTAACTGTTCAGAGTTTCTCTGAGAATAACCCTTGGCCGACCTGACGTAGGGGTTGGCCGACCTGGCGTAGGGGCGGGTTTGCAACCCGCCTTCCGGTGCAGCCTCATTTTCATCGTAGGTGAAAGTCCCCCGCCGAGTCCATCTCCTCGAGTCTGAACAGTTACCTTCCTTATATAAGGGTGTCGTTCAGCGTGGATGCCGTTATGGGAAGCGGTGTCGACTCTCCCCGTCGGGGCCGGTTGCCAGGAGCGGCTCATCGTCCGGATATGCGCACCGTGCAGGGTGTCAAACGTGTGGCGGCCCAGTCAAGACTATATGGAGACGGTTCGCGCCCTCTTTGGCGGCCATGCCGCCGGCGCTTCCACACGCCGTGACGCCGAACGCTCGTCCGCCTCGGGGATAGCTTCGGGAACCGTCGTCGGTCGAAGGTCCGGGAAGTCGGGCGCGGCTCGCCGCCGCGGTTGCCGTGAGCACGCACCAAAAGACGGTCGGCTCACCTGGCGGGAAAAGGGAAACGGATACGAGACGTAGCCAGTATAGCACAGGGTGGGGAGAGCGGGATAGTGGGTAGCGCAGGGCAATCGCATCTAAATGAAGTCTTAGACTTGGTATAAACTTGGGTCAGTCTCAGGGGGAGGGTGACCCATGGCGAGTAGTGATACAGCGTCGCTGACCGAACACTTCGGCAGTCTCGTAGATCCGCGTATAGATCGGACCAAGCGCCACAAGCTGATCGACATTCTCACCATTGCGCTCTGCGGTGCCATAGCCGGCGCGGACAGTTGGGTGGACGTGGAAGCGTTCGGCGGACGCAAGGAGGGATGGCTGCGCAAGATGCTGGAGCTGCCCAATGGCATTCCCTCCCACGACACCTTCGGCAGGGTCTTTGCCAAGCTGGATGCTCAGCAGTTCGAGCACTGCTTCGTCGAGTGGGTGCAGACCGTCAGTGAAGTTCTGCAAGGAGACGTCGTAGCCATAGACGGCAAGACGGTGCGCCGCTCGCACGACCGGTATATAGGGAAGGATGCGATCCACATGGTCAGCGCCTGGGCATGTGCGAGTGGCGTGACGCTCGGACAGACCAGGGTGGACGGGCGCTCCAACGAGATCACGGCGATACCCCGGCTGCTGGAGATGCTCCGGGTCCAAGGATGCATCGTGACGATCGACGCCATGGGCTGCCAGAAGGAGATCGCATCGAAGATCTTGGAGGAGGGCGCCGACTACGTGCTGGCAGTCAAGAGGAACCAGGGGAGCCTGCACGAGGGGGTGCGCGATGTCTTCAACCTTGCCCGCAACTCTGGCTTCGATGGTCTCAGCCATGACTACCACGAGACGCTGGATGCGGGTCACGGACGAGTCGAGACGCGACGATGCTGGGCGGTGTCCGACCTCGACAGCGTCAGATACGTGGATGAGGGCGGGCAGTGGTCGGGACTGACGACGCTGGTGATGGTGGAAGGCGAGCGGCGCCTGAGTGGCAAGACGACGGTGGAGTCGCGCTACTACATATCGAGCCTGCCGAATGATGCGAGTAAATTGCTGGACGCGGTGCGCAGCCACTGGGGGATAGAGAACAGGCTGCACTGGTCGCTGGACGTGACGTTCAAGGAGGACGGAAGCCGGGTGCGCATCGGCAACGGGGCTGAGAACTTCTCCGTACTGCGGCGCATGGCATTGAGTCTGCTCAAGGCCGAAGAGTCTACCAAGCGAAGCCTCGCCGGCAAGCGAAAAGATGCCGCATGGGACAATGACTACCTACTCAAGGTCCTTGCTCAATAAGATGCGATTGCCCTGGTGGGTAGCGGATAGTATACGGGTAAGCCGGCCTCCTGGCGCGCGTTAGCCGAGGGTGAAGACTAGCAGGCTGGCGACGGCGTAGACGGCGATAAGTACCGCCGCCTCTATGGTGAGGAACCCGGGCCGGTTCTTGCGCGGGCGGGTGACGACGGCGAGTACGACGACCGCCGTCATGCCTATGGCGATGAAGCCGGTGAGGGCGTGCACCTGGGAGACGGCGCCCCAGATCGGCCCTCCGGTGTGCGCCACGTCGCCCAGGAACAGGATGAACCCCATGTTGAACAGGTTGCTGCCGAGCAGGTTCGTGATGGCGAGCTCGGGGGCCGCGATACGCAGCGCCGCGAAGGAGGTCGCGAGCTCGGGGAGAGAGGTGGCGGCGGCGAGGAACTGGGTGCCCATGAAGCTGGCGTCCCAGCCCATCTCGACCGCCAGATCGTCGGCCACGAAAGAGAGCCAGACGGCGCTGCCGACGACCACGAGGGCCATCACGGTGTATATCACGATGTGACGCGGCAGCCACTCGTCGGCGTAGCGCTCCGGCCCAGCGGCCTTCGGACCGTCGTCGGCTTCGCCCTGCCTCTGCTCGAACAGGTAGACGAAGTACATCGCGACCGCGAAGGAGACGATCAGCACGATCGACAGTGGGCTGATCGGCAGTCCGTTGAAAGCGGTCGTCATGCCGTGGAAGAGGACGGACACGCCGCCAAGCGCGATGACTCCTATGCCCAGCGCCCCGACGACGACCGAGGACATGCCGACGTGGTTCAGGAGGTAGCGGTTCCACCAGAAGATGTCCATCAGGCCGATTATCAGCAGGTTGAACAGGTTGCTCCCGAACGCGCCGCCGACGGCGAGGTCAGGCTCGCCGACGATGGAGACGGCGCTCACTCCGGTGCCCAGCTCGGGGAGGGACGTGGCGGTCGCGAGCAGCACCACGCCGACGAAGGACCGGCCAAGCCCCGTCTTGATCGCGATGACGTCCGCCGACTTGGCCAGGAACAGGGATGCCCCCAGTATCACGGCCGCCGCGACGCCAAGCTGCACCCACAGAATCGCTAGAGTCATACCGGCTCCGTCCGGCGGCGTGAAGGGGTCGTCACCGCCACGGAATCATACACTCCGGAGCCCGCGCCAACAACGCGCTCTCGCGGCGGCGTAACTGTTCAGATCGCCGAGGGGGAACGTGGCCCGCCCATCTGGATTCCCGCTATCGGAGACTCTTGCGTAACTTCCGTTGCGGGGAGACAGCGGGGCGGAGATGCCCAACGTTCCTGGCAGGGACCCCCCAACCCTGGATTCCCGCCTTCGCGGGAATGACGGTTGTGCAAAGGCCTCCGTTGGCGGGAATGACGGTTGTTCAAATGTCTTCTGTCGCCGGTATGACGGTGTTGCGGTTGTCGATCTCTCCGTAGGGGTGTGGCCGTCGTCAGGCCGTCGTCAGACGACCCCGTGTAGGCAGAACTTTCGAGCTCCTGGTTCATCTGTAGCATATGAGCGGCCCAGCAGGGACAAACCCGACGCTTGGTTCGAGTCCAGGTGGCCCGCCGATCCGTACCGACGAGCGTGGCGCCGGATCACGACCGCCGATTCGTCCGCGGCCACGAGACCGCTTGACCGAGCACGACCAGGCCCCGTCTCCACCGCCTCCAGCCTACGAGACCCATCAGCCCGAGCAGGGGAAGACCCATGAGCCCCACGTCGCCCAAACCGCTGACCGCCAAGCCGCCGGTCCCCGCGTTGCAACCGCCACCGGAGTCTCCAATGTCCGGGGTTGCGAGTGGCGGCGTAGGCATGGGGGTAACGGCGGCCCGGATCGTCTGCGGCGTGACGGTCGGTGATGGTGTCGGCGTCTGAGTTGGCGTGACGGCCGGTGATGGTGTCGGCGTCTGAGTTGGCGTGACGGCCGGCGATGGTGTCGGCGTCGCAGTTGGCGCGACGGCCGGCGATGGTGTCAGCGTCGCGGTTGGCATGGCAGTCGGCGATGGTGTCAGCGTCGCAGTTGGCACAGCAGTCGGCGATGGTGTCAGCGTGGCCGTTGGCATGGCAGTCGGCGAGGGTGTTGCGGTTGGTACTGAGACAACGGCAGGCGTAGACGTGGAACGAGGGCTTGCCCCGTTGTCTTCCCCGCCGCCGCGGACGCTGGAGGCTTCGCAGAACGGCAGGTTGAGCTCATGGAGATCACCTCCAACAGTGCGCAATCCCTCAGGAATACACCCGGTCAACTGGTTCCGCTGGAGGTATAGCACTCTCAGTTCGGTCAGTTCGCCCAGTTCCGGGGGTATCTCGCCACTGAACCAGTTGGATTGAAGGTTCAACGTCTCCAGGCTGGAGAGGCTGCCCAGCCAGGCCGGTATCTCCCCTCTCAACCGGTTCGACGAGAGGCTCAGCTCCTTCAGGTTGGAGAGACTGCTCAACCCCGGCGGAATCATTCCAGTAAGTTGATTACCGCGGAGGCTCAGCACCTCTAGCCTGGAAAGACTGCCCAGCCAGTCCGGTATCTCGCCGGTCAACTCGTTGGCCGCAAGGTCCAGCACTGTCAGGTTGGAGAGACTGCTTAGCTCGGCCGGTATCTCGCCGGTCAACTGGTTCCCCACCAAGTACAGTCTTGTCAAGTTGGAAAGACTGCCCAGCCAGTCCGGTATCTGGCCGGTCAACTGGTTGACCCCAAGGTCCAGCTTTGTCAGGTTGGAGAGACTGCCCAGCTCGGAAGGTATCGCTCCACTCAAGTCGTTCCACGACAGGTCCAGGCTTGTCAGGTTGGAGAGACTGCCCAGCCAGTCCGGTATCGGACCAATCAACTCGTTCAAACTGAGGTCCAGCACTCTCAGGCCGGTCAGGTCGCCAAGTTCCACCGGTATCTCCCCCGTCAACCCGTGGTGCCTGAGGTCCAGCTCGGCTACGCGCCCGCTGTCGTCGGTGGCTACACCGTCCCATTCGTCTATTGGCGCATCGCTCAGCCAGTTGTAGCTGCTTTCCCAGTTCCATCCTTCCATCGCGTTGTATAGGGCGATCAGGACTGCCCTATCGGAGGCGCAATGCGGCAGGCCGAGTGTATCCAGGTCACCCTCCTCCACTCTTCGCAACCCCTCGGTTATGCAGCCGGTTAGCTGGTTCCTTCCGCCCAGGTGCAGCGACCATAGCCGCGGGCGGTTGCCGAGCCAGGCAGGTATCTCTCCGCTCAGCCGGTTATCGGAGAGGTCGAGGTCTCTCAGACCCATCAGGCCGGCGAGTTCAGGCGGTATCTCCCCGCTCAACAGGTTTCCTCCGAGTTCGAGCCATCCCAGGTTGGTGAGGTTACCCAGTTCCGCCGGTATCACCCCAGTCAACCGGTTGATCGATAGTTTCAGCAATTTGAGGTTAGCGAGACTGCCCAGCTCGGGCGGTATCTGTCCACTGAGCTGGTTTCCCGAGAGGTATAGCCATTCGAGATTCGGCAGATTGCCCAGTTCGGCCGGTATCTCCTCGCTCAGCCGGTTTCCCGACAGGCGGAGGGATTCCAATACGGGAAGGCTGCCCAGCTCTGACGGTATCGCTCCGCTGAGCTGGTTTTCCGAAAGGGACAGCCATTTGAGACTTGACAGAGTGCTCAGCTCGGACGGTATTTCGCCGCTGAGCTGGTTTTCCGAAAGGGACAGCCATTCGAGATTCGACAGACTGCCCAGCGAGGTCGGTATCGCGCCGGTCAACTCGTTGTCACCCAGGCTCAAGCCCGTCAAGGTCGTGAGACCGCTCAGTTCGGATGGAATCCCCCCGCTCAACCGGTTTGACGCCAGATTCAGGGTTTCGAGGCCTGACAGGCTGCCCAGTTCGGACGGTATGTCCCCGGCAAGTTGATTCTGCCGGAGGTCCAGCACTCTCAGGCTGGTCAGCATCCCCAGCTCAGACGGTATCTCCCCGCTCAGTTGGTTTTCCGCGAGTCCCATGACGCGCAGCTTCGAGAGGCCGCCCAGTTCCGCCGGGATCTCCCCGGTAAGTTGATTCTTCCCTAAGTCCAGCTCCTCCAGGTTGGAGAGCTCGCCTAGCTCCGGCGGAATTCTCCCGCTCACGCCCGAGAGTTCGAGTCTCTGCAGGTTGGTCAGGTTGCCAAGCTCCGGTGGGATACGAGACCTCGGCGGCCAGCTCACACGGATGTCGAGCCAGATCAACCCGGTCAGGTTGCCAAGCTCCGGCGGTATCTCTCCGCTCACATTCGCAAGTTTGAGTCTCTCCAGGCTGGTCAGGTTGCCGAACTCTGGAGGAATCGGCCCACTGACCTGATAGTTGAGTTGATGAAGGTCCAGCTCCCTGAGGCGAGAAAGATTGCCAAGCTCCGGCGGAATCTCTCCACTCAGGCCCGAAACCCGGAGCCTCTCCAAGTTTGTCAGCTTTCCGATTTCGGGAGGGATGCCTCCCTTCAGCCAGCCCCCACCGATGTCGAGCCAGATCAGCCCGGACAGGTCGCCAAGCTCCGGTGGTATCTCACCGGTCACGTTGTTGTCCGAGAGGTTCAGTACAACGACGCGCCCCTCCTCGTCGGTGGTGACGCCGTGCCAGTCGCTCAGCGGAGCGTCGGTGAGCCAGTTGTCGGTGTTCGCCCATTCCGGCCCGCCCGTCGCCCTGTAGATCGCGGCCAGGGCCACCCTGTCGGAGGCGGGTGTGCCGGCGGCCCTTGCCCTGTCCGGCCCTGCGGCGCCGCCACAGGACCGCAGCCCAAGCGTGCCGAGGTCTCCGGTCGGCGCATGGAGCAATCCGTCAGGTATGCATCCCGTCAGCTCGTTGGTTCCGCCCAGCCGCACCGCCTCCAGTTCTCTCAGGTTCCCCAGCTCAGATGGTATTGACCCCGTCAATCGATTATCGGAAAGGTACAGCCTCTGGAGCTTGGGAAGGTCGCCAAGTCCCGACGGGATCACTCCGGTGAGCCGGTTGCCCGAGAGGGACAGGTGTTGCAGGTTCGGCAGAGTGCCGAGGCCCAACGGTATCTCTCCGATCAGCTCGTTATCGGAGAGATACAGATACACCAGGCCGCTGTCTTCGGATGGGACCCCTATGGCAAACACGTCGGACCAATAGTCTTCAAGACCCGAGAGGTTCGTGAGCTCGGATGGGATCGTTCCACTGAGCCTGTTTCCCGATAGGTCCAGTTCGTACAGGACGGAGAGGTCGCCCAGTGCCGCTGGTATCTCCCCGCTAAGCTCGTTGTCCGAGAGGTCCAAACGGCGCAGCCCCGAGAGGCTGCCCAGCCAGGCCGGCACTTGCCCGGTCAACCGGTTTCCGCCGAGGTCCAGGTGGTACAGCTCTGTGGCGTTGCTTAGCGAGTCCGGTATTTCCCCGGTCAACCTGTTGCCCGAGAGGTCCACCGAGCTCAGGTACTCCAGCCAGTCCGGTACCTCCCCGGTCAACCGGTTTCCGCTGAGGTCCAGGTGAGACACCCATGTGTCACCAAGCGAGTCCGGTATTTCCCCGGTCAGCTGGTTTCCCGAGAGGTCGAGCTCGCCCACACCGTAGAAGTTGCCCTGCCAGTCCGGTATTGCCCCGGTCAACAGGTTCTCGGACAGGTCCAGCAGGTTATTCAGGTCGAGGCTCGCCAATTCGGACGGTATCTCACCGGTTAGCCGGTTGTCCGAAAAGTCGAGTTCCTGCAGGCTGGCGAGGCGGCCTATCTCCGCCGGTATCGTTCCACCCAGTTGGTTGTAGGAGAGGTTCAGGTCCCTCAGGTTGAGGAGATTGCCTATCTCGGGCGGGAAGCTCCCGGTCAACAGGTTCCGTTGCAGCCGCAGATTTCTCAACTTGGAGAGGTTGCCCATCTCCGGCGGTATCGCCGTCAACCGGTTATCATCGAGGTACAGCCGCTCGAGGTTGATGAGGTCGCCGATTTCAGGCGGTATGGCCCCACCCAAGTGGTTCTCCGAGAGGGCCATCGACTCGAGTTCCGAGAGATTGCCAATCTCGGACGGTATCGCGCCAGTCAGCCGGTTGTCTGAGAGGCTCAGGTTCTTCAAGTTGGAAAGATTGCCCACTTCAGGCGGTATCTCCCCGGTGAGATGGTTATCGCCGAGGAACAGCCACTTGACGCGTCCGCCGTCGTCGGTCCCAACGCCTGCCCATTCGCCGATTGGCGCGTCGCTCAGCCAGTTCGAGTTCCTCCTCCAATTCAATCCGTCCATGGCGTCGTAGAGCGTCACCAGAACCGCCCTGTCCGAGTGAGGCGTACCCCCCGGCGTCTCCGGAGCGCCAGCGTTCCGGCAGAACGGAAGACCGAGTCTCCCGAGGTCTCCTCCAGGGATGTCCCGCAGTCCCCCGGGAATGCATCCGGTCAAGCCGCCGCTTCCACCGATCCAGAGTCTCTCCAGACCGGGGAGGTCCGCCAACCGCGGTGGAATTGCGCCGCTCAGGCGGTTATGGCGGAGGTCCAGGTGAGTGACCCGACCCGCATCGTCGGTCGTGACGCCGTGCCATTCGCCCAATGGCGCCTCGCTCAACCAGTTGTCCCTGTTCCGCCAGCTCGCGCCGTCCATGGCGTCGTACAGCGCCGCGAGCACCGCCCTGTCGGCGGCAGGCGTATCGGCAGGACCCTGAGCCGGGTCTGCGGCTCCACAGAACCGCAGGCCGAGCGCCCCAAGGTCGCCCGCTGGGACGTCCCGCAGCCCATCGGGAACGCACCCGGTAAATCGGTTGCCTTCCCCCAGCCGCAGCCGTTTCAGATTGTCAAGACTACCGAGTCTCGAAGGTATGTTGCCGGCAAGCTGGTTTCCGTGGAGATGGAGCCACAGCAGGTTGCCGAGCGTGCCCAGCGTGGATGGTATCGGCCCGTTCAGATCGTTTCCATCTAGCTGGAGCCATACCAGGTTGGTGAGGCCGCCCAGCTCCGACGGTATCTCGCCGGCCAGGCGGTTCCCCGAAAGGAACAGCCCTCGCAGCTCGGAGTGATTGCCCATCGCCGGATGTATCTCCCCGCTCAGGTTGTTCCCGCGGAGGTCCAGGTGCCGCAGGTCGCGGGGGACGTTGCCTAGCGCGGGTGGAATCTCGCCGCTCAGTTCGTTGCCCGAGAGGTCCAGGTACTCCAGGTTGTAGCTCGCCAGTGCCGATGGGATTTCCCCACTCAACCTGTTCCCCGAGAGGTCCACCGATCTCAGGTACTGGAACGCGGACGGTATGGCCCCGCTCAACCGATTTCGCGATAAGTCGAGGTCGTCCAGGTTGAGGCTGGCGAACTGAGCGGGGATTTCCCCCGTCAGCCTGTTCCTCGAGAGGTCCAGCCATCTGAGGCTGGAGAGGTGGCCCTGCCCACCGTCGCGCGAAGTGCCCCACTCGGAAGGTATCTCCCCACTCAACCTGTTTCCTGAGAGGTCCAGCCACACCAATCTGGAAAGCTCTCCCAGGCTCGCGGGTATCTCCCCCTCCAGCTCGTTACCCTCCAGCCGTAGACTCTGCAGGTTGGAAAGTCCGCCGAGCTCGGCCGGTATCGTCCCACTCAACCGGTTGTCTGCGAGGTAAAGTCCCACCAAATTGGATAGGCCGGCCAATGCCGCTGGTATCTCGCCGGCCAGCCCGTTTCCCCACAGGTGCAGCGCCTTCAGATTGGAGAGCTCTCCCAACTCCGACGGTATCTCGCCGCTCAGTTGGTTCGCGCCGAGGTGGAGCAGGCGCAGGTTGGACAGACTCCCCAGCTCGGCCGGTATAGTTCCAGTCAGCTCGTTTCCCCAGAGTTGCAGCTTTAGGAGACGGGATAGTCTGCCCAACTCGGCCGGTATCTCACCGCTCAACCGATTGTCGGAGAGGTCCAGCGCGACGACGCGACCTTGATCATCGGTGGTTACACCGTACCAATCGTCCAGGGCTAAATCACTCAGCCAGTTGCTACTGTCCAGCCAACTCGACCCGCCCGTGGCATCGTAGAGCGCAGCGAGTGCCGCCCTGTCTGAATCGCCAGAGGCCGCGACCGCAGGGAAAGCGAGGGCGCACGCGTTGAGCAGGACGGATGCCGCATAGCACATCGCCAGCAGCCAAATGACTGAGCTTCGCCTCTCCCGGACGGGCAAGGATGCTTTCAATCCATCCACAAACCCAATCTGCCTGTTCCACACAGTGCACCTCGTCGGTGTAGCGTTCGTCACACAGCGCCGGTCGGTAGTTTAACTCGTGTGGCGTAGCTGTAGAGGTTGCCTATAGATCGCGTCGCCACCCTGTCGTGACGTTGCCCGGCTTGCCGACCCTCCCTATTATGTAACCATATCGATTCGGGACGTCCGAGGCCGAGACTCTCAGCCTCGACACAGACGGAGCCAGCCGTGGGGATCGAGTTTTTCGCGGATGCGACGGAGGAGCAGGCGAGAGAGGTCGACCGCGGGCTGGACGAGTACAACGCCGGCTTGGTGCCCTACAGCGTCGCCGCCCCGGTACGCGCCGTATTTCTCGAGTCCGGCAGGGTCGTGGCCGGGCTGAACGGCGCGGTGTACTGGCGAAAGGTCCACGTGCGGATAGTGTGGGTGCATCCCGATCACCGGTCGAAGGGTCTGGGGAGCCGCCTGATGAGCTGGGCCGAGCAGCGCGGCAGGGAATTGGGCTGCGTGTCGGTAGTCGTCGACACGATGTCGTTCCAGGCGCCGGGCTTCTACGTCAGGCGGGGATACCGGCAGTTCGGAGTGTCCGAGGGCTACGAGGGAGGCGCGAGCCGGCACTACCTCGAGAAGAAGCTGTAACGGGCTGTGAACGGACTGTAGTCCTGAGCAACACGAAGAACCTGGGGCGGGGCCGCCTCGCCTTGGGCAACGCGTCGAGTTCGCCCCACCCCAGGCCCCTCACTGCGTTCGGGGCGACACTACCTCAGGAGTACGTTGGCGGCTGGGTCTAGAACGCGTCCGGTGCGGCGGCGATTTCGGCGAGGTCGGCCCTCGTGTACGCGCCCAGGCTCATGAAGTCGAGCTCGGTGTAGTTGCGGACCCACCGCATCGCGATCTTGCGGGCCGCGCGGTACCGGTCTTCGACGGCGGCGAGCGCGGCGGGGTCCGCGACCTCGGCCCGGCGGCGCGAGAGAATGTCCTCCAGCTCCTCGCCGAGCAGCCGCTTGACGAGCGCGAAGTCGTGCACCTCGCCCGTGTCGGTGTCGGCGGCGCCGTGGATTATGCGCTGGGCGATCTGTGCGACGGACATCCGGCCGGTGGCGAGGTCCTCCATCAGCGGCGGGTGGACGCCCGGCCTGCCCTCGAGGCTGTCGATGCCCTTGGCGCCGCGGCCGTTGAGCCAGCCCTCCAGGTACTCGATCACCATGCGGGCGTTGCGCCGGGTGCCGTCGACGGTGATGGGGCCGTCCGGCACCTCGATCGCGATGGGGTAGTTGTCCGGGTCGGCCATCTCGGCGCTCGGCGTCCAGCCGGAGCCGCGAAGCTCCTTGAAGGGCCGTGCGGCGGTGTCCATGTGGAAGATGTGGGCGACCCAGGCCCTCAGGAAGCCCTGGCTGGCCTCCCATTCCTTGTCGCCCCTGATCGAGGCGGCGGCTGAGAGGTTGACTTCGTCGTCGCGGCTCGGCAGCGCCGTGGCCATTCCCCCTATGGGCACCGCTCCCCTCTTGAGGCAGACGGCGACGAGGCGGCGGAATATGTTCGCGAGGAAGTCGGTCGTCTTGATGTCTACGCCGAACCGGTCCGGCCACACGGAGTCCGGATCGGTCATGACGAACTCGAAGATGCTCGCCTTGAAGTCCCAACGAGCGGCGTTCAACCCGGCGGCGTACGGCCCGAGCTCGTACAGCATCTCCTCCATCTGGAAGGCCGCCGGCAACGATTCGACCAGCGGTACCGCCCGGATCGTCGCGTCCTCGGGCAGGCCGAGGCGGTCCCTGGAGAAGTCGAAGAAGTCGCGCCAGAAGCGCGCCTCCTCGGCGGACTCCATCTTTGGCAGATAGAAGTATAGGCCCTGGCCCCGCTCAATCTGCGCCCGTCCGCAGTGGAACAGCGTCAGCGCGGTGCCGAGAATCGCGGCCGGGACCGGTGTCCCGTCGACGGTCACCTCCGGCTCGTCGAGGTGAAGCCCCTTCTCGCGGTGCATGAAGAACGGCAGCTCGCCGTCGCGGATGAAGTAGTCCTTACCGGTAGCGGGATTGGTGTGCGTCAGCGTGCGCTCGACCGCGGCGAGCCGGTTGCGCGCCGCGGTGAAGGTGTCGATCAGCCTGTGGCCCCCCGCGTCCTCGTCGTCGTCGAGGTCGCCCACGGCGCGTTCGCCGTCGGGGCCCGGGTTGAGGGCGTTGATGAACATGCCGGTTATCGACGCGGGGCCGGTTATCTCGATGCCGGGCGTGCGGAGATCGTCCGGCACCGGCGGCACCCGCCAGTCGCCTGTGTTCGCCTCCGAGGGCGGCGGATGGGCGGGCAGGACGCGGTCCTTCAGCGCTGTGTCCAGGACCGCGGCGCGCTTCTCTCGCAGCGCAGCCACCCTCGGCGCGAACCTGTCGTGCAGCGCGGCGAGGTATTCGACGAACTCGTCGGTGAGCAGCGCCTCCGCACCGGGCAGCGGCGGACAACTCACCCTTCCTGTGGTCACCATGGGAAAAGGCCTCCAGTCATGCCTCGGCGGACGGGCGGAATCTTACCATACGTACCCGACCTGGGCAGACGTACACTACCGTCATGTCTGCGAAGTGAGACCCTTGCGTAACTTTCGGCAAACAGACTTGGCGAAGATACGCAGCTTTCATATCTGTGGAGCCCCACCCCTGGATTCCCGCCTGCGCGGGAATGACGGTTGTGCAAGGGCCTCAAAGGCGTGCATCCAGAAGTGCGTGAGACGTCCCGACCCTGAGCGCCGGTACTCGCGTTGCCCAGAAGTACAGTCTGCTAGAATTGTCGAGGCGGACCAACGTCCGTCCCGCGTTCATGCCCCTGTAGCTCAGGCGGATAGAGCAACGGTTTCCTAAACCGTGTGCCCCGGTTCGAGTCCGGGCAGGGGTACGAGTCCACCCCCGACTCCCAGGGGCGCCTCTTGTCTTTTTCTACGGCGTCGGCTGCCGCCTGTAGCGTTCTACGCCACTCTCAGAATGGCGAGGTCTCAGACTGGGCAGATGCGGCCGCTCGCAGGCCAAGGGGTGTCTGGAGACTGCGCCATTGACTCCGAGAGAAACATCCGGGCGGTCGATTGCCCCCGGGCGACCGCGGTTGCGCGGCGCCTCTGGGGGCAGGTGCATGACGTGTGTCTGAGACGACAAAGAGCGCGGTCGTGGCATCGAGCCACGACCGCGCTCTCATGCGGACTGCCTTGGTTGGTGGTCCTACTCGTCTCCGGTGTTTACTTCGGCGCAGATCGCGTACGCCCGAACCGTCCAGAGGGCGGCTTCGTCGCCCATCATCCGCTGCGCCGTCACCATCCAGGCACCAGGCACCTCTCCTTCAAGACCGCTCGGCCGGGACGCTACGATCCCCACGCCGCTATAGCTGCCTACCAAGAGGGCTCCGCCACCGATCGCGCGCAACGTCACTCCCGCCTCGGAGCAAGCCGCGGTCGCGGTCTGCGTCCCCTCATCGGACAACTCGGCATCGCCATCATCGCTCGTCACGATTACGATGTTGTTAATTCCGGGATCACCCTGTATGCCCTGCGGGCCGTGCGGACCCGGGGGACCCTGCGCACCTGCGATACCCGGCTGTCCGGCCGATCCCTGCTCGCCCTGAGGACCGACTTGACCGGACGGCCCCTGCTCACCCTGCGGGCCCACTTCACCCTGGACGCCCTGGGGACCCTGTGGCCCTTGAGGACCCTGAGGACCGGTGTCACCCCGGTCGCCCTTGAGACCCTGAGGACCCTGAGGACCGGTGTTACCCTGCACGCCACGGGCACCTATCGGGCCCTGCGGACCGGCCGGGCCCTGCGGGCCGGCTGGGCCGGGAGGTCCGCCCGGAGTCCCAGGCTCACCCTGCGGCCCCTGAGCCCCTTCCGAACCCTCCTGACCTTCCGGACCCTGTTCGCCCTGCATGCCCTGCTCACCCTGCTCACCCTGCGCGCCAGGCGCGCCAGGCGCGCCAGGCGGTCCGCCCGGAGCCCCAGGCTCACCCTGCTCACCCTGCTCACCCTGCGGGCCCTGATCGCCCTGGTCGCCTTGATCGCCTTGATCGCCCTTCGCGCCCTGCTCACCCTGCTCACCCTGCGGGCCTCTCGCCCCCGCGTCGCCCTTGGCGCCCTGAGGACCCACGTCGCCCTGCAGTCCCTGCGGGCCACGGTCGCCCTGCAGTCCACGGTCGCCCTTAGATCCGGCGGGGCCCTCCGCGCCCTGAGGACCGGCGGGGCCCTGCGAACCCTGAGGGCCTTGGGAGCCCTGGGATCCGGGATCGCCCTTGGCGCCCGTGTCACCCTTGGCGCCGGCTGCGCCCTGCGGCCCCTGCGCGCCCTGAGGGCCGGTGTCCCCCGGGTCTCCCGCGCAGGCGAGGACAAACAGGAACGGGACCATCACTAGAAGAGCCATAACGCCCAGAATCCAACGAGCGGAACCGAGCGAAATCCGGTTTGGGCCAGCACCAATGGTCAGTTTCATAACTCAACAACGCTCCACTTCTTCGTGCTACCGCGAAGACTAACACGCACGCGGTCGAACGTCAAACAGAATTTAAGCAATCGCTGGGCAATTCCCACCGTATTTGGGGGTGCCTTCAGCGCGAACCACATCCTGCGCGATTTTCGGGCCATCTCCGGCGCGTCGGTCCGCCCGATTTCACGGAATCTCTGTACCCCCGGGTGGAGCCAAATCGAACACCTGATTCCACCGGCCGGCGTGACGGCCTGCTTCCGGTGCATCGCGGCACCCTGCCGGGGGTCGATTCACGGATTCGCGCAGACAACGGGGTGGGAGATTTGGCTCAAGACACGCGAAATAGGGGTTGACGCGAATATCCGTTCTGTTCTAATCTGTTCTGGACTGCCAATCGAAGGAGGAGACATGATGCTGTCCACCATCGCAGGTCTGATCGAAACAGTGACCGGCAAGGGCAACGCCGTGCGGGAAGCGTCGTCCGAGAGCGACGCGGCGCGGGCCGCGGTGAGAGTCGCCGTGGTCGGCGCGGGAGGCGCCGGCGGCAACGCCGTGGCCCGCATGATCGACGCCGGCGTTCGCGGGGTCAGGATGCTGGCGCTCAACACGGACGTACAGGCGCTGAGCCGCCTGAAGAGGGCCCACACGTTCGCCATCGGGCCCAACGCCACGGGCGGAATGGGCTCCGGCGGACGGCCCGAGATCGGTCGCAAGGCGGTCAAGGAGAGTCAGTCGCAGGTGGCCGAGCTGCTGGACGGCTCGGACCTCGTGTTCGTGACGAGCGGGATGGGCGGCGGCACCGGCACCGGCGCCGCGCCCGTCGTGGCCGAGATCGCGAGGCGCGCCGGCGCGCTGACCGTGGGCGTGGTCACCATGCCGTTCTCCTTCGAGGGCCCAGAGCGGCGCGCTGCGGCCATCGAAGGGATCGGCCAGCTCCGGGCCAAGGTCGACACCCTGATCGCGGTCGAGAACGACAGGCTGCTCGACGCCGTGGACGGCGAGGTGCGGCTGAACAGGGCCTTCGCGCTCGCGGACGAGGTCCTGAGGCAGGGCGTCCAGGGCATATCGGACCTCGTCACGGCGCCGGGACTGATAAACGTCGACTTCGCGGACCTGAAGGCGCTCATGCGGAACGGCGGCCCGTCCTACATGGCGTTGGGAGAGGGACGAGGGCGTTCGGCGGCCGACGAGGCCGCCCGCGCGGCGCTGTCCAATCCCTTGTTCGACGCCCCTTTGGACGGCGCGCGCGGCATCCTCCTGAACGTGACCGGCGGCGAAGACCTCACCCTGGGACAGGTCCACGAGACGGCCGAGCTCGTGCGCAAGGCCAGCGGCTCGGACGCCGGAGTGCTGCTTGGAGTCGTCCAGGACGGGAGGATGAGGCGCCGCGTCAAGATCACACTGGTGGCTACCGGCCTTCAGCCGGCCTGGAACGAGGAGGAGTGGCTTGGCGGCGGCAAGGCGGAAGGGCGCGCCGTCCTGCCGCCGCTCGAGACGGTCGTCAGAGCCAACGGCAACGGCCGCGGGGCGTTGGTCCATCCCGTGCCCGGCGGCCACTGAACCCGCCCGGCGCGCCGCTCGAGAAGTCGGCTGCGCCGGGTAGCCGGTCACGTTTGGCAAGACCCCGCGTCGCGCCCCTCGATACGCGCCGGTGAAGCACCGGCGCTACTCGGGGTGAACGGTGTGTGTTGGGGGATCAGGTTTGGAAGAAGGAAGCCTGATGGCTTGGGCGCGCCTCCTGAACGGGTCGAACGGGGAATCACCCTCACCTCAGTCCTCTCCCGTCGAGGGAGAGGAGGCAAGAGGGCGGGTGCGCCCCTCGATACGCGCCGGCGAAGCACCGGCGCTACTCGGGGTGAACGGGTTGTGCGGCCTCAACTTCGATCAGTCTCCGCGCCGGGGCATCCTGCACGAGGGCCAGTTCCCCTATATAATCCGGCTTCCAACGCCGGCCGGACACCGCTCACGTCTCGATTCGACGTGAACAGGAGGGGAGCAGATGCGTGACTACGAGCCGATCGACCTGACCGACGCTTGCAACAGGACGGCCGACGAAATAGACGGAGGCGCCGACCTGGCCTTGGGCCCCGGGACGATGCGGGGGCTCCCGTTCCTGCTGGGCTCAGCGGGTGGAGACCGCGTCGTCGTCGCGGACGGCGCCAGCCCATCCGTCACCATCCCGATCGGCGGATCGGCGCACCGCGTGATCCTCGCCCATCGTCTGCTGGAGGTGGCCGAGGGCTCGCCGACGGGGACCCGTGCGGCCGAGTACGTGTTCCGGTTCGCGGGAGGCGGCGAGGAGCGCGTCGACATACGGGAGCAGTTCGAGATCGGGACGCCGCGCTCGGACCGGGGCACGTTCATCGCGGTCGGCGCGGAGTACCCGTCGCTGCGGTCCAGATACGAGGGCAGCTTCGGCGAGGCCGGAAACCGCCAGATGGAGGGCCAGGCCGGCGAGGCGCTGCCGTTCTCGCTGTGGGCCTGGGTCAACCCGCGCCCGGACGAGGTCATCGAGTCGCTGGAGGTCATCCCCGACGCTGGCGCGATACTGCTCGGCGGGCTGACCCTGGCGAAGGTAGACGAGCACCCGTTCGCGCGCCGGAGCCGCCGTCCGGTGCGCATCGAGCTCAAGGGCGAGGAGGCGAGCGACAAGCCGTTCGACCTCGATGTGTCGGTCGACCGCGGCGAGGCGACGTACGTGTACGCGCTGCCCGAGCAGTCGTCCGACGACTTTCTGAACGATCCGTACAAGGGCTGGGGCGAAGCCCAGAACACGACGGCCAGCCCGTCCTACGTCGAGGTGTCAGCGGTCCCGTCGGCGACCGTCTCGGTGGAACAGGACGGCGAGCCGGTGGCGGAGGTCGGCTGGGGAGAGTTGGAGGAGAAGGGCAAGGTCGAGACGCCGTCGGCGCGTCTCAGCCTGGTGGACCGGGGCAAGAACTGGGTCCACGTAACCGTTCTCGACGACGAGACGGGCAAGCCCGTGCCCTGCCGGGTGCACTTCCGGTCCCCGGAGGGCGTTCCGTACCAGCCGTACGGCCACCACAACCAGGTCAACTCGAACCTCGACACGTTCCACTTCGACATCGGCGGCGACCTGCGCCTCGGCCAGATCACCTACGCCTACATCGACGGCACATGCCAGGGGTGGCTGCCGCGCGGGGAGGTCATCGTGGACGTCGCGCGCGGCTTCGAGTACGAGCCGCTGCGCGCGGCCGTGAACATCGAGCCGGGACAGCGTGAGCTGACGCTCCGCATAAAGCGGTGGACGGACATGAACGCGCAGGGCTGGTACAGCGGCGACTCGCACGTTCACTTCGTCGGCGCGCAGGGGGCGCACCGGGAGGCCCAGGGCGAGGACCTCGACGTCGTCAACCTGCTCCAGTCCCAGTGGGGCAGCCTCTTCACGAACACAGAGGACTTCACCGGCCGACCGAGCGTCTCCGAGAACGGCGACAGCATCGTGTACGTGGGACAGGAGAACCGGCAGCACTTCTACGGCCACCTGATCCTGTGGGGGCTCAAGCGGCCGGTGATGCCGTGGTGCACGGGCGAGTTCGGCGAGGCCGAGATGGCCGGCTCCATGGAGGCGACGCTGAGCGACTGGGTGGACCAGGCCCGCGCGCAGGGCGCGACGGCCGTGGCGCCGCACTTCGGCGGCCTCAACGGCGAGACCGCCGCGCTGGTGGCCACGGGAAGGCTGTCGGCCGTAGAGATGCACCGGCAGTCGGACGGCATGCACTGGGAGTACTACCGGAGCCTGAACGCGGGCTACCGGCTGCCCCTGCTGGGCGGCACGGACAAGATGTACAGCGACGTCCCGGTCGGCATGTACAGGACCTACGTAAAGATGCGCGACGGCGAGGAGTTCGGCTACCAGAGCTGGTGTGACAACGTGACCAGGGGCCGCACGTTCCACAGCGGCGGGCCGATGATCCACCTGACCGTCGACGGCCGCGAGCTGGGCGACACCGTCGAGATGTCGGGCCCTGGGACGGTGGAGGTCGAGGCGTGGGCCGAGAGCGTGCTGCCGGTCCACACGCTGCAGATCGTCCTCAACGGCGCCGTGATCGCCTCCGCCGACGCGGCGAACGGGGCGCGTCGCCTGGAGCTCCGGGAGCGCGTGAAGATAGACGGACACTCGTGGCTGGCGGCCCGCTGCGGAGGGCCGGGCTACTTCGCGCCAACCAACCTGACGAGCGCCAAGGCACCGTCATGGTCGGAGCGAGCCAGCGCGCACAGGGACGTTCTCGGCACGCACTACGACGGCTGGCGCCGGGGGGTCTTCGCGCACACCTCGCCGATCTACGTGGCGTGCGGCGGCGACTGGTGGATGTTCGACGAGGCGACGGCGCGCCACATGCTGACCGTGTTCGAGGGCGACCTGGCGTTCATGAAAAACGTCGCTCACCAGCACGAGCCGGGCACGGTGACGCACCATCACGGCGAGGCCGACCACCTCGCCTACCTGTCGCGGCCGTTCCTCGAGGCCCGCGACGCCGTGCTGGCGCGAATGAAGGAACGCGGCCTGTCCGTATAGGCGGCGCCGCCGTTTTGCCGGGGCGTGGTACACTGCCGAGCCAAACGGCGTATTGCCGTAGGGAGGCGCCCGCGATGACCATCAGCCAGTTAGCCTGCGTGGACTCACTGGACAGCATTGCGACCGATCTCTTCGAGGATCAGGGTTACGTCGTCATCCGCGGTCTGCTGGACGACGATCAGGACGTCCAGCCGGTGAAGGACGAGTACGACGCCCTGCTGGACTCCCTGGCGGCCGAATGGCGCGAAGAGGGCGTGGTGTCGTCGACATACGAGGAGTTGCCGTTCGAGCGCCGGTTGGCCGCGCTGGCCGCCGAGGGAGCGCCGTACTCGCGGCGCATCGACATCTCTCTCGCCGCCGGCCTGATGCACAGGGGGCCGGCGGTCTTCGACCTGCTGCGCAGCCCCAGGCTGCTCGACGGCGCAGAGCTGTTCATCGGGCCGGAGATATACTCGAACCCCGTCCAACACGTGCGGGTCAAGGTACCGGAGCGGGTGATTCCCGACGACGGCAGGAACGCACTGAACAGCAAATCGCCGTGGCACCAGGACATGGCCGTGGTGCAGCCTGAGGCGAACGATACCGAGATGCTGACGGTCTGGGTGGCGATCTCGGACGCAACCGAGGAGAACGGCTGCCTCGTGGTGGCGCCGGGCAGCCACCGCGAGGGCCTTGCGCTGCACTGCAAGACGCTGGGCGCCATGCCCGAAGAGGTCGTGGGCGACGACCGGCTCCCGCTGGTGATGGACTCCGGCGACGTGCTGTTCATGTCCAAGGGCACCAAGCACGCGTCGCTCGTCAACGTCAGCGACGGCGTTCGCTTCAGCTTCGACCTGCGCTACAACCCGGTAGGACAGCCGACGGGCCGGCCCTGGTTCCCCGGATTCGTTGCCCGCAGCAGGTCGAACCCGGAGACCGAGGTGCGAGACTTCGACGAGTGGGACCGGCTCTGGAGGGAGGCGCAGGCCGCTCTCGAAGCCGTGGACTACAAGACGCCCGACAACCCGTATCTCCTGACGGCGGAGCAGGACCCCCGCTGCGCCTAGAACTTCTACAGAAGCCGGACCTCCTCCTGTAGAATACAGTGCGCTCATGCACGGGAGCGAAATGGCGCCCAAAGCACCCAAACAACCCCTTGCCAGGAGGGACAGCGTTGCCCTGCGCGAGGTCTGGCCCGACGAAGCCAGTGATTTCACGCCGTGGTTGGCGGATCACATAACTGAACTCGGGGAAGCCCTCGGAATCACGCTGGAAACGGTGGAGACTGAATCGCCTGTCGGCAGCCGCTCCCTGGACATCCTGGCCACCGACGCTAGCAGCGGCCGTCCGGTAATCATTGAGAACCAACTGAGTTATAGCGACGGCGATCACCTGAGCAGGCTCTTGATCTACGCTGCCGGTAAGGACGCCGACATCGTTATCTGGGTCGCCACGGAGTTCGAGGAAGAACACTGGCTCGTGCTGCAGTGGCTCAACCAACGGACGGGCACGCAGACCAGGTTCTTTGGCGTCGCGATCGAAGTGTGGAGGATCGACGGCTCCCGGCCGGCCCCGTGGTTCCGCGTTGTCGCCGCTCCCAACGACTGGCGCAAACGAAACGTGAACGTTCGGGGGTCGGTAGCACCCAGCGGAATGAAGAGAAGATACCGCGATTTTCGGATTGGGCTGGAAGAGAAACTGAGGCTTGAACCTGACCTTCCGCTTAATCCGGGCAAAGACCACGGCAACCCCTGGCTGTCCATTAGCGACGTTCACGGTATCCGCTACTCGGTTGACTTCCGAACTCGCATATACTTCTCCTTCCAATTGGACACCCGCGGCAGCAACCAAAGCTTGGAATGGTGCTATTCTGCCTTGGACCGGCTCGAAGAGCACAAGGATCACATCGAATCCGATTTGGGCCAGCTGGAATGGAAGCGCCGTTGGCAAGGGAAGCGGGGGAGCCAAGTCGCAAGCTACTATCCCCGAAGATTCTCCGACCTGTCGGACCCATGGGCCGAGGTTCATGGCTGGGTAATCAAGACGTACCGCCGGTTCCGGGAAGTGTTCGAGCCGTTTCGGGAGGAGTTGCTTGCTGGGCCGTTGCCCCCTCCCGATCGGCGCGGTGACACGCAACCACCAGAGTAAAGGTCACGCGGCCCGTGCTTCCCATAAACGTAGGCTCTCAGCGGCAGCTATTCATCGACGATACGTGGTTCGACTCCCGGCGAGGGGTCGAGCTCAAGATGCACCAGCCGACGGTGCGAGAGGTCGCCATCCCCAACGACCGGCCGTGGGAGCTGGGCGGCATGCACTACTCGACCGTCCTGCGGGACGGAGACCGGTTCAAGATGTGGTACCGGTCCGACCCGGGAGAGGACTCCAACCGGGACATCGTCTCCCTGAGCTGCTATGCGGAGAGCGACGACGGCGTCGTCTGGGAAAAGCCCAGCCTCGACCTGCTGGAGGTCCACGGCACGACCGAGAACAACGTCTTCTTCCCGGCGGCGGACGACCCGTCGATCAACCCGTCGGTGATCGTCGATCCGCGCGCGGCGGCGGCGGAGCGGTACAAGATGGTGAACCGCGGCCGGCGCGACCTGCGCGGCTACACGTCCCCGGACGGGCTGCGCTGGACGCCGCTGGAGTCGAACCCCATCCAGACCGAGGGGCCGTTCGACAGCCACAACGTCCTGGTCTGGGACGACGACCGGGAGCGGTACGTGGTCTACATGAGAGGCGTCTCCGAGTCGGTCGCCGGGACGTTCAAGGGCGGACACAGGAGCATCCGGCGCAGCGAGTCGGCCGACTTCCGGACCTGGACCCGCCCGGAGACGGTGGTCGAGGCGGACGAGGACGACCCGCCGGACTTCCACTTCTACACGAACGCGGCGGTCAGGTACGCCAGGGCGGCGAACGCCTTCTTCATGTTCCCGATGGTGCTGCACTCGGAGCGGCAGTACCCGGGGGCGCCGCAGATCGGCCTCGCTGACATCCAGCTCATGTCGAGCCGGGACGGCGTGACGTGGGACCGGCGCTTCCGGGAGGCGTTCATGCGCCCGGGCCGTGACGAGCGGAACTGGGTGGACCGCAATCCGATCATGGGCGCCGGCATCCTGGAGACCGCGCCGGACGAGCTGTCGCTGTACTTCGCGGAGCTGCTGCGCGCCGGTCTGAACAAGACGCGGATCCGCCGCTGCACCATACGCACCGACGGCTTCGTCTCCGTCCACGCGGGCTACGTGGGCTGGATCGAGTTCACCACGCCCCCGCTGACGTTCGCCGGCGGGAGTCTGGAGATGAACTACAGCACGTCCGGCGGCGGCGGTATCGCGGTGGAGGTGCAGGACGAATCGGGCGAGCCGGTTCCCGGGTTCGGGCTCGACGACTGCGACGTCGTCTTCGGCGACAAGATCGAGGCGCCGGTGAGCTGGTGCGGCAGCGTCGACGTGTCGGGCCTGCGGGGGCGTCCGGTGCGCGTCCGCGTCCGGATGCGCGACGCCGACCTGTTCGCGTTCCGGTTCGCCGAGGCGTAGTCCCACGGCGGGCCTGGCGCCAGACCCGCATGCGGCAACCGGGTCTTCGAGGCGCGTCGCCCTGAGCACGTCCACGTCTCGAACCACGACAGGACGGCTCGCCGCGGCCGTCGCTTCGGTCGTCCTCGCGGCGGCTCTGCTGCTCGCGGCGGCGTGCGGCGAGCCGCCTTCACCGACGCCGGACACCCCCGTGCCCACCCGGCCGGCGGCAGAGCCGTCGCCGACGGTACCGCCGACCGCCACTGCGGCGCCCACTCCGACGCTCCCCCCGCCAACACCGACGCCCACCCCGACCGCAACCCCTGCGCCAGAGGCGGCCACCCCAACGGCGGAGGCGGCCACACCCGCGGCGGAGGTTTCCTCCAGTCCGTCCACGCCCGTCGCAACCTCGACGCCCTCCGCCGAAGAGCTGCGGCTCACGGCGGCGCTCGACGAGATCGACGCGAGGACGAGCTCGATCCGCGAGCTGCCGCTCCTCCGGCCGGTCGAGCGGCGGTTCCTGACGCGCGAAGAGCTGGGCGAGCGGCTCGTAGAGGAGATGGAGGAGGACAGGGAGGACATCTACGAGTCTCAGCGGCTCTACGCCGCCCTGGGGGCGATGCCCGATGACCAGGACCTGTTCGAGCTGCTCATGGAGCTGCTCGGAGAAGGGATTCTCGGCTTCTACGACTCGGAAGACGAGCGCCTGTACGTTGTCAAGGACGCCGAAGGGCTCGAGCCGCATGAGGAGCGCACCTACGTGCACGAGATGGTCCACGGCATCCAGCAGCAGCATTTCGACATCAAGGCGATGAGGGAAGCCCTCGAGGGCAACTCGGACGCGAAGCTCGCGTTGAGGGCGCTGATCGAAGGCGACGCGACCCTGGGGACGGCACGCTACGCGGTGGAGTACATGACCCCGGCGGAGCGGGTGGCTGAGCCGCCGGCCAGCCCGGCGCTGGTCCGGGCGTTCCGGGCGGCGCCTCGCGTGATCCAGACACAGTACATCTTCCCGTACCAGGAGGGAGACACTTTCGTGCGAGGGCTGTACCGGAGCGGCGGTTGGCAGGCGGTCGACGCGGCGTTCGCGCGGCCGCCCAGCAGCACGGAGCACATACTGCACCCGGACAAGTACGAGTCCGCCGAGCCTCCGCTGGAGGTTATGCTGCCCGACCTGCTTCCGGCGTTGGGCGAGGGGTGGAAGCTGCTGTTCGAGGACACCCTGGGCGAGATGATGCTGCGCGCGTACCTGGAGACCGGATTCCGCGCGGTCGATCCGGCGGGCGCCGCGGCGGGCTGGGGCGGCGACCGGGTCGGCGTCTACCTCGGCCCAGAGGACGAGACGGTGGTTCTGGTGTCCGCACTGTGGGACACGGAGCGGGACGCCCGGGAGTTCTACGACGCGTTCGTGCGGTTCACCGTCGCCCGCACCGGCGGAGAGTGGGAGCCGCCGGACGAGGAGTCCGTCCTGATGACGCTGCCGGCAGACGTGATCGCCATCTCCATCCGGGGCGCCGAAACGGTGACCATAGTCGCACCCGACCTGCCCACTTTGGAGAAAGTCAGGTCGGCGCTGCGCTCCAACCCCGGGGCGGCCGACTCTTAGCGGGCCGTACAGACTCTTTCGGCCGTTCGCCTGGGCCGGCTTCTGGCACGGCAGCGGCGGTCCGTGCGCTTGCGATGGGTCCGGGGTTGGCGGATGCGGGCCTAAGCGCGGCCTCTGGGGGCGACGACGCGGCGGGCGGCCTCGGCTATGTGGTAGGCGTCGATGCCGGCCGCGGCCAGCATCTCCGTGGGCGTGCCCGATCCGGGCATCGACTTGACCGCCAGCTTGACGACCCTGGGCCTCACGGTCTGGTTGGCGAAGACGTCGAGAACGGCGTCGCCGATGCCGCCCTCCCGCCAATGGTCTTCCACGGTGACTATGGCGCCCGTGGCGGCGGCGGCGCTCATGAGGGTCTTCGCGTCGATGGGCTTCACCGAGTACAGGTCGATCACCCGCGCCGATATGCCCTCCGCCTGCAGCTTGTCGGCCGCTATGCGGGCCTCGTGCAGCGTGATGCCCGCGGCGATGATCGTCACGTCGTCGTTGTCCGACGCGCGGACGAGACGGCTGCCGCCGATGGCGAACTGCTCGTCGGCGCCGTAGATCACGGGCGTATTCTCGCGGGTGGTCCGCATGTAGACGATGCCGCTCTGGTCCACCATCTCGCCGACCAGCTTGGCCGCCTGGTTCGGGTCCGACGGGTACAGCACCGTGCTCTCGTAGACGGCCCGGAACGCGGCTATGTCCTCCAGGCCCATCTGCGACGGCCCGTCCTGGCCGATGGAGACGCCCGCGTGTGAGCCCACCAGCTTCACGTCGGCGCGGCTCACGGCGGCCATGCGTATGAAGTCGTATGCGCGCGTCAGGAAGGCCGCGAAGGTCGACGCGAAAGGAGCGTAGCCGCGGACCTGCATACCGACGGCGGCGGCTACCATGAGCTGCTCGGCGATATACATCTCGAAGTACCGGTCGGGGTAGGTCTCGGCGAAGGCATCGGCGTACGTCGAGTTGCTCACCTCGGCGTCCAGCGCGACCACGTTCGACCGGGCCGCGCCGAGGGCCACGAGGGCGTCGCCGTAGGCGCGCCGCGTGGCGATGCTTTCGCCGACCGGATAGGTAGGCGGCACGAAGTTCTCTGAGACGGGCTTCGGAGCCCGGCCCCTCCTGGGCGGTCTGACGTCTACGGCAATGCGCCGGATGCCGCCCAGCTCCTCGACGGCGGCTGCGGCCTCGTCCAGCGCCTTACCGTGAAAGCCGTCCTTGTCCTCTACGGACGAGACGCCGCGGCCCTTGAGAGTCCTGGCGACGATAACGGTGGGCTTCCCCTTGGTGGCGGCCGCCTCGGTGTACGCCCGGTCGATCTGCTCGACGTCGTGGCCGTCGATCTCGATGGCGTGCCACTCGAAGGCGCGGGCGCGCCGGGCGTAGCTCTCGGTGTCCCACCCGCGCATCGTCTCGCCGCGCTGGCCGAGCCGATTGACGTCGACGATCGCGGTGAGGTTGTCCAACTCCGAGAAGCCCGCGTGCTCGAACGCCTCCCACATCGACCCCTCGGCCATCTCGCTGTCGCCGCAGAGCACCCACACGCGGTACGGCAACCTGTCGAGCCGTTTGCCGGCCAGGGCGATGCCCACGGCTATGGGCAGCCCCTGTCCGAGCGAGCCCGTGGCGACGTCGACCCAGGGAATCTGCGGCGTGGGGTGGCCCTGCATGCGGCTCCCGGACTTGCGGAAGCTGAGCAGCTCCTCGTCGGTGATGGCACCGGCGGCCTTGAGTATCGAGTACAACAGCGGGGAGGCGTGGCCCTTGGAGAAGACGAGACGATCGTTCGTATGGTGGGCGGGCCTGTCGAAGCGGTACCGAAGGTGCTTGGCGACGAGAACGGCGGCCAGATCGGCTGCGGACAGCGAAGAGGTGGGATGGCCCGATCCGGCGGCGGCGCTGGCGCGGACCGAGTCGACGCGAAGCTGCTGTCCAAGCTCACGCCAAAGGTCCGCGTCATTCATGGCACTTCTCCCACGGTTAACGGCGCTGGTGCAGTCGCGGTATTCTACCAGACGGCGATACGGGCCGAGCCCGGGCCGGGCGGCCGTCATGATAGAATGCGTACGCGAGGCGCGGCGCCGATCCTGTGCGCGACCGCGTATCCCGCCGCCGATTTCGAGTCCCACAGGAGGGCGCGAATGGTCCGGCCCGGCGATGCCGCCGTACACCGAGCTGGAGTGCTGCGGCTTCAGGGATACCGTCGGCGGACTTATTCCACGAATCTCAGATCTGGACATTAGAGACGAGCGGCGCAACCTCGGTTTGGACCACATTGGAGTGCTCGAACCCCGGCTCCTGATTGGTACGAGTAACCCCGGCAAGGTCCGGGAGCTGTCGTCCGCGCTCGCCGGGTGCGGGCTGGAGAGCGTTTCCCCGGCGGACATCGGCATCGTGGACGACATCGCTGAGACGGGCTACACGCTGGAGGAGAACGCCCTGCTGAAGGCGACCGCCTACTCCGAGATGAGCGGCCTGCTCACCCTCGCGGACGACTCCGGGCTGGAGGTCGACGCGCTCGGCGGCGAGCCGGGCGTGATGTCTTCCAGATACGCGGGCGAGGGCAAGTCGGACTCGGAGAGGATTGCGTTTCTGCTGGGGAAGCTGAACAATATCGGAGGGAACTCGTGGCCGGCCCGCTTCCGGTGCGTCATCGCGGTGAAGGCGCCGGCCGGCCCAGCCGACCTGTACACAGGCATCTGCCCAGGCCGGATCGTGAGGAAGGCGCGGGGAAGCAACGGCTTCGGCTACGATCCGGTGTTTTTCCTGCCGGGGCTGGGCAGGACGATGGCGGAGCTGACGCAAGAAGAGAAGGACCGGGTGAGCCATCGGGGCAAGGCGGCCCACGAGGCGGCAGAGGCCCTGAGACGGCTCACCGCGCCGGAATGAGCTTTAGGCGACTCCTTTGGATGTGATCGACGATAGATTTGGAAGACCGTTCAGAGACCTTCGCGTCTCGGTTACGGACCGCTGCAACTTCCGTTGCCGGTACTGCATGCCGGCCGAGATATACGGGGAGCGGTACGAGTTCCTGCCCCGGGAGGACCTGCTCACGTTCGAGGAGATCGCCCGGGTCGTGGGCGTCTGCGTCGACCTCGGCGCGGTCAAGGTGCGTCTCACGGGCGGCGAGCCCCTTGTGCGCAGGGACCTGGAGCTGCTCGTCTCCGACCTGGCCGCCGTAGACGGCGTCGCAGACCTGACCCTGACCACCAACGCCTACCTGCTGCCCGACAAGGCGGCGGTGCTGAAGGAAGCCGGGCTTCACAGGGTGTCGGTGAGCCTGGACACGCTGGACGACGACATCTTCCGCGAGATGAACGGCCGCGGCTTCGGCACCGAAAAGGTGCTGGAGGGCATAGCGGCCGCCGAGTCGGTCGGCTTCCATCCGATCAAGGTCAACGCCGTGGTCCAGCGCGGGGTGAACGACCACACGGTCGTCGACCTCGCGCGGCACTTCAAGGAGCGCGGCCACATCATGCGCTTCATCGAGTACATGGACGTGGGCAATCGCAACGGCTGGCGGATGGACCACGTCGTTCCGGCGGACGAGATCGTGGCCCGGATCGACGCCGAGATGCCGCTGGAGCCGATGGACGGCAATTACCGCGGCGAGGTCGCGCTGCGCTACCGGTACGCGGACGGCGGCGGAGAGATCGGCGTCATCGCGTCGGTAACCAAGCCCTTCTGCGGCGACTGCACGCGCCTTCGCCTGTCGCCGGAGGGCAGCATCTACACCTGCCTGTTCACCAGCCGGGGCACCGATCTGCGCGCCCCGCTCAGGGACGGCGCCAGCGACGACGATCTGAGGTCGCTCGTCACGTCGGTCTGGAGCGTGCGCGAGGACCGGTACTCGGAGATACGCACGTCTCTGACGGAGCCCGTCCGGGACAAGGTGGAGATGTACCACATCGGGGGATAGTTTCCCGGTCGTTCGAGCGCCCCGGTGTGCCCCGACCTGCCGTCCATAGAGCCGCGCCAGCCCCGGCCAGCCCCTGGAGCCGTGCGGTACAATGGCGGCGCATCCCAGTGATCCTGGACGGCCAGATGATCAAGATCTACACGGACGGCGCGTGCTCCGGCAACCCGGGCCCAGGCGGATGGGCAGCGGTTATCGTGGTCGACGGCAAGATCGAGAGGCTCAGCGGCGGCGAAGACCGCACCACCAACAACCGGATGGAGATGCTGGCGGCGATCGAGGGCCTGGGAGCGGTGCCGCCGTCGTCCGCCGTCACGGTGTTCAGCGACAGCCGGCTCCTGGTAAATACGATGACCCTGGGCTGGAAGCGCAACAAGAACCGCGACCTCTGGGAAAGGCTGGACGACGCCGCGGCCACCCGGCGGGTGAGCTGGCAGTGGGTCAAGGGCCACGCGGGCGACCCGCTGAACCAGGAGGCGGACCGGCTCGCGGTGATGGAGTCGAAGCGCCGCGGCACGGGCGACTCCCGCCAGCGGCGGGAACAGCCGGCGCGCGGCGGCAGTGGGGACGAGCCGGGGCTGTCGCACGTGGACGACTCCGGCGAGGCGCGCATGGTGGACGTAGGCGAGAAGCCGGAGACCAAGCGCGTCGCCGTCGCGAAGGGGTCGGTGCTCATGCGCGGGGAGACCCTGGAGCTCGTGGCGGCTGATCGATTTGAGAAGGGCGACGTGCTCGGCATCGCGCGGGTGGCTGGGATCATGGCCGCCAAGAACACGGCGCAGCTCATACCGCTGTGCCATCCTCTGCCGCTCGACCAGGTGCTCGTGGAGTTCGACCTCGACCAAGAGCGCGGCGCGGTGGACATCACCGCCACTGCGCGGACGACGGCTAAGACCGGCGTCGAGATGGAGGCGTTGACGGCTGTCAGCGTGGCGGCCCTGACCGTCTACGACATGTGCAAGAGCAGCGACCGCGCGATGCGCATCGACGGCGTCCGGCTGGCGAGCAAGAGCGGCGGCAGGAGCGGCGACTTCGTCCTCGAGCCATGACTCGCCGACCGTGGAACGCCCGGACCCCGGGAATCCCTCCCGTGGGAGACCTTTGCATAACCGGTCATTCCGGCGAAGGCCGGAATCCAGGCCCGTCCGAATAGAGGGAGGCAGCTTGCGGAAACTGGCCCTTCACCCTCACCCCAACCCTCTCCCGTCGAGGGAGAGGGAGTCAGGCAAGAGTCTCCCGGCGGCGGGCATTGAACGGGGCGCGGGCCGGTGAGCGAGATCGGCGCCATTCTCGACCGGGTCCTCGGACGGGGGGCCCGCGAAGGTCCGGCGGAGCGCAGGGTCGTAGTCGGTCTGGGCAACCCGGGCAAGAAGTACGCGGGGACGCGGCACAATCTGGGCTTCTGGTGCGTCGACCGCCTCGCGGCCGCGTGGGGGATCGAGGTATCCCGGCGGCGCAGGCTGTTCGTATGGGGAGAGGGCGACGCCGGCGGGGTATCCGTGGCGCTGGCCAAACCCCGGACCTACGTGAACGAGAGCGGTCAGGCGGTCACGGCGCTGCTCGCGCGGCTCCGCGCGAAGCCGGGCGAGCTGATCGTGGTGTACGACGACCTCGACATGCCTGCCGGACGCATACGCCTGCGGGCCCAGGGCGGCGCCGGAGGCCACAACGGCATGAAGTCGATCATCGCCGCTATAGGTACGCAGGAATTCGCCCGGCTGCGGATCGGCATCGGCAGGCCGGCGCCGGGCTCGGACGAGATCGAGCACGTGCTGGGACGGCCGTCAGACGACGAGCGGCGGACGATGGCCGACGCGGTAGACACGGCGGCCAAGGCGGTGGCGGCCATCGTCGAGGACGGCGTGGAAGCCGCGATGAACCGCTTCAACTGAGCCGCGCCACGGGCGCACTTCTTCGCCGCACTCTCCGCACGCGGGCGACGCGAACGTCTTCCGGCCCTCAGCTGCTCCGACCAGAGGTGACCGAATCGGGCAGGGCGTGGTACCGGCGCAGGTTGCGCCGGTAGTCCTGGTACCTGGAGGCGAACTCCTCCTCGTCCATCTCCAGCTCGTGGCGGATTACCGGGGCGACCTGCCTCAAATACTCCAGGCGCTGCCCGCGGCTCCACGATAAGGGGGCGACGCGACGCTCTACTATGTCCTCCAGGGTACAGGCCATCTCGTTGCGGCAGACGTACCTCACCTCTGCTTGGAAGGGCGGGCCGTTCTCGTCGGCAGTGATCCCGGCGATGATCTCCCGGGCGCCCGGTCCGTACCTGGCATATAGAGTCTCGAAGTGGGCCGCGAGGCCCCGGGCGCCGGGGATGCGGGCCTCCGGGCCGGCGGCGTCCGCGGGATCGGCTCCGCCAATGGCCACGCGATCGGTCCGACAGGCCGACCAGCGGTCCATGCCGTCGGCCCCTTCCGTCAGCCGGTCCAGCACCCGCTCCGCCAGAGAGCGGGACGTCGTGAGCTTTCCCGAAACGACCGTCGCCAGGCCCGACTGCGCTATCTCGACCATGTCATCCCGCCCGACCGACCAGGGGAGGCTCCTGTTGGCCTTGGGCGACGGGAGGGCCCTGTAGCCGCTGTAGCAGTAGAGGACACTGGACCGCGTCAGGGATGACCCGGGGAAGAATCTGCCTATGGCCTCCAACAGGTACGCCGTGTCGACCTCGTCGGGGCGGGGGTCGTTGGGCGGACCGTCATGCCAGCCGTCGGTGGTGCCGTACAGGAAGCAGTCGTCCCGCCGTATGAGGAACAGGTGCCTGTCGTCCAGCGGCGAGGGGAATACGCAGCTCACGTTCAAGGGAACGTCGTCCCTGGCCAGGACGAGATGGGTGCCCTTGGAGAGCCTGACCATGGGCGGGCGGCCGGGCGTGTCCATCTCGCGCACCCGGTCGGCCCAGGCCCCCGTCGCGTTTATGACGATGGAGGCCTCGATGGAGTATTCGCGGTCTTCCAGGGCGTCGCGTACGAGCGCCCCTCCGACGGCGTTCCCGTCCCTGACAAGGGCGTCCACGGGGGCATGATTGATGGCCGCGCCGCCGTGGGCCACGCCGTCCTTGACCGTCTCCAGCGTCCAGCGCGCATCGTCCACGACGGCGTCGTAGTAGACGACTCCGCCCGTCAGGCGAGGGTCTTCGAGCCCCGGCCCCAGGTCCAGCGTCTCAGCCCTGTCGACGAACCTGTGGCGCCTGGCGTTTCCCGACCCCGACATCATCCGGTACAGCCACATCGCAACCCTCACCTTGGCGGGCGAATCGCCGCCCCGGCGGTACGTCGGGATGAGGATGGGGACCGGCTTGACGTAGCGGCCGTTCAGGGCCAGATGCAGATCGCGCTCGTGGCTCGCCTCCCAGGCGCGGCGAAAGCTGAGGTTCTGCAGGTAGCGCAGGCCGCCGTGCACCAGCTTGGAGCTGCGTCCGCTGGCCCCCGACCCGAAGTCGCGGGCCTCCACGAGGCCGACTCTCATGTTCCTCAGAGCGGCGTCCCTGAAGATGGAAGCGCCGGTGATCCCGCCACCGAGGACCAACACGTCCAGCGGCTCCGAGGCCATGCCGGCCAGCAGCCTGGCTCGATCACCCCTGCCGAAGTCAGCCACGGCGGGAGGTCTCTTACCCGTGGCCAATGAGCCTCCGCACCGGCTCGGCGATCTGCGATCCGGAGGCTTTCGTAGACAGGTAGTCCCTGGCGAATCGCGCGACCAGATTGAGCTTGCCGACGGCCAGAGTCTTGTCCAGGGCGTCCAGGAAGTAGTCCAGCTCGGCGTCCGTCGCTATGAGGGCGGGCGAGACGACCAGGATGATCTCGCGGTTCGACCTGAAGAATGTCAGCACGCCGTGCGTACGGTACAGCTCGGCCACGACCGCTGAGGTGATCAGCTTGTCGAAGAATTTCTCGTCGTCGAAGATCGCGCCGGGCGCCACGTTCGCCGCGGCCCTCAGGACCGGGCCGGTCTCGGTGTCCAGGAGCAACCCGTAGAGGGCGCCTTCTCCCCTCACCTCGCGGACCATGTCCGGATGCCTGTCCTTTATTTCCGCCAGGCCGCGGCCGATGCGGCTGCCGATCCGATTCGACCGACCCACGTAGTCGTCGTCCACGACTATGTTGATCGCCTCGATGGCCGTGACGCACTCTTCGCCGAACCCGTTGTAGGTGGTGCTGTGCAGCGTCACGCCTGAGACGCTGTCGTAGGCCGCCCTGAAGACAGGCTCGCGGGCGGTGTAGCACGAGATGGAGGACTTGCCCCCGCCCAGGGCCTTGGACATGGCGACGACGTCGGGCACGACCCCGGACTTCATGAAGAAGAAGAGAGGCCCCGCCTTCGCCCAGCCGGTGTAGACCTCGTCGAATATCAGCACGATGCCCTCGTCGGTGCACAGGCGTCGAAGATCGACCAGGAAGTCGTCCGAGCAGGCGACCATGCTGCTGGCGCTGAAGGGCTCCAGGACGATGGCGTAGACGTCGCTCTCGCCGTCGTCGCGGCGCAGCCGGTGGACCTCGCGTCTCACGCCCTCGATCGAGTCGTAGGGGAAGGAGGCGACGTTGGGGATACGGGGGAACGGGAATTCGCGCTCCGGCGACGCGGTGATGCTGCCCGCCCCGAGCAGGTTGCCGTGAAAGGAGATGTCCGAGTGCAGGACATACTTGCGGCGCCCCTGGTGGAACTTGTGAGCGAGCTTCACTGCCCCTTCCACCGCCTCCGCGCCGGAGTTGCAGAAGTAGGAGATGTTCAGGTCTTCCGGCAGAAGCCGGGCGATGTTGTGGCTGAGGCCGGCCACGTACTGGGAGATGAAGTTCTTGTGCACCTCCATCCTGGCCTGGCGCTGGAACTCGGCCCGGGCTGCCAGGACTCCGGGATGGTTATGCCCGTGGCTGAGCACTCCGAAGCCGCCGGTGAAGTCCAGCACCCGGCGGCCGCTGGCCGTGGTGATGTACATGCCCTCGGCGCTCACGGCGAGGTCCCTGCCGAACTCGAACAGGCTGAGCAGGTCGACCTGGCTGCCGTTCACGTACTGGCGATAGAGCTCCCGTGTCGTTGGGGCGTCGAACTCTGCGCACTCTTGCCACGAGTACAGGCGAGTCATCTCAGCTCCGGCGGTACCTGAGCGGGACCAGGTGAGTTGACGGCCATCCTACCAGAGACGCCCCCACTTCGGGAGTACGCCGAGTACGCGCGCGGTTGTTCCTTGATGGCGGGGAGTCGCCTTGCTACACTTCGCCACACTCCAGGATAGACAGGAGGCCGGCGGGCGCAAGATGACCGAGCAGCGGCTGAATAGCGAGGAAGTCCGCCACATCGCGCGGCTGGCCAGGGTCGGCATGACCGAAGCCGAGGTCGAGCTGATGCGCGGCCAGCTCTCGAACATCCTGAGGCACTTCGACTCGCTACAGCAGCTCGACACGGACGACGTGGAGCCGACGGGCCACTCGGCCGACGTCGAGACCGTGGTGCGCGACGACACGGTGGACGCTTCGATACGCCGCGAAGACGCGCTGTCCAACGCTCCTCGGCGCGAGGGCGACTTCGTGAGAGTGCGGGCCGTCCTCGAGTAGGCCGTCGCCGGCCGGGACGACTTCCACCTATGAGCTCACTCGACCTCGACTCGCTGACCCTTCCCCAGGCCTCATCCCTGCTCGCGGGCCGCGACGTGTCGTCCGTCGAGCTCACCGAGGCGGTGCTGGACCGCATAGGCCGCGTCGAGGCGAGCGTCGAGGCGTTCGTCACGGTGACGGCCGAGACCGCGCTGGAGCAGGCGCGGAAGGCCGACACCCGGATAGCCACAGGCGACGGCGGCCCGTTGACCGGCGTGCCGATGGTGCTGAAGGACAACCTGTGCACCGCCGGCATCGCCACCACCTGCTCGTCGCGGATGCTGGAGCGCTTCGTGCCGACGTACGACGCCGACGTCGCACGCAGGCTGTACGAGGCGGGCGCGGTGCTCGTCGGAAAGGGCAACCTCGACGAGTTCGCGATGGGCTCCTCGACCGAGAACTCGGCGTTTCACCCGACGATGAACCCCTGGGACCTCGAGCGGGTGCCGGGCGGCAGCAGCGGCGGCCCGGCGGCCGCCGTCGCCGCCGGGGAGTGCCTGTTCGCCCTGGGCTCGGACACCGGCGGCAGCATACGCCAGCCGGCCGCGCTCTGCGGAGTCGTCGGGCTGAAACCCACGTACGGCCTCGTTAGCCGCTACGGCCTGATCGCCTTCGCGAGCTCGCTGGACCAGATAGGCCCCATCACGAGGGAGGTCGAAGGCGCGGCCCTGGTGCTGAACGCCATCGCGGGCCACGACCGCCGGGACTCGACCTCCATAGACGTCGAGCCGCCCGACTACACCGAAGGGCTCGCCGCCGGCATCGAGGGGCTCCGGGTCGGGGTGCCGCGCGAGTACTTCGTGGAGGGCATCGATCCAGGCGTCGAGCGATCTGTGCGCGATGCCGTCCAGGTGCTCGCGGACCTGGGCGCCGAGGTCGAGGAGACCTCGCTGCCCCATTCGTCGTACGCGATGGCGGTCTACTACATCATCGCCCCCTCGGAGGCCTCGGCCAACCTGGCCCGGTACGACGGGGTGAAGTACGGGTACTCGGCGGGCGACGCCGCGAACATGTGGGACGCGCTGGAGAAGACCCGGCAGGAGGGGTTCGGGCCCGAGGTGAAGCGGCGGATCATGCTCGGGACGTACGCGCTTTCCGCCGGTTACTACGACGCGTACTACCTCAAGGCCCAGAAGACCCGGACGCTGATCCGCCGCGAGTTCGACGAGGCGTTCAGACGGTTCGACGTGCTGGCGTCGCCGACGGCCCCGTCGGTGGCGTTCAGGTTCGGCGAGAAGATGGACGATCCCGTACAGATGTACCTGAACGACATCTTCACGCAGCCCGCTAACATCGCCGGAATCCCCGCCATCTCGGTGCAGGCGGGGATGGTCGACGGGCTGCCGGTCGGCCTGCAGCTCATGGGACCCCACCTGGGGGAGCCAACGCTCCTGCGAGCCGCCTACGCATACGAGCGAGCGACGGACTGGCACACGCGGTCTCCGGCCCTGGGCTGAACCTCCGCGCCGCGCCTGGAGCGCGGCCAGGAGTCGACCGGTCGCGACTGGGCGTATAATGTTCAGTGGGCGGATGGCGGCGATGCCGATATCTCCAATGGCGGAATACCCGGATGGCGACGGAGACGATTCGAACAGGTTCCCGTGACGGTCCGGCGGGCAGACGCCGCGCGCGGGCCGTGGTCGGCGTCGTGCTGCTCGTCGCGGGCGTCGTGCTGCTCGCGGCAACCAGCGGCTACTACCTTTACGGCAAGTTCGCCCGCTCGAATCTGGACGACCTCGGCTTCGAGGCGGCGCGTCCGCGCTTCGCCGGAGCCGGCTACGCTGTGCCGGCGGCCACCCTTCAGGACACGACGCCGTCGACGTCCGCCGTAGACGCCCCGCAGTCCACAGGCGCGCCCCAAGGTGTGCCGACGGTCGCGGGCGCGTCGGCGGGAGCCGCAACGGGCAACACCGCCGTCTCGGCCGCGCCGGCGGCATCGGGGACGCCGGTTGGCGGTACCGTAGCCCCGCCCTCCGGCCCGAGCCAGATCGGAGCCGGGGCCGGCGCCGAGAACCTAGGCGAAACGGAGGCTCCGGCTGAAACCTCGGGGACCGGCATAGCGCCCTCTGTCGTCCCGACGGCGGTACCGCGCGCCGCTACGGCGTCACGGACTCCATCCACCTCCGTGGCCGCCTCGATAACGCCGTCCGCCGCCACGGATAACCCAGACACGCCCCGGTATACGTCGCTCGACACGGAGCCGCCGGCGTCGAGCGGAGTCGCCCGGCCCGCGGAGCCTGCGGCGCCCGACCCCCGGCTGGCCGCGATAGCGGCTTCGATCGCGGAGGTCGCCACGTACTCGGCGCCGACGTCCGAAGACCTCGCTTCCGGCGGCGCGCTGGCCATCCGGGTCCGGATCCCCGCCATTGAAGTCGACGCCGAAATCAGCGAGCTCAGGATCAGGAAGCTGGGAGACAGCCTGGCTTGGGAGACGCCGAAGAGGGTCGTCGGCCACATCCCCAGGACGGCGAAGGCCGGCGCCGCGGGCCAGGGCTGGTATTTCGGCCATCTCGAGAGCCCGATCAGGGGCGAGGGCAACGTCTTCGCCCGGCTGCCGGAGATACCGAAGCTCGCCGCCGACTCACCGATCTACATCTTCCTGGAGACCGCCAGACGCCACTACGCCTACCAGGTGTACGTGACCGAGGTTGTGTACGAGGACGACATCGCACTCACGGACAGCGGCGCCCACGACATCACCCTCGTGACGTGCACGCCGCGCTTTTACTACGACCACCGGCTGCTGGTGACGGCCGCGCTGGTCGCCGTAAAGGAGGTCTAGAACGTCCGCCGGCGACCAGCACGATTCGGCAGGCAACGGTATGTCCCCCGGTCTGCGGCTGGCCATCTTCGGAGCTCCGGCACTCCTGATTCTGGCGTTTGTCGGCCTGATGGCCTGGGGGCTGTCGAACAGGAGCGCCGTCACCGGACTGAGTGGCGCCACCGTGGTCGGGCAGCCCGCGAAGGACTTCACGGTGCGGCTGTTCGACGGCGACCCGCTGACGCTGTCGAACCTCGAGGGGACTCCTGTCGTGCTCAACTTCTGGGCGTCGTGGTGCACGCCGTGCCGCGACGAGGCGCCGGCCCTGGAGCGGGCCTGGAAAACCTATCGGAGCCAGGGCGTGACCTTCCTCGGAATAAACCTGCAGGACTCGGAAAAGGCGGCCAGGAGCCATCTGGCCGAGTTCGGCGTGACCTACCCGAACGGGCCCGATCCGTCCGGCACGATCACGGTCGACTACGGGGTCATCGGCCTGCCCGTGACCTTCTTCGTTGACCGAGACGGCGTCGTGCAGCGGAGGTGGGTCGGCGCGATACCGGAGTGGCAGCTCTTGGCCTGGGTGGAGGCGCTGGCGGCGGGGTCGCCGCTATCGGGAGATGCCGAAGGTCAGGACCTGGGCCGGTTCTCGAAGCTGGACGAGGCGCCGAGCGAGTAGGCCGCCCCTCGCCCCGAACTCCGCCCGAGCCCTGTCCCCGACTCGGCCGCAGCCATGTACGGCGAATGGGTTTGGCGACCTCTGGTCGAGTCGAAACCACGCATCCTGTCAAAGGTGCTATTATGTCCCGCGACAAAAGGGAACTTGTCCCACCCTAACCGGCCTGCGCCGTCAGAGCGGTGGGAGGGTAGCGACGGTCCCCAAGGAGGGGCGCGATGGGTTTCGGCGCAATCGTAGTCGTATCGTTCATCTTCTCCGTTCTCCTTACGCTCACGATGAACGCGATACTGAGGTACGAGAAGGTCGGCATGGAAGGAGTGTACCTCTCTATCGTCGCTTGGATCCTCGGCCTCGTCCTGTGGGCCGTCTGGCATCGGCGCATGCAAAAGGAGCGCCAAGAGCTGGAAGAAGAGCTCAAGCGCGACACGGAGTAACCCGACCATCCTGAGGCCCCGCCATCTTGGGCCTCGGGCCGGTCCCCTGAGCTGGACCGCAGCGTCAGTTGTCTGAATCAGGATTTTCAGGATTGGGAGATTTTCAGGATTTCCAGCCGTGCATACGGCCTATCCTGTCCCCGCGTCGTATGACCGCCGAACATCCCGAATCCTGACAATCCCCGAATCCAGATAATCCTGATCCTGACGGTCTCCGATCGTACATACGGCCTATCCTGTCCCCGAGTCGTATGACCGCCGAACACCCCGAATCCTGACAATCCTCGAATCCAGATAATCCTGATCCTGACGGTCTCCGATCGTACATACGCCCTACCCTGTCCCCGAGTCGTATGACCGCCGAACACCCCGAATCCTGATAATCCCGATTCAGACGAAATGTCCACCATCCGCGACGATCTCACATACCAGATCATCGGCTGTGCCATGAAGGTGCATCGCACGCTTGGGGGAGGCTTCCAGGAAGTCATCTATCAGCGATGCCTTGCCATAGAGATGCAGAGGGCCGGGATTGACTTCGGCAGGGAGGTGGAGCAGACCATCTACTACGAAGACATCGAAGTCGGTACGCGCAGGGCCGACTTCGTCGTGGCTGATCGAGTAGTGGTCGAGCTGAAGGCCCTGACCGATCTGGCAGATGTCCATATCGCTCAGGCCAAGAACTACGTGGTGGCCTACGACTTTGAGATCGGCCTCCTGATCAACTTCGGGGGAAAGAGCCTGGAATACAAACGCATCTTCAACGACAGGAAGCCCGGCGGATCATGATCATGACCGCCGGCACTCCGTCGCAACGGCCCGAAGCTGGCCCGCGGACGCGAGACCGCCAGCAGGTCGTCGCCCTGGCGACCGCGCTGGAAACGTGGTTCCGGGACACGAACTTCGAGGACCGGTTCATCCGGTACGACCGGATGCTGTCGGTCGTGGAGGACGCGCCCAGGCCGTTCCCGCTGGCCCGCACCGAGGCGACGATGATCTCGCACGGCTTCTACGGGTCGTACCTGTTGGTCTTTTTCGACCCGGCGCTGGGCAAGACGGCGCACCAGGTCGTGGAGGAGTTGCACGACGGTGAGCCGCCCGTGCTGGCGCGAGCCGCGTCCGACGACGCCATCAGGCTCTTCTTCTACACGCTGGAGGACGGCGAGGAAGAGCTCGTGGCCCAACGGCTCGTCGAGGTCCTGCAGGGGTAGGCGGCCTTCACGTCTGGTGGGGCTCAGCCCGCGCCCCTCGATACGCGCCGTTGAAGCATCGGGCGCTACTCGGGGTGAACGGAACGCAGGAGCCTCAACTCCGGGCAGTCACCGCGGTAGGCTTCTCCGAGCCGCCGCCGGTGCCGCCACGGCCCCATTGCGCCATCCGGCCGGGTGCCGGCGGCGAACTCTACTTGAACTGGAACGAGTAGAGCTTTGCGTTTTTGAAATAGAACCTCAGCTTCACCGGTCTGCCCGCGAGAGAGCCCAGGTCGCCGTTGCCGTTCCACGTCACCCGCCGGGCGAGGCCCGAGTCGGTGATCGGGTCGCAGTCGTCGAATGTTAATCCGGGCAGCCGCTTGTAGTTCGACTTCAGCACCTCGACGCGCATCTCGCCTGGGCCCGGCCCCGCGGCGAGCGGCGTGATCGTCTCGTTCAGGTAGAGGCCGGAGCCGGCGAAGCTGAACGTCCGCGTGGCCATCTGGCTGAATGAGGACGGCCCGACCGATCGCTGGAACAGGTAGTCCTTCCCCGAGATGTCGAGCAGGTCGTCGTCCAGACCCATGTGCGGCACCCAGCCGTTGCCGCCGTCGACGGACACGAAGCCGTCGAGCCTGCACGTGGCAAGGCCTATGCCCCCGGTCGCCTTGTCCGCGCCGACGTCGAAGTACGTCTGGGGCGCCCTCCAGTTTTCGCCGTGGTAGTAGATCAGCACCCTGTCGCCGTGGACGATGATGTCCTGCACGTGGATGTTGTTGGAGTCAAAGTCAACGGCGGCGCCGCCGAAGGGGATGAACGGCTCGCGGTAGTCCCGGCGGAAGCGTGCGCCGTCGCGGCTGAAGGCCAGCTCAGGATGGTGGGTCGTGTTCGTCGTACGAAAAATCCACGGCATGCCGATATAGACGCCCTCGTAGGCGATGAGCGGCATGCTGTAGAACTCGGTATCGGGGAAGTCCTGGTCGTCGGGCGCCAGTATCAGCTCGGGCTCGCTCCAGTGGACCATGTCGGGGCTCTCGGCCCGGCCGATGAGCCGCTTGCCCAGGGGCGCCCTCCAGTGGTGGCTGCACTCCATCGTCACGTGGTAGGTCTCACGGATCGGGTCCCAGCCCATGAACCGGCCTTGCCAGCGCCCGAGCTCCGGCGTCGTGTCTATGACGGGGTTCGCCGGGTCGGGCGTCCAGGAGATGCCGTCCGGCGAGTGGTACAGGTGGTACTGCATCCCCTGGCTGGTCGTGTCACCGACTCTGACCATGGCCTTGTAGCGGCGCGCGGGGTCCGGGTCGTGGGTGTCGAGGAAAGAGGGCCCGCCCGGCGCGTCGAGGGACTCCTCCTCGAGCGGCAGGATGTTGTTGCGCGTCGAGCCGTCGAACTCGACCAGGCCCAGCTCGGGCTTGTCCCAGTCGAAGCCGTCCTTCGAGGTCGCGTAGCAGATGCGCCTGTCCCGTTCGTCGACGACGATGCCGTCGGGCCCGCCGAGCACGGGCACGCCGTTCTCGACCCGCACCGTGTTGGTCGAGGAGCGGTACCACATCTTGAACAGCCCCGCCTCCTCGTCGAACACGGTGCAGAGGGGCCTCATGTGAGTGCCCTCCCAGGGGCGGTCGCTCCTGACGACCGGGTTTTCGTCGGCCTTGATGGCGCGATTCATGCCCTGCTTCGCATACGTCAGGCTCTCGATGACGTGGTCATCGAACAGGAGCTGTTTCCGGGAGCCGATGTCGATCAGTGCCATGTCTGTCTCCTTGTGGCCTGAGCCACAGTGCCGCCGCGGCCGAACGAACGGATGACGTTTAGACCCAGGGAAAAGCCAGCGTCGGCGAGTTCGCGTAGCGCCTGGTGCGGAGTACGAGCCGTCCGCCCGCGCCGGGAGCGAGGCGTACGGTGAAGCCGCTGGCGTCGACCGGGGTCTCGCTGTCCCCCGCCGACGCCGTGAGCACCTGGTGCTCGCCGTAGGCGCCGCCCTGCACCACCACGGTGCGGGCCTCCACCTGGTTGACGTTGACCAGCGTGACCGAGACGCTGTCCGCGGTCAGCTCGTCGACGAGGGCGGCGACGTCATCGGGGATGCCGGGGCGGCGGCGTTCCGGGTCGAAGTAGCGCAGCCGGGCGTGGAGCGGATACCCCTCGTGGTTGGTGGGCAGTCCGCCGAGCATCAGCTCGATCAGGCTGCCGACCAGCGCCGGATTGATCCGGTTCGGGTCGTCGGACATGCGCGTATCCTCCGAGGCCGTGTCGAGGCGCATGTCCTCCATGCGCGACCTGACCCCTTCGAGGTCGTCCGCCAGCGCGCGCTCAGGGTAGTCGGGGTCCTTGCCGTCCAGGTAGGCGATCCAGCCGCTCATGGGCAGCCGGTCGAGATCCCGGCGGTCCATCGTCCAGTAGTACGACTGCAGGGCGCCGGCGTCGAACGGCTCGGGCGTGTAGTCGTACCAGCCATCGTCGCCGTACATGTGCGGGTACATTGTTTGGCCGTCGGCCCTCTTCTCGTTCTCGTTGACCAGGTCGATCATGCGGCTCCAAGGCTCGACGTACCGGCGGTCTCCGGTGAGCAGCAGCGCGTTGGCGAAGCCGTAGTGGGACCGGATCTGGAAGCTGGCACGGTGCCTGATCTGTTTGGTGGCGGGATCGAGCGTGGAGTGGGACCAGCCGTAGACGCCGCCGTACCACTTGCCGTCGCACTCGCCGCCGATCGTGCCATCGAGCCCGATGTTGGTCGGGATGACGCCGCCGTTGGCCTCGAAGCGCTCCATCCACGCGTCGACGTACTCGAGGGCCCAGTCCCGGTAACGCTCCTCTCCGGTGAGCATGTAGGCGTTGAGGGCGAGCGTCGTCGTGCCCAGGTTCAGCGGGTGGTCGCCGGCAACGTCGTTGTAGTCCTCGAAGTGCTCCAGCATCTGCTCGTAGCTCGACTCGCCGTGCAGCGGGGTGAAGCGCCCCTCGACCTCGATCGGGTCGCCCGCCCAGTCGACGGCGGTCGACTTGCGCAGCATGGGGCCGCGGCTGCCGTTGAACATGCTGCGGATAAGCTTCCGCTCCGGGTCGTAGTTGTCGGCGATCGGGTCGTCGCCCATGTAGAAACCCGCGAAGCGCCTGGTGCGGGCGATCAGCTTGCGGTCGTTCGGGTCGGACAGTCCCTCGAGCACGAACGCGGTCAGCCCCTCGCCGGTGTGCATCCAGTCGAACATCACTGGGAACTCTTTGAAGTACATGCCGTCGCGGGCGAACGGAACGTCGACCGTCTTCGCCTCGGTGTACTGCCTGACGTGGCCGTCCCAGGCGCGTTTGTACAGCTCCAGCACCACGTCGGGAGCGCCCAGGGCGTGCAGCGTCGTCCAGTTGGCGAAGTTCTCGGCGGCATCGTCCGCGCCATCGTCGCCCGACCAGCGCGGAACACAGAGGAGATAGCCGCGCTCGTCGAAGTAGTGCTCGAAGAACTCCTCGCAGGCGCGGCCCTCGGCGCGGATGAGCTCGCGCTCCAGCAGCGCCCACCGGGGCGGCGTCATCGGCGTGGATATGGAGATGGTCGTCCGACTGGCCATGGCGCACCTCAGGCGTAGCCGGTCCTGGCCGAGACGAAGGTCGGCCTGGCTGCGGCGGGCGCCCATCGTATCACAGTCCCCGGATGGCCCCGGCAGGCCGGGCCGCCGCTACGACGACGGGTCCGCGGGCACCTCGCTGCGGAGCTTCGCTAGCAGCTCGCCGTCGACGTCGCCTGTGTCGGCGAGCAGGGCCAGCAGTGCGTGGGCGCTGGCGTTCGAGTATCTCGACGTATCGATCCGCAGCTTGTCGCAGGCGGCCGCCACGTAGTTATCGGCAACTTCAGGCCTGCCGCGTTTGACGTACTTGACCGCCCACACAAGGTTCCAGAACGCGGACGTGGCGACGGACCACTCGGGGAATGGGTCTGGGTACTTGCGTGAGCTCGCCAGATCGGAGGTCACAATCAGGTCGAGCCTCCAGAAGATCGGGAATTCGTGAAGCGTGATGGTGAGGTACTGGGCCTGTGTGTCGTTCCTGTAGTCGGGGTCGTACCTGACTGTCAGGCGGCCGAACCGCTCCGTGAGACATGCTGCCAGGGAGTCGAAGAATTCTTCGTCCAGCCGACGACGGACCCGCGCGTGCAGGTCGACGTCGCTGTATTCGTCGGCATCGCCCGAGAGAAGCGATCCGCGGAAGGTCACCTCTCCGGGAGCGAGGTGCTGCCGGAGCGTCGTGAGGATGTCATCCGCTAACCGTCGAATGGTTGTCATGGATATTGGCGCCGCACAACCGTCACCGCAGCAGGTCCCAGAGGCCGCCGGCCGCCATGAGGGCGCCGACCGCGAACGCGAATCCGGCGAAGTTGATCCGTCCAGCCAGCCCGAGGAGCAGCCTGATCGTCACGAGGCCCACTCCGAAGGCGACTACGGCCGCGACGGCCGCCTCGGCGCCGATCTCGACCTCGGACGACACGGCAACGTAGAGGGCGGCGCCGAGGCTCGCCGGCACGCTCATCAAGAAGCTCAGCGTCAGCGCCTCGCGGCCATCCAGTCGACGCGCCAGCAGGACGGCGACCGTCAGTCCCGAGCGGCTCAGGCCGGGCACGACCGCGACGCCCTGGGCGACGCCGGCGAAAAGGCCGTCGACGGCGCTCGCGTCGGCATTCGTGCGGGCGCCGTCGGACGGGCGGCGAAGCTGCACGGCGCCGGTCACGAGCATCGCGGCCCCGACCAGGAGCATCGCGCCGCCGCCCAGCGCCGACGACAGCTCGGGGAGCGTCAGCAGCAGCGGGAAGGCCACGGCCGCGCTGACCACGGTCGCCGCGACCAGAAAGACGAGGAACGGAGAGGGTCTGAACGGACGCGCGACCAGGCCTCGCGCGAGCTCGGTGGCCTCGCCGCGCAGCGCTACGAGGGCCGCGGGCGCGGTCCCCAGGTGCAGCCAGAGTGCGAATCCGACGGCCTCGTCGAGATCGGCGTCGTAGAGAAAAGTGTATGCGACGGCGACGAGCCCTTCGGAGCTGACAGGCAGCCACTCGAAGATGCCCTGAAGGAGACCAAGGACCACCGCGTTGCCCAACAGATTCGACCTCGCGTCGACGGTACCGCACCACCGCGGCCAAGTCTATCGCCGCACGCCGGCGCCGCGCCAGACCCGGCCGTCTCCGTTTGAGTCCTGGGCGAGCCCTTGCCCTTAGCAGTACATGCGTGCTAGTCTGTGCTTGTGACACGCACTCGCCCCCAGATGGTTCGAGTCCCTTCACGCGCCCATGTCCCGGACGAGGCGGGGACACCAGCGTACCATCCTGTCACGCGGTGTCCCGCCTCAGATAGGGCGAGTGGCACACCGGGTGTGCCATTTCTCGGCCAGGTGTGCCACCGCACAGATAGGGATGGCACAGAATGGCACAAAATGGCACACTTTCGTCGAACCGAGGCCGCACTCGGTGAGAGGGCCAGGGCAATCGCATCCAAATCTCATGCGCCGGGTCCAAAGCTGAATTTCAACGCGCCGGCACTCCAAACCGATCAGAGGCCGGTATGCAGAGCGCCTGTCCATAGCTAGTGCCGAATAAGATGCGATTGCCCTGCGTCTCCGTGACGAAGTTCCTGACGCGCTAGCGCGAGCCCTCTACGCTCACCGTGACGATGTCGACGCCGTGGTACTTCTGGTGGCGCACGGACGACGCATAGTGGCGCAGCAGCCGGAACGATATCTCCCGGCCGTCCGGTATGTCCGGCGTCTCTCCGAGGTACGACAGCCGGTCCTCCAGGTTCTCCCCGTCCGCCGCGCAAAGGAACTCCAACTCGGCGCCTCCGCCGGCGGCGCGCGCAGCTACGACCAGCCGCCGGGCGCCGTCCTTCCCCGGGTCATCGCCCTCCGACAGGCTGGTAAGCGTCTCCTCCCCTACCAGGACGAGACGCTCCGTCGAGGCCGAGTCCCATCCGTACTTCGACGCGAACCCGCGCAGGAACTCTCCCAGCTTCGGCAGAGCATCCGGGTCCAGCACGACGTCCAGGCGCCTGCGGCGCGGCGCGGTCATCTCTATGAACGTCATCATGACGATCGCGACGATGGCGCCCGACGTCATGCCGTTGCCGAGCAGCACCCCGAGGAACCCCTCCCCGAGCTGGTCCGCGAAGATCGCCTGGTTCTGGAAGCCGACGCCGACCCAGAACGACACCCCCGCGACGACGGCCTTCCGGGGATCGAGGCCGTCCTGCACCACGATCTTCATGCCCTGCACGAAGAGCAGCGCCAGGAGGACAGTGATGTAGGCGGCTGCCACCGGGCCCGGTATGGCGATCAGGAGCGCCGCGACCTTGGGAAAGAAGGCCAGCGCCGCGATGACGACGCCGATGACGACGCCGACTCGCCGCGCGCCGATTCCGGTCACCTCGGCGAGGGAGATGCTGGTCGAGTAGGTCGTGTTGGGGAGCGTTGCGCCGATGCCCGACAGCAGGTTCCCGACGCCGTCGGCGTTGAGAGCGCCCTGCACCACCCGGAAGTCGGTCGCCCTGGGCTTCCGTTGGGAGACTCGCTGAATGGCGACTCCGTCGCCGATGGTCTCGATGGCGCCCACCAGGGTGACCACAATGAAAGCCGGCAGCAGCGCCCAGAACTCGACGCCCGGGGTCAGCTCGAGTCCCGGCCACGCGTCGAAGGGAGCGCCCACCCAGGCGGCGTCGAGCACCGCCTGCGCGTCGTACAGCCCGAAGGGGGCGGCCACGGCGCAGCCTGCCGCTATGCCGATGACCGGCGACCACAGCCTCAGCGACGGCGGAGCGCGCAGCACCAGTGCCGCGACGACTGCGAGCGTGACCAGCGCGGCGACCGGGGCCGCTTCCGGCGACGTGCCTTCGGGGACGTCGTTCAAAGTGTCGAACACGACCGGCATGACCGTCGCCGCTATCAGCATGATCACGGTGCCGGAGACGACCGGGGTGAGAATCCGGCGCAGCAGTGAGAGCCGCGCCGCCAGCGCGAACTGGAACAGCGACGAGACGACGACGAGGCTGGCCATAGTGGAGGGCCCGCCCTCGACCAGCGCAGCGACGCAGACCGCGATGAACGCGCCGGACGTGCCCATGATGAGCACGTATCCGGAGCCGATGCGCCCGACCCTGACGGCCTGAAGGACTGTCGTCAACCCGCTGACCAGCAGCGCGGCGAAGACGGCCCAGGACATGTAGCTCTCGGGCTGCTCGGCGATACGCGCCACGATGACGACGCCCAACACGATCGGCGCCAGGATGACCGCGGCGGCCTGAAGGCCGGCGCCGACAGCCAACAGCGGCGGAGGGACCTCGTTCGGCTCGTAGCGGATGTATTGGTTCTCGTGCGCCGCAGTCAACAGTCACACCTCACCCGTGGTCGCGCCTGCCAGCGCCGCGGAGACTATATCAAAGAACCGCTGGTCGTGAGAAACGCCGCGGCTTCAGGAAGACCGGCGGCCGCGCATCAGGGTCCGGCCCTAGCCGGCGGTGGCCATCTGGAGGGAGCCGGGCCCGATCTTGTTGTAGCAGTCGAGCGCGGCGACCTTGTAGCACTCCGCCAGCGTGGGGTAGTTAAACACCGTATTGACGAAGTAGTCGAGGGTGCCGCCGAACGAGAGGACGGCCTGGCCGATGTGGATCAGCTCGGCCGCCTCGGCGCCGATGATGTGGACGCCGAGCAGCTCCCCGGTCTCCCTGTGAAACAGGAGCTTGAGCATCCCCGTGTCGTCGCCGAGGATGGTGCCGCGAGCTATCTCCCGGTACCTCGCGAGCCCCACCTCGTAGGGGACGCCGGCCTCGGTCAGCTCCTGCTCGTTGCCGCCGACCATCGACATCTCCGGCACCGAGTAGATGCCATATGGGAAGCGGTCTGGCCTGGAGCGGTACTCGATTCCGAAAGCGTGGCAGGCGGCCGTCCGGCCCTGCTCCATCGAGGTGGAGGCCAGCGACGGGAAGCCGACGACGTCGCCGACCGCGTATATGTGCGGCTGCGCCGTCTGGTAGTGGTCGTCGACCGGTATCCGCCCGCGCCCGTCCGCGCCCAGGCCGGCCGAACCGAGATTCAGCCTCGCCGTAGCGCCCACCCGCCCGACGGAGTAGAGCAGCAGGTCGGATACGATTCTCTTGCCAGACTTGAGCGCGGCCACCGCCTGGCCGTTCACCGTCTCGACGCGCTCCACCTCCTCGCCGAGCCGGAAGATGCAGCCCATGTTCCGCATGTGGTAGACCAGCGCCTCGGACAGCTCGCTGTCGACGAAGTCGAGGATGCCGGGGCGCTTCTCCACCACGGTGACCTCGCAGCCCAACGCCGCGAAGATCGAAGCGTACTCGATTCCTATGACGCCCGCGCCGACGACGGTCATCGTGCGCGGTATGGCGTCCAGGCTGAGTATGCCGTCGGAGTCGACGATCACGCGGCCGTCGGTGTCGAACCCGGGCGGAGGTGCGGGCATCGTGCCCGCGGCTATCACTATCTTGTCGGCCTCGACCGGGACCGTGCCGCTTCCTCCGGACACCGCGAGGACGTTGGGGCCTTCGAAAACGGCCTCGCCCTGCAGCACGTGGACGCGGTTCCGCCGCATCTGGTGACGTATGACCTCGGTCTCGCGGGTGATCACGTGGTTGCAGCGGAACAGAAGGTCCGCCATGGAGATGTCTTCTTTGACCATGAAGGAGGAGCCGTAGACTCCACGCTGCCTGAAGCCGGTCAGGTATAGGACGGCCTCGCGGAAGGTCTTGGATGGGATGGTGCCGGTGTTGATGCAGACGCCGCCGACGACCTCCCTGCGTTCGCAGATGCCGACCCGCTTGCCCAGCTTGGCCGCCTGTATGGCGGCGCGCTGACCGGCGGGGCCGGTGCCGATCACGAACAAGTCGTAGCGTCCGCTTTCGGTCACATCGCTCACACAAGTACCCCAGGGAGTTCACCGAGGATTGCAGCGAGTGTAATAGCCGTCCGTCTGTCGTGTCAAACGACGCGACTACGCCAGGTCACACCCAACGCAGTGGGGATACGCCCGTCGGGCGTGTGAACGTGAAGCCAATCCGACGCCGGCATCCGCCCTGGGTTTTTCCGACAAAAGTGTGGATATAAGTGGTTGACGGTATTTGAGGAAGAAACTACGATGGCCTTCTTCAAGGTCCGTAGGTTGTCCCGGACCAGGAAGGTCGATATCGGAAATGCCGGACAGAGTACTGAGGCGCATCGGAGGACCAGCTCATGGCCAACTATGAGAAGCTGAAGAACCGCATGGACAACGGCGAAGTGATCATCCTGGACGGGGCGATTGGAACGGAGCTCCAGGCTATGGGCGTGCCCATGCACCCGGCCTCGTGGTGCGGCCCCGGCAACTACACGCACGGGGCAACGGTGCGGCAGATGCACGAGCGTTACATCCGGGCGGGGGCCGACATCATCACCACGAATACCTTCAACACGCTGCGCCCCGCGCTGGAGGCTTCCGGGTACGGCGACATGGTAAGGGAGATGAACGTGCGGGCCGTCGATGCGGCGCTGGAGGCCAGAGACCGGGCCGCTGGCGACAGGTCAGTGTTCATCGCCGGCTCTATCTCGTGCCGAATGCCTATACGCGACCAAAGGACCGGGGCGCTCACGGGCGGCACCGGCTACGGTTATGGCGCCAGCCTCTCGACGGAGGAGTTAAGGGTCTACGCCGACGAGCAGGCAGAGATCCTGGCCGAATCCGGGGTGGACTTCTTCCTGATCGAGAACATGTGGGCGGACAACGAGTCCAGGGTGGTTGCCGCTGAGGCGGCCAAGGCCACGGGACTGCCGGTCTGGGTGGCATTTACTGCCTCGATGGCGCCTGACGAACAGACGGTCATGATGAGTATGGGTGACGAACGTCGCTATAGTGGCGCCGTTAGGATGCCGATGTGGACTTCGAGCTGGCGGACGATCGACCAGGATATGACCCTGGTCGAAGGCATCGGCGAGATCGCGCTGCTGAAGCCCGACGTAGTTGGCGTTTTCCACGCCAGGATAGACGTGACCACCGCGGCGATTCAGGCAATCCTCGACCAGTGGCCCGGCCCCATTGTCGCCTATCCGGATGCGGGCAGAGAAGACTACCTCGAGACCTGGCGGGACAGTGGCGTCGCCAACCAGGAAAGCGCAGAGGAGCTGACGCGGGAAGCCGCCAACTGGGTCGGAATGGGCGCCCAGGCAATCGGCACATGCTGTGGATTTGGCGTCGACTACATCAGGGCGCTGCGCGGCGCACTGCCGGACCGCATCTCATAGCCGCGAAGCATCGCGTAGGCTCTCGTAGAGGGTGTTTTCGAAGATCTCATAGCCTCCTCTACCTTGACGGGAGAGGACTGAGGGTGAGAGTGAACATGAAGGTGTCGGCACGTTTCCCCCTCATCCTGACCTTCTCCCGCCAGGGGAGAAGGGACTTCACAAACACCCCCTCAGTCGAGTCCACACGTACCAGGCAGATATGACTTGGAACAAGCCTCCAGCTTGACAAGAGGACCTCGCATGGAATCGAAGCCACTGGTGGTTGTGGGGGCGGGAGTATCGGGGACGGCTGCCGCGATAGAAGCGGCCAGGGCCGGGGTGCAGGTCACGCTCATCGACGAGAACCCCATCGGCATGTCGATGATCGGGCTGGACGTGCCTCAGTTTTTCGGCCAGCGGATCGTGGGCACGCTGCGCAACAAGGCCGTGATGCTGGGGAGGGTGGTCGTGGCCAACGACGCCCTGGCGGAGGCGGAAGAAGCCGGCGTCGACATCCAGCTTGGGACGTATGTGTGGAGCGCCTTTCGCAATACCGAAGCCAGCAGGGTGCTCGACGGCCCGCAGCTCGGCCTGGCCGACGACGACAGGTCGTGGCTGATGAAGTACGACCGGCTCATCGTGGCAGCCGGCTCGCGGGACCTGGGCATGTCGTTTGCCGGGTGGAACATGGCGGGCGCCATGGGGGCCAACGGCGCCTACTCGCTGATGAGTCGATACCAGGCTTTGAGCTCGCAGCGTATGGTGGTCTTGGGCTCCGGCAACCTGGGCCTCAACACCGCCAGGATGGCGCAGGATAGAGGCATAGATGTAGCCGCCGTCGTGGACGTGTCCCCAACCGTTCGCGGCGACGAGGCCCTCATGACGGGGCTGCAGGGCCAGGGCGTGGAGCTATACAGCTCACACACCGTTAAGGAGGCCGTCGGCAAGGCCGACGACATCGAGTCCGTCGTGCTGGTCGAGATCGACGACAACAACAGGCCGGTCGCCGGCTCTGAAAAGGTTATCCCCGCCGACACCGTGTGCCTCGCTATCGGTCTGGTGCCCAACGTAGAGCTCCTCAGTCTCCTGGACTGCGACCTTGTCTTCAAGTCCGAGCTTGGCGGGTACGTGCCGGAGCACGACGACTGGATGCGGACCAGCGTCGATACCGTGTTCGTCGCGGGCGACGCGGCCGGCTTCCACGACGGAATGGTCCTGGACCCCGAGATCGCCAGGAATCAAGGCCGCCTGGCCGGGGTTGCCGCCGCGGAGTCTCTGGGCGCCATCGGCAGCGAAGAGGCACTCGCCAGGAGAGCTGAGATCCAGGCAGTCGCCGCCACCGCAACACCGACCGAGGTACATATGGGCTGGAGGAAATGGCTTCAGTCTCTCGTCAACGCCGGTGGTCTGGATGTCTACGCATGCCAGTGCGAGGAGGTCACGCGTGCTGAGCTCATAGGCCTTCAGCCTCCCCGGTATCTGGAATGGGGATCGGAGCAGATGAGCCGTCGGAGTCTACAAACCCAGGTGAAGGACGGCCCGGTCAACCCAGACCAGGTCAAGCGTCTGACAAGGGCTGGAATGGGCCACTGCCAGGGGCGACGCTGCCGCGAGCAGGTGTCTCTGCTGCTGGCCGAGGAGTCCGGTACCGACATAGCCGAGATACCCCTGACGTCTTACCGGCCGCCCGTTCGACCGCTGCCGCTGAAGGTCATGTGGCCCCACGAAGAGACGGAGCAGGTGCGCAGAGACTGGGCCAAGTGGTTCTACCCTACCAGTGAGGTGCTGGGCTAGGCGGGCGGGGCGGCGCAAGCCGGATGATCGGAGTGGCGTCATGCCAGTGGACAGTGCAGACGTAGTCGTAATTGGGGGCGGCGTTTCCGGCCTGAGCTCGGCCTATTTCCTGGCCAGAGCGGGCAAGAACGTTGTGGTGGTCGAGAAGGGGACCGTCGGAGGCGAGGCCTCCGGTCGAAGCGGCGGGATGATCAGCGAACGGGTTGACGAGCCGCCGCTGATACCGCTGGCCGTAGAGTCTGTGAGACTTTGGGCGACTCTGGACGACGATCTGGGCTATCCCACCGAGTTCACACACCAGGGCAGGCTCCAGGTCGCCGTGACGGAAGAGGAGATGGGCGATATCGTCTCGGAACGGCACCAGGCGCAGCGCCATGGCATAAGTGTCGACCTGCTCGACACTTCGGAGATACTGGGCATGATTCCGTGGATCTCCGAAAGGACGCTCGGCGGCACCTTCTTCCCCAATGGCGGGCATGCCAATCCCCAGCGGACGGTGCAGGCATTCGCGTGGGCCTTCCAGGACTTGGGCGGCAGGCTCTACCAGAACACCGCCGTCACGGGCATACGGGTCGTCGACGGCAGGGTCTCGTCGGTGGAGACGACCGGCGGCGCGATCAGGACCGAGACCCTGGTCAGCGCCGCCGGGCCCCAGACCGGGCTGATGGCGGAGATGGTGGGCGTTCACGTTCCAGTGGCTCCCGCAAGAGTAGAAATGCTGGCGACCGCTCCCCTGGAGCCGCTCTTCGATATCTCCCTTTCGGGAAACGGACTCTACGGGCGCCAGGCCGCCAGGGGCAATCTGCTCTTTGGGGGAGGCGCCCACGAATGGACCGACGTGCGCCTGACCGACGAGCCCAGCAAGCCCAACACCCCGCTCATCAGGAATATCGCCCGGCGGCTCGCCGAGCTGCTTCCGGGAGCGGCGGACGTACCGGTGATCCGAAGCTGGGCCGGGGTGGTGGAACAGGCCCCCGACTATCTGCCTATCATCGACATCCTGGACTCGCCGAGCAACTATGTGGTTGTCACCGCGTCGGCCCATGGATTCGGCCTCACACCGGCCACGGGCAGGGTCGTCAGCGATCTGGTGCTCTACGGCGAATCGAGCGTCGACATCAGCGGCCTTGGGCTGGGCCGATTTGCCGACGTGACTCCGGATTGGAGGGAGGAGCGCGGCTGGACTCCGGCCCCCCAGCGGCCCTGACCTCCGCGCCCGGTATCACAGCCAACTCACGTTGGCCGGAGATAGCAGGCTGAACTGGACACGGAGACCGCCAGATGAAGTTCGTCTTTCAGATCAAGGTAAAGCAGGACCACACCGTAGAAGAATACGTAGAGGCGTGGGAGCAGGCGAGCGTGGTGATCCAGCAAATGCCGGGTGCGCGAGGGACCCGTCTTCACCGTGCGATAGGCGACCCAACCACACTGCTCGCCATAGCGGAATGGGACTCCAAGGAAGCGCGAGATCGGGCGATGGGCCGCCTTCGGAGAGACCCCGCGACAAGTGAGACCATCATCGGGCACCAAGCATATGGAGAATTCTCAGAGGTCGGCGAGTTCGAGGACCCTGAGTGGTCTGTCCCGGGACCTTGACCATTGACACGATGCCGGCGGCTGTCGCGACTGATCCGCGGTCAGCCCGGTGGCCAGGAATCCTGATCCCAGCGGCGGCAGGGAGTGTCTCCTGTGCTGATGCAAGCATGGCGGACTCTATTCGAGAGCGAGTATCCTGGCCGGGTTGCCTACGGTTATCGCTCGAATCGCATCTTCCGAAAAACCCTTGCGTCGCATTTTGGGAACGATGTTCTCGAGAATGTGGCCGTAGCCGTGCCCGCCATATCTCGCAAGCCGGTGTTTGGTGGCGATGTCCTGACCAATGACGATTCTGTCGGAATAACCGGCGTCGACGACGCGCCTGATGAAGTCCAGCCTCTGGGCGTCGCTGGGCATGTCGATTTCGGCCAGAGGATAGTATGACCCCTCGTTGCCGAACAGGTCCCATTCGAGATAACAGCCTGACGCGGCAATGCTTCGAAGCGCGTCGAACTCGAACACGGTTCGATCCAGATGGCCCATGATCACCCGGGATATGTCCGCGCCGCCGCTCGCCAGCAGCTCGAGAATCTCCAGCGGCGCATCCGGATGCCGCCCGGGATGGACCAGTATCGCCGCGCCGGTCTCTCTCTGGGCGACTGCGGACGCCGACAGGGACTTGCGCTCGTTCGGGGCCAGAGGCCAGGTGCAGCCGACCTCCCCGATTATCCCTGCTCTGGCGCCGCTGCCTTCGACGCCTTCAACGATATCGCCGACAATCTCCCGCGCCAGGTCCTCCACGCTTCGCTCATCCATGTCTTCCGGATGGACCGCTCCCACATAGAAGCCCGCGCCCATGATGACGTGGACGCCCGATTCACGGGATATCCGAACCAGCGCATCCGGCCTGCGTCCGATTCCAGCCGTGGTCGCGTCCACAATCGCGCCGCCGCCGACTTCCCTGTACTTCCGTACTTCCCCTACGGCTGTATCCAGGTCCAACAGCTGAAGGTTCGATCGGTTGCTGTAGTAGTTGCGCCGTATCCATCCCAGGTTCTCCAGGGTTATAGGCGCATCCGAGAGCTCCGGAGACGGCGAGTCCTGGGCCGGCCGAAACATGAAGGAGAAGTCGTCGTGGAGGTGTTCGTGGGTCGTGGTGGCACCCAGATCCGAGGGAGGCACGGGGCCCAGCACGGTCTGGACCAGACCTCGATTCCGGCCTGATGGCATGGGGACCGCTCCTTGTAGTATGGTGGGGCCCCAAGCATAACACGACCGTTCAGGGGCACGGAGTATGCCTGCTACCGGAATGGTGTCGAAGAGCCGGATAGAGGGGAGGTTCCGGGCATGAAGTTCGCGGCGTTCACGACCGTGGCGGGATCCGCCGGGGAGGCCGGCACGGCCGAGGAATTTGTCGACAACCTCAGACGGCAGACCATTCTGGCCGAGGAGCTGGGCTTCGAAGCCATGTGGCTCGGCGAACACCACTTTGGGCCTTACGGAGTGGGCGATTTGCCGAACCCGATCATGCTCGGCGCAGACCTCGCGGCACGGACGTCCAGGATTCGCATCGGACAGATGGCGAACATAGCTCCGTGGTGGCATCCGATACGGCTTGCCGAAGACCTGGCCATCCTGGACAACATGTCCCGCGGACGCGTGGACGTCGGCTTCGGCAGAGGCATCTGGCCCTACGAGGGTCCACAGTTTCATCCCAACGCGGACCCTCGCAAGGACGTGGAGAACAGGGAACTGTTCCGAGAGACGGTGAACATAGTGCGGGAGATATGGACCAACGAGTATTTTTCGCACCAGGGGGAAAACTACGGCTTTCCTGTCGACGACACGGTCTTCTCCCATCCAAAGTATCCATCGAACCCCGCCTGGCAGGACGGGGACAGAGTGACGAAGCTGCGGGTGACGCCCAAGCCCTTCCAGAAGCCGCACCCACCGCTGTGGATGACCGTCTCCACGGACCGATCTGTAACGACCGCGGCCGAACTTGGACTGAAGGCTTGCTACTGGCAACCCCCAGCTCTCAGGATCAGGCAGCGAATGGAACTCTACGCACAGGTCAGGACCGAGCTGGAGGGGCGACCCTTCGGTGTGGGAGAAGACCAGGCGGTCATGCGTTCCACGTACGTGGCCTCTTCGATGGAGGAGGCGCGCCGAGATGCGGAAGAGGGCATCATGTCCGCATTCATCTTCAACGATCCCTTTCGCGGCAGGCAGGTCTTCACCAATCCGGGCGAGGTCCTGGACCCCGACGTGAACTTGGACTGGGACTTCCTGGAGTCACGCACCCTGCTTGTGGGTTCACCTGAGAACGTGGTGGAGAAGATCCAGGAGCTGCGGGAGGTATGCCACCTGGACTATCTGCTTGTCGAGTTCTCACACATGGGGATTCCGTTGAGCAAATCGCTGACCAACCTGGAGACCTTTGCCGCAAAGGTGATGCCGCGATTCGCCGGGGATAGCTGAGGCATTCGACGTAGGCTCCCACGTGCTCGATCAAACACGCAGGTTTCCGGTACACTTGTCTCCTGGGGGAGTTCCGGCTGTCATCACTCCGCCTCTTTGGCGCCTTCCCCCATGTTGCGAGGCTCGAAGGGAATGCAACCGCCGTTGACCATGCAATCGGGGTACCCCGCTGCTCCCGAGTTGGCGATCACCCGTTGGTTCAATACTGCCAATCACCCAACTCTGGCCGGTCTCAGAGGCGAGGTTGTGGTAATCGAGGCGTTCCAGATGCTCTGCCCCGGTTGCGTCTCTCACGGGCTGCCGCAGGCCAAGCGCATCCAGCATGTCTTCGGCGACGACGTCACCGTGCTCGGGCTCCACTGCGTGTTCGAACACCACGACGCCATGACCCCTGTGTCACTCGAAGCGTTCCTGTACGAGTACCGGATCACGTTCCCGGTCGGCGTCGACGCCCACGAGCCGGGGGGCATGCTGCCCGTCACGATGGGCCGGTTCCAGCTACGGGGGACTCCGAGCCTGGTCGTCATCGACAGGGCCGGACGCATCCGCCTCAACGCGTTTGGCCAGATCGACGACCTCGGCGTCGGCGCCACCCTTGCCCGCCTCATCGACGAACCTCGCTCCGAGCCGGAGGCCGACTGCGACCCCGACGTCGGATGTCCTGCCCCAACCCGGGAATCCAACTCCTGACCGTGCGTCGGCAGCGTCCTGACTGTCACCGTGTCCGGGCTTCTCAGTGACTTGGCTGGACGTGGCGAGCTCGGACTTCCCGAACTTCGACCGCAACCACAACACAGGGGCCGACTTCTGGTCGGACTCGGAGTTGCGCGTGGCGCGCCAGACCGTCTTCCACGACCGCGAGCGCCCTTCGCGCCTGTTGCTCTCGGTGGTGTAGAAGCGCCTACCCAACCGGGAAAAGTGGGCCGGAGCGTACTGAATTGCGAACTTTTCGGTTGGAAGTCCAAGTGTAAGGAAATGGACACGCCACCCTAAATAGGCGCAAGTAATCTCTCAAGCGTGGCGGGCGCACTTCCTTTAACCAGCGGGGAGATGCAGTCCGGCCTCAATAATTGCCGCTGCGCATTCGAGAAGACGGGTCTGGTCACCGGGAAAACCCTCTCTTCCGCAGCCTGTCAAAGCGGTTTGCGAGCCAGGCAACAGTACAACGGCGTGAAGATCCCGGCCCTGCCGCCCGCGACCAAGGCGTTGGCGGTCTGGTCCATCAGCCTAACGACCTCCGCGGAGCCCTTCGGGAACACCCTGAACACCTCGGCCAGCTTGGATGCCCAGATGAACGCCTTGCGGCCCATCGGCATCCTGTGCAGGCTATTGGCCAGCGTTCTGCGCCGGGTCTCCATGGGCCGATACCACGGCGTGGTCGGACCGTTCTCCCCGACCGCCCGGTTCATTCCCTCGATGAGCTGAAATCCGGCCGTTTCGAGCGCCCGGTTCACCTCTCCCATCCTTGCGATACCCTGGAGCGCGATGCCGCGCATCAGGTCCTGCTTGATTGCCCGGTGCCGATTGTCGTTGGAATCGAACTTGTCCGTCATGCACATTTCCTGACACCAGAAAAGGGCTCCGGGTTTCAGCACGCGGTAAATCTCGGCGAACGCGCCAGCCTTATCCGGCGCGTGACACGTCGATTCGATCGCGTAGCCGCGGTCGAACGTGCCGTCCGCGATGGCGCCCATGTCCATGAAGCTGCACGCGAGGTAGTCGACCATGTGGTCGAGCCCCGCCTCGGCGTTCAACGATTTCGCCTTGTCCAGCTGGATTTCATTGCTGTTGACCCCTACGACCCTCACACCGGCGTCCCGGACGACACGCCGCATCGGCCCGCCGATCCCGCAACCGATATCTACCACCCTCATGCCCTCGCGCAACTCCAGCTTGGCGATCATCAGTCGCTGATGCCGGGTCTTGGACTCCTCCAAGCTCTCCTGAGGCGATAGCGGGGCGAAGTGCAGAGATTCGCCCCAGCCGAATACCATGAACTCGCCGCAAAGGTCGTAGTATTCCTTGACGGTTTCGGTGTGATCGTAGCCTGTCGCGCCGACATCCCGCCCGAGCGCTCTGTCGGTCCATCCATCGAAGTGTTGCACACGACTGGCGACGTCCGACCCACGGTACGCGGCCTTCAGCCCGTTGGATAGTTTGCGGAGTTGGATGACCCCCCCTTTCGAAATAGCGACTATTGGATGAAGATGATATGCCCGCCCGCGGTGGCGAAGAGCCAGTATCCCTTGCCATTTCCACGCAGCCCGCAGGGCCACCCGGTACTGGCAATCAAACTGGCTGTCATATTTCCTCTAGTTGACGAAACCTTCTGGAGACCGATGAGCTTGGCGAGGCGCTCTACTTGATGGTCACTCATTCTTCATCATCTCTGTGATCGAACGAATGGCTGGTCGAAAGGCAAAGTGGGCCCAACCGCCAGGAAGCAGTCTATGAACCCGTGGACAGCCTCATACAGAGGCTGGTGGAGATAGGGGGACTCGAACCCCCAACCTCGGCATTGCGAACGCCGCGCTCTCCCAGTTGAGCTATATCCCCACGGCCGGCTGCGGGGTCTGATTATAGCGTTTGGCCGAACGGGCGGTCAATCTGACTCCGGGGCTCCGGGTCGCGCATCTGCTCGTCGTCTACGCCCGCAAGGCGCGTTCGCCCCTCGTGCGCGGTCGGGCGTTAGCGGAGACGGGGAGTTGTGTTGTAAACTCGGCTGACGAAATCCGCCGCGCGGCCCCCGCCACGCCGGACCGGAGAGCGGCCGCGTAACATGCCCGTAGACCGACATCTGACCAGTACAAAGCAGCTCGACCGGCCGTGGGTCGAGGGAGGCCTGTTCGCGGATTGCGAACGTATCCGATCGGGCGGCGCGGGCGGCGACAGGCTCCGGGGTCTCTCTCTGTACTGCCTGTTCTACGAGCCCAGCTTCCTGACCAGGACGTCCTTCGAGCGCGCCATAGGGCTCTTGGGCGGCGCCGCCTACCACACCGAGGACGCATCCCAGTTCTTCCCGGTCCGGACGCCGAACTTCATCGACCACACCATAGAGATGCTGGCGAGCCTCCACGTCGACCTGGTGGTGCTCCGGTGCAGCGAGGCTGGCGCCGTCGACAGGGCGGCGGAGGTAGACGCCATCCCGATCATAAGCGGCGGCAGCGATTCCGACCATCCCACACAGGCGCTGACGGACGTTTACACGCTGCACCGGGAGCTCGACGGCGTCGACGGCGCGCACGTGGCGGTCGTGGGACGCCTCGACCACAGGAACGTGAACGCGCTCCTCATGGGTCTGGCTATGTTCGAGGACGTGCGCGTCACGCTCGTCCCGCTCAGCGGCCGGGCGGACCCGGACGTCGCGGAGTACTGCGAAGCCCGGGGAATGCGGCTGACGACCGATACGGACGTCGAGGCGATCCGCGAGGCGGACGCGATCTACCTGAACGCGCCACGGACCGTCGCCCACGCCGATCTGCTCCGGTCCCGCGGCTACATGAAGGTGCGCATCGACGCGGAGTTCATGTCGATGCTCAAGCCGGGCTGCGTCATACTCGACCCGATGCAGCGCGGCGGCGACTTCCCCATAGAGGTGGAGGACGAACGGCTGGCCTTCTACCGCCAGGCCGAGAACGGCCTGTTCGCCAGGATGGCCCTGCTGTCCCACATGCTCAGGAGATAATCCGGCACGGGGACGCGGGTGAGGCTACGCGCCTCTGATGACGTAAGTGAGGCGGGAGACCTCCTCGAACTCCAGCTTGCGTGCGACCCTCAGCGACGCCATATTGTCTTCGCCGCAGCTCCAAACCGGGGTTCGGCCCGTCTCCTGCATCCGCCTCGCGACGATCGAGGCCGATGCCGTGGCGAATCCACGCCGGCGCCACGCTTCGTCCACGGCGACCCCGATTTCGGCATAGGCGCCGGTCACAGCGGCCGTATGGGCCGTTCCCACGATCTGGCCATCCACCACCGCGCCGGCGACCGCTCCATGATCACCCAAAGCGAGAGCTCCGCGGAATGACGCGCCGTCCACACCGTCGGCCTGCGGCAGACCGATGTCGTCCCGGGTCAGCTCTCGCACCGCCGGTTCGTCGAACACGGGCGCCGGCCTGGTCAACGTGTGGTGGACGTCGCCGTAGTAGCAGACGGGCTTTCCGGTGGCCTCCCTGATGAGGGCGCCGAGCCTGGGCGCGACCGTGGGCGAGACGTCGACGCACGTCCAGTCGTCTAGATGGCGCAGCAGGGACCACAGCCCCGCCGCGTCGTCGCCGATGCCCACTGGCTCAGCCCGCAGGCTGTCGCTCTGCACGACGACGGCGTCGGAGGAGGCCGGGTCGCCGACGGCGTAGGCCTTGCAGGCGCCCTGCGTCAGAAGGTGGATCGGGCCGACCGTCTCGGGCGTCTCGTCCAGGACCTCGATCAGCCGCCGGACTCCGTCAGGGTCAAGAGGTCGTGGAGTCGCCGTTCCCATCGCCTCTACTGCCCTATCCCGTCTCGTACAGCAGCGCGCCGACGATCGACACGAGCGACCCGCCTTCGATGTCGGCCGGACACTGGTCGTAGCCCATCGACTCGCCCTCCATGGGGCCGAGCAGACGGAGCATCAGGTAGATCGGCGAGAGGCCGCAGATACGGCGCCGGTCGCCTTCGGCTCGGGACAGCTCGAAGAAGCCCGCCGCGTCGCCACGGCAAATCGCGTCGATCGTCGTGGCGTCCTCGGCCGCCAGAGCCGCGCGGCCCACGCCGTCCACAGGGGTGGCGTCGCCGAAGTTCGGCCCAACGTGGGCCAGGTCGCCCGCCGCTATCACCAAGGTGTTTCTGCCCGCCATCACCCGCCCCAGGTAGTCGACCGCGGCGTCGAGCTGCTCGTCCTCGGCCGGGTTCAGACCGCCGTTCGTGAAGCCGTAGAAGGACCCGCAGAGCACCGGAACGATCGGGCAGGCCCGGCCGCCCATGAACTTGTGGAGCCAGACCGCGGCCAGCTCGATCGAGTGCTCCTCGACGTGATGCAGCTCCTCGGAGAAGGCGTCCCGTTTGCCCAGCGCCTCGGCGAGGCCGTCGACCACGCCGCGGTCGGTGGGCAGGACCCCCAACGGAGTCGCGTAGTCCTGGCGCGTCGGCGTCAGCGTTCCCAGCCCTCCCGCGTGGTCCGTTCCCAGTATGACGACCAGCTCGACGTCATCGAGCGCCGGCGCGCAGCGCTGCCACAGCCGGGCGTAGGTGGCGTTGCCGCGCTCGTAGTCGATGTGCGGACAGACCATGCCGCGAAGGCGAGTCGACGCCGGCAGGGCGCCGTCTTTGGCGGGCGAACGCTCGCAGTAGCGGTCCAGCGCGTCGGACAGCTCACCCGGATCGGCCGGGTACACCCGATCGGCCAGGGCGGGCCGGCGATAGGACGCGTTCCGGTACCTCCTCAGCGCCGCGGCCGAGGCCCGCCTGAAGGAGTCGTTGTCCAGCAGCAGCGCGGAGTCCAGGGCCTGCACGAACTCCCGGACCTGGGAGGGCGATAGCTGCACGCCCGCGGTGAGCGCGAGCGCCGTCGTCAGCGCCAGGACGTCGCGGGTGCCATCGCACAGGTTGAGCAGCGGCGCCAGCGGCTGCGGGACCAACAGCCCGCGCCGTCCCAGGCCCAGCGGGTCGCTCAGGCTGACGAACGGCCGGCCCTGGTGCTCGACCCACCGCGATTCGACGGGGCGCAGCCTGGGCCTGTCGTCACTCACGCGGCGGACGGCTCCTGTCCGGTATGCCGCTGTCGGGCCACGTAGAAGATTCCTGGCGTCGGCTACTTGTAGAGCTTCTTGTTGATGTACTCGCCAGTCATCCTGCCGGCTGACAGGATATGGCCGTCCATCGCTTCGAGCAGGTCGTTCTTCGTGGCGTCGGCGCCCAGCTCCAGCTCCGTGTCGAGGGCGTACACGGTGAAGGCGTACGCGTGCGGGTACTGGGTCGTCTTGCCTCCACCGGGATGGTCGTCCCGCGAGTATATCGAGATGATGTTGGGCGGCGGACACGGACCGCTCCATCCCGTATTCAGATAGTCGTTGACTCCCTGCCTCGTGTTCGGGCCGATGGACAGCACCTCGGTGGTCGTCGGAACATGTTCGACGAGCTCGATAACGTCGGCCGGAATGTTCCAGATCGTCCAGTGGACGCGCGGGGAGATCACTCCCGGGTCGTACTCCACGGCGTCCGGGTCGTCCGCGATAATCGCGTACGACTTCGTGCCCTCCGGGCCCGCGGTCCACGCCAGTGGCGGCGACTTGTCCTCGCCGTACCGCGGAGCAAAGCCCGCCTCCGGGTACCAGTAGTTTTCGGTGCACGTGAACTCGATGGGGATCCGGCGGATCCTGCTGAACACGGTGCTGGTCAGCTCGATGTCCATCGGGAACTGCTGCTGGATCTTGTACTCCGCCGTATCCAGCATCAGCCCGCTCTCGGCGCCCACGGCCGCGGCCGGCGCCGCGCCGCCGGAGTCGTCCGGGCCGGCGTCGTCCGCCGAATCGCTGGAGCAGGCCGTAAGCGCTGCGGCTGCGGCCAGAAGCGCCGCGATCATGTAGGTCTCAAGCCTGGTCATGGTCATCCTCCGCCCACTCTGGTCTGATGGCTCCCGATGGCGGCCCGTATACCAGCATAGCACCACTTCATCTGCGCGCAACACCCGACGCGCCAGCCCGCAGCTCGGCGCAACTTTACCACGCCCGGCGGGGCCGCTGTACGGCTTTAATTTTTCCTTGAGTTTTCCTTGACCGGGAATCGACGCGACTACTATACTTCACAAAATATCCCACTGGGGGTGTTTGATGGCGATAGGCCACGTGCCGGAGCTGCGCAGGGCGTACGGGTTTGACGAGGTCGCGATCGCCCCCGGCGACGTAACGATCAACCCCGACCTGACCAGCACCGACTTCTCGATCGACGGCATCGAGCTCTCCGCGCCCGTCCTCGCCTCCGCCGTCGACGCGATCGCCTCCCCTTCTTTTGCGACCGAGATGGACCGCCTTGGAGGCATGGCGGTCATGAACCTGGAGGGCATCCAGACCCGGTACAACGACCCGCGGGATGCGCTGGACCAGATCGTGGAGGCGCCGCGCGAGGAGGTCATCGAGACCCTCCAGCGAGTGTACGCCGCGCCTGTCAGGCCGGACCTGATAGGAACGCGGATAGACGAGACGAAGTCGAGCGGCGCCAGGTGCGCCGTTTCTGTTACCCCGGCCAGCACGAAGCGACTCGCGCCGGTCGCGGTCGAGGCGGGCGCCGACGTGCTGGTGGTCCAGTCTACCGTCACGACCGCCCGGCATATCTCCAAGAGCGCGAGGGGCCTCGTGCTGCCCGAGCTGCTGGAGACGTTGGACGTGCCGGTCATCGTGGGGAACTGCGTCGGCTACGACTCCGCGCTGGAGCTGATGGAGACCGGCATCCACGCGGTGCTGGTCGGCGTCGGCCCCGGCGCCATCTGCACGACGAGAGAGGTGACCGGAGTCGGGGTGCCCCAGGTCACCGCGACGCTCGACTGCGCCGCGGCCCGGGACGAGCACTACAGGCGAAGCGGCCGCTACGTGCCCATCATCACCGACGGCGGCATCCGCACCGGGGGCGACCTGTGCAAGGCCTTCGCGTCGGGCGCCGACGCGGTGATGCTCGGCACCCCGTTCGCCCAGGCCAGCGAGGCCCCGGGACGGGGCTACAACTGGGGCATGGCCAGCCATCACTCGGCGCTGCCCCGGGGCACGCGCGTAGAGGTGGGGATAACCGGCACGCTGGAGCAGGTGCTCTACGGCCCGACGTCCAAGACCGACGGGACGCAGAACATGCTCGGCGCCCTGCAGGTGTGCATGGGGATGGTCGGCGCGAGGACGATCCGCGAGATGCACGCCGCCGAGGTCATAGTAGCGCCCGCGATCCGCACCGAGGGCAAGCACTACCAGCTCGGCCTCGGCTAAACGGCCCGCCAGCGGGCGGCGGCGGCCGGCCGCTCCCGGCTTCGATGTCTCGCGTTCCCGCGGACGGAAAAGCTAGTCGCCGGTGAGCTCCCTTACGGCCTCTACGAACGACGGCAGCACGGCCTTCCAGTCGCCGACGACCCCGTAGGCCGACTCTTTGAATATGTTGGCGTCCGCGTCGCTGTTGATCGACACGATGTTCCTGGAGCCGGAGCAGCCCGCCATGTGCTGACTTGCTCCCGAGACGCCTACGGCGATGTACAACTCGGGCGTGACCGACTTCCCCGTCAGCCCGACTTGGTAGCCGTGGTCGATCCACCCCGCGTCGCATGCGGCCCTCGACGCGCCGACGGCTCCGCCCAGTACCGACGCGAGCTCCCGTAGCTGTTCGAAGGGCTCCGGGCCTCCCAGGCCGCGGCCGCCCGACACCACCACCGACGCGTCCTCCAGCCGCACGCCCTCCGTCTCCGCTGTGACCGTCTCGACGAGCCTGGTCCGCACGACGCTCGGATCCAAGCCCGGTTGCACCGCGACGACCTCGCCCTCGCGCGACGGATCGGGTCCCGGGGCCTCGTACGCACCGGCCCTGAGCAGCACGAACTGCGGGTCGGCCTCCGGGAACGTCACCGCAGCCACCGCGTTCCCGCCGTACACCGGCCTGCGGGCGACGACGCGGCCGGTGTCTTCGTCCCACGCCACGCCGATGCAGTCCTGGGCCGCACCGACTCCGAGTCGAAACGCCACCCTCGGGCCGACCTCGCGCCCCGCCGGGGTAGCCCCCACGAGCACGACCGACGGCGCCTCCCGCCTGCACACCTGCTCGAACGCGGCGACGGCGGCGTCGGTCGAGGAGCCGTCGAGCAGCGGGTCGGTCACGTCGTATACGCGGTCGGCGCCAAGCGCGACGGCGTCTGCGGCGCAGCCGGACGGCGATCGGCCCATCAGCGTCACGCCCACCTCGCCGCCCAGGTCCCGGGCCGCGCCAAGGAGCTCGCGGGTAGTGGAGTCGAGGCCCTCGTCGCGGGTCTCGCCGAACACGAGCAGGTCTACCATGCCGCTATCCCCTGACCCTCGCCTACACTGGCAAGACACCTCATATCAGGCCGTCCTCGCGGAGCCTCAGAGCGAGGGCCCGGCCTGCGTCCGCGTCGCTTTCGCCGCTGACGATCTCGCACTCGCGGTCCACCACGGGTACCGCGAGATCGATCACGCGCACTCTTGGCGCCAGGTCGGCGGCGTCGACGTTCAGGTCGGCCGCCGTCCATACCTTTGGCGTCTTCCGCCCGGCGGCCATGATCCCGCGCAGCGTCGGATACCTCGGCTCCCCAAGCTCGTTGCTCACCGTGACCAGCGCCGGCAGGCGGGCCTCGACCACATCGTAGCCGTCGGGCAGCACGCGGTGAACGACCACGCCGCCGTCGACCACCTCTACGTCACGCGCGACCGTCACGCAGGGCAGCCCCAGCATCTCGGCCAAGCCGAGCGGCACCTGCGCGTTGTCCCAATCGGACGCCTGGCGCCCGCACAGTACCAGGTCGGCGCCGCCGAGTTTCGCGATCGCCCGGGAGAGGACGTGCGCGGTGGCGTAGGAGTCGAGATGCGCCATCGACTCGTCCTGCACCAGCACGAGCTCGTCGACGCCCATCGACAGCGGCTTCTTCATCACGTCGGCCTGGAAGCCGTCGCCGACGGACAGCACCGTGACCGTGCCCCCGGCCGCGTCCTTGATGCGCAGCGCCGCCTCGACGGCGTTCTCGTCGAAGCCGTTGATGACCGGCGGGATGCCCGGAGCGGCCGCGGCCCGGTTGTTCTCCGCGTCCACTCGAAACGCGGACGCGGGCATCTCCGGGTCCAGAACCTGCTTGACGCAGACGACTACTTTGGGGGCCATGCCATCTCCCTGCTACCCCAGAAGCCTAGCATTGTGGCGGATTCGTTGCCAAGGCAGCCCGCATGCCGAATACGCACGCCCCGCGGCTTCGCTTCGATTCACGCTCTCTCGGAGACCCTTGGTCAACCCCACGATCCTGGAATCCAGACCCCGTCTTGAACACGGTCGGAAGCTTGCAGAAGGCGGTCTTCACCCTCACCCCAACCCTCTCCCGTCGAGGGAGAGAGGGTTTGAACGTGATTTTAATCACATATCTATTTGCTTTAATAGGTACTTGACTAGTTTATTTCTTATACTTAGTATAGTACATGAGCTTTGGGGGCTTGTTCGGCTTTTGTGCTTGGAGGGACGACTGGGGTGCGCATAGAGATTGACGACCGCGGGACGCGCCGGCGGACGGAGACACATACCTTCGTTCGCGCGATTCTTCGTCAGGACCACTCCGAGGGACGGGCTGGAGCCCCATCCTAACTTTTTCCGGCCGGGTACGGCCCCGCCTAAGGAGAGTCGCCATGGTCATCGCAGCAGCCAGGCCTGAAGTATCCACGCCCCCAATCCCGTTGTCCGACTTCGAGGTTGCGGCGGCCCCGGGAGTCCAGGTCGCCCCGGAGCCGCGGCCGCTCACGAACTGCTACCGATGCGGAACGCGGTTGGTGATGGGCTACGACGAGCCGGAGTGCATGAGCTGCGGCTGGGCCGACTACTCCTACATGGCCACCACCACCAGCTCCAACGGCGCCAGCATCATCAACACGGCCACCAAACACGTGCTGCGCTACCGTGGGGACTTCACCAACCTGGCGGGGACCCTGGTTTACGCGCGGGTCGTGCGGATACGCAATCGGGTGGCCTACGCGGTGAGCTGCCCATTCTGCAATCAGGTGATGGAGCAGTCGTCGCTGTCGGGCAAGCGGCCCGACGCCCGAGAGCAACGCTTCAAGTGCTCTCTCGGACACAGGGTCTCCCTCATTCCGACCAAGCGGGGCATGCTCGGCTGGCGGTAGTCGCCACGGTACTACACTCGGCCGCCCGCCAGCCGCCTCTCCCACGGACTCGGCGGGCAGCCTCTACGGGCGCCGGCACGCGATGGCCGGCGCCCATTGCCACGACACGCGCCCCCACATTCGCGGGGCGGCCCACACGCCGAGGTGCCATGCGAAAGTGACTACCATCGTCGAGCTGCGCAACCTCGATCCGAACCGGGTCCTCTTCGTGTGCGACTTCACGCCGCCTCGAGGCCCCGACCCTACCCTGCTCGAGCCTGCCCGCGACCTGGAGGCCGACTTCATCTCGGTCGCGTACAACCCCGGCAAGTCGGTCCGCGTGACGTCCGCGTTCGCGGCCCACTGGATCAAGCAGAACACCGGCAGAGACGTGCTGTTCACGATCGCCACGCGGGACATGAACAAGCTGGCGGTCGAGAGCATGCTGCTTGGCGCCGGGCTGCTCGGCCTGCAGAACGTCCTGGTGGTGATGGGCGACCGCTTCAACGAGCGCGAGCTGTCCGCGGTCAGGTCGGTCCACGACTTCACGCCCACCGGGCTGATCGAGGCGGCGGCCGCGATGAACCGGGGACGTGACTTCAAGGGCGGCAAGCTGCGCTCGCCGACCGAGCTCTGCGTGGGGGCCACCATCGACCTTGGTCTGGGCCTGGAGGCGCAGACCAGGCTCACCCGCCGCAAGGTCGAGGCCGGCGCCCAGTACTTCCTGATGCAGGCGGTGTTCGATCCGGCGCTCGTGCGGCGGTTCCTCGACAGCTACGCGGATGCCTACGGCGAGGAGCTGACCGCGCCCGTATTCTGCGGCGTCCAGGTGACTACGCCGGGCGGCCTCGTGTTCGGCGACGTCCCGGACTGGGTGACTGACGACCTCCAGCGAGGGCGGGACGCCGTCGACATCGCGCTGGCCGTGCTTCACGCGTTCGTAGACGCCGGCTTCAGGTCGATCTACCTGGTGCCGCCCATACTGCGCGCGGGGCGCCGCGACTACGAGGCCGCCGCCCGCGTGCTCGACGGCTTCCCCCGCTAGAGACTACGGCCCGGATCGCGGGTCTCTGAGTACAGTCGCGCTCAATGGCTCACCGCGCGCGACCCGTTTACCACGAGTAGCGTCGCTGCTTCAGCGGCGCGTATCGAGGGGCGCACGCACAGGCCCACCAGCCCCGGGGCCGGGACGGATGTTCAGACCGCGACGGCGGTCGCGGTGGCGTGCTGTTCGTCGGCGTGGTACGAGCTGCGGACCAGCGGTCCCGAGGCGACGTGCTGAAAGCCCAGGTCCTCCGCCTCGCGCTTGAGCTCGGCGAACTCATCCGGGGTGTACCACCTGGCGAGCGCTACGTGCTTCCGCGAAGGCCTCAGGTACTGTCCGATGGTCAGCAGGTCGCAGTCGACGGACCGCAGGTCGCTCATCGTACGGAGTATCTCGTCCCAGGTCTCGCCCAGGCCGACCATCATCCCCGACTTCGTAACGGCGCCCGGATCGAGCGCCCTGGCGCGCGAGAGCAGCTCCAGCGACTGGTCGTAGTCGCCCTTGGGCCGGACGCGGCCGAATATCCTGCGCACCGTCTCGATGTTGTGGTTCAGCGTGTCGGGCCTCGCCGACATGACAGTGTCGAGCGCCGACCAGTTGCCCTCGAAGTCCGGTATCAGCGCCTCCACCTTGCAGCCCGGAACGCGCTTGCGCACCTGGCGGACGCATTGGGCGAAGACGAAGGCGCCCCCGTCCGGGAGGTCGTCGCGGTTGACCGAGGTGATGACGGCGTACTGCAGCCCCATCCGCTCCACGGTCTCGGCGAGCCGAGCCGGCTCCTCCAGGTCCAGTCCCACCGGCTTGCCGGTGGTGACCGCGCAGTAGCCGCAGGCTCGCGTACAGATGTCGCCCAGGATCATGAAGGTCGCGGTACCGCGCTCCCAGCACTCCCCGATGTTGGGGCAGTGCGCCTCCTCACATACCGTGTGGAGCTCGTTGTCGCGCATCAGCGTCTTCAACGCAACGTAGTTGGGACCGCCCGGCATTTTCGCCTTGAGCCAGGAAGGGAGCCGCCTCTCAGGGGCCATCGTCACCTCCGGTCAACAATCATATCAGATTCGATGCCGCCCCCCGATTCGCCGGGGCCCCGCAAACCCCCCACCTCCGTCATTCCCGCGAACGGAGACCTTTGCGCAACTCCCCTCGCGGGAGACAGACGTGGCGGAGATGCGCCGATTTCGTAGCTGCGGAGCCCCACCCTTAGATTCCCGCCTGCGCGGGAATGACGGTTATGCAAGGGTCTCCGAACGCGGGAATCCACCCCCGACAAGGTGCGCCACCATCACCGAAAGCAGTCCGTCACGCCGGCCGTCCCAATCAGGTGAGGAATCCAGGGCCCCCGGAGACCCTGTGCTATATTTGAGCCTGAGCTTTGACATGACCACCGTTGAGAGACGGCCCTACGGGCGAGAGCAGGAGCCAGAAGAGCCGGAGCTGGGGACCCTGAACCTGGAGGAGATGGGGCCGCTCGGCGATACGATGGCACCCTTCGAGGACGGGCGCATCAACGTCTTCGGCGGCATACCGGGTGAGAAGGTCGTCGCCCGGATCGTGCGCTATCGCCGGAGGAGACGGCGGCACGTCTCGGGCATCGTGACCGAGGTCATCGACCCCTCGCCACACCGCGTCACCCCGCCGTGCCCCTGGTTCGGGCCGTGCAGCGGCTGCCAGTGGCAGCACATCGACTACCCCCACCAGCTTGATTTGAAGCGAAACGCCGTTCGAGCCGAGATGGAGGCGTACGACTCTCTGCGGGCCGTCTCGGTAGCCGCGCCGGAGCCGGCGCCCGAGCAGTTCGGGTACCGCAACCACGGCCGGTTCACGGTGCGCCGGAGCGGCAGGCTCGGATTCGTCAACCGGATCACACGCCGTTTCGTCGACGTCGACCGCTGCATGCTCATGGTGGACGGCATCAACGACGTGCTGAGCCAGCTGGACGGCCGCAGCCAGGAGACGAGCCAGCTCTCGGTCCGCTACGGGATCAACACGTCCGACCTGCTCGTGCAGCCGACGCTCCACAGCGAGGAGATACCGCTGCGGACCGGGCAGACGCACTACACGGAAGAGCTGCTCGGCCGCACCTTCCGCATCGCGTCGCCGTCGTTCTTCCAGGTCAACACCGCTCAGGCCGAGCGCCTGGCGGAGATCGTTCGGCACAGGCTGGAGCTCCACGGCGGCGAGACGCTGATCGACGCCTACGCGGGCGTCGGGACCTTCGCGGCGCTGCTGGCCCCGCACGTCGCGCGTGTGATCGCGGTGGAGGAGTCCGAGGCAGCCGTCAAGGACGCCGCCGTCAATACCCTCGACCTGGACAACGTCGAGTACAGGCAGGGCCGCACCGAGGATGTCATAGCCGACCTCGGCTCGACTCCCGACGCGGTCATACTCGACCCGCCGCGAGTCGGGTGCGACCGGGCCGCGCTGGAAGCGGTCGCGGCGTGGAGGCCGCGTCGAACCGTGTACGTATCGTGCGACCCGGCCAGCCTCGCGCGCGACCTCGACATCCTCGTCGCCGCCGGGCTGAACGTGATTGACGTCCAGCCGGTCGACATGTTCCCGCAGACCCACCACGTCGAGTGCGTGGCGACCTTGGGGGCGGGCCGATGAGCGCGGCTCAGACCGGGGCGCGTCTCGTGTTGGCCTCGGCGTCGCCCCGCCGGCGCGCGCTGATGGCCGCGTTCCGGGAGCCGGTGCGGACGGTCGCCCCGGAGGAGGAGGAGGAGCGGCGAAACTCCGAGACCCCCGATGAGTTCGTCGTCCGGCTCTCCGCTTCCAAGGCGCGTGAGGTGTCGCGGCAGGCGGGCGGCGCCCTCGTCATCGGGGCCGACACCGCGGTCGTCGTGGACGGCGACGTCATGGGCAAGCCCCGGGACCGCGACGAGGCCGCCAGGATGCTGCAAAGACTCAGGGGCAGGGCCCACCGCGTCATAACCGGCGTAACCGTGGTCGATGGCCGCTCCGGCGGCGCGCGATCGGCGTGGAGGGCCACGGAGGTGCTGATGCGTGGGTACGCCGACGACGAGGTCTCGGCGTACGTCGACACCGGGAGCCCCTTCGACAAGGCCGGCGGCTACGCCGTGCAGGACCCCGTCTTCGCCCCCGCTGAATCGGTGAACGGCTGCTACCTGAACGTCGTCGGTCTGCCCCTCTGCGACACGCTGACTCTGCTCGCGGGCATGGGCGCGGAGGCCGAGCTCGATCCCGGCTGGACCCCGCCCGCGGACTGCGTCGAGTGCCCCCTGGGGGTCGCGGAGGCGGTCCGATGACCTTCGTCGGTATGGGGCCGCTCGAGATCCTCGTCGTGCTGCTGGTCGCGTTCATCGTGCTGGGTCCGGACAGGATGCTCACCGCGGCGCGGACGCTCGGCAAGGTGACCGGAGAGCTCAGGCGGCTCGCCGACGGCCTGCCCGAGATTTCGCTGGACGAGGAGCCGGTCGAGCGTCCGATAGTGCACCGGCGCGGCGGACCCCGTCCCTACGCCGGCGCTGCAGAGACCGCGGCCGAGCCGTCCGCGGAGGAGTCCGAGGGGCCCGAGAGCGAGCCGAAGCCGGAGTCGGGCGGGCCGGTCGCCTTCAAGAGGTCCGCCCAGACATCGTCTGAGAAACGCGGCGACGCGGAAGCCGAGGACTCGGCGTGAACGACGGGAAAGTCTCGTTCAGGCAGCACCTGAACGAGCTGCGGCGCCGCCTGGTCTACTCCGTCCTCTTCCTGGCGATCGCCACCGCGGCCGCATTCGCCTTCCACCAGGAGATACTCAGGTTCCTCATGGAGCCGGCGGAAGGATTCGCCGGCATCCCGAACCAGAAGCCGATATACACGGAGCTGACCGAGTTCATCGGAATCGCGTTCAAGGTCTCGCTGGTGTCCGGGTTCGTCGTCTCGCTCCCGTTCACGCTGTTCCAGATCGTCATGTTCGTGGCGCCCGGGTTGACTCGAGGCGAGCGCCGCTACCTGTACACCCTGCTCCCGGTCAGCGTGCTCGTCTTCATCGCGGGCGCGGCCTTCGGCTACCGCGTGCTCTTCCCGCCGGCGGTGCGGTTCCTGTTGGGCTTCAGCGGCGACGTAGCCGAGCCGCTGATCAGCATCGGCAGCTACGCCAACCTGATGATGACGCTGCTCTTCTGGATGGGCCTGATCTTCGAGACGCCGGTGGTCATGTTCTTCCTGGCCAGGATCGGTGTCGTCACGCCGTCGATGCTGGCGAAGAACCGGCGGTTCGCCATAGTCGTCGCGTTCGTCCTGGGCGCGATGATCACGCCGACCATCGATCCGGTGAACCAGGCGCTGGTGGCGCTTCCGGTGATCGTAATGTACGAGGCGGGCATCTGGCTGGCGAAGCTCGGAGCCCGCGGCCGTCGCCGAGCCGCGCAGCAACTAGAACCGGGGAGTCACAGCTGACTCGTTGCCGTCGGGTTTCTCGTTTCCCGTCAGATCATTGCCACGCCAAACAGCTTCCAGTGGTGAGTGATCGCCGCGACCCGGACGGACACAGCAGACCCTCGGCATCCGTCGGGAGCATGATGTCTACCCCTTCGACGGCCGCGCCCTCTACGACTACCCGGAATGCTTGGCTCGGGTCGGTAGTTATGCTGCCCTTGCCGTCGTACCACCCCACGAAGAACCATTCGGAACCGACAGCTACCCTAATCTGCACGACGTATGACCCGGACCGTACCACCACTTCGTAAGCCCCGTCCGGTGCGACATCGACGTTGAAGCGGCCCCGTACTCGATGACTGAACATCAATGATGTCCTTCCCGGCGACCGGCCGTCCGGCCCGGTGACTACTCCGCGTATGCTGGCATCCGGGAGGTCGAGGCCATACCAGCGGGTTATCACGTCCTCGACTGCGGACCCTGCTTCTTCAGGGACGTAGGCCTTGAAGGCCTCCCTCACGTGGCATATCGTCACCCTGACAGCAGCATCGGGGCACTCGTTGGGGACGTTATACACGGTGTGAAGGAACAGGCGCCGAAAGGCGAGGCGAAAAGTCGTGTCATCCATGTTGTGGTACAGGTCATGAAGGAGACGCGGCGCGAACGTGTAAAGGCAGTTGTAATACCGGAATGAGCTTCGGTCGGGCTCCAGATCTTCAAATTCAGCAATGGTCTGAACCAATTGGCAGGGCGCGAACTGCTCTAGCAAGACCGTTTCAATGGGATCGTGAAGCCTGTCTGCGACAACGATGTCCATGAATACAGATGCGCCCTCAGTAATCCATCTGGGATAGCCCCGCCAGTAATGGTGGCTTGTCTCGTGGGCGAGCACGCTCAGCATCGCACCCGCCCGCACTCTCTCGCTGCTCCTGACTTGCTCGTCCCCTCTGATCTGCACATGGGTGCTATGGTTCTTCCCTCCTCCGGGGGCCGCGACGAACAAGTAGATCACCTGGCGTCGTGGGAAGGGGAGTCCCATGAACTCCTCGATGCTGCGTACGGAATGCTCGATAAGGTCCATAGTGCGATCGACCCCGGGACGGGTCCGGATGATGGTCAACTCCGTCTCCCCCGCCAGAGGCAGGGTGATTGTCCGTTCCTCCAGGGTAACCTGCTCAGGATCCAGGAGCTTGTCCAACAGGTCATGGTCGTCAAGAAATTCCGCAACAGGGTCGGCAGCGGTGCCTAGCGTGGCGAGGACCTTGGCTTCCTGATCGGTGATACCGTCGCTGATGGTGGGATGAGACATGACCTCACTTAGAGTCTCAGGGTGTTCGGACTTGAGGAAATTGAGAGCCTCCAGGGCTGCATGGTTCCTGCCTTCGACAACCCATGACTCATCGATTAGCCTTGCCGTGTAGCCCGTATCCGCCAAGGAAGTCAGCCCTTGAACGGCGCGCACCTCAATCAGTCCCTGAATTCCATCTTCTATCCACGGCAGGCTGGCGATCTTCATCGCAAGCTCCGGCATGCTCGACCGCACTTCGTCGATGTATCCCCGAACCCACCTGTCGTACGTTGCATCCAGGGATCTCTTTGCGGCCGCAAAGTCTGGCCGAACAGGCGGCAGGGGGGGCCACGCAGTCGTTGTCGTGTCCACGTAGGTCGGCCACGGCGTGGCCGTGGGGGTAGGCGACGGAGTGGCCGTGGGCGTCGGTGACGGAGTGGCCGTGGGGGTAGGCGATGGCGTGGCGGTGGGCGTCGGCGATGGCGTGGCGGTGGGCGTCGGCGATGGCGTAGCGGTGGGCGTCGGCGATGGCGTAGCGGTGGGCGTCGGTGACTGCGTGGCAGTGGGCGTCGGTGACTGCGTAGCCGTGGGGGTCGGTGACTGCGTGGCCGTGGGGGTCGATGACGGTGTGGCCGTGGGAGTAGGCGACGGTGTGGCCGTGGGGATCGGCGACGGCGTGGCCGTGGGCGGAGCAGTAGGCGACGGCATGGCCGTAGGCGTCGGAATTCCGGTCGGCGCCGGCGTTGGCGAGTCGCGCAGTCTGGCCAACGACGTGTCATCCGGCGGCGTGGTACCGACGGGCGAAGTGCTGTTACCGCAAGCCGACAGCAGACCTACGGATATTAGGCACAGCAGCCAAACACCACCCGTGCGCCGAACGATATGCAGCAGTTTCGCCCTCCATGCCAAAGGCGGCCACCTACGGGTCGCGATCATTGGTCTGAGGCGCGTCGCGTTCTGCCCTGCTAGGCGTCACTCCTTGGTCTTGGTGCCGTCTTCGGATTCCGCCTCGTCCTTGTCCGAGTCGCCGGTGACGGACGACTTGAACTCACGTATCGCCTTGCCCACGGCGCCGCCGACTTCGGGCAGCCGGCCTACGCCGAAGATGACCACGACGATGGCCAAGACTATCAGCAGCTCCCACGGATGGACGAAGTGCGGCATCTACCGTTGCCTCCAGCCTCATGGTAGCGCGGGGCCCAGTTAGCGTCAATTTGCCATTCGCATGAGTAGCTGTTCAGTTCTGGGGTGGCGGACCGTTGCTCGTTAGTCGGCGCGCATCGGTTGGAGTCTCTGTCTTGGGGTGGGGCCGAAGCCACGCGCGCCGCTCACCCTGAGTGCCCCGACGCTTCGTCGGGGTGTATCGAAGGGTCGGCACGATTCGGTCCTTGGGCGGGGCCGACAGCGGTATTGGCGGCAAGGTTGCGTGCGCCCCTCGATACGGGCCGGTCGAGGCACCGGCGCTACTCGGGGTGAACGGGTTGTGTGCCGGTCAAAGCCCAAGCGCTACCCGGGGTGATCAGGTTGTGTGTTCCGAACCCTGGACAGCTGCTCGGGACGCCGCGGGCCGTGGGATGCGGCGGCGCGAAGTTACGTCCGCGGCGGCTCCGACGGGGCCGGATTGGTGAGGCCGGCGGCGAGGGATGCGGGGACGAGCTGCTCGAGCTTGTCGAGGGTCCACTCGCCGTTGGTGTGGACGCTCTTGGACACGCGGCGCGTGGAGTACAGGGACATCGCCCAGCCGTTCGTGGCGACGACCCGGCCGGTGAACGCCCCTCCGGCCTCGGTGCAGAGGTACACGATCTTGGCCGCGTTGTTCTCGGGGGCCAGCGCCTCCTCAGGCTCGAGCGATCCGACGATCTCCGCCGCTCCCCCGCCCGACCCGTGGCGCACGCTGTCGGGCACGGTCGCCATCATCCTCGTATTGGCGCCGGGGTATATGGTGTTGATCGCTATGTCCCACGACGCGAGTTCCTTCGCCAGCGAGCGGGCGAAGCCGACGATGCCCTCCTTGGCCGACGTGTAGTTCGTCTGGCCGGCGGACCCGAGCCCGGACACCGACGAGAACAGGGCGATGCGTCCGTACCGCTGCTCGATCATGTGGGGAACGCAATGCCTGACCATGTTGAAGGAGCCGTACAGGTGGACGCGCAGCACGGCGTCCCACTCCTCTTCGGTCATGTTGAAGACCATGCGGTCGCGCAGGATGCCCGCCGCGTTGCACAGGACGTCGACGCGGCCATACTTCTCGACGGCGGCGCGGGCTATCGCCCCTGCGGAGTCGAAGTCCGCCACCGAGTCGAAGCTGGCGACGGCGTTGCCGCCCGCCGCGCGAATCTCCGCGACAACGTCGGCGGCCGGGCCGTGGGACGAGCCGGCGCCGTCGACCGAGCCGCCCAGGTCGTTCACCACCACGGCGGCGCCCTCGTGGGCAAGCAGCATCGCCACGCTGCGGCCGATGCCCCGGCCCGCGCCCGTCACTATGGCCACTCGGCCTCTGAGCCTGCCGCCCATGCTCAACGCGCCTCCAGGAGACCTGGGCCGTGCGCGTCGATATCGTCCAGCGTCATCGGCCCCCACTTGTGGATGCCGCGTTCGATGGCCGGGTTGGCGTAGACGACGAGGGAGCCGTCGTGGGCCCCGAAGGTGTAGCCGTTGACGTGCGGCAGCCGGTCGGTGCACAGGAGCGCCGCCAGGGCGGCCGCGCCCTCCGGCCTGTCGCCCACACAGAGGGCGTTGCAGGTGACGCCGTACTTGCCCAGGTCGCGGGCGACTGTCCGGGTCATCCCGACGACCGCCTCCGACGCCGCGGAGAAGGCCGACGCTCCCGGTACCCCGAGACCGGCGTCGGACGTGAGGTTGACGATGCGGCCGCTTCTCTGCTGGCGAAAGCGGACCGCCGCGAACTTCGTGGGAGCGAAGACCGCCTTGACGTTGGCCGAAACGACGCGGTCGAAGTCGCCGGGCTCCATCAGGTGCACCGGCGCGTCGACTCGGAGCCCTGCGCTGTTCACGAGCACGTCCAGCCACCCGTAGGCATCGAACGCGGCCGCGATCAGCGCCTCGGCGCCCGCCATGTCAGAGACGTCGTACCCCGTCGCGACGACTTCCGATGTCGAGTTCCCGGCCTCCGGCTCGACGCTATTGACGACCAGCGAGGCACCCTCCCCGCTCAGCAACTCGGCGACGGCCGACGCGACCGGACCGGTCACGTCCGTGACCACGGCGACCTTGCCTTCGAAGCGGTTACCCAATGCGTCCCCCGGTACCTGCTGGCGACCCGGTGCTATTCCACCCGCCGGCCATCGAAGTCGACCGGGACGATGGGCAGCCCGAGCTCCCGCAGGCCCGGCTCGATGGCCCCCCGGTCGCCCACGACGAGGACCGCTAGGCGCTTGTCGTCTACGCGCCTGGACGCAATCTCGCGGAGCTGCTCCAGCCCGACCGCGGCGATGTTCCCGAGGAAGTCGACGTAGTAGTCGTCGGGCAGCCGGAAGAGTGCCACCTGCACGAGCCGCGTCATGATCTGGCCGTGCGTCTCGAACTGCGCCGGGAAGCCCCGGGATATGCCGTCCCGCGAGTCATCGTACTCCTCCTGGGTCACCGGCCTGTCGCCGCGAACGTCGGAGAACTCCTTGAGGGTCTCGATCACCGACTCTTTGGTCACCGACGTCTCTACGGCTCCGCCGGCCAAAACCGCGGAGACCTGGCTGCCCCAGTCGAGCGACGAATAGTACCCGTAGCTGTACCCCTTGTCCTGCCTCAGGTTCATGAAGAGGCGCGCGGACGGGTGAGCCCCGAAGGCATAGTTGACCAGGGTCAGCCCGTAGTAGTCCGGGTGGCTGCGCGGTACGGTGAGGTGTCCCGCCCGGACCACCGACTGCGGCGCGCCGGGCCTGTCGGCGATGAAGATGGTCGTCCCGTCGAGCCCGTCAGCCGCCGCCCACGCGGGAGCGTCCGGCGCCTTGCCGGTCCAGTCCCCGAACAGCGACTCGGCCCGCGATACGACCTCGTCTTCGGTCGTGTCGCCCACGACTACGAGCGTCGAGCCGTCGGGCACGTAGCTGCCGGCATGGTGGGCGACCAGTGCGTCCCGGTCCAGCGCCTCTATCGACCCGATGGTGCCGCTCAGCGGATGGCCGAAGGGGGTGTCGGGGCCGTACACCAGCCCGCGGGCCGCGCGCTCGGCCACCCCGGCCGCGTTGTCGCCGATCCGCCTGAGATCGGCCAGCCGCTCGTTGCGCACCCGGTCCAGCTCCCGGTCCGGGAACGTCGGGGCCCGCACCGCGTCCGCGACGATCTCGAGGGCGCGCGGCCAGTGCGCGGTCAGGGTCTGGGCGCCGACGATAGCGTGCTCCCGGCTGGCCGAGCTGGAGAGGCTCGAGCCCATGAACTCCATCTCGTCAGCGATCTGCACGCTGGTAAGCGAGGCCGTGCCTTCGGCCAGCATCGCGGCGGTGATCTGGGCCGTGCCCGGCGCACGCTCGGGGTCGCCGGCCCCACCGGCCCTGACGACCAGCGCGGCGCTGACCAGCGGCAGGCCCCGCTTCTCCACGAACAGGATGTCCAGGCCGTTCGACAGAGTGTGGCGCGCAGGAGTCGGGGGCGAGAATCCCCTCTCCGCCTGGGGAGCCGGAGTGGACGCCCTGTCCACTACGCTCTTCGACGCCGTCGCGGCGTCCTGCGGAAGGACGGCCATGCGCACCCGGTTCGGTCCGAGAGCCTGGCCGGCCACCCTGAGTACGTCGTCCGGCGTGACGGCGCGGTACCGGTCGAGGGCCCTGTTCAACGCGCCCGGGTCTCCGGCGAAGACGTTGTAGTGGTTGAACTGGTCAGCCCTGCCGCCGAAGCCACCGACGTGCTGAAGCTGCCTGACGTGATGGCTCTCGATCAGGTTGATGATGCGCTGGACCTCGCGTTCCGCGGGGGGCTCCTTCCGTACCCGGTCGAGCTCCTCCTCGACCACGTCCTGGATCTCCTCCAGGGAGTGGCCGGGGTTGGCGGTAACCATCACGTCGAACTCGCCCGCGATCTCCTGCCCTTCGCTGCCCACGCTGACGTCCCGGGCGATCTGCCTCTCGTACACGAGGGCCCTGTGGAGCCTCGAGCTTTTGCCCTCGCCCAGGATGGCGGCCAGCACGTCGAGGGGCGCCTCGTCGGGACCGAACATCGGCGGGGCGGGCCAGACCAGGTACAGCCTGGGTAGCTGTACCCTGTCGCGCAGGTCTAGCCGGACCTCTCCCGTGAGCGTCGAGTCCATGCGTCCGATCCGTCCGACCGCCGGAGCCGGCTCGATGTCGCCGAAGTACCGCTCGACCAGCTTGCGGGCCTTGTCGCCGTCGAAGTCGCCGGCGAGGGTCAGGCTGGCGTTGGACGGCGAGTAGAAGCGTCTGAAGAAGGCCTTGACGTCGTCGAGGTGGGCAGCGTCGAGGTCCTCCTGCGATCCGATGACCGGCCAGCTATAGGGGTGTGGCGGCGGGTATAGCGCCGGCTGCAGAAGCAGGTACGCCATGCCGTACGGCCGGTTCTCGTAGCTCTGGCGCCTCTCGTTCTTCACCACGTCGCGCTGGACGTCGAACCGCTTCTGGTCGAGCGCGTCCAGCAGGAAGCCCATCCTGTCCGATTCCAGCCAAAGCGCCAGCTCCAGGTGGTTGGACGGCACGGTCTCCCAGTAGTTGGTCTTGTCGGAGCTTGTGGACCCGTTGACGGCGGCGCCGATCTTCTGAAGGGGCTCGAAGAAGAGGCGGTTGTGGTTCTTCGACCCCTCGAACATGACGTGCTCGAACAGGTGGGCGAAGCCGGTCCGTCCGGCCTCCTCGTCCTTGGACCCGACGTGGTACCAGAGGTTGACTCCGACGGTCGGCAGCGCGTGGTCCTCGTGGAGCACGACCTGCAGGCCGTTGGACAGCGTGAATTTCTGAAAGGCAAGCTCGTACATCAGGTTCTCCAGGAGATTACGGCGATTATACGACAACGGGCCCACACGCCTTGTCGGCGAACCTCAGTACGGTCATGCTCCTGGCCAACACAAACAACGCCAATCGCGATACGGATGGGGCAGGCTTGACCTACAGCGTCGGCATATCAGGATGCACGGCCTATCTGCGTGATCTCGCCCGGCATTTCGGGCGTCTTCGATGTTGCGATACGGACCCCGCTGGTTCTTGTCCGCCGTTCCCCTATAGCTGCCGCAATCAATCCTGTGAAGCGTCACCGTGTGGCCTTCGATGAACTCTGTCAGTCCGTAATCCATTGGATACACCCCTGCTCCCTTCCTACCGCATCGGCGGTGAAGACTGGCCCGCGTGGTTGGAACCCCAGCAGACTATGACCCCGTCCTCACGCACGCCGCAGGTGTGTCTGTAACCTGAGCTTATCGAGAGGAAGTAGCCCTCTGGCGGCGACGCCTGCCCTTCCTCGTTGTTCCCCCAACAGACGACCTGATCGTCGAGCCGGAGGCCGCAGACGTGCGAGCCGGCGGCGCTTATGGCCCTGAAACGTTCATCTTTCGGCGGCTCTAGCTGCTTATATCGGTTGCTGCCCCAGCAGTTGACCGTCCCGTCTTCGCGCAGAGCACAGGCGACCTGCCAATGGACGTAACGCTCCTGATCATGGTTAACTCCTGTGCTCACAGCGATGTATCCGCCATCTCGTGGAGTGCCTGACGGAGCGCTTCCCCAACAGACCACGTATCCGTCATCTCGTAGGCCACATGCAAACGAGGCTCCAATTCTGCTGCGGCCCACGGCTAGAGATACGAACCTCTCATGTTCAGGAGGTTCCCTGAACCTGTCAGGCCAGCACATGGCAACACCGTCACTACGGAGTCCGCACTCGTAGTGTACGCGTCCCCAGCAGATAAGCTCACCGTCACTGGTGCGGACTCCGCAAGTGTGGTTGTAGCCGCCGTAGATGAGCTTGAACCGGGTATCTTTAGGTACATTGAGTTGCCCATGTTGGTAGTCCCCTCGGCACACGACTGTCCCGTCTGCTCGAAGTCCGCAGACATGGCTCTCGCCGCTGACTACGGATGTGAATTTTGGTAACGGCGTCGGTGTAGGCGTGGGCGTCCGCGTTGGGGTCGGTGTATTGGTCGGAAGCGGCGTGAACGTGGGTGTCGGAGTCAAGGTCGCCGTGGGAGTGGGCGTGATGGTCGGAGTCGGTGTAATCGTCGGCGTGGGAGTGATGGTCGGCGTGTTGGACGGAGTAGGGGTGATCGTGGGAGTGGGCGTATTCGTCGGCGTGCCGGCGGGTTGCCGCTGGGCCAGCACGGGCAGCCTCGACTCGAGCTCCCCCGCCGAAACCGCGAAGCCGACGTTGGTCACCGGTCTGCCGCTATCTGTCTGTTCGACCCTGGACGTATTGACGCCGATCACCCGACCGTCTATACCGACCAGCGGGCCGCCGCTGTTACCGGGGTTGATCGCCGCGTCGGTCTGGAACACGTCGACACCGTTCCGCGTCCTGATCGACGATACTATCCCGCGCGTCACGGTCAGATTGGCCCCGATCTTGGCCGCGAGCGGGAAGCCCAACGCCAGCACCTCGTCTCCGATCCGTACCGTGGACGTATTGCCAAGCTCCAGGTAATCGTGAAGCCCCGAACCCTGGAGCTGCACCAGCGCAAGGTCGGCGTCTGGACTCCGGTCTACTACATCGCCGGTATGACGCCGCCCATCGGTAGTCCAGACAGTTACGTTCCGTTCGCCGTTCACGACGTGGTTGTTAGTGACAACAAGCCCATCGGGGCTGACGACGAACCCGGAGCCGCTCCCGCTGCCCGAGACAACCTGCACGACTCCGCCCTGTATACGCTCAACCATCTCAGCAAGTGTCGACCGCCGCTCGTCAGATAGCGTCTCCGCACCGATGAACTGGACGGTGACCTGGACCGCGGGCGTGGGTGTGACCTCCTCCAGCGGGGTGACTACGCCGTCGCCAGCCGTCGACTGCCCTTGTGAGCAGGACACGACGGCGACGATGGAGACTATTGACCAGAACGCCCAGTTGGTCCAGCGCATCAGTCCCAGAACCTCTTGATGGTGGCGACTGCACCTAGACTATGCAGTCGAAGAATAGCCGTTCGTCCGTGGTACCAGAGGTTGACTCCGACGGTCGGCAGCGCGTGGTCCTCGTGGAGCACGACCTGCAGGCCGTTCGACAGCGTGAATTTCTGAAAGGCAAGCTCGTACATGAGGTTCTCCAAGCGAACAGGGCGATTATATACCGCTGCGGTTGGCGATAACGTTCCAATCGACTGACGACGACGTTGGGCATCCCCGACGTGCGTGCGGCGCCTGTGAAACCTCAGGCAGTCAGCCCTAGCTCAGCGAGGATGGGCGGGATTAGCTGCTTTTCGTCCGGGGTGAGGCCTCTGAGCGGGGCGGTCATTGCGTCGTGGTCTATGACGCCGAGGAACTTGAGCGCCGACTTGAGGCCCGCCATCGCCGAGGAGTTGGCGCCGCCGCCGGCCGCGAGACGGATCACCCGCGTCGCGGACATGAGCCCGGCCAGGTTTTTCTCCGCCGCCTCTTCGTCTCCACTGACGCCCGCCTCCCACGCCCGGGCCGCGATGGACGGCACGAGGTTGCCGATGCCCGGTATGACGCCGTGCACGCCGACGCCGTTCGTCGTCGTGATGCGGTAGACGGAGCCGAGGAAGCGGTACATCTCGACGCCGCCCTGCCGGCACAGCGCGTTGAGCTCGGCCAGCGGCTCGCCGGAGCCGGAGCTGTCCTTGGTGCCGACAACGTGTCCCTGGGCGCCCAGCGCCGCGAGCACGCCGGGCTCGATGGCGGTCTTGACCGTGGGCGGGATGTTGTACGCCCACAGCGGCGTCCCGACGCGTTCGGAGATACGGCGGAAGTGGTCCGCGATCTCGTCCTGGCCGCAGGGGTAGTAGTACGGCGGCGTGGCGGCGATGCCGTCGAGCCCCATCTCCCGCACCGACAGCGCGAGGTCCACCGTGAGCTTCGTCGCCGCGGCAGACACGTTGGCGATCACCGGCACGCGCCCGGCGGCCTGGTCGGCGGCCGTCTCGATGCACACCAGCCGCTGGTCGTCCGTCAGCGCGGCGAACTCGCCGGTCGTCCCGGCGGCCCAGATGCCGTGGACGCCGCCGTCGATCATATAGTCGACGAGGCGCCGCAGCGACGGAACGTCGACCTTCTCATCCGGCGTCAGCGGCGTGACGATGGGGACGATTACGCCTTTGAACTTGTCGTCAAGCACTTGGCACCTCTAGCGGTGTTGTGGTTCGACGGGAAGCCCCGCCCCTGGGTTCCCGCCCCCGTCTTCACGAGGGCAGGCTCTGCGCGGGAATGACGGCTGCGTGACGGTCTCTCTTGACGGGAATGACGGTCGTGCAAGGGTTTCTGTTCGCGCGAATTACGGTTCTGCGACGGTCTCCGTTGCGAAAGTCCTGAGAACGCGAGCGGCGGCGCGGGTTCCCCGCGCCGCCGCCACGTCGAATCGCTGTAGTCCAGCCCTCCCGCTAGCCGCCGCCGATGGCGGGCAGGAAGTGGACCTCGCTGTTCTCGCCGACTTTCTCCAGAACGCCCAGGGGAGTCACCTCGCCGTCAACCGCGACCGAGATGTTCCCCTTGAGCCTGAACTTATCCACAAGCTGGTCCTTCATCCCCGGATACTCGGCCTCCAGGTTGTTGATGACCTCCCGAACGGTCGAGCCGGACACGACGACAGTCTCCCGGTCGCCCGTCAGCTTTCGCATCAACGATGGGATGAAGACCGTTGCCATGAGCCTACTTCGCCTACCCCTGGGCGGCTTCGTGAACCGCGCCCGGATTCATCGGCAGCCTGTTCATGCGCGCGCCGGTGGCCGCGTAGATGGCGTCCGCGATCGCGGCGGGCGGCGGCACGATGTTGGCCTCTCCGACTCCCCTGACGCCGAACGGGTGGCCGGGGTTGGCGACCTCCACGATCACCGTGTCGATCATCGGAAGGTCGAGCGCGACCGGCATCCGGTAGTCCAGAAGCGAGGTGTTGGTCATCCTGCCGGCGTCGTCCATGAAGTACTCTTCGTTGAGCGCCCACCCGATGCCTTGGGCGCTACCGCCCTGCATCTGGCCCTCGACGTAGCTGGGGTGGATCGCCTTGCCTGCGTCCTGGACGACGGTGAACCGGAGGATGGTCACCTTGCCGGTCTCGGGGTCGACCTCCACGTCGACGATGTTGCCCGCGAAGGAGCCGCCCTCGCCCTTGGGGTCGACGGTACCAGAGCCCATGATCGGGCCGCCCGTGGCCTCCATCTGCGCGCACAGCTCCTTGAAGGTCATGTTCAACTCGGGGTCGGTCTTCGAGCTGAGCACGCCCTCCTCCATCTGGAGCGAGTCGCGGTCGACGTCCCAGATCATCGCCGCCCGGTCGAGCATCTTGCTCTTGACCTCCTGGGCCGCCTCGTGGGCCGCCCAGCCGGTGGCAAACGTGACGCGGCTTCCGCCCGTGCCCGCGGTATAACCCACGGAATCGGTATCCGCGGTCGCCGGGTGCACGTCCTCGGCCGCGATTCCCAGGACCTCTGCCGCCTGCATGGCGATAGACGTCCGGGAGCCGCCGATGTCGGTGGAGCCCTCCACGAGGCTGATCGTCCCGTCGGAGTTCACCGAGATGGAGCAGCTGGACGGCATACCGGCGTTGAACCAGAAGCCCACGCCGACGCCCCTGCCCTGGTTGGGACCTTCGAGCGGCGCGTTGTAGTGCGGATGGTCTCGCATCGCCTCGAGGACCTCGACGCAGCCGATGCGGGCGAACCGCGGGCCGTCGGCCCGGCGGGTACCCTCCTTCGACGCGTTCATCAGTCGAAGCTCCATGGGGTCGATGCCCAGCTTTTCGGCCAGCTCGCTCACGACCGACTCGGTCGCGAACGCGACGTGCGTGGAGCCGGGCGCCCTGTACGCGGCCGACTTCGGCTTGTTGACGACGACGTCGTAGCCGTCGACCAGTACGTTCGGGATGTCGTAGACGGCGAAGACGCACATGCAGCCGGGCTCGATGGGCGATCCGGGCCACGCGCCGGACTCGAACGCGACGAAGGCTTCCGCCGCGACGATCTTGCCGTCCTTCGTCGAGCCGATCTTGACCCGCATGTGCGAGCCCGGCGTCGGGCCGGTGGCCTCGAACTCCTCGGTCCGGCTCATCACGATCTTCACCGCGTGATCGGTCTTTTGCGACAGCAGCGCGGCGATCGGCTCCCCGTAGGGCTGCCACTTGCCGCCGAAGCCGCCGCCGATCTCCAGCGGCGTCAGCTTGACCATCGACAGCGGCACTCCGAGGATGGCCGCCGTGCAGTCGCGCACCTCGAATGGCGCCTGCGTGCTGTTCCAGATGTACACCCGGCCGTCCTTGCCCCAGTTGACGGTGCAGACGTGGGGCTCGATGTAGCCCTGGTGGACGGTGGCCGTGTCGAACTCCCGCTCGACTATGACGTCCGCCCCGGCGAAGCCTTTCTCCAGGTCGCCGTTCTTGTACTGGACGTGAAGGGTCACGTTCGTCGGGTTGTCGGTAAACTCGTCCGGGTCAAAGAAGTCGGGCGTGTCCTCGGGTTCCAGGTAGTCGAGCAGCACGGGCGCGCCCTCGGCCATGCCCTCCGGGGCGGTGGAGACCGCGGGCAGCACCTCGTAGTCGACCTCGATCAGCCCGAGCGCCTCCTCGGCGACGTGGGGATTGGCCGCCGCCACGCCGGCCACCGGATGGCCTTTGTAGAGCGCCTTCTCCCTGGCGAGGATGGCGTCACGCTCGCGCTGGAGATTCGAGTCCCCCAGCGTGCTGTTGTGGAAGATGTCTCCGGGGTTGCCCGTGGGCAGGTCCGCCGCCGTCACGGTCGCCATGACGCCGGGGAGCGCATCCGCCTTGCTCGTGTCGATCGACTTGATCCGGGCGTGAGCGTGCGGGCTGCGCAGCACCTTGCCGTAGAGCAGCTTGGTGGTCGTGAAGTCGGCCCCGTACTGCGCCTTGCCGGTCACCTTCTCGTGGCCGTCGTGGCGCACGGGCCGGGTGCCGACCACGTCGAAGGTCTTGCTCGAGAGAACGACGTTTCGCTCGTAGGTTGTCGTCATGTCGCCACCTCCTACATCTTTCCGGCGGCGTCCATCACCGCGCGGACTATCTTGTCGTAGCCCGTACATCGGCACAGGTTGCCGGCGAGCCACTCGCGGATCCTGTGCTCCGACGGGTTGGGCTCCGCTTCGAGCAGGGCCTTCGACGCGACGATGAATCCCGGAGTGCATATGCCGCACTGCAGCGCCGCGTTCTCCAGGAACGCGGTCTGTATGGGGTGCAGGGCAGCCGGCGTCGCAACGCCCTCGATGGTCAGTATCTCGCTGCCCTGGGCCTCTACGCCCAGCACCAGGCAGGAGTCGACGATGCGGCCGTCCATGTTCACAGTGCACGCGCCGCAGTTGCCGTCGTTACAGCCTTCCTTGGCGCCGGTCAGTCCGATGACGTCCCTGAGGCACTCGAGGAGGCTCTGGCGCGGCTCGCAGAGGAATTCGACGTCTTCGCCGTTTATTCGGGTCTGAACGTGAGTCTTGGTGGGCATCTACTGGGTCTCCTTCGCTCTCTCGACTGCGGTCGTCAGCGCGCGCCGGGTCAGCACCTCGCAGAGCTGCTTCCGGAACTCGACGGTGCCGCGCATGTCGGTGATCGGTTTCGCGGCCTCGCGGGCCGCCTCTGCCGCCGCTTGGATGTTCTCCGCCGAAGGCTCGTTGCCCTCCAGGGCCGCGGCCGCTTCGGCGACCAGCAGGGGTGTCGGCGCCACCGCGGCAAGGCTGACCCTGGCCGAGCTCACCGTGCCGTTGTTCAGCTGCACGGAAACGCCCGCGCCTGCCACCGCGATGTCCATCTCGTTTCGCGGGATGAACCTGATGTAACGCGCTCCGAAGCCGGCCTGAGGCGCCGGGAAGTGGATCGAGACCAGCAGCTCGTTGGCCGCCAGCACGTTCCGCCTGGGCGCGGTGCAGAAGTCCTCCACCGCGACCTCGCGGGTCCCGTTCGGGCCCGCAATCGTGCACGTTCCGCTGTGCGCGATCATCGCCGGAATGGAGTCGGCGCTGGGCACCGCGTTGCAAAGGTTACCGCCGAAGGACGCTCTACCCTGGATCTGCGTGCCCCCGATTAGGGACGCCGCGTCGATCAGGCCGGGGTAGGCGGCCGCGATCTCCTCGTCCTGATAGACCCTGTAGCACGGGACGGCCGCGCCCATCGTCAGCCCGCAGTCCGGGCTGTAGCTTAGCTCGTCGAGCTCGGCGATCCCCTTGCCGTCCAAGACCAGGTCCGGGGTCAGGGCGCCCGCCCTGAGATGGACCAGCAGGTCGGTGCCGCCGGCCAGGACTCGGGTACCGTCGCCGTGCTCGGCCAGCAGACCCACGGCCTCGTCGAGCGTTTCGGGCCGGGCATAGTCAATCCATTTCAATGGCCCACTCCTTTCTCTTCATTCTTGCCTTACCGATCGTCTCGAAAGCCTGTGGCGCCCGAAGACGGAACCACCCGCCCGAAGATGCCCAGCGGCCGGGCTATGAAATACGGGCGGGCGAATCGGCGCCAAGTATATCAAACACCCTGTTTGCCCACAACGGCCCGATGAGCCCTGGATTCCCCACCTGATTGGGACGGCCGGCGTGACAGACTGCTTCCGGTGTCATAGTGGCGCACCCTGTCGGGGATGGATTCCCGCCCCCGCCTACGCGAGGGCAGGCTCTTCGCGGGAATGACGGAGGTGGGGGATTTGGGGAGCTTCCGCCATGCGCATCATCGTTGACAACCCCTGCGCCCCCCCAGGCATAATCACCCATAGAGTGAATAGTGGAAGTGATCTTCAACACCAACCAGCTTCGGCGTTGCTATGAAGGGTCCGGCCGAGCGGCACGGCGGTGGGGCGAGGCTGTTGGACGGAAGTACATCACCCGCATCAACGAGCTGTACGCGGCCAGGGACTTCCAACAAGCCTACCGCATCCGGTCGATGCGCATGCTTCCTCTGAAGGGATCGAAGAAAGGAGAACTGTCCATCTATCTAACGGGCAAATGGCGGCTCATAGTGGCCAAGGGAGACACAGAGGAGCGAGTTATAGTGAAGGAGGTGAGCAACCATTATGGCGACTAGCAGTCCGCGCGCATATTCGGACCTGCCGATTCCCCCGGGCGAAATCCTGGAAGAGGAGCTGGAAGCTCGTGGAATGACCCAGAAGGAGCTTGCCGCAAGGCTCGGCAGGCCGGCCCAGGCCATAAACGAGATCATCAGAGCAAAGAAGGCCATCACGCCGGAGACCGCGATAGGACTGGGGAGGGTGCTCGGGATCGACGCTCAGTTCTGGACCAACCTCGAGGCTACCTACCGGATGACCCTGGCCAGACAGCGGGAGCAAGAGATGCTCGCGGCCAATGTGCAATGGCTGGACGAATACCCTGTCAGGGACATGATCAAGAGGGGATGGATACAGGCGGGCCGGGATAGACCAAGCAGGCTGAAGGCGCTCATGAGCTTTCTGGAGATGGCCGTAGCGGAGCCGCAGGCATTTCAGAAGGCCGTAGGGTTCCGAATTACCGAGGCCGCCCAGCAAAAGGTCTCTCCCGGAGCGCTGGCGGTCTGGCTCCGCAAAGGCGAGCTTGACGCCCAACAGGTGTCCACGGCCGACTACGACCAGGAAGCCTTCACACAAGCCCTCTACGGGATCAGGGCGATGACCACCTTGTCGCAATCGGAGTTCATACCGGCGATGTCAGAGCTGTGCGCGAAGGCAGGCGTAGCATTCTGCATGGTACCTGAGCTACCCAAGAGCGGCGCCATTGGCGCAACCCGCTGGCTTACGGACAGCAAAGCGCTGATCCAGATGAGCATAAGGAACAAGTGGGCCGACATCTTCTGGTTCACCTTCTTCCACGAGGCATGCCACCTGCTCAAGCATCGAACGCAGCGCCGGATCGTCATCGACGGCCTCGATGCCGACCCGGACGTCGCGGAGATCGAAGCGGAGGCCAACCGTTTCGCAAGGGACTTCCTGATCGATCCAAAGAGTTGGAGCGACTTCTGCAGTGACGGCTACTTCACGGCCGACTCCGTCAAGGAGTTCGCGCGCTCGGCTGGCATAGCCCCCTTCATAGTGGTCGGCAGACTACAGAAAGAGAGGCGTCTAGCCTATGACCGACTCACCGCCCTCAAGCAACGGTACGAATGGGTGACCAACTCGAACCGCTAAGGGGCGCACTGACGTCGGGCTGTGCGGAGTCTTGAATCGGACGTCCGTGTCTACATCATCCGGAGGCGCTTGGAGTGCGCCTTTTCGGAGGTGTAGACGGGCAGGCGGCGGGCGTGCAGCGCGCCCTCGACGGCCCGCACGAAGAATCGGCGGTCCGGGCCGCTGACGACCGCCTGCTCGTGCGCCTCCATGAGCGCCACCGGATAGCCCCGGCCCCGGCCGCACTGGTCGATCACCAGGCTGTGCGCGAGGGACAGCCGTGCCTCGTCCTCCGCGACCCACGACGGCACCTCCACGCGGGCGATCTCGCGGCCGACGTTCACGTAGAAGAAAGACACCTCGGCCGCGTAGTACCGGTCGACGCCCGAGAAGGAGGTCGAGAAGAGCGCCGAGCGCTGTCCGGGATTCAGCAGCCGCGCGAAGACGTCGCGGTCCAGCAGTCCGCCGACGCAGCCGTCGCAAGGCTCGCGGCCCGGCCCGCGTATGCCGCACCGGTATCCGGCGGCGAGGCCGTCGTACGAGCATGACATCAACCGCAGGGCGCGAACGACCTCAGCGCTGCCGGGCAGGCTGACGTACCCGGCCAGGCACAGGGGCCGGTCGCGGGATAGCTCCGCCAGGCGGTCCATCTCACGGCCGTACCCCTCGTCGACCAGCTCACGCAGCACGAAGTCCTGGTTGCCGGCTCCGGCTAGCCCGATCATCGCCAGCGAGCCGTCCGTCATCGCCAGCGTCGGCGTCGCCGCGGGCAGGTCCGCCACCGTCCGGGCGAGCACGCGAACCTCCTCCACCGTGCGTTTTGCCCCCAGCACGGCCCCTTCGATCGCCTGCTCCCGGTAGGTCGCCGGGTCGCGTATCGACAGCTCGTCGTCACTGGCGTACAGGGTCGGCTCGTTGCGCAGATCGGCGCCCGGCGCCGTGCCGTAGGTCAGCACCGACACGCCTATGTTTATCAGGAAGCACCGCGCGGCCATGTGCCGGTCGACGTCGACGTGGGAGCCGTCCACCGCCGCGACGCGGAAGTCTCCCGGCGCCGGCGGCGCGTCGTAGACCGACGCGGGGTGCTCGGGCACGCCCGGCAGGTATTCTGCCTGCTCGCCCTCGCTCCGGCGAGCTTCGTACACGTCGGGATCGAACGTCCTGACCGCCTCCAGCGCCCTGGCGACGCGCTCTTCGCGGGCGTGCTGACGTGCCCGTAGCGCCTGGGCCATGCCGTCGATCTGCGCGGCGGTCCTGTTCAGGTCGAGGGACAAGCTTACGAGAACTCCATCAGGTCGCCCTCCACCGCGATGCTGCGGCCGCTATGCGTGAGCACCGCCTTGGGCGACCGGCGCATCTCCCGGTGGAGCTGGTCCATGCGCTTCGCGAGATCGGACTCCAGCGGGCTGGGCGGCCGCCTGGGCGCCGCGCCGCCCCAGAGGCCCGGCTGCGGCAGCCCGCGTACGAACTCGGCGAACCTGCTCAGCAGCGCATCGAACGTCTCGTAGGAGAGGTCCTCCAGCGCCGTGTCATCGAGCGGGTCGACGAAGGTGAAGCGCAGGGCGAGCTCGCCACCCGCGTCGAGCCTCGACAGCACGAGCACCGGCTGCGGGCTCTGCTCGAAGCGGCGGCTGGGGCCGTCGACGTTGCGCGCCACCTCCCTGAGCGCTACCTGGACCACACGCAGCAGCGACGACAGGTACGAGACCGGCACGTTTTCGTTCCGCAGCCGTATCTCGAGCACGTGGCGTGGTGGGTGTTGTGTCTCGGATGTCATCTGCCGCCGCCGCTAGCGCAGTACCCGCGCGTCCTCGACTCTTCTCGTGATGCGCCGCTTGTCCAGGTGCTCGAGCAGCGCGAGGGCGTATTTCCGGCTCGTGTCGAACAGGTCGCGCACGTCCGCGACCGTGATCCGGTCCCGCTCCCGGAGGTGGTCGGAGACCTTCCGCACCATCTCCTCGTACGCCTGCGCTGAGAACGTCACCGTCTCGCTGACCCTGACGATCCTGCCCTGGTCCGCCAGCAGGTCGAGCACGTCGGCGGACGGCGCCGAATCGGTCGGCGGCGAGAAGCGGTCCGCCTCGAGCTGCCGCACGTACGCCTCCGCGACGTCCCGATGCTCTCCTGACAGCCGCGGCGTATGGTCGGTCAGCCGGACCACCGCGCCCTGCTCCACCACGTCGGCGTCGCTCCGCAGCCGGGGCAGCGTCTGCGCGAAGACCTGGGGCGTCAAGCGAAGGCGGCTGCGCAGCTCCTCCTTGGAGGCCCCCTGCCGGAGCGGGTGCTCACGATGGTACGCACCCAGGAAGTCGCGCGCCCGCCGCGCCACCGACTCGCTGCCGCCGGCGGTGAAGATCAGCGCGCCCGGCCGGACGCCGGAGTCTCCGAGCACCACGACCTCGCCCTCCTCCGCCATCCGCTCGAGCTCCGACTTCGCCGCGGCCGTCTCAAGATTGGCGAGGTTGACGAGCGCCCGGAACTCGATCGGCTCGGAGGTCTCGATGCTCTTGACGATCAGCTCCCGGTCGGAGCCTCGCTCCATGACGGCGAGCCTGTCCAGCACCGGCGCGTGCATCCTGCGATGGCGCCGCGCGTGGGTCTCGACGATGGTCCCGCCGCCCAGGGTGGCCTGGTTCGACCGGAGGACGAAGTAGTCGCCCTTGACGACGGCCACCGGCTCTTCCATCTTGAGCTGCGCCCAGACCGACTCGCCGGGCTGCGCCGCCTGTGCGTCCAGCAGGCGCACGCGGGCGACCGTCTCGCTCGTGCCCGCGTGGACCGTGACGAACATGTTGTGCCGGACCGGCCTCGGCGCGTCCTCGATCATGCGCAGTCGCACGTCCACGGCGATGGACGGCGTGAGCCAGCCCGGAGCCGTGAGGACGTCGCCTCGGACGATCTCCTCGTGCGAGACGCCGCCCAGGTTGGCGGCGACGCGGCTGCCGGGCAGGGCCCGCTCCACGCTCTGACGATGCGTCTGCAGGCTCCTGATGCGCGCCTCCCTGCCGCTGGGCGCCAGCGTCGCCTGCTGCCCGACGTCGAGGACGCCGTCGATGAGCGTGCCGGTCACCACGGTGCCGAACCCCGCGATGGTGAAGGCGCGGTCGACGTTCAGCCGCGGGCGGCCGAGGTCGCGTCTGGTCTCGGCGCGGGCCAGCGCCGCATCGATGGCGGCGGTCAGATCCGGCAGGCCGTCGCCCGTCTCACCGGACACCGTGAGCACCCGCGAGCCCTCGAGAGAGGTGCCCTCGAGGACGTCCTCAACATCGGCGACGACCAACTCAAGCCAGTCGTCGTCAACCAGGTCCTTCTTCGTGACGACGGCCAGCCCGCGGTCGATGTTGAGCAGGTCGACAATGGCCAGATGCTCGCGGGTCTGCGGCATGACGGACTCGTCCGCGGCGACTACGAGCAGTGCGAGGTCGATGCCGCCGACGCCCGCCAGCATGTTGTTGACGAACCGCTCGTGGCCCGGAACGTCGACGATGCTGACCTCGTTGCCGCTCGGCAGCCGCATCCAAGCGAAGCCGAGGTCGATGGTCATGCCCCGCTCCTTCTCCTCGCGGAGACGGTCGGGATCGATCCCGGTCAGTGCCTGTACAAGGGTGGACTTGCCGTGGTCGACGTGCCCGGCTGTGCCGATGACGAACAAGGGACGAGACCTTCAAGCCCAGATTGGCTACAGCGTATCACAGGGGTAGAGGGCCAGCAATTCGGGCGTCTGAATCAGGATTCGGGTGATTCAGGGATGGGGATGATTGGGAGCGGACGCGAGGGGCGACGTGGGAGCCGTTGTGGGGAGACCGAAGCCGGGGGGCGTCCAAGGTGGGAGTCGTGCGGCAGGGGCCCTGAAGAGGGTAGGAGGTGGTGGGCCGAGAAATCTGTTCCATTCCGTTCCATTCTGTTCCATGTCAATCTGATGGGTGGAACATTTTTCCGAGGAGTGGAACACCGGATGTTCCACGCGTCGTATCTGAGGCGGAATACTCTTCCGAAGAATGGAACACCGATGAGCGACCCGTATGTGGGCTGTGAGCAAACACTTGGCGAGTCCTGCGGAGTGGGTAGTGCGGGGAGATAATAGCACGTATGTACTGTAGTGTCCAGCGGCGGTATTCGGATACAGATGTTCAGACTTGGTGAGACGAAACGCGGCCGTCCCGAGCGGATGCCCTGTCGAGGGGCCGCACGGTCCGTCTTTGGGGTGGTGACGACACGAGCATTGGAGGTAAGGTGGCGCGCGCCCCTCGATACGCGCCGCTCAAAGCAGCGGCGCTACTCGGGGTGAACGGGCTTGTGTGGGCGACGAGTCAGGAGAGTGGCGATGCTCGGGACGAACGAAGAGCCAGCCCAGTGGCGAATCGGGGCCGCCCGGCGAGGTTTCCGGCGCAACCGGAGTCTTGACTCGGCGCCCAGGCTGCCCGGATGATTGCGCCTACCTGAGAGACGGCCGGGAGGAGAACGATGGGTAGCAGGAAGACACACGAGGGAGCGGACGCGGTATACGCGGCGGCGCAGAGGTGGGTCGATTGCGCTCTGCGTAACGACGACTCGCTATTCACTCCGGACACGCCGATTTGGACGCCCGAGGGTCTGCGGAAGCTGCGGGAGCAGTTCCTGGATCAGCCGGACATGCCGGGTGACGACTTCATGCAGAAGTTGGAGCGGCAGCTAGCCGGCAGCCCGCCGGAAGTGTACCAGCTTGCGGCCGAGGCGCTGTATGTCCACTTCCTCATGGTGTGGCGTACGACCATGGGAGGCGACGCCAAGGAGGCCCAGGTAAATCAGGTGCTCGGATGGTCATCGCAGGACCTCGCAATTCCTCATGACCTTGTTGCAGGTCTGACACCTGGGATAGCGTCCTCTCAGGCATTCAACATGTACCGCCCCTATCACGTTGGGTTCCTCGCAGAGTTCGTTGAGCAGTGGAAGGAGCAGACGTCCAGCGAACGGCAACGGCAACGGCTGCTTGATGACCCTTGGGCGTTCAAAGGTTTCGTGACAGAACTCAGGTTCCGAAGCAAGCTCCTTCGCCTTCATTCCAACGCACATCGCGTTCAACGGGAAGCACTGTACCATCTTGCCTTCCCCGATAAGTTCGAGAGCATAGTCGGCTTTGAACGCAAAATGAAGATTGCCGAGGCATTTGCAGACCGGGTCACTAAGCCGACTGACGACGTTGACCGCAAGCTGGCCCAGATTCGCCGTGGTCTGGAAGCCAGTGGCCGGAAAGACGTGAGCTTCGACGACCCTGACATACGCGTTCAGTGGGACCCCGATTTCAAGCCTTGGGACGAGTTTATCGGACGGGCTCAAGAGATCATCCCTGAAAACTTCAAAGACGATTTCGACCCTAAACTTAAGGTGACCCGCAGACTCAAAGAAGTGCGGGAAGCGGTGCTTAGCGAGCAACCCGGTTGGCCAGAGTTGGTGAAGAACCGAGGCATCACTTCTGCGCCCTTCCCCATCATCCCCGTATTCTGTCAGATCAAACTCAGGGATTGGATCGACAACTCTCCAGACGAGGCGTTAGGAGCGCTGCAAGCGATCTGGGAGGATCGCCCTTTGTCCGTCTCCGAGCGGATCAAGGCCTTCTGCGAGAAATTCCCCCGGGAGGTGGTAGGCGGCGCCGGGCAGCGGACGACCGTCGCCTCCCAGTTCCTGATGGCGGTGGACGTCGAGCGGTATCCGCCATACAGGACCCAAGCGTTCATGCAGACTTACGAACGTACCAGATACGGTCGCCCAGCGAAGGGCGCGTCCGAGGCGGCGCTGTACGAACACGGGCTCGGCTTCCTCGACCAATTGATGCGTGAGGCTAAGGACCGCGGACTGGAGTTGCCTAACCGCCTCCGTGCGCAGTCGGTGCTTTGGATACTCTTCTGGCCACGCCACCACGGCGGCGACGCCCCGCTTTACGATGACGACGACATGGAACAGAGCGACTGGCGACCGGCCGAGCCAGCCGATCTCCCTGCGCTCGCCGACGATCTGTATCTCGACTGTGGATTCCTGAAAGAGATCGAGGCGCTGCTGGAAGACAAGAAGCAGGTGATCTTCCAGGGTCCGCCGGGCACGGGGAAGACGTTCGTCGCGCAGAAGCTCGCGCGGCACCTTGCGGGGTCGGACGAGCGCGTCACGCTGGTGCAGCTACATCCGTCGTACGCCTACGAGGACTTCGTCCAAGGCTTCCGGCCCACGCTGGAAGACGGGCAACCCGGGTTCGAGCTCAGGAACGGGCCGCTGCTGCGTGCCGCCAAGCGGGCGCGCGAGGACGAGGACAAGGACAGCAAGCACTTCCTCATATTGGACGAGATCAACCGGGGGAATCTTGCCAAGGTGCTCGGTGAGCTTTACTTCCTGCTCGAATACCGCGATAAGGAGATCATTCTCCAGTACTCCGACGAACCATTCGAGCTGCCGCCGAACCTGTACTTCATCGGTACGATGAACACGGCCGACCGCTCCATCGCGCTGGTGGACCTCGCGCTGCGCCGCCGGTTCTACTTCGTCGAGTTCCACCCGGACGACGAGCCGGTGAAGGGCGTGCTGCGTAACTGGCTGAAGGCGAACGCCCGGGACATGGAGTGGGTAGCGGACGTCGTCGAACAGGCGAACGACAGGCCAGAGCTGAAGGCGGACCGACACGCGGCGATAGGGCCGAGCTACTTCATCAAGCCGGGCGGCCTGACCGAAGAGGTGGTCGAGCGAGTCTGGAAGCATAACGTGTTGCCGTACATCGAGGAGCGGCTGTTCGTAGACCGCGAGGGTCTCGACGCGTTCGGCCTCGACAGGCTGCGCGGGGAGGCCAAAGGCGCGGCCGCTCAGGACGGCGAGGCGGAGCAGCGCGAGGTCGACTCCGAGAGCGAATCCGATACGGGAAGCGTTCAGCCTTGATGGGGCATGACGGGGTGCATTGCACACACCGCCCTTCGATACACCGCGCTCGAAGCAGCGCGGCACTCAGGGCTGCGGCGCCTAGAGGTAGCGCGGACACGGGCTCCGAACGCGTACACTTCGTGACCTGATGATGCGTGAACTGGACCTGCGGGAGTACGAAAAAAGCGGACCACTCGCGCTGTCGGCCGCCGAACGTGACGCGCTGCGAGAGGCGCTACCGTCCGTCACCATCGAGCCCGCGCCCGGCGCAGAGGGCTCCTACGTCCTGACCCCCAGCGCCGTCGTCGGGGCCTTAGAGGTCGACGACCTGTCGGTGCTCGTCAGGCCGAAGATCGGCATCCCGCAGCTCCTGTCGCTCGCGTGCTACGCGATGGGCGCGTACAGGCAGGATAGCCGGACGTTCGCTTTCGCTGAGGATACGGCGCTGCCGGACGTGCTGGCCCGTGCTCTCTCAGTCGCCGCGGGCCGGGCGTTCTCACGCGGACTGCTCCACGGCTACCGCGCGGAGGAGGAGGCGCTGTACACCGTGCGTGGGCGCATCAGGTTCGCCGAGCAGATACGCCGCCGGTTCGGCGTCCCGCTGCCTGTCGAGGTGCGCTACGACGAGTTCACCGACGACATCCTAGAGAACCGGCTCGTGAGGGCGGCGGCTACGCGGCTCGGCGCGATGACCCTCCGCTCCGGAGAGGCGCGCAGGGGCCTCGGCTGGACTGCCGGGATGCTGGACAACGTCTCGCCGGTCGAGTTTCCGCCGAACGCGGTGCCTGAGATCGGTTTCGACCGGCTGAACGAACACTACCGGGAGGTGATCGCGCTGTCGCGCCTCGTCCTGAGGCATACCGCGTTCGAGTCCGGCCGCGGAGAAGTACGGGCGTCCGGGTTCCTGATGGACATGAACGACGTCTTCCAGGAGTTCGTGACGGTAGCGCTGCGGGAGGCGCTTGGCGTATCGGAGAGCGCGTTCTGCTCCGACAGGGACCTCACGGGAAATCGCCGTATCTACTTGGACAAAGCTCGCGACGTCAAGCTCGAACCCGACCTGACCTGGTGGGTCGGAGACGACTGCGTCTTCGTGGGCGACGCCAAGTACAAGAACGTCACCGGCGAGAGGGTCCCGAACGCCGACCTGTACCAGCTCCTGGCGTACGTCACCGCGCTCGACCTGCCGGGCGGGCTGCTGGTCTACGCGAAGGGCGAGGCGGACACGGCGGAGCATCTCGTCCGCCATTCCGGCAAGCGGCTGGAGGTCGCGGCGCTCGACCTGTCTGACACACTCGATGACGTGCTCGACCGCGTGCGCGGTCTGGCGGTCAAGGTCACCGCGCTGCGCGACGAGGCGCTCGCGCTGCGGCGCGCGGCGTGAGCGCGGGACTCAACCTGGCGCGCGCCCCTCGATACGCGCCGATGAAGCATCGGCGCTACTCGGGGTGAACGGGTTGCGTCCGATGGGTACGTCAAGGCCGATTGCCCTGAGCGACCCGACGTTTCGTGGGGGTGTATTTACGGGCGCGCCGTGCGGGACCACCGCGGCATGAATCCGGGCCCCGGCGTTGCCTGCGACGATACGCGGTACGGGCTGAGGCGAAGCAGGCGTCTGATAGAATCGCGGCGTGTCCTATGCCGCCGATCTGCATGTCCACTCCCCGTTCGCCCGCGGCACGAGCAGGCGGCTGACGTTCGACGGCCTGGCGCACTGGGCCAGGGTCAAAGGCATCGACCTGCTCGCCACCGGCGACTTCACGCATCCGCGGTGGATCGAGGAGACGCGAGACCGGCTCACCGACGCGGGCAACGGCCTCTTCTCCCTGGACGGCGTTCACTTCGTGCTGGGCACGGAGCTGAGCTGCGTCGCCTCCCAGGGCGGTCGCTCGCGGCGCGTCCACGTGCTGGCCCTGGCGCCGGAGCTGCAGACCGTCGACCGGATCAACTCGGCGCTGGCGGCGCACGGGAACCTGGCCAGCGACGGACGACCTATCCTGAGGCTGACTCCACGGGACCTGCTGGAGACGCTGCTGGAGATCGACGACCGGTGTCTCATGATACCGGCCCACCTGTGGACGCCGTGGTACGGACTGTACGGCTCCAAGTCGGGGTTCGACTCGCTCGAAGAGGCGTTCGGAGACCTGGCGGACCGGGTCCCGGCGGTGGAGACCGGCCTGTCGAGCGATCCGGCGATGAACTGGGGCGTGCCTTCGCTGGACGACGTGTCGCTCGTGTCCTTCTCCGACGCACACTCGCCGGCGAGGCTGGGCCGGGAGCTGACCGTGTTCGACGGCGACCTGAGCTACGACGGCCTGGCGCGCGGGCTGAGGACGGGCGATATCGGCTACACCGTCGAGTTCTTCCCCGAGGAGGGCAAGTACCACCACTCCGGCCACCGAAAGTGCGGCGTGCGGTACACTCCTGAGCAGGTCGCCGAGGAGGGCGTCCGGTGTCCGAAGTGCGGCCGCCCGCTGACGATCGGAGTCCTGCAGCGGGTCGAGGAGCTGTCGCGACGGGCCGTGGAGACGAGGCGCGGCGAAGACGGGCTGGTGCGGTCGAACAACGGGCGGCCGCCGTTCAGGTCCCTGGTGGCCCTCGTCGACATCGTCGCCGAGTCGCTCGGCTGCCGCCCGCAGGCAAAGAGGGCGGCCGCGGCGTACGACGGGCTGGTGTCGCGGTTCGGCAACGAGCTGGCGGTGCTGATCGACGCGCCCGTCGACGACATCGCCTCCGCGGCGGGGGACAGGATAGCGGAGGGCGTAGCAAGGGTCAGGAGCGGCGACATACTGATCGAGCCGGGCTACGACGGCGAGTACGGCGAGGTGAAGGTGTTTGGTGGTGGATAGTGAATAGTGGATAGCGGGAGTTTGGGAAGGACTGAGGGCAAGGCGTTCGGAGGAGGGCGGGTATGGCCATACAAACGGTGAGGCTGCGGCCGGTCACCAGGGAGGATGTCTCGCGGCTCCGGCGTTGGCTGGAGGACGACGAGGTCTCGGAGAGCTGGTTCGGCCGATACGCATACGGCGACCCGGCCCACCTCGGATATCACCCCGACGAGATGGAGAAGGCGTCCGACGCGGAGTGGATTCGCGTCTTCAATGACACGGAGCACCGCATCCTGTCGATCTACACGTCCGAGGGCGAGCACGTCGGCGAGGTGCACGTCGCGATCGAGGAGAGCCTGGGCGACGGCCACCTGTCGATACTCATAGGGCGCAAGGACATGTGGCACCACGGGTACGGTACGGCCGGCGTGCGGGAGACGCTCAAGCTCTGCTTCGGAGATTGGGGGCTGTTCCGCGTGTGGGTGGACGTCCCCGAGTACAACACGGCGGCGCTGGAGATGTTCCGCCACCTCGGATTCGTGCACGAGGGGACGCTGCGGAAGAGCCGTCCCCATGAGGGGGCGCGGTTCGACTCGGTCGTCATGGGCATGCTGCCCAGCGAGTACGCGGCCAGAGGCGAGGGGCCGGGCTCTACGCCCGTCTGAGCTCTAGGACTCGCGGGCGATGAAGTTCCAGAGCTTCTGCGCGAACGTCTTCTTGTGGGCCTCAATCTCCGCCTCGTCTGCCGCCTGCACCAGCGAATCGGCCTTGGCGGAATCGACGTCCGCCTCGGCGGTCATGTCCGCGGCGCGGTACGCCTCGGCCCTGTTGCGGTATATGTTGGCGTGCTCGGGGGCAATTTCGAGGGCCTCGGTGAGCACCTTGATCGCCCCGTCGGCGTCTCCTGCTTGATGAAGGCGAACGCCCTCGGCGTTCTTGGCGAGAGCCTCTCGTTCGGTGGCCATTTGGCAATCCCTCCCGTGTAGACGAGTATCGACCCCGCGTCCCCCCGCCGAAAAGGACCCAGCGTCTTCGGCGGCGTCGCGTCTGTGTGACTTCTGACGGAGGCTATCTTTGCACAATCTGCCGATTTGTCAAGAAGCCCGGCTCTTCTGTAACTGTTCAGACTCGAGGGGCCCGCGTAACTCTGTCGCCAGTACTGGCGTCGGCCCCGCCCCAACACTGAGTTGTGCGGGCCCCTCGATACACCCCGACGAAGCGTCGGGGCACTCGGGGTGAACGGATCCTTGCGGCGACGAAGCGTCGGGGCACTCGGGGTGAACGGACCCTTGCGGCGACGAAGCGTCGGGCACTCGGGGTGAACGGGTCGTGTGGCGACGGCCCCACCCCTGCCTGGACTTCGATAGGAGCTGCGCAGATTCCCCATCTGGGAACCCCGCCCTGGGTTCCCGCCCCCGTCTCCACGAGGGCAGGCTCTGCGCGGGAATGACGGTTGTGCAGGGGTCTGCCTGCGCGGGTGGCCGTCGTGTGGCGCACCGAGCGGTCATGTCGTCACGATTCGGCCCCGCGGCGTCTGGAAGCCGCGGCCAGGCGGGCGGCGAGCGCCGCGCGCCTCCGGTCATAGTCGGCGTCGCCGATCTCCCCGTCTTCGAACCGGCGCTCCAGGCTGACGAGCGCCAGCAGCAGCTCCTCGTACTCGGTCCGGGACGGGGAGACTGCCTCCGGCGCCGCGCCTGCCGGCGGGCCCCGGTCGCGCCGGCGGAGGGCGACGACTATGACTCCGCCAAGCAGCACCGCCAGAAGCGCCGGCGCCGCGAGCTGCCACGGGAGGTCTTCCACGCGGCGCCGCGCGCCGTCGACGAACGAGCTCGTGGGGAGGTTCCGCAGCGTCACCGACACGCGGTCGTCCCTGGCGACGCCGGCCATGCTGAGGACGTTGTAGTGCTGCTCGCCGATCACGACCGTCTCGGAGCTCCCGAGAGCGCCGGCGTACAGGTCGGCCACGTCGCGCGGCGCAAGGACTCGAAGCCGCTCGGCGCCGTACCGGAAGGAGCGTGAGAACTCGACCTCGGAGCCGGAGTAGGGGAACCTGTAGGCGTACATCACCTCGTGCTCTCCGGGCGGCACGCTTGCGAACAGCCCGAACCCCCGGTCGACCTGTATGACGCTCGGCTGGAGCAGCCTCGTATCGACCGTCAGCCCCTCGGCCCCCGCGGGCAGTCCGAACCTCAGGATCTGCATCGGCTCGGGTCCCGGGACGTACGTCCTGTCGGTGTCGTTCGTGATCGAGACGATCTCGAGCACCCACAGCGTCTGCGTGGCCTTGTCCACCTGGGCGAACAGCACCGACGCGGTCGGCACCTCCAGGAAAGAGTCGTCGCGGACCGGCTCGTAGACGGTCAGGGTGACCGGCTCGGGCTGAACGGAGAGGTCCAGATCGACGCCGTAGACGGCCTCACCGTAGGTGACCGAAACGCCGTACACGGTATCGGGTTCGACCACGATGCCCTCGAACCTGAACCCGCCCTCGGCATCCGTGACCGCTTCGCGGTGCTCGTGGCGGGTGGCGCTCTCCTCGTGCAGCACCACCGCGGCGCCGGCGGGGACGGGGCCGCCCGCGGTGCCGTTCACGAGCCTGCCCTCTACCGTTCGCACCGGCGGCGATTCCTGCGCCACGACAGCGGGCGCGAGAAGCGCCGCCAGGGCGGCCAGGGTGAGACACGCCACAACGCGAACGCCGCGCGGGGTCGACGTCATCCTCGGTCTCCTACCCGGTCCCGGTCGACGACTCTTCGGAAGACCCCGACGACGGCGGCGGTGCGTCGCGGCCGAGGATACGCTCGCGCGCCTGCCGCATCTCCCGCTCGATGGCGGCCAGCATCTCGCGCTCCTCCTGGTCCTCCAACTCCATCGCCTTCATCACGACCGCCGCGTCCGTCATGTACCGGTCCCGCAGCCAGCGGTAGTCGTCCTCGGTGAGGCTGCCGACCGCCCGCTCGAGCTCCGCGGTCCGTATGCCGGCCAGCGCCGCCTCCCAGCGGCGTTCCATCTCGGCCCGGGGCGACGTCTCGTCCTCCGGGACGGCCGGCAGTCGATCGCGTCGCAGGAACGGGTACAGGACGGCCGCGGCCGGGACGAGCACGAGCGCCAGCGTTATGAGTACGATCACCGGCGCGCCACTCCCCCGGCGCTGGCGAGCCGGGCGCCTTCGGCAGAGGTTGCGGCGGGAGGCCGGGCGAAGGCGTGCCGCGCCGCCTCAGCCGGGCGGCGGCGCGGAGAGATCGCCAACATGGTCCCGGCCAGCATTACCGGCCACGACCACCACATCCACCACACGAGCGGGTTCACGTAGACGCGGAAGACCGCCGTCCCGTCGTCGGCGAACTCGGACGGGACGATGTAGAAGTCCTCGACCGGCGTGCTCCGGATTGCGGCCTGGTTGGCGAACATCCGGTGCTCGCGGTAGAACGACCGGTGTGTGCTCATCGAGCCGAGCAGATCGTCGCCCTTCCGCACCGTGAACCGGGCGATTACCTCGTCCCTGTCGCTGTACGCGGTCCGCTCTACGGCGTCGTACCGGAAGGTGTACCCGGCCAGGCTGTGTTCGTCCCCCGGGGTCATGGAGAAGTCGCGCTGGATGGGGTAGAACGAGGAGCCGATCGCCCCGACGGCGAGCATTGCAATGCCGAGGTGCACGACGTATCCCCCGTACCGGGGCCGGTTGCCGGACATCAGCCGGGCCAGCGCGACCGGATAGCTCTCGCCCCGGCGATGGCGCGAGAGCGTCCCGCGCAGCAGCTCGTGGAGGATGCCGGTGACGCCGAGGGCCACGACGGCCAGCGCCAGGAGCGCCACAGGTTGACGAACGCCGGCGACGGCCAACGCCGCGGCCACCACGACGGCCGCGGCCACGGGGTACCTGAGGAGCCGCAGGGCGGTGCGCGCCGACGCCCTCCGCCAGGGCAGCAGCGGCCCGATCCCCATCAGCAGGACGATCACCAGCAGTATCGGCCCGTTCACGCGGTTGAAGAAGGGCTCGCCGACCGTCACAGTCTCGCCGAGGAACGCCTCGGCGAGCACCGGGTACACGGTGCCCCAGAGCGTCACGAAGGCGACCGCCAGCAGCAGCACGTTCTGCGTCAGGAACGCGCTCTCGCGGGAGAGTGTCGACTCGAGCTTCTCGCGGCTCCTCAGCGTGTCTATCCTCCAGGCGAAGGCGGCGAGCGAGCCGAGCAGCGTAAGGGTCATGAACGCCAGGAACGTCCACCCCATCGTCGATTGGGCGAAGGAGTGCACCGACGGCACGGGCCCGCCGCGGTTGATGAACATCCCCATCTCGGCCAGCGTGAAGGCGATGGCCACGAGAATGATGTTCCACATGCGGAACATGCCGCGCCGCTTCTGCACCATGATCGAGTGGACGAAGGCCGTCATCGCCAGCCACGGCATGAGCGCCGAGTTCTCCACCGGGTCCCACGCCCAGTAGCCGCCCCAGCCGAGTATCGTGTAGGCCCACCAGCTCCCGAGCAGCAGCCCGGTGGTCAGCACGAGCCAGGACAGCACGCCCCATAGCCTGCCCTGGTCGACCCACTCGTCCCGGCCTCCCCGGCCGGCGAGCAGCGCCCCCATCGCGATGCTGAACGGGACGGCCACCGATACGAGGCCGAGCATCTGCACCGGGGGGTGTATGAACATGCCGAAGTGGATCAGCAGCGGGTTGATCCCGCGGCCGTCCTCCGGCGTGAACGCGAGGCGGTCGAGCGGGTTGGCCATCAGCACCATGACTCCGATGAAGAAGGCCAGCACCACTGCCATGAGCCCGATGGCGAACGGCGCCGTGTACGACAGCTTCCTCGAGAGTCCGGCCGCCGCGACGGCTGCCACGGCGGAGAAGGCGACGGCTATGAACAGCAGCGAGCCCGAGTTGCCGGCGTAGAGCGCGACCCACGTGTACCTGTCCGGCATCGCGAGGCTGCTGTTCTCCGCGACGTACCTGACGGAGAAGTCGTCGGTGACGAAGGCGTACACGAGGGCGGCCGTGGAGACGCCGAGCAGCAGCGGCAGCGTGTACAGCCCGTATCGCCCACTGACCGCCAGAGCAGGCACGCCGCGGTACGCTCCGATGAACGACGCGGCGGCGGCGTAGACGGCCACGACGAGGGCGATGGGCAGCGCCTGGTAGCCTGCGTCGACGATCACCGCTCCGCCTCCGCCTCAACGCCTGCGGCCGCCTCGATGCGCGCGAAGTAGCCGGCGCGCTCCGCATCGGTGAGCCGCGGCGCCAGCTCAGGCTCGCGGCGCGTGCGCATGAACCACAGCACGAGGGCGAGCGCGGCTACCGCGACGACGAGCGCGGCCGGGGGCACGAGCCACGCGAGCAGGTTGGGCCCGCTGCGCGGCGGCTCCATGAGCACGCGGTTTTCGTATCTCTCGACGAAGTAGGCCTTGGTCTCCTCGTCGGTCCAGCCGTCGCGCAGCCGCTCCAGCACTATGCCGCGCATCTGGACCGCGACGGGGTTCTGGGACTGGTCGATCGACTCGCCGGGGCAGACGGGGCACATCAGATCGCGGTTGATCGCCTGGGCCCGCCGCTCCAGGTCTGGTACGTCGTCGCCGCGCGAGCAGCCGACCGCGGCGGCGAGGAGGAGCGCAACGGCGCACACCCGCCACAACGTCGCGGCAAAGCCGCCGTCACGCGTCTGGGAAATCATCTCAGCCAACCTGCCGGCAAGGGTAACATACGGGGACGACGCGCCCGCCAAGGCGACTCCGGGCCAGCCGGTGGATCGTGAATAGTTGGTAGTTGGGGGATTCCCTCTCGCGGGAATGACGGTTACTCGGGGACCTTATACCAATTTACTGTGATGAGGCCGTATTGGGGTAATGCTTCCTATGGTCGATAGGGGGAAGGCGGGTTTCAAACCCGCCGCTACGGTTTGGCAATTCACGGCGTCCTCAAAACGAATTGGTATTAGACGTGTGGGAGGGCGCTGGGGCGGAGTGGTCGTTTTTCTGTGAGCTGTTCCATTGCGTTCCAAAGTGTTCCATTCCTATCTGGGCCGTGGAACACTTCGCCGAAAAATGGAACAGCTGGTGTTCCACGTTTCGTATCTGAGGTGGAACAGGGCGGAACAAAATGGAACAGGGGTGTTCCATCCGTCTGTGATCCTGTAGGACGTTCACCCTCACCTCAGTCCTCTCCCGTTGAGGGAGAGGAGGCAAAGCGCCACCCCGCAGCGCCTCGAATCCATCGGCGACCAGAGTAGCACAGGTGTGCTGCCGTGTCCAGAGGTCCTGGTCTTGGGTTACTGTTCCGACTCGAGGAGGTGAACGGTCACGAGAGTGCGTCGAGGCCGCCGGACGCTCCCAGGGGCGGGGCCGTCGCCTGAGCAACCGTTCGCCCTGAGTGCCCCGACGCTTCGTCGGGGTGTATCGAAGGGCCCGCACGACGCAGTCCTTGGGTGGGGTCGATATCGGCATTGGCGACAAGGTTGCGTGCGCCCTTCGATACGCGCCGCTGAAGCAGCGGCGCTACTCAGGGTGAACGGGTTGCGTGGGCCACTCAACTCTGAACAGTTACGGTCTCGGGTTACTGTCCTGAGTTGAGCTGGCTACGAGATGGAGGCGGGCTCCCGGTCAGGCGCGTCGTCAGTCTCGGACCGGTCGGGGCGGTCATCTTCGTTCGGCCCGGCCCTGGGGTGGGCGCCCAGGTACACCCGTCTCGCCTGCGATCCGCTGACGTGGGTGTATATCTGGGTCGTCGCCGGGCTGGAGTGGCCCAGGAGCTCCTGGACGACGCGGAGGTCCGCGCCGCCGTCCAGCATGTGGGTCGCGAACGAGTGGCGCAGAGTGTGGGTGTGCACGCCTTCGGGAAGCCCGGCGTTCGCGGCGTAGCGGCGCACCTTCTCCTGGATAGACCGCGCGCTCAGCCGCGTGCCGTAGCGGTTGAGGAACAGCGCGGCTCCGGCCTTCGGAGACCGGACGAGCCCGGGACGCACGTCCCGGACGTAGTGCGCGACCGCGTCGCGCGCCGCCGTGCCCATCAGCACGACCCGCTCCTTGCCGCCCTTGCCGCGCACGCGGACCTCCATCGTCTCGATCGCGACGTCGCGCAGGTCGAGGCCGGCCAGCTCGCTGACCCGGAGGCCGCCCGCGTACAGCAGCTCGAGCATCGCCCGGTCGCGGGCGCCGAGGTCTTGCGACGTGTCGGGAGCGTCCATCAGCCTTGCGGCGTCAAGCTCGGACAGGAACCGGGGCAGCCTGGACTCTCTCTTCATGACCCCGCGCCGGGGCAGCGGGTCCTTGTCGAGCTCCTTCTCCCGGATGAGCCAGCGGAGGAAGGTGCGCAGCGTGCTGAGCTTTCTGACGACGCTGGCCCTCACGTATCCCAGCTCGACCAGCCACGCGAGATACGCCCTCAGCGCGTACCGGTCCAGGGCGTCCAGGCCGCGGACGTCGCGCAGCCGCATGTAGTCGAACAGGGGCTGGATGTCCGTCCTGTAGTTGCGGACGGTGAGCGGTGCGAGGCCCTTCTCGGCCGCGAGGTGGGTCTCGAAGCGGACCATCAGCGAGCGCCAAGCTTCTTCTTCCATGGCGTCACCGTAGCACCGGCGTGCACGTGGCTTCCAGACGAACGGGGGTCTCGGAGCGGTCTCTTCGGCCGCCGCATCGGGAGAGGCGGGTAGGGCCTAATACCAATTTACTGTGATGAGGCCGTATTGGGGTAATGCTTCCTATGGTCGATAGGGGGAAGGCGGGTTTCAAACCCGCCACTGCGGTTTGGCAATTCACGGCAGGGGGAAGGCGGGTTTCAAACCCGCCGCTACGGTTGGCAATTCACGGCGTACTCAAAACGAAATGGTATAAGTTTGGATTACGCCGCGGTCGCCAAGCTCGCCCGGCGACAATCGGTATAGGCTGGAGTGCGGAGGCGTTGTCCTAGGCGCGCCCGTTGCGGACGATTTTGCGCGCCTCTTCGATCACGCTCTGGATTTCTGCCAGGTCCGCGCCCCGGCGCTTCGCGGCTTCCTGTACGGCAGACAGGGTTTCGGCTTCGCCTTCGGCCTTTCCCTCGGCCTTTCCCTCAGCCATGTATTTGGCCCGCAGTTTCCGGTCGAACGCCTTAGCCAGCATGGCGACTCCCTCCGCGACGGTGTAGCGGCCGGCTGGACGCTAGACGGCGGCCTCTGACGTTTCCGGCTCGGGGACGGGGCCGCGGTAGTCGCACGAGGTACACTGGGCGCGGTTGCGGCCGGACGCGATCAGAAGCTTGGAGCACTCGGGACAGGGCTGCGGCAGCGGCTTGCGGCTGGTGGTGAAGTCGCACTTCGGGTAGTTGGAGCAGCCGTAGAATGTCCGTCCCCGCTTGCCGCCCCGGCGCTCGACCATGTCGCCGCCGCACTCCGGACAGGGGACTCCAACCTCGTTGACGAGCGGCTTGGAGTTTCGGCATTCCGGGAACCCGCTGCACGACATGAAGCGGCCGAACCTGCCGCTCTTGATGACCATCGGCCGCTCGCACTTCTCGCAGACGACGTCCGTCTCCTCGTCGAGCGCGCTCCTTGGCACCCTCTCGGCGTTCTCGATCGCCAGCGTCACGGCCTCGTTGAACGGGCCGTAGAACTCCTGCAGCACGGGGACCCACGCGCGCTCGCCCGCGGCGATTTCGTCGAGCTCCTCTTCCACGCGCGCCGTGAAGCCGACGTCCATGACGTCGGGAAAGTGGGCCGTGAGCAGGCCGTTCACCGCGACGCCCAGCTTGGTGGGAACGAACCGGCTCTTCTCCTTGCGCACGTAGTCGCGGTCCATCACGGTCGCGAGGGTTGGCGCGTAGGTGCTGGGACGGCCGATGCCTCGCTCCTCGAGCGCCTTGACCAGCGTGGCCTCCGTATATCGCGGCGGCGGCTGGGTAAAGTGCTGCTCAGGCTTGACGCCGAGGCACCTGAGCGGTTCGTTCTCCTCGACGTCGGGCAGCGCCTGGTCTTCCTTGTCGTCGGCCGCGGGCTGGTCGTCCACGTCCTCCATGTACAGCCGCCTGAAGCCCGGGAACTTCATCACCGAGCCCTCGGCCCTGAAGGCGTAGCGCGAGTCGGACGTGGCGCTCCGGGCGTCGACGTCGACCGTGGTCGAGTCGAACAGCGCGTCGGACATCTGGCTGGCCACCATGCGCTTCCAGATCAGATCGTACAGCCGGGCCTGCTCGCTGCTGAGGTACTGCTTCACCCTGGCGGGCTCGGCGTAGACGGACGTCGGCCGTATGGCCTCGTGGGCCTCCTGCGCGCCCTTGACCTTGCGGCGGTACCGCCGGGGCGACGGCGGGGCGTAGCCGGCGCCAAACTTTTCCTTGACGTACTGACCGGTCTCGTTGAGCGCGAGCGACGACACGGTGGTGGAGTCGGTCCGCATGTAGGTGATCAGACCGGTCGATCCCTGATCGCCGAGATTGACTCCTTCGTATAGCTGCTGGGCCACCTGCATGGTCCTGCGGGCCGTGAACCTGAGCTTGCGCGCAGCCTCCTGCTGCAGCGTGCTGGTGATGAACGGCGGCGCCGGCCTGCTGCGCCTCTCCTTCTTGGTCACCTTCTCGACGACGTATCCCGCGCCGTCCAGGTCCGCGACGATCCGACTGGCCTCGGCCTCGTCCGGTATGTCGAGCTTGCCCTTCCGTCCCTTGATCGCCCGGAGCATGGCCTTGAGGCGCTTCTCGTCGGCGCCGTGCCTGGCGAGCGCCGCCTCGATCGTCCAGTACTCCCTGGGCTTGAAGGCCTGGACCTCCTGCTCGCGGTCCACGACCAGCCGGAGGGCGACCGACTGCACCCGGCCCGCCGACAGGCCGCGCTTCACCTTGCGCCACAGCACAGGGCTCAGCTCGTAGCCGACCAGCCTGTCCAACACCCGCCTGGCCTGCTGCGCGTCGATCAGGTCGTGGTCCAGGCCGCGCGGGTTCTCGAAGGCCTCCTCAACGGCCCTCTGCGTGATCTCGTGGAAGACAATCCGCTTTGTCTTCGACTCGTCGATCTTGGCCGCCTTCATCAGGTGCCACGAAATCGCCTCGCCCTCGCGGTCCGGGTCGGTGGCCAGATAGACCGTGGCCGCGGCCTTGGACGCCTTCGTCAGCTCGCTGACGATTTTCCGCTTCTCGGGAAGGACCGTGTACTTCGGCAAGAAGCTGCGGTCCTCCACGTTCACGCCCATTTCGCGCTTCGGGATGTCGCGGACGTGGCCCATCGACGCCTTCGCCACGATGTTCTTGCCCAGGAACCGCTCGATCGTCCGCGCCTTCGCGGGCGATTCGACTATCACCAAGTCTTTCGCCATGTGCTACACCGCCTGGTACCTGACCGCTGACTCTTTGAGCCGCACGTAGTTCATGCCGCCTATCTGTCTGACCACGCCTCTCAACTCCATCATAGCCAATGCGCTGCTGACCGTCGATATGTTCATCCCGGAGCCGCGTATGATCTCGTCGATGTGCACCGGGTCGAACGTGACGTGCTTCAGGATGTCCGCCTCGCTCTCGTCCTGGGGGAACAGCGCGGTCATCTCGATCTGATGTCCTCCCGCAGTCAGGTTCAGCTCCTCCAGCACGTCCGCGTAGTCGAGGACCAGCTTCGCCGCCGAGTCTCTGATCAGGGCGTTGGTGCCCCGGCTGTTGTGGGAGAAGACGTTTCCGGGGACCGCGAACACCTCTCTATCCTGTTCCATGGCGTGGCTGGCGGTGATCAACGCGCCGCTCGTCTCGCCGGCCTCGATCACCACGATGCCCAGGGTCATGCCGCTCATGATACGGTTCCGCCGCGGGAAGTTCTGCGCGTCGGGCCGCACGCCGAGGCCGTGCTCCGTCGCGACGGCCCCGTTCTCGACGATCTGGTCCGCAAGCCCGGCGTGCTCGCGAGGGTAGATGACGTCCGGGCCGCTGCCCATCACCGCGATCGTGCGCCCCCCGGCCTCCAGGGCCGCCTTGTGGACGATGGCATCCACGCCTCTCGCCAGCCCGCTGACCACGGTAACACCCGAACGCGCCAGGTCGAAGGCCATCTGGTACGCGACCTGCCGGCCGTACGCGGTCGGCTTCCGCGTCCCGACGACCGCGACCGACCGCTCGTCCTCCGGAAGGATTTCGCCGCGGAGGTAGAGCACCGGCGGAACGTCGTAGATCTCCTTCAGCCTGTCCGGAAAGCCGTCGTCATGCCACGTGACGGGGCGGACGCCCGCGTCCTTCAGACGAGCGAGCTCGGCGTCGGGGTCGACGGCCAGCTTGCGCGTCGCCACGAGCCGGGCGGTCTTTTCGTCCAGCCCGGCGGCCACCAGCTCGGTCATGCCGGCGCCCCACGCCGCGGCCAGGCTGCCGAACCGTTCTTCCAGCAGCTTGATCCGCACGCGGCCGATCCGCGGGATGCGGCCGAAGGCTACCCAGAACTTCAGATCATCAGATTCCATAGGAGCGGCTGCCAATTCTAGCACAGGATTTCGGGACGCCAAGACACCCGTGTCCCCAGGCCATCCGCGAACGACAGCCTTGGCAGCGCGGCCACACCCTGTCGTCCCGATCCCGTGGAGGGACCTGGGGAGGGGCGCCATCGACCTGGCGTACGACGCGGCCTGTCCCCACCCCAGGCCCTTCACTTCGTTCAGGGTGACACTGGAGGACCCGGCAAGCCCCAAATCCACCACCAAACTGGCGGCGACGCCTTACGGCACAGCGAAGGAGGGTTACAAACCCTCCCCTACAGGGTGACGCCTGATAGATGTAGCGTCCACTGTGGAGGTGGTGGATTTGGCAAGCCGTTCGCCGTTGTCGCGCCGTTCGCCCTGATGTATAGTCGGCGCTCCGGGGACCTGCCCACGCACTCTGACGGGGGGAGCATGAGCAACAACGACGATCTCGCCTTCACGTCGACGACCGAGCTCGGGGCGCTGATCGCGTCCGGGGAGGTCTCGCCGGTCGCGGTGACCGAGCTCTACCTGAGCCGCATCGACCGGCTCGACTCGCGGCTCAACTCGTACCTGACCGTGTCCGCCGACCACGCCATCGACTCCGCGAGAGAGGCCGAGGCCGCGGTCGTGCGCGGCGACGCCCTCGGGCCGCTGCACGGCGTCCCCATATCGATCAAGGACCTGGAGTTGACGCGGGGGATCCGGACCACCGGCGGGTCGCTGGCCTTCGAGGACAGGGTGCCCGACGAGGACTCGGCAGTCGTCGAGCGTGTCAGGGCCGCCGGCGCGGTGATACTGGGCAAGACGAACACCCCCGAGTTCGGCCTGCTGGGTCACACGCAAAACCTGCTCGGCGACCACTGCCGCAACCCGTGGAACACGGAGCGCACTACCGGCGGCTCCTCCGGGGGCGCGGGCGCCGCGGTCGCGGCCGGGCTGTGCTCGCTGGCCACCGGAAGCGACGGCGGCGGCTCGATACGCATCCCGTCGAGCTTCTGCGGCGTCTACGGGATCAAGCCGACGCAGCACCGCGTACCGATGTACGCGGGCGCCGCGTCGATGGGCGTCTTCAACATGTTCAGCCAGTCCGGCCCGATGACGCGCACCGTCGCCGACTCGGCCGTGCTGCTCCAGGTCATGGCCGGGCGCGATCCGCGGTACTTCCAATCGCTGCGCGACGAGCCGGAGGACTACCTCGCGGCCACGGAGCGCGGCGTCGAGGGGCTGCGACTGGCGTGGAGCCCCGACTACGGCTACGGCTCCGTCGATCCGGAGGTAGTCGAGGTCACCTCCCGCGCGGCGAGCGTGTTCGAGGACCTGGGCTGCGAGCTGGGAGACGCGGACCTGGTCCTCGACGAGCCATTCGGGCCGTTCTGGACGCTCTTCTCCGGCGTCGTCCACGGCCGATACGCGGCCGTGCTGGAGCAACACCGGGACAAGCTGACCGACTACGCGCTGGAGTGCATAGAGCGGGGCGAGTCGCTTCGGGCGTCGGACTATGTCTCGGCGCTCGGCTACGTCGACGTGCTCAAGGCGCAGTTCGCGGACGTATTCGAGCGGTACGACCTGCTGCTGTCGCCGGTGATGGCGGTGCCGGCCTTCCCGGTCGGCAGCCCGCCGGCGGAGATCGACGGCCGCAGCGTCGACGCGTTCGCCGGCGCGTTCCCGTTCACGTACCCGATCAACATGATCGGCCACCCGGCCGCCAGCGTCCCGTGCGGGATGTCGTCCGACGGGCTGCCCATCGGCCTGCATATCGTCGGGCGGGCGGGCGACGAGGCGTCCGTGCTCGCCGCATCCGCGGCGTTCGAGCGCGCCCGCCCGTGGGCCCACCTGCGGCCTCCCGTGTCCTAAGGGCGCGGACGTGATAGTCAAGTCCGACGGCTTCTGGCTGATCTCGCGCAACTCCAACGACGACTACTGGGGCAAGACGAAGTCGCCGGACTGGACGGCGGTCGGCTCGATCAAGCACTACCCCAGCGAGGGCATGGGAGTGGGCGTCGAGCCCCACTACCACGACGCCGACGAGGTGTGGATCTTCGCCTATGGTCGGGGCGAGGCCTGGATCGACGGACAGGTCTTCGAGGTGACCGACAACACGGCGGTCTACACGGCGATGGGCTCGATTCACCGGTTCCAGATGTTCACCGACTTCGACAACGTCTCGGTGGTCACGAAGCTGGAGCGGCAGAAGCGCGTCGATCACCTGTACCCGGAGGAGCACGGCGCGCCCGTGCCCACCGTGCCCGGATTCGTCGTTCCCGGCGGCGAGAACACGGGCCCGATCGCCGACCGCGGCGAGCGCTGCCCGTTCACCGATCTCCGCCTCATAGACCTAGAGCCCGGCGACGAGATCGAGGACGAGGTCCTGGCCGCCAACGAGCACTGGGTCGTGACTCGGGGCAGGGCCCGCGTCGAGGCCGGCGGCACGGGAGCGGAGCTGACCACGGGAGATGTCGCGATGCTGCGCCGGGGCACGCGTCGGCGCATCTCCGCAGACGGCGACGCGCGGCTGGCCCTGGCGCGGACGGAGACCTGAGACGTGGATTCGGGCGCCGGTGTCCGCGTCCCTCGCGGGCACGTTTCCGAGATAGCTGGACCTCCGTAGAGGCGGGTTTGAAACCCGCCGTCGCCTCGCCAAGGGGCAAGGTCGTCGACACCCAGTCTCCCAGTCATCTGCGAATGCCCCCGGCAGGGCCAGGACGAGAATGGGGAGGCGACCGCAGCGCCAACGGCGTTGGCCCCCCGCCAGCCCAAAGACCCTCTTCATGCCGACAACCCTGCCGTCGGGCAAGACAAGGCGGGTTTCAAACCCGCCGCTACGGGAGTCCAACCGATTCTCGGCTGATGGCGTAGCAGTGGAGGTCCATGCCGAGGAAGCGCACCGGCTTGTCGAGAGCCATGCCGACCTTCTCGGCGACGCGCACGGACGGGACGTTGCGCGGGTCGACCAGCGACACGAGGCGCTCGAGGCCGAGCTCGCCGAAGCCGTGGTCGCGCACGGCCGCGGCCGCCTCGGTCGTGATGCCCTTGTTCCAGTGGCGTTTCGCGGTGCGAAAGCCGATCTCGAACTCCAGCCTGCCCCCGACGTCGTCGAACCGGTTGATCCCGCACACGCCGGCGAACCCCTCGTCTTTCAGCACGACGGCGTACATTCCGAGCCGCCATTGGGAGTAGCTGTCGAGGTTGCGGTCTAGCCACGCCCGCACCTCGTCCCGGCCCAGCGGACCGTTCGGAGAGTACCTCATCACGTCGGGATCGGCGTACAGGGCGAGAAGATCGTCGAAGTCGTCCGGCGTGACCCGGCGCAGCAGCAGGCGGTCGGTCTTCGCCACGATCTCGCTTGCGTCGTCACCCATTCCACGCTCCTCAGAGGGTCTTTGCGCGGTCCTTTCTCCCCTGGCGAGAGAAGTCAGGATGAGGGGGAAACGGTGCCGTCACCTTCATACTCACCCTCACCTCAGTCCTCTCCCGTCAAGGGAGAGGAGGCCATAAAGCATCCTCTCAGAGATTGACTCCCGGCTCGACCTGGTGCAGGGGCTCAAGCCCGACAGCGACGCGGTCGACATTCTCGGCCATGAGTGCCGCGCGGCCGCGGGAGGTGTTGACGGTCGTTCCCCCGACGTGGGGCGTCACGTAGACGTTGGGCAGCTTGTAGACCGGCAGAGTCGGGTCGGGCGGCTCTTCGGCGAAGACGTCGAGGCCCGCGCCGCCGATGCGGCCCTCCAGGAGCGCGGCGTACAGGGCTTCCTCGTCCACGAGCGCGCCGCGCGCCACGTTGATCAGCGCCGCGGTCGGCTTCATCAGGCCGATCCGGCGCGCGTCTATCGTGTGCCGGGTCGACTCGTTCACATGCAGGTGGAGCGACAGGAAGTCGCACTCGCCGATGACGTGGTCGAGGTCATCCGGCGTTCCGAGAAACTCCGGCCCGGTCCGCTCCACGACCTCGGGCTCGATCTCGCGTATGTCGACGGCGAAGACGCGCATGTCGAAGGCGCGAGCGCGCACGGCCAGCGCCTGCGCGCTGGCGCCGAAGCCGACCAGCCCGAGCACCTTGCCCTCGAGGTTCTCCCCCATGGGCCGGTTCGACTCCGCCCGCGCGAACGTCGCCATAGCCTCGTTGCGGCGGCGCGAGATCATGAGCATGAACGCCATCGCGGCCTCGGCCATCGCGGCGGCGCTGAGGGTGCCCGGGCAGTGGGTGATCGTGAAGCCGCGGGACTTCATGTACTCCAGGTCGACGTGCTCCAGGCCCGTGCCCATGACCTGCCACACGCGGGTCTCGGTCGCCGCGTCCATCATCTCGCGCGTGCCGACCGATCCGCCCATGTCGACCACGACCTCGACCCCCTCGAACTGCGGCGCCACCGGCCGCGCGTGATCGAAGATGGACAGGTCGTGGCGGTCGCCGATGGCCGCGACCAGGTTCTCCTGGCCGACGGGCAGCCCGCCGGGTTGGGGAAGGAAGAGCACCTTGACTCGCCTCAATTTCGGCCTCTATTCTCCACGGCGGCTGACGGCCGAACGCCCGCCTCGCGGCGCCAGGTCGCGTACGGGTTCTCCCTGTTTTCGAGAGGTAACGAGACCGGACGCTTGAGCCGGTGCGACTCGTGCACGGCCATAACCATCTCGACGGCGGCGCGGCCGTCCCGGCCGCTGGCGCAGGCGACGACCTCGCGGTCCTCGTCCAGGGCGCGCAGCAGCTCGTCGACCATGATGCGGTTGCTGCGCTTCAGGGCCGGCCCCCTGTCTGTGAGGCCGATGTCCCGCTCCCACTCGTCGATGACGATGCGCTCCCACCGGCCGTCTTCCTCGCGGGCTATCCACTGGCCGTACGGGTAGACGTACGTCTCGGCCCTGGGAGGGTTGCGCACCGAGACGATGCCCTCGGTCCCGTAGACCTCGTATCCGAACCATCGTCCCTGGTGCCAGTCGGCCCGCTCGGACAGGTCGGCGGGGTAGGAATCGAAGTGGCCGGCGACGCCGTTCTCGAAGGCGAAGTAGGAGGCGACGACGTCCCCGGCGAGCAGCCCCAGGCCCTCGTCGCCCTCGACGGCGTCGTCGACCGTCACGTCTCGGCCGGCCTTGGTCACGTGGCCGAAGGCCCACGCGGCGTCGGCGCCCGCGATGTAGCGCATGCTCTCCATCATGTGGCTGCCGAGGACGAACAGGTCCTCGCCGCCGGAGCGCCAGTCGCACTTCCCGCGGCTGCGGATCACCTGCAGGTCGCCGATGGCGCCGCCGTCGACCAGCCGCTTGACGTGGTGCTCGTAGGGGTTCGCTCTGTGGTGCGCGACGGCGACGCGCGTTCCGGCGCGGTCGCAGGCCTCCAGCATCGCGTCGGCTGCGGCGGGCGTGGGCGCGAACGGCTTCTCGCACAGGATGCCCTTCGCGCCGGCCTCGGCGGCCGCGACGACCATCTCCTCGTGGCAGTCGGTCCAGCGCGGGCACACGGCCACGAGGTCGAGGCGCTCCTTGTCCAGCATCTCGCGGTAGTCGGCGTAGAGGGCGCGGGCACCGGTGCGCGCGCCGACCACATGGCGCCCGACGGGGTCATCGTCGGCGAGCGCAACGACTTCGATTCCCGGTACGTCGACGAACGCGACGTCGAGGCTGTGGCCGTAGTCGCCGCGGCCCGTCCGCCCGATTATTCCAGCGCGGTAGCTTGCCATATCCTATGGACTCGGTCGGCTGCGGTCATGCAGCAGAGGGACTGAGCTGAGGGCACAACCCTCTGGCACATCGATATCCTCGAGCGCGCTCGGTGGCGAAACGTGCCGCCCGTCTTCTTCGGCGACTTCGACCCAATCGCGCAGAACGCCGGCGGCGTCGACTAAGGCTTGGTCTATCGTTTCGGCTGCGGCCACGCAGCCCGGCAGGTCGGGGAAGGTAACGCCTACGGTGCCGGGCTCACAGTCGATCAACGCGGGGTATCTCATCTATCGCTCATCCCATTCCGGCAGTCTGACGATACCGCGGGCCGTCCTCATGGTAACGACACCATACATGCTATCGTGGTGACATGATACGCACCACGGTTTCGATGCCGCGCCAACTGCTGGAACGTCTGCGCCTCATGGCTGCCGAGCGGGGCACCTCGGTTGCGGCCCTGGTCCGGGAGACCCTCGAAGAGAAAGTTGAGAGCTGCCGTCCGCGCCCTCGGAGCCTTGGCATCGGGGCATCGGACTATCGGGACACAGCGCTCCGCACCGGCCAGGAACGGCCGGAGCCTCGTTCCTGGCGCTGATGCTCGCCCCTAGATCACGCCCTCCTTGGCGAGCGCCGCGAGTGCGCCCGCGTCGAGGCCCAGTAGCTCGCCGTAGACCTCCTCGTTGTGCTCGCCGAGCGTCGGCGCGAGGCGCTCAACGCGGCCGGGGCTGTCGCTGAGGCGTGGCACGACGCCCGGCATCATGGTCGGCCCGAGTATCGGGTCGTCGACCTCGACTATCGAGCCCCTGGACTCGAAGTGCGGGTCCCGGAAGATGTCCGCGATACTGTTTATCGGGCTGACCGGCACCTCCCGCTCGTCGAGCTCCCGCACCAGGTCCTCCATGTCCAGAGTGCGCGTCCACTCTGACACCGCCGCGTCGACGTCCTCACGGTTCTCGACGCGGGCGGCGCCGGTGCGGTAGCGAGGGTCTCCGCCCATCTCGCCGCGGCCCATCGCCTCCGCCAGGCGCTCGAATATCCGGTCCGTCGTGCAGGCTATGGCGACCCACCTGCCGTCGCGCGTCGGGTAGTGGTTGTGCGGGACGACGTTCGCGGTGGCCGTGCCCGACCGCTCCCGCACGAGGCCGAGCTTCTGGTAGGCGATGGTCAGGTTGTCCAGGATGCGGAAGACGCCCTCGAACAGCGATATGTCGATAACCTGTCCCCTGCCGCTGGCGCGCCGGTGCTCCAGCGCGACCAGCGTCGAGTAGGCGCCGTAGAGGCCCGCCAGGTAGTCGGCTATGGTCGGCGACCCGGGTGTGACGGGAGGCTGGTCGGGGAAGCCGGCCAGGTAGGTCAGGCCGCCGTAGGCCTGGGCGACGCGGCCGAAGCCCGGTTTCTCGCTGTACGGGCCCGTCTGGCCGTAGCCTGAGACGCGGACCATAACGAGACGCGGGTTGACGTCGCTGAGCGCGTCGTATCCGAGGTTCCAGCGCTCCATCGTGCCCGGCCTGAAGTTTTCCACCAGCACGTCGCACTGCTTGGCAAGCTCGATGATGAGCCGTTGGCCCTCCGGGCGGCGCAGGTCGCAGGTGATGCCGCGCCTGTTCCGCGCCTCCTGGGCCCACGTGAGACCGACGCCGTTGTACTTCTGGCCCATCTGGCGCATCGGGTCGCCGCGGCCCGGCATCTCGACCTTGATGACGTCGGCCCCGAACTCGGCCAGGAGCGTGGCGCAGAAGGGCCCAGCGATGAACGTGGCGACGTCGAGGACGCGGATGTCCTTCAGCGGGCCGTCGCGTGCGGGCGTTTCCATAGCGTTACTCCGCCTCCGACGTGGCGTGGAGCTCCAGCGTCCGCCGCGCCTGCTCGACCATCGGGTAGTCGACGAATTGGCCGTCCACGACGATGGAGGCGCTGCCGCGGCTCTCGGCTTCGGAGAACGCGTCGACCACCCGCCTGGCGTGGGCCAGGTCGTCCGGCGTCACGGCGGAGAAGCCGCGGTTGACGATGGGCACCTGCCCCGGGTGGATGCAGAGCTTGCCCTGGAATCCGAGCCGCCGCGCCTCGGAGATCGAGCGGGCCAGCCCGTCATCGTCGGTCAGCCGCACCCACGGCGAGTCGAGGGGCGGCTCGATGCCCGCGGCGCGGGAGATGACGACGAGCCGGGACCTGGCGTAGGCGACCTCGGTCTCGTCGCGGGACCAGTCGATGCCCAGGTCGCGTGTGAAGTCGGCCGCGCCGAAGAGCAGCATCCGCACGCGCCGGCTCGCGCGGGCTATCTCGTAGGCGTTCCACAGCCCGGCGGCCGACTCGATCAGCGGGACGATCTCCAAGCTGCCCTCGCTCAGGCTCCGGTCTCGCTCGGCAGCGGCGATGAGCGCCTCGACGTGGGCGACTTCGTCGGCCGACTCGACCTTCGGGACCAGGAGGCCGTCGACTTCGGGAGACACGACGGCCGCGACGTCGTCGGCGCCGTGGTCCACGGAGAAGCTGGTCTTGGCCGTAGTGGGGTTCACGCGGACGTACACGCGACCGGCCTCGGCGGCACTGGCGGCCGCCGCCCTCACGTTCGCCCTGGCCGCGACCTTCTCGGCCGGCGGCACCGAGTCTTCCAGGTCGAGGATCACGCCGTCAGCGCCGAACGTCGCGACCCTGGCGAGCTTCCGGGGCTCGTTGCCGGGCGCGAATAGCAGTGACCTGACGACCATGCCGCTCTCCGGGTCGGCGTGCCGACGGCGGCATTCTACAGCAGTTTTTCCGGCAGCGGCCTTAGCGGCGCCTGTGCCGGACGTCGGGTCGGCGGGGCCGGCCGCGCCTCAGAGGCGCAGGTACCAGAGGAGCTGCACCTCGTCGGGGTTGTCCTTGTAGACGCCGTGGTGTATGCCTCGGAGATGGCAGCCCTGGCTGGCGTAGAACCTGCACGCCCGGACGTTGATGTTCTGCGTCTCGATCTTCAGATAGCGGCACCCACTGGCCCGCGCCGACTCGGCGGCGTGACGGAACAGGCGTGAGCCTACGCCCTCTCGCCGGCGGTCCGGGTGTACGCGTATGTCCCACAGGACGGCAAGGTCGGTGCGGCCCTCCAGCATGTGTGCTCCCGGCGTGTCCCGGGCGACGGCCGCGGCACCGATCCACTCGCCGCCGTCGACGGCGGCGAGGAACACCCAGCTCGACATGTTCCACTGCCTCGACCACCGGAGAGGGCGCTCTCCAACCTCGTCGTCGTAGTCCTTGACGTACGGCGGGGCGACCCGCTCTTCGATCAGCCGCCAGCCGCCCAGCCCGCGGTCGATTGCCTCGACGCGGTACCGGGAGTCGACCGTGAAGGAGATGGGTATTTTTCCGTACTCGCGCAGCGAGTCAGCGGACTGCTCTACGATTTCGATGGTCACTGCGTCGTGATAGTGGATAGTTGGGGCGTTGGGTCGTGGATTTCCGTGTGAGGTGTTCCATTGTGTTCCAAAGTGTTCCATTTCTATCTGGGCGGTGGGACACTTTTCCGAAAAATGGGACAGGTGGTGTCCCGCGGTCCGTATCTGGCGTGGGACACCGGTGAACAAGATGGGACTTCTTGGGACACCGGGGTTGGGATGGTGGATGGTGGGTAGTGGATGGTTGGGGTAAGGGGGTGCGGTTGTCACGCGGAGAGAATAGCACAGATGTGCGGTAGTGTCCAGAGGTCGCAACGGTTCAGACTTGAGGAGGCGAACGGTCACGAGAGTGCGTCGAGGCCGCCGGTCGCTCCCAGGGGTGGGGCTGTCGCCTGAGGAACCGTTCGCCCTGAGTGCCCCGACGCTTCGTCGGGGTGTATCGAAGGGCCCGCACTACCCAGGCCTTGGGCGGGGCTGACGCCAGCATCGACGGGGAGGCTGCGTGCGCCCTTCGATACGCGCCGGTCAAGGCACCGGCGCTACTCAGGGTGAACGGGTTGTGTGGGACCCGGAGTCTGAACAGTTACCACGGAGGGTAACTGTTCAGACTCGAGGAGATGGACTCGGCGGGGGGCTTTCACCAACGATGAAAATGAGGTTGCACCGGAAGGCGGGTTGCAAACCCGCCCCTACGCCAGGTCTGCCAAGGGCTATTCTCAGAGAAACTCTGAACAGTTACGCGTGGGCATGGGAATCGGATTGACGCCGGGATCGGGCGTGTGTAGCGTACACACGCGGAGAGCAGAGAGGCAATTTCGGAGGCTTCGGGGGATGGCTGGACGCTCAGGAACGTCTGGATGGGACTGGAGGACACGATAGCAGATGCGGTATCCGATCGTGGTCCACACAGACGACGGTAGCAGCTACGGGGTGACTGTTCCCGACCTTCCCGGGTGCTTTTCGGGCGGCGACACCCTGGAGGACGCCTTCGACATGGCGCGAGAGGCCATCGTCGGCCATATCGAAACGCTGCTCATGGACGGTCAGCGCGTCCCCGAACAGCGCCCCTTGGAAGCCCATCAAGCTGACCGAGACCTCGCAGGCGGCATCTGGGGACTCGTCGACGTCGACGTGTCGAAGCTCTCCGGCAAGACGGTAAGGGTCAACATCACGATGCCGGCCCGGGTGTTGGGAATAATCGACGCCGCCGCGGCCCGGGAAGGCGAGTCGCGCTCAGGGTTGCTTACCCGCACCGTGCTCGAACATGTCGCGAAGCAAACAGACGTATAGCGTCCAACACATCCTGCCCCCGCCATGGACGCTCGACTGAAGCGATCCGTTCCCGACATCCCTTGACCTGGGATGGCGACGCGGCCTCTCCCCGCCCCAGGCACTTCACTTCTTTCAGGGCGACATGGGAGGCCAAGGCGTTCCAAGGTCGCCACAGATGAGGGTGACAGCCTTGCACCGGGTTCAACGCCCCCTCACCCTAACCCTCTCCCGCAAAGGGGAGAGGGAACAATGGAACGGCCCTACATGGGAGGGCAGCCGCGTTGACATGGTTGACGGGGGGTGCGGATAATGGGCGCTCTCCGGAGTCCCGGAGGGCAGTCCGACTCGGAGGAGTGAATGAGCGCAGCGTCCGGCGAGGTGGTCGCAGGCCTGGAGGGCGTGCTGGCGTTCGAGTCGAGCGTCGCGTACATCGACGGGAACGCCCCCGAGCTGTCGGTCCGCGGCTACTCGATCGAGGACATCGCGGCGTCGATGTGCTACGAGGAGATGGCGTTCCTGCTCTGGCACGAGCGCCCGCCGTCCGCCGACGAGCTTGCCGCCTTCCGGGCGGAGCTGGCCGACCTGAGGCGGGCGCCCGACGCGGTGCTGCGGATGGTCGCGGCGGCGCCGTCGTCGGCCCATCCCATGGCGGTGCTGCGCACGGCCGTGTCGATGATCGGCGCAGACGACCCGAACGCCAACGACGTCTCCGCCGAGGACAACCTGCGGAAGGCGGCGCGCCTGACCGCGGTGATGCCGACGATAGTGGCCGCGCAGGTGAGGACGGCCGGGGGCGAGCAGCCGGTGCCGCCCGACCCGTCGCTGGGCCACGCGGCGAACTACCTCCACATGGTGACGGGGGCTATTCCCGACGAGACGGCGCGGCGGACGCTGGACGCCACCCTGGTGCTCTACGCCGAGCACGAGACGAACGCGTCGACCTTCGCGGCGCGGGTCGTGGCGGGCACGCTGTCGGACTTCTACTCGGCGGTTGTCGCGGGCATCGGCGCGATCAAGGGCCCGCTCCACGGCGGCGCGATCGAGGGCGCGATGGAGATGTTCATGAAGGTCGGCGCGCCGGAGAGGGCCGCTGCCTACGTGGACGGAGAGCTCGCGGCGCGGCGCCTGTTGCCCGGGTTCGGCCACCGCGTCTACAGGGCGGGCGACCCGAGGGCCGGCGTGCTGCGCGGGATGGCGCGCGACCTGGGCGACGCGCTCGGCGAGCGGAGGTGGTTCGACATCGCCGAGGCGTGCGAAACCCGGATGCGCGAGACGAAGGGGATCATCCCCAACGTCGACTACTTCGCGGCGATCGTGCTACACCAGATCGGGTTCCCCCTCGTCCTGATGACCAACGTCGTCGCCAGCGCCCGGATCGCGGGCTGGTCGGCGCACATCCTGGAGCAGTACGCCAACAACCGCCTGATCCGGCCGCGCGCCCGCTACGTCGGCCAACGCGGCCTGACTCTCGATGGAGAATGACGCCAATGAGTGACCTTCCGCCGCTCCCGACGACCGTCATCGGCTCCCACGCCAAGCCCGGCTGGTGGCACGCGTGCAAGGACCTGTTCGACTACGGCGAGTGGGGCGAGTCGGACCTGGAGGAGCTTCTCGATGACGCGGTAGACGTCGCCATTCTCGACCAGCAGCGCGCGGGGGTCGACGTCATCAGCGACGGGGAGTCTCGCCGTCTCGACGGGTACGTCGACGGCTACTACGCGATCATCGAGGGAATCGAGCCGTCGGAGCCGGCGCGCAAGGCGGGACCGTGGGGCTACGACCAGCAGACCCGCTACGTCGCGACGGGGCGGATCGAGGCGCCCTCCGGGCTGGGCATCGTCTCCGAGTTCGAGTACCTGCACGCTCACACCGACCGGCCGACGAAGGCCACCTGCGCCGGCCCGCTGACCTTCGCGTCACGCATCCGGCCGGGGGACGTGTACGGGAGCACGGTCGAGATCGCGGCCGAGTTCGCCAACGTCATCAACGAAGAGCTCAAGGGCCTCGTCGCCGCCGGGGCGGACTTCGTCCAGATCGACGAGCCGGCGAGGGGCACGGTCACCGGGCAGGAGATGGCGCGGCTGTTCAACATGGCGACCGAGGGGGTCGACGCGAAGCTCGCGTTCCACATCTGCTTCGGCAACCGGTTCGGGCAGGCGCGGTTCAAGCGCGCCTACGCCGACTACTTCCCGGGCGCGATGGAGGCCAACGCCCACCAGTTCGTGCTGGAGTTCGCCAGCCGCGAGATGGCCGAGATCGAGATGTGGAAGCGCTGGAACGACGGCCGGGAGCTGGGCGCGGGAATCGTCGACGTGAAGTCGTTCTACCCGGAGACGCCGGAGGACGTGGCCGAGCGCCTTCGCACGGTGCTCGAGAACGCCGAGGCCGACAAGGTGTACGTCAACCCCGACTGCGGCTTCGGATGGTCGCCGCGGTACATCGCGGTCGAGAAGCTCGACGCGATGGTCGCCGGCACGCGGATCGTCCGCGAAGAGCTTGGCGCTTAGGCGGGCGCGAGTGCGCGGTGTTGCCCAGAGAAAGCGGCCCAGCCCGGTGCGTTCATGGGCATGACTGTACCGCAGGTCATTGAAGTCTGCGCAGGGGTGGGGCCGATGCGAGAGCACTGGCAGGAAGGCTGCGTGCGCCCTTCGATACGCGCCGGTGAAGCACCGACGCTACTCAGGGTGAACGGGGTAACTGTTCAGACTCGAGGAGATGGACTCGGCGGGGGACTTTCGCCAACGACGATAGTGAGGCTGCACCGGGAGGGCGGGTTGCAAACCCGCCACTACGTCAGGTCGCCCAAGGGTTATCCTGGCGCGGTCGGACAGGCTCAGTGTTCGCCGAGAAATCAACCTAATTTCAACAAGGCAGGATAGACACATGACCATCGCGCAAGAGCTTGCCTCGTTCGTCGTTCGCGTTTCATACGACGACATGTCGCAGACGGCGAGGCACGAGATGAAGATCCGGATACTGGACAGTCTCGGCTGCGCCATCGGCGCGGTCGAGGGGGAGCCGATCAGGCACATCCGCAGCCAGATCGAGGACTTCGGCGGCGGGGACCACAGCACGCTGATCGGCGGGGGCAAGACCTCGCCGGACCGGGCCGCCTTCTACAACTCGGCGCTGACGCGCTATCTCGACTTCAACGACTTCTACCTGGCCAAGGGCGAGAGCTGCCATCCGAGCGACAACCTCGGCGCCGTGCTGGCGGCGCTGGAGTACGCGGGAGGAAACGGGGCCGACCTGATGACGGCGCTAGCCGTCTCATACCAGGTGCAGGCGCGGATCAGCGACGAGGCCCCGGTGCGGCACAAGGGGTTCGACCACACGACGCAGGGCTCGTACGCCGTGGCGGCCGGCGTCTCCAAGGCGCTGGGGCTGGACGCGGAGCGCACCTTCAACGCCATCGCGATCGCCGGAACGCCGTTCAACGCCCTGAGGGTCACGCGGACGGGCGCGCTGTCGCACTGGAAGGGTCTAGCGTATCCGAGCCAGGCGTTCACGTCGACCCACGCGGCCTTCCTCGCGATGCGCGGGGTGACCGGGCCGCCCGAGGTGTTCGAGGGCAACAAGGGGTTCATGGACAGCATCGCCGGGCCGTTCGAGATCGACTGGAGCAAGGAGGACCTGGAGCGGGTCGTCCGCACGGAGGTCAAGAAGTACAACGCGGAGGGCCACTCGCAGCAGTCGATCGAGGGCGTGCTGGAGCTGCAGGCGGAGCACGGCTTCACCGGCGCCGACGTGGAGCGCATCGAGATCGACACCTTCAACGTCGCCTACAACATCATCGGCGGCGGCGAGGAGGGCGACAAGACGCTCGTCGTGAACAAGGAGCAGGCGGACCACAGCCTCCACTACATGGTCGCGGTCGCCATACTCGACGGGAACGTCATGCCGGAGCAGTACGACGACGACCGGATCATGGCGGACGACGTCCAGACGCTGCTACGCAAGCTGGTCGCCCGCCCGATCGACGAGTACTCCGCGCGCTTCCCCGGCGAGATGGTCAACCAGATACGCGTGCACCTGCGCGACGGCCGCGTGTTGACCAGGGACAAGACCAGCTACGAGGGCTTCCACACGAACCCGATGCGGTGGGACACGGTGCGGGCGAAGTTCGACGGCCTCTGCGAGCCCTACGCCGACGCCACACTGCGCGACGAGATCGCCGACGCGGTGACGGACCTGGAGTCGGTGTCGGTCGAGGAGCTGGCGGGGCTGCTGGCCAAAGTGGAAATCCCGGAGGGCTGAGCTACGGGACAGCCCGGCCGGCCATGACGCCCGTGCACCGCTCCCGGTCGACGGCCGATTGTTGATCGGCAGGTACGGGATTAGCTGCGACTCTAGAAAGAGCCTTCTTCACCGCGTCCCTTACGGCTCTTGTGCCAGACGACAATAGCAATCACGCCGACTACGCCGATGAGCACCAGCAGAGGGACGAACCACCACTGTTCCCACAACCACAGCACGAACATCCACACGGCCGCCAGTGCAATGACAGCCGCCAGGATTTTCCAGTACATTGGATCGATGTCCTTCACGCTGGCGCCCTTCATTCATCTCCCTCGATCATCGCGCCTGTCATGAACGCTCTGAGCCACACTCCGAACCCGGCGAACAAGCCAAGAACTGCCGCCGGTAGTGCAAGGGGCAGCCCATCGAGGCCCAACGACGCAAGTCCCCACGCGACAAGAAGCGCAGTTCCAACGCCCAATGCCGTACAGCCACCCGTGACTTTCTCACGTTTGGATATAAAGCGCGTTCGTCTGAACTGCTGAGCGCTGGCGACCGCGTCGGTGCGTCGAGTCTCCGCCCTAAACTCAGCCTGTGTTATGCGCTGGCGCGGCGGCGTCAACAGCCTCGATGGAACAAGACGCCGATATCGAGCCCTGAACTCCTCATCGGTCTGATCGCCCTTCCGCTGGTTGCAGGGGCGACAGATCACTTGAAGATTGCCTGTATCGTTGGAGCCTCCCTTGACAACCGGGACGATGTGGTCGATGTCCAAGCTAGCGGCGCGACGACGATACCCGCAGTAGACACAGGTGTTGCCTTGCCGTCTCATCAACTGTCGCTTCAGCCCTCTGGGCCACGCGACCCGCGTAGTAGGTCGAATACGACGTTCGTCGGAGCGGGTTTGCAGCATCAGCCAGATGAGTCCATCAGCGGCCAACAAGGAGATGACCACGGTCCATGCGGCGACAAATGCAATCACTTTCAGCGTGACCTGAAAGAATCGAGTCCTCATTCGGCGGCTCTCCGCTCGCAGGCTACTCCGTTGTCACGATCGTTCCCAGCCCTGTACTGCCTGCTGGATCGTTGCGACAAGGCGAGTCCTTTACCCTCGGTGCGGCGCGACGGAGGCGGTGTTCGCCATTATACTGAGCGTCAAACCAGCCCGGTTCGCGAGTCGAACAACGGCGGCGGCTGGATCATGAGAATATCCGCGAGCCGACGCCGTCCGGGACCTGGAGCCGGTGTCAGTCGACGACCTCGCAGGCCTGCTGGCCAGGACAGTTCCCGGCCGGGGACTCGCACGGCGGTCCACCGGCGGTGGGCGGACCATACGCCGGACCGCACACATGGGTGAGAAGCGGCGCGGTGGAGAGAGAAGGAGTCGACTACTCCCCGGTCTGGATGACGACGCGCCCGCCGTCCCGGACCTCTGCTCTCCGAAAGGAACTGCCGCCGAAGCGATACAACGTTCGATGACCAACGCGCATCAGCCAGACTCGGGCGTCCGGGTGTTGATCCCGCAGGCTCTCAGAGGCGACGATGGCATTCTTGCCGAGCGCATAGCTTCCGCTGTCGATGTCGACGGCGACAACTTCCCCCTGGTGGTCTGTCTCGACAAGGTGGCGGATGTCCCTCTCGTAAATCTCTTTTCCGATGCGGGCCGTCTCTTCTGCCGGTCGGCGCGAGGGTGCGGTGGCTTGCCCTCCCTGGGTAGGGGTTGTGTTCTCCGGGTCCCTCATACATCCTCCCTTTCGAAGGCATTCCTCTACGGGCCTCTCTTCCAACATACGCCGCCTGCTCCTGGAGGGTCAAGGCTGCCTACGGCGGTAGATCGCCGACGCGGTGCGGGACCTGGAGTCGGTGCCGGTCGACGATCTTGCGGGGCTGCTGGGCAGGGTCGAAACCCCGGGGGGCTGAGCTACGGCACCGGCCGGCCATCGTCTCGGGCGTGGATGTCCCGCGGGATGGCCGGCTTTGGCGGGGACGTCGAGTGTGAGGAGACTCCTAGACGGACATTCTCGCTGGACATCGACACAGGTCGCACCGAGATCGGCAAGATGCCCCCGGTCAGGGCAGCCGTTCAGCTAAACATGGAAGGGGCCACCCGCATGCATTCTGTGTTGCTCGTCATGCCACGCCGCCAATCGGCTGTCTGGGGCAACGGGAGTCAACCGCTGCTGCAATATCTCTAGTGCCTCGTGCTCCGCGAATCCGGCAAAGATGGCGCGCCAGACGACGGTCCCAACAAACGCGCGGAACACCTGATGGTTGCGCCGTGGCCCATGCCAGCTATCCATGATGATTGTGCTGGTGGGCAGTGCCTCCAGGGTCAGGGTTCGCTTACTCGCATGATGGAACCAAAGCTCTCGGGCATGTAACTCATAGAGACGTTGATGCTCTCTCAACTCAGCCTCTTGCCGACCGTCGTCCGAGGACCGCCAGTCCGGGATAACCTTGGAGCTGGCTAGATCGCGTTGGTATATTTCTATGCTTCGGCAAGGGCGGTCGAAGGACGGTACCGCGTAGTGCATTACGACAACGATGCACTGCCCCGCGACCGCAAAGCCGCCCCATTGCTGGAGTCGGAAACTTATCTTCAGGTCCTCGACTTCCACGGCGGTAGGGACGAAGCTGAAGCTGTCGGCAGACGCAAACAGAGGAATGGAGATGGCCTGGGGGCCCACTTCACGCCCCGATTTCTTTTGCCCCGCTGAGCCGAGGGTGCCGCGTAACCGTTGCATCAGAGTCGTCAAAATGCATCGGGGTGGCCTCCCCTGCGATTTTTCAGGTTCGATCGTGCCACTCCTCGCACGTAAGTTAACATGCGGAGAACCAGTCTTGCTCGTTCCCTCTCTGATGCGGCGACGCATGTATTCGTTCGCAAATATACTGAGCGCCACACCGGCCCGGTTCGCCAGACGAACGACGGCGGCAGTTGGAGGACGCGATGATGAGAATATCGGCGAGTGCCGGCGACCTCTCGGACAGCCACCTGCGCAGGATCACCCAGCTAGGCGTGGGCGCCGTCGACTTCGGCGAGGCGCGGGACCTGCCCGGCGTCCGCGAGCGCGGGTATCCCGATCTCGACGCGTTGATCGAGATCAAGAAGCGCGTCCGCTCGTGGGGCCTGGACGTCAACCGCGGGACCCTGCCGGCCATCACCCAGGAATTCATGAGAGGCGAGGCCGGTACCGAGCGGGAGCTTGACGACGCGGTACAGTCGCTGAGAGTGTTTGGCGACGCCGGCATGACGCTGGCGTCGCATCGGTTCGAGGGAAGCAACTCCAACCATCTCGTGACGTTCTACCGCTCCGAGCACCGCGGCGGGTGCCTCGGCAGCGGCGCGAGCGCGTGGCGCACCGGCAGGCGGCCGCCGGAGCTGACGCCGGAGGACCTGGAGTCGGTGCCGGTGGAGGATCTCGCGGGTCTGCTGGCGAGGGTCGAAATCCCGGAGGGGTGAGCTACGGGACGGCTCGGCCGGCCATTATGCCGGTGCACTTTTCGCGGTCGACGGCCAGCTTGCCGTTGACCAGCACGTACGGGATGCCGATGGGAAACCGGCGCGGGTCGTCGTACGTGGCGGTGTCGATTACGCGGTCCGGGTCGAAGACGACGAGGTCGGCGTAGTACCCCTTCTCGATCCGGCCTCGACGCGTAATCCCGAAGCGCCGCGCGGGACGGTCGGTCATGCGATGGACCATCGCTTCGAGGCCGAGCCCGCCGACGCGGCGGCGCAGCCGGCCCAGGAAACGCGGGTACGCCCCGTACGACCTCGGGTGCGGAAGACCGCCCGCCGGCGTGATGTCGCTGCAGACCATGTAGTCCGGGCGGGCGAGCAGCGCCATCGCGTCGCGGTCGACCTGGCGCCACAGCGCGACGCTGTCGGGCGGCGCGCCCCAGTATCCGAGCTTCAGGCCGGTCTCGACGAACAGCGAGCAGAGCGCCTCACCCGGAGACACGCCCCGCTCGCGGGCCACGTCCGGCAGGCTCATGCCCTCCAACTCGGGCATGCCGTGGACGTAGGAGAGTACCATCGAGTCGAGGGCCGCCACGCGGCTGCTCTCCAGGTGCTCGACGGCATCCTTGCGCAGTGCCGGGTCTTCGAGCCGCTTCAGGATCTCGTCGGGGCCGCCCTCCTGGAATCGGCCGGGGAGAAACGTCACGGGTACGGTGGCCCCGGTCGGGTACGGGTAGATGTCCAGGGTGAAGTCGACGCCCTCGGCCCGCGCCGCGTCCCTGTCCAGCATGATCTCCTCGGCCCTGCCGGCGGTCTTCGCCGAGGTCCTGTAGTGGGCGAAGTGCATGCGAACGCCGGACCTGCGGGCGATCTCCAGCCACTCGGGCGTCTCGCCGTCGCCGTAGGCCCGTCTGCCGCCGAACGGCTCGGACGCGTCGACGTAGACTCCGCCGCCCTCGCGCACCGCCCTGGCCATCTCGATGAGCTCCGCCGTGTCGCTCCAGGCTCCGGGGTAGTTGATCGTCGTGTTCGAGAAGCCGACGGCGCCCTGTTCGAGGCTCTCGCGTACCAGCCTCCTGGCGCGGACAAGCTGCTCCTCCGACAGCCGGCCGCTGCGGAACCCGTTCGTCTCAAGACGGATTGCGCCGTTGGGGACCAGGTAGGCCGTGTTGACCGCCACGCGCCCGTCGTAGTTGGCGCGCATGGCGGCGACGCTGCTCATGTCGGCGTCTTCCGGCGGGTCTCCGAGAATGCCCGCCAGCCAGCGACGGTAGAGGCGGTAGTTCGGCGCGGAGAGCGGGGCGAACGACATTCCGCCGAGGCCGAGTATCTCGGTCGTGATCCCCTGCCGGAGCCCGTTGGCGTGCCGCGGGTCGACCAGCAGGTCGCCTTCGGAGTGGGTGTGCGGGTCGACGAAGCCGGGCGACACGACCATCCCGGAGGCGTCGACGACGCGGCGCGCCTCGGCGCCGGCCAGGCGGCCGATCGCGCCTATCCTGTCCCCGACGACGCCGACGTCGGCCCTGAAGCCGGGCGCGCCGGTGCCGTCGACGACGGTGGCGTTGGCTATGAGTACGTCGAGCAAGACGCGGCCTCTGCCTCCAGGGCTACGCGACGGATGCGGCGTTCGCAATTATACTGAGCCCAGACCTGCCCTGTTCGCGAGTCGAAAGAGGGCGCCAACTGGAGGACGCGATGATACGAATATCCGCGAGTGCGGGCGACCTATCGGACAGCCATCTGCGCAGGATCACGCAGCTCGGCGTGGACGCCGTCGACTTAGGCGAGGCGCGCGACCTGCCCGGCGTCCTCGAAAAAGGGTACCCCGATCTAGACGCCCTCGTCGAGATCAAGAGGCGGGTCCGCTCGTGGGGCCTCGACATCAACCGAGTCACGCTGCCGGACGCCTCCCAGGACTTCATGAGAGGCGAGTCCGGCTCCGAGCGTGAGCTCGACGACGCGGTGCGGACGCTGAAGGTGTTCGGCGACGCGGGGTTCACGCTGGCGTCGCAGCGGTTCGAGGGGAGCAACTTCAACCACCTCGTGACGTTCTACCGCTCCGAGCACCGCGGCGGGTACCTGGGCAGCGGCGGGAGCGTGTGGCGCACGGGGAGGCGTCCGCCGGAGCTGACGCCGGAGGAGCTGGAGCACGCCCGCACCGGCGCGGGCGGCCGCGCGGCCTACTGGCCGCGGTTCGCGTACGACGAGCCGCCAGCACAGGCTGCGCTGGACGCGTGGTGGTCGGGCTTTCGCCGCGTCTACGACAGGCTGGTGCCCGTCGCCGAGGAGTACGACATGAGGCTCGCGACCCACCCGGCGGACATCCCGCTGCCGGACACGCCGTTCGGCACGCTGGGCTTCCACCGCATCATCGACGCCTACCCGAGCCGCAATGTCGGCTACGTCTACTGCTGCGGCACGCGGGCCGAGGCCGGCGGGCTGCCGCTGGTGCTGGACGAGATACACAGCTACGGCCGCAAGGGGCGCATCTTCACCGTCCACTTCCGCAACGTGCGCGGCAGCCTGGCGACCTCCGGCGGGTACGAGGAGGTGCTGCTGGACGACGGCGACATGAACATGTTCAAGATCGTCCTCGAGCTGCGCAAGGTGGGCTTCGACGGGTGCCTGAACCCCGACCACTACTTCCCGCTTGAAGGCGACGGCGCCGCAAGCGAGCAGGCCCTCGCCTACTCCATAGGCTACATGAAGGCGCTGCTCGCCAGCCTGGCCGTAGTGTAGTACCAATTTACACGGTTTGGAAATTCACGGCCCACGGAGGCAACGGAGATGAAATCGAGCTTCGACGTCGGGCAGGAGGGCTGGTGCTCTTACGACTACAACGGGTGCATACGGGCGGACCGCCGGATCATGGTCCTGACGGGATGGGAGCCTGAGGGCGGCGCGGACGGAGGCGGCTACGTCTGGGCGGACGAGCACGGCTGGAGTGCCGACACCCCGGAGAGCCCGGTGTCGGTGCTGCCGCTCATGCTGTATCGGTACTGGGTCGACGAGGGCCCATTGGACCTCCGCGGGGCCCGGGTGTCCGTCTACCTGCGCGGTGACGGCCTGAGGCTGTTCGGCGCCCGGTGCTACTTCTGGGTCGTGGGCAGCGAAGACCGAGGCCGCTGGCACTACGACAGCGCCCCGCTGGCGATAAGCGGCGGCCGCTGGGCAGACGAGCCCAACGTCGTCACCCTCCACAACGACGAGGCGCTCTGGCGCCGAAGCTGGTCGAAGGACCCCGAGGCCCGGCCGTCACTGGACGACTTGCTGGGAGAATGCCACAGCTACGGCTTCTCGTTCGTCGGATTCCACCACGTGCCCAGGGGCAGACTCGCCATGGACGAGCTGGAGATAAAGCTCGCGTCGCCGTAGGGTCTGATACGCGCGCCAGAGCGGCGTCACGGTACGGCGCGGCCGGCCATGACCCCGGTGCACCGTTCGTCGTCGACCGCGATCTGCCCGTTGACAAGGACGTAAGGGATGCCCACCGGGTGCTGGCGGGGGTCGTCGTACGTGGCCGTGTCGATGACTCGCCCAGGTGCGAAGACCGTCAAGTCCGCGAAGTATCCGCGCTCGATGCGCCCGCGGCGCTTCAGGCCGAAGCGCCGCGCCGGTCTGTCGGTCATCCGGTGGACCATGGCTTCGAGGCCGATTCCGCCGATCTGACGACGCAGCCGGCCGAGGAAACGAGGGAACGCGCCGTATGACCTGGGGTGCGGGAAGCTGCCGGCGGGCGTGATGTCGCTGCAGACCATGTAGTCCGGCCGCGCTAGCAGCGCCATCGAGTCGCGGCTGATCTGACGCCACACCGCAACGCTGGCCGGCGGGGCCATGACGTGGCCGAGCGCCAGGTCCGTCTCGCTCAGCAGGTCGCAGACCACGTCTTCGACGGAGACGCCACGGCGGTCCGCCAGCTCGGATACGCTCACGCCCTCCACCTGTTCGAGGTTGGCCGCGTAGGACACCACCATCTCGCCCAGCGGGTAGCGGCTCTCGCGCTCGTGCCGGAGATAGTCGACGATGCGCGACCTCTGCACCGTGTCGCGCAGGCGCGCCAGGATCGCGTCGGGGCCGCCCTCCTGAGCCCAGCCGGGTAGCGTGCTCACCGGGATGCTGCTGCCGGTCGGGTACGGGTAGATGTCCAGCGTCACGTCCACGCCTTCCTCGATGGCGTCGTCCACGGGCTCCATGAGCTCTTCCAGCCTGCCGGCGTTGCCGCTGTCGGTGCGGAAGTGCGCCAGGTGGAGCGGTACTCCCGACCGGCGCGCGATCTCGAACGCCTCGACGACGCCACCGCCCCCGTAGGCCCTCTCCGATTGCGCAAGCCGGGGCTCGCACATAAAGACCCCTCCCGCGTCCCCGACCGTCTCGCACAGCTCCACGATCTCCTCGGTCGTGCTCCAGGGGCCCGGGTAGTAGCTCGACCCGGCCGAAAGCCCCAGCGCGCCGTCCTCCATGCCCTGCCGGACGAGACGTTTCGCGCGGTCCATGAGCGGTCCGGCCAGAGGAACGTCCCGGAAGCCGGCGGCCTCCAGCCTTATAGTGCCGTGGGGAACGAGGTACGCGGTGTTGACGGCCACCCGTCGGTCGTAGTGCTGTCTGAAGGCAGCGACGGTGCTCATGTCGAGGTCGACGGGCGGCTCTCCCAGCAGTCCGCCGAGCCAGCGTCGATAGATGAGGTAGTTTCCCGGCGACAGCGGGGCGTACGACATGCCGTCGATTCCCAGCATCTCGGTCGTGATGCCCTGGCGTACCCCGTTGGCGTGCTGCGGGTCGACCAGCAGCGCGCCCTCGGAGTGCGTATGGGTGTCGACGAACCCGGGCGCGACGACGAGGCCCGATGCGTCGATCACGCGTCCTGCGTCGGACTCCGACAGATCGCCGATCGCGGCGATCCTGTCGCCGGCTACGCCCACGTCGGCCCGATACGCAGGCGCCCCGGCGCCGTCCACCAGAGTCCCGTTGGCTATCACTACGTCGAACACGGCGTTCGCTCCACGAATCGGTACCGAGCAGTCAATAGGCGATGATATTCCTTGCCCCTCGCGGCGGGCAACCGCAGCTTGGGATATACTGCCGGCAGCCTGCGGATTGCGCCGACATCCCTTGCACGGCGGTGATTGAGCCATGGACTCCGAAACCGACGCCACAGCGCACACCATCGACCCATACCCGCACCGGCAGCTATTTCTGGACGACCACGCCGTCGAGGAGTCGTCGGGCGTTCGCCGGGTGCTCCACCAGCCGGAGCGGCTGGGAGCCATCCTGAAGCCGGACGTCTCCCGGGGCCAGATGGCGCTGCAGAGCAAGAGCCCGCCGTGGTGGAACCCGGAGCTGGGGGTCTGGGAGTGGTGGTACTGGGCGATGTACGACGAGGTCCCGGGGCAGATGTACGCGAGCGAGGGCCGCGTCAGCCACTACGCCACGTCTACGGACGGGGTCAACTGGGACATCCCCTCTCTCGGCCTGCACGAGCTCCGGGGATCGAAGGACAACAACGTCGCCTACGACACGTCGGAGCGGGGGCTGGCGCTGTACCACATCATCCGGGACGACTCGGAGCCGGACCCGGCGAGGCGCTTCAAGGGCATCTTCGCCATGGCCGACGGCCTGCGCGACCGCGTTCCAGGCTTCTCGCCAGACGGCTTCGACTGGACATTTCCAGGCACCGAGCCAACCCCCAGCAAGGACACGTCGAACTATCTTCACGACGTCGAGCGGGGCCGGTTCGTCGGGATGGTGAAACACGGGACGGAGTGGGGGCGCTCGGTCTGGCTGACTACGAGCGACGACTTCGTGAACTGGACCGACCCGAGGCTGGTGCTCCACTCGGACCTCGAGGACCGGAGGAACCGGAAGGCGCGGGTCGAGGCGGTGGTGCGCGATCCGGCGTACCTGTCGCCGCCCCTGGTGGACGGCGTCGACTACCTCGCCGAGGTGTACCAGATGGCGCTGACGGCCTACGAGGGGACGTACATCGGCTTTCCGATGATATTCAACCCCGCGGGCGCGATCCCGCCACCGCACGGCAACTTCACCGCGCTCAACCAGACGGAGCTGGCCGTCTCGCGCGATCTGCTCAACTGGGAGCGGGTGGCCGACCGGGCGCTGTTCCTCGACGTGCTGCCGTGGGACGGCGTGAACTTCGAGAGCGCCCAGCTCGCGCTGTGCGGCCCGCCAATCCGCCGGGGAGACGAGCTGTGGGTCTACTACGGCGCCTCCCGTTTCCGGGGCCCGATGGAGCTGTACGCAGACGTGCCGGACGAGTACCACCGTCAGCGCGGCGCTCTGTGCCTCGGCAAGCTGCGGCTGGACGGCTTCGTATCGCTCGACGCGGACGACCGCGGCTACGTGACGACGAAGCCGTTCGCGGCTGAGGGCGGAGGGCTGCGCGTGAACGCCGACGCATCCGGCGGGGCGCTCCGGGCCGAGGTGCTCGACGCCGGGACGATGGAGCCGCTGCCGGGGATGTCGCTCGAAGACTCGCGGCCCCTCGAAGGCGACCACCTGCGAGGGCGGCTGGGCTGGGGCGAGCGCGACGCGCTTCCCAACTCGCGGCCGGTGCGTATCCGGTTCGCGCTGGACCGCTCCAGCCTCTACTCGTTCTGGATCGAAGCGTAGCGCTCTATGTTCCTCACCCGGCCAAGGGTCGGGTAGACCCAGTACCTCGTTTGGGGTATGTGTCGGGGCAATCTGCTCCGGGTTCTGGGACCTCCGAACACGCTCGGTGGAAACCCTCAGACCACGCTATCACCCGCCGCGACCGGCGCGCTCATCCCGAGCAGCGATGCACGGACCGAGGCTGGGCAAAGTAGCCGGTAACTGGTCCGATGTCTAGGACACCGGCGGGAGCTTGTCGGCCCATGGCCGGGCCGTCTCGAAGGCGGCTGCGGTTTTGAGCACCGTGGCGTCGTCGCCCAGGGCTCCCACTATCCGCAGGCCGATCGGCAGCCCGTCGCGGTCGAAGCCGCAGGGCACGGAGGCCGCCGGGTTCCGCGAGATGTTGAACGCCATCGTGAGGGGGCGACGTCCTAAAGGGTGTTTTCAAAGGTCTCATCCTCCTCTCCCTCGACGAGAGAGGACTGAGGTGAGGGTGAAGATGAAGGGGATCGGCACGGTTTCCCCCTCATCCTAACCTTCTCCCGCCAGGTGAGAAGGGACTTCGCAAACACCCTCTTAGGGGCTGCCGTGCCTGGAGACCAGCACCGGCCTGCCTCCCACGGTGTCCGGCGGCGCCTGGTCCCTGTACGCCGTGACGTAGGTGGTGGGCAGCAGCAGCAGGTCGACCTCCTCGAAGTAGTCGGCCAGCCGGCTGCCTTCATTGGCCGGTCCGGGCTACCGGAGACATATTTCTGCGACATTTCACCGCTACCGTGGTGGTATCACAGCTACCTCACAAAGGAGTGAAGAGATGATTTGCAGGAAGCTGGTAACGAGGACTCTCTTGCTTGGGCCGGTCCTGGCAGCCATGCTCGGCGCGGGGGTACTGATCGGGTGTGCAGGCGACACCGGATCCGGCGAGGGCCGCGATTCCGGCGGCGCAGGGGCGACCCAGGAGGTCTCCGAGCGGGGCGGCGGCGAGGGCTCCGAAGCGGGTGGCGAAGAGGGTAGTGGCGCCAATCAACTGGCGCCGGATGAGATATTCGACGCAGTTAGAGGCGGCGCCCTGCTCATTCTGAGCTACGACGCTGCGAGCAACTCGTTCGACGGCACCGTGGAGAACACGACGAACAACGTCCTGACTCGGGTCAGGATCGAGGTACACCTCTCCAACGGTACGGAGCTCGGTCCGACGGCGCCCATAGACCTCGCTCCGGGCCAGGTCCAACCTGTCACCCTGCCCTCGACTCAGGCATCGTTCACCGGATGGGTGGCGCATGCCGAGGTTGGCGGTGGAGGCGAGGGGAGCCAGTCGGGCGGTGAGTCCGGTGGTGAGCACGGCGGCAGTGGAGAAGGCAGCGGAGGCGAAGGAGGTGGCGGAGAGTCCGGCGGTGAAGGCAGCGGTAGCGAAGGAAGCAGCGGGGAGTCCGGCAGCGAGGCCGGCGGTGGCGAAGGTGGCGGCACAGGTGCTGAGGCCGGCGAAGCTGCCATGTCGAGCCCCATCGTTCCCCTGGGACAGACGTGGAACGGCGTTCTCGGCGGACTGGCCGTCTCCGCGCGGTACGACGCGGCAACCCAGTCGGTCCAGGCGACGCTACAGAATACCCTACCGCAGGTGCTCTGCTACGTGCAGTCCGAGCCTCACCTGAAGTCGGGCACGAGTACGGTGGGAGAGCTTGGCCCCGACGTGCTGGGACATCTGAGCCCCGGCCAGGAAGCGGTGTCCAGCGTGTCGGTCTCCAGTGAGCCGAATCTCGCGGGAGTCGCCTACGATGGCTACGTCGTTCACTTGGAAGTGTTCGACTGCGGCGGCACCGGCCCTGTGCCTCACACGGGAGGCGAGGGAGCTGAAGGCGGCGATGGCGAGGGAGCCGGCGGAGAGGGACACGGTTCCGGCGGCGAAGGCTCCGGCGGTGAAGGCGGTGGCGAAGGCTCCGAGTCCGGTGGCGAAGAGGGCAGCGGCGCCAATCAGCTGGCGCCGGATGAGATATTCGACGCAGTTAGGGGCGGCGCCCGGCTCATCCTGACGTACGACGCTGCGAGCAACTCATTCGAGGGCACCGTGGAGAACACGACGAACAACGTCCTGACTCGGGTCAGGATCAAGGTACACCTCTCGAACGGTACGGAGCTCGGTCCGACGGCGCCCATAGACCTCGCTCCGGGCCAGGTACAGCCTGTCACCCTGCCCTCGACTGAGGCATCGTTCACCGGATGGGTGGCGCATGCCGAGGTTGGCGGTGGAGGCGAGGGGAGCCAGTCGGGCGGTGAAGGTGGCGGTGAGCATGGCAGTGGTGGAGAGTCCGGTGGCGAACGCGGTGGTGGCGGCAACCGGAAGTCTGGCGGCGAGCACGGCTCTGGCGGCGATGGGAGCGGAGGCGGCTAGAGCCGATCTGAGTCGGCCGGGGAGGTATCGGAATCTCGAATGAGATAATCTGACCATCCCACAGATGGACGCGGTGCCTCTATCAGGCACCGCGTCCAAGATGGCTCTTAGGGGAACTGGTGATGAGCGGCATCGTATTGATAATCGAAGACGACAGGAGGATTGCGAGCTGGGTCAGGGTGTACTTCGAGCGCGCCGGATTCTCCGCTGAGGTCGCTCATGACGGTGAGTCCGGTCTGGCGCTGGCCCGTGGCCTGGCTCCAGACCTAGTGATCCTCGATCTGATGCTTCCCCGTCTCGACGGCGTGGAGCTGTGCCGAATCCTGCGCCGGGAGTCGGACATTCCGATAATCATGCTAACGGCAAGGGAAGCCCCTGCCGAGAGGGTCGCAGGACTGGACAGCGGGGCCGACGACTATGTCGTCAAGCCGTTCGATCCCGATGAGCTCATTGCGCGAGCACATGCCCTGCTGCGTCGCGCCAAGGACAGGGTGCAGCAAGTCCTGACACGCAGCAACATCACGCTGAACGAGACCACCGGGGTCGTGACGGTCGGTGAAGAGCCCGTCACGCTGAGCCAGGCGCAGATCGCCCTGCTGTCGACGTTCTTGCGTCATCCCAACCAGGTACTCACCCGGGACCAACTGATCTCGTTGACATTCAACGACGAGTTCGATGGGTTCGACCGCGCCATCGACAGCCAGGTTGCCCGCCTGCGCAAGCAGATCAACCGGGACGGCAGCCAGCCTATTCAGACCGTCTACGGCGCGGGCTACAGGTTCGTGGTGGAGGACGAATGATGTCTCTGCGCTGGCGAATCATGGGTGCTACCGTCCTGGTCGTCCTTCTCACCGTCCTGACAAGCGTCGCTGTGGGCTACTACGCGACGCAATCCCGCTTGGGCGTGTTCGTGGACCGGATAGGTGGTGATGAGGCGAAACAACTGGCCCAGAATCTGAGCCGGGAGTACACCGCTGCCGGTGGCTGGGGAACGGTGGACAAGGCGCTGTCCGAGGCCGGATATGTCTACGATGGGGTGTGGGAGAGGAAGGGACATGCGGAAGGGGGGGAAGGGTCCTCTTCGGATCTCTTCCACCGAGACCAGGTGCGAGTCGTCATCAACGGCCTCGATGGACTTGTCGTGAAGGACAACTTCTCCGAGCTGCCATCCGGGACAGTGGCGCCCGAACTGGAAGGCCATCGTGAGACGGTGTTCGATCTGACCGCGAATCAGCCCGTGGGTCACGTCTACGTTGACGTGAACCACGGGTTCCTGTCCACCGAGTCCCACGGGTTTCTCGACACGCTCCTGTACATCACCCTGATCGGCGGAGCGCTGACGGCTGGCGTGGCCATCCTGTTGGCCTTCTGGTTTTCCAAGCGGATAACGGCGCCGGTGACGGCCTTAACGGAGGCTACCCAGGCCATCGCCGAAGGAGACAAGGCCCGGCTGCCGGTCACGTCCTCGGATGAGTTGGGCCGGATGAGTGCAGCTTTCAACCGGATGACCTCCGCACTGGAAACTCAGCGCGAGATCCGCAGACGGCTGATAAACGACGTCTCCCATGAACTGAACACGCCGCTGAGTGTCATGCTGCTGGAGGCGAAGGGGTTGCGAGACGGACTTCAGTCGCCTGAGAGCGCGTCAGACCACATCATCCAGGAAGTCGACCGGCTGCGCGGCCTCGTTACCGACCTGGACTGGCTTGTGGAGACAGACCACGGCGAGCTGAGGCTCACCCTGGAAGCAACTTCGGTCTACGGCCTGTTAACCGCAGAGTTGGACCGCTGGCAGCCGCAATCCCAGGCGCGGCAGGTCGACCTATCGTTGCGAATATCCGATGTGCTCCCTGAGGTAGACGTCGACCGGATGCGCGTGAGCCAAGCACTGGGAAACGTCGTAGGAAACGCCATTCGTTGCAGCGAGGCAGGCGGGAGCATTGTGGTTCGGGCCGGGCTGGAAGGCGCCGCGGCGTTGGCTATTTCGGTTACCGATGACGGGGTCGGCATCGACGCCGGAGACCTCCCCCATGTCTTCGACCGCTTCTACCGTACTGACCAGTCTCGTAGTCGCGGAATAGCTGGCAAGGGGCTGGGGCTGTCAATCACCCGGGCCATAGTCGAAGCCCACGGGGGCGCGATTGTCGTAGCAAGCGATGGGCTCGGACAGGGAGTCAGCGTGACCATTCACCTTCCCCTGAACAAGTAAGGGTCTCCGCAGCCACTCACAACGAAATCTCTTACGAGTAGGGTCGCACTACAGTGATGAGGACCCCGTGGGTCGGCGACCCAGTCGAACCCCTGTAATACCAATTTACTGTGATGAGGCCGTATTGGGGTAATGCTTCCTATGGTCGATAGGGGGAAGGCGGGTTTCAAACCCGCCACTACGGTTTGGCAATTCACGGCAGGGGGAAGGCGGGTTTCAAACCCGCCACTACGGTTGGCAATTCACGGCAGGGGGAAGGCGGGTTTCAAACCCGCCACTACGGTTGGCAATTCACGGCGTACTCAAAACGAAATGGTATAAGGTATAGCAGGCTAGGTAGGGGGTAGCGGTCTCGCGGTCTAGGACACCGGCGGGAGCCTGTCGGCCCAGGGGCGGGCCGTCTCGAAGGCGGCCGCGGCTTTGAGCACCGTGGCGTCGTCGCCCAGGGCTCCCACTATCTGCAGGCCGATCGGCAGCCCGTCGCGGTCGAAGCCGCAGGGCACCGAGGCCGCCGGGTTCCACGAGATGTTGAACGCCATCGTCAGGGGAGCGACGCCGTAGGGGCTGCCGTGCCTGGACACCAGCACAGGCTTGCCTCCCACGGTGTCCGGCGGCGCCTGGTGCCTGTACGCGGTGACGTAGGTGGTGGGCAGCAGCAGCAGGTCGAACTCCTCGAAGTAGTCGGCCAGCCGGCTGCGCAGCCCGTCGGCGTGTCCCAGCGCCACGGTCACCTCGGCTCCGGTGACCTGGAGTCCGAAATAGTTCAGCCTGACCGTGTACGGCATCATGTCCTCGAGGTGGTCCTTGAACAGGTGGCCGTACATCGCGACCTGGTTCGCGATCCACACGGGGTAGTAGAAGTCGGCCGGCAGCGGATCGAACCTGATCGGCGCCTCCTCCACGTTGGCGCCCAGCTCCTCGAATGTCTTGGCTGTGTCCTTGACGGCCGCGTCGACGTCCGGGTCGGCGACCGCGAAGTCGAACTCGACGCCGTAGCCGACGCGAAGCCCGCGCACGCCGTCGTCAAGGCCGCCCACGAAGTCGGGGACGGGGCCGCGCAGCGAGATCGGGTCCCGCGGGTCGTGGCCGGAGAGCGCCTGGAGCAGGATCGCCGTGTCGCGCACGTGCCTGGTTATCGGCCCCGAGCCCGCTATCAGGTTGACCGTCGGCCGGCCGATGCCGCCGTAGCGCGGAACGCGGCCGTGTGTGGCCTTGATGCCGCTCAGCCCGCAGAAGCCGGCCGGTCCGCGCGTCGATCCGCCGCCGTCCGAGGCGCTTGCGATCGACGTCATCGCGGCGGCCACGCTCGCCGCGGCGCCGCCGCTGGAGCCGCCCGGGATACGCGTCAGGTCCCACGGGTTGTTGCAGGTCGGCGCGATCTTCGTGTACGTCTCGCCGAGGTTCCCGAACTCGGGCGTGGCCGACTTGCCCACGATCACCGCCCCCGAGTCCCGTATCCGCTCCACGACGGCCGAGTCGTAGTCGGGCACCCAGTCCCTGTACACCACGCTGCCCATCGTGGTACGCAGGCCCTTCGTCGGCTCCAGGTCCTTGATCGAGATCGGCACACCGTGGTACGGGCCGAGCTCGGCGGCAGGGTCCGCCGACGCTCTGACTGCCGCATCCGCGGCGGCTGCCGCTGCCAGCGCGCCCTCGCGGTCGACCGTATAGAACGCGTGTATCCGGTCGTCGAGCGCGTCGATGCGGCGCAGCGAGGCCTCGACCAGCTCTCTCGACGACAGCTCGCCGCTGACGACCATGTCGCGCTGCTTCCAGCCGGGGAGAGTCATCAGGTCGCGGTCGTTCATGGCTCCAACCTCCCTGCCGCCGCGCGGCTTCCCAGGAACGGCGGTAATGTATTTCAGGGTGTGACGGGTGTCAACGCGACGTCGGCCGGCTTCCCAGGGCCTTTTCAAAGTAATCGTCTGAATCAGGATGTACCGGATTTTCCAGATTTTCGGGATAGTCCCGATCCTGAGCATCCTCTAATCCTGGTAATCCTGGTTCAGACAGTTTCCGCCGGAGTCGACTTCGAAAAGGCCCTGGGCCGGCTTCCCAGGACTTACCGATGCCGTGTATCGTTGTCGTGAAACGTCCACTGAACGGCATCGGAGCGCACCACAATGGCGAGGGTCGAACGGAAGTCCAGGCTCGGAGGGAAGGTCGCCATCGTCACCGGGGCGGGGTCCCGCGGCCCCGGAGTCGGCAACGGCAAGGCCACCGCCGTGCTGTTCGCCCGCGAGGGCGCCAGGGTGCTGCTCGTCGACGCGGCCGTCGAGCGGGCCGAGGAGACGCTGGAGATGATCGAGGCCGAGGGCGGCGAGGCGGCGGTGCTGGCGGCCGACGTGACCAGCGACGACGACTGCCGCGCCATGGTCGCCGCCGCCGTCGAGCGCTACGGCAGGCTCGACGTCCTGGACAACAACGTCGGCATCCCCAAGAGGCAGACGGTCGTCGAGGTGTCGGAGGACGACTGGGACCGTGTCATGGCGGTCAACGTGAAGAGCATCATGCTGGCGTCCAAGCACGCCATTCCCGAGATGGTCCGGGGCGGCGGCGGCTCGATCATCACGACGTCGTCGATCGCGGGACTGCGCGCCCACGGCACGACGCCATACACGGCGTCGAAGGCGGCCGTGATCGGCCTCACGATATCGATGGCCGCCGACCACGGCGCCGACAACATCAGGGTCAACTGCATCGCGCCCGGGCTCGTCTACACGCCCCTGGTCGCCGACTCGATGACCGAGGGGCTTCGGGAGCGCCGCGCGGCCGCGGCGATGCTCAAGATGGAGGGTACCGGCTGGGACATCGGGTGGGCGGCCGTGTACCTCGCCAGCGACGAGGCCCGGTGGGTGACGGGAGTCGTCCTGCCGGTGGACGGCGGCATCGCGGCCCTGTCGCCCATGACCTACGACGGCCTGCGCGACACGCCCTAGCCTTACCCTCCCTCCCTCGACGGGAGAAGGCCGTGATGAGGGTGAACTTCCCCCTCTCCCTTGGACGGGAGAGGGTCCAGATGAGGGTGAAGAGCCCCGCCCTTTCGGCCCGATTTTGCCGACTTCAACGCCCTAGAGCGTGAACCTTTCTTATATTATTGCTAGTACAATGCTCAGGTACGGCTCGGCTGCGGGCCGTCTGTGAATCGTGCGTCCGGCTCTACCCGCGTGCTCGCGGAGAGCCGAATCCTCTGCCGACAAGGGGGGAGTCCAGTGAGAAACGGCTTGGTTTGGTCAATCGTTCTGTTACTCATGGCGACCGGTCTGGCCTGTTCCGGCGGCCTTTCGGAGGACGAGGTCAAGCAGATCGTGCAGGATAGCCTGGCTACGGGGCCGAAAGGCGACACCGGGCCCGCTGGGCCGCAGGGAGACGCCGGCCCCTCGGGGCCAAAGGGAGACGTCGGCCCAGCGGGGCCACAGGGGCCCTCCGGTCCGCAGGGTGAGATCGGGCCCGCCGGACTGCCTGGCGTGCCGGGGTTGCCGGGGCCGCGGGGACTCGAGGGCCCGGCCGGCGAACGAGGGCCGGACGGACAGAGGGGTATACGCGGTCCGGCAGGCCCGCAGGGGCCCACGGGTCCGACCGGTGAGGCGGGGGCCAAGGGTGAGCCCGGTGAGACAGGGCCGCCCGGCGAGTCGGGGCAGTCGTTCATGTCGGTCGGCTGGGCAGTGCCCGCCAACGACAAGTTCGTCGATGGGACGTGGCGCGTTGGCCCCGACATCAAGGCCGGCCTCTATCGGACGATACCTCCGTCGCCGGGTCTGGGCGTTCCTGGATGCTACTGGGCAAGACTTCGAGGCCTTGGCGGCGAGTCCGACGACATCATCGTGGCAGACACCACTCAGAACCCGGTCCAGGTCATGATCAAGACCAGCGACCTGGCGTTCAAGTCGATCGGATGCGGCGAGTGGAGCAGGGTAGAGGAGTAGCGGCCACCCCGTCACCGGACGCCGTCGGGGCGGTGAGATAGACTACGGATCGCCGCCCCCGGCGCCCGCGTCCCGCGCACTGCCCGCGTCAAGGTAGGCCTGCAGCACCACGGCGGCCGCGGCGGCGTCGACGCGCGCCCGGTCCTCCGACGGACGGGCCCCCGTCTCTCTCAGCAGGCGTTCGGCCTCCGCGGTCGAGTACCGCTCGTCCTGTTCCGTGACCGCCACGCCTGATCGTGCCGCGAGCGCGTCCCGGAACCGCTCCACCTGCCGGGCCTGCGGGCCTCTCTCGCCCGACAGCGAGAACGGCATCCCCACGACGATCTCGCCCGCTTCGTGTTCGTCAGCCAGGTCGAGCACGGCGCGGACGTCGCGCTCCTCGGACCGCCTCCGGATCGTCGTCAGCGGCGACGCCAGCATCCCGAGAGAGTCGCTGATCGCCACGCCGATGCGCCTGTCGCCTACATCCAGGGCCAGCCGCCTCACGACGGCTCAGCCTCCGCGTCGCAGCAGGCCCGGGACCAGGCGCAGCGCCTCGTCCAGACCGTCAGCGTTGCGGCCTCCCGCCTGCGCCACGTCCGGCCTGCCGCCTCCGCCGCCCCCGATGGCCTTCGCCGCACCGCGGGCGATCTTCGCGGCGTCCACGCCGTCCGCGACGAGGTCCGTCGTCACCATGGCGATGAGCAGCGGCTTGTTCTCCACGACCGAGCCCAGCACCACCACGCCGCTGCCCAGCTTGTCGCGCAGCCAGTCGCCCATGTCCCTGAGCGCGTCTACCTGGGCGGCAGAGACTCGCGCGGCCACCAGCGCCACCCCGTCGACGTCCTGTTTGAGGTCGAGCAGCCCCTCGGCCGCCGACGCAGCCAGCCGTCTGTCCGCGAGATCGCGGGCGCGCCGGGCCTCGTCGAGCTCCCGGAGCAGCCCCTCGATGCGCTCGCCGAGCTCGTCGACGTTCGTCCTGAGGGCCGCGGCCGCAGCGTCGCCCGCGTTGAGCCGGCGCCGGACGGTGCGCTCCGCGCCCCTGCCGCTCACGGCCTCCAGGCGTCTCATTCCGGACCCGATGCTCGACTCGCTCATGACGTAGACCGCGCCTAGCTCGCCTGTCCTGTGGACGTGGGTGCCGCCGCAGACCTCGAAGCTGAACGTCGCGCCGTTGGCGATCTCCACCAGCCGCACCGTCTCGTCGTACTTGTCGCCGAAGAAGGCCAGCGCCCCGCGGTCGATCGCCGCGCGGTACGAGTCCTCGCTGTGATGGACGCCCACGTTCTCGCGGATCTTCTCGTTGACCAGCCACTCGACCGACTCTATCTCCTCAGCGGACATCGCCTCGACGTGGCTGAAGTCGAACCGGAGCCGGTCGGGCGCCACGAGCGACCCGGCCTGGCGAACGTGGGGGCCCAGCACCTGCCGCAGCGCGGCGTGGAGCATGTGTGTCGCCGTGTGGTTGCGCGCGGTGTCCTGCCGCCGCACCGGGTCCACGTAGGCGTCGACGCTCTCGCCCAGCAACACCCTCCCGCCGACGACCCTGCCGAAGTGCATCGTCAGCCCCGGCAGCACTTCCCGCGTGTCGGTCACCTCCAACTTGCCCTCGGGCCCGACGACGTCGCCCGCGTCGCCCACCTGTCCGCCGCCCTCCGAGTAGAAGGGCGTCTCCATCAGCGCCAGCTCCACCTCGTCGCCCTCCGACGCCTCGGTGACGACTCGATCGTCCGAGACCATCCCGACGACCACGCTCGTCGCCGTCAGGCGCTCGTACCCGAGGAACCTGGCGCCTCCGACCCCGAGGCTCTCGTAGAGGCGGACCTTCGCCCGGTCGGCGCCGAACTGCGCCGACGCTCTCGCGCGCTCCCGCTGCGCCTCCATCTCACTCCTGAATCCCTCCATGTCGACCGCGACGCCGGCCTCCTCGGCGATCTCCTCGGTCATCTCGACCGGGAATCCGTATGTGTCCCAGAGGCGGAACACCGTTTCGCCGGGCAGATCGCCGGCCTTCAGGGCCTCGCTCAGCGCGGCGTAGCCGTTCTCGTACGCCTGTTGGAACTTCTCCTCCTCCAGGCGCAGCGACGTGACAACGAACTCCAGGTTGTTGCGCAGCTCCGGGTAGGCGCCGCCCATGAGGTCGGCCGTGGCGCGGGCGACCTCGCCGAGGAACGGGTCTTCGAGCCCGAGCCGCCTGCCGTGTCTGATGGCCCGCCGGACGATGCGCCGGAGCACGTATCCGCGGCCCTCGTTGCCGGGCACCACGCCGTCCGCGAGCAGGAACGCGGCGCTCTTGCCGTGCTCAGCGACCACGCAGATCGCCTTGGTGACCGCGGGGTCGGAGCCGTAGGCGGCCCCGCTTATTTCCTCGACCTTCGCGACCAGCGGCTTGAACAGGTCGGTCTCGTACACCGTGTCGACGCCCTGCAGCACCGTTACCAGACGCTCGAACCCCATGCCGGTGTCGATTCCCGTGGCTGGCAGGCGGTCGCGACTGCCGTCCGGGTGGTGGTAGAACTGCATGAAGACCAGGTTCCACAGCTCCACGTAGCGGTCGCACGTCTCACCCGACGGCATTATATTGCCGCAATTCGGGCCGCAATCGTCCTGGCGGCAGCCGAGCTCCCGGCCCCGGTCGTAGTGGAGCTCCGAGCAGGGACCGCACGGCCCCTCGGCCCCGTGGATCGGCGGTCCCCACCAGTTGTCCTCGTCCCCGAACCTGTAGATCAGCTCTTCGGGTATGCCGACCCTGCGCCAGATGCCGTGCGCCTCGTCGTCGGTGTGGTGGACCGTCGCGGCGAAGCGCTCCTTGGGCAGCCCCATCACCGTGTCGAAGCACTCCAGCGCGTACGCGACGGCGCCCTCCTTGAAGTAGTCGCCGATGCTGAAGTTGCCCAGCATCTCGAACATCGTGACGTGAGTCGCGTCGCCCACCTCCTCGATGTCGACGACCCGGAACGACTTCTGCGCCGACGTGAGGCGCCTGTTCGGCGGCTCCGACTCGCCGCTGAAGTACGGCTTGAACTGCACCATCCCGGCGTTGGTCAGCAGCAGCGTCGGGTCGCCGACGGGGATCAGCGAAGAGCTGGCGACCCGCAGGTGGCCCTTGGACTCGAAGAAGCGCAGGAACGCCTCGCGTATTTCGTCGCTGGAGGTAGGCGGCATCGTGCCTCGTCTCGATTCAGTGGGGTGCAACGATTATGGGCTATCGGGCCGCGCGCCATCAAGTGCAGCGAGGCGTTTCGGGAGGTGGCGACGCGAACGAAGAGGCGAAACCCGTTCGACCTACGGCAGAGCGACCTCAGCGATGCCGTGGTTTTCGATCTGGCGCTCAACGACCCACGTCGAGACGCCGAACTCCTCCGACAGATCGTCGATCTCTCCGGAGTCTACGACCGCGCGCGAGATTCTCTGCCGCAAGCCTGACGAGGGAGCGAGGAACTCCGCGGCGAAGGCACGGTTGCGTTGCTGTCGTTCGGTGTTGACTTTGGTTATCAGCGCGTCCCCGTCGGCGTAGACGGCTTCCCCTAGCGCGCGGCAGAAGAGGAACCGCCGGCCCTGCTCACCAGCCCGTCTCAGCCCGAAGGAGACGCCGCCGCACTCCCCGCCCGTAACGACTCCGTCCACCAGCCGCACCCTGTTCAGGGGAGTAGCAGGCCGAGTTGCCCGCTCGAGGGAGTCGGAGTCTTCTCCGATAGCGGCCGCCAAAGATGTCACCGTGGGAATCGACCGACCGTCCAGACCCAGGCTCTGCCGAGCCCGCCGCGCTAGATCGTAGCCGACCTCCCAGGGAAGAACTTCGCCCGGCTGCGCCATTTCGAACAGAGGCCTGAGTCTCCTGAGTTCCAGCCCGTCGCGTTTGGCCTCCTTGATGGCGGAGACGATGGCGGAAGTCTCTCCCCCGGGGTCTTCGGAGCTCATGATCGGCGCTGCTTCGCCGAGCAGCGGGCCGAGCCGGTCGGCAAGCGTGAGAACCTGGTCTCTCCTGGAATCGTTCGTATCGTAGGGGTCCCACCCCAACCCGGCGGCGGTCTCGCAGAAGCTCGACTCCTCGTCGTCTGCGCTACGGATCGCGTCCCACTCTTCCTGGAGTAACGTGTCGTGGACGTCCAGGGCGGCGAGCCTCCGAACTACCGTGTCTATCAGATCGGCGCAGACCCCGCGGAACTCGTCAGCGTCGACCACCTTGTGGCCGCTGTCGAGGAACTCCACCCGATTCCGCGGAAACGGCTCACCGCCCCATCCAATGCCTATACGGGCCCCTGTCGGGACGATCACCAGATTGGGGAGAGCGTAGCCCTCCGTATTAGTGCCCAGCGCGTGGCGGCGTTGGAAGTTCGGGTCGCCCTTCTTGTCAGGGTTCTCGAACTCGTGCGAAAGGAACCACCAATTGCCGGCCAGCCATTCCGCGAGAGGATAGAGCGGCACGTAGACAGAGTCCCGCACAGTCTTCGCGCCTGAGTCGAGTACCCGTGTGACGGCGCTCCCGCCAACGCGGATTCGCAGCGACGCAAAGGTAGCGGACAACTCCGCTCCCTGGATCCCCGCGCCGTCCTGCCACTCGATGTCGAATCCGATGTCAGGCATTGTTCACTGTATTCCGGGAGGCCACTCGGCCTTGGCAAGCGGATAGCCCTTGTAGGAGCCATCGCCTCGGTTCACAAGTCTAGCCTCGAATACGGTGTCTCCTTCCTGATGCCACACGTAACGTGGGAAGCCTCCTTCCCAAAGGGTGCCCGTCGAACCTCTACGAATTGCGGTGCGCAACCATTCGGTGACGATTGCTACGTCCCGGATCTCACGCGGGCAAAGCGAGGCGTCACCGCGCGGCCTGGGTTGACCAGCAAAGCTCGGGAAGTCCTTGTGCTCCGGGCTCCCCACGTACTTGACCATTGCCGCCAAGCCATCAAGATCGGTGTCGGGCGGGACGCCTATCTCGCGTTTTTTCGGCCGCCTTCGCTTTGGCGCACGCACAATCGACTGTCCAAATGTTAGGAGGCGAGAACGAACTTCACAGCCGTAGGCCGCTGACGATTGATCATTGGTGAGATGAAAGCATATTCGGCGACGCCTCTTCCTGTCAATGTCGACAAGATGTCCCAAATCCCCCACCTCCGTCATTCCCGCGAAGGCGGGAATCCATCCCCGCCAGGGTGCGCCACCATGACACCGGAAGCAGTCTGTCACGCCGGCCGGCTCAATCAGGTGGGGAATCCAGGCAGTCAACATGCCATGTAGGTGTTCAATGATTCCGTCAGTGTGTAGGTGATCAATCAAAATGTCAGTCTATCGGAGCACTGACGATGTCGCTGCGGAGACAGCAAGATAGCGACAGCGTGCCCTGTAGTGTAGAATAGCGCACTCCCACCGGGTCTGGTCATGCAGCCGAGTACACAACGCTCCCGGTGGCAGGCGCCATGCAGAAGAAGGGCACGGAACACCCCGCGCGCGTATCGTGGCTGGTCCTGGCGGCCAGCCTCGCGCTCGCGCTGGCCTTCTACTACGGCTACCTGGGCAGCGGCTGGGTCGGGCGCGTCTCCGAGTGGACGGCCGAGGCGTCGGGCCGGGCGCTGGGCCTAGCCGGTACCCCCACGTCGGTCGAGGGCGCGACGATCGCCTCCGACAGCTTCGCGGTCGTGATAATCGCGGAGTGCACGGCGGTCGGACCGCTCCTGCTGTTTGTCGGCGCCGTGGCCGCGTACCGGTCGAGCCTCCGCGCCAAGGTCATGGGCGCGGCGCTCGGACTCTTCGCGCTGTCGGGCCTGAACGTCGCCCGCATCGCAAGCCTGTTCTGGGTCGGCTCGGCCCATCCCGACTACCTGAGCGTGGCCCACCTGCTGGTCTGGCAGCCGGCGATGATCGTGTCGGCGGTCGTGCTGTGGCTGTTGTGGGTCGAAGCGGCGGCCCGTGCTGGGCAAGTCTAGCGCCCTGACCTTCGCGTTCCGGGCCGCGGTGCTGCTGCTGTTGATCCCGCTCGCGTGGATCGCTGTCGCCGGCCGTTACAACGAGATGCTGGTCGAGATGGCCGGTTCGCTGCCTGCCGGCGCGTCACTGGACGCTGCGGGACGCCATATCCTGGTCACGGTGGATGGCCGGCCGGCCCCGCTGGCGGTCGACGGCTTCACCCTGCACTACGGCACGCTACTGCTCGCCGTGCTGGTGCTGGCCGCGGTGCGGGTCGGCGTGGTCGCACGGGTCGGCTGGCTCGTCGCGCTGGGCACCGGCTCCGTCGCGCTGCAGGCGTTCGGTCTCGCCGCGTTGGCCCAGGGCCTGGCCTGGTCAGCCGCCGGAGGCGCGTCCGAGGGCACGGTGTTCAGGCTGTTCGCCACGTTCTGGGGGCTGCAGCCGGCCACAGCCGGCTGCGCATGGTGCCTGCTCTACTGGCTGCCGAGGGCCTCACGGCCGGCGCCGGCAGTCGACGCCGAGGAACCGGCCGCTGTCTGAAGCCCGGTCCGCCTCGGCTACCGACGCCTTCGAGATCGAACGCTCGCTAGTCCGAGTCGTACACGCCGTCGAGGAAGCTCCACAGGCTGGCCGTAGCTTCGTCGACGGCTTCCAGGACATCGGCGTGGCTGGACTCCGCGTCCGCCAGCGCGGCGACCATCTTCCGCTCGGCGCCCGCGTGCTCGATGTCGAGCGTCCGGTGGACCCGGAAGAAGGACACCGACCTGTCGTCGTCCATCCCGTAGAACCGCCGCAGGCCGTCGATCTTGGCGGCCGCGACGGCGGGCACCTGGGACTCGAAGGCGTAGAGGGCCGCCGCGCCGGGCGCCAGCGGGCCGGAAGCCGTCAGCTCCCGGTACAGGCCGACCAACGACTCGGTGGCGGCCACGGCCGGACCGGAGCGCACCCGCTCCCGGTCGAGGCCCAGAGCGTCGCAGAAGCGCAGCCAGAGCTCGACGTGGTTGTCATCACCGTGCTCTTCGTCCCAGAGGTTGTCCAGGAGCAGCCGTCTGACCTCCGGATCGTCGCAGCGATGGTGGAGCCCGCTCAGGAACGTCGGGTAGGCGGCCTCGAAGTGGAAGTACTGCCCGGCGTAGTCGCGCAGCGACTCCAGCGGCAGATCGCCCCTGTTCCACGCCTCGTAGAAGGGGTGCGAGAGCAGGCTTCGCTCCTGGACCATGTCGTCGATGCGTTCAATGATGTCGGTCGTCAATGGAGTACTCCTACGCGGAGGTCTCGGCCGAATTCGAGATCGATTCTCGGCGAGCCGACGCGAGTGTAGCAGCGCGTTTTCCGGCCAGTCAACATCACGTGAGCAAAGGTAACTGTTCAGAGTTGCTGAGAGGAACGCGGATTGCCCATTTCATGGGCATCACGGTGCTGTGGCGATCGAAATCTCGGTAGGGGTGGGGCCCCCTCGAGTCTGAACAGTTGCGAGCAAAGCGCCCGCTATTGGGTTCGACCCATCCCGGGGTCAGGCGGCCGTCGGCGTTCCGGGAAAGCCAGACGGGGGGATCGGGGCATCCGGGGACGGAAAATTGCCCAGAAACGCATGTTCGCACCTATTGACGCGTACATTCGTTCTGTCGTAGTCTGTACGTGACACGCCGGAGCGCACCGCCATAGTCAGTGGAGCGCACCGGCGCAGCCCACCCACCCGCAGCCCGTCGCCGCGCCGACCCCCAAAGCCAAGCGATGCTCACCCCAAGCACCCCTTGCGGCGCGGCGGATCGAACGACCCCCTCTCCGGGCGGCGGGTGGGAGGGCTCTGTCGCTCCCGCCCGCCTCGCACCCCGAGTCCCCCCAGCTGCCGCGCCTTCGTACCCCTCCGACGCGCTCTGGTAAGCTATGTCCCGGCCCGACCTGCGAGTCCGCTCCGCGTTCCCGCGGAGCGGTCGTAGGCCGGAGCAGGAGCTGCGAAAGACATGGCCCGCAAGACCGCACCGTCGCTGACCCAGACCGACATAGAGGACCGGCCCGTAGAGCGGCCCAACGTCCTGCTCATCATCACCGACCAGCACCGCCACGACGCGATCGGGCTGGACCCCCTGTCACCTGACGCGCTGCAGACCCAGAACCTCGACTGGTACGCCAGCCACGGCGCCCTGTTCCGGCGCGGGTACTCGGAGACGCCGTCCTGCATCCCGGCGCGCCGCAGCATCATGAGCGGGATGGCGCCGGGAGCGCACGGCGTGGTGGGCGGCAAGGACGTGGAGTGGTACCCGCAGCACACGCTGGCCGGCGAGCTGTCGAAGGCCGGCTACCAGACAGAGATGATCGGCAAGATGCACTTCTCGCCGAGACGCAAGAGGTACGGCTACGAACACGTCCAGCTCGCCGACGGCAACACCGGCCCAGACAACGACTACGTCGAGTGGCTCCGCGCGAGGCACGGCCGGTTGGAGATGGACGCCGGGAAGGCGCAGGGCATGGACTCCGGCGGCTGGGGCGGGCGCCCCAGCATCCTGCCCGAGGAGCAGATGCACTCGTTCTGGGTGGTCGACCGCGCGATGGACTTCCTCACCCGCCGCGACCCGTCGACGCCGTTCTTCCTGACGCTCTCGTTCATCGACCCGCACCCGCCGTTCGCGCCGCCGAAGTTCTACTACGACCGCTACATGTCCAGAGAGCTGCCGGAGCCCTTCGTCGGCGACTGGGCGGCGGTGTACGACTCGCCGCGACGCGGCATACATCCGGGCTTCTGGGAGGTAAGCCTGCGAGAGCACGACCTGCGGTCGACCCGGGCGGCCTACTACGGCATGGTCAACTTCGTCGACGACCAGATCGGCAGGCTGAACCAGTTCGCGCGCGACCTGATGGACGACGTGCTGATCGTCATGACGTCCGACCACGGCGAGATGCTGGGCGACCACCAGCGGCTGAAGAAGACGTTCCCGTACGAACCCTCGGCCAGGGTGCCCTTCATCATCAGGCCGCCGCTGAGCTGGGGACTTCCCGCGGGGCTGACGCCCAGCGGGCCCGTGGGCCTGCAGGACGTGATGCCCACGATCCTGGACGCGCTGGGGCTGGAGATACCCGGGTCGTGCACCGGCAAGAGCCTGATGCCGGTCGCGCGCGGCGAGACCGACCGCGTGCGCGACGTGCTCCACGGCGAGCACTCCGGTAACTACGACAACAACCTCGGCCACCAGTACCTGACCGACGGCCGCCACAAGTACGTCTGGTTCACCCAGACCGGCCGCGAGCATCTCTTCGACCTCGACGAAGACCCCCGCGAGCTCCACGACCTGGCACTCGATTCCACCGACGAGGCGCGGCTGCGGCCGTGGCGCGAGCGTATGGCGGCGGTGCTGGACGGCAGGCCCGAGGGATTCGTCGACGGCGGAAAGCTGGTGGCCGGCCGGCCCCACGACCACGTGATCCCCGGCTACGAGCCCAACAAGGCTTTTCCGTTCGTCTGACCTGACGAGAGAGCGACTTGGAACCGGCCGAGGTGAAGAATCAGCGGGGTTCCCACGACTCAGAGCTCAGCCGCGTCGTCATGCGAAGCGTGCCCGTGCGACCTCAAAATTGCGGTTGCCGACAGGGTGCCAGGATAGCGGGTCACCCTGTCGCCATGCCAGCCCCAGAAGCTTGTCGGTCTCGGCATCGGTCTGACGACTCAGCCAGAGCGGATTGAGCGACAGGTAGAGCTTCTCCAGCACCGCCCGCCGAGCTCCCACCAGCACACCACTCTGGAGCATGCGCTGGTACGGCATCGTGCCCCCGTCGTGGCGCCGCACCACCCGGGCGCCCTCCCGACTCCTCCCCGTGAGCCGCCGCACAGGCTGGAAGAAGTTCACGTGAAGCCGCGCTAGCGAATAGACCGCCCCCATCTGCCTGAAGGCCGCCGACGTTGAGTACCTACCGTGGCCCATCAGCCGGCGGACCACCGCTCCGTTCTTCTGCTCGACGTGCGCGCTGTCGTTCTTTCGGTACGGCCTGCTCCTGGTGAAGGTGATCTCATTGTCCGCGCAGTACGTGTAGAGCCCATGGTTGATGAACTCCGTGCCGTTGTAGCTGTCCAGTCCAAGCAGCGGCACAGGCAGCATCCTATCCATCCTGGCGCCTCATGGACCACTCTCGCCGCGGACGCCACCTCCGCGCCGTACTCGACCGGCCTGCCCATACGGCCTCCTATAACCTCTCTACTCGGCCCAGATAGCAGCCGTACCGCCGACTTCCTGTGATAGTCCGTCACCGCCTCCACCTCGTCCATCATCTTTCCCTTCTCGGTCCTCGCGGCCTTCTCGTACCTGTCCCTCTGCCGGGCTACGTACTCTCGAATGCTCTCTCGGTTCACGGTCACCCCCCCCCGTCTTGGGTAACCGCAATTTTGAGGCACATTCTCCACTTCGGTAACCATATTCTTGGGGTCATGCGCCCCGAAGAGCCTATAGGTACGCCGTCCTACACGCCGACTCAACGAGCGCGACGGGGTGCAGTTCGCCTATGACGCCGTAGTCCTCGATGGGGCCTTGCTGTTCATGACGTTTAGCCCTCCCAAGACCTGTATGCGTCCAGGTACGGCGCGAGTTGGGCGCCTTTACACCGGTCGCGCGCCCAACCTAGACTTGACACCGTCCAGCCGCAAGACTACGGAAACGGCAGACCCTGCCATCGCTCCGATCACCTCAGGAGACAACCGGTGCCCAGGCTGAAGATACCGACATACTCTGTGCTCTCATGGAACCTGGCTCTTCTCTCGGCCTCGATCGTGCTTGTGCTGGCCGCCTGCTCGGATGGCCCCGAAGCCAGACCGGCCGCTCAGGCCATGCCCACTTCTCAGGCCGCGCCTACTACTCCTCCCGCGCCAACGGCCGAGCCCGCGCCCACCGCTGAGCCCACGCCCACCGCCGAGGCCACGCCGACACCACAACCACAGATCGTCGACCAGCTCAGGAAGAACGCCGAGGCGTTCGCGTACGCGATCGGGAACCGGGGCGGCGACCTGACGTTCGCGACGATCTCCGAGCCTCTCACCTTCAACCTGGCCATCGCCAACGACGCCTCGTCGTCGGGCGTCCTGGGGTACCTGTTCGAGGGGCTGACCGAGACATCGTGGCTGACCGACGAGGTCGAGCCGGCGCTGGCGGAGTCGTGGCAGCGCTCGGCCGACGGGCTGACCTGGACGTTCCATCTTCGAACGGACGTCAAGTGGCACGACGGAAAGCCGTTCACGGCGCGTGACGTCGACTTCACCTTCAACCGCATCATCTACAACCCCGACATACCGGCCAGCAGCCGCCCGGCGTTCCACTTCCGCGTGTTCGACGAGGAGACCGGCAAGTGGGAGGAGTCGCCGATGACGGTCACGGCAGTGGACGACTACACGGTCGAATGCGTTCTCCCGGCGCCGTTCGCCCCGTTCCTACGGTCAATGGGCACCGCCATATATCCGAGGCACATCCTCGAGAAGCACGTGGACGACGGCACATTCGCCTCCACGTGGGACATCGACACTGACCCGGTGAAGATCATAGGCACGGGGCCGTTCACCATCGAGAGATATGAGCCCGGTGAGCGGGTGGTCATGCGGCGCAACCCGGGCTACTGGCTCACGGACGCCGCGGGCAACAGCCTGCCGTACCTGGACCGCGTGGTCCACGTCATCGTGCCCGACCTAGAGGAGGAGCTGACCAGGTTCCTGGCCGGGGAGTCGGACTACCACGGGGTGCTGGGCGAGGAGCTCGCGGAGCTCGAGCCGCTGCAGGCGGACGGGAACTTCACGATATACCGACGGGGCCCCGCCTTCGGCACGACGTTCCTGGGATTCAACATGAACCCCGGCAAGAACCCGGACACCGGAGAGGCTTACCTTGCACCCGAGAAGCTGAAGTGGTTCCAGAACAGGCAGTTCCGGCAGGCCGCGGCGCACGTCATCGACAAGGAGACGATCATCGCCGACGTTCAGCACGGCGTCGGCTACCCGCAGTGGTCGTCCATCAGCCCGGCCGCGGGCGACTTCCACAACCCGGACGTCCGTAAGTACGGGTACGACCTGGACAGGGCGAACGAGATCCTGGACGGGCTCGGCTGGGTCGACACGGACGGGGACGGGGTACGGGAAGACGACGATGGCAACGCGATCGAGTTCACGCTCGTGACCAACACGGGCAACAGCGTGCGCGCCAAGGTCGGCTCGATAGTCCACGAGGGCATGGGGGAGATCGGCCTGAGAGTCGACTACAGGGTGATCGAGTTCGGCGACCTGGTCGCGCAGCTTACGGCCACCTACGACTGGGAGGCGATGATCATCGGCTTCACGGGCGGGTCGGACCCGTACGGCGGCATCAGCTTCTGGCACAGCGGCGAGGGGCTGCACCTGTGGTACCCGAACCAGCCGCAGCCGGCGACGGACTGGGAGGCGGAGATCGACGCCTTGTATGTCAAGGGCGGCCAGGAGTTGGACCGCGCCCGGCGCGTCGAGTACTACCACCGCGCCCAGGAGATCGCCGCCGAAAACGTGCCGGTCATCTACACGACGCTCTCGGAGCGGCTGGGCGCGGTGCGAAACGTCTTCGGCAACGTCACACCGACCCTCTACGGGCTCTGGGACGTCCGCTACCTGTACCGGACGAGCGGCGCGGCCGGGCAGTCGAGCCCGACCAAGGACGACCCGGCCGAGTACACCAAGGCCCTGGTACAGGAGGCCATCCGGCGCTACGAGCGCGACGGCAGGCAGGCGACGGTCGACTACTACAGCGGCGCTGAGATCGTAGACGGCCCGTGGTACGTGTTCATCGTCGACGAGAACGGCTATACGATAGCCCACCACAACCCGAAGTTCCTGGGCCGCGATCCCAGCCTGCGCGTGGACGCAGTTGGCTACTTCTACGGCGACGATCTGCTGGGCGCTACCGAGAAGGGCCGCTGGATCGCCTACATATTGCTGAACCCCGACACCGGGGATAACCGGCAGAAGCACACGTGGGCGGTGCGCCACGACGGGCTGCTGTTCGCCTCCGGGTGGTACGAGGAGTAGGCCGCGGCACTCGAGGCGTAGGCCGTCGACCCCAGGGGAGAACGGCCGTCAGCGCCTCCACTCGGCGATATTCCACAGCTCGCTGTCCCAGCCGTTGATCCGAACGCCCTTCAGGGTGTCCAGGTGGGCGGAAACGAGCCCGCGGTTCACCAGCGGTATCTCGTAGTAGCCCCGCACGTAGACGTCGTTGAGCCGCTTCACCAGAGCCGCCCGATCGGGGCCGCCTCGGGTCTGCTCCAGCTGGGCATAGAGCCGGTCGTACTCGGGGTCGCAGGAGCGGGCGACGTTGCCCAGAGACCAGTTGTTGTCGCGGGTCTGGATATGCTCGCATAGCGGCCCGGACAGGAACTGCTGCGGATCGATGTCGGGGCCGGTCGCATACATCTGCACGTCGGCGAAGAACCGGCGGTACAACGCCTCCTTGTCGGCCTCCGGGTCGCCGCCGAAGAAGACGCTGGCGTCGTGCTGTACGAGCACGGTCTCGATGCCTATCTGACGCCACCAATCGCGGACGAGGGCCTGTGTGTCCTGCCGGATGGCGTTTACCGATGTCTGGTAGGTGAGCCGCAGAGGAGCTCCGTCGTACTCGCGGATGCCATCTCCGTCAGTATCGACCACACCGTTGTCGTCCAGCAGCCGGTTGGCTCCGTCGATGTCTTGGGAGAGACACCGGTCGTTGGCGATAGAGACGTAGATCGGGGGCCCCGTGACCAGATTGCAGGTGGGCTCGCCCGCGAAGCCATACAGGCTCTCCGAGATGGCGGCGCGGTCTATCGCCATCGACATGGCCTGGCGAATAGGCCCGAACGTCAGGAAGGGGTGCGGATTCTGTCCGTCCAGGTACTCGGAGCGGTTGTCCCCCAGCGCCGGATCGGCGTTCGTCTGGTTGACGACGATGCGCTCCACCAGGCTGGAGAACGCCGTGACCACCTTCGCCAGCCCTTTCGCCTCCAGCTCGGCGAGAAGGTCCGGCTCCACCTGCAGGTTCCAGGCGTAGTCGGCCTCGCCTCTCTCCATGACGGCGCGCGCCGCCGAGGCAGCGTAGCCGCCGCCCTTGATGACCACTCGGTCGAAATAGGGCGCCTCTCCCAGGTAGAAGGGGTTTCGCTCGTACTCGGCGCCGTCGTTGGGCTCGAAGCTGACGATGCGGTACGGGCCCGTGCCCAGCGGAGCCGTGTTCTGCGCTTCGCACGTCTTGGCCGCCGCTCCGACGCAGTCGGCAAACTGAACGCGGCTGATGATGGGCGCCGCGGCGCCGACGAAGGGCCCGTAAGGATAGGAGGTGGGCGCGTCGAAGGCGATTCTGACGGTGAGGTCGTCGACAGCCTGTACGGAGACGACGCCGTCGAACGCGCTTTCGGCGACGCACCCCGTCTCCTCATGCGCGCAGTAGCGCCAGGTGAACACGATGTCCTCGGCCGTCAGGTCGCTGCCGTCAGACCACTGCAGCCCCTCTCTCAGCTTCCACGTAATGGACATCTGGTCCTGGGCGAAGCCGCCGTTGTCGCTCGTCGGGATTGCGGCGGCCAGCGCCGGAACGAGATTGCCGTCGGGGTCGTACTTGGCGAGGGGTTCCAGTGTGACCGCGCCTGCGTCGCTGTCCTTGAAGCCGGCCGCCAGATACGGCCATGGCAGGGATGGCGCCTGCCAGTAGAGGAGCGTCAACACCTTCTCCGCCTCGGCCGGCTCCGCGGTGGCTTCGGGCGGAATCGGCGACGGGCTCGGCGCGGCCTTGGCAGACGGCGGACCTGGAGCAGCCGTGGGCTTCTCGACGCTGCCCGAGTCGCCGCAGGCAGCGAGCAACAGCAGGAATGCTACGACGAGAGTTGACCTGAGATAAGCGGGCATTGGGGTGCTCCGAGAAGTCTTCGCGCCGACATCGAGGCGCCACAGGCATACAGCGATGGACGCACCGAGTTGTCGTCAGCGCGTCGCCCTTTAGTGTATCGAACTTCACCGGCCACGGAATAGCCAGCCAGCGTCCGCCCAATAGGGCGAACGTATCAGCGGTTGCGGTCTCGTGGACTTCCGGCTGACGCCGGAAGCGGAGCGACTACTCTATGCGATGAGGTGAGTCAGAACGCGGGAGCGGGACAGTCTCAGGCGGTCACGAGTCCGCCGTTTGAATCCTGCGGACTCCACGCCTGTGAAGAAGCCCCGACCTCCTCACGTCTTCTGAGCAGACTTGTTCAGCTCGGCCCCGGCGGTGAAACCGACCCGTCTGTGTGCGGGAACGGTAATCAGCTTGCCCGCTCGGCCTCCCCGGATCGGCTTGACTCTTCTCGCCTTGACCTCTCTGACCGAAAACGACCCGAACCCGGTGAGCACCACGCGATCGCCCTTGGCCAGGGCATCCTGAATACTCGCAAGGACGGCGTTGAGGGCCGCCTCTCCCTGCGCCCTCGACCCGCCCAGATTCGTCGCCACGCGAGTGGCGAGGTCGCTCTTCCTAAGTGTTACCATGGGCCAGCATCCCCCTTGAAGTAACCCTCTCGGGTAGAACCCGCATGGTATTGGCGTCCCAGCGCAGTGTCAAGTCAGCGAATCGCTCGGAGGCGGAGGGCGAAAACTTGGCGAGGGCGGCGGGCGGCGAGTATACTTGGGCGACCTTGGGCATGGTTCCACGCCCCCGGCCTGGACGTACGAATGCTTCCCGACCAGACAAGTCCTACTCCGGAAGAATCCCCGGCACGCCCCGCGAGCGTCCGGACGAAAATCTCCGCTGGAATCGTCATCGCCGCCCTGGCGCTTGGCTTGCTGGTCGGCTACGCCATCGGGTGGATATCGTTCGACGCCTCCGGCTCCGGGGACAACAACAGGCCGCTCTACGACGAGGCGCTGGTGAAGTCCGTGTTCGACATGGCGAGCCCGGCCGTCGTGGAGATCGACGTGCTGACCCCGCAGTCGAGGTCGATCCACGACAGGGCCGTCGGCTCGGGCTTCCTGGTCGACGACGCGGGGCACATCGTCACCAACTACCACGTCGTCGCCGACGCCCTGGCCATAACGGTGCGGCTGCACGACGGCGAGGAGCTGACCGCTACAAGACTCGGCACGAGCCCAGCGGACGATCTGGCGTTGCTGCGGGTCGATCCGGAGGCGGTGTCGGGCATCCAGCCGCTGCGTCTGGCCGACCCGACCGAGGTGACGCCCGGCCAGATGGCCATCGCGATCGGCAGCCCCTTCGAGGAACTCAACTCCGTTTCGGTCGGCGTCGTAAGCGGTGTAGGCAGAAGCCGCCAGAGCGTGCTCAACCGGCCCATCCCCGACCTCGTCCAGACGGACGCGGCGCTCAATCCCGGCAACTCGGGCGGACCGCTGCTTAACGCCGCCGGAGAGGTGATCGGCGTGAACTCCTCGGTACAGGTGCTGTCTTCGATGCAGGTGGGCGTAGGCTTCGCGATCTCAACCAAGACGCTCAACAGCATCCTGCCGGACCTGAGGAATTCACAAGAGATCAAGCGAGCGTGGCTGGGCATAGAGGGTCGGCAGCTCGACAAGGACTACGCGGCGGCCCTGGGAGTCATACAGGAGAAGGGCATTTATGTCCTTGGCGTATGCCGGGGAAGTCCCGCCGACGGGGCCCGGCTGATGGCCGACGACCAGTTCTCCGCATCGGGCCTCGGGGACATCATCACCGCGGTCGACGAACGATCCACGGAGTCCATGGGCGACCTGACCAGCTACCTCAACGACTTCCGGCCGGGCGACCGGATCACCCTGACGGTGGTGCGCAGGAACCGCGAGTACCGCGTCGACGTGGGCCTGCAGGAATGGAGCGCGTGCCAATAGCATGACGCATCCCCGCTCGGCAGACGTCGTCGTCGTGGGCGGGGGCGTCGTCGGCGTCTCGACGGCCTATTTCCTCGCCGAGGCTGGCCTCAGCACGGTCGTGGTGGAGCGCGACTCGGTCGGCAGCCACGCGTCGGGGTTCGCCTACGGCGGCCTGAGCGGCCTCGTCGGCCCCGGCCCGATCCAGCCGCTGGCCAGAGAGGGGATGCGGATCCACCGGGAGCTGGCCGAGTCCCTCCCCGAGCAGACCGGCGCCAACACGGAGTTCAGGTACCGGCCGGCCCTGGCGCTCGCGCTGACCGAGGAGGACGCCGAAGCGGCGAGGGGCGAGCTGGCCTGGCGGACGGCCGAGGACGGCTACGAGGTTCGATGGGTCGAGCCGGGCGAGGTCGAGTCGATCGAGCCTCGCGTCGCCGCCGACACCTTCGGAGGCGTATACACCGAGGGCGTCGCCGACCTGGACCCGTACCGCTTCATGATTGCGCTCACCAAGGCGGCGGAGCTGAAGGGCGCCTCGGTCGTGACCGGCCGCACGACGGGTCTGACGCGGGAGGGCGGCCGGGTCACCGGCGTCGCGCTGGACGACGGCGAGATCGCGACCGGGCACGTCGTGCTGGCGATGGGCCCCTGGGCCGAGTCGGCGGTGAGTTGGCTGGGGTCGCCGGTGCCGATCCGACCGCTGAAGGGCCAGATTCTACGGCTGAGGGCCCCAGGCCCGCCCATCAGGACATCGATCGGCTGGGAGGGCAACTACGCCGTCACCAAGCCGGACGGCCTGGTGTGGACCGGCACCACCGAAGAAGAGGCAGGCTTCGACGAACGGCCCACCGTCGAGGCGAGAGAGCAGATAACGCGGTCCTTCCTGCGCGTGCTGCCCTTCCTCGGCGAGGCGGAGCTGATACGCCAGACCGCGTGTCTCCGGCCGATCACCCCGGACCGCCTGCCGCTCCTGGGCCGCGCGCCGGAGCTGGAGAACGCCTACGTCGCCACCGGCGCCGGGCGCTCGGGCATCCTCCTGGGGCCGGCTATGGGCAAGGCCGCCGCCGACCTCATCACGACGGGCGAGTCCGCCATCCCGATAGACCCATTCAGCCCGTGCCGGTTCGGGACTTAGCTGCCTGAGTCTGGGGTAGGATCACCCTCACCCCAACCCCCGTATCGTAGTACGGGGCAGGCTCTCTCCCGTCGAGGGAGAGGGGCGGGACACCCTCATCCCGGCGGTCTCCGGTCGAGGGAGAGGGGGTTCGCAGACGGGCGCCGCGGCGGCGGGAGTCATAGAGGCTTGGACAGGCCTAGCTCGCCCTCGAGCTTCCAGAGCGCGAGGTCGATGGCGTGCACTATCTCGTCGACCTCGTCCCTGGTTATGCAGAGGGGCGGGTTCATTCCGATGACGTCGCCGGACATCCTGTAGAGCAGCCCGCTGTCCCTGAAGCTCTCGTTCAGCCGGTCGGCTATCTTGAGGTCCGGCGAGAAGCTGGCCTTCGTCTCCCTGTCGCTGACCAGCTCGGCGGCGACGATCATGCCGATGCCGCGCACATCGCCGACGATGGGGTGGTCGACCATGAGCCCCTCGAGCTGCTCCTTGAAGTAGGCGCCCACGACGGCGGCGTTCTCGACGAGCCCCTCGGTCTCGATGATCTCGATGTTCTTGAGCCCGGCCGCGGAGGCCACGGGGTGCCCGGTGAAGGTGAAGACGTGGCGCAGCTCCCTGCCCTCGCCGACGAAGGCCCCGGCGACCTCCTCGGTGGCGATGGCGGCGCCGAGCGGGACGTAGCTGCTGACGATCCCCTTCGCGACGGCCATGAGGTCGGGTTCGAGGTCCCAGTGCTCCGAGCCGAACATTTTGCCGGTCCGCCCGAAGCCGTTCACGACCTCGTCGGCGATCAGCAGGACGCCGTACCTGGTGCATATCTCCCTGACCATCGGCCAGTACTCGTCGCCGGGGACGGCCGCGCCCTTCGGCGTCCCGATCGGCTCGCCGATGAATGCGGCCACGGTGTCCGGGTTGTGGAACAGTATCTGTTTCTCGACCTCCTCGGCGCACTTGACGGCGCACTCGGAGACGCTCTCGGCCCCTAGCTCGCAGCGGTAGGCGTAGGGCTGCGGCACGTATATCAGTCCGGGGGGCGCGGGCTCGTACTCCTCGCGGCTGACGTTGCCGCCGCCCAGCCAAAGCGTCGCGCCGGTGCCGCCGTGATACGAGCCCCTGCGGCTGACGATCTTGTAGCGGCCCTTGACGCCCATGCGGTGGTGGTATGCGCGGGCTATCTTGATGGCCGTCTCGACCGCCTCGGAGCCGCCGCTGACCGGGAAGACCCGGGACAGAGCGCCCGGAGCGAGCTGGGCGACCTTCTCGGTGAGCCTGACCGTGGCCTCGGTGGTCGTCCTCTGGGGGAAGAAGGCGAGCCGCTTCATCTGCTCGTAGGCGGCGTCGGCGATCTCTGTCCGGCCGTAGCCGACGTTAATGGAGGCGTAGCCGCCGTTGACGTCGATCCAGGTCTTGCCGGTGGAGTCGACGACCTTGACGCCGTGGCCGCCGACCACCACGTCCGGGCCGCCCTCTTCCGCCATCTGGGTCCAGTCGCGTCCCGCGGGCCACAGGTGCTGTGCCGCGGAGCGTTGTACGGTATCTGTATCGACGACCATTGGGCGACTCCTTGTCGTGTGATGGTCTCAACGGGCCCGAACCCGGCCCTGTGACGCCATCCTACTCCCGCGCATCGGGCGGCACAAGCCTTGTGGGTTGCGCGGCCCCCCCACGGCAGGCGCGCGCGCCCCTCGAGACGCGCCGATGGGGCATCGGCGCTACTCGGGGTGAACGGGTTGAGTGGACCCGCCACCCCTGGATTCCGGCCTTCGCCGGAATGACGGTTGTGCCGAGCTCTCCCTTCGCGGGAATTGCGGTTATGCCGGCTTGCTATCGGGGGGTTGGCAGGAGCGCCCGCGCGATCTTGTCGAGGCGGGCCAGGCTAGGCTTCTCGGGCTCCTCGGGAATCCCGACGATCGCGCGGTCCACCCCGGCCTCCTCGTAGGCGCGGACGGCGTCTGGTTCGGGCTCGACGTCGGCGACCGTTATCTCGATCGATGCCGGGTCGCGTCCCGTCTCCTCGCAGAGGCGGTCGAGGGTCGCGCGGCCCCGGCGCACGTCGTCGGGGGTCACCCGGATGGGAATCCAGCCGTCGCCCCACTCGACGATGCGCCGGAACGACGCCTTGGCCCTGGTGCCGAGCAGCAGCGGCGGATGCGGCTTGCTTGCCGGCTTGGGGTAGCAGTAGACGGGCGGGAAGTCATAGTAGACGCCGTGGTGCTCGGCCTGCTCCTCGGTCCACAGCGCCTTCATCGCCGCCGCGGCCTCAGCGGCCTGCGTCCAACGCCGGGGGAAGTCGACGCCGAACATCGCGGCCTCCTCCTCCACGGAGCCGACGCCGATGCCGAACAGGAACCTGCCGCCGCTGAGGGCGTCGAGCGTGGCGGCGCGTTTCGCCAGCAGGATGGGCGAGTGCTCCGGCACGACCACGACGGCCGTACCGAGTATGAGCGTGCTCGTCGTCGCCGACGCGCGGGCGAGCATGACGAACGGGTCGACGATGTCTCCCCAGGCGCGGGGTATGTCGTGCGTCGTCTCGACCGGCAGCGTTGGCTGCTCGGGCGTCCAGAGCGACTCGAAGCCCAGCTCCTCGGCGCGTGCGGCGAGCACGGCCGGGTCTATGGAGCGGTGCGTGGGCAGAACGGCGATTCCGACGCGCAACGGCGGCCTCCGGAGGAGTTTCGCCGATGGTACACCGACACGGCGCGGCGGGCCAGTAACCGCTCGTTTTGTCGGATAGTGTCTTAGTTTGAAATCCAGCCCTGAAATCCTGCGTCTCTCTAGAGTATTGACAACCCCTTGCGCGGCGCGTTAGCCTCGTCCCCGACCTTGCCAGGTCGTTCGTAACCGCCAACCGGCGCAGAGTCTTTTTGGTCGGCGGGTAGCTTCTGCGCGCCCCCTGGAGGCTCACGCCGGATTGCGGACGACTGGCAAGGCGGCCCTATCCGTTCGGCCGAAAGAGGGCACCTATGGCAGTCCTTACCTTCTGTCTATTCGTCCTAATCCTGTCTCTAGGTCTTGTCGGATGCGCCGAGCCGGTGGACGTTGACGCCCTGATCGCCGAAGCTTCTAGCCTTAGAAACAGAGATGGACGGAATAGAGGCCGACAGGGATAGCGCGAATCTGGAGTTCATTACTGCGTGGGACCGCGTCGAGAAAGGCCCTCAGATGATGTTGAACGCCCGTCTCGATCTCGCGTACAGCCACGAAGCGCGCGGCTGGACAATAGAGGCCGGGAAGACACGCGACGACGCCAATAGGGAGTTCAACACCGACCCTCTGGTCTTGAAGGCCGCCCTAATAGCGGAACGGCACGAGGAGCTAGACGCCCTGTGGATAGAGAAGAACCGGGCGTTGGGCGATATCCTAGTCGCCCTAGAGAACGCGGGCGCTATCGACCAGTGGCGGAACGCTACCCTGTCGCGGTAGCTACCCGTTTCTTGTACGGGCCGCGCTTAGGCTTCGGCGCTAGCCTGTCCATCCGTTTCACCAGCCACGTCATGTCCAGCGCTTTTCTAGCCAGCCCCGCAGCCTGTGCCGGGGTTCGCCCCTTCAGGCTTGTGTGCGGCCTCATGAAGTTGTAGAACAGGAAATAGAGCGCCAGCGCGTGAGCGTGATTCTCGACCTTCTTCGAAAAGGCGTTCGTCAGACGGGTAAAGCGCCGCATCGACATTCGCATCGTTAGGTTGTGCCGCTCTACGTAGGACGTATTGGCCTCGTCCATGTCCGGCCGACCGGAGACGTAGACCCGGCGAACCCCAACGCACCGGCCCGGAGAGTAGCGCCGCCGTTCTTCCTCGTCCGTAGGCTGGCCGTAGAGCTTGATTAGCATCGCGTAGTCCACATCATCCCCAAAAACGTCCTCTACGGCTTCCAGGTACGCTCTGTGCCCATCGGTCGATAGCTGTACCCGGTTCGCCAGCCTGGACTGTAGGTCGTCCATGAAGTCCAGCGCGTACCCGGAGTCGCGCCCGCCCACCAGCCAAGAGACTATCAGCTTCGTATCGGAGTCGATCCCCGTCCACGTCCACACGTCGCCCGCGTCGTCTATCACCCCAGCCGCGCGGTCGGCGTTCTTTTGCTTGGAGTAGCAGAAGCTCCAGATTTCGTCGCACTGGACGTGTCGGGCCGATACGTCCCGGACCGCGTCGTTGTGAGACTCGGCCGCCGCTTTCCCGGCGTCCATCAGGAGCTTCATGACGGTGTTGATGTTCACGCCCACCACGCGGGAAATCGACCGCATGGACGAGCCCTCCACCAGCATGTTCAACACCTGTACCCGCTTCTCGATAGATAGCTTGTTCATACCTGGAATTATATAGAACTGCAGGGTACAAGTCAAGCCCGTTGTATTACTTTCCCAAGCGAACAGCGGGCGCAAATAGGCTGTCGTCTGTTCGGTCAAACGGGGTATAATAAGAGTAACACCCCCGGCAGGTAGCTAGCCTGCCGGGGGTGTAGTAGCGCGGAGCGGCGGCATGAGTGGCTTATGGCGCCTGATTTAGGATCGGGTACGCGGTGCACACACACCGCGTCGCGGGTTCGAATCCCGTCCGCTCCGCCAATCTGTCGGTGTTAGGCTACGTTCTTAGCTTCCTTGTCCCGCAGGGCGCGCTGGCCCATCCGGGCTATCTCGGCCCTACGTTCTGGAGACAGGGCCTCGGCCCGCTTCGGCCCGCCGATGAGTCCACCCTTACGCGTCAAGGACGGTAGCTCCTCCTCAACTTCGCCCGTGGCTATCTTGGCGACGTGTACGGCCCGCGCTATCGGATCGCGCGGTCGGCGTTCGCCGTTAGGTCCTCGCATTTGCTTCCTCCGCCGATTCCTTCAAGTACCCTGCCAATTCAGCGGCGCCCTCGGCTGCCATCTTTGTACTCTGTCCCGTCAACACTGAGAATAACGCCGCCTGCGACGTGCAGGTCGCTCCGGGCAGATATGCTAACTTTGCGGCACTCAGGCCCTACCTGTAGACTCGCTGGAACGGCCGGTATCGGTTGGAACAATGGCCAATTCCTCCTACAGAGGAGCTATCGGCGCGGGGACAAGCCTATGGTTCGTGGTATCGGGAATCAGCCTGAACATTTGCAGGGTTGATGCACCCAGTAGACACTTCTCGCCAAAGATGACAGGGGTACTAAACGCCTTGTATCCAATCGTAATCCGCGCTTCCCCTACAGGCATCTGTACCTGTCTGTTGTCGGCCACCTCGAACGCTTCATGTCCGTAAGGTTCGACCCCGACACGCCGGAGTAGATCGGTCGGAAGCATCGTATATAGCGCTCCGCTGTCTACGGTCGCCTCTACGTACGTCGGCGTATGACCGTTTCCGCCACTCACGCCAATCTGCGCCGTGAACACGCCCATCGCCGCTTCCTCCCAAATACCTTGACAGTCCCTTGCGCTCTCGCTATACATTGTCAATACCTTAGACGGCCCTGTCAATACCCTTGTCACCCGTACCTCTGGGACTCCCGAAATTTCCGGCGCGCATCGCCAAGCTAGGATTTCAAACTAAGACACTACCTTTTGTCGACCTTGCTGGAATTGACCTGATTGGAGGCCGTATAATAGAATTGGCTTCCGGGCCAGGCAGGCGGGGCAACGTAGCTCAGAGGTAGAGCGGGCGCTTCATAAGCGCTAGGTCACAGGTTCGAGCCCTGTCGTTGCCACATTGCGCAGAGCCGGCAAGACCCAGCCTCGGACCGCCGCCGACGTTGCCTGGCGAACGTCGATAGGCATGGGCGGTTAGCTCAGCGGTTAGAGCGCTTGCTTCACACGCAAGAGGTCCGAGGTTCAAATCCTCGACCGCCCACCATCGAGGCGTGTTGGGGGGGCAACGGCGGAGCGGACAGAGATCGGATCGGGCCGAAGTGGCGGAACGGTAGACGCGCTACGTTCAGGACGTAGTACCCTTTCGGGTGTGTGGGTTCGACTCCCTCCTTCGGCACCAGACCACAAGACGAAACGGCGACAGGTCGGCATTTCACGCGCTTGTAGCTCAGTTGGATAGAGCGCAGCCCTGCGGAGGCTGAGGCCGTGGGTTCGAGTCCCGCCAAGCGCGCTTATGACCCCGCCACCCTGACGCGAGCCCCCAGCGCCACAGCGCCACCCGGCGCCGCGCGGCCACCCAGGACGACTTGACGTGGGCGATTAGCTCAGCTTGGTTAGAGCGTCTGTCTTACACACAGAAGGTCGGCGGTTCGAGCCCGTCATCGCCCACCACCGTTCGTTCCAGGAATCCGGTGGCATTGGGGTGGTGTACGAGGTGATGGAGACCAACTCCTCGCCATCGTCGTCATGACAGGGCTCACAGGCTGACTGCAGCGCCCCACGTCGATAGAATCAGTGTCGGTGGCGTCGGCGGCAACCGACGTGGGGATCGGAATGTGCTCTCCCCGGGGATTCCTCAGGACCTGTTCAGCTTGGTCACGCGTCCCCCGATGAGCCATTCGGCCACGTACAGGTTCCCATTCGCGTCCACGGCCAGACCGTGAGGGCTGTTGAACTTGCCCGTCTCCAGGAGGCTGGTGGGCACTATCTGCCCGCCATCGCCCTTGTTGTTCGGCCAGCCCTCCACGTCGCACACCTGCTCGTTGTCGCCGATGTACGTGAGCAGCTCGTCGTTGATATCGGTGACGGCCAGGCGCGCGCGAAGCTCGGCGATCACCATCAGGTCGCCATGTGTCACGAAACCGCTTGGCGTGGTCAGGAAATCGGTGCCGAACGACCGCCTGAATCCGCCCTCCACGTCGTAGACCTGGACTCGGGCGTTGGACCGGTCCGCCACGTAGAGCTCCGGCTCGGACTTGCGCTGGTCGATGAAGATGCCGTGAGGGCAGCTGAACGCTCCGGCCCCCTCCTCGCCGTTGATGCTGCCGACGTACTCGCCGTCCTTCGTGAACCTGTGGACGTAGCTGGCGCCGTACCCGTCGCCGACCCAGACGTCGCCGTTGCCCCCGAATCGCTCCTCGTTCACCGCGACAGTCGTGGGGGAGTAGCGGGTCTCTTCATAGACGGGGAGATCAGGCTGATCCAGCCTCATGACTACCTCGCCGTCCAGCGTGGTCTTGAACACCTGGCCGGACGCATCGCCCGCGCCCGGAGGAACGTCGTAGCCGAGGCTGGGGCTTTTCTTGGAGCCATTGTCCGCAATCCACAGGAGCTCGACCCCACCCTCGTTGGCGAGAGTCATCCCATGTGCGTCCGCGAAGTCGCCGCGCCACGAGGATATGAAGTTCCCGTCTCTGTCGAAGGTCATCACCTCCGGGTCGCCGGGATGGCAGGTCACGACGTTTCCCGACTCCGTGACCACGATGCCCGGATGCGCCCATCCCATGCTGGCGCTGTCGCTCTCCGGAATCCTGGCCCAGTCGTCGATCCAATCGTACGAATTCTCTTGGCTTCCTACCCGCATGACACAACCTCCTCTACCTGCCCTCCCCCTCGATGGGGCCCAAGGGCACGTATCTCAGCGCCGGCCCAGACCTGGAGCGCGCTTGCCGTTCCCGCACGTGTGCGGCGTGTAACCCCACTCGACTGCCCCTGACAGCCTTCCACAAGGCGACGCAGCCTGACGGATCAGGCGCAGCCCGGGAGACGCGTCGGCGCGGCGCCGACATCCACGTCCCCCCGCTCATCTGCTATGTCGCGGCCAGCAAGGACGCAGGCGCGTTCCGACTATGGGTTCAGGATGACCTTGGTGTACCCGTCGATCCGCTTGTCGAACTTGTCATAGGCATCGACGGCGTCGTCAAGCGGCACCTCGTGGGACACCACAAAGCTGGGAGTGGCCTTCCCGGATATGATCAGGTCGCGCAAGTAGGCGTTGTACTGCTTCACGTTGCACTGACCCGTACCCAACTTCAGACCCTTCTCAAAAAGCTTCCCGAAGTTGATGGACAGAGCGCCCTTCTTGGCGCCCTCGTCCACGCCGCCCGGGTCCGAAGGTACATACAGCCCCGGAATGCCCATGATCCCGGTGGGATTGATCAGGTCGATCATCTGATTCAGGACCACGTTGGGGATCTCGTCCTGCTCACCTCCGGCGGCGGACGACCCCTGGGCAGCGGCCTGATATCCTACGGCGTCCACCGTCTTGTCCACACCGTCGCCCCCGCGCATGTCCCTGATCTGCTGCACCGGGTCGCCGTCATCGAAGTTGATGGCGGTAGCGCCGATCTCGCTGGACTTGTCCAGGCGCTCCTGCACGTGGTCTATGGAGTAGACCTCCGCCGCTCCCTTGATGATGCAGCTGTAGGTGGCCATCAGGCCGACGGGGCCCGCGCCCCACACGGCGACGCTTTCACCGGGCCTGACCTCGGCAAGCTCCGTGCCGTGGTAGCCAGTGGGGAATATGTCCGCCAGCAGCGCGAAATCCGACTCGAACTCATCGCCGGCTGGGAGAGGCAAACAGTTGAAATCCGCATGGGGCACCTGCAGGTATTCGGCCTGGCCGCCGCGCCATGGCCCCATGGCGACGTACCCATACGCGCCGCCGGCGAATCCCGGGTTGACCGTGACGCAGAAGCCCGTAAACCCGCGCTGGCAGTTCTTGCAGAAGCCGCAGCCTACGTTGAACGGCATCACGACCCTGTCGCCCGCGGACAGCGATTTGACGGCGGACCCGATCTCTTCGACTACGCCCATGTTCTCGTGGCCGAAAATGATGCCCGGCTCCGCGGCCGTTCGACCCTCATACATGTGCAGGTCGGAGCCGCAGATGCAACTGGAAGTAATCCTGACGATCACATCGTTCGGGTGCTGTAACTCCGGATCGGGAACGTCCTCCACAGACACACTGAACGGTCCCTGGTACACAACAGCTTTCATGGAAGCCCCTCCTTCGCCCCGTTTTGGACAACTACCTCTGCGCGGCCGGTCTCCTGGATCGCCGCGAATTATATCAGGCTGCCGTGAGCTTGTCTTAGTCAGGCCCGCCGTGCCGCGCATGGCCGAACATTCTCTGTACCGCTAGCCCCACTTCGCGGGGGCGCGGCGGTGACCCGGCCGCCCCGTCCGGCGCCGCGCAGCCAGCCAGGACGACCCGACGGCGGCGACTGGCTCGGCTGGTCAGAGCGTCTGTCTTACACACAGAAGGTCGGCGGTTCGAGCCCGTCATCGTCCAACATGCCCATGCTCGTACGACCGGCGGGTGATACCATGCTCCGCACTCCGTCGGGAGAAGTCACCGGAACTCGCCGCGTTGGTCCAGCGGCGTGGCCGCCGCGCTGAAGTGCCACAAGAGGAGAGCCAGACATGAATGGAACGCCCGTCAGGACGATTGCGGCAGGTGACGCGGCCCCGGACTTCGAGCTTCCCTCGCTGTCAGGCGGCTCGGTGAGGCTCTCCGACTACCGGGGCAGGAAGGTCGTCCTGTTCATGTGGGCGTCCTGGTGAGGGTGCAGGGAGCAGCTGCCAGGCTGGCAGCGTTTCAGCGACAAGAACCGGGGACGCGGCGTCGAGGTTCTGTCGGTCGCGATCGACGCGCAGTCCCAAGACAGGCCGCGTAGGTACGTCGAACGGGCCGGCGTGAAGTTCGCCACCCTCGTCGACCAGGGGAATATCCTGAGCGACCTCTACGGTTTCAAGGCCGTCCCGAACGGATTTCTCATCGACGAACAGGGGACCGTGCGTTTCAGCCAACTGGGCGGCTTCGACATAGGGCGGCGCGAGACGGCCGAGATACTGGAACGATGGGTGTCGGGAGAGAGCGAGGCGCTGGCCGGAGACGGGCCGGCGGACGTCCTGGACACCGGGCACCCAGAGTCCAACGCAGTCTTCCGTGAAGGACTGGAGCTCTACGAGTCCGGCAGGACCGAGGAGGCGCTCGCACGCTGGCGGCAGGGGCTCGGGCTGAACCCGGACAACTACCTCATCCGCAAGCAGATTTGGGCAGTGGAGAACCCGGAGCGGTTCTACGAAGGCGACGTCGACTACAACTGGCAGCGGGAGCAGTTCGCCAAAGGGCTGTAGGCCGGGGGCAGTCTGTTTGAAGGCATCGGCGAGTACGCCGCTTTCGACCAGCGTCCGCGCCTACGTATACTCGGGGAAGCGTGAGCGCGATCTCGTGCTAGTCCAGCACCCGTGATGGTCACCAGATGCACAACCGCGACGGGTCGGCATTTCGCGCGCTTGTAGCTCAGTTGGATAGAGCGCAGCCCTGCGGAGGCTGAGGCCGTGGGTTCGAGTCCCGCCAAGCGCGCTTCCGACCCCGCCGCGCCGTCCAGCGCCGCGCAGCCGGCCCAGGACGACTCGACGTGGGCGACTAGCTCAGAGAGCGTCTGTCTTACGCACAAAGGGTCGGCGGTTCGAGCCCATCATCGCCCACCACGACGCTCATGGCAGAGATGCGAGTGAGTGTGAGATACTTGAAGTCCAAGTGATGACCAGGTATTGCTGAGTCGCAGCGACAGGTGAATCCATGGCAGACGTGGTATTTGAGATCAAGACGAACAAGGGAGCGGCTGTTCGCGGCGCTGCGGTGCTAGTAGCCTATCCTGACGGAAGATACCTCACCGGTCAGACCGACGCCGACGGTAAGTGCCGGCTGAACCTATACCGCACCGATCAGGAAATGAAGGTACTTGTAGCTGCGGAGGACCATCTACCTTTCCAAAAAACCACTATTCCGGGGAAATCAGAAATCGTGCCCGTGGAGTTAGAGCCGTCAAAGGACGATAAGAAGGCACTGCTCTTTACCCGCAACACAGGATATGTCCCAGGGATTGAGGGACGCCTCAATCCGCACAAGGGTGGTTATGTCTATGGTGACAACATGGCCATCAACGGGCGACTCGCAAAACCTGCCGCACATTTCACGATAGGAGAATACCTCCACGTGATCGACGTGTACGGTGTAGAGACGACTATCCGGTTTCTGGAGGTTGAGGGACAATTCTCTCTTATTGAGTACACCGAGCCCAAAGCTTACTCTGGGAAATGAACGTGGCCACGGCGGAGCAACATCGAGAGATTAGCACTCAGTTCTTGGAGCACGCCGAGGACGAATTACGTAAAGGCGATCTGCTTCAGGCCTCCGAGAAGGCATGGGGGGCGGTTTCCCACTATGTGAACTCCATTGCCCGTCAGCGGAACTGGCCTTTGGGATCGCACAGGCGACTGATAGAAAATGCCAACAAGCTAATCAGCGGCGACCCAGCCAACGCGAGCCATAAACGGAGGCTGCTCCGATCAATCGAGGCGCTACATGCTAACTTCTATCAGGCATTCTTGGACGAGGATTCGGTGGGGGAGGGCATTCAGGACGCCAAGGAACTGATCAGAACCCTCGAAGTCCCCAACACGGACACATAGCAGGTGTCTTGGACGTTTGAGTGGGCGCGCCCTCTTCGTGATCCCGGTTTCATCAAGGCCGAACGAACGACCGGAACGGGGCTGCCAAGACATTGGTTGCGTTCCTCAGCCCCCGTCGCACCATAGTGTCCAAACCGAGGGCCTCGGTGGGATCACAGAGCCCCAACCACATCTCGAAGACGGTTCTGCCTACCGTCAAATAGCATTCATAGTCCGCTCGGACGGTGGGGCCCCGTCGATGTAGAATCTCTTCTAGATCCTATGACCGGTGATGGCGCGACCTCCGCCGTCGTTGGGAGCGCCAGCTCGCCGGCAGACAACCGTGGCGGTCGGACAGGAGGCACTGTGGCGCCACACCTTGATAGACAGCCAGGAGACCTGTCTCGATACCGGTCTCTCCACCGCAAGGCAGATCGGCGCGGACTACCCCCTCGACGATCCCGCGGCAAAGCGGTCGTTCAACTACTACTGGGCCATCATGTACGGCTGGCGATTCAGGAAGGCATAGCGCCGAGATGGTCGCTCGGCAGCTTAGAAAAAGCCAAGGCTGCCTTGCGGCAGCCTTGCGCCCTGCCGCCGAGGCATGCAGGGGGTGTAGAGCTTCACGATACCCGACGCCATGGGCGACTGTCAACGACCTTGACGTGAGTGTGAGTGGGACGGCTCATGGGCCGCCGCCAGCTCGCGGGAAAGCGTGGCGGCGTCGGGTGGGTCCTCCACTTCCAGCCTGGTCAGGCGCTCGACTGCTTGTTTGCGTCGCTCCCGCATGATGCCATCGTAGGCGTCGTCGATCAGGTGGCGTACTACCTCGGAGATGTGCAGGCCCCTCTCCTCGACAAGTTCTTCCAGGCGCCTCCGCCGCTCGGGGTCGAGGCGCACGTGCAGCCGTGCCACGTCGTTCCTCCTTGTAACCATGGTGGACGGAGCCTAGCATGCGCCGCGGCGGCGTCTCCCGTCAACTCTGAGGTGGCTGGGAGCCTGTGTGCGCCCCTCGATACGCGCCGCTCAAGGCAGCGCCGCTACTCGGGGTGAACGGGTTGTATGGACATCTACCCTGAGCAGTCACGTGCACAGCATCAGAAAGTTGTGCGGACATCAACGCTGAACAGTGACGTGCACAGCACCAGAATGTCGTGTGGACATCAACCGTGAGAGTCCCGTTCGCCAGGGCAATCGCATTTTAGTTAGCGAGCACCAAGAGTAGGTAGTCCTCGTCCCACCCGGCGCGTTTGCGCTTGGCCGCCACGCCTCCCTGTGACGTGGTCTCGGCCTTGAGCATGTTCAGAGCCATGCGACGCAGTACAGACAGATTCTCAGCCGCATTGCCCTGCCTGACCCTGCTAGCGTCTTCGCCGAACGCTACGTCCAAGACCCAATGGACGGAGTTCTCGATCCCCCAATGCGTTCTAACGCTGGACAGTAGCATCCGGGCATCGTTCGACAGGCTCGATATGTAGTAGCGGGTTTGTGTGGAGGTCTTACCATTCTCGGTACGCTCCGACTCGACCATTGCAAGACTCTTGAGCCCTGACCACTGGTTATGGTCGTTCACATAGTCAAGGTGGTCGGGGTCGGAGACCGCCCAACACCGTCGCTTCTCGATTCGACCGTGACCCTTTCCCACCGTCTCGCAGAAGTGGTGGGGAAGGTCTGAGAACCCGGCCCGCCTCGCAGAGTCGAACATCTCAGTGACGTCATCGTAGAGTTGGGGCTGGTTTTGCTTGAGCGCCAGAACATAGTCGGCCCCACGGTCTGTGATCGTCGCCGCTATCTCCTTCTGACACCCGATTGCGTCAATGGTGACTGTGCATCCCGACACGTCAAGAGCGCCGAGCAGCTTCGGGATCGCCGTGATCTCATTGGAGTGGTCGTCTACCTTGATCTGACCGAGAACCAAGTGATTGGCGGATGCCCACGCACTCACCATGTGGATCGCTGACTTGCCCGCCTGTCTGTCGTGTGAACGGCGGATAGTCTTGCCGTCTATGGCCACGACCTGGCCTTCCATCACCTCGTTGACCGCCTCGACCCACTCCATGAAGCAGGCCTCGAACTGAACGGGGTCTAACCTCGCGAAGATCCGACCGAAGGTGTCGTGAGACGGAATACCGTTGGGGAGTTCGAGCAGACGGCTGAGCCAGTCCTTCTTGGCCTTGCCGAACATCTCCACATCCACCCATGAGTCGGCCCCACATATGACGGCGCAGATGGCTATGACGATGACATCTATAAATTTGTGACGCTTGGCACGGCCGGTTCGTGGGTCCTCTAGACTGGCGAATCGATCTGTCAACAGAGCTAAGATTGGACTGGTCATAAGGCCACCCTCGTACGAAGAATGGTCTTATCATACTAGGCTCTTTCTTATACTCGTCAAAATGCGATTGCCCTGGGATAGTATAACTGTTCACACTTCGTGGGATCTTCTCGACCAGCGACGTCGCCCATACGGTCATTTGGCTTTGACCAATGCCACATCGCCAAGCTCAGCAGGCGTTGGTCACCTCGACTACGAACAGTTACTGGATAGCGTAACTGTTCAGAGTTGATGAGAGAAACACGGCCCACCCTCTCTTCGTCGGCACGACGGTGCTGCGGTCGTCAAAGTTCTGGTAGGGGTGGGGCCGTCGTCACACGACCCGTTCGCCCTGAGTGCCCCGACGCTTCGTCGGGGTGTATCGAAGGGCCCGCACTACCCAGGCCTTGGGCGGGGCTGACGCCTGCATCGACGGGGAGGCTGCGTGCGCCCCTCGATACGCCCCGCTCAAAGCAGCGGCGCTACTCGGGGTGAACGGGTTGCCTTGGGGGTGAGGTGGGGAAGACAGGCGTTCCGCGACTCTGAACAGTTACTGGGCAGGGCGGCCTCGACTCCCAACTATCGACTATCCGGTCCGCCGGGGGATCCCGCCGCGCTCTATGGTCAGGCGAACAGCCGCCTCAGCCACGCGACGAGAACGTCGACCTGGGGCACGCCGGGATCGAGGTAGCGGGCAGTGATCGCGGTGCCGTAGGGCCTGCCCGGCTCTGCCTGCCATGCGAGCCAAGTGTGGATGACCGCCTTCGGCTCGTCGTTGAGGGAGAAACGCCGGTCGGGTATGGACTCGACACTGGCCTTGGCGTGGTCGAACAGCACGTCGTCCCGCGGAACGAGGAACCGTAGGAAGTTCTCCAGGATGCCGGGCGTCTTGTTGTCCGGCATCAGCCAGACGCCGGCTCTGGGCAGCAACAAGTCGGGGGGAGGGTCCAACACGGTCCCCTCCGGGTCGGGCACGCCCGGCGGGTCGGGATATCCGGCCTCGACGAGCCGGCCGCGGACCGCTTTCCAGCGCGCGTCCACGTCGCTGTTCGCGTCGATGACAATGCCGACCGCGTCTTCGGGGGCGCTTCTACCCCTGATCTGCACGGGAACGGCTCTCAGCAGCGTATCGATGCCGTCGTACCGCCTCACCTCGTCGGGTTGCGGCAGGCCGCGGCTGCGGCACACGTGCTTCATGACGTGCTCGTCGTCGGTCCCCTCCACCAGCAGCACCCGGAGTGCCACGTCAGCGCACCTCGATCCTGTCGCGCGTCACGATCGCCAGATCGTCTTCCGGGAACAGCGTGGGGATGACGTTGCCGAACCTGCGGGTCAGCCGCAGCAGCGAACCCTCCTCCGGGACCTCCGCCGCGGCCTTCTGGAAGGCTTCGAGCGCGTCCCAACTGTGGGAGGCGGCGAAGACCTGCACGTCGAGCCGCTTGGCCAGGCGAAAAATCGTCCGCCAGACGTCGATCAGAACGCCGTGGTGCAGGCCGTTCTCGAACTCGTCGATCAGCAGCAGGCCCCCCCTGGCGTTGATCAGCGACAGCACGATCGCGAAGATTCGCGCCATACCGTCTCCGAACGACCGCAGCGGCACGGGGCGGCTGAAGTCCGCTGAGCGCACCATCGCCGTTCTCTTCCCGAGGCCGGCTTCACTGACCACAATAGAGACCGCAGAGATGCCCGAGTCGATGATTCGCAGCGCTTCGACCACGTCGTCTTCGCTGTCGGTGAGGGCGATCTCGGACCACAGATCTTCCAACACGCCGGTCTGCTCCCCGGTGTGCGGGTCGACCGTATAGCACGGCATCCGGGCCGGTAAGGTGTGCGCGAGGCGTCTGCCGACCGGTGAACCCGACGTGTGGTCGATCCTGTCGTAACGCTTGCCGTTTTCCGTCTCGACGAGCAGCGCTGGCACAAGGTTGAGATTGGGGTATCCATCGGAGTATGCCGAGGTCGCCCGCGTCGTGGGAACCAGCCTCATTTGCCCGTCCGACTCTCGCACTTCGGCCAGCCATTCGACCCGAATCCACAGCCCGATGCGTCCGTCCTGGCCCCCGGTCGAGATCATGATCGACCGGGTAGAGTCGTCTTCGAGGCGCGGAAAGCCGTGGAACAGGCTGCCAGGGTATGCTGAGAACTCACTTTCGCCCGCTCGCCTGTCGGCCTCTTCGCGAACGCTCAGGATATGGTTCACGACGGCGGGCGCGGCGTTCGTTGCGTGCAGGTACAGCGCCTCCAGGATGGAGGACTTGCCGCTGTTGTTCATGCCGGTGATGAGCGTCACGCGGCCCAGGCCGGTGGCCGTGAAGTCCTTGATGGCGCGGAATCCCCGAATCGTGAGATTCGGGTAGTGCAGCCGGTCTTCCTGCGGGTGTTCGTCCATCTCTGGCCCCTCTCTCGACATCCGCATCCGTGGTGGAACAGTGTACCACCTCGCGGCCCGCCGACCGCGCCGGGCTTGTACGGCGGCGCTTTCCTTCTGTAAAGTAGGGCGCGGCGGGCTACCAGCCCGAGGAGGTGCGCCGTGACTGAGGGTTTGCCGACCGCGGTAATGGGCCGGACTGGGATCGAGGTCAGCCGGCTGGGCTACGGGACCTGGGAGATCGAGGGGCGGATCGAGGGCAACCCGGTCTCGCGCCCGGTGTCCGAAAAGCACGTGAGCACGGTGCTCAATACGGCGCTGGACAGCGGGATGACCATCATCGACACGGCCGACTGCTACGGCCACGCCGAGGAGTTCATCGGCCGGTCTGTGTCGCACCGCCGGGACGAGTTCGTGATCGCCACGAAGTGCGGCTGCAACTGGCGGGGCCGGTCGAGGAGCACGCCGCCGAAGCAGTTCACCCGCGTGAGCGTGTTCAAGAACATCGACCGCAGCCTCCAGCGGCTGAAGACGGACCACGTCGACTTCCTGCAGCTGCACAACCCGACGGCGGCGCAGGTGGAGGACGCCGAGCTGATCGACGCGCTGCTGGAGGTGAAGCGCCAGGGCAAGACGCGGTGGATCGGGATGTCGTCGGACATGCCGCAGCTCCCGCCGCTCGCGGCGTTCGAGGAGCTGGACGTATTCCAGGTCGGCTACCAGCCGATGCAGCGGGAGTCGGAGGAGTGGATCAAGAAGCTGGGCGACGACGGCCGCGGCATCATCATCCGGTCGCGCGCGGCGAAGGGGCAGCCCCACTACGAGGGCACGCTGGCCTACAACCAGGGGCGCATCGCGAGCGGCCCCGGCACCTGGGTCAACTTCGACAAAGCGAAGCTGGACGAGCTGAGGGACGAGGGCGACAGCCGGATCGCGTTCATGCTGCGGTACACGATCAGCATCCCGCAGGCGCACACGGTGGTGGTGGGCACGCTCAGCCTGGAGCACATGGAGGAGAACGTGCGGGCGGTCCAGCGCGGGCCGCTGTCTCCGGACACGCTGGCGGAGGCGAACCGACGCCTGGAGGAGCTGGGATTCACGGCGGCGAGGGCCGTGGGGTAGTGGATGGTGGATGGTGGGGGAGTTTCGGGTTCGCGGGGCTATAATTGGTGGGAACCCGACAGGACTACGAGAGGACCCACATGATCGCGAATGTCAGGGCCAGGTACTCGAACGGGGTACTCACGCCGTTAGAGCCGCTCGACCTCGAGGACGGCAAAGAGGTGACGCTTTCCATCGACGACGCGCCACGGCCTTCGGGTGAAGAGCGGCGCCGGATGACGCGGTCGGCGGCCGGGCGCTGGAAGGGCACCCACGACCCCGATGAGCTGCTGCGCAGCATCTACTCCGACCGCCTGGCCGAGTCGGCTTCGTCCGCTCTGCACCTCTAGCCCCACACAACCCGCTCACCCCTGGGTAGCGGCTTGCGGGCGTCCCGAAGCCTGAACAGTCACTAACCGATCAGGGAAGTGCCCTGCTGGGCGCCCGAAACCGACGAGCACACGTCAAGCATGCCGAGGCGCATGACTTCTGGCGGTGCTGGTACAGGAAATCCCTGGAGTCGAGAAAGGGAGCGTCCCCCATGAGTGCCCGACACCCTGGAGGGCTTTCTCACGGGCTGGCGCACGGACATCGCGTGAGCTAGGATGGGCGTCCATGAGGCGCTTGCGGACCCACCTCAAGAACCCTCGGGCTTGGAGATTGGTGGGCTTGGTTATAGTGATGCTGGGCACAACGGGACTCGTTGCTGCGGGACCAGTCGTGCCCCCTGGTGTCCGCGCCCCATTGGCTGCGCTGCTGGCTGCGTTCGCCTACTCGGTGACCCTGCTCCCGCCGGCAGGCCGTGTGATCGACCATTCAGCGCGGCTGGTCGTGGTGATCCCACTCGGACTCTCGGCCATAACCTGGCTCAGCCACGCCACCGACGGCGACCCCGCCTGGGCAATCGTCGCTGGCGTGGCAGCCGTGTTCATCCAAGTCTATGTCGCGGCGGGAATGTTCCTACGACAGCAGGTACTCGGCGACAAAGACCACGACCATGATGCCGATCCCACCGACCGCGAGGACCCACGTCTCTAGCTGGCGCCGCTTATCCTTTGTCAGCATGCTCTAGTTCCACCAGTGAGGGGTAGCCTTCAGAGATATGATACTACACGGCGGTACTACTAGTCTGACACGTAACTGTTCAGAGTTTCTCTGAGAATAACCCTTGGCCGACCTGGCGTAGCGGCGGGTTTGCAACCCGCCCTCCCGGTGCAGCCTCATTTTCATCGTTGGTGTAAGTCCCCCGCCGAGTCCATCTCCTCGAGTCTGAACAGTTACCCGTCATTCCCCCGCTGGACATAACAGCACGTCTGTGCTACTCTGGTCACGGATGAATTCGAATGCGAGCCGCCGCGTGCTCGCGTCTTGCCTCCTCTCCCTTGACGGGAGAGGACTGAGGTGAGGGTGAACCTCCGCGGAGAAATCACGTCCATCATTGAATCGCGCGAATCACAGTTCAGACGTTCCGCCCTGTTCCACTCCAGATACGACCCGTGGAACACCACCTGTCCCATTTTTCGGAAAAGTGTCCCATCGCCCAGATAGGAATGGAACACTTTGGCACACAATGGCACACCTCACACGAAATCGACCCACCCCACCCCTGACCAGGGCGCGCCCGCCCGCGATGAACCTGCCGTCGTAAAGACTAGGGCAGAAGTCCGCCAACTACCAACTGTCCACTATCCCGCCGCGGCGGAGGATGTCTGGTCGAGGGTGAGGAGCTCTTCGGGCGTGAGCTCCAGCTCGAGGGCGCCGAGGTTGTCGTCGAGGCGCTCCGTGGTGTCGCTGCCGGAGATGGCGACGGTTATCTCGGGATGGGAGAGCACCCACGCCAAGGCGACCTGCGGCACGCTGGCGCCGCGCTCCGAGGCTATCGACCGCAGGGCGGAGATCAGCGGGGCGGCCGACGGCGGAAGCGCGGACGAGTAGTCCTCGTCGGGCCTCTGGTCCCAGAGCGAGCCGGGCGGCGGGGGCTGCCCCGGCGTGTAGGTCCCGGAGAGCAGGCCGGCCCTGAGCGGGCTGTAGGCCATGGCGCCGAGGCCCTGGTCGCGTATCAGCCCGAACATCTCCCTCTCGGGGCCGCGGCGCAGCAGGCTGTACTCGTTCTGGACGCAGATGAAGGGGTCGGCGCCCAGCCGGTCGGCCGTCCAGAGCGCCTTGCACACCTGCCAGGCGGCGTAGTTGCAGCAGCCGACGTAGAGCACCTTGCCCTGCGTGACCAGGTCGTCGAGCGCACGGACCGTCTCCTCTATGGGGGTGGAGTCGTGCCAGCCGTGGAGCAGGTAGACGTCGATGCGGTCGGTCTGCAGCCGTTCCAGGGAGCGCTCGACCTCGCGCATGAGGTGGAGGCGGGAGGCGCCGCTGTCGTTGGGCCCGTCGCCCATCTCTCCGGTGACCTTGGTCGTGATGACGACCTCGTCGCGTCGTGTCCTGAGGGCGCGTCCGAGGGCCTGCTCGGAGGTGCCGCGCAGGTTGACCCGGTCGTCGCCGATGCCGTAGCGGTTGGCGCAGTCGATGAAGTTGACCCCGGAGTCTATGGCGTGGCCGACGAGTCGCTCGGCGCCCTCGGCGGAGTACTGCTCCCTGAGCCCCATGCCGAGCGCGATGCGGGAGACCTTGACGCCGGCGGAACCGAAGTTGACGTAGTGCATGGTGGGTAGTGTATAGGGGATGGTGGGATAGTGACTAGTGGATAGTGGATAGTTGGGAGGGGGAAGATCGCCCGCACCCCGGGCCCCTCTCCAGTCGAGGGAGAGTGGGATAGTGGATAGTGGGTAAGGGTGGGTACGCGTATCCCCCGCCTCCCCACCTCACATTCCCAACTATCCACTATTCACTATCCACTACCCACTATCCGGGGGTTCGGTGAGGGTTATGCGGCGGTTGGGTGGGAGGTCGGTGAGGGTCTGGACGACGCCGCCGGGCCAGCGGACGGTGAGCGAGTCGATCTTGTCGGCGTCGGCGAGGCCGAAGTGCGCGGTCGCCGCGTTCTGGCCCATGTGGCTGTGGCCGCTGGCGACCTCCCTGATCTGCAGGCGGCCGCCGGCCTCGAGCTCCAGCCGTGCGCCGAGGCCGTCCCTGTTGGCGTGGGTGCCGACGACGTCGACCGCGAGCCAGTTGTTGCCCCACTCGCAGGCGTTGCGGAACAGCCTCGCGCGCTGGCCGAGGTTGGCGATCAGCAGGTCGAGGCAGCCGTCGTTGTCGTAGTCGAGGTAGACGCCGCCGCGTCCCACGCCCGGGTCGTCCGCGCCGCTGATCCAGGACACGTCCGTGAAGCTGCCGTCGCCCTCGTTGCGCATGAGGATGTTCGGTTGCTCCAGCGGATTGCCGGCCACGGTGTCGCCGCCGAGGTAGCCGCTGACGATGTAGAGGTCGAGGTCGGAGTCGTTGTCGTAGTCGAAGAAGAAGGAGCCCCAGCTCACGCGGACGCGGCGGCCGATCATCCTGATGTTGACGCCGGCCTCCTCCGCCAGGTCGGTGAAGGTGCGGCCGTTGCCGTCGTTGCGGAGCAGCACGTTGCCGCGGATGTCGGTGATGAATATGTCGAAGAAGCCGTCCTGGTCGTAGTCGCCCACGGACATGCTCATCCCGTAAATCTCGACGTCGGTCCCCGAGCCGATGGACGCGTCGACGAAGGTCCAGGAGCCGTCCGGGGCGGGCCCATCGTTGCGCCAGAGCACGTTGGGGTGCAGCGCCCGGCCGAAGTCGTTGACGACGTACAGGTCGACGTCGCCGTCGTTGTCATAGTCGACCCATCCCGGCTGGAAGCCGGCCCCCCAGAGGTTGCCGACCTTGACCTCGTCGACGCCGGGGACTCCCTCCACCGGCGGGGTCAGATCGCCGAGCATGGCGGTCACGTTGGTGAAGGCGCCGTCTCCGTCGTTGTGGTAGAGGATGAGGCCGCCCAGGCCGACGACCATGTAGTTGGGGTCTTCGAGGAGGTCGCTGCGGTGCTCGTACATGTGGCGGACGACGACCAGGTCAGGAGCGCCGTCGCCGTCGTAGTCGCCCCAGGCGCAGCCGGTCGAGCGGAGACCCGCGTAGGCCTCCTCGACGCCGGTGCTCGCGCTCGCCTCGACGAAGGCGCCGTCGCCCCGGTTTTCGAACAGCCTGCTCTTGCCGTAGTTGGTGATGTACAGGTCGGCGTCGCCATCGTTGTCGTAGTCGGCGGAGCAGCCGCCGTTGCCGCGGCCGTCGGCGTCCGCGACGCCCGCCTCGGCGGCCACGTCGGTGAAGGTGCCGTCGCCGTTGTTGCGGTACAGGACGTTCGGGCCGTTTGAGTTGGCGATGAAGAAGTCGGCGTTGCCGTCGCCGTCGTAGTCGAAGGCGACAATTCCGCCGCCCTGCGGGACGGCGAGCCAGACGAGCTCGTCGTGTACGAAGTCGATGCCGGCGGCGTCGCTGACGTCTACGAATATCTGCCCTTCGGCCGGCGCGACGGCAGTGGCCGTCGGCGTAGCCAGCGCGGCGGTCGGCGTCGGCGGTGGAGGTGTGGGCGTGGGCGGCTCGTCGCCGCCGCAGCCCCAGAGCAGCAGGAGCGACGCGCAGGCGGCGGGCAGCAGGCGGGTCAGACGGCGGGGCCGCAACGCCGGAGCGGCGCTCGGCCTCATTGGGGAGCGCCCGTGCCCACCGCCAGCTTGAGCAGGTCGATCTGGAACTGCACGTCCCAGCCCGTGTCCTCGAGCAGCGTGCCGCCCTCCGGCAGCGTCCGGTCGGCCGGGACGGCCATCGGGATGGAGAACAGGGCGCTGACGCTCTTCCAGCCGTCGGCGGTGTTCTCGCAGCAGATCCACGGCAGGTATGGCGCTCTGTCGGAGACCGGCAGACCGTACCACTCGATCCTCTTCTCGCCTTCCAGCAGACGGGCGGTCCAGCCCAGTGCGGCCGACACGAGCTCCCGTATCATCTCGAACTCAGCCTCGGACCGAGGCTGCAGGAACGGGCGAACGCAGCTATCGCCCACGGGGCCGTTCGAGACGGCGACGATCTCGCCCACCAGCCGCCTGGCCTCGACGCCTAACTGCGCCTGGTCAGGGAGCTGCGTGCTCGCGTAGGTCACGAATGCCTCGGCTGTCATCGGCCTTCCCGCCAGGCACTCGTTGGCGATGAAGATCGACGCGACCTGCCCGAACTGGCGGGTGAGGGCCGCGTTTATCACCGGATTCCAGGCGTCCTCGGTGGACGCGACGGCGATCCTGTGCTCGAACAGCCTCGGCGCGTATACGGCTCGCTCGAGCTCGGGCGTAGGTTCTGGCGTCGGCTCCGGCGCGTCGTCGGCGCACGCCGACGCGAGCGCGGTCACGGAGACGAGGACGAAGGCTGCCGCGGACTTCAGCTGCACGTCAGGGACTCCTATCGGTCAGTCCAAATTATAGCACCGGCGCGGCCGGGCCCTGCCCCGCCGCGCGCCGCCGCGGACGCTAGCCGTCCGTCCGAGGAGCCTTCGGGACGCCCCACGCGATCACGAGCTTCAGCGGCTCGTCGCCCGTGCTGCGGAACCCGTGGTCGACCCCGGGCGGCGCCAGGACGGCGTCGCCGGGGCCGACGGCGACCTCCTCGCCGTCCATCCACATGACGCCCTGCCCGGCGATGAAGTAGTAGAACTCCTCGAGAGCCTCGTCGCCCTCGTGGACGTGCGAGCCCTCGCTCGCGCCGGGCGGAAGCTCCCAGACCTGGATGGTGACGGGCAGCCGGGTGGAGCCGCGGAAGAACCTGCGGCTCGTCACAACTCCGTCGCCGTCGTGCACGGCGGGCGCGTAGACGGTGTCCTCTATCTCGTTCTGCTTCCAGTCCATCTGTCGCGGTCCTCCAGCCGGCGTCTTCCAGCGCCGCCGGCACGCGCCCATGATACCGCCGGACGCCGCCTCGCTCCAGCCGGCGCGCGGACCGACCCTTTGAGCGCCGTCGAGCTTTCATATATAGTCACGGTCAGCGGCGACGGCGGCCGGCTCCGCCGTCGAGCAAACCCGGACGGAGGCAGAGCAACCATGGAGATAGGGAAGCGCGTTCTGGCGGTCTATCTGCTCGTTGTGGGGCTGGCGGTGGCCGTGAACTTCGTCGCCACTCCCTTCTATCACGAAGGAGGGGACGACTACCCCGTGTGGGACATCCTGAACTGGTTCATGGCGGCCGCGATGGTGATCGCGGTGGTCGCGAGCTTCATAGAGAAGCGGCGCTCCTGCCAGGCCGGGGACGACCTGAAGCGCCACGTGGACGCGAACGTCGTCTTCTACGCGGCCGTGGTGGTGCTGCTGCTGTTCCTGGCGAACTGGGGAGCCAACCTGGCGGACCACGACAGCCGGAGCGGCGATGTCTGGTTCATGGTAGACGCGGCGATGCCGGTGCTGCTCGGCGTGGTCGGCATGCGGCTGTGGCGCGGCGCCGGCGACTCGTCCGCCCAGGCGCGTGGCCAATAGCGCACTCCGTAAGGCCCTTGGCCACATCCAAGACCGGCTGCGAGCTCCTCGAAGGGCGCTGACGCCGTGGAAGAGTGCGCGCTGTGCGGCTCGGCGGCGGCGCCGTTTCACCGGGTCAGAAACCGTTCGATGTGCCGCGACTTCGTTCACTGCCGCGTGTGCGACCTTGTATCGGTGCCGCGGCGATTCCACGTCGGCCACGAGGCGGAGCGGCAACGGTACCTGGAGCACGACAACGATCCGAACGACCCCGACTACCGCGCCTTCCTCGCTCGCCTTTGGGACAATCTCCGGCCTCGCGTCGAGCCCGGCTCTAAGGGCCTGGACTACGGCGCCGGGCCGGGCCCCGCTCTCGCCGCAATGATGGAAGAGGACGGGTTCGAGGTGTCCATCTACGACAAGCACTTCCACGCGGACAGGGCGGCGCTGGCGAGCTCCTACGACTTCATCGTGTGTACGGAGACGGTGGAGCATTTCGATAGACCGGCCTACGACTTCGGGGTGCTCGACCGACTCCTCCGGCCGTCAGGTTGGCTGGGAATCATGACGGCGATGCCGGACGACTGGGCGGGCTTCCCCGAGTGGCACTATCACCGGGACCCGACCCACGTTGCCTTCTACACCAGACGCACCATGCGATGGATCGCGGCCAGGCACGGCTGGCGCCCGACGTTTCCACGCCAGAACGTCGTGCTGTTCCGCAAGTCGTCCGGAAACGGGTCGGCAGGAGTTCCAGGTTGAGGCGACCCCGCCCCAGGTCGTTCGCGCCGCCCAGGACGACAGTCGTTCCGCAGCCTGCTATAGTCCTCGGCGCGGAGCACCAGTTGGGATAGGACGCTGGCCATGACCTCATCTACGATCAACCCGTACCGGCACAAGCAGCTCTTCCTCGACGACGGCGCCATCGAGGCGAAGCGCGGCCTCAGGCGGACGCTGAACAAGCCGGAGCGGGCCGGGCCGGTCATGCGCCCGGACCGGAGCCGCGGGCAGGTCACGCTGCAGAGCTCGATGCCCCCGCTGTGGAACTCCGAGCAGCGTATCTGGGAGTGGTGGTACCGCGCCGGATACTCCAGCGCGCCTCCGGGCACGGCGACGGCCGCGAGCTTCAGCTCGTTCCAACTCATGTACCAGCTCAGGCTGTACCACTACGCGACGTCGACCGACGGCGTCCACTGGGATACGCCGAACCTGGGCCTTTACGACTGGCTCGGCTCCAAGGACAACAACGTCGCGGTCGATCCGCACGGCATGACGATGTACAACGTCCTGAGGGACGAGCGGGACGAGGACCCGAACCGCCGCTACAAGGCGCTGTTCGCGGACGGCGGCAGCGACCGCTACCCCGCGGTGTCGCCGGACGGCTTCGACTGGACGATGATCGACGTGCCCCCGATCCCGAGCGGCGATACGTCCTACCTGACCTGGGACCCGTACACCGGCCGGTTCCTGGCCACGGTCAAGGTCCGGACGGACTGGGGAAGGGCGGTCTGGCTGTCGACCAGCAACGACTTCGTGGACTGGACCGAGGCCGAGCTGATATTCGAGGCCGACGAGATAGACAAGAACAACCGGCGCAGGCGAGTACGCCGGATCGTGGAGGACCCGGCGTACCTGACGCCGCCGTTCGTGGACGACGGGGACTACATAGCCGAGATATACAAGATGGCGGTCATGCCCTACGAGGGGCTGTACATCGGATTCCCTGTCCTGCTCAACCCGTCGGGCTCGTGGCTGGGGAAGAACCAGACAGGGGTCAATCAGACCGAGCTCGCCGTCTCCCGTGACCTGCGCACGTGGAGCCGGGTCGCGAACAGGGACCTCTTCCTGGACATGCTGCCCTGGGACGGCGAGACGTACGACACCGCGCAGGTCATCCCGTGCGGGACGCCGATCGTCCGCGAAGACCTGGGGCAGATATGGGTCTACTACGACACGTGCCGGTTCCGCGCACGCAAGGACGACGTAGCCGAGGAGCACCGCCACTACTTCGACGAAGACCTCAACGCCGTGGCCCTCGCGAAGGTGCGCCTGGACGGCTTCGTCTCCCTGGACGCCGACAGGCGCGGCACGCTGCTGACGCGGCCGTTCGACCTGGAGGGCGGCAGGCTCGTCGTCAATGCCGACGCCTCAGCCGGCCGGATCACCGCCGCGGTCGTTGACGCGCTCACGGGCGAGCCGGTCGCGGGCCTGTCCGAGGGCGACTGCGTTCCCGTGGGAGGCGACAGCCTGCGGGCCGTCATGAGCTGGAAGGGCGGCGCCGAGCTCGGCCATCACGGACCGGTGCGCGTGCGGTTCTCCCTGGAAGGAGCGCGCCTCTACGCCTTCTGGCTCGAGCGGTAGCCGCGGCTGTCGCGGGCCGGTGTGTAGGCCAAGAGGGTGACCTCCGGCCGGCAGCAGCCGGTCCTGAGTCGTTGCCGTAGGCCACGGGTTGATGGAGCGGAAGACGGGGGTCGAACCCGCGACCTCCTCCTTGGCAAGGAGGCGCTCTACCACTGAGCTACTTCCGCTCGCCGCGTCGACCGCCTCTCCGCCGCGATCGCGGCGGCGGCGCCGTGAGGAGTGCCGAGGGCCAGAATCGAACTGGCGACACCAGCGTTTTCAGCGCTGTGCTCTACCCCTGAGCTACCTCGGCGACGTTTTTATGGTATGCGGCGTATCTCCGAAGTGTCAAGCTGAGCACCGCCGCTGCGCTCCCGTTAGCGGCCTTCCTCATCTCCCTTCCCCTTTGAGCGAGGTCTACTTCCGCGTGGTGTCACCAACCGATCGGTTTCCTGATTGTTCCGATCTCGTCCGTCAACGTGTCGGGTAACAGGCTTTGTCTGAGGTGGTTCTTCCAGAGGCGTCTGATGTACGTCGCGGCGCCTGCCAGTTCCCTGGGGCTCGCGTTCCTGGGGTCCGGGTTGACGAGCGTGACGTGAAGCCCCAGGTCGTCGCGGACGTAGCGCATCGCCGCAGCGAAATCAGCGTCGTTGGACACCACGACCGCCTGCTCGTAGTCGCCGTTGAACCCGTCCACCAGCAGGCGGGTGGCCAGGTTAACGTCCGACCCCTTCTCCTCCGAGTCCCTGACCAGGACGTGAGTGGGAAGCCCCGGCAATGCCTGCACCAGCGGACGGCGCTTGACGCCGGATCGGAAGGCGCCATAGTGGACATCGAATCCCGGCAGGGTCGTCAGGGCTCTCAGGTCAACTGGCGCTGGGCTTGCCCAGGGTTGCCTGGGCGTGCGTCGAGGCGAGCCGTGAAGTAACAGACCTTGTTGATGGAGTCCGAGGGGAAGAGTATCTCAGCCAGCTTCCGCAGATCGAGCCATCTGAGGGACGTATCCTTGAGGGCGCGGTAGTAAAGATTGAAGCCGTCTATGTACAGGTTGGTCATCAATCGCTTGCGCCGAACAAAGACAGAGACCGCCCGCGCGGGCGGTCTCGACCCTACCGTCGAATCGATAGGGGTGGTGGTAGGAACCTACCACCAGCGACCACGACTGTCAAGACTCGCAAGCTACCCCGGATTCCCCTCCTGATTGGGCCGGGGGGCGTGACGGACTGCTTCCGGTGTCACAGTGGCGCACCCTGTTGGGGATGGATTCCCGCGAACGCGGGAATGACGGAGGTGGGGGATTTGGGGTTATGCGTTGGTGGCCGGGGGCCGCGCGGGGATTCTCGAGAGCACCTCGGAGTTGACCAGGGACATCGGAAGCGAGCCTCTCAGGATGCGGGCGGTCTCCTGCCCGATCTGCCTGACGGCGTTCCCCAACGACTCGGACGAGAGGCCGGCACTGTGAGGGGTGACGGTCACGTTGTCCATCGCGAACAGTGGGTTGTCCGCGCCGCCGGGCTCGACCTCGAACACGTCGAGCCCGGCGCCGGCGATCTCGCCGTTTCCGAGCGCGTCGATCAGCGCCCTCTCGTCGACGGTGCCTCCGCGGCTCGTGTTGATGAAGTAGGCGGTCGGCTTCATCGCCTTGAAGAACGACTCGCCGACGAGGTGACGGGTCTCGTCGTTCAGCGGCGTGTGCATCGAGACGAAGTCCGAACGCGAGGCCAGCTCCTCCAGGCTGCCCACGAGCTTGACGCGTACCTCCTTGGCCAGCCAAGGCTGAACGTATCGGTCGTAGGCGATGACCTCGAGGCCGAAGGCCTGCGCCCGCATGGCCGTCGCGCGGCCTATATTTCCCAGGCCGACCAGGCCCAGGACCTGATCGTACAGGCGCGGCATCGGCAGCAGATCCATCATGGAGGGGCCCATCCATTCTCCACGCCTGGTCTGCCGGTCGAGGACGACCAGCTTCCTGGCGCAGGCCAGCAGCAGCATGATGGCGTGGTTCGCCACCTCCTCCGAGACGAAGCCGGCGGTGTTGACGACCATGATCCCGCGCTCCGCCGCAGCGTCGTGGTCGACCTTGTCGAACCCGTGCCCCATGCTCACGATGGCCTGCGCCGTGTCGATCGACTCGATGACCTCTCGCGGCATGGGCGTAGTCCACGATATGACGACGTCCGCGCCCTTCACCGCCTCGATCGTTTCACCGGTGCTCCCGCAGACGTGGACGTTCAGCTCGTAGTCGAGACCTTCCAGCTCGGCTTCGATTGCCGACGTGTCGGCGCTGGCGGGCGTCGTGAACGCGATCTTGTGCTTGGCCATGGTGTCCTCCGGAAAGTGTGGCGCTGGATCGTCCAGCGGGCGTATCTTACCCCAACGCCTCGTCCCGTTCACGTCATCGATCGCGGACGGCGGGCCGAGCGCCCTCGATGCAGTTGGACAAGGCGTAGAGGCGCTCAGTGCGGTTCGTATCGAACGTCCGCGTGGCCTGATCTCACGTCAACGTGCTCCCACAAGCCTGGATTCCCCACCTAAACCGTAGGTTCTTTGCCCGTCGACGCCGTGGACAGGGCGCTAAGGCGAGATTGACGATGACAATAACTGTCACCATATAGGTGCATTGTCACGACCCGGGAAGCAGTTCGTCACGCCGCTCGTCCGAATCAGGTGGGGGATTTGGGACAAGTGCATGCGCTTGACACTCGGTCAGGGCCGGCGGTACGATGACTGCGAGAAGTGGACGTTTCACCAGCAATGTAAAGGGATTCGGGACGCCCGGCGCGATGCTATGAAGCATTTCCGTGCTGGGCGTCCTTGCGTTATCGGACAGACCATGACAACCAGAGCGGCGATCATCCTCGCTGCCGACCGCGGCACCCGGATGAAGTCCGCCGTGCCCAAGGTACTCCACCGCGTCTGCGGCAAACCGATGGTCGCGCTCGTCGCGGAGGCAGCGGCCGGCGCGGACGTGGGCACCACCGTGGTCGTCGTGCCGCCGGAATCCGAGGCCATCAGATCGACCCTGGGCAGCTCGGTCTCCTACGTGGAGCAGACCGATGCGCTGGACGTCGGTCGCGCGCTGCTTCGGGCCAAGGACAACCTGCAACGTGCCGACAACATCGTGGTGCTCGGCGGCAATGTCCCGCTGATCAGGGGCGCGACGCTGGCCGCGATGGCCGAGATCCACGAGACCAGCGGTGCGGCCGTCACGCTCCTCACCGGAGCGGCCCAGCCGCCGGACGGGTCGCCGCGGGTCGTCAGGGACTCGTCGGGACGCGTCACCCATACCGTCGAGGACGGCGGCGCGGACGCCGGCGATGATGGAATGAGCGAGGTGGACGCGGGCATATACTGGTTCCGCTCCGAGTGGCTGTGGCGCAACCTGGACGCCGTAGGCCGGAGTCGGGGAAGCGAGCTGCTGCGGGCCGCCACCGAGCAGGGCGAGACCGTCGCCGACCTCGCGGCCGAGTCGCCCGCGGAGGCCATCGGCGTGAACACCAGGGTGCAGCTCGCCGAAGCCGAAGAGGCGATGCGGCGCGCGCTCCGGGAGAGGTGGATGCTCGCCGGCGTTACGATGCGCGAGCCGTCGTCCGTGTACGTCGACGTCGACGTCCGGATAGGACAGGACACCGTGATCCACCCCAACACACACCTCCGCGGCGCAACCGTCGTGGGCCCCGACTGCGAGATCGGGCCAGACTCGGCGGTCCGCGAGACGACGACCGGATCGGGATGCAGGATAGTGTCGTCGGTCGTGACTGGCGCCACGCTCGAGAACGACGTGGAAGTCGGGCCGTTCAGCCACATCAGGCCCGGAAGCCACCTGGAGTCGGGGGTGAGGATCGGCAGCTTCGGGGAGGTGAGCCGGAGCAGGCTGGGCCGCGGATCGCGGTCGGCACACTTCAGCTACATCGGCGACACGGACATGGGAGCCAACGTGAACATAGGCGCGGGGACCGTGACCTGCAACTTCGACGGCGTCGAGAAGCACCGGACGCAGATAGGGGAAGGGGCGTTCATCGGCAGCGGCTCGATGCTGGTCGCGCCGGTCACCATCGGCGCGCGGGCCAGGACCGGCGCGGGGGCCGTGGTCACGAGGGACGTGCCTCCCGATTCGCTGGCGGTAGGCGTTCCCGCGCGCGTGCGCGACGCCGAAGACGGGTAGCCAGAATGGAGAGCGATAGTCCGTTACCCTGGCTCCTACTGTTGTTGCTGTCGGCCGTCGGCTTCTGGCTCGTCTCGACCGCGGCCGCCAGTCTCTCGACCGTAAACAGAGAGAAGGTGCAGGCGCTGTACGCCCAGGGCGTGGCCGGGGCGGGGGCGTTGGAGAACCTGCTCGCCTCTTCGCTCTCGCCGGACAGGACACTCTCTCCCCTGAAGTTCCTGTTCGTGGCGGCGGGCATCCTGTCCGGGGTGGCCCTGTCGATCTCGTGGTGGGATGCGAACTGGTGGCTCGCGGCCGCGGGCGCTGGCGCCGCGGCGGGTCTCATGGGCCTGTTGGATCTCGTTGCCTCGGCCATAGCGGCGGCCGCGGGCGAGTCGATCGCGCTCAGGTCGAGCGGGGTGACCTGGGCCTTCGCGCGCTTGTTGGCGCCGCTCTACTCCATTGCGCCGGGCTCTGGGCTGCGGCGTCGACCGGGCGCCCACGGACAGGACTATGCTTCGCAGGCCGAGCCCTCAGCCGACGCCGCGACTTCCATAAATGGCGACGGCGAGCCGCTCGACGAGCATGAGGCGCGAATGATCAGGGGCGTGATCCGGCTCGACCAGACCACGGCCCGGGAGATCATGGTACCTCGGCTCGACGTCCTGGCCGCCGAGGTCGGCATCCCAACCGCGCGTCTGGCGGACATCATGGTGGAGTCGGGTCACAGCAGGGTACCCATCTACGAGGGCGATCTCGACCGTATCCTCGGCGTCGCCTACGCCAGGGACATCCTGGGGTACCTGAACCGGAGCGCGGGCGCACCGGTGCAGGTGACCCACGACGTCGTGCGCCCGGTGCTCTTCATCCCGGAGTCGAAGACGCTCGAAGAGCTGCTCACCGAGTTCCAGGACCGGCGGGTGCACATGGCCATCGTAGTGGACGAGTACGGCGGCGTCGCGGGGCTCGTCACGATCGAGGACCTGCTCGAGGAGATCGTCGGCGAGATCAACGACGAGTTCGACGTCGACGAGCCGGAGGTCCAGCCGATCGGGGTCAACGAGTTCCTGATAGACGCGGGGGTGTCTCTCGAACAGCTACAGGAGCTATTGCAGGTCGTCGTAGAAGGCAATGGCTTCGACACCGTTGGCGGACTGGTCTACCAGATACTGGGGCGGATCCCCGCCACGGGCGACGCCGTCGAGTACGACGGCGTCAGGATCGAGGTGAGGTCGACCGTCGGCCGCCGCCTCAAGCGGCTGCACGTCAGCCGACGGACGCCCCTCGGCGACCCCGAGTAGGAACAGCCAAGCTGTCCCCAGGGGCATCCGCGGAGGCCTCGGCCCGGGCCTCCGCCGGCCGCCGCGGACGGAGCTTCGCGTCGCCACCGGGGCTGCCCGTCGACCGACGGAAGAACGCGTCTGCCGTCGGCCGGGAGATATGCCACCTCTCGTCAGGACCTGGGCGCGGATTCAGGACCCGTCGGGACAGCTCGTCCCACTGGATGCCGTCGCGCGGACTCGGCGCCGGAGCGTGCCCGCGGGAACGCGCCCGCTCGGAGTCGAAGCTGCGTTGGCCCATTCACCCAATGCCGCCGCTCGATGCACCGCCGCGAAGCGTAGCCCGGGGTGCCCGGGGATGCCGGGGCCGTATGGCCACGCGGCGTCAGGGCCTTCCGAGCTATCGGTCCATGCTCACCGGGGCCTGGGGCGTTCCCGCGGCCTAGTCTGAGCGAGAGCCGAAGCGCCGACGCGGAAGGACTTCATCAGGACGCGGGCGCCGCGCCGCATGGGCCCGCGCCGGGGGATCGGATGACCCAACGGGGTCTGGGGTAACTGTGGAAGCTGGGCATGCCTCATCCGGCCGGAAGCGAATCCGCCAAACGGGACTGCCGGTCCTGCGGTTGGCGATTTCCTGCAGCGGGTAGAAACGAGGCTTCCGGGGGCTTGGCGCCCCCGGATTTGGACGCAGAAGAGAGAGCCCCGCCCTGTGCCAAGGCGGAGCTCTCTCTAAGTTAGCGCGCTTGCGCCGGGCCTGCAGCCGAGCTTAGCTGCCGCCCTCTTCCGTGGCCTCGTCCGCGGCAGACCCCTTGGCCACTATCCAGAGCGGTGCCTTGTAGCCCGTCTTACCGGCGGAGTCGGTAACCTCAACCTGGTTCCCACCTGACCCAATGGGCGAGTTCGCTCCGCCCGCGAAGATCGTCGGCTCGATGGTGGCCGTGGCGGTCCCATCCTCGCCGGCAATCAGGCTGGTCCAGTTCGTGCCGTTGAGCCGGAGGGGGATCAGGTCGCCGGCGTTGAAGCCGACCGCGATGATCACTATGTCTCCGCCCTCGGCGGCCAGACCGTTGATGAACTGGCCGTCCTGCCCGAACGACCCGACCAGGATCGAGCCCCTGACCGGGGCTGCAGGCGGAGGCGGTTGTATCGGCGACTGCGCCTTGATGGCTACAGGCGCCGACGCCCTGGTGCCGTCCTCGCCGAGCGCGACGAGCGAGAATGTGGCGCCCGCCCTGACGCCGTCATACATGCGCTGTGCGAGGTTGGGGTTGCCACGGAACGTGTCCGGCTCGAAGCTGACCTTCGACGTGTAGTCCGCACCGCTCGCGACGATGCTCCACGCACCACCCTCGTCGGCGGTCGCGGTGCCGATGACCAGGTTGACGCCCTTGGACACGTCCGGCCTGTTGTCTATGTCGATGAATACCGTCACCGGCTCAAAGCTCCCGAAGCCCGAGCCCGAGACCGATGCGTCACCGTCCAGGTAGATCGTGCCGCCGGCCACCGCTATAGAGGAGGCCGGAGAGACACCGGGAGAACCGGTCAGGCCGCGCGATCCCTCCAGACCGGCCAAGCCGGGCTTGCCAGGCTGGCCGGGCGCACCGGGTATACCGGGCGCGCCGGGAGCGCCGGGATCGCCTTGGGAACCCTGAAGGCCGGGCAGACCGGGCTTGCCAGGCAGACCCGCAGGTCCAGGTAGTCCCGGCTTGCCGGCTGCGCCGGCACAGGCCGCCAGGACCATCACCGAGAACATCGAGATGAGCACAGCCAGCAGAACAGAACGCCTAGTTAGGTTAATAGTCATTTCGTCCCTCTCTAAAGAATCCGTTTTCGACCGATCGCCCGAAGCTTTACCAACTCAGGCCTCGCCACGAAACGACGAGCGCCGCAGGGTTTCCCGGCGGCCTGCCTGAAGGCTGCACTATTATATATGCACGACTTGGGTTGTCAACCCCTATCGTCCACGCTACGCAAGACCTTTTGGCCGATCACGCCTAGCTCGCCCCCTCCGCAGCGCATCCGCGAGCGAAAAATCGGCCTGGCCCCGCCCTTCGCGGCCGGCCTGCCCGCGGGCTTGTTGCGGCAGAGCGGCCTTGCTATAGTTTCCGAAGGCCCCTGTAGCTCAGCGGATAGAGCACTGGCCTCCGGAGCCAGGTGCGCGGGTTCGAGTCCCGCCGGGGGCGCTCCTAGAACCATCTCGCCTTGTCCACGACGTTGCGCAGCTCTCTGCCTTCGTCGAATCTCACGCAGTTGTCCATGAAGACTTCGGCCCTTCGCTCCTCCATGTAAGGCCCGGCCGCCGCCACGTGCGGCGTCATCAAAACGCCGGGCACGGTCCACAACGGATGGTCCCTCGGCAGCGGCTCGGTCTCGTACACGTCCAGTCCGGCGCCCGCGATCTCGCCTCCGCGCAGCGCATCCACGAGATCGTCGAGCACGACGGTGGCGCCCCTTCCGATGTTGATCAGATAGGCTGTCGACTTCATCAGGCGAAACACGGGCGCCGCGAACATCCCGGCAGTCTCCGGGGTCTCCGGCACGGTCACAACGAGAAAGTCGGCCCTGGGCAGGACTTCGTGGAGCCGGTCGGGGCCGTACAGCTCCGCCACCCCGGGCGGCGGCTCCGTGACCCGGGCGTCTACGCCCAGGACGGTGATGCCGAACTGCGAGCACAGCCTCGCCGCCTCCGCGCCTATGCTGCCGACGCCCACGATGACCGCCGTGGCCTCGCGCAGGTAGACGGTCGGCGCCCCCTTGTTCCACTCGCGCCTGAGCTGCCGGGGCAGATGGACGTGCATGCCGCGGCTGAAGGCCAGCAGAAAAGCCATGATGTGCGGGCCGATGTGGTCGCTGAATATGCCGCGCATGTTCGTTACGACCACGTCGCTGTCGACAAGCGTCCGATGATAGTAGCCGGCCTTGGGCGCCGCCCTGGGGCTCTGTATCCACCGGATCCGCCCCGCTCGTTCGAACAGCTCCGGGATCACGTCGCCGAACGCCGCGTCCGCGTCGCCGATCACGTCCATCGCCTCCTCGACGGAGGGGCACGACTCTATTTCTATGCCCGGGACCAGCTCTCGCAGTCTTCGAGGCCACTCCTCCGCCTGCTCCTCGGTCAGGTGGGTGTCCGTAGGCCCCTCGGCCATTATCACCAGCTTGAATCCCATCTTGGGTCGCTCCCTTCCTCTGTTCCTCCAGTGCCCCTGGCCCGGTAGCCGTCGTCCCCGCTTCACCACGGGCGACCTTACCGCTTTGCCCCCCTGCTTGTCGAGCCGCGCGACCTGCAGGGTCGCCGGTGCGGGGAGCGGACGGCGTTTGAACGCACCATATCCCTGTGCTAACCTCGAACCCCGCTTGCAGCATCCCAAGAGTGCGTAGCCGTCATGCCGGAGAACAACTCGCACGGAACAGCCGTCGTCGAGGAGCTCCTGGAAGGCTCCTTCGACCTTCACGTGCACTGCGCGCCCGACCTGACGGGCGAGCTGCGGATGGACGCGCTCGACACCGGCCGGCACGCTCAGGAAGCGGGCATGGCGGGCTTCGTGCTGAAGTCGCACCACTACCCGACGACGCCGATGGCGATGGCGCTCAGCCGGATCTACCCGGGCCTTCGGGTCGCGGGTTCGCTCTGCCTCAACCACGAGGTCGGCGGGCTGAACCCGGCCGCCGTCGAAGCATCGGCCGCGATGGGGGCGCGCGTCGTCTGGATGCCGACCGTCGGCGCATCAGCGTCCGGAGGGCGTCCCGGACTGAGCCTTACGGACGGCGTCGGCGCACTGCTGCCGACCGTGCACGAGATCATCGACGTCGTTGGGCGTCACGACATGCTGCTCGCCTCCGGGCACGCGTCGCTGGAGGATACGCTTGCGCTGTTTCGGAGGGCCGCGGAGGCCGGCGTAGAGCGCATGGTCGTCACGCACCCTCCCATGGACGCCGACCGGGAGCTGCTGCAGCGCATTCTCGACACGGGCGCCTATGCGGAGTACCCCTTCCTGTCCTGCACGCCGTCGCGGGGCCGCGCCACGCCGGCCGAGGTAGCCGCGACGATTCGCGACCTGGGAGTAAGTCGCTGCGTGGTCACGACCGACTTCGGGCAGTGGATGAACCCGCCGCCCGCGGAGGGCATGAGAATGGCCATCGCGGAGCTGCTCCACGCCGGCATGGAGCCCGACGAGGTCTCGACGCTGGTCAAGCACAACCCGCTGGAGCTGGTGGGCCTGGAGACGAACTCGTAGACGTCGCCCTCACCCCGGCCTGCTCCCTTCGAGGGGGGTGGGACTTACTGTCCGGCGAACTCGACGGTCGACGCGGCTAGCTCCAGTGCTCCTTCAGGAAATCCAGCATGACCGCGAACATGCGCGGCCTGCTCAGGGGCAGTCCGTAGGGGTCGTCTTCGAAGACGACCAGGTCGCACCTGAACCCGGAGCGGCGCACGCTCGCCTGGATCGCCTCGACGTCCTCTAACGGCGCACCGACGTCGCGTCCGGCGTGCAGCATCAGCAATGGGAACCGCATCTTCTCCGCCTGCGCGACCGGGGAGCGCAGCCGCATCTCATCCTGGCGTCCGGTGGGGTCCTGGGGCATCGCCTCGGTCTCGAGGTGCGGCCCCATGGTCGTCGGCGCCGACACGGTCACGGCGCACGACCACGGAGCCTCCGGGTAGGTCATCGCCAGGAAGGCCAAGAATCCGCTGGGGAATCCGACGCCCACGAGGGCCAGCGAGCCGAGCTCGGCGCCGAACCGCCGCTTCCAGTCCACGCCGCAGTCGACCACGTCCTGCACGTCGTCGCGGCCGAAGACGCCCGGCTCCAGCGGCCAACCCCCTCCGGGGCTCGGACCGGTCGCCCTGCAGGCGGGCCGAATCACCTCGTACCCCTCCTCGAGCATGCGCAGCAGGAGGGCGTTGTGTGGGTCGTGCCCCGACCAGGGGCCGCCCTCGACCAGCACCGCGTGGCCGTTCGGCGCCCTGGGCAGGTACCGGCGGACCGGCACCTCGCGGCCATTGCGAGAGGTGAAGCTGTACTCCTCGCTGCGGAGCTGTATCGTCAGCTCCTCCGGCCGGTCCTCGTGCGCCACCTCGCAGTCTCCACCTATCCGCCAGCGATAGAGTTTTCCGTCCCTGCCGAGGAAGTAGACCGAGTCTCTCTCAGGATCGAAGGCCACGGACACGCGGGTGGAGATGTGGTGCAACGGAGCGAGGTCCTCCAGCGACAGCTCATCGAGCGGCTCGCCGGACGGGAAGGCGTACAGGGTCAGCCTGTCCTCGGCCGCGGCGAGGACTTTCTCGCCCGAGGGATCGAAGCAACCTCCGAGCAGCGTCTCGCCTTCGAGGGTCCACGCTACGCTCATGTCGTCGACGCGGAACGCCTTGAGCCGGCGGTTCAGGGCGCCTCTGCCGCCCTCCCAGACGTCCCCCTCCCAGACGACGAGGAACGCGCCGTCCGGCGACCAGCAGTGGCGGCTGGTGAGCTGAGAAATCCCGTCCGGCAACGGCACCGGCCTCGTCGCGGCGCCGTCGCGGTCGGTGATCATCATCGTGTGGTAGTACTTCGGAAAGTCCACGAGAGTGCGGCGAAACGCCAGCAAGCCGCCGTCGGCGCGCCAGTCGGGGAACCGGTCGATACCGGGCTCGTCCGAGAGCTGGACCGTGCGCCGGTCAGCAAGATCGAGCCGGAGTATCCTGGGCCATCCAGTGTGCTCAGCCGGGCTGCTGAAAGCGGAGAAGGCCAGCGACCGTCCGTCCGGCGACCACGACGCCATGGCCGCGTACCTGCCGGTCAGGTCGACGACGGCGTCGCTGGCGCCTCGCTCCAGCGAGTGGACGTATATACGACCGTCGCCGAAGAACGAGAGCCTGCCGCCGTCGGGCGAGAATCGCGGGTCGGACGGGAAGAGCTCCGGCCCTATCCTGCCCAGGCTGTCCCCGGACTCGACGTCGAGCAGGAGAATCTCGGACGCGCCGTCGACCATTCGCAAGAGCGCCAGGCGTCGACTGGGTGAGTGGAAGTCGAAGTCGAGGTACATCGCTCCTCACCATGTGGAGACAGGATCGACGGGAACGGGAAGAGACCGCGGTGAACGGATGGAGGAGGCCATCGCGAGGGTACGCCAGCGCTCCTCCGTACCCGCCCATCCTATGTTCGGCCTGTTACGGTGTCAAACTCTACTCCTCTCTACTGGTCTCCTGTTGCTATAATCTCGCGTACTCATTCCGAATACGTCCAATTGTGGCTGGAGATAGAGAATGGCTACCGAAGCCAGACCGGACCTGAAGCGTCGTAGCCGCGCCGTCAGCGAAGGGCCGAGCCGCGCCCCGGCGCGCTCGATGCTGCGCGCCGTCGGGCTGCGCGACGAGGACATGGACAAGCCGTTCGTCGCCGTCGGCAATCTGGCCAGCGACGTCACGCCCTGCAACGTCCACCTCGACCGGCTCGCCGCCAGGGTGAAGGAGGGCCTCTGGGCCGCCAACGCCGTCCCCTTCCAGTTCGGCACCATCACGGTCAGCGACGGCATCTCGATGGGCACCGAGGGCATGAAGGCCTCGCTCGTGAGCCGCGAGGTGATAGCGGACTCGATCGAGACGGTGACCTTCGCCGAGAGCATGGACGGGCTGATCGTCGTGGCCGCCTGCGACAAGAACATGCCCGGCTCGATCATGGCGATGGCGCGGCTCAACGTCCCGTCGCTGTTCGTCTACGGCGGCGCCATCCTGCCCGGTAACTTCAAGGGCGAGGACGTCAACATCCAGGACATGTACGAGGCCGTCGGCGCCTACTCGCAGGGCAGGATGTCCCTCGACGACCTGCTCTCGATGGAGCGCGTGGCCTGCCCCGGCGAGGGCGCCTGCGCCGGCATGTTCACCGCCAATACGATGGCATCGGCCATCGAGGCCATCGGCATGTCGCTGCCCGGCGCGGCCTCGATCCCGGCGGTCGACCGGCGCGACGAGGGCGTCGCCCACACCGCGGGCCGCATGCTGTACAACCTCCTGGAGCGCGACATCAAGCCCCGGGACATCATGACGCGGGAGGCGTTCGAGAACGCGATCACCGTCGTGCTCGCCATGGGCGGCTCGACGAACGCCGTGCTGCACCTGGTGGCCATGGCCCACGAGGCCAAGGTGGAGCTGAGCATCGACGACTTCGACCGCCTCAGCCGACGCACGCCTTACCTGACCGACCTGCGCCCCGGCGGCCGATACGTCATGTCCGACGTCGACCGCTCCGGCGGCGTTCCCGTCGTGATGAAGGAGCTGCTCAAGGCCGGGTTGCTGAACGGCGACGTCATGACCGTGACCGGCAGGACGATGGCCGAGAACCTCGAGGAGTTCGACGCGGAGCCGGACTCCAAGGTGATATACCCGGTCTCGTCGCCGCGCAGCCCCACGGGCGGCCTGGTCATCCTGAAGGGCAATCTCGCGCCGGAGGGCGCGGTCATGAAGGTGTCGGGCACCAAGCACCTGTCCCACACGGGTCCCGCGCGGGTATACGACGAGGAGCGCGCCGCGTTCGACGCCGTCGCCCGAGGCGACATAAAGGCCGGCGACGTGCTGGTCCTGCGGTACGAGGGCCCTAAGGGCGGCCCGGGGATGCAGGAGATGCTGGCGGTCACCGGCGCGATCATGGGCCAGGGTCTCGGCGACGACGTCATGCTGCTGACCGACGGCCGTTTCTCCGGCGCCACCCGCGGCCCGATGATCGGCCACGTCGCCCCCGAGGCGGCCGTGGGCGGCCCCATCGCGCTCGTCCACGAGGGCGACACCGTCTCCATGGACGTCGAGAACCGCATGCTCAGGGTCGAGGTGTCCGACGAGGAGCTTCGCCGGCGGCGCTCCGATTGGACCGAGCCGGCGCCCAAGTACGACTCCGGCGTCATGGCCAAGTACGCCCGCCTCGTCTCCTCGGCCTCCCGAGGCGCCGTCACCACCTGACGGCGGCGCGGCGGGGCACTCCCCGCCACGGTCCAGCCGAGCGAGAGAAACCCGGCCAGCCGGCCGTCACTGCTGTTGCCCGCCCAAGCGGTGTCACACCCCATCACGGCCCGTGCGACGCTGACTGCGGCCTCCTATCTAACGGTCTGCGCTGGAACCATCCGGGATTTGCGAGGAGAGACCAGGCGTGAAGGTACTGTGGCGGCTCAGGCGCTATCCGCTCCGCTACAAGCGGCGGACCGCGATAGCCTACCTGTGCACCGTACTCTCCATAGTGGCGGCGATGTTCGTTCCCGCCCTGCTGGGCGCCGCGATCGACGAAGCGCTTTCCGAAGGCGGCCTCGGTCGGCAGCAGCTCTGGCTGGCGGCCGGCATCGTCGGGGCGAGCGCGGTGAGAGGGGTGTTCGGCTACGGCCAGAACTACCTGATCTACTCGGTCACGGAGAAAGTCAGCCACGACCTGAGGAACGACATCTTCAACACGCTGCTGGGCCTGAGCTTCGGCTTCTACGACCGGCAGAGGACGGGCGACCTCATGTCTCGCACCACGACCGACGTGACGGTCCTGCAAAGCGTCATGACACTCGGGCCTCTGCGGGTTCTCACGATGACCGCGATGCTCGTGACCGTATCGGCCATCGTCCTGTGGACGAACTGGCGCCTTGGGCTCGTCGTCGTCTGCTTCCTGACGCTGTTCCTGGCGCGCTCGCTATCGCGGAAGGGGCTGGGCGAAATTTTCGCGCAGCTCCAGGCCGAGACGGGTCGGATGACGGCGGTCCTGCAGGAAAACATCGTCGGCATGAGGGTCGTCAAGGTCTTCGGGGCACAGCGGCTGGAATCGGCGAAGTTCGACGAGGGCGCGTCCAGGGTTGCCGACCTGGGCTACAGCGCCCAACGGTACTGGGCCGTGCGGAGGGCTACGTTCACCTTCCTGACCACCCTGACGATCGGCCTCATACTGTGGCTCGGAGGACGCGAGGTGTTCGCCGGCCGGACAACCCCCGGGGAAATCGTATCGTTCCTGGCTTACATCGGTCTGGTGACCGGGCCGATAGGCTACGCCGTAAACTGGATACTCAACATGAGCCGCGCCGCCGCTGCCGGCGAGAGAATTCTGGAGATGCTGGACGCCGAGTCCCCGGCATCCGCGCAGCGGGACGCCCGCAGGCTGACGAACGTCCGGGGGCACGTCAAGTTCGAAGGCGTGTCCATCAGGTACGACTCCAGGGCCGAGGCGCTGACGGACGTGAGCTTCGAGGTCGAGCCGGGGCAGATGGTCGCCCTGCTCGGGCCTCCGGGCTCGGGCAAGAGCACCGTGGCGCACCTGATCCCGAGGTTCTACGACGCCTCCTCCGGACGCGTGACCGTGGACGGTGTCGACGTCCGTGACGCCGAGCTGAGCTCGCTGAGAAGGAACGTCGGCATAGTCCTGCAGGACGTGTTCGTCTTCGCGGCGACGTTCAGGGAGAACATCGCCTACGGGGCCAGGGACGCGACGATGGACGAGATCGTACGGGCGGCCAGGATTGCGCAGCTGCACGACTTCATAGACAGCCTTCCCGACCGGTACGACACGTGGGTCGGCGAAAGAGGAGTGAAGCTGTCGGGCGGGCAGCGCCAGAGGCTGGCCATAGCGAGGACCCTGCTGCTCGACCCGCCGGTCCTGGTGCTGGACGACTCGACCTCCAGCGTGGACGTCGAGACCGAGCACCGCATCCAGGAGGCGCTGGCCGCGGTGGCGAAGGGAAGAACCACGTTCGTCATCGCCCACCGCCTGTCGTCGGTGCGCGGCGCCGACTTGGTGCTGGTGCTGGACCGGGGCAGGCTGGTCGAGAGCGGCAGCCACGCGGAGCTGTACGAACGGGGCGGTCTGTACCGCACCATCTACGACCTGCAGCTCACGCCATCGGTCGAGGACGCGTGGTCCCAGACCTCGACGGCGACCGGGGGAGACGTGCCCGAATGATGCCGTTCGGCAACGACCTGGCGGAGGCGCGGGGCGACGACGGGTCTCCCGGTCGCATCTACGACGGGCGCGTACTCGTACGCCTCGGCGGATACCTCCGGCCGCACCGGGGACTCATCGCCCTGGCGTTCGTCGCGATCGCCGTCTCCACCGGCGCCGGCGTAGCCGTTCCCTGGCTGATCAAGTGGGTGATAGACGCCAAGATCGGCGCGGGAGACGCGGCCGGTCTCGACCTTGCGCTGGCGATCTTCGCCACGGTGGCGGTCGTTCAGACGGTCAGCGGCTACGCCCATCAGCGGCTGATGGACTACGCGGGCGAGAGGGTGCTTTACGCCCTAAGGACCGGGCTGTTCGACCATCTCCAACGTCTCTCCATGGCCTATTTCGACCGCACACCGGCGGGCGCCGTCATGTCGCGGGTGCAGAACGACGTCGAACAGCTCCGCACGACGCTGCCCATCTTCGTGAGGGCCGTGATCGACCTGTTCCTGCTGGCCGCCATCGCCGCCGTCATGTTCGCGATGAGCCCGGCGCTGGCGGCCATATCGCTGTCTGTGGTCCCTGTGATACTGGTCTCGCTGCTCGTCTGGCAGCGATTCGCGACCGGGCCCTTCCGACGCATACGCGAGACGCTGGCCGACGTGAACGCGCAGCTCCAGGAGACGATCGCCGGGATCAGGGTCGTGCAGAGCCTGGGGACGGAGAAGGACGCGATGCGCATCTTCGCCCGGGCCAACCGCTCGCACCTCGAGTCCAGCCTGACCGCGGAGTCGTTCGAGTCAGGGCTGCCGCCGATCGTCGAGGTGCTGTATGCGGCGGGCCTGGCGCTAGTGGTCTACTTCGGGGGAAGCATGGCGCTCGACGGAGATATCGAGGTCGGCGTGGTCGTGGCCTTCGCGCTGTATATCCAGCGTTTCTTCGACCCGCTGTACGCGCTGATCATCCACTACGCCGATCTGCAGCGGGCGATGGCGTCCGGGGTCCGGGTGTTCGAGCTGCTCGACGTTCGGCCCGAGATCGAGGACAGGCCGGGCGCGACGGACCTGCCCGGCATACGCGGGGAGGTCAGGTACGAGGGAGTCCGGTTCTCCTATGCGCCCGGCGTGGACGTGCTCGCGGACATCGACCTGCACGTCGCGGCGGGCGAGACGGTCGCCCTGGTCGGACCGACCGGCGCCGGCAAGACGACGACCGCGTCGCTGCTGCTCCGCCTGTACGACGTCGTCGAGGGCCGCATTACGATAGACGGACACGACGTTCGCGACGTGACGCGCGATTCGCTGGCGCGGCAGACCAGCATCGTCCTGCAGGAGCCGTTCCTGTTCTCCGGCACCGTCGGCGAGAACATCCGCTACAACTCGCCGGACGCGACGCACGACGACATGGTAAAGGCGGCGAAGGCGGTCGGGGCCCACGACTTCATCGTGGACATGGAGGAGGGATACGACACGCCCCTGCTGGAGCGCGGGTCCAACTTGAGCGTCGGCCAGCGGCAGCTCGTCAGCTTCGCCCGGGCGCTGACGGCCAACCCGCGCATCCTGATCCTGGACGAGGCCACGGCAAGCATCGACACCCAGACCGAGGTCGTCATCCAGAACGCGGTCCGCGAGCTGCTCCGAGACCGCACGGCCATGGTGATAGCCCATCGCCTTTCCACCGTGCGCACCGCCGACCGCATAGTCGTGCTGGACGAGGGGCGCATCGTGGAGCAGGGCAGCCACGCCGAGCTGCTGGAGCGGGACGGCGTGTACGCCCGCCTGCACAGGATCGGCGCTGGCACGTGAGCGGCGGCCGGCTCGGAGCCGGGCCGGCCTTGCTCCGGGTGAGGCCGTTCCGAGACTCTCACCTCGGCCCGGATGCCACGGCGTGGGGGATTCGGGGAGCCTCCGGTGGCGCGGGCGGGGCGGCGGTGGTACCCTGACGGCCCAAAATCCTGCCCGCGGAGTTTTCCCATGGCACTGATCGACATCGGCTCCACCAAGCAGCTCTTCCTCGACGACTATCTCATCGAGAGCATGACCAACCTGCGGCAGGTGCTGAACCCCGCCGTGAAGGCCAACAACAACCCCGTCCTCACCGACGAGGCGCCCTGGGAGGGCAACAACACGCGGCCGCTGAGGGTCATCTACGAGGAGGACGAGGGCCTCTTCAAGATGTGGTACGCCACTCGCACCCTGAAGATCGACCCGAACCTGACGCCCGGCGGCCAGACGGGCATCGTAATCCTGGGCGAGGACGACCCCGCATTGGTGTGCCTGGCCACCTCGGAGGACGGGATAGACTGGGAGCGCCCGGACCTCGGCCTGGTGGAGTTCGAGGGCTCCAAGCACAACAACATCCTGCCCATCGTCGGCGAGAAACGGGTGCCGCAGTTCAAGGACCCGGTCGAGACCGACCCGGCGAAGCGGTACAAGCACCTCGACTGGACCAAGGACACGAAGGCGCCGATGCGGGCCTTCCTGCACTACTCGCCGGACGGCTTTGACTGGACGCCCTATTCCGGCAACCCGGTGATGGACACGACGCCGGTGATCGGGCGATGGGGCCCGACGCAGGTCATGGGCTGGGACCCGATCCGCGAGACGTACGCGGCCTACGTCGAGTGCAGCCACCACATGCGCGCCCCCTTTGGCAAGCGGATCATCGGCCGCTCCGAGAGCCCGAACATGATCGACTGGACCGAGGCCGAGACGATCCTGATCCCGGACGAGCTCGACTTCCCGGACACGGAGTTCTACCGGCTGGTCGTGGTCCCTTACGAGGGCCTCTACGTGGGAGTGCTCTGGATCTTCCGCACGACGAACCTGACGCACCATCCCGAGATCATCGTCAGCCGGGACGGGTTCCACTTCGAGCGCAACTTCCGCGAGCCCTTCATCTTCCGCGGCGGCAGGCGCGTCGACTTCGACTTCGGCAGCGTCTACGTCAACGACGCGATCGTCCACGGCGACAAGATGTTCTTCTACTACATCGGCACGAACCGCCGCTCGCCCGAGCAGATGCACGAATTGGGCGACGATGGAGGCGAGGGCATCGGCCTCGCGGTGTCGCGGCTGGACGGCTTCGTGTCCGTGGACGGCGGCAAGGGCTGGGTGCCGCACACGGCGACCGACGAGCAGCTCTCGCAGATGCGCAACCGGGAGCACCTGGTCGACATCTCCAAGGGCCCCGAGTCGTTCGGCAAGCTCGTCACGCGCTCCTTCTCCTTCAGCGGCTCGCAACTGCACCTGAACTCGACGCGGGCGCCCATCGCCGCGGGCCCGGGCATCGGCGAGATCAGGGTGGAGCTGCTGACGTTCAACCACCACAAGATCGAGGGGTTCACCTTCGACGACTCGGACCCGGTCCTCGAGTCCGGGCTCGATCAGGTCGCTACCTGGAACGGCAGCCCGGACGTGAGCCGTCTGGCGGGCCAGGCGGTGAAGATACGATTCTACGTCAAGAACGCGAAGCTCTACTCCTTCCAGTTCCGCTAGACCCGGCCTGCAGTCGGGCGACGGGAGTATCCGGACCGCCGAGCCCCGGAAGGCGTCGGCGGCCAAGGAGGAACCGATGTATACGACCGACATGTACGAGGGCATGGTGGCGGAGACGGTCTCACTGGACGGCCACGGCGGCGACACGGTCTACGCCTACCTCGCCAGGCCGATCGGGGCCGGCCCCTTCCCCGGCGTCGTGCTGATACACCACCTGCCGGGCTGGGACGAGTGGTACCGGGAGGCGACGCGCCGGTTCGCCCACCACGGCTACGCGGCGATCAGCCCCAACCTCTATCACCGTGAGGGCCACGGCGACCCGGACGACGTGGGCGCGACGGTCCGCGCCGCCGGCGGGGTGGCGGACGACCAGGTCGTCGGCGACGTGGCGGCGGCGATGGGCTTCCTGCGCTCCGCCGTCTACTGCACCGGCAAGGTCGGCGTCATCGGGAGCTGCTCCGGGGGCAGGCACGCCTTCCTGTCCGCCTGCCGGCTGGACGGCTTCGACGCCGTGGTCGACCTGTGGGGCGGCAACGTGGTCATGTCTCCCGAGCAGCTGAACGAGAAGCAGCCGGTGGCGCCGATCGACTACACGAAGGACCTGTCGTGCCCGCTGCTCGGGCTGTTCGGCGAGGACGACGACAGCCCGTCGCCGGATCAGGTCATAGCCCACGAACGGGAGCTTCGGGCCCACGACAAGGACTTCGAGTTCCACATGTACGAGGGCGCCGGACACGGCTTCTTCTACTACCACAGGCCGATGTACCGACAGGAGCAGGCCGTCGACGGCTGGTCCAAGGTCTTCCAGTTTTTCGAGGAGCACTTGGGCGCATAGCACTCAATGGCGGGAGACGAGGGAGACGCGGCATGTGCACGATGATCGTCGAGAAGGCGGAGATGGCCGGCAGCGGCAAGGGCGCCCGGGGCTGGTTCAGGCTGGACGGCGCGAACGTGGCCTTCGACCATCCGACGCACGCGCCCTACGATCACGCCCTCAACATCGACTTCGTCAACGAGGCGCAGGGCCCGGGCGCCAGGGTCGCGGTCGAGTTGTCCGCCGAGTCGGCGCGCGAGCTGGTCAGGGCCATCGAAGCGGCCCTGAAGCGAGGCAACATCGACCATCGGGCGTAAGAGGCCGTGGCCGGCCGACGGCGTCGCTATCGAGAGGGGAGCCGGTCCAGCTTCTCCAGCAACTCTCCAACCTGGCCGAGATAGATCTCGACCGCCTCCCGCGGCAGCCAGCCTTCGTAGAAGTTGGTGTGGAGGCTGTCGGCCGCTCCGAAGAGGGCCAGTATCTGCCGGTCTCCCACCTCATCCGCCAGGCGCTTGACCCCAGTCCACAGTTGCCTGTGCCCGTTGTGGCGCCATCCGCGGGCTTCGGAGACGGCCTTGACCACCTGCACGGCCGCGCCCCAGCCTTTCTCCGACGCCTGTTGGAGGTCGTCGTCGGCGAGGTATACCCATGCCTTCGACATGAAGTCCCGACCGGTGGAGTTGTATCGCTGCGCCTGAGTGGTCATGGTGAAGGTGTGTTCCTTTGGGCCATTGTAACACCCCCCACTGCGCGAGCGCGTCGTATTACCCAGCCTACTCCGGCGTCCAGTTGGGGTCGTAGGCGCCCTGGCGGGCGTGTGCGGTCATGGAGGCGCGGCGGAGGTACTCCTGCTGGACGATCTCGCGGTTCGCCATGTCGCCGCCCCAGGCCTTTAGCGGGGCGGCCTGAAGGCCGCGGCCGTAGGAGAAGGTGAGCTCCCACGGGGCGCCTTCCTCGTTGGCGAGCCGGTTGATCGCGTCGAGGTTGACCGTCGACTCCTCGTCGCCCTGCCCGCCCGACAGGAACGCGATGCCGGGGACAGCCGCGGGGACTGACCGCTCGAGGCAGGCCAGCGTCTTTTCCGCGACCTCAGGGGGGGCAGCCCGGACGGCCGCGTCCTTCCCTGAGAGCACCATGTTCGTCTTGAGAATCGTGCCCTCGAGGACGACGCGGTGGGTGCCGAGCTGATAGTACATCTCGCGCAGCGCCGCCTCGGTCGCCTCGAAGCAGGCGTCTATGTCGTGGCCGCCGTCCATGAGCACCTCTGGCTCGACCATCGGCACCAGGCCGGCCTCCTGGCTCAGCGCGGCGAAGCGGGCGAGCGCGTGGGCGTTCGCCTCTGAGCAGTAGCGGCTGGGCGTCCCTTCGCCGATCTCGTATATCCCGCGCCACTTGGTGAACCGCGCGCCCAGGTCTGCGTACTCCTCCAGGCGCTCGCGCAGGCCGTCCAGGCCCTCGGTCACCTGCTCGCCCGGAGCGCCCGCCAGCGGGTGGCCGCTCTTGTCGACCTTGATGCCGGGAATCATGTCCTGGCCCTGGATGACCTCGACCAGGGGCGTGCCGTCAGCGCCGTCCTGGCGCAGCGTCTCGTCGTACAGGATTATCCCGCTGATGTACTCGTCGGCGCCCGCCGTCGTGAACAGCATCTCCCGGTAGTCGCGCCGGTTGCGCTCGGTCGACTCGACGCCGATGGAGTCGAATCGCCTCTTGATCGTGCTGGAGCTCTCGTCCGCCGCAAGGATGCCCTTGCCGGGAGCGACCATGGCCCGCGCCGTCTCGTTGAGCGTTTGGATGTCCACGCTGTCCTCCTTGGGGGCCGTCAGCCGGGCTCGGCGCCCGTGATGATCGACACCGTCTCTTCCACTTCGCGCCTGTTGCCGAGTATCAGCGGCGTCCGCTGGTGCCGGGCCTCCGGCTCGATGTCCAGGATTCGCTCGCCCGACGAGTAGGCCGCCCCACCCGCCTGCTCGACGACGTATCCGAGCGGGTTGGCCTCGTACATCAGCCGCAGCTTGCCCTCCGGGCTCTTGACGTCGCCAGGGTACAGGAATACTCCGCCCTTCAGCAGGTTGCGGTGGAAGTCGGCGACCAGCGATCCGACGTACCTGAGCGAGTGGCTGCCGCGGAGCCGCGACACGGCCCGCTGCGTCGGCTCGTCGAGCTTGCCGAAGTTGCCCTCGTTCGTGCTGTAGTACTCGCACTTCTCAGGGACGCGGATACCGGGGTGCGTCAGCAGGAAGTCCCCCGACGCGGCGTCCAGGGTGAAGCCGGTGACCTGCCCCGGAGTCGCCATGACCATGACGGTGCTAGACCCGTAGACGACGTAGGCCGCCGCCACCTGCTCGCTCCCCGGGCGCAGCAGCAGCGCCTCGGTCACCGCCTCTCCCGGCTGGCGGCGCCATATGCCGAATATCGAGCCGATGGTCACCGCGACGTCTATGTTGGACGAGCCGTCCATCGGATCCATCTGCACGACGTAGAGCTGCGAGTCGCCGTCGCCGACCATCTCGACGCCCTCGATCTCCTCGCACCCGATGGCCGCGACGCTGCCGCTGTCCCGAAGGGTCTGCACGAAGATGTCGGACCCGGCATCGTCCAGAACCTGGACCATCTCGCCGTGGACGTTCGTCTCGCCGGTGGTCCCCAGCGCTCCGCCGATGGCCGCCGCCTGCACCTGCTCGTGCACCCGCCGCGCTCCGAGGGCGATGGCGTCGACGACGGAGTCGAGCCCGGCCAGCGAGTCGTCGCCGGCCCACGCCGACTCCATGAAGCCGCTCAGCGTCTGTCCGGCCATCGAGGCGGTCATCTTCGGCTGTCACCCTCACCCCAGCCCTCTCCCGTCGAGGGAGAGGGGGCTCTGCACCGCGGGACCTGTTCGGCTGTCACCCTCACCCGTCGAGGGAGACGGTGCTCAGGACGCTAGTAGACGTCCAGCGAGAAGCGGGCGTCCTTGAAGTCCATGACCGCCTTGGACAGGTGCTCGGCGAGGCCCGGGTCCACCAGCAGCACCGTTTCGCCCGCATGATCGACGACCACGTCGTCGTCGCCGGGCTTGTCGATCACGACTCCGAAGTCGCCCTCGCCGATCCAGACCGGCGGCGTGGCCAGCCTCAGGAACTGGCCCTCCTCCATATCCTGGATGTCGACGATGCGCTTCAGCTCTTCCCGCGCGCTCTCGGTCACCTCTAGCATACGGCTCACTCGCTCCGGCGGCTACCCGGTCAGCTCGGCACGCACGATTCGCGTGCCGGCCACCATCGCCTCCAGCTTCAGGTACGACAGCCACCGGGGCAACTGGAAGAACCCGCAGTCTGGGCTGACGTAGAGCCGGTCCGGCGGCGCCTGGTCGAGGAAGAGGCGGATGCGCTCGGCCACGTCCTCGGGCGTCTCGACGTAGAACGACTTGATGTCGATCACGCCGGCGCCGAGCTCTCTGTCGACGCCGAACTCCTTCCAGAGGCCGGTCTCGGTCATCTCGCGGTTGGCGTACTCGAACACGAGCTGGTCGGCGTTGGCGTCGAGCAGGGCCGGGAACATCCACCGGTAGCTGCGCTTGCCGCGCGGCCGGCTGCCGAGATTCCCGAAGCAGACGTGCAGCGCCAGCTTCGCGTCGACGCCCTCGACCGAGGCGTTGTACAGCGCGACCCACTCCTTCAGCTCGCCTGGAATGATGGCGAAGGAGGGCTCGTCGAGCTGGATGTAGTCGACGCCCGCGTCGACGAGGGCCTTGAGCTCCGCGTTGATGAGGGCCGCGAACTCCCACGCGAGCTCCAGCCTGCTGGAATAACCGTCTCGGGGGCGTATGTGCATGGTCAGAGTGAGCGGCCCCGGGCAGGTGACCTTGATCGGCCGGGCGGTGTGCGCCTTCGTGTACTCGTACTCGCTCACGATGCCGAGCCCGTCGGGCACCGTGACCCTGCCCGACGTGCGGTAGCGCGGCGGGCTGTCGTAGCCGTACAGGCCGACCTTGCGCAGCGGGGGCTCCTGCTCGATCCCGGTCATGCGCCTGTAGAAGCTCTGGACGAAGTACCAGCGGCGCATCTCGCCGTCGGTGATGATGTCGACCCCGGCGCGCTCCTGGTCGAGAATCGCCATGTTCACGGCGTCGTCGAAGGTCTCGCGTATGTCGGTCTGGCCGTACTCGCCCTTGTCGATCTCGCCGAGTGCGGTATACATCCAGCTCGGGGTGGCGTAGCTGCCTATGACGGTGGTAGGCAGCAGGCGGTCGGCGTCTCCCATGTCGGTCTCCTGGACGGAAGTCGGGCCAATTATAGAGCATCGACGCGCCCGGCCGGCCGCTCGTTTGCCGCCGATCTCAGGCGGTCATATAATCCCGCCGACCCGCACAGGAATCGGAGGGGCGAACGGAGAAGCGATGGACGCGTTGAAGGTCGGAATCGTGGGGGCGGCGGGACGCGGCGGCCGCTTCAGGACGGCCATCGAGGCCATCGACGCCCTGGGCGTGCACGCGGTGTGCGACATCGACGCCGACGGTCTCGACGCGGCCGCGGACCTCCTCGGCGCGCCTGAGAAGTACCTCGACTACGGGAAAATGCTCGAGCGGTCGGACGTCGACGCGGTCGTCATCGGCACGCCGATGCAGTTTCACGCCCCGCAGGCGGTCGCCGCCCTGGAGCGGGGCGTCCACGTGCTGAGCGAGGTGACCGCGGCCGTCTCGCTGGAGGAGTGCGAGGCGCTGGTGCGCGCGTGCCGCGATAGCTCCGCCACCTACATGATGGCGGAGAACTACACGTACAGCCGTCCCAACCAGATCGTCAAGGAGATGGTGCGGCGCGGGGAGTTCGGCAAGACCTACTACGCCGAGGGCGAGTACCTGCACGAGGTGAAGGGGCTGAACGAGAGGACGATCTGGCGCCGCAGGTGGCAGACCGGCATCGACGGCGTCACCTACGGCACCCACAGCCTCGGCCCGATCCTGCAGTGGATGCCCGGCGACCGCGTCGAGCGCGTCTGCGCCGCCGGCAGCGGGCGCCATCACGTCGACCCGCGCGGCGACGCGTACGAGAACCAGGCGTCGACCGTGATGCTGTGCCAGATGAGGTCGGGAGGCCTGGTCAAGATCCGCCTCGACATGCTCTCGGACCGCCCCCACTCCCTGACCAACTACCAGTTACAGGGCACGGACGGCTGCTACGAGTCCGCCCGCGCGCCCGGCGATCCAAACCGCGTCTGGCTGCGCTCGCGGGACACGGCGAACGCGGGCGCCGGGCCGTACGATGACGCGCACCGCGAGTGGAGAGACCTCGATGAGCTCGCGGAGGAGTTCCTGCCCGATTCGTGGAGGGTGTACGGGGAGCTGGCGAAGAGATCGGGGCACGGGGGAGGCGACCTGCTGGAGTTTCTCGACTTCGTGGACGCGATCGAGCGCGGGGTCGAGCCCGTCATAGGCATACACGAGGCGATGGACATGACGCTGCCGGGACTGGTCAGCCAGCAGTCGATCGCCCAGGGCGGACGCTGGCTCGACGTCCCCGACTCGCGCGACTGGTAGCCGGCGGCTTGCCGCCTGAAGAGTAAGCGATTCCGGTACGTGGGCCTGCTACGTTGCCGACGAGATCACGACTCCGGCTCGAATACCAGTTCCGGCACCACGACCTCCCAGCGGTCGGACAGAAGGCCATCTCGGTACTCCGGCTCTGAACTGTCACGGTCCCACGTGGCGATTGCCAGTACCTCGGCCGAAATACATCGCATGTCTGGTGGGCCTTCGAAACCACCGGCAAGCCGCCCCACAACCGTCCCGTTCCCATCCAGCAGCTCCCAACGATTCGGCAATACTCGTACCTGCAGCGGATCACCGGGCGAGAGCGCACCAATTGCGCGATGCACGGGATCTTCGGGCCGCCTGTAGCCCGCAAAGCTCAGAAAGACATCGCGCAGGCTGAGCCGTCGATAACGGCGGGCGAGCTCCGGTGCTGCCGGTGGGAGTTGGACGGGCGCCCGGTGGCAAACCGAGGTGATGCCCCGCAGGGCGTCCTGCAGCCGGTTCCGTCCTGGGAGGCGTGCGAGGATGAGAGTCTTGCGCGCGCGGGCCATGGCGACGTAGTAGAGGCGACGCGGCGCGTCCGCATCCTCGTCCCGGCCAACTCGGTCCCAGCCGCCGTCCAGCACGACCACGTGGTCGAACTCCAGACCCTTGGCGCGATGTGCGGTCAGCAGCAGCAGCCCTCGCTGGCGACGGCGCACGTCGCGAGCCCATTCTGCAAGCCATTCGACAAACTGTTCCGCCGCGGTTTCCGCGCCGCCGGTCTCCAGCTTGTATTCAGCTACGGCTTCCCGCAGCAGCTCGATCCAGGGACCTTCGGATTGCCCAACCAGCCAGTCGCTGAGGTCCTCGCTGCTTATGAAGTAGGAATCTCGTTGGCGTACCCAGTCCACGAGCGCCCGGGTCTCCCGAAGATGCCAGACGCCAGAAAAGTCTTCGTTCGCCATCTGCACCGGAATGCCCTCGAGCTGGCAGAGACTCCTCACCGGGTCCAGGTAGCTCCATTCGCGGGCGACTACCGCACAGGCCGACCACGTCCAGTCCGGAGTGAGACGGCACAGCCGCTTCAACTCGGCGACGACGGCCTGAGCCTGTGAGATAGGAGTATCGCCGGCCGGCAGCGTCTGGACTCGACCTCCGGCTACCGGGTCTTTGTCCGTCCAAACACCGCCGGGCGGATCCTTCTCCCGCGCCCGATCGACATGGATCGGATGGCCGGTCTTCATCCGCTGCCGGGCCGGCTCGATCACCGCATTGGCGGCCTCGATGACATGAGCAGTGGAGCGATAGTTGCCGGTCAGGTAAACGGGCTTGGCCCCGTAGTCCGCCTCGAAACGGCGGATGAACTCCACCGACGAACCGTTGAAGGTGTAGATGTTCTGATCGTCGTCGCCCACCGCGAACAGGCTGATCTTGTCGTCCTCGTCCGGAAGGGTCCTTCCCGCCAGGGCGGAGATCAGTCCGTACTCGGCGGGGCCGACGTCCTGGTATTCGTCCACCAGTATCCAACGGAAGCCCGCCAGCAGCCGCGTCCGATACTCGTCAGCTTCGTCGGGCGGCAACCCTTCGCCTCGCAGGAGGGCCGCCGCCTGCCGGAGTATTTCCGGGAAGTCCGCGTCGTCCAGCCGATTCGCACGCCCGGTGAAGCTGGCGCCGACCAGCCGCATCGCGAACGCGTGACAGGTGAGCACTATGACCCCACGAGCGTCGTCGCCGATGAGCTCCGCAAGGCGACGGCGAATCTCTACCGCAGCATGCCTGTTGTAGGCCAAAGCCAGGATACCGTGAGGGTTCTCGCGCCTTACGCGTATCAGATAGGCAATTCGGTGGACTAACACGCGCGTCTTGCCGGAGCCGGGCCCGGCAAGAACAAGCACGTTTGTCTGCTCCCGGTCGTCGGCCACGATTCGCCGCTGGACGGGATTGTTCAGGCTTTCGACGATGGCCCGCCACGATTCCGGCGTGGTCTGCCTCGAGATTTCCCTGTCGCTGTCTGGCAGCCAGCGACGCAGAAAGTGCTCTTCGGGGAGTGTGAAATAGTCCAAGGCCAGGCGGAGGGCATCAACCATGGATCTAAGCCCCTGCTGCACGTATTCAGCCATCACGTGGATCTGTCGTATCTGTCCGTCGTAGTGTAGCTTCAGGTCCGCAAAGTCCGTCTGGGCGAAGCCGCGCCTTTCCGGCCTGAGGCGTATGGTCATCGCTGGGCGGAAGACTGCCAGACCCTTGTTCAGCCTGATGACTTCCTGCTCGTGCAGCCACAACAGCGCGCGGTCCATCAGCCTGGCCAAGGCGTCATCCTTGACAGCGCTCCTCAGGGTAATGTCGGACCTGATCGCGGCCAGCAGCTTGCCGAGGGTCGTCTCACCTAGCAGGTCCGTGCCGCGGCTTCCCGGAGGCAGGCTAGCAAGCAGATGGTCCAGCAGCCGCCCGGCGGCTGCGCGGCGCAGCTCTGCAAGTCTGTCTAACGCTTTCCACTCTCGCTGCAGGGTCACCTGAAGTGTCTCCCCATCGCGCCCGCGCACCCCGAGGCTTCCCCCGCCACCGCCCTCGCCCCGACCGTCGGCGGCGATGCTGCGGACGATGCGCCGCAGAAGCTCCGGCAGGGCGTACGTGTGACCTTCGTCCTTGAGCCGCTGGGTGGCGATACGGAGATGCAGCGTGGACGTATCGCCCTTGCCCATGTCCGGGTCCGTCTCCCGCAGGAGGTCGATCAGAGCCTTCTCCAGCGCAGCCGCCTCCGCGAAGCGCTGCTGCGAGCCTCGCCTCACCCCCGCGTGTACGAAAGCGGTCAGCACGGTGTCGTTGCTGGCGATGCCGCATTGCTCCAGGTCGTAAAGCGCGCCTCTCACTTCCTCCGACGTCAGACCCGCAGCGGCCATCAGCTCGTCCGTGGAGATACCCTCGTCCGCATCTGCCTCGATCAACGCCTCGGCGATTGCCAGCAGCTTGCCGCGGTAGGCACCCGTCATACGGGCACTTTCGAGCTTGAGCTTGGCCTTGGCCTGCTCCATCGAGCTCACGCGCAGGGAGGATGGGAACACCTGCACGCGGTTCTCCTCTCGGGTCAGCAGCTCAACCTCCTCCAGCCATGACACCGCGGTCCGCACCCGAGTGTCGTCTGTGGTGGAATCCCGCTCGAATACCCTATCTTCGTCCTCGGTGAGGATCTCACCTGAAGTAGCCACCACCTCACCGTGCAGGCGCTTCTTCCGGTCCAGATTCCGCAGCGCCCTCAAGACTCCGTGGATTTCCCGTCGCGTCAACCGCGAACGAGCAGACATGCCGAACTGGCGCTCAACGTCGTCCGTGGTGTAAAGAAGCACGCAGCGGGCCATCTTCTGGTCTCGTCCGGCGCGGCCCGCCTCCTGCAGGTAGTTTTCCAGAGAACCCGGGATGTCGGCGTGTACCACCAGACGCACGTCTGGCTTGTCTATACCCATGCCGAAGGCGTTGGTGGCTACGATTACCCGCAGCTCGCCACTGATGAAGCTCTGCTGGACGTTCTTCTTGGTTTCAGGCGGCAACCCTGCATGGAAGTGGCCCGCCTCTAGTCCCTTTGCCTGCAAGAACCCCGCAACCTCTTCGGTCTGCCGCCGCGTCGCGCAGTAGACGATGGCGCCGCTCCGATCGTCCGTGGGCAGATCGGCCTCTATGATCTGGTGGATGTGAGCGAATTTTCCCTCGCTGCTCGTCGGCACCACCACGAATCCCAGATTGGTACGTCCGGCGCCACCGTCGAAGACCTTCAGCTCGATCTCGAGCTCCTTCCGAAAGTAGTCCACGACCTCCGCCATGACGTCGGGCTTGGCGGTCGCGGTCAGACAAAGCACCGGCGGCGCCGGGTCGTCTCCCGCCCTCTCGCGGATGAATCGTCCCACGTAACGGTAGTCGGGCCGGAAGTCATGCCCCCACTTCGAGAGGCAGTGGGCCTCGTCCAGGACCCAGGCGCCGATCTCCCGTTGACCGAGGACACGGCGCACCGCGACGCTGCGAAGCTGCTCCGGTGAGATGATGAGGATGCCGGCGTCCCCCAGCCGCACCTTGTCCAGTGCATCGGCCCGCTCGGGCATGGACAGAAGGCCGTTGATGGTGACGCAAGAGCCGATGCCCCGCGCCTCGAGCCCCGCCACCTGGTCGGCCATGAGGGCGACCAGGGGCGAGATCACCACCGTCAGCGCGCCGGTCTTGTCGTAGCGGGACAGGGCGGGGATCTGATAGCAAAGCGATTTGCCTGCACCGGTTGGCAGGATTGCCAGCACGTGCTCTCCCGCCATCGCCGCCTCGACGATGGCCTGCTGCATGGGTCGTCCATCATCTTCCTTAGGCTCTGGACGGAAACCGGCAAAGGAAGGGAACCAGCGGGTAAGCTCTTTTCCGGCGTCGTGCCGCTCCCGGCACCATTCACAGGAGGGATCGACGCAGGCGACGTCGCGCAACCGGCGCACCAACTTCCCCGTCTCGGGAAACTGATGCCGCACCCACGGAGGTACTACCGAGTTGCCTCCTGACACCGACAGCCATGCCAGGGCATAAGCCAACGCCCAGTCCCGGCTGGCCGCGTCGGCCATTACCTCACGGGCGTGCGTCTGGCAGGCGTTGCCTGCCAGACGTGCGTGGATCGCGCGATGCGCCTCTGCGTCGGACGGCCTCGGCGACCGCCGCAGAGCCATGAATACCCTATCGAATCCCGCGCCACCGTCCACAGTGGTCAGCCAGTGCCAGGCTGTCAACAGGTCGGCAGGTGCATCGGAAAAGGCCTTCTGCTGATTGTCGAAGACCTCTAGCGTAAGCCTGGCGTCCAGCTCAGGGTCGTTGATGCGCCCACGTTTGAGCTGTCCGTCCTGGTAATGCTTTACCAGATGGTGATACGGATTGCGGGGGAAGGCCAGGGGATTGAGTCTGAGCGTGTCGACCGCCGGCAGCCGCAATAGCCGCAGACCGGGATTCGCGGCTTGCAGGTGGGACAAATCGAAGGCTATCAGGTTGTGGCCCAGCAGGAAGTCCGCGCCATTGGCGATGCGGTCCAGTTTGGTCAATGCCGCAGCCAGGCCGCGACCCGCTGCGCGAACGGTGAGGCATTGACCAGTATCCGGGCGTACTCCGGCAAGACTATGGATGCGGTCATCCCGGCCGACTTCAAGATCCAGCGAAAGGCAACGGTGCAAGACACGGCTGCCTTCACCACCCACCGGGGTGAATCGCTCGGCGCCATGTTCGTGTGATGGACTTCCGGTCAAGTCCTGATTGGCACTCATCGGATTTTCGGCTTACAGGATCATTCGGTCGCCCTGGAAGCGAGCAGCTAGAATAATGTCACCGTCAAATCTATGAGTCAACCATCCGGACCAAGTCCTGGGTTGCCGACTCGCGCGACTGGTAGACTGCGAGAGAGATTGCTATTATGGGCGCGCCTCGGCCCGGTTGGTCCGGGGCGAGCTACCCGACGCGGAGGAATGCGCAGATGAGTGAGGAGACCACGGAGCAGCGGCGATTGTCGAGGCGCGACCTTCTGACGAAGGTGCCGATAGCTATCGTCGGCGGCGTGGCGCTGGGGATCGCCGTGGGCCGGCCGCTGGCGGCCCGCTTCCTTCGCGGACGCCAGTCCCTCGAAGTACCCGAGGGCTCCATCTTCACCCCGGCCGACGACGCCCGAAGGACCTAGGCCGGCCGCTCCTGCCTGACAGGCGGGCACGAAGACCAACGAACCGACCACGCGACTGGAGAGACAGACATGCAGCAACCGCGGAGCGGAGCGGCCCTCGTCGACCAGCTGATTCCCCGCTCGACGGCCGCGTCGACGAACGCGGTGGTCGATATCGTGCTCATCGTGGGGTTCGCCGCGCTCACGGGCCTCTCCTCGAAGGTCGCCGTATACCTGAACCCGGCGGTGCCCATCACCGGCCAGACGTTCGCGGTGCTGATGACGGGCGCCGTCCTTGGAAGCAAGCGCGGCGGGGCGAGCATGCTCGTGTACCTCGCCACGGGAATAGTGGGCGTTCCGGTCTTCGCTCCCGACGGGGCGATCGCGAACGCCAGCATTGGGTACCTGATCGGATATCCGGTGGCGGCGTTCGTCGTCGGGTGGTTCGTGGAACATGGTTGGGGAAGAAACCCGCTGAAGCTCGCCGGGGCGATGTTCCTGGGCGAGGTGGCGATATACGGGTTCGGGCTGCCGTGGCTCGCCTTCTACATCCCCGAGTCCGAGATGGTCGACCGCTCCCGCCTGGCCGTGGTGATCGACTGGGGCCTGGACGACTTCATCATCGGCGACACCATCAAGCTGATCATGGCCGCCGCCGGCGTGCCTCTGGCGTCGGAGGCGATCCGCAGGCTCAAGGGCGCGGGGCCCGGCGCACCGAGCGAAGGCGCCTGAGCGGACTCGACGGCTGACTCTCTTTCGTGGCCGCGCTGGCGGCTGACCTTGGGGCGGCACTCGGCTCCGGCGCGTGCGCCTACCTCCACCGCTCCATCTCGTCCGTCTCGTCCTTCATGCGCTTGTACCTGTAGACCCTGATGCCGTAGACCGCGACGAACAAGGCGGCGGCGATCCCGATCTTGACCAGGGAACCCTCGAGGACGCCTACGATCAGGAAGACCGCAAACGCGCCCGCGAGTACGCCTGCAACTACGAGGTAGGCTATGCTGTATCCGATGTGTCCGAACATCCCCGACGCCTGCTTTCGAACCGCTTCGAGCTCGTGAGTCAGCCATGCTAGACGACTTGGCGGCGCAAGGCGAGTCTCCAACGTAACGGTAAGCGCTCAGCCCCGGTGATTGGGAATACGCCCCCCCGGATACCCGCCTTCGGAGACCGTTGCATAACCCGTCATTCCGGCGAAGGCCGGAATCCAGGCCCCGTCTGAATAGAGGGAGGCAGCTTGCGGAAGCTGGCCTTTCACCCTCACCCCAACCCTCTCCCGTCGAGGGAGCGGGAGTTGCGCAAGAGTCTCCCTGCGCGGGTATGACGGAGAGATGCGGCGAACTTTCGAGGAATCCCCTCGACACTGAACAGTTGCGCGTAACAGCCGGCGCGGCGGCTCTCGCTCCCATCTTCCAAGTGACGGTCTAACCCCAACGCCTACGGGCGCCACCACCGGCTGACATGGGTTTCACGATTGGGTGAATCGTTCGGGCGGCGTTCGGCGTCTAATGGATAAGCCGGTGCTAAAATGCCGGCACCACGGTTCGAAAAGGGGTCCGCATGACCATCGGAAACACCAGCCTGAAGCTATCGGCCATCGCACTCGCGGCTACTCTGGTCCTCGCCGCGTGCAGCGACGACTCGCAGGACGGCGGCGGCGCCGAGGCCAGGCAGTCGACCCCCAGCGACTCGCAGGCGCCCGCCGCCCAGACCGCCTCCGACGGCACCCAGACGCCGTCGGAGGCCAAGGCGGACACCGCACAGCCGCAGACCGAACAGGCCCCGGCGGAGGCCACGGCCGCTCCGAGCCAGACCGAGACGGAGCCGTCCGGGCAGCCGACCCCGGACTTCGCCAAGAAGGTGGCGACCGCTTCGGACGTGGAGTTCGACGGCATCGCGTCGTGGATCAACTCGGAGCCGCTTACGCTCGACGAGCTCAGGGGCAACGTGGTGCTGGTGGACTTCTGGACGTATAGCTGCATCAACTGCATCAGGACGCTGCCCTACGTCAAGAGCTGGCACGACAAGTACGCCGACCAGGGACTCGTCATCATAGGCATGCACTCGCCGGAGTTCTCATTCGAGAAGGAGCGCGCCGGCGTGATCGAGGCGGCCAAGAAGTTCGGCCTCGAGTACCCGATCGCCCAGGACAACGACTTCGTCACCTGGCGTTCGTTCAACAACATGTACTGGCCGAGCAAGTACCTGATAGACCGCAACGGCGTCATTCGCTACACGCACATCGGCGAAGGCGCCTACGAGCAGACTGAGCGGATGATCCAGCAGCTGCTCGCCGAGCCCGACGCCTAGCAGCGTCCGGTCGGCGTACATTTCGCATTGGAGGTCCCTATCTTGCGCAAGAGCATATTTCCTATTCTCACTGTTCTGACCGCGTTCCTGATCGCCGCGTTGCTCGCCGCGTCCTGCGGCGACGACTCAGGCGACGCACCGACGGCCACGACGGACCAGCCCCCGGCCGCGCAGCCGACGGCCAAGCCGGACCAGGCTCCAACCGCGCAGCCGACGGAGCCAGCGCCCACGGCCGCGGCGGCAAGCGCTCGCCCGGCCGACAGCAAGCTCGCGCCCGAGCTGATCGGAATCGAGTCGTGGATCAACTCGGAGCCGCTCACTCTCGAGGGGCTGCGCGGCAAGGTCGTGCTCATCGACTTCTGGACCTACACCTGCATCAACTGCCTCCGCACCCTTCCGTTCCTCAAGGAGTGGCACGCCAAGTACTCCGACAGCGGGCTCGTCATCATCGGCGTACACGCGCCGGAGTTCGAGTTCGAGAAGGTCAGGCAGAACGTGATCGACGCCATGATGGTCGAGGGCATCGAGTGGGCCGTCGCCCAGGACAACGACTTCCGGACATGGCGCGCGTTCGACAACCACTTCTGGCCCGCGAAGTACCTGATCGACAAGGACGGGTACATCCGCTACTCGCACTTCGGCGAGGGTGAGTACGCCGAGACTGAGGAGCAGATTCGGACCCTGCTGGACGAGGCCGGATTCAGCACTTCGGGAGTGGATGCCGGCGAGGACCCGGATCGGACCATCGACTTCCGGGCCTACACCAACGACGCCGCCACGCGCATCACCAGGGAGCTGTACGCCGGGGTCGAGCGCAACTACGCCAAGGCGCTTCAGCAGCAGGAGCCGCCCTACGTCGCGCACCAGGAGTACTACAGTGGAGCCAGCCGGGACATCGCATACGAGGACCCCGGCGACCACGTCAACCAGTTCATATTCCTGCAGGGCCTGTGGAACAACGGCCTGGAGAACCTGACCCACGCCAGGACGACCGAGAACTACGAGGACTACATCGCTATCAACTTCTACGGCACCAGCGTCAACGTGGTGTTGAGCCTGGAGGACGCCGAGCCGTACGAGGTCCGCGTCACGTACGACGACCGCCCCCTGCAGGCGTCCGAGGCCGGCGTCGACATCATGTTCGACGACCAGGGCAACAGCTTCCTGAGGGTGACCGAGTCACGCATGTACCGCGTCGTCGACATCCCGGAGTACGGCGGGCACGAGCTGAAGCTGAGCTCCAACTCGGCCGACTTTGCGGTGTTCGCCTACACGTTCGGCGCGTTCACCGAGTAGCACGCGAGGCAGAAGCAGTCGAGGTGACATGAGATGAAAGCGACGGCCCTGATAGCGGCATTGTTCGTACTGGCCCTGGCGGCGGCGGCCTGCGGAGACGCCGAGCCGGCTCCCGAGGCTCCCGAGACACCCGCGGCCGCTGCCGCGACGGCGCCGGAACAGGCCGTCGCCGCTCCCGAGCCCCAGATCAGGCCGGACCGCCGGCCGCTGATCGAAGGCCCCATCTCGGCCGGTGGCCTGCAGGCCATCCTCGGCACCGGCGACCTCGGGGTCGGACGGAACCGGGTCGCCTTCGTGATGACCTCCGAGGAGGGGTTCGTGAACGAACCGGTGGCGACGGTGGCCTCGCGATACTTCGCGGATGGGAGCGGCGAGGGTGAGCTCAAGGAGACGGTCAAGACCGAGTTCCACCCGTGGCCGTACGGCAATCGCGGCATGTACACGGCGGACCTGGACCTGGACGCCGCCGGGAAGTGGGGCCTGGACATCACCGTCGGAGACCCGGCCCAGGGCGCCCAGACCGCGAAGCTGTTCTTCGAGGTCCTCGATGCGCCCGAGGCGCCGCCCGTTGGCGCGCCAGCGCCAAAGAGCGTGAGCAAGACCGAGGCCGACGTCGCGTCGCTGAAGGAGTTGGCGACGGGCGGGCTGCAGGACGCCGATCTGTACCAGACCACGATCGCGGACGCCGTGCAGAGCGGCCTGCCGACGGTCGTCGTCTTCGCCAGTCCCGCGTTCTGCACCAACGCGGTCTGCGGGCCCCAGGTCGAGGTCCTCCAGCAGCTCAAGGACAAGTACAAGGGACAGGCCAACTTCGTCCACGTCGACTTCTACGAGAACCCGGAGGAGATCCAGGGAGACCTCAGCCGCGCGGTGATCTCGACGGCGGTGCGCGAGTGGCGGCTGCCGAGCATCGAGTGGACCTACGTAATCGACCGGCAGGGCAACATATCCGCCAGGTTCGAAGGGTTCGCCACGCTGACCGAAGTCGAGCGGGCGTTCCTGCAGGACCTGTAGGCCACCCCACCGCCGGAACCCCTCGGCCGCGTCATGACGGCGCGGCCGACACCCGGAGATCGAGGCGCTCCCCAAGGTCTGAAGACGCCCTTGGGGGACCCGCCGGCGCCACGACAGCCTCTGGCCGAAATTTCAGAAAAGTATTAGATATCACCTAAAATGTTCTTGCACGCCGCTCTCCCGCTCCTTTAGTCTGGCCCTCAGCAGTTCCGTCACGGCGCTTCCGGCCGAGGAGGGTTTGACTTGAAGCTAACGCGTGCGAGAGTAACCGACTATCGAAGCATCGACGACTCGGGCTGGGTCGATATCGACGACGTCACCTGCCTGATGGGCAAGAACGAGTCCGGGAAGACCGCCTTCCTGGCAGCGCTGAAGAAGCTGAACCCCGTCGAGGGGGCCGTCGGCGGCAACTTCGACCTCAAGGACTACCCGCGCAAGGGGTACGTCAAGTACCGGCGTCGGCACAAGACCGACCCCGCCATCGTCGTGCGGGCCCAGTTCCGGCTCGACGACGAGGAGGTCCGGGAGATCGAGTCGGAGTACGGGACCGGCGTCATGCCGTCGCCTCTCGTGACGGTCGGCAAGGACTACAACAACACGCGCACGTGGGACTTTGAGGTCGACGAGACCTCGCTCGTGCGGCACCTGGTCGCCAGGGCCGGACTGCCGGAGGAGATCAGGGAGCGCACGCTGAGCATCGACACGGTCGCAGAGCTGCGGTCGATGTTGAAGCGGCTCGACATCAAGCCGCCCGTCGTCGGCGATCTCCTGGTCGACATCGACAGCCGGTTCGACACGAGCCTCAAGGACCAGATCGTCCAGAAGCACCTCGAGCGCCTGCTGCCCGCGTTCGTCTACTTCGACGACTACAGCGCCATGAAGGGCCGCATCTCGATACCCGATATCTGCCGGCGCAGCGAGGACCCGGACAAGCTCGACGACTCTGACCGCACGTTCCTGTCGCTCATATCGCTGGTGGGCGCCGACCTCCACGACCTCGAGAGCCACCTGGACTACGAGCATCTCAAGGCGGAGCTGGAGTCGGCCTCGATCAGCATCACCGACGACGTGTTCGAGTACTGGCACCAGAACCAGCAGCTCCGGGTCGAGTTCGACCTCTCCAACGCCAACCCGAACGATCCACCGCCGCTGAACGAGGGCACCATCCTCCACATCCGGATCTGGAACAACCGGCACCGGGTCTCCGTGCCGTTCGACGAGCGGTCCAAGGGGTTCGTGTACTTCTTCTCGTTCCTGGCGTACTTCTCCGGCCTGGAGCTGGAGGACGAGAACCGCAGCCTGTTGCTGCTGTTCGACGAGCCGGGCCTGAACCTGCACGCGAGAGCCCAGAGGGACTTCCTGCGCTTCATGGACGAGCGCCTCGCTCCGAAACACCAGGTCGTCTACACCACGCATTCGCCGTTCATGGTCGACCTGGACCGGCTCGGCAGCGTCCGCACCGTCCAGGACATGGACGACCGCGGCACGGTCGTCACCGACGATGTCATGGACCACGATGCCGAGACGGTGTTCCCGCTGCAGGTGGCGATGGGCTACCGGCTGGCGCAGTCGCTGTTCCTGGCGCCGTACTGCCTGCTCGTCAACTCGCCGTCGGACCAGATATACCTCCAGGTTCTCGGCGAGATGGCGGCCGCCAGGGGCCGCTCCCCCCTGGACCCGCGCTGGGTCACGATACCGGTGGGCGGGTCGGACAACCTTACGACGTACCTGTCGATCCTGGGGGACAGCTACGCCAACGTCGCGATCATGATGGACGTGACGCCGAAGAGCAAGGCGCGCATCGAGGCGAAGAACGGGAAGATCAACCGCTACAGCCCGATCAAGATGGTCGAGGTCACCCGTGTCAGGGACGCCGACCTGGAGGACCTGTTCGACCCGCAGTTCTACCTGCAGCTCGTCAACCGGTCCCACGGCCACGAGTTGCCGCGCGACCTGACGATGAAGGCGATAAGCGACTCGAATCCGCGGATCGCGCAGCGCATCCAGAAGTTCTTCGCGCGGGAGGACCTGTGCGGCGGGCGTTTCGACACGTACCGCCCCGCGGCCTACCTGCTGGAGCACCACCTGGAGCTCCGCTCGCAGATCGACGACGCGACGATCGAGCGCGCCGCGTCGATGTTCGACCGCGTCAACTCCCTGCTATCCACGAACGGCGCCACCAACGGCGCCACACACCGCACGAACGGCGCCGCGGCGGCTATGAGCTCCAGCTGGGCCAGCACCCGTTAGTTTCTCAGCTGCCGCGGTCACGGTCGTGACCGGGGGCGGGCCGCAAGGTTCGCCCCCGGTAATACGATCCGGCCTCCGCAAGTCATTCGATGGCGCGCCTCCCGAGCGGAGGCGCACCATCTTTTTTGTTCCAGCCGCGGGCCCGTCAGGACGACGACGCGCCCGCGCTCTCTTCGCTCAGGGCCTTGACTATCGTGGCGGGCGACATCGGAAGCTCGTTGAGCCTCACCCCGACGGCGCCGTGGATGGCGTTCGCCACCGCGGCCAGCGGGGAGACGATGTTGGCCTCGCCCACTCCCTTCACGCCGAAGGGGTGCCCCGGGTTGGGCACCTCGACGATGACCGGGTCGATCATCGGCAGGTCGAGACTGGTGGGCATCCGGTAGTCGAGCAGGCTGGTGTTGAGCAGCCGCCCGTCGTCGCCCATGAAGTACTCCTCGGTCAGCGCCCACCCGAGGCCCTGCGCGGCGCCGCCCTGCATCTGTCCCTCCACGTAGCTGGGGTGGATGGCCGTCCCGGCGTCCTGGAAGGCGGTGAGGCGCAGGATCGAGACCTTGCCGGTCTCAGGGTCGACCTCGACGTCGACGATGTTCGCCGCGTACGAGCCGAGCGAGCCCGTAGGATTCAGGTTGGCCCGTCCGGTCACGGGGCCTCCCGTCTCGCCGAGTATCCCGGCGATCTCCTCGAACTCCATCCGCAGCTCGGGGTCGGACTTGTGCCGCAGAGCGCCGTCCGCGTACTCGATCTCGCCCGCCGGCACGTCCCAGACCAGCGCCGCGCGCTCGACGAGCTGCCGGGCGATGTCGTGGGCCGCCTCGTACGCGGCGTAGCCGGTCTTGAAGGCGACGCCGCTGCCGCCCGTGTTGGAGGTGTAGCCGATCGTGTCGGTGTCGCCGATGCTGGGCATGACGTCGGAGACCGGTATGCCCAGCACCTCCGCGAGCTGCTGGGCCACGGCCGTGCGGCTGCCGCCGATGTCGACGGAGCCCTCGACGAGGCTCACGGTGCCATTGTCGAGGACGTGGGCTACGACCGTTGACGGGCCCGTGTTGTTGCGGCAGAAGCCCATGCCGACGCCGCGGCCCGTGAACTCGCCGCTCAGCGGCGCCGAGTAGTGGGGATGCGACCGGACGGCCTCCATCGTCTCGCGGGCCCCGATGCGGCCGTTCATCACGCCGTCGGCCCGACGCGAGCCCTCTTCCGCGACGTTCAGCAGCCGCAGCTCGATCGGATCGATCCCGAGCGCCTCGGCCATCTCGTCGATCACGCTCTCGACCGCATAGACGACTATGGGCGCTCCCGGCGCCCGGTACGCGGAGGTCATCGGCTTGTTGTCGACAGCCTCGTAGGCGTCGACGAGAATGTTGTCGAGCTCGTAAGGGGCCAGGATGGCCGCGGCGGCGGCCTGTATGGGAGACGCTCCGGGGAAGGCGCCGGCCTCGAAGGCGAAATAGCACTCCGCGGCGGTTATCCGGCCCTCGTCGGAAACCCCCATCCTGATCCGCACCAGCGATCCGCTCGTCGGGCCGGTGGCCTCGAGCACCTCGGTCCGGCTCATCGTGAGCTGCACCGGGTGGCCGCTCTTTCGCGACAGCACCGCGGCCAGCGGCTCCAGGTAGACTTTCAGCTTGCCGCCGAAGCCGCCTCCGATCTCCATCGGCACGACCTTGATCTCGGACACGGGAAGGCCGAGCACCTTCGCCGCCCCGTCGCGGATGCCGAAGTGGCCCTGGCTGCTGCACCAGATCGTCAGCCGGCCATCCGGCGCCCACGACGCGGTGCCGTTCTGGGGCTCCACGTAGCCCTGGTGGACGGTCTTGGTCCTGAACTCGCGTTCGAAGACGCGGTCTGCCTCGGCGAAGCCGGCCTCGAGATCGCCCCACTTATGCTGCTCGTGCACAGACACGTTGGGGCCGCCGTGGGCCTCGGGGTCGAGGTGATCGTGCAGGACGGGCGCGTCGGGCGCCATCGCGGCTTCGACGGTCGTCGCGTGCGGGAGGACTTCGTACTCGACCTCGACCAGCGACAGCGCCTCCTCCGCAACGTGAGGACTCGCCGCGGCGACGGCGGCCACCGCGTGCCCGACGTAGAGGACCTTGTCGCTTGCAAGGACGTTGTCCCTGACAAGCTTCAGGCTGAGCGCTTCGGCGGAGCCCTCGGGCAGCCCGTCGATCGAGACGAGATCGGCGGACGTGGCCACGGCCCTGACGTCGGGGTGGGCCTCGGCCCTGCTGGTGTCTATCGAAAGAACGCGGGCGTGCGCGTGGGGGCTCCTGAGCACCTTTCCGTACAGCATGCCGGGCAGGCTGATGTCTGCCCCGTACTGCGCCTGCCCCGTGACCTTCTCGATCCCGTCGTGACGGACGGGACGCGTGCCCACGGTCTTGTACGCCCTGGGCTCGCCGCCGGTTTCGGATGTCAACTCGAGCACTTCGTCCAAGTCCAGCACCTCCGTCGTCGCCCTGTGGACAGGCGGCGCATCCTCCGGCCGGGTCGACGAATCGTCCAGGTCGGCGGCGGATTCGGGCCCGCCGATACGGCGAATCTGCGGCGAATTCTAGCACAGCCCCCGGCGAACACGGGCGCCGGCGCTCTCGTGGACACCCGCACCGGCCGTTTCCTATAATGTGGCCAATCTGGCGGGCCCTCGGCAGACGGGCGCCGGCCCTCGCTCTCCGGGGCCCGGCATCGGCCCCGCGGGCGCGCCGCAGGAGTTGACCATGCAGACCGCGCTACCGGAGTCCGCAGTGCCGCTCGTGCCCCCTCGCATCCTTCTCGGCCCCGGGCCCAGCAACGCCAGCCCGCGGGTGCTACAGGCCATGATGTCGCCGGTCATCGGCTACCTCGACCCGGACTTCATGCTCATCATGGACGAGATATCGGCGCTGCTCAGGCGGGTCTTCCAGACGGAGGAGAGCCTGACGATGGCGCTGTCCGGCACCGGCTCCGCCGGGATGGAGGCAGGGATATCCAGCCTGCTGGAACCGGACGACACGGTCGTGATGTGCATATGCGGCTTTTTCGGCGACCGCATGCGGCAGATGGCCGAGCGCGTGGGCGCCGACGTCGTCGTGCTCAACAGCGACTGGGGGCGCCCGTTCCCGGCCGAGATGCTCGAGGCGGAGCTGGACAAGCGCTCCGGAGTCAAGATGGTCACCGTCGTGCAGGCGGAGACCTCCACAGGCGTTCTCCAGCCGCTGGGCGACCTGTCGCGCCTGGCGAAAGCGCACGACGCGCTGTTCATGGTCGACGCGGTCACCTCCCTGGGAGGCACCGAGGTGGCCGTGGACCGCGACGGGATCGACTACTGCTACTCCGCCACCCAGAAGTGCCTGGCGTGCCCGCCGGGCCTCGCGCCGGCGGCGATCAGCCCGCGCGCCCAGCAGGCGATCGCGGACCGAACCACCCCGCCGTCGTCCTGGTACCTCGACCTCGGGCTGATCGGCAACTACTGGGGCGAGGAGCACGTGTACCACCACACCGCGCCGGTCAGCATGCTTCTCGGTCTCCGGGAGGCGCTGAAGATCGTCGTCGAGGAGGGCTCCGAGGCGCGGGCCGAGCGCCACGCCCGGAACGCGGCGGCGCTGGGGGCCGGACTCGAGGCGCTGGGCCTCCCGCTGGTCGTGCCGGAGAGCTACCGCCTCCCCCAGATCACGGTCGTCGCGATTCCGGACGGCGTAGACGACCTCGAGGTCCGCGGCGCGCTGCTCAGCCGCTACGGCATCGAGATCGGCCGCGGCCTGGGCGACTTCGCGGGCAAGGTGTGGCGCATCGGGCTCATGGGCGAGTCGAGCAAGGCGGAGCACATCTACGCTCTCCTCGCCGCGCTGGAGGAGATACTGCCCGGCGCCGGCTACGAGATCCCGCGCGGCGCCGGAGTCGCCGCCGCCAGCAAGGCGCTGGCCGGAGCCTAGCGCGATGGGCCGGTTCGACGGGCAGACCGCGATAGTCACGGGCGCCGCCAGGGGCATCGGACTCGGGATCGTGGAGCGCCTGGGCGACGAGGGCGCCGCGGTCCTGCTGGTCGACGCCAGCCAGCGGCGAGGCGATGACGCGGTAGCCGCGCTCGAAGCCAAGGGCATCGAAGCCCGGCTCGAGGTCGGCGACGTGGCCGAGCCGGATACCGCGGAGCGCGCCGCCGAGCACGCGGTCGCCGCATGGGGCAGGATAGACATACTCGTGAACAACGCCGGCATCGCCGGAATCTCGGGCAACATCTGGGACCAACCGGTCGCCCAGATGGACATGGTCTACCGCACCAACCTGCGCGGCGTGTTCGTCTTCTGCCGCGAAGTGATCCCATACATGCTCGAACGCGACTACGGGCGCATCGTCAACATCGCCTCGGTGGCCGGCAAAGAGGGGAACCCGGGCATGGTCCCCTACTCGGCGACCAAGGCCGCCGTCATCGGCCTGACGAAGTCGGTCGGCAAGGAGCTGGCCACGACCGGGGTCCGGGTCAACTGCGTCACGCCGGCCGTGGTCATGACCCCGCTGCTCGAGACGGTGACCGAGGAGCAGGTGCAGTACATGGTGGAGCGGGTGCCAATGGGCCGTCCGGGGGAGATAGAGGAGGTCGCGGCGATGGTCGCCTGGATGGCCTCCGAGGAGTGCTCGTTCAGCACAGGCGCGGTCTTCGACGTCAGCGGAGGCCGCGCTACGTACTAGGAGTTCCCTGATCAACTCTATGGAAGGCGGCGGGTGGTACGGTTTTCTAGCGCCCTTCCAAACGCTCACCCCCGCCTTGCCGGTCCATTATTGCTCCACCGTTTACAGGTTGGCGACACTATGTAGGGCGGCGCGCCCGCCGTAAAGCACTCCCCGCCACCGGCCCGTCCTCGGGAAGCTCCCCCTTCAACGCCGGCGAGCTCTGGAGCTTCTTCGTCACCAGCTTGAGCGGATCGGCCTGCTCGGACCTGGAACGGCAGCGCGCTTTGCTTCACAATAGAGGTGCCTCGTTGGTGTTGGGTTGTCCTTGCAACAAACATCATGACCCGCATCGCGTCGGGCTGCTAGGGAGGCCTTTTGGTCGTGGATCAGGGCGCTCGCGCAGATGGCGGGGGGTGGCGCAATCTCAAGCGCCATCTGTCACCACTCGACCCACCTCGGTGGTAGGTATTTCTCCCCGCCGTCTACACTCCCGGCGATGGGGATGGCGTTCTGCGTCGGGAACAAGACTCGGTTGAGGGAGCTTTGGAAACAGCGCGCGTCAACGAGAACATCCGCTACGAGCCGCACGAGCGGTGTCCACCCCTCATGTCCCTTGGCGTCGGCCTTCAGGGCGTCATGCTCGTCTTGGCGCCGACGGTGTTGATCGTGGCCATTACCGCCCAAGCGGCCGGCCAGGGCGAGCGCTACCTGTCGTGGGCCGTCTTCGCGGCCCTGATAATCGGTGGGGTTCTTACTGTGCTGCAGGCGGGCCGGATCTGGCGGCTCGGAGCCGGGCACGTGCTCATCACGGGCCCTACGCCCGTTTTCATAGCGATCTCTGTCATGGCGCTGGCGGAGGGCGGGCCGGCCATGTTGGCGAGCCTCATCGTCGTCGCATCGCTCTTGCAGTTCGCGATGGCCGCATGGCTGCCATTGCTGCGCCGGGTCATCACGCCGGTTGTCTCCGGCACGGTGCTAATGCTGATCGCGGCCACGGTCCTGCCGATCGCCTTCGACAGGTTTCAGGAGGTGCCCGAGGGCGCGCCTCTGGCCGCAGGGCCTTCCGTCGCTGTGGCGACGTTGTTGGTCGCCGCGGCGCTGGCGCTGCGCGCTTCAGGAGCTTGGCGGCTATGGACGTCGATCATAGGAATCGCGGCGGGCTGCGTGGTCGCCGCACTCTTCGGACTGTACGACGTTCAGCGTGCGATCGACGCGCCCTGGACCGGCGTTCCTGCGACCGTGTTCCCGGGATTCGACCTGACGCCGGGAGCGGGGTTCTGGGCGCTCCTGCCGGTGTTCGTGGTCGTGACCCTCGTAGACGCCCTCAAGACCATTGGCGATAGCGTCGCCATTCAACAGGTCTCGCGTCGCAGGCCGCAAGCGACCGACTTTCGCCTGGTACAGGGAGCGCTCAACGTCAACGGCCTGGGCGTTCTGCTGTCCGGCGTAGCAGGGACGCCGCCCACGACAGTCTATTCGGCGTCTATCGTGTCGCTCATCAACCTCACCGGGGTAGCGGCGCGCCGCGTTGGGTACGCCGCCGGTGTCATCTTACTGGCGCTGGCCTTCTTGCCCAAGTTGACGGCCATCCTGCTCACAATTCCCAGCCCCGTCATGGGGGCCTATCTTCTGGTCCTTATGGGGATGCTCTTCGTGGAGGGTGTAAAGACGGTCGCCCGGAGCGGCCTCGACTATCAAAAGGCCCTCGTGGTAGGACTGGCATTCTCCATCGGTGTGGGCTTGGAGAATCAGAATATCTTCGCAGACCTGCTGGGCGGAACGTGGGGCGCGTTGCTTGGAAACGGGATGATGGCCGGCGCTCTTGTCGCGATTCTGATGACCTTGTTCATCGATCTCACCAGCCCGCGACGCAGACGCTTGGAGGTCAAGTTGGATATCTCCGCTCTGCCCAAGATTGACACGTTCCTCCGCCAGCTTGCGTCCAAGCTCGGCTGGGACAATGCTTCGACGGAGCGGTTGCGGTCTGCCGGTGAGGAGACGTTGTCGAGCCTGTTGCAGCCAGGCGATGACTACGAGCCCGGTAGCGCGCCGCGCTTGATCATCAATGCGCGCCCCGACCGCGGGACGGTGGAGATGGAGTTCCTCGCGGTCTTTGAGGAGGAGAACCTTGAAGACCGTCTTGCGTACCTGGGCGAACAGGCCGAGACCCTGGATGAAAGGGAGATATCTTTTCGCTTATTACGGCATTACGCATCTTCCGTGCGACATCAAAAATATCACGGTATAGACATCGTTACGGTGCAAGTCGATGGTTCGCGCTAGCGGTGAGGCCCCTAAACCCTGGACAGTCACACGGTTGTTCGTCAATATTGCTGGCACTGTCAGGGTTTCCAGCGTTTCCTGCCCTGGAAACCTGGGAGCCTTCCGGTACGAGCGAATCCCAATGGGCCGAAGTCTAGCGGCTGTGTCGTGGCCTCACCCTCACGCCTGGCCCTCTCCCGTTGAATCGACGGGGGAGATGGAAGAGACGGCCGCGAGGCAGGCCCGTCGTCAGGGGTGACGCGCCGCGGGCGCGGGGACGAGGCGCTCGCGGACGGCCAGCGTGCTGGCCACTCCGACGACGGCCAGCACCCCCATCACCATGAAGGCCCGGTCGTAGCTCCCCCACCAATCGAAGACCGCGGCGCCGAACACGGCGCCGAGCCCGCCGGCGACCTGGTGGACCATCGACAACAGTCCGCTGACGAAGCCGAGTCGTTCCTCGCCGAACACGTTGCGGGCGAACACCACCGTGAGCGGCGCGGTGATCATGAAGGTGAACCCGTAGGCCAGCGCGAAGAGCAGTACGCCCGGCGTCTGCTGGAAATAGAGCACAGCGCCGAAGACGGCGATCCTGATGGCGAAGCACAGCACCGTCGGCCGCGCGGCGCCGTAGGCGTCCGACATCAGGCCGGAAACGATGACGCCCGCCAGACCCAGGATGCCCATCAGCGCCAGGATGTTGCCGCTGAGCGTCGCCCCGACGCCGACGTCGTCCGCGAAGGCGACCACGTGCGTGACCACGAAAAAGTCCTGGAAGCCGCAGATGACGTAGACCGCCATCAGCAGAAGCAGGCTCCGCGACGTCAGCAGGCCCCGCAGGTCCGGGCGCGGCTGTCCCTGCGCCGAGGAGTTCTCGTCGTCCTCGCCCGTCACGTCGTCCGCGGACGGGGCGCGCACCGTGAGCAGCACCACGGGCAGCACCACGATGAGGCTCGCGGCGCCGAGCGCGCCGAAGGCGTTGCGCCACCCCAGCGTCTCTATGGTCGACGCCAGTGCCGCGATGATCACGAGCTGTCCCACCGCGTTGCCCGATGTCGCGATGCTGACAGCGGCACCCGTGCGCTCGCGGAACCAGCGGCTGACCATCACGCCGACGGTGGGATTCGAGGCGCCGGCGTTCCCCAGCCCGTTGACGACCCCGTACAGCGCGAAGGCGTGCCAGGGCGCGGCGACGTTCCTCATCAGGCCGAGGCCGACGCCGCCGGCCGCCACGCCCGCGGCCAGTATGCCCCTCAGGCTGTACCGGTCGGCGAGACGCCCGGCGACCGGCATCGCAAGCGCCGAGACGAGCATGAAGCAGGTGACCAGGAGCGAGACGGTCGTGCGGCTCCACTCCAGGTCGTCGACCATCGGCTTGAGCATCAGGCCGAACGCGAACCGGGACCCGCCTCCGAAGAAGTGGATCACGAACCCGGTCGCGACGATCACCCAGCCGTACTTGATAGCCCGCACTGTCCCCGCTCGGAGGCTATGCGCTAACCGTCCGCCCGAACGCCGGGCGCCGTGCTTCTAGCGGCCCCTCGGCGTCAGGCCGGTCCGGAGGCGCCCGCGGAGCGGCGGCTGCGGCCAAGCAGCCTGCCGAAGTCGCCGGCCTCCCAGGCGACCAGCACGGACGAGGCGATTCCTATGGAGCTGTACGTCCCGACGACGACCCCGATGAGCAGCACCCACAGGAACTCCCTTATCGTGGGGCCGCCGAACAGGAGGAGCGCCAGCAGGGTGAACATCAGGGTCAGGCTCGTGTTGAGCGACCGCCCGATACTCTCGGAGATGCTGACGTTTACGTTGTCCTCGAGGGACCGCGTGGGGTAGTTGATGGCGTTCTCGCGCAGCCTGTCGAAGATGACGATCGTATCGTTGACGCTGTATCCGTACACCAGCAGGAAGGCGATGAAGAACATCGTGTTGACTTCGACGTCGAACAGCACGCCGAGCATGGCGAAGAGGCCTACTACGATGAGGGTATCGTGCAGCAGCGCCACGAGCGCTGCTGCCCCGTACCGCATGGGGTTGGGCACGCTGCGGAAGGCCCACCACAGGAAGAAGAATATCCCCACGGCGGCCGCCAACACCGCCCAGAGCGCGTTGACCAGGATCTCCCGGGCGAACGCCGCCGACACCAGGTCGAACGACAGCAGCTCTACCTCCGCGCCCGGCGTCAGGACCGCCAGCGCATCGACTACCTCGTTCTTCTGCTCCTCCTGGAGCTCCCTGGTCTGGATGAAGAACGTCGTGTCGGAGTTCTGGTCCCCCTGCACCTTCGCGTCCGGGTGTCCGTTGTCCTGCAGGACGGTCCGGATATCGACCTCGTCCACCGCGGTCGCGAACCTGACGGCCAGCGAGGACCCGCCGGTAAAGTCGATGCCCTGCTTCAGTCCGGGAGCGATAGCCAGGAAGACCAGCCCCGGCACCAACACGAGGGCAGATATGATGAAGAACCAGTGCCGCCTGCCTACGAAGTCCACTTGCCCGCCTTCCTAGCTCGCGCCGGACTGCCGCCTCTGCGGCAGCTCGGAGCCGCCCGATGGTATGAACCACGACGTCTTGCGATTGAGCCGCGTCACCGTCATCACCCTGAGCAGCGTGCGGCTGACCGTGATGGCCGAGAACATGCTGACTCCTACCCCGACGGCCAGCGTGATGGCGAACACCTGCACGATGCTGGCGCCGAGGGTGTCGGCGAACCAGAACAGGATGGCGCAGGTGATCAGCGTCGACACGTTGCCGTCGCGGATGGCCGTCCACGCGCGGTTGAATCCGATGTTGACCGCCGAAAGCAGCGTCCGACCCGCCCTGAGCTCTTCCTTCATGCGCTCGAATATCAGGATGTTCGCGTCGACGGCCATGCCTATGGAGAGGACAGTCGCCGCCACGCCGGACAGCGTCATCGAGATGGCGAGCAGCTTCACGATCGTCAGGAACAGCACCGCGTAGGTCAGGAGAGCGACGGCCGCCACGACTCCCGCCATGCGGTAGTACAGCACCATGAACAGGAGCACCAGCCCGAGGCCCACGAGGCCGGCTACCAGGCTCTTCGCCAGCGACTCGTCTCCGAGGGTCGCGCCGACCGTCCGCTCCTGGATCAGCGTGATGGGGATGGGCAGGCGGCCCGACTCGAGCAGCAGCGACAGGTCCGTCACCCGCTCGAAGGTGAAGAGAGGGCTCTCGATAAACGCCGCCCCACCCGTGATCGGACGCCTCGCGCCCGAGGAGAACAGCTCACGGTCGTCGAGGAATATGGCGACCTGGTTGCCCGTGCCGGCCACACGCGTGGTCAGCTCTCCGAACTTCCGGGTGCCTTCGGCGTTGAACTCTATGTTGACGATCGGCAGCCCCGACGTGTGGTGCTGACCCGCGTAGGCGCGGGACATGTCGTCGCCCGTGAGGCCCACGTCCTCGTCCACCTTGCCCAGCACCTCGGCGAGCCGCACGTCGGGCGTCTCGCCGAACACGTCGACCGCCGCGTCGCGGTCGGCGACCCTGCCTATCAGGCTGACCGTGAAGCTGTCGGTCTCGGCCACCCTGACCACACTCGGCACGTCGGACAGGACGACGACCTGGCCGGGACCGATCGTCACGAGCGGCGAGTGCGGTATCCGGATCTCGGTGGACGTGCCCGCGGTGAAGGTCATGGCGAGGAAGTTCGGGTACCGGTCGCCCGTGCCCGGCACCGGTCCGCCGTCCTCGCCGGCCTGCTCGGTGCCCGGGACCTCCGCCGTGCTCGAATCCAGGCGTCCGACGAACGCCTCGAAGGCGTCCGCTCCCTCCGGCGTGAGGTCGATCCTGATCGCCGGGAACAGCGGCGTCGAGGTGGCGGACTCGTCCAGGGTCTCCGGGGTCGTCGTGGCAGCGCCCGGGTCGTCCGGCGTGGACGTGGCCTGAGAGGCCGCGGCCGGGACGGTGGTCGTGCCGTTCGGCTCGCCGCCCTCGCCCACAGGCGTCGTCGTGGCAGTCGAGGTCGGCGCGACGATGCTGCCGGTCTCGTCTATGTTGACGATCGAGGCGCCGAGGATGCCCTCCTGGGACAGCCCCGGTATCGGCTGCGATACGTCGAACGTCCGGTAGTAGTATTCGAGCTGGGCCGTCTCGCCGATGATCTCCTTCGCCCTGGCCAGGTCCTTGACGCCCGGAAGCTGTACCAGCAGCCGGTCGTCGCCCAGGATCTGGATCGTCGGCTCGCCGAACCCGGACGCGGCGGCGCGGCGCTCGATGGACCGCTTCAGCGCCTTCATCTGGTCGCTCGTAGGCGGAATCGATCTTCCCGTTTCCGGGTCCGTGAGGCTGGCCTGGTAGCGCAGCTCGCTCCCGCCCCGGAGGTCGAGCCCCAGCTCGATCCCCAGCGGAGAGTTCTCGGCGCCCCTTTCGAACCCGGCGATGCTGAACGTCTGGAAGCCAAGAATCAGCACGCCCACGATCAGGAGGACCGCGATCAGTATCAGAGTGGTGCCGTATCTACGCACCGGCGTCTCCCACGTTCAGCTTTTCCCGGACCAGCTCCAACGCCTCCTCCTTCGATCCAACCTCGCCCGCCGCCTGCGCCTCCCGGACCGTCTCGAGCATCGCGCCTACCGCCGGCCCCGGCTCGAGCGAGAACACGTCCATGATATCGTGTCCGTCGATCAGGGGCCTTGGCGCCGCCGGCCGTTCCGGCGCGGCGCCGGCCTCCAGGATATGGGCCGCCGTACGGCAGCGTTCGGCCCACTCCTCTTCGCCCAGCATCGGCCCGCGCGCCGCGGCGTAGTCGGCGAGGTTCAGGTACACGGTGTCTATCGCCACGTCGCCCACGTCTCTGTAGTACCTGTAGACGGCCCTGGCAGACGGCAGATCGTCGCCCTGGGCCATCTGGCCGGGCCGCAGGTGGTGCCGCACCATCCGGCTGACCATGTCGACGCCGCGGCGGCTGAGCCGCAGCCTGGTCAGCGCCGCCCTGGCTATCCCCTCTCCCTCGGTGTGGTGGCCGATGAAGCGGATGCGGCCCGATGGCTCGACGGTCTTCGTCGCCGGCTTGCCGATGTCGTGCAGCAGCCCCGCGAGCTTCAGCATGGTGGCCCGCGTGTGGCCGTCCGCCGCCTGCTCCGCGAAGTACTCGTCCATGCCCTCGAAGCGCGGCGTCCCGACGGCGACGATTCCGTCCGCGTGGGCGTCGGGCGCGAGCAGCGCCTCGACCTGCCCCGGCGTCTCAACCGCGTGGCGGAACACGTCCCAGTGGTGCTCCTTGGGCTGAGTAACGCCCCTGGACTCGTCCTGCTCCGGGAGCGCGGCGGACAGCAGCCCCAGGTCGTCGAGCCTTCGCAGCGAGGTCGTAGCGCCGGGCTCGGACAGGATGGCGAGCAACTCGTCGCGGACGCGCTCCCCGGATACGAGGTCGACCATGCCGGCCTGCTTTCGGACGAGCGCCTCCGTATCGGGCGACAACTTGAAGCCGAGCTGCGTTTCCAACCGGGCCGCCCTCATCAACCGGCCCGGATCGTCGGCAAACACGGTCGGCGACACCATCCTGATCTCGCGGGCCTTCAGGTCGCCAAGGCCGCCTTGGGGATCGATCACCGGGGCCGCTGCGCCGTTGGCCAGATCGGAGACCGAGACGGCCATGGCGTCGACCGTGAAGTCTCGCCGCGCCAGATCCTCCCGGATGTCGTCGATTCCCACGAGATCGATCACCGCGCCGCTGCTCACGACCCTGTGAATCGAGCGCTCGGCATCCAGAGGGAACGCGGCGCCGTCGAGGAAGGACGCCACGTCGGAGGCGACTTCGGCGGCGTCGGCCTTCACCGCGACGTCGAGGTCACGCAATTCCCCGCCCAGCAGCATGTCCCGGACGCCGCCGCCGACGAGATACGCCTCGATACCCAGTACCGAGAGAAAGCCCGCCAGAGACGTCAGCATCTCGGGGGAGCGGCCGAGGGCCAGCTCCGGAGGGCGTTCGACGTCGCCTGTGGGGGTCATTGTCGGTGAGGAGAGCGTCAAGCTACCGCGGCTTCGACAGGAAGCCGCTCGACCTGTAGTCGGTCCTCGACGAGCTCCTGGTGGCTCTTCAAATGATCCATGTACATAATACCGTTCAGATGATCTATCTCGTGTTCGAGGGCCTGCGCAAGCAGGCCGTCCGCGTGGAGCCGAACTACCCGGAGCTCCCCGTCGAGACCGGCGGTCCTGACCCAGATCGACCTGGTGACGACCGCCGAGTAGCCGGGAACGCTCAGGCACCCTTCCACGACGTCCCTGTAGCCGTGCCGGTAGACGATCCGGGGGTTCACATATGCCCTCGGCGCCGTCTCGTCCGGCATCTGTATCACGATGACTCGTCTAAGCACTCCAACCTGGTTGGCGGCGAGTCCCACGCCGCTCGCCGCGCGTACCGTATCGACCATGTCGTCAATCAGCCGCCGCGTCCTCCGGTCGATGCCGCGCACCGGCTTGGCTCGCCGGCGCAACAGGGGATCGGGAAACTCGACTATGGGAAGAACGGCCATCCCGCCTCTGGAAGCGCGTGGCGATCATCAGACATACCGCAGCCACGCGGCCCAACTTTGGGATTATATCCAGCGCCCGACTTCAGTGTAAAGCGGTACCGGCCCGCGGAAAAAGGCTCCGGCCTCGTTCGGATAGATGCCGTACACGAGCGGGAGTAACTGTTCAGACTCGAGGAGATGGACCCGGCGGGGGACTTTCACCAACGATGAAAATGAGGCTGCACCGGGAGGGCGGGTTGCAACCCGCCCTCTACGCCAGGTCGGCCAAGGGTTATTCTCAGAGAAACTCTGAACAGTTACGAGCGGGAACGGGCGCTTGACAAGTGCGACAGGGGCCGAATAGCGTTGTCCCGCGGCGCCGACCGCTCCAGGAGGGCCCACATGCACAGACCGTACCAGTACCCGCAGCCGACGAGGCCGGTCGCCATGGGCGTCAACGGGATGGTGTCCGCCGCGCACCCGCTGGCCTCGACGGCCGGCCTGCGCGTCCTCATGGACGGCGGCAACGCCTTCGACGCCGCCGTCGCCACCGCGGCTGTGCTGAACGTCGTCGAGCCCTACATGTCGGGCATGGGCGGCATCGGCGTGGGGCTCGCCTACGTTGCCGACGAGGGCAGAGTGCGCGCCCTGGACTTCTCCGGCCGCGCCCCGCGGGCGGCCCGTCCCGATCTGTACGGCGAGGAGACGATGGGGACCGGCATCCTGGCGGCGATGGTGCCGGGCAACGTCGCGGGCTGGCTGACGCTGCACGAGACCTACGGCAGGTTGGACCGCCAACGTCTCTTTCAGCCCGCCATCGACTACGCCGAGAACGGATTTCCGATCACCTATCTGAACAGCGCCAAGATCGCCGAGGCGGCCGACAGGCTGAGAAAGTTCCCGGCCTCCGCCGCGATCATGCTCGACGGCGACGGGCAGGCGCCTCCGCCGGGGACGCGCCTCAGGATGGCCCAGCTCGCGGACTCCCTCAGGGTTGTCGCCGAGGGCGGCAAGGAGGTCTTCTATCGCGGCGACCTCGCCCGGCGCATCGTGGAGGCGAGCAACGGCATGGGAGGAATCTACTCCCTCGAAGACCTCTCGCGGTACGAGGCCCGTTGGGTCGAGCCGATCAGCGTCCGGTACCGCGGATTCGACGTCTTCACGGCGCCGCCCAACTCGAGCGGCTTCCAGGTGCTCCAGACCCTCAAGCTACTCGAGACCTTCGGGCGCGACGAGATGTCGTTCCAGCATCCGGACACCCTCCACGCCACGATCGAGTCGGTCAAGCTATCGATGACCGACCGCGCGCGTTACGCCGGCGATCCGGACCACGTCGACATCCCTCTCGACGGCCTGCTGTCCGACAGCTACGCGATGGAGCAGCGCAAGCGTATCGACATGGCGAACGCGTCGTCCCTGCGATGGGAGCGGTACATGGCCGACGTGCCCGAGGGCTCGCTGTCGCCGGGCGACGTCTCGGCCCACAGCGGCGGCATGACAACCCACTTCGCGGCCGCGGATGGCGAGGGCAACGTCGTCACGATCACCCAGACCCTGGGCGGCGCCTTCGGCTCGGCCGTGGCGATCGGCGATACGGGGATCTTCCTGAACAACATGACCACCTTCTTCGACCTCGACCCGGCGAGCCCCAACGTGATCGGTCCCGGCAGGCGTGTCGACTTCGTCGTAGCGCCGACACAGACTCTCCGCGACGGCCGCTTCTGCCTGAGCATGGGCACGCCCGGGGGCTACGGGATCCACCAGACGACGACGCAGATGCTCGTCAACGTCCTCGACTTCGGGATGAACGTCCAGCAGGCGATAGATTCGCCGCGCTTCAAGTGCTCTCCGGGACGGGAGATCGAGATGGAGGAGCGGTTCCCGCGGCACGTTCGCGCGGCGCTCGCGGCGCGCGGACACGACGTGAATGTGGCCGACGCGTGGTGGATGGGCGTCGGCGGCGCGCACGCCATCTCCTACGACGCCGACCAGCGTGTGTTCCAGGGCGGTGCCGACCCCCGCAGGGACGGCCACGCCGCCGGCTGGTAGGGCTCCCCGGCGGATCGTTGGGCTGCGCTGCCTATCGTATGCGGCGACTTCGTTCGCACGGATGGGGAGCGTAGCGCGCGGTCAGCGACGCAGCACCGATGATGAGGCGGAGTCCAGGGCGGAAGGGGACGCGCCGTCGCTTGCAGGCGGACTTGTGGACCGCCGGGAGCGCGCGCCCGGCGGTGCGGGCTCCCAGGCTAGTATCGGGGGAAGTCCCGTCTCGGCCGCTCCTCGCGCGGGCGGGCAACGTTCACGGTCAGGGGGCGGCCCATCATCTCTTTGCCGTTCATGGCGGCGATGGCGGCCTCGCCCTCCGAGTCGGTGGGCATCTCGACGAAGCCGAACCCACGCGATCGGCCCGAGAAACGGTCGATTATCACCCGCGCGCTCGATACCTCGCCGTGCTCCGTGAATGCTGCCTCGAGCTCCTCGTCGGTTAGTTCGAAAGGCAGGTTGCCTACATAGATGTTCACGCGACGCTCCTTCCTGGAACTGGATACTCCTCGTCGGTCGCAAGCGTCGCGGTAACTCTCGTACCAGTATTCGCCGAAAGCAGGACGTCTTTGCCACTCGGTATGGGAGCTTGGGAAATTGTATCACGAGGCTTTTTGGCCGGCAACGAATTTGTACTCGTTGAGGCTGCTCACGGTTGGGACTCCCACGACCTGTTCATGTTGAGTAGCGCCGATGCTTCACCGGGCGCGTATCGAGCGGCGTAACCGGGGCCTCACCGAACGCGGGAGGCTGCAGGTCGACACGCCGACACGCCCGGATTCCCCACCTGATTGGGCCGGCCGGCGCGACAGACTGCTTCCGGTGTCCTGGTGGCGCACCTTGTCGGGGATGGATTCCCGCCCCCGCCTACGCGAGGGCAGGCTGTTCGCGGGAATGACGGTTGTGGGGGATTTGGGACACGCCCCCTTTCTTGACACCCTCTACGGCCGACCCTACCATCGCCTCAGCTTATGTCGAGGTGCTGCGGTCCGGCAGTGGGATGGACGGCCAGTGAAATACGATGTCTCCGGACGCTGCTCGAAGGCCGGGCGATAGGCGGCCGCATCGTCTACCGCGACGTCGTGAGCTCTACGATGGATGAGGCCGCCGCTCTCGCCGACGCCGGGCATCCCGAGGGCACGGTGGTGCTCGCCGAACAGCAGACCGCGGGCCGCGGCCGGCTGGACCGGAGCTGGGTCACCGGGCCCGGCGAAAACATAGCCTTCTCGGTCGTCCTCAGGCCGGAGCCGTCCCGGATGAGCCAACTCAACATGGCCGCGACCCTGGGCGTTGCCTCCGCCGTCGAGCGGCTCACCGGCACCGAGGCGACCGTCAAGTGGCCCAACGACGTCCGCATAGGCGGGAAGAAGCTGGCAGGCATCCTCATCGAGAGCGCCATGGACGCGAAGGGTCTGAAACACGCGGTACTGGGCATCGGGATCAACGTCAACCTGGACCCGTCGGCGTTTCCCGAGATCGCCGGGACCGCCACCAGCCTGATGGCCGAGACCGGCGCCCCGCTCGACCGCGCCGACGTGCTGCGGGCCGTCCTCGAGGACGTGGACGACCGGTACACTGAGGTCAGCGGCGGAAAGTCGCTCACCAACCGCTGGGCCAGCCGCCTCGACACGCTCGGATCGACCGTCAGCGTGCGCTGGGGGGACGGCGAGATGATCGGGCTCGCCACCGGCGTGGACGACGAGGGCAACCTGCTGCTGACCGGTGCGGACGGGTCCGTCCGAACGGCGATCGCGGGCGAGGTGACGCTGCAGACGTGAACGATGGATGAGTCGCTGGAGCTGGCGGGGAAGGTCGTCGTCGTCACGGGCGGCGGCACGGGTCTCGGCAGAGAGATGGCCCTGGCGCTCGCGGGCGCGGGCGCCGACCTCGCGGTCGTCGGCCGGCGCCCCAAGCCGCTGGAGGACGTAGCGCGGGACGCGGCCGACCTGGGCCGGCGCGCTCTCGCCGTCCCGGCCGACGTCACCGACCCGGACCGCGTCGGCTCCATGTTCAGCGATGTCCTGGACGGGCTTGGGCGCGTGGACGTGCTCGTCAACAACGCCGGAATGGTGACGGCCCATGGCGGGACGCCCATCTGGGAGATACCCGTGGAGGAGTTCCGGGCCGGGCTGGAGTCCAACCTGACCAGCGCCTTCCTCTGCTCCCGCGGGATTGCCGAGCACATGGTGGAGCGTGGGGGCGGCAAGATTATCAACGTCTCGTCCGGCTTCGGCCTGAGGGGCGGCCGGGACAACTACGCCTACGCCTGCGCCAAGGGCGGCGTCATACAGCTCACGCGCACGCTCGCGACCAGCCTGGGCAGGTACGGCGTGACCAGCAACTGCATCGTGCCCGGCTACTTCCCGACCGAGGCGACCGAGGCGTCGCATGAAGTCCTGCCGCGGCCCGATTTCATACCCGTGGGCAGGGTCGGGGACCCGAAGGAGCTGGGCCCCATAGCCGTATTCCTGGCGTCGGCCGCGTCGGACTACATGAACGGCGCTCTCTTCGTGGCCGACGGCGGCGGCCTCGCCGGAGGCTACGCGCCGACCGGGTACGCTCCCGTGGTCCCGCTGGAGTCGTGATGGGCCTCCCGACGTCGCCGTCCCTGGGTGGCAAGGTCGCCCTGCTCACGACCGATAGGCGCGGCTGGTCGCGCCACCTCGCTGCCGCCCTGGCGGGCGCGGGCGCGGACGTGGCGCTGGCGGGCTCGCACGCGCCGGAGGTCGCGGCGTCTGCGCGCGCCGTCGAGTCCGCGGGCAGGCGGGCCTTCGCCATCGACGCGGACGTGACACGCGCGGCCGACGTCGAGGCGATGGTCGACTATGTTGCCGCGGAGATGGGGCGTATCGACGTCCTGGTGAACGGCGCCCACGTGGAGCTCGGCAAGCCCTTCGACGCCGTGACGGAGGCGGAGTGGGACACCGTAATGGACGTCAACGTCAAGTCGATGTTCCTGTGCTGCCGGGCCGTGGGAAGTCGCATGCTGCGACATGGAGGCGGCCGCATCGTCAACATCTCGTCCGGCCTGTCGGCCCGCGGCCTGTCGAACTCCGCCGTCTACGCCGCGAGCCAGGGAGCGGTCCGGCAGCTCACGTCGTCGCTCGCGCTGGAGTGGGCGCGCGACGGTATACGCGTCAACGCCGTCGGCGCCGGGTGGCTCACGACCGGCCCGCCCGAGCCCGAGGACAGCCTGTCGCGTTTCATCCCCTCCCGCCGCCACGGCCACCCCGACGACATCGCCGGCCTCGTCGTATACCTTGCGTCCGACGCCTGCGACTTCGTAACCGGCCAGACGGTCTACGTCGACGGCGGCGCGACGGCGCACGCGTAGTGCCGACCGCAGGTGGGGGAGCGGTGACGCGCACTTCGTCCGGAGCCAACGATGCCGATAACCTGTAGCGGCTGCGGCTACGAGAACCGACTCTCGGCGGCCGTCTGCGGGAGCTGCGGAGCGGGTCTGAACGGCCTGCCGGCGTGCCCGGCGTGCGGCTCGGCCAATCCTCCGGGTCAGCGCTTCTGCAACGAGTGCGGCCTGTCGCTGGCGGGCGGCCGGGCCGTAGTGGCGCCCGCGCCTGCCGCGCCGAGGCCCGCCGCCGTCGCGGCCTCGCCGCCGTCGCCAGCCGTCCCGGCAGTGGGCTCGGGACACAGTATCGTCATATACGCGGCGGTGGCGCTGTTTCTCGCCATCGCAGTCTTCGCCAGGATGGCCGAAATCGGGTCGTACCCGGACGGCTTTGTCGGCTCGGAGGCCGAAGTGCGCGACGCGGTGACGGGCATCCTGGACGGCCGGTCCGTCGTCCTGTGGTCCGAGGCCGCGGGCGGACAGCCTACCGGCTTCGTCTACCTGCTCGCTGCGTGGAGCGGCGCGTTCGGCAAGAGCGTGGCCTCCCTCCGGCTCGTGTCCGCGCTGCTGGGACTCGTGGCCGTGGCGATGTTCTTCGTCTACTGCCGCGCGCTGTTCGGCACCCGCGCCGCGGTCCTGGGCGCGATGCTGATGTCCGTCAGTCTCTGGCATATCGGCTACTCGAGGCTCGCGCTGCCCGTCGGCGCGCTCGTCCTGTTGCAGCTTGCCGCCAGCTACCTGCTCCTGGCGGCCCTGAAGTCGGACGGCCGGCCGCGAAGCTTCGCGTTGGCCGGCGCCGTGTTCGGAGCGGCGGCGTACACCCACAACGCCTTCTACGTCTTCGCCGTCGCCGTGGCACTGTGGTGGGCGCGGGAGCTGCTGGCCGGAGAGCGCGAGGTGGCCGTCGTCGTGCGCAGGTGCGCCGCCTTCCTGGCGGCCGCCCTGGTAGTCGCGATGCCGTATGTCTGGTCTCTCGCTTCCCACTCTGACGAAGCGGGCACGCGACTCGACGCCATTCGCCTGTCGAGCTCGGCCGAATATGTCGAGCAGCCGGGGCTGATGGAGCGCTGGCGCTTCGCGATGCGCAGCATCGTCTCCACGGCCGCCACGCTGCCCCTGCGCGCGGACGGAGATGCGCGGCGCCTCCTCGACCCCGCAACCGCGCTGCTCGCCGCCGCCGGGCTGCTCGCCGCGCTCTGGAGGTGGCGGCGGCGCGAGAACTTCCACCTGTGGTCCACCCTGGCGGCAACGGTGGTCGTGGTCGGCCTCACGCGGGACGACGGCATGTACGGGCGGCTGATCGTCGCGCTGCCCGCGGTATACGCCGCCGCCGGCTACGCCTTCGACTCCCTGCTCGACCTGATGCGCGGCAGGATTACTCCCGCGGTATCGTTGGCCGCGGCGTGGCTGATCCTGGCCGCCGCCGGCGTATACAACGTCCAGGCCTACTACGACGCTCCCCCTGCCGCCGAAGACCCCCGGTGGGCCCGCGCCTCGTTCGGAGCCGCCGCAGGCCCACATGCGTCAGCCCGAAGGCGAAGCGGGAGAGCCGCGCCCGGCGCTGGCCGGGACGTCGAAACGCCCGGCCACGCGACGCTGGAGGTCAGGGTGCAGCCCCGGTCGGGCCGCAACGAGCTCTCGGTCGACGACCAGGGGCGCGTCAGGGTCTACGTCACGGCGCCGGCGCACGAGGACAGGGCGAACGCCGCTGCCGTGAGACTCATCGCGGACCGCCTGCGCGTCGCCCCAGGTCGAGTCGCCATAGTCGGCGGTTGGAGGAGCCGGGACAAGCTGGTGCGGATAGAGGACGCCGCGCTCCAGAGCGTTATCGCGCGGCTGAGGTCGGCCAGCTAGCCCGTCTCCCTATCTGCCCAACGCTGGCAACACCAGAAAGTACGTAATGACGTTCAGCAGGATCAGGGCGACCAGCGGGCTGAGGTCCAGCATCCCGGTCGACGGCATTATCTGCCGGACAGGCTTCAGGATCGGCTCGGTGATCTGGTACAGCACCGCGCTCAGCGGGTCGCTGCCCGACGGCGAGATCCACGACATGATCGCCCTGCCGAAGATCGCCAGGTTCAACACCAGCACGAGGGTCTCCACGAAGTAGATCAGAAAGCTGCTCATTTCGGCGTCCCCAACGCCTGGGACTTCTCGTAGGCCGCCTTCACGGCGTCGATCACCGTCGCCCTGAACCGGCCGCGCTCGAAGGTGCGCAGCGCCTCGATCGTCGTCCCGCCGGGCGAAGTCACCATGTCCTTGAGCTGCGCCGGGTGGCGCCCCGTTTCGTCGACCAGCCGGGTGCTCCCGGCCACCGTCTGCAGGGCGAGCTTGCGGGCCATGTCCCGAGGCATCCCGAGATACACGCCCGCGTCTATGAGCGCCTCGATGAACAGGAACACGTACGCCGGGCCGCTCGCGCTCAGCGCCGTCGCCATGTCCACCAGCCTCTCGTCGGCGACGTACAGCTCCTCGCCCAGCGTCCGCAGCATCCGCCCCGTCGCCTCTATCTGCGCCTCAGGCACGGCCGGCGAGGCGGTCCAGACCGTCATGCCCGCTCCGATCTGCGCGGGAGTGTTGGGCATCACGCGGATGACCGCGTCGTGGCCCAGACCGTTCAGCAGCGTATTCATCACGGCCCCGGCGACTATCGACACGACGACCTGGCCATCGGTCAGCCCGGGGCCGACGTCCCCCATGACCGCGGCGAGGTCCTTCGGCTGTATCGCGAGGACGACCAGGTCGGCGCCGTCCAGTACGTCGGTCGCCGCCGGCCTCACCTCCACGGCGAGCTTCTTCGCCAGGTAGTCGCGGCGGGCCTCGACCGGCTCGGCGATTCTCACGTCACGGCCGTCGGCCACCCCGGCCTCCAGGATGCCGCCCACGATAGCCTCGCCCATCTTGCCGCCGCCAACGAACGATATTCGCATAGCTTCCGGTCCCTAGCCTCCAGCCCGCAGTCCCTTGCCTTCCACCAGCGCCACCGCCACCACGATAGCCTCGATCATGCTCGTCTCGTCCGCCACGCCCTTTCCAGCGATGTCGAACGCCGTGCCGTGGTCGACCGATGTCCTGACGAAGGGCAGGCCGAGATTCACGCTGACGCTCTTCGCCCAGTTGTGCACCTTGATCGGTATGTGACCCTGGTCATGGTACATCGCCAGCACTACGTCGAGCTTACCATCTATCGCCTGGTTGAACACAGTATCCGCCGGGACCGGTCCTACCGCGTCGATGCCCTGGGACCGGGCGTCCCGCACGGCGGGTGCGATCTCCACCGCCTCCTCGTCTCCGATGATCCCGCCGTCGCCGGCGTGGGGGTTCAGCGCCGCGACCCCGATTCGCGGTGAATCGTAACCCCACTCCTCGAACGATCTGTGGGTCAGCTCGATCTTGGCCAGCACGTTCTCGCGGGTAACATAGTCGCACGCGGCCCTCAGAGAGCGATGGGTGGTCAGGTGCACGACCCTCAGCTCCTCGGCCATCAGCATCGTCGCCACGTCGTCCGCGCCGGTCTGCCTCTGGAAGATCTCCATGTGGCCGACATCCTTGTATCCGGCGAGGCCGCACGCCTCCTTGTTGATGGGCGCCGTGACGATCGCCCGCACCGCGCCCGACGCGGCCAGCTCACCGGCCTTCAGCACCCACTCCACCGAGGCACGGCCGGCCTCGGCCGACAGCTCGCCCGGCGCGAGGGCGCCGTAGTCCACGTTCTCCGGGTCCATGACGTCGATCGAGCCGGGGGCGCCTGCCGCATCGCACGGCGAGTGGACGTTCTTCGCGCTGACGCCGTTCCCGGCGGTCCTGATGGCCGCCTCCAGCGCCGCGGTGCTGCCAAGTACGATGGGACGGCATCGTTCGTACACGAGCGGCCGCGACAGGGCCTTCGCGGTGACCTCAGGTCCGATCCCACATGGGTCGCCCATCGTGACGGCGATAGCGGGTCGCGAATCAGATGCCAAGTCCGACCTCAGGCCAGCCCCGCCGCGTGACTCCCGACTCCTTCGGACGTGAGCCTCGTTTCGGCGGGACGGCGAAGGAGGCCGAGAGCGTTTCTAAGTGAGCCACAGGCAGGGTTCTCACCTGCCCAGAATGACAGGCGGGAGTGCTGTAGTCAAGACGCCCCCGGCGTCCGGCTGTCAGTGCCTGGCGAGGAGGACGCCTATCTCGTCCTGGCGGGCGAAGTTCTCCACCAGTCGGCGGGTACGAAGGTCCGAGGCCGGCCGGCCGCGTTCCCTCTTCTTCCCGGACTCGGTCCGTTGGCCGCCGGTGTAGATGCCCTCAGCCTCGGCTACGAGCTCCCAACGCTCGTGGACGAGGGCCGTTCGGGTGAAGATATCCATGGGATGTCTCCTCCTACTCGCACCTGTTGTAGCCGCAGTCCAGGCAGCGCGCGCACCCTTCCTGGTATATGAGCGCGCCCTGACAGTCCGGGCACTTCACACTCGGCCCCTGTGCGTGGCCGTTGGTCGCCGAGCCGTTCTCGGTCGGGCCCTGTGGCCGCGCTATCTGGAACAGCGCCGGCTGAGCGGCCCCGGAGTCCTCCACCGTCTCGGCCGTGGCCACCTTCGCGGGCTCCTCTCGCAGGTGCCGGCTCAGCACGAGCGCCACCGCGTCGGGCGCCGACCGAACGAGTCTGCCCGAGTCCCAGACCGGCTCGTCCGTGATGCCCTTCAGGTGGTCGATGATCTGGTTCGGATCGACGCCCGCGCGCAGTGACATCGACACCAGGCGCGCGATCGCGTCGAGCTGCGCGGACTCGGTGCTGCCCGCCTTGCCCAGCGCGGCGAACACCTCGAACGGCCGCCCGTCCTCGTCGTAGTTGACCGTCACGAACAGGTTGCCGTGAGCCGTCCGCACTCGCTCGGTGATGCCCCGCACCACAGGAGGCCGCTGACGCTCGACCAGCAGCCCTGTGCGCCCCGGCGCCGACGACCCTTCGGCCTTCTGCTTGACGCCGTCGTCCGCGCCGGCGGTCAGCACCTCGGCCTCACGGCTCCCGGCCCGGTAGACGGTTATTCCCTTGCAGCCCAGCTCCCATGCCAGCGTGTAGGCCTGGGTCACGTCGTCCTTGGTGGCATCGTTGGGGAAGTTGATCGTCTTGGATATCGCCGCGTCTACGCTCTCCTGGAACGCCGCCTGCATCCTGACGTGCATCTCGGGCGAGATGTCCGCCGAGGTCACGAAAACGCTCTTGACCCAATCCGGCACGTCGTCGCGCTCCTGCAGGGAGCCGCCCTCGGCGAGGTACTCCATCAGCTCTTTGCTGTAGAAACCCTCTTCCTGAGCCACCCGCTCGAAGCCGCTGTCGACGTACAGCAGGCTCTCTCCGCCCAGGATGTTGTGCTTGTGATAGCACAGGGCGAACAGCGGCTCGATGCCGCTGGAGCAGCCCGCGATCATCGATATCGTACCCGTGGGCGCCACCGTCAGCCGGCACGCGTTGCGCATCTTCGGCTGCCCGGGCGCGTCGTAGATGCTGCCCTCGTAGGCAGGGAATACGCCCCGCTCCTCCGCCAGCCGCTCGGACGTGCGGTCGGCCTCCCGCTGGATGAAGTTCATGATGCGGCGGCCCGTCTCCAGCCCCTCCTCGGAGTCGTAGGGGATCCTGAGCCTGGCCAGCAGGTCGGCGAATCCCATCACGCCGAGGCCGGTCTTGCGGGTGGCCCGCGTCATCTCCTCGATCTTGTCCACCGAGTAGGAGTTGGCGTCGATCACGTTGTCCAGGAACCGGGCCGTGATGTTGACCACCTCGCGCAGGCGCTGGTAGTCCACCGTCGGAACGCCGTTCACCTCTTTGACAAACCGCACCAGGTTGATCGAGCCCAGATTGCACGACTCGTAGGGCAGCAGCGGCTGCTCGCCGCAGGGGTTCGTGGCCGTCATGCGGCCGATGTGCGGCGTCGGGTTCTTGTGGTTGACCCAGTCGAGGAAGATCATCCCGGGCTCGCCGTTGCGCCAGGCGCCGTCGATGATCTTCTCGAAGACCGTCCGGGCGTCGAGCCGGCCCATCTCCACCACGGGCGAGTCGGGGTCCCGGGGGTCTTCCTTGGCGCGGAGGGGATAGTCGGTCCCCGCCTTCACGGCCTCCATGAACTCGTGGCTGGCCCCGACGGAGATGTTGAAGTTGTGGATCTCGCCCTCGACGCGCTTGCAGTCGATGAACTCCAGGATGTCGGGATGGTGCACGTCCATGACGGCCATGTTGGCGCCGTCGCGCTTGCCCCCCTGCGTGACCAGCTTGGACACCGACGACAGGTGCCGCAGGACCGCGATCGGCCCGCAGGCCTTGCCATGGGTCGTCGATATCAGCGAGCCCTTGGGCCGTATCTCGGACAGCGCGAAACCGGTGCCCCCGCCGAACTTCTGGACCATCGCCGCCTCTTTGGCGGTGGTCATGATGCCGTCCATGCTGTCGTCCAGCCCGATCACGAAGCACGCGGACAGCGTGCCGGTGCCCCCGCCCTCAGGCTGCTCGATGCCGGCGTTCATCAGCGTGGGCGAGTTGGGCACGTACTCGAGGTGCGCCATCACCCCGTAGAACCGTTCCTCCCACTTTGCGGCCTCCTCCGGCCCGCCGTAGTCCAGCTCCGGCTTGGCGATGGCGTGAGCGACACGTCGGAACATTCCCTCCGGGGTCTCGACGATGTTCCCATCGTCGTTCTTACGCAGGTAGCGCTTCTCCAGCACGACGCGGGCGTTGTCGGAAAGGTCGACGTACCCGTTCTTGCCGCCGGCTACCGTCCCGTCTGCGTGCGCTCCGTTCGTCTTCTCCGTCGTCATTCCGCTGAACTCCTAGAGGGCATAGATGTCAAACCGCTTTGCCGATGAGGGTACCACAGACCAGAACGCCTGGTCTAGTGCGGCCGTCCCGTTACGGGGCCGGCCGCTATGAGCCAGGCTTCGGGGACCTGCGAGGGCGGCCCCTGCGTCGCGATGGGTGCGGCGCGATGGCTTCGTCTTCCAGGAAGGAGAGCTGGCTGCTGGGCTCGGCCGCCGGCTTCGGCGGCGCCAGCAGGGCGTTGATCTCGTCTTTGAACGCCTCGATGTCTCGAAAATCGCGGTAGACGCTCGCATACCGGATGTAGGCGACCCGGTCCAGGTCCCTCAGCTTCTCCATCACCAGATCTCCCACTGCTCGAGCCGGTATCTCGGGCTTGCCCGACTCGATGACCGCCGCCTCGATCTCGTCGACCAGCCTGTCGATGGCCCCGGGCACCATCGGCCGCTTGGCGCAGGCCTTGGTCAGGCTCGACCACAGCTTGTCCCGGCTGAACTCTTCGCTTCTCCCGTCCCGCTTCTGGACCAGCACCTCTCGGGCGTGGACGCGCTCGTAGGTCGTAAACCTGCGGTCGCAGCGGAGGCACTGCCGCCTGCGCCTTATGCCGTCGCCCGAGTCTCGCGAGTCGACGACCTTCGAGTCGCCATGATTGCAGAATGGGCAGTTCACGAACGACCCAGCCCCGTCCCCCTGAGATGGCTCTGCCCCCGGCATCCGCCGACCGGCCTTCGAAGTCTGAGCCTGAAGGCCGACGTGCGCTAGAGGCACAATCTGTCGTATCAGCCGACCTACCATAGCCCCATATATTGTGGCTTGTCAAGGCCGGCCTGGTATCTCGTAGAGAGAAAATTTCTGGCGCCGCGAACGATTTTCGATCACGCCGACGGGCGCAAAATCGATACAACCCAATGGGGCGTCGGGGTACCTGGGCGGTCGGATGTCGGCTGCGGCACGCAGGGCGCGCCCGGGGAAAATATCGGAGGGCGGAAGGAGGGGATATCGGGCCGTGGAGCTGCCTCCCCGGCCCGGAGCGTGGCACAACAAAAAGGGCCGCCCCCCGGTCAGGGGAGCGGCCCTTGCGCTAACTGCGGGCCGTTGTCCGGTGAAGGAAGGTCTAGGTGGCGACCATCTCCCTGTCGCCGTTCCTCCGGTACTTCGACATCCGGCGCAGGAACGGGGGAATGTCCAGGTGGCCGTCGGCGGCGGGGAGCGTGGTTCTGAGTATCTCGCTCAGCTCGATCTCCTGCTCGCGGACCGTCTCGGCGGTCGGGAATCCGGTCGCGACCACCGTCAGCTTGACCTCCTCCTCCATCTTGAGGTCGGTGACCATGCCGAAGATGATGTTGGCGTCCGGGTCCACGACGCGCTGGATCACCTCGGCCGCCTCGTGCAGCTCGGAGAGCTTCAGGTCGGACCCGCCGGTGATGTTGAACAGCACGCCCGTCGCGCCCTCGATGGAGACGTCCAGCAGCGGGTTGGTGATCGCCTGCTGCGCCGCCTCTTTGGCGCGGCACTCGCCCCGGCCGTGACCGATGGACATCCACGCGGGCCCGGCGTTGCGCATCACGGCCTGCACGTCGGCGAAGTCCAGGTTGATCGCCCCGGAGACCGTGACGAGCTCGGCGATCGACTGCACGCCCAATCGAAGGACGTCGTCGGCCATCTTGAACGAGTTCTCGGCCGTTATCTCTTCCTCGCAGATCATGTGGAGGCGCTCGTTGGGTATGACGAGCAAGGTGTCGACCTCCTGCTTGAGGCGCTCGATGCCCTCCTCCGCGGCCCTCGCCCTTCGCAGACCCTCGAACGAGAACGGCGTGGTGACGATGCCCACGGTCAGGGCGTTCGTCTCCTTCACGACGCTGGCCAGGACCGGCGCCGCGCCCGTGCCCGTGCCGCCGCCCATGCCGGCCGCGACAAAGACCATGTCCGCGTCGCGCACGGCGTCGTGCAGCTCGTCCCGGCTCTCTTCGGCCGCCTGCGCGCCGATCTCAGGATTGCCCCCGACCCCCTTGCCGCCGGTGAGCTGGTCTCCGATGCAGAGCCGCAACGGCACGTCGCAGCTCATCAATGCCTGGTTGTCCGTGTTGAGCACCAGGTATTCGATGCCCGGCATCCGGTCCCGGAACATCCTGGAGACCGCGTTCGACCCTCCGCCTCCGACTCCTATGACCTTGATCCTCGCCGCTGTGTTCGGTTCCCGATTGTTGACGACCATTAGCTCCTCCGTTTCCTGTTTCCAAAGAGTTTCGAGGGTGAGAGCTTCGCCACGCTGCCCATCAGACGTGGCAGGAATCCCGTACGGTCCCCTCGTGTCCTTCCTTTGCCGCTTGCGCCTTTTGCCTGGGCTCCCGCTCTGTGCTCCGCGTCCGCCCACATCAGGATCCCGAGGCCGGTGGCGTGGGCGGGCGCTCTCAGCTCGTCCGGGGCCTCGCCTTCGAAGCCGGGTATGCCCTGGCGGGTCCTGACCCCGAGCTGGCGCTCCACCAGCGACGTCATGCCCGGCAGACTCGACGCGCCGCCCGTCAGGACGAGCGACACTTGCGACGGGTCGCCGAGATCGGCATCCCTGAGATGGGTCTTTATCAGTCCGGCCAACTCGTGCGCTCGCTCCCTCGTCAGCTGGCAGATGTCGATCACGGGCACTTGCAGATCGCCACCCTCGGGTATTCGCATCGGGATGCTCTGGCCGATGCGCGCCAGGATCTCAGTGTTCGCGTATTCGAGCTTGGCCGCCTCCGCGGCCTCGTACGTCGTGCCGAACGTGACCGCGATGTCGTTGGTGAACTGCCAGCCGCCGACGGGGATCACGCCCGTGTAGCAGATTCGGCCCCGTTTGTAACCGACGATGTCCGTGGTGCCGCCCCCGATGTCTACGAGCAGCGCGCCCCGCCCCATCTCGTGGGGCGTGAGCACGGCCAGGCCGCTGGCGAGGGGTTCGAGCACCATCCCGGCAACCGTGACGCCGGCGTTCTCCACCGCCCGCGAGAGTCTGTCGATGAGCTCCGCCTCACCCGAGATGACGTGGGTCTCTGCGCCCAGCTTGTCGATGTGCATGCCCCGCGGGTCGCGGATGCCCTCTTTCCCGTCCACCGAGTAGCTCATGCGTATCGCGTGCAGCCGGCGTCGGCCGTCGGCCTCGACGCCCTCGTCCTCCCGTACCGCGAGGTCCGATCCGATGATCACACCGTCCTTGCCCACGCCGTCCAACGTGTGACGCCGGTTCTCGAACGCGATGTGCGTGCCCGTGATGCCGACGAAGGCCGATTGGACCCGGAAGCCGGACTGCTCCTTGACCTGCTCGATCGATCGCCGCACCGCCAGCTCGGCGTTCGCCACCTCCTCGACCGTGCCCCTCCGGACGCCGCCCGATGGCACCGAGCTGTGGGAGAGCACGTCCAGCTGGCCCGACGGCGACCGGCCAGCCAGCACGACGCACACCTTGGTCGTACCCACGTCGATCGCGGCGACGAGGTCCTTCTCCCGCCACACGCGGCGGGTCATGGACACGCCTGATGTCGATTCCGCCTCTTGACTCGGTCTGGTTTCGGTTGTCGTCGCCATATGGCATGCTCCGTAGTCCGGTGTCTCAGAGCCGCTCCGCTGCCCTCATTCGCGCGCTCCGGCTTCGCGGATTGGCCCTCAGCTCCTCGGCCGCCGGCCGAACCACCCGCTTGGTCAATATCCTCAGAGTCGGTTCGTGGTCGCAGACGCACTCGGGGACCGCGGGAGGACAGACGCATTCGCTCTGCGCGGTCCTCATGAAGCCCTTGACCATCCGATCCTCCAGCGAGTGATACGAGATGACGACCAGGCGCCCGGCAGAACCGAGAATATCTACCGCCTGCGCCAGCCCGCGCTCCAGGTTCTGAAGTTCCTCGTTCACCGCCATCCGCACCGCCTGAAACGTCCGGGTCGCCGGATGTATGCCGCCGCTCCGTCTTCCGCCCACGGCTGAAGACACAACTTCCGCCAACTCCACCGTCGTCTCTATCGGTCTGGCAGCCACGATCGCCCTGGCTATCCTCATCGGCCTCTTCTCTTCGCCGTACCTGCGTATGATCCCGGCCAGCCCGCTCTCCGATTCTCCGTTCACCACCTCGTACGCGCTGGTCCGCTGGGACGCGCCGAAACGCATGTCCAACCGCCCCGGCCTCGAAAAGCTGAAGCCTCTTCCAGCCGACTCCAGCTGCAGCGACGACACGCCCAGGTCCAACAGCACTCCATCCGCCGGAACGAAGCCCCGGCCGGTGGCCAGCTCCCGCAGATCGCGGTAACTGCCTTCGGCCAGAACGGCCCGCTCTCCGTGCTCCCCCAAGCGCCGACGGGCCGTCTCGAGGGCCTCCCCGTCCAGGTCGATCCCCAGGAGCCGGGCTTCCCCCGCCGCGCGGTCCAACACCGCCTCCGCGTGTCCGCCCTCTCCTGCCGTGCAGTCGATGTACGCCCCGCCAGCCCTGACGCCGAGAGAGTCTATGACCTCCTCGAGGAGCACTGGTGTATGGCGTATCACCCTCTCCGGCTGCACCGTCCTCCGCCCCCTCGGGCGCTCATGGGCCTGAGAACGCGCCGTGCTAAACTTGTGACCAAGCGGCTGATTCAGGGTTTTCAGGCCCAGGTACGGCGCAGTGTCCCAAACAGCCCGTTGAAGCCGCAAGGGTTTTTCTGTACTAATTTAAGACTTTTTCGAGAAAGCCTCTTGCCTGAAGAAAATCGATCATTCAAGCTGGCGGTCCTCACAGTCAGCGACGCCGGCGCCAAAGGAGAGCGCGCCGATACGAGCGGCGACGCGATCGTGGAGATGATGATGGCGGCCGGCTTCGGGCTCGTGCTTCGAGACATCGTCCCCGACGAGAGAGACCTGATCGCCGCCAGGCTCGCCGACTGGTGCGACGGCGGCGCCGTCGACGTCATCGTCACCACCGGCGGAACAGGCCTGGGCCCCCGCGACGTCACCCCCGAGGCGACCCGCGACGTGATCGAGTTCGAGGTCCCCGGGATCGCCGAGGCGATGCGGACGGAGACGCTGCGCGTAACGCCGCTGGCGATGCTGAGCCGCTCCGCCGCGGGCGTGCGCGCCGGATGCCTGATAGTAAACCTGCCGGGCAGCCCCAAGGGCGTCCGCGAGACGCTGGAGGTCGCCATCGACGCCATTCCCCACGGCCTCGAGATGCTCCAGGGGCGCCGCGGCCACCCGCCCCGCTAGGCCTACGACGCGGCCGCCTTCGCTCCGAGCAGGCAGAGATGCGTTTCCACGTCCTGACCCTCTTTCCAGAGATGTTCTCCGGCCCGTTCGACCACGGTATAGCCGCACGGGCGCGGAGGAGCGGCGCCATCGGCATAAGCCTCGTCAACATCCGCGACCATGCCCACGACCGTCACAGGACGGTAGACGACTACACCTTCGGAGGCGGACCGGGGATGCTCATGAAGCCGGAACCCCTGTTCGAGGCCGTCGGGGCCGTCCGCGCCTCCGCCGATCTGGACGACGGCGTTCCCGTCGTTCTCATGTCGCCCCAGGGCCGGAGGCTGACCCAGCCGGTCGTCGAGGAGCTGTCGGGGAACGACGACCTCGTGCTCGTCTGCGGCCGCTACGAGGGGTTCGACGAGCGGGTGCGGCGCCATCTCGCCACCGACGAGATCAGCATCGGCGACTACGTCCTCGGAGGCGGCGAGCTGGCCGCGATGGTGTTGATCGAGGCGGTCGCCCGCCTCGTCGAGGGCGTCGTCGGGTCCATAGAGTCGACCCAGGACGATTCGTTCGCCACCGGCCTTCTGCAGCACCCGCAGTACACGCGCCCCGCCGAGTTCCGCGGCATGAGAGTGCCCGACGTTCTTCTCTCCGGCGACCACGGCGAGATCGCGCGATGGCGCCGCCGCGAGGCCCTGCGCCGGACCCTCGAACGCCGGCCCGACCTGCTCGACACCGCCGACCTGTCCGACGACGACCGCCGCTTTCTCGGCGAGCTGCGGTCCGAACGCTAGCGCCGTCCGCACGCCCCTCCCGCGGGCTATCCGCCCGACCGGACGACGCAGGGCTTCCAGGTGAACCTCTGGGAGGAGGAAGAGGAGGACCGACGATTGCGGGTGTCACTGTGGTGTCTGAGCGACACGGAACTGCATCGAGCGTGACGGTCCCGAGCGCCGGAAGGCGACGACTGCTCAAACGGAGGCCGGACGCCGTGACATACGGTGTGCGCGTCGGCCATCGCGCGGCATACAGCCACCATCATGCCGTGCGATAGGCGGGCCCCTCTAGGCTACGCGGCAGCCGCAGTTCGTGCGGCCTGATCCGCCGGCCCCGGCCGCGTTGCCGGAAGCACATCCGTGCTACTATGTCCCCGTGACAAACACCCACCAACCCCTCGTGGAACACCCCTGTTCCATTTTGTTCCGCCCTGTTCCACCCCAGATAGGGCGAGTGGAACACCGGTGTTCCATTTTCCGCCCAGGGTGTTCCACGCGCCAGATACGAACGGCACAGAATGGAACACTTTGGCACGGATCACACGAAAAAGCGGCCTCGGCGCAATCCTGTGGCCGTCCGCCTCATCGAATCTGGACAGTCGGGGAGCGCACGGGGAGCGCCCATAGACCTTGCGCCCAAGCTGCGCCAGTGGCTAGAATGGTCAGGCTTCACCGGTATTGCGGCGGACTTGATCGGCCGTGCGACTGTCCCCAACACTCCAAGGCCAGATACACCATGGATGCCCACGACCTGATCGAAATCGAATCCAACCCCAACGTGGACGACTTCCGTCCCGGCGATACCGTTCGCGCCAGCACGAGAGTCAAGGAAGGCGACCGCGTGCGGACGCAGGTCTTCGAGGGCGTCGTCATGCGGCGCAGGGGCAAGGGCCCCGGCGCCTCCTTCACCGTCCGCCGAGTCGCCCACGGAGTCGGTGTCGAGCGGACGTTCCTGACCAACTCACCGGCGGTGGAAGCCGTCGACGTGGTCCGTTACGGCTCGGTGCGCCGGGCCCGCCTGTACTACCTCAGGGGCAGGTCGGGACGCGCGGCCAGGATCAAGGAAGACCGCCGCCGCGCCCGGTAGACGCCATCCCGCGGCCAACGGTCGGCCGCTAGTTTGAGTTGCGGTAGCCCGTATGCCGCATTCCCGACGGATAAGGCGATGACCTTCGCCGAAGTCGCGGTAGACGCCCCGGTGGCCCCGCTGCGCACCTTCAGCTACTCCGTCCCGCCCGCGTTGGACGCCCGGGCCGGCAGCTCGGTCCGCGTCCCGTTCGGCCGGCAGCGTCTCCAGGGCGTAGTCTTCTCGTTGCCAGCCGCGCCCGCCGTCCCCGAGACCCGCGACGTCCTGAGCGTCTCCGAGACCATACCCCCGCTCACCGACGTCCAGCTTCGTCTGGCGAGATGGGTCAGCTCCTACTACCTCTGCTCGCTCTTCGAGGCCGCAGCGCCGATGCTCCCCCCGGGGGGCCGCCTCCGACGCAGGACCTACTACTCGGTCGGCGAAGTGGCGTGCGGGCAGCTCGACGACCTCACCCCCTTCCAGCGGAGGGTGTTGGAATACCTGGACGGCCGCGACCTCGTGTCCGAGGAGCAGGCGAGCAGGGCGATGGGAGACCGAGCCGGCCAGGCCCTGGCACGGCTCGCCGACCGGGAACTGGTCGTCCGTTCCCATCGCTGGGCGGGCGCCAGCGTGTCCCCCAAGACCCTGACCTTCGTCAGGCTCGCCGACGCGGCGGTCTCCTCGCCCGACCGCCTTCCGCCGCTGCCCGACCGCGCTCCCCGCCAGACCGCGCTCCTCGAATACCTGCGCGCGCGCGGCACGCCGATGCCTCAACCCGAGGCTCGCAAGGAGTACGGGTACGCGGTCAATGCGCTGCTGGAGAAGGGGTGGATCGAGCGCGAGACCGTGCCCGTAGACCGCGACCCCCTGGCGGGCGACGTATTCCCGGCGGCCCGGCCCGTCGTCCTCACCGAGGCCCAGCGCAGGGCCGCGCTCGCCGTCGGCCACGCCCTTGACGATCGGACCGTCTCGCCACGGACCTTCCTGCTGGAGGGCGTCACAGGGAGCGGCAAGACGGAGGTCTACCTGGACGCCGTCCAGCGGTGCCTTGCCCTCGGACGAAGGGCCATCGTGCTCGTCCCCGAGATCGCGCTGACCCGGCAAACGATCGAGCGCTTCGCCTCCAGGTTTCCAAGCCAGGTCGCCGTGCTCCACAGCGGGCTGTCGGCCGGGGAGCGGTTCGACCAGTGGTGGAAGGTGCGCCAGGGACAGTACGGCCTCGTCATCGGCTCCCGCAGCGCCATATTCGCCCCGCAGCCGGACCTGGGCCTGGTCGTCGTCGACGAGGAGCACGAGTGGACGTACAAGGACCACAACGCCAGCCCCCGGTACCACGCCAGGGACGTCGCCTTCGCGCTGGCCGGGCTCACCGATGCCGTCGTCCTGCTCGGCAGCGCCACCCCCGACGTCGTCTCGTACCATAGCGCGCGGCGCGGCGACGTGGGCCTGCTGCACCTGCCCCGGCGCGTCGCTCCCGGCGACGACGGCGGAGCGCCCGGGGAACGGCCCCTCCCGAGCACCCGGATCGTCGACATGCGCCGCGAGCTCAGGGAAGGAAACAGCGGCATCTTCAGCCGCCCGCTGAAGTCCGCGCTCGACGCCTGCCTCCGGGAGGGACACCAGGCCATACTGTTCCTGAACCGCCGCGGTACGGCCTCCTACGTGCAGTGCCGCGGCTGCGGCCGAACGGTCGACTGCCGGCGATGCGACCTTGCCATGACCTACCACGAGGACAGGTCTCGCCTGGTCTGCCACCACTGCGGCTACCGACGCGTCTCGCCGTCCGCCTGTCCCCGGTGCGGCGGTCACCGCCTCAGCTACCGCGGCATCGGCACCCAGGCGGTCGTCGCCGAGCTCGGCGGTCTCTATCCGGAGGTCGGCGTCCTGCGGTGGGACCGTGACTCGGTAGGCGGCCCGAAGGGCTACGAGAGGATGCTGGAAGAGTTCCGCTCCGGCGAGGCCCGGGTGCTGGTGGGGACCCAGATGATCGCGAAGGGCCTGCACTTTCCATCCGTGACGCTCGTCGGCGCCGTCCTGGCCGACGTGGGGCTCCACCTCCCGGACCACCGCGCCGCCGAGCGGGCGTTCCAGCTCCTCTGCCAGGTGTCGGGCCGCGCCGGTAGAGGGCCTGCCGGCGGCAGCGTGGTCATCCAGACCTTTCAGCCGGACAACTACGCCATCGAGGCCGCCGCCGAGCAGGACTACGCCAGCTACTACGAGCAGGAGCTCGCCCACCGCGGGGACCAGAGGAGCCCGCCGTTCTCGCGGCTGGTCCGCCTGGAGTACTCGCACACCAACCAGGCCGTCTGCGAGCGTGAGGCGCTGCGCCTGTCGGAGGGCCTGCGCCGGGAGCGCGACGCGTGGGGCCACTCCGACGTCGAGGTGCTCGGCCCCATGCCCGGATACCCCGCGCGCGTCCGGGGGCACTACCGCTGGCGGCTGCACCTGCGCGGGCCAGCCCCGCGCCGCCTCCTCGAAGACGCCACGCTCCCGAGAGGCTGGGTCGTCGACGTCGACCCCGTGGGCCTTGACTAACCCGCACCTGCGCCCCGCAGCGGTCGGTCGGCTCCGTCCGTCACTCCCGGACCGTGTAGCCCGATGAGACCCGCCTTTCTCTATACGGGCCTCTTCCTGCTGACGGCCGCCGTGCTGTGCATCGAGCTGCTCCAGATGCGGCTGCTGTCGTTCATGCTGTGGCACCACCTGGCATACATGGTCATATCCACCGCGCTGCTCGGGCTCGGGGCCGGAGGCGCGTTGCTCGCCGCCCGAAGCGAGCGGATACTGCCACGGTGGGAGGCGTGGCTCGCCGCGTCCGCGTCCGCGGCGGGCGTGGCGACGGTGGCGGCCTTCGCGCTGGCCTCCCGCGTCCGACTGGACACCTTCGACCTGTCCGGCTGGGACTACGCCGCACTTGCCCTCTACTACGCCGTGTTCGTGGCGCCGTTCCTGTTCGCTGGACTGGCGCTGGCGATAGTATTCACCGTCTGGGTGCACCGCATCGGGAAAGTCTACTTCGTCGACCTCGCCGGCTCCGCGCTCGGCTGCTACCTCTTCTACTACCTCATCGAGCCGCTGGGCGCTCCCCGCGCTCTCCTGGCGATGGCCGCCGTGCTCGCCGCGGCGGGGGTCGTCTTCGCGCTCGGCTCGGACCGCGGCCGGCTGCTCGCCGGGACCGCGGCCGTCGCAGTCGTTCTCGCGGCCGCCGTGCCCTGGGCAGACGAGCTGGTGGCCGCCCGCCCCGCCGGAACGAAGACGCTCGCGGAGACGATGGAGCTCGACGGCGCCCGGATCGTCGAGACGCGCTGGACGCCCATCTCGCGCATCGACGTCGTCGAGGCCGACGACTCGGTCCACCCCTTCCTGCCCGGCTGGTCCGGCGACTCGATCAAGGTGGCGACCGTCGACGGCGACGCGCAGACCTACGTCTTCCGCAGGCCCGACGTCCGAGCCGGCGTCGACCGCCCGGATCTGGCCGCGCTGACCAACTACGAGTTGGCCATGCTGCTCAGGCCCGAAGCCGACGTGCTGATCATCGGCCCCGGCGGCGGCCACGAGATATTCGTCGCCCACCAGATGGGCGCGGCGTCCGTCACCGGCGTCGAGCTCAATCCCGCCATGCTGGAGATCGGACGCGACACCTACGCCAAGTTCGCCGGCCACATCTACCAGTCTCCCCTGGCCGAGGCCGTCGTGGGCGAGGGCCGCAGCTTCGTGCGGCGCTCCGGACGGCAGTACGACGTGATTCAGATGACAGGCGTCGTCACCTGGGCCGGGCTCTCCTCCGGCGCTTACGTGCTCTCGGAGAACTACGTCTACACCGTGGAGGCCTTCCGGGACCTGCTCTCCCATCTCGAAGACGACGGCATCCTGGCGGTGTCCCGCTTCCGGCTCACCCCGGCGCGGGAGACGCTGCGCGTGGTCGCCATCGCCTACCGGGCCCTCGACGACCTGGGCGCGGCCGAGCCGGCCGACCACATCGCCGTCATGAGCCTGAATCCCGTGCTCGCCATGTCGCTGGTCAAACGCTCTCCGTTTACGCCGGACGAGGTCGCCGCGCTCGAGGAGGTGGCCGCGGAGGCGGACGGCATCGTCTTCGCGGCGCCGGGAGTCGAAACGAACTCGGCCTACGCCGAGATGCTCGCCGCCTTCGCCGCCGGACGGGAGGATGAGTTCCTCGACGCCTACCCCTACAACGTCGCGCCGGTCTACGACGACCGGCCGTTCTTCTTCGAGTACTACAGGTGGTCCCGCTTCCTCGACGACTTCGGCGAGTTGGACGAGTCGCTGAGGGGCGTCAACCGGCCGGTGGCCATCACCGTGCTCGGCAGCATGCTCGGCGTGGGAGCGGCGCTGTCCGCCGTGCTGATCCTGGGCCCCCTCGCGCTGTTCAGGCGGCGCGGGCTTCGCGTCGACCGCTGGTGGTCACCGGCCGCCTACTTCGGCCTGATAGGCGTGGCGTTCATGTTCGTCGAGATCAGCATGATGCAGCGATTCGTCCTCTTCCTCGGCCACCCCGGGTACTCGATTCCCGTCGTGCTCGGCTCCCTGCTCGTGTTCGCCGGGATAGGCTCGTACGCGTCCTCGAGGCTCCCGTTCCGGGCTACCGCCAGGCTCGCTGTCGGCCTGCTCGGCGCGCCCGCCGCGATCGTCTTGCTGCTGCTGGTCCAATCGCCGCTGTTCGACGCGCTCCTGGGCGCGTCCCTCGGAACCCGCGTAGCCGTCACGGGGTGCATGATGGCGGTCCCCGGCGTGCTCATGGGCATGCCGCTGCCCACAGGCCTCGCCGTCGTCGCCCGCGTCTCCCGCCACCTCGTGCCGTGGGCGTGGGGAATCAACGGCGCCGCGTCCGTGCTGGGCGCGGTGCTGGTCGTGTTCGTGGCCATGGCGCTGGGATTCACGTGGGCCGTCGCCATCTCTGCCGCGCTGTACGTGGCCGCGCTCGCGGCGATATATCCCGTGCTGGCTTTGACACCCGACTCGGACGTGCCCTAGAATTCCGCCCCGGCCGCCGCCTCCACCATGACAGCCATGCCAGAGTTCAAATACACCGTCGTCCGCATCGGCGTACACCCACGCGACACGATGGAGCCCGAACGGATCGAGCTCGAACGCGTCGGAGCGCGTCACGTAGTCGCGCCGTATACCGACGACCCCGACGAGGTGCTCGAAGCCGCCCGCGACGCCGACGGCGTGATCGACCGCGAGTCGCCCATGCCCCGCCGGGTGCTCGAGGCGCTCGAGCGCTGCAAGGTCATACTCAGGACCGGCATCGGAGTGGACGTCGTGGACGTCGACGCCGCCACCGAGATGGGAATCGCGGTGATCAACCTCCCCGACCTCTGGATCAAGGAGGTCGCCAACCACGCCTTCGCGCTCATGCTGGCCTGCAACCGCAGGCTCCTCCTCCTCGATCGCGACATCCGGGGCGGCAAGTGGGAGCCGATCACCCCGTCGCCCGTCGGCAGCCTGCACGGAGAGACGGTTGGCCTGGTCGGCCTCGGCAACACCGGCCGCGTGTTCGCCGGCCGCGCCGCGGCGTTCGAGATGGACGTCATCGCCGTCGATCCCTACGTCCCCGACTCGGTCTTCGCCGAATACGGCGTCGAGCGGGTCGGCTTCGACGAGCTCCTGGCCCGGTCCGACTACATCTCGGTCCACTGCCCGCGGACGGAAGAGACGTTCCACCTGTTCGACGAGGCGGCCTTCCGCGCGATGAAGTCGACGGCGTACCTGGTCAACACCGCCCGCGGACCTATCGTCGAGCACGCGGCGCTGGTGCGGGCGCTTACCGAGGGCTGGATCGAGGGCGCCGGACTTGACGTCCAGGAGTTCGAGCCGCCCGGCCCCGACGACCCGCTGATGAAGCTCGACAACGTGGTCCTGACGCCCCACACCGCGTACTTCTCCGACCCCGCCATCTCTTCCGTCCCGGTCAGATGCGGCCAGGAGGTGGCGCGCGTGCTGACCGGCCGAATGCCGCTCAACCTCGTCAACCCCGACGTACTCTCCAAACTCCCCCTGAAGGCCGACTGACGCGCGACCTGGCGTTGCAGCCCGGCCTGCCGGCATGCTAAGCTCCGCGCACTCCAGACCAAACCCCGAGACACGCACGAAACTACCCACGACAATGAGACACCGCGCCGACAACATGTCCACGATGTTGACCGCCTTCCGCCGCGCTTGCGGCGGACTGGGGAGGTATTAGGCGCGACAGACCGCTGACGCGTCTTCCATGAGGGCCTCCCGAATCGGGAGGCCTTTTCTTTTGCCCTGCGAACGGATGGAAACGATATGACGGTACTGCTCCGAATGGCCGGATACGGTCTGCGGCACAAGCTGCCGCTCACCGGCGGATACGCCGCGGTGATACTCTATTCGCTGACGTTCATGTTGGTGCCGAGACTGCTGGGGACGGCCATAGACGAGGCCGTGGCCAGCGGACTGCAAAGCCGGCTGCTCCTGCTGGCCTTGGCGATCGTCGGGATCGGCGTGCTCAGCGCCCTGTTCGGCTATCTCGAGGGATACCTGCTCGAGATGGTCCACCATCGGGTCGCCTTCGACCTGCGCAACGACTTCTACAAGAGGGTCCAGAGCCTCAGCTTCGGCTTTCACGACCGTCAGCAGACCGGCGACCTCATGTCCCGCGCCACCTCCGACGTAGAAGCGGTGAAACAGCTCTCGTGGAGCTTCGCGCATGCGGCGTACCTGGCCGCCTTCGTCTCCGGGGTCATCGTGCTGATGATGCTGATGAGCTGGAAGCTCGGTCTCGTGTGCGGCGCCTTCGCGGCCGTCGCGCTGTGGCGCAGCTTTGCGGTCGTCCCGGGAATGTACCGGACGTGGACCGCGGCCCAGGATGAGACCGGCCAGATGACCCGGGTGGTCCAGGAGGCGCTGGTCGGCATGCGTGTGGTCAAGGGATTTGCGGCCGCCCGTTTCGAGCAGAGAAAGTTCGCGGCCCGCGCGGCGTCGGTCCGCGAGCTCTTGACCGTCGCGGGGCTCATATCCAACTCGCGCAAGGCGCTTTCCGGCCTGATAGTCAACGCCGCGATCGTCACCGTCCTCTGGATCGGTGCGCGCGAGGTCGCCGCAGGGCGCCTCAGCGCCGGCGACGCCGCGGCCTTCGTGCTCTACATGGGCGTCCTCGGGGGACAGATCTTCTGGGCCGGGTTCATGGTCACCTCGTTCACGCGAGGCATGGCGGCCGGGCGGCGGCTCGTCGATGTCCTCGACGCGGAGTCGCCGGTGGCGGAGCGTGACGACGCCGTGGCGCTCCCTCAGGCTCGCGGCCACGTCAGGTTCGAGCGCGTCTCTCTCGCCTACGGCGCGGATGCGCCGGCCGTTCACGAGGTCGACTTCGAGGCACGGCCCGGCGAGCTGGTGGCGCTGCTGGGCGCTCCCGGCTCCGGCAAGAGCACCATCGTGCACATGATCCCGAGGTTCTACGACGCCTCCGCCGGGCGAGTCCTGATGGACGGCGTCGACGTAAGAGACGCCACTCTCGATTCCCTGCGGCGCAACGTAGGCATCGTCCTGCAGGACCCCTTCGCCTTCGCCGCGACGATCCGGGACAACATCGCCTACGGCGCCGACGACCCGTCCATGGACGAGATCGCACGGGCGGCCCGGGTCGCCCAACTTCACGACTTCATCGTCGGGCTGCCGGACGGCTACGAGACGTGGGTTGGCGAGCGGGGTATCACGCTGTCGGGCGGCCAGCGGCAGCGTCTCGCCATAGCCCGGACCGTGCTGCTCGACCCGCCCATCCTGATCCTGGACGACTCGACCTCCAGCGTCGACGTCGGGACCGAGTACCAGATCCAGAAGGCGCTGACCGAGGTGGTCAAGGGGCGCACGACCTTCGTCATCGCGCATCGCCTCTCCACCATCCGGAACGCCGACAGGATTCTCGTCCTGGAGCGCGGCCGGATCGTCGAGCGCGGGACGCACGACGATCTGCTGGCTATGGGCGGGCACTATCGCCGCATCCACGATCTGCAGCTTGCGCCGGGGCAGGCCGGGTCGCTTGACGAGGCGTACCGGGCCGTTCGAGAGGAGGAGTGATGTCGACCGCAGACGCGAGTCCGCGGAAAACGGAAGGAGCGCTGCTCGATGACGAGCAGCGCACCGGTCTGCGTGCCCTCGGCACGATCTGGCGGGTGCTGCGCTATCTTCGCGTGCACAGGATCAGGATCGCGATCGTCTTCGGCACGATGGCCGTCTTCACGGCGACGCTGGTCGCAATTCCCTGGTTCATCAAGCTCATCATCGACGGTTACATCGTCACGGAGGATGCGGACCTGGCCGGGCTCGACTCCCTGGCCCTGGTCTTCGGTGCGGTCGTCATCGTCCACTACGCGAGCGACTTCGTCTACCACCGGAGCCTGGTGGTGCTGGGCCAGCGGGTGCTCTACGCGCTGAGGACGGACCTGTTCGCGCACCTGACCCGGCTCTCCATGCGCTTCTACGACCGCAACCAGGTGGGGCGGGTGATGTCCCGCGTGCAGAACGACATCCAGCAGCTCCAGGAGCTGCTGGACATCACGATCGTCTCGGTGGCCCACGTCATCGGCCTCGTCGGAGTGACCGCCGCGATGTTCGCCATGAGCGTGCGTCTCGCGCTGATAACCCTGGGCTGCGTCGCCATCGTCATACCGCTGCTGACGTTCTGGCAGCGCTACGCCCGCATCTCCTTCGAGCGCGCCCGGCAGGCCGTGGCCGACGTCAACGCCCAGCTCCAGGAGGGCCTCACGGCCGTTCGCGTGATCCAGAGCCTCAACCGCGAGAAGGCCAACGTCGAAAGCTTCGACGAGGCCAACCGCGAAAACCTGGGCGCCAACCTGAAGGCGACGAAGTTCTCGGCCGCGCTCTTTCCATCGGTCGAGGCGCTCAACGCTATCGGCCTCGCGCTGGTCGTCTTCTTCGGCGGGAGCATGGTGCTCGACGGCTCTCTGGAGGCGGGCGTGGTCGTCGCCTTCGCCCTCTACCTGCAGCGGTTCTTCGAGCCGATGGAGCGGCTCACCCGAGACTTCGGCCAGGTCCAGAGCAGCGTCGTCTCCGTAGCCCGCATCTTCGAGATACTCGACATCGAGCCGGCGGTCCGGGACAGGCCCGATTCCGTGCGCCTGCACCGCCTGCGCGGCGATGTCCGCTACGAGGGAGTCGGCTTCGCCTACGACTCAGACGTGCCGGTGCTGCGCGGCGTCGACCTCGAGGTCAGGGCGGGTCAGACAGTCGCGCTGGTCGGCCCAACCGGGGCGGGCAAAACGACCCTGGTGTCGCTGCTGCTCCGGTTCTACGACGTGACCCAGGGCCGGATCACGGTGGACGGCCATGATATTCGCGACCTGGCCCAGGACACCCTGGGCCGCCAGATGAGTGTGGTGCTGCAAGAGCCGTACCTGTTCAGCGGGACGGTGCGTGAGAACATCCGCTACAACCGGGTGGACGCGACGGAAGAGGCTGTGGAGTCGGCGGCGCGCGCGGTTGGGGCGCACGATTTCATCGAGCGCCTGTCGGATGGGTACGATACGGAGCTTCAGGAACGGGGCGGAAACCTGAGCGTGGGCCAGCGCCAGCTGATCAGCTTTGCGCGAGCGCTGGTCGCCGACCCACGTGTGCTGATCCTGGACGAGGCGACGGCGAACATAGACACCCAAACGGAGCTTCAGATCCAGCGGGCGCTGGGCGAGCTATTGCGCGACCGGACGGCGCTGGTGATAGCGCACCGTCTGTCTACGGTGCGGAACGCGGACAAGATCGTGGTGATGGAGGACGGCCGGAAGGTCGAGGAGGGCAGTCACGATGAGCTTATGGCCCTCGACGGCCTCTACGCCCGCCTGCACTCTGTCACCACGAGAGATGGAGCTTGATCGCCGGCCGGCCTCGCTCCGGGCCCAGCCGGCCAAGTCGAGCATGCCCTTGCGTAACCGTCATTCTCGCGCAGGCGGGAATCCAGGGGTGGGGGGATGGGTTCCCGTCTCCACGGGAACGACGGACGGCGGCGCACCCACCGTTACGTAAGAGGAGTTACGCCAAGGTCTCAAGTCGAGCAGGTAGCGGAAATAGTAACTGTTCAGACTTCGTGGGATCTGCTCGACCGGGCGGCGTCGCCGATAGGACAATTTAGGAATGGTCTGAACAAGCCCACTGACGCCGAGGCGGTTGTATTCGAAGCGGCTTGTCTTGGCAAACTTATTCAGAGGTTTCCTTGGCCTTCTGTCATGCTCGCGGCTGGAGCTCACCTACTCATGCTCCGCCCCAATCATCCCAATCACCAAATCCCACGAATCACAGTTCAGACGTTCCTTTACCGGAAATACGGGGGTTGACAAGAAACCTTCGCCTCGCTAATATAGTTCGCGTGGCACGAATAATTAGAGGCAAACGTTGGAACAGGACAGACAACAACTCTCAGAGAGGCTGGTCGAGCTGATGGAGCGCATGTGGTTCCATATGCGGCCGCGCGCTCTGGGCGGTTGGCAGGACCTGGAGCTGACGATGCCCCAGGCCAGAACGATGTCCCTGCTCCACAGGCAGGGGCCAACGCGCATGGGAGTACTCTCCGAGCATCTGGGACGGGGGCTGCCGTCCGTCACGAGCATGATGGACCGGCTCGTCAAGAAGGGGCTGGTCGAGCGCGTCGAGGACCCTTCGGACAGGCGCGTCGTCGCCTGCCGGCTCACCGACGAGGGCAAGAGAGCCGTGGAGCGCTTCTGGCAGGTGAGCAGGGAGCGGCGTCTCGCCCTGGCCGACGCTCTGACCCTGGACGAGCTGGAGGCGGTAGTGCCTGCGCTCGACATATTCATCAGGGCCGCCGCAAGGCGGGAGATGGAGCGGTCTGCGCCGGCTGCCGACAGGGCCGTGAGTCTATGAGAGTCCTCCTGCGGCTGACCGCGTACGCTTGGAGGCAGCGGCGCTACCTGGCGGGCGCCTACCTCGCGAT